>NZ_JBSHMC010000001.1:540312-2839171 GCF_053644975.1 Allobosea sp. NPDC055353 | reverse complement strand
CCGATCGACCAGCCGTTCCTGATGCCGGTCGAGGACGTGTTCTCGATCTCGGGCCGTGGCACGGTGGTGACCGGCCGCGTCGAGCGCGGCATCGTGAAGGTCGGCGAGGAAATCGAGATCGTCGGCCTGAAGGACACCGTGAAGACGACGGTGACGGGCGTCGAGATGTTCCGCAAGCTTCTGGACCAGGGCCAGGCCGGCGACAACATCGGCGCGCTGCTGCGCGGCACGAAGCGTGAGGACGTCGAGCGCGGGCAGATCCTGTGCAAGCCGGGCTCGGTGAAGCCGCACACGAAGTTCAAGGCCGAGGCCTATATCCTGACGAAGGAAGAGGGTGGCCGTCACACGCCGTTCTTCACCAACTACCGCCCGCAGTTCTACTTCCGCACGACGGACGTGACCGGCGTGGTCTCGCTGCCGGAAGGCACGGAGATGGTGATGCCGGGCGACAACATCTCGATGGAGGTGACGCTGATCGCCCCGATCGCGATGGAAGAGAAGCTGCGCTTCGCCATCCGCGAAGGCGGCCGCACTGTCGGTGCCGGCGTCGTCGCTTCGATCATCGCGTAACGCGTTTGCGTGAGGGGCAGGGGCCCTTCGGGGCCTTTGCCTTTTCTCACGTCACGGAGAGAACAAGACCATGAACGGTCAGAACATTCGGATCCGCCTCAAGGCGTTCGACCACCGCATCCTCGACGCTTCGACGCGTGAGATCGTGTCGACCGCGAAGCGGACGGGCGCTCAGGTCCGCGGGCCGATTCCGCTGCCCACGCTCATCGAGAAGTTCACCGTCAACCGCTCGCCGCACATCGACAAGAAGTCGCGCGAGCAGTTTGAGATGCGGACCCACAAGCGGGTTCTCGATATCGTCGACCCGACCCCGCAGACGGTCGACGCCCTCATGAAGCTCGATCTCGCCGCCGGCGTCGACGTCGAAATCAAGCTTTAAGTCGGAGACGGTCTGAACGGCGAACCGGTTTCCGCTTCGCCTGACCCTCTTCGGATCCGATTAAACGGGTCCTCTGTTTCCGGTTTTCCCCGGATGGACATGACCCCAAAGGAAGGTATGCACCGATGCGTTCCGGTGTGATTGCACAGAAAGTCGGGATGACCCGCATCTTCACGGATGCCGGCGAACACATCCCGGTCACCGTGCTGAAGCTCGACAACTGCCAGGTCGTCGCGCATCGCACGATCGAGAAGAACGGCTATGCGGCCGTGCAGCTGGGCTCCGGCACGGCGAAGGTGAAGAATGTCTCGAAGGCCGAGCGCGGTCATTTCGCGGTCGCCAAGGTCGAGCCGAAGCGCAAGGTGGTCGAGTTCCGCGTCAGCAACGACGCGCTGATCCCCGTCGGCGCCGAGCTGACCGCGGACCACTTCGTCGTCGGCCAGTTCGTCGACGTCTCCGGCACCACCACCGGCAAGGGCTTCGCCGGCGGCATGAAGCGCTGGAATTTCGGCGGTCTGCGCGCCACGCACGGCGTGTCGGTCTCGCATCGTTCGATCGGTTCGACCGGTGGCCGTCAGGACCCGGGCAAGACCTTCAAGAACAAGAAGATGCCGGGCCATCTCGGTGCCGAGCGCGTGACCACGCAGAACCTGCGCGTCGTCCAGACGGATGTCGAGCGCGGCCTGATCCTCGTCGAGGGCGCCGTCCCCGGCGTCGCCGGCGGCTGGATCCATGTCCGTGACGCCGTCAAGCGCGCCCTGCCGAAGGATGCGCCGCTGCCGGGCAAGTTCAAGGTTTCCGGCGAGGCCAAGGCGGAAGAGGCTCCTGCGGCCCAGGCTGAGGAGAACGCGTGATGAAGTTCGATATCACCACTCTCGAGGGCAAGTCGGCCGGTTCGGTCGAGCTGTCGGATGAGGTGTTCGGCCTGGAGCCGCGCGCCGATCTGCTCGCCCGCATGGTCCGCTATCAGCTTGCCAAGCGCCGCGCCGGGACTCACAAGTCCAAGGGCCGCTCGGAAGTCGATCGCACCCGCAAGAAGATCTACAAGCAGAAGGGCACCGGCGGCGCTCGCCACGGCGCGGCTTCGGCTCCGCAGTTCCGCGGCGGCGGCAAGGCCTTCGGCCCGGTGCTGCGTGACCACGGTCATGATCTTCCGAAGAAGGTCCGTGCGCTGGCTCTGCGTCACGCTCTCTCGGCCAAGGCGAAGGATGCCGGCATCATCGTGATCGACGATGCCACGCTGTCCGAGCCGAAGACCAAGGTGCTGCTCGGCCATTTCGGCAAGCTCGATCTGTCGAGCGCGCTGATCATCGGCGGCGCCGAGATCGATACCAATTTCGGCCTGGCCGCTCGCTCGATCCCGAACGTCGACGTGCTGCCGGTCCAGGGCATCAACGTTTACGACATCCTGCGTCGCGACAAGCTTGTCCTGACGCGCGCGGCCGTCGATGCGCTGGAGGCGCGCTTCAAATGAGCCAGTCCGCCAAGAACCTCGACCCGCGCCACTACGATGTGATCGTGGCGCCGGTCATCACCGAGAAGGCGACGATGCTCTCCGAGCACAACAAGGTCGTCTTCAAGGTTGCCAAGACCGCAACGAAGCCGCAGATCAAGGCGGCGATCGAGAAGCTCTTCGACGTCAAGGTGAAGAGCGTCAACACGATCGTCACCGAGGGCAAGGTCAAGATGTTCCGTGGCCGTCCCGGCCAGCGTTCGGACGTCAAGAAGGCGGTCGTGACCCTCGAAGAGGGCCACTCCATCGACGTGACCACGGGCCTGTGAGGGAATCATCATGGCTTTGAAACATTTCAAGCCGATCACGCCGAGCCTTCGCCAGCTCGTGATCGTCGACCGCAGCGAGCTCTACAAGGGCAAGCCGGTCAAGGTGCTGACCGAGGGCAAGAGCTCCTCGGGCGGCCGCAACAACACCGGCCGCGTCACCGTCCGCTTCCGCGGCGGTGGTCACAAGCGGACGCTGCGTCTCGTCGATTTCAAGCGTCGCGGCAAGGCCGGCATCCCGGCAACCGTCGAGCGGCTCGAATACGATCCGAACCGCACCGCCTTCATCGCCCTGATCAAGTATCAGGACGGCGAGCAGGCCTACATCCTGGCGCCGCAGCGCCTGGCTGTCGGCGACACGGTGGTTGCCGGTGAATCGGTCGACGTGAAGCCCGGCAACGCGGCCCCGATGGGCACGCTGCCGATCGGCACGATCGTGCACAATGTCGAGCTGAAGATCGGCAAGGGCGGCGCCCTGGCCCGTTCGGCCGGCAACTACGCCCAGATCGTCGGTCGCGACCAGGGCTACGTCATCGTTCGCCTGAACTCGGGCGAGCAGCGCCTGATCTCCGGCCAGTGCTACGCCACGGTCGGCGCCGTCTCGAACCCGGATCACATGAACCGGAACGACGGCAAGGCCGGTCGCTCGCGCTGGCTCGGCCGCCGTCCGCATAACCGCGGCGTCTCGATGAACCCGGTCGACCACCCGCATGGTGGTGGTGAAGGCCGGACGTCGGGTGGTCGCCATCCGGTTACGCCCTGGGGTCTGCCGACCAAGGGCAAGAAGACCCGCTCGAACAAGCGGACCGATACGTTCATCGTGTCGAGCCGTCACGCCCGCAAGAAGAAGAACTGAGGTCCGTCATGGCGCGTTCGCTTTGGAAAGGTCCGTTCGTCGACGGATACCTCCTGAAGAAGGCCGAGGTCGCCAGGACCTCGAGCCGTAGTGAAGTTATCAAGATCTGGAGCCGTCGCTCCACGATCCTGCCGCAGTTCGTCGGTCTGACGTTCGGCGTCTACAACGGTCACAAGCATGTGCCGGTGTCCGTGTCCGAGGAGATGGTGGGCCACAAGTTCGGCGAGTTCTCGCCGACGCGCACCTTCCACGGCCACGCTGCCGACAAGAAGGCGAAGAGGAAGTAAGCCATGGGTAAAGCATCCGCCCCCCGTGCGCTGCCCGAGAACGAAGCCACTGCGATCGCTCGCAACCTTCGCGTCTCGCCGCAGAAGCTGAACCTCGTCGCCCAGCTGATCCGCGGCAAGAAGGTCGCGACCGCGCTCGCCGATCTCGAGTTCTCGCGCAAGCGGATCTCGCTCGACGTGCGCAAGTGCCTCCAGAGCGCGATCGCCAATGCCGAGAACAATCATGATCTCGACGTCGACGATCTCGTCGTGGCACAGGCCTTCGTCGGCAAGGCTCTTGTCATGAAGCGTTTCCACGCTCGTGCCCGTGGCCGCGGCGCCCGCATCCTGAAGCCCTTCGCGAACATCACGATCGTGGTGCGCGAAGTCGCTGCGGCCAAGGCCTGAGGAGAGAACGATGGGTCAGAAAATCAATCCGATCGGCCTTCGCCTCGGCATCAACCGCACCTGGGATTCGCGTTGGTTCGCGGCCAAGGGCGAGTACGGCCAGCTGCTGCATGAGGACATGGCCATCCGCGCCGCCCTCATGAAGCTGCTGAAGCAGGCCGCCGTCTCGAAGATCATCATCGAGCGCCCGCACCGGAAGTGCCGCGTCACCATCCACTCGGCGCGTCCGGGCGTGGTGATCGGCAAGAAGGGTGCTGACATCGAGAAGCTCCGCAAGGAAGTCTCGAAGCTCACCAAGGCCGATGTGACGATCAACATCGTCGAGGTGCGCAAGCCCGAGATCGACGCCACGCTCGTCGCCGACTCGATCGCTCAGCAGCTCGAGCGCCGCGTCGCCTTCCGTCGCGCCATGAAGCGCGCCGTTCAGTCGGCGATGCGTCTCGGCGCCGAGGGCATCCGCATCAACTGCTCGGGCCGCCTCGGCGGCGCCGAGATCGCCCGCCTCGAATGGTATCGTGAGGGCCGCGTGCCGCTGCATACGCTGCGCGCCGACGTCGATTACGGCGTCGCCACCGCTTTCACGACCTACGGGACGTGCGGCATCAAGGTCTGGATCTTCAAGGGCGAGATCCTGGAACATGACCCGATGGCCCAGGACAAGCGCCTCTCCGACGAGGGCGGCCGCTCCGGCGGCCGTGATCGCGACCATCGCGATCGTCGTGAGCAGGCTGCGTAAGGCTGATCGAGAAGAGCCATGCTGCAACCAAAACGCACCAAGTTCCGCAAGCAGTTCAAGGGACGCATCTCCGGCGTCGCCAAGGGCGGCACGGATCTCAACTTCGGCCAGTTCGGCCTGAAGGCCCAGGAACCCGAGCGCGTCACCGCCCGGCAGATCGAGGCGGCCCGCCGCGCGATCACCCGTGCCATGAAGCGCGTCGGCCGTGTCTGGATCCGCATCTTCCCGGACGTGCCGGTTTCCAAGAAGCCGACCGAAGTCCGCATGGGTAAGGGCAAGGGTTCGCCCGAGTTCTGGGCGGCCAAGGTCAAGCCGGGCCGGATCATGTTCGAGCTCGACGGCGTGTCCGAGGAGATCGCCCGCGAGGCGCTCCGCCTCGGCGCTGCCAAGCTGCCGATCAAGACCCGCTTCATCCAGCGCATCGCCGAGTAAGGGAGGACAACATGAAGATTGCACAGCGTCAGTCCGACCTGAAGGCCATGAGCACGGACCAGCTCCAGGACGAGCTGCTCAAGCTGAAGAAGGAGCAGTTCAACCTGCGCTTTCAGAAGGCGACCGGCCAGCTCGAGAACACCGCGCGCGTCACCGAAGTGCGCAAGGACATCGCCCGCATCAGAACGCTGCAGCGGTCGAAGACCGTCGCAGCGAGCGCGTGAGGAGAGAATAATGCCTAAGCGCGTACTGCAGGGCGTCGTCGTCAGCGACAAGCAGAACAAAACTGTTGTGGTCAAGGTCGAGCGGCGTTATACGCACCCGCTCCTCAAGAAGACGGTGCGCCGCACGAAGAACTATCACGCCCATGACGAAGTGGGTGCGTTCAAGGTCGGCGACACGGTCTGGATCGAGGAGTCCAAGCCGATTTCCAAGCTGAAAAGCTGGGTTGTGCTCGAGGACGCCCCCAAGGCGTGATTCGAGACGGCTTCGCCCGGCCCCGAATCAGGGGCGGGCGCGGCAGGAAAGAAGCCGGGCATGTTTCTCCGCAAGAGTGGTTCCCACTTTTGCGGATCGTGTTTTGTTTTGAGGCCAGGGGGCGATCGACCCCCGTCAGTCGTAGTCCCCGCCAGCGCTGAGGCCGGCCGGGAAACCGCGCTGATACACAGATTGGAAGGATCAAGGCCATGATCCAGGTGCAGACGAATCTCGACGTCGCCGACAATTCCGGCGCCCGTCGCGTGATGTGCATCAAGGTTCTCGGCGGGTCGAAGCGGCGCTATGCCCGCATCGGCGACATCATTGTCGTCTCGATCAAGGAAGCCATCCCGCGCGGTCGCGTGAAGAAGGGCGACGTCATGAAGGCGGTCGTCGTTCGCACCGCCAAGGACGTCAAGCGCCAGGACGGTTCGGTGATCCGCTTCGACCGCAATGCGGCGGTGCTGATCAACAACCAGAAGGAGCCGGTCGGCACGCGTATCTTCGGACCGGTTCCGCGCGAGCTGCGCGCCAAGAACCACATGAAGATCATCTCGCTGGCGCCGGAGGTGCTGTGATGGCTGCTAAGATCAAGAAGGGCGACAAGGTCGTCGTGCTCGCTGGTCGCGACAAGGGCAAGTCGGGTGAAGTGCTCCAGGTCCTGCCGAAGGACGGCCGTGCGGTCGTTCGCGGCGTCAACCTGGTGAAGCGTCACACCAAGCAGTCCGCACAGTCCGAGGGCGGTATCATCAGCAAGGAAGCGACGATCGACCTGTCGAACATCGCTGTTGCCGATCCGAAGGATGGCCAGGCCACCCGCGTCGGTTTCAAGGTGCTCGATGACGGCCGCAAGGTTCGTTTTGCCAAGCGTTCGGGGGATCTGATCGATGGCTGAGGCTCAGCAGGGCGCGCTTTCGCCGCGCATGAAGAAGCATTACGAGGACGTTGTCCGTCCCGCGATGATCGCCGAATTCGGCTACAAGAACGTCATGGAAGTGCCGACGATCGAGAAGATCGTCATCAACATGGGCGTTGGCGAAGCGACTGCGGACCGCAAGAAGGTCGACGTCGCTGCCGCGGATCTCGCCCTGATCGCCGGCCAGAAGCCGGTCATCACCAAGTCCCGCCTCGCCATCGCCGGCTTCAAGCTGCGCGAGAACATGGCGGTCGGCTGCAAGGTCACGCTGCGCAAGACCAAGATGTTCGAGTTCGTCGACCGGCTCGTCACCATCGCCTTGCCGCGCGTGCGCGACTTCCGGGGCCTCAACCCCAAGTCGTTCGACGGGCGCGGCAATTTCGCGCTCGGGATCAAGGAGCACATCGTGTTCCCCGAGATCAACTACGACAAGGTCGACCAGGTCCTGGGTATGGACGTGATCGTCTGCACGACTGCGAAGTCGGACGACGAGGCACGCGCCCTGCTCAAGCACTTCAACTTCCCGTTCCGGCAGTGAACCTAAGCGTTCATACGCGGAAACCAGGAGAGATCGATGGCTAAGAAAAGCTCCGTCGAGAACAACGAGCGCCGCAGGAAGCTGGTGAAGAAATTCGCCGGCCGCCGGGCTCGCCTTCTCGCGATCGCCAATGACGAAAACCAGCCCATGGACGAGCGCTTCCTCGCCCGCCTGAAGCTGGCCGAACTGCCGCGCAACTCGGCCAAGATCCGCGTTCGCAATCGTTGCGAAGTGACGGGCCGCCCGCGCGCGGTTTATCGCAAGCTCAAGATGTCGCGTATCGCGCTGCGTGAGCTCGGTAACAAGGGGCTGGTTCCCGGCCTCGTGAAATCGAGCTGGTAAGGAGGACTGGACAATGGCAATCATTGATCCGCTCGGCGATATGCTGACCCGCATCCGCAATGCGCAGATGCGTCGCAAATCCCGCGTTTCCACCCCTGGCTCGAAGCTGCGCGCCCGCGTGCTCGACGTGCTGCAGTCCGAGGGTTACATCCGCGGCTACAGCCAGACCGAGTTCGGCAACGGCCGGACGGAGTTCGACATCGAGCTGAAGTATCACGAGGGCCTGCCGGTCATCCGGTCGATCTCGCGTGTTTCGAAGCCCGGCCGCCGCGTCTACTCGTCGGTCGAGACAATGCCGCGCGTGGCCGATGGCCTTGGCGTGACGATCGTCTCGACGCCGCGTGGCGTGATGGCCGATCATGTGGCCCGCGAGCAGAACGTGGGCGGCGAAGTGCTCTGCAAGGTCTTCTGACCTTACAGGCGCCCCGCTCACTTTCAGGAGAGATCCAAATGTCTCGTATCGGTAAGAAGCCGGTTTCGGTTCCCGCGGGCGTCACCGCCTCGGTCACCGGCCAGCTGGTCAAGATCAAGGGCTCGAAGGGCGAGCTCTCCTTCACGGTTCCCGAGGACGTCTCGGTTGCCATGGAGGACGGTGCGATCGCGGTTCAGCCGCGCTCGCAGTCGAAGCGCGCCCGTGCGCTCTGGGGCACCTCGCGTGCCCGCATCAACAACCTCGTGATCGGCACCACCGCCGGTTTCGAGAAGCGCCTCGAGATCAACGGCGTCGGCTATCGCGCCGCCGTGAACGGCAAGGTGCTGAAGCTGTCGCTCGGCTACAGCCACGACATCGACTACGAAATCCCGGCCGGTGTCGCGATCACGACGCCGAAGCCGACGGAGATCGTCGTCGTCGGCATCGACAAGCAGGTCGTCGGCCAGACCGCCGCGGAAATCCGCGACTATCGCGGCCCCGAGCCCTACAAGGGCAAGGGCGTCAAGTACGCCGGCGAATTCATCTTCCGCAAGGAAGGCAAGAAGAAGTAAGGACGCCAGCCATGAGCAAGCAGAACGATGTGACTGCGCGCCGCAAGGCCCGCGTCCGCCGCGCGATCAAGGCGGTTGCCAATGGTCGCCCGCGCCTGTCGGTGCATCGCACCGGCAAGCAGATCTACGCCCAGGTCATCGACGATGTGAACGGGGTCACCCTCGCTTCCGCGTCGTCGCGGGACAAGGATGTGCGCGAGCAGATCAAGTCCGGCGCGAACGTCGAAGCCGCCACGCAGATCGGCAAGATCGTCGCCGAGCGCGCGGTCAAGGCCGGCGTGACGGATGTGGTCTTCGACCGTGGCCCGTACATGTACCATGGCCGCGTCAAGGCGCTGGCCGATGCAGCCCGCGAGGGCGGCCTCAGCTTCTGAGGTTATCGGGTTTCGCCCGGCAAGGCGTTTCGCGCCGGCCGGGCGGCATCCATTTTAGGCTTCCCCGCGCAATGACGCACGGGGTTAGGCTCGAGCGAGCGGCGGGGCTTCGATCCTCGTCCGCGCAAGTAAGAGGACAGACATGGCTAGAGAGCCGCGTGAGCGTAGGGACCGGGAAGCGGAAGTTTCCGAGTTCGTGGACAAGCTCGTCCACATCAACCGCGTCGCCAAGGTGGTGAAGGGCGGGCGTCGCTTCGGCTTCGCCGCACTCGTCGTCGTCGGCGACCAGAAGGGCCGCGTCGGCTTCGGCCACGGCAAGGCCCGTGAAGTTCCCGAGGCGATCCGCAAGGCGACGGAAGCTGCCAAGCGCGGCCTCGTCCGCATCCCGCTGCGCGAGGGCCGCACCCTCCATCACGACGTGCAGGGCCGCCATGGCGCCGGCAAGGTCGTGCTGCGTGCGGCTCCGGCCGGTACCGGCATCATCGCCGGTGGCCCGATGCGCGCCGTCTTCGAGGCGGTTGGCATGCAGGACGTCGTGTCGAAGTCGCTCGGCTCCTCCAACCCGTACAACCTCGTGCGCGCCACCTTCGACGCGCTGAAGAACGAAGACAGCCCGCGTTCGGTCGCGGCGCGTCGTTCGCTCAAGGTTTCGGCCCTGCAGACCCGTCGCCGCGATGCCGGCACGGATGCGGCCGCGGAAGCGTGAGGGGGACATCATGGCAAAGGCTGAGAAGACCTTCACCATCGAGCAGATCGGTTCGCCGATCCGCCGCGAGGCCACCCAGCGCCAGACCCTGATCGGTCTCGGCCTGAACAAGATCCGCCGCCGCTCGACCCTCCAGGACACCCCCGCGGTGCGTGGCATGGTCGAGAAGGTCAAGCACCTCGTCCGCGTCGTCGACGCGAAGTGAGGAGGGCGTCACATGAAACTCAATGATATCCGTGACAACGAAGGCGCTCTGAAGCAGCGCATGCGCGTCGGCCGTGGCATTGGCTCCGGCAAGGGCAAGACCGGTGGTCGCGGCGTGAAGGGTCAGACCTCGCGCGCCGGCGTCGCCATCAAGGGCTTCGAAGGCGGCCAGATGCCGCTGTATCGTCGCCTGCCGAAGCGCGGTTTCCACAACCTGTTCGCCAAGGATCTGAACGAGGTGAACCTCGGCCGCATCCAGCAGGCGGTGGAAGCCGGCAAGCTCGACGCCAAGGGCGCTGTCACCATCGAGGCGCTCGTCGCCGCCGGTGTCATCACCCGCCAGGCCAAGGACGGCGTCAAGATCCTCGGCGTCGGCGAGCTCAAGACCAAGCTCGCTTTCGAGGTCTACGGCGCGTCCAAGTCGGCCGTGGCTGCAATCGAGAAGGCTGGCGGTTCGGTCAAGATTCTGGCTGCCGCTTCACAGGCGTGACACGAACGCCTACATGACGTTTGCGAACGGCGGCCGGGCCCAGCGCCTCGGCCGCCGTTTGACTGTTTGACGCAAGGCACGAATCCGCAGACAGCACCACGCGTGCGTTGGCAGATGTGCTTCAACGATCAGTTTGAGACCCAGGGACCGGACGCATGGCATCGGCGGCTGAACAGCTTGCGGCGAACCTCAATTTCGGGGCCTTCGCCAAGGCGGATGAACTCAAGAAGCGAATCTGGTTCACGCTGGGCGCGCTGGTCATCTACCGGCTCGGTACCTACATCCCGCTGCCGGGTATGAACCCGGACGCGGTGGCCGACCTGTTCCGCCAGACCCAGTCCGGCATGCTCGGCATGTTCAACATGTTCTCGGGCGGTGCGGTCGGGCGTCTCGCGATCTTCGCGCTGGCGATCATGCCCTATATCTCGGCCTCGATCATCGTGCAGCTCCTGTCGAGCGTCGTGCCGAGCTTCGAGGCGCTGAAGAAGGAAGGCGAGCAGGGCCGCAAGACCCTGAACCAGTACACCCGCTACCTGACCCTGGTGCTGGCCGTGTTCCAGGCCTATGCGATCGGTGTGGGTCTCCAGGGTTCGGGTAACCTCGTGCTCGAGCCGGGTCCGTTCTTCCTGCTCTCGACCACGATCACGCTCGTCGGCGGCACGATGTTCCTGCTCTGGCTGGGTGAGCAGATCACCAGCCGCGGCATCGGCAACGGCACCTCGATGATCATCTTCGCGGGCATCATCGCCGAGTTCCCCTCGCAGCTCGCCCAGACCTTCGAACTCGGCCGCCAGGGCGCGATCTCCACCGGGCTGCTGCTCGGCGTGCTCGTGATGGCGATCTGCGTCATCGCTTTCTGCGTGTTCATGGAGCGCGCCCAGCGCCGCCTGCTGATCAACTATCCGAAGCGCCAGGTCGGCAACCGCATGTATGAGGGCCAGACCTCGTTCCTGCCGCTGAAGCTCAACACCTCGGGCGTTATCCCGCCGATCTTCGCCTCGTCGCTGCTGCTGCTGCCGACGACCGTCGCCAGCTTCTCGCAGGCCTCGGGTGGTACCGGCTTCCTGTCGCTGATGGCGACCTATCTGGCCCATGGCCGGCCGCTGTTCATGATCCTCTATGCGGCGCTGATCATCTTCTTCTGCTTCTTCTACACCGCGATCGTGTTCAACCCGGTCGAGACGGCGGACAATCTCAAGAAGCATGGCGGCTTCATGCCGGGCATCCGCCCGGGCGAGCGGACCGCGGAGCATATCGATCGCATCCTCACCCGCATCACTGTTCTCGGCGCAGGATATTTGACGATTGTCTGCCTTATCCCCGAGTTCATGATCACCTATGCTCAGATCCCGATCATCCTGCTGGGTGGCACCTCGCTGCTCATCGTGGTGACCACGACGATGGACACCGTGGCGCAAGTTCACGGGCACCTGCTGGCCCATCAGTACGAAGGGCTGGTCAAGAAGGCCAAGTTGCGAGGAGCGCGGAGATAAGATGCGGTTGATTTTCCTGGGGCCGCCGGGGGCGGGTAAGGGCACTCAGGCGGCGCGCATCGTCGCGAAGCACGGCATTCCGCAACTCTCGACCGGCGACATGCTGCGCGCGGCCGTCGCCGCCGGCACGCCGGTTGGCCAGAAGGCCAAGGCCGTGATGGATGCGGGCGGGCTGGTCTCGGACGAGATCGTCATCGGCATCGTCGCCGACCGCATCGAAGAGGCGGATGCCAGGAAGGGCTTCATCCTCGACGGCTTCCCGCGGACGCTGGCGCAGGCCGAGGCGCTGGACAAGATGCTCGACGGCAAGGGGCTGAAGCTCGACGCCGTGCTCGAGCTCCGGGTCGACCAGACCAAGCTCGTCGACCGCATCGTCCGCCGCGCCGAGGAGGCGAGGGCGGCCGGGCAGCCGGTACGCAAGGACGACGATCCGGAGGTCTTCAAGACCCGGCTCGAAGCCTATAATCGTGATACCGCGGTGGTTGCACCCTATTACGACAAGCGCGGCCAACTGACGGCGATCGACGGCATGCAGCCGATCGATGACGTCTCGCGGGCGATCAGCGACGCGCTTTCGGTGGCGGCGCAGGGCTGAGCGCTCTTCGGCGGAAACAAGTTCGAACCCGGGCGGACCTTGCGGTCTGCCCGGGTTTTTCGTTCTCGCGGTGCACTTTTGCGGGACTGCCTTTGCCGTTTCTCGCTCCGCCGGTGCGTTGACAGGCTTACCCCCGGCGGATGTGCTGAGACCCAATCCGCGCGAAGCGGTGGCAAGCATCCGTCGACCGGAAGGCGAAGCTGCTTTCTCGGTTCGGATTCAGGACAGGGAGCAGGCGCATGACAAGGTTTGGAGCGTTGCTGGTCGCGAGCACGCTGGCGATGATGCCGGCGGCGGCACGGGCGCAGGATGCGGTGAAGATCGGCATCCTCAACGACCAGTCGGGCAACTATGCCGAATTCGGCGGTCTCGGCTCGGTCGAGGCTGCGAAGATGGCGATCGAGGATTTCGGCGGCTCGGTGCTGGGCAAGCCGATCGAGATCGTCGCGGCCGATCATCAGAACAAGCCGGATATCGCCGTCGGGCTGGCCCGGCGCTGGTATGATGTGGACGGCGTCACCGTGATCGCGGACCTCACCAACTCCGCCGTTGCACTGGGGGTGGCCGGCATCGCCAAGGAAAAGCAGAAGATCGCGCTCTATAACGGCCCGGCGACGACGCGGCTGTTCAACGAGGATTGCTCGCCGACCGGCTTCATGTGGACTTTCGACACGGCGACCTCGGCCAAGGGCACGGCGCTGTCGGTCCTGCGCGAGGGCGGCGACAGCTGGTACATCATCGCCGCCGACTATGCCTTCGGCCATCAGCTCACCGCCGATATCGAGTCGATCGTGAAGGCCAATGGCGGCAAGACGCTGGGCACGGTGCGCGCCCCGTTGGGGACGCCGGACTTCTCCTCTTTCCTGCTGCAGGCCCAGGCCTCCAAGGCCAAGATCGTCGCCTTCGCCAATGCCGGCACGGACACGATCAACTCGATCAAGCAGGCCGGCGAGTTCGGCCTGGTCGATGGCGGCCAGAAGCTCGCGGCGATGGTCGTGGTGCTGAGCGACGTCCATGGGCTCGGCCTCGACAAGGCCAAGGGGCTGATCACCACCACCGCCTACTACCATGATGCCGACAAGCCGAGCCGCGATTTCGCCGACCGCTACATGGCGAAGACCAAGAAGATGCCGGGCATGATCCAGGCCAGCGTCTATTCCTCGGTGCTGCACTATCTCAAGGCGGTGAAGGCGGCCGGTACGGCAGCGGGCCCTGCGGTCGCGGCGAAGATGAAGGAGATGCCGGTCGACGATTTCTACGCACCCGGCGCCAAGATCCGCGAGGATGGCCGGCTGATGAACGACATGCTGCTGGTCGAGGTGAAGAAGCCCGCCGATTCGAAGGCGCCGTGGGATTACTTCAAGGTCGTCCGCAAGATCCCGGCGGCCGAGATCATCGCGCCGCTCTCTGAGAGCAAGTGCAGCCTAGTGAAGAAGTGAGGGTTCTCGCTTGAGTCCGTCGTTCCGGGCGCGGTTCCGCCGCTTGCCTGGAATGACGGGGCCCTTATATAGCAATCGCGGCTACTGCCTTGACCTCGCAGCGCTTCGGCCACTTCGCCGGCCTTGGCATGTTTCTTGGTTGCGACGGGGTTGACTCGTTGCGGCCAACCCGTTAACGAGCCGCAATCCGGTTTCATGGGAGCGATGCCGTTGCCTTCGCGAGAAGGGACGACGTCGCATTATCGCGTGGAGCCGTTCAACGTCCTGCATGAGCCGGCCTCCACCGGACGCGGGATTTTCCCCACCGCCGGGGTGCCATCGGGTGCTTCGGCCGACATGGAGATGAGACCATGGCTCGTATCGCGGGCGTCAACATTCCCACCGGCAAGCGCGTCGTCATCGGCCTGCAGTACATCCACGGCATTGGCGCGTCCAAGGCCCAGGAGATCTGCGAGAAGGTCGGCATCGCCGCCGAGCGCCGCGTCAACCAGCTGACCGACGCCGAAGTCCTGCAGATCCGCGAGACGATCGACCGCGACTACCTCGTCGAGGGCGATCTGCGCCGCGAAGTCTCGATGAACATCAAGCGCCTGATGGACCTCGGCTGCTATCGCGGCCTGCGTCATCGCCGCTCGCTGCCGGTCCGCGGTCAGCGCACGCACACCAATGCCCGCACCCGCAAGGGCAAGGCGAAGCCGATCGCCGGCAAGAAGAAGTGATCTCAGTGGGCCGCTAGTCGGCCCGCTGTCTATACGCCGGCCGGTCCGCTCACGGGCCGCCGGCATCCCCAGCGCCTGGCATGACGGGCGCGCCTGAAGGATGAAAGAAGAGATATGGCCAAGGAAGCCCAGCGCGTCCGTCGTCGCGAACGCAAGAACATCGTCTCCGGCGTCGCGCATGTGAACGCCTCGTTCAACAACACCATGATCACCATCACCGACGCGCAGGGCAACACGATCTCGTGGTCGTCGGCCGGCACGATGGGCTTCAAGGGCTCGCGCAAGTCGACCCCCTATGCCGCCCAGGTCGCCGCCGAGGACGCCGCCCGCAAGGCTGCCGAGCATGGCATGCGCACCCTCGAGGTCGAGGTGACCGGTCCGGGTTCGGGCCGCGAGTCGGCTCTTCGCGCTCTCCAGGCCGCGGGCTTCACCGTGACCTCGATCCGCGACGTCACGCCGATCCCGCACAATGGCTGCCGCCCGCGCAAGCGTCGTCGCGTCTGACCATTGCATGAGGCGCCCGCAAGGGCGGGCGCCTGTCCGGGGCGGCGGTGGCCGCCAGATGAATTCAGCACCAGGAGTGCGGTCGTGATCAGCAAGAACTGGCAGGATCTTTCCAAGCCGAACAAGCTCGAAGTGAAGGTCGGAGACGACCCGAAGCGTCAGGCGACTGTGGTTGCGCGTCCGCTCGAGCGCGGCTTCGGCATGACGCTCGGCAATGCGCTCCGTCGCGTGCTGCTGTCGTCGCTCCAGGGCGCGGCCGTGACCGCCGTCCAGATCGACGGCGTCCTCCACGAGTTCTCCTCGATTCCGGGCGTCCGTGAGGACGTCACCGACATCGTCCTCAACATCAAGGCCATTGCGGTCAAGATGCAGGGCGAGGGTCCGAAGCGCATGACGCTCCGCAAGTCCGGCCCGGGCACCGTCACCGCCGGCGACATCAACACCATCGGCGACGTGGCGATCCTGAACCCCGACCTCGTGCTCTGCACGCTGGACGACGGGGCCGAGATCCGCATGGAGTTCACGGTCAACACCGGCAAGGGCTATGTCCCGGCCGAGCAGAACCGTCCCGAGGACGCGCCGATCGGCCTGATCCCGGTCGACAGCCTGTACTCGCCGGTCAAGAAGGTCTCCTACCGCGTCGAGAACACCCGTGAGGGCCAGAACCTCGACAAGGACTCGCTGACGCTGGCGATCGAGACCAACGGCTCGGTCACCCCCGAGGACGCGCTGGCGCTCGCCGCCCGCATCCTGCAGGACCAGCTCGCGGTGTTCATCACCTTCGAGGAGCCGCGCAAGGAAGAGGCCGTCTCGACCGCTCCGCAGCTGCCCTTCAACCCGGCGCTGCTCAAGAAGGTCGACGAGCTGGAGCTCTCGGTCCGCTCGGCCAACTGCCTCAAGAACGACAACATCGTCTATATCGGCGACCTCATCCAGAAGTCCGAGGGCGAGATGCTGCGCACCCCGAACTTCGGCCGCAAGTCGCTGAACGAGATCAAGGAAGTGCTCGCCACCATGGGCCTGCACCTGGGCATGGACGTCCAGGGCTGGCCGCCGGAGAACATCGAAGAGCTCGCGAAGCGCTTCGAAGAGCACTACTGAGCTTGACGGCGCGGGAGGCATCCCGCGCCAACCCCGCCCGGCCATTTCCGGCCGGAGCATAACGAACGGCCGTACCGTGGCACGGCGGCCGTAAGCAACGAAGGAGCCAAACAATGCGTCACGGTTTCCGCGGCCGTCGTTTCAACCGCTCGGCCGAGCACCGCCAGGCGATGTTCGCCAACATGGCCCAGGCCCTGATCAAGCACGAGCAGATCACCACCACGCTGCCGAAGGCCAAGGACCTGCGCCCGGTCGTCGAGAAGCTCGTCACCCTCGGCAAGCGCGGCGACCTGCACGCCCGCCGTCAGGCGATCGCGCAGATCAAGGATGTCGAGCTGGTCGGCAAGCTCTTCGCGGTCCTCGGCCCGCGCTACAAGGAGCGCAACGGCGGCTATCTCCGCATCATGAAGGCGGGCTTCCGCTTCGGCGACAACGCCCCGATGGCGATCATCGAGTTCGTCGATCGCGACGTCGACGCCAAGGGCAAGGATTCCGGCCCGGTCTTCACGGCGGAAGACGAAGCCGCCTGATCGGCTTCCTCTGACTGAATTGGAAAAGGCGGTCCTTCGGGGCCGCCTTTTTCTTTGGCCGGGTCAGGACGCTCTTTTAGAGCCGTTTTGGACCTGACTGAACAGTCAGGTCGTCATTGCGAGGAGCGAAGCGACAAAGCAATCCAGGAGGACTGGGCTGAACTGTTCAACCCAGTTCTCCTGGATTGCTTCGCTGCGCTCGCAATGACGGTTCAGCCGGGGACGGGTCGTTTACGAGAGCTTCAGCCCGGCCGCCCGGCGAGCTGGCCTGCGAGGTCGACGAGGGTTTCCAGTGGCTGGACGTGAAGGTCGCTCTCCGGGGTCACGCCATACAGGCCGAAGATGAAGCTGGTGGTCTCGTCTCGCGCGGCGATGCCCATAGCCCAACCAGCGAAGGAGCGGGTGGCGATCGGTTCTTCCACGAGCAGTTGAAAGGCCGCATGGCGCGGGTCCATCACGATCCGGCCATAGGTTTCCGTCACGTTGTCGCGCGGCCCTTCCAGCACCTGCGCGATGGCCTTGTCTGTCGCCAACAGGAAGCCGGTGATGCCGTTCTGGTCGTTGAAGCGGCGGGCACTCGTCAGAATCCTGTCCAGCTCCGCGCGGCGATTGGCGTCGACGAGCCGGCTCTCGCTGGCGTACACAAGCCGAATCAGGCTCATCCTGCTCTTCCTATCCGGCCATGAAAGGCCATATCGGGTTGGGGGATGCCGCTGCGGGAACCGCACGGCGTTACATGGGTATAGCGGGTGCCACGCCTGAACGGAAAACTCCGCGCCGGCGCTTTTTGTTTCTGAACGAGGACGAGCATGATCCACCGCCCCGCACCCTATCGGAAGACCCTGGCCGCGGCTGCCCTGGCGGGCGCTCTGCTGGCCGGCGTGGCGCCGTGGCCGGCGCTCGCCCAGCAGCGGCAGGTGCCTGAGACCCGGGAGCAGGTGACGCTCTCCTTCGCGCCGCTGGTCAAGCAGACGCAGGCCGCTGTCGTGAACGTCTACGGCGCGCGCGTCGAGAAGCGCCCGCAGAACCCCTTCATGGACGATCCGTTCTTCCGCCGCTTCTTCGGCGATGGCGGCTTCGGCGTGCCGCGTGAGCGGGTGCAGCGCTCGCTCGGCTCCGGCGTGATCGTCGATGCCGGCGCCGGCCTCGTGGTGACGAACAACCACGTCATCGAGAACATGAGCGAAGTGAAGGTCGCCTTCGCCGACAAGCGCGAGGTCGAGGCCACGATCCTGCTGCGCGATCCGCGCACCGATCTTGCCGTGCTCAAGCTCGCCAATGCCAAGAACCTGACCGCGATCGATCTTGCCGATACCGACGAACTCCAGGTCGGTGACATCGTGCTCGCGATGGGCAACCCCTTCGGCGTCGGCCAGACGGTGACGCAGGGCATCGTCTCGGCGCTGGCGCGCACCCAGATCGGCGTCGGCGATGCGCAGTCCTTCATCCAGACCGATGCGGCGATCAATCCCGGTAATTCGGGCGGGGCACTGATCGACATGAAGGGCCGCGTCGTCGGCATCAACACCGCGATCTATTCGCGCTCCGGTGGCAGCGTCGGCATCGGCTTCGCCATTCCCTCGGCGATGGTGCGCCTCGTCGTCGACAGCGCCAAGGCCGGCGTCAAGACGGTCAAGCGGCCGTGGTTCGGCGCGCGGCTGCAGAGTCTCACGGCCGAGGTCGCCGATGGGCTTGGGCTCGACCGGCCGGCCGGCTCGGTCGTCGCCAGCGTCGTCGACAAGGGGCCGGCCGACCAGGCCGGCCTGAAGCGCTCGGACGTCATCCTCTCGGTCGACGGCGTCAATGTCGACGATCCCGAATCCTTCGGTTACCGCTTCGCCACCCGGCCGATCGGCGGGACGACGATGCTCAGCGTGCTGCGCGGCGGCAAGCGCATCTCGATCCCCGTGAAGCTCATCGCTGCGCCCGAGACCCGGCCGCGCGATATGGTCAAGCTGACCAGCCGCTCGCCGCTCGCCGGCCTGACCGTCGGGAACATGTCGCCGGCGCTGGCCGAGGAACTCTCGATCGACACCGGCAACGAGGGCGTTGTCGTCAGCGAGGTCGAGGAGGGCAGCACCGCGGCCAATGTCGGCTTCCAGAAGGGCGATCTGATCAAGGCGCTGAACGGCGAGCAGATGACCACGTCGCGCGAGGTCGAGACGATCCTCAAGGATCGCAGGCGTGCCTGGGAGGTGACGATCATCCGCAACGGCCAGACGATCACCTCGGTCTTTCCGGGGTGAGCGACCTGTTTGCAGCCTCGGGGCTGGACAAGTCCGGCCCGCGGCCGCTCGCCGACCGGTTGCGGCCGACGACGCTCGCCGAAGTCGCCGGCCAGGAGCACCTGACCGGGCCGGACGGCGCGCTGACGCGGCTCGTCGCCTCCGGCACGATCGGCAGCCTGATTTTCTGGGGGCCGCCGGGCACCGGCAAGACGACGGTGGCGCGGCTGCTCGCCGGGCTGGTCGATCTCGGCTTCGAGCAGATCAGCGCGATCTTCTCCGGCGTGGCCGATCTCAAGAAGGTGTTCGAGGCGGCGCGGGGGCGCCGGCTGGGCGGCCGGGGCACGCTGCTCTTCGTCGACGAGATCCATCGCCTCAGCCTCTTACCAGCGAAATGAAACTCTATCTTATGTATCAGTAGGTTGCGCTAGATTATATACCGAAAGGCTGTACTCGACAGCCCCACCTCAGGCTTTGAGTATATGCCTCGAAACGGAACGGTTGGTTGTCCATGAACACGTCGCTTTTCGAGGACGCAGCTCCGCGTCCTCTCGCAGAGGTCCTACGTCCGCAGCGGCTGGCCGATGTGATCGGTCAAGACCACCTGCTTGGCCCGGACGGTCCGATCAGCAGGATGATCGCATCCAACAGGCTGTCCTCCTTCATCCTGTGGGGACCGCCTGGGACGGGCAAGACGACAATCGCAAGGCTTGTCGCCAAGGAAGTGGGGCTGGATTTCATCCAGCTGTCGGCTGTCCTTTCCGGCGTTGCCGATCTGCGTAAGGTGATCGATGCGGCCAAGCAATTAAGGGCCGGTGCAGGTCGCCAGACAGCGGTATTCGTCGACGAACTGCACCGCTTCAACCGGGTCACCCAGGACGCCCTGCTGCCCCATGTTGAAGACGGCACGATCACGCTTATCGGCGCAACCACCGAGAATCCCAGCTTCAGCATGGTTGCGGCCCTTCTCTCAAGGGCGAAGGTCTACACACTGAAGCGTTTCAGCCCGGAGGACTTGGCGAAGCTGGCCGAGCGCGCCGAAACGCATATGGGCAAGAGGCTGCCGCTGAACGAAACAGCTCGAGACGCTCTTTTCAATATGGCGGATGGCGACGGGCGCTACCTTCTCGGCCTTTGCGAGGAGCTGTTTTCCCTGCCGGGCGGAACGGTGCTCGACGTACCGGCTCTGGCCGAGACCGTGCAGAAGCGAGCACCTGTCTATGACAAAGGCCAGGAGGAGCACTACAACCTGCTCAGCTGCTTTCACAAAAGCCTGAGAGGGAGTGATGTCCAAGCGGCCCTCTATTGGGCAGCGCGGATGATGGTCGGGGGTGAGGATCCGGGAACCATATTTCGGCGGCTGGCATGCGCAGCATCGGAAGATGTTGGGATGGCTGATCCTCAAGCGATGCCCCAGGTGATCGCGGCGTGGGACGCTTTTGAGAGAGTTGGCTGGCCGGAGGGGCGCTTGTTTATGGCGCAGGCCGTCACATACGTGGCCACGGCGCCGAAGTCGAACGCTTCTTATGCAGGGTTCAATGCTGCACTTGCGTTGGCCCAGCAAACAGGCTCCCTGCCACCCCCCAAGCATATTCTCAATGCTCCAACCAAGCTCATGAAAGAGCTAGGTTACCATGCAGGTTATAAGTACGATCACGACTTTCCAGATGCGTTCTCCGGTCAGGAGTTCTTGCCGGACGAACTAGCGGTGGTCGATCGGCCCACCTTCTATGAGCCGAATGAACGAGGCTTCGAACGGGAAGTTAAGAAGCGGCTTGAATTTTGGGCGCGGAGCAAAGTCGCCCGATAGAACAAAACCGCCTGTTCTCATTTCCGCGTTTTGAGGTGGTCACCCTGGGCAGTTAATCTCTCAGGAGCTCCGCAATTTTTACATTAAGCGCTCTAGCCGCTCGATCTAACGTGGTAATCGTCGGATTGCGAACGCCGCGTTCCAGGCCACTCACGTAGGTCTGCTCAACCCCCATACGGACTGCAACTTCCTCCTGAGAAAGCTCTGCCGCCGTGCGGATTCTCCGCACGTTTTTTGCCACGATCCGCCGAACGTCCATGGCCTGAACGAAGCGGACTGTGCATTTCGTCGCTAGGCATTATAGTGTCTAAATCAAATGCGACGAGCGATTGTGACGGCGGTTTGCAGTGAACAACGAACGATACGTGCTCAAGGATTTTGCGGGCCTGACATTCGATGTCTCCATCGAATGGCTGGAGCCAACGAAATCGAGTTTCGAACTCCTGATAAGCGCCAAGGGCGCTCGCGCCGACCGAGATCGGTGGCAGCGTGCGTTTCAGCGATGGTGTGACCTCCACGGCCAAAGACCGGAGGTCATCCGCGGAAATGTACGTACTAATAGGACGGCCGCTCGAACCATCTTTCTTTGCGCTCCGTCTCTCTCGGGGTTCCTGTTCCAATGGATGGGCAGCGAGTGGCGGCGACATGCTCTCGAAGAGGAAGTCCCTCCATCAGAAATCCAAGCCTGGGAGATTGCTGCGCTGAGAGAGCAGGTTGCGAACCTCAGTGATGGTTTGCGACTACGCACGAACGGCTCGACAAGTGGAAAGCTGGTCCCGAGTCGAAGCCGTCAGCGCACATATAGCTCTCGCTTGACCGCTTTCTCCCGGATGTAGGGGGCGGATATGCACGAAGCTCGCCCGTGCCGTCGTGTAGGAACCGAGATCGTGATTCTGACCGAGAACAGCCTGGCGGTGCTGGCGGTGCCGGGAGGAGCGTGATGAGCATCATTCGCGCGGTTTGTTTCGACGCATTCGGGACGATCGTCGAGATCACAGACAAGCGCCGGCCCTTTCGGGCACTGCAGGGGGAGCAGCCCGGTGTCACTGGACCGAGTGATCCTCTGATTAAGCCGCTTTCGCTACGTGAGATCGCAATCTCGGTTGGCGAAGCGCGGTTGGTTGAACTCGAAGCTGACCTTGCGGCGGAATGCAACTCGATACGGATGAGGAAAGGCATGGATCTTGTCTGGGCTCTGCTACGCAGCGTCGATCTGAAGATCGGCGTTTGTTCGAATCTCGCCGCCCCCTATGAGCGGCCGCTGCTCGCCTGTCTCCCCGGCATCCCTGATGCGCTGGTCCTGTCTTTCGAAGTTGGTTTCATCAAGCCACAGCCGGAGATCTTCCGGCTCGTGTGTCAGAGGCTCGGTCTTGCGGCCGAGCAGATCTTGTTCGTCGGCGACGATCTCAAGGCCGATGTTTTAGGGCCAAGGACAATCGGCATGCACGCGATAAGCATTTCCAGCTTCGAAGCTGCTGTCAGCGGCGACAAGGCGCATGACCGAGTAGCCGAAGAGCAGTTGTCAACTCAGGTCCGCGGCTTGCTCGGACGGCTACACTGATGCGTCTGCTTATAATTTCCGATCTTCACCTTGAATTCGGGCCGTTCGAATTTCCAGCGCCGATGCCGGAGTTCGATGTGGCGGTGTTCGCGGGCGACATAGGGCAGCCGATTGTCGGGGCACTGAGGTGGATGGCTACCCGGCGCGAGACCGGACCGCTCCGGGGACGACCTATTGTGTACGTCGCCGGCAACCATGAATTCTACAAGAGCGAGATGAAAGCCAACCTGGCTGAAGCCAGTCGGCTGGCGGATGAGACCGGTATCCACCTGTTGCACCGGCAGGCGATTCTTGTTGAGGAGGTTCGCTTCGTCGGATGTACGCTGTGGACGGACTACCGGCTGCTCGGAACGCCCAAGCCCTCGATGGTCGTGGCAGGCCAAGAGCTAAACGATCATCGCCTGATCCGGTATCGCGAGGAAAGCGGCCACTACAGCCGGTTCATGCCGTGGCATGCTGCAGCGGAGCACAGGCTCGACGTAGCGTTCATTCGCAGCGAGCTCGCTAGGGACCACCACGGGCCAACGGTTGTGGTGACACACCATGCTCCCCACCCGCGATCTGTTCAGCCGCGACACCAGGGAAGCGCGCTTTCGCCGGCGTTCGTGTCGGACCTCAGCGCCCTGATCGAGGATTTCCAACCAGAGCTCTGGATCCACGGTCATGATCACGGCTCACATGACTACCGCCTGGGCAGAACACGCATCTTTGCAAATCAGGCCGGCTATCCGAACCTCCACGGGGATCGGGAAAATCACGGCTTTGATCCGCAATGCGTCATTGAAGTCGCAAGGCGTCGGGACGATCCCGCGCTCGGTCGGGAAGGCAATGCCGGATCGGCGCTCATTCCGCCGCAGAAATCCTGAAACGAAGGAGCTCTCCCTGAAAGGGCGAGGCCCAGGAAGTCTGGCAGGAGCTCGATCACGAGCTGGATGAGAGCGACGAGCGCGTTTCACGCCGGAGTGACGATGGAGCGGCAAATGATGACTTATGATCGCGCTTTTAGGTCAAAGAGCCCGGCCGAGCGGGCGGGAGTGAGCGGCCCGGGACTTCGTACTTTCGCGAACCTCGCCGCGCTCTGGCACCTGACCGAGGTGGAGGCAGCATGCGCGATCGGTGCGCCCTCCCGCGCTCCGTACTGCGAATGGGTTGAGGCGGCCCGTGACCACAAAGACCTTATCCTTGAGATGGACGTTCTCCTGCATATCTCCGCGATCTTAGGCATCTATGCCTCCTTACGTACTCTCTACGGATCGGACATTGAGGTGCTCGGCTGGTTGCGGAGCCGCAATCTCGGAAATCCATTTGGCGGACGTCCGCCGCTCGATCTGATTCTCGGAGGCGACTTCGAAGAGCAGATGCAGCTTCGCAGCTACTTGGCGGCGATCTGCGCTGGCAACTAGCCGAGGAACGGTTCGGAGCCCTTTCGTCCAGCAGATGTTGAGGCCAAGAAAGCTAGTCGAGGACAAAAAAACCAAAAATTTCCCTGCGGAAGGCGCGTTGCGGATTTGGTTTCGAGGCCAATGCGGGGATAGCGAATTCAGAGCCTTCGGATCCAAAACAACGTGTCATGAGGCTTTCCCGGGACGAGGAAGGTCGACCATCAATGGTCACCACAAATTTCGACACCTTGTTTGAGCGCGCCCTGTCTCGATCGCGGGACCGGACGGTTGCGACGGAAGCGAGTACGGCCGGTCAAAACATCCCTGCGCCTGGGACAGAACGCTTTCACGGAATTATTCATCTTCATGGGCGCCTCGCGGACGCTTCTCTAAAGCTTCTCATATTGACCAGCGGCCAATATGATGAGGCGTATTTGCGGGCCGGTTGGGCGGCCCGCTTCTTTTTCGATTTAGCGCGCTGTCGAACATTCGTTTTGGTCGGATATTCGGCTGATGATGCGCCCGTCCGATATATTCTCAATGTCCTCGAAGCGGATCGGACACGTTTTACCGATCTAGAACAGTCTATGGGCTCGATAAGGTCAGACGACGAGGGAACGGCCGCCGCTCGGTGGGAAGCTCTCGCGGTTGACGGCGGAGGAGCGCGGCTACGCGCCGTTGCGGTGGAGAACAACAGATTCTCGCCACCGGTGACGAGGGCCTTACGCGAAGCGATTCCGTGAGGAGAATGCGATGTTCGAGACTGGCCTTTCGCAGACTCTAGTACCGTCCGCTTTGCGGCAGTTCAGCTCAAGCCTAGCGGCGAGACTGGACTTGGCCCTTTGCTGACTCGTGGAACGTCCGCTTTCCGGCAATCCAGTTCGTGCGCCGAAGCCACGGCCGAAGCTGGCCCATTCCGGACTTCGCGGACGTCCGCTTTCCGGTATCCTATCCAGGCAGATGTGCGCAGCCGAGGTTCTTCATCAGCGAATTGAAATCACCCTGCCGATCCACGGTCGCCAAGGAGTGGACATGCACGCCAAGGTACCGCGCATCCTTCGGCGAGTAACCGTACTGACGGCGGAATGCGCGCCCGAATTCGTCTGGTGACGAGAACCCAAACTCATATGCAATCTCGGAGATCTTTTTTTCCGCTCCGAGGTCGGCAAGGCTCGCGTGTGCAGCGGCCAGACGCTGCACCCTAATTTCCTTGGCGACGCCGCCGTCTTCCTCGAACAGCCGGTAAAGCTGAGTCCGGGACATGCCGAGCGCTTTCCCGACCTCGTCCGGCGATAGCTCGGCAGAACGCATTCGCGAGCGGATATAGCGCTTGGCGCGTTCCCGCATGGTCATGGCGAGCTGCGCTCTCGCGGCCTCGATTGAATCTTGGGTTGGAGCAAGACAGCTCGTGATCATGTTCTCGCATGCCTGGGCGATCTGACGGAAGGCGCGATCGTCGAGCGTTGGTAGCCTTGCCTCCAGGAGCAGAAGGTAATCGGCAAGCAGGCCGAACACACCTCCCGACGCAGACGTCCCGTTCAGCGCATCAATCGTCCCGGCAAGATGCGGGTAGGCATCCCTTGGCACGTAGAGAATGAGAAGCTCGACCCGAGAGCAGTGACCTGAAAATGGTCTCGTCAGTGATCGGACGCTGAGCTCGCCCGGTCGGCTGTTCATGATGAAGTCGCCGGTTCGGCTCACAGCCGATCCTTGCTTATTCAGAGTCAGCATCCAGTGATCGACGCCGTTCCGCCGCAATTCTCGCGGCCGGACCTCATAGTCCATCGCATCGAACTGTTCGGACGACAGAACCAGATTGCCGAGGTTGAACGCTCTCAGATTAGCGTCGTACCCCGTGCCGGAAGGAACATCCGCTGGGCGGGAAACCTCCGTGATTGAATCGATGGCCGAACACCACAGATCAAACTGTTGGCCCAACGGATGCTCACAGGTCGAGAAGACGAGGTCCGCTTTGCGGGCATTGGACGCCTGCGCCGTGGGTAAGGGCTCCATTCCCGACATAAAGCCCCCCTGTCGCCCGCCCATTTCCTTGCGACGTGGGACGAATTGGCGTGTTTTGGGATGCTTTCACGATACCCTTGGCCGCGCAAGCTTTCTAAGATGCCTTCGGCGGGGTTCACGCTGATACGGAAGAATTGCCTACCCGACGGATCGAATGCCATGAACTCAGGTCCCTTAAGCTTCCGCCTGAAGTGGATGCGCGCTCTCGCCAGCTTCAAGTCGATCGCCCTGGGCATGGCACTGGCGCTCTCAGGGACGTTTTCAGCAGCGAACGCGACGGAAGGCGGCGCGAGCCTCTACCTGCCCGGATTCCACGGTCCGATGGCCGGTTATCTTCCACCGCCGGGATTCTATTTCGAGACCGACCTCTACAGCTATTCCGGGCGGACCTCAGCCCGCATCCGTACCCAGATCGGCGGTGCCGTCCTCGGAAATGTCCGCGTTGAGGCCAGAGCCGGCTTCCTGACTCCGACCTGGGTCCTGCCGGTCGATATATTCGGCGGCAACCTCGCCATCGGCGCCTCGCTGCCGGTCGGCGTGCCGCGCGTTAGTGCTGGAGTTGTCGTGTCATCGCCCCGCTTGGGGCGCACGATCGGCATCAGCGAGCGGGACGCGACCTTCAATATCGGTGATCCGATCGTGTCTGCGGTCCTGGGCTGGCACGCGGACAAGTTCCACTGGGCGACGGCCGCTGCCGTCAGCATCCCCGCCGGTGCTTACCAGGAGGGCGAGCTCTCCAATCTCGCGTTCAATCGTTGGATCGGTGACGTCTCGGCCTCACTGACCTATCTCGACCCTGCAATCGGCCTCGATATCTCGACGACCCTCGGGTTCGAGATCAACGGCAGGAATAACGCGACCGACTACAAGAGCGGCAATGCTTTCCACGCAGACCTCGCGGTGACGAAAAACCTGACGAAGGAGTGGTCGATTGGCCTGCTCGTCGGTCACTACCAGCAGATCATCGATGACAGCGGTGGCGACGTTCTCGTCGGATCGCATAAGGGGCGCGTGACGGCCGTCGGAGGCAGTATCGGCTATAATTTCGAGGTTGGCGGCGTTCCGATCGCAGCTCGCCTGAAGGTCATGCGCGAGGTCGAGGTTGCCAACCGCGCCCAGGGGACAATGGGGCTCTTGAGCATTGCCTTTCCTCTCTGGACGCCACCGAAGACCGGGAAGTCCGGTTCGATCTAGCGATTGCCAGCATGGCGGAGGTTTGAGATGCGCAGGTTGATCATCGCAGCAATGCTCGTCCTGTCGACGGCAGCATCCGCCCAGGCTCCTCGCCCGACCGATGAGGACATCAGCGAGGCCTACGTCTACCTCCTTGGACGGCTTCTCGTCGCCCGACAGCAACAGCTCGACTTCAAGGAAGGGTTCAAGTGGAACGAGATCATCCATCGCAAGCCCGGTGCGGTGGACTGGCCCAATCCGAATCTCGACGTGGCGTACTCCGAAGCATGGGTGGCGGCTGACGAAAACAGTTGCACCATCGTCACCGTTCCCAAGGTAGAGGGCCGCTACTACACCGTCCATTTCCTGAACGGGTGGGGCGAGACGGTTGCCAACATCAACGAGCGCCTGTTTCCCAAACGGCCCTTCGGCGAGTTCGCGGCCTGCTATCGTGATTCCAAGGTCGACCTTCCCGCCGGCGTGACCCGGATCAATCTACCGGTGAAGTCCTCACGCGTTCTCGCGCGCATCGAGCTGGGCTCCGACCCGGATGCGGCGATCGCTTTGCAGCACCAGTTCAAGCTTCGCGCGACCGGAACGCCCACTCCCGCGGAGATCGCCAAGACGATCATGTTCGAGCCCGAAGCGCTGCCCGGCGCGGAGGCTTTCGACAGTGCCAATGCGGCCCTCGATAGCGAGGCGGATCTCAGCGTCGGGTTGGAAACCCTCCAGGCGAAGGCACGATCGATAGCCGCGGCGATCAAGGATCCGGCCGAGCGCCAGCGCGTCGATCAGGTGATCCGAACCAAAGCCTTCGCGACGATCGCCAAGGCGGGCGAGATACTCGGCCACGGCACAGCCCTTAACGGCTGGGCCCGCCCGGGCGTCGTCGGTGAATACGGTCTCGATTATGTCGCACGGGCATTGATCAACAACGGCGGTATCTGGGCCAACATCAAGCCCGAAGTGTTGTATTATCGGGGAAGCAGGGACCACGGCGGCAACGAGCTCAATGGCGATAACGTTTATACGTTGACCTTCCCAAAGGACCAGTTGCCCGCCCAGTACGCCACGTACTTCTGGTCGGTCATCGCGGTCGACAGCCATCGCTTCCGCGTGCTTCCCAACCCCCTGAACCGGTTCCTCATCAACAATCAATCGAAGCTTCAGTACGGTCCGGATGGCTCGCTGACGCTGTACTTCGCCGATCAGAAGCCCGCAGACGCTCCCGACGGGAATTGGCTGCCGACCCCGAAGGCGAGCAAGTATCGTCTCACCTTTCGCTTCTATCGACCGACCGAGGGCGTAGCGAACGGAACCTACTTCCCGCCGGCTGTGATCAAGCGCTAGCCAGGGCCTCGGAGGAGACCATGAAGGTCCGTCGTCTCTTCGCCGCAGTCCTCCTCGCCACGGCGACCTTTACGGTCGCCAGCGTGGTTCAGGCCGACCCACTCCCATCGTGGAACGATACTGCGACGAAACACGCGATCATCGGTTTCGTGGCGAAGGTCACCCAGACCGGCGGCAGCGATTTCGTGCCGCTGGAGCAGCGGATCGCGGTCTTCGACATGGACGGCACTCTTGTTCCCGAGAAACCTTACCCGCCCGCGTTGGTGCCGGTGCTGGTCGACATCAAGGAAGCAGTGCGTCGCACGTCCATGCTGGGCGAGAAGCCGGGAGTGGTCGCTCTGCTCAAGGGCGACCATGCGGCCCTGCACGCGCTCGGCGAGGCCGGTATCAACGACCTGATCGCCGCGACGACTGATGGCAAGACCAGTGAGGAGGTCGTGGAGAACGTCCGGACCTCGCTCGCCCAGGCCAGGAGCGAGAAGTTCGGCGTGCCTTATCTCCAGGCGGTCTACCAGCCGATGCGGGAGCTGCTCGCCCATCTGACCGCGAACGGCTTCACGGTCTGGATTTGCAGCGGTAGCCCGCTCCTGATCACCCGCGAGGTCACGAGCGAGATGTTCGGCATTCCGCGGGAACGCGTCATGGGAAGCACCGTCCGGACCAAGTTCGAAGAGCGCAACGGCAAGACCGTCCTGGCATTTACCGGCAGCGTGGAGCATTTCAACGACGGCGAGGGTAAGCCCGTCACCATAAACCGGGTGATCGGGAAGCGGCCGCTGTTGGTCGGCGGCAATGAGGGCGGACGCGGCGACATCGCTATGATGCGCTGGTCGAAAGACCGTGACGGACCAAGCTTCCAGCTCCTGATCAATCACGACGACGCAGAGCGCGAGTTCGCCTACGCCGAGTTGGACAGCTACTCGCTGAATGCCGCAGCCAAGTACGGCTTCCAGGTCGTCAGCATCAAGAACGACTGGAAGACGATCGTCGGGCGGTGACGCTGGAGCGCGCATCGACGCGACCCGCGAAGCTGCTTAGCTTGGACTGAAATGGGAGGATATCATGAGTGAGCAAAACGGATCCGGGCTCGATCGACGCAGCCTGTTGCTGACGGGGGCGACGCTTGCAGCCGCCTCGGCCCTCATGACCAACGCGCCATCCGTCGCGCACGCTCAAACCTTGTCGCTCACCCCGCCGCAACCAATCCCGCTGTCACCGGGTTGGGGGCGCGCACTGCCGCCCGGTCCCGATGTCCGAGTGAAGATTACGGAAGCCTATGCCGCCCATGTGGCGCGCGACGCCTTCTTCTGGGCTTGGCCGTTGGTGAACATGTACAATCGCCGCCTGGCGTTCTCGAAGATGACTGAGAACCGGTACAGCGGCCCCCTCCTTGAGGCACCGCTCAACCGCCTCACTATGCTGATGGACTATGTCAATCCGGAAGAGCGCAATGTCGCTTGCCCGAACCAGGACGTTGTTTATGGCCTGGGCCTGCTTGCGCTCGATGTTTCACCGGTAGTGATCCAGGTTCCGGATTTTGGCGACCGTTTCTGGGTCTACCAGATCGTCGATCTCCGCACGGACAGTTTCGTGCAGCTCGGAAAGATGTACGGAACTACGCCGGGCTTTTACCTGCTGGTTGGCCCGAACTGGCAGGGCAGTGTTCCCAATGGGATCACGCAGGTGTTTCGCGCCTCGACGCAAACGGCGCTTGCCGCCCCCCGGATCTTCCAGGATGACACCCCCGACGATAAGCGGGCGATCCAGAAGGTGCTGACCGGGATCGTGATGTATCCTCTTGCGGAATACGACGGCCGAATGAAAACGATGGAGTGGAGCACACTGCCCAAAGTGCCCGGCGCCCCGCATGGCGAGGAGGAAACGCGGTGGGTGTTCCCCGAAAAGTTTTTCGATGAGCTGCCGACAGTGCTCGCCGACGCGCCTCCGCTTCCCGGCGAAGAAGCACGCTACGCACAAGTGCTTGCCGTGCTCGCTGCAGCGAAGGATCAGCCGAGCCTGAAACAGGCCATGATCGCGGCCGCAAAGGATGCCGAGGAGAAGCTCGTCAATCCGCTGTTTCAATTCAGGAACTACGGGCAGCAATTGCCGCACCATTGGAGCACGATCTCCAATGAATCCGCGTTTGGAACGGATTATTTTACGCGCACGGCGGTTGCGAAGTCGAACATCATGGTCAATTCGCCAAACGAGACGAAGTATTTTTACCAAGATCTCGATGCGTCCGGAGCGCGGCTCAACAGCACCAACCGATACACCGTTACGTTCCCGAAAGGCAGCACGCCTCCCGTCAACGGGTTTTGGTCACTCTCGATCTACAACGAACATCATTTCTTCATTGCCAACCCGATCAATCGCTTTTCGGTCGGCACGAAGAACAAGGACCTCAGGCTCGCAGCCGATGGCTCGCTGACGATCTTCGTCCAGCCCGATGCGCCAACGGACCCTGTGCAGCGCGCCAACTGGCTGCCCGCACCAAAGGGCGATTTCTCGCTTTATATTCGGGCCTACTGGCCGAAAGCTCAGGTGACTGAGGGCTCCTGGGCGCCTCCAGAGGTTCTGAAGGCAGCCTAAGGTTCGATCGATGCCCGATACGCCCTGGTCACGCACAGACCGCTGAGCCCTTAGCGCGGCCATGTCCTGCCGACGGCCAGATAGAAGGATATTCTGCCGGCAGCGGTTCTCACGAAGCCGTGTACCCTGTTGGCCGACAAGATTTCCTCCAAAAGCTTCAGTAAGCTCCGACAAGCTGGGAAGCTCGTCGTCTTGGCCGGCGGGGGTTAACTTTGATCATTGGAGCACGCGATGCGGTCCATTTCGATGACACGCCGCGGCCTGGTCGCTGGAGGCACCGCGTTAGGTGCGGCAGCGCTGACAGAGGGCGCGCCGGCAATCATTCGGCCGGCGCTGGCACAAAGCCTGGCGCCGACCAACTCGATGCGCGGCGGCGCCAATAATTACCGCCCCGGCGCGCCGATCGTGCAGCGCATTGGCAATGGCGGCTTCTTGATGTCCGGGACAGTGCGCCGGGCCGGAGACGGCGCTCCACTCCCCGCTATCCGCATCCAGATCTGGGCCCACACTACGGAGGGCTACGAGACCGATGCGCGTAGCCACGGTGCAACGCTAACCGACGCCAACGGCGTTTTTCGTCTCGAGATGCCGCAGATCATCCCGGCCTTCGGGCAGGCGCATGGCCATCTCGCCTATGACGACGCCGCCTTCAAGGCCGTATTCCTCCGCCCGGTGATGCAGAGTTCCAAAGACAAGAGCCTGAAGGCCGACTTCGTGCTCCAGTCGGTGTGACCCGCATCGCGTGGATGAGGGCCGCCCTGATCTGGGCCGTGGTCGCGGGCGCGATCATCGTATCGCTCGCCGGCGCTGCGACGAGCCCGCTGCTCGCCTGGCGAGGCCCCATCTATGTCGTGGCCGGTTTCGCCGGCGTCGTGGCGCTGGCACTCGTTCTGCTCCAGCCCTTGCTGGCGGCCGGATACCTGCCGGGGCTCCCAGTCCCGCGCGGGCGTCAAGCGCATCGCTGGGTCGGCGCCGCACTCGTCGCGGCAGTCATCATTCACATCGTGGGGCTTTGGCTGACCAGTCCGCCCGACGTCGTCGACGCACTTCTCTTCGACTCGCCAACGCCGTTTTCGGCCTGGGGGGTCGTTGCCATGTGGGCCACCTTCGCCGCGGCACTGCTCGCTGCGCTGCGCCGCCCGCTGCGCATCAAGCCGCAGCTCTGGCGTCTCGGCCATACCGTGCTCGTCCTGTTGGTCGTGCTATGTGGAATCGTTCACGCGCTGCTGATCGACGGGACGATGGGAGACGTCTCCAAGCTCGTGCTTTGCGCGCTCGTCGTCGCGGCAACCGGGGTCGCGCTGTTTAATCTTCGAACTTGGATGCTTCTGACACGGCGCAAGTCGCAGGATCGGCGCCCATGATCGTTGCGGCTCTCAGCTAGCCCGCCTAAGGCCCGCGCCTTTCCGCCCCATCCCTCGCGTTCGCGACGGCGCAAGGGCCCAGGCGATGAGGGTTTCAGTCGCCGTGGATCGGACGCTGACAACTGAGAAATGGCGTTCCAACACGTCCGTTTTCAGGCAAGGTCTCAACGTCAGCTGTTGGCGCGTACGTGACGTCTCAGAGCTGACACACCCGAACAGTTCGCGTTGGCGATGATCCAGGGCCTAGTTGGCTATCAATTTAAACGTAGAGGGGCATCAGTGACATGCATAGGGCGCTGGATACAGCTAAATCGAAATCCAAGAACGCTCGACAAACTAACAGGTTAACTCGCCGTCAGCGCCATCCAATGACCACTTCGGTGGAGGCATGTGCCGCCGACCATCCTCAATACATCAGAATTCAACAGATTTTTTTGTATAACGTCTGCCGTCGGCCCATTTCGGCCCAAGAGCGTGCTCGGTGTCACTAAGCTCCGAAGCGCACATTGGGTGCTGTGCATGGCCTCTGATTTCATACCCACCGCGGACCTGGCGCTGCAACAAGAGACCCGGCTCTTCCAGGCGCAGATCCCAAGAATCGTTGGCGCCCGAAGATATTCCATTCAAACGATATATTGGCGGAACGGTCACGGTCAGGTGGAGTTGGCTCTGTGGGGGGTCATAAAGGACCCGCGACATGAAAGCACTCTGCTGGCACGGCAAGAGCGATATCCGCTGCGAGACGGTGCCCGACCCGCAAATCCAGGATGCCGGCGATGTCGTGATTAAGGTCACGGCCTGCGCGATCTGCGGCTCGGATCTGCACGTCTATGACGGCTACACCCCCACGATGGAGGCTGGCGACGTTTTGGGTCACGAGACCATGGGAGAGGTCGTCGAGATCGGCCGCGGCGTCCGGAATCTGAAGGTCGGCGATCGGGTCGTCGTCCCGTTCAACATCGCCTGCGGCGACTGCTTCTTCTGCCGCAAGCAGCTCTTCTCGCTCTGCGATCGCTCCAACCCGAACGCGGATCAGGCCAAGAAGGCGATGGGTCAGTCACCCTCTGGTCTGTTTGGCTATTCGCACATGCTCGGCGGCTTCCCGGGAGGGCAGGCGGAATATTTGCGAGTGCCCTATGCCGATGTCGGCCCTATCAAGGTCCCGCTTGGCATCTCGGACGAGCAGGTGCTCTTCCTCTCCGACATTTTTCCCACCGGGTACATGGCAGCGGAGAATGCGGAGATCGAGGACGGCGACACGGTCGCCGTCTGGGGCTGTGGGCCGGTGGGCCAGTTCGCGATCCAATCAGCCTGGATGTTCGAAGCCGGCCGCGTCATCGCGATCGACAACGTTCCTGAGCGTCTAGCGCTGGCGGCGAGCAAGGGACGAGCTGAGATCGTCAATTTCGATGACGGTCCGGTCTACGACAAGCTGATGGAGATGACTGCGGGACGTGGGCCGGATCGCTGCATCGATGCCGTCGGTGCCGAGGCGCACGGCAGCGGTTCGTTCGACGCGGTGGTCGACAAGATCAAGGCTGCAACCTTTCTCGCGACAGATCGCCCGCATGCGCTTCGGGAGGCAATTATGTGCTGCCGCAAGGGCGGCACGATCTCCATGCCCGGCGTCTATTTCGGCTTCCTCGACAAGATACCGATGGGCGCCTTCATGAATAAGGGTTTGACGCTCAAGACCGGGCAGACCCACACGCACCGCTATCTGGCGCCGCTGCTCGAGAAAATCATGTCCGGCGAGATAGACCCGTCCTTCGTGATCACGCACCGGGCGGGGCTCGAGGATGGGCCGGGCCTCTATCAGACATTCCGCGACAAGGAGGACGGCTGCATCAAGGTGGTCCTCACCCCGTGAAAGAGGAGCATCCCATGAGACAGGGAACCGGAAAGCTTTCTGTTGTCACGGGCGCGTCGAGCGGCATCGGCTTTGAGCTGGCGCAACTCGCCTCCGCTGATGGCTACGACCTGATCATTGCGGCGGACGAAACCGACATTCACGACGCTGCCGCGAAACTGAAGGCAACGAGCGCGAACGTCGTCTCTATCGTCGCGGACCTCAGCGACGAGCAGGGGGTTGAAGAGCTAAACGCAGAGATCGCCAAAGCGGGGAGACCGGTCGATCTGCTCTTCGCCAATGCAGGGCGCGGCCTCGGGCACGGTTTCCTGGACCAGGACGATGCAGAGTGGCTGCGCGTGATTGACACCAACATCGTCGGCACGCTGCTGCTAATCAAAAAGGTTGGCTTGCAGATGCGGGAGCGGGGCGAGGGCCGCATCCTCATAACCGGCTCGATCGCCGGGTTCATGCCCGGCACCTTCCAGGCCGTCTATAACGGCACCAAGGCCTTCATCGATTGCTTCTCATTCGCCCTACGTGAGGAGTTGCGGGATACGGGCGTCACCGTCACTTGTTTGATGCCAAGCGCAACCGAGACCCGCTTCTTCGAACGCGCCGGGCTGCTCGACACCAAGATTGGACAGGACGAGAAGGACGATCCAGCCGACGTTGCCAAGGCAGGTTACGATGCGGTTCTCGCCGGAGATGGCGACGTCGTCCGCGGCTGGAAGAACAAGATCCAGTCGTCGCTGGCCAACGTCACTCCGGTCGAGACGCTCGCCAAGCAACACCGGAAGATGGCGGAGCCGGGCTCGGCGGATCGTTGACGACAGGGCGTCATGCCACTGGACAATGCGCCGTGAAGGAGGGGCCATAGCCCTCTTTTACCGGAATGGCCGACTGAGGAACGCCGAGCCAGCGAGGCCGAAACGCCAGGTTACATCCGACGCTCGCGATATGCCGATCCGCGTTCCGATCAGCACCTCGGCGGTCGGTGGTCCTGACGACAACGAGAACGGTGGTCGGCGTAGGTCGTGACCATCCCAGCTAACGTCGATGCCCAATGCCGCGCAGAGGCGGCCTGGACCCGAGCAGAGTTGCCGCTCGGGGAGGTCGCCTCGGCGGCTTCTCATCTCCTCGATGCCGACAAGCGGTTCGATCGCGCGAATGAGGACGGCGGCCCCCGGCGTCGGGCCGCAGACGACGTTCAGGCACCAATGAAGCCCGTAGGAGCGATAGACGTAGGCGTGCCCGGGCGGTCCGAACATGCTGCGGTTCCGCGAATTCGGGCCCTTCACGCTGTGCGACGCCGGATCCTCATGGTCATAGGCCTCGGTTTCGACGATCGGGCCGCCCGCGCCCCTGAACAGCAGCGTCGCGCCGATCAGGTCTCGCGCCACCAGCGCCACCGGCCTTCGGTAGAAGGCGTCCTTGAGCCGCGGCATTCCGGTCATGACTTGATCGGCCATGGATTGATCCTCGGGCGAGACCGCCAACGAGCCCGGCTTGGGTGATCGAGCGGCCAAACACGGAGCCTCACGCCCCGGTTTCGGAATGGGCGGCAGCCACCGGCTTGGACTCAGGCGATCCTCGCTGGCGCAGGAAGATCGACAACACGACCAGGACGGCGGTGGACAGAAATTCGGACTGCCAGTTCTGAAAGGATTCGAACCAGAGCTGAGAGTCTGCGAGATAGCCGAGCATGGTCTTCAATTCGCGGCCGTGGACCGCCGCTTCCTGGTTTGCGGCAATGGCGCTGAACCACCAGTGGAGCGCGAAGGAAGCGACGAAAAGGCCAGCGAGCGCTAGCCCTAACGAGTGCTCATACAGCCACGCGAGCTTGGGCTTGTGCGCGCGCCAGGGCAGGTTATCATTCTCTCGCCCAGGCGCGTCGGGATCGCGGGATTCTGCTGATCCCCGCTGGAACAGCATCGCGGTCAGGACGACATAAGTCGCCATCTGAAGGAATTCGCTTTCCCAGTTCTCAAAGAGGGCCGACAGGAAAGGTCCGCTCATCAGGTAAGAACCAAGTGGCAGAGGCTGTCGCCCATGCTGGAAGAGTTCTGCGTTGTGCGATGTCAGACCGGTGAGCGCCATGCCCCCGAGCGAAAACAAGAACATCCCCATCAGCGCCAGGGTGAGCCCATGGTTTCGTACGAACTTTATCATCGGGGACCTGTCTACCGCCAATCGTGCAAGATCTCGGCCGTGCTCACGACCTCGATCTGCTCGGTAAAGCGCTCGAGATAAAGCTGCATAAGGGCGTCGTGCGTGGCGTCGGATGAACTGCAGACAGCATCGTTCGCAAGGATCACGCGATAGCCTCTGTCCACTGCGCCGAGCACTGTCGCAAGGACGCAAACATCGGTCTCCCCGCCGCTGACGATTACTGTGTCAATCCCGGTGCCCCCAAGCAGACGGTCGAGCGAGCCGTTGAGCCATGGTGAATAGACGGACTTGTCGATAATACGAGCCGGCGGTGAGTAGCGTTCGAGAGCGAGGATCAGCTTCACGCCATCAATCCCGATGTGATCGAGCGTGCATTCAGCCCAGCGGCGATAGTAGCGTGCCCATGTTCCTCGACCCTGCCCAGGTTTGGCGGCCGGTATGAAGCGAGTGAATATCGTTCTTTCCGGATGAGCGTCGCAGAGCTCCTCGACATACGGCAACACTCGTTCCAGCCACGGGAAAGCCCAAGGATATCCCGGACCAAAGAGGCGCTGCATGTCCACGCACAGATGGATGCAGCTCTCGCCAAGCGGGCCATGCGTCAAGCCACCGGCAGCCATCAACATTCTCCGAATGTCTTTTTAATCGTCGCAACGGTGACTGAACACCGCATGAGAGCGTGCTTCAACCGAGAGCTTTTGCGAGCATCTCAAGCATCACATCCTTTCCGTCAGACAGATATTTCTCCTGGATTTGGAGGAGCGCCTTGTGCCCGTCGATCTGGACCTCGACGAAACCAACATCAAACGACTTGCCGGCCTGCATAGCCGACAAGGTGTCGATTACGGCCTTGCCGGTCTCAGCGGGCTTGGGATCTACTGAGAGCCGCGCAGCAGTCTTGACGACCGTGGCGACGGTCTCCTGCTCCGCGACTTCGAACTGTGCGAAGCGCTTCACGGTCGGATCGGTTGCTTTGCTCAGCGCCACACGGCTGGTTTCCAAGGCAACGGCGCCAGCTTCCAAGGTATCGGCGGCGTGCTTGGCTTCCAGGGAGACGGAGGTCTGGCTCGACTGAGCAAACGCGGCAGTCGGGAGCAATATCGCGGCGGCTGAAAGTTGAACGAGCGTACGACGTTTCATAGAAATTTCTCCGGATATCGCAGAACTCGAGAATGCCACCTCTCTGTAAGAAGAGGTGGCTTGGTGAGAGAGCGACCTAGGCCGCCTTGGAAGGCGCGACAGCCGCCGAGTTTGCTGGCCCGCCGAGCTGCGTGAGCAGCTTGTCGGTCTTGGTCTCCTCGGCAAGCGTGGCATCGAGCAGCGTCACCGCTTCGGTATGGCCGAGCTGCTTCGCCCATGACTTCAACGTGCCATAGCGCGTCATCTCGTAATGCTCGACCGCCTGCGCCGAGGCGACGAGACCGGCATCGAGGGCGGGGCTGTCGGCGTAATCCTCCATGACGGCCTTGCCTTCCTCCAGAATCCCGAGGATGGCGTCGCAGGTCTTGCCGCGAGGCGCCTTGCCGATCACCTCGAAGACTTCGCCGAGGCGCTCGACATGCCCTTCCGTTTCCTCCCGATGCGTCTCGAAGGCCTTCTTGAGCTCGGGCGACTTGGCCGCCTTTGCCATCTTGGGCAATGCCTTCAGGATCTGCTTCTCGGCGTAGTAAACGTCCTTGAGCATGTCATGGAACATGTCGTCGAGGGCCTTTGGTGTGTTCGTAGCCATTGGAATTCTCCTGTTGTCGGGGTTGCAGGCGTGGATTAGGCGGCGGTTTCCTTGGTCTTCGCGATTGCATCGGTGACGCGCTTTTCGGCGTCGGGCTGGCTGATGCCGGTCTGGGAGGCAATGACGCTGGCGACGTAAGACTTGTCGGCAGGAGACATGTCGCCGTTGCGAATGCTCATTGCGATGATACGCCCGACTTCGGCACGCGCCGGAGCGGTGTCGGTTAAAGAGGAGCCGGTCGCTCAGCGCGAATCAGGGTGTCGATGACATAGGCCGACGGGTCGAGGCTCGACAGGTCAAGACGACCGACAGCCTGGCTCGCTGCACCGGATACAGCCGAGCCGACACCGGACGCAGCGCTAGCCGCCAAGCGAGCGCTGCCACCGATAACAGCCGATACGGCTGAAGCCAGCAGGACCGAACTGATGATCGCGCCGACGGCCCAGGTCATGAAGCCGTGAGCGGTGTCGCGGAAGGCAACCTCTTCGGTATGAAGACCCACGCGCTTGGTGCGAAGACGGCCGGCGAGGTAGCCGCCAGCGCCGGCTGAGAGCAGATGAACGATGGCGAGCCAGATCATGGCGGCAACACCGAATGTGGCCGCTGTGACGCCGGCATTCGTCCAAGGCGAAACCGAGACGAAGCCCAGCCCGGCTCCGGCGGCGAGGAGCATGAGGGAGATTGACGCACTGACCACGGCGCCTCCGAGGACGGCGCCCCACGACACTGCGGAAGACGCGCGAGCGCTCGTGGCGTCGGAGACGCCTCGTAAGGTGGTGTCTGTCATGAGCGGTGAACTTTAAAGGCGCATGCAAGATGCCGGCGCGTTGCGGACAATTCGGCCCGATCGATATAAACGCAACGCCGGGACCATCCCTTAGTTCCGACCGCCTAGAATATTACGCAGGATACAATAAATATGACCGATCATGTCATTTTACATTGACGAAATCTGAGTCAGAAACATGCGGCGCAAGGATTTGCGTTGCGCGATATCGTTTCTCATCGTCGTGGCCGCCACCGCTCCCTGGCCCATGGCGGTGCTGATCTGATCAAGCCCCATCACGATGTCGCCTGCGGCGTACAACCCATACTGATCGGTTCGTTGGTGGCGATCGACAATGATGCAATTCATCTCTGTGCATTCGACATCAAGCGCCCCGGCCAGGTCAGATCGAGGCTGACAACCGAGGGCGGAATAGATCGCGTCGAACGCGAGCCTGCCGCGCGGCACGTCGAATGAGATACGTTCGTAGTCCAATCTGAACTGACTGCACGGGCCGTCCAGAAGCGTGATCTCGGCCGCGGCGAGTTCCTGGCGTTGCCCCTCGCTCAGCTCGCGATCACTCTCGGACGAAACCAGGCTCAGCGATCGCGTAAAGCTTCGGACGAACATGGCTTCGTCAAATCCATGCTTCCCACTTCCCACAATCGCGACATTCCGATCCGTAACTTCGTAGCCATGGCAGATGGGACAGTATCGCAGCAAGCCCCTGGCGAGCGCCTCGTTATGGATGACGTCCGGCATATCCAGCCTGCGATCGACGACCCCCGTCGCCAGCAGGACCGTTTGAGCGTGAACCAATGCGCCAGAGAATCGCAGCTCGAACAAACCGCCGCTGCGCGTTGCAGAGGTTACTACGTCGGCTTCGATCGCGAGCCATAAAGGATCGCCTGCTCGCGCATGCGAGACAGCAGCAAATCTCCCGAAATCCCGTTAGGGAATCCGGGGACGTTATGCGCAACAGGAATGAGACGCGCGCGGCTGCTGCCCCCATCGACAATCAGAACTGACAGATGGAAACGGGCCAGATAAATCGCAGCCGTCAGCCCGGCCGGCCCTGCGCCCACGATCACACAGTCGAATTCGCGGTTCATGGCCGCTCTCCCCCGGTGTGAACGAAATCCGGAAATTCGCCGGAGTTCGCGGCGTTGCGCCCGTCAAGACTGACAGCCTCTTCCATCACTTCGAAAAGTGGTTCGTAACGGACGAGCTTGCCGGAATATGTGTCGCGGGCGTACAGCCCGTTCTGACAATCCCGGTCATTGTCCCAGCCCAGGTGGTTAAGGACCGGGTAGAGGCAGATGCCTTCCACCGGGATGCCGCGGCGTCGGGCAATCGCGACTTCGGACCAGATCATTTCCAGCCAGGGGGCTCTCTCGTCATCCTCCGTGCCTGTTTCGGCCACGAACAGTGGGCGTCCGTATCGCGCGTAGGTCTCGGTCAGGAGGGCATGGAACGGCCGATGCGACCTATGGCCGGGCTCGATGCGATCGCCATCGTGGGTCCATTGGTTACGAGGATAATAGTTCACGCCGATAATATCGAGCAGTTCAGGCCGGCCGCCGAGCTGCCGCCAGATGCCACCGGAGATCATGTCCCAGGCCTGGAATTGGGCCATGCGCTCGCTGGCGGCGGCCTTCCGCTCACGCGGATACCGACCGTCGTGCACGACATGAACGACAGGCTCGGGATGCACAAAGCGGGCGCGCGGATCCACTGCGAGGATCGCCTCCATCGCCATGATTGAAGCCTTGGCGAGTTGGCACTTGAGCTCGAACCCCCGCTTGATGCCGAAAGGGCTGAAATGTCCCACCTCACCGCCCGCCCAGGCGAAGAATGAGATCTCGTTGATCGGGCAATAGAACGCAGCGGCGCCAAGCTCGCGCGTGATCATCGTCGCGACGTCACGCGCAAAATCCGCAAATCGCTGGTCGAAGCCAGGCGCCCATGGATCGACGTCATCTGGAAGACCGTAATGCAAGAGGTCCCAGATCACCTGTGTCCCGGTGGACCGGGCCGCCTCCAATAGTGGAAGGAGGCTAGACCAGTCGCGCGCGCCGGGTGTCGGCTCGATCAGGTGCCATCGAACACCATCGCGAACGCTCAGCATTCCGTCCGCGGCCAACCTGCGATAATCGGACATGGCGTTGAGAACGTGACCGCTCGCCGCCAGAACGTCGAGGCGCCGACCGCTGGGCAGCCGATGCGACGAACATTCGAAACCACCTTGGAACCGGCTCCGGAATAGGCCGGGCGCGGGCGCCGCTTCGTGCTGGCGGACCACCTCTTGGAAGAGGGACATCCACATCCCTACGATCTCCCGTCCCTTTCCCCCGTATGGAATATGGATGGCGTGCCCTTCACGTCCGGGCATCCGAGCGGCAGCCGCTTCCCGTACTTCAGGGCTGCTGCCGACATAGCGGGTGGTCAGATGCTTGGGGCCTGCCATGGCCTCAGCAACCAGGCAGCCGTATTCGATCAGAGGCGGGTGCCAATGCAGGCGCTCCAACGCGGGATAGATGTCGGCGACGTCTTGGCAAGAGACCACAACATCGTATCCGGCGACGCGATCGGCCAGATATGTCACTGTCTCGGCAAAGGACAAAGAACAGGGCGTCGTGTCGATGTCGACCCCTAACAGCTCCAGCTCGCCGTAGTCCGGCGGAAGCAATCCGTCCCTGACAAAACAGACGATCACGTCCAGCTGCAACTCGGCGGGGGGCAGGCACTGAGCAAGGAGCCGGAGCTCGCTCTCTTCGCCGCGCATCTCCAGCGTGCCGAAGACGAAGAGCACCCGCACGGCGGCTGACGGGCCGAGCCCGGGTTTGCTGAGCATCCTAGCGCGCCAACGAGGCTTCTAGGAGGGCGTCGCTTGTCGATGCCTCGTGCGTTTCCGAGAGTCGGCGATAGGTCACCAACGCCTGACCCACCACCTGATCCATATTGTAGTAGCGGTAGGTGGCCAGCCGGCCGACGAAGGTCACATCGGAGCGTTGGCGCGCCAGCGCTTCATACCGCTTGTAGAGGGCCTGATTTTCCGGACGGGGCACCGGGTAATAGGGATCTCCGACCGCGCTGGAAAACTCGTAGCTGATGCTGGTTTTCGGATGCACCTGCCCGGTCAGGTGCTTGTACTCGGTGATGCGCGTGTAGGGGACCTCTGCACCGGGGTAGTTGACGACGCCGACGGCCTGGAAGCGCCGACTATCGACCGTCTCGTGTTTGAACGACAGGCAGCGATAGGGAAGCCGGCCAAACCGATGGTCAAAGAACTCGTCGATCGGGCCAGTGTAGATTGTGTGATCGGCTACGACCTCGGATCGAACCTCCTCGTAGTCGACGCCAAGCTCGACTGTGATGAGGGGATGGTCGAGCATCTTCTCGAACATCCGCGTATAGCCTTGCGCCGGCATCGCCTGAAAGGTGTCGAGGAAATAGCGGTCGTCGCGAGATGTCCGCGTCGGCACCCGGGCCGTTACGGACGGGTCAAGCTGCGAAGGGTCCAGGCCCCATTGCTTGAGTGTGTAGCCCTTGAAGAAGGCCTCGTAGAGTTCGCGCCCCACGGCAGACACGACGACATCCTCCGATGTCGCGATCGTCTCGATCCGCTCGGCCCGCGACGCGAGGTAGGCGGTAGCAGCCGCTTCGTCGGGCAGAGCAATTCCGGCGAAGCCTTCGAGGGTGGTTCGATTGATAGGCACGGGCAACAGTTTGCCCTGCTCCCCTCCGACCTTTGCCAGGACGCGATGCTCGTAGGGCCGCCAACTCGTGAAGCGAGACAGATAGTCGAATACGTCACGGCTGTTCGTATGGAAGATGTGCGGACCATATTTGTGGACAAGGATACCGGCGGCGTCGCGATGATCGTAGGCGTTTCCGCCGACATGATTGCGCCGGTCGATCAATAGGACACGCTTGCCGGATCCACGTGCGAGACGCTCTGCGAGCACTGCACCGGCGAAGCCCGCGCCCACAATGAGAAAGTCGTAGTCTTGTGCTCTCGGCGTAGCCTTGATCGACGGTGAAGGCACAAGCACGAAATCCCGTCCTGGGGGCTGCTCTGCTTTTAGAAGCTCCGCGGCGGAGATCAGCTCGCTCATGCGAGCTTGCGTCTCATCCCACGAGGTGCTGGCCAGAAGGCGATCTGCCTCCGGTAACCACTCTTCGCGATGGCGGGCCTGCTCAATCGCAATCTCGCACCCTTGAATGAAATCCTTGGGAAGTCGGCTTAACGAGACGCCGAGAAGCGCTCCGTAATGGCGAACGACGTCAGGCACTGGGGTCGACACGACGGGTCGCCCCGCGGCCAGGTATTCAGGGGTCTTGGTTGGGCTAATGAACGCTGTAGCCTCGTTGTCCGCGAAAGGCATGAGCGCAGCGTCCCAGCCCGCCAGATACGCGGGTAGATCGTCGTATCCCTTCTGACCCAGGTAGTGGATGTTGGGCCGGCGCGGCAGGTCCGATTTGTCGATCTTCACCACAGGACCGACTAAGACGAGGTTCCAATCAGGACGGGCGTCGGCGACGCTGGCCAGCAGTTGCAAGTCGATCCGTTCGTCGATTACCCCGTAGAAGCCAAGACGAGGGTGCGGGATCGAGTGCTGATCCGTGGGGTCGGGAAGCGCAGTGCGCGCTTTCGCGAAATGGGCTGCGTCGACACTCGACGGAAAGCAGTGGAGGTTGTCGTGACGGTGACGCCTCGCCTCGTAAAGGCGCGTGCCGCCTGTGAACACGACGTCAGCAGCCTGGATCAGCTCTTCTTCCAGCGCGGCGAGCTCGGGGGGCGCGAAGCGAAACCCCGAGAGCTCGTCCATGCAGTCGTAGACCACAGCAGAGGCATCCACATGCTTCGCGCAGCCGAACAGCATCGGGGTGTAGAACCACATGACCGGGCTCGGTTCGGAAACGAGATCCATGAACTCGTCGAGCAATCCAGCAAGAATATTGTCATGGTTCTCGCCGCCGATCTCACTCTCTGGAATGCGCGGCCGCAGCACGACGACGCGGGAGCCTTCGAAGCGGTGGGTCTCCAGATAGGCCAAGTGATGGTCTGTTGGTATCGACTCCTCGAAATAGAACACGCGTCGTTCGGTCGCGAAACGCTCCATCAGGTGCTGTGGCCGCTGGCGGACGAAATCCCAGCGCAAATGCGAAAAGCAAATCAGGGCTGGCCGGATCACAGGTCGCAAAGCGGATGCTGCGGCAAACATGGCGCTGTTGTCGTGATGGGAATTCATGATCCGGCTCCGTTTCGCTTTGGTCCTTCCAATCGAGAGCTGGCGCCCGCAGTCATGCAGCGTGAGCACGGGGACGCCCTCGCTCGGGCTTAAGCCGGGTTTCGATGAGGAAGAGGGGTGGTGCAGGCGCAGTTAGTCATGCGGCTTGACTGCGCCGCGGAAACTTGGGCGCACATCCTGCGCTCAAGCTTGTGGTATTGGTGGAGCCGACAGACGCTTCAGCGTACTGAAGCGCTTGTCGGTTAACCTAGGCCTTCGATAGCCGTGACACGTTGGCTCGGACGGCGGATCGATATCTCCGCACGATCCGAATCGGGGTCGCGCCGCCAAGCAGGCTTTCCACGGCGGACTGAGCCGCCTTCACCTTTTCGGTCACCATCAGCTGCGCTTCGGCACCTGCCGCAGCCCCTCCGAACGAAAGCTTCGTTGTGCGAAGCCAGATCGCCTGCTGGCTCTCAAAAGCGAGCATTGACAGCTCGTAGAACAAGCTCAGTGGATTGCCCGAACCAACGGATTTAGCGGCCATCAGCGCGAAGCCTTGTAGAGCTTCGTCGCGATCTCGAACATCTCCTCGGGGGCGTAGTCCGGTGTGAATGCCGAGGGGACGCCCATCAGCTGGTGGATTTTTCCGCCTTCCGGCATGCCCTCGACGACTTCTAGCTCGCCGGGCGGATCGCCTGGCAGGGCCATCTCGCCATTGCCCCAGATACCGGACATCTCGGTGTAGTCGCCCGGGCTGAACGTGTAGAGGCGCCGATGCGAACCCTCTTGGAGGTACTTTTGGCACTCCGGGATCTTGTCGAGATTGATGTTCGGCGTCGGCAGCATCTTGGTGATGTCCACGCCCGTGATCTGCTTGAGCGCCAGGGCGTAGGCATGAGCATGCACGGAGCCGCGAACAAGAAGATACCCGCAAACCGCACGCCCCGTAGGATCGGTCAGTGTTTCATAGACCCGGAGCTTGTGCAGGCGGGCGCCGCATTCGAGATGGAAGTTATGCAGCAGATCCAAAACCACGTTGCCCGTCGTGGTGACGAAATCGGTATTCCATGACACGCCGTTGCTGTTGACGGGCGTCGCACCGCCGGCATTGGACAGGAAGGCCGCGGCGAGCCGCATGTCGGACATGTCGGCAAACGGCGCACCAGAGATGTCGCCGCCATCACCTGCATCTCCGTCCGGCTTGTCTGGCCCATTGGCGAGCATGACGATGCCATTGCTGACCAACTCAACATGGCCGAGTTCCTCGGCCGTAATGGCTGCGACGAGGCTGTAAAACGGCCGCAGCTTTTCCTTGCTGCGGAAATTGAAGCTCTGGAACATGTAGTTCCCGAGTGTGGACATTTCTCCGTATTTACCGCCCAGCAGCTCCTGAAGAGCGGCGGCTGCATTTGGATCCGCCTTCTTCGGCGGCGGCAGTTCGGCCTGTAGTTGATCGACCCGCATAAACATCGGCAATCTCCTTGAGCCCCAGCCGAAGGAGTAGTGGACGGTCTACTTAGATTTTCGGGAGTTGCCGGCGACGATTTGGTCGCGAGTGTCCTGATACTTATCAAACGGACCATCTCCAGAATGGTTCCTGAGCAAAGCACAATGCAATAAAAGTTGTTCGAGTACGGCCGCCTTTCGCTCTGAGGCTCCATTGGCCGCGTGCACGGATTCGCGTGGCCACTGGCTCAAAACCTGATAGTCGTCGCCTTCGAGCCACCCGTCATATTTGTCGACATCAGGAACTCCCTCTCAATGATAGTGCCGGCCCATCGCGGGCCTGGTTGCGCAGTTAGGGCCTTGGAACGGCCGTGCACGTCGCGTTCGACACGCTTGCGCCTTGAAGCAGCGGCCTCTGGGGGCGCTGGTGCTGCCTGAACAATGCTACCGGTGGTTTGGGTGTGTGTGCCGGTGTCGGCAATGGCGGCAATGGGGCCGCTGCCTGCGGAGGCGCGACCAGCGAGGCTGGCTCACAGTATGATCCTCGCAACTGAGAAGGGAGCGCCTTCTGAACGGCGCTCCCTCTTCAAATATGCTTCTGCCGTTCTACCAGGTGGTAAACCGCCCGCTGATGGCGGGAGCCGAAAAGTCTCAGGCGTGTGGGTCCAGAGTATCAGCCACTGCTTCCTTCTTGGCTTGCGGCAACAATGTCATCGCAAGAATGAATGCCGACAGGACGAAGCAGACGCTGTTGGTGACCATCAGAGGCCATTCTCCTAGTCCAACACCGTAGGCCGTCCAGAGAGCGAAGCCTGTTACGGTGAGGCTGTAAGTCACGGGCGAAATGGAGCTCGTGTCACGACTTCTCACGATGCGCCAAGCCTGGGGAACGAAGCTGATCATCGAGCACAATGCCGCCAGGGAGCCAACCATGTCTGGTCCTACGACTTTGTCGAGGACCGCACCCATGACGGGAGAAAATACCGGATGCTGAACGTCATCGACGAGTTCACGCATGAATGCCTGGCGATCCGCATCGACCGAAGGCTGAAGGCGATCGATGTCATCGACGTGCTCTCGGACCTGTTCATCTTGCGTGGTGTGCCGGAGCATATTCGTTCAGACAACGGTCCCGAGTTCGTCGCCAGGCCGTGCAGGAGTGGATCGGCGCGGTCGGTGCCAAGACCGCCTACATTGCGCCCGGCAGTCCCTGGGAGAACGGCTTCATCGAGTCGTTCAATGCCCGGTTGCGCGACGAAATCCTCGACGGCGAGATCTTCTACACCCTCGCCGAAGCGAAGATCGTCATCGAAAGCTGGCGGCGGCACTTCAACACTGTGCGCCCGCATGGCTCGCTCGGATACAAGCCTCCCGCCCCGGAGGTCTTCATCCCCGCCATGACCGCGCGGGCGGCTGCGCAACCCGGACCAGCTACACCGCCTGCGCTGGCCGCAAGGCCAACTATCCACTAACAATCGCCTTGGACCAGTCGGCGGGGGCGGGTCAGTATAGCTCTTCAAGAGTCATGGAGGTCTCGTGGGTAGGGCGCCGGTCCTAGTGCGGCATTTGCGGATTAGCTCTCCTCTAACGAGTTCCCGCAAGATTCGTTTCAGGGCAAATTTCTGGGAGCGGCCGCTTCCCCACGCTTAGCTTTCGCGCGCTACATCGACGCGAGCCGCGAGAAGCTTCGCTGCCGCAACAAGCACAGCCTCGGGTGGCACCATCTCTTCTTGCAGATGCCATTCCACATAGTCCCGCGTGCATCCTGAATGCTGCATGAGCATCGCAATCCAGTCATGTCCAGGGAATGCGCCGTTCATACGCAAGGCCAGTTCGCGGCCGGTCGTGATCGGTTCTACCGGGTCCATAACGCGCCTCACTTGCTACGCTTCAGTCTTTGTAGAGCTTGCCGATGTTTCCTGGCAGGCCCGAGAATGGTAGGTCGTCCGGCCGCAGCAAACTTTGGTCTTCCTCAGGGCCATGCGAGTTTTCGCCTTTATGGGCGTCGTGCCACCGGCGTATCTGTGAGGTAAGGCGCCTAAGCTCCCGCGCCTCCTCAGATCCCTCCGGCGCGTCACTGATGGCCGCCGCTCGTTTTACAGCGGCTCGATAGTCTGAATGATTGGAAATGGGCATCGCCGTTTTCTCCTACGAATGACGCCCCCCTGGATATGCAACGGATCAGCATCTTAAGAGGTCCCCTGATTTGTCAGGGGCATCGCAAGCCCGTTTGACGCGTGGAACCATCGCGCTCCGGGCGCGTCCAACCTGCGCGACTTTTGCTCCGAAGCGGACGGTAAATGATGACTAAACCAAACCCGTTTGCCATCCTCGAAGACCCGCAGGAAATTGCACGAGCCGAGAGGGCGACCGAAATTGCCTGGAGTTACGTGGAGGCGGGCATTCCATCTGCGGAGAGACAGCGGCAGCGTACGCGTATGGTGTATGTGGTCGTGTCGCTCGCAATCGAGCGGGCGGACGCACCGGACGAGCTTGCGCATCGGGCGATCCGGCGATTTCAGGAGCGGCAGCTCCGCCGCTGAAAGCGCAGCGTAGCTAATTTCACAGACAGCATTCGAAGGTAGCAGAAACCCAATCCCATCATCGGGCTTCTGCTTGACCGACAATGAGATGCCACATCGGCAGGGAAGCGCGCCAAACGACCCCCCGAGAAAACTTGGCCAGGCGGCCATGACGATGAACCAACGACAGGCACAATCTCCCTGGGCTGCGCTATCTCAAAAAAATGGCTCGGCCGAAGTGCGAGTTTCGACCGAGCCGGCCCATTCTGAGCGACGCTAAGGCGGTGCCATGCCTCAGACATTAGAAAGCTTCTAAAACAAAAGCGGTTCCGCCAGATTGCGCGAACCTTTTCAACGCTATAGCCGGCGGGACACAGCGCTGTCTTTAATTAGAAGAATTAGGAACAGGTACCTCGGCGGATGAGTTTGAGACTCATCGCACAATCGTGTGCGCAAGCGGAGGAACCCACATGAACCGTACTATCCTCGGAATGGTCGCTGCGTCCGCTCTCGTCGCGAGCTCGGCTGCGTTTGCTCAGAGCACCACCGTCACGATCAGCCAGCCCGAACGAACCAAGATCAGGGAATACGTGGTCAAGGAAAAGGTGAAGCCGGTGATGATCAAGGAGAAGGTCACGGTCGGCGCTACCCTTCCCGCCGACGTTGAGCTTCGTACGGCCCCCGCCGATTGGGGCACGAGCGTCAGCAAGTACAGCTACGTCTATACCGACAACCACGTCGTGCTGGTTGAGCCTTCCAGCCGGAAGATCATTCAGATCATCGAGTGATCGACGCAATCGAAGCCGGGCTCAGTCCCGGCTTCTTTGTTTAGGCAAAGGTGCCGCGGACGGCGCTGCCTCTGGCCAAAGGCTTGGATTATGGATCGCAGATCATTCATTCTGACGTTGTTCGGAGGGTCAATTGCGGCCGCGAGCGGTAGTGTGCTCGCCATTGAGCCCGCAAGCTCCGCGACGTTGGCGCCTGATGTCGCCGAAGCACTCGAATCCGCTGACGCTGAATTCTCCCAATACCGTCATCACAGCAGGCCAGTCCGCCGCGGCCCACCGCCACATGCCCACGGGCGAGGTCCGAGACGCTATTGGCGTCACCGGCGCGGGCCGCCGCACGGTTACTTTCGCCGCCGGCATCGGCGCTACCGCCACCATCGCTGGTGATAGATCGCTCCGTCAGCGGGGGATGGCGGAGCATTACGGACCCTGAAACTGTCCGCGACAGACAGTTGCAACAGAGCTGTATCAAGGAGGCGACCATGAACGGTGTCATTTATATCGTCGGCTTAATCGTGGTGGTCCTGGCCATCCTGTCGTTCCTCGGTCTTCGATAGGAATTCGCCATGTCCATGTCTGGAACAGACGTCGTCGTCGCTCCCGTGACCGTCAACAAGGAGAACCGCTCCTATGTGCAATGGGGCCCAATCCTCGGCGGCGCGGTCATCGCGACAGCCATCTCGACCATCATGACTGTCTTCGGATCGGCGATCGGTCTGTCGATGGTCTCCGCCGATTTCGAGAAGAGCTCCAGCGCTACGGCGTTGGCCGTCGCCGCTGGGCTTTGGGCGCTCTGGGTCATGGCCTCGGCAACCATGGCCGGCGGCTATCTCGCGGGGCGGATGCGCCAGCCGAGCTTCGATGCCAATGGCGAGGAGCGCAAGGTGCGCGACGCGACCCATGGCCTGCTCGTCTGGGCAACCGGAGCGCTTCTGATCACCGTCGTCGCGACATCGTCGCTGTTCGGCGCGGCCAAGACCGCGGTCAGCGGCGTCGCCAGTGCGAGTTCGGGCGTAACCTCGCTGGTTTCGCAGAATGTCGATCCGCTCGCGATGGCGCTCGACAACGTCATGCGCGCCAGCGGTCAGCAGCCGCCGACCGCACAGGAACGTGACGAAGCCTCCCGAATCTTCGTCAGCGCGTTGAAGAACGGCAAGATCGAGCAGGCCGACCGGGATTATCTGGCCTCCCGCCTCGCCGCGCGGTCCGGCATCAGCGAGCAGGATGCGCAGAAGCGCATCGACGACGCCTATGCCCGGCTGTCGCAGGCCAAGGAAACCGCCAAGCAGGCGGCCGAGCGTGCACGCAAGATCGCAGTCTTGACCGCCTTCCTGACCGCGGCTGCGCTGCTGGTGGGAGCGGCTGCGGCGGCCTGGGCGGCAACGCTCGGCGGCGAGCATCGCGACGAGAACCTGCGGATCGATCCATCCCAGATCTAGTACCTGGGAACTTTGCGCAATACCGCAGTTTCACCGGCCTGTCTTGCCAGACAGAAATCCTCGGACTGCCCCGTTGGCCTTGGCTGGCGGGGCTTTTTTGTGCGCTAGGGTGACTAGTTTGGCTCGGAGGCAGGGTTTCGCCCAACGAACCGCGTAGCAGTGATGTTCCGATTGAGACGGAACTTAAGGAGAGCGGGGATTGTTGCGGGGTATCCATCAAAGGAGGATCGTATGACGACCAAAGAAGACAGGCTGCTTCAATGGCTGCGTGACGCTCACGCGATGGAGAAGCAGGCGGAGACCATGCTTTCCGCCCAGGCCAGCCGGATCGTCAGCTATCCCGAGCTGAAGCAGAAGATCGAGGACCATCTGGCCGAGACCCGGCGACAGGCGGATATGCTGCAATCCTGCATCGAGCGCCGGGGCGGTGACACGTCCACCCTCATGGACTTGATGGGGCGCTTCGCCGCGATGGGCCAGGGGCTTGGTGGGGCCGTCATGGATGACGAAGTCATCAAGGGCTCTATGGCGAGCTACACCTTCGAGCACATGGAGATTGCGGCGTATGAGGTTCTTATCGCAGCGGCTGAAGCCTGCGGCGATCCGGAGACGGCCGCGGTTTGTCAGCGCATTCTCAACGAGGAAACCGCAATGGCGGCCTGGCTTGGCGAGAACCTCAGCTCCGTCACCCAGAAATTTCTGTCGTTTGACGAACGCGACGACGCCAGTGCGAAACGCTGATTCCCGGACCTCTGAAAAGCGAGGCCCATCCATGTTCAAGGTGCACAGCTGCGGGAGCAGGCGGACGCGTGACGAAGCGATCCGACGCCTTGGGAATAAGGGATTGGTTCCGGGAGAGACGGACGCCTTGTGGCAGGTTATCGAAGCCTACAATGAAGCAGCCCGTCTGTTCAGGCACCGACCCGCCAATGATAACGTCTCGCCTGCTCTGATCGGAGGCGGCTGGGGAAGCGGCGATTTCGACTGATCGGCCGCTCTATTCACCGCGTTAAGGCTCGACGCTTTTACCAGGCGCTCCGTTTGCCGGGGTGAGCCCGTCGCTGCCCAGCGTGTGCTTGCATCGGTGAAGAGGCCCGGTGTCGCCTCGGCCGTGCCGGGCCTTTGATATGTACCTGCTGGGGAATACGAGCGTATGCTGGCGTGCACTGGCAGGCCTTAAAGCGTTGGTAGAAGGGCGACGATCATGAGGCTTTGCTGTGTTCCGCGCTCACCGCCGCGGGACCAGCGGTGTCCCCACAACCGCGGGCCTTCTCTTCGACGAATTTCAACCGCGTCGCCGCGGTGTTCGGCAGCTTGCGCTCATCCAGCCATGCCAGAAATTCGTCCGGCCGGATGGTGACAATCTGAAGTGCTCTGCCGCGAGCAAGCCATGCGTTCATGACTTCTAGCGCGCTCGCATACCAAACCTCGTAATCCCTAGGCATCTCATCGTGGTCCTGCGCGAGTTGCCAAAGGCGATCAAAATCCGCGCGCTCGTACCACGGCAGAACTGCCGTGTACGTCTCGACTGTGGGTTTCACTTAAGGGCCGATCGTCCGCGTGCGACGCGGGAAACGAGGATGGAGGCTGTCAGTAACAGACAGTCATCGAGAATCCACTCGACGTTATTCGGTCAAAGCAGTCAATCCGACGCTTACTCATTTTCCGGTTCTAACCCAATCGGCTCAGCTCACACGCCGACCATACCAACGTTTTAGCTTAGCCCACGCTCCAACATGATTTGAAGTCCCGATAGATTCTACGTTATTGATACACGCAGTGTCTCGAAAGTGCTTTTCGGCCTCAGGCGTGAATTTGACGTCGGCTCCAATTCGTCGAGCCATGCGCTGCGCGGTCTCAAGAACCGCTCCGATATCTGGAGAGTGTCCATAGGTCGAACCTGTGACGTCACGCACCGCGAACTCGGCGTCGATCCGGCAGACCGTCAAGATTTGCGACATGAAAGTTCCCGACTGAGACGGCCTGAAACCTTTCGAAAGGGCTTCGGTTCCATCGTCGGGCAATGATTTTAGGCCGCTTCCTGCAAATCCAAGCGTCCTGTTACAGCCAGATATCGGTCGCTCGAATGCACAACGGCGACCAAAATGCGGGCTCCGTCGTCGCATTCGACCCGAAGGCGGTCATGAAGCAAAGCGGGGTCGAGTTGGGATGTATCACAGAGCAGGTAACCTGCTCGGGCGTCATCATAAGTGCTACCGAACTGAAAAGTGATAGGGAGCCTGCGCCCGTCGCGCAGGATCAGATGGCCCTTACCGGTATGCATGACAGGTCTCCGCCTGGGCGGCGTCAATGAGCGCCGCCAGCGGTCATTTCCAAAAGCGGCATGGAGACAACTGCAGGGGCAGTATGCGCTTCCTATGGGGCGTGTCGATGTCTTTTGATGGGATTAGGGATTGCCAAATTGCTAGGTTTCTCGCGGACCATCGTTCGTGGGCGGATCGATATCGTGGCTCTGGAAAGCGATGTGGCCTCGATAGATGATGCGTTCGGCCTGTTGGACTAGGAACGTCAACTCGCCGCGTTCTCCATCAGCAAGTGCGTCATGAGCCGCCTCTGAGAATGCCTTCCTGCCCTCGGCACGGGCAGATTTATCATCCGGCAGATCAAGGTCGACATAATGCGAACCGCCGTTGTCAGTGAGGAAGCGATAGGTCGGCATAAAGCGCTCGATGGTTAGTGCCAGGAGGTGGCGTCATCATGGGTTTCGTCCCACTGCATGATGGCCTGCACCAGCGCAGCTAATTCAGCAGCCTGTGGGGAGCCTTCCGGATAGTCGGCCAACTCACGGACACGCTGCGTCGCAGCCTCATACTCGTCGACCGAAGTGATCCGGTGAGCGCACCGGTCATTGGCCGGCTTCGGCTTCATGGGTGTGGTGACGTGCTCGAACGGCATGGCATTTCTCCCTTTGTCCGCACCAAACGGCCCCGAGGAGCACACGGTTCCAAGGAACGATTCCGCTCGCCGTCCGTTCGCGACTCGTTGCGTTGTGGTGTTGCGTCAGGAGTTGGCCATGGCCGGTCACCGTGCCCAGTGGAAGGGCTTCATCAAATTCGGCGAAGTGAACTGCGGGGTGGGGCTCTACACTGCCGCCAGCACCTCCGATCGCATCGCGTTTCACACCCTCAACAAAGCCACTGGCAATCGCGTCAACCGCGTCTTCGTTGACAGCGAGACCGGCAAGCCGGTCGAACGCGAAGAGCAAACCAAGGGATTCGAGGTCGAGAACGGCCAATACATCATGATCGATCCGGAGGAGGTTGCGGCCACTGTTCCGGAGAGCGACAAGACGCTCGCCATCGATACCTTCATCCCCTGCTCCGACGTCGATGACGTCTATTTCGATAAGCCGTATTACCTCGTGCCGACCGACCGAGTGTCATCCGACGCTTTCACTGCTTTGCGCGACGCCATGGCAAAATCGAAGGTCGCGGCCATCGCTCAAACAGTTCTATTTCGGCGCGTGAGAACGGTTTTGATCCGTGCGCATGGCAAGGGCCTGATCGCGACGACGCTGCAGTACGATTACGAGGTGCGTTCGTCGGAGAAGGCGTTCGAGGAGATGCCAAAGCTTCGCATCAAGGGCGAGATGCTCGACCTGGCCAAGCACATCATCGCCACGAAGAAGGGGGCGTTCGACCCCGCCGAATTCGACGACCGGTACGAAGCCGCGCTTGGAGAGCTGGTGAAAGCCAAGATTGAAGGCAAGGCGGTCCCGCGGCGAAAGGAAGTCAAAGTTTCCAAGCCGAACGACCTCCTCGCGGCCTTGCGAGAGAGCGCCAAGGCGATGGCGCAGGGCTCGCGCGGTAGCACGGCGGCAAATGCCAACAGGCGTACGTCGCGCGACGCTAAACGCGCTCCCACCGCTGGCTCTCGCGATCAACAGCGCAAGGCAAGTTGAGGAGGTTTGCCATGGCTATGCGCCCCTATTGGAAAGGGTACCTCAAGCTCTCGCTCGTCACCTGCCCTGTCGCGATGTCGCCTGCCACGTCGGAGAGCGAGAAGGTTCGCTTCCACACCTTGAACAAGGTGACCGGCAATCGGGTCGTTTCGCAATATATCGACTCGGTCACCCGCAAGCCGGTCAAGGAAGACAACGAGGTCAAGGGTTACGAGCGAGGCGAGAACGACTACGTCATGCTGACCGAGGATGAGCTCGACGCTGTCGCGCTCGATACCGTCAAGACCATCGATATCGAGAAGTTCGTGCCGCGCGACAGCATCGAATGGATCTACCTCGAAAAACCTCACTACCTGATTCCTGACGATCCGGTCGGCCACGAAGCGTTCGCGGTCATTCGAGACGCGATGGCGAGCGACAAGGTTCTAGGCATCTCGCGTCTGGTCATCGGCAGGCGCGAGCGAGCAATCGTGCTGGAGCCGCGCGGTGAGGGCATTGTGCTCTGGACACTCAGGTTCGGGGATGAGGTCAGACCGGAAGCCTCATACTTCGCCAAGGTCCCTGACAAAGCCGATGCGAGCCTGGTCCCACTCGTGCAGAGCTTCATCAAGGGGCATACCAAGACCTGGTCGGCCGACATGGTCTCGGACCCCGTTCAGAGCGCGCTTTTGGATATCATCGCTGAAAAGAAGAAGGCCTTGCGGCGGGCCCGGAAGGGGAAAGCGAAGGTGGTGGACGACAAGAGCGAAAGCAATGTCATCGACATCATGGAAGCTCTTCGTCGGAGCCTCGCTCCCCGAGGAGGCAAGCAGCGAGCGTCCTGAGAAACCGTACGGGAACTGACTCGATCGAGCGAACCCGGCCGGCCGAGCGCCTTGGTGGCGTCAGTTCTTTCGAAGTTTGCCCAGGTTGCCGGGCAAACCCGTGACAGCCATGTCGTCGGGTGTGAGAAAGCCCTCATCTGTTTCGGGACCGTGAGCGTTCTGCCCTTTGTGAGCTTCATCCCACTCTCGGATTTCTGAAACCAGCCGCTGGTACTCCCGCCCCTGCTCGGAGTCCGAAAGCGCGTCGCTCAAGGCCGCAGCCCGATGGACTTTCGCCTGATATTCCTCGTGGCTGCCAATGCGCATGATAGCCTCCTGATGATGAGCCGATGGCTCGGGCATTCCGCTCAGGGCTTCAGCCTTGGGGCCTGTAGATCCGTTGGGGTTTTCTGTCAAACGGCCCGCAAAGTTGCCCCCCGATCGGCGTCCAATGTTGACCCCTTGAGTATGCTTCACGGCGAGGAGGCGGCGCGGCGGAGCTGGTCTGGATTGCGCAGCCGCGCCGGCTCCGGATCGGTGGTGTGCGGGGAACTCAGAGCCTGTTCTTGAAGCGCCAGCTTTCGTTGCCGGTCTCGACGATGTCGCAGTGATGGGTCAGCCGGTCGAGGAGCGCGGTGGTCATCTTGGCGTCGCCGAAGACGGACGGCCATTCGCCGAAGGCGAGGTTCGTGGTGACGATGACGGAGCTCTGCTCGTAGAGCCTGCTGACCAGGTGGAAGAGCAGTTGCCCGCCGGACTGGGCGAAGGGCAGATAGCCGAGTTCGTCGAGGACGATGAAGTCCATGCGGGCGAGATAGTCGGCCATGCGGCCCTGGCGGCCGGCGCGGGCTTCGGCCTCGAGCTTGTTGACGAGATCGACGACGTTGAAGAAGCGGCCGCGAGCGCCGGCACGTATGCAGGCCCGGGCGATCGCGATGGCAAGATGGGTCTTGCCGGTCCCGGTGCCTCCGACCAGGACGACATTGCGCTGATGAGCCAGGAAGTTGCCGCCGGCGAGATCATGGACGAGCGCCTCGTTGATCGGCGTGCCGTCGAAGGCGAAGTCGGCGATGTCCTTGGCGAGCGGCAGCTTGGCGATGGTGATCTGATACTTGATCGAACGGGCCTGCTTCTCGGCGATCTCGGCGGCGAGCAGATCGCCGACGACGCGCTGCGGCTCGTGCTGGCGCTTCACCGCCGAGGCGATGATCTCGTCGAAGGCGGCCTTCATGCCATAGAGCTTGAGCTCGCCCATGGTGGCGAGAATCTCCGAGCGTTCCATCACACGGCTCTCCTGAGGCTGTCGTAGCGGGCACAATCGGCGGCGGGCTCATGGCGCAAGCGCAAGGCATCGGGCGTCATGATCGTGATCGCTGCCGCCGGCTCGCGGCGCCGGGCCAGGATGTTGATGATCACGTCGGCGGAGTGGACGCCTTGCCGCAGAGCGTCCGCGCAGGCGGCTTCTACTGCGGACAATCCGTCACTCAGCACCGCTGTGAGGATCTCGACCATCTGCCTGTCGCCGTCTTGAACGGCCGCGAGCTTGCGCCGGACCCGGTCGATCGCACCGGGCAAGACCCAGTCCTTGAAGGGCGCTCCGTTCCGCAGGGCGCCCGGCTTGCGAGCCAGTACCGGGACATAGTGCCAGGGATCGTAGATGGTCTGGTCGCGGCCATAGCAGCGGGGATGCTCGCCGACGATACGCCCGTCCTGGCGCAACTCGATCCGATCGGCATAGGCGCGGATCTCGACGGGGCGCCCGACCGCACTCGCGATGACCGAGTACTTGTTGTTGTCGAAGCGCACGAGACAGGTCTTCGACACCGAGGCAGGCAGCGAGTGGAAGCCGTCGAACCGCCCCGCGTAAGGCACCAGGCTCGGGCGCTCGGCTTCGAACATCTCCCAGATCGTACGGTCACGTTGCTCCGGATGGCGGTGGGCCTTGGCGTAGCGAAGCACCTGATCCAGCAGCCAGGCGTTCAACTCGTCGTAGTTCTTGACCCGCAGGCGCGGGGCGAAGAAGCGCTCCCGCACGAGCCCGACCTGGTTCTCGACCTGCCCCTTCTCCCAGCCCGAGGCCGGCGTGCAAGCGACTGGATCGACCAGGTAATGGCTGCACATCTGCTGGAAGCGGCGATTATAGGCACGCTCCTTGCCGACGAAGATCGTCTCTACCGCAGTCTTCATGTTGTCGTAGATGCCGCGCGTGCAGGCGCCCTTGAAGAAGGCGAAGGCCCGGTCATGGGCATCGAAGACCATCTCCTGGCTCTCGCGCGGATAGGCCCGCACGAACAGCATGCGCGAGTGACAGAGCCGGACATGCGCCACCTTCACCTGGGTCGTGGCGCCATTGATGACGACGATCTCGTGGCTCCAGTCGAACTGGTAGGCCTCGCCGGGCGCGAAGCTCAAAGGCACATAGGCGTCGGCCGTGACGGCGGATTGCTCGCGGCGCCAGCCTCGCGCATAGCGACGAACGGCATCGTAGCCGCCCTCGTAGCCGAGATCCCGCAGCTCTTCAAAAAGACGGATCAGCGTCAGGCGCTCGCGGGCCGGCTTGCCGTCGTTCGCCATCAGCAGCCGATCCAGCTCAGGGCGCCAGGGCCCGATCTTCGGCTGCGGCTGAACCTTGCGCTCATACTCGAACGACGTCGCGCCAGAGCGCAGCACCTTCCGAACCGTGTTCCGAGAGACATGCAGCTCGCGGGCGATCTCCTTGATCGTCTTCCCGCGGATCGAAAACTCGCGCCGGATCCGCGCAATCGTATCCACGCCCTTCATCCCCCGCCCGCCCATCCGAAACCAGGACGGGCAGTCTCACCGAAACCGGCTCAAGGGGGTCAAAGTTGGAAGCCGATCCCCCGCCTCACGGGGTCAAACTTGCACGCCGAAACACAGTTTTCGGAGCGTCTCTCGGATCGACCTGACCGGACTGCAATTCACGCTGTGTCTGCATGTGGTTGATGTTGAAGCCGACAAAAATCGCGATGATGATGAACGCCATAATGGCGACCACGCCGATACCAACTTTCTTCGCGACTTTCGGCGGGGGTGGCTTTTCGAGCGTCATCGCGACCTCTCCAATCAGTACTTCTGATAGGCCACGAAAGCGGTCAGGAAAGGCAAACCGAGCCGCCCGGCGGTCCCCTTCACGAGCGTCCCGGTTTCGTCGATCCGATAAAACCTGTCGTCGAAGTTGAGCTTCGTGGTGTCACCGTCTTTGCGGGGGACATTGCGCGTGTACGTCCAATGAAAAGCACAGCCTGACGCTGTGCCCTCGGCTTTGCCGTCCAGGGTGGGTTCCGTGCCTTCGAATTTCCCGTCACCCAGCGACTTTATGAGCCAGTTGATCTGGTCGGTATGGCCGTCATCGAATGTCCACGTCTCGGAAAAGGCGAATGTTCCGTCGGCCTTTTCTCGCCCGAGGGCCTTTAAAGAGGCTCGACGCTGCAAGCCGCCTAACGGGCCTTCAAGCATCGCCCAACCCGTGATTCGACTGCTGAAAAAGTCGCTGGGATCGAAAGCAGGTAGGGTGCCTGCAAACTCGTCGATGTTCATCCGCGCTGTCCTCCGTCTGGAGGCAACCCGCACGGAACGGGATAGTTCGAATGCAATGCGCCGGAGCGTTCTCTCGGAGGCCTTCCCGCGTTCTAGTGCACCTTATCCTGTTCACCGGGGGAGTGGATAAACCAGCCGAACCATGCTGCCGCGCCAGCAGCATGACCAGGGTCGATTTGCCCGAGCCGTTGTGGCCGATCAGCCCGACGGCGCGCCGGGCCGGCAAGGTCAGCGTCAGCGGTTGGCGCAGGCCGGCGAACTCGGAATACGCATCGTTGTAGAGCGTGATGCCATCGACGCCCCATAACATGACGATCGGGACCGGCGATCGCAGGAGCATCGTGGTCGCAGTGCGTAGGCTCTGTGGCCAGTGGTCAGCGGCGCCGATTGGTGTCGAACTCCAGTCGATGGTCGCGATGAGCCTGCCAGTATCACTATCTAAAGGCAGAAAGCCGAAGGCCGTTGTGGGTGCCAATGTGTCCTTAAACTAGTGCTCTCAGAGTGCGGTTGCTGAGGTTTGGACTAACTATCTCGTTTCCTGCCCGCAGGTTCAGGGCCAGGTTGACGATACTCGCTTCTGAGCGAGACGTGCCTTCTTCAGGCAAACCGTGCCGCCGGGAGGTCCCCGAAGCCGCTCCCCAAGGTCTGCTTTCCGGCGACAGCCCAACGTCCGAAGTTGGCGCAACGCAGCCAAGAGCCTCTTAGTTGGCCCGAAGGTCCGGGTTGGGCGGAATTCAGAAGCTCGTCAGCCTGCGACCGCCGGGATAAGTGCACCAACAGCTGACAATGGCACGCAGCTTGGAACCGGAGATTTGCGATCTGTCCGAAGGACCGCCGGTTCCGACCCGTCTTCCCCGCTACAGCTTAGGTGCGGCTCTGGCAAGCGACCCTGGACGTTAAATGTTCGAGCGAAACTCGCTGGGTGTGCGGCCAGTCGCCTTCTGGAAGGCCCGCGCGAAATTGGCGGGAGAGGAATATCCCATCTCTGCCGAAACACGGGTAATCGAGCCATTCATGTGCCGGAGCAGCTCGGTCGCTCGCTGTAGCCGTGCCGCGTTCGCCAGGCTGCGAAAATCCGTGCCAGCCCGATTAAGCTCACGTTGCAACGTCCGGACGCTTGTGCCCATCGGCCGCGCAGCACGATCGATCGACACACTGCCGGTGAGAACCTGGGCCCGAATCTGCTCCATGACGACGTCGAGCAGATCCCGTGGAGCACCGCCGGGCCGGTCTCGCGCCACATCCTCGATGGTGACGATCGGCCATGACGCGCGGCGCGGCGTAGCAGACAAATGATGGCGTTCCACGACAACGGTCACCGCGGGCGCATTGAAAATGACCGGGCATTGGAAGAGATCTTCGAACAGGCCGGTCTGGTGCGGCCTTTTGATATCCAGCTCGATGCGCAGTGGCCGCCAGTCGTAAGGCAAATAGGCCCTGAACACACTCAGCAGAACGCCGGCAGCCGCGCCGGCGAGCATGTCGTAGCCAGCGTGGCCGGACAAGGCGAAGACATAGCTGTACCGTGCTTCGTCGCCGACGATCGCGACCGACATCCTGTCATCTGTGCTGTGATAGCATAGGGCCGCAATCGCCCGCGCGATGGCTTGGCCGAGGGTGTCGGCTCCCAATAGGTAGCGCCCAAAACTGCCATAGTTGGCAGCGTCCATCATGGGGGCGATCAGGAGCCCGAGATTGGGCTCGCCAGCCGCTCTTGCGGCGGCATTCACGAAGCTGATGACGGCGGCATGCGGGATGAAGCAATTGCGGCCTTCAGTCAGCTCGATATCGAAGCCTGCCGCGCGGTTTGCCCGCAGAAGCGCTTTCTCCCCAATCTCCTGACGCAGGAATGCCGGCAGTCCGTGCAGGATATGGCTGGAGATGACCGAGACCTCAGCCACGCGCTGGTCGCTCCGGAACGCCGCAAGGTTGGCGCAAAATGAGTGGTCTCTAAATCCGATTGCTGCTTTGTCGCACAGTGGAAGTGCCGCGGGCAAACGGGAAAACCGGTTTTGGTCGTTGTCATAGCTTTGATATGCTTGAAGGGATGTCCGGCCGTGAGTGCGTGCAGTTTGACCGGTTCGGCCAGATCAGGGCGCGTCCTTATCAATCCCGCCGCGTCGGGAACGCCGGTTGTCGGCTCGTCCGCCCCCTGTCGCGCAAGAGCGGACGTTGCCGAAAGGCCAAAAGGCGGACATGCAAGCGGGTCTGGATCGGCCATTCCTGCATCGTCGATCATCGCCGAGGTCGCGTAGCGTTCACCTGCGACCTACGCGCGCTTGACCACAAGTTGCGAACCGGAAGGGAATGTTCAGATGCTGACAAAACGCGATCTGCTGGGCTCGGCTGCGATGGCCTTGTGCGCCGCCGCAGCGACGAAATCCAGTCCGGTCCTTGCGCAGAACAAGGCCGAATGGCCCAACGTGTTCGAGGCCAAGGACATCGCCGAGGAAGGCTTCATCTATGGCCTGCCGCTGGTGATGAACTATGCGGTCATGCAAGAGTATGCCGTTGACAGGAATTCGGGGCAGTTCAAGGCCCCCTTCAACGAAATCTACAACATGCACCACGTCGCCACCCCGGCGGACACGGCAATCATCACGCCGAACAGCGACACCCCTTACTCGTTCGTCTGGCTGGATTTGCGTGCTGAACCAATGATCATCTCGGTGCCGACGGTCGAAAAGGAGCGCTACTACTCGGTCCAGTTGATCGACGGCAATACCTACAATTTCGGTTATATAGGCTCGCGCGCTACGGGGACCGATCCGGGCGCCTATCTGGTGGTCGGGCCGGACTGGAAAGGCGAAACGCCGAGCGGGATCAAGAAAGTCTTTCGATCGACGACGCCGTTCACGTTCGCGGCTTTCCGCACCCAGCTCTTCAATCCCGACGACATGCCGAATGTCGAGAAGATCCAGGCCGGCTACAAGGCGCAGCCGCTTTCCGCTTTCCTCAAGCAACCCGCCCCGCGTGCCGCGTCCAAGATCGAATTCCTTCCGGCCACCACGGCCGGGATCAAGGATAACTTCTTCCAGTATCTCGACGCGGCTCTGCAGTTCGTCCCTGAGACATCAAGGGACAAGGCGGTTCGCGCGAAACTTGCAAAGATCGGCATCGGCCCCGGAAAGACCTTCGCGTTCAAGGATCTGTCGCTCGAACACAAGGCCGCGATCCTGATCGCCATGAAGCAGGGTGACGACAAGGTCGACAAATGGCTGGCCAGCGGGAACAAGGACATTAACGGCTGGAATGTCGGCTCGTTCTTTGGCGACGAGACCTTCTTCAACGGCGATTGGGTGATGCGGGCCGGCGCTGCCAAGGGCGGCCTTTATGGCAACGATGCCGTGGAAGCCATGTACCCCTATACCCGAACGGACGCGACCGGCGAGCCGCTCGACGGCAGCAAGCACAAATACACCATCACCTTCGCACCCGGCCAATTGCCGCCAGTGAATGCGTTCTGGTCCGTGACGATGTACGACGGCAAGAGTCAGTTCTTGGTCAAGAACCCGATCAATCGCTACCTCATCAACTCCCCGATGTTGCCGGCGATGAAGAAGGACGCGGATGGCTCGCTGACGCTGTACATCCAGAAGAACAGCCCCGGTGCCGATAAGGAAGCCAATTGGCTTCCAGCGCCGGATGACGAGATCTATCTGGTGATGCGCCTCTATTGGCCGAAGCCGACACCGCCGTCTATCCTGCCGGCGGGGCAAGGGACTTGGCAGCCGCCGGGCGTGAAACGGGTCTCGTAGAAGACGATAGCTTCGTACACCTCTCCGTCGGAAGCTCGTTGCAATAACGCCGGCAGCTCTTGTGCTGTCGGCAGATGACGCTGGCCGTCGATGCCCAAGAGCGGACTTTCCCAAAATCAGAAACGGGCAATCGCTGGTCGCTAGAAGCCGACCTTGAAAGGTCGCAGTAGGTCGTTTCCACTCCTGACGCGGTCGGGCAGCTAACGTCTGCTTTCGGGCAGAGATCCAAGTTCCGCTACTGGCGCGAAACGGCGGTCGAACGCTTAGCTTCGCGCCCGGGCTAGGGCGTCTCGCACCGCACAGCGCGAGCCTGCGGCATAGAGAAAAACGGGTACGCCGACGACGGACCAGACGTCGCGGGCGCCGAACAGCACGGCACGCGCGAGCGCGAGAAGATTGACGGCGCGGTTCTTGCCGAAGAGCTCGCGCGCACTCTCTCGCCTTGCTCTTGCCGAGCATCGGCGGAAGCGAGGCGACGACGCCGAGCAGGACCAGGCCGAGCGCTACAGCCATCGCCCAATGGTACGGGCGGCGACAGTCTCCGGGTGCGCCGGGCGTTCAAGCATAAAGCCGGATTGGCGCCCAATCCAGCGATCGGCCAGTCTTTAGAACAGGCCTGAACGGACCACGCCGGAACGTCAACTACATCCGCCTGAAGCCGCAAGCGCTTTATCGTTGGCGAGCTAGACCATCAGCCGATATTGTCTCGGCCGGGTGGGGCGATCCCTGGTCGAGCTTCGGTAAGGCCAGCGTTACTTGCAGGCCCCCAGCCGGGCGATTGGCCAGTTCTATCCGGCCACCATGAGAATAGACGACGGCAGACGCAATCGTAAGGCCGAGACCGGAGCCGCCGGTCTGGCGCCCTCGCGATTCCTCCAGCCGCACGAACGGGTGAAAGACGCGCTCCATGTCGGAGGGAGGAATGCCCGGCCCCTCGTCCTCGACCGTCACGACCAGGTTGCCGTCTGCCTCCTCGATCGCGACGGCGACATGGGTGCCGTATTTCACCGCGTTCCCAATGATGTTGGAGAAGGCGCGCTTCAACGATAAGAACCGCCCCAGCACCGGCCCCGACTTCAAGCCGGACAGCGTCACCTTGTGCCCCTGATCTAGCTGCTCGTCGACGATAGTCTCGATCACCGAGGCAATATCGATCGGGCGGATCGGCTCGCTTGATATGCCTCCGCGCAAATATTCCAACGTCGAGTCGATCATGCCCTCCATCTCATTGAGATCGGCGTCCACCATGACCCGGGTTGCGTCGTCGTCGAGTAGCTCAGATCGGAGCCTCAAACGTGTAATGGGGGTGCGCAGGTCGTGGGAGACCGCCGCGAGGGCCTGCATTCGCTCCGTGACTAGGCGCTGGATGCGTTCGCGCATCGTGTTGAACGCTCGCGCCGCCCGCCGGACCTCGGCCGGTCCGCTTTCCGAAAGAGGATGAGGGGTCTGATCGAGACTGAAGCGCTCGGCTGCGATGGCGAGGTCGCGCAACGGCCGTATCGCCCAGCGCAAGAGCAGTAGGGCAACGACGACGATGCCGACGCCGAAGCAGATCGTCACTGTCAGCACGCTCCAGTCGGCGTGCTGGGTCGCTCCGAGCGCCGACGACGAGAAATTGACCCAGGAGCCGTCGTCCAGCCGCACCGATACCAGCATCATGTGCTTGTAGGCGTCTGCGTCACCGGCTTCGAGCGCGCCGTCGTCGGCGAACCCGACCCTGAAGGACTCCGCGGCCAGGTCCGGCACCAGCTCCTTGAGCCTGGCCTCCATCGTCCGGGTCCTCTCCGTCTGGGGCGCGGATCCGAGGACCAGGCTGACCTTGCTCCAATGCACCTCGAGGCTGGCGCTCGACAGATCATGCGCAACGCGGTCCCGGTCCGGGGCTTCCGGCAGGCTGGCGATAGCCCGCTTGATCGAGACCATGCGCTCGGCCAAGCCGCGATCACGCGCTGCCGTCGCGAGGCCTTCCACGCCGACGCGGTAGGCCCAGTAGCCGAGGAAATGGAAGGCGAGCAACGCCGCGACGAGGATCAAGATCGCACGGCTCGCGACGGTGTCGGGAAAGAGACGGCTCAGGGATCTCCTCAAGCGGGCAGCCCCTCATGCAATCGGACGCTCGAGGTGAACATATACCCGGCGCCTCGGATCGTCTTGATGAGTTGCCCACCATTGCGGTCAGCCTCGAGCTTGCGGCGCAATCGGCTGATCTGAACGTCGATGGTCCGGTCAAAGGGGTCATCGCTCGCCCGGGCTTTGGCGAACTGCATCAGCGCCTCGCGCGAAAGAACGCGGTTCGCGTGCTCGACGAAGGCGACGAGCAGATCGAACTCCCCCGTCGACAGATCGACCAATGTCCCCGAAGGCGACTGGAGCTCGCGGCGGCGCATGTCCATTTTCCAGCCATCAAACGAGATGAATTCGCTCGCCCGCGTTCCCCCGAGGCCGCGTGCCGTCCGCGAACGCCTCAGCACGGCGCGCACGCGGGCGAGCAGTTCGCGTGGGCTGAAGGGCTTCGTGACGTAGTCGTCGGCGCCGCCTTCCAAGCCCAGGATGCGGTCGCTCTCCTCGCTGCGGGCAGTTAGCATGACGATTGGGACTTGCGAGGTTGCGCGCACGTCGCGGCAAAGCTCGACGCCGGATCGCCCCGGCAACATGAGGTCCAGAACGATCAGGTCTATTTCCGTATGGGCCAGAACGTCCATCATGCCACGGCCATCGGACGCGCCCGTCACCTGGTACCCATGGCGCTGAAGAAAGCGCGCCACCAGCAGCCGAATCTGCGGATCGTCGTCGACCACGAGGACGTGCCCGTGATCGTCGGACGAGATGGAGGCGGGAGCTTGGTTCACGCTGCGGTCCTCGCTGAGATGCCTCCGGTTCTTTCGGATGCACCTTCGGCTCTATGGCGTTGGCAGAATAGCGCTCCCTGAAGGTCCGTGCCCGCCTGGCTTTGAAACAATTTGTAACGGACGTCGGACGGGGGCGGTTGCTACCCCTGGGTTCACCGAAGCCGAGGGAGCCCGAGTCGTGACATTCGTGAAAGTGCCGATCATCGCTTTGGTCGGGCTCGCGCTCGGTGCTTGTTCGCTCGCATCCGTCCCGGACTACCTGGCCCGGCCTGCCGATCCCAACATCAAGGTTCCCGCGACTGGCTATCGCAGCGTGACAGCCGGTGCGGAGGCACTTCGCCCGGCCGAGCCGAAGGACTGGCGCGAGCTCAACCGCCGGGTCGGACCGCAATCATGAGAGCCACCGCTCGCCCGACCGTTTCGCTCGACCTAGCCCCGGCCGACGGCCGAGAGAGGCCTGCCTTGATCGCCGCTGCCACAAATGCTCACCGTTGCTTCAAGCTGGGGCTGCTCGCGGGTGTTGCGGCGCTGCTCGGTGGGTGTGCGAGCCTGTCCGCCGACGGTGGCATGAACCCGGTCCAGGCCGTTGCTTACGCCGAGATCGGCAAGGACGTGGTCAAGGTCGGTGATGACCAGACGGCATCGACCACCAAGGTGCGGGTCGATCAGCTCCTGCGCAAACCCCTGACGGCGGATTCCGCAGTCCAGATCGCCTTGCTGAACAATCGCGGCCTCCAGGCATCCTTCAACGAGCTCGGCGTGGCCGAGGCGCAGATGGTCGCATCGAGCCTACCCCCGAACCCAGTCTTCGGCGTATCCAAGCTTTCGGGCCGGTTCGAGATTGAAATCGAGCGCCAGATAGCGGGCAGCCTCCTCGCGCTGGCCACGCTACCGGCCCGGGCCGAGATTGCCGGGGACAGGTTTCGCACCGCGCAGCTAAGGACGGCCGAGGCCGTGCTCAGGCTCGCCGCGGACACGCGCAGACAGTACTACCGCGCAGTCGCCGCGAACGCGCAGGTCGGCTTCTTCCAGCAGGCCAAAGCATCGTCGGACGCGGCTTCGGAGCTGCTGAAGCGGCTCGGCGAATCCGGTGGCGTCAACAAGCTCGACCAGGCCCGTGAATTTGCCTTCGATGCCGAGCTCGCGACCCAACTGGCGCAGGCGCGCCTTCAGCAGCGCCAGGAACGCGAACGGCTGGTGCGCCAACTCGGGCTGTGGGGCGACGACCTCAAGTTCCGACTGCCCGCTGCGCTCCCAGGGCTCCCTCGCATCAGAGCCGCGCAGGCGATCGAGGCGGAGGCCTTGCGCAAGCGCATCGACATCCAGATCGCTCGCGCCGATCTCGACGCGCTCGCCAAGTCGCTCGGCCTGACGCAGGCGACGCGCTTCGTCAACGACGTCGACCTGCTCGGACGCCGCACTTACGATCGCGGACGTAGCGTGTCCGATGACGGCCATGTCGAGCGCGAGAGCAGCCGCAGCCGAACGCTCGAACTGGATATCGAGATCCCGATCTACGACTTCGGGCAGTCCAAGGTCGCCTTGGCTGAGCAGACCTATATGCAGGCCGCCAATCGCCTGGCCGAGAAGGCTGTCAACGTGCGCTCCGAGGCGCGCGAGGCCTATACCGGGTACCGCGCCAGCTATGACATCGCGCGGCAGTACGAGAACAATGTCCTGCCGCTGCGCAAGATCATCCAGGACGAGTCGCTGCTGCACTACAACGGCATGCTGAACGACGTGACCGACCTCATCGTCGATGCCCGCGGGCGCATCCTGTCAAACGTCGCGGCGATCAACGCCAAGCGAGATTTCTGGATCGCCCATACCGACTTCAAGCACGCGTTGATCGGCGGCGGATTGGGTGGTGGCGGCGGAGCCACAGTGGCGGCCGCCGGTGGCGGCGAAGGGGGAGGGGCAGCGCATTGACCCAGTCCCGGAAGGAGCGAGACATGACGACGCTGTCACGTAGGGGCTTCATGGGTTCGTCGGGCCTCGTGCTCGCAGGGGCCGCTGCCGTCTCGGGCCGCTCTGCCTTCGCCGCTGTGCCGGAGGCGCCAACCATGACGGAGGCCTCGACGCAGGCCCCGCTCACACCGACCTCGGGACCCGACTATCAGCCGGTCGCCACGCTGAACGGGTGGACGCTGCCCTGGCGCATGAACGGTGACTGGAAGGAGTTCCATCTCGTCGCCGAACCGGTCGAGCGCGAAATGGCTCCGGGCATGAAAGCCTATCTCTGGGGCTATAACGGCCAGTCGCCGGGGCCGACGATCGAGGCTGTCGAAGGTGACAAGGTCCGTATCTACGTCACCAACAAGCTGCCGGAGAACACCACGATCCACTGGCACGGCCAGCGCTTGCCGAACGGCATGGACGGCGTCGGTGGCCTAACGCAGCCGCATATCCCACCGGGCAAAACCTTCGTCTACGAGTTTCAGCTCCGTCGCTCCGGCACCTACATGTACCATCCGCATTCCGACGAGATGGTGCAGATGGCGATGGGCATGATGGGCTTCTTCGTCGTCCATCCTAGCGATCCGGCCTTCCGCCGGGTCGACCGGGACTTCGTCTTCCTGCTCAACGCCTTCGACATCGAGCCCGGCTCCTACGTGCCGAAGGTCAACACCATGCTCGACTTCAACCTGTGGTGCTGGAACAGCCGGGTGTTTCCAGGGATCGACCCATTCGTGGTCGGGCTGAACGACAAGGTGCGGATCCGGTTCGGCAATCTCACCATGACCAACCATCCGATCCACATGCATGGCTACGAGTTCAAGGTCTCCTGCACCGACGGCGGCTGGGTCGACCCGGCCGCGGCCTGGCCGGAGGTCTCGGTCGACTGCGCGGTCGGCCAGATGCGCGCCTTCGACTTCGTCGCCGACGAGCCGGGGGACTGGGCGATCCATTGCCACAAGTCGCATCACACGATGAACGCCATGGGCCATTCGGTGAAGACCTATATCGGCGTCGGCAAGAAGGATCTCGCCAAGCGCATCGCCAGGATCGCGCCCGGCTACATGCCGATGGGCTCGAACGGCATGGGCGAGATGGGCTCGATGGAAATGCCACTGCCCGACAACACCTTGCCGATGATGACGGGGTTCGCTCAATTCGGCCCGGTCGAGATGGGCGGAATGTTCTCGGTGGTGAAGGTCCGCGAGGGGCTGGCAAAGACCGATTACAAGGACCCGGGACCGTACAAGAACCCCGAGGGGACGGTCGCCTTCGAATACAAGGGCGCGAAGCTCAGTGAAGCGCCCCGCACAAAGGGGCCGGACAGCGGTGTCCAATCCGTCGATTGGCGGGTCAAGGATCCGCGAAAGCCGAAACTCGGTCCGAACGGTAAGCCGCTCAGCGCTGCCAAAAACCCGCATTCCAATCACTGACCACCGACTTTCAGGAGCATCCACATGACGATGAAGACGTCGACACTCACACTTGCGGCTCTCGCTACCCTGCTTTCGGTCGGTGCGGCTTGGGCCGGGCCTGGCGGTGCAGGTCACAGCCATGGCGACGAGACCGCCTATGGCAAGCCAGGCGATCCGAAGAAGCCTGCTCGCATCGTCTCGGTCGTAATGAGCGAGAAGGACGGCAAGATGGCCTTCATACCGGATCGGATCGAGGTTCGGCGCGGCGAGCAGGTGAAGTTCACGCTTCGCAACAACGGCGAACTCGACCACGAACTCGTCCTCGCCACGCTCGAGGAGAACCTCAAGCACGCGATCGAGATGCAGAAGAATCCCGACATGGAGCACGACGACCCGAACGCCAAGCGTCTCGCCCCGAAGAAAACCGGTGAGATCGTCTGGCAGTTCACCAAGGCGGGTGAGTTCGACTTCTCCTGCTTGATTCCCGGTCACCGTGAAGCGGGCATGACCGGCAAAATCATCGTCAAGTAAACGCCTCGCTCAGTCAAAGGAGCATCCGATGCTGAAAACCGTTGCCACCATCGTTTTCGTCGCCTTCGCGCTGCCGGCCGCAGCTCAGTCGGTCAACGGCACCGTCACCAAGGTCGACGCGTCCCAGGGCAAGCTCACGATCAACCACGGCCCGATCAAGAACCTCGACATGGAGGGCATGACCATGGTGTTCCGGGCGGGCGATCCGGCCATGCTGAAAGGCCTGAAATCCGGGGACAAGATCAAGTTCGATGCCGACCGCGTGAACGGTCAGATCACGGTCACCAAGCTTCAGAAGACCAAGTGATCATCACTACCCAGGGCGGGCCCGCACGGCCCGCCCGACTTCGTCTCGCCCACATCGCAATCGCGATCCTGGCAAGCATCTCCACCGCGCAAGCCAGTGACGTCGGTCTTCAGCGCGCCCTGCTTGAAGCAGGCTGCATCGAGCCCAAGATCGAGACGGCGCTTAAACAGGAGACGATGGTCGTCTATCGCGCCAACTGTCTGGGATCCTCACACAAGATCATCGACATCGTCTGCAGCGGTGATCGCTGCTCGGTCAGTGCGCCGCCTGAAGAACGGGATCGGCCTTGACCTTACCATGATGGGAAGGTGCATGCTGATCTTCAGTTGCCCATCAAGGAGTTTGCAGCGATGTGCTCTTGCCAGAAATCAAGCCCGACGGCCGAAGCGCGGATCAGCGAGGACGCCATCAATTTCCGCGTCGATGATATGGCCTGCGGCCACTGCGCCGGGACGATCGAGAACGCGATCAAGACGGGGTTGCCCGGGACAACGGTGTCCGCGGACCCGGGCTCGAAGATCGTCAGCGTCCGAGGGCCTGCCGAGTTCGCGGCCATCAGATCGATCGTGATCGGAGCCGGATACACACCTGGCGTCGAACCAATCACCTGAGGCACACGGCAAGCCGCGTCGGCCAACGAAAACCTTCAGGTCTCCTGGGAGTGGCGCAGCGGTTCAGTTGGTCGGCGCCTGCCTCATCGCGGCGTCCATCCGGTAGTGAAGTTTGATCCCAATCAAAGTGGAGTTCGGGGATGAGCGTATGGTTGGATTTCAGCGGAATCGCTGATTCAACGACGCCTCGGGCAGGGAAATCACGGACGAAAGCACCGGATCCCGCCCCAGTCGTCAGATGAGGAGGAGCATCGCCATGACCAGCATTGCCTTCCCGACCACTGGACAGAGCGGTACGGCGCCCGCGCCGTTGCAGCTCCCGCTGCGCATATGCGGCGCGACGCTTGCCGCATTTGCCGTGATTTCGTTTCTGCTCTGCATGCTGCTCGGCATGATCGCGCCCGACTGGGGACTGCATCGGCCATGGTTGCAGTTCTATCTCGGCTTGACCGGGTTCGACCTGCGCAGCCTTGCTCTGGGGACCGTCCAGAGCCTGGCCTTCGGTGGCTATGCGGGAGTGATGATCGCGTTCCTTTTCAACATCATCAATCGCAGGGTGGGTTAAAGGGTGCGGCCGGGATCATGCCGCGCCGCGTTCACGTGAACCTGAAGGCCGGAAGCTTTTGCGCTGACCGGCATCATGGCAGAATGAGCCTATGAAGTTGCGGCTCCTAGCGCATTGTCTGGTTCTGGCCCTGTTCGTCATGGCCACCGTCCTGGCTGCCTTTGTCAGCCCGGCGCAGGCCGGATACGGCCGGACGGACATCACGGAAGCGGCCATGTCGATGGACGCGGACATGCCGTGCTGCCCGACCGACCAAGGCAAGGCGAAGGACTGCGCGACGAACTGCCCGGCGCTGAGTTTTTGCCTGGCCAAGTGCTTCCCGAGCGAGCCGACCGCTTTCGTCACGCTCGTTCAGCCCGTCATCGCCATGATCGGCCTTTTCAGCGACGATTCCGCCCGAGCCTCACGGCCGTTCGAGCCGCCCGCCCGACCTCCGCGAACCTGAGACATCGCCGGCGCCAGCGCGTCGGCTTCGACCGCACGGCAGCCCGGGCGGTCGGTCAACCGTGGCTCGCGCCACGTTCGAGGCTCTGCGCACGCGCAGCAGCCTGACGCTCTCAGGATTTAGACCATGACATCCATGAACACCTTGCGCGCGCTTGTCGCTGCGCTCCCGCTCGCCGCCGTCTCGCTCCCGGCACTCGCGGATATCAAGGACTATGAATTCCGCCTCGTGCAGAGCGAGCTCAAGCAGGGGAACGGCGTGACCGTCGCCGTTCAACTCATCGACAAACGTTCCGGTAAGCCGGTCCCGGACGCGGTGATCTTCGCCAAGCGCATCGACATGGCGCCCGATGGGATGGAGACGATGGCATCGCCGATCGAGGCAATGCCCTCGACCGAGCCGGGGACCTATCGTTTCAAGACGAGCCTCTCCATGGCCGGAGGCTGGCGCCTGTCGCTCGGGGCGAAGGTCCAAGGCGAGACGGGCACGCTTGAAAACAAGCTGATCCTCAAGGCGATCCCATGAAACGTATCGCCCTCACGGGTGTGGCTCTCGCCGCCATTCTGGCGGCGGGAGGCACCGGCTTTTGGGCCGGGCATCGCGGTCTTGCCGCACCCGGTCTGCTCGCGTGGCTCGGCATCGAAGGTTCGCACGCCGCGAGCGAACCTCGAGGCACCGGGCCGGTGATCTACTACCAGCACCCCGACCGGAGACCGGTCTACTCGGCGCAGCCACGCCAGGCCGAGGACGGGAGACCGTTCAGGGCCGTCCATGCCAGTGAGGACATCAGCTTCGAGGAGAAGCCGCCCGGAGAAGAGAAGGTGGCCGAGGCGGGGAAGGGCCGCATTCTCTACTACCGCAATCCCATGGGCCTCCCGGACACCTCGCCAGTGCCCAAGAAGGACTCGATGGGGATGGACTACCTCCCCGTCTACGACGGTGAGGGGAGCGAGAAGGGGATCGTCAAACTGTCGCCCGGACGCATCCAGCGCAGCGGCGTGCGCTCGGAGCCGGTCAGCCGTCGCGCCGTCGGCCAGGCGATCCGCGTACCTGGCACGGTGCAGCTCGACGAGCGGCGGATCTCGGTCGTGTCGATGCGCGCGGACGCCTTCGTCCAGGAGGTCGCGCCGGTCACGACGGGCGATCGCGTCACCAAGGGTACGCGGCTCGTGCGGCTCTATTCTCCCGAGATCAGCACCGCGGGAGCGCAGTTCATCACGGAGCTCAATGCCGCAGGGCGCGGCGTGCCCGAGGGTGGCGCACGACAGCGCCTGGAGAACCTCGGCGTACCGCCGGAGGTCATCGCCGAGATCGAGCGCAGCCGGAAGGTGCCGCTGACCATCAACTGGTCGGCACCACGCGATGGCATCGTCCTGGAGCGCAGCGTCAGCGACGGCATGAAGATGGCGGCCGGTGACAGCCTGTTCAGACTCGCCGATATCTCGACGATCTGGGTCGTCGCCGACGTGCCGGAACGCGAGCTTGCTGCGGTTCGGATCGGTGCGACGGCGACAGTCCGACTGCGCGGCCGTCCCGGGACCTCATTCGAGGGTCAAGTCAGCGTAATCTACCCGCAAATCGCGGACGCAACGCGCACCGCGAAAGTCCGCGTTGAGCTAGCCAATCGGGACGGCATCTTGCTGCCGAACATGTATGCCGACGTCGAGATCGGCTCCGGCGACGAAGCCCCGGAACTTGTGGTTCCCGACAGCGCCGTGATCGACAGCGGGACGCGCCGCATCGTCATCCTCGACCGCGGCGAGGGCCGCTTCGAGCCGCGTGAAGTCAGGCTTGGCCGTCGCGGCGATGGTATCGTCGCAATCACCGAGGGCGTCTTCGAGGGCGACCGCGTCGTCATCTCAGCCAATTTCCTGATCGATGCCGAAAGCAACCTCAAGGCCGCCCTGAGCGGGTTCGCGCAGCCGGAGGCCAAGCCATGATCGCCCGCCTGATCGCCTGGTCGGCGCGCAACCTGATCCTCGTCTTCGTCGGCGCGGCCTTCGCCGTGGCCGCCGGAGTCTACGCGCTCAGGACGTTGCCGCTCGATGCCATCCCCGACCTCTCCGACGTCCAGGTCATCGTTTACACCGAATATCCCGGCCAGGCGCCGCAGGTGATCGAGGACCAGGTCACATATCCGCTCACAACCTCGATGCTGACCGTGCCGAAGGCGCGCGTCGTGCGCGGCTTCTCCTTCTTCGGCGTCTCCTTCGTCTACGTCATCTTCGAGGACGGAACCGATCCCTACTGGGCGCGATCGCGGGTGCTCGAATACCTCAACGCCGCCGCGCGCAGGCTTCCGACGGGCGTCTCGCCGACGCTTGGGCCGGACGCGACCGGCGTCGGTTGGGTCTACCAATACGCAGTCATGGCCAAGGAGATGAACTTGGCTGAGCTACGCTCCTTGCAGGACTGGACGGTGCGCTTCGCCGCCTCCCGTGCGGAAGGCGTGGCGGAGGTCGCCAGCGTCGGTGGCTTCGTCAAGCAATATGCAATCGTGGTCGATCCCGTGCGGCTGCGTGCCCAGGGCGTCTCGTTGACCGCACTGCGCGAAGCAGTCCGCAGCAGCAACCTGGATGTCGGCGGGCGCACGGTCGAGCTCAGCGAGTTCGAGTTCATGGTGCGCGGCCGCGGCTACCTGAAGTCGATCGCCGACATCGAGAACATCGTGCTGAAAAGCGAGCGCGGGGTGCCTCTGCGGCTTTCCGACGTTGCCCGGATCGAGATCGGGCCGGACGAGCGGCGCGGCATCACCGAGCTCAACGGCGAGGGGGAGGTCGCGAGCGGCATCATCCTGCAGCGCTTCGGCGCCAATGCGCTTTCCGTCATCGATCGCGCCAAGGCCCGGCTTGCCGAGATCGCGGCGAGCCTGCCGGGCGGGGCTGAGATCGTGCCGGTCTATGACCGCTCGGGATTGATCGAACGGGCTATCGAGACGCTGAAGGACACGCTGATCGAGGAGGGCATCATCGTTGCGCTGGTCTGCATCGTCTTCCTGCTGCACCTGCGCAGCGCCCTGGTGGCGATCATTATGCTGCCGGTCGGCATCCTGATGGCCTTCGCCGCGATGAAGGCGCTCGGCCTTGGCTCGAACATCATGAGCCTCGGCGGCATCGCGATTGCGGTCGGCGCGATGATCGACGCCGCGATCGTGATGATCGAGAACGCCCACAAGCATCTCGAACGAGCTCAGCCAGGCAAGCCGCGCGTCGAGATCCTGATCGAGGCGGCGAGCGAGGTCGGACCGGCGCTGTTCTTCAGCCTGCTGGTTATCACCGTCTCCTTCCTGCCGATTTTCACGCTGGAGGCGGAGGAGGGCCGCCTGTTCGGGCCGCTTGCCTTCACCAAGACCTTCGCCATGGCGGCGGCGGCTTTCCTGTCGGTGACGCTCGTCCCGGCACTGATGGTCGTCTTCGTCAGGGGTAGGATCATCCCGGAGCATCGCAACCCGATCAATCGGATGCTGATCGCGCTCTATCGGCCGTTCATCCGCGGCGTTCTTGGGGCCAAAACCCTGACGATCGTTCTCGCACTCGCGGTCCTCGGGCTCAGCTTTTGGCCTGCCCGGCAGCTCGGCTCCGAGTTCATGCCATCGCTCGACGAGGGCACGCTGATGTACATGCCGACGACGTTACCTGGGCTCTCGGTGACCAAGGCGGCGGAGCTGCTCCAGACCCAGAACCGGATCATCCGTTCCTTCCCGGAGGTCGCATCGGTCTACGGCAAGGCCGGCCGCGCCCAGACCGCGACTGACCCGGCTCCGACCGAGATGTTCGAGACCATCATCAACCTAAAGCCCAAGGCCGAATGGCGCGAGGGCGTCACGCTCGACGGCCTGAAGGCGGAGATGGACAAGGCGCTCCAATTCCCCGGCGTCTCCAACGCCTGGACGCAACCGATCCGCGCCCGCATCGATATGCTGGCGACGGGCATCCGCACACCGATCGGGGTCAAGGTCTTCGGCACCGACCTCGCACGGATGGAGGCGATTTCACGCCAGGTCGAGACCGTGCTCAAGGCGGTGCCGGGCACGAGCAGCGCCTATGCCGAGCGGGTCATCGGCGGGTACTTCCTCGACATCGTGCCGGACCGCATCGCCCTAGGGCGCTATGGGCTCTCGGTCGGCGACGTCCAGAATGCGGTTGTGATGGCGATGGGCGGCGAGACCGTGACAACGACGGTCGAGGGGCGCGAGCGCTACGGCGTGATCATCCGCTACCCCCGTGACCTCCGCTCCGATCCACAGACGATCGCGCGCGAGGTTCAGGTCTCGACGCCGTCCGGCGCCAGCGTCCCGCTTGGAGAGGTTGCGAGTATCGAGCGAAAGCGTGGCGCGACCTCGATCCGGACCGAGAATGGCGAGCTCGCGGTGTACATCTTCGTCGACACCGTGGGTCGCGACCTCGGTGGCTATGTTCGCGACGCCCGGGACGCGATCGCCAAGAGCGTCGAGATGCCACCGGGCTATCGCATCGCCTGGAGCGGGCAATTCGAGTATCTCGAACGGGCGGAGGCGCGCCTCAAGCTGGTCGTGCCGGTGACACTCGCGATCATCTTCCTGCTGCTCTACCTGAATTTCCGCAGGCTGACCGAGACCTTCATCGTCATGCTGTCGCTGCCCTTCGCGCTCGTCGGCGGCGTCTGGCTGCTCTGGTGGCTCGGCTTCAACATGTCCGTCGCCGTCGCTGTCGGCTTCATCGCCCTTGCGGGCGTCGCCGCCGAGACCGGGGTGATTATGCTGATCTACCTCGACCATGCCTTGAACGAGGTGGAGGCGCGCCGAGAGTTGGAGCGGCGAGCCTTCACGCGAGCCGATTTGCACGAGGCGATCATGCTCGGCGCCGTCGAACGCGTGCGGCCGAAGATCATGACCGTGGTCGCGATCATGGCGGGCTTGCTGCCGATCCTGTGGAACACCGGAACGGGCTCGGAAGTGATGCAGCGCATCGCCGTGCCGATGATCGGCGGCATGGTGTCCTCGACGGTGCTGACGCTGCTGGTGATCCCGGCGATTTACGGCTTGGTCAAGGGTTGGCGGCTGCCACCGTCAGCGGTGGCCGAGAAGGTTGCGTCGGAGATAGACCCGGGACGCATCACGTCCCCCGTCGAATATGCGGAGGAACCGAGATGAACGAGATGATGAATGGCATGGGCTGGGGCATGGGGCTCGTAGGCTTGCTCGCCATCGTTGTCCTGGTGCTGGCGATCGCCGCCCTTGCCAAATACCTCTTCTTCCGGTGAGTGAGGCCGGACGCGCGACGATCGTTGAGACAAGCGCGGCTGGTTGGTCCACAGTGAGGAGAGACAAGACTCGCTCGGCATCGGATGACTGCTAGCAACCTTCCAACCGCGACTAATCGGCCAGGGCGGCGTAGCTGGCTTGCCGAATGCTCTGGGGCCTGTGGCGATCTCGGAACCTTCATCCCGCACGTGATCGGCGCCATGACAGTGGCTGGCTTGGCGCCCGCCGGGGTGCTCTTCGGCTTCGGTGTGTCATTGGTGGGGGCCGGGCTCTTCTACGGATTGCCGATGGCCGTCCAGCCGATGAAGGCGGTCTCCGCGGTTCTGCTGACCGGCCAGCTCTCGGCGGAGGGGACGGCGGCCGCCGGGCTCGTCATCGGGATCGTTCTCGTTGTTCTGGGCGCGACCGGTCTGATCGGACGCGTGGCCCGCTTAATACCGCAATCCGTCACTGCCGGGCTTCAACTCGGTCTCGGCATCACGATGGGATGGCTCGGCATCAAGATGGTGACCGCCGAACCTTGGATCGGCTTCCCCGCGCTGGCCGCCCTCGCGGGACTGCCGCGGATCTGGCCAAGGGCTCCGGCCACGCTTCTTGTCCTCGTCACGGCCACGGGGACGGCCCTTGCAACCGGACTAACGAAGCGCCCCGATCTGTCCGGCTTCGAGTGGCAACTCCCGGCTCTTGTCCTTCCGCAGAGCTGGAGATCGGTGTGGGAGGGAATCGAACTCGCCGTCCTACCGCAGATGCCGCTGACATTGACCAATGCGGTGATCGTCACGGCGGCTGTTTGCGGTGAGCTCTATCCGGACCGTACGGAGCGGACGTCCGTCCGAAACCTCGCCCTGACGTCCGGCATCGGCAATCTCCTGCTTGCTCCGTTGGGCGCCATGCCGATGTGCCATGGCGCTGGCGGCGTGACGGCACAGCATCGCTTCGGTGCCCGTTCCGGATGGGCTCCGATCCTCTTCGGATCGATCCTCCTTGTGCTCGCCCTGGGCTTCGCCGCCAATGCCGCGGCTCTGTTCGCGACGATACCGCTCAGTGCCGTCGGGGCCTTGCTGCTGATGGCGGGGACCGATCTCGCCTTGTCGAGGCGCCTCTTCGATTCCAGGCCCGACTGCTGGCCCGCCATCGGCATCGCCGCGGCTTCGACGGCATTGCTCAATCCGGCGATAGGCCTCGCGGGCGGCTTGGCCGCCGAGTTCCTGCGCCGCGCCATCAGGAACTCACGTTAGCGGGGCAATGAAGCCCGGGAGACAGCATGAGCGTCGAGCCGTATCCATCCCGTCGCGCCCTCGTATTAGGTTCCATGCAAGCCATCGTCGGTGCTGCCTTGTGGCGTCCGTCGCGGGCAGCGGAAGCGCTTCCGAAGATGAAGGTGACCCGAGATCCGAGTTGCGGATGCTGCGGCAATTGGGTTGCTCATGTGAAGGCCGCAGGCTTTCCCGTCGAGGTGGTCGAAATTCCCGACGTGATGCCGCTCAAGGCTAGGCTCGGCGTGCCTGATGCCTTGACCTCCTGCCACAGTGCCGAAGTCGCTGGCTACGTCGTCGAAGGTCACGTTCCGGCCGAGGCAATCAAGCGATTGCTGGTCGAACGCCCGAAGGTGACCGGCATCGCGGTCGCAGGGATGCCGGTCGGCTCGCCCGGAATGGAGGTGCCGGGCCATCCCGCTCAGACTTATGACGTCGTCATCTTCTCCGCAGGGAGGCAGAACGTGTTCGCCCGCTATCGCGGGGCCCAGCAGATCCCCGGACGAGCGGGTTGAGCGCCGTCTCGCGGTCGACAGGAGGCGGCGGGCTCTGCTGTGGTCAGGAAGCGGCCTTGTCACCACGCCGCTCGCCTTCAACCAGGGTTGGCGACCGCGGATTGGCAGGCGGAAACTGGCGATTGTCATTGCTCTTCAGCCCGTTTCGACGGTTGTCGCCCATCCGCTCAAGCGCGTCGGTCATCCTCCCGATCGGACCACTGAAATCAGGGATATCGATCAGGGCAAGCAGTAGTCCTGCAACCCAGAACGCGTGCACATGGGTGAACATGGCGAGCAAGCCCAGGACGCAGACGACCTGATACTGCACCTTTGTAGACTTGTGCGCGATGTGGTCGGGAAGCGCATGAAGCCTTAGATACAGGAGGCCTAATGCGAGCGCGAACGCGATCAGGAAGATCGCCATTCCGATCATTAAATAGTCCGGGCCTCCCGGCGCCGGAATGAACGACGGAAGTGGTTGTGATGCCAACGGATGAAGCGAAGGCGTCAAGCGAACCTCCGGCATTTCCTGGGTTGCCTGGGTCACAGACCGACCTCAGCGCATGTTCATACTCGCGGCAGGTCCCGATAAGGGCAAACGCATTTTCTTCCGCGTACCTGCGACGGAATATGACCTTGGATCAGAAACGAGGAAAGGACCAAGGTGCAGTTGGCTGGAATTGACCTCCCGGGATTGAACCCGGTCGCCCGAGAACTCAAGGCAGGCGAGACGCTTTTCGCGACTGGCGATGCGACCCGAGGGTTCTTCGTGGTTCGCACAGGGCGCGTTCGCCTTGTGCGCTTCGGCGCGAGCGGGCGAGAGACGGTCCTGTTCGTCGCGGGACCGGGCGAACGCTTCGCCGAGGCGTCGCTCTTCACCGAGACCTACCACTGCGATGCGCAGGCGTTGACCGCGAGCTCGGTCGCATGTTTTCCCAAGACAGAAGCCCTCGATTTGCTCCAGAGCGAAGCGGCCTCGCGACTTGATCTGACTGCCGATCTCGCGCGGCAGGTCATGGAACTCAGGGCTACCTTGACCCTGCGGGATATCCGCTCGGCGCGCGAACGCGTGCTTGCCTACCTCGTAGCGCGGACTGGCCCGGATGGCAGAACAGTGGTGACACGGGAGCTGCTGAAAGACGTTGCTGCCTCGATCGGCCTGGCCCCCGAGGTCCTGTATCGGACCCTGGCACATCTAGAAGCGGAGCGGGTCATTCGGCGGAGCGGCAGTGCGATCGAATTGACATGATTGAAATCATGTGACGGCGAGCACGCGGAGGGTATCGAAACGGTCAAGGAGACCATTTCGATGATCAATAGAACCGTTACATCCCACTTGATCGGGCTAGCCATGTCGGGGTGGGCTGGTGCCGTCTCGGCACAGCCCGTGAGCCCCTACGCGGGGCAGCAGACCCGTGAGATCAAAGCTCTCTCGCCGAAAGAAATCGAGGACCTTGTTCACGGCCGCGGCATCGGGCTCGCAAAGTCGGCGGAACTCAACCGCTATCCCGGCCCCCTCCATGCACTCGAACTGGCAGGGGAGCTCGAGCTCTCAGCCGAACAGCGCGATGGTTTGGAAACGTCCAAGGCGCGCATGAGCAAGCGGGCACAGGCGCTCGGAGCCGAGATCCTGAGCCTTGAACGCAAGCTCGACGCGGCCTTCGCTCAGCGCTCGATAGATCGGGTGGGACTGGAGGAGCTGACGGCTCTGATCGGCGTGAAGCAAGGCATGCTGCGCGCGGTCCATCTTGAAGCCCACATCGAGACGGCGGGACTGCTCACGCCGGAGCAGCTCGCGCGGTACGATACGGCCCGCGGCTACGAAAAGGCATCGTCAGACCCGCAAAGCGGCCATGGCACGAAGCATCACTAGGATCGTTCCGGCATGTCGTCTCAACAGTATCGAAAGCTCAGACCAGTGAGGAAGCACCATCACCCGCTGGCAGCGCAGGAGACACGCGTCTTTTCCATGTAAAGCGAACCGTCACGGATCGAGATCAGGAACGCCCGCCTGAGGCCACTGTCAAACGTTACCACGATCGCATTTGAGGTGACGATGTAGCTTCCGCTGCTTTGCCACAGGCCATCATAGTTGAAGCGTCCATCGTTGCCGAACGCGAATTTCGCACCGCCGCCCGTCGAGCAGACCTTTCCGCTGATTGCGGTCGTGATCTCCTGCGCGCTCAGCGACAGGCCGGTGGGGTGGGCGTCGACGGTGCCAACCGGAACGACGAGATTGACCAGGCAACTGGCCGAGACGGCGGCCCTGCGGAATGATTCCATCGCTGCCTCCCCGGCAGCGCCGTGACCACCGAACCGGCAGATCGCGGCTCAAGGACGAGAACAGTCCAAATATAGGGGTTCCTGGGCCTCGCTCGACCGTTCCAAGGGCAACAATCGGCTTACCGAGCGTCGAGTGTAGAAAGCTGGCATTGCCGACTCAAATTCGCGTGCACATTGCGGCAAGGATGCCAGGCGAGACAGCACCGCTCCCATCGCGGCGATCATCGTGCATGACAAGGTACATAACCGCAAAGGGTTTGGTAGCTGCGACCGTGACCTCCGTCATGATCCATCTCTGAAAGGCACCGCCTAAGGGAAGGGTGGTATCCTACTAGCGCCCCTTCGCCTTCAACCATTGATCGATGGTCGCGATTTCTTTTTCCTGGGCGGAGACGATCTCGTTGGCCAATGCCTTGACCTGGGAGTCTTTGCCGTTCGCAAGCACAACCTTCGCCATGTCGATCGCGCCTTGATGATGCGACCGCATCTGTTTCATGAAGTCGACGTCCGCGTCGCCGGAGAAGCTGGGCATCGTCTTAATCATTCCCATCATCGCGGCCTTGTAGCCTTTGGTCGCGGCGGAGTCGGAACTGTTCGGCTGCATCATCATCGGCATGTCCGTCCCCATTGGGGGCTTGGATGCCGGTTGAGCCCAGGCGCCGGCGGTTCCGCAGACGATGGCGAGCGAAGCAAGTGCAATGCGTCTCATGATCGGTATCCTCCGGTTGAGTATGTTCAGCGCGACGTTGCCATCACTCTGCAGCTCTCGGCGCATGCGCGACAGGCCTCGACGCATGCATCCATGTCGCCGATCCGCTCGCACTCGTTGGCGCAATCCTCACAGATGTCCGCGCATTCGGCGCAAAGATGCTTGTGGTGCCGCGAGCCGATGATCATCACGTGTGCGCTGGCCCTGCAGACTTCAGCGCAGGACATCATCAGTTGGATATGCGAGGGCTCGGCATGCTCACCGCCGAGTTCAAGGCAATGGCCGGTGCCCATGCCCAGACAGGTCTGATAGCAGCGAAGGCACGCGTCGATGCACGATTGCATCGCCGGATCGTGGTGGTGCATGGCGAACTCCTCGGCTGTCGGGAAGGCACAGAGGAGACGTTTCAGAATACAGGCCGGTTCCGGTCCGAAACAATTTGTAACAATCGGCCCGGGGCATTTGGCTCACAGAGCCATTGGCCCGATATGACCGGTGAACGGCAGACCACTTCCTTGGGCTGGAGACGACCGCGCTACCCCTTGTAGCTCGCTCAGGCGTTGTCCGGCCGGGGGGGTCACTCCTGCTTTCCGCGACTGTGGCCGTGGCCCCTGTGCATGAACAGATGCATCAGAGGACAGGCCAACAACAGCAGGTAGGGTAAAGCGCCCAACACGTGGCCCGTATGGCTCGCGAAGAGGTAGGTGCCAAGAGCCGCCAAGGCGAGCGTGCAGGCCCAACCCAAGGGCGTGTTGACGAGAACGGTCCGCCAAGTCTTTGGCGGCTCCGGAGCAGCATTCGGCGCGGTGTCCATGTCGAGCCCTCCTTGCGAAGCGTTTCGATCATGGTCCTTGGCCGGGAAGATTGCTTTGAGCGAGATCAAAGCGAGGGCTGGGCAGACCTCGTTCTGCCCAGCCAGGCGATTACAGCCGTACCGCCCGCAGGCGGATCGCGTTACCGATCACGCTGACCGACGACAGGGCCATCGCAGCCGCCGCGATGATCGGCGACAGCAGGATGCCGAAAATCGGGTAGAGCACGCCCGCAGCCACGGGCACGCCGAGTGCATTGTAGATGAAGGCGAAGAACAGGTTCTGGCGGATGTTGCGCATGACCGCCTGCGACAGCCGCCGCGCCCGGACGATCCCGGTCAGGTCGCCCTTCAACAGCGTCATGCCAGCACTCTCCATCGCCACATCGGTGCCGGTGCCCATGGCAATACCGACATCCGCCGCCGCGAGCGCCGGTGCATCGTTGACGCCGTCGCCCGCCATGGCGACGACCCGGCCGGCAGCCTTGTAGTGCTGGACGACGGCGCTCTTCTGGTCCGGTAGGACCTCGGCTTCCACCTCGTCGATTCCGAGCCGCTTGGCGACGGCCTTTGCGGTCGTCCAGTTGTCGCCGGTGAGCATGACGACCCGGATGCCCTCCGTCCTGAGACCGGCCAGTGCCGCGGGCGTCGAGCTCTTGACCGGGTCGGCGATGGCGATGGCGCCCGCCACCTTTCCGTCGATGCCGACGAAGATCGTCGTGGCGCCGTCTTCGCGCAGCCTGTCTGCCTGCTCGGCCAGAGGCGCGACCTCAACACCATGCTCGGCCAGGAAGGCTGCGTTGCCGAGCACGATGCGCCGGCCCTCGACGCTACCCAGCGCGCCCTTGCCGGTGGGGGAGTCGAATTCGGTGACCGGTGCGGTGGCGATCTCCTGCTTCTCCGCGGCAGCGACGATGGCCACCGCCAACGGGTGCTCGCTCAGCCGCTCGACGCTGGCCGACAGCCGCAGGACCTCCGCCTCTGTAAATCCTGGTGCAGGAACGATCGCAGTGACGGCCGGCTTGCCTTCGGTGAGAGTGCCGGTCTTGTCGACCACGAGGGTGTCGACCTTTTCCATGTGTTCCAGCGCCTCGGCGTTTTTGATCAGCACGCCCGCCTGGGCACCGCGGCCGACGCCAACCATGATCGACATTGGCGTTGCGAGGCCGAGCGCGCAGGGGCAGGCGATGATCAGCACCGCCACCGCCGCGACCAGACCGTAGGAGAGCCGTGGCTCGGGCCCCCAGAACGCCCAGGCGACGAAGGCGAGCAACGCCACGCCAATCACTGCGGGCACGAAATAGCCCGAGACCTGGTCGGCCAGCCGCTGGATCGGAGCCCGGCTTCGCTGGGCCTCCGCGACGAGCTGGACGATCCGGGACAGCATTGTGTCGTGCCCGACCTTCTGCGCCTCGATGACGAGGCCGCCGGACTGGTTCATCGTCCCGCCGATCGCCGCCGCACCGGCTTCCTTGGTGACCGGCATCGACTCGCCCGTGACCATCGACTCGTCGACCGCGCTGCGTCCCTCGACGACGACGCCGTCGACCGGGACCTTCTCGCCCGGCCGCACCCGCAGCCGGTCGCCGACCTGGACGGTATCGAGCTGGACCTCCTGCTCGGCGCCGTCGGGCATGATCCTGCGGGCCGTCTTGGGTGCGAGGTCGAGCAGGGCGCGTATGGCCCCGCTGGTGCTTTCCCGCGCCCGCAATTCGAGCACCTGCCCGAGCAGGACGAGCACCGTGATCACTGAGGCCGCTTCGAAGTAGACGGCGACCGAGCCGTCATGGCCGCGGAAGGCGGCCGGGAAGATGCCGGGCGCCAGGGTCGCCACCATGCTGTAGAGCCAGGCCACGCCCGTGCCCATGGCGATGAGCGTGAACATGTTGAGATTGCGCGAGACCAGCGATTGCCAGCCGCGCACGAAGAACGGCCACCCGGCCCAGAGCACGACTGGGGTCGCAAGCAGCATCTGGATCCAGTTCGAGGCCTGCTGGCCGACATAGTGGCCTAGGCCGGTCAGGTGCCCGCCCATTTCGAGTGCCACGACGGGCAGGGAGAGCGCGAGGCCGATCCAGAACCGGCGCGTCATGTCGACGAGTTCGTGGCTGGGGCCGGTCTCGGCGGTAGCGAGCACGGGTTCGAGCGCCATGCCGCAGATCGGACAGGAGCCCGGTCCGACCTGCCTGATCTGAGGATGCATCGGGCAGGTATAGATCGCGCCTTCGGCCACGGGCTCGGCGTTCCCAGCGGAGGACGGCTCGACGTATCGGGCGGGTTCGGCCGTGAATTTCGACCGGCAGCCGGAGGAGCAGAAGTAATACGGCCTGCCTTCGTGCTGCGCCCGGTGCGCGGTCGTGTGCGGGTCGACGAGCATGCCGCAGACCGGATCCTTCACCTTGCCGTCTTCCGCCGCGGCGTCATGGTGATGATGTCCTGGGTGGACGCTGTGATCATGGTGATGCTCATGGTTCCCGGTGGCTGGGGTCATGACGGTTCTCCGCGTGCGCCTCGATCACGGAAAGGCTGACGCTTCCCATCATGGGAAGGTCAAGCGCTGGTTGGCCGGTGCGGTCACGCTCTCGTCGAAGCCGTAACCGTGTTGGCTACTGAAGCTCTTGATCCGGATCAACATGCATTGCCAACAATCCGGCTTTCAGTCGAGCCTTTCGGTGCTGAGAGTGTACTCGGGGGTGCTAACCGTCCCATCTAATCACCGCTCGTCCGCGCGAGGTATCTGTCACCCGGTGCGCCACGCCATCCGCCTGGGCCTTTGGAACGAGCCAGTAAGCCGTTCAATGAAGTCTCCGAGCCGTGGTAATTGAGGGTTATGTAGGGGGGCTTGGCTAAACGCATGGACAAGGGTGCACACTTCCACCGTAGCGATTTTCAGGTGCATACGCCGCGCGACCTGCGGTGGACTGGGCCGAACGCGACAACCGACGATGAGCGCAATGTTTACGCGCGCAACCTAGTGGCCGCCTGCCGGGCGCGCGGACTGCAGGCCATTGCGATTACCGACCATCACTGCATGGCCTTCGTGCCTTGGATTCAGAAAGCAGCCCTGGAGGAGACCGGAGACGACGGCGCGTCCTTGGTTTCGTCTGACCGCTTGGTCGTCTTCCCCGGGATGGAACTCACCCTGGGCGTCCCCTGCCAGGCCATCCTGTTACTGGACGCCGACTTTCCACCGGATTTCTTCAACCAGATTCTGACTGCCCTGACCATCGACCAGGCGCCGCCGGAGGAGGCAAAGACGCGAGTGGTGAGCCAGCTCACGCACGTCCAGACCGTTAAGCAGCTCAAGGAAGAGCTGGACAAGCACAGCTGGCTTAGAGGGCGGTATACGGTGCTGCCCAATGTCTCCGGCGAGGGGCAGCATTCGTTGCTGCGCGTGGGCCAGCACGCCAAGTACGCGGAAATGCCATGGGTCGGCGGCTACTCCGACGGTGAGGTTTCGAAGCTGAAGGTCGGAACCGTCAACATCTTGGCCGGCAAGGAAAAGGCTTGGGGGAACAAGCGTATCGCGGTCATCCAGACCTCGGATACACGACGTTCGGACCACCAAACCCTCGGCGTACCCTCCACCTGGATCAAATGGGCCCGTCCCACGGCCGAGGCGCTGAGGCAGGCGTGCCTAGCACAGGAATCGCGAATCTCCCTCGAGGCGCCGCGAATTCCTGACACCTACATCGCTACAGTGTCAGTCACCAACTCCGCCTTCCTCGGCCCGGTCGATCTAGACTTGAACCGACAGTACAGCGCTCTGATCGGGGGAAGGGGCACTGGGAAGTCCACCCTTCTCGAATACATTCGCTGGGCGCTCTGCGACCAGCCGCCACCAGGCGACGAGGACGGGACACCCAACTACCAGGGGCGTCGACTCCGGCTCATCGACGGCACGCTGAAGGCGCTGAATGCGAGCGTGGAGGTCACCTATGTGCTCAACGGCGTGCCGCATGTCGTGCGCCGGGCAGCGCTCGACGGCGCGGTCCATCTGAAGATCGACGGTGGATCCTTCGCACCGTGCACCGAGGACGAGGTGCGTGCCCTCTTGCCGATCCAAGCCTACAGCCAGAAGCAACTGAGCGATGTCAGCGTGCGCGTGGAGGAGCTGACCCGGTTTATCACCGCGCCCATTAAGAGCGACCTGGATCGCATTGCGCGTAATGCGTCGGACAAAGCGAACCATGTGCGTGAGCTTTACACTACCCGCCAGCGGCATCGCGACCTCTCGCGGCAACTCGCGAGCCGCGAGTTCGAGCGGCGCTCGATTATGGTGCAGGCTGAGGCAGTCCGGGGCTCCTTGGCTGGACTGAGCGACGCGGACCGGGCCCTGCTTGCCGAGGAACCCCAATACAAAGCGGCGGCCAGCGCCGTGGCAGGTTGGCAGGCCGGAGCCGGAACGTTGGCCGAGAAGGCCAGCGAATTACTCCGGATCGCGGCCATGCAGAAGGCGGCATTGCAGCCCGCGCCGGAAATGCCGACGGCCTACAAGGACACGCTGGACGCCGTGCGCGAGGACTACGTTCGGATGCTAGAGACTGCGATGCAGGTGCTGGAGACCGTAGAGCAAACAGCCTCGGTTATCCGGACAGGCGAAGGCGCCGACGGAGTGTGGACCGCCTGGGAGATCGCCCGGCGTGGCTTCCAGTCGCGGTACGCCGAGGCATTGACCCGATCGTCGTCTCACAGCGAGAAGGTCGCACAGCTGGCCGGTCTCGAGAGTCGGTTGAGCGATTTGGACAACGACACTACACGCATCCGAGAAACGATCGCCACGCTCGCCTCGGCCGAGGCTGGCTACGCTCAAGCGCGGGATGAGTGGCTGGAAGCGCTGGGCAACCGCGATACACTGATCGACCAGGAGTGCGCGGCGTTGACGGCACGCTCCGGCGGGCTGATCCGGGTCCATGTTAGCCGGTACGCCAATGCGGAAGCATTCGTGGCTGCACTTCGCCAAATGCTCTCCGGCTCCCGTGTGCAAGGTGCTAGGATCGAGGCATTAGGGGCAGCGATCACCGGATTGCAGGACAGGGCGGACGCGTGGACCGGTGTTCTGGCCGAACTCGAGCGGCTGGCCGACTTTCGTTCTGAGCAAGTCCAAGGTGAGGCGCGGCCGGCGGCGCCTCTGCTTATCCGGTGCGGCCTAACCGCCAACGATCTTGACCGGATCGCAGACACGCTCCAACCGGAGGCTTGGCTCAACCTGTCCCTGACCCCCCTCGCATCGGTCCCAGTCTACGAGTTTCGGGCCCGGGAGGACGAGTACATCCCGTTCCGCAACGCGTCTGCCGGTCAACAGGCGACCGCGCTCTTAAAGACAATGCTTAACCAACCCGGGCCGCCATTGCTGATCGACCAGCCGGAGGAAGACCTGGACAATCCGGTGATGTTGGAGGTGGTCAATCAGATCTGGACGGCCAAGCGGATCCGTCAGGTCGTGTTCGCGAGCCACAACGCCAACCTCGTCGTCAACGGCGACGCCGAGTTGGTTGCGTGGTTCGACCATAGAACGACCGGGGATCAGTCTCGTGGGACAATACAGGGGGTCGGTGCGATCGACGTGGAGGAAGCGCGCGCGGCCATTAAGCGCATCATGGAGGGTGGTGAAGCGGCCTTCACCCTGCGGCGCGAGAAGTATGGCTTCTGAGGCGTCATACGATAGCCGTCTACGCAGTCCGGCGCTGATGGACCATAGCAATGGACGATAGATCCGTCGCCGGGTGGAGGACGGTCTGCTGCTTGCGCTTGGAATAGTGATCGACGAGTATCGCTGCTTGCGACCGCGACACGGTGGTGAAGCGGACGAGTTCTTCCATCATGTGCACGCTGCGATCGTAAAAGATGAGGCTTCATCCGCCCAGCTTCGTCGACATCGAGGTTGCGCAGCGCCGATGCGAATCAACTGTTGTGCTCGCTCTTTAACGCGGCGGCGTCCATCACTCGACGCAAGCCATCGACGAAGCCTGGAGGGGCCACTAAGATTGATCCCGAAACCTCATCCACGATCGAACCATCGTCACCTACAGACCAGAATCTCGACTGCATCCATTCGTCGCTAAGAAACTTAGTGATCGCTTCCAGTTGCACGACTTCGAGCTCTGGAGCGCTTGCCGGGGTGCGCGTCGTGGGGAAGAAAAGGCTATCGGGCGCCGCCGCAGACCCGCAGGTCGGTCCGGCGGCTACCGACAGGTTCTTGAATGCCGAACGCAGCTCATCATTTTCTCGCTCGAGGCGCTTGGACCGCTCAATAATCATCCTTATGGCGGTTCGAGATCCGAAATCTCGAATATCGTCAATCGCTCTGTCTATATTCGATTGAGGCTTGTAAGAAAGCTTGGCGATTGACGATCCAACGTCGTTCGCAAATGTTTCGATGAGTCTCCTGAACTTTGCGCCGCTTGCGTTCCTAATCGATTGACTTTTCGGACCGCCATATTTCTCACAGAACTTGCCGACCCTCGCGATCGAATAGTCAGGCACATTTGCCGCACGCATTTCTTGAAGTGCGCTCCACAGCCCGGTGAGCGTCTGACGGCTCCTTGCATGCGCCATTGCCTCGAGCATCCCCCGATACAGATCTGCAGCGGGCGACCTTTCAGAAGGGGAGATAAGTGGCTGATCATTCATCAATTTGCCCCTCAAGATCGATGTGCTTATGACGCGTGGCGGCTTCTTACATGCTGGTTGACCGAGAGGTCCTCGGAATACGATTTGATCCGACTTTATTCTGTACAAATTCCTCAGTTACATCATATGTTCGGATCGTCGTCTGTAGTAATTCGCAGTTTTGGACTGGGGCGCACAATGCTTTTTCCGCCTATTTCAGATATCTTCTCTGAGAACGCTTTTTCAGCGGCGATTCCGAGGCTGCGAAGCGTGTTCGTTCCGGCAATGAGCCGAGTGACATTCTCTCTTCCAAAATAGGAATATAGGAACTTAGAGAAAGCATTTCCGGCTTGAAAAGCTTCTTCCTCCGTCATTTCAAAAAATATCGGCTCAAACCCGTTCCGCTTAATCAATTGATCGAAGTGACGCATGCGATATACGTTGGGGGTTCTGGGATTGATTGAGTTAAAAAACACCGATGAGTGACATAATTTATCGAAAAGCTCAAATTCCCTCTCTCCACTGTTGTCAACCTCAAGAACATATTCGATATCATCGTAAGTCCCAACTGTTATTAGGAAATTCTTTCCGGGCGTTTCATTTGACTTCTGTTTACGGAGCAATTCAATGCATTGTTCTATCAAATTGTATGTCGCGTGCCACGTAAGGGCCAACTCGTCAACTTCTCGAGTCCGTTGATCTACAGTACTAGAGAGAATTTCAAGCCGATGATGATCAAAAAAGGGCTGCCCTTCCGCGACAGACCGCCTTCTTATGTAATCAAGCTTGTCGAATTCCGTTGTTGCGGCAGCGTAAGCTCGACTCGCTTCACGATATCTGAAGCCGACGTCATCGAAGTGAGCTTGTAGGCCGAGCAAGAAGCAGGGGCCGGTAATGAAAAAGCGACACCGAACGCAGTTCTGCGGCCCCCCCGGTACAGGATGGTGCTTCCTGCTAATGCTCCCTTCGACTAGCGGCCCGCCCTCGTGGCATCTGCCGCATCCCACGGGGCAAATGCCGTGATCCCTACGTGAAATGGAGGAATTTGAAGCTTGATTAAGAGCCTTGAAGCTAACGGTGTCGTTGTATGCGGCTACGTTCAGTAGTTCGTCATAAGATTTGCTTCTCAGCCAAGACTGCCAATTACCTTGTTCGTCTAACATCATTTGCGCGGACGCGCGATTCAAGACATCAGAAACATGCGATATTGAGAGCTTCTTATAGTAAATTGTCATAAATGCAGTCGCATGGCCCGCGACCTTCATCAAGATATCAATGGGCACTCCGGCTTCCGCCCATGCCGTGATCATGGTGACGCGCAAGGCGTGCAGATTGTAAACCGTTCCCGAGGGCTCCCCCACCTGGTTGCGGGTCACCAGTTGAATTCGCTCACCGCCGGGCGCTGTTTCGCCTTCCCTCGCGAGGCGATCTTCAAGTTCGCCGCAAAGCTTGTTCCAGAAGATGGTCAAGCGCGTATGCGTTACAGGGTGTTCGGGGTAACGAGAGCAAGGATCGCGGAAAAGGAAAGTTTCAGCTCCCTTTTCCCGAATGATATCGGTCGAAACCCCGTTTACGATTGCATCTTCACGTAGGTCTTCCCACCTTGTGGGCAGTTCAACAGGGTTATATTTTTCCTGCCAAGATCTCATCTTGTCGTAAAGCTTCAGTATCGATTGATTGTGCCAAGGTATAACGTGTCCTCTGTTCTCGGGCGATTTTCCCAAATCTCCAGTTTTATTTGTGTTGAAATACAATCCAGTGAAAATTTTCCCTGTGCGGTGATCATGAATTTTTCGCGCTAATCCCATGGGTCTGGCGTAGGGTGTTTTACCGGCGAGCCGATGTGAATTTGTAAGCCAGCGGTCATGCTCGGGGTCGTATCGCTCGGAATCTGCTTCTCCAGAGTTGCAGACTCGAACTTGGAACGTGCGCTCGGGCAGTTCGAGCTTCATCAAGATCGCGATCGCTCTGACGGGGGACCAAATAGTCGCCCATTCGCCGGTTGCCGGGTCCTTCCAGCGGAAAGTGTCAGATCCAAATTCGAACGCGGTTCTAGGCCAGGAGTAATCGTCGCTTTCGATAATCTCCTTTAGGCGCCGCACAAACCGTGTCGGCATGGCGTCGCGAACGGTTTCAGGCGGTTTCGTATTGCGGATGCGGGGCGCCGATATGGGGTTCCGAAAGCCCGGAAGCCGATATGGGTGCCCGTGGTCATCTTCAGAGACGCACTTCTTGTTTAAGACCCAGTCGATGAATTCTCTGACCGCGTGTGCTGTTGTGGACGGGAGCGCTGTGGAATTGAAAGGTGGGCTAATTTCGCGTCCAGATTGCAGGAATTCTAGAGGATTTCGAGGCACGTTAGGGTTGGAAGCAATATAGGTGAGGAACTGAGCGACGCCGCTTCTCCGCCGGAGCCGATCTCGCATTCCGACGCCCTCGAGCCACTCTTTACCCAGATCCCGCCATTCGGCTAAGTCAGGGTTGTCATCTATAATCCAATTGAAATCGAGGTTCGATTTTCGCCCAGATTTATTAAATGGACCATAGTCATTTGAGCTGAAAGTGACGTCGACCGAATTGAACTGACTTCTAATTGCGGTGGTAAGCTGCGTCGCTAGCGTCGTTCCTCCTTTTACATCTTTGAAAGATCCGTCAACTACCGATGGTGTTAAGTCGCCTATCTCTCTTATTCCTGTTATGGAAAAAACGACTAAAGCGAGCCTACGAAGAAGTACGTCTTTAAATTTAAACGTATTGACTTTCTGTAAGGTCTCAATAATTTCCTGAGGGTGTGGTTGTATAGTAGGTGCACCACGGAAGATTATTCCTCCGTGAAAGCGACCTAGATATTTTGTCGAATCGCGCGGAAAGGTGAGGCAATTATTAAGCCATAGGTCAACAAGAATATCGGCTATTCGTCCAATATTGGTATTTCCCGGTAAATGATAGCCGCTAACGACAATCTCATCCAGGGCGTTCGCAAAATCTGCCAGGCTTTCAATTTCTGCGAATCGAGTCAGGTACGGGCGTAGTTCAGGTGTCGCCGGGCTTCCTCTCCTTTTCTGATTTACAATCGAATTTGCAGATCTACGGGCGACTGACACGTCGAACGTAGGCGGTATAAGAAAAAGAGTTTCGCTTGTGTTGATTAGTAATTCTCTGCCCGTTAGCTCCGAGCGAATGGTTTTGTAACAATCAAGTGAGTAACTAGCCATAATTGAGGCCTCAATTGGGGAAAATCGCTAAATGCGAGTTCGTGTTGGGCTCAGAACGCTCCGGAAAAAGCAATTCGCTCGCTCTATCTAAGGTGTAGGTAATTTCCGAGATAGATAGCTGCGTGTAAACGTTCTGTGAGGCAGGCGATCGGTGGTGAAGGCAGAGTTGAACCGCTTTCTCATCAATGAGCCCTTGGCGTTTTGCCTCGGCGAGGCGCTGGCCGTACGCGTGCCTATGACCGTGCGGGGTTGTTCCATCCGCTTTTCGGGGGTGAATATCTAGTCGCCGGGCAGCTGCGGCATACTGTTGTGCGAATGCTTTTGCGGTCATTGGAAGGCCGCTTTCAGTAAGAAACAACCAAGGTTCAGGCGACGGTGGTCGAGTATACTCGATATACATTCTGAATAATTTTAGAAATAGTCGCCCGTAATCGGTAGGAAACCAGTAAACTGGCATAAACAGTCCGTTTGGATTTACGTGGTTATTTTTCCAACCGGTTCTTTTTCCTACTTGATCGAGAGGGGTCCGGCCGTGATGGATCTTCAGATAAGCTTCTCTATTGATCTTTCTTGGGCCAAGTAGTGGGTCTTCAACATCCATCATCCCATCGCTGGGGTGAAATACGCGAACGTGTGCTATAGAGTTGTCATTAGGGTCCTCAAAAATATCCTCAACAAAAATATGAAAAGGCTCGCTCACGCGAAGTCCGCCTCCATGCATCAATAGCGTGATCAACATGTCCCGAAGGTTTTGGCGGAGGTGCGGTTTTGCCGATGCAGCCCTGCCGGGACGAATGAAGCCATCATACAGGAATTTTGGGAACAGCTTTTCTGGGAACGCTGGAGGAGGGGTATCCACTCTTGATGGCCGTGAGGTCGGAAAAGCATTCCTCCGAGCTGATTGTACACTATTGATGTCAGGGTTTGTCTTAAGGTGCTTTAGCAGACTATTTGCAGATGCCCGATTCCAGCGGCGCAAAAAGGCCATTTCCTCGGCATAGCTCGCTTTGCGCCAGGGATTTAGGGATGTGGCATCTGCCTTAAGGACGAGCCAATCCGAAAACTCCAGCGCGGCGGCCAAAAGCTTGCGCACGTTGTCTGTGGAGCGTGGCACCCACCAGAGGCCGGTAGGGTCGTGTCCTGCGGCTATGGTTCCATGTTTCAGGGCGTGGGCGAACCCATTGAAAAACTGCGGGCGTTGCTCAACGTCGCGGTAAAGATTTCCGCGGGCTGCTAAAAAGTCGATGAGTTGCCCGATCGCTCTTGCGTAAACCTCTTCCGAAGCCAGCGAGAAGTTTCGTTCTCGAAAGTATTCCAACAGGGGGCGAAAGGGCTCTCGTTGCAGAATCAAAAGAACGGTCAGCCGGTCAGACCGGGCTGCGTCTCGAGCGGTTACGGTCAGGTGATCCAAGCCGTTTAAGCTATGCATTTCAGCGCCCCTCCGGGCCAACGGGGTCGTGGCTTGGACGTACACAGGCTGGTTGAACGCCCAACTTAGCATGCGCGAACCGTGCGGGCGGCTGCGCAACCCTGACCAGCTGCGCCGCCCGCACTGGCGGCAGTGAAACCCAGGCATACTCGAAGCCCATCCCGTCGGCTCCTGCCACTCGAGTAGGTAACTTCACTGGTAAATATCAACGTAACACATCCGCATGAGATGTCACGATGTGTGTCGGATCATCGGAAAGCGCGACACGTCGGCGGCGTTTCAGTTACAGAGTGGACTGGTAAGAATTCAACCGCGCCCAGCTCGACGCCTTCCTGCCCGTCATGGAAGACGGCACGATCACGCTGATCGGGGCGACCACCGAGAACCCGTCCTTCGCGCTCAATGCGGCGCTGCTGTCGCGGGCGCGGGTGCTGACCTTCAAGTCGCTGGACGAGGGCTCGCTGCTCTTCCTGCTCGGTCGGGCCGAGGTACTCGAGGGCCGGGAACTGCCCCTGACGCCGGAGGCGCGGTTGGCGCTGGCGCGCTTCGCCGATGGCGACGGGCGCGCCGTGCTGACGCTGGCCGAGGAAATCTGGCGGGCGGCCAAGCCCGGCGAGATACTCGACGAGCATGGCCTGTCCGAAGTGATCCAGCGCCGCGCGCCGATCTACGACAAGGCGCAGGACGGCCACTACAACCTGATCTCCGCCCTGCACAAGACGATCCGCGGTTCCGATCCCGACGCGGCGCTCTATTATTTCGCGCGCATGCTCGATGCCGGCGAGGACCCGCGTTTCCTGGCACGGCGGCTGGTGCGTATGGCGGTCGAGGATATCGGGCTCGCCGATCCGCAGGCGCTGATCCATGCGCGCGCGGCGGCGCAGACCTATGAGCAGCTTGGCACACCCGAGGGCGAGCTCGCGCTGGCCAATTGCGTGATCTATCTGGCGACCGCGCCGAAATCGAACGCGGCCTATAACGCCTACAAGGCGGCAGTGCGGGTGGCGAAGGAGCGCGGCTCCCTGACGCCGCCCAAGACCATCCTCAACGCGCCGACCAAGCTGATGCGCGAAGAGGGCTACGGCGCCAACTACGCCTATGATCACGATCAGCCCGATGCCTTCTCCGGGCAGAACTACTGGCCGGATGCACTGGGCAGACAGCGCTTCTACGATCCGCCGGAGCGCGGCTTCGAGCGCGAGATTCGCAAGCGGCTGGAATATTGGGAACGGCTGCGGCAGGAGCGGGGAGAATAGGGATGCAATTGCTGGCGCGCCTGCTCCTGATCGTGCCTTCGATTATCGCGGGCTGGTTCGTCCCGAAGGACGATGTCTCCTATTGGGTCGTGGCCTTCGTGATCGCGCTGGTCTTCATCGTGCTGACCATCGCTTTCGAGCTCTACGTGCATCCCTGGCTCAGACAGCGCCGCCAGCGGTGAGCGGCGCTCAGCTACGGCAGTTGAACGGCAGGAAGGTGCTGGACATGCCGCTGTTCATCGCCATGACGACGAGCCGGTTGGCAAGCTCGAGTTCTTCCTTGCTGCGGGCGCAGACCTCGGCACGGGCCTGGCAGTTCGAGGCGAGGAAGGCGTCGTGGCTGGCGAGGAAATCCGGGCCGAGGCCTTTCTTGCCGAGGCGCGCCAGCGACTGGTCATAGGCCTTCCGGTAGCGATTGCATTTTTCCGTCGGCCAGTCGGTGCCCGTGCTGCCGCTCTGCTGGGCGAAGGCGGCCGCGCTGCCGAGGATGACCATGGCGGCAAGCAGCCCTGCACTGCCGATCCGAAGCTGAAGACGCATCCTTGCCATTCCCATCGTTCCCGCCGGGCCCATTCATGACGCCGGTCTTCCTGCCCGGCCGCACCGAGCCGTGCAATTGCGGCGGATTTCGTTTGTGCAAGGCGATCGTGCGCTCTATTCCACAACGATGATCTCCACCGCTTTTGTTTTTGTAGGCGCCGGCATCGGCGGCGCCCTGCGCCACGGCATCAATGTCGTCTCGCCGCGCTGGTTCGGCATGGGCTTTCCCTACGGGACCATGGCGATCAACATCCTCGGCTCGGCCTTGATGGGGCTCGTCGCCGGCTGGTTCGCCTTCCGTGCCGGCGAGGGCGTACCGCAGGAGCTGCGGCTCTTCCTCGCCACCGGCGTGCTCGGCGGCTTCACGACCTTCTCGGCCTTCTCGCTCGATGCCGTCCTGCTCTGGGAGCGGGGCGAGGCGATGCTGGCGGCCACCTACGTGATCGGCTCGGTCGTGCTGTCGCTGGCGGCGCTGGTCGGTGGCCTCGCGATGATGCGGAGCATGTCATGAAGACGGGCGGCAAAGGCCCCGGTGGCAAGGGCCCCGGAAACAAGGGCGCCGGCGGCGCCTCGCGCGGCGGCAAGTCGCCATCCGCGGGGGCTCCGCGCGGCAAGCGGCCGAGCCATGACGCGCGGCGTCGCGCAGCGGCGCGTCCGGCCGGCGGCGAGGAGCGCGTGCAGCGCGCTCCGCGACCGCGGCCGGTGGAAGAGGCCCCCAAGCCGACCCGCGCCCAGGTCAAGGCAGAGACCTCCGAGGTGCTCTCGACCGGCGTGCAGCAGCTGGTGGTGACCCCGGACGAGAACGAGATGCGGATCGACCGCTTCCTCGAGGCGCGTTTCCCGCAGCTCTCCTTCAGCCATATCCAGCGCATCGTCCGGAAGGGGGAGCTGCGCGTCAACGGCAAGCGCGCCGACAGCAAGGACCGGCTCGAAGAAGGCCAGACGGTGCGCATCCCGCCGCTCAAGCTCGAGCCGCAGGAACAGCGCCCGCGCTCGCTCAAGGCCGATACCGACACGGTCGAATTCCTGCGTTCGATCACGCTCTACGAGGATGACGACGTCATCGTCCTCAACAAGCCGGCCGGCCTTGCCGTGCAGGGCGGCTCGGGCACGACGCGGCATGTTGACCAGATGCTTGAGGTGCTCACCGACAAGAGCGGCCAGAAGCCCCGCCTCGTCCACCGGCTCGACAAGGACACCGCCGGCTGCCTCGTCATCGCCAAGTCGCGCTTCGCGGCGGCGACGCTGGCCAAGACCTTCCGCTCGCGCTCGGCCCGCAAGGTCTACTGGGCGCTGGTCGTTGCCGTGCCGCGCGTGCGGCAAGGCCGGATCTCGACCTATCTCGCCCGCGAGGAAGCCTATGACGGCGACCAGCGCATGGCTGTCGCCAAGCATGGCGAGGACGGCGCGATGCACGCCGTGACCTATTACGCGGTGGTCGAGACGGCGGCGCAGAAGCTGGCCTGGCTCTCGCTGAAACCGGTGACCGGGCGCACTCACCAGCTGCGCGCCCATGCCGCCCATATCGGCCATCCGATCATCGGCGATCCCAAATATTTCAACATCCAGAACTGGGAATTGCCCGGCGGCATCCAGAACAAGCTGCACCTGCTGGCGCGGCGGATCGTGCTGCCGCATCCACGCGGCAAGGGCACGATCGATGTGAGCGCGCCGCTGCCGCCGCATATGCGCCAGAGCTGGAACCTGCTCGGCTTCGACGACGCGCCCTACGATCCGATCGTCGAGGCGCCGGACGAGTGAGGCCTCTCCCTCGCCTTCTCCCTTGGCGGTGACTCCCTTCGCGGTGACTTCCTTGGCGGTGACGAAACGTAAGAGAACAGTTGCGGAACAAAGCGCTTTCTGTTCTAACTATGTTCTCGTCATCGGAGGGCTGACCATGCGTTCGGTTTTGATCGTTTCCAGCTTTGTTCTCGGTCTTGCGGGAGCCGCCCAGGCGCAGACCACCGCGCCGGCAAACGCACCCGCGCCGGCTGCCGTTGCCGCGTCGGCGAATGAGCCGATCCCGCGCGCCGAGCGGGCGAAGGCCCGGCAGGATTGCGTGTCCGAGAATATCGCGCTCGCCGGCGCGGATTTGCGCGCGGCGATGCGCATCTGCATGCAGGGCAAGTTCCCGGGCATACAGCTCTATGCCCATGATGGTCTTACGCGCGACGGCAAGCCGACGGCGGTGGCGGCGCGGGCCGCCTGCAAGGAAGAGGTCGACGGCCGCAAGCTGCAGGGCCCGGAACGCATCGCGGCATTGACCGCCTGCTTCAACGGCAAGCGGCCGGATCTTGCCCAGCGCTCCGAATGCCGCAAGGAGGCGCGTGCCAAGGGGCTCGACGGTGCCGATCTGCGCAAGGCGGTCGATGCCTGCGCCCGCGAAGCCAGGGGCTGAACCGTTCGCGCGCGGAATGATGCCATGACGGGCTTGCAGTGGATTGCCTCGGCAATCCGGGATAAAGCCCCGGCATGGATCTCATCATCTTCGATCTCGACGGCACGCTGATCAATTCCGAGGCGATCATCCTCGGCGCACAATACGAGACTTTCAGGCGCTGCGGACGGGTTCATCCCGGACGTGAAGCTGGTCTCGGCATCGTCGGGCTGACGCTCGACATCGCGATGGCGCGGCTTGCCGGGCTGGCCGAGCCGGACGATGTGCTGACCGAGACCTATCGCCAGGTCTTCAGCACGATGCGTGTGCAGGCCGAGAGCGATCCGTCGCTGGACGAGCCGCTCTTCGCGGGTGTCGCCGAGACGCTGGTCGAACTGAAGCGCCATGGCGGGTTGAAGCTCGGCATCGCCACCGGAAAGTCGCGCAAAGGCGCCGAGTTCATCGTCGCCCGGCATGGCTGGCAGGGCCTGTTCGATACGGTGCAGTCGGCCGACGATGCTCCCTCGAAGCCGCATCCCGGCATGATCCAGCGGGCGATGGCGGAGACCGGAGCGGCGCCGGAGCGCACCGCGATGGTCGGCGACAGCTCCTTCGACATCGAGATGGCGGTTGCCGCCGGTGTCGTGCCTGTCGCCGTGTCCTGGGGGTTCCAGCCGGTCGAGAGCCTCGTCGCGCTCGGCGCCCGGCATGTATTGCGCGCGTTCCCGGAGCTGCCGGCGGCGCTGGGATTGCCGAAGGCCGTGGCGGCGTAGGACGCTGCGAAAACGGTCCGATGATTCTTCTATGCGCGCCCTTGTCATTCCGGGGCGCGCCAGCGGCGCGACCCGGAACCCACGACCGGGTGAAACATGCAGGTGTTCGGCTGCGAGCGGTGCGCCCAGTCGTGGGTTCCAGGTTCTTCGCTGCGCGAAGCCCCGGAATGACAAGGGTGGTTTCGCGTCGGAGCGATTGATCGCCTGGCCGGGCTGCCCCAGGAAGTGCCTTTATCCCTTCGGATCTTGCCCGTGCTCGCCTGAATGACCTCAGGCGGCGGCGCTCATCCGGCGCCCTTGCCGCAGTGCGGGCTGAAAGCCGGAGTTCGAGGCGTCCGCGCTCACCGCAGTAACACCCTCGCAACCAAGTCGACTCAGTTCCGTTTAACCTGAATATCCGTTCAGGTTTGCGCGTTAACCACCTGATGCGGGGAGCGGGTTCATGGTGTTCCCACAGCAGGAACGTACCGGCACAAAACAACGCCGGACAGGGGTTCGAACATGATGGGTCATGAGCTTCGTGAATTCGTCGATCGCGTGATGGATCGTCGCGCGATCGACGAAGAAGACGTCAAGATGCTTCAGCGCAACATCTTGGATGATGTCGTCGTCACGCGAGATATCGTCGATGTTCTGGTCGCGCTCGACCGGGCCGTGCCGCAAAGCTGCAAGGCCTATGCAGATTACCTCCTGGCGTTGGTCGTCGACTTCGCCGTCTGGGAAAACCGCCCCACCGGCGTGATCGACCGTGACAAGGCGCATTGGCTGGTGACGACGCTCTCCGCCGGCGAGGGGCCGACCGCCACCGCCCAGCGCATCGCCAACGAGATCGCCCGCGAAGCCGAGCATTGCGACGAGACGCTGCTCGCCTTCGCCTTCGCCAAGGGCGCGGCGAAGGATGTGGTTCGCTTCGGCATCGGTGCCGCGCCGCGCGTCCTGCTTGCAAGCTGAACCCGGCGCCATTCTCCGGCTTGGCTCGAGAGTCCTGGACGGGAGAAAGTAAGCGCTTCTTGCGAGAGATGCCCGGGGCAGGCCCGGGCATGACGGCGGCGGCTGGACGCTTCCTTCACAAGGGCAGGATGCCGGGTCTGCGCATCCGTGCACAACGATCTGGCGGGCGGCCGACTTTCGCATCGGTGGACGGCAGTTGCGGCGTCCCATACACCCCGGCTATTGCAATCTGGTCTGAAGCTGGGGTGGTCCGCGCATGTTCTCGAAGATCCTGATCGCGAACCGCGGCGAGATCGCCTGCCGTGTCATCAAGACGGCCCGGCGCATGGGCATCAAGACGGTCGCCGTCTATTCCGATGCGGATCGCGACGCGCTGCATGTCGAGATGGCCGACGAGGCCGTGCATATCGGCGCCGCCCCCGCCGCTCAGTCCTATCTGCTGATCGACAAGATCATCGACGCCTGCAAGGCAACCGGGGCGCAGGCCGTGCATCCCGGCTACGGCTTCCTGTCCGAGCGCGAGGCCTTCGCCCAGGCGCTGAAGGATAACGGCATCGTCTTCATCGGCCCCAATCCCGGCGCCATTGCCGCGATGGGCGACAAGATCGAATCGAAGAAGGCGGCTGCGGCGGCCAAGGTTTCGACGGTTCCCGGGTTCCTCGGCATCATCGAGAGCCCCGAGCACGCCGTGACTATCGCCGACGAGATCGGCTATCCCGTGATGATCAAGGCCTCGGCCGGCGGCGGCGGCAAGGGCATGCGCATCGCGCATTCTTCGGGCGAGGTCGCGGAAGGTTTTGCCCGCGCCAAGTCGGAAGCGGCGTCCTCCTTCGGCGACGATCGCGTCTTTGTCGAGAAGTTCATCGTCGATCCCCGCCATATCGAAATCCAGGTTCTCGGCGACAAGCACGGCAACGTCATCTATCTCGGCGAGCGCGAATGCTCGATCCAGCGCCGCAACCAGAAGGTTCTGGAGGAGGCGCCGTCGCCGCTGCTCGACGAGGCGACCCGCCGGAAGATGGGCGAACAGGCGGTGGCGCTGGCCAAGGCCGTGAATTACGACTCGGCCGGCACGGTCGAGTTCGTCGCCGGCCAGGACAAGTCCTTCTATTTCCTGGAGATGAACACCCGCCTCCAGGTCGAGCACCCGGTGACCGAGATGATCACCGGCATCGATCTGGTCGAGCAGATGATCCGTGTGGCCTATGGCGAAAAGCTCGCGATCACCCAGGCTGACGTGAAGCTCGACGGCTGGGCGGTCGAGAGCCGCGTCTATGCCGAGGACCCGACGCGCAACTTCCTGCCCTCGACCGGCAGGCTCGTGACCTACCGCCCGCCGAGCGAGGGGCCGGACGGCGAAGCCGTGGTCCGTAACGATACCGGCGTCTTCGAGGGCGGCGAGATCTCGATCTATTACGACCCGATGATCGCGAAGCTCGTGACGCATGCGCCGACGCGCGAGGCCGCGATCAAGGCGCAGGCGCGGGCGCTCGATGCTTTCGCCATCGATGGCATCCGCCACAACATCCCCTTCGTCGCGGCGGTGATGCAGCACCCGCGCTGGATCGCCGGCAATCTCTCGACTGGCTTCATCGCCGAGGAGTTTCCCGAGGGCTTCTCGTTGCCGGTGCCCCAAGGCGATACCGCGCAACGCATGGCCGCGATCGCGATCGCCTGCGATCACCGCATGAACCAGCGCAAGCGCCATGTCTCGGCGCAGATGGAAGGCTGGCGCAAGGTCTCCTTCGACCGTTTGCGGATCGTTCAGCTCGGGGCAGAGCGCTTCGAGGGCGAGGTGACGGAGCAGGGCGGGGCGGTCGCCATCGCCTTTGCCGGCCGCAACGTCAGCGTCGTCAGCGACTGGGTTCCGGGCGAGCCGGTCTGGCATGGCACGCTCGACGGCGTGAAGGTCGCGGCCCAGGTCCGTCCTATCCTGAACGGCGTCGCGCTCGGCCATGCCGGCGCCTATGCCAACGCCCATGTCTATACGCAGCGCGAGGCGGAGCTGGCCGCGCTGATGCCGGAGAAGGTCGCGGCCGATACCGGCAAGTTCCTGCTCTGTCCGATGCCGGGGCTGGTCAAGGCGATCTCGGTCACGGTCGGGCAGGAGGTCAAGGCTGGCGAGCCGCTCGCCATGGTCGAGGCGATGAAGATGGAAAACGTGCTGCGCGCCGAGAAGGACGTCACCATCGCCAAGATCCTGGCGAAGGAAGGCGACTCGCTCGCGGTCGATGCCGTGATCATGGAATTCGCCTGAGCGGATGGGCATGACGCGGCTCTGCCGTCATGGTCGGGCTTGTCCCGACCAGCCACGTCTTCGCTGGTTAAAGTCATGTTCAAGACGTGGATGCTCGCCACAAGGGCGAGCATGACAGTCCGGAGGGGTTTATGTTGACGATCTGGGGCCGGTTGAGCTCGATCAACGTCCAGAAGGTGGTCTGGGCAGCCGGCGAGGCCGGACAGGCCTTCGAGCGCATCGATGTTGGCGGGCCGTTCGGTGGGCTGGATACGTCCGAATTCGCTGCGATGAACCCGAACCGACAAATCCCGGTGCTGCGCGACGGCGAGCTCGTCCTCTGGGAATCGAGCAGCATCCTGCGCTATCTCGCCGCCCGTTATGCCGTGGGCGTGCTCTGGGACGAGGATCCGGCCCAGCGCGCGCTGGCCGATCGCTGGGTGGACTGGATGCAGTCCGAGCTCCAGCCGGCCCTGGCGCCGGTGCTCTGGGGCGTCGTGCGCAAGGTGCTACCCTTCACCGATCCGAAGGCGATCGCCGATGGCGTCGCACGGGCCGAAGCGCTGATGGCGATCCTCGAGGCGCAACTGGCGGATCGTCCCTTCCTCGCAGGCGAACGCTTCGGCATGGCCGATATCGCCGTCGGCTGCGGCACGCATCGCTGGCTCAACATGCCGGTCGAGCGGACCGCAAGGCCGGCGGTGCAGCGCTGGTACGAGGCGCTCTTCGCGCGGCAGGCCGCGCAGGCCGCGTTGCCGTTGCCGATTACGTGAAGGCAGCGCGACGGCGCTTGATCCCGGCGCCGCCGCTGGCATGATGGCGGCATGAACGTTTTCCGGATGGTCCTGCTCCTGTGCAGCATCGCTGCCGCGCCGGCGGTTGCACAGACTTCGCCGACGCTGCGGACAGATCTCGCCGCGCTTTCCGGCTGCCTGCGTGACAGCAACGCCTCGCCTTCGATGTGCGTCGGCTCGGTGGCGGTGGCCTGCGTGCGCGCCGCCAGCAACGATCCGCGGGGCGCTGAAGCCGCCTGCGCCCGGCGCGAGGAAGCGGCGTGGCGCGAGCGCCTGACGCTCGCCTTGCAGGTGACGGGGCGGGGGCTCGATGCCGGCCAGCGCAGCCGGCTCGCGGCGCTGCAACTGGCCTGGGAAAGCTATGTCACGCAGAAATGCGCCTTCTACGGCGCGACCCAGCGGGAGGCGCTGCAAGCCGGAAGGCAGGCAGGCTGCGAATTGCGGGAGGTCGCCGGCAGGGCGATCGAGCTTGCGAAAGCCCTGCCGCGGGCCGGCGGCCGACGCCCGCAAGCGCCGCCTCGGATCATCCGCTGAAGCGCTGCCTGCCGCTTGCGCCGGGGTGACGGCGGCGGAGACCATCATGCCGATATCCTCGAATGGCGATCGCGGCTAAAGCGAGCGCAGTCGTTGCCCCGCCTCATCCTAGCGAGCCCCGATGTTCTTCGTTCTGTCCAAGGTCGTCTGGTTCGTCCTGTCGCCGGTCAACCTTGCCATCCTGCTCGCGGGGCTCTCAGCGCTGCTGGCCTTCACGCGCTTCGCGCGGCCCGCGCGCTGGATCGGGCTGGTCTCCCTGATCGCGCTCGGCCTGATGGCTTTCAGCCCGCTGCCGCGCATCGTGCTCAGGCCGCTGGAGGACCGGTTTCCGCAGCAGGATGCCCGCAAGGGGCCGGTGACCGGGATCGTCGTGCTGGGCGGCGCGATCGGCGTCGCGCGGGGCGATACCGTGATGAATTCCTCGGCGGCGCGCATGACCAAGGCGGTCGAGCTGGCGCGGCTGCATCCGCAGGCGAAGATCGTCTTTACCGGCGGGGCTGCTAACCTGATCTCGGAAGCGAAGGTGACCGAAGCCGCTGGCGCGAAGCTGCTGTTCGAGGGGCTGGGGCTCGATCCTGCCCGGCTCATTCTGGAAGACAAGTCGCGCAACACGCGCGAGAACGCCGCCTTTACCCGAAAACTCGTCGATCCGAAGCCCGGCGAGCGCTGGCTTCTGGTGACGTCGGCCTGGCACATGCCGCGCTCGATCGGCGTCTTCCGCAAGGCCGGGTTCGCGGTCGAGGCCTTCCCGGTCGACTTCTGGTCGAGCGGCGAGCCCGGCGATTTCGTCCGGCCCTATAGTCGCGCCCCGCGCGCGCTCGAGATCGCCGATAATGGCTTCAAGGAATGGGTCGGGCTCCTGGCCTATCGGCTCGCAGGCTATACGGACGAGCTCTTTCCGGGGCCTTGAGCCACGCCAATCGTCTTGCTTGGAAAACACGGGTCATCCCGGACGCAGCGGAGCGAAGATCCGGGATCCATGCCTGAAGCTTGATCGGAAGCGCTCCGGAATGGATCCCGGGTCAAGCCCGGGATGACCCGCGCGGTTCCGCGTAAAATCGGGTCGGTCTCAAGACGCCGTCGGCAGCACCAGCCGATAGACGCCGCGAAAGTCGTCCGGGTCGACCGGGCGGCCCTTCCGGGTGATGACGAGCCGGCCTTCCTTCATCAGCTTCACGGCGGCCCGGCGCACCGGCTGCATCAGCGGCCCCCAGCCATCCGGGTGATCGCCGCCGAGGCGGCGCGCGACATCCATCGGCGAGATCGTCAGCCCTGCCTCCCGCTGCGACAGCAGGTCGAGGATCATGCTCTCGATCGCCTCGGGTTCGATGCTCATGATTGGCCCGGATGGTTGAAGACGCGCGTCGCGTCGGAGGCGAACTGGCGCCGGTACATCGCGACGAGCACGGCACCGGTGAATCCGATGAAGCTGACGGGCCCGAGGAACCAGCCGAGATAGGCGAGTGCGAAGAAGAAGGCGCGCTGGCCGCGGTTGAAATGCCGGCCGGCGGCGATGTTCATCTCGATCGTCTCGTGCACGGCATGGGCCATGGCCTTCTCGTCCTTGCTGTCGAACGGGGGCAGGGCGCCCACGAGGATGACGCAATAGTTGAACAGCCGGTAGCTCCAGGCGAATTTGAAGAAGGCGTAGCCGAAGATGCCGACGAGCCCGATGATCTTCAGCTCCCAGACGGAGCGAGGGGTCGCCGGCACGAAGGGCAGGTCGCTGAAGATGGCGACGGCGCGGTCCGTAGCGTTCAGCAGAGCGAGCGTGCCGCCGATCGCGAGCAGCGAGGTCGAGGCGAAGAAGGCGGTGCCGTTCTGCAGGCCGCCCATCACCTGCGTGTCGACGATCCGGACTTCGCGGGCCGCCGATTCGCGAATCCAGCGGGCGCGGCGCAGGTTCATCCGCATGTTCAGTGTCCGGACGGCATAGGGACCCATCTCGACCACGTAGTGGTAGCCGAGCCAGGACAGCGTGAAGAACGCCAGCGCGATCAGATCGAGATTGCTGAAGCCGAACATGCCGTCGCTCTGCCATTTCGCCCGTGGCTCAGGCAAGCAGCTTGTGCGCCATCCGCGATCGCGGCAAGGCGACAGCATTGACGCTGTAGCGGCGAGCCGCCACGGTGCGGCCGGAATCGGGGAGGGCGACGGCCATGCCACAGACCATCACCAAGGGCTACAAGGCGCTGGTCGCGGAGGCCGAGAGCCGGATCGAGACCCTGTCGGTCGAGCAGGCGCAGACACTCCATGGCAGCGACGATGTCGTCTTCGTCGATCTGCGCGATCCGCGCGAGCTGGAGCGGGAAGGACGGATGCCCGGCGCCTTCCATTGCCCGCGCGGCATGCTGGAATTCTGGATCGATCCGGAAAGCCCCTATGCCAAGCCGGTCTTCCAGCAGGATAAGCGCTTCGTCTTTTTCTGCGGCGGTGGCTGGCGCTCGGCATTGGCAGCGCAAGTGGCGCAGGAGATGGGCTTGAAGCCGGTCGCGCATGTCGCCGGCGGGTTCGGCGCCTGGAAGAAGGCCGGTGCGCCGGTCGACAGCGCGCCCGCCGACAAGAAGGCTTAAGATCCGACCTTGTCCCACTACGTCATCGTTCTGCTGGTCGCGGCTTTCGTTTTCCGCAAGCCGCTGGGCAGGCTGCTCGCGCGGCGCTGGCCCAACCACGCCAAGCGCCAGCAGGTGCTGGGCACGATCATCGTCGCCTTCCTGCTGGTGATCGCAGCCCGGCTCGTGGCCCTGTTCTGGTAAGCTGACGCACAACTCCGCCTTGAATTGAGCGAAGACGCCTCGTGCACCCATTGCATGGGAGGCAGGCTTGCGCGCTGCTTAAACATCAGGCATCTTCCTCAACCTTGGCTCCAACTCAAGAAAGGGAGGGCTGAATGAAATTTATCAACACCGCAGCCACTCCCATGCGACCAACCCGGCACTAGGTCGGTCTCGCACGAGGCCCGCCTCCGGGTGGTCTCCTGAGCCTTTTTCCAACCAGTTTCTTTCATTGCCGAAGCCGGCGCGCGTCGTCGTCTTCGCCTGATTTCGGAGTCGGCAGCCGTCCTGGCGCCGAATGACGCTATGTCTCACGATACTCAAACCGGGCGGCGCGAGCCGTTCCGGGCCGTTCTCGGCTTCACTTTCAAGCACTGGGCCCGTCAGCCCCGGCAGGTCGCCTGGGTTGCCGGCGTCACCATCGCCGCCACGCTCGCCGAGCTGTTCACGCCGGTCTATGCCGGCCGCCTCGTCGACGCGGTCGCGGGAGCTGTCGGCGCCGGCGGTGTGGAAGCGGCGCTCTCGGCACTTGGGGCGATGATGCTGCTCGCCCTCATCATGGTGATCGGGCGGCATTTCGCCTTTGTCGGCCTGACCACGATGACGCTGCGCACGATGAGCGATGTCTCGCAGGAGGCCTTCGCGCGCCTGCAGCGTTTCTCGACCGACTGGCACGCGAATAATTTCGCGGGCTCGACGGTGCGCAAGATCACGCGCGGCATGTGGGCGCTCGACCTGCTGACCGACACGGTGCTGATCGCGCTCTTGCCGTCGCTGGTGATCCTGCTCGGCATGACGGCGGTGCTGGCCTGGCATTGGCCGGCAATGGGGCTCGTCGTGGCTGTGGGCGCGGTGGCCTATATCGGGCTGACGCTCGCGCTCTCGTTGCGCTTCGTCGCGCCGGCGGCGCGGCTGGGCAATGCCTGGGATACGCGGCTCGGCGGCGCGCTGGCAGATGCCATCACCTGCAATCCGGTGGTGAAGGCCTATGGCGGCGAGGCGCGCGAGGACCTGCGGCTCGCGACCGTCGTGTCGAAGTGGAGCCTCAGGACGAGCCGCGCCTGGATTCGCGGAACCTGGTCGGGTACCGGCCAGAACATCGTGCTGCTCTTCCTGCGCGCGGCGGTGATCGGCCTGGTGATCTGGCTGTGGGCGAACGGGCAGGCCTCGCCCGGCGACGTCGCCTTCGTGCTGACGGCCTATGCGGTGGTGCATGGCTATCTGCGCGATGTCGGCCAGCACGTCCACAACCTGCAGCGCTCGGTCAACGACATGGAGGAGCTCGTCTGGATGCACGACCTTCCCTATGGCGTACCGGACCGGAAGGGCGCGGTGGCGATGGGCGTGACGGCGGGCGAGATCGCCTTCGAGGACGTGACCTTCCACTATGGAGGTCATGCCGACCCGCTCTACCGCGATTTCTCGCTGACCATCCGTGGCGGCGAGAAGGTCGGCCTGGTCGGCCGCTCGGGCTCCGGCAAGACGACCTTCGTCAAGCTGGTGCAGCGGCTCTACGACGTGACCTCGGGCCGCATCGCGATCGACGGGCAGGACATCGCCGATGTCACCCAGGCGTCCCTGCGCCAGCAGATCGCGATCGTGCAGCAGGAGCCGGTGCTGTTCCACCGCTCGCTGGCGGACAACATCGCCTATGGCCGGCCGGGCGCGAGCCTAGCGCAGGTCGAGCAGGCGGCGAAGCTCGCCAACGCGCATGAGTTCATCATGCGCCTGCCCAAGGGCTACGCCACGCTCGTCGGCGAGCGCGGCATCAAGCTCTCGGGCGGCGAGCGCCAGCGTGTCGCGCTGGCCCGGGCCTTCCTGGCCGATGCGCCGATCCTGATCCTGGACGAGGCGACATCGAGCCTCGATTCGGAATCGGAGGCGCTGATCCAGCAGGCGATCGAGCGCCTGATGGAAGGCCGCACCACGATCGTGATCGCGCACCGTCTCTCGACGGTCCGCGCGATGGACCGCATCCTGGTCTTCGATCGCGGCCGGGTGATCGAGGAGGGGCCGCACGAGGCCCTGCTGACCCGGCCGGACGGCGCCTATCGCGCACTGTTCGAGAAGCAGGTCAGCGAGCTGGCCAAGGGGCTGGCGGCGTAACTGCCGCCAGTGTCCTCGAACAAGGAAAGGGCCGCGCGAGCGGCCCTTTTCGTTCTCTGAGCTATTTCGGCGCCAGCGCCCTTGGCCTGACGCCCTTCACCGGGCCGGGCGGCAGCGGCGCGCTCGCATCCTGATTCAAGCCCTTCAGATCGAGATTCGGCTTCATCAGAAAACGATTCAAACCGGTGACGTAAGTCTCTGGCAGGCCGTAATGTTTCGCCCCGGCGATGACCGCTTCCATGTAGCCGGGTTTGGGCCGCCCCGGATCGGCGGAGCGGCCGATATAGATCAGCGCGCGCTTGGCACCGCCCGGCACGATCACCGGCTGACTGATCTTCACATAGAGCCCGCTGGCCAGCTCCTCGAACTTGTCGAGGACGCGCATGTCGCTGAGCGAGCAATCCCAGAGCACGCCATGGACCTCCTCGCGCGGATCGCGGATCACCGAGGCATAGCCGTCGCGGGTGATGATGAAGCGGTGCCGCGGCAAGCGGGCCGGGCCGAGCGGCTGCGCCTTCGGGCAGCGCTCGGCCATCCCGACCGGGTCCATGTTGAGGCCGTAGGCGAAATAGAGGGGCATGGTTCCGGCTGCGCGCTTTCCGTCATGGTCGGGCTTGTCCCGACCATCCACGTCTTCGCCTTTCGAGGGGCGGGGTCAAGACGTGGATGCTCGCCACAAGGGCGAGCATGACGGCGGAGCTTCTCACTTCGTCTTGTTGAACAGCTCCCGGCCGATCAGCATCCGCCGAATTTCGCTCGTCCCGGCGCCGATCTCGTAGAGCTTGGCGTCGCGCAGCAGGCGGCCGGTGGGGTAGTCGTTGATATAACCGTTGCCGCCCAAAAGCTGGATCGCGTCGAGCGCGACCTGCGTCGCCTTCTCGGCCGCGATCAGGATCGCGCCGGCCGCGTCCTCGCGGGTGGTCTCGCCGCGGTCGCAGGCCTTGGCGACGGCATAGACATAGGCGCGGCAGGAATTCATCGCGACATACATGTCGGCGACCTTGCCTTGCACGAGCTGGAACTCGCCGATCGACTGGCCGAACTGCTTGCGCTCGTGGACATAGGGCATGACCACGTCGAGAGCCGCCTGCATGATGCCGAGGGGCCCCGCCGCCAGTACGACGCGCTCGTAGTCGAGGCCGGACATCAGCACGTTGACGCCGCGCCCGACGGTGCCGAGCACGTTCTCCTCCGGCACCTCGCAATCCTGGAAGACGAGCTCGCAGGTATCCGAGCCGCGCATGCCGAGCTTGTCGAGCTTCTGGTGGGTCGAAAAACCCTTCATGCCCTTCTCGATCAGGAAGGCGGTGATGCCGCGCGGACCGGCCTCCGGGTCGGTCTTGGCGTAAACGACCAGCGTCTCAGCGATCGGGCCGTTGGTGATCCACATCTTGTTGCCGTTGAGCACGTAGCGGTCGCCCTTCTTGTCGGCGCGGGTGCGCATCGAGACGACGTCCGAGCCCGAGCCCGGCTCGGACATGGCAAGCGCGCCGACATGCTCGCCGGAGATCAGCTTCGGCAGGTATTTCCGCTTCTGCGCCTCGTTGCCGTTGCGGCTGATCTGGTTGACGCAGAGATTCGAATGGGCGCCATAGGAGAGGCCGACCGAAGCCGAGGCGCGCGAGACCTCCTCGACGGCGATGCAATGCTCGAGATAGCCGAGGCCGGTGCCGCCATATTCCTCCTCGACCGTCATGCCGTGCAGGCCGAGCGCCCCCATCTCGGGCCAGAGATCGCGCGGGAACTGGTTGGTCTTGTCGATCTCCTCGGCGCGCGGGGCGATCTTCTCCTGCGCGAAGGCGAAGACGGTGTCGCGGATCGCGTCGGCGGTCTCGCCGAGGTCGAAATTGAATGGGCGCGGCGCGTTGGCAAGCATGGCGGATACTCCCGGCAAAGCGTTGGGAGCATCGCTCCCTTTGTCCTCGTTATAGCCGCCTGCGGCAGCAACGTCAGTGCGCAGCCGCGCCCGGCGCATTTTGGTGTCGGCGCGGGCGCCTCAGCTCCCGATCACGCCCCGGCGCCGAAGCAGGACAAGGGTCAGCAGGGCGGCGGCGACGCAGGTCAGCGCCACGAAGAAGGCGCCGGCCTCCGATTCGACCCAGGGCAGGCCCTTCACGTTGATGCCGAACAGGCCGGTGATGAAGGTCGCGGGCAGGAACAGAGCGGTCAGCAGCGAGAGCACATAGAGCTGTCGGTTGGTGCGGCTGGCCGAGCGGGCGGCGATCTCGTCCTGCAGGAGCCGCGCCCGATCCTGAACCGACTGGACATCATGGTGCAGGCCGTCGACGCGCTGGAGCAGTCGCGACGCCGCGGCCTTCACGGCATCGGGCGCGCTGCGGCCCGACTGGGTCTCGGCGAAACGGCGGAACAGCACATGCAGGCCGCTGAGCTGGCGATGTAGCCGGACGGCCGTGCGCCGGACCGCGCCGACGCGCTGCGGGCCGTCATGCAGGCGGTCGAGCAGGATGTGGTCCTCGACGCTGTCGGTCTCGTCGACGAGGCGCACCACCGCGTCGGTGACGTCGTCGATGATGTATTCGATGATCTGCTCGAAGAGCCCGGCCGGGCTTGCAGCCGGCTCGCCGCGATCGAGCGCTTCGGCCGTCATGCGGATCGAGTGCAGGGCTTCGCGCCGGCCGGTGAGCAGGAACCTGTCGCCGACGATCCAGCGCAATGCGCCGACCTCCTCGGATTTGTCGGCAACATCCCGGATCAGGTCGTGCGAGACGCCCCAGGCGAGATTGGCGGAATGGTCGAGCCGCTGGTGGGGTTCGTGCGAGAGGAAGGCTTCCTGCGTCGCGTCCGGCAGGTCCTGCTCGGTGACCCAGCTCTGCGCCCGCGTGTGGACGAGGTCGAGATGCAGCCAGACGAAGCCATCGGCGGGCGCGAGATCCGGCATCTCGTCGCGGGGAACGCGGACAGGCTGCCCGTACTCGTCGAAGCGATAGGCCCAGATGATGCCTGACTGGGATTGGATGTCGCTGCGCATGCCGGGCTTCCGCTGCCGCTGCAGGGTAGCTTCCGGCAACGCGGCGCCTAAGGGCGCCGCGGATGTGACAGCGGCGTGACGGCTGTTCAGTTCTTCCTGATCGAGCCGGTAACGCCGATATCGCGGTTATCGGCCGTGCGTGACGGGATGCGGCCGGGCGGGGCGAATTTCAGCCTGGCGCCACCGGCCGCTTTCGGAGCGCGCAGGCCCGCCGGGGTCGGTGGTGGCGTGCGGATCGCCACCTTCGGCTCGCCGCCATGCCATTTGCGCGAGCCGATGTCGAAACGGCCCTGGCGCCAGGCGTCGAATTCGCGCTCGCTGCCGAAGAAGGCGTTGCGATCGACATCGCCGGTGACGCCCGGCACCCGGCCGGTGGTGGTGAACTGCCAGAATTCCCAGCGGTCGCGCTCATAGCGCTTCGCCAGCGGAGCGGCGGTCGAGCGCAGCCAGAACGGGTGGTCCTTGAGCTCGCCTTCCAGCACATCCTCGTGGAAATTGATGTCGGTATAGATGATCGGCTTCTTGCCGGTGTGCTCGCGCAGGCCCTTCAGCATCTCCGCGATCTTGGCGAGCGCCAGCTCCTTCGAGATCCTGCGGGTGCATTGCGAGCCGTTCTGCCATTCGACGTCGAGCACCGGCGGCAATGCGTCGGGATCGCGCGGGATGTGCTTCTTGAACCAGCGTACCTGCTCCTTGGCCGAGCGGCACCACCAGACGAAATGATAGGCGCCGCGCGCGACGCCATGCTTCTTCGCCTCGGCCCAGTTGCGCTTGAAATTGGGATCGAGATGGTCGCCGCCTTCGGTCGCCTTGATGAAGGCGAAGCGCGTGCCGGCGTCCTTGACCTTCGCCCAGTCGATCTCGCCCTGCCAGCGGGAGACGTCGATGCCCTGGATCACCTTGCGCCGCGCGTCGCGGACGCCGTGATGCGGGGCGCTGTCGCCCTTCTTCGGATAGAGCGCCTGCGCCGGCTCGACGAGAGATGTCATCAGGGCCGCGAAGGCGAGGGCTTTCAGCCCGATCCGTCCGCTGGTCAGCTTGCGCGCTGGCATGTGTCTCTCCCGCATCACGGGTCCAGATGCGGGGAGCGTGGTTAAGCGCCGGTTAGAATTGCGGCGCAGTCGAACAATGAATTTCAGCTTTGGTTAACCGGCCGGATTCCGGCCGGCCTGCTCAGTCGAGAACGGTGGGCTCGACCTGGTTGTCGACAGCGCGCAGGGCAGAGGTGACCGCGGGCACGCTGCCGGGAACGCGCGCCATCGGCACGTCCTGCTGTGGCGCCAGCGGCTCCGGCACGAAATCCGGGCTGGGAACGGCTGGAATCGGCGCCGGCTGCGGCGTGGGGGCAGGCTGCGGCGCCGGCGCCGGCTCCTCGCGCCGGGCCCAACGCCGCGTGCCGATGTCGTATTCGCCGCGAATCCAGCCGGCGAACTGGCTTTCGCTGCCGAAGAAGGCGTTGCGGTCGACATCGCCCTTGATGCCCGGCACGCGGCCGGTGGTGGTGAACTGCCAGAAGGCCCAGGGGCGGTTGCTGTAGCGGGCTTCCGGCAGCGCCGCGGTCGAACGGATCCAGTAGGGGTAGTTGTTGAACTGCCCCTCCAGCACCTCGCGGTGGAAGGTGATGTCGGTATAGATCACCGGCTTCTTGCCGGTGAGCTGCTCGAGCTCGGTCAGCATGAGCTGAATCTTCTCGCGAGCGAGCTCGCGGTCGATCTTCTGCGGGCAGGTGCGCGAATGGCCGTTCCATTCGACGTCGAGCACCGGCGGCAGGGCGTCGGGATCGTTCGGGATCTGCTGCTTGAACCAGACCGCCTGCTCATGGGCCGGGCGGCACCAGAAGACGAAATGGTAGGCACCGCGCGGAACGCCGGCGCGGCGGGCTCCTTCCCAGTTGCGGCGGAAGTTCGGGTCGACATGGTCGCCGCCCTCGGTCGCCTTCATATAGACGAAGCGGGTGCCGGCCGCCTTGACGGCGCTCCAGTCGATCTCGCCCTGCCAGCGCGAGATGTCGATGCCGTGGACCGGGTAGTTATGCGCCGCCGCGACACCGGGATGCGGCCGGGCGTCGCCCTTCGACGGATAGCTGTCGAGCGCGACGCAGCCGCCAAGGGCCGCAAAAGCGGCAGCAGCCAGAAGGGGCAGGGCACGGAAGCTGGGCATGCGGCGGGCGTTCATATCCCGGAGGATTGCTTGGAATGCTTGATGGCCGGTTTACGTTACCAAAGTTTTGCCATCTGTCAGCCAAATCAGGGGCAAGGGCGCGTCGGGCCACTGTGAACACGGCGAATCGCGATTGTCGCAGAACGTGAAGATTCGGGTGCAAGCGGTTGACATCAACCGGAAACGCAAAAGGCGACCCGAGGGTCGCCTTTTGCTGGATTTTCATCCGAATTTGGTGCGGTCGAGAGGACTCGAACCTCCACGGGTCTCCCCGCTACCACCTCAAGGTAGTGCGTCTACCAATTCCGCCACGACCGCAGCTCGGTTCCGGTTGCGGGCGGTGCAACCAGGGAGCGGCGCCGATCTAGCAAATCGAATCCGCTGCCACAAGGGTGTCATCGCGGAAAAACGCAGAAGCGCGATTTTTCCCGCGATTGCCCGGATCAGGCGGCCTCGGCGACGGCCTGCAGGGTGTAGATCGTCGGCCGTTTCAGCATCTGGGTGATCTCGACGGAAATCCGCGCGCCGCTGACCACGACGATTCCCTTGGCGAAAGGGTGATTGTTCGCGAGAATCTGAACTTCGTCGGTCTCGCTGGTGTTCAATTCGATGATGGCGCCGCGGCCGAGGCGCAGCAGCTTGTAGATCGGCATTTCGGTCTGGCCGAGCACCACCGTGAGTTCCACCGGGACGAGATCGAGATCGGCCTTCAAGTCCTGCCTCCGGAACCCTACTTCAGAATTCGACCAGCGAAACTTGCCTGCCTGCCGGTTTTCGGCGCAAGAGGCGGTTCGAGGGTCGCGCCGGATGATGTCGCCGGCCCGGAAACTTTGGACGGAACATGGTTAAGCCATGGTGAAGATGCGTGAGGAGCTGGCCGTTTCCTTCCTGCCGGAAGGGGTGTCCGAGCCGGTCGAATGGGTCATAGCCGAGGGGCTCGTCGGCTATGACGACGCCGTCGCCGAAATGGAGGCTCGCGCCGGGCTGATCGCGGACGGCCTGGCGCGCGAGCGCGTCTGGCTGGTCGAGCATCCGCCGCTCTATACGGCCGGCACCTCGGCCCGCGACGAGGATCTGATCGCGCCGGAGCGCTTCCCCGTGTTCCGTTCGGGGCGGGGCGGGCAGTTCACCTATCACGGTCCCGGCCAGCGCGTGGCCTATGTCATGCTCGACCTGAAGCGGCGCCAGCCCGACCTGCGCCGTTTCGTCGCCGCGCTGGAGAGCTGGCTGATCGGCGCGCTCGATGACTTCAACATCCGCGGCGAGCGGCGCGAGGACCGCGTCGGCGTCTGGGTGCGGCGGCCCACCAAGGGCGTCGACGCCGAGGACAAGATCGCGGCCATCGGCATCCGCGTGCGGCGCTGGGTCTCGTTCCATGGCATCTCGCTGAATGTCGAGCCGGACCTGTCGCATTTCGACGGTATCGTGCCCTGCGGCGTCAGCCAGTACGGGGTGACCTCGCTGGTCGATCTCGGTCTGCCGGTGACGATGCCGGAGGTCGATTCGGTGCTGCGCGAGGCGTTCGAGCGCGTGTTCGGCCCCACCGTTCAGGCCTGATTTACCAACCGTTAGCCATGGCGCCGCCATCTTCGACCCGGGCGGGGGCGAAGATGGGGATGACAATGCGAAGCGTTTTCCTGGCGGGTAGCCTCACCCTGCTGCTTGCAGGCTGCAACACCACCGACCAGCGCATCGCCGGTGCTGCGGCCGGCGCAGGCGCCGGTGCGCTCGTCGGCGGGCCGATCGGAGCCATTGCCGGCGGAGCGATCGGCGCGGTTGCGGCGCCGTCGGTGACCGGATCGATCAACAAGATGAGCGAGTGAGCCGGGCGCCCGTTTGAGCAGGAGCCCTCATCCTGAGGAGCAAGCGGAGCTTGCGTCTCGAAGGATGCTCCAGATGGTTCCGGAGATTCCTGGAACATCCTTCGAGACGCCGTTCCCCAGGAACGGCTCCTCAGGATGAGGGCTCTCCAAGTCACTTCGACCGGCGCGGATTTGCACGGCCGCGTCCGTGCGTCCGCGCCGGTTGGCGTTTTCGGCGCGGCGCGCCATAACCTCGGCAGAGATTGTTACCGAGGAGCGCGCCCGTGCCTGTCATCGAGAGCAAGGTCGATCTGAATTCGGCCGAGACGCGCGCCAATGCCGAAGCCTGGAGCGGATTGCGCGACGAGCTCCAGCAGCATCGCGCCACCGCCGCGCTCGGCGGCAATGCCAGGTCCCGTGAGCGCCACACGGCGCGCGGCAAGCTTTTGCCCCGCGAGCGCGTGCTGCGCCTGACCGATCCGGGCTCGGCCTTCCTCGAGATCGGCTCGCTCGCCGCCTTCGGTATGTATGAAGGCGATGTCCATGCCGCCGGCATGATCGCCGGCATTGGCCGCGTCGCTGGCCGCGAATGCATGATCGTCTGCAACGATGCGACGATCAAAGGCGGCACCTATTATCCGATGACGGTGAAGAAGCATCTGCGCGCCCAGGAGATCGCGCGCGAGAACCGCTTGCCCTGCATCTATCTCGTTGATTCCGGCGGCGCGAACCTGCCGCATCAGACCGAGGTTTTCCCCGATCGCGAGCATTTCGGCCGCATCTTCTACAATCAGGCGACGCTCTCGGCCGAGGGCATTCCGCAGGTCGCGGTGGTGATGGGCTCCTGCACGGCCGGCGGTGCCTATGTGCCGGCGATGTCGGACGAGACCGTGATCGTCCGGAAGCAGGGCACGATCTTTTTGGGCGGCCCGCCGCTGGTGAAGGCGGCGACCGGCGAGGTCGTCTCGGCCGAGGATCTCGGCGGCGCCGATGTCCATGCGCGCCTTTCGGGCGTGGCGGATCACTATGCCGGCGACGATACCCATGCGCTCGCCATCGCCCGGCGGATCGCCGGCAATCTCAACAGCGTGAAGCGACCGGACATCGACATCGCCGAGCCGGTCGAGCCGCTCTACGATCCGGCCGAACTCGAAGCCGTCGTGCCGACCGATCTCAAGAAGCAGTACGACATCCGCGAGGTGATCGCGCGGCTGGTCGACGGCTCGGAGTTCGACGAGTTCAAGAAGCTCTACGGCACGACATTGGTGACAGGCTTTGCCCGCATTCACGGCATCCCGGTCGGCATCATCGCCAATAACGGCATCCTGTTCTCCGAAAGCGCGGTCAAGGGCGGGCATTTCATCGAGCTCTGCTGCCAGCGGCGGATTCCGCTGCTGTTCCTGCAGAACATCACCGGCTTCATGGTCGGCCGCGATGTCGAGACGCGCGGCATCGCCAAGGACGGCGCCAAGCTCGTCACGGCGGTGGCCTCGGCGCGGGTGCCGAAGATCACGGTGCTGGTCGGCGGTTCCTTCGGCGCCGGCAATTACGGCATGTGCGGCCGGGCCTACTCGCCGCGTTTCCTGTTCACCTGGCCGAATTCGCGGATTTCGGTGATGGGCGGCGAGCAGGCGGCGAGCGTGCTCGCAACCGTGCGGCGCGACAATATCGAGGCCGAGGGCAAGAGCTGGCCGGCGGCCGAGGAGGAGGCCTTCAAGGCGCCGATCCGCAATCGCTATGAAGAGGAAGGCTCGCCCTATTTCGCCACGGCGCGGCTCTGGGACGACGGCATCATCCTGCCCTCCGAGACGCGGCGCGTGCTGGCGCTGGCCTTCTCCGCGACGCTGAACGCCGAGGTGCCCGAGACCAAGTTCGGCGTGTTCCGGATGTAAAACGGCGCTTGGACACGGCAGATGTAGCCCGCGCCTTGTCCTGGCGGCCGCCCTAGTTTTTCACCGTCGAAACGATGCGAACTTCGCCGGGCGCGGTCTGTCGGGCCGGGGGCTCGACCTGCAAGGCCGTCGCCGCTCCGGCCTTGAATGCCCTGACCGCACCGTTGAAATAGTCGGTGAACGCCCGGATACGGCTGCGCTCCTTCAGCGAGACGAGGCGCGTTCTCAGAAGGTCCTCGAAGTCGGACCGGCGTCGCTCGCCCCGGTTGCCATTGAAGACCACGATCTTGCCCGGCAGCACCACGACATCCCCCTTGCGGAGGGTCGGGTCGCTCAAGAACCAGTTGGGGTCCTTCACCGGGTCCATCGGCGTGACCAGGACGGGCGGTCGCTCGACCTGCGCCTGCTTCGGCGCTTTGGAGGGCCGCCGCTTGGCGCGGATGGTCATCTCCAGCGGCGTCGAAACATAGGGCGTTTCGGTGCGAGGGGGCGGGCCAAGCAGAAAGTCAAGAAAGCCGGCATAGGCGGGTCTCAGAGCAAAAAGCTCGAGAACCAATACGCTTGCAACGACAGCGGCGGCGCTTTTCATGGAATGCACCAATCCCTAGGCATACGCATATTCGGCAGCGGGGATAACATCTGTCCTTTTTCATTCCAAGCCGTCTATGCGCCAAGTGCATATTGGCGTTAACCGCCTCCATACGCTGCTAACATCTTGTTCATTATGATCTGAAGCGGGGCTGCATCCCGATAGCAGATCCTCATGACAGAGACATTGCAGACGCCGTCGCTCCGACAGGCGCGTGGTTTGAAACGTAACCCGCCGCGCACCACGCTCAGCGCAATTCGATCTTCACGACCTCGTAGACGGCTCGCGCCCCGCGCTTGTCGCCGGGCGCGACGAGGCGCCAGCCGCCGTCGAGCGCCTTGCCGTCCACCGCCGAGACGAGAATCAGAGGCAGGTTGCCGAAATCGGGATGGATCTCGCCGACCGAGAAGGCGATCTGGTAGCCGTCCCTGGCGCTGACAAGGAAGGTCTTCTTCAACTGCTCTGCCGGCTTGAGGCCGTCGAGCGCCTTGTTGGCCTGCAGCACGTCCCAGAGCAGCACGCCCTTGTAGCGCCGCGTCGCCGACCCCTTCGACGTCTCGAGAGTCACCTCGCGTTCGGCGAGAGGGAGGGCGGCGAGGGATTGCGCCGTGAGCCGGATCGGCGCGGAGCCGATGCCGACGAGCGCGACAGCGGGCTCCTGTGCGCGCACGGCCGGGGCCATCGTCAGCAGAGTGAAGGCGATCAGCAGGAAGCGAAGCAAGGCGGCGATCTCCGGTGACGGGTCGATGACAGGGCGACGATGCCCGCCGCAAGCCAATGGCGGCCTTCAGGCTGGTCTTCGCGTCGTCCTCCCGGCGGCCACGATAAGGCAGGGCCGGCGGGCGGCAAGAGCATGAAATGACGGCCGGCCGATGGTTCCCCTCGGCGGTTTCGCCCGTTATGGTCGGATGCCATCTCAAACGATTTAGGCCTAGGGAAACACGGGGAAACGCATGTCTGGGCATAACAAGGTCGCGATCATCACCGGCGCCGGCTCGGGCGTGGGGCGCTCGGTCGCCATCGCCTTCCTGAAGGACGGCTACCGTACCGTGCTGGCCGGCCGCCGCGCGGATGCGCTCGAGGAGACGATCCAGCTCTCCGGCGTCGACAAGGGCCGTGCTCTCGCGGTGCCGACCGATGTCACCGACAAGGCCTCGGTCGAGAACCTGTTCGCCAGGACGACGAAAGCCTTCGGGCGGGTGGACGTGCTCTTCAACAATGCCGGCGTCAATGCGCCGGGCGGCGTGTTGCTGGAGGACCTCTCGCTGGAGGACTGGCAGAAGGTGGTCGACACCAACCTGACCGGGCCGTTCCTCTGCACCCAGGCCGCCTTCAAGGCGATGAAGGATCAGGAGCCGCGTGGCGGGCGCATCATCAATAACGGCTCGATCTCGGCGCATGCGCCGCGGCCGAACTCGGTTGCCTATACCGCGACGAAGCATGCGATCTCGGGCCTGACCAAGACCGCAGCGCTCGACGGGCGCAAATATGACATCGCCGTCGGCCAGGTCGATATCGGCAACGCGCTGACCGAGATGGCGAAGAAGATGACGACCGGCGTGCCGCAGGCCGATGGCTCGGTGAAGGTCGAGCCGGTGATGGATGTCGACCATGTCGCGACGACCGTTTTGCACATGGCCGGCCTGCCGCCTGAGGCGAACGTGCTGTTCGTCACGGTGATGGCGACCAAGGCGCCGCTCGTCGGGCGGGGGTGAGGAGCCCGCCTTTCGTTAGCCTTCCCCCTTGCCAGTCATCCCGGGCGCAGCCCCCGGGTTCGATCTTTGATCGACCCAAGGATAAACTCCGCGTAGACCCGGGATCCATTCCTGAGCCTTGCGGATTTCTGCTCCGGCATGGATCCCGGATCGGCGCCGCTGACGCGGCTTGTCCGGGATGACAAGGAGTGAGGGTGGCCGCAGCGGCGCAAGACGTAGATGGTCGGGACAAACCCGGCCATGATGGGGACGGAGAAGGCTCGGCATCGAGCCCTGCCGTCGCCCGCGCCTATACGCTGACCATCTGGGGCATCGCGCTCGGCATCCTGATCCAGGCGGTGGCGACGGTCGTCTGGGCGCTTGCCATCGGCAATGCCCAGCTCTTCAAGGACGGCGTCGACTGGGTCTATGACGTCGCGCTCTATGGCATCGCCGCGATCGTCTTCGGCCGCGATGCGCGGATCGAGCGGCTCGCGGCGGTGGCGATCGGCGCGGTCATGGCGGTCGCCGGATTGCACACACTCTACGATCTCTGGGACAAGGTCGTCCGGCCGCGGCCGATCGAGGTCTGGACGCTAGGCTTCGCTGCGGCGAGCGCCATCGTCATCGCCTTCCTCGTCGTCGCCGCGCTCTGGCGCTTCCGGCGCGAGCAGAATCCGGTGATCAAGGCGACCTGGCTGTCGAGCCGCAACGACATGATCTCGACGACCGGATTCGCGCTCGTCGGCCTCGCTGCCCGTGTCGCGCCGGTGCGCTGGCCGGAATATCTGTTCGATGTCGTCGTCGCCGGCATCTGCTTCCAGGCGACCTGGGCGATCTGGCGCTCGCTCAGGCGGAGCGCGACACCGGAAGCGTCCCAATCCGGTTTGCGCAACAAGGCGCAGACAGACGCCGTGGGCGGGCTATAAAGGCGGCACGTCTCCTGAGGATGCCGCCGCCATGACGATCGCCGCCAAGCTGCCCTCCATCCTGATCGCCAATCGCGGCGAGATCGCCTGCCGGGTGATCCGCACCGCCCGGCGGCTCGGCCTGCGCACCATCGCCGTCTATTCGGACGCCGATGCCGAGGCGATGTTCGTCGAGATGGCGGACGAGGCCTATCATATCGGCCCGGCCCCCGCCCGCGAGAGCTATCTCGACGCCGACAAGATCCTTGCTGTCGCGAAGGAGGCCGGCGCGGCCTGCATCCATCCGGGCTACGGCTTCCTCTCCGAGAATGCCGAATTCGCCGATGCCTGCACTGCGGCGGGCATCGTCTTCGTCGGTCCGCCGGCTTCGGCCATCCGGGCCATGGGCCTGAAGGATGCCGCCAAGGCGCTGGTCGAGAAGGCTGATGTCCCGGTGGTGCCGGGCTATCACGGCGCCGAGCAGGGCGCCGATTTCCTCCGCTCGGAAGCGCGCCGCATCGGTTATCCCGTGCTGATCAAGGCGGTCGCGGGCGGCGGTGGCAAGGGCATGAAGAAGGTCGACCGGCCCGAGGATTTCGACGATGCGCTCACCAGCGCCCAGCGCGAGGGGCAAAACGCCTTCGGTGACGCGCGGGTGCTGGTCGAGAAATACGTGCTCTCGCCGCGCCATGTCGAAATCCAGGTGTTCGGCGACAGCCACGGCGATGTCGTCCATCTCTACGAGCGCGACTGCTCGTTGCAGCGGCGCCATCAGAAGGTGATCGAGGAGGCGCCGGCGCCGGGTATGAGCGCCGAGGTCCGCGCCGCGATGGGCAAGGCCGCGACCGAGGCCGCCAAGGCCGTCGGCTATGTCGGGGCCGGCACGGTCGAGTTCATCGCGGACGGGCGCGACGGGCTGAAGGCCGACGGATTCTGGTTCATGGAGATGAATACCCGCCTCCAGGTCGAGCATCCCGTCACGGAGGCGATCACCGGGCTCGATCTCGTCGAACTGCAATTGAAGGTCGCGGCCGGCGAGCCGCTCGGCTTCACGCAGGCCGATGTCTCGGCCACGGGCCATGCAGTCGAGGCGCGGCTTTATGCCGAGGACCCGGAGAAGGGCTTCCTGCCTTCGACCGGCAAGCTCTGGGCGCTGCAATTTCCCGAGGGCGAGGGCATCCGCATCGATACCGGCGTCGAGGCCGGCGATACCGTGACGCCGTTCTACGACCCGATGATCGCGAAGGTGATCGCCCATGGTGCCACGCGCGACGAGGCGCTCGACCGGCTGGGTTCAGCTCTGGGCGAGACGGTGGTCGCCGGCCCGCGCACCAATCTCGCCTTCCTGAAGAAGCTGACCGAGGCGGAGGGCTTCCGGAAGGGGCCGTTCGATACCGGCTTCATCGACCGCAATATCAGCGCGCTCGGCGCCGAGCCGCAGCCGCTCGATGCGGCGGCGGTCGCGGCGGCGGCCCTGCAGCTTGAGGAGGAGCGGCAGGCGGCCGGCATGATCGCGGCAGCCGGCCGGGCCGGGGGCGAATCCCGCTCGCCCTGGCTCGACCCGGACGCCTTCTCGCTGATGCCGCGCCAGCCGCTCGGTCTGCCGCTCACGGTCGATGGCGAGCGCATCGAAGCGCGGATCGAGTGGCATGGCGAGGATGCCCGCGTCAGCCTGCCCGGCCACGAGATCGGCGAGGGCGAGCATGAGATCGCGCTGGCCGAAGGCGAGGGCGGGACATGGTTCGCGCTGCATCGCGGCCGGCAGACGGCGGTCTCGCTGTTCGATCCGTTCAGCGTCGATCTCGATGCGGCAGCGGGCTCGGGCGGCGTCATCAAGGCGCCGATGCATGGCAAGCTCGTCGCGCTCTTCGTGGCGCCGGGGGAGGCCGTGACTAAGGGCCAGCGCCTCGCCATCGTCGAGGCGATGAAGATGGAGCACGTGCTGACCGCCCCGCGCGACGGCACGGTCAGCGAGGTCGCGGGCGAGCCCGGCGCGCAGGTGGCCGAGGGTGCGAAGGTGGTCGTGCTGGGGGAATAGGCGAGTTAGCGGAATCGCTTGCGAGCGACTGCTGAGGGATTGATTCAGTCCACTTTCGTCATGGTCGGGCTTGTCCCGACCATCCACGTCTTCAGTGGTCGAATGCCGTGTTCAAGACGCGGATGCTCGCCACAAGGGCGAGCATGACGGCGCGCTACGCGTCCAGCGCCGCAGTCGCCTTTTCCAGGATCGTCAGATTGATCTCCGTCAGCGGGTCTTCGTCTTGCAGGAACCAGCTTGCCGACAACCCGCACCAGGCGATGATCCAGCGTAGCAGTCGTTCCCGCTCCAGCCCCGATTTCGCCAGCACGATCTCCAGCCGGCGGTCGAAGGCGCCGGGCGCGACGGCGACCGGCGGCTCGGGGTCGGCGAGATCGGGATCGCAGAACAGGATCGTGTATTCGAAGGCGCGATCGCCGATCACCGATTTCGGATCGATGGCGAGCCAGCCGCGACCCTCGAAGTCGAGGACATTGTCGTGATGCAGGTCGGCATGGAGCGGCAGGGCCTCCTGCTGTGAAGGCAGGAGCATGCTCGCCTCCGCCGCAGCGCGGGCGAGCAGGCCGCCGTGCTTAGCCGCCGCCGGAAACAGGTCCCTGAACCAGATGTCGAGCGGGATCAGCCCGGCAGGAGCCGGGCCACGCGGTTTCTGCAGGGCAGCGATGGCGTCGCAGAGGATGATGGTGGCTTCGTCATCGCCTTCAGTGCCGCTGCGTGCCATGGCTGCTACCGAGCGCTTGCCGGTGGCGCGCTCGATCAGCATCGCCTCGCCGTGTTCGCTGCGGGCGAGCAGGCGGGCGGCGCCGTCGCCGTTCCAGTATTCCAGCGGCAGATAGCCGCGCCGCTCGTCTTCGACCTCTGGCAGCTTCAGCATGGCGGGTGCGCTGCCCCGCAGGACGGGCAGCAGGTGGCTGGCATGGGTCCTGATCGGCTTGCCGTCTGCGACGAGGCCCCAGCGGGCGAGCCAGGGCTCGAAGACTTCTCCGGAAATCCGGCTCATCCGCGGCCGATCACCGGGAACTGCTCGGCCTCGTAGATTTGGCCGGAGACCGGGGCGCTGTCTTCGGAGAGCCAGAAGGCGGTGTGGGCGGCGATCTCCTCGGGCTGCATGATGCGGCCGGTCGGGGCGTCGCGCAGCGGCAGATGGTTCTGCCAGCCGGGTTTGCGGCCCTCGCGCTGCTGGGTGGCGTCCTCGTTGGCGGTCCAGGTCCAGCCGACATTGAGCTGGTTGGCGCGGATGCGCTCGGGGCCGAGCGTGTTGGCGAGGTTGCGCGTCATCGTCATCAACGCGCCCTTCGACATCGAATAGACCGTGAGGTTCGAGAGCCCGCAATAGGCGTTGATCGAGCCGACGGTGACGATGGCGCCGGGCGATTTCTGGGCGCGGAAAGCGCGGATCGCGGCCTCCGCGCAGAGCAGTGGCGCGCGGGTGTTGATCGCGAAGATATGGTCGAAGAAGGCGGCTGTGGTCTCGGTGAGAATGCCGCGCGGATAGATTCCGGCATTGTTGACGAGCCCGTCGATGCGGCCGAAGGCGGCGATCGTCGCATCGACGATGGCTTGCGCGGTCGCGGGCTCGGCGAGATCGCCGGTCGCGCCCGCCGTCGCGGGGCCGAGCTTCGCCACGGCTGCATCGACTTCCGCCGCGTCGCGGCCATGGATCAGCACCCTGGCGCTCTCGGCGACGAGGCGTTCGGCCATCGCGAAACCGATGCCGGTCGAGGAGCCGGTGACGAGGATGGCCTTGCCTGCTAGTCCGCGCATGGGAAGCGTCCGTGTCTGGTTCGGGAGGTCGGAATGATCGTGAAGCGAATCGTCGCGAATATCGCAACCGCGGAGCCGAAGCTGGCGCAAGCGTTCTATGGTGATCTCTTCGGCCTCACCCTCGCCATGGATCATGGCTGGATTCAGACCTATGCGGCTGAAGCCGTATCGGGCGTGCCGCAACTGAGCTTCGCCAGCGAGGGAGGCTCGGGCGCTCCGGTGCCCGATCTCTCGATCGAGGTCGACGATCTCGACGCGGTGCTCGACCGGGCGCGTGCCGCTGGTCATGTGATCACGTATGGTCCGGTCGACGAGCCCTGGGGCGTTAGGCGCTTCTTCCTGCGCGATCCGTTCGGCCGGCTCGTCAACGTGCTGGCGCATCGGAACTGACGGCCGGGCTGTGGAGAAGCGCCGCGGAGACTGGCTTGGCGGCCGGCGCAGGCCTATTTTGCGGCCATGCCCCTTCATCTGCTCAAGCTCTGCGTCGGCGCCGAATCGATCAGCGATCTCGAGGACTGGATCGCCGAGCGCCAGGCGCAGCGCCGCGCCCGCGGCGAGCCGGCGGAGCAGTTGCACACGACGCGCATGGTGCCGAAGAAGATCGAGGAGATACTCGATGGCGGCTCGCTCTACTGGGTGATCAAGGGCCAGATCTCGGCGCGCCAGCGCCTCACCGATATCCGCCCCTTCACCGATGGCGAAGGCATCGGCCGCTGCCATCTCGTGATGGAGCCGGTCGTGGTGCCGGTCGAGCCGCGGCCGTTCCGGCCCTTCCAGGGCTGGCGCTATCTGCAGGCGAAAGACGCGCCGCGCGATCTCTCCGAGCATGGCGGCGATGTCGGCGAGATGCCGGAGGAGTTGCGGCGGGAGCTGGCGGGGTTGGGATTGTTGTAGCGCTCATTGCTGAAGGTACCAAGATTTGGTATTTATTGGCATCGACGGAGGGGCGTATGACGAAAAATACCTCGGTCGCGTTGGGCGATCATTTCAGCGATTTCATCGGCGAACAGGTGCAAAGCGGCCGGTATGGTTCGGCCAGCGAAGTCGTCCGCGCGGGCCTGCGTTTGCTGGAAGCGCATGAAGCGCGCGTCAAAGCGCTGCAGGATGCGCTCGCCGCCGGCGAGGAATCCGGTGAGCCGGAGCTGTTCGACAACGATGCCTTTGTGAAGCGGATGCGCTCCGGGCATGGCTGAAGCCAGCTATCGCCTCTCTCCGCTGGCGGTAGCTGATCTCGAACGCATCTGGTCCTGGACGGCGCGGCGCTGGTCGACGGAACAGGCCGAGAGCTATCACGCCGGCCTGGTTGCCGCCTTCGACGGGTTGAGCCGTGGCCGGAAGGAGGGGCGGGCGGTCGATGTCCGCGGCGGCTATTTCAAGTATGCCGTCGGCTCGCATCTGATTTTCTATCGGTTATCGGCAATAGGTGTCGACGTGATCCGTATCCTGCATCAGCGCATGGACGTTGAGCGTCATCTGTAAGGTCGCTCGTGACCTGGGCTCCGTGGCGGTCTTCATACCGGAATATTGTCGAGCAGTCGCGTGCTGCCGATACGCGCCGCCAGGATCAGGCGGATCGGGCCGTCGGCCAGCGAGGCGACGGGTGCCAGCGTTTCGGCATGGCGCGCTTCCAGATAGTCGAGCTCGAAGCCGGCGGTGATGATCGCGTTCTGCGCATCGGCGACCGCCTTGAACAGGTCGTCGCGGTTGCGGATGCGGATGGCCAGATCCTGCATCACGCGATGGAGCAGCGGTGCCAGCGCGCGGTGCTCGGCCGAGAGATAGCGGTTGCGCGAGGACATCGCGAGGCCGTCGGCCTCGCGGATCGTCGCCAGGGGGACGATGCCGATGCCGAGGTCGAGATCAGCGGCCATGCGGGTCACGACCTTGAGTTGCTGGTAGTCCTTCTCGCCGAAGATCGCATAGTCGGCGCGCGATTGCGTGAAGAGCTTGCAGCAGATCGTCGCGACGCCCTCGAAATGCGTCGGGCGGAAACGGTCCTCCAGCCCGACAGCGGCCGGGCCGAGCAGCAGCACGCGGGTGGCGAAGCCGGCCGGATACATCTCCTCAACCGAAGGGAAGAACACCGCGTCGGCGCCGGCCGCGACGAGCTTGGCGCAATCGTCGTCGAAGGTGCGCGGGTACTTCTTGAAATCCTCGTGGGGCGCGAACTGCGTCGGGTTGACGAAGATCGTGACGATCACCCGCTTCGCATGGCGCTGGCCTTCGCTGACCAGCGCGATATGGCCTTCATGCAGCGCGCCCATGGTTGGCACCAGCGCGACCTTCTCGCCGGCTGAGTGCCAGCCGGCAACGGCTTCGCGCATCGCGGCGACCGTCTCGAAAACCGTAATCCCAGCCACTGCCGCGCCCTCCGTTCGAGGCACGGGTAGCAAATGCCGCCGCCATGGCCAATATCAGGACGAAGGATGATTCAGGTGGATCGAAGGGGTCGATGAGCGAGAGGAAGGACCGGGCTGTCGGCAAGGCGGGAGCGAGCGCGCCGGCGACGCATTCGCAGCCGGGAGATATCGACCGCTTTCTCGGCGCGGCGAAGCAGCTCGCGCCCTTGGCGGCGGGGCAGGCGGGGCGACTGGTCTTCGCACTCGACGCCACGATGAGCCGCCAGCCGACATGGGACCTCGCCTGCTCGCTGCAGGCGCGCATGTTCGAGGTCACCTCGCAAAGTGGCGGGCTCGCGGTGCAGCTCGTCTATTTCAGGGGCATCGGCGAATGCCGCGCTTCCGGCTGGGTCGGCGAGCCCGCGCGCCTGACCGGGCTGATGCGCGGTATCGCCTGTGAGGGCGGGCAGACCCAGATCGCCCGCGTGCTGCGCCATGTCCGCGACGAGGCCAAGGCCGTGCCGGTGCGGGCCTTCGTCTATGTCGGCGATGCGATGGAGGAGGATGTCGATGCGCTGGCCGCGCTTGCCGGCGAGCTCGGCCTGCGCGGCATCCGCGGCTTCGTCTTCCAGGAGGGGCATGATCCGGCAGCGAGCGCTGCCTTCGCGACGATCGCGCGCCTGACCGGCGGCGCCCATGCCCGCTTCGACGTGAATGCGCCGGGCTCGCTGCTCGATCTGCTGCGCGGTGCGGCGGCCTATGCTGCCGGCGGACGCGAGGCGATGGCTCGGCTCGCCGGGTCTGCGCCGGCGGTGAAGGGGCTGATCGCCGCAATCGACGGAGGAAGGCGGTGAGCCTGCTCTACGGCGTTGCCGTGCTGATCCTGGTCTGGTGGCTGGCGAAGCTTTTTGCGGGATCGAACCCCAAGGTGCTGGCGCGCCTGGCGAAGACCGGCGGTGGTGTCGTCGCGCTCGGCGTGGCCGGGCTCCTGATGGTGCGCGGCCGGATGGACATGGCGATCTTTCTCGGCGGCGTCGGCGCCTGGCTGCTCGGCTGGAGCGCGACCGGGCCGGGCGGCATCCGCTTTCCTTGGGCCGATCGAGCCGGGCCCACGGCGGGTGCAACCTCGAAGGTCAAGTCGGCGCTACTGGAGATGGAGCTCGACCATGACAGCGGCGGGATGAGCGGCCGCGTCACGGACGGCCCCTATGCCGGGCGGGGGCTCGACAGCCTGGGCGCGGACGATCTCGCCGCGCTGATGCGCGACTGCCTCACCCGCGATCCGGACGGCGCGCGGCTGCTAGAGGCATATCTCGACCGCCGGTCGCCCGGCTGGCGTGAAGACGCTCAGCGTGACGGAGACGCGGGGCAGCGTGGCGCGCCGGGCGCGGGCGCGATGTCGCAGCAGGAGGCCTACGATATCCTGGGGCTTCAGCCGGGGGCGGGCGAGGAGGCGGTCCGCGAAGCCCACCGGGCTCTGATGAAGCGCATCCACCCGGATGCCGGTGGCACCAGCGGCCTTGCCGCTCGCGTCAACCAGGCCAAGGACGTCCTTATGAAGCAGCGATAGGGACGGGCTCTGGGAGTGGGTCTGCGACATCTCGTGAACTCCTTTCCCCGGTCTTCGTTCAGCTGCGCGTGGCGAAGCAGGAGAAGCCGCCGCGCTTCAGCTTGTTGCAGGCGTTCTGCGCATCCTTCGAGTCGTCGAAGCCGGCGAAACGTGCCCGGAACAGGGTGGAGCCGCCCTTCTCGACCTTCTCGGTGAAGGGCGAGGCGCTGGCGAGCGAGGCCGAGGCCTTTGCCTTGGCACGGGCCAGGATTTCCTTGGCCTTGCCCTCGTCATCGGTGGCGCCGAGCTGGATCACCCATTTGCCGGAAGCGACGATCGCGGCCTGGTGCGTCATGACCGGGGCCGGCTCGGGCGCCTGGACCTTGGCGGGCGCCGCTTCGATCTTGCGGGCGACCGGGGCTGCCGGAACGTCGATCTTGGCCTCGGCGACCTTCACCGGCTCGGCGACGGGCTCGGGCGCCTTGGCGATCGAGGACGTGACGTCGACATTCGCCGGCGGGCGCAGGACCTTCGCGTCGGCTGGCTGAGCGCCGATCGACCAGCGCATGGCGGACGGCGTCGTCGTGGCAGCGACGGGGCGCATGCCGGAAATCTGCAGCGGCCTGCCACCGGCGACCGCGATCGGGCGCGGCGGCGCGATCGGCGTGGTGGTCGGCATCGGGGCATAGGCGCGGGCGGCGGCCGGGAGGGCCTGCGGCTCTTCAGCCTGCTGGCGCGGGCGCGGCACCGGGATCGGCGCCGGCTCGGCGGCGGCCTGCTGGACGGGAAGCGAGCGCGGCCGCTCTTCCGGCGCCGGAGCCTCGGCGACCATCACCGAGGCGCGGCCGCTGGTCGAGGCGCGGGGCAGGCTGGCAAGCACGAGATCGGTCATGATCTTGTCGCGCGAGGCGCCGGACCGGCCGCCGAGCACGATCGAGACGACGTGCCGGCCTTCCGACCTGGCCGAAGTCATCAGGTTGAAGCCGGAGGCGCGGGTGTAGCCGGTCTTGATGCCGTCGACGCCCTCGACCTTGCCGAGCAGGCGGTTATGGCCGCGGATGGTGCGGCTGCCATACTGGAACGCCCGCATCGAGAAGAGCGGGTAGTATTTCGGGAAGCGCTCCTGGATGGCGCGGGCGAGGATCGTGAGGTCGCGCGCCGTCGTGATGTTCGGCGGGGAATGCGGCAGGCCGTGCGGGTTGTAGAAGCGGGTCGAGCCCATGCCGAGCGAGCGGGCCTTGCGCGTCATCTGGTCGGCGAAAGCCTCTTCGGAACCGGCGATGTTCTCGGCCACGACGACCGAGGAATCGTTGGCGGAGAGCGTGATCATGCTCTTGATCGCGTCCTCGACCGCGATGGTCGAGCCGGCGCGCAGGCCGAGCTTGGTCGGCGGCTGCGAGGCCGCATAGGACGAGACCTTGAGCTCGGAATCCATGCTGAAGCGGCCGCGCTCCATCTGCTCGAACAGCATGTAGAGCGTCATGACCTTGGTCAGCGAGGCCGGAATGCGGGCGGCATCCTCGTTGACCGCATGCAGCGTGCGGCCGGTCTTCGCATCGACCACCATCGCGGCATAAGGAGGGGTATAGCCGCCGCCCGCGTGACGGCGCTTGCGCGCCTCCGCAGGAGAGGACACGATCGTGGCCGCAATGGCGGCGACACCGACCAGACCCGCAACGGTTCGCAGATGCGACCGCCGCAACCCAACGCAACCAGACAACATGAACCCGCCTCGAACTCGCAACCATGGGCCGATCCCGCGCCTGGCTCATCGTGGCGCAGGGGACACAGTTGGAGAGGTTAGGCGGATGCGGTTACGGAGCCGTTAAAACTTGAACGGTTGCTAACGGAACGATCTGCGTTTGGTGCATTGCAGCGTTCTCTTGACATTCATGCTGCAATGCACAATATGCGGTCAGTCCCCGGTGGTGATCACGGTCACACGACCTTGGGGCGACATATCGGGCCGATCGGCCCATCACCTGAGGTGGCACCGCAGAGTGCCGAGGAGACGACCCATGATCCAGCAGTTCGAGACCATCCAGAAGGCTTCCAAGGACAACGTCGACGCCGCCCTGAAGGCTTTCGGCGCCACGTCGAAGGGCGTGCAGACGATCGCCGTCGAGACCACCGACTATGCCAAGAAGTCCTTCGAGGCCGGCACCGCCACGCTCGAGAAGCTCGCTGGCGTGAAGACCTTCGACAAGGCCCTCGAGATCCAGGCCGATTTCGTCAAGACCTCGTTCGAGGGCGCCGTTGCCCAGCTCACCAAGATGGGCGAGCTCTACACCGCTCTCGCCAAGGACGCCTACAAGCCGTTCGAAGGCATCGTCTCGAAGGCCGTCCCGGCCGCTTCGAAGGCGTGATTTCAGCCGGCGGCCGGAAGGCTGCCAGAGCTTACGTGAGTTCAGTTGCGTTTTTGAGAGCCCCGGCCCGCAAGGCCGGGGTTTTTCGTTGGCGGTATTGCTTCCTATTCGGCGCGCACGGGAAGCCGCCTGGCCTGAAAGCCCGTCTTGGATTGCTCGAAGCCGGCGGCCTCGTAGAAGGCCAGCGTGGCCGGCTTCTTCGAGCCCGTCATCAGCATCGCCTTGTAGCAGCCGGCGGCCCAGGCACGATCGAGAGCAGCCTTCAGGATCGCCTTTCCCAGCCCGCGGTTGCGATGGCCCGCGTCGGTGACGACATTCTCGATCAGCGCATAGGGCGTTCCGCCCCGGGTCAGGTTCGGGATGACGATCACGGTGCAGCTTGCGACCAGATCAGTGCCGAGGAGGCCGATCAGGACGGCGCTGCCTTCGAAATGCCGGAGCTTGTCCAGAATCTCCGCCGCCTTGCCGTCCGGGCAGCGCGTGTCGTCCGGAACGAGGTGGAGGTAGAGATTCAGAAGCGCGGGCAGGTCGGCCTGCGTCGCTGGGCGAATGACGAGTTCGGTCATGCCGACAGGGATAGACGATCCCGCCGCTGATGAAAAACCCCGGCCGAGGGCCGGGGTTTCAATGAGACAGCGCGTGCCCGACGCTTCAGGTTCACGCCCGCAGGACGACGACCTTCGTCTTCACCGGCGTCTGATCGTAGAGATCGATCATGTCCTGGCTCAGCAGGCCGACGCAGCCGCTGGTGATGCCGGAGCCGATCGACTCCTCGTCGCTCGAGGCATAGATCGTGTAGAGCGTGTATTTGCCGTTCTGATAGAGATGCAGCGTGCGGGCGCCGAGCGGATTGTCGAGGCCGCCCGGCATGCCGCGGGCGTATTTGGCGGCCTCGGGCTGGCGCTTGATCATTTCCGGCGGGGGCGTCCAGGTCGCCCATTCGGATTTGCGCCCGACATAGGCGTCGCCGCTCCAGCGGAAGCCGTCGCGGCCGACATTGGCGCCGTAGCGGGTGGCGTTGCCGTCGCCCTCGATGCGATAGACATAGTAATTGGCGGGATCGACGATGATGGTGCCCGGCTCTTCCTTGCTCTCGTAGCGGACGGTGCGGCGCCAGTATTTCCGGTCGACCTTGGTGACGTCCGCCGCGGGAATCGCGAATTTCTTGTCCGGTACGGGCCCGTACATCTGCTGCGCTTCGGCGAGGCTCATGCCGTCGCCGGCGCAGCCGGCCAGTCCGAGCGCGCCGAGGCTGACGGCGGAGCCGACCAGAAACGAGCGGCGGTCGACAAGCCCTGATCGGCGCCCGAGCAAAGCCATTTCGCTGGCGCCGGCATTCCTACCATCGATGATCATGATCCTGGACTTCCCATGTCCTGACTGCCGCACGAGGCGATGCTCCCGCATACACCTGTCCAATGTCTTAACCAACCCGAGATTGCCGTCAGGCGAGACGGCTGGCAAGCGCGAGCCTTCGCTGCGCGGGGCTTGCGACCCCAATGCGGCGCTGCGCCAGGCCGTTGATTTTTCCGTTCGTTCGAGATCGCGCATGGCCGTTTCCTGATTTGAACCGATTGAAAACACCGGCGGTTGGGCGCATCTCTAGGGCGTGCGCCGCCGTCGCGGCGCCAAGAGGTTCCGGTTTCCGCCATGCTCGACAAATCCGCGCCGCCCCGCACGCTCAAGCTCAACGCTGCCGACAACGTCGTCGTCGCGGTTGATCCCGTCGATCTCGGCGTGACCGCGGCCGGGGTCGAGGCGCTCAAGCGCATTCCGCGCGGGCACAAGATGGCGATCGTGCCGATCGCCAAGGATCAGCCGATCCGCAAATTCGGCCAGATCATCGGCTTCGCGACCAGTGACATCGTGCCGGGCGATTGGGTGCATGAGCATAATACCGGATTCCATGCCTTCGATCGCGACTATGCCTGCGCTGCGGAAGCCAAGCCCGAATTCGTGCTGCCGGTCGAGCAGCAGGCGACCTTCGAAGGCTTTCGCCGCGCCAACGGCAAGGCCGGCACGCGCAACTATGTGGGCATCCTGACCTCGGTGAACTGCTCGGCCTCGGCCGCGCGCTTCATGGCCGAGGAGGTCAAGCGCTCCGGCCTGCTCGCCGATTATCCCAATGTCGACGGCGTGATCGCGCTGACCCACGGCACCGGCTGCGGCATCGACTACAACGGCGAGAGCTTCGAGGTGCTGAAGCGCACCACCTGGGGCTATGCCTGCAATCCGAACATGGCGGCGGTGCTCGTCGTTGGCCTCGGCTGTGAGGGCTTCCAGATCAGCCGGATGAAGGAGGCCTATGGCGTTACCGAAAGCGACGTCTTCCGCACGCTCACGATCCAGGAGACCGGCGGGACGAAGAAGGCGGTCGCCGCCGGCATCGATGCGCTCAAGGTGATGCTGCCGATCGCCAACCGCGCGGTCCGCGAGACGGTGCCGGCTTCCGAGCTGATGCTGGCCCTGCAATGCGGTGGTTCGGACGGCTATTCCGGCATCACCGCCAACCCGGCGCTGGGCGCTGCCGTCGACATCCTCGTCGAGCATGGCGGCACCGCGATCCTCTCCGAGACGCCCGAGATCTACGGCGCCGAGCATCTGCTGACGCGCCGCGCCGCGACGCGCGAGGTCGGCGAGAAGCTCGTCGGCATCATCAAGTGGTGGGAGGACTATACCGAGCGCGCCCGGATGAGCATGAACAACAATCCCTCGCCGGGGAACAAGGCAGGCGGGCTTACCACCATCCTGGAGAAGTCGCTGGGCGCGGCCGCCAAGGGCGGCACCAAGACGCTTTCGGCGGTCTATCACTATGCCGAGCCGGTGAAGGCGAAGGGCTTCGTCTACATGGACACGCCCGGCTACGACCCGGTCTCGGCGACGGGCCAGGTGGCGGGCGGCGCCAATATCCTCGCCTTCACCACGGGGCGCGGCTCGGCCTATGGCTGCAAGCCGACGCCCTCGGTCAAGCTCGCCACCAACACGCCGATGTATCTGAAGCAGACCGACGACATGGACATCAATTGCGGCGATGTGCTCGACGGCGTGACGCTGGAGGAGAAGGGGCGCGAGATCTTCGACTACCTGCTGCGCGTCGCTTCGGGCGAGCACTCCAAGTCGGAAGAGATGGGTTATGGCGATGCCGAGTTCGTGCCCTGGCAGATCGGCGCGACGATGTAGTTTTTCAGCGCGCTGGTTGAACCCGGCGCGCGGTCGAGGCGACCAAGGATGGCTCCGGCGCTGCCGGGGCCATTTCTTTTGTCGGCTCGGATCTCCATGAAGACTTTCCTTCTCGTCACCATCCCGCGCGTCCTGCTCGGGGTGATCTTCCTCATCAGCGCCGTCGACGGTTTCTGGTGGCTCGCCACGGGCGTGAACCTGATCCATCCGCCGACCAGCCCGCGCGGCGTCGTGTTCGAGACCGCCTTGCAGGATTCCGGCTTTCTCTGGCCCTTCATCAAGGCGATCAACCTCACGGGCGCGCTGAGCCTGATCGCGAATGTCGTGCCGGCCTTCGGCCTCGCGCTGATCGCCCCGGTCATGGCGGTGATCGTGCTGTTCCACGCCACGATCAACCCGCAGGGCCTGCCGGTTGCGGTCATCCTCGTGGTGCTGGGCTCGATGCTGGTCTGGGCCTATCGCGATCGCTACGCGGCGCTGTTCCGCTGACAGTCAGCGACGCGGCCTTGCGTCATGGTCGGGCTTGTCCCGACCATCCACGTCTTCCTTCAGCGCGGGCGGTGTTCAAGACGTGGATGCTCGCCACAAGGGCGAGCATGACGGTTCGCCCAGCCGCCAGTCAGATCGAAAACCCCGTCAGCCGCTCGCGCAGCCCCTCGATCCGGTCCGCCGCGACATTGGCGATGGCGATGCGCAGGTGGTTCTCCTGACCGGGGCCGAAATAGGGGCCGGGCAGGGCGAGCACGCCGCAATCCTCGACCAGCCGTCGCGCCACCTCGGCCGCCGGCACGCCCTCGAACGGGTGGGCGACATAGGCGAAATAGGCGCCGGCCGAGAGCACGCGCCAGCCATTGAGCGGCGCCATCGCCTTGCGGAAGAGATCGGCGCGGGCGTTGATCTCGGCGCGGTTGCGCTCGCGCCAGTCGCGGATGCCGTCGATGCCCCAGGTCACCGCCGCTTGCCCGGCCCGGACCGGGCTGATCTGGACGCAGTCCAGCACCTTGCCGATCTGGGCAAGCGCCGGCTCGCCGGCCGTGATCGCGCCAAGGCGCCAGCCCGGAATCGCATAGGCCTTCGAGAAGCTGTAGAGGCCGATCACCGAATCCTGCCAGCTCGTTGTGGCGAAGACTTCATGCGGTCTCGCAATGTCGGCGGGCAGGAAATCGCGATAGGTTTCGTCCAGCACCAGCCAGATGCCGCGTCTTGCGCAGAGCGCGGCGAAACCGGCGATGGTCTCCGGCGGATAGACCGCGCCGGTCGGGTTGTTGGGCGTGACCAGCACGATCGCGCGGGTGCGCTCGTCGATCAACGCCTCGGCGGTCGCGGCATCCGGCACGAAGCCGGCTCCCGGCGCGCAGGGTAGCGGGCGGGCCTCGACGCCGAGCATGGTCAGCGTCATCTCGTGATTGAAGTACCAGGGCGTCGGCAGCAGCACGTTGTCGCCGGCGCGTGCCAGCGCCATCATCGTCACGACATAGGCCTGGTTGCAGCCCGAGGTGATTGCGACCTCGGCCGGCTTGAAGGCGGTGCCGTAGATGCGGGAGATTTCGGCGGCATAGGCCTCGCGCAAGCCCGTATCGCCGGTAATGCCGCCATAGCGCGTGCTGCCGGGCTCGGCCGCCGCAGCGGCAAGCTTCTCGATCAGGGCCACTGGGGGCGGGGCGCCGGGCACCGCCTGCGAGAGGTCGATCAGCGGGCCGCGGGCGCCGCCATAGGCGCGCGCCCAGCCTTGAGCCTCCGGGATCGGCGGCGTGCCGGTGTCGATGAGATCGGGATTGAGCTGGGCGCTGGCGGTCGTCGGCATGGTGCATCTGATTTGCGGCGTGCTGACCTTTCCGTCAATCGCCTTGGAAGCGCAGCAAACCCGCGCCATATCTGGGGCACTTCCAATCCAGCGAGTGGACGGGTTCATGCAGGACGAGACCGAGGATGCCATCGCCGCGCTGAAGGACCTGCTCGACGAGGCGGACAGCATCGTCAGCTTCACCGGCGCCGGCATCTCGACTGAATCCGGCGTGCCGGATTTCCGCACTCCCGGCTCGCCCTGGATGATCAACAAGCCGATTCCCTATGACGCCTTCGTCGAGAGCCGCGAGGTTCGCATCGAGGCCTGGCGCCGCAAGTTCACAATGGACGACCATTATCGCGGCGCTCAGCCCAATAGCGGCCACCGGGCTCTCGCCCGGCTGGTAGCGGACGGGCGCTCGCCAGCCATCGTCACGCAGAATATCGACGGGCTGCACCAGGCCTCCGGCGTGCCCGAGGACAAGGTCATTGAACTGCATGGCAACGGCACCTATGCGACCTGCCTGACCTGCGGCTGGCGGCACGAGCTGGCTGCGATCCGGCCAGTCTTCGAGGCGACGGGCGAGCCGCCCGCCTGCATGATCTGCGCAGGACCCGTGAAATCGGCGACGATCTCCTTCGGGCAGGCGATGCCGCAGGAGGAGATGAGGCGGGCGCAGGGGTTTGCGCTGGACTGCGACCTGTTCCTCGTCGTCGGCTCGTCGCTTGTGGTCTATCCGGCAGCGACCCTGCCGGTGATCGCCAAGCGGCAGGGCGCCAAGCTCGTCATCCTCAACCGCGAGCCGACGGAGCTCGACCCGATCGCCGATCTCGTCATCAGGGCCGAAAGCGGGGAGATTCTGGGAGGGCTCGCTTCCCGCCCCGGATGATGTGGACGATTTTTCGGGGGCTGTTTCCTGAATCCGCAGCAATGGTATCTTCACAGCGCGAATCAAGCGTTGTGCGTGGGGGTGAGCGGCACATGTCCGACGAATTCGGTGAGAGCGGGCGGCCACCGATGGGTCCCATCCAGTCACTCAATCGTGTCATGCGGCTCGATGGGCCCGGCGGCCATGCCTCGGAAGTGCCGGTCGAGGTCACCGGCTACGTCAAGTGGTTCGATGTCTCCAAGGGCTATGGCTTCGTCGTGCCGGAGGCGGGCGGCGCCGATGTGCTGCTCCATGTCACGATCCTGAAGCGAGACGGATTCAATACGATAGCGGAAGGTGCTCGCATCGTGCTCGAAGCCGTCGAGAAGGCACGGGGCCGGCAGGCGGTGCGCGTGCTCTCGATCGACACGACCACGGGCCGCCATCCGTCGGAGATGCCGATGGCGCGCACCAATGTCGCGGTCTCGCCGACGAGCGGGCTCGAGCGCATGGTGGTGAAGTGGTTCAACCGCCTGCGCGGTTTCGGCTTCGTCTCGAAGGGCGAGGGCGCGCCCGATATCTTCGTCCATATGGAGACGCTGCGCCGCTACGGGCTCGTCGAGCTGGTGCCGGGCCAGACCGTGCTGGTGCGCTATGGGCCGGGACCGAAGGGGCTGATGGCCGCGGAAATCCACCTGGAGCAGGATGTGGCCGCGACAGCGGCGCACTGAGAGCCCCTACGGCAGCTGGAGTGACAAAAGGCGCCCATCGGGCGCCTTTCTCGTTTGCGGCGAGGCCGTCAGACCGCGAATGACGTGCCGCAGCCGCAGGAGCTCGTCGCGTTCGGGTTGGTGATCCGGAAGGACTGGCCGATCAGGTCGTCGACGAAGTCGATGGTGCAGCCTTCGAGCAGGTCGAGCGAGGTTTCGTCGATCAGCACCCTGGCACCGTCGCGCTCGATGACGAGATCGTCCGCGCTCTGGTCGCGGTCGATGTCGAAGACGTACTGGAAGCCTGAGCAGCCGCCGCCGGCGACGCTGATGCGCAGCATCGCGCCCGGCGCTTCGTTCGCCATGACGGAGAGAATGCGTTTCGCGGCATTTGCGGTCACCGCGATGCCGCGCGGATTGACCGCGAGATCGGTCGACATATTCGGGCTCCTTGGGCAGATGCGCCTTGCACCCTGGTTGCCCGGAAAGGTAATGGCCCGACAGCGGCTCTACAAGCATGGGGCCGCAACGAGGCTGCCATGCCCTATCCACAGAGCCCGACCCCGCCGGCCGGCCACGAGCCCGGAGAACGCTGGCGCGCCCCTTATGCCTGCCGCTCCAGCACGAGCCGCGGGCGTCTCGTGGCGGAGCCGGCCTCGGCGACGCGCGGCGAATTCCAGCGCGACCGCGACCGCATCATCCATTCGACCGCCTTCCGCCGGCTGAAGCACAAGACGCAGGTCTTCGTCTCGCATGAGGGCGACCATTACCGGACCCGCCTGACCCATACGATCGAGGTCGCGCAGATCGCCCGCGCTTTGGCGCGCGCGCTCGGCCTCGACGAGGATCTGGCCGAGGCCCTGGCGCTGGCGCATGACCTCGGTCACACGCCCTTCGGCCATACCGGCGAGGACGCGCTGGAAGAGTGCATGGTCGGATTCGGCGGCTTCGACCACAACGCCCAGACGCTCCGGATCGTGACGCGGCTGGAGCGGCGCTATGCCGATTTCGACGGGCTCAACCTGAGCTGGGAGACGCTCGAGGGGCTGGTCAAGCATAACGGCCCGCTGCTCGACCATCAGGGAAAGCCGACCGCGCGCTATGTGACGTCAGGCATTCCCGTCGCGATCGTCGAGTACCAGCAGCGGCAGGACCTCTGGCTCGACAGCTATGCCTCGGCCGAGGCGCAGGCCGCGGCGCTGGCGGACGACATCGCCTATAATGCCCACGATATCGACGACGGCCTGCGCGCCGGGCTGTTCGGCCATGCCGAGCTCCGCGCGGTGCCTTTCCTCGCCGAACTGCTCGACGAGATCGAGCGCTTGCATCCCGGGCTGGAGCGTGCGCGGGCCACGAACGAGCTGGTACGACGCGTGATCACGCGCTTCGTCGAGGACGTGATCGCGGAATCGCAGCGGCGGCTTGCCGCGCTGGCGCCAGCCGATGCTGACGCGATCCGGCGAGCCGATGCCCCCGTCATCGCCTTCTCGCCGGTGATCGAGAAGGCGGATCGCGACATCAAGGGCTTTCTCTATCCGAACATGTATCGCCACCCGCGCATCGCGCCGATCCGGGCCGATGCGGCGCAGGTCGTGCGCGAGCTGTTCCAGCGCTTCAGCGCCGATCCGGCAGCGATGCCGGCGGAATGGGCGGCGGGTTGCGATCCGCTCGACGAGCACCGCCGCGCCCGGCGAATCGCCGACTACATCGCCGGGATGACCGATTGGTACGCGCTCGACGAACACCGCCGCCTGTTTGACGCCACCCCCTCGCTGCGATAGGGCCGGGCGGCTTTCCATCCGCAATCGTGGCCGCAATGAACCTGTTCGAGATCTATTCCGCCCGTCTTCATGCCGCGCTCTCGGCCCTCGCCGAGCGAGGCGCGCTTCCGGCCGGCCTCAATCTCGCGCGCGTCGTGGTCGAGCCGACCAAGGATCCGGCCCATGGCGACCTCGCCACCAATGCCGCGATGGTGCTGGCCAAGGATGCCGGCACCAATCCGCGTGCGTTGGCGGCGCTGCTGGTCGAGGAACTGTCCAAGGACCCGGAGATCACCAAGGCGGAGATCGCCGGCCCCGGCTTCATCAACCTCACCCTCCAGCCGGCCGTGTTCACGGCCGTGCTGAAAACCGCGATCGAGGCGGGGCTGGATTACGGGCGCGGCACGCCGAAGCCCGAGCCCAGGGTCAATGTCGAGTATGTCTCGGCCAATCCGACCGGGCCGATGCATGTCGGCCATGGCCGCGGCGCGGTATTCGGCGATGCGCTGGCGAGCCTGCTCGCCTTCGCCGGCCATGACGTCACCCGCGAATATTACATCAACGATGCCGGCGCGCAGGTCGATGTGCTCGCCCGCTCGGCCTTTCTGCGCTACCGCGAGGCGCTGGGCGAGGATATCGGCCCGATCCCCGAGGGGCTCTATCCCGGCGATTACCTGGTCTCGGTCGGCAAGGCGCTCGCCGAGCAGCATGGCGACGCCTTGCGCGACAAGGCCGAGTGGGACTGGCTCCCGCTCGTCCGGCAGGCGGCGATCGACGGCATGATGGCGATGATCCGCGACGATCTCGTCGCGCTCGGCGTCGTTCACGAGCTCTTCTTCTCGGAGCGCTCGCTGCAGGGCCGGGATGGCAATTCCAACGCGGTGCACCAGACCATCGAGGACCTGCGTTCGCGCGACCTTGTCTATGAAGGCCGCCTGCCGCCGCCGAAGGGCCAGAAGGACGAGGACTGGGAAGACCGCGAGCAGACCCTGTTCCGGGCCACCAAGTTCGGCGATGATGTCGACCGGCCGCTGCTGAAGTCGGATGGCAGCTACACCTATTTCGCCAACGACATCGCCTATCACCGCTCCAAGTTCATGCGCGGCTTCCCCGAGATGATCGACGTCTGGGGCGCCGACCATGGCGGCTATGTCAAGCGCATGCAGGCGGCGGTGAAGGCGGTGACCGGCGGCAAGGGCTCGCTCGACGTCAAGCTCTGCCAGCTCGTGCGCCTGCTGCGAAACGGCGAGCAGGTTCGCATGTCCAAACGCTCCGGCGATTTCGTCACGCTGCGCGAGGTCATCGACGAGGTCGGCCGCGATGCGGTGCGTTTCATGATGATCTTCCGCAAGAACGACGCGACGCTGGATTTCGATCTCGGCAAGGTCGTCGAGCAGTCCAAGGACAATCCGGTCTTCTACGTCCAGTACGCACATGCGCGCTGCGCCTCGATCTTCCGGCAGGCGCGCGAGGTCTATCCCGATCTCGACCTGTCACCGGCGGCGCTGGCCGCGGCCGATCTCTCGATCCTCGTCGACGAGGCTGAGGTCGGCATCGTCAAGACGATCGCGGCCTATCCGCGAATCATCGAAGGTGCAGCCGCCGCGCATGAGCCGCATCGCGTGGCGTTCTTCGTTCATGAACTGGCGAGCGCCTTCCACTCGCTCTGGAACAAGGGCAAAGACTCGCCGCAATTACGGTTCGTTAATCAAACTGATCGAAAGTCGACCTTGGCGAGATTGGCGTTCGTGCATGCGGTGCGCAGCGTTCTTGCTTCCGGTCTGGCTGTCGCCGGAGTTGCGGCGCCGGAAGAGATGCGCTGACGGAGGTTTTTCCGGCGGCGCGCACAAGGTCAGGTTGACCGCACAGAGTTCCCGGTTCTTCCATAGGAGGAAGCGGCTTGTGCTGGAATGGATCATGCCATGAGTGAGCCAGCTAGGAACCGTTTCGCGCTCGATCTCGAAGATCTCGAGCGTCAGCTGCGCGGAGCAGGGCAGGTGCCCCGCCCGGGGCAGCAGGCCGATCCGCTTGCGGAATTGACCCGCATCGTCGGGCAGGAAGATCCGCTCAAGGATATTTTCGCCGAGCGGCGCCAGCCGCCGCGCCCTGTGGCGCGGCAGGAGCCGAGCTTCGAAGTCGTCCCGCAGCAGCCGGCTCCGGCTGCTCCCGAACTGAGCGCGCCTCCAGCCGAAATGCGCGGCGCGCTCGACGAATTCGAGGCGCTGCTGCGACGCACCGAGCCGAAGCGGGCGGAAGCTCCGCCTCCGCCGCCGGCGCAGCCCGCTCCCCGGGATGATTTCGAGCCCGACTTCGATCTGCCGGAGCCGCTGCCCTATGCGCGCCCGGCCGTGCTTCAGGGTGCGGCCCCGCCGCGCGATCTCGACCACGACCAGGGCACGCAGTACCGCCCGGCGCCGACCGCTTATGCGCCGGAAGAGCCTGCCTATGACTATGGCCACGCCCAGCAGGGCATGCCGGCGCCGGAATACGGCGAAGACGACTTGCCCGACCTGGAGCCGCGCCGTTCGCGCAAGGGGCTCTGGGCTGCTGCAGCGGTCATCGCCGTCGGCCTTGTCGGCGTCGGCGCCGCCTTCACGCTGCGCGGCGGTTCCGCCACGAAGGACGGCCAGCCGCCGGTGATCACGGCCGATGCCGGGCCGGTCAAGGTCGAGCCGGTCAATCCGGGCGGCGCGGAGATCCCGAACCAGAACAAGCAGATCTACGATCGCAATCCTGATGCCCCGCCGGCGCAGAGCAAGGTCGTGAACAACGAGGAGCAGCCGATCGACGTCCAGCAGGCGGCCCGCTCGATGGCGCCACGCGCGGTCGTGCCCGGCCCGACCTCCGGCGTCGGAACGGCGCTCGCCGCGGCTCCGAGCGCGCCCGAGCGCAGCATCATGCCGCTGGAGCCGGCCCTGACACCGACCCCGCCGGTGCCGGGCCTCGGCGAGCCGCGCAAGGTTCGTACCGTCTCGATCCGTCCTGACGGCACGCCGGCGCAGAACCCGATCGCCGTCGACAGCAACCAGCCGATCGCGACCGGCTCGGCGCCCAGCCGCTCGCTTGCCAGCCTGGCGGCGCAGCCGGCGCCGCGCCCCGCACCGGCCGCCGCGGCACCGAAGGTTCAGGAACGGGCGACGACGCCGCCTGCCGCGACCACGCCTGCCGCGCCGACCCGTCTCGCCAGCGCTGCTCCGGCCGCCGTGCCGCCGGCTCCGGCGACCGCCGCCGTCCGCGCCGGCACCGGCGACTTCGTCGTGCAGCTCGGCGCGCCGGGCAGCGATGCCGAGGCCCGCGCCACCTTCGCGGCGCTCCAGCGCAAATATCCGCAACAGCTCACCGGGCAGTCGCCGATCATCCGCAAGACCGAGCTCGCGGGGGGCAAGACCGTCTTCCGCCTGCGCGTCGGGCCTTATTCCCGCGAGGACGCGACTTCGATGTGCACGCAGCTCCAGGCTGCCGGCGGACAGTGCTTCATCGCCAAGAACTGATCCGAACGATCAGCGCTGGATATCAGCGGCGGCACCCGGCGGGTGCCGCCGTTTTCATTTGAATCAGATGCATGACAGGGTGCGCCACCGCGCTTGTTTCATGCGTTGGGCCGTGCGAGTAGCCTCCCCAACAACGAGAGGCCTTCCCCAACGGGCAGGCTGTCTGAACGCTGGAGGTAACCCATGGATCGCCGCAAGTTCGTCAAGGTCGCTGCCGCCGGCGCGGCCGGTAGCGCCGCCATTGCCGCGCCCGCCATCGCGCAGTCGCAGCCCAAGATCAATTGGCGCCTGACTTCCAGCTACCCGAAGAGCCTCGACACGCTGTTCGGCATCTCGACCCATGTCGCAAAGCGCGTGGCCGAGGCGACCGACAACAATTTCCAGATCCAGGTCTTCGCGCCCGGCGAGATCGTGCCGGCGCTGCAGGCGCTCGACGCCGTCCAGAACGGCACCGTCGAATGCAGCCATACGCTCGCGAGCTTCTATATCGGCAAGGACCCGGCCTTCGCCTTCGAGACCTCGCTGCCCTTCGGCTTCAATGCCCGCCAGCAGAATGCCTGGCTCTACCAGGGCGGTGGCCTGGAGCTTTGCCGGGCCTTCATGAAGGGCTTCAACGTCCACACGATTCCCTCGGGCAATACCGGCGCGCAGATGGGCGGCTGGTTCCGCAAGGAGATCAAGTCGCTGGAGGATCTGAAGGGCCTGAAGTTCCGCATCGCCGGCCTCGGCGGGCGGATCATGGCGCGTCTCGGCGTCGTGCCGCAGACGATCGGCGGCGCCGACATCTACCCGGCGCTCGAGCGCGGCACGCTCGATGCCGTCGAGTTCTCAGGTCCCTATGACGACGAGAAGCTCGGCTTCGCGAAGGTCGCGAAGTACTATTATTATCCCGGCTTCTGGGAGGGGAACGCCAATGTCAGCTTCCTCGCCAATCAGGACAAGTGGAACGAATTGCCGGCCTCCTACAAGGCGATCGTCGAGGCCGCCTGCGCCGAGGCCAACATGAACTGCCTGGCCAAGTACGACCACAACAACCCCGACGCGCTGATTCGCCTCGCCGGCACCGGCGCCGAGCTGCGGCCCTTCCCGCAGGAGGTGATGGCGGCGGCGTTCAAGGAGGCCTTCGCCATGTATGGCGAGCTCGCCGCCAGCAATGCCAACTTCAAGACCTTCTACGATTCCTTCCTGCCGTACTGGAAGAAGGAGCAGCTCTGGTTCCGCATCGCCGAGCTGCCCTTCGATGCGTTCAACGCGCAGGCCTACCAGCAGGTGAAGTGAGGGGCTTTCTCCGCAAGAACATGTCATCCCGGGCGACCGAAAGGAGACCCGGGATCCATGCCGGAACCTTGATCGGAAACGCTCCGGCATGGATCCCGGATCGGCGCCGCCGAAGGCGGCTTGTCCGGGATGACATCAAGGGCGGTGCCGAGTCGCCTGCTCCGCTTGGGCCTCCTTTTAAAACCGCATTTGCCTTTTCGGGCCGATGTCGTAACCCGATGTCATGACATCGCGCGCCTTCATCGCCGGCTGCCTCGGCACGAGCCTCACTGCGGACGAGCGGGCCTTCTTCCGCGACGCAAGGCCCTGGGGCTTCATCGTCTTCAAGCGCAATACGCAGTCGCCCGAGCAGGTCGCGGCGCTGACCGCCGAGATGCGCGAGACCGTCGGCTGGCACGCGCCGATCCTGATCGATCAGGAGGGCGGCCGGGTCCAGCGCATGGGACCGCCGAACTGGCCGAAATATCAGTCGGCCCGCGCCTTCCTGGCGATCAACGATCCCATCCGCCAGCGCGAGATCGTTCGCCTCAACGCCCGGTTGATGGCGCATGACCTGAAGAGCGTGGGCATCGATGTCGATTGCCTGCCGGTGCTCGACGTGCCGGTGGCCGGCAGCCATGACGTGATCGGCGACCGCGCCTATGCCCATGATCCCGACCAGGTGGCGCGGCTCGGCCGGGCCGCCGCTGAAGGGCTGATTGCCGGCGGCGTGCTGCCTGTCGTCAAGCATATGCCCGGCCATGGCCGCGCGCGCGCCGACAGCCATCACGACCTGCCGATCGTCGATGCCTCGCTCGACGAGCTTCGGGCGCATGATTTCCGGCCGTTCCGGCATCTTGCCGACATGCCGCTGGCGATGACGGCGCATCTCGTTTTCACCGCGCTCGACGCCAAGAACCCGGCGACGATCTCGCGCAAGCTCGTGCGCGAGATCATGCGCGGCGAACTCGGCTTCGACGGTTTGATCATGACCGACGACATCTCGATGAAGGCGCTGTCCGGCTCGTTCGAGGCGAAGTCGCGGGCCGCGATCCGGGCCGGGGTCGACGTCATCCTGCATTGCCACGGCATCATGGACGAGATGATCGCTGTTGCCGGGGCCGTGCCGGAAATGACGGGCGCGCGCGCCCGCCGCGCTGCTGCCGCGCTCGGCCGCATCCGGCACGAGCCGGAGCCGGTCGATCTGGAGGCCGCGCGCGCCGAGATCGCGAGCGCGCTTGCGTTGAGCGCCTGAACGGCCGAATCTGCATCTCCGGGGATGACAGGTGGGGCAGGGCCTTCGATGACGGCCGAGTTGCCATTCGAGGAAGACCGCACCGAGCGTGCGGGCGAGCCTTCGCTCGTCGTCGATGTCGACGGCTATGAGGGGCCGCTCGACCTGCTGCTCGATCTCGCGCGCCGGCAGAAGGTCGATCTGCACCGCATCTCGATCCTGGCTCTCGCCGAGCAGTATCTCGCCTTCGTCGAGGAGGCGCGGGCGCTGCGGCTCGAACTCGCGGCCGACTATCTCGTGATGGCGGCCTGGCTCGCCTATCTCAAGTCACGCCTGCTGCTGCCGGAGCCACCCAAGGGCGAGGAGCCGAGCGCGGCCGACCTTGCGACCGCGCTCGCCTTGCGCCTGCGCCGGCTGGAGGCGATCCGCGCAGCCGCGAACAAGCTTTCGGCACGCGAGCGGCTGGGGCAGGACGTGTTCGCTCGCGGCGCGCCTGAGGAGATCGTGGCGGGCGCCCGGCCGGTCTGGGAGGCCGAGCTCTACGATCTGCTCGCAGCCTATGCCCAGCAGCGGCAGAAGCGGGTGCAAGGCCATATCTCGGTCGGGCACCGCGTCGTCTGGTCCCTGGTCGAGGCGCGCGAGGCGCTGCAACGATTGATCGGCGAAGCCGGCGATTGGACGGAGCTCGACAGCTATCTGACGCGGTACATGGCTTCGCACGGCCTGCCCGTGCGGGAAATGCGGGCGACAGTGCAGGCCTCGGCGCTGTCGGCGATGCTGGAGATGGTGAGGGAAGGGGTGCTCGACCTCAGGCAGGACAACGCCTTCGCGCCGATCGAGGTGCGTCGCCGCTCGGCCCGGCCGCAGGGGCTGCCCTTCGCCAAGGACGCTTCATGACCGGGGCGTCGGTCGAACACGAGGATGCCGAGGCCGATGGCGGGGCGGAAGCCTTTTCGCAGGCGGTTCGCGTGGTCGAGGCCTTGCTCTTCGCTTCGGCCTCGCCGCTGACGGCCGAGGTGCTCGGCCGTGCGATACCCGCCGGTATCGCGATCGAGCAGGTGCTGGCCCGGCTCGTCGAGAGCTATGCACTGCGCGGGGTCAATCTGCGCCAGGTCGCCGGTGGCTGGGCCTTTCGGACGGCGCCGGACCTCGGCTATCTCCTCGCGGCCGAAGCCGAGCCGCCGCGGCGTCTGTCGCGGGCCGCGCTCGAAGTGCTGTCGATCATCGCCTATCACCAGCCGGTGACGCGGGCGGAGATCGAGGAGATCCGCGGCGTCGCCACCGCCAAGGGCACGCTCGACATTCTGCTGGAGGCGGGGTGGGTGCGCCTGCGCGGCCGGCGGCGGTCGCCCGGCCGGCCGATCACCTACGGCACGACCCCGGGCTTCCTCGACCATTTCGGACTGGATCGCATCGACGACCTGCCGGGGCTGGAGGAGCTGAAGGGCACGGGCTTCATCGAGGGGCGCCTGACGCGCGACCTTGCGGTGCCGGTTCCCGACGACGATCCGGGCTTGCGCGACGACGAGGACCCGCTCGGCGACCTGTTCGGTCCGCTTGACGACGGCGAGGGCGGGCCGCAGGGGTGAGGGGCAGGCATCGCGGCATCGCGACTGTTTTCTCCGGCGTCATCCCGGACAAGCCGCGAAGCGGCGCCGATCCGGGATCCATGCCTGAGCCTTTGCCGGATGCGCTCCGGCATGGATCCCGGGTCTCCCTTCGGTCGCCCGGGATGACAGCGTCGATTTGGATAGGTGGAGCAGGGAATTGGCACTGAGCGAGACCAAAGCAGGATGGCTCGGCTGGGGCCGGCGCGGCACGGCTGGCGCAGCCATCCCGATGGCGCTCGGCTTCGAGAACGTGACGCAGCGCTTCGGCGCGGTGACGGCGCTGTCGCATGTCTCGCTCTCCATAAAGCCCGGCGAGATCGTCGCGCTTCTCGGGCAATCCGGCTGCGGCAAGACGACGCTGCTCAGGCTCGTGGCCGGGGTCGAGCGGCCAAGCGCGGGGCGTGTGCTGCTGGAAGGACGCGACGTCTCGGCGCCCGAGCGCTTCGTCGAACCCGAGCATCGCGGCGTCGGTTTTGTGTTCCAGGACTATGCGCTGTTTCCGCATCTGAGCGTGCGCGACAATGTCCGCTTCGGGCTGCGCGGCCAGGCGCCGGCCGCTGCCGATGCGACCGCCTTGCGGGCGCTGGCGCGCGTCGGGCTTGCCGACCTTGCCGATTCCTACCCGCATATGCTCTCGGGCGGCGAGCAGCAGCGCGTGGCGCTGGCGCGCGCGATCGCGCCGCGACCGGGCGTGCTCCTGATGGACGAGCCCTTCTCCAATCTCGACCGGCGCCTGCGCGACGTGGTGCGCGACGAGACTGCCGCCCTGCTGGAGGAGACCGGCGCGACCTCGATCATCGTCACGCACGATCCCGAGGATGCGATGCGCATCGCCGACCGGATCGTTCTGATGCGGGCAGGGCGGATCGTCCAGATCGGCACGGGCGAGGAGCTCTACCGGCGGCCGGCCAGCCTCTTTGCCGCCCGATTTTTCTGCGATCTAACCGAGGTCGAAGGCCGGGTCTCGAATGGAGCGGTCGATACGCCGTTCGGCCGCTTCGCGGCGCCGGGCATCGCTGAGGGAGCGATGGCGGTCGCCTGCATCCGGCCACATCGCGTCCGCATCGTGCCGAAGGGCTATTACCTGCGCGGACGGTTGACGGGCCGGCGCTTCCTCGGGGAGGCCGACCATCTGCAGGTGATGGTGGACGGGTTCGACCGGGCCTTGTCGGTTCGCGCGCCGCTCTCCGGCGAGATCGCGGTGGGCGACGAAATCGGGGTCGAGATTCCGTCGGACGAAGTCCTTGTGTTTCCGGCCGCGGATCAATAGGTTCCGCCGCCGAACGATCGACCGGGCCAGGATTTGGTTGGGGCCATTCCCCGGTCGACGCAATTTCGGAGGAGTTTCGCCATGGGTGGCGTGAGCATTTGGCACTGGATCGTCGTCGGCGTCATCGTGATGCTGCTGTTTGGACGCGGCAAGGTGTCCGAGTTGATGGGCGACGTCGCCAAGGGCATCAAATCGTTCAAGAAGGGCATGGCCGAGGATGACGAGGCGGCGCCGACGGCGACGAACGTCGATCCCAAGGTGATCGACCAGACGAAGGCCGACAACGCTGCCGCCCAGGCCCAGGCCAAGGCCGAGCACAAGGCCTGATGCCGCTGCACCCCTCTGGGGTGTAGGCTTGAGAGGACGAGCCGTCGATGTTCGACATCGCCTGGAGCGAGATGGTGCTGATCGGAGCGGTAGCGCTCGTGGTGATCGGCCCGAAGGACCTGCCCAAAGCCCTGCGCACCGTCGGCCAGACGGTCGCCCGGGTGCGACGCATGGCGTCGGAATTCCAGGGACAGTTCAACGAGGCGATGCGCGAGGCCGAACTCTCCGATCTGAAGAAGCAGGTCGAGGATGTCGGCGGATCGGTGTCGAGCGCGCTCAACACCGATTTCAAGCCGATCGATTCCCTCAAGGACTTCGAAACCCCCAAGCCCGACGAGGCCGCGCTGAAGGAGGCCGAGGCTCAACTCGCCTCGCTGCCGCCGCCGGAACCGCTGCCGCCCGTCGAGATCGGCACTGATGCGCCGAAGCCGTCCGACAAGCCGAAGCGTGCCCGCAAGGCCGCGGCCGAGCCGGTTGCCCCGGTCGTCGAGGCGCCGGCCGCTCCGGTTGCCGTGGCCGAACCTGTCCCGGTGAAGCCTGCCCGCAAGCGCAGCGCCAAGGCTGCCGAAGCTCCCGCCGTCGTCGAGGCTCCGGCGTCTGTCGCGACCGCGGCGGCCAAGGTGCCGAAAGCTGCCGTCGTGCGCAAGCCGAAGACCGCGGTTGTCGCCGCGCCGGCTGAACCCGCCAAGCCGCCTGCCGCCCGCAAGCGCAAGACCGCCAAGGGCGAGGAGAATTCCGCATGAGCGTCGCCAATCCTCGTGCGGGCGAGGACGAGATCGAGGCCTCGCGTGCGCCGCTCATCGAGCATCTGGTCGAATTGCGCTCTCGCCTGATCAAGTCGCTGATCGCCTTCCTGATCATGTTCTTCATCTGCTTCGGCTTCTCGACGCAGATCTACAACATCCTGGTGCTGCCCTATGTCTGGGCCGCCGGCAGCGCCGCCAATGCGCAACTGATCTATACCGGCCCGCTCGAACTGCTCTTCACCCATATCAAGGTCGCGGCCTTCGGCGCCGGCTTCTTCGCCTTTCCGGTGATTGCGACGCAGATCTACAAATTCGTGGCGCCCGGCCTCTACAAGAACGAGAAGGCCGCCTTCGCGCCGTACCTGATCGCGACGCCGTTGTTCTTCACGCTCGGTGCAGCGCTGGTGTTCTTCTTCGCCATGCCGGTGCTGATGAAGTTCTCGCTCGGCATGCAGCAGGCCGCGACCGAGACCCAGGCCGGCATCGCGCTCCTGCCGAAGGTCAGCGAATATCTCTCGCTGATCATGACGCTGATCTTCGCCTTCGGCGTCGCCTTCCAGTTGCCGGTCGTTCTGACGCTGCTCGGGCAGGCCGGCATCATCGATTCGAAGTTCCTGAAGGAAAAGCGCCGCTACGCCATCGTCTTCGTCTTCGTCGTGGCGGCGGTGCTGACGCCGCCGGACGTGATCTCGCAGCTGATGCTCGCGGTCCCGATGATGCTGCTCTACGAGCTCTCGGTGTTCTCGGTGCGCCGGGTCGAGAAGAAGGGCGAGGCGGCGAAGGCCGAAGAGGACGCCGCGGAGTAGGGCGCTGCCGTCATGCTCGCCCTTGTGGCGAGCATCCACGTCTTGAACGCCCTTTGCGTTCGAAGAAGACGTGGATGGTCGGGACAAGCCCGACCATGAGTGGTTGGCGCGCGGAATGCCGATCTCGGTGGTTCCCTCGCGGGCGATCCCGGTCTAGAGCATCCATCGCTGCATTCCGCAGCGATGGCATGGCCGGACGACGATGTACGACATCAGATGGATTCGCGAGAACGCCGCGGCGTTCGACAAGGGGCTTGAGCGCAGGGGCCTGGCGCCGCTGTCGTCCTCGCTGCTCGAACTCGACGATGTCCGCCGCTCGTCGATCGCCAAGGCGCAAGCCACTCAGGAACGCCGCAACGCCCTCTCCAAGGAGATCGGCAAGGCGATGGGCGCGAAGGATGTCGCGCTCGCCGACAAACTGAAGGCCGAGGTCGCCGCCCTCAAGGAGCAGCAACCGGCGCTCGAGGCCGAGGAGAAGGCCGCCAAGGAGGCGCTCGACGAGAAGCTTGCCGCGATCCCGAACGTGCCCTTCGACGATGTGCCGGAGGGTGCCGACGAGCACGGCAATGTCGTGCTGCATGTCCATGGCGTGAAGCCGGAGGAGCGCGGGCTGCTCAAGGGCGTCAATGATCCCAAGCAGCATTTCGAGCTGGGCGAGGCGCTCGGCCAGATGGATTTCGAGAAGGCGGCCAAGCTCTCCGGCTCGCGCTTCGTCGTGCTGCAGAGTGGGATCGCGCGGCTGTCGCGGGCGATCGGGCAGTTCATGCTCGACACGCACACGGAAGAGCACGGCTATACCGAGGTCAATCCGCCGCTGCTGGTGCGCGACGATGCGATGTTCGGCACGGCGCAATTGCCGAAGTTCCGCGAGGACCAGTTCCGCGCCGGTGAGGACCATTGGCTGATCCCGACCGCCGAGGTGCCGCTGACCAATCTGGCAAGGGAATCAATCCTCTCCGAGGAAGAGCTGCCGCTTCGATTCACCGCGCTCACGCCCTGCTTCCGCTCGGAGGCGGGGTCGGCGGGCCGCGACACGCGCGGCATGCTGCGCCAGCACCAGTTCGAGAAGGTCGAGCTCGTCTCGATCACGGCGCCGGAGAAATCGCGCGAGGAGCATGAGCGCATGCTCGCCTGCGCCGAGGCCGTGCTGAAGAAGCTCGACCTGCATTATCGTGTGATGACGCTTTGCACCGGTGACATGGGCTTCGCCTCGCAGAAGACCTGGGACATCGAGGCCTGGCTGCCCGGCCAGAAAACCTATCGCGAGATCTCGTCCTGCTCGGTCTGCGGCGATTTCCAGGCACGGCGGATGAACGCCCGCTACAAGACGAAGGACGGCAAGGGGCCGTTCTTCGTGCACACCCTCAACGGCTCGGGCACGGCGGTTGGCCGGGCGCTGATCGCGGTGATGGAGAACTACCAGAACGCCGATGGCTCGATCACCGTGCCGGACGTGCTGGTGCCCTATATGCGCGGCGTGACGCGGATCGAGAAGGCGGCCTGAGAATGCGTATCCTCGTCACCAATGATGACGGCATCCATGCCGAGGGCCTGGCCGTGCTGGAGCGCATCGCGCGCCAGCTCTCGGACGATGTCTGGGTCGTGGCGCCCGAGACCGACCAGTCCGGCGTCGCGCATTCGCTGTCGCTGTCGAACCCGCTGCGCCTGCGCCAGATCGAAGAGAAGCGCTTCGCCGTACAGGGCACGCCGACCGATTGCGTGATCATGGCGGTGCGTGCGGTCATGGCCGATGCGCGGCCTGATCTCGTGCTCTCCGGCGTCAACCGCGGCTCGAACGTCGCCGAGGACGTGACCTATTCGGGCACGATCGCGGCGGCGATGGAAGGTACTCTGCTCGGCGTGCCCTCGATCGCGGTGAGCCAGGCCTATATGCCCGGCAATCGCGAGGCGATCCGCTGGGACTGCACTGAGAGCCACGCGCCGGGCATCATCCGCCGCTTGCTGGAGGAGGGCATTCCGGAAGGGGTGCTGTTCAATCTCAACTTCCCCAATGCCGGACCGGACGAGGTCGAGGGCGTCGCCGTCACCGTGCAGGGGCGGCGCGACCAGGGGATCGTGCAGCTCGAACCGCGCAAGGACGGCCGTGGCAATCCCTATTACTGGATTGCTTTCCAGCGTAGCGGCAAGGAGCCGGCCAACGGCACCGACCTCAAGGCGCTGGCGGAGAAACGCATCTCGATCACGCCGCTGGAACTCGACCTGACGCATGAGCCGACGCTGACGCGCTTCGCGCGGCTGTTCGCCTGAGCGGGAGGCGGGAAGGGGCATGAGCGAGGACGCGCCGGCCAGCGAAGGCGAGCGTACCGTCGCCTTCCTGCTTTCGCTCCGCGCGCGGGGCGTGCGCGATCTCGCGCTGCTGCGCGCGATGGAGCGGGTGCCGCGCGACCGCTTCGCGCCGGCGCGCTTTGCCGATCTCGCCCGGCAGGATGTCTCGGTGCCGCTGCCCTGCGGCCAGACGATGACGGCACCACACACCGTTGCCAACCTGCTCGTGGCGCTCGACATGCAGCCGGGCGCGCGGGTGCTCGAGGTCGGGACCGGCTCGGGCTACGTCTCGGCCCTGCTCGCCGCCATGGGCGGCGAGGTCGTCTCGCTGGAGCGCTATCGCTCGCTGGCATTGGCAGCGCATGAGCGCGTCTCCGATAGCGGTTTCGGCGGGGTCGTCGACCTGCGTCATGCCGACGGGTTCCAGCCCGACCGGACGCTCGGGCGCTTCGACCGCATCCTCGTCAACGGTGTTACCCAGGCGGTGCCCGAGGCCCTGCTGGCGCGGCTCTCGCCCGGCGGGCGCCTGGTCGGGGCGCTGCGCGTCGAGGGTGCGGCGCGACGGGTGGTGGTCACCCATCTGGACGATGGACAGTTCGACCATGCGACCGGGCCGGTCTTGCGCCTGCCGCCGCTGATTCCGGGCCGCTCGCGGGCCTTGTGAGACTGCCGCCATGGCAATGGCGTGCATATGGGCCCATTCGAAAAATCCAAAAAAATGAAGACGGCGGGCTGAGCGAAACGCTTTCGTAACCTCAACGGGAGTTTAATCCCGGTCATCGAGTTGCGTCGTTCGCGAGTACTCAGTTCATGCGTAGCCAAGCCGGATCGATCAATCCCCGCACCCTTCGTCGGTTGTCGACGGTGTGCCTGTTCGCTCTCAGCGTCAGTGCGTGCTCGTCGGACGCGATGCGTTTCACCGATACGCCCTTCGACAGTCCGTTCAAGTCGGCCCAGGCTCCGACGCCTTTCCGCGATCCGGCCACCACCGGCTCGATCGGTCGGGTGGCGAGCGCGCCGCTGCAGCCGGTCAATCCCGCGCCCGTCGTCCGGTCGCAGCCGCTGCCGCCGCCGCAATCGGCCGTCGCGCTGAATGCCGCGCCGCCTCAGGCGGTGTCGGGCAGCGCTGCCGGCTGGACCGCGCAGGGCGGTACGCCGGTCGTGCTCGCCCAGGGCGAGTCTCTCGATACGATCTCGTCGCGCTACGGCGTGCCGCGCGCCGCGATCATGTCGGCGAACGGGCTGAACAACGCGAATGTCGCTCCCGGCACGCGGATCACCATTCCCGTCTACAACGCGGCCGCAACGGCTCCCGCTCGTCAGGTTGCCCAGGCTCCGGCCGAGACCCAGCGCTTCGTTGCCGGGCCGTCTGCCGCCACGCGCCCCTCTGCGCCGGTCGCCGCCGATTCCAGGGCGCAGGCCAGGGCCGCCGCCGAGGAGAAGGCGAGTGCTGCCGCGGAAGCCCGGGCGAAAGCCACGGCCGACGCCCAGGCCATGAAGGAATCGCGCGCCCGCTTCGCCGCGGAGGCCAAGGCCAAGGCTGCTGCCCGCAAGACCGCGGCTCTGCCGACGCCGGCCGCCAAGCCTGCGGCCGTGGTCGCCGCCGTGAAGCCCGTGCCCGAGGCGAAGCCGGTGAAGACCGCCGCTCCGCCGGTCGTCGTCGCCAGTGCACCTGCCGCCGAGCCGAAGGCGAGCGCGATCCCCAGGTCCGAGCCCGTCGCCGAGCCGAAGACCACCGCCAGCATTCCGAAGCAGGAGACCGAGGCGACCTCCGCGTCCGACAAGGCGGATTTTCGCTGGCCGGCGCGGGGCCGCGTAATCTCCGGCTATAGCGGCAAGGGCGGCAACGAGGGCATCAACATCGCGGTTCCCGAGGGCACGCCGATCAAGGCGGCCGAGGGCGGCACTGTCGCCTATGCCGGCAGCGAGCTGAAGGGCTACGGCAATCTCGTGCTGATCCGCCACCCGAACGGCTATGTCTCGGCCTATGCCCATAATGGCGAGCTCAAGGTGAAGCGCGGCGACGCCGTCAAGCGCGGCCAGGTCGTCGCCAGCTCGGGCCAGACCGGCAATGTTTCCTCGCCGCAGCTGCATTTCGAGCTGCGCAAGGGTTCGGCCCCGGTCGATCCGACGCCTTACCTGAACAACTGATATCGGAGTCGCGGACGAGGTTTCACCCTTCGATCGGTTCCGCGAGACCCTCCCGATCGAAAAGAACGGGGCTGCCCCAGAAAAGGGCGGCCCCGTTTTCGTTTATTCTCGATCCAGCGTCATGCTCGCCCTTGTGGCGAGCATTCACGTCTTGAACGCGACGTTCGATCAGTGATGACGTGGATGGTCGGGACAAGCCCGACCATGACGCAAGGGTATTCTACCCCTCCAGCTTCTTCCCCAGCCGGCCTGCCAGATCCTGGATGTACTGCCAGGCGGTGCGGCCGGAGCGGGAGCCGCGCGTCGTCGACCATTCCAGTGCATCGCGGCGCAATTCGACGGCGGCGACGTCGAGCCCGAAATGGCCGGCATAGCCGTTGATCATCTCCAGGTACTCGTCCTGGCTGCATTTGTGGAAGCCGAGCCAGAGGCCGAAGCGGTCCGAGAGCGAGACCTTCTCCTCGATCGCCTCGCCGGGATTGATCGAGGTCGAGCGCTCGTTGTCCATCATGTCGCGCGGCAGCAGGTGGCGGCGATTCGAGGTCGCGTAGAACACGACATTGTCCGGCCGGCCTTCGACGCCGCCATCGAGCACCGCCTTCAGCGACTTGTAGGAGGTGTCGTCGCTGTCGAAGGACAGATCGTCGCAGAAGACGATGGCGCGATGCGGATCGTTGCGCAGCTGGCTCATCAGCGCCGGCAGGCTCTCGATGTCCTCGCGGTGGATCTCGATCAGCTTCAGCGGCAGCGTTTCCCCGGCGAGGCGCAGGTTGGTGTCGGCATGCACCGCCTTGACGAGCGAGGACTTGCCCATGCCGCGCGCGCCCCAGAGCAATACATTGTTGGCCGGCAGGCCCCTGGCGAAGCGCTCGGTATTCTCGGCCAGCGTGTCGCGGACGCGGTCGACGCCCCGCAAAAGCGAGAGCCCGACGCGGTTGACCTTCGGCACCGGCACGAGCTCCGAACCCGCCGCCTGCCAGACGAAGGCGTCGGCGGCCTTGAGGTCGGCGGCCTTGCGCCGGGGCGGGGCGATCCGCTCGAGCGCATCGGCGATGCGCAGCAGCGTGGCCAGCGTCTGGTCGGGAGCGGTCGTGGTCATGGCATCCGTGCCTTCGTTTCGTGCCGTTGAACCGTACCGTACCGTCCGGTACGGTTCTTGCCGCTAGCTAAACCACGCCGTGGATCGCGCGCAAGGGGCATTGCGCGAATGGCGGCCAACCCATAGGTGAGGGGCTGCGTGCGGGCGACCGGGCGCGTCCGATTGATTTCACGGCGTTGCTGGCTATAGTCCGCGCGATTTTTAAGGCCGGGCGGTGGTTTTGGCCTGCGTCTTTCCATCAGAGATTCGCGGTCGGCGGCGTGCCGCCGCCGTACCAGAGGAGTGTATTCGTGATCACCCCCGCTTTCGCCCAGGCGACAGGAGCCGGTGGCGGCACCGACATGCTGATCCAGCTCGTGCCGTTCCTGCTGATCTTCGTCATCATGTGGTTCCTGATCATCCGGCCGCAGCAGCGCCGGGCCAAGAGCCATCAGGAGCTGATCAAGAACGTGCGCCGCGGCGACACGGTCGTCACCTCGGGCGGCATGATCGCGAAGGTCTCGAAGGTCGTCGACGACGGCGAGCTGGAAGTCGAGATCGCCGACGGCGTGCGCGTGCGCATCGTGCGCGGCATGATCCAGGACGTCCGCTCCAAGAGCGAGCCGGTCAAGAACTGAGAATGCCACGGTCAGGCTCCGCTTGCGGAGCCTGAGCCACGACAACAAGGCTGTTCACGCAGATGCTTCGTCTCCAGGCCCGCAAGGTCATCCTCGTCCTGCTCGTGCTGTTCGTCGGCTGCGGGCTCGCCGTGCCGAACCTCTTGTCGCCTGAGACGCGCAAGGCCATCGAAACCAACGCACCGTCCTGGATTCCGCGCGCTTTGCTGCCGATCCATGCGGTGGTGCTCGGCCTCGATTTGCAGGGCGGGTCCCACGTCCTGCTCGAAATCGACCGGGCCGAGCTGGTGCGCAGCCAGGTCGTCCAGCTGCGCGACGATGTCCGCCGCATCCTGCGCGAGGAGCGCGCAGCACCCCAGGGCGGCATCCAGACGACGCCCCGCGGCGTACAGGTCCGCGTTCCCGATGCAGCCGAGCGCGGGCGCGTTCTGCCCAAGCTGCGTGAGCTCGCCCAGCCGATCGGCACGCTCGGTGCCTTCGGCCCCTCCGGCAACCAGTCGATCATCATCGCCGAGCAGCCGGACGGGCTGATCCAGCTCACGGTCACGGAAGCCGGCTCCAACGAGCGCATCCGCCGCGCCGTCGAGCAGGCGATGGAAGTGCTGCGCCGGCGCGTCGACGCGCTGGGCACGACCGAACCGAACATCCAGCGCCAGGGGCTCGACCGCATCCTGGTGCAGGTGCCGGGCCTGCAGGACCCGCAGAAGCTGAAGGACATCCTCGGCCAGACCGCCAAGCTCGAATTCCGCCTCGTCGGCGACGCCAACAGCGCCGATATCGACATGCTGCCGTCGCAGGATGCCGGCGGCCAGATGGTGCCGGTCCTGCGCCAGCCCTCCGTCGAAGGCGCCGACCTGATCGACGCGCAGCCGGCCTTCGATTCGCGCAGCGGCACGCCGATCGTGAATTTCCGCTTCAACATCCGCGGCGCCCAGCGCTTCGGCCAGATCACCACCGAGAATCTCGGCCGCCCGCTGGCGATCGTGCTCGACAACAAGGTGATCTCGTCGCCGGTGATCCAGTCGCCGATCACGGGCGGTTCCGGCCAGATTTCCGGCAACTTCACGGTCGAGCAGGTCAACAACCTGGCGATCCTGCTGCGCGCCGGCGCGCTGCCCGCCCGGATGACGATCGTTGAAGAGCGCACCGTCGGCCCCGGCCTCGGCGCCGACTCGATCCAGGCCGGCAAGATGGCGACGCTGATCGCGACCGTCCTGGTCGTTGTCTACATGCTGGCGACCTACGGCATCTTCGGCATCATCGCGAGCGTCGCGCTGCTCGTCCATGTCGGCCTGATCTTCGGCCTGATGTCCTTCCTCGGCGCGACGATGACGCTGCCCGGTATCGCCGGCATCGTGCTGACCATCGGCACGGCGGTCGATTCGAACGTGCTGATCTACGAGCGCATGCGTGAGGAGGAGCACCAGGGCCGCAGCCTCGTCTCGGCGCTCGAAGCCGGCTTCCAGCGCGCCTTCGCCACGATCATCGACTCCAACGTCACCATGCTGATCGCGGCGGTGGCGCTGTTCTCGCTCGGCTCCGGCCCGGTTCGCGGCTTCGCGGTCGTCTTCATCCTCGGCATCCTCACCACCGTCATCACGGCGGTGACGCTGACCCGGATGCTGATCGCGATCTGGTACCGCTGGGCCAAGCCCAAGCACCTTCCGTTCTGACGCTGCCAACCCCTCAGGAGATTGGCCATGCGCATGCGCCTGCTTCGTATCGTTCCCGACAACACCAAGTTCAAATTCGTCTGGTTCCGCCGCTTCAGCTATCCGCTGTCGGCTGCCTATTCGATCCTCGTCCTCGTGCTCTTCCTGACGGTCGGCCTGAATTTCGGCATCGACTTCAAGGGCGGCACCCTGATCGAGATGCAGACGAAGGGACAGGCCGTCGACATCGCCCAGATCCGCCACACCGCCAACGGGCTCGGCTTCGGCGAGGCCGAGGTGCAGGAGTTCGGCTCGGGCGGCGAGGTCTCGATGCGCTTCGGCATGCAGCCGGGCGGCGAGACGGCGCAGCAGGCGGTCGTCGTGAAGGCGCGCGAGGCCTTTGCCTCGAGCTATGATTTCCGCCGCGTCGAGACGGTCGGTCCGCGCGTCTCAGGCGAACTGGTGCAGGCCGGTACGCTCGGCGTCGTGCTCGCGATCGTCGGTGTGCTGATCTATCTCTGGTTCCGCTTCGAGATGCCGCTGGCGATCGGCGCGATCCTCGGCACGCTGCACGACATCGTGCTGACCATCGGCTTCTTCCTGATCACGCAGCTCGAGTTCAACCTGACCTCGATCGCGGCGATCCTGACCATCGTCGGCTATTCGCTGAACGAGACGGTCGTGGTGTTCGATCGGACACGCGAACTCCTGCGCCGCTACAAGACCATGCCGGTGGCCGAGCTGCTCGACCTCTCCGTGAACTCGACGCTGTCGCGCACCGCGATGACGGCGACCACGACCTTCCTGTCGCTGCTGGCGCTCGTGCTGTTTGGCGGCACAGCGATCGAGGGCTTTGCGCTGGTCATGCTGTTCGGCGTGGTGGTCTGCACCTATTCGGCGATGTTCGTCTCGACGCCGGTGCTGCTCTACATGGACGTCCGCTCGGCCGGCGCCCGTGAGGAAGCGCAGGAGGCGGCGCGGACCGCCAAGGCTTCGGCCGCCAAGGCCAAGGCCTGATCGCGGCCGTGCCCCGCTTCGAGGGGTTCGTTCCCGGCCGTTTCCCGCTCGACGCCATCGGCGCGGGCGGGTTCCGCTTCGCCGAGATGAGCCACAAGGGCTCGATCATCGCGACGCCGGCCGGCATCAGGATCTGGCCGGTGACACGGTTTGCCGAGGTGACGATCGAGAGCCTGCAACCGGTCCTCGACGAGGCCGGCACCATCGATTTCCTGCTGATCGGCACAGGCGCGGATATCGCCTTCATTCCGCCCGCTCTGCGTGATCCGCTGAAACAGGCCGGGATCGCCGTCGAAGGCATGGCGACCGGGGCGGCGGCGCGGACCTACAATGTTCTGGTGGGCGAGGACCGGCGCGTGGCTGCGGCTTTGATCGCGGTCGATTGACGAATGGCGATTCGGGAAACCGGGCATGCCGACGACGCGTAGCGGGGGCAGGGCGCTTGCCCTAGATTGAAGGCGGCCACATGACGACGGGCCGAGGCGGGACGATGCCGCAGACCGATACTGACGACCGCAGGGAGATCGCGCCGGCGCGCTTGCCGGAGGCTTATGCCCATTGCGCGGAGCTCGTCCGCGAACAGGATCAGGATCGCTATATCGCGGGTCTCTACGCGCCCGAGGACCGCCGGGCGGCGCTCTATGCGCTCTATGCCTTCAGCCTCGAGATCGCGCGGGTCCGGGCATTGGTGAGCGAGCCGCTGCCTGGCGAGGTCCGGCTGCAATGGTGGCGCGACGTGCTGGAGGGCCAGGCGGGCGGCGAGACGCAAGGACATCCGGTCGCTGCGGCGGTGCTCGATACGATCAAGCGCTACCGCCTGCCGGTTGCGCCGCTGACGGCGCTGATCGATGCGCGCATCTTCGATCTCTACGACGATCCGATGCCGTCGCTGCGCGACCTGGAAGGCTATGCCGGCGAGACGGCGAGCGCGGTCATTCGGCTCGCCTGCATCATCCTGGCGGGCGGGCGCGATCCCGGCGGTGCGGCTGCTTGCGGCCATGCCGGCGTCGCCTATGCGCTGACCGGGCTGATGCGCGCCTTTCCCTGGCATGCGGCGGAGGGGCAGGTCTATCTGCCGGCCGATATCCTCGCCCGCAACGGCGTGACGCGCGACGACATCGTGCGCGGGCGCGGCGGGCCGGGCGTGCTCTATACGCTGAAGGAACTGCGCGAGATCGCGCGCGGCCACCTGAAGAAGCTCACCAGCCTGAGTGAGTCGATTCCCTCCGGGCTGAAGCCGGCCTTCCTGCCGGTGGCGCTGGTCGAACCCTATCTCAAGCGGATGGAGATCGGCGGATACGATCCCTACCGCACCATCATCACGCTCCCGGCCTGGCGCCGGCAGTGGGTGCTGTGGCGGGCGTCGCGGTCACCCTGACCGCGACGCCATTCGCCCGTCAGGCGTGGACGGAGCGGCTGCGGATGATCAGGATCGCGGCGATCGAGAGCACGCAGCAGCCGATGATGTAGAACGCGACATAGGTCGGCCTCCCGCCGGCGGCGCCAACCAGCGCCTGCGCGATGAAGGGCGTCGGACCGGCGACGAGCACGCCGTTGAGCTCCCGCGACATGGCCAGCCCCGAGAAGCGGTAGCGCGTCGGGAACAGGTTCGTCAGGAAGGCGCCCTGTGCGCCCGAAGTCGAACCGAAGCCGAGGCCGTAGCCGAGCGCGATGCCGATGGTGCACCAGAGCAGGCTGCCGGTGTCGAACAGCCAGAACAGCGGGAAGGCGAAGACACCGATCACCAGCGAACCGAAGATATAGACCGCTGCCGCGCCGACCTTGTCGGCCAGCGCCCCCATGAAGCCGACGCCGACGATGCCGAAGAGCGAGCCGATGGTGACGGCGATCAGCGCGTCCGTCCGGCTCATGCCGACCGTGTTGATCATGTAGCTCAGCGAGAAGGCGCTGAGGATATAGGCGTTGGCGTTGTGGGCGGTCACCGACAGGAAGCCGAACAGCACCTCCTTCGGGCTCTCCCGGAAGAGCTGGCCGAGCGGGACCGATTGCTCGTGCTTGCGCTCCTCGGCGCGGGCCATCGCCTCGACATATTCCGGCGTCTCGTCGAGATGCTTGCGGATATAGAGCGCGACGAAGAACAGCACGCCGGAAAGCAGGAACGGCACGCGCCAGGCCCAGCCGAGCAGGGTCTGTTCCGGCAGATAGGAGATCGCCAGGAAGGACAGCGTCGCCAGCATGATGCCGACGAGCGTCGCGGCGTTGGGCAGGCCGGTATAGAAGGCGCGCTTCTCGGGCGGCGCGTATTCCGCCACCAGCACGATGGCGCCGGCGAGCTCGGCGCCCGCGCCGAAGCCCTGGATCAGGCGCATCAGGACCAGCAGGACCGGCGCCATGATGCCGATCGTCTCATAGGTCGGGAGCAGGCCCATCAGCACCGTGGCGAGGCCCATCAGCGTGATGGTCAGGATCAGCGCCGGCTTGCGGCCGAACTTGTCGCCGATATGCGAGATCACGATGCCGCCGACCGGCCGGGCGAAATAGCCGACGGCGAAGGTCGCGAAGGCGGCGAGCACGCCGGTCGTCGGCGAGAGGTTCGGGAAGAACAGCTTGTTGATGATCACGCCGGACGCCGCGCCATAGAGGGCGTAGTCGTACCATTCGATCACGGTGCCGACCGTCGCCGCGGTCACCGCCTTGCGGATATTCGCCTGGCTTGCGCCGCCGGCTGTTGCTGTCGTGGTTGCCATGATTCCTGGGGCCTCCGGATTCTTGTCGGAGACCTGTAATCGACAATCGCAGCTCGGCCCATGCGCAGGGAGCTTGGCTTCTATGCGATGGTCCTTCCGGCAACCGTTTCGTGCATGGCGCGATCAGCCCGCGCTGGCGGGAGTGGTGGCCCAGCGTTCCATCTCGGCCTTGGCACGGGCCGTCAGGGCCTGCTTGCGGGCGACGGTCTTGGCCGGGCCTTTCAGGCGCTTGCCATCGGGGCCGGTGGTCGCGACGCCTTCGATCGGCGGGAACAGGCCGAAATTGATGTTCATCGGCTGGAAGGAGCGCGGTCCCTCGTCGATGGTGACGATGTGGCCACCGGTGATGTGGTTGACCAGCGCGCCGAGTGCCGTCGTCGCGGGCGGCAGCGGCAACTCCTGGCCGAGACGCTCGGCGGCGGCCATGCGGCCGGCGAGCAGCCCGGTGGCGGCGCTCTCGACATAGCCTTCGCAACCGGTGATCTGGCCGGCGAAGCGCAGGCGCTGGTCGGCCTTGAGGCGCAGACGGCCATCGAGCAGATTCGGCGAGTTCAGATAGGTGTTGCGGTGGATGCCGCCCAGCCGAGCGAATTCGGCGTTCTGAAGACCGGGGATCATCCGGAAGATCGCGGCCTGCTCGCCATATTTCAGCTTGGTCTGGAAGCCGGTCATGTTGAACAGGGTGCCGAGCGCATTGTCCTGCCGGAGCTGGACCACGGCATAGGCCTTCACCGTCGGGTTGTGCTTGTTGGTCAGGCCGACCGGCTTCATCGGTCCCCAGCGCAAGGTCTCGCGGCCACGCTCGGCCATGACCTCGATCGGCAGGCAGCCGTCGAAATAGGGCGTGCCCTCCCATTCCTTGAATTCGGTCTTCTCGGCGGCGAGCAGCGCGTCGATGAAGGCCTCGTACTGGTCGCGATCGAGCGGGCAGTTGATGTAGTCGGCGCCGGTGCCGCCGGGGCCGGCCTTGTCGTAGCGCGACTGGAACCAGGCCTGATCCATGTCGACCGAATCGAAATGCACGATCGGAGCGATGGCGTCGAAGAAGGCGAGCGCGCCCTCACCGGTCAGCGATTGCAGGCCCTCGGCCAAGGCCGGCGAGGTCAATGGGCCGGTGGCGATGATGACGTTGTTCCAGGCCGCCGGGGGGAGGCCTGCGATCTCGCCGCGATCGATGGTGACGAGCGGGTGGGATTCAAGCGCAGCGGTGACGGCCTGCGAGAAGCCGTCGCGGTCGACCGCGAGTGCGCCGCCGGCCGGCACCTGATGGGCATCGCCCTTGGCCATGATCAGCGAGTTCAGCCGGCGCATCTCCCAATGGAGCTGGCCGACGGCATTGCTGGAGGAATCGTCGGAGCGGAAGGAGTTCGAACAGACGAGCTCGGCCAGCCTCTCGGTCTTGTGGGCGTCGGTGCCGCGGACGGGCCTCATCTCGTGGATGACGACGGGGACGCCGGCCTCGGCGATCTGCCAGGCGGCTTCGGAGCCGGCGAGACCGCCGCCGATGATGTGAACGGGTTCCATGGCTGGGATGTGTCCGCAGCCGGGGCGCAGGTCAAGGGACAGGCGGCCTGAAATGCAAAATGCCCGCCGTGAGGCGGGCATTCGCTCTTCGACCGAAGCTCGAGGGGAGGGGAAACACGAGCCTCAGGAGAAACTACACGGAACGCGCCGCGCCCTGTGCGCGGCGGTTCTCATTCAGAGCCTTCAGGCCGCGGCGTGCGAACGCGCGATGAAGGAGATCTCCGAGCGCGACAGGCCGAGATCGTCGAGCTCGCGGTCGGTCAGGCGGGAGAGCTCGCGAACGGTCTCGCGATAGCGGAGGTAGGCGCGAATTTTGGCGGCGATCATGGTGACGAACATGGTGGTCTTCCTTGCGAGTATTCCGGACCGGGGCGGTGCCCACAGCGATAATTTCGTTGTGCACTGCATATAAACCGGTCAGCCTGCTTCCAACAGGGGCACTGCATCAGCTCCGATATGCTTCGTGCGCATGACGAGTTAAGGTTCCGGTCATTTTTCCGGGATCGTTCTGCGCTGAACGTAACGCTTGCGGCGAAATTGCGGAGATCGGCAGCCCAATAATTGCTCACCCGATCAGTTCGCTGTGAATGCGCCTGACGATTGTCTATAAAATAGGCATGTTGCAACTGCTAAATGGCGAGCCGATGCGTCAGGGCACTTTTGCGTTGCAGCAGAGATCGATTCGGCGGTGTTTTCGGGCGATCGAAGGAGGGGCGGGTTCGCCATGAAGCAGCCGGAATCCGGCAGCGTTTGCCGGGCAGATCTTGCCGAATTCCCTGGAGAGTACGGCCACGAATCGTGCGCCCTCGACGTAAGCGACTGATTCTCGGGCGGTTTCGTGAAGCGGTCGCGGCGGCCTGAAGCTTGCCTGCCGGTTTGCTCAAAGGAGCAAGCCATGTCGAACCCGATCACGAACCGGCCGATCAGCCTGCCATTCACGAATCCGGTGAAGCCGGCCGGGCAGAACGATAGCAGCGCGGATAACAGCAACAGCGCCCCGGTCACGGCGCCGTCCTCGGCCGAGGACGAATTCCTGAAGATCGCGCGGATGTCGCCGGAGGAGCGGGTTCAGGCCGCGATCCTCGCCAAGCTCGGCATGAGCGAGGACGAGTTCAACAAGCTCGACGCGCAGGCCAAGGCCGACGTCATGACCAAGATCCGCGACGAGATGCTGAAGCAGATGGAAGCCAAGGGCGAGAACGCGAACAAAACCGGCGCGCTCGCCGATATTCGGGTCTGAGACAAGTTTCGAACCACCTTTGTCATTCCGGGGCTTCGCATAGCGAAGAACCCGGAACCCACGACCGGGCGAGCCGCCGGCAAACCAGTTTCGGATGTCTTACCCAGTTGTGGGTTCCGGGTTCGCGCCTGCGGCGCGCCCCAGAATGACAAGCGTATGCTGCCGGCCGTCGTCAGTTCGCCTTCCCCGCGTCGAAGCGCAGCAGCCGCAGCGCATTGGCGGTGACGATCACGGTCGCGCCGGTATCGGCGAGGATCGCGACCCAGAGGCCGGTATAGCCGAGCACGCTGGTCACGAGGAACACCGCCTTCAGCCCGAGCGCGATCGCGATGTTGGTGCGGATATTGCCCATCGCCGCCCGCGCCAGCCGGATCATGGCTGCGATATCGCGCACGCGGCTCTTCAGCACCGCGCCGTCCGCCGTCTCCAATGCGACATCGGTGCCGGAGCCCATGGCAATGCCGATGCTGGCGGCGGCCAGCGCAGGCGCATCGTTGATGCCGTCGCCGACCATCATCACGGCGGTCTCGCCGGAGAAGGCCTTGATCGCCGCGACCTTGTCGTCGGGCATCAGCTCGGCCTTGTGCTCCATGCCGAGGCCGGCGGCGATGGCGGCGCCGGTGCGGGCATTGTCGCCGGTCAGCATGGTCGAGCGGATGCCCATGGCTTTCAGCTCGGCGATGGCCGCGGCCGCATCCTCACGCGGTTCGTCGCGCAGCGCGATGAAGCCTGCTAGCGCGCCGTCGACGATGACGGCGGCCACGGTCTTGCCGGCGGCTTCCAGCTCCTCGGCCATGATCCGCGCATGCTTGTCGAAGGGCGCGCGGCTCTCGGCGTGACGCGGGGCGCCGACGAAGACGGCGCGGCCATCGACCTTGCCGGTGACGCCCTGGCCGGCGAGCGCCGCAGCCTCGGCCGCCGGCTTATAGGCGATGCTTTCGCTGCGGGCGCGCTCCAGCACGGCCTCGGCCAGCGGATGCGACGAGCCGTGCTCGACTGCGGCGGCGAAGGTCAGGACTTCAGCCTCGCTGCCGGAGAGCGTCACGATATCGGTGACGCGCGGCCGCCCCTGAGTCAGCGTGCCCGTCTTGTCGAAGGCGACGAGACCGGTTTTGGCGGCGGTCTCGATGACGACGCCACCCTTCATCAGCAGGCCCTGGCGGGCGCCAGCCGACAACGCGGCGGCGATCGCGGCCGGCACCGAGATGACGAGCGCGCAAGGGCAGCCGATCAGCAGCAGCGCCAGCGCCCGGTAGATCCAGACCGACCATTCGGCGCCGAACAGGAGCGGGGGCACCAGTGCGACCAGCACGGCGAGGCCTACGATCGCGGGCATATACCAGCGCGAGAAGCGGTCGATGAAGCGCTCGGTCGGGGCGCGGGCCTCCTGCGCCTCCTCGACCAGGCGGATGATGCGGGCGATGGTGTTGTCTTCGGCCGCCTTGTCGACGCGCACGCGCAGCGCCGCCTCGCGATTGACCGAGCCGGCATAGACGGGCTCGCCGACGCCCTTGGTCTTCGGCACGGATTCGCCGGTGACCGGGCTCTCGTCGATGCCGGAGGTGCCGTCGGTGATCTCGCCATCGGCCGGGATGCGGTCGCCGGGGCGCACCAGCACGGTCTGGCCGATGCGAAGGCTTGCGGCATCGACCTGCCGGGTCGCGCCGTTCTCCTCGACGATGGCGGTCTTGGGGACGAGGTCGCCGAGCGCGCGGATCGAGGCGCGGGCACGGTCCGCCGCGACGCCTTCCAGCACCTCGCCGACCGCGAAGAGGAAAACGACCAGCGCCGCCTCCTCGGCCGCGCCGATAAAGAGCGCACCGATGGCGGCGATGGTCATCAGCATCTCGATGGTGAAAGGGATGCCGGCGCGGGCCGCTGCGAAGGCGCGCTTCGCCACCGGCGCGACGCCGACGACGCAGGCCAGGATGAAGGCCCAGTGGCCGATGCCCGGCCAGATCAGGCCGGCAGCATAGGCAGCGCCGAGAAACAGGCCGGTGGCAATGACGAGCCGGCCCTTGCCGGTCTGGTACCAGCTTGCGCCATCCGGCGTGGCCTCGTGGACATGGCCGGGCAGGCCGTGGCCGTGATCCTTTGCTATGGGCGTTGATCCGGCGGTCTTCGGGGCGTGGTCATGGCCCGAATGATCGTGGTCGTGCTTGTGATCGTGCCCATGCGCATGGCCCGAGCAGCAGGCGTCGCCGTGCTCATGCTTGCCGTGATCGTGGGCATGATCGTGGCCGCCATGGTCATGGCCGCAGCCGCAGTTATCCTGCTTGGCGGCCGGGGCCTTGGGGGCCGGAGTTGCCAGCACAGCGGTGGTGTAGCCGAGGCCGTTGACGCGCTTCTCGATCGCTTCCGGTGTGGTGGCGCCGGCATCGAGCGCGAGCGTCAGCGTCTCCGACATCACCGAGAGCCTGACGTCGCTGACGCCGGGCAGGCGTTCCACCGCGCCGCGAATCTTGGCCGCGCAGCTCGCGCAATCCATGCCGCCGACCTTCCATGACAAGGTCTGGGCTGTGGTTTCAGGGCGGGCGGCCATGACGTGTCTCCGTCTCTCTTTCGCTACGGGACACTTCTCTACAAGCTGTAGCCACTTCAGGTTCAAGAGGGAAAATGCAGATTATGCGTTTGCCCGTTTCCCACCGATCCACGCCGTCATCCCGGGCATGACCCGGGATCCATTCCGGAGCGCGTCCGAAGAAGGTTCAGGCATGGATCCCGGATCTCCGCTTCGCTTCGTCCGGGATGACCCGCATCGGGGGTGAAAGCCGAGGAGGCCTCAATCCAGCGGATAAACCGGCCGGCGCAGGCGCTTATAGGGCAGGCCGGTGATCCGGCTGGTGCAGGGGCCGGGCGTCGTCACGGTGAAGCTGCCCCTGGCGATCTTGTCGTAGGCGCGCCGATGCGCCACCGCTGCCTTGACGCCGATGGCCTTCAGCGCTTCCGGCTCGATGCCCTGCGAGCGGAGCTGGCCGAGGTCGAAGGGCGGGGTCTTGCGGCTGCTGAGCAGCACGGTAACACCCTCGACCTGCACGACCACGCAGGGCCCCATGCTGAAATGCGAGCCCTGCGCGGCAGCGAGGTGGCTGTTGAGGTCTTCCAGCGCGAATTCGCCGTCGCTGGCGCTGACGAAGCTGGCCTCGATCTCGAGCGGGCCTTCGGCGATGGCGCTGCCCTTGCCGCCGATCGAGAGCTTGCGGGTCTCGCCGGGCCTGGCGCCCGCCATGGCAGCGACGGCGGCGGGATCGGCGATGGCGACGGCGCAATTCCCGACGCCATGGCGCAGGAAGGCGCGCAGCACCGAGGTCGCGTCGCCCGGCGCGCCGCCGCCGATATTGTCGGCCGGCTCGACCACGATGTAGGGCCCGCCTTCCGAGTGCAGGATTTCCGCGACGGCTTCGTCGAGATTCCATTCCTCCGGCAGGCCGGATTCGCGAAGTTCGATTGCTGTCGCGGTGAGGCGCTCCAGCGCTTCGCGGGCGGGAGCCTCCGGGCCGGTGAAGGCGATAGCGAAGGCGACGCCAGCCTCGGGCACATCGGAGAAGGAATAGCCACCGACGACGCTGGCGACCCAGATCGCCGGATTCGCCTGCTCGATTCCACGCGCCAGCGCTTCGAGGTCGCGCATCGGGCGGTCGGCAGTGCCGGTGCCGGTCGGCGGCCAGATCACGGGTGCGTTGCAGGAGAGCATGCGCGGCAGCTCCCCGCTCTTCAGCGCCCGCGCGAGCAGCCTGGCGGAGCGGACGGCGGATTCGCGGGCATCGGTATGCGGGTTCTCGCGATAGGCGACGAGGGCGTTGGCGTTCTCGGCCATGGCCGCGGTGAAGTTGGCGTGCAGATCGAAGACGGCGAAGACCGGCAGGGTTTCGCAGCCGGGCACCGAGCGGATATGGGCCAGCAGCGCGCCTTCCGGGTCGAGGCAGGCGGTCGTGACCATCGCGCCGTGCAGCGCAAGCCAGATGCCGTCGAGGCCGCCATCGGCGAGGGCCGCTCTCAGCCCGGCATCGAATTCCGCGAGGAAGCGCTCGAAGACCGCATGAGCGACCGTGCCGGCCGGCAAGGCGCCGTAGTCGATCGTCGGCAGGACCTCCCAGCCCTCGGTTTCCGCCACCTCAAGGAAGCCGTCGATGGTCGAGCCGTCGCCGCGGCGGGCCAGCAATTCCGCGCCCTTGCGGATGGTGAAATCGGCGAGCGTCGTCTCTTCGTCGACGAAGCTGTGGGTCTCGTGGAAGAGCGATCCCAGCAGGATGCGGCGGCGGGACATGGTCGGTTGAATCTCCCAGACTTGCGAGGCCCGCGCATCTCGGCCGCCGATCTGTTCCAGATCAAGCCTGCATTGTTCCATTGCAAGGAACGCGGATGCTTTGACAGTCCGCATCCCGTCCCGGTTTCATGGGCGCGACGGTAGTTCGAAGGGGCGGCTGCCGCGGCAGACCGAGAGAGCATGCGGATGCGCGTCTTCACTGCGTCGCTGGCGACGGAAACCAATACGTTCGCGCCGCTCTTCGTCGATCGCAGCGCCTTCGAGGGCGCCTTCTATTGTCCGCCCGGCACGCACCCGGATACGCCGACGCTGTGCTCGGCACCGACCGTCGCAGCACGCCGCCGCGCCGCGAGCGAGGGCTACGAGCTGGTCGAGGGCACGGCGACCTGGGCCGAGCCGGCTGGTCTCGTCTCGCAGGAGGGCTATGAGAGCCTGCGCGACGAAATCCTCGATCAGCTCAAGGCGGCGCTGCCGGTCGATATCGTGCTGCTCGGCCTGCACGGCTCGATGGTGGCGCGTGGCTATGACGATTGCGAGGGCGACCTGATCGCGCGGGTGAGGGCGCTGGCCGGACCAGATTGTGTCATCGGAGCCGAACTCGACATGCATTGCCATCTGACCGCCGAGATGGTCGCGCGCGCCGACATCATCGTCGCTTTCAAGGAGTTTCCGCATACCGATTTCCTGGCACGGGCCGAGGATCTGCTGGAGCTCTGCCTGAAGACGGCGCGCAAGCAGGTGAAGCCGGTCAGCGCCGTGTTCGATTGCCGCGGGCTCGCAGCCTTCATGACCAGCCGGGAGCCCGGCCGCAGCTTCGTCGACCGGCTCCTGGCGATGGAGGGCAAGGACGGCATCCTCTCGATCTCGGTCGCGCATGGCTTCCAGGCGGCCGATGTCGCCGATGTCGGGACGAAGGTGCTGGTGATCGCCGATGGCGACGAGGCGAAGGCTGCCACACTGGCGAAGCAGCTCGGCCTCGAAATCCTGCGCTGGGGGCAGGGCGCCTCTCCGAAGCATTACAAGCCTGAGGAAGGCATCGCGGCCGCGCTGGCTCTGTCCGAGCCCGGCAAGCCGGTGGTGCTGGCCGATCGCTGGGACAATCCGGGCGGCGGCGTCGCGGGCGATTCCTCGGTGATGGTCGAGGCGCTGCTGCGGCATCCGGAAATTCCAGCGGCGATCGGGGCGCTGTGGGATCCGGTGGCGGTGAGCCTGTGCCGGGCAGCCGGTGTCGGCGTCGAGATTCCCTTGCGCTTCATCGGCAAGGCTGCGCCGTCCTCGGGCCGGCCGATCGATGCGGTGGTGACGGTCACCGGTACGACCGGGGACCTGCTGATCCCGTTCGAACAAAGCTGGGTCTCGCTCGGCCCGGCCGCCGCGATCCGGATTGGTCAGCTCGATATCGTTCTGGCCTCGACGCGGGCGCAGACCTTCAGCCCGCCGGTCTTCACCAATCTGGGCATTGATCTCAGCGCCAAGAAAGTCGTGGTGGTGAAATCCTCGAACCATTTCCACGCCGCCTTCGCGCCGATCGCGGCACAGGTGCTTTATCTCGACAGCGGAGGACCTTATCCGCCGGATGCGAGCAAGATCCCCTATACCAAGGTGAAGCGCCCCTTCTCTCCGCTGGATCCGAACCCATGGCTGTGACTGCTTCCGCCCCGCTTCCGCGCCTGTCGCTCTGCGAGATCGAGGACGTACGTCTCGACGTGCTTGCGAAGGGCTTGCCGCCGAATGCATCACTTCGGCTTGGTGATGTCGGCAAGCAGGGCTGGAACGTGCTCGCCGGCCACATGCCGATGCCGCTCGCGGTGATCCGCGAGAGCGTATTGAAGGCCAACAGCGCCTGGATGAGCGCCTTCAGCGCTGCGAACGACCTGCTGATCGCGCCGCATGGCAAGACGACGATGGCGCCGCAGCTCTTCGACCTGCAGATCGCCGATGGCGCCTGGGCGATCACCGTCGCGACGATGCAGCAACTCGCGGTCGCCCGGCATTTCGGCGTGAAGCGCGTGATCCTCGCCAACCAGCCCGTGGGGCGGCAGGAGGTCGCAGCCTGCTTCGACGCGCTGCGCGAGCCTGGCTTCGAACTCTATTGCCTCGCCGACAGCGTCGCCGGCGTCGGTTTGCTGGCGGAGGCGGCGAAGGGGCATGCGGGCGCCAATCCGCTGCGAATCTTCGTCGAAATCGGTTTCATGGGAGGGCGCACCGGTGCGCGCACCCGCGAGGAGGCGCTTGTCGTGGCGCGGGCCGTCGCGGGCGCGCCGGGTTTGCGGCTTTCCGGCTTCGAGTGCTTCGAGGGCCTGCACAGCGACAGTGCCGGCGCGGACAAGCTGCTCGACGAGGTGATCGGCGTCGCGGCGGTGGCGAATGCCGAGGGTCTGCTCGGCCCCGAGCCGCTGGTCCTGAGCGCTGGCGGAACCGCGCTGTTCGACCGTGTCGGCGAGAAATTCAATGCCGCGAGCCTCGGGCGCCCGCTCCTCAAGGTGCTGCGCTCCGGCTGCTATCTGACGCATGACGATCTCGGCTATTCGGCCTCTTTCCGCCGGATCATGCTGGAGACCAGCCTGAAGCTGCCGCCCGGCGGGCTCGAACCCGCTCTCGAGGTCTGGGCCTATGTCCAGTCGCGGCCCGAGCGCGGCCGCAGCCTGCTCACGCTCGGCAAGCGCGACGTCACCTATGATTCCGCCTTGCCGGTGCCGCTGCGCTGGTATCGCCCGGGGAGCGCGATGACGCGGCCGGAGCCGATGCCGGCCGGGCACAACGTGCTGGCGCTGAACGACCAGCACTGCCATCTCGGCACGCCGGAGGAAAGCCCGCTTCAGGTCGGCGACATGGTGGCCTTCGGTATCGCCCATCCCTGCCTGACCTTCGACAAATGGGCTGTGCTGATGCTGGTCGACGACGACTGGAACGTCACCGGCGCAATCCGGACCTTCTTCTGACGCGCTTCCGAATCTGTTCCTTCTGATGAAACCTGCAATCCTTGACGTGAATTCAGGCGGTTCCTAGCCTGCATCTCACAGAGGGAAGGCTCGCCATCCGCGACGCGGACGAGACGGGCCGGGCAGCGATGACGGGATCAACGGCGCAGGCTGGCCCCTGTCTCGCGCAGAAGCGGCCGGTTCGGCCGGCAAGCAGGATACTGGGAGGATCGTTCGTGACGACACCGTCATTTCTGATGACCGACGAGTCCGATCTCGCCATGCAGGGCTTGCGGCGGCGCAGCCTGCTGCAACTGCTGACGGCCGGCGGCGCGGCGTTGGCGGCGCCTGGCCTGTGGAGCAGCCTGGCGCTGGCTCAGGGCCTGACACCGGTTGCCGGCGGCACGCTGACGATCGGCGCCGATGCAGACCCGATCGGGCTCGATCCGGTCACGGTCAACGCCTTCTCGTCCTATGATTTCACCAGCCTGCTCTACACCGGCCTGCTGCGCTGGAACGCTGAGATGAAGGTCGAGCCGGATCTGGCGACGGGCTATGAGCAGCCCGATCCGAAGACCTATGTCTTCAAGCTCAGGCAGGGCGTGAAATTCCATAACGGCAAGGATTTCTCGGCTGCCGACGTGAAGCATACCTTCGACCGGATCATGAACCCGGCCACCGGCAGCCGGCTCAGGGCACTCTATTCCAGCGTCGAGTCGGTGACGGTGGTCGATCCGTTCACGGTGAAGTTCCAGCTCAATGCGACCGACGCAGCCTTCCTCAGCAATCTCGCCAGCAACCCGAACGGCGCGATCGTGCCGGCCGGCGTCGAGAACCTCGTCACGCAGCCGGTCGGCACCGGGCCTTTCGCCTTCGAGGCCTATCAGCCGAACCAGCAATTCTCGCTGACGCGCTTCGACGGCTATTACGAGAAGGGTGAGCCCTATCTCGCGAAGGTGGTCTTCAAGTTCTACAAGGACCAGGCGACGCTGACCTCGGCCTTGCGCTCGCGCGCCATCGACATGACCTGGGTGAAGGACCCCAAGGTGGCGACCGCGATCTCGCGTGCCTCGAAGAACTTCGTTTCGGCGCCGGGCCAGACCTCGCGGACCTTCCCGATCTGGCTGAACATGAAGGCCAAGCCCCTCAACGATGTGAAGGTGCGGCGCGCGCTCAGCCTCGCGACCGACCGGAAGGCCTGCCTCGACACCGTGCTCGGCGGCTCCGGCAAGGTCGGCGCGATGATCCCCGAAAGCCAGGTCGGCGGCTATGACGGCACGGGCGAGCTGCCCTATTACAAGCACGATCCGGCCGCGGCGAAGGCGCTGCTGGCCGAGGCCGGCTATCCGAACGGCCTCGATCTCGGCGACTATATCGTCGTCGCGGCCAACCCGCTCGACGTCGCCTGTGCGCAGATCCTGCAACAGCAATGGCAGGCGGCCGGCATCACCGTGAAGCTGGTGCCGATGGAGACCGCGCCGCTGCTGGCCAAATGGGCGAGTGGCGACTGGCCGACGCTGCTCTCGGTCGCGCTGTCCTGGACGCCTGATCCGGACGGCATTTTCCAGTACATCACCTCGACCAGCGGCTACGGCAAGGCGATGGGTTCGAACGATGCCGAACTCGACAAGATGATCGCCGAGGCACGGGCCGAGCTCGATGTTCCCAAGCGTGCGGCCAAGAACCAGGCGATCCAGAAGCGTATTGCCGAGAACGCCTATGTCATTCAGGTCTACCAGTATCCGCTGCGTTGGGAGATCTGGTGGAACTACGTGCAGGGCTATGTGCCGCTCGCCGCGAATATCCGCTCCTTCGTGCGTACGACATGGCTGAAGAAATAAAAGTTCGTCCGGATAAACGAGCCCTCATCCTGAGGAGCCGCGAAGCGGTGTCTCGAAGGATGCTCCAGTTGGTTCCGGAGTTTTCTGGAACATCCTTCGAGACGCCATGCCAGACGGCATGGCACCTCAGGATGAGGGCTCGCGGAGTTCTCGGGCGACTTTTCCGATCGGCCTGCCGCCTCCCGGCGGAGGGCTGCCGATGACGCGCTTCGTCCTCGGGCGCCTCGCCTGGATGGCCGCGATCCTGCTCGGCGTCTCCTTCGTCGCCTTCATGCTGATGCGGGCGATTCCCGGTGATTTCGCCATTGCGGCGGCCGGTTCGCAGAGCGTGGCGCCGGAGGTGCTGGCGACGATCCGGCGCGACCTCGGCCTCGACCAGCCGCTGATGGCTCAATACCTGAGCTGGCTCGGCCATGCGCTGACCGGCGATTTCGGCAAATCCTTCGTCACCCGGCAGCCGGTGCTCGGCGAATTGCTCAGCCGGCTCGCCGTCACCATCCAGCTCACGCTGCTCGCCGCTGTCATCGCCGCCGTGATGGGCGTTGCTTCCGGACTTGCCGCCGCGCGTTTGCGTGGCGCGACCGACTGGCTGGTCCGGCTCTGGAACGGGCTGATGCTGGCGGTGCCGAACTATGTCGTGGCGACGCTGATCGTGCTGCTGTTCGGGCTCTATTTCCCGGAGATCACGGTGCTCGGCTACACGCCCTTCCTCGAAAGCCCGCTCGGCAATCTCGCCAGCCTGCTGCTGCCGGCCATCGCGCTGGCGCTCGCGGTCTCTGTGACCATTGCCGAGAACACGCGCGCCGCCGTGCTCGAGGTCGCCAACCAGGATTTCGTCATGGTCGCCCGCGCCAAGGGCCTGACCCCGGCCGCGATCCTGCGCGACTACCTGATGCGCAATGCGCTGACGCCGGTGATCACCGCTGCGGGCCTCAAAATCGCGGCGCTGCTCGGCGGCAGCATTCTGGTCGAGACCATCTTCGCCATTCCCGGCATGGGCCAGTACCTGTTCGATTCCATCAACAGCCGCGACTATCCGGTGATCCAGGCGATCGTGCTGGTCGCCGCCGGCATCGTCGTGCTGGTCAACACGATGATCGACATCGCCTATGCCCGCGTCGACGCACGGGTGCAGATGTGAGCAGCGCGATGCAGGACAGCGCGCCGGTTGTGGCGGCGCGCAAGGGGGCGGGGATCACGCAGGGCTGGCTCCTGCTCGGCGTCGGCCTCGCCATGCTGGCAGCGATGCTGGTGCTGACGATCTTCGCGCCGCTGGTCGCGCCCTACGACCCCTCGGTGACCTCGCCGGCTTCGCTGGCGCCGGCCAGCGCCGCCCATTGGCTCGGCACGGATTCGATCGGGCGCGACGTGCTGAGCCGGCTGATCGTCGGCGGCCGCACGACGCTGCTCATCACGGTCTCGGCCGTGCTGATCGCGCTGGCGACGGGGCTGATCCTCGGGCTCGCGGCCGGCTACATGGGCGGGCGCACCGACGAGATCATCATGCGCCTGCTCGATGTCGTCTTCGCCTTCCCGGTGCTGCTGCTGGCGATCGCGGTGGTGGCGGCGCTGGGGCCGAGCGTGCCGAACCTGATCCTGACCATCGCCATCGTCTATACGCCGGCGATGGCGCGGGTGGTCAGGGCGCCGGTGCTCAGCGTCAAGCAATGGGACCATGTCGAGGCTGCCCGCAGCGTCGGCATGAGCGAAATGCGCCTCGTGCTGCGCCATATCCTGCCGATCGTGGTCTCGCCGATCCTCGTCGCGACGAGCCTGACGCTGTCGCAGACGATCTTCACGGTGACGGCGCTCTCCTTCCTCGGCCTCGGCCCGCCGCCGCCCGATCCGAACTGGGGCGGCATGCTCTCGGAAGCCCGCCAGTTCATGGAGCTTGCGCCCTTGACGGTGGTCGGCCCGGCGCTGGCGATCGTCTTCGCGACGCTGACCTTCATCATCATCGCCAATGGCTTGCGCGAGGTTCTCGACGTGGGGAGCGTGCGATGACCGGCTCGCTGCTCAGGGTGAGCGACCTGACCGCGACGGTTACGACCCGCCGCGAGGTGATCCAGGCGGTGCGCGGCATCTCCTTCGATATCAACGCCGACGAGGCGGTCGGCTTCGTCGGCGAATCCGGCTGCGGCAAGAGCGTCACCGCCAAGGCGCTGATGCGGCTCGCGCCCGAGGGCGCTTCGATCGGGCTCGGCGGTTCCGTCGCCTTCTGGGGGCAGGAGCTGCTCGGGCTCGGTGAGGACGAGATGCGCGACCTGCGCGGCCGGCGCATTGCCATGGTCTTCCAGGACCCGATGACCTCGCTCAACCCGGTGATGAGCATCGGCGCGCAGATGGGCGACATGCTGCGCCGCCATCTCGGCCTGTCCGCCAAGGCGGCGCGCGAGCGCAGCGTCGAACTGCTCGACCTCGTCGGGATTCCTGATCCGGCGCGGCGCGTCGACGATTTCCCGCATCAGTTTTCGGGCGGCCAGCGGCAGCGCGTGATGATCGCCATCGCGATCTCCTGCGAGCCGGACCTGCTGATCGCCGACGAGCCGACGACGGCGCTCGACGTCACCGTGCAGGCGCAGATCCTGCGCCTGCTGCTGCGGCTCCGGGAGGAACGCGGCATGGCGCTGATGCTGATCACCCATGATTTCGGCGTGGTCGCCGGCATGGTCGACCGGGTGAACGTGATGTATCGCGGCGAGATCGTCGAGGCCGGGCCGGTCGATGCCGTTTTCGCCGAGCCGCAGCACGCCTATACGCGGGCGCTGCTCGATGCGGTGCCGCGTCTGCACGGAGCGGGGGCGCTGCGATGACGGAGCCGCTGCTTCAGGTCCGCGATCTCTCGGTGCTGTTTCCGGCGCGGCGCGGCGCCGCGCCGGTCAAGGCTGTCGAGCGCCTCTCTTTCGACATCGCGCCCGGCCAGACGCTCGGGCTCGTTGGCCAGTCCGGCTCCGGCAAGACCACGGCCGGGCGCGCCATCCTCCAGCTCCAGAAGGCGAGCGAGGGCTCGGTCAGGCTGCTCGGGCAGGAATTGACGACGATGCGCTCTGGCGATTTGCGCCGGATGCGCCGGCACATGCAGTTCGTGTTGCAGAACCCCTATTCCAGCCTGCATCCGCGCATGACGATCGGGCAGATCCTGAGCGAGCCCTTGCAGGTCCATGGCACGGTGCCGGCGAACCGCATCCGCGAGCGCGTCGAAGAACTGCTGGAGCTGGTCAGTCTCGATCCGTTGGTGATGCAGCGCTATCCGCACGAATTCTCCGGCGGGCAGCGCCAGCGCGTCGTCATCGCCCGCGCCTTGGCGGTCAATCCCGATTTCGTCGTCTGCGACGAGCCGGTCTCGGCGCTCGACGTGCGGACCCAGGCGCAGATCGTCGTCTTGCTGCAATCCTTGCAGGAGAAGCTCGGCCTGTCCTATCTCTTCATCGCCCATGACCTTGCGATCGTCCGGGAGATGGCGCATCGCGTCGCCGTGATGTTCCGTGGCCGCATCGTCGAGATGGGCAGCGCGGCGCAGGTCTATGACAGCCCGGCCCATCCCTACACGCAGCTCCTGCTCGATGCGGTGCCGGTGCCCGATCCCGTGCTCCAGCGCGAACGGCTCAGGCGCCCGCCGCCGGACCTGCGCTTCCTCGACGGCGATGGCGGCGCTTGCGTCCATGGCGTCGATCATACGCGGGACGGGACGCGCGAATGGCACGAGGTCGCGCCGGGGCACGGCGTCTCCTGCCGCTACTGGCCGAAGGGAGCTCGACGGGAGGCGGCGTGAGCGTCCGCTTGAAATGCGAGCTCTTAATCTTATCGCGCGGTCATCCCGGACGGAGCGAAGCGAAGATCCGGGATCCATTCCTGAGCATTTCCGATGAAGGTTCCGGAATGGATCCCGGGTCTCCCTTCGGTCGCCCGGGATGACATGGCTTCTTTCGGGGAAGGTCGAGTATGTTCCTTCAGATGGAACACTCAATCCTTGACGCGAAATATCTGGCGCAACTACGCTTTTGACGATGAGGCCGGGCTGAAAACGTGGCCTGGAACGATGCCCTGAAGACCGAGAAACCGCTTCGCCCGGCATCGGCCGGATCAGCGGAGCCGCAATCCGGGAGGATGCCCGTGCGTCTGGCGCTGATCCACATCGTTCAGGAGACGAACGATTTCAATCCGTTGCTGACGACGCTTGCGGATTTCGAGGCATTTGGCCTTGTCGAGGGCGAGGAGATCGCCCGGCAGTTCGGCGAGATCGGCCAGATCGGCGGGCATTACGCGGCGGTGAAGGAGAGCGGGCTCGACATCGAGACGATCCCGATCATCCGCGCCTGGGCCGTGGCGGGCGGGCGCATCTCGCGCGAGGCCTTCGATTTCTTCCAGGCGAAGATCCGGGCGGGGCTGGAGACAGTTGGACCGATCGACGGGCTCGTCCTGCATCTGCACGGCGCCTGCGCGGCCGAGGGCATCGACGATGTCGAGGGCGAGCAGGCCGAGCTTTGCCGCAGGATTCTCGGGCCGGACGTGCCGATCCTGCTCGGGCTCGATCACCACGCCAATGTCACCCACAAGATCATGGCCAATTGCACGGCGATCGTCGGCCATCGCACCCAGCCGCATGACGTGTTCGACACCGGCAAGGTCGGCACCGAGGTGCTGCTGCGCATCCTCACGGAGAAGTCCCGACCGGTCATGGCCTGGCGCAAGATTCCACTGCTCTCGCATCAGGAGCAGTTCCTGACCTCGAAGGGGCCGATGAAAATCTGGTTCGACCGGGCCCGTGCCATCGAGGCCGACCGGCGCGTCCTGCAGGCCTCGAACTATCCGATGCAGCCCTGGCTCGATGTCGCCGAAGGCGGCTGGTCGACGATCGTGGTCACCGATGGCGACCGGGCTCTCGCGGAGAAGCTGGCGGACGAACTGGCCGATCTCGCCTGGTCGATGCGCGACGATTTCCAGGTGCGCGAGGCGGTTTCCATCGACGATGCCGTGCGCAAGGCCGATGCGGCCGAGCGCGGCATGATCGTCGTCAGCGATACCGGCGACACGGTCTTCGGCGGGGCGGCCGGCGACAGCAACCTGCTGCTGGAATCGATGCTGCGGCTCGGCATTCGAAGCAAGGCGCTGATCCCGCTGATCTCGCCCAAGGCCGTCGCGACGCTGACGGCGGCGGGCGAGGGCGCCGAGGTGACCCTGCCGCTCGGTGGCGATGCCGCCACCGCGTTCTTCAAGCCGCTGACGGTGACCGGGCGGGTGCGCAAGCTCGGTGGCGGGTCGATCCCGCTCAAGTTCAACCATCAGCCGGAGGTCGACATGGGCCGGGTCGCGGTCTTCGATGTCGGGCCGGTGACGCTCTTGATCTCGGAACTGCGCGGCGTCGCTGGCAATGTGCCCGATGTCTACGAGGCCTTCGGCATCGACCTCTCCGACTATAAGATGGCCGTGCTCAAGACGGCCTCGAACTTCCAGTATTTCGACCGCATCACCTCCGGGCTCGTCCGCGCCGACACGCGCGGGCCGGGGCAATCGGACGTGTTCACCCTGCCGTGGCAGCGGATTCCGCGCCCGGTCTATCCGTTGGAGACAATAAGCGACTGGCGGGCGCATTCGTCCCAGCCGGGAGCGGGGACGCGCTGAGACGAAACCAGACACAACAAAAGGGGAAAGCGATGACAAAGCTGTCGCGACGTCAATTCGGCATGGCCGGCCTTGCGCTGGCGGGCGTGTCCCTGGCGGGGGCCTTGCCGGCCTTAGCCCAGCAGCTCAAGGGCGGGAAGCTGCGTGTGGCCGTGCTGAGCGAGCTGGCGAATTACGATCCGCAGCAGCTCTCGACGGTGAATTTCCACGTCATCAAGAACCTCTATGACAGCCTGATCGAGTACACCCCGGAGGGGAAGCCGGAGCCGAGCCTGGCGACGGAATGGACGATCGCGCCGGACAAGAAGTCCGTCACGCTGAAGCTGCGCAGCGGCGTGACCTTCCATAGCGGCACGCCGTTCAAGGCGGATTCCGTGCTGGCGACCTTGCAGAAGGGCGCCGACCCCAAGCGCGGCAAGAACGTCTTCGCGACCATGTCGATCGTGAAGGACTGGTCGGCGCCAGACGATGCCACGGTGATGATCAACTTCAAGGCGCCGGTGCCCGAGCGCCAGATCCTCGACCTGCTGCAATTCCTACTGCCGATCGACCCCAAGGGCATCGACACGGTCGAGACCGTGCCCGCCGGCACTGGCCCCTACACGCTGGTCAACCGGGCGGTGGGACAGAGCCTGACGCTCAAGGCCAACCCGAAATACTGGCGCGAGAAGCAGCCGATCGTTCAGGACCTCGTCTTCACGGTGTTCAGCGAGGACGCTTCCGCCAGCGCGGCGCTGGAATCGGGCGCGGTCGACATCGTCTATAACGGCTCCTCGCGCAGCGCGGTCAGGCTCAAGAATGCCGGTTTCCAGGTCTTCGCCGGGCCGGGGCCATTGGTGCAGGTCTTCCGCATCAACTCGACGCGCGGACCCTTCCGCAACAAGGCGTTCCGGCAGGCCTTCAACCACCTGATGGACCGCGCGAGCATCCTGCGCGTCGGCTATGCCGGCCTGGGCAAGGTCGTGGCGCTGCCCTGGGCGCCGGCGAGCCCGGCCTATGACGAGAGCTACAATGCGACCTATGCCTATGACCTGGAGAAGGCGAAGAAGCTGATCGCCGCTTCCGGCCTCTCCGCCGACGAGATCAAGAACTGGAAGCTCCTGGTCAACGGCAGTGACGAGTCCTCGGTCGCGATCAGCCAGATCGTGCAGGGCTCGCTGCAGAAGATCGGCATCCCGGTCGAACTCGACATGCGGCAGGGCGCGGAATACGTCACTGCGCTGCTCGGCGGCGATTTCGCGGCGACCTTCGGCGCGGTCGGGAACGTCCAGAAATTCCCGTCGCGCGTTGCCACCAACTCGATCTACCGGACCTCGGGAAACCCGGTCCTGAAGGACCCGCATCCGCACCCCGACTATGTTGCGGCGATCGCCAGGGTCGATGCCGCCTCGGGTGGCGCGGCGGAGGTCAAGGCGGCCTATGACAATCTCAACAAGGTCATGGTGGACGAGGCTTTCGGCATCCCCACCAACTCCTACGATGTCGGCCTGATCGTCGCCTCCGACAAGATCGGCGGCATCACGCTCGACATCGACAATCTCTTCGTCGCGCGCACCATCGGGTTCAAGTGATGCGGCATGACGCGGCCGGGCGGCGCCGGAGCGGCGCCCGGCCATGATGGAGACGCTTGCCCAGCTGAAAGCTCTGCTGCGCCGGCTGCTCGCCCGGCGCGGCGCCGCGCTGGGACTCTGCTTCCTCCTGCTGGTCGCGCTTGCGGCGGCTTTCGCCACCGTGCTGCCGTTCGATCCGTTGGCGCAGAGCGTCGCGGCCTCGCTGTTGCCCCCCTCGGCCGAAAACTGGTTCGGCACCGACGAGCTCGGCCGCGATATCCTGGCGCGCGTCATTTACGGCGCGCGGACCTCTCTGCTGACGGCGGTCGGCGCGGTCGTCATCGCGGCGCTCATCGGCGTGCCGATCGGGCTCGCCGCCGGCTTCTATGGCGACTGGCGCGATTCCCTGCTGATGCGCTGCATCGACGTGCTGCTGGCTCTGCCGAACATCCTGTTCGCGATGGCGCTGATCGCCGTGCTCGGCCGCAGCCAGGGGGCGGCGCTGATCGCGGTCGGGATCGCTGGGATTCCGGGTTTTGCCCGCATCGCGCGGGCGCAGGTCATGGCCTTGCGCCAGCTCGATTTCGTCACGGCGGTGCGCGCCTTTGGCGGAAGCCCTGGCTACATCATGTTCAAAACGATCCTGCCCAACGCCTTGAGCCCGTTGGTGGTTCAGGCGATCGTGCTGGCCTCGATCGCGATCCTGCTCGAGGCGGCGCTGGCTTTCCTCGGGGTCGGTGTGCCCCCTCCGACGCCGAGCTGGGGCGAGATGCTGCGCACCGGAAAGTCCTATCTCTACGAGGCGCCGACCTATGCGGTCCTGCCCGGGATCGTCCTGACGCTGACGATCCTCTCGCTCGACACGATCGGCCGGGCGCTGACGGCGATCCTCGATCGCGACGAGACCGATGCCAGCGGCGAGACGATCGGGGGGCGGCGATGACAGCCTATGTCCTGCGCCGCCTCTTCCAGATGCTGCCGGTGATCCTGATCGCCTCCTTCGCGATCTTCGCGATGATCTATGCCGTGCCGGGCGGGCCGGTCGCGGTGATCGTCGGCGAGAATGCCGGGCCGGAGGAGATTGCCGCCGCGATCCAGCGCTACGGGCTCGACCGCCCCATGGTGGTGCAATATGCCGACTGGCTCGGCCGCGCGGCGACGGGCGATTTCGGCCTGTCCTTGCATAGCCGGCAGCCGGTGCTGCAACTGATCGGCGAGCGCCTGCCGGCAACGCTTCAACTGGCGCTGGCTGCGATCTTCGTCGCTCTCGTCATCGGCATTCCCGTGGCGATCGCGAGTGCCGTGAAACCGAATTCATGGCTCGATCGCATGCTCAGCGGCTGGAGCGCGCTGGCGCTGGGCGTGCCGACCTTCTGGCTCGGCATCCTGCTGATCCTGCTCTTCGCCGTGGAGTTGCGCTGGCTGCCCTCGGCCTCGCGTCATGTGCCGTTGTGGGAGTCTCCGGTCGATGCCTTGCGCAGCCTCGCACTGCCGGCGATCACGCTCGGCACCTATGTCTCGGGCATCCTGGCGCGCTTCCTGCGGGCCTCGCTGATCGGCGAGGCGCGGGCCGATTATGTCCGCACCGCCCGCGCCAAGGGCGTGCCGGAAAGCCGCATCGTCGGCTTCCACATCATGCGCAACGCGCTCCTGCCCTTCGTCACCATCGTCGGCCTGATGATGGCGAATTTCATCGGTGGGGCGGTGGTGACGGAGGCGGTCTTCACCTATCCGGGGCTCGGGCGCCTGCTGATCCAGGCGATCAGCACCCGCGACTATCCGCTGATCCAGGGCTGCATCCTGGTGATCCTGGTCGCCTATATGCTGATCAACCTCACGGTCGACATGCTCTATGCCTGGATCGACCCGCGGATCGAATACCGATGAGTCCCTCAGCGCAGGTCGGCCGTGGGCCGCGAGCCGAGATGGGTCGAGATGCCGGCGGAGACCTCGCGCAACCGCGTTCCGACCTTGGCCGCCAGCGAATGCGGCATCCGCATCAGCGGGGCCGAGACGCTCAGCGCCGCGACGGGATAGCCGTCCTCGTCGAGGATCGGCACGCCGACGCACATGGCGCCGTCCTCGTTCTCGCCCATCTCGGTGGCGTAGCCGGTGCGAGCGACCTGTCGGAGCTGCCGCTCGATCTCCTCGCGCTCGAGCAGGGTGCGGCCGGTGCGTTCGGTCAGCGGCAGGTCGAGCTGCCGCTGGCGCTCCGCCTCGGGCAGGAAGGCGAGGATCGCCTTGCCGAGCGCGGTCGAATGCATCGGGTGGCTCTCGCCGATGCGGGCCTGCATCCTGAGCGAGCGGTTGGCCTCGATCAGGTCGATATAGACGACCCTGCCATTGCCCTTCACGGCGAGGTTCACCGTCTCGTTGAACTCCTGCATCAATTCGATCATGGCAGGCCGGGCCAGTTCGCGGATCTTGCTGACGCTGGCATCGGCGCGGGCGATGGCGCGCAGTTGCGGGCCGAGATTGTAGCGGTCGGTCGCTCGGTTGTGGTCGAGGAAGCCGGCGGCGGTCAGCGTCTGCAGATAGCGGAAGGTCGTGGTCTTCGGGATCTTGAGCTCTTTGCTGACGGCGGTGAGCGCGATCTCGTGGCCATGGCGGGCGACCAGCTCCAGCACCTTCAGCGCCTTCATCACCGGCTGCACGACATAGGGGTTGTCGGTTTTCCTGGGCATGGCCGCTCCACTGGTCGGGCTCGCTTGAAAGCCAGCATGGCCAACCCCAACGAATTCCGCAAGGCGAAACCGCTGTTCCTTTACGCGGTTCGCTCTGTCTGGTCTGGTCGGGAGCAACAGCAGGAGGCAACGCAGTGACAGGCAATGGCAGCCAGCAGGCGGGCGCTCTGCGCTTCGACGAATCCGCCCGGCAGATCGCGGCGAACGCGCGTTTCATCGCCGGCGGCGTGAACAGCAATTTCCGGCTGGGCATGCAGCCCGGGCCGCTGGTGTTCGAGCGTGGCGAGGGCGCCTATCTGATCGATGCCGACGGCAACCGGATCATCGACTATTACTGCGGCATGGGCGCGACCGTGCTCGGGCATACGCCTGCGCCGGTGATTGAGGCGGTGAAGCGACAGGCCGAGAAGGGCATCCTCTTCGCCGGCCAGATGCCGGTCGAGGCGGAAGCGGCGCAACTGATCTGCGAGCGCATCCCGTCGGCGGAACGCCTGCGCTTCGGCTCATCGGGGTCGGAGGTGGCGCAGGCGGCGATGCGGCTCGCGCGCGCCGCAACTGGCAAGCGCACCATCGTCAAGTTCGAGGGCCATTATCACGGCTGGTTCGACAACATCCTGTGGTCGACGGCGCCGGGGCTGAACGCTGCCGGACCGGGAGAGGCGCCGACGCCGGTGATCGGCAGCAAGGGCCAGGACCCGGAAGCGGGCGAGGGGCTTTCGATCCTCGGCTGGAACGATCTCGCTGCGCTCGAAGCGCGGCTCGCCAAGGGCGATGTCGCCGCGGTGCTGATGGAACCGGCGATGTGCAACCAGGGCGCTATCGCGCCGGCGCCGGGCTATCTGGAAGGCGCGCTCGCTGCCTGCCGCAAGCATGGCGCCATCCTGATCTTCGACGAGGTCATCACCGGTTTCCGGCTGGGCCGAGGCGGAGCACAGGAGCGCTTCGGCGTGACGCCTGATCTCACCCTGATGGCCAAGGCGATCGCCAACGGCTTCCCGGTCGCGGCGATTGCTGGCCGGGCCGACCTGCTCGACCTCTTCGCCGATGGCGTGCTGCATGGTGGCACCTTCAACGCCCAGCCGGTCTCGATGGCAGCGCTGGTTGCGACCCAGAAGGCGCTGACGCCGGAGCATTACGAACGCAGTTCCGTTCATGGCCAACGCCTGCAGGACGGCATCCGCACGATTCTGAAGGAAGCGGGTATCAAGGCGCAGGTCGCCGGCTTTCCGCTGATGTTCCACGTTGCCTTCGGGCTCGATGCGCCGGCGCGGAATTATCGGGACGTCGCGCGCGCCGACAAGGCCGCCTATAGCCGCTTCGCGCACGAACTGCTCAAGCGCGGTGTGCGCGTGCTGGAACGCGGCGCCTGGTTCGTGTCGTCGGAGCATGACGAGGCCGTGGTCGATGCGACGCTGGCGGCGGTGCGGGATGCGGCGCGGGCTGTGGCTTAGCGGTTCAAGCCTCTCTTCCTTGTCATTCCGGGGCTTCGCGCAGCGAAGAACCCGGAATGACAAGGGTGGGTCGCCATGCGCTCCGCTCCTGCATGCAGCATGCACGGCGCCATTGACCGCCCCGCGTGCCGTACCGGATAGTTCGCTCCAACAGGGAGCGAAGACCGATGCCGCAGCCGAGACCGTCCACCGCGCTTGCGGGGCTCAAGGTGCTGGACCTGACGCGGGTGCGGGCGGGGCCGACCTGCGTGCGCGTCTTCGCCGATTTCGGAGCCGACGTGATCAAGGTCGAAAGCCCACCGGGGCTCGACCCCAACGAGAACATGAGCGGGCCGCGCCTCGGCTACGACATGCAGAACCTGCATCGCAACAAGCGCTCGCTGGCGCTGAACCTGAAGACACCCGAGGGCAAGGCGATCCTGATGAAGCTCGTCGACGAGGCCGATCTCGTCGTCGAGAACTTTCGCCCTGACGTGAAGGAGCGGCTCGGCCTCGATTTCGAGACGCTGCATGCACGCAATCCGCGCCTGATCCTGGTCTCGATCTCCGGCTTCGGCCAATCCGGCCCCTACCGGACGCGCGCCGGCTTTGACCAGATCGCGCAAGGCATGGGCGGGATGATGTCGGTGACCGGCTTGCCCGGCCAGGGGCCGGTCCGGGCCGGGATCGCGCTCGCCGATTCCTCGGCCGGGCTCTACGGCGCGGTCGGGGCGCTGGTCGCGCTGCAGGAGCGGGCGGTCTCAGGGCGGGGGCAATGGGTGCAGACCTCGCTGCTCGAAGCCCAGATCGCGATGATGGATTTCCAGGCCGCGCGCTATCTTGTCGAGGGCTCGGTGCCACCGCAATCCGGCAACGATCACCCCTACCAGACGCCGATGGGCGTCTACCGCACGCGCGACGGCGCGATCAATCTCGGCGTCGGCGGCGAGGAGCAATGGCGCGCGTTTTGCCGGGCGATCGAGCGGCCGGAATGGGGCACGGATGCGCGTTATGACAGCTCGGAGAAGCGCTTCGCCCGCCGGCCGGAGTTGCGGGAGCTGATCGAGGAGATCTTTGCCGGGGCGGACAGCGCCCACTGGCTGGCGGCGATGGAGCGCAACAGTGTCCCGGCGGGGCCGATCTATGCGGTCGACGAGATGTTCGAGGACCCGCAGGTGCGCCATCTCGGCATCGCCAGGCCGCTGAAACATCCCGAGCTCGGCGATATCCGCCTGATCGGCCAGCCGGTGACGCTGTCGCGCACGCCCGCCGATGTCGCGACGCCGACGCCTGCGGCCGGCGCCCACAATGACGAAATCCTGGCCGGACTCGGCTATGACGAAGCCGGGCTCGCGCGTTTGCGGGCCGATGGCGTGATCTGACGGAGACCTGCGTGAACGACGAAATCCTGTATGCGGTCGAGGGCGGGGTCGGCACGATCACGCTCAACCGGCCCCAGGCGCGCAACGCGCTGACCTTCGCCATGTATGAGCGCATCGCCGAGATCTGCCGCGACCCGGCCGCGCATGGCGATCCGCGCGTCATCGTCATGACCGGGGCGGGCGATAAGGCCTTCGCGGCCGGCACCGACATCGCCCAGTTCCGCGCCTTCTCCAGCGCCGAGGATGCGCTGGCCTATGAGGAGCGGATCGAGACCGTCATCGGCACGATCGAGAGCTGCCCGGTGCCGACGCTGGCCGCGATTTCCGGTGCCTTCACCGGTGGCGGGGCGGCGATCGGGCTCGCCTGCGACCTGCGCATCGCGACCCAAAGCGCGCGCTTCGGCTTCCCGATCGCGCGTACGCTCGGCAATTGCCTGTCGATGGAGAATTATGGGCGGCTCTACGCCATCCTCGGCCCGGCGCGCGTGAAGGACATCGTCTTCACCGCCCGACTGGTCGAGGCGGAGGAGGGCGCGCGGATCGGCCTCTACAACGAATTGCTGCCGGACCATGAGGCGCTGATGCGGCGGGCTCGTGAGCTGGCAGAGATCATCGCCGGCCATGCTCCGCTGACAATGCGCGCGACCAAGGAGGCGATGCGCCGCCTGACGGCTGCGACCGCCGCAGGCATCGATGGCCACGACCTCGTGACGCTCTGCTACACCAGCGCCGATTTCCGCGAGGGCATGGAAGCCTTCCTCGGCAAGCGGACGCCGAACTGGCAGGGGCGGTAGGGCCTACCAGTTTCCACTGGAACCATGCCGTCATCCCGGGCTTGACCCGGGATCCATTCCGGAGCGCTTCCGATGAAGGTTCCGGCATGGATTCCGGATCGGCGCCGCTTTGCGGCTTGTCCGGGATGACTCGCGTTTTACCTCCCGGCGTCATGCTCGCCCTTGTGGCGAGCATCCACGTCTTGAACACGACCTTCGACGAGAGAAGACGTGGATGGTCGGGACAAGCCCGACCATCACGGAGAAGGTGCGGCTGAGCGATTGCCCTCAGTCCGCCTTCTTCAACTGGCCGAGTTCGTGCAGCAGGGCTGCGCCTGTGCGAACGCCGCTATGGAAACAGTCCAGCATCATGTTCTCGTTGGGGGCGTGGTTGGCCTCGTCGTGATTGGCATAAGGTGTCACGAAGGCGGGGACGCCGAGGATCTTGGTGAAGACGTAGTTCGGCAGGCTGCCGAAGCCGGCCGGGATCAGCAGGGGCTCCTCGCCCTGAGCCGCCACGAAGGCGCGGCGCAGCGGCGCAGTATAGGGCGAGGCGATCGAGGTCTTGGAGGGCTGCATGCCCTTCTCCTCGGCGATGAACTCGACCTCCGGCGCGTGTTTTTCGACATGAGCCCGGACCTTGCGCAGGATGTCCTCGGGGTCCTGCGCCTCGACGAGGCGGATGTCGCATTTCACCAGCGCCTCGTTCGGCAGCACGGTCTTGGTGCCCGGCCCGCCATAGCCGCCATGGAAGCCGTTGATGGTCAGCGTCGGCCGGAAGCAGAGGCGCTCGTAGAAGGGCCGGCCCGCGGGCGCGTCCAGGCGTGTGAGGCCGACCCCCTTCTTGAAGGCCTCGATGTCGAGCGGCAGGCGCGCGACCGCTTCCAGCTCCTCGGCCGTCGGCGGCTCGATGTCGTCGTGCAGGCCGTCGATGGTAATCTCGCCCTCGGCGTTCTTCATCGTCGCGAGCAGATGGACCAGCGTCCAGATCGGATTCGGCACGACGCCACCGAAATTGCCGGAATGGACGTCGCGGCTGGCATGGCGGCAGCGCAGGTCGAAGGAGACGACGCCGCGCGAGCCGAACTTGATCGAGGGCGCGCCGCTGGCATGGCGCGGACCATCGGCGGTGACGGCGAGATCGGCTTTGAGCAGATGCGGGTTGGCGCGCACGAAGCCAGCGATGTTCGGGCTGCCGATCTCCTCCTCGCCCTCAAGCACGAGGATGACGTTGCAGGGCAGTTCGCCATGGACCTTGAGATGGGATTCGATCGCGAGGATCTGGGCGAAATGCTGGCCCTTGTTGTCGCCGACGCCGCGCGCATAGAGCCTGCCGTCGCGAATCGTCGGCTCGAAGGGCGGCGAGATCCATTTATCGAGCGGGTCGGGCGGCTGCACGTCGTAATGGCCGTAGAGCAGGACGGTCGGCTTGCCCGGCGCCTTCTCCCAGCGCGCGACGACGACCGGATGGCCCTCGGTCGGGAGCAGGCTGGTCTCGAGGCCGATCTCGGTCAGCATGTCGACGAGCAGGACGCCGACCTCGGCGATGCCGATGTTCTCGGCGCTGATGCTGGGATGGCGCAGATACGCGATGAGCCGGTCGAGGAAAGCGCTGCGGTTGGTTTCGATATGGCCGAAAACCGCGGCGAGTGCGTCTGAGGAAGCCATAGCCATGCCTGACAGGAGAGGAATCCGTGCCGCCCGCCGAGCGGGGGCGCAAGCGGCGGCCGTGCGGCCACCGAAGGCAGCCTAGACGCGGGGGTCGTGGTGCTCAAGCGCGGGCAGGGCGGTTGGGGTGACTGGCAGCCTTGCGATTTTCGCTGGGCGGTTCGGGGCTTGTTGTGTTCTTGTTTTGTTCTATAATGAGATATGCAGTTCGTTCTCTACCTCGACGGTGGGCGAAAGTTTCGGCCGCGAGAAGGCCGCAGCCCGCCCCGCTATTTCTTCGCGCTCCTTCCGGATGCGGAAGTTGGACCGCAGATTCATGAATTGGCGAAAGCCCTGCATGATCGGCTTCGCCCCACGAAGCCCCCGCGTGGCTTGGGCAAGTATCATGTGACCTTGCGAGGCATCGCTGCTCCCGATGGGCCTTTCGGGCAGAGCATCGCGATGGCGCGCACGGTGGCCAACGCAATCCGGAAGACCTCTTTCGCCGTCATGTTCAATCAGGCGGCGAGCTTTGGAGCGGCGCCGAACTACGCATTTTCCCTGACGACGCGGGCGGATTTGCTCGCTGCCAACAGTTTGTCCACCACACTCCTTGATGACTTGCGGCACGCTGGACTCAAGGTCGATGGGTCGAGCTTCCAGCCGCATGTGACGCTTTTCTATGACCGGAAACGTCGGGAGCCGATCGATCTGCCCGAACTGCGCTGGCAGGTGCGCGAGTTCGTGTTGATCGAGAGCATCGATAACAGGAAGTACGTAATCCTGGGCACTTGGCCGCTCGACTGAACTCCATGCAGCCATGCAAGGCCGGTTTGCGGCAATCGCGGCCGTGCGCCGTTGCTTTGAACGCGGCCGGCTCTATCGTGCGCGGCCGAAGCCTCATCCGATTCAAACGGAGCCCGTCATGGCCGATCTGTCCGCCTTCCCGATCACCAAGCGCTGGCCGGCAGCGCATCCCGACCGCATCCAGCTCTATTCGCTGCCGACACCGAACGGTGTGAAGGTCTCGATCGCGCTGGAGGAGCTGGAGCTGCCCTACGAGCCGCATCTCATCGATATCGGCAAGAACGAGACCTGGGGGCCGGAATTCCTGTCGCTGAACCCCAATGGCAAGATCCCGGCGATCATCGATCCCAACGGCCCGGACGGAAAGCCCTTCGGCCTCTGGGAATCCGGCGCGATCCTGCTCTATCTCGCCGAGAAGACCGGCAAGCTCCTGCCGAAGGACCTCGCCGCCCGCTATGAGACCATCCAGTGGGTATTTTTCCAGATGGCGGCGATCGGCCCGATGTTCGGCCAGCTCGGCTTCTTCCATAAATTCGCCGGCCGCGAATACGAGGACAAGCGCCCGCGCGACCGCTACGCCAGCGAGAGCAAGCGCCTGCTTGGCGTGCTGGAGAGCCGGCTGGCGAACCACACCTGGATCATGGGCGACGACTACAGCATCGCCGATATCGCGATCCTCGGCTGGGTCCGTAATCTCGTCGGCTTCTACGACGCCGGCGGGCTCGTCGACTATGCGAAGCTGACCCATGTGCCGATCTGGCTGGAGCGTTGCCTCTCGCGTCCGGCCGTGCAGCGCGGGCTCGACAGCCCGAAGCGTCCGGCCTGAGAGGTTCGCGGCGTGGCTATCACCATCTACGGCATCAAGAACTGCGACACGATGAAGAAGGCGCGCGCCTGGCTCGACGGCCATGGCGTCGCGGCTGCGTTCCATGACTACAAGGCGAGCGGGATCGGCAGGGCCTCGCTCGAACGCTGGGTCAAGGAACACGGCTGGGAAACGGTGCTGAACCGCGCCGGCACGACGTTCCGCGCGCTGCCGGATGCCGAGAAGCAGGGGCTCGATGCGGACAAAGCGATCGCGCTGATGCTGGCGCAGCCTTCGATGATCAAGCGGCCGGTGCTCGACCTCGGCAAGGGCAAGACGATCGTCGGCTTCAAGCCGGAGACTTACGAGGCGGCGGTGGCCGGGAAATAGCAGGTGCGGGTCATCCCGGACAAGCCGCGAAGCGGCGCCGATCCGGGATCCATGCCTGAACCTTTATCGGAAATGCTCCGGCATGGATCCCGGGTCTCCCTGCGGTCGCCCGGGATGACAGCGGCTTTCGGTTCACGGTGATCGTCGCATAGCCCATCCGGCGCGCGGGTCTCTTCCCTAAACCCGCGCGCTGCTCTACCTCGCTGGCCATGACCGTTCAGCACCAGTCCATGCAGCCGGAAACCGCTGCGACTCCCGAATTCACCTTCAAGGTCGCCGCCCGCGACGGCGCCGCGCGCACCGGCGCGATCAGCATGCCGCGCGGCGTCATCCGCACGCCGGCCTTCATGCCGGTCGGCACCGCCGCGACCGTCAAGGGCATGTATCCCGAGCAGGTGAGAGCGCTCGGCGCCGATGTCGTGCTCGGCAATACCTATCACCTGATGCTGCGCCCCGGCGCCGAGCGTGTCGCAAAGCTCGGCGGCCTGCACAAATTCATGAACTGGCCGCACCCGATCCTGACCGATTCCGGGGGGTTTCAGGTGATGTCGCTCGCCAATCTGCGCAAGCTGACTGAGGAGGGCGTGACCTTCCGCTCGCATATCGACGGCTCGAAGCATGTGCTGACGCCGGAGCGCTCGGTCGAGATCCAGAACCTGCTCGGCTCCGATATCGTCATGCAGCTTGACGAATGCGTGGCGCTGCCCTGCGAGGAGAAGGTCGCGGAGAAGGCGATGCGGCTGTCGCTGCGCTGGGCCGAGCGCTGCAAGACCGCGTTCGGCGACCATCCGGGCCGGGCGCTGTTCGGCATCGTGCAGGGCGGGGACGTGCCGCATCTGCGCGTCGAGAGCGCGCGCGAGCTCGCCGCCATGGATCTCAAGGGCTATGCCGTTGGTGGATTGGCCGTCGGCGAGCCGCAGGACGTGATGCTGGCGATGATCGAGACGGTCGAGCCGCATCTGCCGCAGGAGAAGCCGCGCTACCTGATGGGCGTCGGCACGCCAGACGACATCGTGAAATCGGTGGCGCGCGGCATCGACATGTTCGACTGCGTGATGCCGACGCGGGCCGGCCGCCACGGCCAGATCTTCACCCGCTTCGGCCGGATGAACCTGAAGAACGCCAAGCATGCCGAGGACCCGCGCCCGGTCGACGAGCAATCCTCCTGCCCGGCCGCGAATAGCTGGTCGCGCGCCTATCTGCACCATCTCGTCAAGGCCGAGGAGATGCTCGGCAAGATGCTGCTGACCTGGGTGAACCTCGCCTATTATCAGGACCTGATGGCGGGCCTGCGCGCCGCGATCGCCGCGGGGCGGCTCGAGGATTTCATCGCCGAGACCCGCGAAGGCTGGGAAAGGGGCGAGCCGGCTTGAGCACGGGCCTCGCCCTGCTGCCTCTGAAGATGGCGCTCGCGGCCTCGGTGGTCGTGAGCTGCTCGATGCTGGCCGAGCGCGCCGGGCCATTGATGGCGGCGATGATCGCGACCCTGCCGATCTCGCTCGGGCCGGTCCTCGTCTTCCTGGCGCTCGACCATGGCCCGGACTTCATCGCGGGCGCCGCGCTCGGCACGATGAACGCCAACGCCACCCATGCCAGCTTCGTGCTGAGCTATGTGCTGCTGGCCCAGCGCCATGGGGTGGCCGTCTCCCTCGGAGTGTCGCTGGCGATCTGGACGGTGCTGCTGCTGGTCCTGCGCAGTATGGCGCTGTCGGTGCTTCCGCTTACGGTGCTGACGGTGCTTGCCCTGTTCGTCGTGCACCAGCTGGTGCGGCCTTATCTGAAGGTGCGGGCAAAGCCTCCGGCCGAGATCTCGCGCTATGCCATCCCGATCCGCGCGGCCTGCGTCGCGGCGCTCGTCGGTATCGTGACCGGCCTCAGCGAGCGCGTCGGCCCGCAATGGTCCGGCATCCTTGCCGGCCTGCCGATCATCCTGTCGAGCCTGATCATCATCCTGCATACGCGGGCCGGGGGGCCGGCGGCTGCCGCGGTCATCGGCAGCAGTGCGCTCGGGCTGCTTGGTGCGGGGCTGGGGCTGGCGGCCGTGCATCTCGCCGCCGTGCCCTGGGGTTCATGGACGGCGCTCGGGCTCGGCCTCGCCATCGCTGTGGGTTGGAACCTGATCCTGCTCGGCCTTGCGCGCCGGTCGGCGCCATGACGCCACGAACAGGCCGCCGATGATCAGAACGATGCCGGCGAGCTGGAGCGAGGACGGGATTTCGCTCAGGATCGGGATTGCCAGCAGCGTACCGGTGACCGGGATCAAAGGCGGAAAACGCCCGACCACGGACGGCCCGAGCACATGCGCGGCCCAGCCCCATACCCAGAGGCCGACGATCACGTTGAGCACACCCTGATTGAAGCCGTGGAGCGCCAGCACCCAGCAGGGCGCAACGTCGAAGCCGCGGAAATAGAACAGGAAATAGATCGGCAGGTAGACGAGCGACAAAACCGAGACGATCGCCGTCGCCTTCAGCCCGTCGACCTGCCAGAGCTGGATCAGCAGCGGATAGAAGCCCCAGAGCAGGCCCACCCCGAGGAAGCACAGATCGCCGCGCAGCGTCATGGCGCTCGCGCCCGCGCTGCCGGCGATACCGAGGCAGATCAGCCCGGCAAGCACGCCGGCGACGCCGATCATGAGCCGCCCGGTCAGGGCGGCGCCGAACATCACGACGGAGCCTATGATGCCGATCAGCGTCACCGTTCCCGGTCCGATCGTGGCGCCATGGGCGGCGGGCGCCATGGTGAGCCCTGTCAGCATCAGATAGGTCATCGGGAAGCCGCTGCTCAACGTCAGCCAGAGGCCGCGCTTCCAGCCGAGGCCGCCGCAGGAGGCGAGGCCGGGGCGCAGGAAGATCGGCAGCAGCAGCACCCCGGCAATGGCGAAGCGCAGGGCCATCAGGTCATGCTGGGTCAGCCCGTTCAGCACGGCATGGCGGCTGATGACGAAATTCGAGCCGTAGATCAGCACCGCCAGCAGCATGCCGAGCGCCGCGAGGCGCTTGCGGCGGCGCACCCTCGCATCGGTCTCAAGCATCGCGGCGGGTGTGACCTGGTCCATCGCCCCTCTCTAGCGCCGGGCGACCGGGCTGGTTACGGGCCGAAGCGCATGGCGCCCGCGCGTGCGGCGGCAGATCCAATTTGCGCCCCGTTTCGGCCCTGCTGGTGCCCAGAGGCAGCGGCTTCCTTGCGCCGCAAGTTGGAAGGGGCTCAGCGATGCGGAGCGCAATCGATGTCGAAAGAGACTGATTTTCCCGTGCCGGCCTCCATGGCAGCGCGGCTGGGGAGTGACCTGTTGCTGACCCTGGGTATCGCGACGGCGACAGCCCTGCTCGTGATGGTGCCGGCTCTCATGTCTGATGCAGCGCCTGATCGCGCCAGGGCGCCGACCCTGACCTTGCTGCGCGACGGCAAGCTCACGGACCGGCTCGCGGAGTTTGAAGCCGCCGGGCAGGGGGATTTTTCGGCGGGCCGTCCGCTGACGCCGGCCGCTCTTGCCATGCCGATGACCCTCGCCTGGCCGGAGCACGGTGATTGGACCCCACCGCGGATCGTTGCGCAGGCCAAGGCGCCAGCCGCGACCAGCGCCGTGGCGCTACCGCCGCGTCGTCTCGCGGTCCTGTCAGAGAAGAAGGGGCAGGCGGTGGCCGCGCCGCTGGTCATCCTGCCTCCGGCTGCCATCGCTAGTGTGGAGCCGGCCCAGGCGGCGGGTGGCGAAGCCGCCGATTCATCCCTGCGCCAGTACGTCGTCGCGCCGGCGATGAAGGTGGTCGACGCGGTGTCTGGTGCGGCCGGGAGCGTGCAGGCGGCAGGATCATGGACCCTGACCCATGCGAATGGCTTGCTGCCGCGCTGGTGAGCGCGGCAGCTTGAGGCTTATCGATCAGGCCAGCGCCTTCAGCGCGTTGCGGCCGGCATAGATCGCCTGCGCGCCCAGCTCTTCCTCGATGCGCAGGAGCTGGTTGTACTTCGCGGTCCGGTCCGAGCGGGCGAGCGAGCCGGTCTTGATCTGCCCGCAATTCGTCGCGACGGCGAGGTCGGCGATGGTCGCGTCCTCGGTCTCGCCCGAGCGATGCGACATCACGGCGGTGTAGCCGGCGCGCTGCGCCATCTCGACGGCGGCCAGCGTCTCGGTCAGCGAGCCGATCTGGTTGACCTTGACCAGGATCGAGTTCGCCGTCTTCGTCCTGATGCCCTGCGACAGGCGCGTGACATTGGTGACGAAGAGGTCGTCGCCGACGAGCTGGCACTTCGAGCCGACGAGATCGGTCAGCGCCTTCCAGCCCTCCCAGTCGTCCTCGGCCATGCCGTCCTCGATCGAGACGATCGGATAATTGCCGACGAGCTTGGCGAGGTACTTGGCCTGGGCCTTGGGATCGCGCGTCTTGCGCTCGCCTTCGTAGACGTAGGAACCGTCCTTGAAGAACTCGGTCGCGGCGCAGTCGAGCGCCAGCGCGACATCCTCGCCCGCCTTGTAGCCGGCGGTCTCGATCGCCTGCATGACGAAGTCGAGCGCCGCCTCGGCCGACTTGATGTTCGGGGCGAAGCCGCCCTCGTCGCCGACATTGGTGTTGTGGCCGGCGTCGTGCAGCTTCTTCTTCAGGGTGTGGAAAATCTCCGAGCCCATGCGCAGGCCTTCGGCGAAGGAGGTCGCGCCGATCGGCATGACCATGAATTCCTGGAAGTCGATCGGGTTGTCGGCATGGGCGCCGCCATTGACGATGTTCATCATCGGCACGGGCAGGACGCGGGCCGAGGTGCCGCCGACATAGCGGTAGAGCGGCAAGCCGGAGGCTTCTGCAGCGGCCTTGGCGACGGCGAGCGAGACACCGAGGATGGCGTTGGCGCCGAGCTTCGACTTGTTGGGGGTGCCGTCGAGATCGATCATGACCTGGTCGATCGCGGTCTGGTCTTCGGCGTCCATGGCGACGATCGCCTCGGCGATGGCGACGTTCACCGCCTCGACCGCCTTGAGCACGCCCTTGCCGAGATAGCGCGACTTGTCGCCGTCGCGCAGTTCCACCGCCTCATGCGCGCCGGTCGAGGCGCCCGAGGGAACCGCGGCGCGGCCCATCGAGCCGTCTTCCAGCACGACATCGACCTCGACCGTCGGATTGCCGCGGGAATCGAGGATCTGGCGTCCGATGATGTCGATGATCGCGGTCATGGCAGGCTCCGTGAGAGGCGGGGCGAATGGATAAGGCGCTTCTAGCCAACAGCCTGCCGCGGGGAAAGCCTCAATCCGCAGGCCAAGCCCCAGTCAATGGCGGCTCGATGGCGCGGGGCTTGCGGATTGACCGGTCGTTTCGACGCTTCGTCCCATCGGGAAACGATCATGTTTCAGACCATGCCCAACCGCCGCCGACCCTCACTCGCCTCTGTCCTGTTCTGGTCCGGCCTGACCGTTCTGTGGTGGGCGGGTCTTTGCCTCGCTGCGGGACGGCCGGTCTGGTTCTGGTAAGTCCTGTTCCTCTTCCGGCAGGCCGAGATAGCCGCCGAGCAGGAAGCCGGCCTGGAGGGCAAAAAGGTATCCGATCCAGACGAGCACGACGAACAGGCCGAGCTCGCCGCGGATGATCCATGTCGGGAAAGCGATGAGCGTGACCGCGGCGCTGGCGAGAATGATGGCCGGATAGCCGTGGGACAAGCCGATCAGAAGACCGATCAGGAACAAGATGCCGGCAATGATCATGGAATTCGGTCTAAGCTTCTGATTTCGTGAGTTAGACCTGGAACATGCTGCCTATCCGCACAAATATGCGTGTGGAAATTCCGGAAATATTTAAGAAAACAACCCGGCTTAATTGCGGAGAACTTGAGGCTTTCATCGATCGCTTCATTTGCGAACGGGCGGTCGTTCTCACAGTTGCGGGTGCCGGGCTGACCTGCTTTCCGATGCTGCAAACGGCGGCGGGGCCGGCGGCAGTTCCCATACCGGCCGGAGATGCTCTAGAACCCCGCCCAAATCCAGGAGCATCCCATGACCATCGACGCCTCGACCTTGCAGCTCGGCCAGAGCAGCGCCTTGCCCGCCTCGCCGGAGGAGGCGCGGCTCGACCGCGTGCCCAATCCCCATGCCGGCACGCATTATCTCGCCCGCTTCACCTGCCCGGAATTCACCTCGATCTGCCCCGTCACCGGCCAGCCTGATTTCGGCATCCTCGTCATCGACTACCTGCCGGGCCAGTGGCTGGTGGAGTCGAAGTCGCTGAAGCTCTATCTCGCCTCGTTCCGCAACCACGGCGCCTTCCACGAGGATTGCACCGTCGGCATCGGCAAGAAGCTGGTCGATCTGCTGGAGCCGGAATGGTTCCGCATCGGCGGTTACTGGTACCCGCGCGGCGGCATCCCGATCGACGTGTTCTGGCAGACGGGCGAGCCGCCGAAGGGCCTCTGGCTGCCCGACCAGGGCGTCGCGCCCTATCGCGGGCGCTGAGCCTCGGCCGCGCCGAGCATCGGCAGGACGCGCGGCGCGGCAAAGCCGAGCAGTCCGATTCCGACGGCAAAAAGGCTGACGGCGCCGGTCGTGCCGAGCAAAGCGAGCGCTGTGCCCATCAGCACGGGGCCGAGCGCATGGCCTGCGAACAGCGAGCAGGCGAACAGCGAGACCGCGGAGCCGCGGGCCTCGGGCGCGAGCTCGGTGGCCTGCGCCTGGAACGTGCCGTGCATCAGGAAGAAGCCGAAGCCGTTGACCACGAAGAACGGCACGGCGCTCCACCACGGCAGGAAGGGCAGCGCAAACAGCCCATAGCCGATCGCCATGAGGATGCCGCCGACGATCGGCATGCGGGCGGGGCCGATCCGGTCGACCAGGATCCGGGTCGAGAGGCCGTAGATCAGCCCGCCGATGCCCGTTCCGGCGATGACCAAACCGGCGAGCGACGGGCCGATGCCGGCTCGCTCCTGCAGAATCGCGGCGACGAAGGGAGGCATGCCGAAGATCAGGCTGCCTTCGGTGATGACCAGCGCATAGAGCAGCTTCGAGCGCGGGTTCGAGAAGACGGCCGCGTAACTGGCGATCGCTCCCCGCAGTGTCGGACGGCGACGTACCGCGCCGGCACGGGGCCGCATCGTCAGGGTGAGCATCAGGAGCGCGAGCCCGGCAATGCCGCCCGCCATCAGGAAGACGCCGCGCCAGCCGACATATTCGGCGATCACGCCGGAACAAGCGGCGCCTGCCATCTGGCCGAAGATCATGATGACGGTGAAGCGGCCGAGCGTGACCTGGCGTTGTGCCATGGTCGCGCGATCGCCGATCGCGGCCATCGCGATCGGGATGATCCCACCGGCGACGATGCCGCTGGCGGCGCGCAGCGCGAGCAAGGCCTCGAAGTTCGGCGCGAAGGAGCAGGCGATCGACAGCAGGACCAGAAGGGCGAGGCAGGTGCCGATCGTGCGGATTTTTCCGACCGCATCGGCGATCGGGCCGAGGATCGGCTGCCCGAAAGCGTATGAGAAGGAAAATGCCGTCGCCATCACCGCGACCTGCGCGATCGACCGACTGAAATGACCGGCGAGCGTCGGCACCAGCGGATCGATGAGCCGCATGGTGAAGGTCGAGGCAAAGCCGCAGGCCCCCAGGACGAGAACGAGCGTTCGCAGCGATGTCAGCGATGGGTCTGCCGGCGAAGCAGGTTCAGACATCAGCGACGGCCGTCGGGGCCGTGCGCGACTTGGCCAGGCGGTCGAAACCCTGAAGCTCCTCGATCAGCGCTTTGAACTCCGATAGCGGCACCATGTTGGGGCCGTCCGACGGGGCCTTGTCGGGGTCAGGATGCGTCTCGATGAACAGGCCGGCGACGCCGACGGCGACCGCCGCGCGGGACAGCACCGGCACGAATTCGCGCTGGCCGCCGGTCGAGGCGCCCTTGCCGCCGGGCTGCTGCACCGAATGGGTGGCGTCGAAGATCACGGGCGCGCCGATCTCGGCCATGGTCGGCAGGGCGCGCATGTCGGAAACCAGCGTGTTGTAGCCGAAGGAGGCGCCGCGCTCGGTCAGCATCACGTTCGGATTGCCGCTCTCGGTCACCTTGGCCGCGACATTGACCATGTCCCAGGGCGCGAGGAACTGGCCCTTCTTGACGTTGACGACGCGGCCGGTCTTCGCCGCGGCGACGAGCAGGTCGGTCTGGCGGCAGAGGAAGGCCGGGATCTGGAGGATGTCGACCACTTCGGCCACGGGCGCGCATTGATCGGCTTCGTGGACATCGGTCACGACCGGCAGGCCGGTGCGCTCGCGGATCTCGGCATAGACGGGCAGGCCGGCCTTCATCCCCATGCCGCGAGCGCCTTTGACGCTGGTGCGGTTGGCCTTGTCGAAGGAGGCCTTGAAGACGAGGCCGATCTTCAGCTCCTCTGCGATCTCCTTCAGCGCCAGCGCGCATTCGAGCGCGTGGTCGCGGCTTTCCATCTGGCAGGGTCCGGCGATCAGGGCGAGCGGCAAAGCATTGCCGAAGCGCACAGGGCGGGCGAGATCCTCGCCGATGGTCACGATGGCGTTGGGAGTCATGGCGGCGTCCTTGTCCGGCGGGCTGCCGGGCTTATGTCTGTGAGCCCTGCCGGGTCAAGTCAGGGCAGCCCTGCGGACAGCTTATGGATCAAGCTTGCCTTCGAACGGGCTGGCGAAGCAGGGGCGAGGTCTGTAAATTCACAGGCGAAGCACTATCTCGGGTGGCGATGCAGGATCGATGGATACGGCGCGGACGGGAATGATGCAGTCAGGCCAGGACAGGGCAAGGCAGGCAGGGCGTCCGGTGCGCGCGGGCGGCGGGTTGGTCATGGCCGACCGCCCCAAGCGCGGCCAGCCGCCGAACGATGGCGGCGGGCGCGAAGGCAACGGGCGCGAGGGCAGCGGCACCGCCGTCCTCACCCGGACGCGGACGCGCAAGCCCAATCTCTACCGCGTCCTGCTGCTCAACGACGATTACACCCCGATGGAGTTCGTCGTTCACGTTCTGGAGCGGTTCTTCAACAAGGACCGCTCCGAAGCCACGCAGATCATGATGCATGTGCATCAAAACGGCGTCGGCGAATGCGGCGTCTTTACCTACGAAGTCGCCGAGACCAAGGTTACGCTCGTCATGGATCTGGCGCGCAAGCACATGCATCCGCTGCAATGCGTGATGGAGAAAAAGTAGTCTTGGGTCATCGAGTTCTTTTGGAAATCAGATAGGAGCGCGCCCCTTGCCGAGTTTCTCGCGCAGTCTCGAACAGGCGCTTCACCGGGCTCTGGCTCTGGCCAACGAGCGCCGTCACGAATACGCCACCCTCGAACACCTCCTGCTCGCACTGGTCGACGACCAGGATGCGGCCGCGGTGATGCGCGCCTGCAGCGTCGATCTCGACCTGCTCAGGCGCAATCTCGTCGACTATATCGACGCGGAGCTGACCAATCTCGTCACCGACGGACGTGACGATTCCAAGCCGACCGCCGGCTTCCAGCGCGTCATCCAGCGCGCGGTGATCCATGTCCAGTCCTCGGGCCGCGAGGAGGTGACCGGCGCCAACGTGCTCGTCGCGATGTTCGCCGAGCGCGAGAGCCACGCCGCCTATTTCCTGCAGGAGCAGGACATGACCCGCTACGACGCGGTCAACTATATCAGCCACGGCATCGCCAAGCGCCCCGGCGCCAGCGAGAGCCGGCCTGTCCGCGGCTCCGAGGAGGAGGGCGAACCGCAGCGCGAGCAGCGCGCCGAGCAGGGCCAGGCCGAGGATAAGGACAAGAAGAAAAAGGAAAGTGCGCTCGACGCTTACTGCGTCAACCTCAACCGCAAGGCGAGGGACGGGCGCATCGATCCGCTGATCGGCCGCGAGGCCGAGGTGCAGCGTACGATCCAGATCCTGTGCCGCCGCCAGAAGAACAATCCGCTGCTGGTCGGCGACCCCGGCGTCGGCAAGACCGCGATCGCCGAGGGCCTCGCCCTCAAGATCACCCGGGGCGAAGTGCCCGAGGTGCTGGAGGACGCGACCGTCTTCTCGCTCGACATGGGCACGCTGCTCGCCGGCACGCGCTATCGCGGCGATTTCGAAGAGCGCCTCAAGCAGGTGATGAAGGAGATCGAGCAGCACCCGAAGGCGATCATGTTCATCGACGAGATCCATACGGTGATCGGCGCCGGTGCGACTTCGGGCGGCGCGATGGACGCCTCGAACCTGCTGAAGCCGGCGCTGGCCTCCGGCTCGCTGCGCTGCATCGGTTCGACCACCTACAAGGAATACCGCCAATATTTCGAGAAGGACCGGGCGCTGGTCCGTCGCTTCCAGAAGATCGACGTCAACGAACCGTCGGTTCCGGACACGATCGAGATCCTGAAGGGGCTGAAGCCCTATTTCGAGGAGTTCCACAAGCTGCGCTACACCAATGACGCCATCAAGGCGGCGGTGGAGCTCTCGGCTCGCTACATCCATGACCGCAAGCTGCCGGACAAGGCGATCGACGTGATCGACGAGACCGGCGCCTCGCAGATGCTGGTGACCGAGAACAAGCGCAAGAAGACGATCGGGGTCAAGGAGATCGAGGCTGCGGTCGCGACCATGGCCCGCATCCCGGCCAAGACCGTCTCCAAGGACGATGCCGAGGTGCTGCGCAACCTCGAGACCACGCTGAAGCGCACCGTCTACGGGCAGGAGAAGGCGATCGAGGCTTTGTCCTCGGCGATCAAGCTTGCCCGCGCCGGCCTGCGCGACGGCGAGAAGCCGATCGGCAGCTATCTCTTCGCCGGCCCGACCGGCGTCGGCAAGACCGAGGTCGCGCGCCAGCTCGCCGCCTCGCTCGGCGTCGAGCTGATCCGCTTCGACATGTCGGAATACATGGAGCGCCACACCGTCTCGCGGCTCATCGGCGCGCCTCCCGGCTATGTCGGCTTCGACCAGGGCGGGCTGCTCACCGACCAGATCGACCAGCATCCGCACTGCGTGCTGCTGCTCGACGAGATCGAGAAAGCCCATCCCGACCTGTTCAACATCCTTCTGCAGGTGATGGACCACGGCAAGCTGACCGACAACAACGGCAAGCAGGTCGATTTCAGGAACGTCATCCTGATCATGACGACCAATGCCGGTGCCGCCGACATGGCCCGCAACGCCTATGGCTTCACCCGGACCAAGCGCGAGGGCGACGATACCGAGGCGATCAACAAGCTGTTCGCGCCGGAATTCCGCAACCGGCTCGATTCGGTCATCTCCTTCGGCCATCTGCCGAAGACGGTGGTCGCCCGCGTCGTCGACAAGTTCGTGCTCCAGCTCGAAGCGCAGCTCGCCGACCGCAACGTCACGATCGAGCTCTCGGACGAGGCGCGCGAGTGGCTGGTCGAGAACGGCTATGACGAGGCGATGGGCGCCCGCCCGATGGCGCGGCTGATCCAGCAGACGATCAAGACGCCACTCGCCGACGAGGTGCTGTTCGGGCGCCTGAAGAACGGCGGCGCGGTCAAGGTCGTCGTCGTCCAGTCCGAGACCGGCATCAAGGTGCTCGGCCTCGAATTCCCGGACGGGCCGGCAAAGCCCAAGCCGGAGAAGGATGTCGAGGCGGCAACCGCCAAGCGCGTGCCGAAGCCGCGCGCAAAAGCGGCCGCCACCGGCAAAACGACCAAGACTCCGCCGCGGCGAGCGCCTAAAGGTGGCGGCACCCCCGGTGGGACGGGTGGCGCACCGAAGGCCTCGGCCAAGACCGTCCGCACCGTTCCCAAGGTCCCGCTGACGAAGGCGTAAGGCACCGTGCTGTTCAAACGAAAGACCGCAAGCCTCGCCGCCGAGAGCGGCGAGGTGCTTCAGGAAGCCCCGGCACCGACTCCCGCTCGCCCGGCCAAGGAAAAGCTCGGCTGGTTCGAAAAGCGCGACCGCCGTCGGCGCCGCCGCAAGATTTTCGAGGAGGTGCTGGGCTGGATTCTGGTGCCGGCCCTCATCTACCTGATCTATCTGGGCGTCCAGGCTGTCGGCGGCATCCCCAAGGAATTGATCGACTTCGCCAACGAGATCATCGCCATCGCGATGAAGGGCGGCAAGGGCTGACGGGCTTCTTCGCGGTCCACAGTACGCCGACATCGACCCCAAATCCGCGGGGAACCCTCTCCCGTAGGGAGAGGGCAGGGTGAGGGGTAGGCCGTTTGACGCTTGGGCCGAACCCGACCGCTGCTGCGGTGAGGGCATGCTCCACTGGTCCAGGAGCCTACACCTCACCCCTGCCCCTCTCCTTACAGGAGAGGGGTTCCCCGCGCTCATTTTGGGCCGGCATTGGTTCATTGGCTCCGTTGGTGTTGAGCAAGGCCCCTGCATCAACCGCAGAGCGGGCCGGCCTGCCGGTGCCTAGGCAAGCGTCGCGTGCATGAGCGATAGAGGAATGGGCTCGAACTGTTCCGGGCCGGAATCCTGTCGAACCCATTTCGCCCCGATGGCCTCATGAGCGTATCCGCCGACTGGAGCTGGCAGCGCGTCGCGCTGGCCGGCATGCGCGATGCGCTGATGCTGCCGGCCTGGATCGTCGGCTTCGGTTTGATCGGCATCGGCTCGCTCGCCCGCGATGTCGGCTACCCCGTCGATGTCGCCGTACTCTCGACCATTCTCGTCTGGGCCGGTCCCTCCCAAGTCCTGTTCTTCGCCTCGATCGCCGCCGGAGCCGCCTGGAGCGCGATCGTGATCGCGGTCGCCTTCGCCTCGCTGCGCTTCCTGCCGATGACGATGGCGATCCTGCCGCTGCTGCGCCGGCCCGGCCAGAGCATCTGGCAGCAGCTTCTCCTTGCTCATTACGTCGCAGTCACTGCCTGGAGCGAGGGTCTGCGGCGCCTGCCGGCCATCGCCCCGCACCAGCGCGTCGCCTATTTCCTCGGCTTCGCCAATACCTGCATGGTGGTGAGCTCGATCGGCACCTTCGCCGGCTATTACCTGCTGGGTGCGCTCCCGATCCCCTTCGCGGCAGGGCTGCTCTGCCTCACGCCGATGTTCTTCCTGGTCTCGCTGATCGCGGGCCTGCGCCATCGCGGCGATGTAGCGGCGCTTGTCCTCGGGCTGGCCTTCGCGCCGGTCTGCGAGCGCTTCATCGGCGGCGGCTTCGACCTGATCGTCGCCGGGCTCATCGCCGGAAGTCTGGCCTTTCTCATCGGGCGGAAGTGGAAGCCGGCATGACCCAGCCGATCGCCATGCTCGACGGGCCGCTCTGGCCCTATCTCGCGCTGATGCTGTTCGCCGTGCTGCCGACGGAGATCTGGCGCTGGCTTGCCGTCGGGTTCTCGCGCGGGCTCTCGAACGATTCGCCGTTGCTCGAATGGGTGAGGGCGGTCGCGACCGCGCTGCTTGCCGGGATCGTCGCCAAGCTGATGGTCTCGCCGCCGGGCGTGCTCGCGGCGGCTCCGGGATGGGTGCGCGTCGCGGCACTGGCGGCCGCAGCCGCCGTCATGCTGTTCGACAAGCGCCGGATGATGCTCGCGGTGCTGGCCGGCGAGGCGATCCTGATCGGTGGCGTCTGGCTGTTCGCGGGCTAGGCGCACCCTTGTCATTCCGGGGCGCGCCACAGGCGCGAACCCGGAACCCACGACTGGATGAGCCCCCTAGGAGCGCGGCATTGAATGTCTGACCCAGTCGTGGGTTCCGGGTTCTTCGCTGCGCGAAGCCCCGGAATGACAGTCGTGATCCGCCCTGTCTAAGCTTCCAGCAATCGGCGGACATGGCCGAGCTTGTCGGGGTTGCGGATGATGTAGACCGCGGTGACGCGCCCGTCGCGGATGTCGAGCGCCATCGCCTGCACGGTCTCGCCGCGCTCCAGGCTGACATAGCCGGGCAGGCCGTTGATCATCACGAATTCATAGCGCGTGGTCGAACGGCCCTCCCGCTCGACATGGCGGCCGATGCCTTCGAAGAATCGGCCGATCTTGTCGCTGCCGAGGATCGGGTTCAGCACGGAGTTGACCTTGCCGCCGCCATCGGCGCGCAGCACCGCGTCATGGGCGAGCATGCTCTTCAGGATCGTGGCATCGGTGCTGTGAGCGGCCTGGAAGAAGGCCTGGGCATAGCGACGCGCTTCGTCAGGCGAGAGCGGGTGGCGCGGACCGTCCTCCTGCCGCGCATGGCGGCGTGCTCGCGAGACGAGCTGCCGGCAGGCCGCCTCGCTGCGCCCGAGCGTGTCGGCGATTTCGGAGAAGGGCAGGTCGAAGACGTCGTGCAGGAGGAAGGCTGCGCGCTCGAGCGGGGAGAGCCGCTCCAGCGCGAGCTGGAGTGCGTAGGGCACGTCGATCGCCTCGTCGGCGCTGGGCGGGCCGCCGATCGCCTCGATCAGGGGCTCGGGCAGCCAGGCGCCGACATAGGTTTCGCGCTTGCGCCGTGCCGATTTCATCAGGTCGAGGCAGAGCCGCGTCACCACGCGCCCGAGCCAGGCGCGCGGGTTCGCCAGCGCCTCGGGCGCTGAGTCGTGCCAGCGCAGCCAGGCGTCCTGCACCACATCCTCGGCGTCGCTGAGCGAGCCGAGCATGCGGTAGGCGAGGCGGGTCAGGTAGGACCGATTGTCCTCGAAAAGGCTGGCGGGCGCGCCCGTCATGCGCGCCGGGTTGGTGTCATCAGGCGGCAGCCTCGGTCTTGCGCGGCCGGTCGGCCGGGTGGCGCGTCCTGAAGCCGACATTGACGCGGTTCCAGGTGTTGATCGCGCCGATGGCGAAGGACAGGTCGACGCTGTCCTTCTCGTTGAAGTGCTCGCGGAGCTCCTCATAGGCCGCGTCGCTCGGACTGCGCTCGGAGGCGCGGGTCAGCTCCTCGGTCCAGCGCAGGGCGGCGCGCTCGCGCGGCGTATAGAGCTCGGATTCCTCCCAGGCATTGAGCAGGTTGATGCGTGCCTCGCTCTCGCCGGCCTTGCGCGCGTCGAGCACATGCATGTGCAGGCAATAGGCGCAGCGGTTGATCTGCGATGCGCGGATCTTAACCAGCTCCATCAGGCCGTGCTCAAGGGCCGACTTGTTGACGTAGTCCTGCAGGACCAGCATGGCCTTGTAGGCTTCGGGGGCGACCTGGAAGGCGTTGAGGCGTTGGCTCATGATTGTCTCCATCGGTTGATGACGACAAGACGATCGAGCCCGCCTTGTTGTGACATGGCCCGTCAGTTTTTTTTCAGGGCTTCGCGGATTTTCTCGGCATTGCTGGCGAGCACCTCGTTTTTCTCCATCGCGCCGGTATGCGGGCGCAGCGCCACGCCCTCGAAGCGCGGCATGACATGGACATGGAGATGGAACACGACCTGGCCGCCGGCGGCCTCGTTGAACTGCTGGATGGTGACGCCTTCGGCCGAGAACGCGGCCTTCACGGCGCGCGCCAGCTTCTGCGTGGTCAGCGCCACGGCCTTGAGCGCATCGGCAGGTGCGTCGAAGACATTGCGGCAGGCAGCCTTGGGGACCACCAGCACATGACCGTCGGCGCGCGGCATGATGTCCATGATCGCCAGCGTCTCGGCGTCCTCGTAGACGGTGTGGGAGGGCAATTCGCCGCGCAGGATCTTGGCGAAGACATTCGAGGGATCATAGGCGGTCATGGCGGGTCCGGCAGGGTCGGAAACGGAAGGCGCAAGCTGCGGCGCGCCGGCCGGGGCGTCAAGGCCGTGGACCGGATGATGCCCCCGCCTCAGGCGCCGAGCGGCAGCACCGTCTCGACATGGGCGTCGAGCACGAGATCGTCATTCGCGCCCATCACCTGAAGCTCGGTCACAGTGAGGCTGAGCAGCGGCCTGCTCCACCAGCGCGCGACGATCTCGGCCAGCGCGGCGGTCTCGGTGGCGTCGAGATCGTCGGTGAGATTGTAGAAGCCGACAAGCCAGAGATCGCCCGGTTCTCGGCCGAAGGCGGTCTGTACCTCCTGCAGCGTGTTCCGGCCGGCGCGCTTCTCCGGATAGACGGGGAGATAGAGCCGGCCGCGATTGACGTTGCCGGAGAAAAGCCCGCGCAGCTCGACCGTGAAGGGCTCGACCCCGCGCAGCGCTTCGCGGGTTTCCGTTGTGATGGCCGGAGGCTCGGCAAGGCTCAGCGAGCCGGAGATTGTCGCGTGCAGGCGGTCCTGGCGCCTCTGTAGGATGTCCCAGGCGATCTTGCCGGCGAAGGGGGCCGCCTTCAGTTCGCTCTCCAGCGCGAGGAAGGCGGCTGAGGCGCGCAAGGCGCGATCTTCAACCGGCAGAACCAGCGAGTAGACCGCCGAGTGGCGGCCCATCTCGTAGAATTTGCCCTCGCGCCGGGCGATGACACCGGGATGCTCCGGGGCAACCAATGGCAGATGGGCCAGCCGGTAGCTCTCGTCGAGCGTCAACGGGCTCGTGAAATCGGTGAGGCTACGGCGATAGCCGAGGTCGTCGTCTTCGCAGAAAGTCGGTGCCGTCGAGGCCGGGATTGCTCGCGCGGCGTCACTCATTGGCGGCATCCATCTTCCGGAAGGGGCTTTCGGCTGCGAGCGCTTCGCGCGCCGCCGCGATCTGCTCGCGCTCCTGCGCAAGATAGGCGGCGACCGGCCGGCGCAGTCCGGGATCGGCGATCTGGTGCAGCGAGCGGGTGATGACCGGTCGGTAGCCGCGCGCGAGCTTGTGCTCGCCCTGCGCACCGGCTTCGACACGGGCGAGGCCGTGCGCAATCGCATAGTCGATGGCTTGGTGGTAGCAGACCTCGAAATGCAGGAAGGGATGGTCCTCGATGCAGCCCCAGTTGCGGCCATAGAGCGTGTTGGCGCCGCGGAAATTGATGGCGCCGGCGATATGGCGCCCGGCGCGTTTCGCCATCACCAGGACGATACGCTCGCCCATCGCCGCGCCGACCGCTGAGAAGAAGGCGCGGTTGAGATAGGGCCGGCCCCATTTGCGCGCGCCGGTATCCTCGTAGAACGAGAAGAAATCGTCCCAGACCGCCTCGGTGAGGCCGTTGCCGGAGAGGACTTCGATGGTGATGTCGTTGGCGAGCGCCTCGCGCCGCTCACGCTTCAGCGCCTTGCGCTTGCGCGAGGCCAGCGTCGCCAGGAAATCGTCGTAGGTCTTGAAGCCCTCGTTCTGCCAATGGAACTGCAGGTCGTTGCGCTCGATATAGCCGGCCTGGTTCAGCGCGGCGATATCCGGCTCCTGCGCGAAGGTGACATGGACCGAGGAGGACTGCGTCTGCCTCCGCAGCGCCTCCAGCCCGCCGATCAGGGCGGCGCGGGCGTCATCGGCGCGCGGAGTGTCGGCGACCAGCAGGCGCGGGCCGGTTGCCGGGGTGAAGGGCGCAGCGACCAGCAACTTGGGGTAATAGCGCCCGCCGGCGCGCTCATAGGCATCGGCCCAGCCATGGTCGAAGACATATTCGCCCTGGCTGTGGCTCTTCAGGAAGCTGGGCGCTGCCGCCAGCAACTCGCCGGTATCGTCCTCGACCAGGAGATAGGCCGGCGACCAGCCGGTGCGGCCGCCGATGCAGCGGCTATCCTCCAGCGCCATCAGGAATTCATGGCTGACGAAAGGGTTGTCCCGGTCGAGCGCGGGATCGTCCGAGGGCGTGGCGGAGGCCGAAAAGGCGTCCGCCAACGCGTGGGGATTGGCGCAGGCGTTCCATGCACCTGCGGGGACGGCCTTGAGCGAGGTCGCGACACGAACGGTGAGATCGCCGTTCCCCGCTTCGCTCAAGGGCGAAAGCCCTCGAAGACCATCTGGTCGGCCATCGCCGTGGCCCGCTGCCGCTCTTCCGGCGTGCGCACCGTCCAGCTCATCAGCGGCAGCCCAAGCGCGTTGCGGCACAGATAGGGCGCGGCACTTTCCAGATCGGTGACCTTCCAGGAGATGAAGTCCGGCCGGCTCTCGGTGAAGTGCAGGAGATTGGCCAGCGCATGCTTCCGCTCCGGTGAGAGCTTGTCGTAATCGCCGTAATCATAGGCGTTCATTGCGACGATGCCGCGCGGAATCTCGGGCGCGAGTTCGCGAAGCGCCGTCACGATCGCGGGATCGAAGGATTTGATCACGATCGGATGGCTCTTGTAGCCGGCCAGGACCTCCACAGTCCGCCTGGTCAGGGCGAGGTCGCCATCGAAGCGGCTCTTGATCTCGATGACGAGCGGGACGCGCCCGCCGATCAGGTCGAGGAAGGCCGACAGCGTCAGGATGCGGTCATCAGAGCCCTTGAGCGTGATTGCCGTGAGTTCCGCTGCCTTGCGGGCGACGACGGCGCCGGTCTCGCCCGTCAGCCGGTCGAGCACGAAATCATGGAACACGACCGCTTCGCCATCGGCGGTGAGCTGCACGTCGCATTCGATGCCGAAGCCGCCGGCGATCGCGGCCGTGGCGGCCGACGGGCTGTTCTCGATCACGCCGGCTGCGAGATCATGCAGGCCGCGATGGGCGATCGGCCTCGCCACCAGCCAGCCCAGATCGGGCCGGCCGGCGTTCTTGAGCGTTCCTGCCGTCATCAGGCGATCTCGAACATCGCTTCGACTTCGACGGCGGCATCGGCCGGCAGCTCCGCGACGCCCACGGTCGAACGGGCATGGCGGCCCTTGTCGCCGAGCACCTCGACCATCAGGTCGGAGGCGCCGTTCATGATCGCGGGCAGCGCGGCGAAATGCGGGGCGGCGTTGATGAAGCCGCCGAGGCGGACGCAGCGCACGATGCGGCCGAGATCGCCGCCGAGCGCGGCCTTGGCCTGGGCCAGGACGTTGATGGCGCAGAGGCGCGCGGCTTCGAGCCCGGCTTCGTTGAAGATCTCGGCGCCGAGCTTGCCCTTGTGCTTGTCGGAAAGCTTGCCGTCGAGCCCGAAGCAGATCTGGCCGGAGATGACCAGCAGGTTGCCGGTGATCACATAGGGCACGTAGTTGGCGATGGGCGCGGCCGGGGATGGCAGGGTGATGCCGAGTTCGGCGAGTCGGGTGTCGGCGGCGTTCATGGGCTTGGCTCCGCGAGCGAGGCAGGGTGCCTTCGGGCAGGCCTTTCATGGCCGATGCAGGCGGCCCTCGCAAGCATCGCGGTATGCCGCGCGGGCAGGGCCGATGCGATGCTCAAGAGCGGGGCCGTTGCCATGTTTGCGCCATTGCCGCGATGCACCTAGATTTCGCACAGGTCACAATGGACAAGCGGCGCATGAACGGAACAGTCTCGAAGCTCGCGACGAAGGCGAGCGGGGTTTTCGCAGGGGCGCTGGTTCTGGCCGCGGTGCCCGTCTGGGCTCAAGGAGCGACCGAACGGGTGGTGCTCGCGCCGCATCGTGCGGTCTACGATCTCGTGCTCGACAACGGCAAACCGTCCGGGAATATCGAGACGGCGAAGGGCCGCATCGCCTTCGAGTTCACCGGCGATGCCTGCGAGGGTTATGCGCTGTCCTTCCGCCAGGTCACGCAGCTCGGCACCGAGGCCGGGCCACGCTTGATCGACGCCCGCACCACCAGCTTCGAGGCCGGCGACGGCGCGAATTATCGCTTCAAGACCGAAAGCACCGCGGGCGGCGCCAAGCCCGATACCGTCGACGGCACCGCCCAGAAGAACGGCAGCGGCTATGAGGTGAAGCTGCGCCAGCCCAAGGCCGAGATCTATCGCGAGGCGAATGACGCGCTGTTCCCGAACGCACAGATGAAGGCCGTGATCCAGGCCGCGCGTGCCGGCCAGAAGACGCTGAGCGTGCGCCTCTATGACGGTGCGAATTCCGGCAAGGAAGTCTATGACACGCTCTCGATCATCGGAAAGCGGATCGAGGCGGAACCCTCCGAGAAGCCGCTGCAGCGCCCCGAATTCGAGAAGATGGCGCGCTGGCCGGTGACGATCTCCTATTTCAAGGCGGGATCGGGCGAATCGACGCCGGCCTACAGCATCGCCTTCGAGCTCTACGAGAACGGCGTCACCGGCGCGATCCGGCTCGATTACGGTTCGTTCGCGCTGCGCGGCACGCTTACGCGTCTGGATCTTCTTCCTCAGGAGCCTTGCGCGAAATAGCGGGTTCCGACGAGCGGCGCTGCGGCAATCTCAGGCTCAGGCCCTTGCCGATCGCCTCGTCGCCGAAGCGGGCGCGCAACTTGTCGAGCGCGCCCTCCATTGCCTTGAGACGCGGCGTCGCGGTGTCGGCGAGATCGCCATGGTCGGCGGCTTCCGGCGGGCTGAAGTCGCTCGCGCCGATGCCGATCAACCGGTAATGCGCGCCGTTGCATTCGCGCTTCAGCAGGTCGCGCCCCGCAGTGAAGAGGCGGGCTGCGAGCTGCGTCGGCTCGGGCAGGCGGGCGGCGCGAGTGATGATCTGGAAATCGGCCGTCTTCAGTTTCAGGGTGATGGTCCGGCCGGCAAGCTCCTGTGCTTTCAGCCGTTTCGACGTCTTCTCGCAGAGCCGCCACAGGATCGGCTCCAGCTCCTCGAAGCTGGCGAGGTCGACGTCGAGCGTGGTTTCGCTTGAGACGCTCTTGGTCTCGCGCTCGGGCGTGACCTGCCGGGCATCGATGCCGCTGGCGAGATTTTTGAGGCGCGGGCCGTCCTTGCCGGCGAGCTTGAAAAGCTTGTCGACGGGGGCCTCGCGCAGGTCGCCGATGAGCTTGAAGCCGCCTTCCGCCAGTCTCGCGACACCGGCCGGGCCCATCCCGGGAATGAGGCTGATCGGCTTGCCTGCGAGGAAGGCCACGGCCTCGGCCCGCCCGATGATCGAGAAGCCGCGCGGCTTGTCGAGATCGGAGGCGACCTTGGCCAGGAACTTGGCATAGGACAGCCCGACCGAGATGGTGATGCCGAGCTCGGCTTCGACATGCCCTGCGAAGCGCGCCAGCGTCACCGCCGGGCTGGCATGGTGCAGCCGTTCCGTGCCGGAGAGGTCGAGGAAGGCCTCGTCGATCGAGAGCGGCTCGACCAGCGGGGTCAGCTCGCGCATGAGCTGCCGGACCTGGCGGCCGACCGTGACGTATTTCGCCATGTTCGGCTTGACCACCACGGCTTCCGGGCAGGCCTTCAGCGCCTTGAACATCGGCATGGCCGAGCGCACGCCATAGGTGCGCGCGATATAGCAACAGGTCGAGACCACGCCGCGCTTGCCGCCGCCGACGATGACCGGCTTGTCCTGCAGGCTCGGATCGTCGCGCTTCTCGATCGTGGCGTAGAAGGCGTCGCAATCGATATGGGCGAGGCTCAAGCTGTCGCGCTCGGGATGGCCGAGCAATCGCGGCGAGCCGCAGGCCGGGCAGCGCTTTGGCGGGCCCAGCGCATCGTGATCCGCGAGGCAGTCGCGGCAGAGCCAGCGCGACGAGGGCGCGCCCGCGCTCAAGAGACGTCGTCCGGCTCCGGCCCGGCGAGGACGCGCCTGGCATCGGCGACGATTTCGGGATTCAGCCTTAAATTTCCGGCAAACTCCAGGAGGAGCGAATCGCTCGAGCCGATATGGTCGAGCACGGCGGCGAGGAAGCCGGGTTCGCCCGCAGCCTGGCGCAGATTGGCCGGGTTCAGGCCGGTCGTGCTCAGAAACGGCTCGATCCGCTCCGGTTCGGAGGCCAGGAAGGCGAGGGCCTGCAGCGCGAGCGCCTCGGCGTCGTCCGTTGTGGGGCGTCGTATCATGGGATGGAGTCGCGTATCCGGTTTGCGTTTCGTCAACTGCTCGCGTGCTACGCAATCATCTGATGATGCCGCCAATTTGGAAAGCCCGCCATCGGTGTGGCACTCCCGGCGCAAATGAAGGGCGGCCCGATGAAGACGGTTCTGATCGTCGAGGACAACGAGCTCAACATGAAGCTCTTCAACGATCTGCTCGAAGCCCATGGCTATGCGACGCTGAAGACGTCGGATGGCATCGAGGCGATCGAGCTGGCGCGGACGCATCATCCGGCGCTGATCCTGATGGATATCCAGCTTCCGGAGGTCTCCGGGCTCGAAGTCACCAAATGGATCAAGGAGGACGACGACCTGAAGTCGATTCCGGTCGTCGCGGTCACGGCCTTCGCGATGAAGGGCGACGAGGAGCGGATTCGGGAAGGCGGCTGCGAGGCCTATCTCTCCAAGCCGATCTCGGTCGCGAAATTCCTGGAAACCGTCCGCACCTATGCCGGCGCTGCCTGAGCCGGTGAAAGCATAGCCATGACCGCCCGCGTCCTCGTCGTCGACGACATTCCCGCGAATGTGAAGCTGCTCGAAGCCAAGCTCTCGGCCGAGTATTTCGGCGTGGTCACGGCGACGAACGGCCGCGATGCGATCGCGCTCTGCGAGCGCGGCGAGGTCGATATCGTCCTGCTCGATGTGATGATGCCGGGCATGAACGGCTTCGAGGTCTGCCGGCGCCTGAAGGGTGCACCCACGACCGCGCATATCCCCGTCATCATCGTCACCACGCTCGACCAGCCGCGCGATCGCCTGCAGGGGCTCGATGCCGGCGCCGACGACTTCCTGACCAAGCCGCTAGACGATACCGCGCTCTTCGCCCGCGTCCGCAGCCTCGCCCGGCTGAAGGCGATGACCGACGAATTGCGCAGCCGCGCCGTCGCTTCCGTCCGGCTGGGCATTGCCGATCCGCTGGCGACGGCGGCGGCCGAGACCGGCCTGAACGGCCGCATCCTGCTGGTCGAGGACCGCCGCAACGTCGCCGAAAGGCTGCAGAGCGCGCTCTCGGCCTTCCATGCCGTCGAGATCGAGGGCGATGCCCAGCAGGCCGTGATGCGTGCTGCCGAAGGCGAGTTCGATGCGGTCGTCGTCAGCCTGGACCTGCAAGGGCAGGACGGCCTGCGCCTGTGCAGCCAATTGCGCTCGCTGGAGCGCACGCGCAACATCTCCGTGCTGCTGATGGGCGAGACCGAGGACCGCGACCGCATCCTGCGTGGCCTCGAGATCGGGGCGCATGATTTCCTGCTGCGTCCGATCGACCGCAACGAGTTGCTGGCGCGCGTACGCACCCAGGTGCGCCGCAAGCGCTTCACCGAGCGGCTGCGCGACAGCGTCCAGTCCTCGATGGAAATGGCGGTGATGGACCAGCTCACGGGGCTGCATAATCGCCGCTTCATGGACAACCGGCTCGCGGCGATGTTCGATGAATCGGCGCTGCGCGCCCGCTCCTTGTCGCTGCTGGTCCTCGACATCGACCATTTCAAGTCGGTCAACGACAGCTGGGGCCATGATGTCGGCGACGAGGTCCTGCGCGAATTCGCCGATCGCGTGCGCGCCTGCACGCGCGGCATCGACCTCGTCGCGCGCATGGGCGGCGAGGAGGTTGTCGTGGTGCTGCCCGATACCGGGCGCGATGCCGCCTATCGTGTCGCCGAACGTATCCGCGAGCGCGTCGAGAACGCGCCTTTCGCGGTCCAGAACAATACGCGCGACATCAAGGTCACGGTGTCGGTCGGCGTCTCGAGTCGGCGCGCCGGCGATGCCTCCTCCGCCGACATGATGAAGCGCGCCGATGATGCGCTCTACCGGGCCAAGGCGAGCGGCCGCAACCGCGTGATCGTCGCCAGCGCGGCATAGAGCATCGGCCCGAAAAGTGGAACGCGGTTTTCGGAACATGCCGATGCAAAATCAAAAGCCCAGAGCGTCGGACTGAATACGGTATTCAGTCCGACGCTCTGGCCGATCAGCCGGCGGGCCCAGCCTGCTCCAGCCATCGCTCCGGGAGGGCGCTTGCCTGTGCAGCGAGCGCCTGGCGCAGCGTTCTCACGGCGCTCTCACGCTTGTTCTCAAGTCCCTGAGGCAAGCTTCTGAGGTCGATGAGAGAATAGCGCTGCAGCTCCGACGGCGATCGCGAGCTTTAAGCTTAGTGGGTAGGGTTAACGATCGATGAAGAAGGGCGGTCGGTCGGATTTGATTGATTCGGATACGGCGCATTGTAGAGATTGTGCGACGCAGCGATCCCAAGGATCGCTCCGAAACGCCCCTCGGGTGCTCAGGTCCGCCGCATCTCCTGGGAAACCGGAGGGCTCGGCCGGTCGGTGACGGAATTCTGGCCTCCTCAGAACCGCCGCCGGCCGGCCACCTCGCGTTGCGAGGCGGCACTTGCAGCCATCACGCGAATACTTGCGCGCGAATACTTGGCGGATGCTCAGGGAACATCCTGAACCAGTGCCACGGGCCCGATGGCGAGGATTTCGCAATCGGCCGCAGTGCCGTCCTGCCAGGACTGGACGAGGAAACGCGCATCCGCGCCGACCGCCATGATCGGATGGTGCCAGAGCCCCTTGCGATAGACCATTCCCTGCGACGCGGTGAAGGCGAAGGCGGCGAGCGTCGAAAGATCGGGCATGCCGTCCGCGCCGGCCTGGCTGACGATGACGATATGGCCGACGCCACCCAGCGGCGCGATCAGTTGAACCGAATTCACATGCCGTTCGAGCATCGTGATGGCGGGGGCAGGCTGCTGCCGCGTCGCTTCGAAGATCGAGGTGACGAGCCTGGACCCTGGCGTGACATCGGCGGCGGCCTGCGCATGGACGTCGTGCCGGCGCGCCGTCCCGTTATTCGCAGCCCTGCCGGAATCGCCCGTTTCCACCAGCCAGCCAAAGGGCTCGAAGGCGATTTTCGTGACCGGGATCACGCGCAACGGATGAGGCGAGGGAAGCCCGCTCTTGATCTGATCGCCTGATGTCATCGCCGAGCTTTCTCCGTGGCATGCGAGGCGAAAACCCGCGCCCGGCGCTGCCGTTCTGGCTCATGCCATCGCGGTCTGTCGAGGCTTGTGACGGCCGATGATCACCGAGCTTTCGGTTGTGACCTATAAAAAGGCCTGCCGCGAGCTGCGGCAGGCTGTTGCGTCGCGTGAGTCCGCCGGACAGGAACGAGCCGACCGCCATCGTGCCGAACACCGCGAAGTCGGTTGAAAGATTGCACGCGAGCCTTCTCTTCCGGCCGATGGCATTCGAGCACCATGGCGGACGCGCCGACGAAGCCGCTGCGCCCGTCGAGACGCCGACTGCGCGTCTTTCGCGCGATCGAGCTGTTGAACAGCGGCATGTCCGTGACCAGCGTGGCGATGGAGCCGGGCTACGGCTCGCCCTCGGCCTTGATCTTCCCGTTTCGAGGGGAGATGGGGAAAAGCCCCCATGCTTTCGTTCGTCAGAACCCGGGACCTGCGGCGGGAAGGCAGGGACACGCCCAAGGTCAAACTCGACGAGCCAGATCCACTCGCGAGCCCACTACCCCGCGGGATCAACCCGGCAGGACCACCACCTTCGCGCCTGCCGAGACTCGTCGATAGAGGTCGATCACGTCCTGGTTCATCATGCGAATGCACCCCGACGAGACGGCGTGGCCGATCGTCTCCGGCTCGTTGGTGCCGTGGATGCGATAGAGCGTGTCGCGGCCATCCTTGAACAGATACAGCGCCCGGGCACCGAGCGGGTTCTCCGCGCCGCCGCTCATGCCGCCGGCCCATTTCGCATATTTGCGGGGCTCGCGCCGGATCATGTCGGGCGTCGGCGTCCAGTTTGGCCACGCGCGCTTGGTCGCGACATTGGCCGATCCGGACCAGGCCAGGCCTTCGCGGCCGACGCCCACCCCGTAGCGCAAGGCTTTCCCGCCTTGCTGAACCAGATAGAGGAACCGATGCTTCGGATCGACCACGATGGTGCCCGGCGCTTCCTTCGTCCGATATTCGACGAGCTGACGCAGATTCCGTGGCCGCAGATCCTCCAGCGAGACGGCCGGAACATGAAAAGGCTCGCCATCGACCTCGCCGTAGCGCTCGAGGTCGAGCGCGCTGAAGCGCGGCGCGGGCGCTGGTTCCGGCCGCTGGGCGATGGTCGTGCAACCGGCGGCCAAGGCGGCGAGCATCACGGCCGCGAGACCGCGTGTCGGCAAGGTGGAAGCCATCCCCGTCGCCCCTATTGGCCAGCCTGCTTCTTGCGGGCGTCGGCAACGACCTGCTTGAAGCCTTCGTAGTCCAGTGTTGAAGTCCGAAACGGCCCTACCAGATAGGTCGGCGTTCCCTGCAGCCCGAGCGAGTCGGCCTGGGCCATGGTGCGCTTGAGCAGCGCGATAATCTTGTCACCGTGGGCGTCAAGGTCGGCCTGAAGGCGTGCGAGATCGAGCCCCGCGCCCTTGATCGCTGTCGAGATCTGCTCCTTGCTCAGCTTTCCCCTGGTCGCCATCAGCGCGTCATGCGCTTTCTGGTATCCGCCCTGGTAGGCGGCCGCGAGAGCAAGCTGGGCGGCATAGACCGAGGTTTCGGCGATGACCGGCCAGTCCTTGTAGACGAGCCGAATCTTGCCATCCTCCTTCATGACCCGGGCGAGCTCGACAGCCGATGTCTTGCAGAACGGGCAGTTGTAGTCGAGGAAGGCGACGATGGTGACGTCGCCCTTCGGATTGCCGCCAACGGGCGCGTCCGGATCGTTGAGGATGGCGTTCGCGTCGATCTGCCCTTCCTGCTGCCCTTCCTGCGCCGAAGCCCGGCCAGGGAGGCCTGCCGCGAGGAGGACCAGCCCTCCCAGAATGGTGCGACGATCAGGATGCATGGTTTCGCGCTCTCTTCGATGTACAGGCCGAGCAGCTCCCGCCGTCGCGGGCAAGCTGCGGTTCCCATGCGGGAACGATGCGGCCATCGAGCTTCCCCAGCTTAAGGCAGCCTTAAGCTGGAGGGAGAAAGCCGGCGTCGAGGGAATGATATGCGCGTTCTGATCGTCGAAGACGACCCCATTCTTGCCGACGGCCTCAGCGTCGGCCTGAAGATCCATGGCATCAACGCGGAGGTTGTCGGTTCCTGCGCCGATGGCCGACATGCCTTGGCCGCAGGGGTCTTCGACGTCATTGTGCTCGACCTCATGCTCCCCGACGGCTCCGGGCTCGATCTGCTGAAGAATCTGAGGGAGGGTGGCGAGCGTCGACCCGTTCTGCTGCTTACGGCGCTCGGCGATACGCGTGATCGGATCGTCGGGCTGGATCGCGGCGCGGATGACTATCTGGGCAAGCCTTTCGATCTCGACGAACTCGCGGCACGGCTGCGCGCGATCGCTCGGCGCGGCGAGGGCAGGGCGGCTGCCACGATCAGTGCAGCCGGGCTCGTCCTCGACCCGGCGATTCATCTGGTCTCGCGCGACGGCAAAGCGCTCGATGTGACGCAGCGTGAATTCGCAATCCTTCGCGCGCTTGCCGAGCGTCCCGGGACGATCCGCTCGCGCGCCGAACTGGAGGAACGTCTCTATGGCTGGCAGGAGGATGTGGAGAGCAACGCGATCGAGGTCCATGTCCATAACCTTCGCCAGAAGCTTGGCCGCGAGCTGATCGAAACCGTACGCGGTGTTGGCTATCGCCTGAGGCCGACGCCATGACCTCGCTTCGCGCAAGACTGTTCCTCATCCTGGTCGCGACGACCGGCCTGATCTGGCTCGCTGCGACCATCTGGATCTACCTCGGCACCAAGCGCGAGCTGGAGCATGTTCTCGACACACGTCTTCAGGAAGCCGCGCGCATGGTGTCCTCGCTGGTCCGCGACGATGGCGGAATGGCGGACGACACGATCGCGAAGGCACCGCCTGCAAGGATTGATACAAGCAGCTATGAGCGGCAGCTCTCTTGCCAGATCTGGTCGTTGAGCGGTCGGCTTGTTGCCGCCTCGGGAACGGCTCCGGCCGAACGCCTGACCGAGCAGCGGGAAGGGTTCTCGGACAGCGTCGTCAGTGGCGAGACCTGGCGTGTCTATGCCATCGAGGATGCTGCAAAGGGCGTTCGGGTCCTGGTCGGCGACCGGCTCGGCCTGCGCAACCGGCTCGTCCAGGACCTTGTGCTCGGCCTCGTCGTGCCGACCCTGGTGATGCTGCCCCTGTTCGCGGTACTCATCTGGCTTAGCATCGGGCGCGGGCTTGGGCCCTTGAAGCAGATCGCTGCCGACCTGAAGGACAGGACAGTCGACGATCTCACGCCGTTGCGAACCAAGCCGATCAACGAGGTTCGCCCGGTTACCGATGCTCTGAACGGCTTGTTCGGGCGACTGGAGTTGGCGCGACGGCGGGAACGGGAGTTCACGGCCTTTGCCGCGCATGAATTGCGCACGCCTCTCGCCGGGATCCGCACGCAAGCCCAGATCGCCAGGGCTGCCGAGGAACCGGAAATGCGCCAGTCGGCCCTGGGAAGGATCATCGAAGGCGTCGACCGGACTGCGCGCCTGGTGAGCCAGTTGCTCGCGCTTGCCCGCCTCGACGCCGATGTCGCGAGACCGGTGATGAACCCCGTCGCGATCGGGCCGCTGCTGCGCGAGATCGACAAGGAGCGCTTGCGAGACGATCTCACCGTCGGGATCGATCCGGAACTCGATGCATTCGCGATCACCGGCGATCCCGATAACCTCAGGCTTGCCTTGCGCAATCTCCATGAGAACGCGTGCGGATACAGCCCCCCTGGAGGGCGGGTGCGCTGGCGCCGAGCCGGAGAGACCAGTATCACTGTCGAGGACGAGGGCCCAGGAATTCCCGTCGATGAGCTCGATCTGGTCATGCAGCGCTTCTATCGGGGCCGTGGACAGAACCACAGCGGAAGCGGGCTGGGCCTGGCGATTGTTCAAGCCGCGCTTGCGCATCTCAGCGGGAGCATACTCGAGCTGGGGAACAGGGAGGCAGGCGGACTCTCGGCAACCGTTTCGTTTCCAACCGCCGTTGGGCAGCAAAGATCGCGTCACAAGGACTAGCCCAGCCGCCGCGCTCAACCAAAATTGCGTCCAAAACCGAAAAATGGGTGCAATCTTGGTCGAGGGGCCTGCAGCGGTGGCTCGGCACTCCCGGGGGGCGGGTCCCTGAACACGATGTCGGCCTGCCAACCTGTGCCTTCGTGATGGACGTGGACCCGAGAGCGGTCATCGAAGCGCGTGATTAAGGCTTGGGTGTCGGGAAGAACGACAGCCTCGGTGTTGTGCCGTATGACGGCCACGATTGCTCCCGCGACTTAAACCGGCGCACCGGTGGCCCTTGATCGAACGAACGATCCGGGGTTGAGGCAGGATCTGAGCGGCGGGCACGCGACACGCCCTCGATGCGCCAGAGGCTGTGCGCCAATGGACCAAGCCGCTCTCGCGGCAGGGCGCTGCAGCGCTGCGAGCATTGGGCTCCAGCTCTGGGGAGGAAGCTCCTGCGATCCCGGGCTGAACCGGGTCGCAGGGATAGCTCCGCCTAGCATCAGGAATAGATTGGGTTCGACCAGGCGATCTTGCCGGCTTCGTCGATCACGACAAGGCGGCACCAGTCGCCCTCGAATTTGCGCCAGGGCAAGCGCGCCCTGGTCACCCCGAGGCCCGAGATCTTCTCGTTCTTCGAGGCGCGCCCGACCAGCGAGATCTGGAAGGCGGGCGAGCACGCGATCTCGATGAAATCGCCGTCGACGGTGACGTTCTCGATGAGTGGGCCCTGGCTCGAATAGTAGTGGCCCTGCTTCAGCGCCTCGACCAGCGCCTGCGGCTCGTTGGCCTCGGCCTTGACCATGACCCAGCCGCCGAAGGCATCGCGGTTGCGATCCGCCTCGACCACCCAATGGGCATCGTCGCAGGCGAGCGCATCGATGCGCCGGCCGGTATTGAGGATGTCGTCGAGATAGTAGGAGCCGCCGCCGCGCCCGTTCAGGACCTGGCTCGTATGATTATAGACCTCGACCGCATGCGCGCCCGGGATCGAGGCGGCATCGCCCGCAGTCAGCCCGTACCATTCGGGATGAGGGATCGCGACGAAGGCGCCGGCATCGATGCAGCGCTGCGCGAGCTGGGGGCCGGTCTCGCCATCGCGGTTCGGGGGGAAGTCGAGCGGCAGGCCGACGGCGAGGATATGCCATTTCTCGCCGCGTTCCGTGGCAGGCGCGTGGCATTCCGCGCCCAGGATCGTGGTGAAGCCGTCGGTCCGATAACCGGTCGTGTCGACGAGCGGGTAGTCGTAATGTTCCATGAAGTGGTCGGAGAGGCAGATGAAGTCGTAGCCGCGCTCGCGATAGCGCTTGCAGACCTCCTCCGGCGTCAGCTTGCCGTCGGAGCGCGTCGAATGCGTGTGGAGATTGCCCCGGTAGAACCGGCCGGGCGCGGCGAAAGCCTCAACTTGCATGCTTCAAGGTCCTGTGTGCGAGCTGCTGCGAAGCGGTTGTGAAGGCCGCCAGCAGATTTCGGGTGTAGTCGGAGGATGGCGCGCTCAGGACGGCGCCCGTGTCGCCGTAATCGCGGATGCGCCCCTTCTCGAGCACGAGAATCCGGTCCGACATCTCGGCGACGACCGGCAGGTCGTGCGAGATGAAGAGATAGGTCGTGCCGTGCTCGTTCTGCAGCCGCTTCATCACGCGCAGGACCGAGGCCTGAACGGTGACGTCGAGTGCCGAGGTAACCTCATCGCAGAGCACGAGATCCGGCTTGCCGGCGAAGGCGCGGGCGATGGCGACGCGCTGCTGCTGGCCGCCGGAGAGCTGGCGCGGCGACCGGTCGAGGAAGGTCGCGCTCAAGCCCAGTTCGGCCAGCAATTCGACCGTGCGTTCGCGTGCGGCTGCGCGGCTCATGCCGAAGAAGACCTGCAGCGGCCGGGCGATGAGCTGCTCCACCGTATGCTGCGGGTTAAGCGAGGAAGCCGGATCCTGGAAGATCATCTGCACGCGTCGGCGCAGGTCGCGGTCGCGCTGTGGGGCGAGGCCGGAGAGGAGCTGCCCGTCGAAGCGGATTTCGCCGCTATTGCCGCTGGCCAAACCGGCCACGAGCGCCGCCAATGTCGACTTGCCACTGCCGGATTCGCCGACCACGCCGAGCGTCGCGCCAGGTGGGATGGCGAGCGCGATATCGGCCAATGTCGGCGGCGGCGCTGGCCGCGGGAAGAACCGCCCCAGCGGGTTCCAGCCGGGCGGGCGCGCATAGGAGAAATCGAGCTTCTCGATCGTCAGCGCCGCAGCCTCGCCGTGGAGCGGCGTGACATTGGAAGGCTTGCTGGTTTCGAGCTTGGGAATGGCGGCGATCAGGGTCCGCGCATAATCCGTGCGAGGACGGGTGAAGACCTCGCCGGTCGGCCCATCCTCGAGGACCTTGCCGTCCTTCATCACGAGAACCCGCTCGCACATGCGGGCGATGACGTTGAGGTCGTGGCTGACATAGATCAGCGTCGTGTCGGTGCGCTTCTGCAAGCGGCTGACGAGATCGAGCACCTGGGACTCGACCGTCTTGTCCAGCGCCGTGGTCGGCTCGTCCAGGATGATGAGCTCCGGCTCCGCCACCAGCGCGGCCGCGATGACGACGCGCTGCAGCTGCCCGCCGGAAAGCTGATGCGGATAGCGGTCATAGATCGCGGCCGGGTCGGGCAGTTCCATCGCCGCGAGCAATTCGAGCGCCTTCTCCTTCGGCGTCCGGCCGCCGGCCGCCTTGTGCAGCCGGATCAATTCGACGAGATGCTGTCCGATGGTCAGGTGCGGCGTCAGCGATGACAGCGGGTTCTGCGGCACCATCGCCGCGCGCCGGCCACGGTATTGCAGGAGCTGGTCGGGCTTGAGCTTCAGCACGTCCTGTCCGGCGACGCTGAGACTGCCCCCGGCAATCCGCGCGCCTGGCCGGGTGTAGGCGAGGAAGGCGCGGGCGAGCGAGGACTTGCCGCAGCCGCTTTCGCCGACGATGCCCAGCGTCTCGCCCTTGGCGATGGAGAAGCTCACGGTGTCGATGGCGGTCGTTTCCGTCTTCGGGCCGGTCCTGTAGACAAGCTTGAGGTCCCGGACCTCGATATGCGGGGGGGCCGGCATGTCAGAGCTCCGTCGAGGCGATGCCGAAGGCACGCGCGAAGCCGTCGACCATGAAATTCACCCCGATGATCAGGGTGGAGAGCATGACCGCCGGCAGGAGCAGGAACCACGGGTCGGTGAAGACCACGCCCATCGCCTCCTGCACCATCAGGCCCCAGTCCGGCGTCGGCTGGCTGATGCCGAGGCCGAGGAAGGACAGCGCACTGATGCGCAGCACGGCCGAGGAGACGCGCACGGCGAGCTCGACGCCGAGCAACCCGGTCAGGTTCGGCAGGATCTCGCGCAGCATGACGGCGAAGCGGCTTTCCCCGCGCAGTTCGGCGGCGCGCACGAAGTCGAGCGTCGCGAGGCTGATCGTCTTCGATCGCATCACCCGCACAACGCCCCAGGTATAGACCGCCGCCACGACGGGGATCAGGGCCCAGATGTCCTTGCCGAGCGCGAGCGTCAGGATGGCGATGAGGATGATCTCCGGGATCGACATCATCGCATCGACGAAGCGCATGATGACCTCGTCGAAGCGCCCGCCGACATAGCCGGCCAGCACGCCGAGGATGGTGCCGACCGCCAGCGCGATGGCGACGCCGCAGAAGGAGACCAGGAGCGCGATCCGCCCGCCCTCGATGATCCGGCTGAAATAGTCGCGCCCGATCTGGTCGGTTCCCATCAGGAACTCCCAGGACGGCCGCAGCAGCGGCGCGGCGACCAGCGCGCTGGAATCATGCGGCGCGATCAGCGGGCTGAACAGGGCCAGGAACAGATGCACGGCGACGAGGATCGTGCCGAACAGCGTCGCCGGCTGGGACAAGGCGCGCCGGAGCGGCGAAGAGCGCGGCGCGGCCGGTGTTTCGGAGGTGGAGGCGAGGACATCAGCCATGACGGGCGCTCGTGCGGACCCGCGGGTCGAGGGCAAGGACGGCAATGTCCGCGATGAGATTGGCGGCGATCACCGCCAGCGCCGCGAGAAAGGCGATCGCCTGGATGATCGGGATCTCCCGCTGGGCCAGCGCGCGCAGCAATTCGCTTCCCACGCCGGGGAATTTGAAGACGGATTCGACCACCACCGAGCCCGAGAGCAACGCGGCGACGAAGGCGGCGGTGCCGTTCAGCATCGGGATCAGTGCGGAAGGCAGGGCGTGCCCGATGCAGATCCGCCAGGCAGGCACGCCGGCCAGCTGCGCGCGCTCGGCATAGTCGCTGTTCAACGCCTCGATCATGCCCGTGCGCAGCAGCCGGAACTGATAGGCTGCGCCGTGGACGCAGAGCGCCACCACCGGCAGGATCGCGGCGGCGAGGATGGTGAGCTTGGGAGCGTCGGTCGGCGCGAAGATCACCGCCGGCGACAGACCCAGCCAGACCGCGAAGACGATGACGAAGACGTTGCTGACCACGAAATCCGGCATGGAATAAGTGAACAGCGTCGTGCCGCTGATGGCGTTGTCCATGCGCCCGCCCGGCCGGAGGCTGGCGAGCACGCCAAGCACGATCACGGCGGCGAGCATCACCGCGAGAGCGACGCCCGCGAGGATCGCGGAATTGATCATCGGATGGAGGATGCGGTCGAAGACCGGCTCGCGCTTGACGATGGTCGTGCCGAAATCGAACGTGAACAGCCGCTGCCACACTTCGAGGAAGCGGAGATAGACTGGCCGGTCGAGCCCATATTCATGGCGCATCTCGGCGATCTGCTGCGGGGAGTAGAAGGCGAGCTCCTCGGCCGGGATCGTGGCCGTGAGCGCGTCGCCCGGCAGCACCTCGGTGCCGAGAAACACGATCAGTGCCGTCAGGCTCAGTATGACGAAAGACAGGGCGAGCCGTCTTCCGATCATCGGGATCATCCGCGCCATGCTCATCGCCTCGGGGAATGGGGGGCGGTGGAGCCGGCGAAGCCTGCTCCACCATGCGGGGTCAGGCCGAAATCCAGACGTCGTCGAAGCGGCTGCTCCAGTTCTGCGAATGCGACTTGAGGTTCTGGACCTTGGGCGCATGCGCCAGCATGTTGCGCCGGCCGCCGAGCATGACGGCGGGCGTATCCGACTGCACGATGCGCTGAAGCTCCTTGTACATCTCCAGCCGCTTGGCGTCGTTCGGCTCGGAAATCGTCCGCTCGTAGAGCGCGACGAAGGCGTCGTATTTCGCCCCCGCCCAGCCTCCCGCCTCATCCGGGTTCGTGATGAAGCGCCCGAGATTGATCGCCGGGTTGCGTGGCCCCACCAGCGAGCGGGCGGGCCGGCCGATCGGCGGGTTCACTTGTTTGACATAAGCGCTGAAGCCGTCCGTCGGGATTTCGCGAAGTTCGAGATTGATCCCGGCCTGCTTCAGCGATTGCGCGACGATCGCCATCATGCGTGGCTCCTCCGGGAAGGAAGCGCAGAAGACGATGGCCGGCAGATTCAGGCCGTTGGGATGCCCGGCCTCGGCCAGGAGCTTCTTCGCCCGCTGCACGTCATGGGGCTTTTCGCGCGGCAGGAATTCCGGATTGATGCCGGACATATGGGTGTCGTTGCCGACCCAGCTTCCCGGGTCGTTGTAGATGATCTTGTTGATCGCATCGCGGTCGATCGAAAGGCTAATCGCCTCGCGGATGCGCGGATCGTTCCAGACGAGGCTGAGATTCTTGGGCAGGCTGAGCAGGAACTGGTCGCCGCCCTTGGACTTGTGGACCAGTCCGCCGGCACTTTCATACTGGCCGGCGGTCGTCGGATCGATGTTGAAGACCGCGTTGAACTGGCCCGATCGGAAGCCGTTGATCGCCGTCTGGGAATTGACGATATAGCCTTCGATCTCATCGATGAAGGGGCGGCCCTTCAGCCAGTAGTTCTCGTTGCGGACGGCCTGGAAGCCGCGGCGGTTGTCGACCTGCACCAGCTTGAACGGGCCGGTGCCGATGCCGTCCGCCAGGATAAGATCGGGCGCGGCCGCCGGCACGATCACGATCCGGTACTCGGCAAGCGCATAGGGCCATTCGGCGTAGCTCGCATTCAGGATGAAGCGCAGGCCGTATTTTCCGCGCGCCTCGACCTTGTCGAACCACTTGTTGATGAAGGAACTGCCCTTCTGGGCGATATGCGCGTTGATCGACGCCACCGCGTCTTCCGAGGTCATCTCCTTGCCGTTGTGGAACATCACGCCTTCGCGCAGCTTGAAGTCCCAGATCTTTAGCGTTTCGTCGACGGGCGCCCAGCTTTCGGCCAGCTCGCCCCTGAGATTGAAATCATGGTCGATCCAGATCAGGCAGTTCCAGATCGAGCGGGTCAGCAGGTCGATCCAGTAATAGGGATGCTTGCCGTTGTTCGAGGTGCCGACGGCCCAGTTCGGGTAGGTCTGGCCATAGACGAGCTTGCCGCCGCTCTTCGGCGTGGCACCTTGCGGCAGCGCGGCCCAGTCGGGAAGGGTGTCTGCGGCGAGAGCGTCGATGCCGGGTATTGATTGGGATCCGATCGCTGCTGCACTCAAGCCGACAAGTTGCAGAAACTCACGCTTCGACATGAAATTCATTGATAGCCCCCATGAAATCATACGAAGACGTTGATTTCCGACAACAGTATTTCATGACCACCGAAGCGGGTGCTCCGATAGCTTTCTCTCTACGTTGTATTCAGGCGTTTCCCAGCAAGACCCTACCTAGGCCGCTGGCTAGCTCAAATACGAAATTCCTATGTAATAGATAGGAATTCTCTATGTATTTGATATTGCCCATCGGATGTGACGACGGAATGAAAGTCAGGGGGACGCTACGGTTGTCGAACCGCACACAAAATCACCCGAATTGAGTGTGCCGGTGACGCGGCGGTCGCTGTGCCTTCCGTCCACGTTTTGTTCCCAGCCATGTGTCGCCGCGCGGCATATTGGCTGCTGGCTCGCCGCGCGGTCGGCTCCAAACTAGGAGTTGCGCATCCCGGGATCGGAGGCATCGCGTGCACGATGCACGACGTTGAGAAAGGCTTTGATGATCCGGCTCGACTCGCGCTGCTTCAGCACGACGACATGGGCATACGTATAGACCTCGGCGCCCTCGATCCGGATCAGCTTCAACTTCTCGTCCGGCACGAATTCCGCCTCGGAGACATAGCTGATGCCGAGCCCGTGGATCACCGCCTCGCGGATCGCTTCACGGCTGCCGATCTCCATCATCAGGCGTGGCTTAGTCTCTGTCCTGGCGAGAGCCTCCTCGAAAGCGCGTCGCGTGCTCGAGCCCTGCTCGCGCGCGATCATCGGCTCGCCCTCCAGCTCTGTCAGGCGGATGCTGTCGCGCGCGGCGAAACGGTGATCACGACGCACGAACACGGCCACGGGATGGCGCCTGTAGGGGATGGTCAGAAGGCGATCGTCCTCGTCGATATAAGCGAGGACGGCGACATCACAGCGATAGCTGGCGAGATCGTCGAGAACCTCGGCGGAGTTGCCGAGCTTCACGGCGAGCTCGATCTCCGGATAGGCCTGATTGAAGGCAGCCAGCATCTCCGTGACGTGGAAGGGGCCGACCGCGCTGATCGAGAGACGCCCGGTGCGCAGCTCCCGCGTCTCCGAAAGGAAGGCTAGCACTTCGGCCTCCTCGGCGAAGAGACGGGTGGTGATGGTGAGAAGCTGACGGCCGGTATTGCTGAGCTCCCGGCGCCGGCCGCGCTTGACGAAGAGCTCGACGCCGAACTCTTCCTCCAGCGCGCCGACCTGGGCCGTCAAGGTCGGCTGGCTGATGTGGAAGGTGTCCGCCGCGGCGTTGAAGCCGCCCGAACTGGCCACCAGATGGAACGATCTGAGCTGAGTGTAACGCATAGCAAAAACCTATCCATTCTGATCAAAAAATCAATTTGTTATGGAGATAGGGTTCTGTGAGCATCCTCGCAACGAAGCCGGCAAGGCGCATTGCGAGGATGAACCGCATGAACTGGGCGTATTGGAATCCCGTCAGGATCCGCTTCGGGGCCGGCCTGCTCGACGAGGTCGCGGGATTGATCGGCAACCGCCGCTGGGCGCTCGTCACCTATGACCAGCCGATCTTCCGCGAACTCTCCGCCCGGCTGACGGCGGTGGCCGGCTCGCCCGTCGTGTCGATCACCAATATCGAGACCAATCCGGACTGCGCCGATCTCGCCTTGTCCTGCCGCCAGTTCGGCGCGGCCGAACCGGCGCAGGTGATCGTCGCGCTCGGCGGCGGCTCGATGATCGATGCCGCGAAGGTTCTGGCGGCCAGCGGCGGCGATTTCGAGAATGTGCGCCGCCATCTCGTCGAGAAGAAGCCGCTGGATGAGGCTGCGATCATCCCGATCATCGCCGTGCCGACCACGGCGGGCACCGGCAGCGAAGTCACCTCCTGGGCGACGGTCTGGGACGCCGCCAATGGCAGCAAATACTCGCTCGCCCACCCCCGGCTCTACCCGGAGACTTCGGTGCTCGACCCCGCGCTGACGGTCGGCGCGCCGCGCGGCCTCACGCTGGCGACCGGGCTCGACGCCCTGTCCCATGCGCTGGAAAGCATCTGGAACGTCAACGGCAATCCGGTCTCGGCGAACTATGCGGTCGAGGCTGCCAAAGAGATCATCGACACCTTGCCCCGCCTGCTGGAGCGTCTCGACGATGTCGAGCTCCGCGCCCGGCAGATGCGCGCCAGCCTGCTCGCCGGCATGGCCTTCTCCAACACCAAGACCGCGCTCGCCCATAACATCTCCTACGACATCACGCTGAAGAGCGGCACGATCCACGGCATCGCCTGCTCCTTCTCGCTGCCGATCGTGATGCGCTGGGCGATGGGTGCGCAGCCGCAATGCGATGCGGCGCTGCGCCGCGTCTTCGGCCCGGACCTCGAAGCAGGGGCGGAACGCCTCGGCGCCTTCCTGCGCAATCTCGGCGTCTCGACCGACCCCACCGCCTACGGCGTCTCAGGCGTCGAGTGGAACCGCCTCGTCGGCAAGGCGCTCGAAGGCGAACGCGGCCGCAACTTCATTGGAAGGCAGGCGGCCATGGCCGCCTGAGAGCAAGCAACGGGCAACGGCGCCCGCAACGGTTCACCGGCAGATCAAAAGATCGCCGGATCATCTTGGGAGGATGACATGACCATCACGCGTCGGACGATTCTGAAGAACTCATTGGCTGCGGGAACGGTGCTGGCGATGCCGGCGCTGGTCCAGGCCCAGCCCAAACAGATCCGGGTCGGGCTGATCCCGTCCGAGGATTCGCGGGCGATGCTGGAATCGAGCCAGCAGCTCCTCGATGCGCTGGAGAAGAATCTCGGCATCAAGGTCCAGGGCTTCGTCGCCTCGGATTATAACGGCGTGATCGAGGCGATGCGCTCGAGCCATGTCGACGTCGCCTATCTCGGCCCGTTCTCCTACGTGCTCGGCACGACGGTGGCGCCGATCGAAGCCTTCGCGACGGCGGAGACCGCCAAGTCGAGCCGCAGCTTCTATCGCAGCCAGATCATCGCGCGGAAGGATAGCGGCATCCGCGATTGGAAGGACCTGAAAGGGCGCACCTTCGCTTTCGTCGACCCGTCTTCGACCTCGGGCCACCTCTTCCCGAAGGCCGGGCTGATAAAGCTCGGCTTCGACCCGGAGAAGGATTTCGGTCGCGTCCTGTTCACCGGCTCGCATGACGCCAACGCGCTTGCGGTCGCCAACAAGCGCGTCGACGCTGCGACGATCGCCGACCGCATCTTCGATGCCGCCGTGCAGAAGAAGCTGGTCGACCGGGCCGACATCCATGTCGTCTGGGAGTCGGATCCGATCCCGGAATCGCCGACCTGCTGGCGCAAGAACCTGCCCGACGACCTGAAGAAGCAGATCAAATCGGCCTTCCTGAACATCCGGGACATCACCTGGGCCGACCAGGGCAAGCTCAACCGCTTCGTCGAGACCAACGACCAGGCCTACGACATCATCCGCGAGACGGCGAAGGTGCTGAATCTCGATCTGACCAAGATGAAGTAGTCGCGACACGCGACCGGCGGAGGAAGCGACATGATCACGATCGAAGGCCTGAAGAAATCCTATGCCGGCCGCCCTGTCCTGCAGGGTATCGACCTCAGCGTCAAAGCCGGCGAGTTCCTCGTGGTGCTCGGCCCCAGCGGCGCCGGCAAGTCGACGCTGCTGCGCTGCATCAACGGGCTGGCCCAGCCCGATGCCGGCCGCACCGTCATCGACGGCACGGTGTTCGACACCAAGCGCGCGGCCACCGGAAAGCGGCCGGTCGCGATGATCTTCCAGCACCACAACCTGGTGAAGCGCCTCTCGGTGCTGAAGAACGTGCTCGTCGGCCGGATGGCCGGCCTGTCCTCCTTCCTGAGCATGCTTCAGCTCTTCCCGCGGCAGGACGTCGCCATCGCCATGGACTGCCTGGCGCGGGTCGAGCTCGCCCACAAGGCCAATTCGCGTGGCGACCAGCTCTCGGGCGGCGAGCAGCAGCGCGTCGGCATCGCCCGCGCGCTGGCGCAGCAGCCGGCGGTGATCCTCTGCGACGAGCCGGTGGCGAGCCTCGACCCCAAGACCTCGCGCGTCGTGCTCGGCTACCTCAAGGCGATCTGCAAGGCGGAGGGGATCGCGGTGATCTGCAACCTCCATCAGGTCGATTATGCCGTCGAGTTCGGCGAGCGCATCGTCGGCCTGAGTGGCGGCCGGGTGATCTTCGACGACACGCCCGATCACCTGACCTCCGAGATCGTGCACCAGATCTATCCCGGCCTCGAGGACCCCGGCATCAGCCGCGTGCTCAAGCCCCGGCCAGTGAGCCAGCCCGCGCTGGTGCCGCTGATCGCCCCTGCAATCGCCTGACGGGAGGCAACCCCATGTCCTTCGGAACGCTGCAACTCGTCATCCGCCCCCCGCAGAACCGCTTCGGCTGGTGGGGCGTCGGCACGATCGCGCTCGCGATCCTCGTCTTCCTGTGGTGGGCCGCGCTCGGCGCCCAGATCAACGCCAGCAATCTCTGGAACGGCATCCCCTATATGTGGGATTTCCTCGTCCGGATGGTGCCGCCCAATCCGGAATTCCTCGAACGGCTGTGGAAGCCGGCGCTGGAGAGCCTGCAGGTCGCGGTCTGGGGCACCCTGCTCGGCGTCGTCATCTCCCTGCCGATCTGCTTCTTCGCGGCACGCAATCTCAGCCCGAGCCCGGCCGTCTTCCATGCGACGCGGCAATTGCTCAACTGCATGCGCGGCATCAACGAGATCATCCTGGCGCTGATCTTCGTCGCCGCGATCGGTCTCGGCCCCTTCGCCGGCGTGTTGGCGCTCGCCATCCATGGCGCCGGCATGCTCGGCAAGTTCTTCGCCGAGGCGATGGAGGATATCGATGAAGGGCCGCTGGAGGCCTTTCGCTCGGCCGGCGTCGGCCCGTTCAAGACCTTCTTCTTCGGCGTGCTGCCGCAGGTCCTGCCGACCTGGCTCGGGACGATCTTCTACCGGCTGGAGACCAATGTCCGCCAGTCGACGGTGCTCGGCATGGTCGGCGCAGGCGGCATCGGCTTCGAGCTGGTCTCATCGATGAAGCTCTTCAAATACCAGGACACCGCCACCTGCATCCTCGTCATCCTCGCGATGGTCCTGGTGGCGGACCTCGTCTCGTCCCGCGTCAGGGCGCTGATCCGCTGAGCGGCGCCGGCGCAAGGAGTTGGTCATGAACGCACATTCCAAGATTGGCTCGGATGTTATTGCGAACGGCCGCGACTATGCGCGGCCGCAGCGTCCGACGGTGGTGATCTGCATGGACGGCTCGGAGCCGGCCTATATCGAGGCCGCCAGCGCCAAGGGGCTGACGCCGCACCTCGACCGGATCATGAAGGCTGGCGCCAGCACATACGCCTATTCGGTGATCCCGAGCTTCACCAACCCGAACAACCTCTCGATCATCACCGGCCGCCCGCCCGCCGTGCACGGCATCGCCGGCAACTTCTTCTATGACCGCGAGGCCAGGGAAGAGGTGATGATGAACGATGCCCGCTTCCTGCGGGCGCCGACCATCCTGGCCGAATTCCAGAAGGCCGGCTTCAAGGTCGCGATGGTCACCGCCAAGGACAAGCTGCGCACGCTGCTGGGCAAGGGGCTCGACTTTGCCTCCGGCAGCGCCATCGCCTTCTCCTCCGAGAAGGCCGACAAGGCCAACAAGGCTGAGAACGGCATCGAGAACGTGCTCGATTTCGTCGGCATGCCGGTGCCGTCGGTCTATTCGGCCGATCTCTCGGAGTTCGTCTTCGCTGCCGGCGTCAAGCTGCTGGAGACCTTCAAGCCGGACCTGATGTATCTCTCGACCACCGATTATGTGCAGCACAAGGCTGCGCCCGGCTCGGAGATGGCCGATAGTTTCTACGCCATGTTCGACGGCTATGTCGGCAAGCTCGACGCGCTCGGCTGCACGCTGGTCATCACCGCCGATCACGGCATGAACGACAAGCACCTCGCCAATGGCGAGCCGGATGTCGTCTATCTCCAGAGCCTGATGGACGAATGGTACGGCCGGGGCACGATGCGCGTGATCCTGCCGATCACCGACCCCTACGTGGTCCATCACGGCGCGCTCGGCTCCTTCGCCACGGTCTATCTGCCCGATGGCGCCAGCCAGGAAGAGGTCGCCGCCCGCATCTCCGGGATCGAGGGCATCGCGTTGGCGGTGACCTCGGCGGAAGCCTGCGAGCGCTTCGAACTGCCGGCCGACCGGATCGGCGATGTCGTGGTCGTCTCGACCCGCCAGAAGGTCATCGGCACCTCGCCGGACAGGCACGATCTCTCCGGCCTGACCGAGCCGCTGCGCTCGCATGGCGGCATCACCGAGCAGCGCGTGCCGATGATCGCCAATCGGCCGATCACGGTGCCGCAGGGCCGCACGCTCCGCAATTTCGACGTCTTCGACGTCGCCCTGAACCTGGTGAACTGAGATGAACGCTGCGGTGAAGCCGCCGGTGCGGCGCGAGGCGATGCGCATCGCCGGCAAGCTGGTCACGACCGACGACATGGTCGAGGTCAGGAACCCCTATGACGATAGCGTGGTCGGCCTGATCCCGGCCGCCCGGCCCGAGCATGTCCGCGAGGCCTTCGCCAAGGCCAAGGCGTTCAAGCCGAACCTCTCGCGCTACGAGCGCCAGCAGATCCTGCAGAAGACCGCGGAATTGCTGCGCGACCGCAAGGAACTCTTCGCCAGGCTGATCACGGCGGAAGCCGGCCTGTGCTGGAAGGACTCGCTCTATGAGGCCAGCCGCGCCTATGACGTCTGGTCCTTCGCGGCGCAGCTCACCATCAAGGACGATGGCGAGATGTTCTCCTGCGACATCTCGCCGAACGGCAAGGCGCGCAAGATCTTCACGACGCGCCAGCCGCTGCTCGGCGTGATCTCGGCGATCACCCCGTTCAACCACCCGCTCAACATGGTCAGCCACAAGCTGGCCCCGGCGATCGCGACCAATAACCGCCTCGTGCTGAAGCCGACCGAGCTGACCCCGCTGACCGCGCTGGCGCTGGCCGACGTGCTCTACGAGGCCGGCCTGCCGCCGGAGATGCTCTCCGTCGTCACCGGCAACCCCTCGACCATGGGCGATGCGATGATCACCGACACGGACGCGGATCTGGTGACCTTCACCGGCTCGGTCCGCGTCGGCAAGCACATCGCCGACAAGGCCGGCTACAAGCGCATCGTGCTCGAGCTCGGCGGCAACGATCCGCTGATCGTCATGGAGGATGCCGATCTCGACAAGGCGGCCGAGCTCGCCGTCACCGGCGCGACCAAGAACTCCGGCCAGCGCTGCACCGCGGTGAAGCGCATCCTGGTGGTCGAGAGCGTCGCCGACGCCTTCTCCAGGCTCGTCGTCGAGAAGGCCAGGAAGTTGAAATGCGGCGATCCGATGGACCCGAATACCGATGTCGGCTGCGTCATCAATGCCCGCTCGGCTTCGCTCTTCCAGGCCCGCGTCGACGATGCCGTGAGCAAGGGCGCCGAGGTTCTCCACGGCAAGCGGGCGGAAGGCGCGCTGTTCCACCCGACCGTGGTCGACAGGATCCCCTATACCTGCGAGCTGGTGCATGAGGAGACCTTCGGCCCGGTCATCCCGATCATCCGCGTGCCCAACGACATCGCCGAGGTCATCCGGATCTCGAACTCCACCGCCTATGGTCTCTCTTCCGGCATCTGCACGAACCGCTACGATTACATCCAGCGCTTCGTCGCGGAGCTGGAGGTCGGTACCGTGAACCTCTGGGAAGTCCCGGGCTACCGGATCGAGATGTCCCCCTTCGGCGGCATCAAGGATTCCGGCCTCGGCTACAAGGAGGGTGTCGTCGAGGCCATGAAATCCTTCACCAACGTCAAGACGTGGTCGATGCCCTGGACCGCGTAAGCAGAACCGAGTCTACGATAGCAGCTCGTGCAATGTCCGTTTCTCGGCATCGTGCGAATGTCTGCAATTGGCGGATACCGTTGAAAAAGTCAGTCCTGAGATCGGCGCTGGTGCGGAGCGGATTTAGCGGCTTGGGGCTTCGCTGGATCAGGCAGGCCTGAAATGCGGCCCGTTCGGCTTGAGCTTGGCGAGCGTCCTGAGATTCTGGGCTGCCGCGGCGAGGTGGAACTCGTCTCTGGCGCCATTCGGTCCGCGCAGTCGCAACCGGTCGAGCCGCGATGTGATACAGGCATCGGTCTCGGCAATGTCCTTGGCCAGGTCGCGGGCACCCTCATGGATCGAGCGCAGGATCTTGCGAGCCGGCATGTTGGGTGAGCACTGCGGCTTCAGCGAGCAGGCGTCGCAGTCGAGCTTGCTCGCGCGGTAACGCATCATGCCCTCGTCGTCGACGAGCGGTCGCTCGGTTCGATAGGCCTTCTGACGTGGTCTCAGCTCCTGCCCGCCCGGGCAGGTGTAGAGATCACGGGCGTGGTCATACCACAGAAAAGCCTGCCGCGAGGTGCGGCAGGCGGATGCGTCAATTGCGGCGCGCGGATGCGTCAAAAAGGCAAACCTTGGTTCCACTCACAGCCGGCCTTTTGCAGGCCGGTGCCAAACTATCTGCGTCCTGAGAAGTGTAGCGGTACCCAATGGATGCCGCAGGGCACTCTTGTAAGGTGATGATATATATAGGTAATTTATCGAAAGATGCCGCATCAACCTGCGCTTGTAACCCGAAGTGCGTCCTCAGTTTCCTGCTCAGAATATCGAGGCGGTTGCTGAGGCAAACAATGGGTATGAAAAAAGCCTCCGGAAACCGGAGGCTTGGCGACTGCAAATTGATCGTCGGGTTGGCTATTTAACGAGTTCGGCGATGCAGTTCTCGACAGTGATCCTCTCGTAAAAACTCGCTCGCACCTTCGCGGGATCAAAAGCGGGCCGAATTCCCTTCTCCCGCAATTTGTCTCCAATTTTCCGGAAGTAGATGCCGTGCTCGGTGGCGAGCATATGAAGTGAAGCGAAACGATTGGCAAAGCGATCCATGTCCTCCTCGGAAACGACGCGTTGCCTCCAGCGTGTTTTGGGATTTATCACCGTACTGACGGGGATCACGCCCAGGTTGATCAGGTTCTGAACAACCGCAAAGTCGGTTTTCAGTTTTCTCTCGACCTGCTTCAGCGAAAGGACGCCCTTGATCGTTTTGTCGAGCAGGGAAAGAATCTCGTCTGGGTCAACCATGATGGATGAGAATCTGGAAACCTCCGGCCGAAACCGCACCCGCTTCGCTTTGCGGCTCAGAATGAGTTCGACTATCTGAACAGCGGTGCATCCCACTCGAGTGGCGGCGGCGGTGATGTGCTCATACCCAGTTTCGTTTGGCTCGATTTTGATTGCGTCCTTCGTCAGGCTTTGAAGGAATAGGTCGAGATCTCGCTTGGCAAAAGCGTGGTTGAAAGAGCGATCGAGGCCACCGGCGATGAATGGGCGGAGATGCCCCGCTTCGAAAAGGGCCCGCTCGGTATGGCGAGGAATGTTAAGGTACTGTCCTGCCTGCTTCAGAGGCATCTCTTCCGAAATGAGGCAGAGAAGGTCGTGCGCAACATCCGCTTCGAAGAGGATTCGGTCATCGGTCAGCGCCAGCTGCTCGGCTGAAATGTGTCCGGCAGCGTGAAGCAGCTTACGCAGCCGCTTGCGATGGGCTCCATACTCTTTCGATGCCGACCGAACCGAGTGAAGGCGTCTCGCTGCCACTTCTCGGCCAAGGATCATATCGCCTGGACCGAATGGGAAGGTCTCGACGACGTGCTGCCGGAATATCTCCTGGACTGGAAGATATGCGGGATCACCGAGCTGTTCCCCCAGCCACTTATGGAGTCTTCCGAACATAGAGCTGAGGCCCCAGTCGCCACCTTTTTTCGCGATGGTGTTCGCTTGAATTCGGATCAGTAGGTCCCGAACCCCGATCTCACCCGCCTCTGCGATCTCAAACCCTGCGGCGCCCGCCTCATACCAATCATCATCGTTGAAAGAATCGACCTGCACATTGATGCCGTGGATAGCTACGGCGCCCAGCTGTTCGCAGGTCGTCGCGGCGGCGTAAAAGGGCAGGGCGCCGAGCAAGCCCCATGTTGGGTGTTGTTTGCCGCTCAAGCGATCCGACAGGTAATCTTCGAGCTGCGATGGCACTCGACGGGGCGCTTGGTTCGAGAGACGTGCGAGCTCGTTGAGCGCGGGCTGTACCAGCTCGGCAAAGTCATGAAAGCGCGCCGGCCGTCTTTGATCGGAAACCGTGACCAGTCCTACGCCGTGCAAAGGGCATGTCCGGAGTGGCTCCACGATCCACTGCAGCCTACCGTAGGGCCGGCAGGACAGTGGTCCGTGCCCGACCTCAATGTCGCTCGAGACGCAATGCGGGCAAATCCGTACCTTCTTCCTGCTTAGCACCTCCCTTGTGAGCGCCTGGCCCCGGACGGAGTAACGAAGTCGCCCCTTGTTTACGGTGGCATTTGCCTTGAGGGTGGCCTCATCCGCCCTGCAACGACGGGCGAGCCGCTGCAGCGCTATGTCGTCTCCATCCACAACGCCCTGGAACTCGAAGCCCGCGTCCTTGCAGAAATCACGGGCAGTGCGGCCGACCAACATTGCGTTGCGGGAGCAAAAGCTCGTTGGGGTTTCACCGACGCCCTGGGCGACGGTCATTCGAAGCGGAAGCTGAGTCACTTGTTTCTCGTATCGCGGGGGGATTTGAATTTTGCCGGGAGCTCGCTTGCGTTCTGGCTAGCGCCTTGGACTTTGCGCTGGAGCACTTTTCGGGGATCGATCAGATGCCAGTCGGTGAGCGCGGCGTTGAACACGTTGTCGGCGGGCAGACAGCCGGTCCGGGCAGCGAATGCTGCTGCGAAATGCTCCATCCCGAGCGATTGCGACTCTTGCAAAAGCGCGTTCCAGATCGCGTCCTGCACAAACTCTATCGCAATACCGAGTCGATAAATGGAAGCATGGAGTAGACGAGCTATGAACTCGTCGCTCTCGAGGGCGTCTATGGAAAGTGCGGCCTTCTCGCCAGCGAACGTCCGGAGCAAGTGTCGGACTAGCGGAGTATCCTTCGCGAGATTCAAATCTTCGAACACAACAAAGCGCGTTCGCCGCCAAACCTGCTGATCACCGTGTTCGCCAGCATCTTCGTCGCCAGAAAGCATCGATGTGATCGATGGAAGGCCAGAAAGGATCAACCAGACCGGCCACCGCGGGCTTTGCATCAAGCTCTTGAGCGAGTCTTGCACCTTCTTTATTTCAACGACATTCCGCGACTGCTGGACGTGCTGGAGTTCGTCGAGGTGCAGAAAGCGGATTCCGCGGAGCTGCAGCTGGTGGTGAACCAGCTCCCAGACGACGTTCTCCTTCAGCTCCCGGCTGATCGTGTAGGGGATGCGGTTCAGTATGCTCATCCCGAGCAGCCTGGGCGTACAGGGCGATGGAACTGTGAGCGAGATCAACGGACAATCGGAGTTGGGGTCACCGTAGCCGGCGAACTCCTCACGCTTTAGAAAATGCCGATCGAGGGTCCGGGACTTGCCGGTGCCCGCCCCCCCGATGATGGCAAGGGCACGCCCTTCCTTTAGGCGGCCCACGCAGCGGGCTGAGCCAACCGCAGAGGCGCTCTCGGCCAGGAGGAAGCTATCGATAAGTTGGTCGACCTCAGCATCCACCACGCGGTCCCGCGCAGTGCCGAAATAGGCCGACGAGATGCCGGCCATGACCTCCCCACTGTGTGTGCGCCGCCCCGATTGGAGGCGGCGCATACGGCTGACGGGATCTTCATGGAGAGCGGTGGTGATCGTGGCCTCGTCCATGATCAATCCTCCATGAAGAAGTCGCCGTCGGGGAGAACGTCCGGCGAGCTTGCAATGTCCTCGGCTGCCGTTGGCGGCTCGAGCTCGTCCATCGGTTCGAAAATGGCAGGCGCGTCACCGGTGTCCGATGCGATTTCGAAGTCGCGGAATCGCGCCTTCTCGAACTTGGCAATCTCGGCCGAACCAAGAATTGGAGATGCGATGCCCGCTCGACGCGCAGCCTGATCTGCAGTCTCCTGGATGTCCCGAACGGCCTGCTGCACCACCGGCAGAGCCAAGGCGGTCATGCTCGCATTCCTCCGTCGCAGGAGGCTCTCGGCTTCCAGCCAGCGCGTCACTGAAACGCCATCGAAGCCAGACTTCATGCAAGGCACCTCGCACCACCCCTCCTGGGTGCGAACGGAGACCTTGCCGAGATCGGCTGGATTGACGCGAACGAGTACCGGCTTCTGGTGGAAATCAGCACGCAGCCGCTGAAGCTGCAGGTTTTGATAGCGCAATCCCAGGACACGGATGCCTTCATTGCCGATGCGCCGCTCGAGCGTAATGCCAAAGATATGGCGATTTTTGTCGGGATCGGGGTTCGGGAGGACCGGGAAATCCCGCGAGAGCCGTAGCCAGGCGTTCCGCGGGGTTTCGCCACCGAGCCCGGAATGAGGCCGATTGTGATAGACGTCCACGATCCACCGAACGATCATCCGCCCGATTTCGGCGATGTCCAGTGTCGCCCGGGCCTCGGCGTTATAGTCGCCCTTCGCAACCACATTCCCGAACGTCTGTCCGTCCAATCGGGAGAAGAGGCCATTCAAAGTGCGGAAGCCGCGCTCCTTCCGTCCTCTCAGCTGGGGCAAGCCTGCAGGGGGGAAGAGCAGCTCGGCGCCGAGATCGGTGACGGCTGAACAATACTCATGACTGAGAAACTGCGAGCCGGAGTCCTGAACGACGCTTTCGGGCGAACCGTACATGTCCCATGGCGTCAGGCACCCGGCTGCCGCGGCGTAGCCCGACTTATCGTTGACTGCCATCTCGAGTGTGGCCACGGCCGTTGATGCAGTAAGCTTCTCCACGAGCAAAGCTGCCGTATAACAGCGCGAGGCCGCATCGATCGCAGCAGAAAGCCAATAGCGCCCACGGCGGACCTCGTCCTTCAGCTTGGGCGTCAGGGTTTCCCAGATACCTGCATCGATCAGAATGGCTTGCAACGGAATGAGGGTTTCGTCGATTTCGAGCCGCTCCAATGGCCTGGTGACCTCCAGTCCACCGCGCACTATGAAGAACTTCTTCCGGGCAGCCTCAGGAGAAGTTCGGCCGGCTTCGACTGCGAACGGATCCAGAGCGTTGATGACACGCTCGAAAGCCTTTCGGCTCGGCTTATTCAGGAAACGAAGTCCTTGCTTCCCGCGCTCATCCTCGTTCTGCCGATCGATTTCTGCGTGCAGGTCATGGAGCAGGTCGGACTTTTTCGGCTTTCGAGTGCTCATGTACATGTCCGCATATTTGGCCATGAGGGCGCGCTCTTCGGCTCCGAAGCGCACGCTCTTGCGATCGCCGCATCGATTCCAGCCGTCGACGAACGCCATCGCGTCGTAGTGGCATGCCTCGTATTTGCGGAGCCAACGACGCAGCGCCCGAGGGCTGGGCGGTCGCTTAACGAAGACGTCGGCGGAGCCGCAACGGCCGTTGGCGAACTCCCTCGTGAGGAGTTCCGCGACAATCTGGTTGACTGCTGCCTTTAGGGATTTGTCCGAGCGGCTAACCTTACCCTCAGCCTCCAGTTTCAGGATGCGATCGCAGATCGTTTTGCGCCAAAGCACCTTTATCTGCGTCTTGGGGCTGAGATCGGTGAGCCGCGACGCTCCGTTCGGGAGGCGCAGCTTCGCCTTTGTCTTCTTGTAGAAGCCAGGGTCGATGCTCAGGCGGCCAGCCTGCCGCAAAGCGTGAAATTCCTCGTGGGTAAAGGATTCATGCAGATTAGGGTTGTCGACACGCCGCAGGACGTGACCGATCCAATCGTAAGTTGCGGGTGAATAATCGACCCCGTCGATGGTGATCTTGTCCTGGTGGGAAAGGTTCCACTGCGGAGCCCGGCCGTTCGAGTGCACGAGGTGGGTGGGGTTCAAAGCGTTGGTCATGTGAATTGCTTTCAGAAATTGGTTTCGATGGTGCGGCAAAGGCGCACGAAGCCATTTCGGGAGATGCGACCGGGGCCGACATGCTCAAGCACGCCATCGGCGATGAGGCAGAGGAGAGCCATGAAGCCGAAGCCGTCGTTGCGGGTGACTGAGAGCACGTCACAGATCGTCATCGAGCCGCGAAGTGTGTTCGCAAATCCGAGAACCACCGCGATGTCGTCGCTGTCCCGAGACCGCAAGGCTCGGTGCAGCAAACGAGCGTTCGCCGACCGATCACGAGTGATGTGTTCCTCGGTCCGGATGCAGAACTGATTTGCGATGCTCGGATGCTGACTCCGAATGAAGTCGACCGTCTTCCGAATACCGCTGGGTTCAACCCTCTCTGCGGGCTTCACGAACAAGGCTGCGCTTGTGCCCGACTTCATGTCTGCGACGTAGTCGATGGTGTGCTGGTGGATCTCGCCGTTTTCGTCGACGTATTCGACCGGGCCGACTTGTTCGCGCAGGTCCGCCACGGATGGCGTGGTCAGCGCAATATAGGCCAGATCGCGCTCTGGAATGCTCTCGAAAACAATCTCGCGATTTGTGCGAGGGTTTACGAGCGATCCTCGGAACGATGCACGTGACTTTTTGGCTGGGCGTCTGCTCGCGACAGAGGCTCTGGGGGGAATCCATACTCTGTCGAGCGAATCCCGCTTAAGTTCGCGATTTTGGTGGAGACTGATCGGTGGTTGAGCTTCCGCGCTTGGCGTCCTGGGCTGGACCGCGTCGGTTTGTTCAAAGATATGCTTTGAGTAAGCAGACGGAGGAATTGGGTATTTCGGCAGTTTCGTAAATGAAATCATCTTGGATTCTGTGCGATAGGCATACTACCGCGTTCCCAATATCTCGCGAACACTGCTTGCGTTTGTGAGCAGGCTCGTGTATAAGCGAGAAACTGAGTTCGGCAGGCGCCGGATTTGGTTTAGGTTTGCTCCGGGGTTTCTGAGGCCTAGTGGAGCTAGCCGCTGAAGGGGGCGTCCTGATTGCCGTCAGGATGCCCCTTTTGCTTTCGTTCTGATTGGTTCTCTACATACGCGGTTCCTTGTCTTGGTCGGGTGGGCCGCACACGATCACCGGAAAAGTGATTATCGTGGCCGTCTGAGCACTTGCTGCTCTGGCTTCCGCCTCGGCCTCTTCCAGTACGACGTGTGCAGCGGCCACAGATGCTGCATAGATGGCCCGTGAGCCAACCTCCTCGCCAAACTCGATGCTGATCTGACTGAGCCGGATTACCAGCGAGGCGAGCTTATCCATTGCTTCCTCCGTGCGATTTGCAGGTGTCGGGAGCGATAGCCGGGCTCAGATTCAAGCCTGGCGGTTATCTACTGCGATGCATAAGCGATCCTTTTCGCGTCGGAGAAGCCTACGAGCCACGACAAGTCGTGCCCAAAGGCATCTCCTCAACAATATGAGTGAGTGTTTTTCGCTGTGAGCACCGGCCCCGACAGACGAGGGCGCTGGCCTCCCGCCAGTGGCGGGGAACGAGACTCAGCTACAAGTGAGTTCATCACCCCCTCGAACTGAGCCTCGGCAGTTCGAAGTAGGAATGTTCTAGTCGATCGGGGAGGGGGGATGTAAAGCGTAATCTATCGGAGGATTTTTTTAACTATCCGGGCAAGTGATCTTTATAGCCCACTTGTCCTTCTACGATTGTCGCTCATTTTTACATTAACAAAGGCGCGCGTGACTTATTCCGGGTTAATTTTGGGTTAATTTATTCCGGTGCATTTCGTTTAGATTGCGGGCGTTATTGCATGGGTAGTCTGCGTTCTACGCAGGGGTTGCGACAACATTGTCGGCTGCGTGAGGCCTGGAACCATCGCCGTACGCTGCGCCTCCGTTCTGAAATATCGCGAGACCGAAAGCGCGGTTCGCGGCTGGTCGGGGGCTACGCGAGCTCGGCGATGCCGAGCCGAGATGGAGCGGCTTTCGGTGCGGAAGCGCGCTCGTGGTGCAGCTGCCTACCGCGACAAGGGCGCCGCGATGAGGCTGCTTGTTGGTTCTAGGGTTGATTTACGATCTTAAGGAGGATCGACGTTTCGCAGCCCATCTCGTCAAAGAGGGGGTCGAGAAGCATCGGATCGCACAGAACGTCCCCGTCCGATAGCCGGTGACGCCAAAGGGGGTCCCGGGCGCCCGGCGATTTCACCGGAGCGGATTTAAGGGTCTGGGAACGGGATAGGACAGGCCGCACGACGTGGATCATTCAAGTCCTCGCGTTTCGAGTGAAGCCGGGAAGGTGGTGGGAGGCCTACGAGCTCGGTTACTGAGCCCCTTCGATCTGCCGGGGAAGTCGTGAGCTCAACGTGGATAAATTATACAAAATGTAAAATAAATTGCATTGATGGCTTGCGATTATGGTTAACAGGAGTGCTGATGCCGCTTGTGGCTCGCGCCTCTAGGCTGCTGGCCGTGAGTACACCGCCACGCCAACAACGCCTTCTCCCACAACGAAACTCGCTCCCCAGTCCTCCAACGCCTTCCGAATGCGATTATTTATGGCGATTTTTGGCTCAATGTCTCCTGTTTCGAAGTCAAAGAGTGTTTTGCGAGAAACTGGAGCCGCAGCCGCAAGGTCATCTTGATTTTGATCGAGGAGCATCCTTGCGGCCTTACACACGAAGCCCTTGATTGGGGCCCCGGCAGGCATGGGGACGAATGCGTTTCCGGTGAGGAGTGCAGGGCCGGTATCATTTAGGTGGAACAATTTTATGGAACTTGTATAATAACGTGCGTCGCCGAACGGCTTGGGGGAGGTCAGCGGCGTTTTCTTTCGAGACTGTGTCTTCGACGGAGAATCCATCCGTTCCGCGCTCTTTGCCCAAAAATCCTACGGAACTCCCACAACCATGGCTGCTCGGCTCGCTGATCACAGCGAGCGCAATTGAGAGATAGGGCACGGTTGGTGTCGAGTTCCGTCGTTTGCTGAGCATGACAAATGCCCAGCTTCCGGTCGAGGGCAGCGGATGGCTTTTCCTTGTAAATTCGCCGCGGCACGGCCGCATCGAAAATCTGACTTAGCGGACCAGTGCGAGAGGCTACGCTGGTCCGCAGCCTCGTTACGTCCGATTGCCTCTCTGCGATTCCTTATCCGAACCGAGGGATTTCCGTGATGGAAGAGCGAAGCTTCGAGGAGCGGGCGCGCTTGAGCGCGCCCTGCATGCGGACATTCGTCAATATCGCGCGTCGTTGGCAGTTGACTGAGCGCGAGCAAGCTAATCTGCTGGCCGCCGACATCCCCACACTGCGCGGCTGGGCCGCGACGGCCATGGGGCAAAAGCACCTGGTCCTCGAGACGAGCACGCTGATGCGCCTATCGGCGCTGTTGGGCGTCTTCGCCGAACTCCGGCAATTCCTAGCGGTTGTATCAGGGGCCCAGGAAGAGCGAGAGTGGCTGACAGCTCCACAACAATTCGAACCATTCAACGGACGCACTCCGCTTCAGCTCATGAGCGGAAATTTCGAAGATCAAATGGATGTTCGCCGATATTTGGCAGCTATCGCCGCCAATGCCGACCCGTACATCGCGTCGGGGTTCGAGCATCGCCCGGATCTAGATCACGACTTCTTGGATGCGCGATTTGCCATGGCTCCCATCGAAGCCATCGCCTTTGACGGGTATGGCACGTTGGTCGACATCACGGACAAGCGACGGCCATTTCGGGCGTTGGTCGCAAACGAGCCGTCCAATGCGCTGCTCCAGCGCGCGATCAGATATCCTATTGGCCTCGGGGAATTGTCGCAGCAATTGTCCTCGCCAGTTTCCGAAGAACGTTTGGCCGAGCTTGAGGCCGACTTGAGCGCGGAGTTGAAGTCCGTGCGACTTCGGCCCGGCATGGATCTTTTGTGGCAGGCGGTCCAGCGGGCAGGCCTTCCAATTGCAGTATGCTCCAACCTCGCTGAACCCTACGAGGCGCCCCTGCTTGAGCAGTTGCCCGGACAGCCGGATGTCTCGGTTCTTTCTTTCCAAACGCGTCTGATGAAGCCACAACCCGAAATCTACCATCTCGTGTGCAACCGGCTCGGCCTGGAGCCTCGACAAGTATTATTCGCCGGTGACTCGATGTCAGCGGATGTCGTCGGGCCGAGCGCGATTGGTTCGTTCTCAATGCCGATCGCCGAGTTTGAGCGGTCATTCGCGTGTGGCGCTTCGTTCTATGCCCCGCACCCGATAGCGGCTCTGTTCGATCGGATAATCGCGGCCAAAACCGCCTGACTGTTCCCTCCCAATCCGAATTTCCATCCTTCGATGAAGTGGAGGCAAAATGCGCCTGCTTGTCGTCTCTGACGTGCATTTGGAATTTGGCCCGTTTGAATTTCCCTTGCCGATGCCGGACTTTGATGTGGCCGTTTTTGCAGGCGACATGGGGAAGCCGATTTCGTCGGCGGTCGCATGGATGGCCGCTCAACGATCGGGAGCGCTCCGAGGCGCCAGATCTATTTACGTTGCGGGAAACCACGAATTCTACGGCTTCGAATTGAAGCGAAGTCTGGCAGAGGGCAGGGCAGCTGCATCGGCCGCGGGTATCGATTTCCTGTCGCGCAATTCGGTTGTGATAGACGGGGTCAGATTTATCGGCTGCGTCCTCTGGACGGATTACCGCCTGCATGGAACGCCAAAGCCCTCAATGGTTTTTGCGGGCGAGACGCTCAACGACCATCGGTTGATCCGGTATCAAGAGGAGAGTGGCCACTTCAGCAGGTTCATGCCCTGGCATGCGGCCGCGGAGCATCGCCTCGATCTGGCATTCATTCGGAAGGAGCTGGCGGAGCAATTCGACGGGCCGACGGTTGTGGTTACGCATCACGCACCGCATCGAAATTCAGTTCAACCGCGTCATGAAGCTAGCTCGCTAACTCCTGCTTTCGTCTCAGATTTGAGCGGCGTCATCGAAGAGTTCGAACCTGATCTCTGGATTCATGGCCACGATCACGGCTCCCACGATTATCGTGTCGGCAAGACCAGAATCTTCGCGAACCAGGCCGGCTATCCCAACTTGCACGGAGATCGCGAGAACCCCTGGTTTGATCCTCGATGCGTGATTGAGCTTTAGATGCGAACCCCCCGTCGGGCATGTGGCCGTCAGCGCAAAAGTAGTGCCGGCGAGATCATCGCCGCCCCCAACACGATCACGACAAGCGTTCTCAGCCAGACGGCTCGAGTGTGGGGCGAGAAGATCCAGGAACTCTGCATGGCAAAACCGAGCTACAGAACGAACTAGACAGCCATTTTAGCAGCGGTGCGTCGCCTAAGGTCAATGCCTTTCCGCCCAAGCGGAGGACGATCAACCCGTGAGTGATACAACGGTCTCTCGAAGCCGCTTTCCTCGCCGGGAATTGGCCCAAGTCGGCAGCCACTTGCGCCTAGGCCGCAGCAGGCATCTCCACGCGCCCGGTAACCGCCAGATAGCGGACGCTGGAATGCATCACCGCCACAACAATACCCGTCCCATCATCGCACTCGATGCGAAGCCGATCGTGGAGCAAAGCGGGATCAAGTTGCGAGGTGTCACACAGCAGATAGCCCGCTCGAGTTTTGTCGAAGCTGCTGCCAAACTGAAACGTCAGAGGAAGGCTGCGCCCGTCGCGCAGGATCAAATGGCCCTTACCGGTATGCATCACAGGTCTCCGCCTGGGCGGCATCAACATGCGCCGCCAGCGGTCATTTCCATAAGCGGCATGGAGACAACTGCGCTCATATGAGGCGCTTCAAACAAGACGATGTCTATGTCATTTGATAGGAAGACTGCCTGTCAAGCTGCCGTTAATCTTCTAGCCGACTATCGTTCGTGGGAGGATCGATATCGGCGCTTTGGAAGGCGATATGGCCCCGATAGATAATGCGCTTGGCATGTTGCACCTGGAAGGTCATCTCGCCTCGCTCGCCATCCGTTAGCGCATCATGAGCGGCTTCGGAAAAGGCCCTCCGACCTTCGGCTCTGGCCGACTTATCGTTGGGTAGATCGAGGTCGACGTAGTGCGAGCTGCCGTTATCGGTGATGAAGCGATAGGTAGGCATGGGATGTCCGTTTGGGTTAGTTCCAGGCGGTAGCGTCATCGTGGGATTTGTCCCACTGCATGATCGCTTGGACGAGGGATGCCAACTCATCCGCTTGGGCAGAACCCTCCGGATATTCGGCCAGCTCGCTCGCCCGCTTGGTCGCTTTCTCGTACTCCTCAATCGATCCGATGCTGAAGGTCGTGCTCTGCACGGGCATGGGGACTAGAACCTGTTCGAATGGCATGGCGGACCTCACTCTGATCCGGAGCTAACTGCTTGAGATGCGGGCAGTTCCTCATTTGCATATTTTTGCATGCGCCAGGAGTTGAGAGCCTGATTGAACAGCTTTGGCGACAGGGATTTGCTGACGAGGGAAGGCGCGCCAGCTGCGACGGAACAACCGCTGGCTTTCGCCGTTCCGAGCCAGACAGGAGGACGCAGCCATGGCTAAAGATCAACCGGAAGCTCTCGCAACCTTCGCTGCCACTGCCCGAAATGACGGGAAGAAGCCTAACGACATTGGCCTTCACGCTACGGGCGAAACCGAAGCCATCCCCACCGACCCCAAGCAAAAGGCCGATGCAGCGACCAAGGTGTTACGAGAGGGCGTCCTTCGTAAGGACCAGGGAGCCGAAGAAGCAATCGATGCCTTGCCCGATCGTACGCGAGATATCGATAAGCGCTCCTGACCCGGCCGGGAGGCATCGCTACAAGGTCGCCGTGTCAATGAACCCGAGACTTATCATAAGCTAAGGTCGGCACCTCTTCGACCTGATAACCTTGCCGGCGGCTCCGGGGACATTCAGGGGCGAGACATGCCGCATCGATTCAAGCTGGGCGAACGCGTCGGCTTAGCGTTTGGCTTCCACGACCAAGACGCGAGCGGGCTCTACGAGGTCACTGCGCTGCTTCCCACACGGCCCGACGGTGATCCACAATATCGCGTCAAGGGGAGTGATGACCGCGAGCATGTGATTGGCGAACGGCAGATCGGCGCCGCGAACGTGGTTGAGCGGCCAGCGCTCCGCCAAAGCTCCCATAATCCCATTACGAATGAGCTCAACCGTGTTCGTGACGAACATCGACATATCAAACCGCAATCAATGGGCGGGCGCAATCCTTCTGCAGACAAGCTGTATGGCGCGCCCGTCTTTGATCCGGCGGGGAAGAAAATCGGGACGGTGCTGCAGATTCAGGGAGCTGGTCGATCCCTACAGGTCACTGTAGAAGTCGGAGGATTTTTCGGGATTGGCGCCCGCGCGATCACTCTCAAAGAGAATGAAATCACGTTGCGCAAGGCGGATGACGGCTCCATTCGAGGGGAAACCACGCTAACCAATGACGCTTTGAAGGACCGCGCGACCGATAACGAGATCTAGCGTCGCTCTGTAGATGCGTCGCAGCGGTGGCGGGTCTCCGGCACTGGAGTGCTTCCGGGCGCGATGATCCTTTCCTAAACGTCACCCTGGCCGGAACCATAAGCGGCTCACTCTTGTTTGGTGATCATTCTCCTGTCTCACCCCGACAGATCGAACTCACCCGCCAGCGCCAGCGCTGGCGGGTTTTTTGTTGATCGATGTTTTCATCAGGAACATTGGCGTCCGGGCTCGGTTGTGGAGGCGGCTGGGAAATATGTCTGGAGAATTCTAATATGCGTAAAATGCTCGTCGCCCTCGCTGTTACCTCGACGATCTTCGTAGGTAGCGCCGCTTATGCTCAGACCGCGACGACAACTGCGCGTGAAGTCTATATCAAGGCGCAGCCGACGGACGTTCTCAGCAGCAATCTCATTGGCCTGAACGTTCAGAATAACGCCAAGGATACCGTCGGTGAGATCAAGGATCTCGTCGTTTCCAATGGCAGCCTGTCCGGGCTCATCATGTCGGTGGGCGGCTTCCTTGGTATCGGCGAGCGCTACGTCATCGTCGCGCCGTCAGCGGTGAAGGTCGTCTACTCCGAGAACGACAAGAAGTGGTCCGCGACCATGGACACGACCAAGGATGCCCTGAAGGCCGCGCCGGAGTTCAAGTACGAAGGCCGCTGGAAGCGCTAACGCGCCGTTCGCCTTTATCCGCAACTCGAAACTGATGGAGGTCCCGATGGACTGGAATCGCGTCGAAGGAAACTGGAAGCAGCTCAAGGGCAAGGTCAAGGAGCAGTGGGGCAAGCTGACCGATGACGATCTCGACGTCATTGCCGGCAAGCGCGATCAGCTCGAAGGCAAGATCCAGGAGCGCTACGGCATCGAGAAGGACAAGGTGAAGACTGACGTCGACACCTGGTATAATCGCCAGACATGGTGATCACCGACGGCTGAGCCCCTCGCTGCCCAGCGTGTGCTCGCCGTGTGAGGAAGCCCGGCCCTTTCCAGTGGGGCCGGGCTTTCGCGCGTTGAGGCCCGGGTATCGTGTCGAGAGCCTGTGAAGCGGTGAAAGCTCTGCCGCGCCCACGCCTATGCCGGAAGAAGCTCGATCATCACTGGCGCGTGGTCGCTCGTGTGCTCCCAGCCTCTCGGCGACCGTCGGACCTCCGCGGATTTCAACCGCGGCGCCAGTGTAGGGCTGAGCAGGACGTGGTCGAGGCGAAGGCCGGCGTCGCGTTCGAACGAGTTCCGCCAATACTTCCAGAACGTGTAGATGCGCTCTCCCGGATGAAGGTGCCTGATAGCGTCCGTCCAACCCTGATTGACCAGGTCGGCATAGGCTCTTCGGACCTCCGGACGAAAAAGGGCGTCATCTCGCCATCGCTCTGGTGCGTAGACATCGAGCTCGGTCGGCATGACGTTAAAGTCGCCTACAAGTGCGATCGGCACGTCGTGGGAGAGAAGCTCTTCTGCATAACTCAGCAAGCGGGCGAACCAGCGGAGCTTGTACTCGAATTTGGGGCCGGGGGCGGGATTGCCGTTGGGAAGATAAAGACACCCAATCAGTACCCCGTTCACCGCGGCCTCGATATAGCGGCTATGGCTGTCGTCAGGATCTCCGGGCAATCCTCGGCGCGTTAGGACCGGCGATCCGCCCCTCGCGAGGATCGCGACGCCATTCCAGCTCTTCTGACCGTACCAAACCGCCGCGTAGCCGGCTTTCTGCAGTTCGCGCTCGGGAAAGCGGTTCTCTGAGCATTTAAGCTCTTGCAGGCACACGACATCGGGATGGTCCTGCTCCAGCCACCGGAGCAGAACCGGCAACCGGCCATTGATGCCGTTCACATTATAGGTCGCGACCTTCAACGAAGGCTCCTCCAACACGCTCGTCAGAGGTGCTCGCGCAGGAATGCTTGTGTCCGCGCGATCGCGTCGGGCCAGCTCCCAAGAGACAGGCCATGTCCTTCGCCGGGATAGATATGGCTCTGGACAGAGCCCCCATTGCTCTTGACCAGTCTCTCGATGGCTTCGGCGTTGGACACCGGCACCACTCGGTCAGCATCCCCATGCAGAATAAGCGTAGGGGGCAGCGAAGCTCGATCCAGGCCTGGCGGCAGAAATCCGAAGAAGTCGACAACGGCTTTGATCCTGCGATCGCGCGCCGCCAGCGCCAAGCCCAATGCGCCGCCAAGCGAAAAGCCGACAACGGCGAAGCGGGCCTGCTGATCGCCCGTGATCGTCTCAATCGCTTCCAGCCAGACCGGAAACTTGCTTTTGATTTCGCCGTATCGGGCCCGCTGATCGCCGGTCGCCTCGAAGTAGCGCGGTAGCAGGACGTTGTAGCCAGCCCCCGCGATCATGTTCGCGGCGAACTGATATCGGCCACTATTCGTCAGACCGTCCGAACCATAGAGGAGGATGACGCTGCCTACAGAGGCGCTCGGACCGAAGCGGTCGACTGCGACGCTCGCCTGAGCGGGGCCAGCGACGATGGTCGCGCCGGCTCCAGCAACGAAATGGCGTCGGTCCATTACTCGGCCGCCTCCGACCATCTCTCTTTGGCTTCAGCGGCCGGGACGATCAGCTTGATCGTATCGTCATCGAGCGCAACGACGAGCGCCAGGTCGAGGTAATGATGGGCTCCTCCCGACTCGGGATCATTGTTCTTCAGCTTGATGAGCTGGCCACTCAAAGAATCGACGGTTCCGACATGTCCTTCATCGGAGCCGATGACACGCTGGCCTTCCTTGATTTGCTCTACGAACATCATGCGTTGCTCTCCTTCAGAACGTCACGGAACGGCAACGGACCGTCTGGCACCGAAGTTCCAATGTGCCGAGGTGGCGACGATACACAGGATTGAGAGCTGGCGACGGTACAGCGGATCGATTTCGCGCGCTTCGTCACCTGTCAGCCGGAAGGCAAGTCCGGCATTTGCGAACATCAAGCGATGCTGACGGTCGCCCATAGTCTGAGCATCGGACCCTCATCACCCAGAACCGGATCTTTGGGTGGAAAGCTCAAAAGGGCGATCCTCTGTTTCATCGCAGGCGATGCTTCCTCGCGAACGATGTCTCCGGTCTGGCCGGGAGGGTATGCGCCGATCACGAGGAAATCCGCGCTCTGCTTGAGGCGCCGATGCCCAGTTCGCGCGCGCAGTACCAAGACGTCGCCAGCTTGTACCCTGATCTCCCGGTCGCCGTCTCCGCCAAGTACCAGCTCGGCCGATCCGACTGCTATGCCGAGAACCTCATGGCCCTGCGTATGATAGTGCTCGAAATCGAAAATCCCGTCTCGCCGCTGTGGCGGCCACCCGTTGTCTTGAAAGCGCTTCTCCATGGACGTGGCGAGGTCACTTGTCGCCGTAGGATCGAACGCCTTTTCGTAGATCAGGGCCGACAACCTGAGATTATTCGGGACGAAGCCCCGTGGCTCGAAATGCAAGGCGGTTACCAGCACGCGGGTCATGGGAGCATCTCCAAAAATGCTCGCTGAACTCCGCCATATCATCGGACGTTCCGTTGTTCTGAGCCGCGTATCAGGGCAGACCGCAGATGCCACGATGGCGCCAACCGGTGTGTAGCCCGGGAAGGAGCAGCTCGCCGAGTGTCTAGCTTCGGAAAGACCCGACAAGCTCTAGGCCTCGGACCACGCGCCTAGGCCCGGCGGGTCCGCGTCTCTGCCAGAAAGCGCTGAATCGCCTTGTTCGCCATCTCCTTCGTGTCCTCCGTGCCCAACGCTACAGACGCGATGACAAACTTCATGCGCTGGCTCTGTCGCTCGCGATCATCCGGCGGCACACCTTGCTCAACATAGCTCCACGCTGTTTCCCATGCCGAGGTCGCCCGTGCGATCGCATCTGCATCCTCAAGAATGGCGAAGGGGTTCGGATGAGTCGATCGGAGCATGAGCTTAAAGGTCCCAAACTTGAGAGGCGTACCAGGCCAGTATGGCCACCGCCATCATTCCAACCACGACGAAAACCGGCTCATCCATTGCCCGCTCCGCAACCCGCGAACCCATACGCGCTAGGCTAAAAATGGTTCCGCACCTGTAGGACGTTTGAGCGGAAAAAGCGCGTCGGAACTCGACGCGCTCCTGTCGATTGAACTGCGAGACGGGAGAGACAGATGGCAGACGACAAGACAAATCGAGGCCCTCAGGACCGCTCGCGGATCAATCTGAGCGAGGAGTACGAGGTTCGCTATTGGACCGACAAGTTGGGGGTGTCGAAGGCTCAGCTTAAAGACGCAATGCGCGAGATTGGTGCTTCTGCGGAGGCCGTTGAATCCGAGCTTCGGCGGTCGACGCTCGCCAGTGGACCGAAACAGTGAGCGCGACAATCCAAATTCACCGCGACGGCGACGAGTGGATCATCGATGACGGCTCGGCGCGCATTCGTGACCACGCCGGCGGTCGGCATCGTTGAGCGCTTCGTCGACCAGCGGGGGCATGAAAACCGCTCGCGTCCCGAAGCAGCTCGACCGGTGTCGCCCGAACAGACGAGGCGCCCGGAGTGAGTGTCATGACAACGAAGACCCATAACTACGAGGTTCTAGAAATCACGAAGCTCGTGGTCAGCCCCAACGGCGGCGATGGCGCTGTCATCGCCATGCATTGCGCCGGTGGCCAGCGTGTGCGGCTTGTTCTGGCTCCACAACCACTCGCACAGCTCGAGGGTCTGCTGGACCGCGCCAATCTGGAGCAGCTGGAGCATCAGCAAATTCACTGAGGTCGCAGACGGAAAGACAACCTGCGGCCAGTCCCTCCTGCGTGGCTTCAGGCGCGATACTGAAGGGGCCACGCACTTCCGGAACGGTGGCGGCACCAGTGAAGTTCCTCGGTGACCCAAGCTCTCGAACCGCCGACGCAAGGGCCACAGAATGGGACCTTCCGAGCCAATCACCAATGGTCGCGAGCTCGCCCTTCGCATGAACGCGGCGTTCCCCGGTCGTGACTGGATCGCGATGCTGACGGATTGCTCCGGCTGTCCTCGCGATTATGTCGAATGGCATTTCCAGGAGGAAATGGTTCCTTCCGAAGCGATCCTCACGGCCGCCGGGAAACTTCTCGCGCAAGCCGAGCTCGCTCGTGACGGAGGGGGGTCTAGCTGTCGTGCTTTGATGTCTAAAATCCGAACCTACGATGACCTCGCTCGCGCGCTAAAGCGCTTTGAAGAGCTCTTCGGTGCGCCCGACGGTACTGCAGAAGCAAGCGAGCTCCTTGAGATTTCGAGCAGCCTCAGATTCTTTGAGGACCAGATTGCTGCCCGGATTGCTGCGAGGAAGCTCGCAACGAGCACGCTTTTGGACAGCCTACCTCGCAACTGTCCCCATCCAGCTAACCTGCCATAGAGGCATTCTTTCGGAGTTTCGGAACATGCCTAGCCCCGGCCCGTTCGGTCTCCACCAAGGCCACCCCACGAACCGGGAGAACGTTATGGGCGAGCTCACCCTCAGCGGCATCGCGGAAAAGATGAAAGACATCGACTTCTGCATGCTTACGACAATGACCGGCGATGGGAACCTCTCAAGCCGCCCGATGAGCAATAATCGCGATGTCGACTACGACGGAGATTCTTGGTTCTTTGCCTACGATGACGCCCGGTTTATCCAGGATGTCCGAGCCAACGACCAAGTGGGGCTGACGTTCGCCGGCGATAAGAGCCTGCTGGGCAAACCCGGTCTCTTCATCGCGGTCGAGGGCAAGGCGAGCTTGATCACAGACCGCCTCGCTTTTGAGGAGCACTGGATCGACGACATGGAGCGCTGGTTTCCCCAAGGGATCGAGACCCCGGGCATCGTATTGCTGAATGTGCGCGCGTCCCGGGTGCATTACTGGGATGCCGACGAGGAGGGGGAAATCAGGGTCTGACGAGTATTAGGTTGGTGGCGGCCGAACGTCGTTCGCCGCGCCACCTCGCGCCGATCAGCCCGCGGGACGGAATTTATCTCGGAGCGCAAGGCTCGGGTAGCGTTGATGTCGGATGGGAGATAATCGCTGCATCAAGACGTGACCGATCCGAGCGAATCGCCCCGACGAACCGCTTCACGCCCATAGCGAACGAGGATGACCGAGTTCTCACACACGAATTGGAAGCGCTTCCCCGTCGGCGCATCACGAAAGGGTTCGGCCTCGACGTTTCGACTATGGGCGCCCGCGCTTTCTGAAGTCCGGATCGAGATCGGCGGCGAAGGCGGAAGCATTGCTATGGTCGCGATCGGCGACGGCTGGTTTGAGCACCATGACGACCTGCCGTTCGGAACGCGATATCGCTACCGGTCGCAAGATGGGCTAACCTTTCCTGATCCCGCCTCGCGGAGCCAGGACGGCGGGGTTCATGGTTGGAGCGTCCTGACCGACCCGACCTCCTATTCCTGGCGCTCTGCGGATTGGTGCGGCCGGCCCTGGCGCGAAACCGTTCTGTACGAAATCCATCCCGGGCTCGCCGGTGGCTTTGCCGGGGTCGCAGATGAACTGCCTCGTCTCGCCGATCTCGGCATCACCGCGATCGAGCTGATGCCGATCGCCGATTTTCCAGGCGAGCGGTCATGGGGCTATGACGGCGTCCTGCCCTTCGCGCCCGCCTCTGCCTACGGCTCGCCCGATGATCTGAAGCGGCTGGTGGACCGGGCGCATGAACTCGGCCTCGCCGTCCATCTCGACGTCGTGTTCAATCATTTCGGTCCGGATGGCTGCTATCTGCACGCCTACGCACCCGCATTCTTCCGGGCCGGCAGCCACACGCCCTGGGGCGCGGCGATCGACTTCGACCGGCCGGAGGTGCGCGCCTATTTCATCGCCTGCGCGGTGCAGTGGCTCGATGAATATCGTTTCGATGGGCTGCGGCTCGATGCCGTCCACGCCATTCCCTCGCTCGATTTCCTGCTGGATTTCGAGCGTGAGGTCCGTCGTGCCATCCCGGCGGAGCGCATGATTGCGCTGGTGGTCGAAAACGATGCCAACGATTCCAGATTGCTGTCGCGTTTCGACGCGCAATGGAACGACGATTTCCATCACGCGGTCCATATCCTGCTGACGGGGGAGGTTGCGACCTATTACGGCAGCTTTGCCGCCGAGCCTGCCCGCCATCTGGCGCGCGTGCTGGCGGAAGGCTTCGCGTTCCAGGGCGAAGTCGCCTCGTTCAGCGGCGAGCCGCGCGGCCGGCCAAGCGGGCATCTCGCGCCGTCGCGCTTCGTCAACTGCCTTCAGAATCACGACCAGATCGGCAATCGCCTGTTCGGTGAGCGCCTGCTGGCGCTGGCCGATCCCGCCGCACTCCGCGCCGCCGTCGCGCTCCTGCTGCTGACCCCGCAGGTTCCGCTGATCTTCATGGGGGAGGAATACGGCAGCCGCACGCCTTTCCTTTATTTCACCGATCATCACGAGGAGCTGGCCCAGGCCGTGCGGGAAGGGCGCAGGCGCGAATTCGCTCATGCCGCCCCCGATGGAGAGCGCAGGCTTTTCGATCCCAATGCCGAGGAGACCTTTGCGGCGAGCCGGCCGGCCGGCGGCGAGGACGGTGCGAAATGGAATGCGCTGTATCGCGGTCTCATCGCGCTGCGGCAGGAGCGGATCGTGCCCCATCTCGATAGCTGTCGCAGCATGGGCGCGGTCGCCATCGGCGCGCAGGCCGTCAGGGCGTCATGGGGGCTGGGCGGCGGAACCCTGACGCTTCTGGTGAATTTCGGCGAAACGCCCGTCACCGACACGCGACCCGAAGGTGCGGAAATCTTCGCCCTGGGTGACGCGGAGCAGCGGGCCGACGGCTTGCGGCTCGGCGCGCGGTCGTTCCGGGCGTTTATCTCGCACGGATCGTGACCGTTCAGCGATCGGCGAGCAGCACGCGGCAGCCGAGCCCCGGATCGGCGAGTGCGACGCGGTCGCCCGTGATGGGCGCTCCCATCAGCGCCCGCCAGCCCCCGGATACGCCCGGCAGAGCGACGGACGTATCGGCCCACCATCCTGCTCGCAGCGCAAGCCCGTCATCGACGTCGGGAGGCGAGGCAGTCGGCACAATCACGGCAAGAATCTGCGTCTCGGTCTCCCGGCGGAAAGCGATCAGATCCTCGGCCCGCGGCCCCTGCACCGCCAGGGGCCCGTAGCTGGCTTCGCGGAACAATGCTGGATGGTCCCGCCGCGCTGCGAGGAGGCGCCGGAGGACAGCTTGCTTGATCCGGCCGTTCTTCCAATCCATGCGGAGAAGGTCTTCCGCGGCGCCGTCTGCCAGCGCCTTCTGTCGGGCCGCGAAATCCACGGGGCGGCGGTTGTCGGGATCGACCATGCTCAAGTCCCAGAACTCGCAGCCCTGATAGATGTCGGGGATGCCGGGAACGGTGCATTGAAGGATGACCTGCGCCAGGCCGTTCAGGGCGCTGGCCGGTCCGATATGTGCGAGAAATTGCTCCAGTGCATCGTGGAAGCGTGGGTTGCCCTGCCGATCGAGCAAGGCACGCAGGAAAACCTCCGACAGCTGCTCATAGGCCTCGTTCGGGGCGGCCCAGCCGGTGCGCAGCTTCGCCTCGCGCAAAGCCTTGCGCCACCAGCCGCCGATGCGATCGGCGTAATCGCCGGCCTCTTCCTCCAGTGGCCAGGTGCCGATCAGCATCTGGTAGAGCATGTATTCGTCCCCGCGATCGAGCCCTTCCGGCCGGATCGGGTCGTTGATCGCGAACCAGCCTTGCACCTCGTCCGTCCAGGATTGCGGGTCCCGGCTGATCGTTGCGAGGCGGGCGCGGACATCGGCTCCGCGCTTGTGATCATGCGTCGACAAGGCAAGCATGGCTCCCGGCTGGAGATGCGCCCGCTCGGCCATGGCCTGGTGGAAGTCCGATCCGGACAGCGCAAACCGCGCCGCATCGAAGCCGACATCGTTGCGCGAGAGCAGGCGGCCATAGCGATAGAACGCGGTATCCTCGACGCTGCGCGCCGCAAGCGGCGAGGTGAGCTGGTTGAAGCGGCGGATCACCGCGCGCCGCGCACTCTGCTCCAGCGCGGCTTCCGTTCCGGCCATGACGGCTACCACGAAATCGATCGCGAGCAGCTCCGCCTGGGGTTGCGCGCGCGCCGCGGCCACGGCGTCGTCGAAGCCGAGGCCGGGATCCTCCGGGGCAGAGGCGCCGGTGAGGTAGGTCCGGTAGCAGTGCATGTTGCAGGCGATGGCCGCGATGGCTCGTTTCATGGCGCCCCGCGGGATATCCGCCTCGCGGCCGGCAGCTTGCGCCAGCGTCATCAGGCGGCCCGTGATCGCCTCAAGCTGTCCATCGAAAGCATGTTCCAGCACCTCGCGACGTGCCGTAAGCTCCTCGTCGGCGAAGGCGGCGGGACGGCCGCTGAGCCCCGACCAGAACAGGCCGAGGCGGTTCTCGTCGTCCGCCGCATGGAGAACCGCGCTGGCCTGGTCCATGAAGTCGTAGCCCGTCGTTCCGTCGGCTTTCCAACCGGAGGGGAGGGCTTCGCCGGAAGCCAGGATTTTCTCCACCACGATCCAGGCCGGGCCGGATGCAGCCCAGTCCGGGCGTCGGGGAGCCAGCGCCGCAAGCCTCGCCCGCAGCGCCACGCAATAGCTGGCAGGATCGGCCAAACCATCGACGTGATCGATCCGAAGGCCATCGATCCAGCCCTCCTCGTAGAGCGAGAAAGCGATGCGATGAGCCGCGTCGAAGGCGTCCGTACGCTCCATCCGCATGCCCGCGAGCTGGGTGATATCGAAGAAGCGGCGCCAGTTCAGGCGGTCGCCGGCATTGCGCCAGTAGTCGAGATGAAAATGCTGTCGTTCGATCAGGGCGCGCAAGGCCTCGGGCCGGCCCTGCGTGTTCGCGAGAGCAGCGCGGAGCTCCGCATCATCCTCCGGCCGGATCGGAAAGAGGTGCTCGCCATAGCGTATCGCAAAACCGTCGCGCTCCGGGTCGTCGACCAGCACGAATTGTCCCGTTGCGAGCGCCTCGTCGAAAGGCTCTCCGAGGAAGGGCGCATGGATCCGTCCATCGAGCAGCGGGTCGGCCTCGTCGAAATCGATGTCGAACCAGCTCGCATAGCGGCTGCCGCGTCCGTATTTCAGCAGGTCGAGCCACATCGCATTGTCGTCGCCGCCGACGGCGACATGGTTCGGCACGATGTCGAGGACGATGCCGATACCTTCGGTGCGGAGGGCCCGGGCCATGGCCCGGAAGCCGTCCGGGCCGCCAAGCTCCGGATTGACCGCGTCATAGCTGATGACGTCGTAGCCATGCAGGGAGCCGGCGCGGGCGGCCAGGATCGGAGAGGAATATACATGGCTGATCCCGAGCTCGCGCAGGTACCCGGCCAACGCCGCTCCGGCCGCGAAAGGGAAACCTTTGTGGAACTGCAGTCGATAAGTGGCCCGCACCGGATGTGCCTGCGTCACGATTCCCCCGTTTCCGCCGGCCGATCCGCGCCGCCGCCTCTCTCCCAACGCGGTTTCGCGGCTTGAGGTTTCGCGTCTCCGCGATCATCAGCGAAGCCTTCGGGATGGTGCGTCGGAACACCGCATCCGGGTCGGGGAACAGCGCGCTCAAAGGCGCGTTCAGCCGCCGGAGGTGAACCATGCAAGTTGCTCCGATCCGTTCCCCGATCGACATGCTGCGCGCGCAGTCCCGTTTGAAGCTGCTGGGGGTCTGCACGCCCGGCACGGCCGACGAGATTGAAAGCGCCGCGCTTCGCGATGCCATCGAGCATTATCGCTGCGTCACGGAAACGCCGGACATCTCTCGACGTTCTCCGGGTATCGTCAGACCGCCGCACGCCTGAATGGTCAGCCGGAGCGATTGCCCCTTAAGGGCGCCAATCGATGACGGAGATGACCGCCGTCGAGGGCCTGAGCGGCGTCGCCGGCAAGGCGGTGCCGCCAGTTCGGTTTCTCGAAGGTCGTGCCCGGGACATTAGGCTGGACGCGCAGGCCGAGCGCATCCTCGATCGGCACGATCTTCAGCGTGCAAGGCGTCGCGCCGACATAGCGGATCGCCGCATCGACCACAGGGTCGCTATCCTCCGGTGCGGGACGCTCACCTTCAGCGAGGCCGGCATCCCTGAACGCGCCCCAGAGCACGCCGCGGTCCCAGGCCCTGACATCCTCGGCCTCGCGGGTATCGCTGGGGGCGTCGAGATCGGAGCCGGCCCACCAGCCGGCAACGGGTACCAGGTCATGGGAGCTGGTCAGCGCCACCGCATCGCGGTCCCAATCCCAGGGGCGGACATAGCCGTGCTGGGTCCGCTCGAAACGCAGGACGCGCAGGCCTGCCACACCCTGCGCGCGCAGGTCGTCGCGGAAGCCATAGGGAAGGGTGCCCAGGTCTTCGCCGATGACGATGGCGCGATGGCGCCAGGATTCCAGCGCGATCAGGCGGAACAGCGTCTCGGAGGGAAAGCTGACATAGGCGCCGTCGAGCGCGCCCGCCCCGTCCGGAATCAGCCAGAGACGGTTCATGCCCATGACATGGTCGATGCGGATGCCCCCGACATGACGCAGGCTCGCCCGCAGCGTCTCGATGAAGGGGGAATAGCCGCTGGCCGCGAGGCCACGCGGCGAGAACGTCGTCAGCGCCCAGTTCTGGCCATCGGCGGCATAATAGTCCGGCGGCGCGCCGATGCTCAGCCCATGCAGGATTTCATCCTGCCGGCTCCAGGCATGGCTGCCGGCGCCATCCATGCCGATGGCGAGATCGGCGATGAGGCCGACCGTCATGCCGGCCTCCCGGCAGGCGCGCTGCGCGGCGCCATAGGACAGGCTCGTCAGCCATTGCAGGAAGAGCTGATAGCGGACGTCGCCGGCATGGGCTTCGGCGAAAGCGGCAACCTGCGGGCTGTCCGGATCGCGATAGCCGGGCTGCCAGTTCCGCCAGGATCGCAAGGTCGGGTCGCGCGCGAGTTCGGCCGCGTGCAGCACTTCGAAGATCGCATGGGAGCGCAGCAGGGGCGAGGCTTCCGCGGCATGACGCTTGAACGCGCTGCGGCTCTCTCCAGTCTGGCCCAAGGCCTCGAAGAGGGCGCGCAGGAAGCGCTGCCGCAGCGGCGTCGCCGCCAGCCAGTCGATCTGGTCGAGCCGCGATAGCCGTTCCATCTCCTCGGCAAGGCCTGCCTGCGCGGCAATGCTGCGGATCAGGTCGCTCGAAAACGCCACGGCCGGGTCGGCGTGCAGCGGATTGTAGAAGAGCCGTGTCGAAGGCGAATAGGGGCTGAACTGGGCGGGCAGCGCTCCGTAAAGCGCATGGACCGGGCTGATCGCGAGGGCGTCCGCCCCGAGGCCGGCGGCGGCCCGGCCCAATGCGGCCACGCCCGCGAAGTTGCCGATGCCGCCATCATCGGCGCTGCGCAGCGAATAGATCTGCGCGGCAAGGCCCCAGCCGGTCCGGCCTCCCGACAGATCGGAAAAGGGGATGCAGCGCGCCGGAGCGACCGCAAGCGTGACGGCTGCGCCGCCGATCCGGAGGGTATGGTAGCCGGGCTCGTCGAAGGGAGGCAGGACGAGGCGGTCTCCCGTTCGCTCCGCCTTGAGAATGCGGCGCGCTCCGTTCTCCAGAACCGCATCTATATCGTTCTCGCCGCCCCCGGCGACCGGCAACTCGACCGGCTGCCCGACCCGCGCGGTCAGAAGCGGCGACGAGCCTGCGAGCGGCACCGCTTCCACCGCGGCAAGGGAATTGCGCAAGCTCGCATCCGTGTCGCCGGGCAGGCCGAGCGCGTGCAGGATCGCGCGCAGACTGTCGGGCGAGACCTGTCGCAGCGTGCCGGTCTGGTCGGTCCATTCGGGGGCGATCCCGGCGCGGGTGGCGAGCTGGCGCAGCAGATCGTCGCTCATTCGGCCGCCCCCGCATGCTCCAGCACGAGAAGCGCGAGCGGCGGCAGGGTCAGCGACAGGGACTGCGCCTGCCCGTGGGAGGCGACGGCCTCGGTCGTGGCGTGCCCGCCATTGCCGAGGCCCGAGCCCCCATAGCTTTCCGCATCGCTGTTGAGACGTTCCACCCAGCGCCCCGCGGCGGCGACGCCGACGCGGTAGTCATGGCGCGGCACGGGCGTCATGTTGGCGACCACGACGAGCGGCGGCCTTCCATCGCCGGCCGAGCGGGTGAAGGCGAAGACGGCATTGGCCTGGTCATCCGCGATCATCCAGCCGAAACCCTCGGCGCCATGGTCGAGACGATGCAGGCTGGGGTGACCGCGATAGAGCGCATTGAGGTCGCGCACCAATCGCATCGCCCCGCGGCGGCGGCCATCATCGTCCGAAGGCCAAGGGAAGGGCGCATCGACATTCCATTCCTCCTCCTGGCCGAATTCGCAGCCCATGAAGAGCAGCTTCTTGCCGGGATGCGTCCACATCAAGGAGAGGCACAGCCGCAGGTTGGCGAAACGCTGCCAGTCGTCGCCGGGCATGCGGGAGATGAGCGACCCTTTGCCGTGGACCACCTCGTCATGTGAGATCGGCAGCACGAAGTTCTCGGAGAAGGCGTAGATCAAGCCGAAGGTGACGTCGTCGCCGTGGTAGCCGCGATGGATCGGGTCCCGCGCGAAATAGCGCAGGGTGTCGTGCATCCAGCCCATGTTCCATTTGAAATGGAAGCCGAGCCCGCCATGGTGGACCGGCGCGGTGACGCCCGGCCAGGCCGTCGATTCCTCGGCGATGGTGATGGCGCCGCGCCCGCGGGCGCCGACAAGGGTGTTGAGCTCCTGGAAGAAGGAGATCGCCTCGAAATTCTCGCGACCGCCGAGGTGGTTCGGCACCCATTCGCCGGGTTCGCGGCTGTAGTCGCGATAGAGCATGGACGCGACCGCGTCGACGCGCAGGCCGTCGAGATGGAAGGTCTCCAGCCACCACAACGCCGAGGCGATCAGGAAGCCGCGGACCTCGCGCCGGCCGACATTGTAGATCAGCGTATTCCAGTCGCGGTGGAAGCCCTGGCGCGGATCTTGATGCTCGTAGAGCGCGGTGCCGTCGAAGCGCGCGAGCCCGTGCTGGTCCGAGGGGAAATGAGCGGGCACCCAGTCCAGGATCACGCCGATCCCGGCCGCGTGGCAGCGGTCGACGAAGCGCGCGAAGGCCTCGGGCGGGCCCAGCCGTGCCGTGGGGGCGAAGAGGCCGAGCGGCTGATAGCCCCATGAGCCGCCGAAGGGATGCTCCGTGATCGGCAGGAGCTCGACATGGCTGAAGCCCATATGCTCAAGATAGGGGATCAACCTGTCGCAGGCCTCGTCCCAACTGCCCATCCGGCCCCATTCGGTCCTGAGCCAGGAGCCGACATGGACCTCGTAGATGGCGAGCGGCTCCGCCATCGGGTTCGCACGCTCGCGCCTTTCCAGCCACCCGGCATCGCTCCAGCTGAAATCCGGAGCAGCGGCGACGATGGAGCCGGTCCGCGGAGGCTCCTCGTGCCGGCGGCCGAGCGGATCGGCCTTCCAGGGCAGCTTTTCGCCGTTCTGTGCGGTGATCGCATATTTATAGACGGCGCCCGGGCCGATGCCGGGGATGAACAGCTCCCAGATGCCGGGCCCGAGCCGGCGCCGCATCGGGTGGCGGCGGGCATCCCAGCTGTTGAAATCGCCGACGACCGCGACCTGCGCGGCATTCGGTGCCCAGACGGCGAAGAGCACGCCATCGACGCCGTCGAAGGACCACGGATTGGCGCCGAGCCGTGTCGAGAGGTCGAAATGCCGCCCTTCGGCAAAAAGATAGATATCGTCCTCCGACAGCGACAGGCCGAAGGCGTAGGGATCGGCCGCCTCGACGATGCCGTCGGGCCAGGAAATGCGCAGCCGGTAGGAGCCTACCGCCGGGGCGGATACCTGGAAGATGCCGTCCCCTTGCGTAATCATCGGCACCGCGCTGCGCTCCTCGCCCTCTCCCGTGACGAGTTCGGCGTAGTTGCAGCCGGGCAGGAAGGCCCGCACGAAGCTGCCGCCGGTGAAGGCATGGCGACCCAGGACGGCGAAGGGGTCGGGATGGCGCCCTTCCTCCAGCAACACCAGATCGTGTGGAGCCAGGGCGGGCAGAGCAGGTGCAGACTGGCGCATAAACGGGCTTATCCGAAAGACGAGAGGTGTTCCGCCCGGGAGGTGGAATCGGTGATGATGCAACGCAGCAGAACAGGTCTCCGTTCCGCGACCGCACCATCGCCGAAAGGCCGGGGCGAACGGCGGAACCAACCACTCCTGCCACCGTTCATCCACCGCGTTTCAGCCGCCTTTCGAGGAGACAGATGATGAGCCGGGAACAGATCGTCCGCGATACCGCCTATGCGATCTGGGAGGCCGAGGGTAAGCCCGAAGGCCGCGATGCCGAGCACTGGCGACTGGCCGAAGAGCGGGTCGCTGCGAGCACCGGTCAACCCGCCAAGGCGGCGAAGCCGGTCAAGGGCAAGGTATCCGCGACCGCGAACGACAAGCCGAAAGCGACCGCCCCGGTCAAGAAGGCTGCGACCGGCAATGCGGGCGCCGGCAAATCCGCGCCGAAGGCAAAGGTTTGAGCCCGGCATCGGCGACCACGCCGGACAAGTCGCGTGTCGCCCGAGCGCCATGATCAGGCGACAAGGGCGCGAGCATAGACATCCGCATAGCGGAAGCTCGGGCGGCGCCAGTCGAAGCGCTTGGCCATGGCGTGGTCCCGCATCTGCCGGAAGGCGCGTTTCGAGCGGAAGGCTTCCAGGGCGCGGGCGACTGCCCCGGTCAAGCCCGCTCCGGTGAGACTGGAGAACAGGAAGCCGGACAATCCGTCTTCGATGGTATCGACGAGTCCGCCGGTACGGTAGGCGATCGGCAGGGCGCCGGAGCGCTGCGCATACATCTGGCTGAGGCCGCAAGGCTCGAAACGTGAGGGCATCAGCAGGAAATCGCTGGCCGCGAACAGGCGCCGCGCCTCGCCGTCGTCGAAACCGATCCGTGCGGCGACGGCGCGCGGATAGCGCTTTGCCAGCTTCTCGACGGCTTCCTCGATGCGCGGCTCGCCACGTCCGGTCACGACGAGCTGGCCGCCCTGGGCCACGATCGTTTCAGCCGCCTCCAGCGAAAGATCGATGCCCTTCTGATGGACCAGACGGGAGATGATCGAGAACAGCGGACCGCGCGAGTCCGGCAGGTCGAAGGTCCGGCGGATTTCGGCGGCGTTGCGCCGCTTCCATTGCCGGATGATCTGGTCGCCGGTGCGGCCGCCATCGATCAGTGCGTTCCAGCTATCGTCGATGCCGTTGACGATCCCGGTCAGCCGGCCTTCGTGCATGCGCGTCTTGAGAAGGCCGTCGAGGCCGCAGCCATGTTCGGCGGTGGTGATCTCGTTGGCATAGGTCTCGCTCACGGTGGTGACATGCGAGCCGTAATAGATGCCGCTCTTCAGGAACGAGATCTTGCCGTGGAATTCGGCGCCATTGATGTTGAAGGCGAGGTCCGGGATGCCCAGAAGCCGCATGCGCTGCGGGTGGTAAAGCCCCTGATAGGCCAGGTTGTGGATGGTCAGGATCGACGGGGTCGCGAGGCCCTTCCAGCGCATGTAGCCGGGTGCGAGGGCGGAGGGCCAGTCGTTCACATGGACGACATCGGGCTTCCAGTTCGGGTCGGCCTCGCCGGCGGCGATCTCCGCGGCGGCGAGCGAGAGCCGTCCGAAGCGGATGTCGTTGTCGCCGAAATCGCCCCCGCCGAACGGGCCATAGGGCGAGCCGTCACGGTCATAGAGCTCATCGCAGAGGACGGTGTAGACGATCAGGCCGTCGCTTGTGGTGAAGCGGCCGAGCGACCATGGCGGCAGGCCGGCGACGCGCGGCATCTGTCGGACGACATCCATCGCCGGCCGCGCCTTGCGGACCTGCCGGAAGCCGGGCAGCAGAACGCGAACCTCACAGAACGCCCGCAACTGCCGGGGCAATGCGGTCGAGACCTCGCCGAGACCGCCGGCCTTGATGAAATCGCCCATCTCGGACGTCACGAACAAAAGCTTGGTGGTGGCTGCGATCGGGGAGGGACGATCGGCGATGTCGTCCTTAACGACTGGGGCATAGTGCAGGGCGTGGCCTGAGGTCGCGGGCAAGCCTCCGATTTCGGCCAGCTTCAGCACATCTGTCATCGTCACGTCCTCGGCATCCCGCGAAGCACAACAGGCCGCCAATCCCCGAGTTCCTGCTTCTTCCCAAAATAATTAGGCAAGATCGGGGCCAGCGATCCGGAACAGCTTTTGCAGCAGCACGTTGCTGCCATCGCGGCGCAGACGGGAGCGCCCTGGCGGCGATGATCCTTGCTTCCGCACGCTCGACGCGAAGGTGCTGTGACATGGCGGGAGTACGACATGACGGGTTTTGAGATCAGGCCCGGCCGGGCTTCGGAACTCGGTGCCGTGTTCGATGGCGAGGGAACGAATTTCGCATTGTTCTCGGCCCATGCCGAGCGCGTCGAGCTCTGCCTTTTCGACGAGGCGGGGCAGACGGAAACCGCGCGCATCACGCTGCCGGAATACACCGACGAGATCTTCCACGGTTATCTGCCGGGCGTCGGGCCAGGACAGCGCTACGGCTATCGCGTTCATGGTCGTTTCGCCCCCGAGGAGGGGCACCGCTTCAACCCGAACAAGCTCCTGCTCGATCCCTATGCGCGCGAGTTTTCCGGAGCCGTCGACTGGAACGATGCGCATTACGGCTACGGGCTCGGCGCCGAGGAGGACCGCGATCTCACATTCAGCAAGCTCGACAGCGCGCCCTATATGCCGAAATGCGTCGTGGTCGACTGGCAGGCCGATCCGCAGCGCCCGCCCGCGCCCGGCATCGGCTGGGACCGGACCATCTTCTACGAGACGCATGTGCGCGGCTTCACGCAACTGCACCCGGCGGTGTCCGAGAAACGCCGCGGTACCTTCGACGGCCTCGCCGAGTCCGCGGTGATCGACTACATCAAGAGCCTGGGCGTCACGACGGTCGAGCTCCTGCCGGTGCATGCCTATCTCGACGACCATCATCTCGTCGCCAAGAGCCTGTCCAACTACTGGGGCTACAACACGATCGGCTTTTTCGCGCCGATGCAGCGCTATCTCGGCCGGGCCGGCCTCTCCTCGTTCCGCGACATGGTCCGCCGCTTCCACGATGCCGGGCTCGAAGTGGTGCTGGACGTCGTCTACAACCACACGGCCGAGGGCAATGAGCTCGGCCCGACGCTGTCGTTCAAGGGGATCGACAACTTCTCCTATTACCGGACGATGCCCGGAGAACCGCGCTACTACATCAACGACACCGGCACCGGGAACACGGTCAACACCTCGCATCCGCGCGTCCTGCAGATGGTGATGGATTCCTTGCGCTACTGGACCGAGGTGATGGAGGTGGACGGCTTCCGCTTCGATCTCGGCACCATCCTCGGACGCGAACCGCACGGCTTCGATCCGCGCGGCGGCTTCTTCGACGCGATGGGGCAGGATCCGGTGCTGCGCAAGGTCAAGCTCGTCGGCGAACCCTGGGATATCGGACCCGGCGGCTATCAGGTCGGCGGCTTCCCGCCAGGCTGGGCCGAGTGGAACGACAAGTATCGCGATACGATCCGCGCCTACTGGAAGGGCGAGGAGGGGATCATCCGCGATCTCGCGGCGCGCATCACCGGATCGGGCGACGTCTACGACCAGCGCGGCCGCCGGCCCTGGGCCAGCGTGAACTTCATCACCGCCCATGACGGCTTCACCCTGGCCGATCTCGTTTCCTACAACGACAAGCACAACGAGGCGAACGGAGAGGACAATAACGACGGCCACGGCCACAATCTCTCGTTCAACCACGGGGTCGAAGGCCCGACGGAGGATGAAGGCATCGTCGCTGTCAGAGAACGCCAGAAGCGCAATCTCCTGGCGACGCTGCTTCTCTCTCACGGCACGCCGATGCTGCTCGCCGGCGACGAGCATGGCCATTCCAACCGCGGCAACAACAATGTCTACGCCCAAGACAATGACACGGCCTGGATGCGCTGGGACGAGATCACGCGGCGCGACGAGGCGCTCGCCGGCTTCGTCAGGCAGGTGATCGCATTGCGGACCGAACACCCGATCTTCCGGCGCGCATCGTTCCGGGACGGCTGCCTGCTGCGCTGGGTCAACCCTGCCGGCGGGGAGCAGCTGGAGGAACACTGGGACGATCCCGGCGTGCTGGCGATCGGCCTGCTGATGCATATGCCGGATGTCGAGGAAGGCGGCGACGAGGCCCTGATCCTGTTCAACGCCTTCGATGGCGAGGTCGTCTTCAAGGTCCCGCCGCGGGTGAAGACGGGTTCGTGGTCGGTCGTGCTGGATACCGAGACAGGGCCCAACTCCGACGAGGGCCGCAAAGGGCTGAAGGCCGACCAGGAGATCTCGCTGTCGCCGCGGTCCCTGATCGTGCTGATGTGATCAGGCTTTCCGCCACAGCGCGACGCTGCGGGCGGAAAGCACGGTCTCCGAAGCATCATCGGAGATGAACAGCCGCTCCCATCGCCCCGCCGGAAGCGTCAAGGGCACTGCTTCGCGGCTCCGGTTGACGGCGATGAACAAGCTCTCCTCGCTGCCGGCGAGGAGCAGGCAGAACGCATCGAGGCCTGCCCATTCCTGATCGGCGATCGGTGTTGCGTCAGGTTTCAGCCAGGCGGCGTCCGGTGGCTCGCCCCTGCCGGTCAGGAAGGTCTCTCCTGCCAGAAGCGGATGGCGGCGACGCAGCGTTGCAAGCGACGCGACGAAGGCGATGCGCTCGTCGTCGGCGCGCTCCCAGTCCAGCCAGGAGGTCGGGTTGTCCTGCGCATAGGCGTTGTTATTGCCGAGCTGGGTCCGCCCGAACTCGTCGCCGGCCGTCAGCATCGGGATGCCGCGCGACAGGAAAAGCGTTGCCAGCAGGGCGCGGATCTCGCGATCGCGCGAAGCTTCGATGCCATGATCGCGGGTCGGGCCCTCGGAGCCGCCGTTCCAGCTGTGGTTGTCGTTCTCGCCGTCCCGGTTCTCCTCGCCATTCGCCTCGTTGTGCTTGCGCTCGTAGGAGACGAGATCGCGAAGCGTGAAGCCGTCATGGGCGGCGATGAAATCGATGCCGGAGCGGGGACTGCGGTGGTTGCCGGCGAAGAGGTCGGAGGAGCCGGCCAACCGCGTCGCCAGTGCGCCGGCCATGCCGGGATCGCCGCGCCAGAAGCGGCGGACGTCGTCGCGATAGCGGCCGTTCCATTCGGCGAAAGGAGCGGGGAATTCGCCGAGGCGATAACCGGCGGGGCCGATATCCCAGGGTTCGGCGATCAGGATGGCGCGCGCAAGCTCGGGATCCTGCAGGATGGCGCCGAAGAGCGGAGCGTCGGGCGTGAAGCCGGTCTCCGTGCGCCCCATCACCGTGCCAAGATCGAACCGGAAACCGGCGACACCGAGGCGCAGCCAATATCGCAAGGCATCCATCGCCAGGCGCACGACCGGGGCGCGGTCGAGCGCAAGCGTATGGCCGCAGCCGGTGTCGTTGACGAGACGGCCGGGATCGTCGGCGGCGTGGCGGTAATAGACGGCATTGTCGAGGCCACGCAGGCTGATCGTGGCACCGAATTCATCGCTTTCGGCGGTGTGGTTCAGGACGATGTCGAGGATCACGCCGATGCCGGCCCTGGCATAGGCGGCGCAGAGCGCGGCGAGCTCGGCCGGCCCACCGGGCGCGAGCCGCGGATCAAGCGCGAAGAAATTGACGGGGTTGTAGCCCCAGGCATTGGCGAGGCCGAGGGGCGGCAGGTGGCGTTCGTCCATCCAGGCGGCAACCGGCATAAGCTCGACATGGCTGACGCCGAGCCTTTGCAGATGGGCGATGACGGCGGGCTCGCGCAGGGCGGCGAGCGTTCCCCGCAAGGATGGCGGCACGGCCGGATGGCGCATGCTGAAGGACCGGACGCCGAGCTCGTAGATGAATTCGGGGGCCGCTGCTGCGGAGGCCTGCTCCTCGCCAGGAATTTGCAGAGGCTGGACGATGCTGCGCGGCACCAGCGCGGCTGTTTCCGCGCCATGGCGTGCCAGCTCCGGATCCCAGCGAAAAGGGCGGTCGATCAGCGTCGCATAGGGGTCGACGAGCAGCTTCGCCGGGTCGAACCGATGGCCGCGTTCCGGTTGCCAGGGACCCTCGACACGCAAGCCGTAGTGCAGCCCCGCGCCGGCACCTTCCAGCAATCCATGATGGATGTCGCCGGTGCGACATGGCAGCGGCAGCCGTGCGAGCTCGGTCTCGCCGGTTTCGTCGAAGATGGAGACGAGGACGCGCGTGCCATGACGCGAGAAGACGGCGAAGCCGACGCCGCCGTCCACAAGGGATGGGCCCGTTCGCGCCGGCGCCGCGCCGGGCCTGATCCGCAGGGACTGGGCCAAGGCGTCAGCCTTGTCCCGATGCCGAGACCGGCAGGCTCCAGATGCGCTGCGCATATTCGCGGATGGCGCGGTCGGCGCTGAACCAGGCGCAATGCGCCGTGTTGTTCACCGACATGCGCCACCATCGCGTCTGATCCGCCCAGAGACTGTCGATCCGGCGCTGGGTGAGGCGATAGCTCTCGAAATCGTTGAGCACCATGAACCAGTCATTGGCGAGAAGCCCGTCGACGAGGCCGAGATAGCGGTCGCGGTCGCGCGGCGAATAGGCTCCGCCGGCCACGGCATCCAGAACGCCCTCCAGATGGGCAGAGGCATGGATGATGTCGGCACTTGGCCGTGGATCGCGTCTCGCCGCTTCGACCTCTTCCGCCGTCATGCCGAAGATGGCGATATTGTCCGCGCCGACCCGCTCGCCGATCTCGATATTGGCGCCGTCGAGCGTTCCGATGGTGATGGCGCCGTTCAGCGCGAATTTCATGTTGCCGGTGCCGGACGCCTCCATGCCTGCCGTCGAGATCTGCTCCGACAAATCCGCGGCCGGGATGATGGTTTCGGCGAGGCTGACATTGTAGTTCGGCAGGAAGACGACCTTGAGCCGGTCGCGTGTACTGATGTCGTTGTTCACCACCGCCGCGACATCGTTGATGAGATTGATGATCGATTTGGCGGTGGCGTAGTTCGAGGCGGCCTTGCCGGCGAAGATCTTCACCCGCGGCGCCCAATCGCGATAGGGCTCGGAGCGGATGGCGTCGTAGAGCGCAATCGTCTCGAGGATGTTGAGCAGCTGGCGCTTGTATTCGTGGATGCGCTTGATCTGGACGTCGAAGAGGGCGGCGGGATCGACGGTGATGCCGCAATCCTGGCGGATGATCCTGGCGAGCCGGAGCTTGTTCTCGCGGCGGATCCCAGCCAGCCGGTCATGGACGGCCGGATCATCGGCATGCTGTGCGAACTGGCGGATCAGCCCGATATCGTCCGCGACCTTCTCCCCGCAAGTTTCCTTGAGGAGGCTCGTCAGCCCCGGATTGGCATTAAGCAGCCAGCGGCGTGGCGTGATGCCGTTGGTGACGTTGGTGATCCGGTCCGGAAAGACCCGGTGCAGCGGTGCGAACACCGTTTCCTTCATCAGGTTGGAATGCAGGGCCGAGACGCCGTTGACCTTATGCGAGCCGACGAAGGCAAGATGGGCCATCCGCACCCGCCGCCCATGATATTCATCGATCAGGGAGAGGGCGGAGAGGTCGGACTCGGGGGTATCGCGGCGCACCCCGTCGAGGAAGCGGGCATTGATACCGAAGATGATCTGCATATGGCGCGGCAGCAACCGCTCCATCAGCGCGACCGGCCAGGTTTCCAGCGCTTCGGGCAGGAGCGTGTGGTTAGTGTAGGAGATCGTCGCCGTGGTGATCTCCCAGGCCCGCTCCCATTCGATCTCGTGCTCGTCGATCAGCAGGCGCATCAGCTCCGCGACCGCGAGCGACGGGTGCGTATCGTTGAGCTGGATCGACGACTTCTCGGCGAGGTTGTCGAGCGCCCCGAACTGGCGATGGTGCCGGCGGACGAGGTCCTGCAGCGAGGCGGAGGTGAAGAAGAACTCCTGACGCAGGCGCAGTTCCTGCCCGACCGGGGTCGAGTCATTGGGATAAAGCACCTTCGAGATCGCTTCCGCACGGTTGCGCTCGGCCACGGCCCCGACCAGGTCGCCCTGGTTGAAGGCATCGAGCGATAGCGGGTGCATCGCCCGCGCGCGCCACAGCCGCAAGGTATTGGCGTCGCGCCCCTGCCAGCCGACGACGGGGGTATCGTAGGCGACGGCGAAGATCGTTTCCTCCGGCGCCCAGAACACCTGACCGACCTTTTCGGTCGCGGTCACGCTTCCGCCAAAGCCGATCTTGTAGGCGCTCTCCCGCCGTTCGAATTCCCAAGGGTTGCGGAAGGAGAGCCAGTCCTCCGGCACCTCGATCTGCCGGCCGCCATCGATGCGCTGCTTGAACAAGCCGTGATCGTAGCGGATGCCGTAGCCGAGCGCCGGCACGCCGGTGGAGGCCATCGCCTCCATGTAGCAGGCGGCGAGCCGGCCCAGGCCGCCATTGCCGAGCGCAGCGTCCGGTTCGAGGTTCTCGATATCGGCGAGATCGACGCCGAGCTCGCGCAACGCCTGGGCCATCGCCCCGGTCAGGCCGAGATTGTTCAGCGTGTCGGCGAGAGAGCGGCCGATGAGGAATTCCAGGGACAGGTAGTAGACCCGCTTCCTGCCGGTCGCATAGCTCTCGCGGGTCGATTTCTGCCAGACGTCGATGACATGGTCGCGCGCGGCGAGAATCGCCGCCGTCAGCCAGTCATGCGCCTGCGCGACGGCTGGGTCCTTTCCGAGCGAATAGGAGAGCTTGCGTGTCACCTCCGCCTTCATGCGCTCGACCTGCTCGTCGGGCTCGTAGTGCACGGATGTTTCGCGAGGCAGAAGTGACAAGGCAGAGTCCTAGACTGAATTTGTTGTGCCACGATCTCGCAACGAGAGGGCTACATCAAGCCTCACTCCACCTTAGAAGAGCAACGCAATGTGTGTCCTGGCAGCATCCAGCCCCTTGCTTGCGTTATGGTACCCTGATGATTGCAAATTTATCGCTGCGCGACCGGCCGTAGGCCACACCATTCTGCGCCGAATAACGGGAGAGAGCGAGGTTAAATCTGAGAACTTGCGAGACTGGATATCCAGTCTGTCACCTTCTGATTCATGGAGCGGCTTTGCCAGTCCGAGAACGTGTAGGGCGTCGATGCTGCAGCATCTTTGTCGAACAAGGCCGTTTGAGCGCGAGCAAATTCCTGATCGAATAGAGTGATGTTGGCTTCATCGTTGAGACGCAAAGCGCGATCATCAATGTTGGTCGAGCCGACGGAGGTCCAAACATCGTCGACTATGATCAGCTTGCAATGAAAGAAGGTTGGCTGATACTCGCTGATCTTGATACCGGCCTGCAGTAGATCTCCCCATAAATGCCGCGACGCTTTCCTGACAATGCGGGCGTCTGTCTGCGAACCAGGGACCACGATCTGGATGTCGACGCCTCGTTTTCGAGCTTCGAGAAGTTGCTGCCGTGTCAGCTCGTCCGGCACAAAATATGGGGTCGCGATCCGGATGTTTTTCTGAGCAGCGGCAAGCGCAGTCATGAGCATCAGATGCATGACGTTGCGCTGATGGGTCGAGCTGACGACAACCTGTGTGCCGCGATCGCCGGCCGGGCTTATCTTGGGGAAGAAGCGATCGCCCAACAGCAATTCACCGGTCGCCTCGATCCAGTGCTCCGCGAAAGCGGCCTGGAATTCCGCCGCGGCGGGCCCCTCAACCCGGTAATGATTGTCGCGCCATTCGTTGGGCGAACGAGCATCGCCATTCCACTCGTCGGCGATGCCGACCCCACCCGTGAAGCCGAGGCGGCCATCGACGACCAGCAACTTCCGATGCGTACGATTGTTTACCCGGTCGATCGTGTACCAGGTGACCGGTCGAAATCGCACGACCTCGACACCGGCATCCTGCATTCGTTTGATCAAATGCTCATCCATGGGAAGGCTTCCGACCCAGTCGAGCAGGACCTTTACGCTCAGCCCTTCCCGAGCTTTAGCCGAGAGCGCGTCGGCGAATTCCTCCGCAATGGCTCCGCGCCAATAGATGTAGGTCTCGAAGGTGATGGTCTGCCTTGCCTCGCGGATAGCGCGCAACATGGCGGGGAAGATCTGGATACCGTTGACCAGCGTATCGATCCTGTTCCCAGGCAGGTAGTTCGATCCGAAAAGCGCTCCCATCGATGTCTTGAGCTGCTCATCCGATGAAGCCAGGTGATGAGGTAGCGGCTGCCTCAGCTCCTGCGGCTCGGGCAGCAGATTGAAGACAACGAGACATCCCGCGGCTCCAAGAACTGCTGACACGAGTGCGATCAAAACAGGACGTCCTCGCAATTTCACGAGCACCTCGGCTCAACTGTTAGGGGACGCATTCCAATCGGAGTGATGGCCGTCGCCACCCGATCACTTCGCTTCATTTCGTACCGCCAAGGCTAGGCAAGCTCGACAAATCCCTCGAAGGGAAGTTTCGACCGCGTCCATAGGACCGAGAAAATCCGATGAGGCGTTCGACGCTTGCGCCAACTGCCCGACGACAAGAATCGCATCCGGTATGCGGCGTCGCAGTCGCCTAACGGCATACTTCATCTGAGCCACCCCCCGAGGGGCGATCGAGCAAAGACAGATCAATGCAGGGTTTTGCTCGGCGAGGCGGTCCAAACCAGTGGTCAAAAGGGTAGTCGGGGGGAGCGCGTGTGCGGCTAATCCGTGCTTACCCAAAATCTGGCTCACCATGAGCGCGGCTGCCTCATCGAGTTGCGACCGCGCGCCGATGCAGACAACACCGCCGCCGTCCCGAAATGCTTCCTTCAGCTCAGCGATGGTGAGGACGGGCAAATCGGAGGCGCCCTCTTTTTCGTTGGTCTGCTCAACGGCGGCCTCGGTTTCAGGGTCTGCAGCAGCATTGTCGAGTGAGGGACGAAGGTCGTCATGGTCCGACAGATCCTCGACCACCTCGCGGATTGTCGCAAGAATCTGATTGCGCCTGGGAGCATCGAGAACGCCGCGCGCCTCGTCCGCCGCAGCGAGCCGCAAGCCTTCGAGCGCGACCTCGTCGTAATAGGCGGATAGCGAGCGTTCCTTCAGCACCTCCTCCGCCTTGTCGGCCGCTTCCGCGGGGTCTCCCGCGAGGATTCTCTGGTAGAAGATTTCCGGCGCTGAAAGGGGAGGGCGATCCCCCAACATGACGTCCAGGAATTCCAGCCTTTCGACATGCCGACCCAAGACCACCAGACACACAGTCAGTGGTGTCGCCAAGACGAGCCCGATGGGGCCCCATAACCATGTCCAGAATGTCGCCGCGACCACGATGGCGACAGGCGATAACCCGGTGGAGCGGCCATAGGCCAACGGTTCGATCACATGCCCGACAACCGGCTCGGCGATCACGAACAAGGTCGCCGTCAGTGCAAGCATCAACCATCCGGGATCAACCGATGCAGCGATCACCATCGGGAAAACTGCCGAGAGGATGGCGCCGAGATAGGGAATGAATCGAAGAATTGCCGCCAGGATTCCCCAGAGCAGAGCGCTGGGAACGCCGACCGCCCAGAGGCCGCAACCAATCACCACGCCAAACCCTGCGTTGACGATGAGCTGCGTGAGGAACAGCCGGCTGAGGCGCTTGGCGGCGTCGTCGAACGCGGCCGTGGTCTTCTGCAGGTCGTACGTGCCAGTCAATCGGATGAACCGGTTTCGAAGATCTTCGCGCTTCAAAAGGATGAAGACCACGAAGATCAGCACGATGCCCGTCGTCGTCAGAGGGTGGATCAAAGGAGATAGAAAGGCCTGCAGTGTTTCGAGCGCACCGGGCTCCGGTTGATGGACTTCAACTGGAATTGGGCGTCCATCTCGCGCAGGGCTCGGCCGCTCATCGGGAGCAGACGGATTTGCCTTAGGACGGTCGAGCTCCTTCCCCAGGTCCTGCAGGACATCCGCGGCACGGCTCAAAACACCGCTCTCGGGCCCCGAACCTTTCAGGGCGGCGATCTTGGCGCGGATCGTGCTCTGATAGGTCGGTAGATCACTTGCCAGCTGCGTCGCCTGGCCGAGCATCGCCATGGTCAAGGCCGCCAATATTGCGAAGGCGATCAATACGACGGCAAACACCGCCAGCGCTCGCGGAACACGCAGCTTCTGCAGACCTTTGACAAGCGGCGCCAAGACGAAGCTGAACAGGATTGCGAGCGCCACCGGGACGAAAACCTCTCGTCCGAAATACAGCGCAGCGATCACAAACGCGCCGATGGCAATGTTTGCGAGCCCATCGGCTGATGACCGGACTGCTGGTCTCGCGTCGGTGGATGAAGGCTCGATCGCGGGCATCGCCTGATATCTTTCAAACTCAGCGCCAGCGCCGTGCGCTCGACGGAAGGTCGGCCGTCGCACGAGTTATTGCTTTGGCGGTTGGAGCCGTGCGGCATCGCCCGGTGGGACTGACCAGGTCGCGGTCCAGGTCTCACTCAAGGTTCGATTACGTGTTCTGACGAACATGCGAAGCTCGGCCGACTGGCCGTCGGGCAGCGTCGCGTCGACGATGGCACGTGCCCCTTTCAAGGGCGCATTAAACGTCAGGATCTTCGTAGTGATCGTGCCGGCCGTTGTTGTCGCAACGAGTTCAAGGCGATCGGGCTCGCTGAGGTAATAGCCGAGATCGCCGCCGGCGAAGTCGACGATGAACCGCTTCGTGCCGCTTCCATCGACGATGCCGTCCTCGATATCCGAGCCATTAAAAGTCTGCTGCACCTGCGCGTACGGGTGAAGGTGCCAGGTCGTCGACAACGCCGAGATGCGATAGCGGAACTCGGTAGCATGTCCTATGGGCAGCGGTGAGTTCGGAGTCCAACAAGCGACGATATTGTCGAAGGTCTCGTTCGCCGTCGGGATTTCGATAAGGTCGATCCGGCCTTCGCCCCAGTCGCCTTGAGGCTGAACCCAATAGCCCGGCCGAGCATCATAACGTGCTTCCAAATCCTGATAGCTTCCGAAGTCGCGGTCGCGCTGCATCAAGCCGAAGCCGCGCGGATTCTTGTCGCCAAAGCTCGATATGCGCAGCGCTTTGGGGTTGCGAATGGGCCGCCATATCCATTCGCCATTGCCGGACTGCATCATCAGCCCGTCGGAATCGTGAATTTCGGGGCGGAAATCCGTCCGCTGGGCGAGATCGCCTTCGCCTGCCTGGAACATTGAAGTCAATGGCGCGACGCCGATCCGCTCGATCTCCCGGCGTGGGATGATCGTCGCGGTGACGTCCATGGAAGTGTCACGGCCCGGGCGGACCACATAGCGAAAAGCTCCAGCAACGGATGGAGAGTCGAGCAGCGCGTAGATGACGAGCTCAGTCGTGTCCCGCGTCGGTTCCTCCACCCAGAGCGCCCTCATGAAGGGGAATTCCTCGGGACCCTCGCCGCCGACATTTAGGGCAAGCGAGCGCGCCGAAAGCCCATAGCGATGGCCGCGCCCGATTAATCGGAAATAGCTGGCGCCCAGGAACGAGATCACCTCGTCCTGTACCTTCGGATCGTTCAGGTTTGTCGTCACCGCGAAACCCGCGAAACCAAGCGCGGGCGACAACCCCTTCGGCACCGGGACCTTGCCATATTCAAATAACCCGGTGGTGAACGGGATTGGAATCGCGTTGCCGTGGCTGATGATATGAACCTGGACGGGCTTGTTGTGCAGAAAGCCGAGATGGAACGGGAAAAGACGGAAATCGGATCCTCCATCGCGCCAGAAGGCCTTGTCGCGCCGGAAACGGATTTCGCGATAGCTGTCGTAGGTCAGACTTGAGAGTTCAGCCGGAATCTTTGCGCTTTCGGCGTCGAAAGGCTGTTTTGCCAGCGCCATCGCCCGCTGTACGACGTCATCATAACTGAAGCTTTTTGCCGGCGTCGCCGGTGTCTGCGCTTGCGCGACGCGGCTTGCGAGCGTGCTGGCGAGAGAAACCAGAGCGAGAACCGTGCGGCGAGACGGTGCATACACGGATATTCCCCCCGAAATGCGATGAGGCCTAGCAAGCCGACCTTAGAACGTACCTAATGTGCTCAAGTTCCGGCGCAGTTGGTTCGCGCGTTTGAAGCCGATGGTTCGCTCTGCTGTCGTGTCGAGGACAACGAACTTTGCTCAGTTGTTTCCAGCGTTGCCGGACTAACACGCTCCTGCCCACGGAAATCAGTCGCTGTGGTGGATCAACTCGATCCATCTGCCCGACGCTTCATTTACTGGGGTTTGCGATCTGCAGCGTCAGCGCCGCGCGTTCCGATAGGCATTGGAATGCCTTTGGTGGTGTCCCGATCAGTCTGCCGCTCGGCCTCGGCATTGAGCTCTGCCCCAGCCAAGAGGATAGTGGCGGATAACCACATCCAGGTCAGCAGTCCGATTACGGCACCGATCGCGCCATAGGTTTTGTTGTAATCCTCGAAATTGGCGACATACCAAGAGAAGAGGATCGAGCCGATGACCCACGCTATTGCCGCAACCAACGCGCCTGGGCTTACCCATTTCCATTGGGCATCGTCGCGACTTGGCCCGAAGCGGTAAAGGATGCCTAGGCCAATGACGAGCACGATGAACAGCAGAGGCCAACGCCCGATCGATATAAGCCATTCGCTCGCTGAACCCAGATAGACATAATCGAGAATGATGGGAATTGCTGCGATTGCCCCCAAGGCAATCAGCAGAAAAGCTATAATACCAGCCGTGAAGGCCAGCGACACTGCGTTCAGCTTTAAGAAGCCCCGCTTTTCGTCTTCGCCATAGGCAACATTCAAGGCATCGAAAAGCGCTTTCACGCCGGCATTTGCACTCCAAAGCGCCATGGCGAGGCTGGCGAAGAACGCAAAGCCCAATGTCGCGCCGCTGCCGCTGCTGATGTGGGTAATCTGATCGGTCAGAAAGCCTGTCGCGCCGGCGGGTAGGAAGGCGTCAAGCCCCTTGAGATGCTCGCCAATCGTGATTGGATCATTGACAAGGCCATAGATCGAGACAAAGGCGGTAAGGGCCGGAAAGAGAGCGAGCAGGCTGTAAAACGTTACGCCTGCGGCTACGGCTTGCACGCGGTCGCGATTCATCTCCGAATAGGTTCGACCGAGAATTTCACGCCAGCCGCGTCCTGGAATTTGCGTGGGTGCGGATGCTGCCAGCCCCGCTGCCGAACGCGCGTCCGACTCGCTTGCATATGCCAGTTCGCGATTGTCTCTACGAGGCCTGCCTAAGGTGAGGATCAAGGCAGTTACTACGCCCAACGCGCCAACTGTGAACGCCAACACTCGACCGCTGCTCCAATTGCCCTCAGGCCGGCTCGTGTGCTCAGTCATCATTGTCGATCTGGTGCCGGACTTCGGCGTCCGCCGCAGCTTCAATCGCTCGGGTTACTTTCAGTGTCAGATCGGGAAACTCCTCGACGATCTCGCTAGTCGCAATACCTGCAAGCTCGGCAGCGCCAATAGCTGCTTGGGCCAACTGCCGGGCGCGAGGATTACTGCCAGATTCAAGGAACGCCTCACTGGCTATATTGTCTGCGATCCAGCCTTCGACAAATGCCACAGCTCTTTCCGACATTTGAGCCTCTTTTGCCGCACTCCAGCCCAAACACACAGCATGCCGCCGGTAAGTTGCAATGGCGGATGAAATCGGACTCGATGCTCGCAGTTGACGGAGAATACCTCTATCTCCGGGCGAACTGAGAGCTTCCGCAGCTGCCGAACGGATGCGCAGCCTCTCTCAATCCTTGCGCAGCTTGCCCAGATTTCCTGGTAGGCCTGACACCCCAAGATCGTCTGGGCGATTCAACCCTTCCGCAGGCTCGGGTCCATGACTGTTCTGGCCCTTGTGCTCTTCATCCCAAGCCCGGATCGCAGCGGTCAGATCGGCATGTTCGGCCCCGGACGGAGATCCTTCAGGAGCATCTGAAAGCGAGCTCGCCCGCGCGACGGCCGCCTTGTACTCGTCGTGGTTCGAGATTTTCACATTGATCTCCTTTCCGATTACGCAGCCAGCAGCTTGTCGATGGTCATAGGAAGGCAGCGCAGGCGCTTGCCGGTGGCATGAAAAATCGCGTTGGCGATTGCTGCCGCTGTGCCGACAATTCCGATTTCACCGAGCCCCTTGACGCCGATTGGGCTGGCCTTGTCGTCGTGCTCTTCCACGAATAGCACGTCGATATCGTAGATGTCGGCGTTGGCAGGGACATGATACTCGGCGAGCGAGTGGTTCACGATACGGCCGAGCCTATGGTCCGTCAGCGTCTCCTCATGCAACGCCATGCCTATGCCCCAGACAACACCGCCGATGATCTGGCTGCGCGCTGTCTTGGGATTGAGAATGCGCCCGGCGGCGACCGCGTTGACGACCCGCGTCACGCGAATCTGCCCAAGCTCCTCGTCGATACGCACCTCCGCGAATACGGCGGAGTGCGTGTATGCGGCATAGCGCATCGGCCCGACCAGATCGGGGCTCACGCTCGTCTCGGCATCCAGTTTCGTTTTGCCGGACGCGGCGATCGCTTTGGCTAGCGAGACAGACTTTTCGGGATTGGTTCGCAGCAGGATTGCGCCGTTGGTGAAGGCGATATCGTCGGCGCTGGCATCAGCCAGGGGCGAGCCCTCCATCTTCCGCGCCAGCTTGAATAGCTGCGCCTGCAGCTCCTGGCAGGCGGCCATTACGGCACTACCGGCTGAAGCCGCTGTCCAGGATCCTCCTTGGACCGGCGAAGCGGGCAGAGTGGAGTCCGCTAGTTTAACGGTGACCTGCTCCATATCCAGGCCGAGAGTCTCTGCGCCGATCTGTGCGAGGATCGTGTAGGTGCCAGTCCCGATGTCGGATGTGGCGCAGGCCAGTTCCAGCCGACCATCGATGGCGAGGACGGCGCGTGCGGTCGTCTTCATCATCCCGGCTTCCCAGACGCCGCCGGCCATCCCCCAGCCGATCAGCTCGCGACCCTCGCGCATGCTGCCCGCCTGCGCGCTGCGCCTGCTCCAGCCGAACCGTGCTGCGCCCTCGCGATAGCAGGCGCGCAGCTCCTTCGAGGTGAAGGCCTTTCCGTCGTTCTCGTCGTGATCGGTATAGTTTCGGAGTCGCAGCTCGATCGGGTCAATGTTCGCCGCGGCCGCCAGTTCGTCCATCGCGCTTTCGAGGGCGAACAAGCCGAGTGGTGCTCCAGGGGCGCGCATGTCTCCGGGTGAGGAAATGTCCAGTTTGGCCAGCTCGTAGCCCAGCTCGACATTCGGAGCGTGGTAGAGCAGGCCGGACCAGTTGACGACGTTCTCCTGGTGGTCCTCGTACTGCGAGGTCGCGGCAACGGCGTGATGCTGGATCGAGACGAGCTTGCCGCCGGCGTCTGCCGCCAGTGCCACGGCATTGATGGTTTCGGGCCGGTGCACATGGCTGAACATCTGTTGCCGCGTCAGCTCGACGCGCACGGAGCGTTCCAGCGCGAGAGCGGCCATCACCGCCAGGAACAATTGATGCTGCGGGCGCAGGCCCGAGCCGAAGCCGCCACCCACATACGGCGATATGACTCGAACGTCGTCCCTCGACAGACCGAAGACACTGGCGACGTAGGCCTGGCTGTTCTGCACGCCTTGTGTCTTGTCGTGGACGGTAATCTTGCCGTTGCCTTCCCAGATCACCGTCGTGGCGTGGAGCTCCATCGGATTGTGATGCTCGGGAGCGATGGTGTATTCCGCGCTCACGCGAAAGGGCGCCTCGCTGAAAGCCGTCACCGCGTCGCCTCGCGGATCGGGAGGCGGCGCGATGCCCATGCGCTTCTTAGGCGGCTCGTACGCATCCTTTCGGGCGATACGCAGATCGGTGAGATGAGGCCGTTGCTCATATGAAACCGACACGAGAGCGGCCGCGTCCCGGGCTGCGTCGAAGCTCGTCGCGACGACCAATGCGATGGGCTGCCCGCTGAACTGGATCTCGTCGCTGTAGAGGGGGCGGAAAGGCGATCCCGGAGGTCCGACCTGATCGCGGTACTTGTAGGTGAACCAGGCTGTTCGCGGCTTGTTTTCGTGCGTGAAGACCTTGATCACGCCAGGTGCCGCTTCTGCTGCGCTGACATCTATGGCCTCGATGCTTCCGCGCGCGATCGCGCTCTCGACGATGTAGCCATAGCCAAGGTCGCTCGCGGCAAACTCCGCTGCGTAGGTTGCGGCGCCCGTGACCTTGGCCGGCCCGTCGACGCGATTGCGTGGGGCGCCGATATGGGGATCGTTTCTCAGCATGGCGCTCTCCTCACGCGATCCGCTTGTCGGCAAGCGACTGCGGCGTGCCAGCTGCCCCCTGTGACAGCGCGCGAACAATTGCGCGGCGCGCCAAATCGATCTTGAAGGCATTGTGCTCGTGGGGCCGGGCGCCTTCGAGCAGGATATCGGCTGCGCGGGAGAACGCTGTCTCGTCGGCGGGCAGGCCGACAAGCGCTTCCTCGGCTTCCTGCCTTCGCCAGGGCTTGTGCGCGACGCCTCCGAGCGCCAGTCGCGCCGCGGTAATGCGTCCGCCATCGAGCTGCAGCGCAGACGCCACCGATACGAGGGCGAAGGCATAAGAGAGGCGATCGCGCAGCTTCAGGTAGGTGTGGTTCGCCGCGAAGGCTGCAACCTCGCGCGGCAGGATCACCGCGAGGACGATCTCGCCCTCGCGCAGGGTGTTGTCCCGCTGCGGCTCATCGCCGGGAAGGCGGTGATAATCCGCGAAGGCGATGCGACGTTCACCGGCGGGTCCGGCGACCTCGACGGTGGCATCGAGCGCCGCAAGCGCGACGCACATATCGGATGGGTGCGTCGCGATGCAGTGGTCGCTCGCACCCATGATGGCATGGATGCGATTCACGCCGCCGATGGCGCTGCAGCCCGCACCGGGCTCGCGCTTGTTGCAGGCTGTCGCGACGTCGTTGAAATAGTAGCAACGGGTGCGCTGATTGAGGTTGCCGCCGGTCGTCGCGGCGTTCCGCAATTGTGGCGTCGCGCCTGCCAGGACCGCTTGGGCCAGCAGTGGGAAGCGCGAATTGATCCGCTGATCGTAGGAGACATCGCTGTTCGGCACGAGGGCGCCGATGCGCAAACCGCCATCCGGTATCTCGGAGATGCCGCTCAACTCCTGGAGACGCGTCACGTCGACGAGTTCGGCCGGGCGCTCGACCTCGTACTTCATGAGGTCCACGAGGTTCGTTCCGCCGGCAATGATGGCGGCAGCCGGGTTGTCCTGGAGATGCGAGATCGCGTCGGCGACCGTCTGGGCGCGATGATACGAAAAACGATTCATTCCGCGGCCTCCCGGACGAAGCCGGAGCGCTGGGCCAGAACGTCCTCGATCGCGTCGACGATGTTCGGATAGGCGCCGCAGCGACAGATGTTGCCACTCATCAGTTCGCGAATCTCGTCTCGCGTGACGGCATGCCCTTCTTCGATCAGCGCGATGCCGGAGCAGATCTGTCCGGGCGTGCAATAACCGCACTGGAACGCGTCGCGCTCGATGAAAGCCTGCTGCAACGGATGCACGGCGCCGCCGCCTCCGATCCCCTCGATTGTCGTGATCTCCTTGCCATCCTGCATCACGGCGAGCTGGAGACAGGAATTGATGCGGCGGCCGTCGATGAGGACGGTACATGCGCCGCACTGTCCGTGATCGCATCCCTTCTTGGTGCCCGTCAGGTCCAGATCGTGACGCAGCAGGTCGAGCAGCGTGGTCGTGGACTGCACCTCGATGAGGTGCGGCTTGCCATTGAGCGTGATCTGGATCGGAATAGCGGGCGAGCCCGTCTGGGTCTGGGACATCCGAAGCGCTCCGATCCGATGATGATGATGACCCCCCGGCCTGATATGGTTCCAACAGGAAGGTGCGAACGAAGTTCCGTGGAATTGGAATGGTTCGCGATAGGATCGGTTCGAGGCCGCTCAGGCAGGCAGATCGACGTCGTCCAGCTTCCGCGGCTGGTGCATGGGGCAGCCGCTGTGCTCCGAGCGGAACCGGGCCGAGCTACGATAGGCAGCCTTGCGCAGCCGCATGATGGAGCCGAGCGGGCGATGCGCCGCAAGCCCATGCCAAGGGCTGAACGACTGGCCGTCGTCGATGGCGCGCGACTTTTCCGCATCCCACGCGATCTGCGCGGGCGCGCTGATGGTCGCGATTGTCCGATAGGGGCTGATATCCTGCGGCCACTCGACGCTCGCGTTCTCGATCGGCATCACTTCTAGATCAGTGCAGAGCTGAACACGCAGCTCCCAGCGCCCGCCGTGATGAGCAAAGAACTCATTGCAGGCCTCCCGCAAGCCATCAGGATGCCTGAAGAGCTCGACCGGCTGATCAGTCAGGCTGGTCAGGTCGGGCGGAACCGGAGCGAGTTGAACTTTGGCCATGTATTCACCAAACAAAATCGGGGCGGCGCTGAAATATGTCTCGCCGAGAGGATGCGTGGCAGGATGACCGCCGAGCGGCTTAAGCGCGGCGCTGTCCCCTCCCACCGCCTCGACAGCGGTTGCCAACCCTCGCAAGGTGTAACTCAGCGCCTTTTTGAGGAACTGGGCTTTATCGGTTGTCGCGGCGAGCAGCTTTAGGTTGCCAAGAAACGCCTTGCCGGTGGGAGCGGCAAAGACAGGCTCGTTGACGAGCACGAAATCCTGCACAGTCTCGCTCTCCGAACCCGGAAGCCGTTCTCCTTCGACGCCGATCACCTTGAATGCGAGACCGCGAGGCACCGACACGTCGTCGTCGAGCACATCGCCAGGGATGGTCGAGAGCCGCATAATCACAGGGTAAGAGCCGGGCCGAGCGAACAAACCTTGGGCGAGTTCGGGTGGCAGGTCGGGCGCGACGGTGAGCTCGCCTTGCAGCAGCGCATGGCTCTTGGCGTGGACGCTGCGCAGGACACGGCCTTCTTCCTTAAGCGTCGTCTCGCTGATGCTTCGGAGTGTCGCGACGAGACCATCTTCAGTCGCGCGCTCCTGGGGCTCCGGTTGCTCGTACTCAGGTTGAAACGGCAGGGGGCAAACGGCAGAATCACGGTACTGGCTCATGACAGGCTCCTGGGAAGAACGCCACTGAAGCGGCCGCGACAAGCTAAGCGCTCCCGTCTTGGACGGGAGCGCTTGAGGAGTCAGGCGGCCTTGCGATTGATCCCGCCGGTGGCGAGCTTCGTCAGTTTCTTATCGGTGGCAGCCTCTTCATCTAGATTCTGCTGAAGCAATGCCGCGCAGTCATCGCGTCCAAGCTGTTTGGCCCACGCTACGAGCGTGCCATAGCGCGTGATCTCGTAATGCTCGACAGCCTGCGCGGCAGCAACTAGCGCGGCATCGAGCACCTGCTTGTCTTCGACCTCGCCCGCGACCTCGCTTGCCTCCTTGATGATGCCGTCGATCGCGGGGCAGGTGACGCCCTTTTCCTCGACGCCGTGCTGCTTGAACACCTGCTTTAGCCGCTGGATATGACCCTCGGTTTCCCCGAGATGGGTCTCGAAGCCGGACTTCAATTCCGGGCTCGTCGCCTTCTCGATCATGTCAGGCAGCGCCTTCTTGATCTGGTGTTCGGCATAATAGATGTCGCGCAGCGTATGGACGAACAGATCGTCCATCGTGGCGATGTCCTTGGAGAACCAACCCATGGTCGTTTCCTTTCGGTGAGGGGTGATAGCCCCTCAACGAGCCGCGCCTGACGTCGTTCCTTCGAAACAGGTGCGTTTTGCGGTTCCTCTGGGGTCGCCGCAGCGCCTTCGGATCTCTAACGGTGACTCGAAGGGGAACCTCGCTTGGAGCAGGCTGTTCAGCTCAGAACCTAAGCGCTGGGGGAACTGCGCACGGCGTTGAATGAGACGGGAACGCGTCTCGTATTGCGCTGTCCAATCCTCTGGAGAGCCTAATGGCCGATACCGTCTCGGATTTCATCTGGAGCCGATTGCACGAATGGGGAGTCAGGCGTGTCTACGGCTATCCCGGTGACGGGATCGGCGGACTGATCGCGGCGCTGCAGCGACGCGAGAAAGATATCGAGTTCGTCCAGGCCCGGCATGAGGAGATGGCGAGCCTCATGGCATCGGGTGAGAGCCGCTTCACCGGAAAAGTCGGGGTATGCATTGCGACCTCGGGGCCTGGAGCGGTTCACCTGCTCAACGGTCTCTACGATGCACGGCTGGATCATCGTCCGGTGGTAGCACTCGTCGGCCAGCAGGCTCGCTCGGCAATGGGCTCGCACTATCAGCAGGATCTCGATCTTCAATCGCTCTTCAAGGATGTGGCCGGCGCCTATATCGAGACAGCATCAGTTCCTGCCCAGGTGCCTCACCTGATCGATCGTGCCTTCAGGATTGCTGAGGCGGAACGTCGCGTAACATGCGTGATCCTTCCAAACGACCTCCAGCTCGAAACGATGGAAGAGCCGTCGCGCGGACACGGGATGACGCATTCCGGCGTCGGGATCGAACTGTCACCCGTGGTCCCGGCCGAGCCGGCTCTGCAGCGTGCGGCTGATGTGCTCAATGCTGGAGAGAAGGTGGCAATCCTGGTCGGAGCCGGCGCACTGGGCGCGACCGATGCTGTGCTCGCTACGTCGGAGAAGCTAAAGGCTGGAATCGCGAAGGCGTTGCTTGGCAAGGCGGCGGTGCCCGACGACGTGTCGTTCTGCACCGGCTCGATTGGCCTACTCGGTACAAAGGCGAGTTGGGACCTCATGCAGGGCTGCGACACGCTGCTGATGGTCGGTTCGGGCTTTCCCTATACCGAGTTCCTGCCGAAGCCGGGACAGGCGCGCGGTGTCCAGATCGACATCGATGCCGGGATGCTGGGCCTGCGCTATCCGATGGAGGTCAATCTGATCGGTGATGCAGCGGCGACGCTGGAAGCGCTCCTGCCCCTGCTGAAACCGAAGGCAGATAATGAATGGCGGGCGATGATCGAGACGAATGTCAGTGAAGGCTGGCAGGAAGTCCGTGATAGCGCACTGGTCAAAGCCTCGCCGATCAATCCCCAGCGCGTCGCGTCTGAATTATCGGATCGCCTGCCGGACCAATGCATCGTCACCGCCGACAGCGGGACAACCACTGTCTGGTATGCGCGGCATCTCCGATTCCGGCGTGGGATGATGGGATCGGTTTCCGGCACACTCGCGACGATGGGCTGTGCCGTTCCCTATGCCATCGCCGCGAAGTTCGCGCACCCCGACCGGCCTGTGATTGCGCTGGCGGGCGACGGCGCGATGCAGATGAACGGTATGTCCGAGCTGGTGACCATCGCGAAATATTGGAAACGGTGGCGTGATCCCCGTTTGATCGTGATGGTGCTGAACAATCGCGAGCTGGCCTATGTGACCTGGGAGGAGCGCATCCAGGCCGGCGATCCGAAGTGGCCGACGAGCCAGGATTTGCCTGACATTCCTTACGCCGATATCGCGAAGCTCATGGGTTTGAATGGGCGTCGTGTCGTAGACCCGGAGCAGGTCGGGCCGGCATGGGACGAGGCTCTTGCGGCCGACCGACCATTCATTCTCGACATGGTCACCGATCCGAACGTTCCTCCGCTCCCGCCCCACATTACCCTCGCTCAGGCGCGTGGATTGACTGGCGCACTGATGAAGGGCGATCCGGAGGCCGGAAACGTGGTCACGAATACCGCACGGTCGCTTCTGGGGACCTTGCTGCCATCGAGGAAGGATCGCTGACTACGCCTCCCCGCAAGTGACACGTCGGGGCGCCCTGAAGCCTCTAAAGCGATTGGATTTGCAGATCACGCTCACAATCCTTGCTCTCAATTGTACCCTGAAGTCCGAAGGTGCATCTTCAACCCAGGCATCCTGTAATTGGCTCTCGATGAGTTCCCCGACAGCTGTAAGCACGAAATCGTTCGCGTCGCCGCGCTCAACATCAAGCCAGGCGTTTCCTCTGACGAAGGAAAAGGGGACGACTGGCCGGCCCTTAGGCGGAAGATTGATGATTGCGACATATTGCTGATCGGTACCCCGATCTGGCTGGGTCAGCCATCGAGCGTGGCCAAGCGTGTCCTGGAGCGCATGGACGCGTTCCTCGACGAGGCAGATGATCAGAACCGAACGCCGGCCTATGGCAAGGTTGCAGCCATTGCAATCGTCGGGAACGAGGATGGAGCCCACCACGTCTCCGCCGAAATCGCCCAAGCCTTGTTTGACGTCGGGTTCACCATCGCGGCCGGCGGGCCGACATATTGGGTCGGCGAAGCCATGGGCAGCGTGAATTTCATCGATCTCGACGAGATTCCGGAAACGACCGCCAAGACCAACAGGATGATCGCTCGGAACGCGGCCCATCTCGCGGGACTGCTGAAGCGACATGCCTATCCTGGATACTGAGGCAAGCCGTGGTGATATATAGCGCTGCCGTCGCCGGTCTAAATTTTCACTCGACGAGCTTGGCCCGCCGCTTTCGCCAGGTGGCAGAGGTCTGCGGCTTCACGAAAACCGAGGCAATGTCCGAGCGGCGCTGTTTGAGCCTCGCTTCAATGCGCTCCACGCAATCTTCGATGTCCTCGGTTGACCGATCGTCCTTGAATTCAAGGCTCAGCGCCACGACGATCTGATCCGGACCCAGATGGACGGTCGTCATGCCGTTGACACGCTCGACGTCTGGATCTCCATCAACCGCCGCCATGATCTCTTCCTGCACGTGGGGCAAAGCCGCTTCCCCGATCAGCAAGGCCTTACTTTCGCGCGCCAGAAGCATGGCCGTCATCGCCAGAATGAGGCCGATGAAGATCGACGCCACGCCATCGAGCTCAGGGCGCTCGAAGTAGGCTGCTGCCGTGATCCCGATGAAGGCGATGAACAAGCCGAGCAAGGCTGCGGTATCTTCGAACAGGACCGTGAAGACGCTCGGATCCTTGCTTTGCCGGACCGCGGCGAAGTAGCTCAACGAGCCTTTCGCTGCCCTGAACTCCTTCAGCGCGATCCGCCAGGAGTAGCCTTCGAACAAGGCCGAAAGGCCTAAGACGATGTAGTTCGTGGTCAAATTCGTTGCCGGGTGCGGGGCAATGACATGGGAAATGCCTTCGTAGAGAGACACACCGGCGCCTACCGCGAAGACCAGGAGCGCGACAACGAAGCTCCAAAAATAGAGCTCGCGGCCGTGGCCGAAAGGATGCGTGAGATCCGGTGGCCGCGCGGCCCGGTTGAGGCCATAGAGCAAAAGCACGCCATTGCCGGTGTCGACCAAGGAGTGAACGCCCTCGGACATCATCGCGGAGCTTCCGGTCCAGGCCGCCGCGATGAATTTTGTCGTCGCGATCAGCAGATTGCCTGCTAGCGCCGCATAGATGACTTTCCGTGATCCCGAATGTGCAGCCATCTAGCTCCCCGCCCAGGCGCAACGGGGTTTAGCGGTACGTGTTCCCTAATCCCGACCTCGAAAGGGTTGAAACAGGAGAATGGAGAACGGGCGGTGCGGTACCGTTGTTATACGCGTCGACGCGCTGCGCTGACGCTCTCAACATGTGCAGTCTCTGACTCCTCCCACCCGAAGACGCTTCGGCCGCCGTATTCCGCGGATCGACGGCGCTCCTCGGCGACATATTCGACAAATGTCGGACCGGTCGTACTCCGCTCCAGCCGACGGCTCTCACTGTCCACCCGTGCAATGGCGGCGAGGCGGTCGTCCTGGCCGATCTTAGCCCGATCGATGGCCGACCGCAGGACAGCGATGGTCTGGTTGTAGACCTTGGTTGGCACTGCGAATGGCTGTCGGTCCTTGCCGCCATTGGCGAGAGAGAAACGCGCCGGATCACTGAAACGGCAGGGCGCGCCATGCAGTACTTCCGCGACCATCGCGAGTGATCGCACGGTGCGCGCGCCGATGCCGGGAACAAGCAGCAGTTCGGAAAAGTCTTCTGGCCCCCGATCGGCTGCTGCAGCCAATGCCCCGTGCAGTCGTCGCGTTATGACGTCCTTGGGCCTTACATCATGGTGCGCCGGCATCACGAGATGCGGGAGGGTTAGCTGCGGGGCGTTTTCATTCGCAATGGGGCGCGCCGGCTGTAGCGCCTCCAACTCGCTGACGATCCTGTCCGGTCCCTGATCGCGCAGCATCGTGACCTGCGCATCGCGGGCGCGCTCGGCGCGCGCATCGGTCAGATTGACGATGCTGCCGGTATTACGCCCCTCGATCGCGGCGTGGGGTGCTTCGACGAAACTGCCAAGCCCCTCGGAATGCCAATGATAGCGCCGTGCCAGGCCGCCATCGCCGTTCATGCCCTGTTGCACAACCGTCCAACGGCCGTCATCGGTTACAAAGAAGCCGTGCAGATAGAGGTCGAAGCCGTCCTGCACCGCCGCGCTGTCGACCTTGGAGACGAGCCTGCTTGCCTGCGCCAAGGCTGTCCCGTCAAACCCCACCTTCGCGCCAATCTGTTCCAGCTCGGCCGGTGTCCGACGGGAATGGTTGCCTCGCCCCCCGCATACATGCAGCCCTAACTCACCGGCCAGCGGCTTCAGACCTCGTTTCAACGCTCCGATGACGCTGGTCGTGATGCCCGAAGAATGCCAATCCATGCCCATGATCGCGCCGAACGACTGGAACCAGAAGGGATGCGCCAGTCGCCGCAGCAGCTCGTCGCGCCCGTACTGCTGGATGATGGCTTCGCAGATCACATCACCTAGCCGGGCCATGCGCTCGCCGAGCCAGAGCGGCACACGCCCGTAGTGCAGGGGAAGATCGGCACTGCCTGATCGCTTTGTCATTGCTCACCAGAACAAAATAGGAACAGCGAATATATACGTCGGTCCCCGTTCCTTGACCACCCCGAGCGGGCGGCGCCGGAACTTGGAACGGTTCAACTTCGTTCAGTGAGCGTCCGCGGGCGCGGAAACCTGAGTATTCACCTCTGCGACCCATCGAGGTGAGACTTCAGCGCCACGCAACTGCTCGCATCACATAACGAGGATGGTGACATGGCCCGCTCCCCCCGCGATCTCTCGGCAAATGCCAAAACCACCCTGGGAGAGGGCGGCGAGACGCACCAGTCGACGTCTGCGCCGGAGGCTCGCATCACGACCAATCATGGGGTTCCGGTCAGCGACAATCAGAATTCGCTGAAGGCTGGCGGTCGCGGTCCGACGCTGCTGGAAGATTTCGTGCTCCGTGAGAAGATTCAGCATTTCGACCACGAGCGCATCCCGGAGCGCATCGTCCATGCGCGCGGTTCGGCCGCTCACGGCTTCTTCGAACTGACGGAGTCGCTCGGCGAATTTTCGCGCGCGAAGGTGTTGACCGAGGTCGGGGTCAAGACCGAGGTATTCACCCGATTTTCGACCGTTGCCGGTGGTGCCGGTTCGGTCGATACGCCCCGCGACGTGCGCGGTTTTGCAGTGAAGTTTTACACGAAGGAAGGGAACTGGGACCTCGTCGGTAACAATATGCCGGTCTTCTTCATTCAGGACGCGATCAAGTTTCCCGATCTGATCCATGCGGTGAAGATGGAAGCCGATCGCGGCTATCCGCAGGCCGCAAGCGCCCACGACACCTTCTGGGACTTCGTAGGGCTGATGCCTGAATCGACGCATATGATCATGTGGGCGATGTCCGACCGGGCCATTCCGCGCTCCCTGCGGATGATCGAAGGCTTCGGCGTCAACACTTTCCGCCTGCTCAACGACAAGGACGAGCCGACCTTCGTCAAATTCCACTGGCGGCCTCGGCTTGGCACGCAGTCAACCTGTTGGGACGAGGCGGTGAAAATCGCCGGCGCCGACCCGGACTACCATCGCCGCGATCTGCATGAGGCCATCGCCAAGGGTGACTTCCCCGAGTGGGACTTCGGCGTGCAGCTGTTGAGCCAGGATGAAGCCGACGCGCTGCCCTTCGACATCCTCGACGCTACCAAGGTGATCCCGGAGGAACTGGTGCCGATCCGCATGATCGGCCGCATGGTGCTGAACCGCAACCCGGACAATTTCTTCGCCGAGACCGAGCAAGCTGCCTTCCTGCCAACCAATATGCCGCCTGGCATCGATGTTTCGGAGGACCCGCTTCTGCAAGGCCGGCTGTTCTCCTATCAGGACACGCAGCTCTCCCGGCTCGGGACTGTGAACTTCCATCAGATCCCCATCAACCGGGCCAAGGGCTGCCCTTTCCAGAACCTGCAGCGCGACGGACAAATGCAGACGCAAGTCTTCACCGGACGCGCGAATTACGAGCCGAACAGCCTTGCAGAGGCTGGCGAGGACGGCGGCCCGCGCGAGGATCCTGTCGGTGGCTTCCGGACGGCGACGATCCCGGTTGAGGAGCATAAGGTTCGGCTGCGCGCGGAGAGTTTCGCTGACCACTACAGCCATGCGCGTCTGTTCTTCCGCTCGCAGAGCGAGATCGAGCAGGCACATCTCGTGAGCGCGCTCGTTTTCGAGCTCTCCAAGGTCACGCTGGAGCATGTCCGCAACCGCGTGATGTCGAACCTCGTCAATGTCGATGAAGCGCTGGCGCAGCGCGTTGCTGACGGACTCGCCATGTCCCTGCCGAAGGGTTCGAAGCCTGCAGCGATCCCGATGGACATGGAGCTATCGCCGGCACTTCGCATAGTCGGCAAGTACCCCGAGACCCTGAAGGGCCGGACCGTTGGCATACTTGTCTCTGATGGGGCGGACGGAGCCCGGATCGCGGCCGTCAAGGCTGCCGTCGAAGGCGATGGCGGAGCCGTCAAGATCGTCGCGCCAAAGATCGGCGGCGTGAAACTCAAGGATGGGAAGACGCTCAAGGCCGACGGCCAACTCGCGGGCACCCCGTCTGTGCTCTTCGACGCGGTCGCTATCATTCTGTCCGAAGCTGGCTGCGCCGCATTGATGAAGGAAGGCGCGGCAATCGATTTCGCCAAGGACGCCTTCGGGCATCTCAAAGCGATCGGCTACAGTGCTGAAGCCAGGCCGCTGCTCGACAAGGCCGGAGTCGAGCAGGATGAAGGGATCGTGGCGTTGGACAAAAAGGTCGCCGCCTTCCTGAAACCAGCGCGTACGCGCCAGTGGGCTCGAGAAGGCAAGGTTCGCACGCTGGCGTGATTTCTTGTTGCCGGCTGTGCGCAACTAGCTTGCGGCCAAAGCGGTGTGTCGTTCGATGGTCGCGATCAGCGAGGCGCGCCGCCCTTTCGCAAATGAACAGATCCGTCGCTCGATCGCGGCGGGTCTGCGCACGTGGGTAACGACCCGGCCGTTATTCTGCTTTGAGATTATCCGCGGACTGCTTGCCCGACCTTTTGTCGGCAACGAGTTCGTACGACACTTTCTGGCCGTCGTTCAGGCTACGGAGACCGGCGCGCTCGACCGCACTGATGTGAACGAACACGTCGTTTCCGCCGCTATCAGGCGTAATGAAGCCATAACCCTTGGTCTCGTTGAACCATTTCACAGTGCCGCTAGCCATTTCCATCTCCAAAGTGAAGCGCCAGCATGTGCCAACGTCGGTTTCTCGGCAAGTTAGGGGCTGGCGCAGGAACTTCTGGATCGCGAGGCAGTCTCCCTAGGAGCACATAAAATTTGGAGGTGCTCGATGACCAACCGCCAGGATCCGGATATTCGCGAGGCCAACGCACGAGCCGACAGGCAGACGGAAGGCCCGGGCGGCGGGGTTGTCGCTCCGATGCACCCAGACAGGCATACGACCACTGACCCTGCCGTGGAAACGCCCGTCGAAGGTCGTCAGGGATTTCTGGGCCGCCCGGTGCTGGCGGTGCTCGTGGGCGGCCTTATTTTAGCTGGGCTTGCTTGGATCGTCGTTCACTACCTGGCTCGATGATAGCCTGATATGCCCGCTGCGGGCGGGATGCGTCTGAGAACTAGCCGCGGTCAAGAAGATGTCGGTAGGAACGTGGGTTTTTGTGGCAGTTGCGCCTCAATTACCCATCTCACGTTCTGCAACGGAGACGAACTTAACGCCGCCCTGGATCGAGCGATCTACCCCCGCAGGATGCGCGAGGGGGCGATCAAGAACGAGAGCTCGAAACCATCAATGTCACGGTCGAGCTTTCTGAGCGGTCATTTGCAGTTGATATCGCAGCCAGCCGGAGCACTCGGCGATCAGGGCATGATGTTCCGAGCGGCAGTGGAGTAGAATAAATCTGTATCCGTTGGACTGCCACCACCCGATAAGGATGAGAAGTTCGCTGCAGGTGCCGTCGCCATTATCGCCTTCGTCATCGTGGCGATATTCCTCGGCTTCAATCTGAATCAGGCTCTGACACAACGCGAGCTGCAATTCGGTCAGGTCGATCGAAAGACGCCCCGAAGGGTCCCACTGATTTACAAGAGCCACCGCCGCCGTTGAAGCGACACGTTCCACGCCTCGGCCGAGGTGGGAACCAGCAGATGCTCTGCTCGTTGACCGGCGAAACGCTTGAGGTGGAAAACTTTGGTTGCAATTTGGAAAAGTGACGGCCCGAATAAGCGACCGACGCAAGTACGGCGCGCGCTCCATACGGAGCACTGCCGCGACAACGACGGCAAGCGCTACAGAGTTGTGATGGCCTGGTCTCTCGCTCACGTCTTATACGCTCGAAGATGGTACGCCCGTGCACTATGAGGACGAGTGCTATTTCACACTGCCGTCCGGGAAAATGCTCACGCGCTGCGAGGATGAATGAACGAAATCGAGGATGGAGAGGTTGTCGTCGTGCTGCGGCAGGATGTGAAGCGCGGCGGTGAGCTTCTGGCAACGTACCAGATGGAATATCGTGACCTGGCTACTGCGCTTTCGGCGATTCGTGCTGATCTCATCGCTGGGCGGGTCGAAGTCATCACCGTTGCTGGACGGGAGCTCAGCGACGACGAGATTACTGCACTTTCGTTGCAAGCTACCAACCCTCGGTAGATTCAGAACATTGTGCGAAGCTCGGGTTGATGGAATGCCCTTAAATTTACTCGAGCTAAAGGCCTTGAACGCCCTAGAGCTGGCTCCGCGCCTGATCGGTATGAAGCTGCTTGTCGGGGGGGTAGGAGGTTCCATTGTCGAAACCGAGGCCTATCTCGCCGACGATCCAGCTTCGCACAGCTTCCGCGGTCCGAGACCGCGAAATGCGGCCATGTTCGGTCCATCTTGGCACGCTTACGTTTATCGGTCCTATGGGCTTCACTGGTGTTTGAATATCGTCGCCGAAGGCGCGGGCGCGGTCTTGCTTAGGGCCATCGAGCCGACAGAGGGGCTGGCTGAAATGCGGGTGCGTCGCGGCAGCAGGGTAAGCCTATGCAATGGGCCGGGACGGTTGGCCCAGGCGCTTGGGATAACGGGCGCCCATAATGGGCTTAGTTTGGAATGCCAACCGTTCTCGATTGTCGACCGGTCGCATGCGCCGGAGATTTCCAGCAGCACTCGCATTGGAATTTCGAAGGCCACCGAGCAGCCTTGGCGATTTGGCTTTGCGGGTTCGCGTTTCGTGAGTCGCGCTTTCCCAAAGCCTGGGAGGTGAGCAGCGCCGCGGCAAACTGCCGTGAGTGAGCCAGCAACAGAGCATTCCGGGGCCAACAATCTCTTTGGACGATGGACCTAGGCAGATCCGCCTGCAACCCCGTCCGGGAGGTCGACGACAACATCATCTCCGAGCTTGACCGTACCGCTCTCGATGATGCGGGCAGTAATGCCGCCGAGCCCGCGAACGGCGTTGTACCCGCCAACGCCGAGGATCTCCTCCATTCGCGAACACGGATGGCACTCTCCGGTGGTTTGCAAAACAGCGGAGCCAATCCTGAAGTGCTTGTCTTTCAGCGCGACCAGATTGATGCCTTGAGTAACGACATTGCGGCGCAGGTCGCCCGGCAGAACTTGTGAGAGGCCAAGATGGCTGGCGATCGTCCCGAGATGCTCGGCCTGGATCAAAGTGACCTGTCGAGCCCCCCGCGCCCGCGTATAGCGGTCGCCTATAACACCGCTCGTAATATCGAAATCCGCGCTCTGAACCTCAATGAGCGTTTCGCGGCGGCCAGGCCGGATGCCGAGCCACATAACTTGACCCGCCCTGAGAGGGGCGTTCAGAAGCTGCGCGAGTGAGGATGATGGGCTGAAAGGCATGGTTTCGACCCGGGCAGTCCTTAGCGCGCTGAGAGACGCTGAACGATATCTCGGGCGAAGCCGACCACTCGCTCCCGCAACTTAGGTCGGGTCGCGAGCATCCATCCCGCCGCGCCGGCCAATATCAACCTGATCATTGTGAACATCTCCGAATGGCACCAGCGTTCCGCGGGCATGTTCGAAACGCGCTTCCGACGGATAGGTTCTCAACGAACGGGCCGTGCTCTGAAGCTGCCATCGACCCGCTTTGAGTTTGGGAACCAGTCATGGTTCAGGCGGTTCGATGACTAAGCGCTGGGGGCAGATTTGCTGAGGGCACATGCGTGCCGCAGCCTCACCTCAGGAATTGTCCATGTCCGCCACAGAGCCCATGATTCATGAAGACGGTCTGCCGGGCCACGAGTCCGCACTAACGCCGAAGCCAGAATGGGAGCCGCGCTATCCCGGGAGCGATCGCCTTAAGGGGAGGGTGGCGCTGATCACCGGGGCGGATAGCGGCATCGGTCGCGCTGTTGCTGCGCTGTATGCCCGCGAAGGTGCCGATATCGCCATTGTCTATCTGAGTGAGCATGACGATGCCAAAGCGACCGTTGGCATCGTCGAGCGCGAGGGGCGCCGAGCGATCGCTATCCCGGGAGATGTCGGCGACAAGGCATTTTGCACCGACGCCGTCGCGCGGACCGTCGAAGCGTTCGGGAAGATCGATATCCTAGTAAACAATGCGGGCGAGCAGCATCCCGATAAGGACATCACGGACATTACCGAGGAGCAGCTTCGCCGAACGTTCCAGACAAACATCTTCGGTATGTTTTTCATGACGCAAGCCGCGCGGCCGCACCTCCAAAGTGGCGCCGTTATCGTCAACTGCACGTCCGTCACAAGCTACCAGGGTTCCAGCGAGTTGCTCGATTACAGCTCGACAAAAGGCGCGATCACCGCATTCACGCGGGCCCTTTCCGAAAATCTGATCGAGAAGGGGATCCGTGTAAATGCGGTGGCGCCAGGGCCGATCTGGACGCCTCTCAACCCCATGGGCGGAGCAAGCCCAGAGAAGCTCAAGCACTTTGGTGAAAGCACGCGCATGAAGCGGGCCGGGCAGCCGAATGAGGTCGCGCCCAGCTTTCTGTTCCTGGCGTGTGAGGATTCCAGCTACATGTCCGGCCAGGTGCTGCACCCGAACGGCGGCACGGTTGTGAACGGGTGAGTAGCCGTCGAATGCCGATCGGCAACTCAGTCCTGCCCATGAGGCGAAGGCTGCCATCGGCAGCGGATTGCATAGCTGCGAGCGTGGCGGATCGAGCAACTTTGCCAATGATCGCGAGCGCGCGTCGGAGCAGGTTGCAGGGCGCCAGCACTAATCACCGTCGCAGTGAGAATTGAGTGGGCGGTTCCTGTCGGGCTCGCCCTTTTCGCAATAAGGAGACCAGAATGCTTCAAGTCCGAACGATTACCCGAACCTACCAGACGTTTGAAGATGCTCGAAATGTCGCGGTCCGCTTGGCCGAGGCTGGCATCCAGCCGGAGAGGATCGGCCTCCTCGGGCAGCAGGCTGGCGGCGACGACAATACGGCTGCAGTCGCTGGCATCGGCGGAGCGGCAGGCGCCGCGACGGGGCTAGCACTTGGGTTGGGCGCGCTTACGATTCCGGGCGTTGGGCCGATCATTGCGACAGGCTGGTTCCTCTCCGGTGCGGTGACTGGCGCGTTGGCAGGGGGCGTTCTCGGGGCACTCGTCGACGCCGGCGTACCGGCGAGCGACGCCGAACATCACGCTAGAGAACACGCCCGGGGTCGGTCCGTGGTCTCTGTCCGAGTTGAGGAATCGGATGTCGCGCTAGCGACACGGATATTGGATGCAGCAATGCCGCTCGAGGCGAGCGACAATCCTCCTGAATCCGATTTCTCGAAGGTCGTTTCCTGAAATCTCAACAGCAAGCTCTAAGCGATCACGGACATCATTTAGCGCAACCGCCGCACTTATTTTGTCGGTTGGGAGCGCGCCGTCAGCTTGTTCCCATCAGGGTCGCGAAGGTATGCGACGAAGGCACCATTGGGACGCTCGCTCGGCGGGGTCTCGATCGACTTTCCGCCATGCGCCGTTCCAGCGTCGTGCCAAGCCTGGACATGTTCTTTGCTAGCCGCAGCGATACCAATCGTGCCCCCGTTTGCGAATGTGGCCGGATTTCCGTCGATTGGCGTCGTGATCATAAGCCTGCCGCCGCTGTGAGTGTAGATCAGCCTGCCTCTGGCATCGACCTCACCGCGCTGGCCTCCCAAGGCGACGAATGTCGCGTCGTAAAAGCCCTTGGATCGCTCCAGGTCGTTGCTGCCAATCATGATGTGCGTGAACATGCGTGTCTCCAAAAATCCTGCGCGAGATAATTGCAGCATGGCGCGGGCGACACGTTGGAAGGAACGAACGCATGCGCGTGATTCAGCCCAACTCGGAGCTCGAAAAATGGCGAGAGGGCGTGCTTACCTCGATGCGAATTTCAGCGGTCGTCGGATCGCACCAGCTCTGCATTTTTGAGCAACTTTGCCAACCAGGCCTTGGCGCGCCGATGCACTCGCATACCGTCGAGGAAATCCTTGAGGTCGTTGAGGGGCAGGCCGAGATTCGCATCGAGGACGAGGTGATGTCGGTGCTGCCCAACCAGTCGGTCATCGTGCCCGCTGGCAGCCGTCATGGATTCACGAATAGCGGAGCCGGGACACTGAAAGTTCGCGCCACTCTCGCTTCGCCGGTTTTCGAAGCAAGCTACGACGACAGCGAAGAGGTGAAACGGAGGTACAGCCCGGACGCACCACCATAGAGAGATTTTGGACACCACTGGACGGGCGAGTCGGCACACGCGTCATGCAGAGCGAGATGTCGAGCAATGCGCGCACGCACTTGCCCAGGAAACGCGCTTGGCGGATCTCTGCTGTGGTGATTTTACTGCCCTGAGGATTCGGCATGTCCCTGGCGAATGGTCGGCCGCTGCTCGCGATGCCAGGCCCCACTAATATTCCCGATCGCGTGCTCCAGGCGATGATGCGGCCGGCTGAGGAACTCAGTTCCGACAGTATCGTGAGCCTGACCGAAACGGTTCTCTCCGATCTCAAGCGCGTCTTCCGGACTGACGGCGAAACCTTCGTCTACGCCGCCAACGGCCATGGCGGCTGGGAAGCGGCTTTCACCAATGTTCTGTCACGAGGCGATCGGGTTCTGGTGCTGGAAAGCGGCCGCTTCGCCATCGGCTGGGGCGAGATGGCCCGCTTTATGGGCGTCGATGTCGAGATGCTGCCCGGCAGCTGGCGCCGGGCCGTCGATCCAGCCGCGGTCGAAGCCCGGCTGCGTTTTGACACGCAGCATAAGATCAAAGCCGTGATGGTCGTGCAGATCGATACCGCTGCAGGCATCGTCAACGATATCCCAGCCATTCGCAGGGCCATCGACGCCGCCGGTCACCCCGCTCTGTTCATGGTCGATGCCATTGCCTCCCTCGGGTGCATGGAATTCGAGATGGATGCCTGGCGCATCGACATCGCCGTCTCAGCCTCGCAGAAGGGCCTCATGTCCTCGCCCGGCCTCGCCTTCGTCGCGGCCAACGACAAGGCTCTGGCCGCCCATAAGCGCGCCAACCTGCGCACCGGGTATTGGGATTGGAGCGGCCGGATGAACGTGCTGGCCTACATGAAGCATTGCGGCACTGCACCGGAGCATCTCCTCTTTGGACAACGTGCCGCGCTCGACATGATCTTCGAGGAAGGGCTGGAGGCGAGCTGGCGCCGCCACGCTGCTCTTGCCAAGGCGACGCATGCTGCCGTCGATCTATGGTCGAGCGGTCAAGCTCTCACCTTCGGAGTGACCGAGGGATCTGAGCGAGCGCCGTCTGTGACAGCGGTGCTAAGGCCTGGCATTGATGTAAGCGTCATCACCTCCTTTGCGCGCGACGTCTGTGGTGTGACGCTCGGCCTCGGGATCGGGGATTATCACGGCAAGGCCTTCCGGATCGCCCACATGGGTCATTTCAACGCCGCGGCGCTTCTTGGAGCTCTCGGCGCCGTTGAGATGGCGCTTCAGGCTAAAGAAATCCCGCACGGCTCGGGTGGTGCGGCAGCTGCAATCGCCAGCTTAGCCGCCGCGTGAAAGAGACCGCGCTTCTGCCGCCTGGAGGCCTTGAACAGACAGGATGTCGCTCATGTGGACAGATTCATGGAGTAGCTCTTCTCCCGTCCGTCCGGGCGGCGTGCCTCACCTAAGCAGACCTTCAGCCTCAAACTCTTCCCAGCCGTCGAGGCCGGTTTCCTGTTCATCGGGAACGGGCGCAGCCTTACGGGATTTGGCCGATCGCTTTCCGGCGCGCGTCAAAGCTGCCTTTCCTGCCGCTCGGCGCCGATTCTCTGCTGTCGTCGCGATATCCTCTTCCCGCCAGATTTCCGGCAGGCCGCTATCGAGGACATGCTCGATGAAACTTGGGGTGAACACGTGGAAAGTGACCGCCTTGGCCCGGCCACGCAGCTTGACCGTCTTTGTCCCCGCGCTCTGGAGCCGGCCGTCGTCGAGCCACTTGTGGCGCTCGCGAGATGAGATGGAGAGAATGTCCTCGGCCTCGCTGGGGAGGATGGGCAACTCTGTAATATCGGCCAACATATCCGCTACGAGCGCAGATAGGGCTTCAAACTCAGCAGCTCCGGTGTCCGGCATGTGAAGGATCGCTCTGCCAGATTCGACCGTCAGGTGCTTCCGCGTCGACCAAGGAAGCCGCCGCCTGATTTCGCGCTCGATTCCCTTGGCGCGGATCGACGATCCAAGGGTGGCCGTTGATGGAAGAGACCACTCAGCGAGCTGCGTTGAGGTGCGCTTCACATAATGCTCTGTTCAGGTTTGCGGGTCTGGGACTAATCGCACGGATCGATCGCGTGTTCCCAGCTTCTACGCTCCTTGTCGTGCGGCACGTACGGTTGCTCCCTAGTGCGTGGGCGTCCTGAAGGTGGCCGATACTCGGTGGGCGATCAGCTGGCTCCCGATTTCAGCCATTCATTTCGGAGCTTCTGTCGATCGAGCCGCGCTTCAGCGAGTTCCTCGCGAAGGCGCTCGTTCACACCTTCCAGTTCGGCCCGCAACGCGCCTCGCTCGAGTTCGGCTGGCATTGCCTCGCTGTTGACTGTCTGATCGAGAATATCTGCCAGCACGGTGTGAAGGAACTGGGAGCACTCCTCCTCGTTCTCCGGCGCTGGAACCAGGATCTGCGCCAGAAGGGCTAGCGCGAGCCCTCGCCAAGCGACCACCTCGTACGACTGCTGGACGATTTCGGTTGGATCCTCGGACATTTGGTTCTCCTGCTCGGATGCAGAGGCTGCTTCTCGGCAACCTCCCGTCGCGTCGCTGTGTTCCCGCCAAACACCGAGCTTGACTCTCAGCCCCTCGCTGAGAACATAAGAGGAACATCAAGTGTCGTTCTAGCAGGTAAAGTCCGTTGCGGCCACAGCCGTTATTTCAGTCGCTCCGCGACCAGATCGAGCGGATCGAGGGCCGAGGCGCCCGCGGCCGGACGGTGCTGCCGTTCGGTATCGCGACGGTCGACTCACGCTTGCCTGGTGGAGGCCTCGCGCTAGGAGCACTGCATGAGGTCGCGGGCGGCGGCAACGGCGCGATTGACGGTGCAGCGGCGGCATTGTTCAGCGCCGGGGTTGCCGCGAGGAGTCGCGGCAAGGTGCTCTGGTGCCTCACCCGAGCCGATCTGTTCGCGCCGGCGATGGCGCAGGCGGGGTTGATCCCTGACCGCGTGATCTATGTCGAGGCCGGCGATGACAAGACGGTGCTCGCCTGCATGGAAGAGGGCCTGCGCCATGGCGGGCTGGGCTCCGTCGTCGGCGAGGTAGCCCGCTTGTCCATGACAGCGTCGCGTCGCCTTCAGCTCGCCGCGGAGGGGACAGGTGCTATCGGCATCGCGCTGCGACGATGGCGACGCGAGGTCGACGCCTCTGATTTTGGTCAACCCACGGCGGCGATGACCCGATGGCGGGTTTCGGTGCTTCCATCGACAGCGCTGCCAGTGCCGGGGGTAGGGCGGTCACGCTGGCTTGTTGAATTGATTAGGGCCCGGGCAGGCGAAAGCGCGGATTTTGAGTTGGAGGCATGCGATGATACGGGTCGTCTCGGTCTTCCTCCCGAACTGGTCGACCGATCGGTTTCGGCGGATGGCTGGCGGCGCGGCGCCTCCGCCTGAGGTCCCGCTCGTCCTCATCGCTCGCGACGGCAGCAGGAGGGTAGTGCAGGCGGCGAATGCCGCTGCACTGACAGCCGGGCTTCGCGTCGGCATGCCGGCCACGAAAGCGCAGGCGCTCGTGCCTGGCCTGCTGGTCGAGGAAGCGAATCCCGCCGCAGACGCACAGGAGCTTGAGCGGCTGGCAATCTGGCTGCATCAGCGCGTCGCCCCGATCGTCGCGCCGGACCCTCCCGATGGTATCGTCATCGACACGACGGGTGCAGAACACCTGCATGGCGGAGAAGCCGACATGCTGGACGCCATCGTTGGACGCTTGGCGATATCGGGCGTCGAGGCCAGGGCTGCGATTGCTGACAGCTGGGGGACGGCCCATGCGCTCGCTCGATACACCTCTCGGGCAACGATCGTGACTCCGATCGGGCATGAAGCGCAGCCGCTATTGCCGCTGCCGCTAGAATGCTTGCGACTGCCCGCCACGATATCGAACGACCTGCGCGTTCTAGGCTTCGAGACTGCCGGCGACATTATCGCCCAACCGCGCTCGCCGCTCACGCTGCGCTTTGGGCCAGCGATCGCTCGCCGACTGGCCCAGGCGCTCGGGGAGGTCGCGGAGCCGATCGTCGCCATCCGACCTCCCGACCTGATCGAGGTCCGCCGGGCTTTCGCCGAACCGATCGGCGCGCCGGAGACAATCGCTCGCTACATCAGCAAATTGGTTGCCCAGCTCTGCGATCGCCTCGAGGCGCACGGTCTTGGCGCTCGGCGCCTCGATCTCGTCTGCCATCGCGTTGACCGTGGACTGCAGACAGTCCGGGTTGGGCTCGCCAAGCCTGTTTGTGACGTGAAACGACTGACGCGGCTCCTCTGTGAGAAGATCGAGGCGATCGAACCTGGCTTCGGCATCGAGATCATGACGCTGGCAGCGACCTTGGCTGAGCCCCTCGAACGAAAGCAGGCGGTCAGCTCCCTAGTTGAGGAGACCAGCGCGGACGTGTCCGGCCTTATCGACATCCTCGCCAATCGTGTCGGCGAGCGGGCGGTCTATCGCATGGCTCCGGTTGCCAGCGATGTACCCGAGCGCTCTGTCCGCCGTGTCGCGGCGCAGACTGAGGAGACCGGAGCAGTCTGGCCCAGCCACTGGCCACGGCCGGCGCGGCTGCTGCCCCGACCCGAGCCAGTCGAGACCATGGCGCTCCTGCCGGATCATCCTCCCGCCTGGTTTAGCTGGCGCGGGATCCGCCGTCGGGTTCGTCGCGCGGACGGACCGGAACGCGTGTTCGGCGAATGGTGGAAGCGCGAGGCCGAGATGGTGGCCGTACGCGACTACTTCCGCGTCGAGGACGATGCCGGCGAGCGATATTGGCTTTATCGCGCCGGCGACGGTGAGGACGTTGCAACCGGATCGCATCGCTGGTTCTTGCACGGCGTGTTCGGATGAGCGTGCGCTATGCAGAGCTTCAGGTCACCAGCCATTTCAGCTTCCTACGCGGCGCCTCGTCGGCCGAGGAACTGTTCGCCCAAGCGGCACTGTTCGGTATCGAGGCGCTCGCTGTCGTAGACCGCAATTCGCTCGCCGGCATCGTCCGCGCCCACGAGGCCGCGAAGACCACAGGCGTCAGACTGATCGTCGGCTGCCGGCTCGATCTTACTGACGGCATGTCGCTCCTGGTTTATCCGACCGATCGGCCTGCCTACTCGCGCCTCTGCCGACTGCTTTCGATCGGCAAGAACCGCGGCGGCAAAGGCCGGTGTCACCTTGAATGGTCAGACGTCGTCGCCCACGGCGAAGGTCTGGTCGCGGTGCTCGCGCCGGATCTGGCTGACGAAGACTGCGCCTTTCGACTGCGTCGGCTCCGGGAAGGATTTGGCGACCGTGCCTATCTCGCCCTGTCGCTGCGGCGCCGGCCGAATGACCATCTCCGCCTGCATGAGCTATCGAACTTGGCGACGCGGATGCGCGTCCCCACGGTCGTGACCAACGATGTGCTCTTCCACGAGCCGGCCCGGCGGATACTGCAGGACGTTGTCACCTGCATCCGCCACAACGTCACGATCGACGCTCTTGGCGATCGGCGCGAGCGCCATGCCGACCGCTATCTGAAGCCACCGGACGAGATGTGCCGGCTCTTCGCGCGTTACCCCGAAGCCCTGGCCCGAACGCTGCAGATTGCCGATCGCTGCCGGTTTTCGCTCGACGAGCTCGCCTATCAGTACCCGGAGGAGCGCGACGATCCCACGCTGACGCCACAGGAGACTCTTGCAAAGCTGACCTGGGAGGGCGCTGCCCAACGCTATCCCGAAGGGCTCTCCGAAAGCGTCCGGGCGAGCCTGAACCGTGAGCTGACGCTGATCGAAAGGCTCGGCTACGCGCCATATTTCCTGACGGTGAATTCGATCGTCCGCTTTGCCCGCTCGCGGGACATCCTCTGCCAAGGTCGTGGCTCGGCGGCAAACTCGGCCGTCTGCTTCGTTCTTGGCATTACCTCAATCGACCCGGGCCGCAACGACCTGCTGTTCGAGCGCTTTGTCTCCGAGGAGCGTCGTGAGCCGCCCGATATCGATGTCGACTTCGAACATGAGCGGCGCGAGATCGTCATGCAGTGGGTCTTTGACACCTATGGCCGCGATCATGCCGCTCTCTGCTCGACCGTCATTCGCTACCGGACCAAGGGGGCCTTACGCAACGTCGGCAAGGCGCTGGGCCTCCCCGAGGACCTGATCGGCACGTTGTCGTCGCAAGTCTGGGCCTGGTCCGAGGAAGGCATCGAGAAGCGACACGTCGAGGAGCTCAACCTCAACCCGGCCGACCGACGGCTGCGCCTGGCGCTCCATCTCGCCCGCCAGCTTCACGGCACCCCGCGCCACCTCTCGCAGCATCCCGGCGGGTTCGTCCTGACCCATGACCGCCTCGACGACCTTGTCCCGATCGAGCCAGCGGCAATGGCCGATCGTCAGGTCATCGAATGGGACAAGGACGATATCGGCACGTTGAAATTCATGAAGGTAGACGTCCTCGCGCTGGGCATGCTGACCTGCATGAAGCGAGGCCTGGACATGCTCGCCGATCACAAGGGTATCGCGCTCGACCTGGCCTCCATCCCGGCCGAGGATCCACGGACCTATGCGATGATCCGGAAGGCCGACACGCTCGGCACATTTCAGATCGAGAGCCGCGCGCAGATGTCGATGCTGCCCCGGCTTAAGCCGCGGACGTACTATGACCTCGTCGTGCAGGTCGCAATCGTTCGACCAGGTCCGATCCAGGGGGACATGGTCCATCCCTATTTGCGCCGACGCGAGGGCCGCGAGCCGGTCCACTATCCCAAGCCCGAGCTGGAGAAGGTTCTGGGCAAGACGCTCGGCGTGCCGCTCTTCCAGGAGCAGGCGATGCGGGTCGCGATCGAATGCGCCGGCTTCACGCCCGGCGAGGCAGACCTGCTGCGCAAGAGCATGGCGACCTTCAAGTTCACGGGCGGCGTGTCGAAGTTCAAGGAGAAGCTCGTCGCCGGCATGGTCGCCAACGGTTACGAGGCCGAGTTCGCCGAGCAAACCTTCCGACAGCTCGAAGGCTTCGGCTCCTACGGCTTCCCTGAGAGCCACGCGGCCTCCTTCGCTCTGATCGCCTACGCCTCCGCCTGGCTGAAATGCTGGCATCCGGACGTGTTCTGCGCCGCGCTGCTGAACAGTCAGCCCATGGGCTTCTATGCTCCTGCACAGATCGTGCGCGACGCCCGCGATCACGGCGTCGAGGTTCGGCCTGTGTGCGCAAACGCCTCCCGCTGGGACTGCACGCTGGAGCAGACCGGAGACGAGGGGCGGTTTGCCGTTCGCCTGGGCCTCCGGATGGTCAAGGGGTTGTCCAATGCTCACGCTGCCGCGATCGCCACGGCCCGAGCCCGCCTTCCGTTCGAGTCGATCGAGGATCTCTGGCGCCGGGCTCGGGTGCCCGTGGCAGCGTTGGCGCAGATCGCCGAAGCCGATGGGTTTCGGCCCAGCCTTGGGTTGGCGCGGAGAGAGGCGCTCTGGGCGATCCGCGTCCTGCGCGACGAACCGCTGCCCCTGTTCGCCGCGGCTGCGGATAAGCGCACCGATGAAACGCCGGAGCCTGCCATCACGCTCCGGCCTATGGCGACCGGTGGAGATGTGGTCGAGGACTATCGCCATGTCGGGCTGTCGCTTCGCGATCATCCGGTCTCATTCCTGCGGCAGGATCTTCGGCGCAGGGGCATTGTCAGCTGTCAGGCCGCAATGGAAGCGCGCGATGGACGTTGGCTCGAAGCCGCCGGCATCGTCTTGGTACGGCAGCGGCCTGGCTCGGCCAAGGGTGTCATGTTCATTACCCTCGAGGATGAAAGCGGGATCGCGAACCTCGTGGTTTGGCCCAAGGTGTTCGAGCTGTTCAGGCGGACGATCCTTTCCGCAGGGATGATCTCGGTCCGCGGACGCATCCAGCGCGAGGGCGAGGTCGTCCACCTCGTGGCGCAGAGGCTCACTGATCTATCTGCCGACCTCGCCGGTGTTGGGAAGCGCGGGCAGCCTTTCCCGCTGCCTCATGGACGAGGTGACGAGTTTCATCATGGCTCTGCAACGCCTGATCCGCGCGATCTTCCGCCCAAGGGACTACGAGCCCGGGACATTTATATCCCCGATCTGCATATCGACGCGATCAAGGTGAAGACGCGGGATTTTCGTTGATCCACCTGCCAGCGGGGATGGAAAGGCTCCTGCCTTGTATGGACCAGCTGAAATGCTGATCTACAATCCATGCTCAGTAATCGCGTTCGGGTCATCGACCTTGAGACGGCCGGCGACGGCCCCCACGACGTCTGTGAAATCGGTTGGCAGGACGTCTCGCTAGGAGCCGATGGACGCTGGGAAGTCACCGAGGAACGCGGCGCGCTTCTCGTCAATCCCGGACGCGCCATCTCCGCCGATACGATGGCAGTGCACCATATTCGGGATGAGGACGTTGCTGGCGCGCCGTACTGGAAGGATATAGCGCCGTCTATCCTGAAGCCGGAGCGCGGAGTATTGGCTTTGGCGGCGCACCGAGCGGCGTTCGAACAGCGATACTGCCGACCGCGGCTGAGCGCGGGTGCTCAATGAATCTGCACCTGGAAATGCGCCTTGCGCCTCTGGCCGGAGCTGCCCCGGTTCTCAAATCAGATGCTTCGGTATCAGCGGAAGCCGGCGGGCCTCGTGCACGAGATTGGCTTGCCCGCTCATCGCGCGATGCCCGATGCGTACGTAACTGCGCACCATCTCCGCGACATGTTGAATGAAGCTTCGATCGACCAATTACTTGCGTGGAGCATAGAGCCCGGCTTGCTCCCTCGCGTGCCAACGGGGCCTGATCGCGGCAAGACATGGGGCCAGCTGAGCGTGCCGGCACTCTCAGAATGCGCTGCCAGTCGTGATGTCGATCTTCGATTCAGTGCTCAAATTGAGCTCGAGCGGCGAAATGGCCGGAACGAAGTCGACCGCGAACCTGCACAGGCGCGCTTGCTCTGACACTCCCATGCTCCGTCTGCTGCGCTTCTTGGTAAGGCGCGCTTTTGCGGACCGAGGGAGAGATCGTCGCCTGATGACCTGCCTCTCGATCACTCTCAGAGGTTCTGCCTGATCGATCAATCGAGCCGCCGTGAAACATGCAAAGAAGCTCTCGCGCTTGTCTGAACGCCAAACAGAAAACAGCCCCGGTCGCCCGAGGCCGTTGTTCAACATGCGCGCGCCGTCAGATCACGGCAGGCGGCACTCGGCCCGACGCGGTGGCATCCCGAACGTAAGGATCGGCGTTTTCGTCGAAGCGCGACCAGCCGCCAGCTCGATAGTCAGCCTCGCGGGTCGCACGGTCGATCGGAGTGGCGCCGTCAAGGATAGCTTGGACGGTTGCCTCATGCTCGGGTTCGGTGCGGACGGATACGACCGATCCGCCGCGGCGAACGGTCTCGGCGTAGTAGTTCGCCTCGTCCTCACCGTGGCCTTCCTTCACGAATGAGCCAACCAGACCACCGGCGGCGGCACCGGCGACGGCACCTGCGGCGGTGGCGGCAAGCCAGCCGGCGGCAACAACCGGGCCGACGCCGGGGATCGCCATGATGCCAAGGCCGGTCAGCAGTCCGGCGGCGCCGCCGACGCCGGCACCGATTCCGGCACCTTCGGCGGCGTTGGTCTCGTCAGTCTTGCCGTCGCTGCCGACAATGCTGATGGCGCGGCTGGAAACGCCAGCGGCCTCGAGTTGGTCCACGACCGAGCGGGCGGTGGCGTGGCTATCGTAGGAACGGGTCAGGGTACGGGTCATGTCGTTCTCCAGTTTTCGCGGTGCGAGCACCGATCAGTTGCGGGTGATGTTGCCGCGGTAGTCGACGGAGACGTTGACCTGCGCCCCCGAGTGGGTCGCGGTGCCCTTCCAGACGCCATTGTCGTCCTTCTTCAAGGCTCCAACGTTTGAATAGCCGTTGGCCTCGAGGCGGCTCTTGGCCTGACCCTCGGTGAAGCTGTTGGCGCCCGGCAGCGGGGCATTCTTGTCGGCGTCAGCCTTTGGGGCGGGCATCGGCGAGGTCGTCGACGTCTGTGCGATCGCGCCAAAGGATGTCGCGGAGGCGATCAAGGTGGCAATGAGCAGCTTCTTCATGATGGTCTCCCGTGGGCGTGCGGCCGATGCCGCGATGCACAATCCAACGGCAGATTGCCCCCGAAAGTTCCAGCGGAGCGGAATGGAACACGGGCTCTCAGGGTTCGTTCAGACCATCGACTAGCCACATCGCTGGAGGAAGACATGGCGACCGAACCGAAGCCGCTCGACGACCTGTTCCACGACATGCTCAAGGACGTCTTTTACGCGGAGAAGCAGATACTGAAGGCGCTGCCGAAGATGGCGAAGGCGGCCAAGTCGCCCGAGCTCAAAAAGGCTTTCGAGACCCATCGCGAAGAGACCGAAGGTCACGTCGAGCGCCTCGGTGAGGTGTTCGAGCTTATCGGCAAGGCCCCGCGCGGCAAGACCTGCGACGCCATCCTCGGGATCATCGAGGAAGGCAAGGCGGTCATTGAGGACTATAGCGACAGCCCGGCGATCGACGCCGGCCTGGTGGCCTCGGCACAGGCCGTAGAGCACTATGAGATGGCCCGCTACGGTACCCTCAAGGCGTGGGCCCAGCAGCTCGGCCATAAGGATGCGGTCAAGCTGCTCGACGCGACGCTCGCCGAGGAGACCAAGACCGACAAGACGTTGACGCAGCTCGGCGGCGCCGCCAACACCGCCGCGACGAAGAAGGCAGCCTGATCATGGGAATTTTCAACAGCATCAAGAAGGCCATCTTCGGCCAGGCCAAGGCCGATACGGTCGCCACTTCAACGTCTGCTCCCGCACCGGGTGCGGTTGTCCCACCGTCCGGCACTTCCACCGCACCAGCCTCGTCGCCGGCAGGGACACCCGTCGGTCAGACCACGGCAAACATCGGCACTGCGCCTGGATCGATGGCCTCGCAGCAGGTCGACGTCGCGCCGATCCTCGACAAGGCGGCCAAGGACAGCGGCCAGCAGCTGAACTGGAAGACGTCCATTGTCGACCTGCTCAAGGCGCTCAAGATCGACAGCAGCCTCACCGCCCGCAAGGAACTGGCGCAGGAACTCGGTTACACGGGCGATACCAACGACTCGGCGACGATGAACGTCTGGCTGCACAAGGCAGTCATCAAGAAGCTCTCCGAGAACGGCGGCAAGGTCCCCGCCGATTTACTCGACTGAGCGTACAGCTCAGGCGCTACTCGCCTGATAACGACCTACCGCCGCGCTTCTGCGAGGAGCGCGGCGTTCTCGATTGAGATCGCAGCGTGGCCGCGATCGCCTTGACGATCTCCTCTGCCTCTTCATCGAATTGCCCAGGCTCGTTGTGGGCAACAAAATGCCGCCGTGCACGATGCCGGCTCGCGAGATGACCGCGACCGCCAGATAACAGACAGCCGACAGATGGCTTTTTGGCATCCCGAAATGAGGCCCGTTCAGGTCGTAGAGCGGGTCCTTTCGAATGTCGTCAGAATGTAAAGCGCGCAAGCCGTTAAAGATCGACGCGAAAATCTCGGTCTTGCGAGGCATTTCGACATCGGCAAAGGCTGATCTCGGAACGCCCGCTAATTTGTAAGGGCGATACGCCTCCCCGTTCTCGTCGATCTGATTATAGAAAAACGCGCCGAACGTTCCGCCCGACCCTCCCGCGCCGGCCTCCGTCACGATTGCAACCAGCTCAGCCAGCTCGAATTGCGGCATGCCGCTATCGCAAACGATCGGCAGCGACAACCAGCCATGTCATTTGGTGGTTTTGTCCGCGCCAAGTGGTCGGGATCCACCCTGGGCAAAACTGGACTCGGTCTTGCCGCTAGGTTTGCAATCGCTCAGCTGCAAGCGCCGCAGCAAGATCAGCCGCGCCATAGGGCTTTGAAACCAATCGGGTCCGGTTGTCCATTTGGAACCCGTCGAGCTGGCTGCGACCCGTCGCGAATACAACGATCAGATCGGCATTGCGCTCTCTCAAGCGGGTCGCGAGGTCGACGCCGCTTATGTCCGGAAGCCCGATATCAGTCATCAGGCGGTCGATCGTATGCGTTTCGGCTAGGGCGATCGCTTCGCGACCCGATCCAGCCTCTAGCACCTTGTGACCGAGCGACTCGATCATTTCGGCCGCATCCAGACGGATGATGGCATCGTCCTCGACCAGCAGCACCGTCAAAGAAGCGGCGTCATCAGATGTGGTAGAACTGTTCGGTGGGGAAGGGGCCTTTTCCGCCGCAAGCACATACCGGAGTTTCCGAGCCATGGCTTCACGCGTGTATGGTTTCGATAGAAGGTGAACACCCTCGTCCAACCTTCCTCCGTGTACGATGGAATTTTCGGTGTAGCCGGAGGTGAAAAGGACAGCGAGGCGCGGAAGAATTGCTTTCGCGCTGCGGGCAAGTTCGGCGCTTTTCAGCGGACCAGGCATGATAACGTCTGTGAAAAGGAGATCGATCTCGGTGCCGCTTTCGATGATCGACATCGCACTCTGCGCATTCGGCGCTTGTAGAACGCGATAGCCGAGCTCTGAAAGCATATTCACGACCGTGTCGCGCACAGCATCGTCGTCTTCGACGACGAGAACCTGCTCTGTCCCGCCGATGACAGGCAGTTGATCACTGTGGTCGATGACATCCTCCGTGTCATGCGATCGCGGGAGGTAGAGCTTGATGGTCGTACCGTGGCCGAGCTCGCTGTAGATTTTCACGTGGCCGCCGGACTGCCTCACGAAGCCATAGACCATTGACAGACCCAGGCCCGTGCCTTTTCCAACGGGCTTCGTCGAAAAGAACGGCTCGAACACCTTGGCTAGCACCTCGGGCGGCATTCCGCTGCCCGTATCGGTTACGCTGATGACGACATATTGCCCACGCGCTGCTTCAGCGTTCCACCGAACGTAATCGTCGTCGAGGTAGCTGTTGCCCGCCTCGATCGTTAGGCGCCCAGCACCATCCATCGCGTCGCGTGCGTTGATCGCCAGATTCAGGATCGCATTTTCGACATTCGTCGGGTCGACGAACGTGTGCCAAAGCCCACCGGCGACGACAGTCTCAATCTCTATTTCTTCACCGAGTGTCCGCCGCAGAAGATCGTCCATTCCGCGGATAAACCGTCCAACGTTGATCACCCTCGGCTCAAGTGCCTGGCGCCTACCGAATGCAAGCAACTGCGCTGCCAACTGCGCCCCTCGAGACACACCGGCCACGGCGTTGGCGATGCGGGTATGGGCCTTCTCACTCAGTCCCGGTTCCTTTTTTAGCAGCTCGAGATTGCCTCCGACGACCTGCAGCAGATTATTGAAGTCATGGGCGACTCCGCCGGTGAGGTTACCGACAGCTTCCATCTTTTGAGCCTGCGCAAGCATCGCTTCGATACGCTGGCGTTCGGCGGCCTCCGCCCTCACCAGTTCGCTGGCCTGCGCTAGTTCGGCGGTTCGATCGGCGACCTTGGCCTCAAGCTCGGCGCTGCTCGCATTGAGTTTCTGAGACGCCTCGGACATCGCGTCTCGAAGCGCGATGAATTCGGTTAGCTTGGTCGGCACCTGGATCGGTCCGGAGAATTTGCCCAGCCGCGCGCTAACCAAGGTCAAACTACGCAGGGGTTTTCCGATGAGGCGCCAAAGAAGCGTTGCTGCTATCAGCATGACGAACAGGCTCGTGACCCCGCCAGCGGTCAAGGCAATGACCGCGCTTCGAAGCGGCTGCTCAACCACACTTCGGCGGATGTTCGCGGCGACTAGCCAATCTGACAATTCAGAACGCGCATATCCGACCAGAATCTCCTCGCCTAATGCGCTCTTGCCGACAAAGGTGCCTTGCTTCCCGACAGCTTGAGCCAGAAATGCCGGCACCCCGGGTTGCCCAGTGAACCTGTCGTGGTCTTCCGAGCGCGTGACATAGACGCCGTCTCTGTCGCCGATCGCCACAAACCAGCCAAGCGGGATCATAGGCTTGATGACATCTGCAAATAGCGCCGTTTCAGCGCCGACATGCAGGAGGTAACGAGGCGCTCCATCGACGAAGATCGGCACGATCACGGCAACCAGTGGCCGCTGTGCGATCGCCCCGGTGAAAACGTTAGTGACGTGAGGTCTCGCGGACGCGATGACCTGCTGGTCGACGGGGAAGGGAGTGAAGGGCAACTCTTTACCCCAGGACTGCCTGGTGTTGACGAGTTGCTGACCGCTGAGGTCCCGCAATCCGATGTCAGCTCCGATGAAAGCCTTCACCTCGAGAGCCTGGCGATAAAAACCTTCCAGATCGCCGTCCCTTAGGGCTCTTGAGGTTCCCAGCGTTTGAAGCGTGATTTGCCAACTGCGAATGTGCCGATCGACGACGGCTGCGCCCGTTGTCGCCGCCTCGATTGCCTCCTGTTGATAGCGGCCACGCTGAACTTCAGCGTACCTATTCATGAGAATGGCCGCGAAGATAATGCCCGGGATGACGATGACGGCGAATACCGCGACTATGATCAGCCTGGCTGGAATTCCGGAGCTGAAAGTCCGCGACATGAAGCTCTGTCCTCGCGCCATCCAGCGCGCATGGCATAGTTCTCCAAATATGCCAATCTGTCGCTCAAGGTGCGAGGCTCTCGAACACGGCTTTAAGATCCATTAGGCTCTTTTCGTGCTCATCTTTTCCGGGGAAAGTCGGCGAAGTCGGATATGGCTTCCGTTGGCCCTCATTGATCTCCGAGGAAAGTTTACGCTCGACAGCGCGATAGCACGGTCCTAGCGCAAGCAATGATTTGCCAGGTTCGGGTGGGCGATCTCGGGTTTGCCTCACCGGCGCCGATTGCTCTGAAGTTCGGCCCCCAACCCTATTGGAATACGAGTTGGTGCACCGTGACGTCTGAGCAGGCTCGGAGTGCGATATCGATAAGGTGGTGGTGGTGCGTCGCGACAATGACTTGACCGCTGGTTGCCATTCCACCGAATAGGCGGCAGGCCTCCTCGGAGCGGAAATCATCGAAGGTTTCGAGAATGTCGTCCGCGATGAACGGCAATGACGGACGCGTCTTGGCGAACTCATGATAGCCGGCAATACGGAGCGCCAAATAGAGCTGAGCCCGCGCGCCAGTCGACATCTCTGTCGCGAGCTTTGACCCGCCGCCGGCCATGACGCCAAGAAGAATCTCCTTGTCGCCATTCGGTTGTGTGGCCAGCCCGGAGTAGGCGCTCATCGTGATCGTCCGATAGGCATCGGAAGCGTGCTGCAGCATCGACGTGCGATGGGTATCCCGATAGATCTGCAGAGCTTGGTGAGCGGCCGCTATGCCCAATTTCAGGCGCGCATATTGGACGGCCTTTTCTTCGAGCTCGACCAGGACGGTGCGCCGCTCTTCGTCGAGACGAGCTACAGCGTCGTCGCCTCCGATCGCAGCGAGTGCACGATCGGCCTGCAGATGCCGGGCATGGAGTTCGTGAGCTTCACGGTCTTGCCCCTCGAGCCGACTTGCGAGACTAGCCGCCTCCGCCTCCAGACCAGTTTGCTCGAACTCCGCGAGGATGGCTTCGGCGGCCTCTAAGGTTTCCGTTCGGCATGCTGCTGTGATCCGGCTGCTCAGAACCTTCAGCTGGCGCTCAAGCTCGGATCGCCGGTTGGCCTCGTCGATTTTTGCGCTGACCTCCATAAGCGACGCGACGCCGAAAAACGAGGTATGCGTTTCGACATCCGCTCGGTGAAGGGTGAGCTCTTCCAGCGCGTCGCGATTAACGATCACCGCTCGCTCGAGTTCGGCCGTCTTGCTGCTCCGTTCGCGCTCGTGGGACCGAGCCGTCTCCAGCCGCCGATGCAAGTCCGCAGCGAGTTTGACAGGGTCATCTTCGTCGGCCGGTATCTGGAGGGAGCTGGCAACGCTGCTTACAGCCTGGATGAACTGGTCCTGATCCCGCTTCATCGCCGCAATGCGATGGCTGAGGCTTTCGCGTTCGCTTTCCAGCGGCGGGATTTCGGCAAGGACGTTGAGGACCTGACTGACTTCGTCAGGGCCGAGAGGCGAGGGCACTTCGCTCAGCCAACAGGACTTGACCGTGACGTCCCATTCCTGTTGCCAATCATCCTGAGCCGCTTGAGCCTCAGCAACGTCCCTCTGCCTGGTGGCGAGCTCAGTAACGCTTTGTTCGAGCGATTTTGCAGCGTGGGAAAGCTCGGACCGCAGTGTCGTCCGGCGATCGATCGCTGTTTGAAGGCCGACCAGGAGGTTCGCGAACTCGTTCTCGGATGGGAGCACGCCAATCGATTTCAGAGCTGCCGCCAGTCGTTCAACATGCGCGGCGCCATCCTCTTGGGCTGTGCGGAGATCGGCTGAAGCTACCTCGATCTGTGCGCTGATCTCCAGTGCCGAGGCGCGGCGCATCAGCAGTCGTTCGAGATCAGCAACGTGCGCGTCGCTTGGCAAGCCGATCACGATGAAGGTCGCCGCCAGTTCGGCGTCCAGACCTGCCTTCAACGCCAGCGTGTCGGTATGAAGCTGCTCTGCCCGCCGCAGCTTTGCGGCTGTCGTTGCCTCCGCCTGGACGGCCTGCCTCAGATCGGCCGCAAGGCTGGTTTGGCTGAGCCTGGTTTCCGTGATCCCGTCATCATTTCTCAACGCGGCTTCGAACACAGCTGCAGTCGCTTCGCTCAAGACCTCGCGATGTGTTCGCCAAGCGTCATCGCGATCCACACGAGAGGTGCGGGCAGTCGCATCATCGACGAGCCCGGTCGCCGCCTTGATCGAGGTGATGGTGGCGGCGAGCTCGACCATGCGGTCGGTCAGGCTTTCGATATCGGAAGCGTGTTTTACACTGGCTTGGCGGATCACTTCGCCTCGGCGGCGCCAGTCTTCGATCTGGTGTGTCGTCGGGGCTTTCATAGCTGCGAGCTGATCGAGGTCACCGTTCCAGGAACCAAGCTGATTTAGCTGCTCCTTGAGTTTGTCCTGGAGGCCGATGACAACGCGGAAGGCAGCCTTCTCGCGAGCAGCATGATCGCTTGCCCGGGCTTGGTCGAGCGCCAGCCGAACCCGCGCCGCGAGCACTTCATCCTGGTCGGTGGCGTCGAGCGAGGCGAGCACCTGCTTTGCCGCAGAAAGTGCATCGCTTGCTCGGATACATTCGCGAGAGGCTGCCTGAAGCCTCTCGCGGAGGCCAGAACGCCGATCGATCAGCCCGCGCAGCTTCCCAACTAGCGTGGCGGGTAACACCAGTTTCGCGGGTAATTCTCCTGCACGATCAAGACGTTCGGAGATTTTCTTCAGATTTCCTTCGATGACGGCAAGCTCGGATTCTCGCTTTGAGATATCAAGAGCTGCGACATACCGCGCCTCGCTGTTCCGCAGGGCATCGATTGCCGGCCCGGCGTCAATGAGCACTTGCTCGATCTGGATACCGTCGCGCTCGCGGCGGATTCTATCGACATTGGCCGACGCGATCTCACAAGCTGCCTTGATGCGGCCCTCAGCGCCGATGAGCTCCGGCAGTCTTTCGGCCCAGGCGGCTGGTGGTTGCGGTACCTCTGCTAGGGCTGACAGGTCCAAACGGAGACCCTTCAGGGCCACGAGATCCGGCAGAACGCCGAGATATCGGTTGATCTCGTCGAAGCGAAGCTTGGATTTGCTGCGTTCGGACAGCGCTGCCTCATACTTCGCGGAGGCGTCATCGCGATCCAGCATCAGCTGTGCATGGGTGGTTGCGAGGACGTTGATAGCCTCCTTTCGGGCTTTCAGCTCGTCGAGCCTCGCCTTGAAGGCTGAGAGCTCGGTCGATCTGCCACGCGGCTTATGGAAGGCGTCCACTATCTCTTGCAGCTTGCTCAGCCGCTGGCCGAAGGCTGCGAGGCCCGCGCTGGCAGAAAAAAGCAGCTGTCCGAGCTCGCCCTGGCTGGCGAGAATGCTCTCGCCACCCATTCGAAGCGTCTCCTCATCAAGGCAGAACATCATCCGGTAGGCTTCGCGGTCGATGCCTGAAAGGCCAGCCGTCAGGATGCCCTCATCGATGGCTTGCCCGCTCGCATCGCGCAGCCTCGCCCCCCGTTTGACCCGCACCACCTCCCGCTCGCCGCTCGGAAGCTCAAGCGCGGCGCCGATCTGCATACCGTCATAGCCGTGTAGAAAGCCGTATGGGGAGCGCTGACCCATGCCAAAGAGCAGATCAACGATGGCGGCCGTAAGGGTCGATTTTCCGGCCTCGTTGGCACCGACGATCAGATGGAAATCGGGCTTCCCGGCTTCGGGGGCTCCAAAGTCGATCGAATGATTGGTGAAGCGGCCGTAGCGGGTGAGATCAAGGCGCCTGATCCGCATCAGATCCGCGGCTCCTGGTCTGCTTCATGCAGATGGGCAATGACGTCGAGCGCGCCGTCCTGGGATAATTCAGCGACGGCCTTCTCGAAGCTTGCCGGGTCGCTTCCAAACATTTTGTGGAGCTCTCGGGGTAGCGCGCCCTGCAGCTCAGAAATCAGCTCGCTGGCTTCGAGCCGGTACGAGTCAGATTGCAGGACATCCTCGGAAATCAGTTGCGACAGCTCGGCGACTGCGCCGGCGCTGTCGATCGCGGCATCGCGCGGAGGCGAGCAGGCAGAGGAGACCTTCTCGATCCAGGTGTTCCCGATGATCGCCGCCTGCTGTTCGGCTTCGGTGCGCAAGAAATCTCCCTCCCGACGCAGCCGCCAACTAAGGGACGTGGCGCCGATGAGCGAGATTCGGGCAATGAGGTGCTCAGACGCGGTTCTGTCCCGCTCCGCGGCCAGTCTGCGCCCGATGGCCCGCATAGCTTCTGACCAGTCCTCGATCCCGGACAGATCTACCGAAACACGCTCGAACTGAGCGGTACTCGTGCGGTGCTCTGCTATGGCGATCGCACCATCGTCGCCAATCGTAATGAGAGTGACGGATTTGGCGCCGCTCTCATTGATGTCCCGGCCCTGCGGGATGCCGGGCATGACGATCGCTGGCCTATCGAGGTGAACCTGGCGCTTATGGATATGCCCGAGCGCCCAATAATCGAATCCTGCACCGGCTAGGTCCGCTACGCTGCACGGGGCATAACGGTCATGACCCTCGGCGCCAGCAAGGCTCGTGTGCAGCAGCGCGATATTAGTCGCGCCTTCGACCGGCGGCTTGAACTTCGGCAGCAGGCTTTCCGGGGCGTGCGGCTTCGGGAAGCTGATCCCGTGGACAACGACGTCTCGGCGACCGTTGAGGCCGGGCAGGGGAATAGCGGCAGCGGAACCTTTAAAAAACGTGACGCTTTCGGGAAAGACGAGTTCCTTGGTGATCCGAGACTCGGCGTCGTGATTGCCGCGAATCCCGAACGTCCGAATTCCAGCTTCATCAAGCCTGCGGAGTTGCGTGGCGATGAAGCCGGCTGTCTTCATCGAGGTCTGATCGCCGTCGTAGAGATCGCCCGCGATTAGCAGCGCATCGACCTTTTCGTCGAGGCATAGATCAATCGTCGCGACGAAAGCCGTTCGTGTCGCACTCGACACCAACTCTGCGAGTTCCGGGTTGCGCAACGCCAGCGACTTCAGCGGGGCGTCGATGTGCAAATCGGCGCAGTGGACGAACCGAAAACTGGAAATGACGCTTAGGCCCCTGTCCGCGCGAAACTACCTAACTCTCAACATATTCGGCGCCTTGGGCGATGCGGAAGGAGCGCCTTCTGGCTTGTCCGCAACAAAATGGTTCGAAGGACCGATATGTGGGCTCGGCCATCTATAACCCATACGGCGCACCGGATTGGCAGGATAGGAGGCTCAGAGCGATTGCGCCGTGTCGAGGCCGCGATGGTCACAATTAGAGGCTTCGGCTTATCTTCCTGAAGATTCACATTTCCAATAAGCAGCCATCGCCGCACCGACCTAAGTTTGACTTCATCAGTCTGGCTCAATAATGACCGCGCCCTGAAGCGAGTTAATTGCTGCGCAAAGTCGCAGCCGGGAGAATGCGATGTCCGAAGCCAATGCCGAAATCATCGATCTCGTCGCCCATATCGTTTCGGCTTATGTATCCAACAATAGCGTGCCGGCCGCGGACCTTCCCGCGCTGATCGCCACAACGCATTCGGCGATAGCGGGCTTGGGCAATGAGCCGGTCGGCCCTGCGCCTGCTGAAAAGCAAGCTCCGGCGGTGTCGATTAAGAAGTCGATCACAGCGGACTTCCTGATCTGCCTTGAGGACGGAAAGAAGTTCAAATCGCTCAAGCGCCACCTTCGGACGGCCTATGACATGACACCGGAGGAATATCGCTCGAAGTGGGGCTTGCCGAACGATTACCCGATGGTCGCCCCGGCCTATGCAGAAGCACGTTCACAGCTCGCGAAGTCGATGGGCCTCGGTCAGCAGCGCCGGAAGCACTGAGACTCGCGTCTACTACGTTGAACAAGTGTCCCAGTCGCGGATTCAGCGATCGGAATTGTCTTCCCTTGCCCCTTGGAATTCGTTTGATGTTGGCTATTCCCGAAAATCTAAGACACGAGCTTCTCGAGAACGGCCGCTTGGCGAAGATCGATCAGCATATCGACCCGCTCCCAGTGCTGAAGTTTTTCTGCCCATGGGATCGGCGCACCTGGCTCGTCTCTGAGATGAGCCCCGATGACAACGACATCCTGTTCGGGCTTGCAGACCTCGACGACGGAGAGCCGGAGGTGGGCATGATCGTTCTCAGCGAGCTCGCTGCTGAGGTAGGGATCGGGGGCCTCAGGATTGAAGTCGACCGCTTCTTTCGTCCCAATCGGACGCTCAATGAATATGCCAGCGACGCGGCAATTGCTGGAAGGTTCGTCGCCTAGATGGAGCAATTGCGAGGTGTGACGGCTACTGCCGCTGCGAGGTGCAGCGGTCTGACACCTCAATCCTGCATTACGGCGGCGGGCACCCGTCACTGTCGGGAAGATTGAGATGGGGTTGTAGCGCCGAGCGCGACGCAAGAAAGGATTCTATTTCAGTGATCCTTTCGCCGCAGTCCGCGGTGGCATCGGTGGAAGCCGCGTCGCTGCGATCCTGCTCCCAGCTGCGCAAAATCTCATCAAGACGATCGGGAACAGACGCCTGAATTCGCCGGTTGCGCTCGAGCGTCACTTGCGAAAGAGCCCTCATGGAAATCCGCCTCGGCTACCGGATCGAGATCACCACCGTTCAGCCAACCCCGGTATTACTCCTACTCGATCCCCATCCCAGCCGAGCCGGAGACATTATTGAGGGGCCAAATCCCAGCATCACCTCTCTGAGCGATGGCTGCCCGCTTGCAGCGTCCGAATACACCGATGGCTTCGGCAATCTGTGCCGCCGGGTGGTCGTGCCGGCGGGCGGGGCTGCCTTCAGCAATGACATGCTCGTCCGAGACAGCGGTCAGCCGGACCAATGGGACAAGAGCGCCCCGGAAATCTGGCCAGCCGACCTCCCGCCGGACGTGATCGAATACACACTCTCCAGCCGCTACTGCGAGGTCGACGAACTCTCTGCGACCGCATGGAGCCTGTTCGGCACTTATGCTCCAGGCTGGAATCGCGTTCAGCAAATCTGCAACTACGTCAACGCCCAGATCCGGTTCGACTACCAGTTCGCCCGTGCCACCCGTACCGCCGCGCAAGCCATGAACGAAGGCGTCGGCGTATGCCGCGACTTCACGCATCTCGCGATCGCGCTGTGCCGCGCGATGAACATCCCGGCGCGGTACTGCAACGGTTTCCTGGGCGATATCGGCGTGCCGCCGGATCCCGCGCCGATGGATTACAACGCCTGGTTCGAAGCCTATCTCGGCGGCCAATGGTACATATTCGATGCCCGGCACAACGTGCCTCGCATCGGTCGCGTTCTCGTGGCGCGTGGGCGAGATGCGGCTGACATTCCGATGATCCACAGTTTCGGGCCGCACATCCTGCAAAAGTTCGAAGTGATCACTGAAGAGGTCGCAGCCTCGGAGTCCTGAAGACTGTCATTGGCGGGGCGGAAGGATCAAATAGATCGCCCGCCGGCTCGGAAGCGACAGGCCTTTGACGGGTGTCGATATCACGAAATTCTGCGAGCACCCTTCGTCATTTTCGGAAGACGAGGGCGGCTCCTGTCCGGGGGCCAATTCAAACCAGCGGCCGCAACGGTCGCCTATTGCAGGAAGCGGACGGTCGTGCCGGGCCTGACGATCCGCGCCAATTCCTCAGCGTCCCAATTGGTGAGCCGGACACAGCCATGCGACGACGCCTTGCTGATCCGCGAGGGCTCCGGCGTACCATGGATGCCGAAGGTCGGCTTCGATAGTTCAATCCAGATAGTCCCCACCGGGTTGTTGGCGCCCCTGGGGAGCACCATCCGGCGCTTGTTCTTGCCCTGCTGAAAATTCTTCACTGGATCATAGTGATAGGTCGGATTCTTGACTACGCGGATCACCTGATATTCGCCGTCCGGCGACGGAGTGTCCTCGCTGCCGATGGTGGCTGGATAGAGCGCGATCACCTTTCCGGTCGCATCCAGCGCGCGAACGATTCCGTTCGTCTTGTCGGCCTCGACCGTTCGGGCTTCGTCTGAAGGAAGGGTTCGTCCGACCGAGACGACGTGCAGCGTTTCCTCCCGCTTCCGATAGTGCATTCGCGGGTTGAGTACCCTGAGAAGGCCCTCGCTCATGTGAAAGCGTTCAGCGAACATCTCCTGCGCGTTCCTGTAGCCGAGCCGTTTCATTCGGGCCTGACGGGCGTAATCGCGAGGAATGCGCCTGACGAACCGGGTCTTGATATCCTCATTCGTCATCTCGTAGTCCGAGACGATGTCCGCGCTGCCATCCCCTTTGAGCGCCTGCCAGGTCGGTGCGTCGATGATCTCGCCAATTCCGAGATTTTCACGACGGCGGAACTGGTCGATGGCTTTCCGATAGTTGTCGCCGTCCAGCCCGTCGATCTCCCCGGGAGAGACCCCTTGACGCGCCAGTAGGACCTGAGCCTTGACGATCGACGCGCTGGGGCGCGTCACCTTGCTTTTCGTGGCCGGAGGGCGGCCAGAACGGTTGACCTCGTCGGCAGTCAGGGCATTTGCGACTGCCGGTGCCAGCAAGGCGCATCCACACACTAGGGCTACCTGGAAGGTCTTAAGCAGCTCGAAAGTGGCTCGCGGCACCGACATCACCATTGCTCGCTTCATGCAGCGGCAACGCGATGTTTCATCGCGGAGTTCCGCGACACGCGATGGGATTGGTGGCGATGACTGGCGATCATCCCCCCGCTCGCGAGAAGCTGTTAGGTTGGCGAAGCACGCTCCCAAGGATCCGAAGCCTATGTCCGCTCCTGATCGCCCGATCTATCTCGATTACAATGGCACCACACCGGTGGATCCCGAGGTGCTCGATGCGATGCTCCCCTTCCTGCGCGAGCAGTTCGGCAATGCCTAATCGACCACGCCGCTGGGGCGTGCGGCTCGCTCTGCGATCGAGAAAGCCCGAGCCGAAGTCGCGAAGCTGATCGGTGCGAAGCCGGAGGAGATCATCTTCAACGGTGGCGGGACCGAAGCGAGCAACCACGCGATCCGCGGCTTCGCTGCGGTGGCTCCGGTCAGCCGCAGGCGGATCGTCACCAGCAAGGTTGAGCACCCAGCGACCGAGATGTCGTGTCGCCGGCTCGAACGGGAAGGCTTCGCCGTCAGTCGCATCGGCGTTGACGACGACGGCGTCGTCGACCTGGCCGCGGCCCGCGCAGCCATCGATGACGAAACCGCGCTGGTCACGATTATTCATGCTTAGAACGAGATCGGGACGCTCGAACCGGTAGCGGAACTCGCCGAGGCGGCGCGCTCGGTTGGGGCTCCGATCCATGTCGATACCTCGCAATCGCTCGGCAAGGTTCCGGTCGACGTGGCCGCCTGGGGCATCGATGCGCTGACGCTCGCCGGACACAAGCTCTACGCGCCGAAGGGCATCGGAGTCCTCTACCTCCGACGGGGACACGCCATCCCGAGCGTGCTCGACGGAGCAGGGCAGGAGGGTGGCCGTCGGCCCGGGACGGAGAACGTTCCCTATATCGTCGGGCTTGGACGAGCCTGCCGCATCGCCCGGGAGCAGTTGACGGAGGATTCGACGCGGATCGCCGCGTTGAAGGAACGGCTATGGCAAGCGCTTGTTGGGGGCGTGCCGCGTCTGAGGCGATTGGGTGGGGAGCTTACCTTGCCGAATACCCTGAACGTGCTCTTCCCAGGAGCGGTCGGCAACAACCTCCTCGAAGCGACGCCGGCGATCGCAGCCTCGACCGGTTCCGCCTGCCATGCCGGAAGCTCGTAACCCTCAGCGATCATCCTCGCGCTCGGCATCTCCCTGGGCGAGGCGCTCGGTGCCGTCAGGCTTTCGCTTGGCCGTTCTACCGATGCCGTGCAGGTAGATGCCGCCGCAGCCGCGCTGATCGAAGGCCATCGAAATTCGCCCGCCCAGTAAGGGGTGCCGTCCGGATTGATCGGTGAGTCGGATTTATTTGTATTGAAATGGTCCGCAATGCGGTGGTCGGCGCGAATAGCGGTTGCAGGCTTAAGGCGACGAAATGGCTTCGCGCCGGCGATCATAGCGATGGAGTTCTTGAGCGATCACTATCGCTGTGGTCACGATCATGAAACCGACCGAGGCCCACAGGACGCTGGTTGCCAGACCGTTATCCAGCAGAAGGCCTTAGAGGATGGGCCCGATCACGCCGCCGATATTGAGACCCGTCGACACGAATCCGAAGGTCTTGCCCTCCTGACCGGCGGGCGACGCGGCACGGACCAGCATGTCCCGGGAAGGTGCGACGACCCCCGTCAGGAAGCCTGTGGCACCGAGCGTCAGGATCAAAATTGGTGGCGGCAGGCGAACCAGGATCACCATCGTGACCAATAGCGCAGCCAGCGCGAAGGCAATCGCCGCCACGAAGCCGTGGCGTGAGGTGCGGTCGGCCAGAACGCCTCCGGCGAGCACGCCGAAAGCGCTGGCGAACAGGAACGAGGTCAGGGCGATGTTGGCAACCGAGAGAGGTACCTGGAAGCCTTGAACCAGGGCTGTCACCGAGAAACGCTCGATCGCTCCGGTGCTGAGGCTCAGCACCATAAACAGGAGTGTGAGCACCAGAATGGTCGCGCGGGCGGCTCGAACAGGTTGCCGTGTATCGGTCGAATGCTCGCCAGCATGGGCCGCCTGCCCAGCCGCGGGCATCCCTCTGCTTCCGAGCGAAACGAAGGTCAATGTGATGACGCCTACAACAGCGGCGGTCGCGAAGGCCCATCGCAGATCGAATGCTAGGGCCATGCCGAGGATGATCGGCGGTGTGATCGCTCCGCCGAGGAAGCCGGCGAAGGTGTGGATGGAGAAGGCCCGTCCCATTCTCCGGGCATCCATGTTCTGCGACAGGAGCGCATAGTCAGCGGGGTGATAGACGCCATTGGCAACCCCCGCGATCGCCATCCCCATAAGAAGCCCGGTGTAGGTCGGGATGGCAGCCACCAGCGCGAATCCGGAGCTTCCTAATGCCAGGCCGAACATCAGCACCCGCCGCGCTCCGAAGCGATCGACGGCGAAGCCCAGTGGGGCCTGACACAAGGCCGAGACGACGTTGAAGACGCCGAGCGCGATCCCGAGATCGACGAAGCTGACCTTCATCGCGTTGGGGAGCACGGGAAGCAGGGCAGGGACCGTCATGAAGTGGAAGTGGCTGATCAGATGTGCCACGGAGATCTGCGCCAATAGGCGGGTCTGAGGGCCCATCGCGATCAAAACTTCCTCGTCAGAAGGGGGCAGGTTGCCGCAGCGGCTGCCAGCGGAGCGGCACACGCTATCGCCGTTCGCAGGCGTGCGTAATGGGCGCGACGCCGCGGCATGTTCTCGAACTTCTGAAGCGATACCAATGAAGGGCGCTCGCGTTCGCTGCTCGCGAGGCCCGCTGACAGGGTTCTTACGCCGGACCCAGAAGAATGTGCGTTTCTGACTTCGAGATGCCGTCCATGATTCGGATGCCGCTCACCAGCCGATTGAACTCGGCCATGTCCAAGACCTCGATTTCGGCGATGAGGTCCCAGAGCCCATTAGTGGTGTGAAGTCCGGCAAATCCCGGATTCCGCCTGAGCGCGACTACCGTGCTTTTCACATGCCGCCCTTCCAGCTCGATCATCATGATGCCGCGGATCCGATCAGTGGCAGCATGATCCTTTAGCCGAACCGTGAACCCGGCAATCGTTCCGTTGGCGATCAACCGATCCATCCGGGTCTGGACCGTGCCCCGTGCGACACCAAGGAGCTTGGCTAATGTCGGAACCGTGGCGCGGGCATTCACGCGCAGCTCCGCAATCAAGCGGTGATCGAGATCGTCCATTGGATTGCTCATTCTGGCAGAAGTGCTGACGATAAAGACAACATCACGCCCAAAGCGTGTGGATGTGACGTTTCTGCTCACCTGTCGGTCGCATATGTTGGGCGTGCCCGCAATGCATCCGGAGCGTTCCGATGGAACAACGACGAAAGCTGGAGTTCGGTCCTCGCGTTCGTGAGCTAGCCTGCCGCCTGGTAGGCTGGGGAAGCGAAACCGGCACGCCTGGTGAAGCAGAGTTCGGAGCGAAGCTCGCGGGACTTCTGCGCGAAATGCCGTACTTCCGCACCCACCCGGATCAGGTTCGCCTCGTAGATAGTCTTGGCGATCCAATGACCCAGAGCGTGATAGCTCTCGTGCGTGGGCAGGGAGCCCGGGCGCTGGCATTGGCCGGGCATTATGATGTCGTGTCGATCGATAACTATCGGGAGCTCGCTCCCCTTGCGTTCAAACCCGACGAGCTGCTGGCGGCCCTGATCGCCGATCTCGAGAGCAGGCCTTTGAACACCACGGAGCAACGCGCCCTGGAGGACCTTAGGAGCGGCGAATTCCTGCCCGGGCGCGGCTTGCTCGACATGAAGAGCGGGATCGCGGCGGGCATTGCGGTACTGGAAGCCTTCGCGGCCCAGCCGGACCGGCTAGGCAATCTCATTCTCATTGCGACGCCCGACGAGGAGCGTGGCTCGCGAGGGATGCGCAGTCTTCGAGATGCTCTTCCGACGTTCGCGAACGAGTTCGGGCTGGATATCCAGGCGGGGATCAATCTGGATGCAACGAGCGACCAGGGAGACGGCGAGGAAGGCCGCGCGATCTATCGCGGCACGATCGGCAAGGCGCTTCCGTTCGCTCTGGTCATCGGACATTCCTCGCATGCGAGCTATCCGTTCGAAGGCGTCAGTGCCCAGTTGATCGCGTCCGAGATCACCAGGGCGGTTGAGGCGAATCCGGAGCTTTGCGACACGGCCGGGGGCGAGATTTCACCGCCGCCGATCTGTCTCGAGGCCAAGGATCTACGCGGTGGCTACGAGGTGACCACACCGGAACGAGTCTGGCTCGGCTTCAACTGGCTTTCGCATCATTGGGCGGCGACGGACCTTCTCGGCCTCTTCGAGCAAGTAGTCCGCACCGCGGCCGCCGAGGCCATCGAGACCTTCAATCGGCGAGCACGCACCTATTGTACGATGCTGGGAACGAAGCAGACGGCCGCGGCGCCGGACGTTGCGGTCATCTCGGCTGCGGAACTGCGGGATCGCGTCCAATACGTCGGCGGGACGGAAGCCATCACGCGGTTGAATGAGGTCGGGAGGAAATGGCGCAACGCCGATGATCCCCTGGCTCAAACCCGTGCAGTCGTCAGTGCCATGGTGACAGAAGCCGGCTTGATTGGCCCCGCCGTCGTCTATGGCCTGAGTAGCCTCGTGTATCCTTCGACCCACATTTCCAGGTTGAGCGGGCATCCTGAGTTTGCTGCTGCGATCGAAGCGGCGCGACTGACACAGGAGGAGAGCGGTCACCCAGCGATCAAGTACCGAGAATTCTTCACCGGCATCTCCGACATGAGCTTCTTCGGACATCGCCCGCTCGATACCGACCGCGCGCTGATCGCGGGCAATACGCCAGCCAGGGAACTCATCGATGATGTGCGGACCGATGCACTTTCGTTTCCGGTGGTGAATATCGGACCTTGGGGGCGCGAATTCCATCAAAGGCTCGAGCGGGTGCATGCACCTTACGCCTTCGAGGATCTGCCGAGGTTTCTTCGCCAGATTGTCAGCCGCTTCTTGGGCTAATGGTTGGACACACGCTGCAAAAGTTCGAAGTGATCACCGAAGGAGTCACAGCCTCGGGTCTTGAAGGCGTGGCTTTGCGAGCCGGATCAAATAATAAGCCCGCCACTTGGAAAGTGGCGGGCCTCTGACTTCTGTCAGGACTAGGCGGCTCCGGCCATCGCCGGGAAACTGGCTATGCCCTCCTGTCGGTTGCGGCCGGTACATCCGCGGCGACGCATCCAACCGGAGAGCAGGCAGGCATCCGAGGATGCCGCGCTGACAACGAGATAAGCGCCACTTCGGTTCCCGCAAGATTTTAGCAGCCAGTGAGCGCCGCCGCCGGGAACGAGCTCGCGTCCGCGGACGTTCAACCTCAGCCTCGCGGGAAGGCCGATGGAGGAATGCATGGCGAACGAACGAAGCCCGGCGGTCGAAAGCCTCCGGCAGGAACAGAAGACCCAACGCAAGGAGGAGCGCGAGCTGACCCCCGATCAGAAGCTCGAAAGGGCGCTCAAGGATACCTTTTCCGCGAGCGATCCGGTGGCCGAGCAAGTGCCTATCACACCCGGTGGAGCCGAGGAGCAGAAATGATCAGGGCTGCATTTTCCAGCTTGGCGGGCGCCTGGATTGCCCGGAATGTCGAGCAGGGTGAAATCCCGGAACGGTTTGCAGTTCCTCTGACCTTGCTGGCCACCCGGCTCCCGACGCCAGTCATTATTGCGGGAGCGATCGGCTACGGGCTTTATCGCCTGAACCAGGACGCGCGGGCCATGGCGGCAAAGGACGTTACCCCCAAACGCCGCGCAAAGCCGACAGCCGCACGCGCAAGACCCGCCTCTCGGCGCGCGCGACCGAACACAAAGCGACAGAACTCCGCAGGCCGAAAGGCGTCAGATGCTTAAGCTCTTCCTTGAAATGTCGATGCTGGCATTCGAGTCGCAACAGGCCATTTGGCTCAGAAGCATGAAGGTCGCCGCTGGCGGCTCAGCCGGCGAGCGCGAAGCCAAGTTGATGGTGAAGGAAAAGATCACGGCTGCTCAGACAGCTGCTATAATGGCGGCGACGGGGACCGGGCCTGTCGGCATCGCCCGCGGCTATCGACGCAAGGTGCGGGCGAACGTCCGTCGTTTGTCGAAATAGGTTTCTGCGATGAACTGGGTCGCTGTCGCCGGCACTCTGGCCGCACTGTGCTCCACAATCTGCTTCGTGCCTCAGGCGTGGCGGATCGTCAGGACGCGCGATACGAAAGCGATCTCTCCGCTGACCTACAGTCTCACCGTCACCGGCTTTGCGCTTTGGACCGCCTACGGCCTCGGCTTGGGCCAATGGCCGTTGATCGTCACCAACAGCATTTGTTTCGTCCTCTCCGCCTTCATCCTGATCATGACGCTCCTGCCGCGCCCGAAGAAGGAGGCAGTGGCCGAAACGATCGATCCTGCTGCTTGAGCAGCGCTGGAATTCGCTGGGTCGTGCCGTGGGCAGTGCCTATGATTGTTCGATCATGCCGTTTTCGTCTCTGAGTGATCCGGTCGATGTCGCCCGTGCCCAGGGTGCTCTCGATACAGTCTGGAACGAAATCCGACCTAGCGTTCCTGACGCGGATCAGGAGCTCGAACGGGAGCGCCTTGCCGATATTGTGGCTTGTCTAGCTCGTATCGCGTTGGATGAGGCAGATCTCGTTCGTCGCGCTTTGGAACGATACCGGCGAAAAGCCGATTAGCCGTGCCGAATTGAGGAAGCGATCCTTGGTTTGGACCCTGCTGAAGGACGTCCTCCATGACTGATCATATCAAGAATCCGGAGGTCGATAAGCTGACCGGGGAACCCGTCAGTTTTTCCGGGACCTCGAAAGGCGAGGCAAACAAATCTGCGAGCGAGCACGAAACTGCCCAGAGCAGTCTGTCGATGCGCGATCGAATGTCTAAATCCCTCGCGATGGTGCAGGCGGCAGGGCCGTTTGCGCTCGGCGATCACAAGCGCGAAACCGATGAGATGTGGGGCGAACACGGATGCAGTTCGTCGACGCGACCGTGAGCGATCCCATCGTCTGCTTCAACGTGCGTCACGAGACGGCCGGCGGGCTCGCCGCCTTGGATTGCGAAATGGGTGGGTATGCATGCTTCTCACCTACGCGATAGGCGATGTCCACGGTCGCTCTGACCTCCTTCAAACAGCCATCACATTCTGTGAGAAGGATGCGGCTCGCATGGGCGGCACGCCGCGGATCATCTTCCTCGACGATCTTGTCGACCGTGGTCGAGATGCGAAGGGAGGTCTTGAGATTGTCGGTCGTGCCCTGACCGACCATCCTGCTTCGGTTTTCCTGCGTGGAAATCACGACGACTGGTTTCTCCGATTCCTGGAGAATGACCGGCGCCAGCTCCGCACGTGGTTTCATGACGGCGGCAGGGAAACCATAGATTCCTACTGCGACCTCAACATCGACTGCACGTCGGTTCATCCTGAGCCGGCATCCCGGCCATTTCGACCTTCTTCGCGGCTCCACATTCATGATTGAGGAGGGCCCGTTTCTTTTCGCGCATGCGGGCATTAGACCGGGCGTCGCCCTCAAGGCGCAGTCGCCTGAGGACCTGATGTGGATCCGGGAGCCGTTTCTCAATCATTGCGGCAAGCTGCCTCGGGTCGTCGTTCACGGCCACTCGGTCATGGATCCTCCTCGACCCGTGATCACAGAGAATCGGATATCTATGGACACGGGCGCCTGCTGGACGGGACGATTGTCGGTCCTTGTAATCGATCAGGCGAGACAAGAGCTGTCGTTCTTCCAGACCGATGGGGAAGGCCGATCGATCGTCAAGGTCGATCCTGTGGAACGCAACCGCGGGGATGGGACGTTGCTGGATGATCTGTCCTGGCTTGCGCCCCAGCAGTAACTCGAAGCATCTGGAGGTATCCCGTCGCTCAATGCGACGGGCGCGAGGAGCACGGTCGTTCGCTGGGATCGAGACGACGTCCCGGGAATGGAGGTTGGTCCGTAATGACGATGGCAGCAAGGGCTCAGCCTTGAAGAGCATTTCCAGCCAGTTTGACTTGTTCGACGATGCGCCTGGCTATCGGCAAACGCCGAGAGCTACGCCGCGCAAGCGGAAGTCGGAAAGTCCGTCCACTCCGCCCGGCTGGGATGACGAGGAGGCCGCACAACGGCTGGAGCAGGGCGGGCGCTATAGAATCCTGCGCAAGCTCGTGCCGCGTTCGATCATCCCGCGAGCGGAGAGCGCATTTCCGAACCTTGCAGTTTTGGTGGACACGGAGACGACAGGGCTCAATCACGCCAAGGACGAGATCATCGAAATTGGAGCTGTCGCCTTCACCTACGACGACGAGGGAGCGGTCGGCGACGTCGTGGGAATCTATAGCGGCCTGCGTCAGCCCTCGGATCCGATCCCAGCGGAGATTATCCGGCTGACGGGCATCACCGACGAGATGGTCGCCGGTCTTGAGATCGATGTTGCAGCGCTGGATGCTCTTATCGAGCCTGCAGATCTCGTTATCGCCCATAACGCCGCTTTCGACCGGCCATTCTGCGAAAAGCTCTCGCCGACTTTTGCCTCGAAGGCCTGGGCATGTTCCGTCAAAGAAATTCCGTGGGCGGATTTAGGCTTCGAAGGCAACAAGCTCGGATACCTCGTTGGCCAATCTGGCCTGTTCCACGAAGGCCACCGCGCGACGGATGATTGCAATGCGCTTTTAGAGGTACTGGCGAGGCCGGCCGGGGAGGGTGGCGCGCCACCATTCTCGCAGCTCTTGCGTTCAAGCGAGCGGAGCCGCGTCCGCATCTATGCGGAGAACGCGGCGTTCGACATGAAGGATCACCTCAAGGGCAGGGGCTATCGCTGGTCGGATGGAAGCGATGGCAGGCCGAGAGCCTGGTGGATCGAGATCGATGACGAGCTCGAAGAGGAAGAGCTCCGCTATCTCCGCACCGAGATTTACGGCTGGGAGGACGCGGAGCCACTGATCCAGCGGCTTACGGCATTCGATCGATATCGCACCTAGCCGGCGCCCATTCGTGCAGGGTGCCCGGGTGTGAATTTTGCCTGGTATCTTGACTCCTCGCAGGTGATTGTTCTCATAATGTTCTCATTCTTGAGGACGCATCCATGCCCCCGGTCGTGCTGAAACAGGCGCCTGCTCCAAAGCCTATGGAGCAACAAATCGACTCTGTTCTGGCGGAGTTCGAGGGCGATGCCCGGGCTGCCATCAGGGCCTTACTTCACAACCGTGATGAGCTCTTGCGAGATGCCGATCGGGCAGCCTCACTGGGCTTCCTTCGCGGTCGGTTCTCGGAAGGAGCGCGGCCGGTTCGGGAATTGAAGTCATGAACGCCGTCGCGCCGATCAGCTATCTCGACGCGCTCAACCCGGCGCAGCGACGCGCGGTGATCCATGGTGTCGGCGCGGTGGCTTCCTCGCCGCTGCTCGTCATCGCGGGGGCCGGCTCGGGCAAGACCAATACGCTTGCACATCGCGTCGCCCATCTCATGGTGAGCGGCGCCGACCCGCGGCGGATCCTGCTGATGACCTTCTCGCGGCGCGCGGCTTCCGAAATGGCAAAGCGCGTCGAGCGGATCGCCCGGAAGGTGCTCGGCGATGGTGCCGGCGTACTCGCCGACGCGCTGACCTGGGCAGGCACCTTCCATGGCATCGGCGCGCGCTTGCTGCGCGACTATGCCGAGCAGCTCGGACTCGACCCGGCTTTCACGATCCATGATCGGGAGGATTCGGCTGACCAGATGAACCTGGTTCGACACGAGCTCGGCTTCTCCAAGACGGAGTCGCGGTTTCCGACGAAGGGCACCTGCCTGGCGATCTATTCGCGCTGCGTGAATGCCGAGCTGCCGATCGAAGACGTTCTGCGCCTGTCCTACCCTTGGTGCGCCACCTGGGCGGCTGAGCTGAAAGAGCTGTTCGCGGCCTATGTCGAAGCCAAGCAGAGCCAGAACGTCCTGGATTACGACGACCTGCTACTCTACTGGGCCCAGGCCGTGACCGATCCCGACATCGCGGCGGACATCGGCGGTCGCTTCGACCATGTCATGGTCGACGAGTATCAGGATACCAACCGGCTCCAGTCCTCGATCCTGCTGGCGCTCAAGCCCGACGGCCGCGGGCTTACGGTGGTCGGCGACGATGCCCAATCGATCTATTCGTTCCGCGCCGCGACAGTCCGCAACATCCTCGATTTCCCAGCAGCCTTCGTGCCGCCAGCCGAGGTCATCACGCTCGATCAGAACTACCGCTCGACCAGCGCCATCCTGTCGGCTGCGAATGCCGTCATCGACCTTGCGGCCGAGCGCTTCACCAAGAACCTCTGGACCGACCGCGCGACCGGATCGCCACCGCAACTCGTCCATGTTCGAGACGAAGCGGACCAGGCGCGTTTCATCGCGGAGAAGGTGCTGGAGAGCCGCGAGGGTGGCTCAACCTTGAAGCAGCAGGCGGTCCTGTTCCGCGCCTCCCACCACAGCGGCCCGCTGGAAATCGAGCTCACGCGACGGAATATCCCGTTCTTGAAATTCGGCGGCCTCAAGTTCCTCGACAGCGCCCATATCAAGGACCTGCTGGCGCTGCTGCGCTTCGTGGAGAACCCGCGCGACAAGGTATCCGGCTTCCGGGTGCTGCAGCTCTTGCCCGGCGTCGGCCCGACCTCGGCGCAGCGCGTCCTGGAACATGTTGCCCAGGCCTCGGCGCCCCTCGAGGCACTGGAGAACGCTCCGGCTCCGCCGCGGGCTGGCGACGACTGGTCGTCGTTCGTCGCTGCGGTCGGTGAGCTGCGCGCCGGCACGGCGGGTTGGCCGGCAGAGATTGAACTTGCTCGCCGCTGGTACGAGCCCCACTTGGAGCGGATCCATGAGGACGCCAGCACCAGGCAAGCCGATCTCGTGCAGCTCGAACAGATTGCGGGCGGTTACCCGTCGCGCGAGCGCTTCCTGACTGAACTGACGCTCGACCCGCCGGACGCGACAAGCGATCAGGCCGGCGTTCCGCATCTCGACGAGGACTATCTCATCCTGTCGACGATCCATTCGGCCAAAGGGCAGGAATGGAAATCGGTCTTCGTCATGAACACAGTCGACGGCTGCATCCCTATCGACCTTGGCGCCGGTGCGCGTGATGAGATCGAGGAAGAGCGGCGTCTGCTCTATGTCGCGATGACGCGGGCGAAGGACGATCTGCACCTCGTCGTGCCACAGCGCTTCTTCACGCACGGCCAATCGGCGACGGGCGATCGTCACGTCTATGCCAACCGCACCCGTTTCATCCCGAATGCGCTGCTCGGCCAGTTCGAACGGACGGCCTGGCCCATCGCCGCCGCGGAAGCCTCGCGAGCACCATCTGGTGGCCCCAAGGTGGATGTCAGGGCAAAGATGCGGGGCATGTGGCGATGACCGCGCATTGGCTGCACCAGGTCGAGATCAAGCTGGATAGGGCGTCCGCGGCCGAACGTCTTCGCCGGATCGAAGCATGGTGCACCGATTGGCAAATCGGCTTCCGCGTACTCGGCACAGTGACGGAGGACCTGATCCGGGTGGCTTTCGAAGAAGCGCGGTTTGCGCGTGCCTTCCACGCTCATTTCGGCGGCGTCATCGCGCCTGCTGATGAACTTGAAACGGCTCTGGCCGCTGATGCCGCGGAAGTCGACTTGTATGATCGGCTTGCGGGCGACTACCCTGACTAGGGAGGGCCAGCGTCATGACGGATGTGGTCAGGCTCGGATCAGGGGTGCCGCGCGTCCCATTGCGGCGGGCTGATGATTTGGTGGATCGGATCGAGGTGTTGAAGAACGAAGCGGCCGCCAGAGGGTTTGGCACGCTGGCCTACTTCCTTGATACGGCCTTGATAGAGGCCAGGATGCAGAACCAACACATCAGCGATGACACCGCCATAGCGAGAGCCAAACCCGGTGAGCTTTGGCTCCCGGTTAGGGATCAGGAGTGATGGCTGAGCCGCCCGAGTTGCCCGAAATCGATCTCGATGTTGCGGATGTGAAGCGGATCGCGCTGACGACCGATCCGCAAGGCGAGACGATGATCAGCTTCGAGATGGCCAGCGGTCAGGTGATGAACCTGATGTTCTCACCGGAGATATTCGCGAAGCTCGAGGCCATGATGGCCAAGGCCAACGAGGCGCAAGCTCAGGTCTCACCGATCCAATAGGAGCGGAGCGCATGTGCGGACGGTTTAGCCAAGCCTACACGTGGGGCGAGATCTACGCCTTCAGCCAGCCTCTCACCGAGCCGGAATCGCCAGCCCGCAATCTGCAGGCCAGGTATAATATCGCCGCTACGACGACGATTGATATCCTGGTCAAGACCAATGTCGGTCGGGAACTATGGAAGGCACGCTGGGGTCTGATCCCCCCTTGGCACAAGGGAACGGCAAAGCAGATCAAGCCGCATATCAATTCCCGCGTTGAGGGCATCGACACCAACAGCCTTTTCAAGCGCGCCTATGTGAAGAACCGCTGCATTATCCCGGCGAGCGGCTTCTACGAGTGGACGGGCGAGGAGAAAAACAAGACGCCCCATTTCATCAGTCCCAGGGACGGCGCCATTCTCGCGTTCGCTGGCATCTGGGAGCGGTGGCGCGACGAGAACGGCGAGGAGATCATCAGCGCGAGCATCATCACCCGGGACGCGAACGATTGGATGCTGAAGATCCATACCCGCATGCCGGCAATGTTGCATCCCGACGACTTCGAAGCCTGGTTAGATGGCTCGGCCGGTAAGGACGTGCTGGTGCGCTCGTCGCCGGAGCTTCAGGAATGGGTCGTCGATCGCCGTATGAACAAATCGGGGGCCGGAGACGACGATCCGGCGACGGCCGCTCCGATCGAACTGGAGGCAGCCGCCCCGTCTGCTTCGCTGCCGGTGCAAGGCACTCTCTTCTGAGCCGGCTATCAGCATCGCCTGCATCGGAAGCATTTAGGCGACATTGGTCGAGGTAGAAACCCTGCGCCGCTTCTGGCCCATTGCGGACGCCGGGAACGTCCGCTTTCCGGCAGTTAAGCTCAAGGCCCAACCACAGGACAGCAGCTGACCACACCGCATTGCCGGAGCAAGGGAACGGCCTCCTGCTTCTTGCAGCTATCGTGCCGTAGGTGTGGAAGCTCTCGATCGTCTTGCCCCCCAGGCTTGCCCCTTTTCCGCGCCGTCTCGGTTCCGGTCACGGTCTGCCAGTCCAGGGCGAGGATCGGTCACGCCATCACGGGGAATGAGGTCGAACGTGGCACAGCGTCCCCAACGTGCTTGATCAAATAGTCATCAGAGCAATCAAGACGGGCCCCCACGCAGTCAGAAGAATGTTCCCGATTGCGTAGGGGACTGTGTACCCGAGCGCTGGAATACTGCTTTGCGCCTCGTCCTGAACGGCTCTCAGGGCCGCAGTTATTGTACCGGCTCCGGCGCATGCGCCGAGAAGGATCAGTGGGTCCATCTTTAGGACGTAGCGACCGAACAGAATCGCGACCATGTGCGGCAGCAGAGCTGACACCAGGCCCACGGCAGCCAGGCTGATGCCTGTTGCCTTCAGACCGGCGACAAAGCTTGGTCCGGCGCCAAGGCCGACAATGCCGATGAACATGCACAGCCCCACCGTGTCGAATATCCAAATCGCGGGCTCCGGAATGCGGCCGAAGAAAGGATATGCTGAGCGCAGCCATCCGAAGAGAAGCCCCATGAACAACGCCCCGCCGCTGGCGGTCAGCGTGAGAGGGATCCCCCAGGCAGTGACCGAGAGCAGACCGAAGAGCCCGCCAAGGAAGATGCCAACTCCGACGAAGATCATATCGGTCGCCGATGTGCGCCTGTCGGGATAGCCGATTGCAGTGGCGACACGTTCCACCTCCGACATAGGTCCCATCAGGGACATGACATCTCCCCGATTGAGGCGGGTCGTGGGGATCACCGGCATCGCGATGCCCGAACGGGTCAACTTGGCGAGAAAAACCCCGCGCGCGAATTGGTCTTCGGTGATTTCTGCGAGAGATTTGCCGTCGATCTTGCGGCTCGTCACGATCACGTCGAGCGCTTCCAGCGGAATGTCCAGGAGTTCGGGGTCGCTGACCTCGGCGCCGATGATATCGCCGCGCGCCGCATGGACCTCGAAACGCGCCATGACTGCGATAACATCCCCCGCCAGGGTCCGATGATCCGAGGTCTGATCGAACAGGATATCGCCGCTGCGCCCGCGTAGGACGAAGACACGAGATGTCTTCGGTAACGTCTCCAACTCGGCGACCGTCTTGCCCAACAATTTTGGATTTTCGATCCGATAGGCCCGAACGTCGAACAGGCGCGCGGCGGAGGTGACGCCTTCTATCTCCGTGGCCGATCCGGCTATCTCGCTACGCCGTGCGGTCGCAACCTTGCGCAGGTCGATTCCCATCAGCCTGGGACCGATCTTTGGCAAAAACCAGACCAGAGCGGTTGTCCCGATCAGATAGGTGACGGCATAGGCGACGGGGATATTGTTGACGAGCGCCGCGCGCTCGGCTTGCGGGAGATCGAGCCGCTGAATCGCCTCGCCGGCTGTGCCGATCACCGTCGATTCCGAAAAGGCGCCCGCCAGAAGCCCTGCCGCAGTGCCCATGTCGTAATTTAGCAGCTTCGCAAACCCCAACGCCGTGAGCAGGCAGGTCACACACAGGACCACCGTCAGGGCCACTTGCGGTAAGGCATCCTTTTTCAGCGCACGAAAGAACTGCGGGCCGACCTTGTAGCCGGTCGTGAACAGGAAGAGATCGAAGAACACCGCTTTGGCGACCGCCGGAACCTTGATGTCCAATTGGCCGACCAGAACGCCCGCCAGCAGGCAGCCCACGACGACGCCAAGGCTGAAGCTCCCGAATTTGAGCCGGCCGATCAGAAAGCCGAGTGCAACCGTCAGGAAAACGGCCAGTTCGGGGTTAGCGCGCAGGGCCTCGATGACGAACGCCATACCGTGTCTCGCTGAGCGGTATTGAGATTCGGAAGTGGCCGTATGCTGTGGCGTCGATGCGGCTCTGCATACGGCCGGAAGCCGATTGCGATCCGGTCCGATGAGCCGACCTATTCTCCGGCTGTCGGCGTCGGCCGCCCCTTTTGTGCCAAAGCCATGTTGTAGGCGTCGAAGGCCTGCCGATAGCCGCGCGCGACGGCACGCGTCGCCCGGCCGATCTGCCCATAGACCTCATCGTCGAGATTGGCGAAGGAGACGCGCACCGACCAATCCGGCGCGTGAAAGCCACCGCCGTTCAGCAGCACGATGCCATGGTCCTCGGCCAGGCGGAAAACGATGTCCAGCGGGTGGACGTGCTCCTTCATATAGGCCACGACCTCGGGCCCGACATATTTGTTGGCCCAGAACTCGAAATCGACAAGCCCGTAATAGCGATCGTGCAGCACGTTCTCTGGAACCTCGATGCCGAGGCCCTCGATCATCCGCTCGGCTCTCGCTCTGACGATTCCCATGCAGGTCTTCTGGTAAAGCTTGGCCTCGTCCATCAACTCGGACAGAGAGAAAAGTGACATCATTACCTGCTGCGGCAGCGAGAGCCCGGCAGTATGGTTGAGCGCGATGTCGCGGCTATCGGCGACGATGCGGTCGATCAGCTTCATCTCGCGCGGCTTCAGCGTCAGCGGCCCATAGCGCTTGTCGAGTAACGCCTGGGTCTTTTCAGGGTGCGCAGCGATTGCCTTGTCGAAGATGTTCTCGCGATGAATCGCGATGACGCCGAGCCGCCAGCCAGTGCAGCCGAAATATTTCGAGTAGGAGTATACGCCGATGGTGTTGCGGGGCAGAGCCGCGAGCAGGCTGCGGAAGCCCGGGACAAAGGTACCGTAGACATCGTCGGTCAGGAGCAGAAGATCCGGACGCTTGGTCTCGACCAGCTTGACGATCTTGGCGATGGTCTCTTCGCTGAGAGCAACCGCGTAGGGATTGCCCGGATTCACCACGAAGAAGGCCTTTACCTTGGGGTCCTCGAGCTTCTTCAGCTCCTCGTCAGTGAACTGGAAGCGGTTCTCCTGCGGGGCCGCGATCGAGATCACGCTGAGGTCGTAATCCTCAAGATGAGGCATTTCGAGGTAGGGCGTGAAGATCGGCGTCGCGAGCGCTATGGTGTCGCCGGCATTCAGCAGGCGGTTGGCCTTGAGCGACTTGAAGATATAGCACATCGCTGCCGTGCCGCCTTCGACGGCGTAGAGATCGAACTGCCCTGAGGGGCGCGGATCCCCGCACATCGCCCACATGAGGTACTCGTGCACGATCCGCTCGTTGTGGACGAGCATGCGATCCGGCACCGGATAATTGTCGCCAATGATCGAGTCGACCAGCTCATGGACAAAGGCATCGGGCTTGAAGTCGAATTTCTTGACGGCGAAGGCGAGCATATCCCTCAGGAAAGTTGCTCCGGGCGCATCCTTGTGATCCGCGAGCCAGTTCTCCAATCGCGCGGCGATGCCGTCGGCTTTGGGCATGCCACCGATCCCCGCCGGCTTGTTCATGACGCGCCGGCTTTCCGTGATCGCGAACTGCCCGAGCAGGAAGAAGCCCTCGCGCGGCGTCATGGCGACCCAGTTCGGATTGCCCCGGCCGGCGTTCAGCAATGCAATCGAGGACGTCTGCGCGGTCAGCTTGGCGAGGCGGATGAGCTCGTCCTTGATTTCGAAGGGGCTGAGTTTCTCGAAGCTCTGCAGAGTGACAGGATCCATGGCAAATCCTCCGGTGACAGATTGAATTGAAGGAACGGGCGCGTGGTCTGCCGCTAGGTCATCAAAATGATGATCACCATGCCCCAGATGGTCAGAAGCGTGTTCCCGACCGCATAGGTGACCGTGTAGCCTAGCGCGGGAACCTGGCTCTTTGCGGTCTCGCAGACCATGCCGAGCGCGGCCGTCGTGGTGCGTGCTCCGGCGCAGGCGCCGAGCAGGATCGCCGGGTCAAAACGGAAAATGAATTTGCCGGCAAACATGGCGAGGATCAGGGGGATGGTCGTGGCCAGCGCACCCCAGAGGAAGAGGCCGACACCTTGCGTCTGTAGGCCCTTGACGAAGCCCGGACCGGCCGAAATGCCGACGACGGCGATAAACATGTTGAGGCCGACCGAATTCATGAACCAGACCGTCGAGCTCGGGATGCGGCCGAACGTCGGGTGCACAGAGCGGAGCCAGCCGAAGACCAGGCCCGAGATCAGCGCGCCGCCGGCGGTCGACAGCGTCAGCGGCACACCGCCGACCTTGAAGACGAGGGCTCCGATGAGCGCTCCGAGGACGATCGCGCCGCAGATGAAGGCGACGTCGGCGACGTCGCTTGGGCGGTCGGCATGGCCGAGCGTCTTGGCGACGGTGGCAACGTCCTGGGTGCGGCCGACAACGGTGAGGATGTCGCCGCGATGGATTACGGTGTCCGGCAGGATCGGGATCGAGACGGCAGTGGCGCCGCGCACGATCTTGCGCAGGAAGACGCCGCGAGACGTCGGCATCTTTGAAAGTTCGGTGAGAGTCTTGCCATCAGCGTCCTTGCTGGTGACGTAGACGTCGACGCCCTCGGCTTTGAGGTCGAGCAGCTCCGGGTCCTCGATCTCCTCGGCATTCTGGCCGATGAGGGTGACCAGCGTCTCTCGCGGGCCAGCGAGGGCGATGATGTCACCTTCTTGGAGGATTGTGTCGGCGGTGGCGTCCTCGATGACGCCGTTGCGGCGGATGCGCTCGACGAAGACACGGGCGTCCGGCACAAGCGCCTCCGCCTCCGCGGCACGCATGCCGGCAACCTTGGCGCCCTGCCGCAAGCGGAAGCCACGCAGCTCGAAACGCCGCCAGACAGAGCCGGGGCCGCCGATCTCCTTGCCGCCGCCGAGCCTCGCCTCGTAGTCCTTGCAGGCCTGGGCGAGATCGATGTTGAGGAGCTTGGGGCCCAACAGGGCGAGGACTATGGCGGAACCGACGGTGCCGAAAATGTAGGTCACTGCATAGGCGACCGGCATCGCGTCGAGATATTCTTTGGTCTGCTCGGCAGAAAGCCCCAGGCGATTGATCGCATCGGTCGCGAGGCCCATCGAGGCCGAGATGGTTTGCGTGCCTGCATAGAGGCCGGCGGCATAGCCCGGGTGGTAGCCAGCGAACTTGGCTATGATAACGGGAACCGCGAGGCAGAACACGGTCACGACGACGGCAAAGATCGCCTGAGGCGCACCGTCCTTGGCGATACCTCGTACGAACTGTGGCCCGACGCCATAGCCGACCGCGAACAGGAACATCAGAAAGAAGGTCGATTTCACATTCGGCGAGATTGTGATTCCAAGCTGACCGATCACGACCGCGGCGATCAGTGTCGAGGTGACGGCGCCGAGGCTGAAGCCTTTATAGGCGAAGCCGCCGACGTAATATCCGATCGCCAGCGAAAGGAAGAGCGCAATCTCGGGGTAGCTGCGTAGTGTTGTGACGAACCAGTCGAACATTCCGATCCCCTGTCGCTGTAGTTCCGGGCCTGCCGAGGCGTCGACACCCCGTCACATCTTGGGCTTGTCTCCCATCGTCATTTCTTCTTGCGGGCGAGGGCGTCCGGCTTCAGCAATTTCAGGCCCCTGGCTCTCTCGTAGCCATGGATCTCCTTCACATCGAGCTTGCGCATGAAGGTGATCGTCTCATGCGTCACCACCTGCCCCGGCACCAGGATGGGGAAGCCGGGCGGATAGGGAATGACGAAATTGGCCGAGATCAGCGCGGGGCCTTTCTCCAGACGGCGGTCGCATTCCGCACCGTTGATCGGCAGATACTCGCATTTCTCGGCCGCATAGGCGGCGAAGAAGGCGGTGCGCATGTCGCCTTCCGGCGTCGTCTTGCCGGCGTCGCCACGGAAGGCTTCGTCGAAGCGGCTGAAATCCGGAAGGTCGGGCACGTCGTTCATCAGGCTGTGCACGCGTGCTTCGAAGGCTCTGCGCTCCGCTTCGCCGCCCTGGCGCAGCCGCACCTCGATCTCGTTGCTGATCTTAAGCAGGACGCTGATCAACAGCGCGACATCGCTGCGGGTGTTGTTGATGTTGGATTGGAGAAGGACCGAGTTGCGCGAGGTCTTGTTGACCTGAACCCCGTATTGCGAGGCCAAAAGCCCCTTGAACGCCGTGCCGTCGAAGCCGGCGGTGCCACAGACCAGCGTCATCCGCGTCGGGTCGAGGCAGAACTCGTCCTCCCGCATGCTGCGGAGCTGATCATCCCAGTGCGTCTCGGGCGCAAGGAAATCGACGAAGCCGCTGGTGCGGTACTTCTGCGGCACCATTCCGTCAGCGCCGACGACCTTAAAGTACTTCGAGATGATCGGGTGCGTCGCGACTTCGCGTCTGATGTCGAGCGCGACCTCGATCGCATTCATCACCAGCCGATAGCCTTCGAGCTCCATCTGGCGGCGAGCCACGTCGAGGCTGGCGATAAGCTGCTGGTTCGGGCTGGTCGAGGCATGGGTGAAAACCGCCTCGTGGAACTGAGCCTCGACCTTGTGGAAGTCGACGTCCCTGACCAGCACCATCGAGCCCTGCCGGATCGCCGACATCGATTTGTGGGTGGAGTTGGTTTGGTAGACACGCAGCCGGATGGCACGCGGATCGGGCACGAGGCGCGTGTCCAGAAGGTTGTCGATCGAGGGGGCAGCGCCGAGCTCCTTTTGCTGCTTCTCAAATTGCGCGAGTGCATCCGGGCTCGCGATCCACGCCTCGATGTCGGCCGCGGCGCCCATGCCGGTGCGCGGGCGCAGGAAGGGCGACCAGCGTGCAAAACCGAACCAGGCCTCGTCCCAGAGGAAGATGAGGTCCGGCTTGATGGCGAGGCATTCCTCCATCACGCGCCGGGTGTTGTAGATGTGGCCGTCGAAGGTGCAGTTGGTCAGGTCGACCATCTTGACGCGGTCAAGCCGCCCCTCGGCCTTCAGGTCGAGCAGCGCCTTCTTGATCGAGCGCAGCGGCACCGCCCCGTACATCGAGAATTCGACCATCGGGAACGCCTCGACATAGAAGGGCTGCGCACCGCTCAGCACCAGTCCGTAGTGGTGTGACTTGTGGCAGTTGCGGTCGAGGACGACGATGTCGCCTGGCGCGATCAGCGCCTGCAGCACCATTTTGTTCGAAGTGCTGGTACCGTTGGTGACAAAGAAGACATGATCGGCACCGAAGGCCCGGGCCGCCATTTCTTGCGCCCGTTTGATGTTTCCGGTGGGCTCTAGCAAGCTATCCAGGCCGCCGGTGGTCGCGCTGCTTTCGGCGAGGAAGAGATTGAGGCCGTAGAACTGGCCCATGTCGCGGATCCAGTGCGAGCTAAAGACCGACTTGCCGCGCGCGATCGGAAGCGCGTGGAACGTGCCGACGGGGCGTTGCGCATAGAGCTTGAGATTGTCGAAAAATGGCGTGTCGTAGCGTGCTTTGATGCCCTCCAGCACCGAGAGGTGGAGTTCGAGCGGTTCCTCGATCTGGTACATTACGCGCCGGATCATCGCGGCTCGCGGATCGCCGGCGAGCTTCTCGACGCGCCGGTCGGACAGCAGGTAGATGTCGAGTTCGGGCCGGATCGCCTTCAGCCCGGCGGCGAGGCGCAGTGCGAGATCGGCCTCGTCCGCCCTATCGAGCAGCGGCTGCTGCGCAGCCAGCACGCTACGCAAGATCGGGGCGTCGTGCCGGGATTTCAGTTCGAACCCCTCATAGATGACGACGGCGGCGACATCAGGGTTGAGCGCTGCCGCGCAGATCGCATCTTCCAGGCTGCCGACGAGCACTGTCTCGTAGATGAAGGCATCCTCCGACCGCCGCAGCCTGCGGAACTCGGCGGCCATATGCGGCCATCGTCCCGGCGGCGCTGGCGTCACAACCAGCATCTCGAAATAGGGGCGATGGGCAGGCCTGTCGCCGAGCGCAGAGGGCAGCGCGTCGACCGGCTCCGCCAGTGTGAGATCGACTGACTGCCATTCCTTGGCGTCTTGCTTGTAGTTGCCGGTGATGATCGCAAGCGAAATCCGCTTGGCGAGCGCCAGGAAACTGTTGGCATCATCATTCTGCAGGTGTTGGTGCAGCGGGCCGATCAGATCAGGGCCCGGGAAGGCGTGAAATTCCTCGATCGCGCCCAGTTCCTGGAGGGCGCGCTCGACCTCGCGGCGGGGCTGCGCTCCCTTGGACCAGGAGCGGGCGACCGCGTGGAGATCCCGCCAGCGGTCGGTGCGGCCGGAGGGGGCCGAGAAGAAATGGTCGATGGAGCGCGTTTCTTGAGCCGTCAAGGACATTGCGAGTTCTCTCCCTGCAAGCCATCTGCGGCTGACATGCCTGAGAGACCCAGGTTAGTTGACGCAGCGTCCATCGCGGGAGTTCAGCACAATGCGGGACGGAAACGTATTGTACCTGAGGACAACTTTCCGCCGCGCGCATTCGTTTAAGATCAGGGAGCCAGATCGTCGGTATTGGCGGGGCTTGGCTGTGCACTCATCCATCAGTGTCGGCCGTGCGGTCCGCCGCTAGCAACGGAGTTCGCACCATGATCAGACAGATGTTTTTGGCGGGCGCCTTGGCTATAGCCGGGCTTCTGGGCTTCGCTGGTCAGAATGACGCCTTGGCCTGCAATAAAACGGGCGGTTGCATGATGGATGTGATCCATGAAGACTACGACATGAGGCGTGACGGCCGCATGGATAAGGCAATCAAGGCTGGTCAAGACAACATCGAAGCATTTCGTGCTTTGCAAGCGAAGCAAAAGGCATATTCGGCCGGAAAATGACCCGCCGTTTCGCCAAGTCTTGAGGATACTGCGCTGGCTTCTGACGCTGGCACTGTTGGCTCTTCGAGCCCCATTTCTGGGAGAATGCGATGCATCTGCGGATCGTGGTCGCCTGTGTCTTCGTGGGTGGTCTCACTGCCCCACTTCTGGCGCAGACGCCGCCGCCTCAATCTCAGCCGGCGGCTGGCGCGTCTGTGGCGCAGGCGGATCAACTTCTGAACGGTGCGCAGCTGGATGCGCTCATCGCGCCGATCGCGCTCTACCCCGACACGCTGCTGGCGCAGGTCCTGATGGCCTCGACCTATCCACTCGAAGTGGTCCAGGCTGACCGCTGGGTCGGCGCCAACAAGAGCCTCAAGGGCGACGCGCTGAAGGCCGCAGCCGAGCAGCAGCCCTGGGATGTCAGCGTCAAATCGCTGGTCGCCACGCCTTCCGTGCTCGAGATGATGAGCAAGAACCTCGACTGGACACAGAAGCTGGGGGACGCGGTTCTGGCCCAGCAGCCGGATCTGATGGACGGCGTCCAGCGGATGAGGACGCGGGCCTATGAAGCCAAAAAGCTGTCCTCGGGACCTCAGCAGACGGTCTCGGTCCGGCAGGATAACGGCAGGCAGGCGATTGTGATCGAGCCGGCTCAGCCGGGCACCGTCTATGTGCCGTATTACGATCCGGCAGTGGTCTATGGCGCCTGGCCCTATCCCGCCGATCCGCCATACTATTTTCCGGCATCGGGCTACGTCGCCACGGGCGTTATCGCGACGGGTCTCGCCTTTGGCGCTGCCTATGCCCTCGGGCGCTGGAGCAGCGGCAATTACTGGGGCGGCAACGTCAACTGGAACAACAACAACATCAATATCGACCGTAACCGGGTGACGCATTGGCAGCACAATCCCCAGCATCGCCACGGCGTCCAGTACCGCAACAACGCTGTCCAGCAGAGGTTCGGCAACGACAATCTCCGGGCTGGCAGCGAAGGCAGGATGGATTTCCGCGGGCGCGGCGGCGATCAGGTTCTGCGTCCCGAGGGGGGGCGCGGCGACCTTGGGGCCGGCGGCACCCGACCGCAGCCAAGGCCGGGGGATCGCCCCAATGTAGGCGACCGGCCCGATCGCGGGCCGGGTGATCGGGCTGGTGCCGGCAACCGGCCGGATCGTCCGGGTGGGGATCGCGCACGGCCCGGTGGCGATGGCGGGCGGAGCGGGGCGCCACGGGCGTCGACCCAGCCGAACCGCCCCAACGCAGGAGCCAAACGCACCGGTCCATCGCGCGACGGTGCCTTCAAAACGCAGCCGGGCCGTGCGGCGAACCTGCAATCGCAGCGCGGGCACGCGAGCATGGGGGCTCGTCCGGGAGGCGGAGGGCGCGCGATGCATGCCGGCGGCCCAGCGATGCGTGGCGGAGGCGCCGCTATGAGCCGCGGGGGCTATGGCGGCGGTGGCGGCCGAGCAGGTGGCGGCTTCGGAGGTGGTGGCGGCCGCGTCGGCGGGGGTGGAGGGCGCGGTGGAGGTGGTGGTGGACGCCGCTCCGACATCCGGCTCAAGCACGACATCATGTTGATCGGCCGGATGGACAATGGGCTCGGCTTCTACCGCTTCGCCTACAATGGCTCGCACCGCGCCTATGTCGGTGTAATCGCGCAGGAGGTCCAAGGTGTCGCACCCTGGGCGGTGCGCCGCGGCGCGGATCGCTATCTGCGGGTCGACTACCGCCAGCTCGGCGTGCCCTTTCAGACCTTCGATCAGTGGCAAGCGTCGGGCGCGCGGATTCCGGTCGGAGACCAGGGGTACCGGAAAGAAATTCCGGTTCCGGCCCATGTCTCGCATGTCGAGGATGCAAGGCCATGATCAACACATCGCCACCGGCGCGAACCGTTTTTAACCTGGTGTGCGCAGTCGCGTTTGGCATAGTCGTGGCGGCGACGACCGCGAGAGCGCAGGAGGTCTTCAAGACACCGTCGGCGGCTGCCGCCGCGCTGATCGATGCGGCGCGCACGAGCAACGAAAAGCGCTTGCGCGCCGTCCTCGGAACCGTCGGCCGTGACACTCTGCCCTCCGGGGACGACGTCGCCGATGCCGCCGATCGCAAGCGCTTCGTGGAAGCCTATGACAGCCGGAACTCGATCAACGAGCAGGGCGACAAGGCGACGCTGATCGTCGGCCCAGATGATTTTCCTTTCCCGATCCCGATCATGCGTCGGGGGCAGGGCTGGGCGTTCGATGGCGTGTCCGGCCGTGACGAGATCCTCGCCAGGCGTATCGGCCGCAACGAGCTTGCGGCTATCCAGGCGAGCCTTGCTTTCCTTGATGCCCAGCATGATTACGCCGCCAAGGACCGCACCGGCCAGGGTTCGGGCGTCTATGCTCAGAGAATCATCAGCCGGCCCGGCAGCAAAGATGGGCTTTATTGGAAGAGCGCGGCCGACGAGGAACCCAGCCCGCTGGGAAATCTCGCTGCGGAAGCGGCGGCGGAAGGTTATCGCGCCGGTGAGACACGGCAACCCTTCCACGGCTATTACTACAAGATCCTGAAACGGCAGGGGAGCTCGGCGCCCGGCGGTGCGATCGACTATGTCGCTGGCGGGAAAATGATCGGCGGCTTCGCTTTGCTCGCTTATCCGGCCGAATATGGCCGTTCCGGCGTGAAAAGTTTCATGCTCAATCACGAAGGGACTGTCTACCAGAAGGATCTTGGCGCCGGCACGGACCGCACCGCAGCCCGCATGCAAAGCTTCAATCCAGACAAGGGCTGGGAAAAGATCACCCCAGAGCAGCAATAGCGCAGCAAATGGCCGAGGCGATGGCAGCCATGGACCGTTCCGCCTTGTCTATCACCGAGCAGATTCGTGATGGTCCCGGTCCAACGGCGCTGATGCTATCTCTCAGTGAAGGAAATCAGCGACGGGTCCTGAAACTCTTGCGGTGTGCGGGGGGGAAGGACCTTGGGCGCGCGAAGGCCTTCAAGTCAGTCTACTACGATACGCGGCGCGAGACGCTGGCGCGCGCGGGTTATCGCTTGTCTGTTCAGGCACAGGGACTCAAGCGAACCCAACATATCGAAGTGACGGACACCGCTCTGTTCCTCTCCGCCACAGCGTGCTGGGCGCACGAAATCGGTGATGTTGCACCGAGCAGAGCATCAGTCCGGGCAACGCCGCTCGACGATATCCTCGACGACAAGGCCCTGGCGCGGCTAAAACCTCTCTTCGATCTCGATATTCGCCGTCGAAGCCTTGTTCTCGACCGCGACGGCGCCAGCATCATTGCCTGCTTCGACACGGGAGCGATTACCGCGGGAGCCGCCGTCGAGCGCATCTGCGAACTGCGGTTGAAATTGATCGCTGGATCGCCTGTCGCCCTCCTGAATGTCGCGCGGGAGTTTGGCGTACACCTCCCCGTGACGTTCGGCCTACGCTCGTATGGCGAACGGGGTTTCGGCCTGCTACATGCTCTGGCTGGACCTGGCAATGGAGGGGTCGCGGGCGATGTCCGCGGCGAGATGACGGCTGGGGAGGGGAGCGACAGCGTCTGTCAAAGTTGCGTGGCTGCGCTCTTCGACGCGCTGACGCTGCTGACATTCGGCCGCGGGCGGGATGTGCTGCATGGCGTGCGGATTGGCCTCAGGCGGCTGCGTGCGACCCTGTGGTTCCTGAAGCCCCTGCTCGGTCCCGGAATCGGGCCGATATCCAATCGCCTGCGTGCCTTCGCGCAATTTCTTGGAAAAGCGCGCGAACTCGACGTCTTCTGTGATCGCGTCCTGGCACCGCTGCGGCTGCGCAACCCCGATGCGCCAGGCATGGAGGCGCTCCTGCAGGCATTCGAACATCGGCGCCGGGCGGCGCATGACGAGGTCCTGGCCTTTGCGCAGTCGCCCGCGATGCTGGAGTTCGGCTTCGCTCTTCTCGAAGGCCTCGCCGCATTGTCCGGCCCGCAACGTTCCTTGCTCAAGAATCCACGCCAGCGCGACCGCCCGATCAAGGAGTTCGTGCAAGCGCGCCTGGATCGCCGCTTGAGGACCTTCCTGAAAGCGAGCCGGAATCTGGAGAGTTGCTCCCCGGATGGACAGCACGACATCCGGATCGTGGCCAAAAAGCTGCGCTATGCGATTGAATCCTTCCATTCGGTCATCGGCACGAAGACGAGTCGAAAGCTCATATCCAAGTTGACGATGCTGCAGGACGTGCTGGGTGAGCTCAATGACGCTCGGAGTAGTCAAACCATCGCCCTTTCCTATGCGCGCGAATGGGGGAGAGACGATCATGGCGAGGCACTTCTGTTTGCGGCCGGCCTCGCTGCGGGAGCCTGCAACCCTGATCCGGCCAGAGCGTTGGCAAAAGCGGCGGCGACGCGAGGCGAACTGGCCGCTCTTGCACGATAGCGGCCCACACGAATCGACGCGCTCCCGGGAGAGGCGCCCATGATCGAGCGAATTCCAGTCCTGAGCGGCATGCGGGGTTATAAACTGGAATGGCTCCGCTTCGATGTGACGGCGGGTCTTGCTGTGGCCGCCGTCGCCATCCCCAGTGCGGTCGCGTACCCCGCGATTGCGGGGCTGCCGGTTGAGACCGGCCTCTATGCGAGCATTCTGCCGCTGGTCGGCTATGCCCTGTTCGGCCCCTCGCGCAAGCTGATGGTAGGCCCGGATGCTGCGACCATGACGGTATTGGCGGCTGTGCTCGCGAGCCTGCCGCTTCTCGACGCGCCGGAGCGTGTCGGCGCCGCGGCCGCGCTGGCGCTGATGGTTGGCGCCATGTGCATCCTCGCCGGCAGGTTGGGGCTTGGGGTTGTCGCCTCCTTCTTGTCTCGGCCGATCTTGATTGGCTTCATCTGCGGGATATCGATCTCGATACTCATAGGCCAGATCGGGCGGCTGACCGGCGTGCGCATCGAGTCTGACGGGCTGGTGAAGCCGCTCGTCGAGATCGTTCGGAAGGCCGCTCTGATCCACTGGCCGTCCGTCATGTTCGGCAGCACGATGTTCGGGCTTCTCATCCTGCTGGCGCGCCTGCGCTCGCCGATCCCAGGGCCGCTCGTCGTGGTCATTGTCGCAGGCCTCGCCTCGGCCCTTTTCGATCTCGAGGGCCGCGGTATGAAAGTGATCGGCAGCTTGCCGAACGCCATGCCGGAGCTGACGCTTCCCGCCATCTCAGGGCTGCCGCTGCGGGACCTCCTTCTCGGCGCCGGTGCCATCTGGCTCGTAGGCGTCGGTTCGGGGCTCGTTGCGGCCCGGAGTTTCGGTGCCAAGGATCGCTTCGAGGTGGACGCCGACCGGGAGCTTACCGGGCTCGGCGCCGGCAACATTCTCTCCGGTCTGTTCAGCGGCTTTCCGGTGACCGTGACGGATTCGCGAACGGCCATGAACATTTCCGCCGGCGGGCGCTCTCAGGTCTCCGGCCTGGTCGCGGCCTTCGCTCTCACGGGACTGCTGCTTTACCTCAACGATGCGCTGCGTGTTCTGCCTATTCCGGCTCTTGGCGCGATTCTCGTTTTCGCCTCACTGAGTTTGATCGACCTCGGTGGCCTTCGAGAGATCTGGCGTGTCAGCCGCATGGAGTTCGCCTTCGCTCTGATCAGCATGTGGGGCGCCATCAGCCTCGGTGTGCTCAGTGGCGTGGTCATCGCGATCGCCGGCACGCTGCTGCTCGTCCTGCTCAAGGAGATGCGGCCGCGCGACGCTGTGCTCGGGCGCATTCCCGGGCGACCGGGGTTCTACAAGCTGCACCGGACTGCGAATGCCGAATCCTTGCCGGGAATGCTGCTGTTTATGATCCAGGGCAGCATCCTGTTCTTCAACGCCGACTACGTGCGCAAGCGGTTCGAGACGGTCGCCAGCGAGGCGTTCCCTGGCACGGCCTGGCTTGTACTTGATGCCAGCGCCGTCGCCCAGATCGACACCACGGCGACTGCGATGCTGCGGCAGTTGCGGACGGAATTGGCCGAGACGGGGGTCACTCTCGTGCTGGCGGAGCTCCACAAGGAGCCGTGCGAAATCCTGCAGCGTGCCGGCTTCTTCGAGGGTCCCGACGCGACGATGGTCTTCGACGATCTCGAAGATGCGGTGCACGCGCTCTCCCGGCGGAGCTCGTGAAGGGCGGAAGATGGTGTCAGGACGACGCTCGGGTGGGTCGGTACTCGCGCAGCAGGATATCGCCGCTGACGAGGAGGACCCAGAGCGGGAAGACCAGGAAGCTCCAGTCGACGGCATGGCTGCCAAGCAGGATGAAAGCCGCTGCGGCATAACCGGCCATGGCCGTCCAGCGCGCCGTGATGCCCGTTCGCAGCACGATGGTCGAGGCCGTCAGCACGAAGACGCTCGCGACCTTCATCGCGTAAATGCTCGTCAGGTTGTAGGCGAAGGCTCGCGCCAGGGTGAAGGTCACGGAGCCCGAGAACTCGCGGGGCAGCGCCGCATGGGTGACCAGGATCGCCCCGATGGCGGCGGCGGCGGTGAACAGCATCCCGACGAAGAGCAGGCCGCTGCCGAGAAACACGGTCGCAAACAGCTTGTGCTCCTGCGGACCCAGCCGATCCCGCAGCACACCCATGAACCAAAGGAAGGCGATTCCTGCGAAGGGGATGAGGTTCAGCGCCAGGGCGACCTTCCAGGACTGCGCACCAAGCCACTCGCCCGGATCGCGCGGATGCAGGCGCAAGGTCTGCAGGACCAGCGAGATCGCCGTTAGCAGGAGGACCGAAAACAGGATACCGGCGACCGCGGCGGCCCGCGGTGTCTTCAAGCCGTCGGGCGTGTGGCGAGGTAACGGCACAGGGCTGGCCTTGTCAGAGAGGGCCGGAGCTGAGGCCCAAGCGCTCGGCGCAGGACACGAGTTCGACGATCGAGCGAACCTGCATCTTTTCCATGACCTTGTGGCGATGCGCCTTCACGGTGCGCTCGGTCGTGCCGAGTTCGAACGCGACCTGCTTGTTCATCCTGCCCCGGATCACGAGCTCGAAGACCTCGCGCTCACGCCTCGTCAGGCGCTGCAAACGCGCCGTCACTCTGAGCGCCCAGCTTTCGCGTTCGTTGGCGAGGCGATGCCGTGCAATCGCGCGGTCGATCGCCAGGATGAACTCCTCGCGCTCCACCGGCTTCGTAAAGAAGTCTTCGGCGCCTGCCTTGATCGCCCGGACGCCGGCGCGGACGTCGCTCTGTCCGGCCAGAAAGATGACGGGCAGGTTGAAACCGGCCTTGCTCAGCCGGTCAAAGAGATCGGGCGCGGCTGCATCCCGAGCCTGCATGTCGATGATAATGCAACCCGCAGGTTCGCGGTCCGGCATCTTCTCGATGATCTCGTCGGCACTGCCATAGGTCTTGATCTGATAGCCGTAAGCCTGAAGCAGATGGTCGATCTCAGCCTGCGAGGCCGTATCGGCTTCAACGACATGTATGAGAACTGACATGGTCAATCTCCCGATTTCCATGTTGCTACCCGGTTGCCTCAGGGGGCTTTCAAGCTGTCCCGGGTACAGCGCTGATATATGCTCGCAATACCACCTTCCACGGAGTGGTGCCGGTAGAGCTTCCCGTCGCTGGCCATGGAAAAGACGGCCCGAGCGCTGTCCGTGGAAACCGGTGTCGCGCAGTTCAGGCGGAGAATCTGCCTTTCGCCGCTCGCAGTGATCCCGGCGAGACGGCAAGTTGCCAGCGGCGTCGAAAGCCGCTTGCCGGAGACGATGAATGCCGCGGCGAAGGCGCTGGCCGGCCGCTTGAAGGCGATCACATTCGACGTCGCAACGAAAACGCTGGCGCAGGACGTTCCCTCTTCGAGCCACGCCCCCTGAAGAGGGCGCGCCTGAGCCCTGACCTCCTGCAGAGGCACGATTGTTACGGCCAACACGAATAGTGACAGGCGACGGCTTACGGCCATTGTCGACCCCCTCCAATGCTTGCCGGGCCACCTCGTCAATCGCCTTGGTCTGCTCGATGTCGCGAAAGCAACCGCTCACAGATGGTGTGATCGCGTGCGATATCCAGCCAGATTCGACCCGCCTCTTCGGGCGGTACTAAGAGCCGCAATCTGCGTTGCAGGGAGTAGGTTACGGTTTGTTACGCGCGGACCGCGCAGGCGACGATTTAATCCGGGGCAGCCAGCTGCTGCGCCTCTGCCGCGAAGCGCGGTTGCACGGGAAAGCCCGCCTGAATGGCGCCGCGGATGATGATCGCTCGATCTCTGCGATTGAAGTTGCGCTTGTTGAGTTCGCCGTCGAAATTGTCAAAGAAGTCGGGCCGCAGCTTCAGGAACATCGCTCGACTTTGCGCTGTTTCCGCCTCCAGTCCAAGGCGGGCGAAGATCAGCGCCGCGACGAGGTGATAGATCGAAAATCGGCGCAGCTTGGCGCGGCGGATGAGATCGGCGGCTTTTACGTCGTGTCCCTGCATATAGGCAGCCAGGGCAAGAAGCCCGAGATAATAGTCGGAATGGCCCGGATTTCTGGCCATCGCCTGCTCAAGCAGGTCTTCGCCGCGAGGCCAGTCGCCGGACTGGGCGACACGGCTGCCGAATTCCCCGAGCAGCTCGGTGTCATTTGGGTTGAGAGCAAGCGCCAGTGAACCGATGCGGAGGGCTTCAAGCGGCTCCCCACTGAAGTAAAGCACAGTCATCAAGGCCTGCAGTGCGCGGACATTTTCCCGGTCCAGGCGAACGGCGCGCTCGGCCGCGGCCCGGGCACGATCGAGCGGCGTCGGCGAACCAGGCCGCCGATTCAGCTGGAAACGATCTTCGTCCAGATAGAGGTAGGACAGCATCGCCCAACCCGTCGCGTACTCCGTATGGCGGAGTGTGATCTGCTCCAGACATTCGCGCGTTCGGGCGTGAGCGGCTTGATCCAACTCGGCACGATAGCGATAAAAGCGATAGGTACATTGATAGGCTTCGGAGCTGCTTGCGCCCTGTGCTCGCGTCGCCCGAGGCGGCAAACTGAAGATGATGCCGTAAGGTTGGGCGACAACCGTAGCAACCTTCGAGGCAATGGTCATTTGCATATCGAGGATTTCGTTGTTTCGTGGATCGACGTCGTAGGATCCAGACCAGACGATAGCCGATGTCTCGCCGTGGAGAAGGCGGCTGGTCACCCGGATTCTACCCTCCGACAAACGGACCCCGCCCTCCAGGACATATCGGCTCCCGAACCGCTGCCCGACCTCCACAGCCGAGGCCTCGGAGGAGAGGTTGCCCGAGGTTTCTCGCCCGAATACTGTCAACTCCTTGAACCGCGCGAGCTGCAGCAGAAGCTCTTCTCCAAGCCCGGTCACATAGTAATCTCCCTCGAGAGTTTTCGAGAGGTTCACGAAAGGCTTGACGATGAGGGATGGTCCCTCTGGCCGCGTCGATCCGGCTTTGGAAGCGGTCGGCGACGACGGCGTCTCCAGCCGGACGAACAAGACTCCTGCGATTAGCGCCGTGAAAACGATCGCGACGAAGAGCCCGGAATGTGGCTCCCATCGACGGAAGAACTGGCCAAGGTTCGGCCATTGTCGCGGCTCTGAATTCTGAGCAAATTCCTCGCTCTTCGCGCTGTCTTCCCGCCGCTGGAAGCGGGGAACATAGCCACCTTTTGGAATTTCGATCAGGATCGGGTCGGCGCCTCCCCTGAGATAATAGTATCGTTCAAGAGCCCGTCTGAGACGCCCGGCCTCGATGCGCACGACTGGGTCGCTCTGTATGTCGAGACGGGCATCTCGTCCGAACACCTCCACCGCAACCGAATAAGCCTTGATGCGATCCGATCGACCAGAGAGGGTCTCATTGACGATATAAAGCAGGAACTGACGAAGCCGCGCCGGGACGCTGAACTCGGCGCTGGACAGAATCCGCTTCAATTGAGCCCGAACATCGTCTTCGCCCGGTGCTGCGTTTCCGGGCGTGTCATTGCTCGCGGTATTTTCCGGCTGCTCTCGTTCCTTGGGCATCGTTCCCCCCACGGGCGCGAATCCACTGATAACCGTGCAAGACAGGCGAAATTGGCGAGGTAACCTCTCGTAAGATACTCCCGCGCGCCCCGATGAGCCAGATAGTTGTGTTTATTCGCGGGGGCTCAAAGCCATGGATCCGGGAATTCTGGCCGCCATTCAAATCCTGCCCAAATACGAAACAGCGATCAAGGTGCTGGCGCTGCAAAATGAGAGCTTTCGCAGCTTGTGTTGGGATCTTGCCGATGCAGAGCAAGCTCTTCGGCACCGGATTAAATCGGACGCCCCTGAAGATGCGGCGCAACGCACTGAGTACAGGCACCTCGTCGAAAGTCTCGAAGCCGAGCTTCGCCAAGCTATCCTCGCCTGGCAGGCTCTGCCCAAAGGTAGCAAGTCCATCTGAAGCCGGTTTGCCTGGAGAAGAGGAGAGTTCTGATGCCGAAACACCTGAGCTGGATTTTTGCCATTGCGCTGACGGCCGGCGTTGCGGGCTGCGCGTCCTATCCGACGGTAACTACCCAGACCGTCATCGTCGCCGGCATTGGGCCGGTCGAGATCGAGCGGCTCGATGTCGAGATCGTGAATGTGGAGCCGGCCGAGCGCTTGGTGCTCGTGCGGCAGGGCGGCCGTGTCTGGCATGTCGCGGTCCCGGAGGTGTTCGGCAATCTGCAGAACATTGGGCCCGGAGACAGGGTCGAGATCCGGCGCGTCGAGGGCGCGATCCTGGGAGCCAGGCGCGCGCGGCGCGGCGCGAGGCCGGGCATTGTCTATACCGAGGCGGTCAGTGGGCCCTTCCAGAACCTGCCGGACAAGTTCGTCGTCCGGTCGCTGCGGGTGACGGCGCAGTTCCAGGCGTTTGATCCCTCCTCCGGTATCGTCAGTTATGTCGGGCCGTTGGGACCGCGCTCCCTGACGGCGGTCGATCCCGAGATCAAGCAAGACCTTCGACGGCTCCGGCGCGGTGATATGGTCGAACTGATCGTGGCCGAAGCCTTCCACTTCCAGAAATACTGAGCCAGGGGCCTGCCCCGCACGTCGGCCGCAGGCGCGGTCGGCATGCGGCGGCCCAACAGTGCAGGAGGCACGAGCGATGTCGACCGCAATCCCCAATACCGCAGCGAGCACCCTGGGCGACGAGAGCTTCATGTCCGCCGACGATCTCCGTGCCTACATGACGGAGCTCGAAATGGCCAAGGCTTCCAAGATGCTGGGCGCCATGGACAAGGCTGACGAGGCGCGGAAAAAGCTCGTCGCTGTGTTGCGCGAGGAGATCGACGTCACGCCTGAGAAGATCGCGGAGATCAAGCAAAGCCTCGCTAACAAGACTCGCGCTGCGGCCGGGCGCGGCGAGACGGAAGTCCTCGTCATGCGCTTTCCCAGCGCGCTCTGCACGGACAAGGGGCGGGCGGTCAATAATGCGGAAGCGGACTGGCCGACGACGCTCACCGGGCGGCCGCGACAGGCCTATGAGTTCTGGGTGGAGCATCTGCGGCCGTCAAAGTACAAGCTTCGCGCCATGATCATCGACTGGCCGGGCGGATTGCCGGGCGACATCGCGTTCTTCCTGAGTTGGTCCTAGTGAACAAGGAGGCCGGCGATGAAGGCCAACGCCAGCGAACCCCTGGACAGAAAGACCTATGAGCGGAAGCTGCGAGACCTGCACGCGGAACTGGTCAAGCTGCAGGAATGGGCAAAGCACGCCGGCGGGAAGGTCTGCATCGTCTTCGAGGGGCGGGACGGCGCCGGAAAGGGCGGCGTCATCAAGGCGATAACGGAGCGCGTCAGCCCCCGGGTTTTCCGTGTCGTCGCCCTGCCGCCACCCACCGAGCGCGAGCGCTCGCAGATGTATGTTCAGCGCTATCTGCCGCATTTGCCGGCAGCGGGGGAGATCGTGATCTTCGACAGGAGTTGGTACAATCGTGCCGGCGTCGAACGGGTGATGGGCTATTGCACTGAGGAGCAGGCCAAGGGATTTCTCCACAGTGTGTCGGGCGTCGAGAAGGCGATCGTCGATTCAGGCACGATCCTGCTGAAGTACTGGCTCGAAGTCGGTCAGGAAGAACAGACGCGCAGGATGCAGGAGCGCATCAATGACCCCAGAAAGATCTGGAAGCTCTCGCCGATGGACCTGAAGTCATATTCGCGCTGGTACGATTATTCCCGCGCCCGCGACGAGATGTTCCGCGCTAGCGATACTTCCTGGGCCCCGTGGTACGCGGTTCATTCTGATGACAAGCGCAGGGCACGGCTTGCTCTCATCGCCCACATTCTCGATTCGGTTCCTTACGAGGCTCCGGTACGAGAGAAGATCAAGCTGCCGAAGCGACAGAAGCCCGACGATTACGAGGAGGCCGATTTCGCGCGGAACTGGATAGGCTAGGTCCGGTGCTGACCAATTGCCTAGCGGTGCTCTGCAACGAGCAGCGATCGTTGAGGCATCTGCCGCCGGCTCGCTCGGCGAGCTAAGCGCAATGGGGGCAGGCTAATGTGGATTCTAATGTACGTCTTCTCTTACTCGATTAGCCCGGCAGCTTCAAACGACAGGGCGGAATGGAGACTTATGCCCGCCGTCGTCTTTCAAGAATTTTCAAACGAGAACAGGTGCCAAGTAACGAAGTCTATGCTGGAAAAGAGCTTGCATGAAGCCGGAGCCAAACTGAAAAGTGGTTTGGAAGATTTGAGAAGTGTTGGCAAGGGCGGGCCTGGAGAGATTATCATCGCATTTAACGTAGAGTGCCTTCCGAAATAGGATAAGAGCTGCGCTGCTCGAGAGCCGCTTATATGCCGTGATGAAATTCGACGTGTCGGAGCGGTTGATATGCCGGATTCTGGGGCAGCATCGATCTAAGCAACGCAAGGTTCTGAAGGGCCGCACTTCCCTACGGATGCCTGCTTCATCTCGAGAGTGACCTGAGACTCTATTTGGGAGCAGGGCATACCCTCGAGCAATCTCAGGCCGAGTATCGCAACACTCTGACGCCCTGCGAGATGCGCGACGTCGAGCGGGCTTGCGATCTCTGCGGGAGCACGTTTCTCAGCATCCATCCCTGGACCTACCCCTCGCCGCTGGTTAGCGGCGAGGGGCTTTTTGGGTGAGGCACGTTTCCGATCACATAGAGGCGCACTTTAGGTGAACTCGGCCATCTTTCGGGAGCAACTTCAATTACCGATTGGATCGGCTGACAGAGGTCCTTCAGCTGCCTGTCAGTCATCCCGGCCCCGACAGCGGTCCAAGCTCAATCAAGATCTGCTTACTGGCAAAGACCCAATGTCCGGATCTGGCGCCAGGCGAACGACAGCTGCGCTATAAGTGTCTCGGATGCGGCATCCCGATGGAGGATGCGTCATGCTTGTCGAAGCTCAGCAAACCCATCAGCGTCCGGCCTGGAATACCGGCCGCATCATAGGTCCGAAGCCGCCACTCAAGCCCCGTCATATCTGGGCGATCAGGACACGGCTGCAGCATGAACGTCGTGTGCGTGATCTGGCGATGTTCAATCTCGCGATCGACAGCAAGCTGCGTGGCTGCGATCTCGTCAGGCTTCGTGTGGCCGACGTTGTACTCGGCGGAACCGTGAGGCTGAGGACGTCGATCATCCAGCAGAAGACCGGCAGACCGGTACCTTTCGAGCTGACGGATCCGACCAGAGAGGCGCTGACGGCTTGGCTCAGAAAGCGACCAGCAGGAGGCCACGATTGGCTTTTCCCGAGCCGCAGCCGACCCGGCGATCACGTAACGACCCGGCAATACGGCCGCCTGCTCGACGGCTGGTTGGCCCTGATCGGCCTCGATCCCGCGCTCTATGGGACGCACAGCCTCCGGCGAACGAAAGTGGCCTTGATCTATAAGCGAACCGGCAATCTTCGCGCCTGCCAGCTCCTGCTCGGGCATTCCAAACTGGAAAGCACCGTCCGCTACCTTGGCATCGAAGTCGATGATGCTCTGATCTTGTCCGAGCAAACGGACCTCTGAAGCCGTCGGCGCTTTGGGCATCCCGCCAATCGAGGCTGCGATGCTTATCGCAGCCTCGATTGGCTCCGATACTCTCGCGGCGTGATGCCCGAGATCCGGCGGAAGGCGCGGGTAAAATGTGCCGGGTCCGCGTAGCCGGAGGACAACGCGATCTCGATGATCTTGTCATCGCTGTCGCGCAGCAGTCGGGCGGCGTTCTCAAATCGGGCCGCCCCGAGCAGATCGGAATACGACAGGCCGGCGCCCGACAGCTTGCGCTGAAGCGTCCTGACACTGACGCAGGCCATTTCCGCGACCTCGGCTACGGTCGGCGCCTTCTCATCCAGATAGGACGGCAACATCAATCGGAGCGCGCCGATGATGTCGTTGGCGGACGGTCCCGTCTCGTCGTCCACGGGCGAAGCAGGCAGCTCATTTGCGAGACTGGGAAGGCTGAGGAGCGAGACAGGCACATCGATCCAGGATGCGGCCTGATCCGACAGGAAGCGCGTGTCCGGCCAGGAGGACTGGGTCTGCGCGCTGGGAGTGTACCGGGCCTCGAAAGCTATCGTCGCCGGCACCCAGTTCGGCCCGGCGAATTGCCGGACGATGTGGATGGGAAAAATGTTCTGCAGCCATTGCGAATGTTGGAGAAGTGCGATGCCGGAGGTGCCGAGGAGCCGGCTGCATATATTCACGTGGTCATCGCAGCGTTCGAGCCACATATGCAGGACATTGTCTTCAAGGCTTGCCCATTTGCAGACCTGCTGAAGCGCGGTGAGCAGCGTCGGCGAATAGCCGATCACCGTCCTTAGTTTTTCGCTGAGGTGGCAATATTGCAGCCGCTGCGATGCCTGGAAGCCGAGATCGACGATCCCCTGCGTTCTCTGAACAGCTTCTGCGAAATCCACGGCACGCAGAAGCGGCACGAAGTGGTCCGCCTTCTCCTCGACGGATGTCGGAAGCCCGAATTTCGCCAACAGCGGCGCAGTGGAGGCGCCGACCTCGTCATGGATGACGGTGAAGGGAACCAGGAATTGGCAACGGGTCAAAGGAATTGCAGTCATAATATGCGCCCCCCGGCAGTGAAGTTAAATCGTTGTTCGGACGTGCTCCTCCTCTGACTTGTCGTCACGCAAGCCAGTCGCCCGCCGCCTCAAAAGATCGTTGCTCAAGCCATCTTTGGCGTCAGATGGCCAGACGGCCAAAAATTTCGGTCGTTGAATAACGGCGCTGTCCGGCCGGGACGCGAAGCTCCACATCTTTCACGACGTGGCTATGAAGCTCGTCCATATGCCCTCCCGACATCAGGTGCGAGCAGCTGTCGCTGCGTCGCTGCAGCATAATGGCGCCCCTCTTCGAGCGACCGCAAGTCATCTGGGAGTGAGTGCGCGCTCGCTCCAGCGTCACCTTGCGATGATGGGTACGAGCTACAGCGAAATTGTCGCTGCGATACGCCTCGAAATGGCGTGCCGCCTGCTCACCGAAACCAACGAGCACATTTCGCGCATAGCGTTAAGCCTTGGTTATGCCGGCGCCAGCAGCTTCAGCCGCACCTTCATGCGCCGGATGAAGGTCCAGCCCGGAATCTATCGCAAGCTGCACGGGAACCGCCGGACCATTGCCAAAGTCCGAGCGTGATCCCACCGGCCCGCATTGGCGCGAAATGGCAAGACATGTCCGACAATTTGGCGCGCAATGGTCAGGGCAAGACGAGCCATGGTTGCAGCGCCGCATTGTGTGCTGCAGTCGGGCTGGCCCAGGGGGGATGATGCGGCGCGCGGGATCAGGGGCATCGAGGCGAATTCGGACAGCTCGCGCTCTCGCGGCGCCGGCTCGCCGGGCGGCGGAGAAGACGGTGGGCAAGCGCGGATTGCGCAGCGCCCTCGCTGTCGCCGCCCTGTGCATCGGCACGGCCTCTCTCGCGGCCGACCTGCCGCCACGAGCGACAGCACCGCTGCCGCCGCAGGTTCCGGCCTGGACCTATATCGCCATGCCCTATGCGTGGCTGCCTTCGATCAACGGCACGACGACGGTCAGGGGCCGCTCCAGCAAGATCGCCGCCCCGCTCGGCGAGATCCTGGATCGCCCGATCCCGGAGGAGCTCTTCGGCCTGATGGGCGCCTTCGAGGCGCGCAACGGGCGCTTCGGCATCATGACCGACCTTACCTACATGAAGCTCGGCGTCTCCGACAGCGGCGCCCGCGCCCGCAGCGTCCATCCCGACATCGCAGGGACCCTGGCGGCCGCCGTCTCGGTCCAGTTCAAGATGTTCATCGCCGAGGCGGCGCTCGCCTATGAGCTGGTCCGCTGGGACGGCGCGACGCCCGGAACCGGGACCTCGATCGATCTCTATGGCGGCGGCCGCTTCTGGTGGCAGAACGCCGAAGCCAGCCTGGCACTGACCGCGGGCCTGTCGATCGCGGACCTGACATTGCACCGCGGCCGCGCCCTCGCCGCATCCGGCGACGTCACCTGGCTCGACCCGCTGGTCGGCTTGCGCCTGCGCCATCATTTTTCGCCGGCGACCGAGCTCGTGCTGCGCGCCGACATCGGCGGCTTCGGCGCCGGCAGCGATCTGACCTGGCAGGCCATGGGCTATCTCAACTGGGAATTCGCCCGGACCGCGAGCGCCGCCTGGAGCGGCATGGTCGGCTACCGGGCGCTCGATGTCGACTTCTCCAAAGGCCGCGGCAGATCGCACTACGAGTACGACATGCTGACGCACGGGCCGGTCCTGGGCCTGACGGCGCGCTTCTGATCCGCGTGGCGGCGCGGAAGCACGTCTTCAGATCGGTATTTTACTGTCGACAACATTGAGGAGGCTGACACATGAAGATCACCCGTCGCTCCGCCGCATTGGGCGGCATGAGCCTGCTCGCCAGCACGGCGATGAGCAAGGCGGCGCTCGCCGAGCAGGGGGCATTTCTCGGCCTCGGCGAAGGTCTCGAGGAGTTCTGGCTCGCGACCGACGCCTACATCTTCGGCTATCCGCTGGTGACGATGGAGATGACCCGTCGGATCATGACCAATGTCGCCGAGCCCGTCGGCACCCGGGCGCCGATGGGCCAGATCATCAAGCTGCGCAACTATCCCGACGCCTCGTTCAAGGACGTCACGGCGCCGAACGCCGACACGCTCTACACGACCGCCTTCTTCGATGTCGGCAAGGAGCCCTGGGTGCTGAGCGTCCCGGATATGAAGGATCGCTATTTCCTGCTGCCGATGCTCGACGGCTGGACCACGGTGTTCCAGGTTCCGGGCAAGCGTACCACCGGCACCGGCGCGCAGACCTATGCGATCACCGGCCCCGGCTGGAAGGGCACGCTGCCGGAGGGCGTGAAGGAATATAAATCGTCGACCAACATCGTCTGGCTGCTCGGCCGCATCTACTGCACCGGCACGCCGGAGGACTATGCCGCCGTGCACAAGCTGCAGGACGAGTTCAAGCTCGTGCCGCTGAGCGCCTATGGCAAGCCCTACACACCGCCGGCCGGCAAGGTCGACCCGGCGATCGACATGAAGACGGCGGTCCGCGATCAGGTCAACCGCATGGACGCGGTGTCCTATTTCACCTTGCTCTGCGAGCTGATGAAGACGAACCCGCCTTCCGAAGCGGACGCCGCTCAGCTCGCGAGATTTGCCAGCATCGGCATCGTCCCCGGCCAGTCGTTCGACGTGAGCAAGCTCAAGGCGGATTTCGCCAAGCGCATTCCGGACATCGCCTTCGACAGAATCATGCTCCAGTTCAAGATCAACAAGGCGATCACGCAGCAGAACGGCTGGGCGTTCACGACGAAGACCGGCATCTACGGCACTGACTACCTGATGCGGGCGCTGATCACGGCGATCGGGCTCGGCGCCAACCGCCCGCAGGATGCGGTGTACCCGACCTCGAAGGCGGATGCCGAGGGGCACAAATACAATGGAGCGAACAAGTACGTCATGCGCTTCCCCAAGGGGCACCTGCCGCCGGCCGAGGGGTTCTGGTCGCTGACGATGTATGACGACAAGTACTTCTTCGTGAACAATCCGCTGAACCGATACTCCATCAGCGCGAGGCAAAACCTGCAGACCAATCCGGACGGCTCGACGGACCTTTACATCCAGAAGGATTCGCCCGGAAAGGACAAGGAGTCGAACTGGCTTCCCGCGCCTGCCGGCGATTTCATCCTGATGCTGCGGATGTATTGGCCGAATGAAACGGATCCGTCGATCATCAACGGCAGCTGGACGATTCCCGCGGCCCGGAAGGTCGGCTGAGAGCCCACGTCGAGACCTGCGCGGAAGCGTTTCGCGCGGCCATGATGCTCAATGTCCAAGAGGGGAACGAGATGATCCACAAAACTCTAATTGCATCGACGCTCATGGCTGCATTGATCCAACCCTTGAGCGCCCAGACACCCCTGAGCGCTTACGCGGATGCCAAAGGCTATATCGACGTCCAGAAATTGACCTGCGCCCAGCTCGCGGGAACCTTCCAGGAAGACGCCGATATGCTCACCGCTTGGTATAGCGGCTGGTACAACGGTCTCGCCAAGAAGCATCTCCTCGAGGTCAAGAGAGCGAAGGAGGCCGAGCACGAGGTCATCCAGTACTGCAAGGCCAATTCCGACAAGAAGGTCATCGAGGCGATTGCCGTGGTGTTCAAGGACATGCGTGCGAAGCTCGGGATCAAGATGAAGCCCTAGGTTCGGTCCGCAGGATTCGTAGTCTTGGAGTAGGCGCATGACGGTGGCCGACACCAAGCCCGCACCATCCCTCGAGACGACCTATGCGGAAAACAGGCCGGCCGGTCCCCTGAATGTGGCGGTCAAGGTCAATGGGGCTGTTGTCGCCAGCGGCGTGGTGCCGGTGTCGGCGCCGCTCCTCTTCACCGCGAATGACTGCCTCGACATCGGCACCGATCTCGGCTCGCCGGTATCGCTCGACTATTTCGACAAGGCGCCCTTCGCCTTCAACGGCAAGATCGCCGAGGTGAAGGTCAAATACCTGCAGTAGCCCGCGACGGCAGAGCCCGGCCGGTGGCCGGGCCCGCCGATCGAGGGCAATTCATCACTTTGAGCGGATGCAATTGCGGCTCTCTCATCGTCTGCAACAGGAGAAAAAACATGAAAGCTCTGATCTTGGCTTCCGGCATGATCGGATTGGCGTTGATCACCATTCCGGTCGAAGCGAACGCCGTCGTTTGTGCGCGTGGCGTGGTGAGAGCGGGATGCGCCGGCCCGAATGGCGCAGTGGTCGCGCGCCGTCCCGTCCCCAGAGCGGTCGTCGTCCGGCCGGTGCCCGTGCGCTGCGCGATCGTCAACGGCCGACGGGTCTGCCGCTGACCGGGTTGTGCGAGGGCTGTCCAGGAACGGCCCCGACTTCCGACGAGCAGCTCGATGAAGGATGACCACGATATCCGCTCACCGGAATCGGGGCTTGACCACGACCGATCGCGGTCGACCGTGCCGTATCTTGCACTTCTCGCGCTTCAGTCGATCGCAGCGCTCACGCTCCTGGTTGAAATTCACCGCGCTTTTCGGATCGTGGTCGATGATCTCGGTGTTCTGCATCCGATCCCGCCGGCTGAACTGTTAACGATCGCCTGCGCCGTCATCCTATCCCAAACGGCCTACTGGTATCGCTTCGCGAAGGTCGAAGTGCCCGGCTGGCGCAATGCCGCGTTTGGCCATCTGCTCGGATTTGCAAGCCGCCTCAGCTTCATCTTTGGCGCGGCCATGTTCAGCCTGTTCTTCCTTCGACATGCGCCTGATCTGAGCTCCAACGAAACCGGCGTGGTGGTGCTCTCGCGGGGGACAATCGTGCTCGTGGCGCTCTTCTGCCTCTACTGCTTCACGGTGGAGCTGGAACGCCTCGGCAATTCCTTGCAAAGGCCTAAATCGTCCCAGGACTGATCACCCGGCACGGAGACAAACGCCCGTCAAACCCTGACCGGTCTGCGAGAGCGGCTTTGAGTGTCCGCTTTCGGGCGACCGCTCAACGTCCGCTAGTGGCGCCGAGCACTGATCAGACCTGTTATAGTCGCGTCGGATGCGGCATCCGAAAGAGGATGCGACTATGCAGACCCAACAACACGCGACGGATTCCCGTGCCGCTTGGAACACGGGACGCATCATCGGGCCAAAGCCTCCACTAAAGCCCCGGCATATCTGGGCAATCCGCACCCGCCTTCAACATGATCGGCGTGTACGCGATCTGGCGATGTTCAACCTCGCGATAGATAGCAAATTGCGCGGATGCGACTTGGTTCGGATGCGGATCGGCGACGTCGTGCTCGGTGGCACGGTACGACTGCGATCCACTATCATCCAGCAGAAGACCGGACGGCCTGTGCCATTCGAACTGACTGATCCCACGCGGGAAGCCTTGACAGCCTGGCTCAAGCTTCGATCGAGGAGCGATAACGACTGGGTCTTCCCTAGCAGGAGCAGCCCAGGCGATCATGTCACCACGCGCCAATACGGGCGGCTGCTGGACGACTGGGTCAGTTTGATCGGCCTCGATCCGGCGCTCTATGGCACGCATAGCCTCCGCCGGACCAAGGTCGCTCTGATCTACAAGCGCACAGGGAACCTGCGTGCCTGCCAGTTATTGCTCGGCCATTCGAAGCTTGAGAGCACGGTTCGTTACCTCGGCATCGAAGTCGATGACGCTCTGCTTCTGTCTGAGCAGACGGATCTTTGAAACGTGGCGCGGCTCGCAAGGGCCGCGCCAATTCTGGGATTGTGTAACACGAATAGTCCGCCAGAAGCGCTGTTTCGGCTTTTCGTCTGCGAGCGGACCGAGCTGACTTAAGGCGCGGCGGGTTTGGCGCGCCCGCTCTCGATTGGTGCGCGAAAACTAAGAAGCGTCGCCCGCCGCAGGGGCGACCGCTGCGGGCCATGTTCTACGATTGCTATGCCGCGATGTTGACGGTTGGACCGAAGAACCGCTGCTCGAACTCCGCTGTCGGCATCGGGCGGCCGATGAGATAGCCTTGGCCTTCGTCGCAGCCCTCCGCGGCAAGCAGCTGTGCGACCTCGTCAGTCTCGATGCCTTCGGCGATGACGGACAATCCCAGCGCATGCCCGAGGCTGATCGTCGCGCTCACGATCGCGGCGTCGTCGCTGCCCGGCACGAGCTTGCGCACGAAGGACTGGTCGATCTTAATCGTGTCGAGCGGGAATGCCTTGAGATAGGTCAGGCTGCCGTAACCGGTGCCGAAGTCGTCGAATGCGATCTTGACGCCCAGCTCTCGCAGAGACCCGAGGACGCTCTGCGCGGCGCGCGCGCTTTCGAGGATGATGTCCTCGGTCACTTCGAGTTCGATCAAGTCCGGGCGCAAGGCCAGAGAGCCGAGCAGAGCTTCGACATCAGCCACGAGGTCGCCGACCATGAACTGCGACTGACTCAGGTTGATGCCGACCCGCACGGGTTTGCCGCGCTGTTGCCAGGCGGCAGCCTGCCGGCAGGCTGTCTCCAGCACCCAGGCTGCGACGCCTTCCGACAGCGAGCTGGTGTTGACAACAGGCATAAACTCGCCCGGAGATACGAAGCCGCGCTCCGGATGTCGCCAGCGAATGAGCGCTTCGGCGCCGATGACCTGGCCACTGCGGAAGCAGGTTTGGGGTTGATAGAACAGCTCAAACTCGCCGCGCTGCAGCGCCAGTCTCAGTTCGGCTTCAAGCACCTCGCGCCGTTCGATGGCCGCTCGCATTTCCGGCTCGTATCTCTTCGGTTCCTCTGCGGCCGCGGCTTTGGCTGCCGTCAGGGCGAACTGTCCATTGCCGAGCCAGTTCTCGGCGCCGGCAGACTGCGCCTTGTCGGACCTGCCGATCGATAGGGAGATGCGTCGTGCCCGCTCGCCGAACGAGATGGTTTCATTCCGGAAACCCGAGACGACGGCGGCGACGATCTCGTCCGCCTGCTCGGGCGATGCTGCAAGGATCGCGAACTCGTCACCGGCTAGGCGAGCGATGATCGCGGCGTCGGGAGCGAGGTGCTCAAGCTTGCGAGCAACAGCTGTCGCGATGACATCCGCAGCAGACGCCCCATGCAACTGCGTTATCTGGCGGTAGTGGTCGATCGACAGGAGCAGGATGGTCGCGTGCTCTTTCCCCTCGGTGCTGAACTCGCGGTCCAGCGCCGCCAGAAGCGAGTTGCGGTTGGGAAGACCCGATACCGGATCGCGCTCGGCGAGATAGCGGATCCGCTCCTGCTGACGCTTGCGCTGCGAGATGTCACGCAAAACAGCGCCATGCTGGAAGCCCTCCGGCGTCTCCCAGCCGGAGAGACTGCATTCCAGATCAAACAGCTCCCCGTTCGCCCGACGACCGATCAGCTCGATCAGCACTCCGCCGCCTTTCTGCAGATCGGCCTTTGACATCTCGACGAGCCGAAAGCGTCGGCCATTTGCGCCCTGATCGGTCGAATGGATCAAGGTCTCGAACGGGCGCCCGATGATCTCGTCCGCCTCATAACCGAAGATGCTCTGCGCACCGGCGTTCCAGAGCGTGATCTTGCCTTGATCGTCGGTGCAGACGAGCCCGTCCCTCAGCGACATCGCAATGCGATGGAAGCGCCGCTCGGCGACCATGCGGAGCAGCCCGCGGATATCGATCTCGTCCAGCGCTGCAGCAAGCGCATAGGTCAGGCACGCGGCGATGATGAGGGTCGTGTCGATCGCAATCGGCCAATGCGCCTGGACGAGCCAGGCGCCCGCTTCGGTCGCAATCGCGATCGCGATCGCGCCCGCCGCCAGGCTGCTGACGCTGAAGCGGCGCCAGGCCCATGCAAATGCCGCCGCAAGGACCAGGACGCTGGCCAGCGAAGCGTAGCGCGAGGAAATACCGATGGTCCGACCCTGCTGGATCGACTCAGCGGCCAGCACCTGGATCATCGATCCCGGCATAATCTTGCCGTTCGGTGTCAGAAAACGGTCGCCAAGCTCGGCTGCCGTGCCGGAGATGACAACGCGTTTGCCGCGGATCGCCGCGAGGGCTGCGGGTTCGCTGTTGAGCACGTCGATGACGGATACCGCGGGAATCGTGTTAGCGCGGATGCCGAAATCGATCCGGAAGCTTGGTGTCGCCTCGTCGTGACGGCCAGCCAATAGTGCGCCGACCGATGGGATGAATGCATCATTGATACGCGCACCGAACGGATAGCGTCGGATGACACCGTCGGGATCCGGCAACACGTTGACCAGGCCGGACCAAGAATGCTCGGCGAAGGCGCTAATGGGCCGGTTGACGAAGAGCGATCGACCATCGGCTCTCTGGGCGTGCCGCTGACGGAAAGCCGGCAGGATCGTTGACCCGCCGACTGCCTCCAGTGCCGACGCGAACGCTGTGTCGTCCCGCTCATTCGAGGGCGAGCTGAAATCGACGTCGAACACGACCTCGCCCGCGCCTGCCTTGTCAAGCGAGCGCAGCAGTCGTGCATGGACGCTGCGGGGCCAGGGCCATTGACCGATCGCCTCGATTGAGGGCGGATCGATCTCGATCAGAACGATCTGGCCAGCCGCGGGCCGCGTGAGAAGTCCGAACCGCAGATCGAGCAGGCGCTCCCGCAACCAGTCCTGGCCGCCCGAAAGCACAAGGGCAGCAAGAACGACAGCAACGAGGAAATGGACGCGTAGGCGAGACATTGTCGTCCCCGTTCACCCTGCGAGGCGGCAGCTATTTATTGCTGTTGCCGTTGCCGTTATTGCCGTTGCCGTTTCCGGTGCCGTTCCCGTTCCCGTTCCCGTTCCCGTTCCCGTTGCCGTTGCCGTTTCCGTTTCCGTTTCCGTTTCCGTTTCCGTTGCCGTTGCCGTTTCCGTTGCCGTTGCCGTTGCCGTTCCCGTTTCCGTTGCCGTTTCCGTTCCCGTTCCCGTTTCCGTTGCCGTTGCCGTTGCCGTTGCCGTTCCCGTTCCCGTTCCCGTTTCCGTTTCCGTTGCCGTTGCCGTTTCCGTTCCCGTTCCCGTTTCCGTTGCCGTTTCCGTTCCCGTTCCCGTTCCCGTTTCCGTTGCCATTTCCGTTTCCGTTGCCGTTTCCGTTCCCGTTGCCGTTTCCGTTTCCGTTGCCGTTGCCGTTCCCGTTTCCGTTTCCGTTGCCGTTGCCGTTCCCGTTTCCGTTGCCGTTGCCGTTGCCGTTTCCGTTCCCGTTCCCGTTGCCGTTTCCGCTACCATCGTTGGAACTGCTGTTCCCATTGTTGCCCTGAGCGGTGGCCGTCCCGCGAGAGCCAGCGTTGCCGGAAACCGCGGAGCTGCTACCGCGCAGCTCGACATTGGCCGAGACGGCGGAACCGGAATTGGTTTCGGCGGTCCCCGTGGTCGATCCACGATTGACCACGGCGCTGGGCGCAGACGAGGTTCCGGGGTTCAGCTCGCCCGTGCTCCACACCGTCGCGCGCCGCGCACCCTGGCTATTCGCCGGTGCCTCGCTGCGCGCCATGCCACGCGTCACCTTTGAAATATCGAGTTTGACGTCGCCGATCGGCGCCGAGATCCGGATCGAGCCCTTCGGCCCGCTGACTACGCCAGGCGCGATCGCACGCTCGACCCCGACACCACGGATCGCAGGTGCGGATTGCACCGATCGCGGCGTCTCGCCCGAGGACTGCAGCCTGACGGCACCCGGCGAGGCGCCGAAGCCCTGGCTTGGGACGGTCAGAGGCGCGACACGCGGAGCCTGGGCCGGCCCGGTCTGAACCGGCGCGAGCATGCCGGAACCGGAAAGCTGCAGCCCGACACTCGAGCCGAACGATGCACGAGCGCTCTGTCCGGGCGAGACGAGCGCGAACTGGCCCGAGCGGAAGTCGGAGACCTGCACCTGGCCCCGCAGGACGTCGACCTTGGCTCTGCCGTTCTGCAACGAGACGCGGAACTGCGTGCCCTTCACGACGGCCGCCAGATAAGGCGTCTCGACCTCGAAATGCGGCACGTTGCGCTTTTCGACATCGAGCAGGATCGAGCCGGCCTGCTGAATGATCGTCGTCTGGCCTGTTCGACCCGCCTCGGGAAGGCTGATCGAGGAATTGGCCGCGACCAGGATGCTTTCGGCACCGCGCACAAGAAGCACACGGCCATTGCGACCGGTGCGAACCGTCTCACCCGCTCTGAGAACCGGATTGCCGGACATCGATGCCGGCTGTGCACCGCTCCCGCCGATCCAGGCCTCGCCGGAGACCTTGGCAATGCGCCAGGCACCATCCTGCGAATGCCCCGGCGTCGTCAGGATGAGCGCCAGGACCAGGGCGAGGATATGGGCCAACCAGCGAAAATTGAAACTCAGCATCTCGACGCGCCTTGGACTGTGCGCCCTCGAAGCTTGGCGCGCTGACAGCCTAAAATGGACGTGTGAACAGAGGCTTAGTGACCGAAACTCGAAGGCTTCTAATCCGCGAGAGTTCGTTAACCATCCTCGTTTAATCCTCGTTCACCATGTTTTCTAACGGGTCGAGGATCCTGAGTTGCGCCACCACCGACATGCCGCGCCTCGGCACCAGGGCTGGGCGATTCCCGGTCTCGTCATGGCTGCCACCCTGTGGGGCTCGCCCATCAGGGCCGAGGATCTGTCACTGCGTCCGGCCATGGGCCGAGAAAATGCCGCGCCATCGCAGCGAGATCAGCAGAACCTCGAAGAACGGCAAGCCGGTGTTACACTACCTGCAGGCGGACGCTCTTTGGGAGCGGCGAGCGCCTCGGCGGACACCAAACCGCTCTTCGTGCTGAAGCGTGTCGAGATTTCCGGCGCAACGGCTCTGCCACGTGAGAGCCTGGAAGCTAGCTACGGGCGGTTCGTCGGCCAGAAGGTTTCGCTCGCCGATCTGCAAACCATCACCGAGGCAGTCAGCCAGAACTACCGCGACCAGGGCTTTCACCTGACGCGCGCCATCATCCTGCCGCAGGAACTCGCTGCCGGCGTGCTCCGCATTTCGGTGATCGAAGGCGAGATCACCGAGGTCGTCGTTGCGGGCGACCCGGGCGACACCTTTGGCGTCGCTGCTCTGCTGGCTCCCGTTTCCCAAGAAGCGCCTTCGCGACGCAAAACCCTCGAACGCCAGTTGCTCCTGGTGAATGACAGGCCTGGTGTCCGGGTAGCCGATACGACGCTCGACGAGATCACGCCATCCAGTGGTCGCTTTCGCCTGACGGTCGTGGTCCAGACCTGGCGAGCCTATACGGCCGCGGGTATAGACAATCTCGGCTCTGCCGCGATCGGCCCCTGGCAGGCATCGGCGAATGCCGCCTTGAACTCGCTCGTCCTTCCTGGCGACACCTTGGCGATCTCGGGATCGACCGTGCCGAACTCCAGCCGGGAGATGCGCTACGGCCGCATCAGCTACGATGCGCCGATCGGTGTCGACAGCTTCCGGCTGGGCGCATCGGCCTCGACGAGCCATGTCTGGCCGGGCGATCAGCGTCGCTGGACGCGGACGGCCTCTCAGGCTGACACCTATGAGGTCAGGGCCGCTTACGCGCCGATCCTCTCTCCTAATCATTCGCTGTGGCTGACGGGCGCCCTTGGCCTTGTCGACGCCACCGAGCAGAACGGCTTTGGACCGGTCTATCGAGACCGGATCAGGCTCGCGAGCATCAGCGCGGATTACAAGGCTCATCTGACCGAAGGCAGCTGGAGCTATCTGAGTGCGACCTACAAGCAGGCGCTCGGCTTCGGTGGCGACGCGGCCAATGCCGACGACTGGATCTCACGTCGCGGGGCATCGGATCAGTTCTCGGTATTGAACGGCACGTTCACGCACTATCAGAACCTGATCGACCGGTGGTCAGTGAAGCTTGCGGCGGCCGGACAGATTGCATCCGGCCCGCTTCTGGTCTCGCAGCAATACTATCTCGGCGGCAACTGGTTCGGGCGCGGCCTGCCTGGTGGTTGGATCTCCGGCGACAATGCGCTTGCAGGCTCGGCAGAACTGCGCTTCGACGGAACGCTGAACACCAGCTTCGCCAAGAGCTATCAACTCTACGCCTTCGTCGAAGGCGGCGCGACCGAGACGAAGCTGCAGCCGCGCGATCTCGTTCAGAGCATCGCGTCGGTCGGAGCCGGCGTGCGCGTCTTCGTCAACGATGGGCTACAACTCGGCGTCGGCGTGTCGAAGCCGATCGTCTATCGATCGCCAACGGACCACGACCGCGGCGTGACGTTCCTGTTCTCGCTCTCGCACGCGCTTCGGATCTGCCCGAGCAGCGAAGCCTTTCGCTGCAGAACTTAAGTTTTACGCCTTCGCGGAGTCAGCGGGGCTCAGGTCAGATGTCGTTAGGGCGATAATCTTAGCGGAGACGCGGTGTGCCGGCCCAATCGGGAGGATGAATAGATAGTCCGCTTTCGGGCGCACGATCGACGTCCGCTTATGGCGCAACTCGCCCGGACGAGCGACCGACGTTTTTGGCCCTAGCAGACATCTGGAAGGTCTGCTCCCTGACGGCTTGATAAGGCCGGCGGTCCAGCTACCGGAGTGGCCCATAGCTAACCTGCGAATGTCTGCTCTCAGGTACGCCGTCGGCTACTGCTCTCTCCAATGCAGGCTAGGTTGTGATAAGCTTGGCCATGGACGCCTTCTCCGAGCCCAACGCTGTCGCCCGCTACGCCGAGAACCCGCCGCGCTTAGTGCCTGGGTACTCCGACATGCAGCGCATGGCGATGCTGCTCCTCGCGGAGCGAACCCCGGACGACGGGCAGGTCCTCGTCCTAGGCGCCGGCGGCGGGCTTGAGCTTAAAGTGTTCGCCGAGGCGCAGCCTGGGTGGGGCTTCGTTGGAGTCGATCCCTCCGCGGCGATGCTAGATTTAGCGCGGATGACCCTGGGCGACCTCAAGACCCGCGCCACCCTGCACCATGGATTCATCGAGACCGCACCCGAAGGCCCGTTTGACGCAGCCGCCTGCATTTTGACATTGCATTTCATCGAGCGCGAGGAGCGCCTGCGGACGCTGCGGGAGATCCGGCGTCGCCTGAAGCCGGGCGCCCCGCTGGCCGTTGCCCACTACAGCATCCCCGCCGACGAGATGGACATGTGGATGTCGCGGTTCGCCGCCTTCGCTATCTCGTCAGGGATCGAGCCGTCGCAGGCGCACGCCGCGCGGGCCGGCATCGTCGAGAAGCTGCCGATTCTCTCGCCCGCTGAGGATGAGCGGCTGTTGCTGGATGCCGGGTTCCGAGACGTCAGACTGTTCTACGTCGGCTTCACCTTCCGCGGCTGGGTCGCCTATGCCTGATCGGCGGGCCTGCGCGATGCCTGGGACTGTAGCGAGCGCGGATACCATCCGGTGAACTTCACGGCCCCGAACAGCGCCGCGATGGTAGCCCATACGCCGAGGCGGGGTGGCACGTCAGGCCGGTAGATCCACAGCAGGTCGACTGCGACCAGCACGGCGAAGGCGGCCACCCAAGCAGCCGAGATGACATAGCTAGTCTTGAGAAACGTCGGGCTCGACCAGAGGTCGGGCTCCACGTTCTCGCGGGCGTACTGGAGGGTGAACGGCTTCCCGATCAGCATTGAAATGATCACGATCAGCAGCAGGCCCAGGTCGACCCGCAGCCGAACGTCGATGATCGACCAGGCCGGCTTGAACGCCAGGAACCAGGCCGCCTAGCCGGCGAACAGCATTTCGGTTCCGATCTCCAGTACTTTGGGCGACTTACCATGAAGCATCGTTTCGCGGACCAGCATCGCGATCGAAACCACGGCGCCGGCGAGCAAGCCGTCCAGGGAGCCGAGCGCCCGATCGACCAGCGCGAAAGCCAAGAAGGGCGCGAATGCGAGCAGAATGTTCATTTATGTCGATCCAGCCGAGATCAGCCGGAATAGCGCTGTGTCATGTAGGAGTCGAGCGGCGGGTCTCGACGAGCGGGACCATGGCGACCAGCCCCAGCGGCGTCAGCCCGTAGGACATCAGAAAATCGAGCGACGAGACGCGCGCGATCCGGTCGGGCCGAATCTCGCCCTGGCCCAGCACGAAGGGAAATCCCCATGTGGCCAGGCTAGAGGCCGTGCTGCCGGTCCAGAGCCGGATGAATGAGACGGAACGGAGCCTGGCCTCGTCGAGTCCTTGGGAATCATAATGTGCCTTGCCGCCTGTCAAGCCTTGCATAGTCATCGCTTCAGCGATAAACGCAACATTATAACGTTTCAAGGAGCTGTGTTTTGACGAGGAGATGGGTTGCGACCGCCGTTGCGGTGCTGTCGATGACAGGTCTCGCCACGGCCATGCCGTTGAAGGTCGTCGGCCCCTGGGAGATCGCCGGGATCGATCCGGCGCAGTCCGGCTACGTCTTCAGCCGGATGCAGGTGGCAGAGACGCTTGTCTCCGTCGACGCCGATGGCAAGCTGATCCCGGGTCTGGCGACATCCTGGTCCGCCGGTGAGGACGGTCTGACCTGGCGCTTCCGTCTGCGCGAAGCAGCGCGTTTCCACGACGGGAGCCCTGTCACCGCGGCCATCGTGTCCGAGACCTTGCGCAAGGTCCATGGCGGCGCCGGCGTGTTCAGCCAGGCGCCGGTTGCGAGCGTCGAAGCTGACGGGCAGGACGTGGTTATTCGCCTGTCGAAGCCTTTCGCCGCACTGCCGGCCTATCTCGTCAACTTTACCACCATCATCCTCGCCCCGTCCTCGATCGGATCCTCGGGTAAGGTCGAGCGTATCGTGGGCTCCGGGCCTTATCGCGTGAAGAGTCTGACGCCGCCGCTCAACATGCAGCTCGAAGCGGCTACGGAATGGACGGGCGCGAAGCCTGGTATCGATGAGGTGAGCTATCAGGCGGTCGGCCAGGGCGAGACCCGGGCTCTCATGGCCGAAAGCGGCGAGGCCGATCTCGTCTTCTCGATGCTGCCGGTCTCGGTGGAGCGGCTAAAGCGCAATCCGAATCTCGACGTTCGCGTCGCCACGATCCCTCGTACGAGGCTGCTCAAGGTCAACGCCGCGTCGTCTCTGTTCGGCGATGTGCGCGTGCGGCGCGCGATCAGCGCGGCACTCGACCGCGAAGGCATCACGAGAGTCATCCTCCGAAACGCCGATCTCGCTGCGACACAGCTCTTCCCCAAGGCGCTGGCGGGCTGGAACAACGCTGAACTGCCGCCGCTGAAGCGCGACCTGGCCGCCGCGAAGGCGCTGCTGGCCGAGGCCGGCTGGACGCCTGGCGCGGACGGCATCCTGCAGAAGGACGGCAAGCCCTTCTCCTTCACGCTGCTGACCTATGCGAGCTGGCCGGAGCTGCCGCCGATCGCTACGGCAATTCAGGCGCAATTGAAGCAGGTCGGCATCGACGCCAAGGTCTCGGTCGGCAACAGCTCCGAGATCCCGGCCCGCCATAAGGACGGCACCCTTGAAATGGGCCTAGTGTCCCGGCTCTATTCCCTTGTGCCCGATGCCATCGGCACGTTGCGCGACGATTACAAATCCGGCGGCAGCGATTGGGGCGCGACCGGCTGGGCCAATGACGAGCTCAATGCCCTCGTCGAGAAGATGGCGCAGATCAGTGAGCCCGCCGCGCGCGCGTCGATGCAGAAGCGGGCGATCGCGATCCTCCAGAGCGAGCTGCCGAGCATTCCGGTGACCTGGTCGGAGCTCGCCGTTGTCGCCAGCAAGCGCGTCACCGGCCTGCGGATCGACCCGCTCAAGGTGAATTACGGGCTCGCTTCCATCCGCTGGGCGCAGTGAGGATGAAGCGTCTCGTTCTTGCCCGGCTGCTCCAGGCCGGGCTGGTGGTGCTGGTCGTGGGGATCCTCTGCTTCGTGCTCGTGCGCGCGCTGCCGGGGGACCCTGCGATGCGGATCGCGGCTGGCCGCTACGGGCCGGACGCCAATATCACGGGGGCCGCCGAGGCGGTCCGTCGCGAGCTTGGCCTCGATCAACCCCTGCTGGTCCAGCTCGGCACGTCGATGGGGCAATTGGCGCGGCTCGATCTCGGCCACTCCGTCGTCACCGGGGTGCCCATCACCAAGGAATTGCGCATCCAGCTCGGCGCGACGCTCTGGCTGTCGGGATCGGCGCTCGTGCTGTCGCTGCTGCTCGGACCGCCGCTCGGGCTGCTGGCCGGACTGCGGCGCGGCGGCTGGGTCGACAACGCATCGCTGGCGGGGGCGATCGTGCTGCGCTCGCTGCCGCCTTTCGTGCTCGGGCTGCTGCTGATCCTCGTCTTCGCCATGCTGCTCGGCCTGTTTCCGCCGGCAGGCTACGGCACCTGGCGCGATCAGGCGCTGCCGGCGCTGACGCTCGGGCTCGGGCTTGCCGCCGTCTCGAGCCGCGTCGCGCGCGATGCCGTCGCGGCCGTGGTGCGCACGCCTTATCTCGCCTTCGCGCGGTTGAAAGGCCTGCCTGAACCGGTGGTCGTGCGCCGGCATGTGTTGCGCAATGCCGCCATCCCCGTCGTCTCCTATCTCGCTTTGCAGGCGATCTATCTCATCGAGGGTGTCGTCGTCGTCGAGACGCTGTTCGGAATCCCCGGCATCGGCCATGCGCTGGTCCATGCGGTGATCGCCCGCGACGTTCCGATGGTGCAGGGCACGGCGCTCGCCATGGGCCTGCTCTTCGTCGTCATTGCGATGGCGGTAGATCTCGCCTGCCACTGGCTCGATCCAAGGCCGAAACGCACATGAATATCGCCGACGCCACCCTCGTTCCCATCACGCAGCGCGCCTGGCTGACGCCTTCGCGCAGGGCCGGGCTCGTGCTGCTCGGCGTACTGGCCGCGTTCGCGCTGCTGGGGCCGCTGCTCGTCTCGGTCGACCCGACCGAACAGGATTTCGCGGCCAGCCTCGCTCCGCCCGGCTCCGACTATGCGCTGGGCGCCGATCATTATGGGCGCAGTATGCTCGCCCGTCTCGCCTACGGGGCCAGGCTGTCCTTCGGCATGGCCCTGCTCACCGTCGCCACGGCCGCGGTGCCGGGAGTCTTGCTCGGCCTCCTCTCCGCCTGGCACGGCGGCTGGCTCGAACGCAGCCTCGACCTCGTGTCGACCGTGCTGCTCGCTCTGCCGGGCCTGCTGCTGGTGCTCATCCTCCTGGCGTTCGCGCCGGGCACCTTCGGACCGCTCTATCTCGGCCTCGCGCTCACGCTTTGGATCGAGTTCTATCGCGTCACCCGCGTCACGGCGGCGGGCGCCCTGAAGCAGCCGCATGTCGAGGCGACGCGACTTCTGGGCTTCGGCACGGGGTACATCCTGCGCAGCCTGGTGCTGCCCGAGATCGCCCCGATCCTGATCACCCTGTCGGCTTTCGCCATGTCGACCGCGATCATTGCGATCTCGACCCTGCGCGCGATCAGCGTCGGCCTGCGCCCACCGACGCCGGAGCTCGGCGCGATGATCGTGGAGCTCCTGCCCTATTACGCAGAGGCTCCGCTGCATGTGCTGATGCCGGGCATAGCGATCTTCCTGCTGGTGCTCGGCCTCCAGCTTGCGACGCGGAGCGATGTCCGATGAACGCGCCCGTGCGATTCCAATCCCTGACGGTCTCCGCCCTCGCCATCTCGGCGGGCGAGACGACGATCGTGCGCGACGTCGCCTTCACGCTGGCGCAGGGGCGGCCGGTCACGCTGCTGGGCGCCAGCGGCTCCGGAAAATCCCTCGTCGCCCACGCCATCATGGGCGGTCTCCCGGCCGGTCTCTCGGCAAAGGGCGTGATCACCCTGGACGGGGAGGATCTTCTCGCCGGCACGCCCGCGCAGATTCGCGCCCGCTGGGGCCGAACGATCGCGATCCTGCCGCAGGAGCCCTGGCTCGCGCTCGACCCGACCATGCGCATCGCCGGGCAGGTCGGCGAGGTCCACCGATACCTGCACGGCCTCGGATCAACGGACGCGGCAACGCGGATGCGTTCCGACCTCGCCGAGGTCGGGCTGGGCGATCGCACCCAGGCCTATCCGCACGAGCTCTCGGGCGGCATGTGCCAGCGCGCCGCCATCGCGGTCACCCACGCCGCGGGCGCCTCTCTCCTGATCGCCGACGAACCGACCAAGGGGCTCGACGCGGCGCTGCGCGACAGCGTCGTCGAAAGGCTGCGCCGCGAGGTGGCGCAGGGCCGCCTACTGCTGACCATCACGCATGACATCGCGGTTGCGGCCGCGCTCGGCGGCATGGTGGGGGTCATGCATGACGGCGCGCTCGTCGAGTTCGGCCCTGCGGAGCAGGTTCTGGAAGCGCCGCGCCACGACTACGCTCGTGCCCTAGTCGCGGCCGATCCTGCGAAGTGGCCGATGTCCCAGTTGTCCCCGGCCGGCGAGCCCGTGGTCTCGGCGCGAGCGCTATCGAAGCGTTTCGGCGAGCGGACCCTGTTCGACGGGTTGGATGTCTCGGTTAGACGTGGCGAGATCGTCGCGATCGTCGGCCCGAGCGGCTGTGGCAAGACCACGGTCGGCAACATCCTGCTCGGCCTCGTCGCACCCGACAGGGGCGTGGTCGAACGCAAGGCCGGCTTGGCGCCGACCCGCTTCCAGAAACTCTACCAAGACCCGCCGGCCGCTTTTGCGCCGCACCAGACGCTGCGACAAAGCCTCGGCGATCTGTTAAGGCTTCACGGGCTCGCCTGGACGCAGGCCGAGGCCAGCATGGATCGCTTCAGACTGGGGCGGGAGCTGCTCGATCGTCGCCCTAGCGAGGTATCGGGCGGCGAGTTGCAGCGCTTCGCAATACTGCGTGCGCTGCTGCTCGAGCCCGTCTTCCTCTTTGCCGATGAGGCGACCTCGCGTCTCGATCCTGTCAGCCAGAAGGCTGGCTTCACGATCCTGATCGAGGCCGTCCGCGAGCGCGGGCTGGGCCTTCTGATGGTGACGCACGAAGCGACGCTGGCAGAAAGGCTCGCACAGCGCATCCTGACGCTCGGCTCACCCGAGACCGCCTGACATCAGACTCGCTGACATCTGGAAACCCTGACATCGCGCTAAGGCAGGAACGGGCGATCGCCATGAAGAGCAGCGACATTTCCATCAGAGCCGCACGAGACAGCGACCTGCCGGCGCTGGTCGCGCTTGCCAATCATTACATCGCCCATACCCACGCGATGTTCACGACCGAGTTGCAGACCGTCGAGGGGCGAAAAGCTTGGTTCGAGGCCTACGGCGCCGGGCGCTATCGCCTCCTTGTCGCCGAGGACGCGGCGGGGCTCGTCGGCTGCGCCTATAGCAGCCGGTATCGGCCGACGCCCGCCTTCGACACCACAGTCGAAACCAGCATCTACCTGCAGCCTGATCGCCGCGGAGCCGGCCTGGGCACAAGGCTCTATGCCGCGCTCTTCGACCTCCTCCGAACGGAAGAGGTTCATCTGGCGGTCGCCGGCGTCGCGCAACCCAATGCGGCGTCCAATGCCCTTCATCTCAAATGCGGCTTCGAGGAGGTCGGCACCTTCCGGGACTATGCCCGCAAGAGGGACCTCTGGATCAGCTCGACCTGGTTTCAGAAGCTGATCGCGTGAGCGGGCCAACGATGACCGCGCCGCGATATACGGGTGGATAGGAGCCGCGCCGGAGCGTAACAAAAATCCCGCTAGCTCCCTCATGGAGCCGTATAGCTCGCTTGGGGCTGAACGGCCGCTATTTGGCAAATCACCAATGTCTGAAAGTGGCGCGCCCCTTCTTTTGGACGACACACGAGTGGGGGTGATCGACAAAATCCGACATGGGACTTAAGGGGCTCTCACGCGGCGGGGTCTTCCTCCTCGTCTGGGTCAGGCGCCCGCAGCTCGAAGATCAGGTCAGCCGACCACTCCAAGTGCTGGCGAAAGCGCAGCCGCAGCGTGCCATGCAGATCGACGTCAGGCTCGAAGCCAATCGCAACCAAGTCGCCGGAGGCATCAAGCTCGCTATAGCGGATTGATCGAAGCGCCCGGCCGGAAAACAACCACGCCACACCCGCGGGGAAATTGGCGCCGTATACGTCGATCCCTGCAACGGTCGCGACATATGAACCAAGCCGTTCGGCACTCGGGCGACGCTCGATCTGAAGCTGAGGCCGGTGCTCGGCCACCTCATAGACCAGACGCCGCAGCGCTCGGGTCTCTGCATTCTGTGAAATGACGAGAACAGGCGCGGGCCCGACCTGCTCAACCAACGGTGCGATTTCTCGCCAGAACTCTTCCTGCTCCACCTTTGCGCCGACGTTCCTCTGAATGCGGGCTCGGCGCGTGAAGGCGCCCCAGGCCCACGACCCGGCGGATTCACGAGTTCGCGAAGCCAGCAACTCCTCGAACCCATGGGCTGGTGTCTCCATTGGCGGATCCACCAATTGTGCCTTGGCGATGCCCGCGACCGCCGTCTCGCGCCATTCGGCCGATTCGTCGCGAGGGGACCGTTCAATCCGGACATCCTTGAAGAAAGACGCCTGCGCGGGTTCCGCCAGAAGCGCCGCTTCGACGGCCAACCGGATGCGTTCCAGCGCTCCCGGATCGACCGGCCGCTCCCTGAGTCGCTGAAGGCGCGCGGCCTCGATCGTCGCTTCGGCCGAGCGTACGAGCTCGCCAAGCCGGCCGACTAGGCGGGCCACATCGCGATCGGGGGTGAGCATTGCAACGCCACGTAGAAGCTGCGGTGAGGGTTGTTCGAGGACCGAGGGAAGGCGCCTTAGTTCGTAAAGGATGTTGCGCAGCGAGCGGTCGCCGCCCGGCAGAAAAACTTCGTCGGCAGCCAGCGCAGTGATAGCGGCCTGGAGCCCGTCGTCGCCGGTGTCGGGGGCGGCGGCCGCCAGGATTGCCCCGAACGAAAGCAACAGGCCATCGCGACCGTGCAGCGTTGACGGTGTGAAGACGCGCCCAGGCACCACCCGACGCTCGGTCATGTTGTCCAGTACCTCGACCAACCGGTCGAGCTCTGCACCATAGGAGCCATCGCTGAAGCGCTCGCCGGCAATCTCGAAGCGGACCAGCAAGTCGAGGAACAGCGATCGAAGGCTCAGGTCCCGCGCGAGAGGGCCAATGCGATCATCGTCGCCGCCCATTCGCTTCAGGAGCGCGAGAGCTGTGCGCGCGCCGATGTCGGAGGCCTGCTTGTCACTGATCGTCCAGAAAAGCAGCAAGCCGGCCGTCAGGAGCAGCACATCGTCGTGCGCGCTTCTTACGACGCTCGTAAACAGTTGCTCCGGCGTCGGCGCCGGCATGCGTTCGAATGTTAGTGGCGCGACACGCGCGCTCGCTTCAGGCCAACTCAGAACCACCACATCAGGGAGGAGATAATGTCGGCTCCGAAGCTCCGCCCGGCCGGCGAGTTGATGCAAGGTCTTCGGCCATCGAACGAGTGCCTCACGGAATTGAGCCGAGCCTGCTTCGTCCTCATTCCACACGGCTAGCGCCAGACAATAGGCCGTATTCGATAGATGCTGCCATAGATACGGCCAACTGGCCCGCAGCGCCGCCCAACGCTCACTATCGCTGGACGTGCGCCCCTCGCGCCATCGGTAGATCGAGGAGGCCTGTTGGAGCAGACTTTCCCACGCACCAATTACGTCGGGCAGCACATTGACATAAGCCTTCGCATCCGAGCCTGCTAGCGCAAGGCGCGGTTCGGCTGGGAGTCCGACCGGCGTTTCGACGGTGGTGCGCCTCGTAACCCAAGCCTCAATTCGGTGCATCATCGATGGACCGAGGTCAAGAATGCTGCTGATGATCTTGGGCGGAAGCTCAGGGTCGCCCGACTTGGGAACGAGGCGGTATGGCGCATACGCAAGTGCGCGAATGAAATGGCCGTCGTCAGGAATACGAGCGGCCGCGCGCTCGAATAAACGGCCGTACTGGCTCAACCAGTCACGGTGCGGAGGGCGCAAAGCGTACCCGGCCACTTCGGCATAGCTGAACGGTGCCCCATCGGGCGTCCGTGAGGCATTCAGCGCCAATAGGAAGCGGTGATATCGAGTCATTTCGCGCCAGGCGTCGTCAAATGCGACCGGGGCCATGCGATCGATCTGAGCAGCGGTCTTGTCGGCGAGCTCTTCGAGGATTTGGCCCGGCGTCGGTAGGTCACGCTTCATCGCCGGTCCTCCTGAAGCGAAACGCCCGTCGCAGAACGAGCCTCTCTAAGGCATCAAGCGGGACGCCTCCGCGGCGCCGGCACCAGCCGACCGAACCGCGCAAGGGAACGTCCAGATGCGGCGTGAACCAGATCTGCGGCCCCTGTTGGCCGAGACCATGGGACGGAAGGCGGGCTTCGCTGGCCGCGCGCTTGACGCACCGCCCGGCCCATCGCCGCAGAACCCAGCGGACCCAGATCATGCGGACATCGTGGAGTGCGGTTGGCCGCTGAAAGGTTGTCTGGATCTCGATGGTCTGGGGGGCACCGAAATCGATACCGAACGTGGCGGCCGGTAGCCCTTTCTCGTCGGCGTCCGGGCTAATCAGCTCGGTCGTTGCCACGCCGTAGAGCTGTTGGCGCAGGCGGCTCGTCATCTCCAGCGCGTGCACGATATTCGCGGTGTAACGCTCGCGCAGCACCTCGCGCTCCGACTGCTGCACGAAGCCAAATGTCGTGATGATGAAGTGAGCGAGGCCGACCAAGTTTAGGAGCAGCCACGCAAGATGGACTCCGAGCAAGCCGAATTTGAAGACCAGGAGTTCGGTGCCAAACCCAAGTCGATGGAGCAGGAACTGGCTTGGCCAGAGGAGCTGAACGCAGAGTACTGCCATGAGGGCCACGCAGCTGGCGACGATCTCAAAGGCGAGAGACTCATGATAGTAGACTTTGACGTCGGTGGACGAGCTTTCCCTCTGCGCGATCAGGGTGATGAGCGCGAGTGCCAGGGAGAGCACGCCAAGCACACCGACCTGGGCGCCGAGCAGGTAGCTCGAAACATTCAGCACCAGCGCCCTGAGGTCTGGGGTCGGCCCCGGCGCCGTCCAGGCGGGGAGCCAACTGGGGACGAGCCACGCCGCCACTGCTTCGGCGACGACGAAGGCAAGATTGATGGCGACGTATCCCGCAACGAAGCGCCCAAAGGCCCCGATCGCGAAGAATCTGTGCAGCGCTCGATCAACGAGCCCGTAGCGCGACCGCCTCGCCGCCACGTTCTCGCGAAGTTGCTCGCGCACCTCACGGCGCACCCATCGGTTGACGCTTCCGGCCCAACCGCCGCGTTTCCAATCGATCACGACCCAGCCCGCCCCAACTGACTGGGAGACTACCCACGCGGGAGCTCCCGGGCCAGCGGGTCATCGCAGTTGTCCCTCCGCGATTTTTCCGCGCACGTCAAAAGCTGCTCGCGTGAAAAACGGGAAAAGCGTGAGAATCAATCACGTCCGGTAACCGGCAGGATGCCAATGTCTGGTTGTGGCGCGTCGTAGCTTCTGGCCTCTGCCACTTCGAGAACGACCTGGGCTGGTAGTAGGGACTTTGTCAGATCGACGAGACCCGATAGGCAAGTCCAGGACGATGGGCCGGGGGCATGATGAGTCTGATTGAGGAAGTATCGACGGTTCTGCGACAGGCAGCTGCCGAGGCAATCTTACCTCGCTTTCGCAAACTTACCGCGAGCGACGTTGAGGAAAAGTCGCCGGGAGAACTCGTCACCGCTGCCGATCATCACGCCGAACGGTTAATTGGCGAACAATTGCTGCAGCTCGATCCATCCGCGAGGATCGTAGGTGAGGAAGCCTGTGCACGTAACCCCGCCTTGGCTAGCGCTCTAGACCAGGGCACCGTCTGGTTGATCGATCCGCTGGACGGCACTGGAAATTTCGTCTCCGGCCGAGGACCATTTTCGGTCATGGTCGCGCTTCTGCACGGAGGGGAGACCGTCGCCACTTGGATGCTCGACCCGCTGTCAGGTCAGCTTCATGTCGCCGAATTGGGAAGTGGAGCCCAGATTAATGGAGTCCGCGTGGTTGCTGATGGAAAAGCAGAGCCGCTGCGGAAGGGTTCAATTTCTATGCGTTTCTTTCCTCCCGAGGTGCTTGAGGCCGTCAAACCACGGTTGGATCAGGTGCCCTTGATCGTGCCGCCACTGCTTTGCGCAGGAGCCGAGTATCCTGCCATTGTCGCTGGCGATCGCGATTTCGCCGTTTTCTGGCGGACCTTACCGTGGGATCATCTGCCCGGTGCGTTGTTCTTAAGCGAGGCCGGCGGCCACGTCGCACGCTGGAATGGTTCTCCCTACGGGGCTGGACAAGACGGTTATGGATTATTGGCAGCGCGCACGCCTGATCATTGGCGAGCTGCGCACAAGGCGCTCTTCGAGGTAATGACTATTTAGGGGCGCGACCGGCCTTCAACCGGATAGCTCTGAGATGTACGCTTCCGAGCGAAGCGCTAGGTTCCGCCTCTGGCGCGAGGCACAGCCCTCCGGGCTCATCGTCTGCCACTGCCAGCGACGATGTGTCGGACTACCGAGCCCGGATGGCTGGCATAGGCGCTATTGAACAGGCTGGTGCTTCGCCTGCTCCTGGCTCGCTTTCGCCAGCATCGCTTCCAAAGCGACCAGGGCCGTCATCGGCAACACGAGGAGGACGTCTGCGTCCCCGATCGTCTCGAATGTTATGGCTGCATCGCCTCGCGGGTCGCTGCTCATTTGGATCATCGTCGGTTTAATGACCGGGATCTCAACTGTCTTCTTCTCGGACATGGGGCGGCTCGTCGAGTTAGTTCTCGCAACGCACTTGTGGCGCTTCAACAGTTCGCATCCCCGGCTGGTTCCAGACGGGTGACCCAAGACCTGACCAATCGAGAAAAGCACTGACAATGAAGCTGGCGCTGGTGAGGCCGGCGCCAGGGGGTGGCCACTCTCGGCAAGACGACGGAGCTAGAATGGACCGGGGCCTCGCGCGGCTCCGGCCCGCGCCAGCATTCGTCTCGTGACGCTCCAGCAGCTGGCGGCGCCCGAGGCGCGCCGCCAGGGTCTCGGCGATCTGCTAATGCTTGATCGCGATGCGCTTGACCTGAGACTGCGCCCTCTCGCTCTTGGGCAGGACGACCGTCAGCACGCCGTTCCTGAAGCGGGCATCGATCTTGTCCTGCTCGACCTCATAGCCGAGGGGGATGTGACGCTCGAAGCGGCCGTAATACCGCTCCGAAAACTGCCTCTCCTTGTTCTCGCTCTCGGCACGCTTCTCGCCCCTGAGGGTGAGAGTGTCACCATCGAGCAGGATCTCCAGGTCCTTCTCCTCCATTCCCGGAATTTCGGCGGTCACCTTGATATCCCTGGCTGTCTCGGAGACCTCGACCTTCGGCCAACCGCCGTTGAAGGGCGGCAGCGAACCAAGGCTGTCGAACGAGCGGTACATGTCGTCGAACAGACGATTGACCTCGCGATGGAGCGAGAAGACGGGGTTGTGCTGATCATCGCGATACAGCGCGGGAGGCCGATTGCCGTTATCGCGGCCCCAGGGGATCAAATCTCGAACGCTCATGACATCCTCCTTGCGTTCAAACATCGAAGCGGATTCGCGGCGCCGGGCTCGCCGCCCGGCGCTCAACGCTGATTCAATCAGCCTCTGCTCAGGCTGCGCGCTTCTCCGAGTCGATCTGCCGCCGATCGGCTTTCGGCAGTGCGGTGCCGGTGGCGATCTCGATCCGGCGCGGCTTCATCGCCTCTGGCAGCTCGCGTTTCAGATCGACCGTCAGCAAACCGTTCTCGAGGTTGGCGGCCACGATCTTGACGTGGTCAGCAAGCTCGAAGCGGCGCTGGAAGGTGCGCTCGGCAATGCCGTGGTGCAGATATCGGCCATTGTCCTGGCCGGCTTTCTGCCCGGACACCACCAGTAGGTTCGGCTCATGCTTGATGGTGAGCTCGTCCCGCGAGAAGCCGGCCACGGCCATCGTAATGCGATAGTCGTCGTCATCGGTCTTGACGATGTCGTAGGGCGGCCAGTTGCCGGGCGGGTCCAGCCGGCTTGCGGCTTCGATCGCACCGAATATGCGGTCGAAGCCGATGCTCGACCGATACAAAGGAGAAAAATCGAAGACGGTTCTCATAACCACATCCTCCATTGAGCAACATGGGCACAAGTCGGTCATTCCGAGGTCTCACCGATGTCGGCTTGACCGGCCGATCCCTCAAAAGGCGCTCGGCAATTAGCGATTTGGATCCGGTCGGCGGACGTTCAAGGGGATCAGTGAGATTTTTGGGGGAATCGTTCGATGGCTCGGAAACGGTACCGCGCTGGGTGGGAGCTCCCGGTCGGGCTGGGCTCTCAAAGCCGTAACCGCCCGCCCCAAATCCGGGGCAGGATTTCGGCAATAAAACAGCGTCCCGCGGCTTCGGAAATGCCCGGCCCCCACCGGTGCGGAGCCGGGCCACTGGTCAAGCGTGGCCGCGCGAGCCTTCCTTGCGGCTGCTGGCGAACGCGGCCACGTCGGGCGCAAGAAGATCATGCTTTTCCGCCCAGGACGCGAACAAGCCGCGCGCCGTGTCTGGTTCGATCTCTCCGCGGATCGCCGCCAGGCAGGCTTTCAGCGCAAAGCCGTGGACCGGATCGCGCCTGGTCTCCGGCCAGTCGGCCAAGAACATGTAGGCCTCCATTGCGGACGCGATCGCCGCCGGATGCCCGAGCCCGGTCAGGATCACGACCGGCCTCTCGAAGTCGTCTGATGTCATCATGCAGTCCTCCCTTGGCGGGGAGCGATTGCCAACGTTGCCATAGCCATATCCTCCAGGAAGCAACATGGATCCGGTTTGGTTGATCACCGCGTCGAGCGCGCTGTCGCTGTCGGCGGCTGCTATGATTTTGGGATGTGTTCTCTTCGGATCAAGCCCTGCGAAGCATCAACGTCACTGGAGCCGGAACTCGCCGCTGACCGCGCTGAGGTCGGCCGGCCCGATCAGGTCCTTGTGAGCGACGGTGATGCGGAACAGCTCGCCGTCAAGCTTGGCCTGCCAGAAGGCGAGGAACTTGTTGAGTTCGGGAAAGCGCGGAGCGAGGTCGTAATCCTGCCAGATATATTCCTGCAGGATCGAAGGGTGGTCGGGCAATCGGTAGAGGATGCCGGCGGTGGTCAATCCGTAGCCGGCGATCTGGCGGGCAAAGTCTGTCGAAGCCATTCCTTTCAGCTCCCTGGTTTTCACTGCGCCGATGGCAGCGGATTCTCAACGCTCTGGCAAGATGAAAGGTTGCGCTTGTGCTGCCTTTTCAGCCTGTTAGCACTCGATCAAAAAAAGTGCTGCCGACCTCTTGAAGGCAAAAATGGGGCAACCCAAATCTTCGCGCGGGCACGGCGCCTCAGGGCGCGCGGAACCTCGCCGCGAGACCTGAACAGGGCCGGCCCGCTTTGACATGTGACCGACATGGAAACTGGAGGAACTCATGAAGTTTCGGCCACTGCATGACCGCGTCGTCGTGAAGCGCATCGACGCCGAGGAGAAGACCAAGGGCGGGATCATCATTCCCGACACCGCCAAGGAAAAGCCGCAGGAGGGCGAGGTCGTCGCCGTTGGCGCTGGCGCGCGCGACGAGACCGGCAAGCTTGCGCCGCCCGACGTCAAGGTCGGCGACCGCGTGCTCTTCGGCAAATGGAGCGGCACCGAGGTCAAGATCGATGACCAGGATCTCCTGATCATGAAGGAGTCCGACATCATGGGCGTCGTCGAGACGACGGCCGCCTTCAAGAAGGCCGCCTGACGGGGCCTTCATCCCACATCATCAACCTGAAACCTCAAGTCTGAAGGAGTGAGGAATCATGGCTGCGAAGGACGTGAAGTTTTCGCAGGACGCGCGCGAGCGGATGCTGCGCGGCGTCGACACGCTTGCCAATGCCGTGAAGGTCACGCTGGGTCCGAAGGGCCGCAACGTCGTGATCGAGAAGTCGTTCGGTGCGCCCCGCATCACCAAGGACGGCGTCACCGTCGCCAAGGAGATCGAACTTTCCGACAAGTTCGAGAATATGGGCGCCCAGATGGTCCGCGTGGTGGCCTCGAAGCAGAACGATGCGGCCGGTGACGGCACCACGACCGCGACGGTGCTCGCCCAGGCCATCGTCCGCGAGGGCGCCAAGGCCGTCGCCGCCGGCATCAATCCGATGGACCTCAAGCGCGGCATCGATCTCGCCGTCGAGGCCGTGACGAAGTCGCTCGGCGAGCATTCGAAGACCATCACCGGTTCAGAGGAGGTTGCGCAGGTCGGCACCATCTCCGCCAATGGCGACCGCACGATCGGCGAGATGATCGCCGAGGCCATGAAGAAGGTCGGCAACGAGGGCGTCATCACCGTCGAGGAGGCCAAGACCGCCGAGACCGAGCTCGACGTCGTCGAGGGCATGCAGTTCGATCGCGGCTATCTCTCGCCCTATTTCGTGACCAACACCGAGAAGATGGTTGCGGAGCTCGACGACCCCTACATCCTGATCCACGAGAAGAAGCTCTCGGGCCTCCAGGCGATGCTGCCGCTGCTGGAAGCGGTCGTCCAGACTGGAAAACCGCTGCTGATCGTGGCGGAGGATGTCGAGGGCGAGGCTCTCGCCACGCTCGTCGTCAACAAGCTCCGGGGCGGCCTGAAGATCGCGGCCGTCAAGGCTCCGGGCTTCGGCGATCGTCGCAAGGCCATGCTCGAGGATATTGCCATCCTGACCGGCGGCACCGCGATCAGCGAGGATCTCGGCATCAAGCTGGAGACCGTCACTCTCGACATGCTCGGCAGGGCCAAGAAGGTCCGGATCGAGAAGGAAAACACGACCATTGTCGACGGTGCCGGCAAGAAGGCCGAGATTGACGCCCGTGTCGCCCAGATCAAGGCGCAGATCGAGGAAACCTCCTCGGACTACGACCGTGAGAAGCTCCAGGAACGCCTGGCCAAGCTCGCCGGCGGCGTCGCGGTCATCCGCGTCGGCGGCGCGACCGAAGTCGAGGTCAAGGAGAAGAAGGATCGCGTCGACGATGCCCTGAACGCCACCCGCGCAGCGGTCGAGGAGGGCATCCTGCCGGGCGGCGGCGTCGCCCTGCTGCGCGCGGTCAAGGCGCTCGAAGGGCTGGTGCCCGGCAATGACGACCAGAAGACCGGCGTCGAGATCGTCCGCAAGGCGATCACCGCGCCTGCCCGCCAGATCGTCGAGAATGCCGGCGGCGATGGCGCGGTCGTGGTCGGCAAGCTGCTGGAGTCTGCCGATTACGCCTGGGGCTATGATGCCCAGACCGGCGAGTACGGCGATCTGGTCAAGGCCGGCATCATCGACCCGACCAAGGTCGTGCGCACGGCAATCCAGGACGCGGCGTCGGTCGCGGGCCTGCTGATCACCACCGAGGCGATGATCGCCGAGGCGCCGAAGAAGGACCCGGCACCGGCCATGCCCGCCGGCGGCATGGACTATTGAGCATCGGGGGCGCCGCGGTTTCCGCGGCGCCCCCTCTCAGGATCCCAACCGCACATGCAATGCCTAGGGGAACGCTATGCCCTTTTCATCACTGACCGATCCCATCGATCTGGCCCGTGCCGAAGCTGCTCTTGAAAAGGCATGGGCGGAACTCAAGCCGTCGCTTTCGGCGGGCTCTGACGAGCTGGAGCGAAACAACCTCGCCTATATCGTGGCTTCGCTGGTTCCGCTGGCGCTCGACGAGGACGATCTCGCACTGCGTGCGATCGACCGGTTTCGCGAGAAGGCCTAGGCGAAAGGCTCCGTGAAAGCCCCTGCATTCTCTCAATCGCATCAGACCGACATGACCGACGGCACACAGGAACCTAAGGACATCTCACCGTCCGACCGCTTCAAGGCCCTCATCACCAACGCCGAGAGCGCAACGTATGGCCTCAAGGATAATCTCCTGGCCGTCATGACGCGGGATGGATCGGCAACGTGGCAGACTGTCGCCGCTCACATCGAGGCTCAGTTGCCCGGCGCCGGCGAGTTCGCGACCGCGCGGTTGAATGCCATACTTGCTCTGGTCAGGACGCTGTCCAATCGAGAGGCTCGGGCAGCACATGAGTATCGCTCCCTATTGTCGCCCCCGACAGTCCGTGCGACCGGCTAGCTCGCCGCGTTTGCGCAGGATATCGCTCTCCGCCGAGAACTTCTTGCTGTGCCATCTATTCGAGAAACCCGAATGACCACGACCGCCACGCCAGAGCATCGCAGCTTCGAAGCCGACGTCTCCCGCCTGCTCCACATGATGGTGCATTCGGTCTATTCCGACCGGGACGTTTTCCTGCGCGAACTGATCTCGAACGCAGCTGATGCCTGCGAGAAGCTGCGCTACGAAGCGATCGGCAACCCCGAACTTCTGGGGGATGACCCGAAGCTCGCGATCACCATCTCGGCCGATCCGGAGGCTGGCAGGCTGACCATTGCCGACAACGGCATCGGTATGAGCCATGACGAGATGATCGAAGCTCTCGGCACGATCGCCCGCTCCGGCACGCGCAGCTTCATGGAGCGGGTAGCAACCGCTGATGGCAAGGACGGCGCGCAGCTCATCGGCCAGTTCGGCGTCGGCTTTTATTCCGCCTTCATGGTGGCCGAGAAGGTCGAGGTTGTCAGCCGCCGTGCCGGCAGCGCCGAAGCGTGGACCTGGTCTTCCGACGGCAAGGGCGAATTCACGGTGGCGCCTGCGGCGCTGGACGAGGCTCCGTCCCGCGTGACGCGCGTGACGCTTCACCTGATGGAGGAGGCCAAGTCCTATGCCGAGCGCTGGACGCTGGAACGCATCGTCAAGGAACAGTCCGGCCATGTACCGGTCCCGATCTCGCTGATCACGGAGCCGGGCGCCGATGCGGTCGCCCTCTCCGACGGGGCCGCGCTTTGGACCAGGCCGAAGAGCGAGATCACCAAGGACGAATACGCTGATTTCTACCGCAGCGTTGCGGGACAATATGACGAGCCCGCCGCCACGATCCATTTTCGCGCCGAAGGCCTGCACGAATATACCGCGCTGGCCTTCGTCCCGGGCGCGCGTCCGTTCGATCTCTTCGACGCCGACCGCAAAGGGCGGATCAAGCTTTATGTGAAGCGCGTCTTCATCACGGACGAAGCCGAACTCCTGCCGCGCTACCTGCGCTTTGTGCGCGGTATCGTCGACACAGCCGACCTGCCGCTCAACGTCTCCCGCGAGATGATTCAGGACAGCCCACTGCTCGGTGCGATCAAGAAGGGCGTCACCAATCGTGTCCTCGCCGATCTCGCGAAACTGGCCGAACAGGAACCGGACACATTCCGCCTGATCTGGGACAATTTCGGCGTCGTCATCAAGGAAGGGCTTTACGAGGATTTCGCGCGCCGGGAGCAACTGCTCGGCCTCGCTCGCTTCCGGACCACGGCCTCCGGCGAAGGGTGGCGCAGCCTCAAGGACTATGTCGGCGCGCTCAAGGACAACCAGACCGCAATCTACTACATCGCCGGCGACGATGCCTCCCGAATCGCCAACTCCCCACAGCTCGAAGGTTTTCGGGCGCGGGGCATCGAGGTGCTGCTACTGTCGGATCCGATCGACAGCTTCTGGGCCTCGGCCGCGCCGGATTTTGAAGGCAAGCCGTTCAAGTCGGTGACGCAAGGGGCGGCCGATCTCGGTCTCATCCCGCTGCTTGATGGCGCGGCGCCTCCGTCGGCGGAAGCGAGCGAGAAGATCGCCGCTCTACTTGCATCGATGAAGGAGATTCTGGCCGAAGAGGTTGCGGATGTCCGATCCTCCGATCGGCTGACCGAGAGCGCGGTCTGCCTTGTCGCGTCGGATAAGGGGCCGGATCGCCAGTTCGAACGCCTGCTCAGCGCCGCTGGTCGAGTGGAGAGTGCTGCCAAGCCCATCCTCGAGGTCAACCCTCGGCATGCGATGGTTTCGGCCCTCTCGTCTGTCGAAGATGATGCGTTGCGTAGCGACGTCGCCCATCTGCTCCTGGATACCGCGCGCGTCCTGGACGGCGATCGCCCGATAGACGCAAGTGCATTCACCGAACGGCTGAACCGGCTGGTGATGCTAAGCTTCAGCGATGGCTGAGCAGGGAGCGAGGGAAAGCGTGACCGTGCGGGCTGGCGTCGCTTGCGCGCTTCCCATTTCGCTCAGCTTCGAACGTCCGGTTCTGGGTCGCTTCCCAATGTCCGATTGTGGCGCATGACGCGAGCTATCTTGAAGTGTTTGCGGAGATCTCGGCCTTTCGGTATTTTTCGCCGCAGCGCCAGGGATCAAACAGCAGATGTTCGTCACGATCGACATCGAAGACAGATTGCTGGAAAAAGCCCGGTCGCTGACCGGCGCCGAGGAGATAGATGCCCTCGTCCGACAAGCGTTGGAAACGCTGGTGCGCGTCGAGGCTGGCAAGCGCCTAGTCGCCCTCGGCGGCACAATGCCGGACGCGGCGGCTGGACCGCGGCGCCAAAGCGAGGCCCCTAAGTGACTCTGGCCTAGCTATCGGTCTGGATTGATCGTTTTCGTCGGCCCGCGATGCAGGGACGCGCCCCGGCTCAATTGGCAAGATCTTCGCACTTCTGAGGCGCGTCAGCGCTCGGAAGGTGTGTTCCCGCTCGCGCTCTTCCACGGCGTTGATGAGCTCGACTAGCTCCTTTTCTTCCGGACTATCCTCGATCGCGCCGATGAGGCTGTCTCTACGGATGGCCCTAGCTTTTCTGTTGATCAGAGTTCAGCCAGCGGCTGTAAGCTCGGATATCAACCATGGGCACCGTGGCCAGCGCCTGCAGCCGTGCGATCAGCTCGAACAGGAAGGCTGTTGCCGGCTTGCCCTCCGAAGTGAGCTTATAGACGCCATCCGAGTCTCGGCTGTAGTGACCATGCGCCGCGACGCAACCAAGGTCGATCTGCTCGGTTGTGGAGGACCTTGCCAGGGCGTCCCGCAGTGCTTCGCCCATTGCCGGCTTCCAGTCGCTCTCAAGCGTCAGGAGCCCGCCTAGAATATGATGGAGCGGCTTTGGCGCCGCTATCCCGCCGACATGGGGAACCGGCAGGCTCGTGCGGTGCAGCGCCCGCACGCTGGCGATCTTTTTATGAGCGTAGGCGACCTGATCAGCATTTAGCGATTGCTTGGCCTCAAAGGCCGCGTAGACGCTCTCGGCCGGAATCACCTTAGTGCCCTTCATGACGAAGATGAACGGCGAGTACTGACGGTCATAGACCACCACATCCATCTGATGGCTAAAATTTCCCTCGCTATCGACCACATGCGCCTTATCGGCCTTGTAGCGCGCTGGCAGATAGGTGCTCAGCAGCTCTAGCCAGGCTCCTTCGCTGGCATCGCCCTTATCTACAGAATGGCCCAGCAGTTGACGTGCCGCAGCCAGCTTGCCTTGAATTTCGTCGTGAAGACCCGCCAGGAGCTCTGAAAGGGACCAGCTCACCGGACGATTTCTCCCCAAGTCGCAGCCTGCGCCGCAGCTCCAGCCGCCTTGGCGATCGTTGTTTTTTCAGCCGCACTCAGATCTTCGGAGATGATGTTGTTCGTGTTCGCCGGATCGACAATTCGCGCCGCACCGATGTTGTCTCGGATATGGGCCAACGCCGCCATCACGTTGCGGCCGACATCGCCGGCCCTCTTATCGTACAGCGCATCGATCGCCAGCAGCTCAAGATAGAACGACGGGATATGCAGGCCTTTTTGATTTCGCCAGAGCTTCAGAATACGGATTTCTTCCGTCCTACCGGAATTGCCCACCAGGTTGATGTGGGTAGCAATGTTAGTCTTGGTCCAACCGCCTCTCCGGTTCCGGTACAGGCTATGGTCCTGGCTCTGGCCATCCTGCCGGCGAGCCGGCACCAGATCGACGTCGTGGCCGTCTACTCTGACGCCGATCGAAACATTTTGTCTGCGCGCCTTAAAGCCGGCTTGGTTCATCCGGTTGAATAGCGTCGTATAGATATTCTCAAGTGTCGCGGTCAGCGTGTGCGACAGCGAAATAAACAGATCGATATCCGTACCGCTCTTCACGGCCGTGCCCTTGGCAAATGAGCCGCTCGGGCTGACTTCGCGGATATGATCTCCAGCCCATGCTCGCAGGTGCGGCAAGATGACTCCAGCATAGCCGCGCAGCGGAGATGTGGAGCTGACGTCGACGCGCTCGCGCGCTAAAATGTTCTGAAGATATTCGTTTTCGGTCATCGCTCCCCCACAGGGATGCTATGTCACCGGAGGCCCGGATCACAACCGAGAAGCACTGCTTCTTTGGTCGGCAACTGGGCTGCAAGCGCAGCGGAACGGTTGCGGATTTCCAGTGAGTGTCCGGTTGCAGGCGGGAGCTCAATACCCGGAAGTGATGCTGTGGACGGCTCTCCACCCCTGCGGGAGCCTAAGCTCCTGCAAGGCAGGAGGAGAGCGTCATGTTCAAGGTCGTCACAGTCGGTCTGGATATCGCCAAGTCCGTTTTTCAGGTTCACGGTGTGGATGTCGTCGGAGGAGTTGCGATCCGTCGCCAGCTCCGGCGGGCGCAGGTCTTGCCATTTTTCGCCAAGCTGCCGGCGTGCCTGATCGGCACTGAAGCCTGCGCTACGGCGCACTATTGGGCCCGCGAGCTCGGCGCGCTGGGCCACCAGGTGAAGCTCATACCACCGAGCTATGTGAAGCCATACGTGAAGCGGCAAAAGAACGATGCTGCCGACGCCGAGGCGATCTGCGAGGCCGTGACCCGGCCGACGATGCGCTTCGTGGAGGTGAAGAGCCCTGAGCAGCAAAGCGTGATGGTGCTGCACAAAGTTCGGCTGACTTTGATGCGCTAGCGCATCCAGCTGTCCAACACGATCCGGGGGCACATGGCTGAGTTCGGCTTGGTGGCGCCGATCGGGCGCGAGGGGCTGCAACAGCTGATTAGGCTGGTGGAAGAGAGCGATCCACGCGTGTCGGATGAGGCAAGGGTCTGCCTTGAGTTTCTGGTCGCCCAACTGCAGCTGGTGAACCTACAGATCGTGGAGACCGATCGACGGATCAGGACCAGCGCACGGTCCACCGAGGTCGGCCGCAGGCTGATGAGCATCCCAGGCGTCGGGCCGCTGCTGGCCAGCGCCCTGGTCGCGACGGTGGCTAATCCGACAGCCTTCAAATCCGGCCGTAACCTGGCAGCCTGGATCGGGCTCGTGCCGAAGCAGAACTCAAGCGGCGGCAAGGACCGATTGGGCGGGATCACCAAGCAAGGCGACCGCTATCTGCGGCAGCTCCTGGTCGTCGGCGCCTTGGCCGTGGTTCGCTACGCCGAGCGACACGGGACCCGCCGGCCGTGGCTCGTTCACTTGCTGGCGAAGCGACCGACGAAGGTGGCGACGGTGGCTTTGGCCAACAAGATCGCCCGGATCGCCTGGGCCATCATGACGAGGGGCGAGAGCTACCGCGAGCCGGAGCCGGCTGCCGCGTAGCTCAGGCGCTGGGGCGTCGACGAACTTGGGAAGGGCTCCGACGGACTAACGCATCCAGCCGGTCGATACCGAAGGACAGGAAAACCCTCTTGCGCCACTGCGCCTCCAAGCGCGCGGAATTGGTCGGGACCCGTCCTCGCGGAAGGTATTATGGCCAGCGGCTTTATGTGCCGCACCAACAGGTCGAACACATGGCCGCACCGACCAGCGCTGCCGCAGTCCAACTAGACCCTTGCCAACGGAGAGCCGTCCAAACATGGCGCAGAGACGAAGCGCGCTACGCGCCGATTTTGAGAGCCTAACTCACTGGCAGCACGCAGCTCGGAGCCAAGTGTATCGTTGCTTGTCCAACACGGCTGCGCGGGAAAGTGCGGAACTCCACCTACATTCGCGGTAACACTATACCTCGCTTCTCACAATCGGCGGCGAAGGGCTCTTCTTGAATATCTCTGGGATGTCGAATTATTTCGCGCCTGCGATGACGGTTCGCATTTGCACCGGATTCGGCCAACTGGAATCACCGAAGCGGCCTATGCGGGTCACCACACACTTGGCGCTGGCACATTGCCGTTTAGCTGACCGTCCACAGAGTCCGCTGGCCAGTTTCTCAGGGCGCGCCATAGACCTTCGACTGCTTCGAGGTCCCAGACCACCTGCGCCCCGATAGGTGAGAGATGCGTCTACGTGCAGTTCTAGAACTGTGCCTCGCCGCTGCTTAGCGGCGAGGCATTTTTTAGGTGCGGCACTCTTCCGATCACATCGAGGCGCGCTTTGGGTCAAAACGGCCATCGTTCGGGAGCGACTTCAAGAAGTGTGATGAGAGGGAAAGATCCCCGCAGCCACACGGATTTCGCCTTATTTCATTGGAGCCGTTGCATGACTGTCGTCTTCACACTTCCGCAATAGGGTGCAAAGCTCCTCCGCAAACCAGACGCTCGCCGCGGAGTTTCCCTTCGCTTCGGGCAGCAAAAAGCCCGGCTCGCGTCGTGCGAACCGGGCTTTTTTCTGATCAACGTTGGTTAGAGGTTTTGCGGGATTTCCGCTCGCCGGTAGAACGTGGCCGGTATGGCGGGCTTGCCGAAGCAGGGCGTGATGCCATGCTTCATGAGAGCCTTCTTCAGGGGTGCGAAGTGAATGCCGCGCTCGCGAGCGATCTCTTGGAGCGCCCCGAATGTCGTCTGAAATGTTTTCAGGTCAGCTGCTCTGACGGCCGTGTAAGGGCATCTGTTGATCGGACTGATGGCAGTCTCGGATGGAAGGATGCCAGATCGAACGAGCGCATCAACAACTCCAAATGTTGTCCGTAGGGATTTCTGGACGATCATCAGTGTCAGCATGTCGCCGTGGTCACCGCGAACAAGTCGCCGGATCTCCGCCACGTTGACCAGCATGGCCATGTAGCCGGTCTCGCTGCTGATCTGGCCAACCCAATCCAGCTTGCCGTCCAAGATCGCGCGCACGATCTCCATTGCACTGCAGTTGGCGCGCTTTGCTGCCTCAGGGATCCGATAGATCGGATCGGCGTGGCCTGCCATGACCTGCGCCTTTGCAGATAGCGCTGCGAGGAATCCTTCGAGTTCCCGTGAATCGTAAGCGTAAACTTTGAGCACCTCTTGCCCGGATGAAACGAAAGGCGTGATGAATTCAGCCTGCGCCAAGAGCCTGGTATGGACCCGCCCGGCATTCAGGTAGTCTTGGGCGTCGCGTTCGCTTATTGCGTGCTTGGCTTTTAGCAGGAATTCCTCGGCCTGCGCCGCGGAGAAGAGTACGCGGTCATCCGTCAACTCACGATGGTAGGGCGGAATCGTGCCGAAGGCGGCGAGAAGGCGGCGCAGCCGCTTCGGATGGAGGCCGGTTTCGAGCGCTGCAGTCCTGATGGAATGCAGCCGCCGATTCTCAACGATCTGGCGACCGTACATTCGATCATCCGGTCCGACCGGCGCCGTCTCGCGAACGAAATCAATCAGGACATCCCGAAGAGGATCGTAGCCGTCGTCGTCCATACCGGCCAGCCAAGTGTGGAGTCGTCCGAACCAGGCTTGCGGGCCGCTGCCATCGCTGTTGGATTCGGGATATGTGGACCGCATCCGCTCCAGAAACGCACGGATGCCGAGGTGGCCGCCGCTCGCGATCTCGTAGCCTGCAGCTCCTGCCTCTCGCCATTGATCGTCCGTCAGGGCCTTTATCGCGGCCTTGCGCCCGAAGACCTCGACAGCCCCGATCATCTCGCAGGTCCGCGCAGCCGCATACCAGGGCAACGCGCCCAACCAGGTTGGGTCCTGCTGCCCTTCAAGGCGATCGATCAGGTGTCGCTCAAGAGGAGACGGCCGCACCTCCTGAGCCTCGGCCGCCAAACGCGGGATCTTCACCAGAGAGGGGGCGACGCAGCGCGCGAAGTCGTGCAGCGGGGCCGGGGGATCCTCGTGACCGATCTCCACGAGCATCACCCCATGATGCCGGCAAGCCCGAATAGGATCGAGGAGCCAGTGGACGCGACCGCTGGCCATCCAGGGACTGGCCTCGTATGCAAGGTCCTCAGCGATGCACCGCGGGCAAACCAGCACCCTGGCGCGCCTCAAGCTCGCCTTCTGCACCTTCTGGCCGCGGTGGTTGAAGCCGGAGCCGATCCTGGTGATCGTCGCATTCTGGAGCGGCTCGACCGGGCAACCAACCAACTCAGCGACAAGCTGAACCGCTTCCGGCTTGCCATCGACGATGGCTTGGAATGGTGCGCCCATGTCGAGGGCGAAGCTGCGGACGGACAGGGCGTTGTGGCGAACCGCCAGTCTGGAGATCAGGCTGGCGGGGGTCTCGTCCAGGCGCGGCGGCACGGTGGGAAAGATGCGCATCAGTGCTTCCCCTTCTTCGACTTGCGGCCAGCCGACTTCGGCTTCGGATCGTCGGCGAAGACGGGGTCGGGCGGCATCCGATCGAGTAAGACCAAGCTGGCATCGATGTCGGGCCAATCCGGCGCGACGAACGGATTCATCCGATCCCCGCATCCGGTCCGGTCTGCGAATGCATTCGCGAAGTGGTGCATCGCGAGTTCGTCCTTGGCCGACATGAGACAATCCTCGATCGCCTCGTGGATCAGTTCCACGGCGATGCCGTAGCGATTGAGAGCGGCGTGTGCGAGCCGAGGCCCAATCGTTTCCGCAAGGCCCGCGGGCGTCGCGATCGCTGCGGCGGAGCAGCAGCGGGACAGCGCTTCGGCAATGAGCATGTTGTCGCTCGGCATCGACAACGTCGGCAGCTGGATGAAGCGCCCACGACGCCGTACCTCGTCGATTTCGCGCATGGCCGGGACGAGGCTGGGCAGGCCGCTAAGGACGAGGCCGATCGGCCAGTCGTCCGAGACCATGATCGACTTCATCGCCTTACGGATCGTATCGATCTCCAAGACGTTCGCGTTGTCCGTGAGATTATGCAGTTCATCGAGGTGCAGAAGCAGGATACCTGCCGTCTTCAGCGCCTCATGGACGCGCGCCCAAAGCAAATGCTCGCGGAGATCCCGCGCCAGCGGGTACCCAAGGCCGTGGAGTATCGTCATGCCGAGCGACTTGAGCGTGCACGGCGCCGGAACCGTGACGCTGACCAAAGGGCAACCAGAACCAGGCTGCCCGTAGCCCTTCAAGGCCGGGTGGGTTCGGAACAGCCGATCGATGGAAGCGGTCTTGCCCGTCCCGGCTTCGCCAACCACGACAATGGCACGAGCTTCCCTACGTGGCGAGTTGACGGCGGTCTGAGTAAGTGCGCGCTTGCTGACCATCGTGCGGATCAGGGCGTCCAAGCTCTTGCGAAGGCGGTCGTCCAAGTCGGTCTCGACGTACTCGGCACGAACCTGCGCCATCGTGTTGACGACGCGCAGTTCGGACTGGGGAAGGCATTCGCGGAGCTTTTCGACCGCGGAGGTGAAGGGAGTGTCGCTCACGCGGTCAGTTCCTCGACTTGATGATGCGGGAGGGAGCGGACCGCGGCTGCGGCGGCTCCGAGCTCGACTTGCCACTGGGGATGGCCTTTTCCAGCGGATCTGCGGTTGCCGAGGCTGCTGCAGTCGCGGCATCCTTCTGAGAGGGGAAGCCGAGACCGATCTGCAATTCGAGGGCATCGAGCTCGTTCTGGCTCGGCCGCGTTGCGAGGATGCCGGCGCGGAGCTGAGCCTTGCGGGCCATTTCCCAAGCATCGCGAACGGCTGCGGCCACGACGGCATCGGTCAGCTTTGCCTCGACGGCGTAGCGGCGCCTGAGGTCCCTGGACGCGGCCAGCCAGATGGAGGCGGGCACATCATCGAAGCCCGGGCGCATGCACGGAACTGCGACCCAACCCGCTCCGAGGCGCACGGACACGTGGCCCATGTCCGATGGATCGAGCTTCACCTCGATGGCGGCATCGCCGTGCCGCCGCCGGTGGGCCTGAAGCTCAAGGCAATTGTAAAACAAGCCCAGGCACCGGATGCCCCTAGGGGACGCGGTGCGCTTCAGGTCCGTGCCGAAGATGGCGCGACGGACATGACGATCGGGGGGCGGGATGATCCCGAACTTGGCGACGAGGCGAGACCAGGCGTTGGCCGGCGTCTCGCCGCCGAGACCTGCATGGGGCGTGTTGTGGTAGACGTCGACGACCCACCTGACCAAGACGTCGCAAAGCTCTTCGACGTTCAGGCTTGCCCGTTCCTCGGGCTGGTAGTCACCCTTTGCGTCAACGGAGCCGAACGTCCGCCCGGTGAAGGGGGCCAACGCCTGATCATGCATCGTGCGGAATGTCCGTTCTATGGTTCCGCGCAACCAGGGCACCCCGGCCGGAGGAGCGTCCGGATCGCAACCAAGGTCGATGATCACGCGTCGGAAGGATCCCGCCATGAAGGCGGGGCCCTGATCGTGAACGATGGACTCTGGGCTGCCGTGGTGTTCCCAAGCGGACCCCGCGCCGACAGCGTCCGCATACCGCCGCTTCGGCGTGACAACCATCTCCATGGTCTCGATCGCCAGTTCGGTGCTGACGCCTGGCGCGACCTTCATTCCGAGGATGACGCGGGTGGCGGCGTCGATCGCCACGCAGGCCCAATGCCGCTTCTTCTTGAGTTCGTCCTGCTGCTCCGGCGACAGTACCTCTAGGATCCCAGCATCCTGAATGAGCGTCATGAGGTCGATGCGCCACTCGTCCATCTCGACGCGCTGCAGAGGGCGCACAATATCGGAGCCATTTGCCACCATCTGGAAGCGCTTCATCGCAGCCGGCAGGCCGTATCGCCCAGCGTAGACGTCGAGCGCCGGCAAGGTCCTGATCTCGATGCCCAGCCGCTCATAGGACGGTGCCTTCAAAGCCGGGAGGCCATGCGCGACACGCTCGCGATTGATCGCTTCGAGAGCGGCCAGAAGTCGGCGGTAGACAGCGCGGATCGTCGGTCGATTCTCCGACGCATACTGGAGCGCGAATTCGGCAAGCAAACGCCGGATAGCCGGATCGAGCCGGACGGTGACCCGGTCTCCACAGCGCCGGTATCGAGAGCGCAGCGCCGTGGCGCGCAGTCCCGCGTTCTCGAAAGCCTTCACCCAGTTCCTCAGGGTGCGAGGGCTGATCGAGAGCGCCGCCCTCTTGTTTCCCGGGCGGACAGGGATGAGATCGCCATCGTCGTTTCGCTTGGCCTCTGCCTTGTGGAGATGGTCGACGTAGGCCTTGTCGATTTCTTGGATGGCCAGCTTCATCGAGGCGTCGGACCTCGTGGCCTTCTTCTCGGCCTCCATCTTGAGGAACGCCACCGCATAGAAACGGCGCCCCAGAACCATTTCGCGCTCGTTGACTGGAATATCCGCGACGATATCCGCGTCGCTTTCCGAGCGAGCCGCGATTGCGGCGAGATCGAACGCGCCGCGATCGAACCGGAACCTCGCAGTCTGAGACAGCAGGTGCAGTCGCTCATCGCTGAAGTCCTCGATAACGCCGGGGTCGTCGACGCGGGCGAGCACGTACCCCTGGGGCAGGCGCTGGCGCATGCGGTACTCAATGCCGTCGATGCCGAGACGGTCGTTGGGGCCGATGCGGAACATGGGGACACGGACGTTCATCACGCGACCTCCCCATCGTTTGCTGCCGTGACCGGCGTCGCGTAGCCGATGCGCGACTGGCCAACGACCGCGATCAACCCGTTGGCAATCAAGCGGGTGACAGAACGAAAGGCTTCCCCGCCTCTGCCGCTCTCGCGGACGAGTGTGCCGATCGTGGTGACCGAGGTCGCCCTGGCCAGTTTCAACACCGCAGCGTCGAGACCCTGATCAGGCGCTCTACGGGCGTGATGCAGGAGCGCCGAGTTGTGGACCAGGTCGCGTGGCAGGTCGGCATCCGTGATCAGCAGGACGCCGTCTGCGAAGCCGCGCGGGAGTTGGGTTGCGATCGAAGAGAGGACATCGGCGAGACGGTGGCGCTCGGCACGGGCCTTCGGCTTGACCGCCACGGCCAGCTTGCGGCCATCCTTCAGGGTGACGAGGAAATCGAAGGTATGGCGGTGCCTCTGGCCGGCGGCGTCAAACCATACGACCGATGGCGGCTGCTCGCTCAGGTCGGCGACCTTGGGATGTGTCAGGAGGAAATGCGCGGCCTTCTTTTCGAGGCCGCTCTCGCACATGATTTCCCGCGGCTCTGCACCACCTACGACGGACGGTCGGCAAGCGCCGCGGCTTTTCCCGTGCACATTGCGGGACGTGACTGAGGGACCTGGAGGGCACCAGATCGGAGCGGGGGAAGCGGGGAGGTTCTGCACTTGTTGGGTTCCAGTCGGTAGACGTGCGACCGCAATCCCGATCCGTGCAGTAAAAGACTACTTGCGTAACATTACGCAAAATGCTTCCACTGACGAGCGCCGGGCTTGGTCTTGCACTGAGTTGGGTTGCGATCCGCTTCCAAGGTTTCCTAGGCCTCGAATGGAAGCGGAAGATGGATGGGCATTCCGGTCGTTGATCGGAGTGCCCTTTATTTTCTATTTGATGGCCATGAAGTATCGGCTACGCGATGTATTAATGCGTATTCTCTATCTTCGAAAATGGCCGTGAGGCGCTTTTGCGCTACAGAGAAATTGTATTCGTTGTTACGATCTCCGCTGCTGTTTTCCATCTCTGCGCGTCGCGGCAAATCTTCGCCGCTTCCGCCCGAACAGCTATGATCGAATCTGCTTGGATCGTCGATTCAGCGATCTTGTTGGGCGTGCTGCGACCGGGCCAATCATCCGTGGATTGGAAGCTGTTGAAAACTTGCTGGCGCTTGACATGTGGGGTTGACGAACGACTGGCCCAGCCATGGACTGGGATGATCAGAACTGCTTCATCTTCCGCAAGCGTCTCGAGGATCGGAAGAATTTCGCTCGGAACGGCCGCTTAGCCGTGCAATGCATGCACGAGGGGCGCGGGTTAGAAAAAAGAGCCAGGGTCGAAAATTTTTCTTCCCCGCTATCCACCATTTCGGTGTTGCAGGCAGTCCTTTGGTCGATTCTCGTCGTCGCATCGCGCTCGTTCAACGCCTCTCGCGTGATTGGTCGCGGCACCGTTTAGGTATCCCGCCCGCACACATCAGCGGCGGCGCAGCACGTCGTGCAACGATGTTTCGGATCGGAACGTCAGAGATCCGACGAACCTAGAAACGTGCGTTCGAGGTAGGCGCGAATTTCGGCTAACGACGCGAGATCGCCTCTGGTCATTATGTCCACCGGCTGAAGACCGCCGAGAGCCGAATTCGGTCGCTTTACCCACGCGTAGCCGCGAGCCGGTTCCTTGAACAGCAGGCGAAGGTTCTTGTGAATTCCGATCAGCAGTGAGAGCCGGACCGCCAACTCGTGATCGAAGGGGCCATATTCAGTAGCACTCTTCCAGCGCGCGAACGTTTCTCGATCGAGATTTCCGAGGATCTGACGCGATTTTTCGTCTGAGAGCTTCCACTTCTCGAAAAGTCTGACAACGGCAGCGGCTGCCGCTTCCAATTCCGTAATCGTGAAATCTGGCTCGGCGGAAGCTGCTGAGGTCGCGCTAGCCCCGCGAGATGCCGCTGAACGCTTCCTAGCAGACCTGTCCCGCCGACCACTGCCCTTCAGCTTCCGCCGCGCCCGCTTCATCAACCGGGGGCCCGCGTCTGGCATGAGAAGAACGTGAAATCCGCGTGCCGCGGCACGCGCCTGACTTGCGTCATGAGATAGTCGACGACTGCCGCGATCGGATAGGGACCGTGCGTTTGGACCGGCTCCGTCTCGACAACACGAGACGGAGGACTGATGTCGGCGGGTTCGTCAAAAAGCGGCCTGAGAAGGACGATGACGACGCTGAGTGAGAGGAGACGGCGCAACTCTTCCGCTGCGCGGACCATGTGAAACTTCTCGCAGTCGGGAACGCCAATAAAGCTCATGGGCCGCCGGCTTCCAACTCTGGCGACGGCGCGTCAGTGGGCGGCGATGCGCAGTTCCCAAGGCGATACCAGCGCGAAAGCGTACGAGCGATGGTGCGATCCTGACTGATCCAGATTAGTGGGCTCGTGGTAATGTACCGATCTCCGAGGATCGGATGCCCGGTCGATCGGCCCCAGAACACTGTTTGACCGGTGACGGGATCGCCCGCGATCATCCAATCCTCAAGGATCACGGCATCACACAGATCAGCCGGTGAAGGCATCCACCCCTCTTCGAGCCGCCGCAGATCCGCAGCAGCTGCCCTAATCTTCTGCACCAGTTCCTGCATGGACCGTTCTCCCAATATGTCGCGAGCGAGCAGCCGGCCTCGTCGCCGGCTGCGACGGCGTTGCAGCGATGTCGAGAGGCCTGTTAGCGCTGGAGAGTTATGGTCGCTCCGGGTGGTCTCTTCAGCCGCTCGAAGTCGGCGCGCCGTTGGACAACGGATGCCAGCGCGCGCATTGCATCCACCGGATCGACACCCAATGTGGCCGCGAGATCACGTGTCGCCTTGAGGAGCCGGGTTTCGACCTCGGGCAAAACTTCTGCCATCCGATCCTTCTTGAGCACGTCGTCGAGATGGGTCACGCACACCTCCCAAATTCGTCCTGCGCCTCGCTGAGTTCGACAGGACCGATCTCGACAATCGATTTGATGTCGTCGCCGGATAGGTAGCCCTGGGCATCCAGCGCATTGGCGAGCGCGATCAATCTGCCCCGCTTTCGATCCAGCAGGAGCCGAGCTTTGTCCTCGGCCTCGTTTAAGTGCTCGTTGACCGCCTTATGCAGCTCCGGATGCTGGGCAAGATTCCTGACCTCGGCGAGGTACGCGCTGCCCGACGTGCCCAGCCCGCACTGCGTCTCGATGAGCATCGCGAAGCCGGTCGCTCTTGCCAGGTCGGACGAGATGTTCATGCCAGCTCCGGCACTCGCATCTCCCAAGATGAGACGCTCGGCAGCCCGCCCGGCCATGAGCACAACTATCTCGCTCTGAAAGCGATCGAATGTGGCCGACCCCGTCAGGTTGCTTTCGAACTCGAAGAACCCACCCCTGGAATGGATAGAGATTCCGCAGACCGTCCCGGCATCCAGCTCGTAGGCGGCCAACGCATGACCACTCTCATGCACCGAGATGCGCCAACGTGCCTCCGGCGAGAGGGCCGGTGCGGTTGCGGCTATGGCCGACATCAACGCTTCGAGCGTGAGTTCCCGCTTGGCGCGCCGGGCAGCGCCTTTGGCGCGACGCACGAGTGCCTCAACATCAGCGCCAGTCGCTCCGCGTGAAGCCAACGCCAGCGGCGTGAGGTCGGTGGACGGGGGGAGTGAAGCGCCAACGTAGAACCGGAATATCTCGACCAGCGCCGCGGTATCCGGTCGCTCGATCTGAATCTCCTGATCGAGTCTGCCCGCCCGTTTGATCGCGGCATCGATCCTATCGGGATGGTTCGTCGCGGCAATAACGACGACGCCGGGCCGTTCCTCGATGCCCGCTAGCTGTTCGAGCAGCAGGTTTACGATTTGCGTCCAGTACTCGACGTAATCGCCTTGCAGCTTGGACCGGTCAGAGATGCCGTCCAGTTCATCGATGAACAGGATGCTAGGTGCCTGCCTGCGCGCCTGCGAGAACGCATCCCGGATAGCCTGCAATGTGCCCGACAGGAATGGCGCGGTATTCCACTGCGCCACCGATGTCGCGACGAGCGGAACCCGCGCGGACTTGGCCAGAGCGCGCGCAAACTGGGTTTTGCCCACGCCAGGTGGCCCCGACAGGAGAAGACCCTTGTGGTCGATATCAGCCCAGCTGAGCTTCCCCGCGCGGTACTCATTCAGATCGTCCGCCAGCTGCAGACCCCATTCGCGGGCCGCGCCGTATCCCGCCAGCTCCGTGAGAGAGGGGCCCCCAATAAGGTACTCGCCCTTCTTCCTGACAACGTCTTCGATCGCGTCGAGGCATGCGTCGCCGGCTCGTCCAAAGCGGAATGCCAAAGGGAGATCGTCGACATCGAGCAGCCGGATGAGGTCCGGGTCCATTGCGCGTGTCGGTGCACGACCCGTCACCACCTCGATGACCAAGGCAAGGGCGGTTTGATCCAGCGTGGGAAGAACAAGACGAAACTCTGCGGTCCGCATAAGCGCCTGTGGCAGGTGCCGTGTCGGGTCGGGTGCGATACCCATCACCGGAATCCGACGCTGGAGCGCCGCTGCGATCTCCTTATTGCCCTTCTCGGGCCGATCCTCTCTCGCCGAACCATCCCGGGCCACGAGGACGGCTCGGGTCTGCGAGCCGACAATTGAGCCGGCCTCCACCACACGGGAGTGCGACGGCAGCACGCAGCTCTGCACAACCTCCTTGGCCATTTCGACGAGGTTCGGGCTATGAGTAGTCAGCACGACGATGGGAGCGTCCCGGCGGATGCGACGCGCCAGGCCAGAGACGCCCTCAATTGCCCGGGCGATCAGAACCGCGACAGCCGCCAGATCGGGCCTGAGGATCGAGACACCACCACCGTCGAAGCTATCCTCAAGGTCGTCGATTAAGCGCTCCAAGGCCTCGTCGGTGTAATCAGCGCGGAGCATAGGCTGGATTTTTGCTCCCGCCTCGCGGGCAAGGATTTCGAGGTAAGCCCGCGCCAGCAGGTCCTTGCGGGCTGGAATGGAGTGGTGGTTAGCTGCAGACGATTTTCCACGCTTCATGAATCCTCCCGTGCAATGTTGGCCAGAGAAGGCGATTGGCATGTGAGGTGCGCGCCGAAGACGCGCGGCAGCCGTCGGCCCGCTCAGTAGATCAAGGTTGGTTTGCCAGCCTCAACAGTCGCTCAGGCTGCCAGAATTGCCATTGCGGCCAGGTCGGGCCGCAGGAAAGTTCGGTCGTCGGCCATCGGCTCCTTCTCAAGATCCTCCAGAACCTCATCGATCGGATCCCCCGAAAAGCTTTCCTTGCAGTATGATGTTGGCCTTTGCCGCGTGCTCGGCTGCGAAAATGTGCAGAAGTGCTCGCGCAAGCAGTTCGCCTGATGGGGCCTCCGCTTCGGAAGAAGAAATGAGCTTGGATGAGACATAGCCACTCGTGCGGGCCTCCGGTCCACCTATTCAGGATTTGACGGCTATTCGCGCGGTGCCCGCCGATCCCTAAGGAGAGGCGGCCGAGAGGCTTTGTGCGTTTCGCGGTTGATCAGACTTGGTTTGCGATCCGCAATAAGAACTCCGGATCGCACTTCAGCTCATCGAAATCGTCATCGATGAATTCCAACGGAGACGGGTATTCTTCCAGTGCCCGTCGGTTCACTTCGCGCAAAACTGTTAGGCGGGACTTGATGGAAAGCCTGCGGTCCCTGAAGTTCTTGCTGCTATTGCCCGAAGTGCGGAAAGGATGACGGCGAGAGTATCCGCTGCGACAATGCGCTGGCATGCGACCTCCAGAAAATGAACGTTGGATTGGAAAAACCACGGCCATGTTCGGCACAGGGCGGAAGGCATGAGAGGATCGAAGCGGGGCGGCGGTGATCAACGCCGCACGTCCAAAGCGGTAGCGTTAAACGCGACTTAACGGGCGCCGTGTGCCAGCCTCAAAGACATGCGTATTATAAGGGCGCACATTGTGCGCTTTCAATGCTAAAATCTTAACGATCGATTTTACTTGGTGTTATGGTTAACGGGCCGGATCGGTGCCTTCTTTGGCAACGGGCGGCGGCGGATGAGAGCGGGTGAGCTTACGGCTTTCGTGCCCAGTGAAGAATTGCCGACCGAGCAGTTTCTGGAGGCCATCCTGCATCTCGCGCTGCTTCCAAAACCGCCTCGAGAATGGGGGTCAACGTTGACGTCGCCTCTTCAAGCGACGCCTTGTGATCGATCGAATGCGCGGAGCCGTTTGGCGGCGAAACCTTGTAGGTGAGCGCAAACTTCAACAGCTCGGCGATGTAGTCGGGAGGGCCCTTCGCAGCCCAGTTTTGCACCGTTCGGCGCGATACGCCAAAGGATCGTGCAAATTCGACCTCGGTAAGGCCCAACTGCGCGCGAGCTGCTCGAAATGCTGTTGAGTCCATCCCTAGGTGTTCTCGCGGAAGGAACGACGCGCCCAGTCGAAACATGGACAAACGACTCTCGGCATAGGACGCGGCGCGACACCATGATGTCAGACCGTAGATCGCACGCCAAGGATTGCTGGATCAATCCTTCTTCAGATCGCCAAAAACTCCATGCGGGGCTCAGCCTGGACACGTTCCCCCGGGTTGCAAGGCCAGCTCAAATTGCCTCTGTGCCGTGGTTTACCGCGCATGGCATGCGGCAACTCACCCATCGCGCGCCCCGCTTCTAGGCGGCAGCGAAGTAGACCCACTTCAAAAGATCTACGACCGCGGTAGAAGCAAACCTTTCTCGCGACTGGAGGAGAAAGGCCAGGAAAGCATCGTCGGAGGCTGATGGAAAAATCGCCTCCGTATTGAGTGGAGAAGTCCAACTAGCATGACCTCTCAGCCGCGCCGCCACATACACACGGTCCGCAGCTCGATTGACGGAGTCGCCCCAGGCGGACCCAAAAAAGAACGCCTTTTGCGCTTTTGGCCTTGCGCAATTCAACCAGGCGGGGGCGAGCTTTTCGTCCTCAAGCAGATCGTTTTCGAACACGCCTATTCCATAGATGATTGGGTCGTCTTCATCAGTCGCACGTCTGACCGACATCGCTCCGGTGATTGGATTGGTCTCGAACCGATGGAGAGCAAAATACAGGGCCACCCTGATGTCAGATGTAAGGTCTAGGCCAACGCTCGGAACCCCGTAATGCTGGGCCGTGGCGAGTCCCCAACCGCGATAATTGTAGCTAGCACGGAAGGACGCAGCCTGTTGACGGCGACGCTCCGATTGCGAAGCATCAAGGAGCTTTAAATTTTTCAGGTGTTCATCAATGTATATATCGAGTAATCCCGACCATGTCTCAAACAAATATGGGAAGTATATATTTTTTCGCGCGGCGGATGGCAGCAACGACGGCTCGTCAGCCTCAAGGTTGCCATATAGACGCAATTTATCGACTGATTCTCGTTTTAGGGTCCAATGCTGCGACTGTCCGCGCCACATTCCGGTTACGCTGGGGTCCTTGGATGTATTCCCGCGGCCGAATGCGAGCACTTCATCTACAGAGTGAAGATCAATAACTGGTATGCGTCGGAACGGAACGCGAAGAACGGCCTCTCCGTCGTCGAAGGGCCCTCGCGGTACAGCCTCGGTTCGGCCGTAGAGAGCAGCTTCGGGAGTCGGTATCCAGCTCCACACATTGCCAAACTGGCGGTCCCTGTAGATGCCGCCTTCGCCCACGTCTTGAAGCGACGGGATGTCGGCCGCGACCGACAAGCGGTCTTCGTACCAGTGTGCGTTTGTCAGATGGAGCGGTTCGCGATCAACCGAGGTCATCGAGCATCTTTTCCATTAGGACGCGCGCATATCCGACCAAATCGACATCTATTGGCGGGCGGCACCTCACGTTTACCGCTCGGTACGAGCGGTCGATTTCGCTCAAATGCATGGGGGTCGTGTAGGGGCCAATTGCATGCCCAAACGCATAAAAGCAGAGCGCCTCCAGCGTGGCGTAGAGGCGGCTGTCGGCATAAGGCCGGTGGAAAATCGTCGGGGCGCCGCCAGTGGTTTTCTTTGCCTCAGCTTTCAACGCGTGAGCACTTTCGGCTGACTCGTATCCAAACGTCAGGATGTCCATAAGGCATTGCAGCGGCGCCTGCAGAATCTCGATAACATGCGGCTCATCCTGAACAACGAATGCATTCGGCCCACCCGGAGGTGGCGGAACCGAATGGTCGAAAGCGACCAGCGGTGCCCGACTTATGGTGCCCGAGAAGCGTGCGGTGCGCAGGCGCTCAGCGGTCTCGTCGGAGATCATCGGATCAAGCGAGCGCGCTAGCTCGATCTTGCCAGTGGGCACCGCGTAGCCCGCAGCCATCCAAGTGACCGCGTGAAGAAACACCGCTTCGAACAATGCTCCGTGCCGCATCGGCATGATGAGTTGACTGCTAATCTCGTCGGTCGACAGGCTCCGCACCTCTAAATGGCGGGCGGCGGCCGAGATGGCCTGGACCGATGTCCAAGCGTTGAGCTCCGCAGCGACAGCAACGCATTGTTCAAGTGGGAAGAGACGCGCTTCTTCCGTTTGATCTTGGTCGGTCGCCATGAGCAGTCTTCGCGCTGGAGGATTGCGGATTGTCATTCTCCGGCTGACCCAAAGAATCGACGTGCTCAGCCAAACACGTCAATTCCTTGTTTGGCTACCAAGGTCGGTTAGCTGAATCCACTATCTTAGATTCTGAGGGGGAAACTGACCTGGCCCAACGATCGAAGCTCCCAAATTGCCAATGAGTCGCCAGAAATTTGGGCGCTGTCCATCAGACTGGCAAGCGCGCTTGTCGGATTCAACGGTCAGGAGATCATGATTATAGCGGTCTCAGCGGTGAAGATTTTTTCCTTGGCGAGTTGCAGAATCAGTTTTTCCAAACAGCAAAAATACCGACACTCTAAGTGCTTTGCCCAGCGGTCATCACGATGGGCTCCAACGCATGGCAATAGTGCTCACAGTCGAGGATACTTGGATTGATATCTCTCTTGAGGAGCTACCCATTCTGAGAGAAATCGAAGGGGGTCTTGCTCCCCAAGCATTGATCTGGCCAACGCGAGGCGCGCTTCAATTTCGGCCCGGCGCTCGTTATCGACCTTTGCTAGGCGCATTTCTGCCTCCTGAAAGAAGCGTTCAACTGCGGTTGCGGCCGCCCACTTCTCCATGATCTCCGCAAGCTGCTCCTTGCTGTCTGCCAGCGCTCGTTCGACAGCTCTACGGTCCTCTTGGCGGCTGTACCGTTCTTGCGATTCGGCCCACTCCTTACGGCGCTGGGCGGCAGCCTTTTCCTCTGCGAAGATCAGAGCTCTGAGCTCCGCCTCCGAGCTTTGCAGCCGTGAGACTATCGAAGGGACAAGCGACTTGAGGTCAGCCGAGTGTGTGTCCTGCCAACTCGCGGACCATTCGATGTTCGCGAGGGGGCAGTAAGCGACGAACCGAAAGCGGCCGCAGGGTAGGTCTTGCTCCGTGGTCCAGGAGTGCGTGAGTTGCCAAGGCCGGGCGGAGCGCACCAACTTGCTGTCTTCGCGCACATAGGAGCCGTCGAGGTACCGCATTGTCACGCGCTCAGTCATCTCGGTCAGCACGAGACCGACGGGGATCGAGCCGACGTAGGTGACCGTGGGACGGCGCGGCGACCAGATGCTGCCCGTCTGATAGCGCCCATACTTGCGGTCTTTGCGCGGAACCTCCTGCTCGTCGACGTGTATGCGCCGCATCTCCTGGTCTGCGGGCGCAAACATGACGCGATGCCCTCTCTGGTCGAGGGCGTTGTAAATCTCGTTTGCGATGTCGAGTGCGGCAGGCAAGTGGTCGGCCGAAGCCACGATATCGGGCAGGAGATACTTGTAGGGCCGCAGGAACTCGTTCGTCTCGTCGGTGCGCGACTTCCGGAAGAACTCGTCGACGCCGATTAGCATGGGATGGCGCGTCGGCCTTCGAGCGCGATCGGCCGCTTTCCGGTCCAAACGGCGGTACACGCGCTTCAGTGGAGGTGCTGAGAGCGGTGTGCCTCTATCCCAACAGACTTGGTCTCCGGGCAATGCGGCGGGCAGGTCGGGACGGGGCGCTTCCTTACCCACCGCCTTCTTCTGCCAGTATCCAGCGGGTGGTCTTGGCACGTTGAGCGCCTCGCAGATGCGTGCGAGTCGGTAGCTGTTCATGCCGAGCTCGTCGGCCAAATGGTTGATCGGGGTGGCCCAGACGCGCTCGTAAAGGTCTTCGCGTGTCATGCCAGCAGAAGCAGATGCTGCGGTTTCCAAGCTCATTGGTGCTCGCGGTTACATCCAGTCGGGCCTCACAATCTCTTGCAGGCGCACGCTTCATGGAAGTCAAAATAGAGGACTGTGGCCTACCTTAGAACGCGCCCGGTGATCTGAGCCCTTAAAACTGGATCGTTTTGAGCTAGAATTTTCCGCGTCGTTTCCCTTGGGCTGGCATGAAGATCAAGCCGCTTTCCAAGGCAAAGCTTGCCGCGCTCTTTGCGAGTGATCGATTTTGTGCCGCTGCAAAAAATATTCTTTCGGTGTCTCCATTTTAGAGGAAGTAGTTTTATTTTTTATCGAGGCAGGGGTATCGTCACGGGTAGCATACTGAATTTTGATCAAGGCTGAGTCGACCCGCTGGGACGTCGATCATAGTGCCCGTGATTGATTGCAGGCCGGACGGGCGTCGCTTTAGTCAAGTTTGATTGCCAGAAATGTCCCGTGCGCTGCGTTGGATATCGAGAAGGGGAGCGCTAGCGCGGCAATCTGTTCCTGGACCGGCGACTCGTGATTGAAAGGTGTCGGTTCCACCCGCCACGAGCCCACCCCCTGATCCAGGAACAGCGAGCCGGCACCCGCCGTCGTCACGATGCGCAGCTCTCGGCGATGCTGGATCTTTTCCTGGTGGCGCACCTTCGAGAGAGGGGACACGGTAGACAGCCCACCGAGCAAGACCAGATCGCGGGTGCCGAAGTCCTTCCAGTCGCCTGAAAGTCCGCCACTCCTTCGTCCAGGGCTCTGCCTCTGCGCCAGCGTCACGACTTCGACCCGCGTCGCAGGGTTGGCGAATGCTCTCACGACTTCCGTCACGAGCCGAACGACCAGAGGGCTTGAGACGTATTTGTCGGTGTACGTTATCGCGATACAGGACCCTGACAGCACTCGATCGAGCTCCGGCGATCCTGATCTCAGCAGAGTTTTGAGACGCTCCCCGAAGCCGTCGACAGATCCGTCGAGTTCGTCGCCCAAATCGAAGACCATCTCCCGCGCCGACTCCTGCAGCAGGCTCGCCGGTCCGATGGCGTCGGGGAAGACTGGGAGGTCGATCGTGCCACGCACAACTGGCGCGCCGGCCGGCGTCGAACTTCCCGGCGGCCGAATGCTGGATTCCCAAGGGATTCCCGCATGCCAAGCCATCGCCTTTCCGTTGGCGAGAACCAGGCCACTCAGCGGCATGCCTGCGGGACGGGAAACAAGGATCGCACCAACACGTTGGGCCCAGAAGACGATGTTGCGGCGGGTCACGGCGTCGGCGGCCCTCAAGGAAGCCTCGTCGACCACCAGATGGACGGTCCGCCCCCGTCTGCTCCAGCGCTCGATGACACGACCCGCGGGCCAGTTCGAGAAGTCCCATTCGCGGGGATCTTCGTCCAACCAGACCCACAGGCGCGACTCCTTGTCCCGCTCCATCGCCTTCGAATACGCCTCCGTCAGCGGCGAGGTTTCGTAGGCGGTCCCTGGCCCGAACAGTGCGTATCGGGCAGGTAGGTCGAGCCTACGGACGATATCGTCCAGTAGTTCGAATGCCGCCCTTCTGTCGGTGTCCTCCGCCGCATGCTGGCTATCTGCCGCAAGGACGCACCGTGGGCACGCGTGCACCGATTGCGGGTCCCCACACCTGCCGTCGGCACGACAATCAAGAAGGTCCCTGGCGGTCTTGATGAGCGCGACGGGGTCGCGGGCGAGCTCCGCCGAGAAACCCGCGCCGCCGCTGGCTCGATCGAAGACCACTGCGCTCCAGTTGGGAGCATCCGCGGGATGAACGGCCGACGGGGCGGAGAAGCCCATCTCGTCGGCATCGACGCCGAGGCGCCGTCCTATCGCCTCGCGCAGCGCCAGAGCGATGGTGAGCGCTGTCGCCTGGCTGCCGCATTGGAACAGCTGGAGCTCGGCGACGTCCGTGCGGATCTCGTGACCAAGATCCATGTTTCTGGCGGTTCCGAATGGGTTGATCTCAGGCGCGCCGCTGCACGTTATGTTGTCGGCCGCGCGAGGCCCTCCGCGCAGGGGGCGATGGCCTCCCAGGGCAGATATAGCGTCTCGGGACGTCTCTGGCTCCGATCTGCCGCAATGGAGGCAGATCTCGAAACCGAAGTGGTGGGGACCGGGATTGAACCAGAACACGAGGCCGTCGGGACCGATGCGCAGGCGGCCCAGGTCAGGATCGGGAAGCGAACGCCATTCGGTGGCACGGGTGGATACCCAGGGCGCCACGGGAGGTGGCGAGCCGACCTCGCTTGCGTCGTCGTGCACCTCGTAATTGATGTCCACCGCGAAGCCGGCGGGAGCCAGGTACGCCCGGGTGCTGAACTCGGACCCGCCGCAGACCGGACACGGCCGCTGCGTCACTGCCTGGGGAGAGGACAGCAACGCACCGCAGGTCTTGCACGATCTCATCAGTCGAAGGCTCTGGACCTCGCGTACGCCGGCCTCGTCGGCGGGACGCTTCCAATTTAAGGTGACCCCGCCCGATTTTCGCACCACGCCGTCGATTACGATGCTGCGCGCGGGCGCATACTCGAAGATCGCGATGTCGCGTTGCCGCGACGGAAAGCTACGCGACGTGAAGCGGCCGTCTTCCTCTGCATCTCGCCGTCGCTTCTCGTCCCCGGTCTCCGTAACGAAGGCGACGACGTCGCTCGGAAAACCGTGGGACGGCAAGAAGCCCTTACCGGAGAGCTCCCCGAGAAGGTATGCGCCCTGGAGGCGCTTGCGTTGAAACTCCCGGGCGCGGCCTGCAGCCACGTCCGAAGATACCCTCTCGTCCCGGAGCGCGTCCCATTCCGCCTCAAGCCCCGACCGCACCCGCTCGATGGCGTCCCGCGCCGCTTCGAACAACTCGTCATCCACCTCCACTGGCGTACCCCGCAGCAGGTCGAGCAGCTTGTCGCGTAGGCCGGCGTCGTCCGTCTCTGCGTCCAGCCAGGTTAAGAAGCGCTCGTACGGCGCGGGTCGGCCCGTTGGATCCGGATCGAGGCCCAGCGAGAAGAAGGCTCCGTTGGTCAGTTTGTGCAATTCGGCATTCTGGCTCCTGAGGAAGGTGGACAGAAGCAAGGCGTGGGCGTGCCGCCTTGCGATCGTCGGGCTTTCGAGACTCACCTTCGGAGCCGGCACCTGACGGGCCAGAAACGCTCCGGGTGCCGCGAAGGCCATGCGGTCCAGAGGGCGGTCCTTGCAGAGCGTCAGGCCCAGGGCGATCGGCTGGCCGCCGCGGCCCGCCCGGCCAATCCGCTGGCGATAGTTGGCGATCGCCGGCGGGGCATTGGTGTTGAGAACGGCCTCGATCGTGCCGATGTCGACACCCATTTCCATCGTCGTCGAGCAGCCCAGGACGTTGATGCGTCCCTTCTTGAACTCGGTTTCGTAACCCCGCAGGACGAAGCTCGGCTGCTGCGCGGAGTGCTCCGCGGTCCTTAGCCAGGGCGTGAACCGGGCCGCACGGTCCTGTTGGTCTCCCCAAGCTCCGATGTGACGAAGTTTCGCAATCCGTTCGTCGGACTTGAGCCATGAGTCCACTGTCGGCTCGCCGACCTGGCGTCCTTCGGCATCCCGCCCGCGGATGAAGGGAAGGATCGGCATGTCGTGCAGGACCGCGCGGGGATGAGTCCCTCCGGACGGATTGTAGGGGCTCAGACCGCGGAACGTTGTGTCGACCAACCGTCGCGTGGTGGGGCAGAACCAAGCCTTGTCCACGGGCGCCAAGGCGAGACCGTCAAGTTTGAGCCGGAAACCGCCGTCGACGGGACGCATGTACGGAAACAGTGCCTTCCAGACATCCTCGCAAAGCTCGGCCACTTCCACCCGCGCCGCCGCGTCGTCCAGGCTCAACGAGAGTGCCTGGGACACCATCCTCACGACGCGGCTTGGCCGTCTCGCATATGGATTCGGCCAGACTCGCGTTCGGGGAGGGAGCGCGAGGTTGGGCTCCCATCGAACAGCCGCGACATGCGCCTGGCGCCTGTCGATCCACCTGCGCCATTTGTAGAAATCAAAGTCGAGGATGACGTTCGTCCGAAGGAAATGCGTCACGAACAATCTGACTAGATCCTGCCAGTCTTCCACCGTGAGCCCCAGGCGCACGGCCGAAGGCGGGAGTCGAGCCGTCGGACCGTCGATGCCGGGCACGAGAAGTCGAGCCAGCCCCAGCGTTTCGGCACTGTTCGCGCGAACGGGTCGGCGCATGATCTCGCGGTAGAGAAGGAACTCAGCAAGCCGCTCGGGATCGTCGAACCCCTGGTCTCGTTGGGACCACAGCTCGCGCAGGAAATCCTGAACCGTATTTTCGGCGGCCAGGGCTCGGACGACCTCGCGCCACGGCCTTGCAGGTGGGGGCCCTGATGCCTTGGCGCGATTCTCGCGCGCCATGGCCAGGATGTCGGCAAACTCCGGCCCCATTCCTTCCAGCTTCGCGATATTTGCGTCCATCGTCGCGAGCGCCGCAGCATCTTGAGCCGGGCGGTCCTGCAGCAGATGATACAGGAAGCTGCGAACATACCCCCGCTCGGCCGCCACCTGTATCGTCGCGGCGTGACGAGCCGTTCCCTGGCGCGCGTCGGTGAACGTTATCAATTGCCGCCCCGATAACGGCAGTGGTGCCGCGCCAGGTGGCCACGGCGTCATTCCGCCGACCAGCCCCGGCGTGATCTGGGACATGAGGTAGGGAGCACCCGCCGCCAGCGACCGGAGGGCCGGTCGAGCGCCGGCGGACGGCGGTTGCGTCGCGCTGCAGCAGGGGCAGGCGTCCAACCCGTTGCTCGCCTCGAACCGCAGGCCCTCGGCCCCGAGGCCATCCTGGATGGCGCCGGTTTTTCGATCGAGCACGAGCCTGCGCGAAGGTCTTCCACGGTCCGCGGCCAAATATCGTCGACGCAACGCCGGCGGCCCGGCGTCCTCGACGTCTTCGTCGTCGCTCTCCTCGCCGTAGGTCTCGTCCCGATCCAAGGTCTGCTCGAACTCGTCGTTCCTGACGACCCCGGACCACGGACCGATCGCGCGCCCGCTGGGCGCCTCTTCTGCTTTGAAGGCGCCATCGCCGCATTGCGTGCAGAACGCCCATTCCAACACCATGGCCTCGCAATGGGGGCAATGTTCTCGCGGGTCGACGAATATCGCGCCGAACGCCCAATCGGCGGCGGCCCCGATAGCGCGAGGGCGCCCAGGGCAGGCGGGGTCGATGCAGGCCCAGAGGCCGACGAGCGTGCGGTGAAAGAGATGGACGCGAACAGGAAGAATCGCATCGGTCTTCGTGCGCTTCGTCGCTTCGTCGGCGTTCGGATCCCGGGCGGTCGCGGCCTGGATTAGAACCTCGATCGGGTCGGCATCGGCACCTGCGACCAGGTCCACCTGCTCGCGCCAGCCACGCCACGACAGGCTCTCTCCGTTCAGCAACCGCGTTCGGACGTCCCGCATGGCGCCGGAGCCAGCGAAGGATATCCCAGCATCTAACGGTTCGGATTTGCCCACCGTCTCCATATCGAGCGGCCGTCGGGAAAGACTCGTCGGAGCGGGCGGCAACGGGGCCCTTCGTCCGCGCACGACGTGCACGTTCTCCTCTGGCGCACCCGACAGGTCACGAAGGAACGCCTTCAACTCCCCGACGTCGTCGCCGCCGATCGTGGCCGACGTCGCGACCCAGCGCACCTCCTCGGGTCTACGCCCGAATGCCATCGCCACGCGACGTAGCAGCAGCGCGATCTCGGCGGCCTGCGCTCCGACGTAGCTGTGCGCCTCGTCGAGCACGACGAAATCCAAGGTGCCAGCCGATCGCGCGAGGATGGGGGCGTCCTGTTGGCGGATCAGCATGTATTCGAGCATCGTTACGTTGGTGACGAGCACCGGCGGGGGCGACGCGCGCAGCGTGCTCCTGTCGGCCACCTTCCAAGGTTCGATACGGCCGGCCGTGCTGCGAACGGAGGTCGGGGTGTCGCCGTTGTAGAGGCAGTATCGGAAGAGGCCGCCGAATGGCTCGAACCACTTGGATAGACGCTCTTCCTGGCTCGAAATGAGTGCGTTCAACGGATAGAGCATCAAGGCCCGAACCCCTTCGAGACGCGTCGTGCCGCTGGAGGATGCCTTCACCAGTCGGTCGAGTATCGGCGTCAGGAAGCATTCGGTCTTGCCGCTGCCTGTTCCGCTGGTCACGATCACGGACCGCGGAACGTCGCTGCACAATTCCACCCATGCCTCGACCTGGTGATCATAGGGGGCATGAGCAACCGTCTTGAGCACCTCCACCGTGCGCGGATGCAGCAGACCGTGCGGAAGTCCCTCCCAACCGCTGTCGCGTAGACGCCACGGGAAGGCGCCTTCGAGAAAAGGCTCCGCCAAAACCGAGCCCGGCGCGCCGGCCGGGCCTCCCAGCGATGCCGCCAAATGCGTTTTGAGGTCGACGGAGTTCAGGCGCGCCATCCCGACGATTGCCTCTGCGGCGTCGCGAGGAAGGATCTTCAGCAGACGCGCAAGCTCGATCATCTCGTCTTCTCCAAGACCGGCGTTTGCGCTTCTGTGAGCAACGCTGCACGGAATGCGTCCTCGAAATATTCGCGATCCCATGTCCAGGCCGCGCGGCATGCCGCGACGGTCTGAGAATCTGCTACGATGCGCCCTGCGGCCGAACGCGCCGCAACGACCGGCGCGGCCAGCACTTCTGCGAAACGCTGGCCGTCACCGAATTTCCTGCACAAATCGGCCTGGTTGCCCGCGAGATCTGAAAGCCGGGGCAGGGCAATGATCCTATCGTCGGGGCGCCGGGCGACGAGCCGTTGGGCGACTGTGGCTAGGTCGTCGTGCTGCAGACGCCGGGTCAGCACATTTGGGATGTCGATGGACGACACGTTCCCGAGACCGTGAATGCAAAGGCGGGCGTGGGTCGACAGGACGGGCAGCGCATCGACGATTTGCCCTAATCCGCGCAAAACCGCCCCTGCTGCGACCGAAGCATAATCGTCGAAACCCGCTGCCTGGAACTGTCCGCGAAGGGCGGCGTTCGCGGCGGAGAATGCCGATTGCCAACCTCTGATCTCGGTCATGCACCACATGAATGGAAGACTGCCTTGAACCTCCAGGACAGCGTAGCGTTCATCCGGCGTCCGGCATGCCGCCAAGACCGCAGGGGCCAGACGGTACGACTTCGAAAGCACCCGCAGGGCGTCCACTGCCACATAGGGCGCCTCTATCGATTTTGCCGCCGTGCATAGGTCGATCAGCCACCGCAATTCCTCCCGGCTTACGGCCACTGCGCTTCCGGACCCGTCGGACAGAGTGTCGTCGACTGCTCCGGCAAGTTCACGGACCGCCGATGTCGGGTCGGGAAGCGTCGAGCTTCCTGGAATATCCGGGACGACGACGGGACGCATGACCGATCCGTCGGAAGCCGTGCCCGTACACAACCAAGGACCTGGGGCAAGCTCGCGCCGAAGGACATCTGAAAGCATCACCGGGTCGTTCTCGACCAGGTCAGCGAGCAATCCCGCGGAGGGCGCCTGTAGGCTGATCGCTCGCCGGCGTCCCGTATATCTCGTCGCCAAGGCTGCAAAGACGGAACCTGTCCGTGTCGGTTGGAGCGGTTGCCTAGTTCCCCACCTCCTCACCTCGGCAAACCAGTCCCCACGGTTCGCCCAGTTCAGCCTCACAGTGGCATCGAGATCGTCGAAAGCGCCCAGCAGTTCCTCGATGACTTGCTCGAATGCGGCCAGCGGCATCGATCCAGACGTGATGCGGTGGATTTGGATGGGCTGCGACCCTGCCGAGCGTCCCTCGAACGTCAATTCGTTCGCGCCTAGCGACAGCAACCGATATCCCTTTAGGCGGGAAAGGGTCAGAGAAACGTGCGGGGGTGCCTGCGTTCCGTTTTCTGCCAGGAGCATCGGCTCTGCCAAAGGGTCGTCAAGCGACAGCTCCAGCACCGATTCCCAGGTCAGCGCCAAATGCAAGGTGGTTCCCGGCGGCAGCCGTCCCAACGGGGCGGTGAATCCCGAGTGGGTCGCCGTGAGCGTCAGTGCCGATCGGTCCACTTTTGCCCGAACCTCGGCGCCGGCTAGGCCGTCGATCAACAATCGTCGCTCGGCACGGTTTGTAAGGAGCCGGAGGCTGCGAGGCGCCACAGTCGTCCGACACATCACGGTAGCTTGCCCGGCGCGTCTCACGGCAATGTAGATCGAGCCATGCGGCGTCGCGGTTGAGACCGTTCGCCACTCGCCCCGTCCTACGGGCTTCCATTGAACGTGCGACGGGCGGACCGATGACATGCAACCGTCGCTCTCCAGCCAGACCGTAGGTGGTCCGCTGAACACGGATTCGCGTACGTCGGGCACGCGAGGGCCGACAAGCACAAGTCGATCGGTCAGCTCGGCGCTCGCATTCGTCCTCCAGACGAAGACCTCGCTTTCGATCGATATGCGGACGCTGCCGCTGAACGCAAGCAGCCGACGGCCGTCCCGCGTCGTCTGGGGCAGGTAGTAGTGGTCGCCTTGCACCGAGGCCTCCGCAGCGGCCTTATCGCCTAAAGCGAGGACGAGCCAAGGCCGCGTCGTGGACACAGGAGACGTGCCTAGCACTTCCAGGACGCGGGCTTGGCGAGGGTCATCGGTATCGCCCAAACGAAGCGCTATTACGGGCCCGACCAGCGACTCGCCACCTAACGGGACAAAATCCGCGGTCTGATGTGCGCCGGCCTCCACGGCCAACCTCACCTCTTGGTGGTGGTCCAGTGAAGGCTGGTATCTGGCGACGAGCGGACGCAGGCACCATCGCTCGCCACCGCAGTCGTCCGGCTCGCGCTCCAGCGCGGCGATCGGCGTCGTCCAGCGTGCGGCCTCGCCACGCGGATAGAGCCTGGCGCGGGTGTAGCCAGCGAGCCCGGCCATGAGATCGGGCGGGGCCCGCGTATCGTCCAGGGCGCCGTTCAACTTCATCTCGGCTTGGCCGATCCAGACGCCCTCCAAGAGGACGTAGCGCCTTTCCACGCGCAGCGCCGGGTCCTCGCCCTGTCGGGCGACGACCAGCTCCTCGACCAAGTGGCGAAAATCGTCGTCCCGCACGTCGAATGGCAGGCTGGCTCGCCAGGAAGGCTCGCAGCGATCAAGTGCCGCCAATGCGTCGCCTGGCGCGCCGGCCACTTTCGCCCGTAGTCTTACGATGGCCTCGCAAAGCTTCACGACCGAAGGAAGGAGGACTTTGGCCAGCGTCTCCGGTGCGCGCCAGGCCTCGCCGGCGACGGCCTCGTAGGCGTCCAGGCCTCGCTCGGCGGTGAGGACCGCCCGACGAAGCCATAACCCTAGGCGCCCCTTTGCGACGTCGGCGGCCGGAAAGCCGCTTTCCTGGACGACGGTGGTCAGCAGCGAACCCCGGGCCGGGACAGGCCGTCGCCACAGCCGAAGCCCGGTCTCGACACAATCTCTAACCTCAGGATATCGAACGTCGGCTCCAGCGGCGGTGGGGTGATAACGGATGCCTATGAGTCCAAGCGGGGTGACCCAATCCCATCCGCCACCGTGGCGCTCGCGTCGAAACCATTCGGCCAGGTACATGACTAGAAGGGCGCCACCCGCAGGGTCGCGGAGCGCGTTCGCACCGCCCCTGCGAAGGAGTTCTCGGACCCCGTCGAACTCACTGGCCTCGAATCGGTAGTTATAAAGCGGCGAGCCGTCCGGCACCGCCATGTGCCTAGAAAACAACAACGCTTGCCGCGCCCCATTCAGGGTCAACTGCGGTTCGACCATCTGATTCTCCCGCAATATTACGCACGCTCCCGGCATGGTTGTGAAGGCCGAGCACGAGTTGATGATCTTGATCTGACATCGTCTGCATTCACATGCCGGCTTGAGAGGATGGCTGCATGTAAAAGGGCCCGAAATACTGGCCCCGAACCGGAGTGTGCCTCATTAGAGGGATACGCGCGGCGGGCGGTCACGCCGCGTATCAAGCTGCGTTTCGAGCGCCGTTTGGAGCTGCGGCGCAAGAATTTTGCGGCCGAATGCGGTTGAAACGACGAGGTCGCAGGTTTCTAATTTGGGGTGTCTTCCGTGGCGCGGGCTGACCTCATCCACCGCGCCCGCCGAGAAAGGCCGCGTCAGGCTTCTGGTTTCTAATCCGCGACATGGAAGGCGTATTATTCCGTCGGTCGGAATACCCAATAGTCGATCCCGTCCTTCGCTTTCGTTTGGAGGCCGGGCCGAGATGCAGGTGGCAAGTCCGTCAAGATCAGGTTTTGAAGATCGGCTTGGAGCCGCACGCTTCGCATCATGTAGCCATGGCCCTTGTCGCAAGGGCTCGTGATCCAACCCAGCGCCGGCCACCGGTCGGTGGAAAGGAAAGGCGCTGTCGGCTCCGCTTCCGTTGCGTCTATCGTCTCCAAGCCGCTAGCGACGAAGATATCCGGTCCCGCCTCGCCAAGGCGTCTGTTGCCGCCATGGACCTTGCGCGAGCAGAGCAGGGCCGTGTCCTTGTTCGAGGCGTAGATCGTCACCCTAGTCGTTCGACGTTGAAATGCGGGCGACGCGGTCTTGAAGATGTTCACGTAGACGTCCGGGGCAGCCATGACGGCATGGTGGAACAGCTTCGCTTTGCCATCTTGCGACGAACCGTCGAACCGATCGATCGCCTCCAGGATCAGCCTGTTCCCCATGCTGTGCGCGGCCACGTGCAAGCGTTCGACGCCTGCCGTCCGGCTCACCTTGTCGACGAACTTCAGGAAGTTGTCGCGGCTCGCTCTCACTTCCTCCTCGTCGCTGCCATATCGAGTTGCGGCTCCGTCTGAGGGCCAGCTGAAGAGGATCGGAACCCCGCCGAAGTGGACGTCCGAACTAATAAGTGCGAGCGCTCGGGACGCACTCTCGAAAGCATTGTTGAAGCCGTGGACGAAGATCACGATTTCCTTCTTAGTGGCGACCTCAAGAGCGGCCGATAGTCTCGTCTCGAACTCGGAGCCGGAGAAGGAACCAACGTCGGTCATCCTGGCTTGGCCTTCGTCCGTCGCACCCATTCGCCGGCTAGGGTCGATGTTGAACGTGGCCAGACCGAAGGCCAATTCGCCCCGGCGACCCGTGATCCTATACCGAGGTTCCGGATCGTGCTCGAATGCCCGGTCCGTAGCGAAGAGCACTTCGCCCGGCTTGAGACCGCGCGGCCCGATCGCGGATGCGGGCTTGACGAGGGGATCGTTCAACGCTCCCCTTCTATCGGGGCTCGCCCCAGTCGACGGGCTCGATTTTCGGATTTCCTCGATGATTGGGAGGATTGTGTCGTTGAATCGCGCGACGTCGATGTCCTTGGCTCGATTCCAGACCGGTAGGGCGGACTTTGAAAACGCTACCGACGAAACCGGTGTGATCGACGCTCTTTTCGAAAGCGACTCGAACGCTTCGCTGTCCTGCTTGAATGCACTCTCCGTCGCCGACGCCGACGCCTTCTCGCTCTCCTCCGCGATAATCGATTGCGCTCGATAAGGGAGCTTTCGCCAAACCGCCTCGCTGATAAGGAGGGCGGAGACGTTCGGACGTATTGGAGTCACCGCCGCGTAGGGAAGCGAGCCACCAGCAGGTGAAAGCAGGATCGCTGTTTGCGTGGAAGTCTCAAGTCCGTCGACGGCACCCATCGCCAACGCCGCGGAAACTTCGGCTGCCTGCATCGTCACGGGGCTGGCGCCTAGCTGAGAGATCGCCGAACCGCCGGATTGGGTCGCCACGCGGATTTTCTGGCCCTGGAAGTCGGCGGGAACCTTCGGCACCGTCCGCGTCAGGACCGAATTGACGCCGTTGTTGAAATAGTTGAGCCCCACAAAGCCACTGCCTTCGAGAGCGGCCATGGCGACGGACCCGGCTATCGTTTGCTGGACCGCTGCGACCTCTTTGGCGTTGGCGAAAAGAAACGGCAGATCGAACAATGCGAACGCACCACGGGCAACTCCGCCCAGTTCAGTAGTCTGGGTGATTGCGATTTCGGCCCGGTCGCCCTTGAGCATCGACAACGAAGTATTTTCGTTCGTTCCGTCTGGAGAGCGCTCTGGCCGCACGACGCTTACCGAGTAACTCGGTCCTAGACGCTCTTGCAGGCGAGACGCGAGGCGCTGGACGGCAGCCCCGACCGGAGTGTCAGTTGCGAAGGCCGAAACGATCCTGATCGGCGACGTCGAAATCGTTTGGGCCGATGCGGAATTCGTCGCCGTGAAGATGATAACGATAGTCGCGATAAACTTCGTAAGACGGAACATGAAACCCCCGTCGCGCGCTTTTCGATTGTTGAAGCAGGGGGTCATGCAAGCGGTTGTGCTGTCAATGGTCATTCTTAAGGACGCCTCGGGCCTTCCGGACCGCCGGCATTCATCACTGTCGCTCAATCTGGGTATCCGTCCTGGACTTTGTGCCGAGGCTCGGAGGATAGCGGCGCAACACGGGCAACGGTTTTTGGGACAAAGGCCACTCAGCGTCCCATCGAACCGGCGCGATCGCGACGCGTTGGCGGTTCGAGCGCGAGGCCGACGATGCGGGCCGGTACGCGGCGATACGTCATCGATTGAAACTTTCGCTCTTCGATACGACAATTCCTAACTTGGATTCGCCTCGGCTTTCGGGGCGGCTTTTGGAACACGCATGAAGATCACGGGACTGTTCGCCGGTATTGGTGGCCTAGAGGCCGGCTTGTCAGCCGCAGGCCACCAGACATCGCTCCTTTGCGAGATCTGGTCGCCGGCGCGCGCCGTCCTGTCAGTTCGTTTCCCCAACGTCGACGTCGCACCCGACGTGCTGAAGCTGGCGTCCCTCCCGGCCGACACCGAGGCGGTCGTAGGAGGGTTTCCCTGCCAGGACTTGAGCCAAGCCGGAAAGACCCTCGGCATCGGAGGCGAACGCTCGGGCTTGGTGGGCCAGGTATTCCGACTGCTGGATGATCGGCGCGTTCCCTGGGTCGTGCTCGAGAACGTCAGCTTCATGCTCCATCTCGACCAGGGCAAGGGCATGCGGATGCTGGTCGAAGCCTTCGAGGAGCGTGGATATCGCTGGGCCTATCGGGTCGTGAACTCGATGAGCTTCCTGCCTCAGCGGCGCGAGCGGGTGATCTTCGTCGCGACGACGACCGACGTGGATCCGGCCAGCGTCGTCATGGCGGACGAAGCCGTGCCCCCGCCCCATCCGACCGAGCTCTTCACGCACGCCCACGGCTTTTACTGGACGGAAGGTATCCGTGGGCTCGGGTGGGCTGCCGACGCCATTCCTACGTTGAAGAACGGGTCCACCGTCGGCATCGCTTCGCCGCCGGCCATCCTTATGCCTGACGGCGCGGTCATCACGCCGGACATTCGCGACGCCGAGCGCCTTCAGGGCTTCGACGCAGACTGGACTCTTCCGGCGGAAATGGTCGGCCGGCCTTCCTTGCGATGGTCGCTCGTCGGCAACGCCGTCTCAAAGCCCGTCGCCGAATGGCTGGGCGATCGCCTGATGACTCCAGGCGTGTACGAAAGCGATCGCGACCGTCCCCTGGCCGACGGTGAGCGGTGGCCCCGCGCCGCCCGGTTCGACGGGTACGCGCGGCGTCGCGTCGAGATCGGGGCCTTCCCGGTTTGGCGGGATCGCGAGCCCTTGGCGGAATTCCTACGCCATCGCGGAAAGCCGTTGTCGGCTCGAGCCACGCGCGGGTTCCTTTCCCGTACCGACAAGGGGACGCTTCGCTTCGTCCCGGGCTTCCGCGAGCGCCTTCGCCGCCATCTCGCGCGAATGGAAGCTTCCCCTGGCCTCGATGGCGACGTGCTGGCGGAAGCGGCGATCGCAGCCGAATGAACTCCGGTCCACTGACCGACCCGGCTCGAAGCGAGCTGATGCGCCGGATTCGGGAAAAGGGGACCGCAGCTGAGCTCGCCGTCGCCGCCGAATTGAGGGCGAGGAAGGCAACCTATCGCCTGAACGTGCGCTCGCTCCCAGGCTCGCCGGACTTCGCCAACAAACGGCGGAAATGGGCGATCTTCGTCCACGGGTGCTTCTGGCATCACCACAAGGGTTGCCGGCGCGCGACCGTGCCCAAGACCAATTTCGAATTCTGGTTGGAGAAGTTCCGGCGCAATCGCGAGCGCGACGCGGCGGCGATCCATGCCCTGCGGCGCCTCGGCTTCCGCGTCGGCGTGATCTGGGAATGCGAGATCCGCGACGCCGATAGGCTGTCGCAAACGCTAGCCGAGATCCTTGAACCGCGTGGCGTAGATGTGTCCGAGCCGGTCGATCATTGAACCGTACTCGTAGATGTCGCCGGATTGTGGCGCCGGCGGCGACGAGGACAAGCGAACCGGTCTTCCGTCGTTGGCGCAGTCAATAACGATGATGGAGAGCGCGTCGTAGCCTACGTCGCCGACCCTTGACCGCTTCGGCAGCTGGCGGATCTTGTCCACCGCCAATCCGGCGTCCCTGGGCTGCTTATGCTGGCTCCACTCCGGGAAGGCTTCCCGGTTCCTCTTGTTGAGATCGGGGCTGAGATAGCGATCCGCTATATTGACCATTGCGAATCCAGCCGCAATCGCCTGATCGGAGGCGCCGTGGACCGTGAGGTGCGAGCTATTCAGCTCGTCGTAGAGCCGGGGCAGGGCACGCTGATGCGCCGTCATGCATGCCTTAGCTTCCAGAGCCATGAGTACTGGTCCGACAGGGCTACGGGCCAACGTCGGCAAAGCCGCCAACTCCACCCTTTCCTGTCCCGACAGCTCGATCTCGTAGTCGTCCGCCAGCGAAGCTAACGTCTGATGACCCGGCGCCTTACCGGATCCGGGCGTGCAAAGCACCAGATCGAGGTTCTTCTTCCGATCGTGAACGAAATCGCGCATCTCGTGGTTGATGCCAAACTTCACGGTCCCGTCCGCTACATGCCTACGAAGCAGCGGGCTCGTCCGCAAAAGATCGAATACGATACCCCAACAGGCGACCTTCGAATGGTGATCGCTGCGGGAATGATACTGCCAGAGGTTGCCGAAGCGATCCTCCCTGGTGGCGTTGCTCAGCGTTCGTGCGAGTATTTCGGGACCGAGCATTGACGACTTTCGTGGGAATCACGGCTGGGCAACGATACGCTATATGGCCAAACCCAAGCCAGGGGCGAGCCAGGCCAAAAAAGTCGCTCTAGGCTGTAGACTCATAAGCTCGGAGCCACAGGCGCATTGAGGCGAGCTGGACCATGGCGAGGAAGTTGTCCGCGAGCTTGTCGTAGCGGGTGGCGACACGGCGGAAGTGCTTCAGCTTGGAGAAGAAGCGCTCGATCAGGTTCCGCTCGCGGTAGAGCCGTTTGCTGAAGCAAGGCTTCCACTTGCGGTTGCTCTTCGGCGGGATGTTGGGCGTGGCGCCCTGATCCTGGATCAGCGCGCGGATGCGGTCGGCGTCGTAGGCCTTGTCGGCCAGCACGATGGTGCGCGGTCCGAGGTGGTCGAGCAGCGTGTCGGCGATCTGCCCGTCGTGCGTCTGCCCGGCGGTCAGGCCGAGCCGGATCGGGAGGCCCTGCGCGTCGACGACGACGTGGATCTTGGTCGTGAGCCCGCCGCGTGATCGACCGAGACAGTGATCTGCATCCCCCTTTTTGCCGTCGCAGCCTGCTGGTGGGCGCGAACAGAGGTGCTGTCGATCATCTGAATGTCGCCGTCGTGTGCGGCAGTGATGGCGTCCATCAGCCGGTCCCACACGCCTGCCTTCCGCCATCGCACGAAGCGGTTGTAGCAGGTGGTGCGCGGGCCATAACGCTCGGGCAGGTCGCGCCACGGCGCACCGGATCGCAGCACCCAGAAAACCCCGTTCAGCACGCGGCGATCATCGACGCGCGGCACGCCCCGCGGTTTGTTGGGCAGGAGCGGTTCGATCACGCGCCACTCAAAGTCGGTCAGGTCATATCGGCTCATGCCGATGCTGAATCAGACTTCTGCGTAAGGTGGAAGTCCCGGCTCCAGATTGCCGCAGTTGCCGACGTTGAGCGAACGTGGGAAGCACCCTCATGCAGATCAGCATTTATCAGGACGGAAACGTCATTGGCACCGCGATCCTTGAGCATCTAGACCCACCTATGGGCGTCGCCTTCGGCCCCTTCTCGCCGGTGGAGCAGTATGATCGCGACCAGCACGCGAACACCGTTGAAGGTGAGTACATCGCCGACCGGGGGCAATCATTGTCGGTGGTTTCCGATCCGCACGGTCGCCTCGAAACCGCGTCGATCGCGATTGAGGATTGGAGCGATCCCCAACTCGGAATGCAGCTGACCGTTTGGTTCAAGGATGGTCATACCTTTGCAGCGCTATTCTCAGCCCATGCCGATTACCGCGCCTACTACGATCGCTAGGCCATCGTCCCACGGCGTTACGCTTCTGCTCAGTTTATGAGTGCACAACCTAATGGTGTCCGAAGGCAAATCTTCTTCTTCGGGCGGAAGCGTCAGGCAGGTAAAGTGCGCAAGGCATCTCCGGAGGGCCTACGGCGCGTTGCCATGCTGGTTCCATCAATCCGAGCAGATCACCCGTAAATCTACATCCACGGTCTGCTTGATATACGCAGCCGCCGCCCCCAGCACGATCGCCTGATCGTCGGTCATAGCAAAGTGACGCGAACAATCACCTCTGGACAGCGCATGTCAGTAGCTTTGCTCGGCACGATACGATCAGAACCGATATTTCCACGATAACATCGGTTCCTCGCCCGCTCGTAACGCTGTGAATTTCACCGCGCTTTGAAAACCCGCCCAGATGGCATCCTAGGTTCGTATTCTACAGCGATTATGGAATGCTTGGCGCTTTAACGAAGAGGAATGGCGGAGGCCGTCCTTGGATGATCATGATCAATGGCGTCGCGAGGCAAGCTTGACTACCTCGTCGATCAGTTCCGACGCCGACGCCACCGTAAGCCAGCGCGCGGTCGGCACGTGCGCTGTCACCAGTTCGCCGATCTTGTCGCCGGCGAGCTGCCTGAAGGCGGCGTCGGCGTCGCGATCCGGCCCCAGCGGAACTCGCTTGTCGAGGACCGTCGCCGCGAACCAGTCGTAACGAGCCTGATGGGCCAAAGCGATCCGCTCCAATTCCAGGCGCCGGATTTCGTCAATGCGGCGGCCGGTTGCGTCCAGGGCGGCCAACAGGTAGCCCAAGGCGTCGAGAAGCGGGCGATCGACGAGGACCACCTCGAACTTCAGGGCTGCCTCCATCTCCTGCCGCAGCCCTTCGGCCATGATCCAGAGCGTGCTTTCGTAGACATGGTCCCGGAGGATCGGGAAACCGGCTGCGCGGGCTCGGGATGCGGTGTCGACAACTCTGCCGACCGAAACTCCGTTGGCGAGCAGCCGCCTTTCAACCTGGTCCAGGAAAGTCGACTTGCCTGTCGAGTGCGTGCCGGCGACCGCGATCGTGGTATGCGCGAACCTCACAGCATGAGCCCTGTCTGCCTTCCGATGATGTCGGCCTCGTCAAGCAAAGCGGACCTCTTCGACTCCGGCGTGCTCAATAGGAGCTCGGCGAAAAGAGCAACGGTGACGGCGACGTCGTAGGGGGCCGAATGCGCGCCGGTGCGATAGTCGCCTTCCGTTTCGGGGGTGACGCCAAGCCCTTCTGCAAGTTTCGTGAGAGCGTAGGACTGCAAGCCCGGCCTCACTGATTTCGCCAACCTCAAGGTGTCGATGGCGGCCCGAGGGGTCCAATCCGGAAGAACCCGCTTCAACGCTTCGAGGTCGACCTTCACGTTGTGGCCGACGATGGCGGCGTTCTCGATCCAGACCAATACATCATCGGCGATCTCATCAAAGCTCGGCGCGCCCGCGACGTCCTCGTTCCTGATGCCATGGATGCGCGTGACCGCCGCGGAGATTGGCTCATTCGGGCGAATGAGCCAATGACGCCGGTTACCCGTGGGGACCAACGCCTTGATCTCGGCCATCGCCAGCTCGACGATTTCCGGGGGAGTGGCACCATTTCCTTCGACATCGACGATCCAGAATGCATCATCCCACTTCATGACCATCCGACCTCCGCTCGTCCATGCCTACGGGGCAGATGAGGCAGCGCCTTGTCGTGGACCTGGTAATTCAACGCATGCTGGATAAAGTAGCGCTGTTGCTCCGTGCTGTTCCCGACCTCGATGCGTCGCTGGTCGATGTCGAGGTGGTCGAGCGATAAGCCGCACTCGTCGGCGAGCGCCCCTAACGTTTCGATTGATGGGGCCGCATGAGCGGCAGCGCAACGCTCGATCTGTTCCGTAGGGCAGATGTCGCAGACGTCCTTCAGCCCAAAATGCCCATTGTAGTCGACAGTGCCGTGAGCGAACCCGATGCCGCACGACGTCTTCCGAAAAAGCGGCCTTCCGGCGAATGCCTCCAACACCCGAGCCTCCAGATCCCTCGGCAGGATCTTGCGCCGTGCCACTTCCGGATAGGTGTCCTCCACTCCCACCGAGCGAAGATAGGATCGGATCTCCTCGCGGTGAAAAAGCCCGCTGAAAACGGTTGCCGACACGTGTTCGGACAGCTCCCGGGCGCGCGCGAGATGCTCGTCGGTGTCGTTGATCCCAGCGATCAGAGGACGCCAATAGAGGATCGCCTTGGTCCGGCCCGCGGTCGATCCCAAGGCGTGAAGAGATGCTTCCGCGATCCCGCTATCCACGGGCTCCAGCCTTTTATCTTCGATGCCCGACCACGTCACCAGGATCGTCAACCGGATATGTGAGAGGCGATCGAGCCATTTGACGTCGTCAGGCGTCACCTCCCATCGCGTGATCACCAATATCGGGTTTCGCAGCCGCTCTCTGTCGAGTATCTCCAGTGTCCGGAACAAGTGGTCCTTCACCCCAGGAAGAAAGGGGTCGGTCGCCCGGTTTAGCAATTGGATGGGAGTGAGGTCCCGTCGGAAGGCCCAGTGCTCCATAAGTTCGCGAACGGCCGCCTCGTCGTCTACGACCAGATGCGGCTTCTTCATTTCGAAGTTCGCGAAAAGGTGGCGGACGCAATATCCACAATCGAGCGGACAGCCGACGATGTGGTTCAGGCTAAGCCCGCTCTTGCGATAGTCGACGATCTGCCGGAGCGATGCCGGCAGATCGGACGGGGCGTTACGCAGTCGGATATCGGCTCTCATCTTTCGCTCGCTGATCAGTCAACCATGCGCAACTGACAAGGCGACGGATCGACCGTTGTCATGACGGGCCGCGTCAAGTGCGTGAACGAACACAATGCCTGTCCCGGAGCGAGGTTCGGAAGCGACTTCCACGTAGCCTCATTAACGCCAGGCACGACCTTGCGCAGCCGATTGACGACGCCGCTGTCGGTGAGCTTGTGAAGCATCCAATTGTTCACCAGGCCGAGAACTTCATCCGGAAGATGGCTGGGCAACTGGGTTACGAACACAAGGCCGAGATACCGTTTGCGCCCGCGGCGAGCGATGCGCGCAACCTGGTCAAAAAGGTTCGGCATCTGCTTAATGCGTTGCGCTGACAGGAATTCGTGCGCCTCCTCGATGAAGATGTTGACCCTTGGCATCGGGCGCTGTTCGACGCCGTCGCGCTGGGCCGCTTCCCGGGCAGTGTAGAGTTCATCCTGTCGAACTTGAAGCGCCCGGAGCATCTGCGCGATCACCAGGTTGCGCAGGTAAGGGCCATCCATGTCACTCAGGTCGATGATCGCGATTTGACCGGGGACAATCAACTCGTCGATGTTGATCCTCTCCCTCGGATGGTTCGAGAAGACATCCGCCTTCTTCATGCGCCACAGTCGCTTGGCGATGGCCTTCCAAGACCTCGCATCCTTCTCGATCTTGCGAGCGTTGATGTTCTGGAACAGAATTGACTCCTGATCACGAAACTCAACGCTCTTTGCCTTGAACCCGTCTGTCGTCCCGTCCGCGTTCTGGATTGCCGCGCTAACCGCGTCGAGCATCATGTCGACCGTCATGCGGGGCCAGCCCCGGGCGAGTTCGTCGATATCGAGAGCTTCCAGTTGTTCGGCGGGCGTTGACGGGTAGATCTGCAACCGCTCCATCGTGATGCGGCAGATGTCATAGGCCTCCATCAACCGGCGCTCTTGGGGCTCACTGAGATCCAGCACCTCCGCCAGGACGGCTGGGGACAGTTCATCGAATGGAATCTTGAACTCGCGTCGATTGGGATGAGCGGGGTTGGCTGGCACACGGCCTGTCAGATGAAACAGTCGCGTGTTCTCCGCGCCGCGGCTCGGCAGCGCGCGCCTCTTCAGGGCGGCCAGCATCTGCGGGTTCGCCGTCGGTTCGTTCATGGTGGTGTATTCGCCCTCGATATCGAAGACGACCACAGCGTTACCGGCATCGGCGAGGTTCGTCACCATGCCGGACACCGTCGTGCTCTTGCCGCCGCCTGTGGTGCCGAGGATGGCGGTGTGCTTGAAGAGCACGGATTTCTTGGCGGCAGGGATCGTGACCGGTAGTGCCTCGCGGCCGCCGAGCAGCCCAAGCCTGAAGGGCTTCTCGTCGCCTGGGACGTCGAGCCCCAGAACCTTTTCCACCTCGGCGTCGCCAAGGAGGAAGACGGCGCTGTTCGGGCACGGGCGACGCACGGGCGGGATCACCGTGCCGTCGATGCGCTCCCCGAAGATCTCGACCTGGGCGATGCCATGATACTTGGGCGTCAGGACGGCGCCATGCGCGGCCGCCACCACCAACGTCGGAGCATGGGCGCCGAGTGCGTCAGGCTCCGCGAAGGGGCCCGAGGAGACGGCACCAAGATACTCGGCCTCGACCTCCTTCGTCCTCGCATGGATGCTGGCGATTCTGACGTAGGCCTCGCGCGGCACGTTGCCAATCTGGATTTCGGGGATCAGGATGGTGACGGTCCCATCCTCGGAACCTGGCCGATCGAACATGGTGCGGGCCACCGAGCCACGGTAGGCCTCAGGCTCCTGATACGGGCCTCCGTTCTCGTTGGCGGTCTGCTCAAGAATTTCGGCGGCGGCGGCGATCTTGTCGACGGGCATTTCGAGCTCCGATGCGTTGATTTCAGGCGCGCGTGCTGCGCTCCCCGAGAAAGCGGAAGGGTGAGCCAGTGCGAGCCAGTGCGGCGTGAACCTGCGCGGAGACCCCGCTGGCGTCGAAGATGCCCTTGCAGCACCGGTCCGCGACGTCGATGAGGTTGGGAAAGCCACGCGCTTCCTGGAGCGCGCTGTCGGCCATTACGATCTGGGCGGCTTCGTGGACGTGGTCCTCGTGAGCGTAGAAGATCTGCCCGGGGCAGATTGCCGATGCCCTGTAGACTCCCAGCACGACTTTTGAGCCGGCATCCTCCTGGAACGCGCGGACAGCCTGATAGAGCCCCGATTTCTGGTAGTTCGGACGATTGAAGCTGCTGCCCTGGATATAGCCTTCGATGATGTCCCTGGTATTCCGCAGGACCGCGTATTGCAGCGGCTTGAGGGCGTTCGCGATCGTGACGATGGCTTCGTCGCTGATCTCGCTGGGCACGAAGATGAAGCGCTTGTGGTCGAGAAGCAGGCGTCGAAGCATCTCCATGCTAGCGAACGACATCTCGTTGCGGCCAGACCCCGTGATCAATTCGTGCGGCATTGGGCCGCCATGGCCCATCCTCCAAGCCGCTTGGGAGCGGTCACAGAGCATCGCGCGTTCGACATAGATCATGAGGGCCCGGCACATCATGTCACTGATGCCAAGACTCTGACCGTCATCGCCGAACCGTTCTTGTGCCAGTTCCGACTTCTTCCGACGCGCTCTGCGGCTCAGGAAGTCCAAGACCTCTCTCTCCGGGTCCTCGTTGCGGCGCATGATGTCTTGCCGATAAAGGCGATTGCCAATCGTGCCGCCGTCCCCCGTTCCCTGGTAAGACGTCATGCAGATCCCGATCTGGTACACCGTCACCGGCAGCGTAGGCACGGTGATGCGGGTTCCGTCAGCCGCCTCGACGCACCCATTGAAAAGGATGTTGCGGGTCGCGTTGACGACGTTGTCGACGGTCAGGGTGTAGATGCCGCTCTCGGTCGAGCGGTCCGGCGCGGTGGGCAGGCCCGCCTTCAGCGCTGCCATGACCCGCGGCCCGATCTCATCCTCGAACTTGGCGGCCAGTTCCACCTCGCGCTCCAGACGGGCAGCCAAGGTGTCCATCCGTTCGCCGCTCGTCCACGAATTCAGGTCCAGCGCTTGCAGAAACTCGCTACCGGCGTCCCCGGCATCGTGGTCGTCGTCCGGCGCGGAGGCATCACGGGCATCGATGTGGAAAGCATCGGCATCGCCGTAATCGTATTCGCCGCCGTCGGCGTCCGCGAGGATCTTCTTTATTTCGTCGAGAGCCATGCCGGTCTCCGGTTCATCCAGGCAATCCTTCGATTGGGACGCCGGAAGTTCGACAACTTATTTTTTCCCGAACAGACTAAGCACTCCAGGCATCGTTCCAGCAGGCGAGATCAACGCGGCCAGTCGGGTCGCAACCGACGCGGGCAGACCGAAACGTTGCCGGAGTGCACTCGGCGCGGCCCCGCGCATCTTCTTGAGTTCACGCCACGGAGCCAACAACTCGATCGCCAAGTCGTCGGCCTCGTCTTCCATGGCCCCGACCGCTCGGCCATGGACTGGCGAGCGATCCATCGCATGTTGATACGGCTCGATTGGAACGTTCCTCAGGGCGGAAGAGAGTCGTTCGCCAATCGTTGGCGAACGGGTCCGGTCAAGCACGGCGATGATGCCGGGGCCGAACGCTGTGACGGCGTCCTCGCGCGGCTGAAGATAGTGTAGCAGCAGATGGGCCACTTCATGGGCCACTGTCATCCGCCGTTCGTCCTCTGGATCGTGCTGATCAACCAGAACCATGGCCTTACCGCCGTCGGCGACGAGGCATCCTCGGAGCAATCTCGGGGATTTATCCAGCCAAGGACTCGCGCCAATCCCTGCCAAGATCTGCGTCACCAATTGAGTGTCGAGATGAGGGATCAGCCTCACAGCAACAGGCAGGACGAAGGCTGCCGCAAGCCCGATGTCTGCGGGTTCGCCAAACCGATCGCGACCGCCCGCCTGCTTCCAGAAACTCTCCGCAATTTCCTCCCTAGGGCGAGGCGGCATCACTCTTCCTCGTCGCGGTCACGGGCCGCGAGAAGCATACCGACAGCGGCGTTTTCAGTTGGGTGAGCATCGCCCAAGCGCTCGATCGCTTCCGCTGTTCGCAAGAAGATCGCCAGCCGCGCCTTGTCGATGTCGAGAGAGCCCGCGATCTCCTCCACGTCTGCCATCCAGCTTTCGGTCCGAGGGCGGAGACATAGCGAAAGCTCTGACAGGTTCTGCATCCGGCAACCGAGTTCAATCTCAGGCTGACCACTTGGGAAGGCCTTACGCCAACTCTTGACGAGGGTAGCGATCAGCGGCGCCGTCGATCGCGCTGCACGGCTGGCCGCCCGCTCCAGATCCCCATCCCCGTTGCGTTCAAAGGTCATTCCGCAGCCTCTTCAGACGAAGCAACATGCGATCCTTGGCCTGCTTGACGATCTGATCTACCTCGGCAGCGGAAGGGTCTACCCCAAGCGCTTGTGCAAAGGCCTCGGTTCGCTTTTCCTCATTGAGGATGAGAACGAGAACGTTCGCCTCTGCTTGGTTGGTGACCAACCTGCCGCCGTGCAACCTCATGATCCTTCGCGCATCGATCGCATTTTCGCCATCCGAAGTATCTTTCGAGCGAGAGGCCCAGAACTCGACATCCGTCTCGACTCTTTTCTGCAGAAGCGCGTGGTCCCGCGCTTGCTTGCGCGTCAGGTCGATCGCGTCCCGCTTGGCAATCGTGCAGAGAAAACTCCAGAGAGAGCTCTTGCCGGGATCGCAGATTGAAGGATCACCCAGATATTCGAGGATGGCGTCATTCGCGAGGTCGTGGATCTCGTCGTCCGAGAGTCTTTTGAACTCGTTCCGAAGGAACCCCCCGAGAGGACCAGCAGCCTCGCGGAACAGATCCAAGGATGCCGTCCGACTGCCGGCCAGAAGGCGCACATGGATTTGATCGAGGCGTGCCTTCAGGTCCACGGCGGCGCCTTATTTCGGCTCGATGCCATTCAGGCGCTGACGGGATAGATTGACGTAATGGCTACTTAGCTCGATGCCGATCGCTGGTGATCCCCTGTCCAGGGCCACCTGCAACGTCGTGCCGGAACCGGCATAGGGGTCAAGCACGACGCCACCTGCGGGGCAGCCAGCAGCCAAGCACCGATCGACAAGCGCCTCGGGGAAAGGCGCGGCGTGTCGGAAGCGGCGCTTCGCATTCGGGGCGGGGATGTCCCAAACGTCTTCCTGGCCGTCGAGTCCTGATCTATCGAAGTGATAGCTGGACGATTTCGCCAAGATGAAGATCGTTTCGGTGGTGGTCCAAGGGCGGTCCTTGACACTGGGCTCTGCGAGCCCCTTCGGCTTACGCCAAACTACCGCGGACCTCAGCACCCAGCCATCCGCTTGCAGTGCCAGCGCGACTCGCCACGGGATGCCGATGAGCGATTTCTGTGGCAGGCCGAAGCCCGGGCGGTCCACTGCTCGGTATTTTCTGCGCGCGAAGCTCCGCCAGATTTGCTTCGGATCGCCTCCCTTGGGCTGTCCGTTTCCGGAATAGTAGGTATCGCCGATCACGATGAAAGCCGTGCCACGCTTTTTCAGCACGCGACGAACTTCCTTGAAGACCTGGACCAATGCCCTGACATAGGCCTCGACGGTATCTTCATGCCCTGTCTGGCCTTCGACCTCGTAGTCCCGCTGCCAATAGTAAGGGGGGCTCGTTACCACACAGTCGACGAATTCGTCAGGGAGCCGGGAAACACCCGCATGGGCATCGTCGTTGCTGACGACCCAAGGTGAACCGCCTCGATGGCCCCACTTGGGGCTCTTGAGCGACGCGAGCTCCAGGAGTTCGAACGTAGGTGCCTCAGGGCCGTCGAGCGTCGAAAGGCGCGGCTGGACTTCCCGGACCGTCGGGTGAGGTTCCTGGAGTGTCCTGAGGATATCCTTTATGGTCTTTTCTGTTTTCACGGCAGCCGCCCAAGTCGAATCTGTATGATCACCTGACGACGTGCGGAGAACAAGGGGCCCCGCCGCCTATTCTGCAGAGTTAGCAATTGGAGAAGTTCGCCCTCCTTAACCTAATCGGTGGGAAGAGCTCGCCTGGGAGGGGGGGCATGCTTTGCCTAGGTCGGCGAAGGGGGGCGGCACTAAGTGCCGCCCCCCTGTTTTTGCGGAAGTCGAAGCTCAAAAACGGGGAACTTCGCCTCTCATTTCAAGAAGAACAAGCAGTCGGAATAATCAACTGCACCCGGTTGTGGATCCGCAGGTGTTGCACTTCAGGCAGGTGCCGTTGCGGACCAGCGTGAAGTTGCCGCATTCGCCGCAGGAGTCGCCGACATAGCCCTTCATGATCGCCTCGGCTCGCCGTTCCGAGGCCGTCGGCTGGGCGGCCGGCGCCGCGAAGCCGAGCTTGGCCATATCCGCCTCGCCATAGGCTTCCGGCTCTTCCTTCAGCGCGGTGGCGCCGGCGGTGGCGAGGCCGATCGCCGAGGTAGTCGAGCGGGCGACCGCATCGTTCGCAACATAGCTTCCCTGGCCGCCGCCCTGGATGGCGAGCAGGTTGATCGGCTTCCCGCGGCGGAAGCCGGTGGAGGCGAGGGGGGTCGTCACGATCGGGGTCGCATCCGGGGCCTTGTCCTGGCCGACGCCGCTGCCCAACACGTCATGGCCGATCTCGCTCGGATCGACATGCGCGAGGTCGTTGCGGCCGAGATAGGAGATCGCGAGCTCGCGGAAGACATAGTCGAGGATCGAGGTCGCGTTCTTGATCGACTGGTTGCCGGCGACGAAGCCCGAGGGCTCGAAGCGCGTGAAGGTGAAGGCCTCCACGTATTCCTCCAGCGGCACGCCGTATTGCAGGCCGAGCGAGACCGCGATGGCGAAGTTGTTCATCATCGCCCGGAAGGCCGCGCCCTCCTTGTGCATGTCGATGAAGATCTCGCCGAGGCGCCCGTCCGAATACTCGCCGGTATGGACATAGACCTTGTGGCCGCCGACCGTGGCCTTCTGGATATAGCCCGTGCGGCGATCCGGCATCTTCTCGCGCTCGCGCTTGCGCTCGATGCGCTCAACGATGCGCTCGACGATCTTCTCCGAGATCTGCGTGGCGCGCGCCGCCATCGGCGCTGCGACCAGCGTCTCGACGGCGTCGTCGGCCTCGTCGTCCTCATCCGAGATCAGCGCCGAGTTCAGCGGCTGCGAGAGCTTGGAGCCGTCGCGGTAGAGGGCGTTCGCCTTCAGCGCGAGCTTCCACGAGAGCATATAGGCACTCTTGCAATCCTCGACCGTGGCGTCGTTGGGCATGTTGATGGTCTTGGAGATCGCGCCCGAGATGAAGGGCTGGGCCGCCGCCATCATGCGGATATGGCTCTCGACCGAGAGATAGCGCTTGCCGATGCGGCCGCAGGGGTTGGCGCAATCGAAGACGTTGTAGTGCTCGGTCTTGAGGTGCGGAGCGCCTTCCAGGGTCATCGCGCCGCAGACATGGACGTTGGCGGCCTCGATCTCGGCCTTGCTGAAGCCGAGGAAGGGCAGGAGCTCGAACGACATGTCGTTGAGCTTCTCGGCCGGGACCTTCAGCGTGTCGGTGAGGAAATCCTCGCCCAGCGTCCACTTGTTGAAGACGAACTTGATGTCGAAGGCGCTCTTCAGCCCCTTCTCGACCGCCTCGATCTTCTCGTCGGTGAAGCCCTTGGAGCGCAGCGAGCCGGGGTTGATGCCGGGCGCCTGCTTCATCGAGCCGTGGCCGACCGCATAGGCCTCGATCTCGGCGATATCGGCCTCGCGGTAGCCGAGCGCACGCAGCGCGTCCGGCACGGCGCGGTTGATGATCTTGAAGTAGCCGCCGCCGGCGAGCTTCTTGAACTTCACCAGCGCGAAATCGGGCTCGATGCCGGTGGTGTCGCAATCCATGACGAGGCCGATCGTGCCGGTCGGCGCGATCACGGTCGCCTGGGCGTTGCGGTAGCCGTAGCGCTTGCCCTGCTCCAGCGCCTCGTCCCAGACGATGCGCGAGCGCTCCGCCATGGTCACGGCCGAGCCGCCGAGGCGGGCGAGCGTCGCATGGTCGAGCGGGACCGGGGTGACGCTCAGGCCCTCATAGCCGTCGGCGAGGCCATGGGCTGCGGTGCGGTGGTTGCGGATGACGCGCAGCATGTGGCTGGCGTTCTTCTTGTAGCCGGGGAAGGGGCCGAGCTCGCCCGCCATCTCGGCCGAGGTCGCATAGGCGACGCCGGTCATGATCGCGGTGAGCGCGCCGGCGAGAGCGCGGCCCTCGTCGGAATCGTAGCCGAGGCCCATGGTCATCAGCAGGCCGCCGATATTGGCGTAGCCGAGGCCGAGCGTGCGGTACTCGTAGGAAAGCTCGGCGATCTCGCGGCTCGGAAACTGCGCCATCGTCACCGAGATCTCGAGCACGACGGTCCAGAGCCGGCAGAGATGCTCATAGGCCGCGACGTCGAAGGCCTTGGTCTCGGTATCATAGAACTGCAGCAGGTTGGCCGAGGCCAGGTTGCAGGCGGTGTCGTCGAGGAACATGTACTCGGAGCACGGGTTGGACGCCCGGATCCGGCCGGAAGCCGGGCAGGTGTGCCAGTCGTTCATCGTCGAGTTGAAGTGCAGGCCGGGATCGGCCGAGGCCCAGGCGGCGTAACCGATCTTCTCCCAGAGGTCGCGGGCCTTCAGGGTCTTCATGACCTTGCCGGTGGTGCGGCCGGTCAGGTTCCAGTCGCTATCCGTTTCCACCGCGCGCAAAAAATCGTCGGTCAGCGAGACCGAGTTGTTCGAGTTCTGGCCGGAAACGGTGAGATAGGCGTCGGAATCCCAGTCGGTGTCATAGGTGTCGAAGGAGATATCCTTGTAGCCCTGCTTGGCGAACTGGATGACGCGCTTGATGTAGTTATCCGGCACCAGCGCCTTGCGGGCGAGCTTGATCTCGCGCTTCAGGGCCGGGTTCTGCTCGGGGTCGAAGCAGGAATCGCCGTCGCCCTCGCAGTTCACGCAGGCCTTGAGCACGGCCTTCATGTGCTTCTTGACGGTCTTGGAGCCGGTGACGAGGGCGGCGACCTTCTGCTCCTCCTTCACCTTCCAGTCGATATAGGCCTCGATATCGGGATGGTCGGCATCGACCACGACCATCTTGGCGGCGCGGCGGGTGGTGCCGCCCGACTTGATGGCGCCGGCGGCGCGGTCGCCGATCTTGAGGAAGGACATCAGGCCGGAGGACTTGCCGCCGCCGGCGAGTTTTTCGCCCTCGCCACGCAGCATCGAGAAGTTCGAGCCGGTGCCGGAACCATACTTGAACAGGCGGGCCTCACGGACCCAGAGGTCCATGATGCCGCCCTCGTTGACGAGGTCGTCCTGCACGCCCTGGATGAAGCAGGCATGCGGCTGCGGATGCTCGTAGCTCGACTTCGACTTCACCAGCTTGCCGGTCTTGAAGTCGACGTAGAAATGGCCCTGGCTCGGGCCGTCGATGCCATAGGCCCAGTGCAGGCCGGTATTGAACCATTGCGGCGAGTTCGGCGCGACGCGCTGGGTCGCGAGCATGAAGCGCAGTTCGTCATGGAAGGCCGCGGCATCTTCCTCGGAGGTGAAATAGCCGCCCTTCCAGCCCCAATAGGTCCAGCAGCCGGCAAGGCGGTCGAAGACCTGCTTGGAGGAAATTTCGGAGGCGTAGCGCTCGCCCTCGGGCAATTCGGCGAGAGCGGCCTCGTCGGCGACGGAGCGCCAGAGGAAGGAGGGGACGTCGTTCTCTTCGAATTTCTTCAGGCGCGCGGGCACGCCGGCCTTGCGGAAATATTTCTGCGCGAGCACGTCGCTCGCGACCTGCGACCAGGCCTCGGGAACCTCGATGCCTTCGAGCCGGAAGACGACGGAGCCGTCCGGGTTCTTGATCTCGCTGACGGCCGATCGGAACGGGATCGCGGCATAGGGCGACTGTCCGGCGGAGGTGTAGCGGCGCTCGATGCGCATGATCTTCATCCCTTGATCTGCCGCGGACTTGCCTTGAAGCCACGCGCGGCCGGTTGATCACCGGCTCCTGATGTCAGCCCAAACTCGGTTCGATGCCCTGTGGGGCCTCGGCGGTGTCACCCCGCCGATGGTCCCGGACGCGCTCAAATGCCCGCGCAAATCCGTTCGCTTCCGCTGTTGATGGCGGATGCGGCGGCAGGCCCGGAACACACTGGAAAACTAGGGTTTCGCAGTCATCCAGAGGGGGTGCCGCCGGCCGTCATGCGATGGTCAAAATCTAGTGCAGATGCCGGTCTGGCGTCAAGGAATAGTGTCTATCGATCCCTGTGGACACGACATCTGGTAGGTATATGTGGGTTACGGGGATAAGTTGCAAGGCGCCCGCTAAGCCTCGGAAATCGCCGGGGAATCGGATTCAGCTCGGCAAGATTGCCACAGTGTGGGAGGAAGCGCAGTCCCTAAAATCCCCGCTATCATGGTTGACGGGCGATGAATCCGGTGGGTCCGCGACCTGGCCGCGCGTTCCGCTTTCAAAGCCTCCCGGAAGTGGCTGATCTCGGAGCACTTCCCGGCGAATGCAGTGCAGGCGGGCCGCCCCGAATCGCGGCCGAATCGTGGCGGGCGATTCACAAGCGCACAGATTTATCGATCCGCGGCGTGCGCAGCTCGCGGCGGGCAAGCCGGGCAGAGGAAGCCGCGCCCGCGGCGGGGGCTCATTCGATTGTGATGCGGCCAGGGGCGAACATTGCGTGGTCGGCAGGGTCGGCCTATCGCGGGCTGGACAGCGGGCGGTGCGAGAGCCATAAGTCGCCCGATTGTTTCAGCATCGCGCGCACGGACTTGAGGACGATGAAGGACTGGCTGCTGCAGATCTTCACCTGGTGGAACGGCCAGACGATCGGCACGCGTTTCCACACCTGGCGCTTCGGCGAGCGGGTGGGAGAGGATGAGTTCGGCAATGTCTATTACCGCACTGCGGGTGGGGTGAAGGACAAGGCGCTCGGCTTCCAGCGACGCTGGGTGATCTACAAGGGCGATGCGGAAGCCTCCAAGGTGCCGCCGGGCTGGAACGGCTGGCTGCACCATACCGTCGATGTCGCCCCCTCCGAGGAGAGCTACCAGCCGCGCGAATGGCAGCAGCCGCATCAGCAGAACTGGACCGGCACGGCTTTGGCCTATCGCCCGCAGGGCTCGACGCTCGCCGAGGGTGAGCGCCCGGCCGCAACCGGCGACTACGAGGCCTGGACGCCCGGCCGCTGAGAGAAGACCGCCTCTGAGAGAAGACCTGCAAGCCGAGCTTGCGAAATACCAGGCCGCTCCTTTCGGGGCGGCCTTTTTGCTGCCAGTCGGAGGTTTGGCCGTCATACCCCAAGCTTTCAGGGGCGATGCCCTTTTTCCGCTGCGATTGCCGTGTTACTGCGCGCCATCGCGGTCCTTCCGCGCCGTCGAAGAGATTCGCGCCCGCATGCCGTCGTTCTTTCGCTTCCCGATCCTGGCAGGCCTCGCCTCGAGCGCTCTGGCGACGCTGGCGGCCACGGGCCCGGCACAGGCCGATCGCATCCGCAATCCGACCGCGGTCTTCGCCGGGCTCGACAAGATCACCGGCCGCATCATCTCCTTCGAGGTGGCGATCGACGAGACCGTGCAGTTCGGCGCACTTCAATTGACTCCGCGAGTCTGCTGGACGCGCCCGCCGACCGAGGCGCCGCAGACCGATGCCTTCGTCGAGGTCGACGAGGTCACGGTCAAGAACGAGTACCGGCGCATCTTTACCGGCTGGATGTATGCGGCGAGCCCGGGCCTGCACGGTGTCGAGCATGCGATCTACGATGCCTGGCTGACCGACTGCAAAGGCGGCACCGAACTCGTCGTCGATCCCAAAGAGCCGGAAGCGCCGCCAGCCGAAGACCCGCGCCAGCCACGCACGCCCAACCAGCCTCCGGCCGCGCAGCAGCCCGCTTCGCCGCCGCGCGGCGGGCGTATCGATGTCGAGCCGCCACGTGGCGTGCCGGTCCAGCCGCAGCGGCCGAGCCAGCGCTTCTTCCCGACCAATCCCTCGCCGGGCCGCGATCCGACTGCCGGCGGCGGCTGATCCTGCCGGTAAGGCGATCCGGCGCTCAGAGCCGGGCGAGGGCCTCCCGGCCGCTCATCGCTGTTGAAACGGGCCAGGCGTGCCAGTCGCCGAGATGCAGCAGGGCGTCGTCGAGCAGGCGGCGATAACCGTCGCGCGGAATCTCGATCGTGCCGAACTGCGCGAGATGGCCGGTCTGGAACTGCGTATCCAGCAAGCGATAGCCGCCATGCCTCAACCGGGCGACGAGATGGACCAGCGCGACCTTCGAGGCATCGGTCTCGCTGTGGAACATGCTCTCGCCGAAGAAGGCGCTCCCCAGCGAGAGGCCGTAGAGGCCGCCGACCAGCCGGCCTTCGCGCCAGCATTCGACCGTGTGGACATGGCCGAGCGCGAAGAGTTCGCCGAAGATTTCGCGGATGCGCGGGTTGATCCAGGTTTCCGCGCGGTCCGGCTTGGCCTCGGCGCAGGCCGCGATCACGGCGTCGAAGGCGGTATCGACCCTGATCTCGAAACGATCCGAGCGCACGGTGCGGGCGAGCCGGGAGGAGAGGTGGAAGCGGTCGAGCGGAATGATGCCGCGCAGCTCCGGCTCGACCCAGAACAGGCCGGGATCATCGGCGCTCTCCGCCATCGGGAAGATGCCGGCAGCATAGGCGCGCAGCATGATCTCCGGCGTGATCGCAGGGGTGCGGACGGGCACGGAACGAGCCTTCATGACCGGATGGGAGCGCGGGGCGGGGCTTGTGTCAAACGAGGGCCGATCGTCATTGCGAGGAACGGAGCGAGGAAGCAATCCAGGTAGCGGGGCTCAACCATTCAACCCAGTCCTCCTGGATTGCTTCGCTACGCTCGCAATGACGGCTGGTGCCGAGATTGCGCTGGGGAACCTCCGCGTCATCCCGGGTCAAGCCCGGGATGACGGCGTGGTTCGATGCGAATCCTGGTACTCCCACTGCGGGCGCCATGGCTTCAGACATTGCATGAAGCCATGACCGCAAGAGGCTGACAGATCAGTCTTCCGTAGGCTCGACGTTCGGCGCTTCGTCGTTCGGCTCGGCGTCTTCGTCACCTTCACCATCGTCGTTGATGCACTCGACCGAGACGACCTTCTCGTCCTTGGCGGTGTTGAACACCGTCACGCCCTGCGTCGAGCGCCCGGCGATGCGGATGCGGTTGTCCGGGCCGGCATCGACCGGCACGCGGATGAGCTGGCCGCCATCGGTGACGAGCATGAGCTGGTCCGAGTCGAGGGCCGGGAAGGAGGCGACGAGCTTGCCGTTGCGGTCGTTCACGACCATCGCGACGATGCCCTTGCCGCCGCGCCCGGTGACCCGGTACTCGAAGGACGAGGTGCGCTTGCCGTAGCCACGCTCCGAGATGGTCAGGATGAACTGCTCGGCCGCGCCCATTGCGGCATATTTCTCCTGCCCGAGCTCGATGTCGCCGGCGCTCTCCTCGGCATCGGCCTCGACCGGAACTGCGGTTTCCGCGCCATCCTCGGCCTCGCCGGTGAGCGCCCTGCGGGCGGCCGCGGCGCGCTTGAGATAGGCGGCGCGCTCGTCCGGCGTGGCGTCGAGATGGTGCAGGATCGCGAGCGAGATCACCTCGTCGCCCTTGGCCAGATTGATGCCGCGCACGCCGGTGGAGTCGCGGCCCTTGAAGACGCGCACCTCGGGCACGGCGAAGCGGATGCACTGGCCGAGGGCGGTGGTCAGCAGCACGTCGTCGTTCTCGGTGCAGATCTGCACGTCGACGATGTGGTCGCCCTCGTCGAGCTTCATCGCGATCTTGCCGGCGCGGTTGACGTTGACGAAGTCGGAGAGCTTGTTGCGCCGCACCCCGCCCGAGGCTGTCGCGAACATCACGTCGAGCGTCTCCCAGCTCGCCTCGTCCTCCGGCAGCGGCATGATCGTGGTGATGCGCTCGCCGGCCTCGATCGGCAGCATGTTGACCAGTGCCTTGCCGCGGGCGTTCGGCGCCGAGAGCGGCAGTCGCCAGACCTTCTCCTTGTAGACCTGGCCTTCCGAGGAGAAGAACAGCACCGGCGTATGGGTCGAGGCCACGAAGAGGCGGGCGACGAAATCCTCGTCCTTGGTCGCCATGCCGGAGCGGCCCTTGCCGCCGCGGCGCTGGGCCCGGTAGGTCGAGAGCGGCACGCGCTTGATGTAGCCGCCATGGCTGACGGTGACGACCATGTCCTCGCGGGCGATCAGGTCCTCGTCGTCGAGGTCCGAGCCCCAGTCCTGGATCTCGGTGCGGCGCGGCGTGGCGAAGGCGTTCCTGACCTCGGCGAGCTCGGTCTTGACGATCGACTGGATGCGGGCGCGCGAGCGCAGGATGTCGAGATAATCCGCGATCTCCCTGGCGAGCTTCTCCAGCTCGTCGCCGATCTCGTCGCGGCCGAGGGCGGTGAGACGGGACAGGCGCAGTTCGAGGATCGCCTTGGCCTGCGCGTCCGAAAGCCGGTAGGTGCCGTCCGGGTTCATCGGGTGGCGCGGATCGTCGACCAGCGCGATCAGCGGGGCGATATCGTCGGCCGGCCAGTCGCGCGCCATCAGCGATTCATGCGCGGCGGCCGGGGTCGGTGCCGTGCGGATCAGGCGGATGACCTCGTCGATATTGGCGACGGCGGTGGCGAGGCCGCAGAGCACATGGGCGCGCTCGCGGGCCTTGTTCAGGAGGTAGCGCGTGCGCCGCGAGACGACCAGCTCGCGGAACTCGACGAAGGCCGAGATGAAATCCCGAAGGTTGAGGACTTCCGGGCGGCCGCCGTTCAGCGCCACCATGTTGGCGCCGAAGGAGGTCTGCAGCGGGGTGAAGCGATAGAGCTGGTTCAGCACCACATCGGCGACGGCGTCGCGCTTGATCTCGATGACGACGCGCACGCCCTCGCGGCTGGATTCGTCGCGCAGGTCGGAGATGCCCTCGATGCGCTTCTCGCGCACGAGATCGGCGATCTTCTCGACCATCGTCGCCTTGTTCACCTGATAGGGAATCTCGGTGACGACGATCGCCTCGCGTTCCTTGCGCATTTCCTCGATATGCGTCTTCGAACGCATCACGATCGAGCCGCGGCCGGTGTGATAGGCGGAATGGATGCCGCTGCGGCCCATGATCGAGGCGCCGGTCGGGAAATCCGGGCCGGGCACGATCTCGATCAGGTCGTCGATCGAGATCTCGGGATCGTCGATATAGGCGACGCAGGCATCGATGACCTCGCCGAGATTATGCGGCGGGATGTTGGTGGCCATGCCGACGGCGATGCCGCCGGCGCCGTTGACGAGCAGGTTGGGATAGCGCGCCGGCAGGACCGTCGGCTCATGCTCCTTGCCGTCGTAGTTGGGCTGGAAATCGACGGTGTCGAGATCGAGGTCTTCCAGCAGCGGCATCGCCGCCTTGTCGAGGCGGGCCTCGGTGTAACGATCGGCGGCTGCGCTGTCGCCGTCCATCGAGCCGAAATTGCCCTGGCCGTCGATCAGCGGCAGGCGCAGCGAGAAATCCTGCGCCATGCGCACCAGCGCGTCATAGACCGCGAGGTTGCCGTGCGGATGGTACTTACCCATCGTGTCGCCGACGATGCGGGCGCATTTGGTATAGGGCCGCTCGGGCACATTCTTGTTCTCGTGCATCGAGAACAGGATGCGGCGGTGGACCGGCTTCAGGCCGTCGCGGACATCGGGCAGAGCGCGGCTCACGATCACGCTCATGGCGTAATCGAGATAGCTCTTCTTCATCTCGTCGGTGATCGCGATCGGCTTGATGTCGCCGCCGAAATCCGGGGCGTTGTCGCGCTTGTCGTCGGTATCGTCGCTCAAGGGGAAATGTCCCGATTCCTGCTGGTTTTTCAGCCTTCTGGCTATCCGATTCCGGCAGGAGAAGCCAGTAAAAGCAGGCTCTGTCCAAGCAAAAATTCTTTAAGTGAATTCAATGTCTTATGGGTAACTTTCGGATGCCTTCCGGCGCGTCGCCATATTCCGGCCTTTCTTGGCGCGTGACGGCGGGCTTTGGGCATGCTGATGTGGCGCCATGTTCGTCGAATTCGCTACCGCAGCCCTCGTCACCATGCTGGTGACGCTCGACCCGCCGGGCCTTGCGCCGATCTTCCTCTCGCTCACGCGCGGGATGTCGAAAAGCGAGCGCAAGCAGGTCGCGATCCGCGCCTCGATCATCGCCTTCTGCATCATGGCCTTCTTCGCCGTGGCGGGCGACATCGTGCTGAAGGCGCTCGGCGTCTCGCTGCCGGCCTTCCGCATCGCGGGCGGGCTTCTGCTGTTCTGGATCGCCTTCGAGATGGTGTTCGAGCGCCGGACCGAGCGCAAGCAGCAGACGGCCGAGACGGCGATCACCCAGGATCACATCCGCAATGTCGCAGCCTTTCCGCTGGCGATCCCGCTGATGGCGGGGCCGGGCGCGCTGACGGCGATGATCCTGCTGGCCGGCCGCGCCGGCGGCGACCCGCTGCTGCTGGTCACGCTCGCGGTGATCTGCGGGCTGGTGGTGCTGTCCTGTCTTCTGGTGTTCCTCTCGGCGACGGCGATCGCGAAGCTTCTGGGCGTCACCGGCAATATCGTGCTCACGCGCCTGCTCGGCGTGATCCTGGCGGCGCTGGCGGTGCAGTTCGTGATCGACGGGATCAGGGCCGCGGCGCAGGCGGCGTAGGGCAGGCCGAGCTCCGTACACGGCCCGATGCAGCCGGTTGAAAAGCGTCTCGGTCTGAACCGGCGAGACCCCACACGTAGCCTTGCGGCTCGCGGGTGAAAGCCGAGCGCGCCTGGTTTCAATCGTAGAGATAGAGGCGGTGCCACAGCTTGCGTTCGATTTCGCTGCCCACCTTGTAATTCAGTTCGGTGATGTCGAGGTGCCGAGGGCCGGTTTGGCAGCGGTAAGCAAGGCGAAACCACCTGTTGCGGCTTCTGAAGGCGGCGCCATCTGCTATGAGCCGATTGCTTTTCTGCGTCGGACTTTGAAATGTGTAGGCTATGACTTTATCCACGGTGAATTCCGGGTGGTCGCGATTAATCTGAAGCATCACTTCGGTATCGCAGACCTCTTCAAGCCGGGTTTGCAACTCGACACGCTCGAACTGCTGGCGAAGACGTTTTTCGTAGGTCGCTGCCTGCGCCTGACCAACGATCGTCAGCGATGCCAAAAAGCCCGCAAGCCAAAGCTGCGCCGGGCCTATGCGCATTGATCTCATGTCAACGATACCTATCAGCAGCCCTCTGGGCATTTCGACCCGAGGTCTATCGCAATCGATAGCGGTGGATCAAATTTTCAGAACCCCAAGACCTTCACCGGCTGATCTCTGTCGCCGACCGGTTCGTTGACGGGTTCCCACTGTTCAGCGCTTCGGCCCCATGGTCCCGATCGTCTTCAATCGCGCCGACCTGACCCAGCCGCTGACGTCGTTGCCGGTCCGGGAGTTGAGATACATCACCGACGACCAGCCGTCCCGCGTCTGCGCATAGGCGATGACCTCGTCCTTCGGGATGATGAAGATGCCCGTCATCGGGCAGGCGCGGTCCGGCGCCGAATGGAATTGCAGGCGGCCGGAGCCGATCACGACCTGGCTCAGCGGCGGCGAGAAGGCGGGGGCCTGATCCGAACCAGTCTGCGGCTCCGAGCAGGCGGCCTGTGCCGGGGGAGATGACAGCAAGGCGCATAAGAGGACAATTGCCGGCCCGATCATCCTCATGGCGTGCTCTTTCGTGCTCAGCCTCGGCTCCGCAGCAGGTTAGCACAAGCTCCTGGCGCGGAGCCTCTTGCGATTCACATAAGTTATCGCTTATGTGATGCCATGATCGAGAACGAGATCTTCAAGGCGCTGGCCGATCCGACGCGGCGCGCCATCCTCGACAAGCTGACGGCGGGCAGCCTGAATGCCAGCGCTTTGCGCGAGGGCATGGCGATCAGCCAACCGGCGATGTCGCAGCATCTCGCGGTGCTTCGTGGCGCAGGCCTCGTTCAAGAGGAGCGGCAGGGGCGCTTCGTGAACTACCGGGTCGACCCGGAGGGGCTGGCGCTGGTCGCGCGATGGCTGACGAAATACCGCGCCTTCTGGCCGGCGCGGATCGACGATCTCAGGACCTTGCTCAAGGAGATGGATCAATGAGCGGCGACCATAGCGAAGCGGCGACCGATCCTCTCGTCTTCGAGTTCCGGTTCGACGAGCCGCCCGAAAAGCTCTGGCGCGCTATCAGCACGCCCGGCCTGCGCGAGCATTGGCTGCCCGATGCGGAGCTGGCCGATCCCGAGCCGAGCGTCGTCACGCCGGGGGAGGCGCTGCGCTACCGGATGCGCGACAGCGAACCGCCCTTTCTGGAGAGCGTGGTCACCTTCCGGATCGAAGGGCGCGAGAGTGGCGGTGCCAGCTTGCAGGTGATCCATGAGCTGGCGGATCGCCGCGTCGGGCTGGATCTCATCCCGGCGAACAGCAACGCACCGCCGGTCATGCGCGCCGCCGCCTGAGGCGGCGCGAAACCACCATCTATCCACATCCTAAACTCTGGAGTTCGCCGATGCGCGAAGCGATGCAACTCGTCCCTATGGTCGTCGAACAGTCGAGCCGCGGAGAGCGCTCGTTCGACATCTATTCGCGGCTGCTGCGCGAGCGGATCATCTTCCTCAATGGCGAGGTCAACGACGCGCTGAGCGCGCTGGTCTGCGCGCAGCTTTTGTTCCTGGAGGCGGAGAACCCGAAGAAGCCGATCCATCTCTACATCAACTCGCCCGGCGGCGTGGTGACCAGCGGCTTCGCCATGTACGACACGATGCGCTACATCCGCTCGCCGGTGCATACGCTGTGCATGGGCACGGCGCGTTCGATGGGCTCGTTCCTGCTGATGGCGGGCGAGCCGGGCGAGCGCGGGGCGTTGCCCAATGCCAGCCTGCATGTCCACCAGCCGCTCGGCGGCTTCCAGGGGCAGGCTTCCGATGTCCTGATCCATGCCGAGGAGATGCGGCAGACCAAGCATCGGCTGACCCGGCTCTATGCCGAGCATTGCGGGCGAACTTACGAGGAGGTCGAGCGCACGCTCGACCGCGACCGCTTCATGACGGCGGAAGAGGCGCTGGAATGGGGCCTGATCGACAGGATCGTCCACCGTATGGAGGAGCCGGCTGCGGCGTGAGCCATGCAGGCTTGGGTCGGGCGTAGCGAAGCGAAGACCCGGGATCCATTCCGGAACGGTTCAGGCATGGATCCCGGATCGGCGCGGCTGCGCCGCTTGTCCGGGATGACCCTCAGGTGAGCGAGGGGGTTCAGGTCACTTCTCCAGAAAGGCCCGGATCGCGCCTTCGGCCTGTTTCATCGAGATCACGCCGTCGAGATGGCCGCGCGAGCCGTCGATGGTGGCGTGCGTTATGTCGCGCCCCGCCGCCTTCGCCGCCTTCACCGTGGTCGCGACCATGTCGGGCGTGAAGACGAGATCCTTCGGCTGGGTGATCAGCAGCATCGGCGCCCTGATCTTCGCCATGCCATCCGCGAGCGAGGTGCCCCCAGTGGCGAAGAGCTGGTTCGCCTTGACGAGATAGAGGAAGTGGTTCGCGTCCGAGACCTTCGCGCGGGCCATGCCGGCATTGTCGAGCACGCTCTGGACCTGGAACTTGTTGGCGAGCGCCTTGGCCGGATCATCGCCCTCCTTGGCCGGGCGGCGGCCGAAGGTAGCGTTGGCCCAGTCCTGGTGGTTGGCCTGCAGCGTCACCGCCGTCAGCGCCTTGGCGAGGCCGGCAAGCGGCGGGGCCTTGCCGTAGTAATCGCCATTGTTCCAGTTGGGGTCGACGAGGATCGGCGCGGCCCAGACATCGAGCCAGGCGATCAGCATCGCATCGGCCTCGCCGGCGCCGATCACCGGCATGGCCTTGGCGACCATCTCGGGATGGCTCGCCGCCCATTCGAAGGTCTGGAGCGAGCCCATCGAGGGGCCGGCAACCAGCGCGAGCTTCCTGATGCCGAGGCTTTCGACCAGCCCCTTCTGGACCTCGACGAAGTCGCGGACCGTGACGATGGGGAAGTCGAGCCCATAGGGCTTGCCGGTATCGGGATTGATCGAGGCCGGGCCGGTTGTCGTGGTCTTGGGGTCGCCGGTGTTGAGGTTCACCAGCGTGTCCGAGGACAGGACGAAATACTTGTTGGTGTCGATCGCCTTGCCCGGGCCGATGATCGCGTCCCAGTAGCCCGGCGCCGGGTCGTTGGCGGCGTATTTGCCGGCGGCATGCGAGTTGCCGGAGAAGAAGTGGCAGATCAGCACGGCGTTGGATTTGTCGGCGTTGAGCGTGCCGTAGCTTTCCCAGCCGACGCGGACATTCTTCAGCGTCCGTCCGCTCTGGGTGGTGAAGCTCGCGAGCTCGAAGACCTTCTTCTCGACCGTCAGATCCTGCGCCTCGGCCATGCCTGCCGTCATCCATCCTGCGAGCGCGAGAGCGCCCATGAGCCACATCTTCATCGCCGCATCCTTCCCACCGTCGCAACAAGGTCCGGCCGCATCAGAGCGGATTTCCGGGGAGCGCGAAAGCGGGGTTGAGCTACCGGGTGAGTAGCGTCGGCACGACGGAGGCACCACCGGCGGGGCTGAGGAAGGCCTCCGCCTCGATATCGAAGGCCGGAGCATCGATCGGGCCCTTGAGCCGGAAGGGCAGCTTCAGGTTGCCATTCGGCGAGGTGAGCAGCGCGGTCATGTCGAGGGTGCGGGTTCGCAGCGAGGCGCTGCCGGCCAGGTTGAAGCGGTAGTTCGAGCCGTTCATTTGCGCCTCGGTCAGGGCGAGAAGGCCGCCGGCGATCCCGGCATTGGCGGAGATCGTCTCGAACGGCGTCTTGCCCTGCCGCCAGTCGCGCAGGGCCTGGGCCGGGCTGCGTTCGGCACGGCGGAGCAGTTCGCCGAAGGCGACGCCGCCGATCTCGCCCTGCCGGGCCGCGAGGTTGACCCTGCCGGTGAGCGAGCCCAGCAACTCGTCGAAGGAGCGCCCGACGCCATCGAGCGTGAGCTGCAGGCCACCGGTACCGCTGAGGCGCGCCAGTTGCGGCAGGTCGGAAGCAGCCTGGCCGATATTCACCTTGTCGAGGCCGGCCTGGAGCTTGACGTCGACGCCGGCGGGAACGCCGACCGCGAGCAAGCGGCTCTTGACGCTGCCGCCATAGGCGCCGGCCCGCAGCAGGCCCGTTTCGAACCGGCCCTTCTTCACCAGGAGATAGGTCGCGACGTCGGTGAGCTTTGCGCCTTTCAGGCGGACGGCGTCGACCGATATCCGCAGATCGATGTCGCGCGCGGTCCAGGCATCGAGATCGAGGGGCGCGGTATCGGCAGCATCGACGGCCGGCACCGGCAGGCGGTCGACGAGGCGGCCGAGATCGAGCGTCGCGCCGGCAAGCGTGCCCGACAACGCGAAGCGCCCGCCGACCTCGGCAAGCTTGATCGCGCCGTCGAGGCGCTCGCCGTCGAGACTGACGATGGCGTTGTTGAACGAGACCTCGCGCGGCTTCACCTGGATATCGGCCGAAACGGCGACGGAGCCAAGCGCCGATGCCAGGCGCGATTCCTCGCCGAACCAGCCGAAAAGCCCGGGAAGTGAAGGCGTCGAGAGGGCAAGCAGGCCGTTGATCACCGGTGCGCCGGGGCCGGAGCGCGTGCCCTCGAAGCGCAGCTTCAGCAAGGAGGAGGTCGCCGAGAGAGCGGTCTTGGCGCTGCCTCCCACCATCGGCCAGAGCAGGCTCACCTCGGTCGGTACGCCGCGCCAGTTGAGCGAGCCGGACAGGGCGAGAGGCTCGTTGAGGCTGCGCTCGTCGATGACGAGATCGAGATCGCGCACGACGCTCTGGATCGCACCATTCGCCCGCAGGAAGACAGAGCCCGAACGGACGACGATCTTGCTCTGGCTTTGCAGCCGCTCGAATTCGGCGAGCGGGGTGCTGAGCCATTCGGTGACGCCGTCGCTTCCGGCAGGAACGGCGACGTCGATCCGCGGCGCGATCAGATCGACCCGGTCGAAGCTGATCCGCCCGCCCAGTAGCGGCAGAAGCCGCAACTGTGCCTTGACCCGTACGGCCTCGCCGGAGAGCGCGCCGTCGCGCTGGCTGAAGGCGACCTGCGACAGGCTGATGCGCGGCAGCGGGAGCAGGGCGATTTCGGCGCGTTCGATCGCCTTGACGACAAAGCCGGTCCGCTCTTCGATCGCGCTGACGGCTGCGCGCTGGACACGGCCCAGCGCAACGTCCCACGACCGCGAACCGAGCAGGCCGATGGCGACGACGAGGCTGAAGGCGATGATCGCAGCGCGTCTGGTCATGGACTTCCGAATCGGCACCGGGCCGAAATTCAGCCAGCCCCCTGGCGGCACAGGGTTTAGGCCGATGCCGAGAGCTTGTCGAGGCGGGAAAGCCGGCTATCCCGCGCGATTCGTGCCGGCTTTCGCCAGCACGAAGGCTGGATAGAGGCCGGCCAGGATGATCAGCAGTGCCGCCAGCGCGCCATCCTCGAAGACGCCGCGTGAGGCATGGCCATAGACCACGGTCGCCAGCGTGTCGACGTTGAGCGGGCGCAGCAGCAGCGTCGCCGGCAGTTCCTTGAGGCAGTCGACGAAGACGAGAAGCCCGGCGGCAGCGATGGCCGGGCGCGCCAACGGCCAATGAATCCGCCGCAGCACCTCCGGTCCGGGGGCACCAAGCGCGCGGGCTGCATCGTCGATCCGCGGCGAGACCCGCGCCAGCCCGCTCTCGACGCCGGAGACCCCGATGGCGAGGAAGCGCACGGTATAGGCGATGACGAGCGCGGCGCCGGAGCCGATCAGGATCAGGCCCGGCTTGAGGCCGAACAGGGCGGATGCAGCATCGGCCAGCAGGTTGTCGAAGGCCGCGAGCGGGATCAGCAGGCCGAGCGCGAGCACGGTGCCCGGCACGGCGTAGCCGAGGCTGGCGATGCGGGCGAGGGGCTTCAGCCAGGTCTCGCGACCGCTGCGGCTGGCCGTGGCGATGCCGAGCCCGAGCGCCACGACCAGAATTGATGCGAGGCCGGAGAGCAGCAACGCATTGCCGAGAAGCCGCAACAGCGCGGCGTCGAACTGGGCCAGCAAGCCACGTTGCAGGATTTCGGTGAGGAGATAGCCGATCGGCAAGGCGGCACCGAAGAACACGGGCAGGGCGCAGGCGAGGGCGGCCAGAGCGGCGCTGCGACCATGCAGCGGCCGGCGCGTTACCGGGCGGGGCTGGCGGACCGGCAGGGCGAAGCGGCGCTGTCCGCGCAGCTGCCTCTCGGCGAGGATCAGCGCGAAGACGATCAACAGCATGACGCAGGCGATCTGGGCTGCGCCGGGCAGCGAGCCGCGATTGACCCAGGTTGTATAGATCGAGAGCGTCAGCGATCTCACGCCGAGATATTCGGTGGCGCCGATATCATTCAACGTCTCCAGCAGGACAAGCGTCAGGCCGGCTGCCAGGGCCGGGCGCGCCAGCGGCAGGCCGATGCGCCAGAACAGGCGGCCGGGCGCCGCGCCGAGATTGCGCGCGGCCTCGACGATGCTGGCGCCCTGCACGCTGAACAGCGCGCGCGTGCTGAGATAGACGTAAGGATAGAGAACGATGGCCATGATCGCGATCGCGCCCGGCAGGTTGCGCGGATCGGGAAACCAGTAGTCGCGCAAGGAGCGCCAGCCGGCCGCGGCGCGCAACGCGCTCTGGAGCGGCCCCTGGAAGCCGAGGAATTCGACGTAGATATAGGCTGTCAGATAGGTCGGCAGCGCCAGCGGCAGCACGAGCAGCCATTCGAAAGAGCGCCGCCCCGGGAAATCATGCTGCGTCACCAGCCACGCCGTGCCGACGCCGATGACGGCGCAGGCCGTGCCGACGCCGGCCAGCAGCAGACTGGTCTGGACGAGGGCCGTCGGCAGGACGTTGGCGGCGAGATGCGGCCAGATCTCTGCGGCCTGCCGTGAGGACAATGCGGTCGCGACGAGCGCAAGCAGCGGTAGCAGCACGAGCGCCGCACCGCCGATCGCGGCATAGGCGAAACGTGTCGACGGCCGCCACGAGAATGGCGACCGTCGCGTAGCGTGGAGCGGTTGGCTCAGGCTCAATTGTCGAAGCCGACCTTGTCGACGAGGTTGGCCGCCGCCTTGCGCTGCTTGGCCACCTCGGAGAGCGGCAGCTTGTCCGGCGTGACGGCGCCGAGCAACTTGACGGCGGCGGAGTCGGTCACGGCCGCGTTGACCGGGAACTCGAAATTGCCGTTCGCGTAGAGGGCTTGCGCCTTGTCGCCGAGCATGTACTCCACCAGCTTGACGGCGTTGTCCTTGTTCGGAGCGTTCTTGGCCAGCGCGGCGGCCGAGACGTTCACATGGGTGCCGCCGCCGGCGAAGGTGGTCTTGAGCGGCTGGATCGCGTCGAACCAGCCCTTCTGCTCGTTCTTCGCCTGGCTCATCAGGCCGATATAGTAGGTGTTGATGATGGCGATGTCGCAGAGGCCCGACTGGATGTCGCGGGCGACGTCGCGGTCGCCGCCGCCGGGCTTGCGGGCGGCGTTGGCGCGCACGGCCTTGAGCCAGGTCTCGGTCTTCTCGGCGCCGTGATGGGCGAGATAGGCGGCGAAGAGCGCGTTGTTATAGGGGTGCTGGCCGGCGCGGATGCAGAACTTGCCCTTCCACTTGGGGTCGGCGAGGTCCTCGTAGGTGATCGCGTCCTGCTTGACGCGCTCCTTCGAGACGACGACGACGCGGGCGCGCTTGGTCAGCGTGACCCAGTTGTTGTCGGGGCGAAGCTGCGCCGGGACGGCCTTGTCGACCACGTCCGACTTGATCGGCTGGGTGATGCCGGCATCGACCGCGGCGTTGATCTCGCCGACATCGACCATCAGCATGACGTCGGCCGGGCTGTTGGCGCCTTCGGCGCGGATGCGCTCCTGCAGGCCGTCCTTCAGGAAGACGGCATTGACCTTGATGCCGGTGTCCTTGGTGAAGGCTTCCAGCACCGGGTTGAGCAAAGCGGGCTCGCGGGTGGTGTAGAGGTTCACGCCCTGCGCGAAGGCCGGGGCGGCCAGCAGGCAGGACGACAGCGCCAGGGCGTGGAGATAGGTCTTTGCGATCATTCTTCTGCTCCGTCGATGGGCGCGATCAGCGCGACGGGCGAGCGATAGAACGCCGGGGAGGGGGCGTCAATGAAGTAATCCTATGATATCAATGTCTTAGACGAATTCTAGGCAACTTCTTATTTGGACGAATTCTAATAAGCCAGGCATTGCCTTGGAAAGACGAAGAGATTTCGGACGCGATCCGGTCGTACGTCTTTTGGATGAGGCGACCGGCCGCGGCTGGGCCGGCCGTTTCTCGTCGAACGTGGGCGCAGTATCGGCTCGCATGATGCTCCCAGCCGTCGTCATTCCGGGGCGTGCCGGAGGCGCGAAGCCCCGGAATGACAGGGAGCGTCGAAAGTCTCGACACTCAGCGCGTCGGCAGCGGGATCAGCCGAACCGACTCCTGCGCCGTCGGGTCGACCGTGCCGCGCAGGATCGCGTCGCTGGCGATGGTATCGTCGTGCAGACGCGCTTCGCGGACGCGCATCTGGCGGCGGACGCTGCGCGCCTGCGCTTCCATGCGGGAAATGCCGACCCGCTCGTCGATCTGCTTGCGTTGGGACTTGCTGAGCTCCGACGCTGTGCGGAAGTCGCGGAAGTCGCGCCGGCTATAGGGCCAGCTCGAACCGCCGGTGAAGGTCGAGACCTTGCCGTCGAGCACGACGCTGTCGCCCGGCCGCAAGGTGATGTCGCGCAGCAGGGAAATCCGCCGTTCGCCGACCTGGACGATGGGGGCGCGGCAGGCCGGGTCGGCCGCCTTCTCATGGCTGAAGGCCATCGGCAGGGCGCCATAGCGCTTGCCGTCGGCCGCCACGGCGTCCGCCATGCCGGTCGCGCCGGCGGCCATCCTGAAGACCTTGACCGGAACACCCGGATTCGCCGCCTGGCACAGCGCTTCATGGGCCTTCATGTCACCGGGCGCGCGGAGATAGCCGATCGGAGCGGGAAAACCATCGCAAAGGCGGACGCAGAAGGTCTGGGCGCGGCTTGCCGCGCCGGTGACGGCATCCAGCGACGCGGTGGCGGTGCCGGCGACCTTGCGCCGGCGCTCGGCGGGTTTCCGGGCGGATTTGCGGAAGGGGTTGAGGTCGATCGGCGGGTGGGCCAGGCGGCCGTCCGGCAATGTCTGCATGAGCGGCAGGCGCCAGCCGCGGCTGGCGGGGGCATAGGCATTGGCTTGCGGAGTATAGCGCGTCGAGGTGTAGGCGGCATTGCGCAGGCGCGTCTGCTCGGTGTGGCGCGCGGCTTCCTGCATGATGAATTCACGCGCGCCGGCATCGCCCTCGGCCTGGACCATCGAGGCCGTCAGCACGATGCCCCCGGAGCCGAGGGTGGCGCCGAGCGCGGCGAGCGCCAGGAGGCGTGCCGCGGGGCTGCGCCGGGTGCTCTTCTTCGTCTTGCCGGAAACGGCAGCCAAAACCTCACCGTCGCGGGCGAAAACCCGCGCCGGGACTTCACGGACACGCAACATCGCGTCACTCCAAACTACGCTTGTCCACCGTCCGCCGCCATTCGGGGTGTAGTTTACTTTTCGTTAAGCTTCAACGCTTCCCGGCTCGCAGCCGGCGGAAACGGGTGGAATGCTTAACGGGAGCGAGGCGAGGCAAGCCCGGTCTCCCTCAGAGCACGGAGATGAGGACGCCTAGCCACATGCAGAACAGCGCGATGACGCCGATGCCGTAGATCGCGCCGCGCAGCTTCAGCGGGTTGGGGCCGATATGGACCAGGGTGTGGACGATCCGGGTCGCGACATAGAGCCAGGCCAGGAGCGCCATGACATAGCCGGTCGCGCCGGTCTCCATCGCGACCATCACGAGCGCGAAGAAGATCACCGGCGTTTCGAACTGGTTGGTGAAGTTCGCTGCGGCGAGCCGGGCCGGGACCGGGTAGCGCTCGGTCGAGACGGTGACCTCGTCGGGCCGGACGGCACCGCTGGTGAAGGCGTTCTTGCGGCGCAGCGCCAGGATGACGCCGACGACGAAGATCCAGAAGATCATCGCCAGCGTCGGATAGATCAGCTTGAGAGTCATGGTTGCGCGTCGCCTCGTGTCGCACCGGCCCGGATGAGTCGGGCCAGTGCTGCACAATGCCCGCGATGACTCAAGAGCGGGTTGGGTAGTTCGGGCTTTCGCGCACGATCGTCACGTCATGGACGTGGCTCTCGCGCAGGCCGGCGCTGGTGATGCGGATGAAGCGCGCCTTGGCCTGGTAGTCGGCGAGGTCCTTGCCGCCGACATAGCCCATCGCGGCGCGCAGGCCCCCGGCGAGCTGGTGGAGCACGTTCGAGACCGGACCCTTGTAGGCAACCTGGCCCTCGATGCCCTCCGGCACGAGCTTCAGCGAATCCTTGATGTCCTGCTGGAAGTAGCGATCGGCCGAGCCGCGCGCCATCGCGCCGACCGAGCCCATGCCGCGATAGGCCTTGTAGGAGCGACCCTGGTACAGGAAGGTTTCGCCGGGGGTCTCGTCGGTGCCGGCGAGCAGCGAGCCGACCATGGCGCAGGAGGCACCGGCCGCAAGCGCCTTGGCGAGGTCGCCCGAATACTTGATGCCGCCATCGGCGATGACCGGGACGCCGGCCTTCGCGCCGGCGGAAGCCGCATCCATGATCGCGGTGAGCTGCGGCACGCCGACGCCGGCGACGATGCGGGTCGTGCAGATCGAGCCCGGGCCGATGCCGATCTTGATGGCGTCCGCGCCGGCATCGATCAGGGCCTGCGCACCGCCGGCGGTCGCGACGTTGCCGGCGATGACCTGGACGGAGTTGGAGAGCTTCTTCACCCGGCTGACGGCTTCCAGCACCTTGGCCGAATGGCCATGGGCGGTGTCGACGACGATCAGGTCGACACCGGCATCGATCAGCATCTCCGAGCGCTCGAAGCCCTGGTCGCCGGTCGTGGTCGCGGCGGCGGCCAGCAGCCGGCCATGCGCGTCCTTGGCGGCGTTCGGGTGGGCGACCTGCTTCTCCATGTCCTTGACGGTGATCAGGCCGATGCAGCGGTAGTGATCGTCGACGACGAGCAGCTTCTCGATGCGGAACTGGTGCAGCAGGCGGCGTGCCTCCTCGGGATTGACGCCCTCGCGCACCGTGATCAGGCGCTCCTTGGTCATCAGCTCCGAAACCGGCTGGGCCGGATTGGCGGCGAAGCGAACGTCGCGGTTGGTGAGGATGCCGACGAGCTTGCCGTGGTGGCCCTGCGGGCCGCGCTCGACGACCGGAATGCCGGAGATGCCGTTGTTCTTCATCAGCGCCAGCGCGTCGGCCAGCGTCTCGTCGGGATGGATGGTGATCGGGTTGGCGATCATCCCCGATTCGAACTTCTTGACGAGGCGGACCTGGGCGGCCTGCTGGTCGGCGTCGAGATTGCGGTGGATGACGCCCAGCCCGCCGGCCTGTGCCATGGCGATCGCCATGCGGGCCTCGGTGACCGTGTCCATGGCCGAGGCGATGATCGGCAGGTTCAGCGAGATGGTGCGGGTGAGCCTGGTGCGGATGTCGACATCCGCCGGCATGACCTCGGACGGGCCCGGCTCGAGCAGCACGTCGTCGAAGGTAAGACCGTCGCGAATCAGACCGTCGAGGGAAAGCGTCATCGTCAACTCCGACCGCCGGGCGAGGCCGGCTTTTCAAAGGGGCAGGGCGAAAGGCCCATTGCCGAGTTGACGAGGCCCGTTAGCACGGGTGTGGCGGAGCCGCTAGTGCATCGGTCAGGATTCTTTTGCAGTGCGGAAACGGCGCGGGCGAGTAGCTGCGCCGTTTCCGCTGCGTCACCCGGATTATCGGACCAGCCGAGTCGCTTCTGGCTGGACGGGCGCGTCCGGTGCGATGCCGAAGCAGCCGGCCTCGAAGATGGTCCGTCCCGCCGCATTGGCCATGCGCTGGCAGGTTTCGAGGCGCAGGCATACGTCATAGCGCAAACCTTCGCCGCCGCTGCCGGGGATCGTCTTGAACTGGCAACCGGTCTTCCAGCCATCGGACGCGGCTGCAGCCGGGGTCGGCGCCCCGCTCAGGCCGGCAATCAGCGCGAAGCCGAGAGCAAACAGTCCGGGAGACAGGCTGCGCGCGGCGGCAAATACAGGTGAGATTCTGATCATGGCGCTTCTCCGAGATTGACGGCGCGCGCCCCTCGCGACGGTCCGGTACGACCGGACATGAAGAGAATGGTGCTGCAGCCAGAACCGAGGCAGTGAGGGCAGCGCATGGCGGCGTTGTGTCTATTGCTGAACCATTATCCTGATGCATGGCGGAAGCGCGCGGGCAGCAGGCAAATCGGCCGATAAACCGCGATTTCGCTCTCGTCACTCCGTGCACATGGCATTAATAGCCGAGCTTATGATTTCATGCGCGCCTAATTCTGCGGCGCGGAAGGCCGGAAATCCTAAGGTTCGACGTCTTGCAGCGCTCCAAACTCCTGCCCCTGATCGTCGCTTGTGCGCTGTTCATGGAGAACACCGATTCGACGGTGATCGCGACCTCGCTGCCGGTGATCGCGAAATCGCTCGGCGAGGACCCGATCGCGCTGAAGCTGGCGCTGACCTCCTATCTCGTCAGTCTCGCCGTCTTCATCCCGATCTCCGGCTGGATGGCGGACCGCTTCGGCGCCCGGACGATCTTCCGCTCGGCGCTCTGCGTGTTCATGCTGGGCTCGCTGCTTTGCGCGGTCTCCAACTCGCTCGGCGCCTTCGTCGGCGCGCGCTTCATCCAGGGCATGGGCGGGGCGATGATGGTACCGGTCGGGCGGCTCGTCATCCTGCGCAGCGTCAGCAAGTCGGAGATCGTGGGGGCGCTCGCCTATCTGACGATTCCGGCGCTGGTCGGACCTGTCGTCGGGCCACCGCTCGGCGGCTTCATCACCACCTATTTCGACTGGCGCTGGATCTTCCTGATCAACATCCCGATCGGCCTCGTCGGCCTGGTGCTGGCGAGCCTGTTCTTCGAGGATGTCCGCGAGGAGGACGTTCCGCCCCTCGATATCCGCGGCTTCCTGCTCTCCTCCTTCGGCTTCGCCAGCCTGATGCTCGGGCTCAATACGGGCGGCCGCCATCTGGTGCCGGAGGCGGTGTCCTATGCCTGCGTGCTGGGCGGCGCGGCGGCGCTGACGGCCTACTGGTTCCATGCGCAGCGCGTGCCCTATCCGGTGCTCAACCTGTCGCTGTTCCGGATCCCGACCTTCCGGACCGGCGTGATCGGCGGCTCGGTCTTCCGGACCGGCATCGGGGCCATTCCGTTCCTGCTGCCGCTGATGCTGCAACTCGGCTTCGGGCTGGATGCGCTGCAATCCGGCCTGATCACCTTCGTCTCGGCGGCCGGCGCGCTGATCATGAAGACGCTGGCGAAGTCCATCCTGACGCGTTTCGGCTTCCGGCGGGTGCTGACCGTCAATGCCGTGATCGGCGCCGCCTTCCTCGCGGCCTCCGGCCTGTTCACGCCGACGACGCCGCACGCGATCATATTGTCGGTGCTGCTGGTGGGCGGCTGCTTCCGCTCGCTGCAATTCACCGGCATCAACGCGCTGAGCTATGCCGACGTCTCCAATCGCGAGATGTCGAGCGCGACCAGCCTGTCCGGCGTGGCCCAGCAGCTCTCGTTGAGCATCGGCGTCACCATCGGCGCCTTCGCCCTGGAGAGCGCCCATGTCCTCCATGGCGGCAAGACGCTTGCAGCCGGGGATTTCTGGCCGGCCTTCCTGATCGTCGGCCTGATCTCGGCGTCGTCGGTGTTCTGGATGATGCAGCTCGCTCCGGATGCCGGCGCCGAGGTTTCCGGCCATGTCCCGGTCAGCGCGCGCAAGGTCACCGCCGAGGCGATCGCGGAGCAGAAGCCGCTCGACTAGCTTGCCAGGAAGAGCGAGTTGCCGCAGGGTCAGGGCATGCAAGCCGAACCCGCGCCCTCAAGCGAGACGCGCTACAATCTCTGTGTCGGCGACGGCGCGGCCCGGCTCAAGCTTGCCGAAACCGAGCTGACGCTCAGCGACGACGGCATCGCCTATGAACTCGATGGTCGTTCGGGCCTCAGGCCCTTCGCCAATCTGACGAGCGTGCGTCTGCAGGCGGTCGGTGGCGGGCCGCGTTCGGCCTGGGAAGCCTCGGCGGAGCTGACCTTCAGAGCTGGCCGGCCACTCTTCGTCCATTCCAGCGGAGCCTGGGGAACGGACGACGCGCGGCGGGATGCGGATTTCATTGCGTTCATCGAGGACCTGCACCAACGCCTGATCGCGGGCGGCCACGGCCATGTCGCGTACCGGCGCGGCATTCCGGAAGGGCGGCACCGCGCCCTGATCGTCGTCGCGCTCATCGCTGCCATCGTCTTCGGCGGCGCCGGGCTGCTGGTGCTCTATATCGGCCTGAGCGGCAAGGCCGGCTTCTTCGAGGTGGCGGGGCCGCTCTTCGCGCTCGGAGGGTTCGGCTTCTGGATCTGGAATTCCGTCGTGCGGAACGCGCCGGGCACCTACGATCCCAAGCACCTGCCGCGCGACGTCTTCCCGGAGTGACGGCTAGAACCCGCAGGCGAGGCACTCGGCGCCATCGGCCGTGCGGTATTCCGCCTTCCAGTAATGCGGGTCGTTCAGCGCGGCATGGATGATGCCGGCCGGCGCCGGATAGCGCTTCCGGAACGGGCGGGCGAGCTGAACGAAAAGCCGGCAATTCGGCGGCCATTCGCCGACGCTCAGGATGGAATTCCCCCGCGCGATCTCGGCGTCGAGGATCGCCTGAAGCGCCGGGACCATGTTTGGCAGGGGCTGCATGGCCACCTCGACGGTATCGGTCAGGCGTCGTCGCCTTCGGGCTGCTGTTTCCGACGGTAACCTGTCGCCAGCACATAGAGCTCGGAGGAATCGGCGCGGCTCGCTGCAGGCTTGACGTTGCGCACGGTCGTGAAGTCGCGTTTCAGCGTGGCGAGAAGCTCGGCGCTGTCACCGCCCTGGAACAGTTTTGCGAGGAAGAAGCCGCCCGGTGCCAGCACGTCATGCGCGAACTCGATCGCGGCCTCGGCGAGCGCGATGATCTTGAGGTGGTCGGTCTTCTTGTGGCCGGTGGTATTGGCGGCCATGTCCGACATCACGCCGTCCGCCCGGCCGCCGAGACGCGCGGTCAGCAGGGCCGGCGCCTCATCGGCCATGAAATCGAGCTGGATCAGGTCGACGCCGGGAATCGGATCGACCGGCAACAGATCGATACCGACGATGTACCCCTTGCCCTGCTCCAGCCCGATGCGCTTGGCGGCGATCTGGCACCAGCCGCCAGGCGCGCAGCCGAGATCGACCAGGCGCTGGCCGGATTTCAGGAACTTGTAGCGGTCGTCCATCTCCTCGAGCTTGAAGGCCGCGCGCGAGCGGTAGCCCATCTCCCGGGCCCGCTTGACATAGGGGTCGTTGAGCTGGCGCTCGAGCCAGAGCTGCGAGGAATGCTTGAGCTTGCCGGCCTTCTTGACCTTGACGCGCATGTCGCGCGCGCCGGCAGGCTTGCCGCCTCCGCTGGTTTTGGCCGAGCCGCCCTTGCCGCCGGATTGTCCGCTGCTCATCGCCTCAAAAGCCTATTTCCGCCGCCACCAGGCGCGGTCCTCATGCATCATGCGCAGCAGGATGCCCTCGCGCAGGCCGCGATCGGCGATGCGGACGCGCTCGCTGGGGAAAGCGCGGCGGATCGCCTCGAAGATCGCGCAGCCGGCCAGCACCAGATCGGCGCGCTCGCGGCCGATGCAGGCATTCGCCGCCCGGGCGGCATAGTCCATCTCGATCAAGCGGTCGATCACCGTGAGGATGTCGCGCTGATGCATCCACAGCCCGTCGACCTCGCGCCGGTCATAGCGCGGCAGGTCGAGATGGATGCCGGCGACCGTCGTGACCGTTCCGGAGGTGCCGAGCAGGTGGAAGCTGCGGGCATCCTTGGCCCCGGCCGCCTTCTTCGCGAAGGGCGCCAGCGCCTGCGCGCAGTCATCGACCATCTTCTCGAACAGGTCGCGGCTGACCTCGATGCCGCCATAGCGTTCCGCGACGGTGACGACGCCGATCGGCAGCGAGGCCCATTCGCGGATGCGGGCGGCGGGATCACGCGCCTCGCTGCGGCCGCCGAGCCAGACGATCTCGGTCGAGCCGCCGCCGATGTCGAAGACGATGACGCTCTCGGCGGCCGGATCGGTCAGGGCGGCGCAGCCTGAGACGGCGAGCGCGGCTTCCGTGCGCTGGTCGATGACCTCGAGCGAGAGTTCGGCCTCGGCTGCGACGCGACGGATGAAATCGAGCCCGTTGGTGGCGGCGCGGCAGGCTTCGGTGGTGACGAGCCGGGCGCGGGTGACGCCGCGATTCGCCATCTTGCCGCGGCAGATCTTCAGCGCCTCGACAGCGCGGTCCATCGCGGCATCAGCGAGGCGGCTGCTCGCGGCCAGGCCCTCGCCGAGGCGCACGATGCGGGAGAAGGCGTCGACGACGCGGAAGCCGTGCTGCGCCGGCCGGGCGATCAACAGGCGGCAATTATTGGTGCCGAGGTCGAGTGCGGCGTAGGTCGCGGATGAGGGACGCGGGGCAGAGGGCTGTTCGAAGTTCCTGAACGGCGTCACAGACGGAACCGCACCGGCCCGCTGCGGATCGGCGTTGCTTCTTTGCGGAGGCGCCACTGACGTGACGTCCCGTTGTTGCCGGTCCTCGACCGCCACCGATCCCAATCCCTCAACCTGTCCGATGCCCTGGAGCACGGACAGGGGCCGCGACACGGCGCGGCCCTGCTTCGTGATCAAGCTAACTACAGGGCAGACCACATGCCAAGCAGAACCTTGCCGGCAGGGCGCCTCGCCAGACACCGGACGGCTTGCGCCGGAACCGGTTGATCGGCCAGTCTCCGCCGGCTTCATGCAAGACAGGGCAGGGAACCGACATGGCCGCCAGACATATCCTCGCCATCGACCAGGGCACGACCTCCTCGCGGGCGATCCTGTTCGATGCGTCGCTCGGCGTGGTGGCCAGCGCTCAACGCGAGTTCCCGCAGCATTTTCCGGCCTCCGGATGGGTCGAGCACGAGCCGGAGGATATCTGGGAGAGCGTGCTGGCGACCGCAAGGGAGGCCATGGCCAAGGGCAGCGCGAGCGCTGCTGACATCGCCGGCATCGGCATCACTAACCAGCGCGAGACGACGCTGATCTGGGACCGCCGGACGGGCCGGGCGATCCACCGCGCCATCGTCTGGCAGGACCGGCGCACGGCAAAGGCTTGCGCGAATCTCATCGCTGCCGGTCATGAGGAGCTGGTCGCCGAGCGCACCGGTCTGCGCATCGATCCCTATTTTTCCGCGACCAAGATCGCCTGGCTGCTCGACAACGTTCCCGGAGCAAGGCGGCGGGCGGAAGCGGGCGAGCTCGCCTTCGGCACGATCGACTGCTTCCTGCTCTGGCGCCTGACCGGCGGGGCGGTGCACGCGACCGACGCGACCAACGCGGCGCGGACCATGCTGTTCGACATCGGCCGCGGCGTCTGGGATTCCGAACTGCTCGACCTGTTCGGCATCCCGGCCGCGCTGCTGCCTGAGGTGCGCGATTGCGCCGCGCATTTCGGCGATACCGCGCCGGAGCTGTTCGGCGCGTCGATCCCGGTGCGCGGCATCGCCGGCGACCAGCAGGCGGCGACGATCGGGCAGGCCTGCTTTTCGCCCGGCATGGTGAAATCGACCTATGGCACCGGCTGCTTCGCGCTGCTGAACACGGGCGATACGCCGGTGCGTTCGAAGCACCGCCTGCTCAGCACCGTCGCCTATCAGCTCGGCGGCCAGCGGACCTATGCGCTGGAAGGCTCGATCTTCATCGCGGGCGCGGCGGTGCAATGGCTGCGCGACGGGCTCGGCATCATCGAGAAGGCGAGCGAAACCGGGCCGCTGGCGGAGGCCGCCGATCCCGAGCAGGACGTCTATCTGGTGCCGGCCTTCGTGGGCTTGGGTGCCCCGCATTGGGACGCGCATGCGCGCGGGGCAATGTTCGGATTGACACGCAATTCCGGGCCGCGCGAGTTCGCACGCGCCGCGCTGGAAGGCGTCTGCTACCAGACACTGGACCTTGTCGAGGCGATGCGGGCGGACTGGCCGGATGCCGGCGCCGGCAAGCAGTCGGTGCTGCGGGTCGATGGCGGCATGGTCGCCTCCGACTGGACGATGCAGCGCCTCGCCGACATCCTCGACGTGCCGGTCGACCGGCCGAATGTGCTGGAAACGACGGCGCTGGGCGCGGCCTATCTCGCCGGGCTCGATGCCGGCCTGCTGCCGGAGCCCGATCGCTTCGCCGACATGTGGCGGCTGGAACGGCGCTTTTCGCCGGCCATGGCCGGGAGCGAGCGCAAGCGCAAGGTCGCCGGCTGGCGCGACAGCGTCAGGCGGACGCTGAGCGGAAGCTGAGGCGGGCAGCTCCGGCTACGCTCGGGTTCAGACACCACCCTTGTCATTCCGGGGCTTCGCGCCAGCGAAGAACCCGGAACCCACGACTGGGTGAGCGGCTGACAACGCGGCATGAAATCTCTCACCCGGTCGTGGGTTCCGGGTTCGCGCCTGCGGCGCGCCCCGGAATGACAAGGACGGTGCTCGAAACCGTTGCGATCAAATGGCAGGCGTGCCTCACCCCGAAAACGCCAGCCAGCGTCGCTCCGCCGAGGAAGCCACTGCGCCTTCGATGAAGCGCACGCCGCGGGCGCCGTCTCCGACCGTCGGATAGTCGGCGTCGAGCGGATCGGCTGTCGTGCCGGCCTTGCGGGCGCGTATATCGGCGAAGACGCCGCGATAGACATTGGCGAAGGCCTCGATGAAGCCTTCCGGGTGGCCTGCCGGAATGCGTCCGGCGCGGCGGGCCGATTCGCAGAGCCAGGGCGCGCCACGCGTGAAGATCTCGGTCGGCCCCTCGCGGCGGTGATGGACGAGCCGGTTCGGCTCTTCCTGTCGCCATTCCAGCGTGCCGTTCTCGCCGGAGACGCGCAGGCGCAGGTCGTTCTCCAGCCCGGCATTGATCTGCGAGGCGACGAGGACACCGCGCGCACCGCCCTTGAAGCGCAGCAGCATACTGGCGTCGTCGTCGAGCGCGCGGCCGGGAACCAGCGCGCCGAGATCGGCGACCAGCTCCTCGATTTCGAGCCCGGTCACGGTCGCGACGAGGTTCTCGGCATGCGAGCCGATATCGCCGAGCGCGCCGGCAATGCCGCTACGGGCCGGATCGGTGCGCCAGCTCGCCTGCTTGTTGCCGGTCGCTTCCAGCGCGGTCGCAAGCCAGCCCTGATTGTACTCGACCACGACCTTGCGGATGGCGCCGAGCACACCCGAACGCACCATCTCGCGCGCCTGCCGGACCATCGGATAGCCGGTGTAGTTATAGGTGACGCCGAAGATAGTGCCTTGGCTGGCGACCGTCTCGACCAGTGTCGCGGCCTGCTGGCCGGTATGGGTCAGCGGCTTGTCGCAGACGACATGGAAACCGGCTTCCGCGAAGGCCTGCGCGATCGGGAAATGCGTGTCGGTCGGCGTGACGATGACGACGAGGTCGACGCGCTCCGCGGCCGGGCGGGCGAGTTCGGCTTCGAGCAGGGCCTGCCAGCTTGCGTGGTTATGGGCATCGGCAAGACCCAAGGCGCGGCCAGATTCCCGGGCGCGTTCCGGGGTCGAAGAGAGCGCGCCCGCAGCCAGTTCCGCCTGCCCGTCGAGCGCGATGGCATGGCGGTGCACGGCGCCGATGAAGGCATCGCGGCCGCCGCCGATCATGGCATAGCGCAGCTTGCGCGGGAGGGCGTCGTTCATCGCGGGACCTGACGTTTTAGGCGGTGTGGTCAATTGCTGGGTGGCTCCATATCGGAACCACCTTTGTCATTCCGGGGCTTCGCGCAGCGAAGAACCCGGAACCCACGACTGGGCGAGCCCTCATAACCCAAGTCCAAAACTCTCACCCGGTCGTGGGTTCCGGGTTCGCGCCAGCGGCGCACCCCGGAATGACAGCGCTGTGGTTCGATGTCGCTGCGATCAAGTATCAACAGCGGCTCGAAGTGCTATCCGCTCAGAACGGCGAGTCGGGGTGGTAGAAGTCCTTGGCGTTGCTCTTGTCGATCAGCACCGAGGGAATGATAGTGGTCGCCGGCAACTTCTCGCCTTTCAAGCGAGCTTCCGCCGTCAACTTGATGGATTCATAGATGAATTTTGGAGAGTAGCTGACATTGGCCTGGATGCGCGGGTCCTTCCCGTCGAGGATGATCTTGACCATGTCCTTGGCCCCGGCGCCACCGAAGATCACCTTGATATCCTTGCGCCCGGCCTGGTCGATCGCGCGGATGGCGCCGAAGGCCATGTCGTCATCGGCGGCCCAGAAGGCGTCGATATCCTTGAAACGGGTCAGGAAGTCCTGCGTGACCTTGTAGGCGTCGTCGCGGTTCCAGTTGGCGTATTTGGCGTCGAGTAGCTTGATGTCGGGGTGGCCCTTCAGGACCGCGTTGAAGGCGTCCATGCGCTCGTTGTCGAGCGTGGTCGGGATTCCGCGGAGCGCCACGACATTGCCTTTGCCACCGAGCGTCTTGGCGATGTACTCGGCCGGAATCCTGCCGAAGGCGGTGTTGTCGCCGGCGACATAGGCATCCTGCGCCGAGGTGTCGGTCAGGCCGCGGTCGACCACCGTCACATAGGCGCCCTTGGCCTTCACATTCGCGACCGGCCGGGTCAGCGCGGCCGACTCGAAGGGGAAGACGACGAGCGCGTTGATCTTGCTGACCGTGCTCAGGTCCTGGAGCTGGTTGGCCTGCTCGACGGCGTTGGCGGCGGTGCGGATCGTGATCTTGAGGTCCTTGTGCTTGGCCTCGAGATCCTTCTTCGCCTGGTTCGCCCAATAGTTGATGCCGCCCATGAAACTGTGCGTCGCGGCAGGGATGGACACGCCGAGATGGACGGGTTCGGCGGCGGCTCCGCTCGCCGCGAAGGCGAGGCCCGCGGCGGCGGCAAGCATGAGGCTGCGTCTGGTCTGCATGGACATCGCTTCTCTCCCTGTATGGCCGCCCTAGAGCACGCGCCGATCAGATTGCTTCGCAATCGGATCGGATCACGCGTTCTCTCTCTTTGAGTGAGAGACGGATTCACCGATCAGGCCAGGATGGCCAGATCGGATCCGGCTCTAGCGGCGGCCTTTCTGCAAAAACGCGACGGTGATGATGACGAAGCCCTGCACGGCGGCGTTGAGGTAGACGCTGATCAGGCTCGTCAGGTTGAGGATGTTGCTGATCACCGAGAGCAGGATCGCGCCGATGACCGTGCCGGTGATGCTGCCGTGGCCGCCCTTGAGCGCCGCGCCGCCGACGATGACCGCGGCGATGGCTTCGAGCTCCCAGAGCAGGCCGGTGGTCGGCGAGGCCGAGCCCAGGCGCGGTACATAGAGCAGCGTGGCGACGCCGACGCAGAGGCCGAGCAGCATGTAGGTGAGGATCTTGACGCGCTCGACATCGACGGCCGCGTAGCGCGCCACGGTCTCGTTGGAGCCGATCGCCTGGACATGCCGGCCGAAGATCGTGCGGTTCAGGATCAGCGCGCCGAGCAGCGCGACCAGCAGGAACACCCAGACCGGGATCGGCACGCCGAGGAAGCTGCCGTAATAGACCGGCGCGTAGAGATCGGCCAAAGCGTTGTCGAGGGTCAGCGCTCCGCCATCGGCGAAATAGGTGAGGTATGCCCGGTAGATGCCGAGCGTTCCTAAGGTGACGATGAAGGGTTCGATCCGCCCCTTCGCGATCAGGATGCCATGGAGCAGGCCGAAGACGCCGCCGAGCACGACGGCGAGCGCCGCCCCGCCGATCACCGCCATCAGCGGCGAGCCGAAGGCGCCGGCCGCCCAGTTGATGAAGAGGATGACGCAGCCGGCGATCAGCGCCGCCATCGAGCCGACCGAGAGGTCGATCCCGCCGAGGATGATGACGAAGCACATGCCGACCGCGATGATGCCGATGAAGGCGGTGCGGGTGAGCACGTTCAGCGCATTGTCGAGCGTGGCGAAATCGCTGTTCAGCGCTCCGCCGGCCACGCAGAGCAGCACCAGGCCGATGATGGGACCGAAGGCGGCGATACGGTCGCCGAGCGGGACGGTCGCCTCGCGGGTGCGGGCCTTGGTACGCTCTGCGGCTTCAGGCTGCGACATGGCGGGTCCCCGTGGCATGGGCGATCATCGTCGCTTCGGTCATCTCGTCGCCTTCCACCGTCGCGACGAGCCGGCCCTCGCGCATCACCGCGACGCGATGGGCGAGGCCGATCAGCTCGATCAGCTCCGAGGAGATGACGATGAGCGCGAGGCCCTGGGCGGCGAGCTTCTGGATCAGGAAATAGATCTCGCGCTTGGCGCCGACATCGACGCCGCGCGTCGGCTCGTCGAGGATCAGCACGCGCGGTTCCGGGTGCAGCACCTTGGCCAGGGCCAGCTTCTGCTGGTTGCCGCCCGAGAGCGAGGCAGCCTTCATGCCGAGCGAGCCGGCGCGGATGCCGAACTCGCCGACGGCCGTTTCCAGCGCGCGCTGCTCCGCCTCGTGGTCGAGCAGCGGCTTGGCATAGCGTTCGAGCGCCATCAGCGTGAGGTTCGGCCGCAGCGGGAAATCGACATGCAGGCCCTTGCCCTTGCGGTCCTCGCTGAGATAGGCGAGCCCGTGGCGCGTGGCGTCGCGTGGCGAGTTGAGCTGGATTGGCTTGCCGTCGCGCTTGATCGTACCGCTGCCTGGCCTCAGGCCGAGTATGCCTTCGAATAGCTCCGTGCGCCCGGCGCCGACCAGCCCGGCGAAGCCGAGGATCTCGCCCGGCCGCACGGAAAACGAGATGTCGCTGGCCCAGCCCGGTACGGAGAAGTTCTCGACCGCCAGTGCTGGAGGCAGCGCGGAATCGGCGGCGATCTTCTCGGGAAAGAGATCGGCGATCTCGCGCCCGACCATCATCGTCGCCATGGCATGGCGGGTGAGCGAGGCGGTGGGAGCGCGGCCGACGAAGCGGCCGTCGCGCATGACGATGACCTCGTCGGTGATGCGCTCGACCTCGTCGAGCTTGTGCGAGATGTAGACGACCGTGATGCCCTCGGCCCGCATCCGCTCGATCAGGGCGAAGAGTCGTCCGGCCTCGGAGGGCGTCAGCGTGGCGGTCGGCTCGTCCATGATCAGCAGGCGGGCTTTTCGCGACAAGGCCTTGGCGATCTCGACGAGCTGCTTCTCGGCGACGATCAGGCGACGCACAGGCGTATCGGGGCTCCGCGCCAGACCGACCTGATCAAGGGCAGCCTGTGCTCCGCTGCGCATCGCTTCCTCGTCGAGCAGCCAGCCCTTGCGGCGCTCATGGCCGAGGAAGATGTTGCCGGCGATGGTCAGGTCATCGGCCAGATTGAATTCCTGGTGGATCAGGACGATGCCCTCGGCTTCCGCCTCGCGCGAGCCGGCAAAGGCAACCGGCGCGCCGTCGATCAGGACGCGCCCCTCGCTCGGCTGCTCGTAGCCGGAGAGGATCTTCATCAAGGTCGACTTGCCGGCGCCGTTCTCGCCGAGCAGTCCGTAGACCTTGCCGGGTTCGAGGTCGAAGGAGACGCCGTGCAGCACCTCGACCGGGCCGAAGCGCTTGACGATGCCGTCGAAGGCGACGGCGAGGCCGGCGGTCGCGCTCATGCCGGGCCTCCGCTGCGCAGCGCCTCACGCATCGCGAGAACGCCCGCGCCGATCAGTCCGGTCTCGGGGCCGAGCGGGGCGGAGGTGATCTCGAGATGGCGGGTCGAGAGGGCGAGCGAGCGCTGGTTCACGCTCTGGCGGATCGCGGCGAGGAACATCGGGCCGATCGCCGAGACGCCGCCGCCGATGAAGATATGAGAGGGATTGTAGAAATTGACGAGCGCGGCGAGCACCTGCCCGATCAGGTGGCCGGAGCGGCGCACGATGGCGTCGGCCTCGGCATCGCCGGCCCGGCTGGCGGCACCGATATCGGCGGCTTCGAGCCGGCCTTTCGTGACGAGGCGATCCGCCAAAGCCGGGCTGCGGCCGGCCTGGGCTGCTTCCAGTCCCATGGCGACGATGGCGGGGGCGGCGGCCATGGCCTCGACGCAGCCGCGATTGCCGCAGCGGCAGAGCGGGCCTTCGGGATCGGCGCAGATATGGCCGATATCGCCGGCCGAGCCGTTCGAGCCACGATAGAGCTCGCCATGGCAGACGATACCGCAGCCGATGCCGGTGCCGATCTTGATGACGAGGAAATTCTCGATCTGCTTGCGCTGGCGCCAGAGCACGCCGAGCGCCATCAGATTCACGTCGTTGTCGACGAAGATCGGCGCGTCGGTGACCTCGCGCAGATCCTCGCGGATGGCGTAGCTGTCCCAGCCCGGCATGAGCGGCGGATTGACGAGCTGGCCAGCTGCGAAATTCACCGGGCCGGGCACGCCGATGCCGACAGCGAGCACCCGGTCAGGCGCGATGCCGTTCTCCGCCAGCATCGTCGGCAGAAGGGTGCGCAGGCGCGCCATGATCGGGCCGGGGCCGGCCTGGACATCGGCCTCCTGGGCATGGCGGGCGATGATGCCGAGATCGGGGCGGAGCAGCGCGATATCGAGGCTGGTCGCGCCGATATCGATGCCGACGAGCACGCCGATGCGGCGATGGACGCAGAGGGTCTCGGGGCGGCGGCCGCCGGTGGAGTGCTGGACGCCGGCCTCGTCGAGCAGGCCTTCCTCGATCAGCCCGGCCGCAATCGCATTGGTCTTGCTGCGTGAGAACTGCAGGCTGTCGGCAAGCGCATGGCGGGCCGAGCCCCCGGACCAGAAGGTGGCCTCGAGCAGCGCGAGCTCATCCGGGCTCAGCCTGTGCCAGGGCAGGGCGATCGCAGCCTCCTGTCGTTTCCCGCTCGGCCTTGTGTTGGCCGTTGCAATGCAGGCTAGGTGAGGGCATCGAACCCGCTCAAGACCGAACTTAAGCCTAATTCAGGCTGAAGTTAATTTGAAGGTGGGGCGGAGATCGACGCGCCGTGATCTGGACGACCGCCGGTCCCCGGGCGAAGCTGTGCCGGTCTTATGGAGGAACAGCCGATGCCGGCGACGATGCAGGGTCCCGCGATCTTTCTCGCCCAGTTCGCCGGCGACAAGGCGCCGTTCGACAGCTGGGCGGGGATCACGGCCTGGGCTGCGGGTCTCGGCTATCGCGGCGTGCAGTTGCCCAGCGGTGACCAGCGCTTCTTCGATCTGGAGAAGGCGGCTGCGTCTCAGGATTACTGCGACGAGATCACCGGCGTGGCCCGCGAGAACGGGATCGCGATCACCGAGCTTTCGACCCATCTGCAGGGTCAGCTCGTCGCCGTCCATCCGGCTTATGACGCCGCCTTCGATGTCTTCGCGCCGGCAGAGGTTCGCGGCAAGCCGAAGGAGAGACAGGCCTGGGCGGTGGAGCAGATGAAACTTGCCGCGAAGGCCTCGCGCCGGCTCGGGCTGGCCGGCTCGGTCAGCTTCACCGGCGCGCTCGCCTGGCCTTTCCTCTATCCCTGGCCGCAGCGGCCGGGAGGGCTCGTCGAGGAGGCGTTCGGCGAATTGGCGCGGCGCTGGCGGCCGATCCTCGATGCCTATGAGGAGGAGGGCGTCGATGTCGGTTTCGAGATCCATCCGGGCGAGGATGTCTTCGACGGCGCGACCTTCGAGCTCTTCCTCGACCGGCTCGGCGGGCACAGGCGCTGCCGGATCAATTACGATCCCTCGCATTTCCTGCTGCAGCAGCTCGACTATCTCGCCTTCATCGACATCTATCACGAGCGCATCAGCGCCTTCCATGTGAAGGATGCCGAGTTTCGGCCGGACGGGCGGCAGGGCGTCTATTCCGGCTTCTCGCCCTGGATCGGGCGGGCCGGGCGCTTCCGCTCGCTCGGCGACGGACAGGTCGACTTCAAGGCGATCTTCTCGAAGCTCGCGCAATACGGCTATGACGGCTGGGCCGTGCTCGAATGGGAATGCGCGCTGAAGCATCCCGAGGACGGCGCGCGCGAGGGCGCCCGCTTCATCGCCGACCACATCATCCGCGTGACCGAGACCGCCTTCGACGACTTCGCCGGCGGCGGCGATCCGGGGCTGGCGCGGCGGATGCTGGGGTTGGCGTAGCCCTGCCCGGACTTCCACACGCTTGTCATTCCGGGGCGCGCCGCAGGCGCGAACCCGGAACCCACGACTTGGTGCGACATCGGAAGCCGGGTTGCAGACCGCTCACCCGGTCGTGGGTTCCGGGTTCTTCGCTACGCGAAGCCCCGGAATGACAAGGGGACCGGCCAAAACGATCCAGCAATTGCAATCGGGCTAGGAAAGGCGCCGGTCGAGCGTCTCGGCGATCCGCTCGACAAGGGCGGCATGGTCCGTCAGCAGGTCCTGGAGCGGGCCGATCGGGCGGAAGGCGCGCGAATCCTGCGCTTCCTCGCCCTCGCTCTCCCAGGTTTCGATCGCCTCGTCTGCGGCCGCTAGCCAGACTTCCAGCGACGCACCTTCAGCCGGTGCGCCGGCTTCCAATGCGAGGCGCTCCGCGATCCGGCGGCGCAGCGCATCGCGGGCGGCCCGGAGCGCGTCGAGTTCGTCGGTGTAGCGCATGGAACGCCGCGCCTCCGCTCAATGCACGGTGGCGAGGTCGTCGTCGTCGGGATTGATCAGCCGGTCGAGGCCGAGCTGCTCGACACCATCGGTGAACTCGGCGAAGGCGTCGGCATCGGTGGCGAAGGCGTCCTGCCAGACGGTCGAACCGCCATCCTCGTCGATGAGTTCGAGGGTCCAGCCGTCGGTGCCCTCGATCTTGTAGATCTCCACCCGCACAGTCAGGCCGTCATGGGTGAAGGACTGCGACAGAGGCGAGCGAATGATGTGGGGGAATTCAGTCATCGCGGCAGTTTAGAGCATTTTCGAGCGAAGTGGACACCGGTTCGCGAGAAAATGCGACAAGATAGAGAGCCGGAGGCATTCCGCGTTTCGGAAAAATTGCGGAATGCCTCCGGCAGCTGCCTCGGGAGGGCGCAGCCGTTGCCGGCCGCGCCCAGCCATTCATTCGGCAGTGGTTGCTGCCGCGGGCTCCGTGCGCCGCCAGCGCCGGACGAGGCGCACCACGACGACATAGAGCAGCGGCACGAAGAATACGCCGATCACGGTCGCGGCGATCATGCCGCCCATAACGCCGATGCCGATCGAGTTCTGGCTCCCCGATCCAGCGCCCGTGGCAACGGCCAAAGGCGTCACGCCGAGCACGAAGGCGAGCGAGGTCATCAGGATCGGCCGCAGGCGCTGGCGGGCCGCCTCCAGCGTCGCCTCGACGAGGCCCTTGCCCTTGGCTTCCTGCTCGATCGCGAACTCGACGATCAGGATCGCGTTCTTGGCCGCGAGGCCGATCGTCGTCAGCAGGCCGACCTTGAAATAGACGTCGTTGGTCTGGCCGAAGATGGTCGCCGCGAGCAGGGCGCCGAAGATGCCGATCGGCACCGAGAGCATGACCGCGAAGGGGATCGACCAGCTCTCGTAGAGCGCTGCGAGGCAGAGGAAGACGACCAGCATCGAGAGGGCGTAGAGCGCCACCGCCTGGCTGCCCGAGAGGCGTTCCTGGAAGGACAGCCCGGTCCATTCATGGCTGAAGCCGTTCGGCAGCTGCGTCATCAGGCGGTCGATCTCGTCCATCGCCGCGCCGGAGCTGACGCCGGCTGCGGCTGCGCCCTGCATCTGGACGGCGGCCGAACCGTTATAGCGCTCCAGCCGCGGCGAGCCGTAGGTCCAGCGCCCCGAGGAGAAGGCCGAGAACGGCACCATCTCGCCGCCCTGGTTGCGGACATACCAGCGCCCGATATCGCCGGGCTGCATGCGGAAAGGAGCATCGGCCTGGACATAGACCGATTTCACCCGGCCTCGGTCGATGAAGTCGTTGACATAGGCCGAGCCCCAGGCGGTCGACAGCGTGTTGTTGATCGCGGCGAGCGGCAAGGTGAGGGCGCTCGCTTTCTCCTGGTCGACCTCGACGGCGTATTGCGGGGTGTCCTCCTGGCCGTTCGGCCGCGTGCCGGTGAGCTGCTTGCTCTGGGCGGCAAGGCCGAGAAGCTGGTTACGGACCTCCATCAGGCGGGAATGGCCGGCGCCGGCGATATCCTGCAGATAGAAGTCGAAGCCCGCGGTATTGCCGAAGCCCTGGATCGCCGGCGGAGCGAGCGCGTAGACCGTGCCGTCCTTGATCGAGCGGAACGCGCCCATGGCGCGGCCGGCGATGGCCTGCGCCGTCGCCTGCTTGCCGACGCGCTCGGCGAAGGGTTTCAGCCTGACGAAGGCGAGGCCGACATTCTGGCCCTGGCCGCCGAAGCCGAAGCCTGCAACGGTCAGCACGCCCTCGACGAGATCCTTCTCCTTTTCGAGATAGTGCTTCTGCACCTGGTCGAGCACGCGCAGCGTCCGGTCCTGCGTGGCGCCGACGGGCAACTGCACGCTGGTCAGGAGGATGCCCTGGTCCTCGTCGGGCAGGAAGGAGGAGGGCATGCGGGCAAAGAGCCAGGCCATGCCGCCGCTGATCACCAGGAAGAGCAGCAGGAAGCGCAGCGGCCGCCCGATCATCCCGGCGACGCCGGAGCGGTAGCCGTTGGTGGTGCGCTCGAAATTGCGGTTGAACCAGCCGAAGAAGCCCTTGCGCGGGCCATGATCGCCGACCGGCTTGAGCAGGGTGGCGCACAGCGCAGGCGTCAGCACCAGCGCGACGACGACCGAGAGCGCCATCGCGGTCACGATCGTCACCGAGAACTGCCGGTAGATCACGCCGACGGAGCCGCCGAAGAAGGCCATCGGCACGAACACGGCCGAAAGCACGGTGGCGATGCCGACAAGCGCTCCGGTGATCTCGCCCATCGACTTGATCGTCGCTTCCTTGGGCGAGAGCTTCTCCTCCTGCATCACGCGCTCGACATTCTCGACCACGACGATGGCGTCGTCGACGAGCAGGCCGATGGCGAGCACCATCGCGAACATGGTCAGCGTGTTGATCGAGTAGCCTGCCAACGCCAGCACGCCGAAGGTGCCGAGCAGCACGACCGGCACGGCCAGCATCGGGATGAAGGTCGCGCGCAGGTTCTGCAGGAAGACGTACATCACGATGAAGACGAGGATGATCGCCTCAAACAGCGTGTGCACGACCTTCTCGATCGAGAGCGTCACGAAGGGCGTGGTGTCGTAGGGGTAGGTGACCTCGACGCCTTCCGGCAGGGTCTGCTTCAGGCGCTCGATCGTCGCGGTCACCGCCTTGGCGGTGTCGATCGCATTGGCGCCGGTCGCAAGGCTGATGGCGAGGCCGGTCGTCGGCTGGCCGTTATAGCGCGAGACGGTGTCGTAGCTCTTGGCGCCGAGTTCGACGCGGGCGACATCGTTCAGCCGGACGATCGAGCCGGAGGCGCCGCTCTTGAGGATGATGTTCTCGAATTGCGAGACCGTCTGCAGGCGAGAGAGCGCGGTCACGGTGGCGTTGAGCTGCTGGCCGCTGACCTGCGGCAGACCGCCGAGCTGGCCGGCCGACACCTGCGTGTTCTGCGCCTCGATTGCCACGGCGATGTCGGCGGGCATCAGCGCGTATTTGCGCAGCTTGTCCGGGTCGAGCCAGATGCGCATGGCATAGCCGGCGCCGAAGAGCTGGGTCGTGCCGACGCCTTCGACCCGCTTCAGCGTGTCGTTGAGGGTCGAGTCGACATAGTCGGCGAGGTCCGTCGTCGACATCCGCCCGTCCTTCGAGACGAAGGCGACGACCATCAGGAAGCCGGTGGAGGCCTTGGCGACCGAGATGCCGGTGCTCTGCACCACCGAGGGCAACTGCCGGGTGACGAGCTGCAGCTTGTTTTGCACCTGCATCTGCGCGACGTCGGGATCGGCCTGGCTGTTGAAGGTCAGGGTGATCTGGGCGTTGCCGGTCGAGGTCGAGGTCGCCGTCATGTATTGCAGGTTGTCGAGGCCGGTCATGCCCTGCTCGATGACCTTGGTCACCGAGTTCTCGACGGTCTGCGCGTCGGCGCCGGGATAGTTGGCGCTGATCTGGACGGTCGTCGGCGCGATCTGCGGATATTGCGAGATCGGCAGGGAGCGCAGGGCGAGCAAGCCCGCCAGCATGATGACGATGGCGACGACCCAGGCGAAGATCGGCCGTTCGATGAAGAAGCGCGACATGGTGTCAGTTCTTCGCCGTGTTGCCGGTGGCGGGCATTTCAGCCCGGCGATTGGCCGATTTCAGCTCGCCGGTGGCCTCGTCGACGCTGACCTCGTTCGCCGTCACGGTCTGGCCGGCGCGGACGAGCTGGCCGCCCTCGACGATGATGCGCTCGCCGTCCTTGACGCCGCTGTCGACCAGCCAGTTGTTGCCGATATTGCGGCGGGTCACCAGCACGCGCTCCTCGACCTTGCCCTCGGCCGAGACGAATTTTGCCGTCGCCTCGCCCTTGGTGTTGCGGCCGACCGCGCGCTGGGGCAGCAGGAAATTGTTCTCGGCGATGCCTTCCTGGATTTCCGCCCGTACGAACATGCCGGGCAACAGCAGCCGCTCCGGATTGGGGAACTCGGCGCGGACACTGAAGGTGCCGGTGGTCTCGTTGATGTTCGCCTCGGCGAATTCGAGCTTGCCGGATTGGGCATAGGCGTCGCCAGTATCGAGCTTGAGCTTCACCGCGACATTCGGGCCGGTGAATTTCAGCCGGCCCGAGGCGATGTCGCTGCGGAATTTCAGCAGGTTGGTGCTCGACTGGGTGACGTCGACATTGATCGGGTCGAGCTTGCGGATCGTGGTCAGTACCGCCGCCTGATTGGCGGTGACCAGCGCGCCCTGGGTCAATGCCGACTTGTCGATGCGCCCGTCGATCGGCGCCGTCACCTTGGTATAGGCGAGGTTGATCCGGGCCGCCTCGACATTGGCCTTGGCGGCTGCGACATCGGCCTGGGCCTGACCCAGCGTCGCGGCAGCGTCGTCGGCATCCTGCTTGCTGCCGGCATTGCGCTGGAGCAGCTCGCGATAGCGATCGGCCCGCACCTGCGCATTGGTGACGGCGGCCTCGGCCTTGTGCTGGGCGGCGACGGCGCTGTCGAGGGCGGCCTGATAGGGGGCGGGATCGATCTCGTAGAGCACGTCGCCGGCCTTGACCTCGCCGCCCTCGCGGAACAGCCGCGACTTGATGATGCCGTTCACCTGCGGCCGGATCTCGGCGATCAGGCTGGCGGAGACGCGGCCCGGCAGCTCGGCCGTGATCGCCACGGGCTGCGGATGCAGCGTGACGACGCTGACCTGGAGCTGCGGCTGCGGCGGGGGCGCTGCCGCCTTCTCGGAATTGCAGGCGGCCAGCACCGCTGCGAGGAGCAGCGCGCTCGGCAAGGCGTGGCGGGAAGAGGAAGGGGCGCGCTTGGCCGGCATGCGGGTTCTCTTTTTGGAAACTGAAGAGTTTCTTATCTCTTGATTTCCGAGCCTGTCAAACTCAAGAATGCGGCACGATGGTGGGCGCAATGATGACAAGCGGAAAAACGAGCGAAAAATCTGCACCGATCCGGGTGCGCGGGCGCCCCAAGACGCGCTCCGACGAAGCAGAGCGTCAGCGAATCGTGCAATCCGCCCGCGACCTGTTCCTCGATGTCGGCTATGGCGCCACGACGATGGACGCGGTTGCGGCGCGCTGCGGCGTCTCGAAGCGCACGCTCTACCGGCTGTTTCCGGCCAAGACCGATCTGTTCCGCGTGATGGTGGCCGATCACCGGCGCTCGATGCTGGCGTTGCCGCGCGACTCCGACGAGGACCTGCCGCTACCGGACGTGCTGGCTGCGATCTTCCGGCTCGATATCGACGAGATCGACAATCGCGAGCGGCTGGCCTTCGTCAGGCTCGTCCTCGCCGATTCCGACCGTTTCAGCGAGATCGGGGAGATGATCGTGCAGGAGGGCTCCGAGCCGGCCCTGCGGCTTCTGGAGGACTGGCTCGTCGCCCAGCAGGCGAAGGGCAGGCTTCGCGCCTTTCCGCCCGATGCGCTGGCGCGGATGCTGATGGACATGATCTTCTCCGTGCTGATCAAGCGCTTTCCGGGCGACCGGCTGCTGACGGTCGAGGAGCGCGCGCGTCATGCAAGGCTTTGTCTCGAGGTGTTCCTGGAGGGGGCCGCGACGACGGCCTCATGATCGGAAGGGACGCGTCCTGCGACCGGTGATCGAGGCACGCTGGAACGCACCCGTTGACCCGCTTGCAAATGGTGATTTCGGCTTGGCCGAGCCACGCGAGTGGCTGGGGGACTAGGATTCGAACCTAGACAACCAGAGTCAGAGTCTGGGGTCCTACCGTTAGACGATCCCCCAACGACAGGGCGCTTTGGGCCGCGCCGCGTTGGTGAGCCGGGGTCTAATCAATGCGATCCGGCTTGGCAAGAGCAGAATTCATCGTCTCTGCGAAACGATCACCGGAAAAGGGCTTCCCTCGTCGGCTTCAAGAGAATTCGCGGGTTCCCGGCTCCGGGCAGCGAGAGGCGATTGCAAAGCCTCCATGGGAACCTCCTGTCATCGGCCGATGGGGCCGGGTGGAGCGGCTTGCGCCTGCCGCTGCGGCCGCGCCCGCCCGCTCGGTCGCGACCTCGGCTTGCGTTTCCGGCCTGCACAAGACGCATGCGAACCGCCTTGCGCGGCAAGGGCTTCTTCGGTGAACATCGCCCCATGAAACAGCAAGATTCCGCCGCCGCGCTCTCCGTCTGGGTCGCGCTCGAAAGTCCCACCAGCCATCCAGCCGGCGTGAACGGCATGATGGACCTCGTCCAGAAAGATGTCGCGGGGCTGCCGATCGCAGTCGAGCGCATTCCCGGCCGCGACGGGCTGGGCGATATGGTCGTGCTGCGTGCCGGCCTCGACAACGGCCAGCCCGCCGTCGCGGTGATGTCGCATCTCGATACCGTGCATCCGGTCGGCACCAGCGCCAAGGAACTGCCGGTCAGGGTCGATGGCGACCGGCTCTACGGCCCAGGCGTCTACGACATGAAGGGCGGCGCCTGGCTCGCCCTGCAGGGCTTCAAGCAGGTCGCGGCTGCCGGCTCGGCCAGGCGGCCGATGGTCTTTCTGTTCACGCCCGACGAGGAGATCGGTTCGCCGACAAGCCGCGGGCTGATCGAGGAGATCGGCCGGGGATCGAAGGCGGTGCTCGTCACCGAGCCGGCCCGCGAGGGCGGCAAGATCGTGACCGCGCGCAAGGGTGTCGGGCGCTTCGATGTCAGGCTGGAAGGCCGGCCGGCCCATGCCGGCTCGCGCCATGCCGATGGGCGCAGCGCGATCCGCGAGGCTGCGCACCAGATCCTCGCCGTCGAGGGCATGACCGACTATGCGCGCGGCATCACCACCAGCGTCGCGCTGGTCGGCGGCGGCACGGCGGCCAATGTCATCCCGCAGCATGCCTGGTTCAGCGTCGATTGCCGCGTCACCACGCTCGCCGACGGCACGATGATGGAGAACCGCATCCTCAGCCTGAAGTCGCATGATCCCGATGTCGCGCTGCGCATCACCGGCGGCATGAACCGCCCGCCCTATGAGAAGTCCGCCGCGGTGGCGGAGCTGTTCGCGCTGGCCCGCAAGGTCGCGGCCGATGCCGGCTTCGACCTGCAGGATTGCCCGATGACCGGCGGCGGCTCGGACGGCAACTTCACCGCGGCGCTCGGCGTGCCGACGCTCGACGGGCTCGGCATCGACGGCGATGGCGCGCATACGCTGCAGGAATACGGGCTGATCTCGTCGATCGCGCCGCGCCAGGCGCTGATCAAGGGCTTGCTGGAGACGATCTGAAGCGCCGTGGCGCTTTCCAGGAGCGCGCTGTCATCCCGGGCGACCGCAGGGAGACCCGGGATCCATGCCTGAACCTCCCACGGAAGCGCTCCGGCATGGATCCCGGGTCTGCGCTTCGCTCCGCCCGGGATGACCCGCGCTTGAGGTTTGAAGGAACAGCAATGCAAAAAGCCCCTCGCATCGCGAGGGGCTTTTTCATGTCGGAGACTGCCGGAGGCTCAGGCTTCCGGCTCGCCCATGCCGCCGGCGGCGAGGAATTTCTCGAGCCAGTGGATGTTGTAGTCGCCGTTGAGGATGTCCGGGTTGCGCACCAGCGTGCGGAACAGCGGCAGCGTCGTGTCGACGCCGTCGACGACGAACTCGTCGAGCGAGCGGCGCAGGCGCATCAGGCATTCGTCGCGGTTGCGGCCGTGGACGATCAGCTTGCCGACGAGCGAATCGTAATGCGACGGGATCGTGTAGCCCTGATAGGCGGCGGAATCGACGCGCACGCCGAGGCCGCCCGGGGTGTGGAACGAGGCGATCTTGCCGGGCGAGGGGCGGAAGGTCGCGTGATGCTCGGCATTGACCCGGCATTCGATGGCGTGGCCCTCGATGACGATGTCCGACTGCTTGAGCGAGAGCGGCGCGCCGGCGGCGATGCGGATCTGCTCGTTGACGAGGTCGATCCCGGTGATCATCTCGGTGACCGGATGCTCGACCTGGATGCGGGTGTTCATCTCGATGAAGTAGAACTCGCCGTCCTCGTAGAGGAACTCGATCGTGCCGGCGCCGCGATACTGCAATTCGCGCATCGCCTTGGCGCAGACCTCGCCGATCCGGTCGCGCTCGCCGGCATTGAGGGCGGGCGAGGGGCCTTCCTCCCAGACCTTCTGGTGGCGCCGCTGCAGCGAGCAGTCGCGTTCGCCGAGATGGATCGCATGGCCGCGACCGTCGCCGAGCACCTGGATCTCGATATGGCGCGGCTTTTCGAGATATTTCTCGATATAGACGGCGTCGTCGCCGAAATTGGCCTTGGCCTCGCTGCGGGCGGTGGAGAGTAGTACGGACAGCTCATCCTCGCTGCGGACGACCTTCATGCCCTTGCCGCCGCCGCCTGAAGCGGCCTTGATGATCACGGGAAAGCCGATCTCCCGGATGATCTTCAGCGCCTCCTGGTCATCCGCGACGCCGCCTTCGGAGCCCGGCACGCAGGGAATGCCGAGGCGCTTGGCGGTACGCTTGGCCTCGATCTTGTCGCCCATCGAGCGGATATGCTCGGCCTTGGGGCCGATGAAGGCGATGTTGTGCTGCTCCAGGATCTCGGCGAAGCGGGCGTTCTCCGAGAGGAAGCCGTAGCCGGGATGGACCGCGTCGGCCCCGGTGATCTCGCAGGCCGCGATCAAGGCGGGGATGTTGAGATAGCTCTCGCGGGCCGGCGGCGGGCCGATGCAGACGCTCTCGTCGGCGAGGCGCACATGCATGGCGTTGGCGTCGGCCGTGGAATGCACCGCGACGGTGGCGATACCGAGCTCCTTGGCGGCGCGCAGCACGCGCAGCGCGATCTCTCCACGGTTGGCGATCAGGATCTTGTCGAACATCTTGAAACCCAAATCGGACCCGACGGCGCGCGGCGCCACGCTCACTCGATCACCAGCAGCGGCTCACCGTATTCCACCGGCTGGCCGTCCTCGACCATGATGGCCGTGACCTTGCCGGCGCGGGGCGCGACGATGTCGTTGAAGGTCTTCATCGCCTCGACGAGGAGGATGCGCTCGCCCTGCTTCACCACGCTGCCGACCTCGACGAAGGGCTTGGCATCGGGCGAGGGGCGGCGATAGGCAGTGCCGACCATCGGGGAGGGCACGGCGCCAGGATGGGCGGCGGTCGGCCTGGCCTCGGCCGGGGCGGACGCCGCGACCGGAGCGGGCATCGCCATCGCGGGAGCGGCGACGGCGGCCGGGACCTGGACCGTCGCCGTGATGTTGCGGGCGACGCGGACGCGCAGATCGCCCTTCTCGACCTCGATCTCGGTGAGATCGGTCTGGTTCAGGAGCTCGGCCAGCTCGCGGACAAGTTCGGGGTCGATCGGGCTCTTGGTCGCCATGGCGGGTATCACCGTCTTCTTCGGATATTCGGATGGGAGCGGCGGTCGTGCCGTGCTCCCGTTCAATGGCTCAGGCGGCTTTCGCCGCCCGCTTTTCCAGCAGCGGTACGATCGCGTCGAAAGCCAGGTCGTAGCTCGCGACGCCGAAGCCGCAGATCACGCCGACGCAGACCGGCGCCATATAGGAATGGTGCCGAAATTCCTCGCGCGCATGTACGTTGGAAATATGGACCTCGATCGCCAGCGCATCGACGCCCTTGATCGCGTCGCGCAGGGCCACCGACGTATGGGTATAGGCGCCTGCATTGATGATGACGCCGGCGCCGGCCAGTCCCGCCTGCTGGATGAAGGTGACGAGCTCGCCCTCGAAATTGGTCTGGCGGAAGGTCAGCTCCACGCCGGCCGCCTCGGCCTTGCGGCGCAGGCGTTCCTCGACGCCGGCCAGCGTGACCGCGCCATAGGTTCCGGGCTCGCGGGTTCCGAGCAGGTTGAGGTTGGGTCCGTTCAGGACGTGGACGGCGACCATAGGTGGCGTTGATTCCGGCACCGCGCGCGGGCGGCAGGAGCCGCCCTCATAAACGTTGCGGGCCGGCAGGGGAAGCCTGAAGCACCCTGCCGGCCCAGCGGATTGCGTGAGAGACGGCCGATCAGCCGGCGCAGTCGGTCTTGCCGCAGCGCCGCACGGAATCGATCTTCGCCTTGAGGGCGGCCTGGCCGACCGCGCCGAAGACGATCTCGTCGCCGATGATGAAGGCTGGCGTGCCGGTGAGGCCGAGGCGGTCGCCGAGCGCGACGGTATCCGCAATCGCGGCCTTGGTGGCGGGAGCCTCCATGTCCTTCTTCAGCTGGGCGATGTCGGCGCCCGCTTCCTTGGCGACGTCGAGTGCCTTGGCGGCGTTGACCTTGCCCTTCACGGCCATCAGCTTGTTGTGGAACTCGAAATATTTCGGACCCTGGAGCTGGTTCTTCGCGGCGACGGCGACGCGGCTCGCCTCGACCGAATCAGGGCCGAGGATCGGGAAGTCCTTGAGCACGACGCGCAGCTTCGGATCGGCCTTGGAGAGCGCCGTCACGTCCTCCATCGCCCTTTTGCAGAAGCCGCAATTGTAATCCATGAACTCGACCAGGGTGATGTCGCCCTCGGGATTGCCGATGATGACCGAGGTCGCCGGGTCGGTGATGCGGGCCTTCTCGGCGGCGACCGCGTTGCGCTGGGCATCGGCCTGGGCGACCGTGTTGCGCCGCTCCAGCTCGATCAGCGCGTCCTGGATGATCTCGGGATTCTTCAGGATCGTCTCGCGGATCAGGTCGGTCACCGCCTTGCGCTGCTCGGGCGAGAGCGGCTGGCCCTGCGCCATGGCCGGCGCCGCGGAGGCCGCGAGCCAGAGGCTCAGCGCGAGAGCGGCGGGCCGCAGGCAGGCGCGTGCCAGGCTGGTCAGGGTCGGGAAAGCCATCTCGTCATCCTTTCAGAGCCGCCGGCCTGGATCACGCCGGCGGAAGCAATGCGTCTGGGCGCGAGCTTGTGGGTCCTCGCGGGGTGAAGGTCAAATCACAGCTCTGCCAGTGGTCGCGACCGATGGTTGCAGGCCGCGGCCGGCTCGGCTACGCGATCACGCCTCCTCGCGAACCCGGACAAGCCGATGTCGAAGCCTCTGATCGTGCCCGCCGCCTTGCCCGCCCTGGCCGAGCGCGCCGAGCGCGTCGCTCCCTTCATCGTCATGGATGTGATGAACCAGGCGGCAGCCATCGAGCGCCGCGGCGGTTCGGTCGTGCATATGGAGGTCGGGCAACCCTCGGCGCCGACGCCGGGCTCGATCCGCGCTGCCGCCAGCCGGGCGCTGGAGCACGGCCGGATCGGCTATACCCAGGCGCTCGGCACGGATTCTCTGAGGGAGCGCATCGCGCGCCACTATCAGGATGCTTATGGCGTCGCGGTGGCGGCCGAGCGCGTCGTGGTGACGACCGGTTCGTCCGGCGGCTTCATCCTGGCCTTCCTCGCCTGCTTCCAGCCGGGCGCACGGATCGCGATCACGGCGCCGGGCTATCCGGCCTATCGTAATATCCTGATCGCGCTCGGGCTGGAGCCGGTGGCGATCGAGGTCGGCCCCGAGACGCGCTTTGCGCTGACGCCGGACCTGATCGAGCGGGCCCATCGCGAAAAACCGCTGGCTGGCGTGCTGACGATGAGCCCGGCCAACCCGACCGGCGTGGTGATGACGCCTGAAGCCATCGCCGATGTCGCTGCCTGCTGCCGCAAGCTCGGGCTCTGGTACATCTCGGACGAGATCTATCACGGGTTGACCTACGAGACGCCGGCGACGACGGCGCTCGCCGCCGATCCCGACGCGATCGTCGTCAACTCGTTCTCCAAGTATTATTGCATGACCGGCTGGCGCGTCGGCTGGCTCGTGGTGCCGCAGCGCCTCGTGCGCACGATCGAACGGCTGCAGCAGAATTTCTCGATCTCGGTGCCCTATCTCAGCCAGGTGGCGGGCGAGGCGGCTTTCGACGCGACCGCCGAATGCGAGGCGATCAAGGCCGGCTATGCCGCGAACCGCAGCTTCCTGCTGAAGGCATTGCCGGAGATCGGTCTCGGCGATTTCCTGCCCGTGGACGGAGCCTTCTACATCTATCTCGACATCGGCCGGCACTCGAACGATTCCATGGCCTTCTGCCGCAGCGTCCTCGAAGAAGCCGGCGTCGCGATCACGCCCGGGCTCGATTTCGACGAGGCCCGCGGGGCGCGCACGATCAGGCTCTCCTTCGCCGGTTCGCTCAGTGAATGCGAGGAGGCGGTGACGCGGATCGGCACCTGGATGAAAAAGCGCTGAGCGACGGCGGGCGCGGCCTCGGAAACCGCTTGCCAGATTTCAGGGAAGCCTCGCATTCTGCCGCCGTGGGATAGCGTGGAGGCTTGTCATGAACGTCGCTGCACCGGGCGCATCCGTCCCGCGGCGAAGCGTTATCCGATGGGCCGTTCTTCTCGGCTGGCTGGCGCTTGCTTTCGTGTTCCTGGGGTCGACCACGCCTGCTGCGGCTCAGGGCCAATCCTCGGTCGTTCTCAACCTGCGCGGCGACGAGACACCCGAGACGATCCGCAAGATGGTCGATGCCCTGTCCGCTCCGGGGCGGCAGGTCGAGATCCGGGTCGGCGCCGCCGCCGCGGTCGCGCCCGTTGCAGCACCGCCTGCCGAGCCCGCCGGCAACGCAAAGCCCGCCGCCGCTCAACCTGCGCCAGCCCCTTCGATGGCCGATGAAGCGGGCTTCCAAGCCGAGGTTAGTGCCCTCGCCGACCGTTTCATCGACGGCGTCGAATATGGCGGCACCTCGATCCCCGCGATCAGCGAACTGCCGGACAGCTGGGGGCGTGCCTGGCTGCGCAATCTCAATGGCCGCGAAGGCACGACCGCCGGTTGGCGCCTCGTCGGGATCATCTGCCTTGCGCTCGCGGCCGCTTTCGCCTTCCGGATCGCCTCTGCCCGCTGGTTCGCGCGCAGGATGCAGCCTGCGGGGCCTGAATTCACGCCGCGCCTGATCGCCTCGTCCTGGCTGCTGCTCCAGGATGTCGCGACGGTCCTGCTCGCCCTGGCCGTGGCGCGCGTCGCCCGCAACGCCTGGCTGCCGGAACATGATCTCGCCAATATCGCCCTCACGACGGGCGCCAATGGCGCAGCGATCGGCGCCATTTACATCGCCATCGGCCGCTTCCTCGTCTCGCCACACGCGCCGGATCGACGGATCATGCCGCTGCCGCGCGCCGAGGTGCATTTCCGCAGGCTGGTCGCCTACGCGATCCTGACGCCGCTGATCGTGACCGGCATCCTGCTCGCCCACCATGTCAGCGCCGGCCCGCGGCCCGTGACGGGGCTGATCGCGCTGACCGGAATCCTCATCACGCTGTTCAAGATCTGGTGGTTCCATGACGGACGGCACGATCTGGAAGCGCTGGTCCTGTCGGGTTCGTCCGAGCCGGGCCCGATCCGGCGGCTGATCGCGAGTGGAACGGCCTGGTTCTATATCGGGACCACGGTCCTTTTGTGGATGGTCAGCAGCGCTGCCGCCATGATGTCGAATGGCGGACGCTGGGCCGAGGCCTCGGCCCTGACGCAGGTGGCCATCGTCATCATCCCGATCCTTGCCGTCGGCGTTGCCAGCCTGCTCCGGTGCCATGCGATGCGGCACGAGGCTGAGCATGGCGTAACCCCGATGCGGCGCGCCGGAGGCGCCGCCTTGCGTGCGGCGGCTGTCGGCGTGCTATGGGCCGCCGGCTTCTTCGTGCTGTCGCGCCTCTGGGCCGGCTTGCTGCTCGGCGTCAGTTCGGCGCAGTTCGCCGCCGTGATGCGCCAGACGGCCGGCGTCGCGATCTTCGCCTTCGTCGGCTGGGTGGCGCTCGTCTTCCTGCATGCCTTCTTCGAAGCCTACACACCGAAGCGCGCCACGATCGGGCCGGCCGACGAGGACGCCGTTCATGAAGCCGGCGTGCCGACGCGGCTGGCCACCGTGTTGCCGGTACTGCGCGGTGTCGTGCTCGGCGCGGTGCTCGGCCTCACCGTGCTGATCGTGTTGTCGCGGCTGGGCGTCGATATCGGGCCGCTGCTTGCCGGCTTCGGCATTCTCGGCCTCGCCATCTCCTTCGGATCGCAGGCGCTGGTGCGGGACATCGTCTCCGGCGTGTTCTTCATGCTGGAGGATGCGTTCCGCGTCGGCGAATATGTCGATACCGGCCGGCTCAAGGGCACGGTCGAGAAGATTTCGCTGCGCTCGATGCAATTGCGCCATCAGAGCGGACAGATCCATACCGTGCCCTTCGGCCAGGTTCAGTCGCTGACCAATTCCAGCCGTGACTGGGCGACGGTGAAGTTCAACGTCCGTCTCGACCATTCCGCCGATATCGAGCTGGCGCGGAAGGCGATCAAGAAGACCGGGATCGCGCTGCTGGAGGACCCAGAATTCGGGCCGCAATTCATCGCCCCGCTGAAGATGCAGGGCGTCGCGGAGATCGCCGACAGCGCCATCGTCATCCGGTTGAAATTCACGAGCAAGCCGAACCAGGCCTCGATGATTCAGCGCGAGGCGCTGAAGCGGGTCTACCGCGCCCTGAACGAGGCTCGCGTGCCCTTCGCCTCGAATGCCGTGACCGTGCGCGGCGGCGAGGGCGGCGCGCAGGGCCATGCCGCTGCGGCGATCGCGACCGTTCCGCCGCCAAGCCCGCTGGTGCCGGCGGCGGGCTGAGGGGATTTGCCGAACCCGTGAAAAGAAAAAGCCCGCTGCGCAACGCAGCGGGCTTTTTCATTCATGCGGTTCTGGCGCTGCGATCAGGAGCGGCCGGCGAGCCTGTTCCACCAGCCGCCACGCTTCGGCCGGTCCGGGTCCGGCTCGGTCAGCACGACCGCGACGGGCTCCTCGGCAGGCGCGCGCGCGGGAGCGGGTTCCGGCGCCGGCGCCGGAGCGGGCTCGGCCGGGGCCGCCGCGGTCTCGGGAGCAGCGACCGGCAACTCGGCCTTGGTCTCGACAGGAGCCGGAGCAGCTTCCGCAGCGGCTTCGCCCCCCTCGGTGATCGGCACGACCTTCTTGCGCGAGCGGCTGCGCTTGGGCTTCTCGGCCTCGGCGGGAGCAGTTTCGGCGGCGACGGTCTCGGCCTTGGCCTCGGTCTCCTTGGCGGCCTCGGCCTTCGGCTTGCGGGCGCGGCTGCGCTTCGGCTTGGCGGGCTCGGCCGTCGGCTCCTCGACGACCGGTTCCGGGGCGACTTCGGCCGCGGCTTCGGCAACCGGCTCGGCTGTGGCCGGGATGGCAGCGTCGTCGCCGTCTTCCTCGCCCTCGTCGCCTTCGTCGTCAGCCTGCGCGCCGTCGAGCTGCTGGCCCTGCTCGTCACGCTCGCCGCCACGCCGGCGGCGACGGCGGCGGCGGCGGCGACGGCCATTCTCGCCCTCGCCACGCTCGGACTGGTCCTGGGCCTCGGCGGCGGCGGTCTCGGTGCCGCCGGTCTCGGCGTCGAGGGCGGCCGCTTCCGCGGCGGCGTCGAGCGCCTCGTCGTCGACATCCGACGCGATCGCCTCGGCCTTGAAGCTGGTCGGGATGACGCGCCCCTCATTGCCGACGAACTCGCCGCGCTCGACCTCGAAATAGCGCGTGCCCAGCAGGTTCGCGTCGGTCGAGATCGTGATTGCGATGGCGAAACGGGTCTCGAGATCGGCGAGATGGGCGCGCTTCTGGTTCAGCACATAGAGCGCCACCTCGGGACGGGTCCGGACGGTGAGGTTGTGAGCGGCGCTCTTGATCAGCGTCTCCTCCAGCGCGCGCAGGATCTGCAGCGCGACGGAAGAGGTCGAGCGGATCATGCCGGCGCCGGCGCAATGCGGGCAGGGCACCGAGGATGATTCGAGCACGCCGGTGCGGATGCGCTGCCGCGACATCTCGAGCAGGCCGAAGGCCGAGATGCGGCCGACCTGGATGCGGGCGCGGTCGTCCTTCAGGCACTCCTTCAGCTTCTTCTCGACGGCGCGGTTGTTCCGGTTCTCCTCCATGTCGATGAAATCGATCACGATGAGGCCGGCGAGATCGCGCAGGCGCAGCTGGCGGGAGATTTCCTCCGCCGCCTCGAGATTGGTCTTGAGGGCGGTGTCCTCGATATTGTGCTCGCGGGTCGAGCGGCCCGAGTTGATGTCGATCGCGACCAGCGCCTCGGTCTGGTTGATGACGATATAGCCGCCGGATTTCAGCGTGACCGTGTTCGAGAACATCGCGTCGAGCTGGCTTTCGACGCCGAAGGACGCGAAGAGCGGGGTCTGCTCGCGATAGGCCTTCACGCTCTTGGCCTGGCTCGGCATGAGCATACGCATGAAGTCCTTGGCCTCGCGATAGGCCTCCTCGCCGGCGACGTGAACCTCGTCGATATCCTTGTTGTAGAGGTCGCGGATCGAGCGCTTGACGAGGTTGCCCTCCTCATAGACCAGCGCCGGAGCGACCGAGGCCAGCGTCAGCTCGCGCACGCTCTCCCACATCCGCATCAGGTATTCGTAGTCGCGCCGAATCTCGACCTTGGTGCGCGAGGCACCGGCCGTGCGCAGGATCAGGCCCATCCCCTCCGGGACCTCGAGCTCGGTCGCGATCTCCTTGAGGCGCTTGCGGTCCTCGGCATTGGTGATCTTGCGCGAGATGCCGCCGCCCTTGCCGGTGTTGGGCATCAGCACCGAGTAGCGGCCGGCCAGCGAGAGATAGGTGGTGAGCGCCGCACCCTTGTTGCCGCGCTCTTCCTTGACGACCTGGACCAGGATGATCTGGCGGCGCTTGATCACCTCCTGGATCTTGTACTGGCGGCGGTGGCTGCGCTGGCGCCGCTCCGGCATGTCGTCGAGGGCGTCACCGCCGCCGAGCTGCTCTGGAGCCTCTTCGGTCTCCTCGTTGCCGTTCTCGTCGTCGCCATCGTCCTCGGACGGCTTGCGGGCCTCGGTGTCCGAGCCCTCCGGCGCTTCGACCGAAACCTCGGTCGCTTCGACGGAGACGGTCTCGAAGGTCAGCGGCGCAGCGTTCGCAGCGGCGTCCTCGGTGGTCGATTCGGCGACATCCGGGGCGAAATACTCACCGAAAGCGGGCGCGCCCTCGTTGACCATGGCGGCTTCCTTGCCGTCGGTCTCGACCTGGACGTCATCGCCGGTGGCCTCGACCTCGGCGGAGACGGTCTCGTCGGCGGCAGCCTTCTTGGCGCGGTTGTCGCGATCGCCGCGGCGGCCACGGTCGCGGCGGCCGCGCTTCTCGCGCTTCTCCTCGTCGCGCTCCTCGTCACGCTCGGCACGGGCTTCGTCGTCGAGCAGCGCCTGCCGGTCGGCGACCGGGATCTGGTAATAGTCGGGATGGATCTCGGAGAAGGCGAGGAAGCCGTGGCGGTTGCCGCCATACTCGACGAAGGCGGCCTGGAGCGAAGGCTCCACCCGCGTCACCTTGGCGAGATAGATATTGCCGCGCAGCGGCTTGCGGCTGGCGGATTCGAAATCAAACTCTTCGACGCGGGACCCGCGGACCACCACGACCCGGGTCTCCTCCGGGTGGGTGGCATCGATAAGCATCTTGTTGGCCATAAGTCGTTTCCATTGGCGCGGCCGCCGACCAGGGCTGCGCGGCTACGGATGCTAGTCCGCCGCCGCGGGCAGGGGCGCCGCGAAAAGACCGGGATGAGCCGGCATGTTGCAGGAGGGAGAAGGAAGCGGTCGAGACAGGAAGGCGGCTCGGAACAGCAACCCGGGCGCAAAGCCCCGCGCGGTTCCGCAGGTTCGGACGGTTCACCGATGGTGCTAGCGGCGTCTTATGCCCCGTCATCTGTCCTGACCTGCGATGCTCCGGCCGGGCGGCCAGGCGCATCGCGTTTGCACGCTCGCAAGACAGGGCAGGGCGCAGAAAACACGCAATCCCGATGCCAACCGTCTGCGGACGATCCGTTGCGGTCGTCTTGTTGCCGCCACTCCGGTCAGGAGCGGCAGCCCAGCCTGCTTCGGACGCCGACGGATCGCACGATCCGGATGTGTCCCTCGGGCAGGCTGACAAGCAACCTGTTCCATTACAGACAGGTGATAGTGATTTGCAAGTCACATGACGCGTGCATCTCACGCCGCCCTCGGCAGGGCGGTTCACGGTCTCGGGAAGAGATGGTAACGGGCTGTTAGGATTTCAGCCCCGTTATGGTTAAACCCTCGTAACAATAAGCGGGATCTTTCACCTGTTCTCGTGCATCCGCCGCGCCGATTCGAGCCGTTGCGATGCGCCGTGGCGATCCCGGGCGCTGCGGTGCGTGCTCGCCGTCGCTTGCCTGCTGGCGACCGGCTTTTCGCCGGCCCGGGCGGAGACGAAGGCCGAGCCGCGGCCGCAGAGCGAGTATCCGGTCGCGACCGACGCCCGTATCGAGCAGAACGGCGAGACCGTAAGCCTCTCGATGATGCTGTCCTCGGCCGTCGCGGTCGATGCCTGGGTGCAGGCCTCTCCGGACCGGGTCATCGTCGAGCTGCCTTCGACCAATTTCCAGATCCGGCCTTCGGTGAAGCGCAGCGCCGGCTTCGTCAGCGGCTATCGCTATGGCCTGTTCACCGCCGACAAGGCCCGAATCATCATCGATCTGTCGCATCCCGCCGTCATCGCGAAGGCCGAGGTGAAGACGGTGCGGGGCGGCTTCGGCGAACTGACGATCGAACTGAAGAAGGTCGCGCGGGCCGAGTTCCTGGCCGAGGCCGAGAAGGTGCGCAGGCCGGGGTCTGTGGCTCCTGCTACGGCGCCCGCAAAGGCTGCCGGCGAGACGCGCCGCACCATCGTGATCGACCCCGGCCATGGCGGTATCGATCCGGGTGCGACCGTCGCTGCCATCGCCGAGAAGGTCGTGGTTCTCGCCTTCGGCAAGGCACTCAAGGAGCAGCTCGAGGCCAGTGGCCGCTATCGCGTCGTCATGACCCGCGACGACGACCGTTTCGTCTCGCTCGGCGATCGCGTGCAGATCGGGCGCGGCGAGCAGGCCGACCTGTTCATCTCGATCCATGCCGATTCGCTGACCCAGGCCCAGGAGGTCCGCGGCGCCACCGTCTATACCCGCTCGGAGCGGGCGACGGACGCCGAGGCCGCCCGGCTCGCGGCCAAGGAGAACGAGGCGGATGCCGCCGCAGGACTGGAAACCAGCGAGGAACTGCAGGATGTCGCCGGCATCCTGCTGGATCTCGCCCGGCGCGAGACGCGGACCTTCACCGGTGTCTTCGCGCGCAATCTGGTCGAGAAGCTCGGCGGTTCGATCAAGATGCACAAGGTCCCGCTGCGCTCGGCGCGGTTCTGGGTGCTGAGCGCGCCGGATGTGCCGTCGGTGCTGATCGAGCTCGGCTACATGTCGAGCCCGAAGGATGCCGAACTGCTCAATTCGCCGGAATGGCGAGGCAAGGCGGTGACGGCCGTTTCTTCTGCGATCGAGGATTATTTCGCCCGCGAGCGGGCTTCCGTCGGCAAGGCGGCCGAGAACCGGAACTAGGAGCGTCGATGCCCGGCAAAGCGGGTTGTCATCCCGTGCGCGCTGCGGCGCGCAGTGCCGCTGCGCAGACACGGGACCGTCAACCGGAAGGGGCGCCTTTTCGGGTGACGAGGAGGGGCGGGGTACGAAGCGGCACGCGGTCCCGTGTCGGCGCAGCGGCATTTCATGCCGCAGCGCGCACGGGATGACAGCGTCGCTTCGTTCCTCGTAAGGACGGTGTGAGATGGTGCGGAATGTGGTCGCGAAGCCACGGTTCCGCCATCTCCGTCATGTTATAGCTTTGATTTGCGAAGCGCCCCGATCTGGCGCCCGCCGGTGAGAATTACGGGGTCCAGGGCCTGAGATGCGGTTCATTCTGCGAATCTTCGGATGGTTGTTCGCCGCCGGTGCGATCGCTTTCGTGATCGGCGCCGCCATCGCCGGCGGATTGATCTGGCATTACTCGCAGGATCTGCCTGACTATGCCCAGCTTAGGAACTACGAGCCGCCGGTGATGACCCGCGTCCATGCTGGCGACGGCAGCCTGATCGCCGAATATGCGCGTGAGCGACGCCTCTATCTGCCGATCCAGGCCGTGCCGAAGCTGCTCATCGACGCCTATCTCTCGGCCGAGGACAAGAATTTCTACAAGCATATCGGTGTCGATCCGGAAGGCCTGGTTCGTGCCGCGATCTCGAACTTCCGCAACCGCGGCGCGAATCGCCGGCCGCAGGGTGCCTCGACGATCACCCAGCAGGTCGCGAAGAACTTCTTCCTCAGCCCCGAGCAGTCGATCGAGCGCAAGATCCGCGAGGCGCTGGTCGCTCTGAAGCTCGAATCGACCTATTCGAAGGACAAGATCCTCGAGCTCTACCTGAACGAGATCTATCTCGGCGCGCCGGCGCCGGGGCAGGGCAGCTATGGCATCGCCGCCGCGGCGCTGAACTATTTCGGCAAGTCGGTGCATGAGCTGAACCTGCAGGAGGCCGCTTACCTTGCAGCGCTGCCGAAGGCGCCGAGCGACCTGCATCCCTTCCGCAATCGCGACCGCGCGATCGAACGCCGCAACTACGTCATCGATCGCATGGTCGAGAACGGCTATGCCAAGCGCGAGGCGGGCGAGGAGGCGAAGAAGCAGCCGCTGGGCGTCAATCCGCGCACGGTTTCGCCCAACAACATCGCCGCCGGCTATTTCGCCGAGGAGATCCGGCGCGAATTGCAGGACCGCTATGGCGAGAAGAAGCTGCTCGAAGGCGGCCTTTCCGTCCGCGCCACCGTCGACCCGAAGACCCAGTTGATGGCCCGCAAGGCGCTGGTCGACGGCCTCGTGCGCTTCGACGAGGCGCGCGGCTGGCGCGGCGCCATCCAGAAGATCGACCTTGGCGGCAAGGACTGGGGTGCGGTGGTCGGCGAACTGCCGGTGCTGGGCGATGTCGCGCCATGGCGGCTCGCGGTGGTGCTCGACGTCAACGGCGACAGCGCCAAGCTCGGCCTGCATCCGCTGCGCGATACTGCCGGTCATCTCAACAAGGAGCGCCAGATCCTGACGCTCGCCGCCGACGGCATCAAATGGACCCGCCGCGGCCGCATCTCGCAGGTCGTTTCCGTCGGCGATGTCGTCTATGTCGAGCCGATGGAGAGCCGGCCGGGTTATGCGCGGCTGCGGCAATTGCCGGAGGTCAACGGCGCCATCGTCGCGATGGACCCGTTCTCGGGCCGCGTGCTCGCGATGGTCGGCGGCTTCAGCCACGATCAGTCGGAGTTCAACCGCGCGACGCAGGCGCTGCGCCAGCCCGGCTCCTCCTTCAAGCCCTTCGTCTATGCGACTGCCCTCGACAACGGCTACACCCCGTCCAGCATCATCCTGGATGCGCCGATCGAGATCGATCAGGGGGCCGGGCTCGGCATGTGGCGCCCGGAGAACTACGACGGCAAATCGACCGGGCCGCGCACGCTGCGCTACGGCATCCAGTTCTCGAAGAACCTGATGACGGTGCGGCTCGCCAAGGATGTCGGCATGCCGCTGATCGCCGAATATGCACGCCGCTTCGGCGTCTATGACGATCTGCAGCCGGTGCTGTCGATGTCGCTCGGCGCCGGCGAGACGACCGTGATGCGGATGACCGCGGGCTATTCGATGCTGGTCAATGGCGGCAAGCGAATCCGGCCGACCCTGATCGACCGCATCCAGGACCGCTCGGGCTCGACGATCTTCCGGCACGACCAGCGAGTCTGCGAGGGCTGCAACGCCGAGAAATGGGCCAACCAGCCCGAGCCGCGCCTGGTCGACAACCGCGAGCAGGTCCTCGACCCGCTGACCGCCTACCAGATGGTCTCGATTCTCGAGGGCGTGGTCAACGCCGGCACGGCGACGGTGGTCAAGGCCGTCGGCAAGCCGCTCGCCGGCAAGACCGGCACGACGAACGATGCCAAGGACGTCTGGTTCGTCGGCTTCTCGCCCGACCTCGCCGTCGGCGTCTATATGGGCTTCGACAAGCCGAAGTCGCTGGGCACCTCCGCGACCGCCGGCCAGTATGCCGCGCCGATCTTCCGCGACTTCATGACCGCGGCGCTGAAGGACAAGCCGGCGACGCCGTTCCGTGTTCCGGCCGGCATCAAGCTGATCCGCGTCGATCCCCGCACCGGCATGCGCGCCGGCGGCGAGGGCGGTATCCTCGAAGCCTTCAAGCCGGGCACGGCGCCGCCGGACAGCTATTCGGTGATCGGCGCCGCCGGCGACGGCAGCGCGCCGCTCTCTGTCGGGCCGGGAGGCGGCGGCCGTGCCGTTGGTTCCGGCACCGGCGGGCTCTACTGAGCTGACAGCAGGCTTTTTGACGCCCGGAGACGACTCCGGGCGTTTTTCCTTTGGGACCGACGATCATCGTCGCCCCGATCCGACGAGCGGATGACCGCTCGGGCGTTTACAGCGCCGGCTTTCGCCCCTATCTCAGCGCTCAAGTTCAGCCCACAAGGACGTCCAGACGGAATCATGCGCCCCGAAATCCAGACGCAACTCGATAACGCCAAGCAGTCGATCGGACTGCTGAGGAGGCATCTTTGACTGGGATGTCGCTCAACGCCGCCTAGCGGAACTCAACGCCCTCTCCGAGGGACCCGATTTCTGGAACGATGCCGAAACCGCGCAGAAGCTGATGCGCGAGCGCACCTCGCTGGAAACCCAGATCGAAGGCATCGGCAAGCTCGAGCGCGAGCTCGACGACGCGCTGACGCTGATCGAACTCGGCGAGATGGAGAGCGACGACGCCACCGTCACCGAGGGCGAGCAGGCGATCAAGGCGGTGCAGGACGAAGCGGCGCGACTGCAGGTCGAGACCTTGCTTTCGGGCGAGGCCGACATGCTCGACACCTATGTCGAGATTCATCCCGGCGCGGGCGGCACCGAGAGCCAGGACTGGGCCGAGATGCTGCTACGCATGTATCGGCGCTGGGGCGAGCGGCGGAAGTTCAAGGTCGAGACGCTCGAGTACCAAGACGGCGATACGGCTGGCATCAAGTCGGCGACGCTGCAGTTCAAGGGCCATAACGCCTATGGCTGGCTGAAGACCGAATCGGGCGTGCATCGCCTCGTGCGCATCTCGCCCTTCGACTCGAATGCCCGGCGGCAGACCTCGTTTGCGTCGATCTGGGTCTATCCGGTCGTCGACGACCGCATCGTCATCGACGTCAACGAATCCGACTGCCGCATCGACACCTATCGCGCGCAGGGAGCCGGCGGCCAGCACATCAACACGACGGATTCGGCGGTGCGTATCACGCATATCCCGACCGGAATCGCGGTGTCCTGCCAGCAGGAGCGTTCGCAGCACAAGAACCGGGCCAAGGCCTGGGACATGCTGCGCGCGCGCCTCTACGAGGTCGAGCTGAAGAAGCGCGAGGACAAGGCCAATGCCGAGCAGGCCTCCAAGACCGATATCGGCTGGGGCCACCAGATCCGCTCCTATGTGCTGCAGCCCTACCAGCTGGTGAAGGACCTGCGCACCGGCGTCAGCTCGACGGCGCCGTCGGAGGTGCTCGATGGCGATCTCGATGCCTTCATGGAGGCGTCGCTGGCACAGCGCGTCTACGGCACTGAGGTGGAAGTCGAGGATATCGACTAGTTTCGGCTGAAGGCGAACAAATGAAGAAGGCCGCGCCCGAAGCGCGGCCTTCTTCATTTCGGGCTGGTCCTGTCAGAGCGCTTTCGCGAGCAGCTTGCCGCCGGCACGCAGGAAGCGGGTCGGGTCGACCGGCTCGTCGTTGATGCGGGTTTCGTAATGCAGGTGTGGTCCGGTCGAGCGGCCGGTGGTGCCGACCCGGCCGACCACGGTGCCGGCCTTGACCATCTGCCCGGTCGAGACCGAGATCGCCGACATGTGGGCGTAGCGGGTGCTCAGGCCATTGGCATGCTCGACCTCGACCATGTTGCCGTAGCCGCCATTGTACTCGGCCACCACGACCTTGCCCGGTGCGGTCGCCAGAACGGAGGAACCCGTCTCGGCCCGGAAATCAACGCCGGTATGCATGGCGAGGCCGCGGGTGAAGGGATCGGTGCGGTAGCCGAAATTCGAGGTGAAATCGTGGTCGCCGGCCATCGGCCGGGCGAGTGGCAGTTGCTCGATCACGCCGCGCAGGCGCAGGACCGACGCGACGCGCGGCTGGAGGGCGCTGAGCGTGGCCGCGAAAGGGCTCTCCGACGGGTCGAGCTTCACCGGCACGAAGGGGCCGCCCATGCCCCCGGCCGAGGCAGCCGGTGCGGCGAGGCGATCGGCATCAAGCCCGGTTTCGGCAAGCGCGCTGCGCAGGCGCTTCTGCGTCGCGGCGAGGGTCTCGTCCATCTCCTTCAGCGTCGAGATCTGCGCGTTCGACGTCCTGGCCATGGCGCCGTCGAGCTTCGTCAAGGCGGCATCGACACGCTTCGCTGGCGGCTCGGCCGGTGTCTCGCCCGACTGCCAGCCGCCATCGGCGCCGCGCAGCGAAGGAGTCTCGGGCGCAGGCGTCGGCTTGCCCGGCATGATCGGGGCGAAGCTGGTCACGCCGGAGGCGCGGATCGGTTCGCCGGGCTTGATGACCTGCGAGCGCAGCGGCAGCTTCGCGGCCGGCATCAGGCCATTGGATTGCAAGGTGTCGGTGAGCGCCGCCACGAGCGACTGGCGCGATTCGATCTCGGCCTGCCGGCTGGCAAGCTCGTCGACGCGCGATTCGACGCCGTCCTGATCGAGAAGGGCGCGGCTGGCGTAGCGGTCGATATCGGCCCGCAGCGCCGAGATCCGATCCTCATAGGCGTATTGGCGCGATGTCTCGCGGGCGATCAGCCGCGCGGCGAGATCATCCCTGCTGAGGATGTACCAGCCTGCGCCGCCGCTGCAGGCCGTGCTCAGGGCGAGCCAGGCAAGCCCTGCGAGCATGGTGGAGCGGCGCACCGTATAGGTCTTGTGCGAGACCAGGCCGACGGTCGGGAGGGCGGGAGACGTCTGGGACTGATGATGCATACGCGGAACCGGTAATCACGCTGCCGATACCCTCATCAGACATTGTTAGGGTTAATCTTTCGCAAATCCCGGCATGCGCAATGCTCCTGCGATGCTTCAAAGTTTCTGGGCTGCCGCGAGCACCTCTTCGGCGTGGCCGGCCACCTTCACCTTGCGCCAGATCCGGGCGAGGCGCCCTTCGGCATCGATCAGAAAGGTCGAGCGCTCGACCCCCATATATTTGCGGCCATACAGGCTCTTCTCGACCCAGATGCCATAGGCGTTCACCAGGGCTTGCGTCTCATCGGCGAGGAGCGGGAAGTCAAGCTCGTATTTGCGTTTGAAATTGTCGTGCTTCTTTGCCGAATCGGGCGAAACGCCGATGATCTCCGTGCCGCAGGCCGCGAATTCCCGGCGCAGGCGATTGAAGGCGATCGCCTCCTCGGTGCAGGCCGGGGTGTTGTCCTTCGGGTAGGCGTAGAGCACGATCTTGCGCCCGCGCAGCGCGCCGAGGCTGATCTCGCCACCGCCGTCGCGGGCCAGCGTGAAATCCGGCGCCTTGTCGCCTTCCTGCAATGCCATGGCCGCCGCCTTCCTTTCGTCGCGTTCTCGCTGCATGGAGCGCGTGACCCGGCATGGCGGGACGGCTCGCGGCAAAAGCCTGCGAATCGTCGGACGATTCCGTTTCCGGATTGCCGAATCGCTTCGTCTGACCGCATCGACATGCATGCCGCCTTCGGGGATTGCGGCAAGAGGCGATCGGCCGCACCCTGACACAAGCCGGCGCAGGCGCCGAAGAGGACCAGGCGGATTTTGGCAGACCAGGAAGCAAGGGCTGTGGCTGCGGGGCAAGGCGAAGCGTTGCCCGCGAGCGAAGCCTGCGATGTCGCGATCGTGAAGCAGCGCGCCAGGGCGGGTCTCGTCACCATCTGCGTCGCGGTCACGGTCGCCGTGCTGGTGCTGGCGGCGGCGGCAGCGATGCTCATGGTCACGGGCATCGTACCGCTGTCGGGCCTGGAAGGGCGCATCACGGCTGCCATCGAAGAGCGCCTGGGACCGGACTGGAAGGTCACGGCAGCCTCTGCCGAGCTCGGCCGGATCGACGGGCATTCGCAACTGCGCGTCCGGCAGGTCTCGTTCCAGCACGTCAGCGGCGCCGTGATCCGGGCGCCGGAAGCCGTTCTCGGCTATGCGCCGCTCGCACTGCTCAAGGGCGAGATCAAGCTCGTCTCGGTCGATCTGCGCGGCGTCAATGTCCGCCTCGGCGTCACCAAGGACGGCGCCCTCGTGGTCAACGCCGATTCGGCGCCGGCCGAGACGCCGCCGCAGCCGAGCGTCCCGGATGCGGCGCAATGGAACGCCTTCACCGGCATCATGGGGGCGATTTCGACGCTGGCGCGCGGCGACGGCATTCTCGGATCGCTCGAGGAAGCCGGCATGAACGGCGCACGGCTCTCGCTGGTCGACCCGGAAGGGCGCCAGAAGGCCGGGCTGGAGGATGTCGAGATCAAGCTGACCCGCATCGCCGATCGCGGCACGCGGATGACGATGAAGGGGCGCACCGGCCAGCGCTGGAAGGAGCTCGCCGTCGATCTGTCAACCGAGGCCGACGGCACGCAGCGCGCCGATATCGACATCCTGCGCTTCGAGCCGGCGGAAGCGGTCGCGCTTGCCTTCGGAAAGGGCGGCGTTCTGGTCGAGGGCCTGCCGCTGCAGGGGCACGCCATCTTGCGGCAGTCCCCGGACGGCAGGAAGTCGATCACCGCCCGGATCGCGGTCCGGTCCGGCACGTTGCGCTTTCCCGAAAGCCCGGTCTCGTCCTTCGCCCTGGATTCGGCCGATATCGAGATGGCGAGCGGCGCCGACCTGTCCGAGCTCAACATCGTCCGCAGCGAGATCAAGGCCGGCGCGACGCAGCTTTCGGCGACGGGCTCGCTGCGCGAGGATGGTGGCGGCTGGCGCATCGCACTGGATGCCAAGGGCCAGCTTGCCGGCGTCGACGCCGATCCGCCGGTCCAGATCGACAGCCTGAAGGCCGCCGTCAAGCTCGACCCTGCCAATAATGCCGTGACCATCGACTCCGTTTCGTTGCGCGGGCCGCTCGCCACCGTCGACATGTCGGCCATGGTTCAGCGGGTGAACGGCTCGCCATTGCAGCGCTTTGCGATCAAGGCGAGCGATTCCGATCCCCGCGCGCTGCTCGCGATCTGGCCTGCCTTCACCTCGCCGGATGTGCACGGCACGTTGCGGCGGCAGCTCGCGGCGGGGCGCATCAAGTCGCTGTCGGTCGATCTCGACCTCGCACCGGAGGATCACGCCCGCCTGCTCAGGGGCGAGGGCATGCCGGATGCCGCGCTCTCGGTGATGATCGACGCCGACCGTGTCCGCTATCTCCCCGATCCCGGCCTGCCGCCTCTGGTCGATGCGACCGTGTCCGGCCGGGTCGGCGGCCGCACCGTCCAGCTCGCCATCGGCAAGGCGACGGCCGAGCTCGGCGGTGGCCGCAAGCTCGAGTTGAGCGAAGGCAGCTTCGCCATGCCCGACTATCATGTGCACCGCGCACAGGCGCGGATCGGCTTCCGCTCGGTCGGCTCGATGGATGCGCTGGCGGCGCTCTTCGCCTTTCCGGCCCTGAAGGAGTTCAACCCCGGCAAGATCGATCCGGCGGCGATCAAGGGCACGAGCGACCTCAAGGTCGGCATCACCCTGCCGCTTGCCGATGACCTGAAGCCGGACGAGGTTGTCGTGACCGGCACCGGATCGCTCGCGAGCGTCGCTTCCGACACGCTGCTGGGAACCGAGAAGCTCGACGCCGGCAGCTTCGCCGTCAATCTCGATCGCAACGGGCTGTCGCTGCGTGGCGATGCGCGGGTCGGCGGCGACAAGGCGCAGGTCGAGCTCAAGCAGAACGGCAAGGGGCAGGGCGAAGCGATCCTGCAGCTTGCGCTCGATGCCGCGGCGCGGCAGCGGCGCGGCTTCGGCGCCGATAGCGGGATTTCCGGGACATTGCCGGTGAAAGTGGTCAAGTCGCTCGGCAAGGGCGCGGAGCAGCCGCCGCGCGTCGAGATCGATCTCGCCAAGGTCGCGCTCGACGGTGTCGTTCCCGGGCTCAGCAAGCCGTCGGGGCGGCCTGGCAAGGTCAGTTTCGCTTATGTCGCGGATGCGGATGGCCCCGACCTGGAAGATTTCTCGCTCGATGCGGGCTCGGCCCTGATCAAGGGGCGGATCGAGCTGAACAAGCAGAACGGGCTGGACAGTGCGAGTTTCTCGCAATTCCGCCTGTCGCCGGGTGACAACCTGAAGGTCGATGCGCGGCGGGACGGTAGCGTCGTCAAACTGACGGTGCGGGGCGCTGTCGCCGACCTGCGCCCCTTCATCAAGGACCTGCAACGCCCGGGATCGTCAGGCAAGGGTGGCAAGCCCGGAGCCAAGGGCGGCGATTACGACGTCGATCTCGACGTGCCGATCCTGACCGGCTTCAACAGCGAGGCGATCACCAGCGCTACGCTGAAACTCGTGAAGCGCGGGGGCGATATCCGCTCCGCCAATTTCCAGGGTCGGATCGGCAAGGCCGATGTTTCCGCCCGGCAGGGCCGCCAGGGCGAGGGCGGGCAACTGGTCGTCCAGTCGGAGAACGGCGGCTCGCTGCTGCGCTTCCTCGACCTCTACAACAAGGCCCATGGCGGCGATCTCGTGCTCACGCTGGGGCCGGGCGAGAACCAGAGCGGCGACCTGCTGTTCCGCAACTTCATGGTCCGGGATGAGCCGGCGCTGCGCCGCGTCGTCGGCGCGCAGTCGCCGCGGGCCTTCGCCGGCGATGGCGCCGCCGAGCAGCGCATCGATGTCAGCGAGGTCGCCTTCACCAAGCTCAAGGCCGAATTCACCCGCTCGGCCAGCCGGCTCGACGTTTCCGACATGGTGATCTGGGGCCAGCAGGTCGGCTTCACCTTGCAGGGGCATGTCGATTACGGCCGCGACCGCGTCGATATCGGCGGGACCTTCGTGCCTGGCTATGCCTTCAACAACGCCTTCGCCCAGGTCCCGGTCGTCGGGGCGCTGCTCGGCGGCGGCAGCCAGTATGGCGGCCTCTTCGCCGTGAATTTCCGCATCTCCGGCGCGGCCAGCGCACCGACCATGTCGATCAATCCGTTGTCGGCGCTGGCACCCGGCATCCTGCGTCGCTTCGTCGATCCGCTCGGCGGCGCGCCGGCGCAGAAGCCGAGGCAGACGCAGCCGCGCTGAAACGTGTCATCCCGTGCGCAGTGCTGCTGCGCAGATGCGGGATCGTCCTCAGAAAGCGGCGCCTTCTCGTCATGCGGTCCCGTGTCTGCGGCGCATCGCTTCGCGCTGCACCGCGCACGGGATGACAGACGTCCTTATTCCGGACGCAGCAGGATGTGCTTCTTCTTGCCGAAGGAGAGCTTGATCACGCCCTCCGATGTCAGGTCGCCAAGGCCGAGCGAGGCGCGCTCATCGGTCACTACCACGTCGTTGACGCGCAGGCCACCAGCCTTGACCTGACGGCGGGCCTCGCCGGTCGAGGGCACCAGCCCCGCCTTGACGAAGGCGGTGAGCACGCCGATGCCCGGCTCGACCTCGGCCCGCGCGATCGCGACGCTCGGCAGGTCGGCGGCGAGCCCGCCTTCCTCGAAGGTCTTGCGCGCGGTCTCGGCCGCGGCCTCGGCTGCCTCGCGGCCATGGACGATGGCCGTGATCTCGGTGGCGAGGATCTTCTTGGCCTCGTTCAATTCGGCCCCCCCGAGGGCTGCGAGCCGGGCGATCTCGTCCAGCGGCAGCCGGGTGAACACCTTGAGGAAGCGGCCGACATCGGCATCCTCGGTGTTGCGGAAATACTGCCAGAAATCATAGGGGCTGAAGACATCCGCGTTGAGCCAGACCGCGCCATTGGCGGTCTTGCCCATCTTGGCGCCGGACGAGGTCGTCAGCAGCGGCGTCGTCAGGCAGTAGAGCTGCGGGCCGCCCATCCGGTGCGAGAGGTCGACGCCGTTGATGATGTTGCCCCACTGGTCGGAGCCGCCCATCTGCAGGCGGCAGCCATAGCGCCGGTTCAGCTCGGTGAAGTCGTAGCCCTGCATGATCATGTAATTGAACTCGAGGAAGGACAGCGACTGCTCGCGGTCGAGCCTGAGCTTCACCGAATCGAAGGAGAGCATGCGGTTGACCGAGAAATGCCGGCCGACATCGCGCAGGAACTCGACATAGTTCAGCTTCAAGAGCCAGTCGGCGTTGTTGGCCATCATCGCATCGGTCGGCCCCTCGCCATAGCGCAGGATGCGGCCGAAGACGCGCTTGATGCTCTCGATATTGGTCGCGATCTCCTCGACGGTCAGCAGCTTGCGCTGGTCGTCGCGGAAGGAGGGGTCGCCGACCATGGAGGTGCCGCCGCCCATCAGCGTGATCGGGCGGTGGCCGGTCTCCTGGAACCAGTAGAGCATCGTCAGCGAGATCAGGTTGCCGATATGAATGCTCGTCGCGGTCGCGTCATAGCCGACATAGGCCGTCTGCGTTCCCTGCCGGCACAGAGCATCGAGGCCTGCCGGATCGGAGACCTGATGGATGAGGCCGCGCTCGTCGAGAACGCGCAGGAAATCGGATTTGTAGGTGGTCATGGCGGCTTGCGATCTGCTGGATGTCGTTCCGCCGTCGTCTAGAGCATCGGGCCGAAAAGTGGAAATCGCTTTTGCGGCAAAGGCCCTTCCAACCTCATCAGGGAATGCGGTTGAGCCAGAAATCGGCGGCGTCGCGCAGGTGCAGTGGCTCCACGACGTCGCGCGCGAGGCCGAGATCGCAGAGCGCGCGATCGTCCAGCGTCGCGAGGCGATGCTGCGTGCGGATGGCTGCCGCGTGGCGCTGCCAGAGCGTGAGCAGGGCGTGCGGAAGGGACGAGCCGCCGGACATATCCAGCGGCGCCGCATGGGAGGCGCAGGTCATGATGGGTATCCTCTCGGAGGCAGGCTTCACGCCCGCTTTGTGAGGTGAATCTGAGCCGGATGGGGCGAGACTACAAAGCGGAAGATTGCCACCTGCCATAAAGAGGGCTTATGCTTCTTCATGCCCTCGCATCCGCCGCCGCCCAAGCTTCCGCCTCTTGCCGCGGTCCGCGTCTTCGAGGCTGCGGCACGCCACCAGAACTTCACCCGCGCCGCCGAGGAGCTCGGCATGACGCAGGCGGCCGTGAGCTATCAAATCCGTTTGTTAGAGGATCGTGTCGGGGCGCCGCTCTTCCTGCGCCAGCCGCGCCAGGTCGTACTGACCGCGATCGGCCAGCGCTTGGCCGGTCCGGTCGGCAAGGCGCTCGCCGATATCGGGACGGTGTTTCGCGACATCTGCGAGGAGAACCAGACGGTCCTGACGATCTCCTCGCTGCAGACGATGGCGATCACCTGGCTGTCGCCGCGATTGGCGCAATTCCAGATGGAGAACCCGCAATTCGCGGTGCGCGTCCGGACCTCGCAGCACCTCGTCGACTTCACCACCGAGGCCGTCGATCTCGCGGTGCGCTATGGGCCGGGCTCGTGGCCGGGCGTGACGGCGGAGAAACTGTTCGATTGCCATTACGCGCCGCTCTGCTCGCCCGAACTGCGCGAACGGCTGCAATTGCGCGAGCCGGCCGACCTGCTGCGGGCGCCGCTGCTCAGCGCCGATGAGGGGGCGTGGAAGGACTGGTTCGCCGATCTCGGCCTCGATATGCCCCGGCCGGGCGGGCGGACGATGTCGCTGGAGATGCAGGCGATGAGCGTCCAGGCCGCGATGCGTGGGCATGGTGTCGCGATGGCCGTGCCGGAGCTCTTCGCCTATGACATCGCGGCCGGACGGCTCGTCTATGCCGTCGAACATGTCGTGCGCGACGCCTGGGCCTACTGGATCGTCTATCCGACGGAGCGTCAGCGCGAACGCAAGATCAGACTGTTCCGCGACTGGATACTGGCGGAGGCGCGGGCAGCGCAGATGACGCTGCCCGTCATGGCGTCGAGCCGGGGGCTGACCCACCCGTCTCCTTGAGCAGGCAGGCTCAGGCCTGTTCCTGCTCGCTCTTGAGGATTTCTGGGCCGACCTTGCCGTCGAGATAGGCGCCGACCTGCTCCATCAGCACATCGACCTTGCCGTCGAAGAAGTGGTTGGCGCCCTCGACGACCGTGTGCTCGATCTGGATGCCCTTCTGGGTCTTCACCTTCTCGATCACCGCCATCACCTCCTTGACCGGGGCGACGCGATCCTCCGAGCCATGGACGAACAGGCCTGAGGACGGGCAGGGCGCCAGGAAGGAGAAGTCGTAGCGGTTGGCCATCGCCGCGATCGAGAGGAAGCCCTCGATCTCCGGCCGGCGCATCAGGAGCTGCATGCCGATCCAGGCGCCGAAGGAGACGCCGGAGATCCAGCAGCTCTTGGCCTCGGGGTTCAGCGCCTGCATCCAGTCGAGCGCCGCGGCCGCGTCCGAGAGCTCGCCGGCGCCATGGTCGAAATGGCCCTGGCTGCGGCCGACACCGCGGAAATTGAAGCGCAGCGCCGAGAAGCCGCGGTTCACGAAGGTGTAGAACAGGTTGTAGACGATCTGGTTGTTCATCGTCCCGCCGAATTGCGGGTGCGGGTGCAGGATGATCGCGAGCGGTGCACCCCGCTTCTTGGCCGGCTGGTAGCGGCCCTCGATCCGGCCTGCCGGCCCGTTGAAGATAACCTCTGGCATCGTCTCACCGCTTCTTGCGGCAGTGCCGGCGCGGGCGGGCAGAAAGCGGGCGCATGCCTGCTCGAAACCCGGCCACCCTTGACGGCGCCACCATGCGCGCCCTAGATGAAGGGCGCTTAGAATAGTTCTAACAGCCGTGAACAAGTCGAGAACAAAACGGTGGATCGCTTATGCGAGCCGCGTTTCGACCATTCCGGCCGGTTCGGATGGGCGGCTATAGCACGGCGCACAGGTGCGATTTCAAGCATTTCGTATCAGTGACCGAGCGATGACGAGAATGGAGCAGGCAGGATCGTGACGGCGGGACGCGCCTATCTCGACCACAACGCCACAACCCCGGTGCGGCCGGAGGTGGTGGAAGCGGTCGCGCATGCGCTGACGCTGCCGGGCAATCCGTCCTCCGTCCACGGTGAGGGGCGCGCGGCACGCGCCGCCATGGAGCGGGCGCGCGAGCAGGTCGCCAGGCTCGTCGGTGCCAAGGCCTCGAACGTCGTATTCACCAGCGGTGGCACGGAAGCGAATGTCGCGGTGCTCTCGCCCGGCCTGATGGATTGCGACGGTGGTCGCGATTGCGTGCGGACGCCCGCGACGCTCCTGCTTCATGGCGCGACCGAACATGCCTGCGTGCGCGACGGGCATCGTTTTCCCGGTGGTGCTGCCGAGGCAATTCCCGTCGACGAGAATGGGCTAGTCGATCTCGCCTGGCTCGATGCGCGGCTGACGCGTTTCGTCACTGAGACCCCCGGCGCGCGCGCTCTCGTCTCGATCCACCTCGCCAATAACGAAACCGGTGTGATCCAGCCTGTCGCCGAGGCGGCAGCGATCGCCCATCGCCATGGCGGCCTCATGCATAGCGACGCTGTGCAGGCTGCCGGCAAGATCGCCATCGATATCATGACGCTCGGCGCCGATGTGCTGACGCTCTCGGCCCACAAGATCGGCGGGCCGAAGGGCATCGGTGCCATCGTCTTCAGGACGGGCGCGCTCGAACTGGCCGACAAGCCGATGCGCGGCGGCGGGCAGGAGCGCGGCTGGCGCGCCGGGACCGAAAACCTGCCGGGAATCATCGGCTTCGGTGCGGCGGCTGAGATCGCCGGCAAGCTTATGGCCGATGAGGCGGTGCGGGTTTCCGGATTACGCGATCGTCTGGAAGCAGGGCTTGCTGCGCTGTCGCCGGAAACTGCGATCTTCGCCCGGTCAGCGCAGCGCCTGCCCAATACCACCGCCTTCGCGACGCCGGGCCTCAAGGCCGAGACCGTTCTGATCAGGCTCGACCTCGCCGGGGTGGCGCTCTCGTCCGGCTCGGCCTGCTCGTCCGGCAAGGTCAAGCGCTCGCATGTGCTCGATGCGATGAAAATCGACCCCGCCATGAGCGCGGGGGCCTTGCGGGCGTCGCTCGGATGGACCACCTCCGAGGCAGATATCGATCTCTTTCTCGCGGCCTACGAAAAGCTCGTGGCCGCGCAACCCGATCGGAGCGCCAAGGCTGCCGCCTGACGCGTTCCGCAACACGAAGACCAAACCGGCGGGCCTTGAACCCGCACTGGAGACTGAGAAATGGCAGCGGTCCAGGAGACCATCGATCAGGTCAAGTCCATCGACGTGACCGAGTATAAATACGGCTTCGTGACGGAGCTGGAGGTCGACAAGCCGGCCAAGGGCCTCACCGAGGACACGGTCCGCTACATCTCGGCCCGCAAGAACGAGCCGGAATGGATGCTGGAATGGCGGCTCGACGCCTTCCGTCGCTGGAAGACCATGACCGAGCCGACCTGGTCGCGCGTGAACTATCCGCCGATCGACTACCAGGACCTCTACTACTACGCCGCGCCGAAGAAGGGTGCCTCGCCGCAATCGCTCGACGACGTCGATCCGGCCATCCTGGAGACCTACAAGAAGCTCGGCATCCCGCTGCGCGAGCAGGAAATCCTGGCCGGCGTCGCCCCTGAGAACCGCGTCGCGGTCGATGCCGTCTTCGATTCCGTCTCGGTGGTCACGACCTTCAAGAAGGAGCTGGCGCAGGCCGGCGTGATCTTCTGCTCGATCTCCGAGGCGATCCAGGAGCATCCCGAGCTGGTGAAGAAGTACCTCGCGACGGTCGTCCCGGTGACGGACAACTATTTTGCGACGCTGAACAGCGCGGTCTTCACCGACGGCTCCTTCGTCTACATCCCCAAGGGCGTGCGCTGCCCGATGGAGCTGTCGACCTATTTCCGCATCAACGAGCAGAATACCGGCCAGTTCGAGCGCACGCTGATCATCGCCGACGAAGGCGCCTATGTCAGCTATCTCGAAGGCTGCACGGCGCCGAAGCGCGACGAGAACCAGCTTCACGCCGCCGTGGTCGAGCTGATCGCGCTGGACGATGCCGAGATCAAGTACTCGACCGTGCAGAACTGGTTCCCCGGCGATGCCGAGGGCAAGGGCGGCATCTACAACTTCGTGACCAAGCGCGGTGATTGCCGCGGCAAGAACTCGAAGATCTCGTGGACGCAGGTCGAGACCGGCTCGGCGATCACCTGGAAATATCCGTCCTGCATCCTGCGCGGCGACGGCTCGCGCGGCGAGTTCTACTCGATCGCGGTGTCGAACGGCATGCAGCAGGTCGATAGCGGCACCAAGATGCTGCATCTCGGCAAGAACACGACCTCGAAGATCATCGCCAAGGGTATCGCGGCCGGCAAGTCGGACTCGACCTATCGCGGCATCGTCTCGGCCCATCGCAAGGCGACCGGCGCGCGCAATTTCACCAACTGCGATTCGCTGCTGATCGGCGACCAGTGCGGCGCGCACACGATCCCCTATATCGAGGCCAAGACCGCGACCGCGATCTTCGAGCACGAGGCGACCACGTCGAAGATTGGCGAGGACCAGATGTTCTACTGCCAGCAGCGCGGCCTCTCCGAGGAGGAGGCGGTGGCGCTGATTGTCAACGGCTTCGTCAAGGAGGTGCTGCAGCAGCTCCCGATGGAATTCGCCGTCGAGGCGCAGAAGCTGATCTCGATCTCGCTTGAGGGCTCGGTTGGATAAGGGCGGTCTTCCCGCACGCGCTGCGGCACAGGGTGCCGCTGCGCAGATGCGGGACCGTCATCGGAATTAACACTGGACATAACGGTCCCGGGTCTGCGGAGCAGCACTGCGTGCCGCACCGCGCACGGGATGACACAGGAACGAAACGATGCTCGAAATTCGCAATCTGGTCGTCAAGATCGCCGACGAGGACAAGCAGATCCTCAACGGCCTGAACCTCACCGTGAACGATGGCGAGGTCGCTGCCATCATGGGGCCGAACGGCTCCGGCAAGTCCACGCTGTCCTACGTCATTGCCGGCAAGGAGGACTATGAGGTCCTCGATGGCGAGATCCTGCTCAATGGCGAGAACGTGCTGGAGATGGAGGCCGATGCCCGCGCCGCCGCCGGCATCTTCCTCGCCTTCCAGTACCCGCTGGAGATTCCCGGCGTCGCCACCATGACCTTCCTGAAGGCCGCGATGAACGCGCAGCGCAAGGCCCGCGGCCAGGACGAATTGCTGACGCCGGACTTCATCAAGCAGGTCAACGCCGCCGCCGACAAGCTCGGCATCGCCAAGGACATGCTGCGCCGTCCGCTCAATGTCGGCTTCTCCGGCGGTGAGAAGAAGCGCATGGAAATCCTTCAGATGGCTCTACTTTCGCCGTCCATGTGCATCCTCGACGAGACCGATTCCGGCCTCGATATCGATGCGCTCCGCATCGTCGCGGAGGGCGTCAACGCACTCCGCGACAAGAACCGCGGCTTCCTCGTCATCACCCACTATCAGCGCCTGCTCGACCATATCGTGCCGGACACCGTCCATGTCATGTCGAAGGGCAGGATCGTGAAGACCGGCGGCAAGGAGCTGGCGCTCGAGCTCGAGAAGTCGGGCTATGCGGCCTATGGGGAGGCCGCCTGATGGCCATCGTCACCCCGCTGAAGACGGCTGCCGAACAGCAGCTCGTTCAGCAATACGCTGACAGCAAGGCCGAGCTGCCGGGCGGCCCGGCCGTGCGCAAGCTGCGCGAGGACGCCTTCGCCGGCTTCGAGGCCAAGGGCCTGCCGCATCGCCGGCTCGAATCCTGGCGCTATACCGATCTGCGCACGCTGCTGCGCGAGGCGCGCCCGCTCGCCGGCGGGGCTGGCGTCACGGCGGCGGTCAAGGCGCGGCTTGCCGCGCTGAAGCTCGATGGCCTGCGTCTCGTGCTGGTCGATGGCGCCTTCGCGCCGGACCTCTCCACGCTCGACGCGATCCCCGAGGGTGTCTCGGTGCAGTCGCTTGCCGAGGCGCTGGTTTCGCCGCGCGAGGACCTGACACGCGTCCTGGCCGGTCCCTCGGTCGGCGCTGACGATACCGGCCTTGCGCTCAACACGGCGCTGATGCGCGGCGGCGTCTTCGTCGAGATCGCCGAAGGCGTCGAACTCGACGAAAGGATCGTGATCGTTGCGCTCGCTTCCGGCGAGGAAGAGCGGGCGGTGTTCCATCGCTCGGTCGTTCTTGCCGGCAAGGGCACGAAGGGGACGATCGTCGAGGTCAGTGAAGCCGCCGGCCATGCCGCGCAGCAGATCAACGGCGCGATCGTCTTCGAGACCGGCGACGAGAGCGAGATCCAGCATATCCGCATCGTCACCCGCCAGCAGGCGGCGACGGTCGAGGTGCAGAGCCTGCTCGCCACGGTCGGCGCTCACGCGAAGTTCGATTCCTTCGCGCTGATCTGCAATGCCGGCACGGTGCGCCAGCAGCATTTCGTCCGCTATGCCGGCGAGCACACCGAGGCAGGCCTGCGCGGCGTCAATCTGCTGCGCGGCTCCGAGCATTCGGACGTGACGCTGATCGTCGACCACGAGGTGCCTCATGGCACCAGCCGCGAATTGTTCAAGACGATCGCGAGCGGCGAGTCGACCGGCGTCTTCCAGGGCAAGGTCATCGTGCGCCAGCATGCGCAGAAGACCGATGGCAGCATGAAGAGCAATGCGCTGCTGCTCAACGATGGCGCCTCGATGTACAACAAGCCCGAGCTCGAGATCTTCGCCGATGACGTGGTCTGCGGTCATGGCGCGACGGTCGCGCAGATCGACGGCGACCAGCTCTTCTATTTGATGGCGCGCGGCCTGCCGCGGCCGCAGGCCGAGGCGCTGGTGCTGCAGGCCTTCGCCGGCGAGGCGGTCGAGTTCATCACTGATGAGGATGTGCGCGATCTCGTGATGGCCGAGGTCGAAACGTGGCTGAAGGCCCGCGAGGCCGCTTCCGAGGTGAGTACCGTCTGATGCCCTATATCAACGTCCAGATCACCAAGGGCGCGACCCGCGCGCAGAAGGCCGAGATCGTCAAGACCTTCACCGAAACGCTGGTGCGCGTCCTCGGAAAGGACCCGCAGAACACCCATATCGTGATCCAGGAGATCGAGCGCGAGGATTGGGGCCATGGCGGCGTGCTCGTCGCCGACAAGGCTCCGGCTTCGCCCGGAAAGGCCTGAACCGATGAACGCGCTGGTGCAGCCCTATGACGTCTTGGGCGTCCGCAAGGATTTCGCGATCCTGAGCCGGGAAGTCTATGGCAAGCCGCTGGTCTATCTCGACAACGCCGCCTCGGCCCAGAAGCCGGAAGCGGTGATCGAGGCGATGACGCGGCTGATGCGGGAGGACTATGCCAACGTCCATCGCGGCCTGCACTATCTCGCCAACGCGTCGACGGAAGCCTATGAGGCGGCACGCGAAAGCGCGCGCCGCTTCCTGAACGCGGCGCATCTGGAGGAGATCGTGTTCACGCGCTCCTCCACCGGCGCGCTCAACACGGTGGCGTCATCGCTCGGCCGATACCTGAAGATCCAGGAAGGCGACGAGATCATCCTCTCGATCCTGGAGCACCATTCCAACATCGTGCCCTGGCATTACTGGCGCGAGCGCCATGGCGCCGTGATCAAATGGGCGCCGATCGACGAGGACGGCAATTTCCTCGTCGAGGAATTCGAGAAGCTGATCTCGCCGCGCACCAAGGTGGTGTCGCTGACCCAGATGTCGAACGCGATCGGCACGATCATCCCGATCGCCGAGGTCGCCGCGATCTGCCGCTCCTACGGCATTCCGCTGGTGGTCGACGGCAGCCAGGGCGCCGTGCATCTGCCGGTCGACGTGCAGGCGCTGGGCTGCGATTTCTACGCCTTCACCGGCCACAAGACCTATGGGCCGACCGGCTCCGGCATCCTCTGGGGCAAGAAGGAATGGCTCGACAAGCTGCCGCCTTACGAGGGTGGCGGCGAGATGATCGTCACCGTCAGCGAAGACAGCGTCACCTATAACGATCCGCCGCACCGCTTCGAATCCGGCACGCCGGCGATCGTCGAGGCGGTGGGCTTGGGCGCCGCGCTCGACTACATGATGGCGCTCGGCCGCGAGAACATCGCCGCGCACGAGGCCAAGCTCGGCGCCTATGCGATGGAGCGGCTCGGCGAGATGAACTCGATCCGCATCTTCGGCAAGGCGCGGGAGAAGGGCGCGATCGTCGCCTTCGAGATGAAGGGCGCCCATGCCCATGACGTCGCGACCGTGATCGACCGTGCCGGTGTCGCAGTGCGCGCCGGCACCCATTGCGCCATGCCGCTTTTGGCACGATATGGAGTGACATCGACCTGCCGTGCCTCCTTCGGGCTCTACAACACGCTCGAAGAGGTGGACAAGCTGGTCGATGCCCTGCGGAAGGCCGAGAGCCTGTTCGCCTGACCGGGATTTTGAAGAGATGACCGACAGCGTCGCTGAAGAGATCAAGCCGAACGCGCCCGCCATGGGCAAGGGCACCGCATTGCCGCCGGAAGAGATCGACCGGCTGACGGACGACATCATCGCCGCCCTGAAAACGGTCTACGATCCCGAGATCCCCTCGGACATCTACGAGCTCGGCCTGATCTATCGCGTCGACATCGCCGACGACCGGCAGATCACGATCGACATGACGCTGACCGCGCCGGGTTGTCCGGTCGCCGGCGAGATGCCGGGCTGGGTCGAGAATGCCGTCGGCACGGTGCCGGGCGTCGCCGGCGTCACCGTCAACATGACTTTCGATCCGCCCTGGGATCAGTCACGCATGTCCGACGAGGCCCGCGTCGCGCTCGACATGTGGTGAGGCTGGACCCCTCCAGCACTCTCGCGCATGATCGCTCCATGCGCGAGACGAAATGGGATTATCTGGTCTTTCCCTTCCTGGCCGCTCTGCTGATCGGCGTGTTTTACGCTTCGCTGCGGCTCGTCGGCTTTTTCGGCCTCGGCGTCCTGGGTCTCATCATCGGCTTCATCACCGTGCGGATGGACCTCGAACGCGACGGGGCGAGCAGCGATCCCTCGGCCCTGGCCGAGCAGTTCAAGGCCCGCGAACGGATGTCGCGCTCGGAACGCGCCGAATTTCACGCCACGCAGGCGTTCCGGCTGAAGCCGCTCTTCATCGCGCAGATCGTCGCGACCGGCTTCGTCATCATCGGCTTCGGCCTGCATTTCCTGCTGTGACGGCGGCGGTCGCGCGCACGTGATCGATCGCATGATCGACCTTCATTATTCCCGGCCGGAGAAGGATGGCATCAAGACGGGGCGAAGGATTGTCGCCACCGGAGCCCGCCATGCCCAGCTTTCCCTACGAGACCGTCGACGTCTTCACCGACCGCTCCTTCGGCGGGAATCAACTCGCCGTCTTCACCGATGCGCGCGGGCTCTCCGATGCCCAGATGCAGGCGCTCGCCGGGGAGATGAACTACAGCGAGACGACCTTCGTCCTGCCACCGGACGATCCGGCCAACGACGCCAGGGTCCGGATCTTCACGCGCACGCATGAGATGCCCTTCGCCGGGCATCCCAATGTCGGCACCGCCTTCGTGCTCGCCCGTCATGGCCGCGATCGCGGCGGCGTGCTGCGCTTCGAGGAGCTTGCCGGGCTGGTCGAGGTCAAGGTCGCACGCGACGCCGCGGGTACGGTCACCGGCGCGACGATCGCCGCGCCCCAGGCCCTGACGAAGAGCATCGAATTGCCGGCCGACGCAATCGCGGCCTGTGCCGGCCTTGAGCCGTCGGACATCGTCGTGGCGAACCACCAGCCGGTGCGCGCCTCGGTCGGCGTCTTTTTCGTCCTCGCCGAGGTGACCCTGGAAGCGCTTTCGCGTGCCACGCCGGACCTGAGCCGGTTCCGGGCCGTACGGGACGGTACGCCGGGGCTGGAGGGCCGCTTCTCGCTGTTCCTCTATGCACGAGACGGTGCCGCCGATATCCGCGCGCGGATGTTCGCGCCGATCAGCGGAACATGGGAGGACCCGGCGACGGGCAGCGCCAGCGCCACGGTCGCAGCCCTGCTGCTCTCGCTCAGCGGCGAGGGCGAAGCGCGCTTCACGCTGACGCAGGGCGTCGAGATGGGGCGTCCCAGCCTGCTGAACCTGACCGCGCGCCGCGGCGAGGACGGTATCCGCGCGACCGTCGGCGGCTCCTGCGTGCAGATGTTCCGTGGAGAGGCGCTGCTATAGGCGCAATCTTTGTCATTCCGGGTTCTTCGCTGCGCGAAGCCCCGGAATGGCAAAAGGTGGCGGCGCTGCAAGCGACCGCGTCGCCTAGCCCAGCCCCAGCTCGGCCCGCGCCCGCTTCGTCAGCCCAGCGGCGACGAGGCGGTGGCTTTCGGCGAGATAGTCCTGCAGGGCGTCGTCCGGCATGCTCTCGCCGTTGAGCCACTGGATCCATTTCATGCCGCGCGAGGCGAGATAGGGCGCGGGCCTGAGGCCCGGCTGCTCGCCCAGAATATCGAAGGCCATCGGCGAGCATTTGAAGGACACGGCCATCTCGCCGTCCTCCTGCTGCCGGCCGAGGGCGAAAACCTTGCCGCCGACCTTCCAGACATCGGCGCCACCCCATTGCACGACATGGCTCGTGGCCGGCAGGCTCGCGCAGAAGGCGTTGTAGGCCGCGGGCGACATGGATCAGTAGCTCTCGGCGTCGATGCCGTGCTTCGCGGCGGCGGCCACGATCTGCGACCAGGTCTCGTCGTCGAGCGGGATGCCGGCCGCTTGACGCTCGACCCTGACCTTGCGCTCCTTGTCGCCGGGCGCGAGCACCGGATTGGCCGGGTCCATCGGCTTCGCGGCGCGGACGAAGGCGAGATAGCTTTCGGTGCGGGAGCGGCGCAGCTCTGCATCCGGCTCCAGCCGGGCCGGATCGATGATGACGCCGAAGAGCGAGTTGATCACCCAGGTCTTCTGCGGCTTCTGGTCGATCCGCGCCGCGCCCATCAGCCCGGCCGAGAGCAACTCGGCGATCAGCGAAAGGCCGGCACCCTTGTGGTCGCCGAAGGGCAGGAGCGCGCCGAGCGGATGGTCCGGGCTGGCGAAGACATGGGCCGGGTCGGTGGTCGGGCGGCCCTCGCCGTCGATGATGTAACCGGGCGGCACTGCCTCGCCCTTGTTGAGGGCGACTCGCGCCTTGCCATGGGCCATGCGGCTGGTGGCGAAATCGAGGATCAGCGGATCGCCGCCGGGGACGGGGATGCCGATCGCATGGGGATTGGTGCCGAATCGGGCTTCCTTCGCCGCATAGGGCGCGACGATCGGTGGGCGGCCGGCGACATTGACCCAGAAGAACGAGATCAGCCCGGCCGCGGCCGCGACCTCGGCATAATGACCGATGCGGCCGATATGATGGGAATCGAGCAGGTTGACGATGGCGACGCCACCGGCCTGCGCCATCGCCACCGCCCGGTCGACGGCGTTGCGCGCGTTGGGCTGGCCGAGCGCGATCTTGCCGTCGATGATCAGGAAAGGAGCGGTGTCGACCCGGGTTTCGGGGCGCACCTGCGGATCAAGATTGCCGTCGGCCAGCGACTGGAAATAGAGCGGCAGCATGCCGACGCCGTGGCTGTCATGGCCGCTGAGATTGGCAAGGACGAGATGGTCGGCCGTCTCCTGCGCCTCCGCTTCGGTCCAGCCGGCCTTCACGACCATGTCGCGGACGAGGGCGTGCAGCGATTCGGGGCGGTGCAGACGATGCGCCATGGGGTTCCTGCCGTTTGGAAGAGGTCTTATTCGATGAGGTCTGTGGCCTCGGGATTCTCAAGCGCCAGAGTGCATGAGCGGGGCGGTTCCGCAATGCGTGGGGCGGGCAGGGGGCGGATACGAAGCGCATGGCATGAAGGGGACATCTCGACGAAAGCCCTGCCGATCCCTATGTTACCGGGAACAATCTTGCTTCACCGGGCCTTGAACCCGGTCGAGGAGGGACACCGATGTTTTCGATACCGGGCCTGAAGGTCATTTCGCTGACCGACGCCGCGGCCACCCGTATCCGCGAGATCATGGCGCAGTCCCCGGGCGGCGACGCGCCGGCGCTCGGCCTCAGGGTCGGCGTCAAGAAGGGCGGTTGCGCCGGCATGGAGTACACCTTCGAGATCGCCCGCGCGACCGGCAAGGGCGACGAGATCGTGACCGACAAGGGCGCGACGGTGGTCGTCGATGCCAAGGCGGTGCTGTTCCTGCTCGGCACAGAACTCGACTTCAAGACCGACCGGTTCTCGTCGACCTTCGTCTTCAACAATCCCAACCAGGTCTCGGCCTGCGGCTGCGGCGAATCGGTCGAGATCAAGCCGCGCAGCGAGAGCGCGCTGGCGGCATCCTGAGTTCACGCCCGCTGGAATCCGGCTCGTTCAAGCCACGCGGCTGGCCGTCTCCAGGGCATCCTCGGTGACGGTGCGGTTACGGCCGTCGCGCTTGGCCTGCATCAGCGACTGGTCGGCCCGGTCGACCAGCGAGCCGGCGGTATCGCCGCGGCGATAGCTGGAGACGCCGAGCGAGATGGTGATGCGGCCGAGATTCTCGTTGGTCGAGCGCTTGATCAGTTCGCGGGTCAGCAGCGCCTGACGCACGGTCTCGGCGCCGAACTTGCCGGCGATCAGGTCGGCTTCGGGCAGGATGATGGCGAATTCCTCGCCGCCGAAGCGGGTGATGATCGCCTTGTCCTTGAACTTGTCCTTCATCGTGCGCGCGACAAGGCGCAGCACCTGGTCGCCCGTGAGATGGCCATGGGCGTCGTTGAAGCGCTTGAAGAAGTCGATATCGGCCATGACCAGCGCGAAGGGCTCGCGCCGCAGGGTCGCCTGATCGATCGATTTCTGCAGCATCTCCTCGAAATGACGGCGATTGGCGAGGCCGGTCAGCGGATCGGTGAGGGCCTCGGCGCGGGTCGATTCCAGTGCCTCGCGCAGGTTGCGGATCTCGTTGGAGCTGTTGCGCAATTCCGCTTCGAGCTGTGCCTTGCGCGAGACCTCCTCGCGCGTCGACATCACCAGCGCCTCGACCCATTCGCGCAGCTTGTGGCGGTCGGTCGCCGGGGGCACATCCTCGGACATGGCGCAGAGCCGGCCGTGATAAAGCTCGCTGGAGCCGAGTGCCTGGTCGACCAGCCCCATCATCGCGTCGATCTCGCCCAGCACCTGCAGGCTGGTGCGCTCGGCCTGGCGCGCGAAGCGTTCCGTGCTGATGAAGCGCTCGTAGAGGCTGTCGATATCGGCAGCGGTAACCTGCCCGTCGCTACCGGTGAGGATGGCGCTCATCGCGACGCTGACGGCCGGCATCTCGCCGCTGAGATGGGCGTACCAGACCTCGAAGGCGCGGGGATAGCTTGGCGAGCCATGCTCCCGCATCGCAGCGACGACGCGCTCTGCGAGATCATCAGTGCGGGCGGGAACCGAAACCAGGTCGTCCATGCCATCGCCATTCCGGTATGAAGCCGGGTCGCGGCCTTCGGCCACGTCAGCTTCGATCAAGACAATCGAAGCGGGACATCCTGTCCGTATCTACGGCGGCATGCGCCCGTCCGCTGCGAAGGTCATCCCGTCGCAGCGAAGGGCAATCTAGGTCGACATCGTTAAAAACCGGTTGATGCCGTAACGTTATCCGACACGCGCCGGGCGCAGCAGGAAGGCCGGGACGTGATCGCCGAGACCCTTCACCTGCGGGCCGTCATCGTCGTCGCGACCATGGCCGCGCCCACGGCGGGGGGCGTCCTGACTGCGCGCGGCGGGCGGGGGCGCTGCCGTCTCGGAATCCGGCCGGATCGGCACGCGGCGTGGCTTGCGCTGCGTATCGGCCGCGGTCTCATCGGCGTCCGGCCGCGAGGCGCCGGAATCCGCGCGTGCGCCGCGCTCGGGGCGCCCGCGACCGCCCCGCGAGGAGCTGCGCTTCTCATCCCGGCGGCCACTGCGCCGCTCGTCGCGCGGCTCTCCCGGAGGCAGCGCGTCGAGGCCGGGGCCTTCGAAGGCGATCGCCTGGCCGGTCAGCTTCTCGATCGCCGCGACGAGCTTGTCGTCATGGCGCGTGACGATGGTGAAGGAGGCGCCTTCGCGACCGGCGCGGCCGGTGCGGCCGATGCGATGGACATAGTCTTCCGCGTGGGTCGGGACGTCGAAATTGAAGACGTGGCTGACGGCGGGAATATCGAGGCCGCGCGCGGCGACGTCGGAGGCGACGAGGATCGGATTCTCCCCGGTCCGGAACGATTCCAGCGCCGCCATGCGGGCGTACTGATCCATGTCGCCGTGGAGCGCCACCGCCGGGAAGCCATGGCGCTGGAGCGACTTGTGCAGCGTCGCGACATCGCGCTTGCGGTTGCAGAAGACGATGGCGTTCTGCAGGTCGGTCGCGCCCTTGATCAGCTTGCGCAGCGTCTCGCGCTTCTCGAAATCCTGCGAATTCGAGGCGATCAGGCGCTGGGTGATGGTCGCTGCCGCCGTGGCGGGCCGGGAGACTTCGACACGGACCGGGTTGTGCAGGAACTGCTCGGAGATGCGGGTGATCTCCGGCGGCATCGTCGCGGTGAAGAACAGCGTCTGCCGGGTGAAGGGAACAAGTTTGCAGACTCGCTCGATGTCCGGGATGAAGCCCATGTCGAGCATGCGGTCGGCCTCGTCGATGACGAGGAGCTCGACGCCGGTCAGCAGCAGCTTGCCGCGCTCGACATGGTCGAGCAGGCGGCCGGGAGTCGCGATCAGCACGTCGACGCCGCGGGTGATCTTCGCGTCCTGGTCGCCGAAGGAGACGCCGCCGATCAGGAGCGCAACCGAGAGCTTCTGGTTGACGCCGTAGCGGGTGAAATTCTCCTCGACCTGTGCCGCGAGCTCGCGCGTCGGTTCCAGGATCAGGGTGCGCGGCATCCGGGCCCGGGCACGGCCGGTTTCCAGGATGGTGAGCATCGGCAAGGTGAAGGCCGCGGTCTTGCCGGTGCCGGTCTGGGCAATGCCCAGAACGTCCTTGCGGGCGAGGACATGCGGAATGGCCTGGGCCTGGATGGGGGTCGGCGTGCTATAGCCTGCGGCCGTGACGGCCGTCAGAACCTTTTCACTCAAGCCGAGTTCGGCAAATGACATCGCGTATGGTGCTTCTTCTGGGTCGGTGAAACACGGCGGGATGACCTGCTCAACCACCGCGTTGGCGCGACGACAGTTCCTGCGCGCCTTCGGACCCGTGTGGAATGCAAAGAAAACGCGGCAAAGTCAATCATCTAGCCCTGGAAGGACCGTTATTACCTCATGAAGGAGCCGCTTGTTCTCGTTCCCGGCCTGAGTTGCAACGCCGCGCTCTATGCTGCGCAATGGCCTGCGCTTGCCGCGGGACGCCCGATCCTGGTCGCCGATCACGCCCGCGACGACACGCTCTCCGCCATCGTGAAACGCCTGCTCGCGGCTGCGCCGCCGCGTTTCGCACTCTGCGGCCTGTCGATGGGCGGCTATGTCGCTTTCGAGGTGCTGCGCCAGGCGCCGGAGCGCGTGACGCGGCTCGCCCTGCTCGACACCAGCGCCAAGCCGGCAACGCCCGAGACCAATGTGCCACGCGAGCAGATGATTGCGCTGGCCGAGAAGGGGGCTTTCGACAACGTCACGACGCTGCTCTGGCAGAAGCTGGTCGCGCCGGCGCGCCTGACCGACGAGCCCTTGCGTCTGCTGGTGCGCGGGATGGCCGATGAGGTCGGGGTCGACGGCTTCGTGCGCCAGCAAAAGGCGATCATGAAGCGGCCGGACTCGCGGCCAATGCTGGCGGGGTTGTCGATCCCGACGCTGGTGCTGGTCGGAGAGGACGACGAGATCACGCCTGTCGCAGAGGCCCGGGAGATGGCGGGCCTTGCCGGCAGCGCGGCCCGCCTCGCGATCGTGCCGGGTTGCGGCCATCTGTCGACGCTGGAAGCGCCGGAAGCGGTGACGGCGGAGCTGCTGCGCTGGCTCGGCTGATGGCCGTCAGCGCGGCAAGGCGCAGGGGTCGAGCTTCGCTTCGCCCGCTGCCTTGGCGATCGAACCGGTGGTCATCGGGTCGCGCTTGGAGGCGGCGAGGCTGACCTGAGCCATGCGGTCCTTGTCGAGCGAAGCGGTCTGGCTCGACAGGAAATTCGCGGCGATGACCGACAGGAAGGCGATGGCCGCGCCGGCCTTGGCGATATCGGCGGCGACGGTGCCGCGATTGTTCTTCCAGAACAGTTCGATCAGGCGCATGGCGCACTCTCCACGGCCCGTGACATCACGAGCTTTGCGGCAGCATGCGCCCTCAGCAGTAAAAGGATGGTTAGCCAAGTCTTGCCGGATTGCGGACGACTTTAGCGATCGCCCGCGTTCTCGCCGGTTCTGCCCATGAGGCGGGCCTGCTGTTCCTTGAACAGCTTGCGCAGGGCGCTCAGCACGGCGGCGACGCCCGGCCTGCGGCGCGAGACCTCATGCGAGACCAGGAAGATGTCGTCGCCGGTCTGCTCGGGCGGCGGCTGGAGGCGGCGCAAGGTCAGGTCGGCATCGCCCATGAAGCAGGGCGCCATCGACAGCGCCCCGGACGAGCGGATGCTTTCGTAGCGCGCGGCCGAATCGCCGACGCGCGCCGCGATCGGCCGGCCGGCGGCATAGTTCATGATGTGGTCGTCGATCCGCGAGGAGGTTTCGCGATTGACCGAGATGATCGGCGCGGTCGCGGGATCGATGTCGCGGCGAATGTAGAGCGCCTGCATCAGCCGCCCGACCTTCTGCGCGTAGTGGCCGGGTTCGCCCGGAACCCGGGTCATGCGGAGCGCGATATCGGCCTCGCCGCGCGCCAGGTCGAGCCGGTTGCGCGTGCTGATGATGACGATCTCGACCCCGCCTGCGGCCTGCGAGATCGCTGTCGCGTTCATGGTCAGGAGCAGGCTGATCGAGGTGGTGGCGGTGATGCGGACGGGCGCGTCGGCGCGCGGGCGAGCCGTGTCCGCGCGGATCGCGAAGCGCCTGGCGGCGGCTTCCACGAGGGCCGCCTCGGTTGCGAGCTCAATGCCGACCGCGGTCGGCACGAGCCGGTTGGCCTCGCGGGTGAAGAGCTGCAATCCGAGCCCGGTCTCGAAGCCCTTCAGCCGGCGCGCGACCGTTGCCTCGCTCAGGCCCAGCTGCGCCGCTGCCACGGCCATCGACCCGCCGACGGCGATGGCGTTGAAGATCCGGATGTCGTCCCAGGATACTTGTCCGGCCGGCGATGCCAGATCGCCGTCGCGTCGAGATGGAGGGGAAGCAGGCTCGCCCATGCGCTCAGCGGCCAGTCCCGGGCGGTGGCGTGATGGTGGCGGTCATGGCGGTCCGGTGCGTGGGGAAGGTTCGACATGCGCGAACCCTGGCGGCAAACAGGCGTCCGGGCAGCCCGCCGGGCTTGAGGCCCAGCCCTGCAAGGATGCAGGGCTCAGCCCTCACAGGTCGATCAGTTCGCCGGCAAAGGCGGCGCGTTCCTGGATGAAGACGAAGCGGGCTTCCGGCTTGTTGCCCATCAGGCGCTCGACCGTGTCGGAGGTTTCCTCCTTGGCCTCGTGATCGACCATGACCTTGAGCAGGATGCGCTTGCTCGGGTCCATCGTGGTTTCCTTGAGCTGGGCCGGCATCATCTCGCCGAGGCCCTTGAAGCGCGAGATCTCCGGCTTCTTGCCCTTGAAGACGGTCTCGATCAGCTCGTCCTTATGGGCGTCGTTGCGGGCATAGACGCTCTTGCCGCCGTGCTGGAGGCGGTAGAGCGGCGGCACGGCAAGATAGAGATGACCTTTCTCGATCAGGCGCGGCATCTGGCGCCAGAAGAAGGTGACCAGCAGCGAGGCGATATGGGCGCCGTCGACATCGGCGTCGGTCATGACGATGACCTTCTCGTAGCGCAGGTCGTCCTCGCGGAACTGGGTGCCGATGCCGCAGCCGAGTGCCAGGATGAGATCCGCGAGCTGCTGGTTGGCATTGAGCTTTTCGCGCGTGGCATTGGCGACGTTGAGGATCTTGCCGCGCAGGGGCAGGATCGCCTGGTTCGAGCGATTGCGCGCCTGCTTGGCCGAGCCGCCCGCCGAGTCGCCCTCGACGATGAAGAGCTCGGAGCCGGCGGCGCCCGCATTCGAGCAATCGGCGAGCTTGCCGGGCAGACGCAGCTTCCGGGTCGCGGTTTTGCGCGAGACTTCCTTTTCGAGGCGCCGGCGCAGGCGCTCCTCGGCCCGGTCGACCGACCAGTCGAGCAGGCGCAGCGCCTGTTGCGGCGCGGCGGCGAGCCAATGGTCGAAGGCGTCGCGGATCGCGCCTTCGACGATGCGGGAGGCTTCCAGCGTCGCGAGCTTGTCCTTGGTCTGGCCCTGGAATTCCGGCTCGCGGATGAAGACCGAGAGCATCGCGGCGCAGGTCGCCATCACGTCGTCGGAGGTCACCTGTGCCATGCGCTTGGACTGGCCGATCCGCTCGGCATGGTCGCGCAGGCCCCGCAGCAGGGCGATGCGCAGGCCCTGCTCATGGGTACCGCCCTCGGGCGTCGGGATCGTGTTGCAATAGGACGACGAGAAGCCGTCCTCGCCGGTCGCCAGCCAGGCCACCGCCCATTCGAGCGAGCCGTGGCTGCCTTCCCGCGTGATCTTGCCCGAGAAGATCGGCTCGGCGACGAGGTCCTTGCCTTCGATCTCGCGGCCGAGATAGTCGCGCAAGCCCCCGGGGAAGCGGAACACCGCCTCGGCGGCGACGTCGCCCTCGGGCTTCAGCAGCGACGCTGCGCAGGTCCAGCGGATCTCGACGCCGCCGAAGAGATAGGCCTTGGAGCGCGCCATCCTGAACAGGCGGGCAGGCGAGAAGGCCGCGCCCTCGCCGAAGATCTGCGCGTCGGGGTGGAAGCGCACCCGGGTGCCGCGCCGGTTGGCGACGGCGCCGACGGTTTCCAGCGGCCCCTGCGCCAGGCCGCGCGAGAAGACCTGACGATAGAGCGTCTTGCCGCGCGCGACCTCGACTTCCAGCCGGTCCGACAGCGCATTGACCACGGAGACGCCGACGCCATGCAGGCCGCCCGAGGTCTCATAGGCCTTGGAATCGAACTTTCCGCCGGCATGCAGCGTCGTCATGATGACTTCGAGCGCCGACTTGCCCGGAAATTTCGGATGCGGGTCGACCGGGATGCCGCGGCCATTGTCGGTGACGGCGATCGAGCCGTCCTCGAACAATTCGACATCGATGAAGGTGGCGTGGCCGGCCACCGCCTCGTCCATGGCGTTGTCGATCACCTCGGCGAAGAGATGGTGCAGGGCGCGTTCGTCGGTGCCGCCGATATACATGCCCGGTCGGCGGCGCACCGGCTCCAGCCCTTCCAAGACCTCGATCGCCGAAGCGTCGTAGCCGGCCTCGGACAGCGTGCCGTTACGGGCAGGGGCTGCCGGTGCGGGGGCCGCCTTGGGGCTCGCGGCGGGCGGGCGCGCTTCCGGCCGCGGGCTTGCCGCGTCGGGCCGCTCCGGTTCTCCGCCGAAAAGATCGCCGTTATCCGCCATTGCCAACCGATTCTTCCTGATTCGCGACTGTGAACTCTAACGCATTGCGGGCCACCATGCCCTGTCAGGGGCAGCTTATAGACACCTCATCCATGGATCGGAACCGCCTTGCCGCACGGGCGCGCATTCCCGTCACATCCCTGTCGCCTGCATGCGCAAGAGCGAGCTGGAACAGGCCTGTTCAGGCCACGTTAACCATCCGTGCCGAGGATGGTCAGCGCGGTCGGGCCTATGCGGATTTCCGCAATGCGCTATGATCGGTCTAGAGGGGGAGAAGGCCGTGGCGTCGCGTCAGTCAGTGCCGGTTGCGGGTATCGCGGGTTTGCAGCGTGCTGCACGCCTCGCCGGCGAATCCTTCGGTCATGAGGATGTCATCGGCACGCCCCTGGCGGCGAGCGATCAGCACGCCTCGCGCTGGGTCTGGTGGCTGGCGGCGATCGCCGCTTCGGCCGGGCTTGCGGTTCTGCATTTCTCCTGAACGCCGCCCGGGCCGCGCGGAAATATCAACCTTTATGCCCTAGGCCTGTGGCCGGAGGGCAATGGGATGTTTCGCGTCATCGTCACGGATTGCGGATCGGTCGATAGCGGCGTGCTGCCATGTGCCGCGCCCGTTCGCGCGGCCTGAGCGGAGCGTCGCGCCGGTGGGCCAGATCGCCGCTCTCGGAGCCTATGTCTATCAGGCCGTGCTGGCGCTCGTGCTGCTGCTGCTGGTCTCGCGCATCCTGCCGGCACGGGATTTCACGCATTACTCGCTCTTCGTCACGATCAGCCAGTTCGCCAGCATCGCCGTCTTCGAGTGGATCCGGTTCTCCTGCAGCCGGTTTTATCCCGGCGCCGATGAGACGGCGCAGCGCTCGGTCATCGCGTATGCTTTCGCCGTTTGCGCTGCTCTTTGCCTGCTCGCGGGAGGAGGCGTTCTCGCGTTGGGCGCGGTTGCGCCGGGCATCGCTGTCGGCGGAGCCTTCTTTGCGGTGTTCCAGGGCGGCTCGGAATTGCACCTGACGATGCTGCGCTTCCGGCAGGATTTTCGGCTGTTCTCGATCCTGCAGGCTGCCCGGGCCTCACTCCTGGCGATCGGCACGGTCGGCGGAGCCATGCTCGCCCCGACGCTTTCGGGCGCGGTGGCCGGCATGCTGGCCGGAAGCCTCGTCTATAGCGTGCTGGCGCGGCTTGCGGGCGGTCCTCTGGCGCGCGGGCTCCATCGGCCGCAGCGTCATCTGCTGAAGAAGTACCTGGCCTATGGCGGCGTTTCGGCCGGAGCATCCGTAGCCAGCCTGCTGGCGCCGCTCGGTCTCAAGGCACTGATCACGGCGGTGGTCGGCAGCCAGGGCGCGGCCGGCGCGTTGCTGGCACTCGACCTGCTGCAGCGGCCCTTCATCCTGGTCGTCTCGGCGCTCCATGCGATCCGCTATCCCGAACTGGTCGCGAGCTATGACCGCGAGCCGGGTTCGCCGGTATTCCGCGAGCGCCTTGGCGGCTACTACGCACAGCTTGCGAACTGTTCGCTGGTGACGGCGGCGGTGATCCTGTGCCTGCTGGCGCCGGCCGCGACCTGGCTGGTCAAGGCCGAACTGCGCGAGACCTTCCTGCTCGCCGCGCCGGCCGTGACGATCCTCGCGCTGCTGCGGGCATGGGTGCAGAACCTGCTGCCGACGCCTGCACATCTGACGCAGCGGCTCAGGCCGATCATCGGGCTGGCCGTGACCGACGCCATCCTGCTCAACCTGAGCTCGCTCGCCGGCTGGACCTTGTCAGGCGGCTCGCTGACCGGGTTGCTCTACAGCGGTGCCGCGGGGGCGGCCGTGGCCATGATCGCGGGGACACCGCTGTTCCTGTCGATGCCGTTCCGCTGGCCCGGGCTCACGCTGGGCAGCGCGCTCGCCGCGTTCGCCATCGCCGGGCTCGCCAATGCCGGCACGCCGCAGGCATCGTTGCCGGTGTCGCTGGCCGTCATGCTGCTATGCATCCCGCCGGCGGTCGCGACCGTCACCGCTCTGCTTCAACGCCAGGGTGCTCCGCCGGATATCTCGTGAAGCACGTAGTCAGAGCCGCGGCGTGGCCATGTCCGACAGGGTCGACAACAGGGTCTCTGCGCTCTTGTCCCAGGAGAAGCGGGCGAGATTGGCATGGCCCTTTTCGACCAGCCCGGACGCATCACCACCTGCATCCATGACCTGGCGCATCGCGCCTTCGAGGCTGGCGCGCTCGCGGGGGTCGAAATAGAGCGCCGCCTCGCCGCAGGCTTCACGGACCGCCGGAATATCCGAAGCCATGACCGGGCAGTCCTGCGTCATCGCTTCGAGCGGCGGGATGCCGAAGCCCTCGTAGAGGCTTGGAAAGACGAAGGCGCGGGCGCGGCGTTCGAGCGCGACGATCTCGGCATCGGTCAGCCGCCCGGTGAAGATGAGGTTGTCGGCGCTTGCCGGCGCATCCGCCTTGAAGACGCCGCTCCGGTCGAGAGCGCCCGCGATGACCAGCTTCCAGCCGCGATCGCCGAGGGCATCGAAGGCGCGGATGGCGAAATCGATGTTCTTGTTGGGCTTCAAGGTGCCGAGCATGAAGAAGAAGTTCGTGCCCTCGAGGCCGAGGCGCGGCAGGACGGTTTCATCCGGAACCAGTCCAGAGAAATGGTCGGTGGCGTTGTAGATCACCGGAATGTTTTCCGGGGGGACATGAAAGATCGTGCCGAGCTCGCCGCGCGAGAACCGCGAGACCGTCGCGATGCGCGCCGTTCGCGTCAGCCCGAAGCCGAGAGCCTTGTGGGTGGCGCGATAAGCCCTGCTGAAGGCTTCCGGATGGCGGAAGATGGTGACGTCATGGATGACGACGAGCTGCCGGCGGTGGAGCAGGGGGCCGCTGCCGCCGAAGCCGACGAGGATGTCTCCCGCCGCCCGGCGCGCGAGCGCTGTCTGCTCCCAGAGGTGGCCTGAGAACGGCCCGAAGCGTTCGAGCGCGATATGCCGGAATTGATCGGTCTGGGGGACATCTTCCGGAGCGAGGAGGCGCCAGCGCGCATCCTTGAGCTTTTCGGGAAGCGCGCCTGCGCCGATCCGCCGGTCGAGCGCCTTGGTCAGTTCGAACGCAAAGCGCTGCACGCCGGTCAGCGGCTGACCGAGAAAGCGCCCGTTGATCGAGATCGTCTGCAAGCCTGAGCACCGCCATCCAGCAATTCTCCACCGAACCTGCCCGATCACGCGTGAAGGCGAGGTTACCCCGCTTCGCGACTCGGCTTCGCGACTCCGGCGCCCAACGAAAAGGCCGAGGCGTTGCCGCCCCGGCCTTCCATGTCCTGCGGTCTCGGCCAGTGCCTGCGCAGCCGGCCGAAAATCCCTCAGTACGAGTAGTACATCGCGAACTCGACCGGGTGCGGCGTCATCTCGAAGCGCGCCACATCCTGCATCTTGAGCTCGATATAGCTCTCGATGAAGTCGTCGGAGAAGACGCCGCCGGCCTTGAGGAAGGCGTTGTCCTTCTTGAGCGATTCCAGTGCTTCGCGCAGCGAGCCGCAGACGGTCGGGATCTTCTTGAGCTCGCGCGGCGGCAGGTCGTAGAGATCCTTGTCCATCGCCGGGCCGGGATCGATCTTGTTCACGATGCCGTCGAGGCCGGCCATCATCAGGGCCGAGAAGGCGAGATAGGGGTTCGCCATCGGATCGGGGAAGCGGACCTCGACGCGCTTGGCCTTCGGCGAGGTCGTCCACGGAATACGGCAGGAGGCCGAGCGGTTGCGCGCCGAATAGGCGAGCAGCACCGGGGCCTCATAGCCCGGGACGAGGCGCTTGTAGGAGTTGGTCGAGGGGTTGGTGAAGGCGTTCAGCGCCTTGGCATGCTTGATGATGCCGCCGATGTACCAGAGGCACTCCTGCGACAGGTCGGCATATTTGTTGCCGGCGAAGAGCGGCTTGCCGTTCTTCCAGATCGACTGGTGGACATGCATGCCCGAGCCGTTGTCGCCATAGACCGGCTTCGGCATGAAGGTCGCGGTCTTGCCGTAGCTCTGGGCGACGTTGTGGATGCAGTACTTGTAGGTCTGCAGCTGGTCGGCGGTCTTCACCAGCGTGTCGAACTTCATGCCGAGCTCGTGCTGGGCCGAGGCGACCTCGTGGTGGTGCTTCTCGACGGCGACGCCCATCGAGGCCATGGCCGCGAGCATCTCGCCGCGCATGTCCTGCGCCATGTCCTGCGGCGGGACCGGGAAGTAGCCGCCCTTGGTGGCGATGCGGTGGCCGAGATTGCCGCCCTCGTAATCGGTCATGCCGTTGGTCGGCAGCTCGGCGGCGTCGAGCTTGAAGCCCGTGTTGTACGGGTCGGCGGCGATCTTGACGTCGTCGAAGATGAAGAATTCGGCCTCGGGGCCGACATAGACGGTGTCGCCGATGCCGGTCGACTTGAGATAGGCCTCGGCCTTCTTGGCGATACCGCGCGGATCGCGGCTATAGGGTTCGCCGGTGGCGGGCTCGAGCACGTCGCAGTTGATGACCATCGTCGGAGCCGCGAAGAACGGGTCCATGACGGCGGTCGTCGGATCCGGCATCAGCAGCATGTCGGACTCGTTGATCGCCTTCCAGCCGGCGATCGAGGAGCCGTCGAACATCGTGCCCTCGGCGAAGATGTCCTCGTCGATGATGCTGACGTCGAAGGTCCAGTGCTGCCACTTGCCGCGTGGATCGGTGAAGCGGAAGTCGACGTATTTGACGTCGTTGTCCTTGATCGCCTTGAGGACATCCTTGGCGCTTTTCATTTCAGCAATTCCTCTTGCCAGCCATGTTCACATTCACGCTGCCGCAACCGGCTCCATCCGGCCTGCGGCTCGTTATCCGATGATGGGGAGACGACCTCAGATCGCGTCCGCGCCGGTCTCGCCGGTGCGGATGCGGATCACCCCCTCGATGCTCGATACAAAAATCTTGCCATCTCCGATCCGGCCGGTCTGGGCGGCCTTCGTGATCGCCTCGATGGCGCGATCCAGCATCTCGTCGGCGAGAACGATCTCGATCTTCACCTTCGGCAGGAAGTCGACGACGTACTCGGCGCCGCGATAGAGTTCGGTATGGCCCTTCTGGCGGCCGAAGCCCTTGGCTTCCAGGACCGTGATGCCCTGCAGCCCGACCTCCTGGAGCGCTTCCTTCACTTCGTCCAGCTTGAAGGGCTTGATGATCGCTTCGATCTTCTTCATGCGCCGACCGGCCTCCCTTGCGTCTCGAGATCCGGCCGAGCCGGACTGTAGCTGGCGGAGCCTTCCGGCGCGGGAACGAACCCCGCAGCCCTGGACGCCTGCAGCCTTGCTTCTGCTCATAGCATTGGCGCCGACGCCCCGCCATGCGGCAGCGCCCGCCAACACGCCCGGCGAAAAGGCAATAAACAGCATAAAAAATGGGCAAGTGCATATCCGTTGATCATAAGCGGCATTCCGCCGCAGCTTGCGGCCTGCCGGACGGCGCCTGAAGATGCGGCATGGACGACAGACGCGCCGACATGAAGGACAGGGCGGAGCTCGCCTTGCTGACCACGCAGCAGATGGCAGCCGCCGATCGCGTGGCCATCGCGGCGGGCACGCCCGGCATTGCGCTCATGGAACGGGCGGGCCGTGCGGTGGCGGAGGCCGCTCTCAGGCGGGCAGGGGCGGGAGGATCCGTCATCCTACTCTGTGGGCCGGGCAACAATGGCGGCGACGGCTTCGTCGCGGCGCGGCTTCTGCGCGAACGCGGGCTCAGGGTCCGCGTGGTGCTGCCGGGCGCCGCTGACCGCTTCGTCGGCGATGCCGCTATCGCACTGGAGCGCTGGGCCGGACCGATCGAGCCGCTGAACGCGCTTCCCGATATGCAGGGCGATGTCTTCGTCGATGCGCTGTTCGGGGCCGGGCTGACGCGCCCGCTGGCCGGGGCATTTGCCGAAGCGGTGGCATGTCTCAACGGCGTGGGGCGTCCCGTCATTGCCATCGACATGCCGAGCGGCGTATCGGGGGATACCGGCCGGGCAGAAGGCATTGCCGTCAAGGCGAGCGAAACCGTCACCTTCTTCCGGCTGAAGCCAGGCCACCTGCTGCAGCCGGGGCGGTCGCTCTGCGGCCCCGTGACGGTCGCCGATATCGGCATTCCGGCTCAGGCCGCGCTCGAAGCGGTCGGGGTGACAGCATTCCGCAACGACCTCCTGCTTTGGCGCCATGCCTGGCCGGAACACCAGGCCGATACGCACAAGTTCCGGCGCGGCGCGGTCGCTGTCCTGGCCGGCGGGGTTGCCGGTGTCGGCGCGCCGAGGCTGAGCGCGCGTGCGGCGCTGCGGGTCGGTGCCGGGCTCGCGATCCTGCTCTGCGAGCCCGAGGCCCTGCCGGTTCATGCGGCGCGCGGGCCGGACGCCTTGATGCAGCGGGCCGTTGCCGATCGTGGAGCATTGGAGGCCTTCCTCCGGGATCGCCGGGTTTCGGCTGTCCTGGCCGGTCCGGCGCTGGGGCTCGACCGGCGCGCGGACGATCTGCTGCGGGCGGTGATCGCGGATGACAGGCCGGCGGTGCTCGATGCCGACGCCCTGACCGCGCTTGCAGGGCTTTCCGATGGTGGCGCGCGCCTGCTGGACGGGCGCGGCGGCGGGACCGTGCTGACGCCGCATGAGGGCGAGTTCCAGCGTCTGTTCGGCGAAGAGCCCGCCATTGCCGCCGAGCCTTCGAAGCTCGAACGGGCGCGGAAGGCCGCGGCGCTGTCGGGAGCCGTCATCGTCTACAAGGGAGCCGATACGGTCATCGCCGCGCCGGATGGACGCGGTGCGATCAATGTCACGGGATCGGCGGCGCTGGCGACGGCGGGGTCCGGCGATGTGCTCGCCGGGCTGGTCGCCGGCCTGCTGGCGCAGGGCATGCCCGCCTTCGAGGCCGGTTGTGCGGCCGTCTGGCTCCATGGTCTTGCGGGGGAGAGGCTTGGAATGGGGTTGATCGCGGACGATCTGCCAGAGGCCATCCCGCCGCTGCTGCGGGACATCGCCACGGCCTGATGCAGGCAGGGCAAGGCCCGCCCCGCTTTCGCGAGGCGGGCCTTTTGAGCTATCGGGCCCAGTTCAGGCCGTGGATCCGTCAGGTGCCGGAATAGGTCACGCTCGGAGCCGCCTTGAGCTGGTCCTTGGTCATCGTGATCTTGCCGTGATCCGGATACATCGCCGGCGCCTTCGGGGCCGCCGCGGCCGGCGGAGAGGCCATGCCGCCACCCGTGCTGCCGGCGCTGCCGGACGGAGCGGGTGCAGGGGCTGCCGCGGCCATCGGCTGGTCGCTCCAGGTCACCTGGTCGAAGGGAACTGCGACATCCTTCGAACCGATACCGAGGAAGCCGCCGACGCCGATGGTGACCATCTCGATCTTGCCGGTCTTGTCGACGATCACCTCGGTGACGTCACCCACCTTCTTGTCGTCAGGACCGTAAACGTCGACGCCGATCAGCTTGCTCGTGCGCCACTTGCCCTGGCCGGCCAGATTGGTCGGGGCCGGGGTGCTGGCACTCGTCTGCGTGGCCGTCGGCGCGGCGGGCGCTGAAGACGGCGGCGTCGGCGCGCTGGTCTGGGCCATGGCGGCCGTAGCGAGCATCGCGACACCAACTGTGGACAGCATGAAATGATGATGCCTGATCATATCTTCCTCCAAAATGCATCCGCCAGTAGAGCGGCTGATAATGAGAACAACCGAGCGGCGCTTTTGTTCGGATCGGCGGCGAAGGAATTTATTGTCTTCGCCGCATACGCCGGCACAGGAAATCATGCAGGTGAATCGACCTGCCGATCCGGCGACATTTGCTTGATTGTGCCGGGCGATTGCTTGCCGGACCAAGCCGTGATCCAATGCCGCATTGTTGGAAACGCCGCAGCCGCGACGCTGTTCCAACCTCGGCCCCGCGAGGTGTTCCGATGCCGACACTCCCTGTCACGCTGTCTGTCGACGAGCGCACGCTCGCGGCGCTCGATCGCCATGTCGAGCTTCACCGGCAAGGCCGCTCGCGTGCCGATGTGATCGCGGAAATCCTTGCTGCCTGGGCGGCCAGTCCGGAGCGCTCGACGCCGCCGGACGAGGGTCTGCGCCCAGAGGAACTCAATGCGAGCAACGATTCCTGAAATTGGGATTGTGCGCCCGTCAGTCGTCGTCGGCGTCGTCACGGCGGAGTTCGAAGGCCAGCATGGCCTCCGCGAGGGCGTGCAGCTCCCGCTCCTTTTCCGCGCCATCAGGCATCGCATTCAGCTCTTCCACCCGCTGCTGGGCTCGGTCGTAGTCTTCTTCGGTGTGGATCGCGATGGGCAGCTTCACGGTCGTGTTCTCCTGGGCAGCAAAGCGGGGCGATGCCACGCTTCCATGACGATCGAACGTCTGCCGATGCCGATCCGAACGCGGGCCGGTCAAGCCGGTTCCGCTCGTTGCAGCCGCATGGCCGCCGCTCATCGGCAGCGGGATGCCTTTCCGATTAAGCCTTCGGCAAGGCCGTAGCCGGCATCATGAGCGTTCCCGAGTTCGATGCAAGGCGCCGGAAGGGCAGGCGATGCGTGGGTTTCTGATTCCGGCCGGCCTCTCGGCGGCGATGTTCGCGGCGGCCTGCGGGCCGGCATCCGCATTCTGGCAGCGCTCGCAGGTCTCGGCCTGCTCGGATGCCACGACCGATGCGGAGCGCGAGCACCTGCGCTGCTGGGAGCTCAACGCCTATGCCGATCCGGGTTGGCCGGCGCTCGGGGCGGGCGGCGGCGCCTATCTGCTGCCGGCGCCGGCGAGCCGGCCGGCGCGCCCATACAGGGGTGGCGGCGCAACCCGGCGGCTTGGCTGAAAGATGCGAATCTGCAGGGGCGGCGCTGCGCGGCAGCTATCCGGCCGTGGTGAGCGGGGTGGGGATCGAACCCACGACCACATGATTAAAAGTCACGTGCTCTACCACTGAGCTACCCGCCCTCACCGGCGCGGTGAATACGGAGCCGAATGGCGCCGGTCAACTCGTTCCGTGCAGATCATACGATTTTGCGGTGGGGTTCGTCCGGTTCCGGATGCCCGCGTTAACCCGGCGGAAACCAAGTCGGCCTAGCGTTCCAGCCATGGTTATTCGCCGCGGACTCCGGTCTATCTTCGTGACATTGGCCCTCTACCTGGTCTCGGGGGCGGCTGTGGCCTATTTCATGTTCCACGCCCAGCACGGCGCGCGCGGCTTAGAGGCGCGCGGCGCGATCCGGGAGTCGCTGCGCGACATGGAGGGCGAACTCGCCACCCTCACGGCCGAGCGCAAGTCCTGGGAGCAGAGGCTCGCTCTGGTCCGCAACGATGCCGTCGATCGTGATCTCCTGGAAGAGAACGCCCGCGAGATCCTCGGCCGGACCCATAAGAACGACGTCGTCATCATGGGCCGCTGAGGCAAAATACCTCCGCCGCTTAGTCGCAGACGTATCGATTAACTCAATTCCAGTTAAAACGTATCAACCCATGTTTTTCAATGGGTTGAGCCATGCTGCATTGCGAGATAGCGTCCTCGCCAAGGTTTTTCCGATCCTCTACAACAATAGTCGGATGACCTTGGAGGACCGCCTATGGCTGTTGCTGCGCGTAAGTCGAAAGCTCCCGCTCAACCCAAAGCCGCTGCAAAGCCGGCAAAGGCCCGTGCGGGCAAGGAAAGCGCCGGCAAGGTCGGGGGAAGCCTCAGCAACACACCGACCTTCACCAAGGAAGAAGACCTCCACGCCTATCGCGAGATGCTGCTGATCCGGCGCTTCGAGGAGAAGGCTGGCCAGATGTACGGCATGGGCCTGATCGGCGGCTTCTGCCACCTCTATATCGGCCAAGAAGCCGTCGTCATCGGCATGCAGATGGCCTCCAAGGATGGCGACCAGGTCATCACCGGCTATCGCGACCACGGCCATATGCTGGCCTGCGGCATGGAATCGCGCGGCGTGATGGCGGAGCTGACCGGCCGGCGCGGCGGCTATTCGCGCGGCAAGGGCGGCTCGATGCACATGTTCAGCCGCGAGAAGAATTTCTATGGCGGCCATGGCATCGTCGGCGGGCAGGTCTCGCTCGGGACGGGGCTTGCCTTCGCCGACTGGTATCGCGGCGACAACACGGTCTCGATGACCTATTTCGGCGACGGCGCGGCCAACCAGGGGCAGGTCTACGAGAGCTTCAACATGGCCGAGCTCTGGAAGCTGCCGGTCGTGTTCGTCATCGAGAACAACCGCTACGCCATGGGCACCTCGGTCAATCGCGCCTCGGCCCAGACCGATTTCTCCCGCCGCGGTCTCTCCTTCAACATTCCCGGCGAGCAGGTCGACGGCATGGATGTCCGCGCCGTGCGCGAGGCCGGCCTTCGCGCCGTCGAGCACGCCCGTTCCGGCAAGGGGCCGTATATCCTGGAGATGCAGACCTATCGCTATCGCGGCCATTCGATGTCCGATCCGGCGAAGTACCGCTCCAAGGACGAGGTCCAGCGCATGCGCGAGGAGCACGATCCGATCGAGCAGGTTCGCGCGCGCCTGGTCCGCGACTTTAAGATCGCCGAGGACGAGCTCAAGGCGATCGACGCCAAGGTGCGCGAGATCGTCAACGATGCGGCCGAGTTCGCGACCCACGATCCCGAGCCGGATCCGTCGGAGCTCTACACCGACATCCTGCTGGAAGCCCCGCGGGGCTGATCGCCCCGCGTTGCCGGCCTTCATCCTTTTCCCCGCGTCTTAGAATCCGGGTGCGTTCATGCCGATCGACATTCTCATGCCTGCCCTTTCCCCCACCATGGAGGAAGGAAAACTGGCCAAGTGGCTGAAGAAAGAGGGCGATCAGGTCAAGTCCGGCGATATCATCGCCGAGATCGAGACCGACAAGGCGACCATGGAGGTCGAAGCCGTCGACGAGGGTGTGCTCGCCAAGATCCTCGTCGCGGACGGCACCGAGAACGTCGCCGTGAACACGCCGATCGGCGTCATTGCAGCCGAGGGCGAGGATGTTGCGGCTGCGGCCAGCGGTGGTGGCAAGGCTGCTGCGCCTGAAGCCAAGGCCGAGCCGAAAGCCGAAGCCAAGCCGGCGGAAGCCAAGAGCGAGGACGTGCCCGCCGCCAGCAAGCCGGACAGCGTTCCCGCCCAGGCGAAGGCCTATGATTCCTCGTCGGAATTCCCGGCCGGCGCCGAGATCGTCAGCACCACGGTCCGCGAAGCCTTGCGCGACGCGATGGCCGAGGAGATGCGCCGCGACAAGGACGTCTTCGTCATGGGCGAGGAGGTCGCCGAGTACCAGGGCGCCTACAAGGTGACGCAGGGCCTGCTGCAGGAATTCGGCGCCAAGCGCGTCATCGACACGCCGATCACCGAGCATGGCTTCGCCGGCATCGGCGTCGGCGCGGCGCTCTCCGGCCTGAAGCCGATCGTCGAGTTCATGACCTTCAACTTCGCCATGCAGGCGATCGACCATCTCATCAACTCCGCCGCCAAGACGCTCTACATGTCCGGCGGCCAGATGGGCTGCCCGATCGTGTTCCGCGGCCCGAACGGCGCGGCTGCCCGCGTCGGCGCCCAGCACAGCCATGACTATGCGGCGTGGTACTCGAACGTGCCGGGCCTCAAGGTCGTGATGCCCTACAGCGCCTCCGACGCGAAGGGCCTGCTGAAGAGCGCGATCCGCGATCCGAACCCGGTGATCTTCCTCGAAAACGAGATCATGTACGGCAAGTCCTTCGACGTGCCGAAGGGCGACGATTTCCTGATCCCGATCGGCAAGGCCAAGGTGGTGCGTCCGGGCACGGACGTGACGATCGTCTCCTTCGGCATCGGCATGACCTATGCGCTCGGCGCTGCCGAAGCGCTGGCCAAGGAAGGCATCGAGGCCGAGGTCATCGACCTCAGGACGATCCGCCCGATGGATATCGAGACCGTCATCGCCTCGGTGCAGAAGACCAACCGCTGCGTCGCGGTCGAGGAGGGCTTCCCGCAGTCCGGCGTCACCGCCGAGATCGGCATGAAGATCATGGAGGCGGCCTTCGACTATCTCGACGCCCCCGTCGCCCGCGTCACCGGCAAGGACGTGCCGATGCCCTATGCGGCCAATCTCGAAAAGCTCGCGCTTCCGAACATCGGCGAGGTCGTCGCGGCGGCCAAGGCCGTCTGCTATCGCTGAGAGGGGCTGACCGATGCCGACCAACATCCTGATGCCCGCGCTCTCTCCCACGATGGAGAAGGGCAATCTTGCCAAGTGGTTGAAGAAGGAAGGCGACACGATCAAGTCCGGCGACATCATCGCCGAGATCGAGACCGACAAGGCCACGATGGAGGTCGAGGCGGTCGACGAGGGCGTGCTCGCCAAGATCGTGGTGCCGGAAGGCACGGCCGATGTCGCGGTCAACGAGGTGATCGGCGTGATTGCGGCTGAGGGCGAGGACGCCAAGAGCGTGTCGGCTCCCGCCAAGGGCGATGCGCCGAAGGCGGAAGCTCCCAAGGTCGAACCTGCGAAGGCTGAAGCCGCCCCGGCGGCGGCTGCGCCGGCCAAGGCTGCCGAAGCTCCCGCCACATCCGCCCCGGCGAAGTCCGACGGCAGCCGTGCCTTCGCTTCGCCGCTCGCCCGCCGCATCGCCAAGGATGCCGGGCTCGACCTTTCGGCCATCAAGGGCTCCGGCCCGCATGGCCGCATCGTCGAGAAGGATGTCGAGGCTGCCAAGGCCGGCGGTGGTGCCAAGGCTGCTCCGGCTGCGGCTCCGGCCGCCAAGCCTGCCGGTGCGCCGCTCGCGAGCGGTCCCTCGGACGAGCAGGTCAAGAAGCTGTTCGAGCCGGGCTCCTACGAGGAGGTCCCGCATGACGGCATGCGCAAGACCATCGCGCGCCGCCTGACCGAGGCCAAGCAGACGGTTCCGCATTTCTACGTCACCGTCGATTGCGAGCTCGACGCGCTGCTCAAGCTGCGCGGCGAGCTCAACGCTGCGGCGCCGGAGAAGGACGGCAAGCCGGCCTACAAGCTCTCGGTCAACGACATGGTGATCAAGGCGCTGGCGCTGGCGCTCAGGGCCGTCCCGGATGCCAACGTGTCCTGGACCGACAACACCATGCTCAAGCACAAGCATGCCGATGTGGGCGTCGCCGTTTCGATCCCCGGCGGCCTGATCACGCCGATCATCCGCGATGCCTGCCACAAGAGCCTGTCGCAGATCTCCAACGAGATGAAGGACATGGCGGCCCGCGCCAAGGCCCGCAAGCTGAAGCCCGAGGAGTATCAGGGCGGCACCACGGCGGTCTCCAATCTCGGCATGTTCGGGGTCAAGGACTTCGCCGCGATCGTCAATCCGCCGCATGCGACGATCCTGGCGGTCGGCGCCGGCGAGCAGCGCGTCATCGTCAAGGGCGGCCAGCCGGCGGTTGCGACGGTGATGTCGGTGACGCTCTCGACCGACCACCGTGCCGTCGACGGCGCGCTCGGCGCCGAGCTTCTCGCGGCGTTCAAGGGCTATATCGAAAAGCCCATGGCGATGCTGGTCTGAGCGGCGGGAGAGACACCATGGCTGACTACGACATCATCGTCATCGGCTCCGGCCCCGGCGGCTATATCGCCGCCATCCGGGCGGCGCAGCTCGGCTTCAAGACCGCGATCGTCGAGCGCGAGCATCTCGCCGGCATCTGCTCGAACTGGGGCTGCATCCCGACCAAGGCGCTGCTGCGCTCGGCCGAGATCCTGCATTACGGCCAGCACGCCAAGGATTACGGGCTCGTGCTGGAAGGCTCGTTCAAGGCCGATCTGGACGCGATCGTGAAGCGCTCGCGCGGCATCGCCGCGCGGATGAACAACGGCGTGCAGTTCCTGATGAAGAAGAACAAGGTCGACGTGATCTGGGGCGAGGCCAAGCTGACCAAGCCCGGCACCATCACCGTCGCGCCGACCAAGAAGCCGGCGATGCAGCCGCAGACGCCGCCGCCGAAGAATGCCAAGGGCGAGGGCACCTATACCGCCGAGCACATCATCGTCGCGACCGGCGCCCGGCCGCGCGCGCTGCCTGGCATCGAGCCGGACGGCAAGCTGATCTGGACCTATTTCGAGTCGATGGTTCCGGCCAAGATGCCGAAATCGCTGCTCGTGATGGGCTCCGGCGCCATCGGCATCGAATTCGCCTCGTTCTACCGGACGATGGGCGTCGAGGTCACCGTGGTCGAGGTGCTGCCGCAGGTCGTTCCCGTCGAGGATGCCGAGATCGGCGCCTTCGCGCGAAAAGCCTTCGAGAAGCAGGGCATGAAGATCCTGACCGGCGCCAAGGTGACGAAGGTCGAGAAATCAGCCGATTCCGTCACCGCCCATATCGAGGACGAGAAGGGCGGCAAGCAGACGATCACCGCGGACCGCATGATCTCGGCCGTCGGCGTCGTCGGCAATATCGAGAACCTGGGTCTCGAGACGCTCGGCGTGAAGACCGATCGCGGCTGCATCGTCATCGACGATCTCTGCCGGACCAACGTCAAGGGCGTCTATGCGATCGGCGACGTCGCCGGCCCGCCGATGCTGGCGCACAAGGCCGAGCACGAGGCGGTGATCTGCGTCGAGGCGATCAAGGGCCTGCATCCGCATCCGATGGACAAGCTGATGATCCCGGGCTGCACCTATTGCCATCCGCAGATCGCCAGCGTCGGTTTGACCGAGGCGAAGGCCAAGGCCGCCGGCCACGAGATCAAGGTCGGCCGCTTCAACTTCGTCGCCAACGGCAAGGCCGTGGCGCTTGGCGAGGATAGCGGCCTGGCCAAGACGATCTTCGACGCCAAGACCGGCAAGCTGCTCGGCGCTCATCTCGTCGGCCCGGAAGTGACCGAGCTGATCCAGGGCTTCGTCGTCGCCATGAACCTGGAGACGACCGAGGAAGAGCTGATGCACACCATCTTCCCGCATCCGACCCTGTCGGAAGTGATGAAGGAGAGCGTGCTCGATGCCTATGGCAAGGTCCTGAACGCCTGAGGGTTCCCCTTCGGGCGCCGCTTCTGCGCACATGATTGTCATTCCGGGGCGCGCCGCAGGCGCGAACCCGGAACCCACGACCGGGTCGGACATCTTGTGCCTCGTTGCAGCCGGCTCACCCCGTCGTGGGTTCCGGGTTCTTCGCTCTGCGAAGCCCCGGAATGACAAGGGTTGGTGCGCCGACGCTTGGCGTCCGCCCACCCGCGCTCCATATTGCGCCGATGGCGCCACGCACTCGTAAATCAGCCAAGCCCGATCGCGTCGTCCGTGAGGAGGAGGTCGAGATCCTGCCGCCGCGTCGGAACCTGCCGCTCGACTGGAGCGTCATCGTGCCGACCGTGGCCTTCGGGACCGTCACGGGCTTCGCGGCGAGCCTGATTGTCGGCGGTGGCGGCGTGATCCGCCATGCGATCGTCGGCGTGCTCGGCATGCTCGTGGGGCAGGGCATCGTGCGCCTGACCGGCTGGCGCCTGAACACCGGCTACGGCTTCCTCGACGATGCCGGCATGGCTGTGCTCGGCGCCATCCTCATTATCCTGCTGGCGCGTTTCATCGCGTGAACTCCCCGTCATTGCGAGCGCAGCGAAGCAATCCAGGGGACGTAGAGCTCTGCCGCTCCTGGATTGCTTCGTCGCTTCGCTCCTCGCAATGACGGGAAGCGATTGACCTGCCATGCATAGACGCGGAACTTCGGCCGGCACGCCTCGTTGGTAGGCGCGCATCCGCGCATGGCTAGGGGAACATCCGAGATGGAAAGCTTTGCCGCCACCATGGCCCAGCCGGGCTATGGCTTCTTCATGACGCTGCTGATCGGCCTGCTCGCCGGCTGGATCGCCGAGCGTCTGACCTCGTCCGATCACGGCCTCTTCACCAACATGCTGGTCGGCGTCGCCGGCTCCTTCGTCGGTGCCAAGGTCGCGGAGCTCATGGAAGTTCCGATCTTCGGCTTCTGGCGGACTCTGACCGCGGCGATAGCCGGCGCGATCATCGTCATCGTGATCTGGAACGCGGCCCGCGGTCGCAGGTGAAGCTCTCTTGCCCGGGCCGGCAGTTGCGGCAGGGCGCTTTGGGGATTAGCTAGAGGGTGCCGGCTTTGGCTGGCTCCTGCTGTTGAAGCCCGGACCCTGTTATGGCGCTTGTTCTCGACCTGCTGAACCGCGATCCGCGGCCCAATGCTGGCAATCCGAAGGCGCAAGCCACGGAAATCCGCCATCCCGAGAAGCAGAAGCGGCCGGAGAACCCGGTGCTGCGCAAGCCGGATTGGATCCGGGTGAAGGCGCCGGGCTCGCCGAAATGGGCCGAGACCAAGGCGATCGTGAAGGCCGAGAAGCTGGTCACGGTCTGCGAGGAGGCCGGCTGCCCCAATATCGGCGAGTGCTGGGAGAAGAAGCACGCCACCTTCATGATCATGGGCGACACCTGCACGCGGGCCTGCGCCTTCTGCAATGTGAAGACCGGCGTGCCGCAGCCGCTCGATCTGGAAGAGCCGCGCAAGGTCGCGGATGCCGTCGCCAAGCTCGGGCTCGAGCATGTCGTGATCACCTCGGTCGACCGCGACGACCTCAAGGATGGCGGTGCCGAGCATTTCGCCCAGGTGATCAAGGCGATCCGCAAGGCCTCGCCCGGCACCACGATCGAGATCCTGACGCCCGACTTCCTGCGCAAGCCCGGCGCGCTCGAAGTGGTCGTGGCGGCCAAGCCCGACGTCTTCAACCACAATCTCGAAACCGTGCCGGGCAAGTACCTGAAGGTGCGGCCGGGCGCGCGCTATTTCCATTCGCTGCGCCTGCTGCAGCGGGTGAAGGAGCTCGACCCGACGATCTTCACCAAGTCCGGCATCATGGTCGGCCTCGGCGAGGAGCGGAACGAAGTGCTGCAGCTGATGGACGACCTGCGCTCGGCCGAGGTCGATTTCATGACCATCGGCCAGTATCTCGCACCGTCGCGCAAGCACCACGCCGTGATCCGCTTCGTCACGCCCGACGAATTCAAGAGCTTCGAGACCATCGCCTATGCCAAGGGCTTCCTGATGGTGTCCTCGACGCCGCTGACCCGTTCCTCGCATCACGCGGGCGAGGATTTCGCCAAGTTGCGTGCAGCGCGCGATGCCCAGATCGGTATCGGCCACAACAGCCGCGGCTGAGAAGGCCCGTTCTCGATGCCGATGTTCAACAGCACCCGCCGGGTGAAGCACTCGCCCGAGCAGATGTTCGCGCTCGTGGCGGATGTCGAGAACTATCCGCAGTTCCTGCCGCTCTGCGAGGGGCTGACCGTGCGGCGGCGCACGCCGCGCGAGGGCGGCGGCGAAGTGCTGCTGGCGGATATGAGCGTCGGCTACAAGGCGATCCGCGAGACCTTCACCAGCCGCGTCACGCTCGATCCGACCAATCTCAAGATCCTCGTCGAATATGTCGACGGACCGTTCCGCTATCTGGAGAACCGCTGGACCTTCAAGCCGCATGAGGCGGGCTGCGAGATCGGGTTCTTCATCTCCTACGAATTCGCCAGCCGGATGCTCGGCCTGCTGATGGGCGCGATGTTCGACAAGGCCTTCCGCAAGTTCGCCGAGGCCTTCGAGCGGCGGGCCGATCTGGTCTATGGCCGCGGTGCGGCGCCGGTTCTCGGCGCCTGAGCGGTCAGGGCCCGGTCAGCACCGTCTCACGGAGCAGGTCGAGCGCTTCCAGCACGCTGAGGCGGCGGATCTCGTCGCGCGACTGCTCGCCGAAACGGCGCTCGCGGTGGCGCGTGCCGGAAGGACCGGCGCAGGCGAAATGGACCAGGCCGACCGGCTTCTCGACGCTGCCGCCGCCGGGGCCGGCGACGCCGGTGATCGAGACCGCGAAAGTCGCGTCGAGGCGCTGGCGTCCGCCCTCCGCCATGGCGCGGGCCACCGGCTCGCTGACGGCGCCGTGCTGCTCGATCAGGAGGATCGGCACGCCGGCGAGTGCGGCCTTGGCCTCGTTGGCATAGGTGATCAGGCCGCCCTGGACCATCGAGGACGAGCCGGCGATGGCGGTCAGCGCGCCGCCGACGAGACCGCCGGTGCAGGATTCGACCGTGGCGACGGTGAAGCCGCGCTCTTGGCTCATGTTCAGCAGTTCGGCCGCGAGCGAGCGGGTGTTGAGATCGAACATGGCTAGTCCTCCTCGGGCAGGCGGATCGTTGCCGTCGCAAACGCGACGAGGCCCTCGCGCCGCCCGGTGAAGCCCATGCGTTCCGAAGTCGTCGCCTTGATCGCGACCTTGCCGAGGGGGAGGCCGACGATCGCCGCGATCTCGGCGCGGATGGCCTCGCGATGAGGGCCGATCTTCGGGGCCTCGCAGACGACGGTGAGATCGAGGAAGTCGATGCGCCCGCCGCGCTCGCGGACCCGCGTGGCCGCAAAAGCCAGGAACTGGGCCGATGCCGCGCCGCGCCATTGCGGGTCGCTTGGCGGGAAATGCGTGCCGATATCGCCATCGGCAAGCGCGCCGAGCAGCGCATCGGTCAGCGCATGGAGCGCGACGTCACCATCGGAATGGGCGATGACACCCTGGTCATGCCTGATCCGGACGCCGCCGAGCCAGACATGATCGCCGGGCCCGAAGGCATGAACGTCGTAGCCGGTGCCGACCCGCGTCACGAGGGTCTTGCCGGGGTGCGCCGCGGCCCGCAGAAAATCCGCGGCATGGGTCAGCTTCACATTGGCCGGATCGCCCTGGAAGGTCGCGACCGGGTGGCCGGCCCATTCCATCAGGGCGGCATCGTCGGTGAAGCCATGCAGCAGCGCCGCTTCTGCTGCTTCGTGGGCTTCGAGGAGCGGCCTGAAGCGGAAGGCCTGCGGCGTCTGGACGGTGACGAGCTGGTCGCGCGGCGGGGTTTCGGCGACATGGCCGTCGGCGCTGGTGCGCTTCACCGTATCGGTCACGGGCAGGGCCGGGATCGCGGCGATGGCGCCGGCGCCGAGCCGGTGGATCGCGGCGCTGATCTGCGCGCGGGAGACGAAGGGGCGGGCGGCATCATGGACGAGCACGATGCCATCGAAGCCCTCGCGGGAGAGCGCGAGCAGGCCGCGCCGCACCGAGGCCTGGCGCGTCGCGCCGCCGAGCGTCGGGGCTGCGAGGCGAGAGCTGTCGATGCCGGCCATGGCATTGGCGTAACGCGCCTCGTCGCCCTCGCCAATGACGATGGCGATGCGCTCGATCGCCGGTTCCGCCAGGAAGGGCGTCAGCGCATGGGCAAGGACCGGCCGCCCCTCGACCAGCCGATACTGCTTCGGCTCGCCATCGCCGGCACGCAGGCCGCGGCCGGCCGCGACCAGCAGGGCGGCGACGGGCTGGGGCGCATCGGAGTGACGGAGCACGGTGCTGGATTCTGGCTGCAAGCGGGTCATGGGCGCATGGCATAACCAATTCTGCTGCGATGGGGCAGGGGGTGCGACGCTGTTGCAATGCAGCATTTCTCTTGAGGCGCTTGCGCTTCCGCAGCATTGTCCAATAAATATGCATCCAGAGAAATGCCTTAAAAGCAGGCTGGCCCTTTGGACATCGCAGGTATCCCGATCGCGTCCCGCGCCTTCCTGGCGCCGATGTCCGGCGTGACCGACATCGTCATGCGCCGGCTCGCGGCCCGCAGCCATGCCGGTGTCGTCGTATCGGAGATGGTTGCGTCCGACGAATTCGTGCGTGGTAGCGAGGAAGCGCGCATCCGGGCCGAAGGCGAGGGCGTGTCGCCGCATGTCGTCCAGCTCGCCGGCTGCGATCCCTACTGGATGGGGGAGGCGGCGAGGCTGGCCGAGGCCAATGGCGCCGATATCGTCGACATCAACATGGGCTGCCCGGCCAAGAAGGTGACCGGCGGCTGGGCCGGTTCTGCGCTGATGCGCGATCTCGATCACGCCGTCGCGCTGGTCGAGGCGGCCGTCGCTGCCACCAGCGTGCCGGTGACGGTCAAGATGCGGCTGGGCTGGGACGACGCCTCCCGCAACGCGCCCGAACTCGCCCGCAGGGCTGTCGCCGCCGGTGCGCGGATGATCACGGTTCATGGCCGGACGCGCCAGCAATTCTACAAGGGCACGGCGGATTGGCAGGCCATCGCGGCAGTGCGCGCCGCCGGGGATTTCCCGCTGGTAGCCAATGGCGACATCCACGATGTCGCCGATGCGCGGGCCTGCCTCGAACAGTCCGGCGCCGATTTCGTCATGGTCGGGCGCGCCGCGCTCGGCCGGCCCTGGCTGGTCGGCGAGATCGGCGCGGCGCTCGACGGGCGCGCGTTTCGGGCTCCGACGCTGGCTGAGAAGCTGGCGCTGGCCTGCGAGCATTACGAGGGACTGCTTGCCTTGATCGGCGTTGCGCATGGCGTGCGTCATGCCCGCAAGCATCTCGCCGCCTATGCGGACGAGGCTGTGGCCGATGGCTGCCAGCCCGATGCCGAGCTGCGCCGCAGCCTTCTGACCTCGGATCAGCCCAAACAGGTCCTCGCGGCTCTGGCGGGGCTGTTTTCGACCGACCGCAATCGTGAAGCCGCTTGAGCCGAGGGGATGAGGCGATGACGGCGATGTTTACCGACAACGGGCCTGGAGGCCGCAGCGCCTATCTGCTCGATCCGATCGAGATCCAGGCGCTGAACGTGCTGCCGATGCCGGTTCTGGTGATCGGGGAGGGCCATGCCGTGCTGTATGCGAATACCGCGGCCGAGGATTTCTTCCAGTCGAGCGCCGCTCTGCTCAAGCGCCAGCGCATCGACGATCTCGTCGCTTTCGGCTCGCCCGTGCTGGGGGTGATCGAGGAGGTGCAGCGCCGCGGTGCCAGCGTCAGCGAATACCGCCTCGATCTCGGCACGCCGCGCCTCGGAACCGATCACATCGTCGATGTCTTTGCCTCTCCCTTGCCCAGTCAGGGCGATGCGGTCGTGCTGATGCTGCAAGAACGGACAATTGCCGAAAAAATGGACAGGCAATTGACGCATCGCGGGGCAGCACGCTCGATCACCGCGCTCGGTGCGATGCTGGCGCATGAGATCAAGAATCCGCTCTCGGGCATCCGGGGCGCCGCGCAACTGCTCGAAGGTTCGATCCCGGATTCCGACCGGATGCTGACGCAGCTCATCTGCGACGAGACCGACCGGATCGTGAAGCTAGTCGAGCGCGTCGAATTGTTCGGCGACGAGCGGCCGAGCGAGCGCGACGCGGTCAACGTCCATGACGTGCTCGACCATGTGAAGCGCCTCGCCCATTCCGGCTTTGCCCGGCATATCCGCTTCACGGAGACCTACGATCCCTCGCTGCCGCCGGTCGCCGGCAATCGCGACCAGCTCGTCCAGGTCCTGCTCAATCTCGTCAAGAATGCCGCCGAGGCCATCGGCGAAGATGCGATCGACGGCGAGATCACGCTGACGACGGCCTACCGCCCGGGCATCCGCCTGCAGGTTCCCGGCTCGTCGGAGCGGATCGCGCTGCCGCTCGAAATCGGGGTGCGCGACAACGGGCCGGGCGTGCCTGCCGACCTGGTGCAACACCTGTTCGATCCCTTCGTCACGACCAAGGCCCAGGGAAGTGGCCTTGGACTTGCACTTGTCGCCAAGGTGATCGGCGATCACGGCGGAATCGTCGAATGCGAGTCCGTTCCGCGCCGGACGCATTTCAGGATCCTCCTGCCCCTGCACCAGCTCAGGTCGGGGCAGGCAACGTAAAGGCCTCAAGCAACACATGCCGACCGGTCATATCCTTGTCGCCGACGACGACGCCGCGATCCGCACCGTCCTCAACCAGGCGCTCGCCCGGGCGGGCTATGAAGTCAGGACCACCGGCCAGGCCGCGACCCTCTGGACCTGGGCCGCGCAGGGATTGGGCGACCTCATCATCACCGATGTCGTGATGCCGGACGGGAACGCCTTCGACCTGCTGCCGCGCATCAAGCGGGTGCGGCCCGAACTCCCGATCATCGTGATGAGCGCGCAGAACACCTTCATGACGGCGATCAAGGCGTCGGAGCGCGGTGCCTACGAATATCTGCCGAAGCCCTTCGACCTGAAGGAACTCGTCGCCATCGTCGGGCGCGCCCTGTCGCGGCCGCGGGGCGAGGCGGTCCGCGGGCATGCGACCGAGCCCGAGGACATCCCGCTGATCGGCCGCTCGCCGGCGATGCAGGATGTCTATCGCGCGCTGGCACGCCTGATGCCGATCGACCTGACCGTGATGATCAACGGCGAATCCGGCACCGGCAAGGAATTGGTGGCCCGCGCCCTGCACGATTACGGCAAGCGCAAGAACGGCCCCTTCGTCGCGATCAACATGGCCGCGATCCCGAAGGACCTGATCGAATCCGAGCTCTTCGGCCATGAGAAGGGCGCCTTTACCGGGGCGCTCACCCGCTCATCGGGGCGCTTCGAGCAGGCGGAGGGCGGTACGCTCTTCCTCGACGAGATCGGCGACATGCCGATGGAGGCGCAGACCCGTCTGCTGCGGGTGCTCCAGCAGGGCGAATATACCACGGTCGGCGGGCGCACCCCGATCCGGACCAATGTCCGCATCGTCGCGGCGACCAACAAGGACCTGCGCATCTCGATCGCGCAGGGCCTGTTCCGCGAGGACCTGTTCTTCCGGCTGAACGTCGTGCCGATCCGGTTGCCACCGCTGCGCGAGCGCATCGAGGATATTCCCGACCTCGTCCGCCATTTCTTCACGCTGGTCGAGAAGGAGGGGTTGCCGCGCAAGCAGGTCGATTCGGAAGCGATGGACGTGATGCGGCAGTATCGCTGGCCGGGAAACGTCCGCGAGCTGGAGAACCTGGTCCGGCGCCTGGCGGCGCTCTATCCGCAGGAGACGATCACCGCACCGATCATCGAGGCCGAGTTGCAGCCTGCAGCGGTGGGGCCGGGATTTACCAATAGCCCGACGACATCCGAGCGCACGGAAACGCTGTCCGGCTCGGTCGAACGCCATCTCGGCCAGTATTTCGGTGGGTTCGGCGACAATATCCCGCCGCCGGGGCTGTATCATCGCATCCTGCGCGAGATCGAGCCGCCCCTGATCGCCGCGGCGCTGGCCGCGACGCGCGGCAACCAGATCCGCGCCGCGGAGCTCCTCGGCCTCAATCGCAACACGCTGCGCAAGAAGATTCGCGAACTCGACATGCAGGTGGTGCGCTCGCCACGCTGAAACGGGGCGATACCGCCTTGTGAATGTCATATTTTGACAACACCGTTGCGGCGGCGCATCAGTGGCGCCCGCAGGCGTGATCGGTTTGCGATCCCTGCCCCTATCGGAGTTGTCGCGAAACGTGTCCGCTTCTGTCAACGAAGCCAGAATGATGCCGCGTGGCGAGGAGAAGTCCCGCCGCGTATCGGGCTGGGTCGGCGGGATCGTCGTCGCGCTCGCGCTGATCTCGGCGCTGCTCACCTTCCTCGTGCTGTCCGGTGCGACGCCGATCGCGCCGGTGCACGAGGTCGTGGTCGGCGTCTTCGTGCTCAATGCCCTGCTGATCCTGGTTCTGATCGTCATCGTCGCTTTCGAGGCCGCCGTGCTGATCCGCGCCCGCAAGGCTGGCGCGGCGGCGGCGGGACTGCATGTGCGCATCGTCGGCCTGTTCAGCATCATCGCCGCCCTGCCAGCGGTTCTCGTCGCCATCATCGCCACCGTCACGATCGAACGCGGGCTGGAGCCGTGGTTCTCCGACCGGATGCGCGATGCGATCTTCAAATCGGTCGAGGTCGCCGACGCCTATGCCGCGAGCCAGTGCCGTTCGCTCGGGCGCGAGATCCGCGTGCTGGCCGACGACCTGAGCCGGGCGAAGCCCGCCTTCGACGTCGATCGCAAATGGTTCGAGAATTTTCTGACGTCCCGCGCGACGGCGCTCGGCCTTCCTGTCGCCGCGGTGATGCAGCCGCCGGACAAGGTGATCGTGCGGGCCAATATCAATGTGCTGCGCGACCCGCCGATGCCGGACCAGGCCGCCTTCGACGATGCGAAATCCGCGCCGGAGCCGATCTGCGTGATACCGCGGACGGGCACCGTCTTCGGCGCCGTGATGAAGCTGCCGGCCTATGACAACAGCTTCCTGCATGTCGCGCGCGAGGTCGACCCGCTCGCGGTCGAGTTCCCCTCGGTCGCACGCGGGGCCGCCGTCGAATACCTCTCGATCGATGCGCGCCGGAAAGGCGTCCAGATTGCCTTTGCCTCGATGTACGGGCTGATCGCGCTGATCCTGCTGCTCTCGGCGATCTGGCTGGGCCTGAGCTTCGCCAACGGGCTCGTCGCGCCGATCCGGCGGATGATCGATGCGACCGACCAGGTGTCGAGCGGCAATTTCTACGTCCAGGTGCCGATCCGACGATCCGAGGGCGACCTTGCCCATCTTGGCGAGACCTTCAACAAGATGACGGCGGAGCTGCGCCGCCAGCGCGACAGCCTGGTCACGGCGAGCGAGGTGATCGACCGGCGCCGGCGCTTCACCGAGACGGTCCTGTCCGGCGTTTCCTCCGGCGTGCTCAGCCTCGATGGCGACGGCCATGTCACCACGATCAACCGCTCGGCCGAGACCCTGCTGGGGACCGGCGGACGCCTGCTCGGCAAGCCGATCGCCGAGATCGCGCCCGAGGTGGCCGGCTTCGTCGCGGACGCGCTGCAGAACCGCCAGCGCCAGAGCTCCGGCCAGGTCGCCTTCACGCGCGCCGGGCAGGACCGGATGGTGAATATCCGCGCCGTACGGGAAGGCGAGGGGATGGGAGCCGGGCTCGTGGTGACGCTCGACGACATCACCGACCTCGTCTCCGCGCAGCGCACCGCCGCCTGGGCCGACGTCGCCCGCCGCATCGCGCATGAGATCAAGAATCCGCTGACGCCGATCCAGCTCTCGGCCGAGCGCATCAAGCGCCGGTTCGGGCGGGTCATCGTCGAGGGCAAGGACGTCTTCGACCAGTGCACCGACACGATCGTGCGGCAGGTCGAGGATATCCGGCGCATGGTCGACGAGTTCTCCTCCTTCGCCCGCATGCCGAAGCCGTCGCTCGCCCATGAGGACATCGTCGAGACCGTCCGCCAGATCGTCTTCCTCTGGCGCGTCGGCAATCCCGAGACGACGATCGCCGAATCGCTGCCTCCGGACGCCGTGCCGGCGCGCTTCGACCGGCGCCTGATCTCGCAGGCGCTGACCAATGTCATCAAGAACGCGACCGAGGCGATCGAGGCCGTGCCGGCCGATGAGCGCGGGCAGGGGCGTATCGACGTCCAGATGGCCCGCCTTGACGATGGCCGGGTCGTCATCGACGTGATCGACAACGGCAAGGGCCTGCCGGCGGACCAGCGTCAGAAGCTGCTCGAACCCTATATGACGACGCGGGAAGGCGGGACCGGCCTGGGCCTCGCCATCGTCGGCAAGATCCTGGAGGACCATGGCGGCGGGATCGAACTGCTCGACCGGCCGGATGCCGCCAGCGGTACACGGGGCGCGCGCATCCGCCTCTGGTTCCCCGAAACAGGCCCGGCGCAGGACATAGAGGGCGGCGATGCGGCCGCCCAGCCGGAAAACGGCTCGCGCAACACGGATACAAGGAATGGGATACGCCTATGAGCGCTGACATCCTGGTAGTGGACGACGAAGTCGATATCCGCGATCTGGTCGCCGGCCTTCTGGAAGACGAGGGCTACCGGACCCGCAAGGCGGGCTCCGCCGATGAGGCGCTGGCTGCGATCGCATCGCGCCGGCCGAACCTGGTCTTCCTCGACATCTGGCTGCAGGGCAGCCGGCTCGACGGCTTGCAGGTTCTGGAGCTGATCAAGGAGAGCAACCCCGACCTCGCGGTGGTGATGATCTCCGGCCACGGCAACATCGAGACGGCGGTTTCGGCGATCAAGAGCGGCGCCTACGACTTCATCGAGAAGCCGTTCAAGGCGGACCGGCTGGTGCTGGTCGCCGAGCGCGCGCTGGAGGCATCGCGTTTGCGCCGCGAGGTGCGCGAGCTCAAGACCCGCTCGGTCCAGGCGGATCGCATCGTCGGCCGCACCACGGTGGTCAACCAGCTCCGCCAGACGATCGAGCGCGTCGCGCCGACCAATGCGCGGGTGCTGATCACCGGCGAGCCGGGCTGCGGCAAGGAACTGGCGGCGCGCACGCTGCACGACGCCTCGACCCGTTCGAGCGGGCCCTTCGTCGTCATCAACGCGGCGACGATCACGCCCGAGACGATGGAGGAGGAGCTGTTCGGCGTCGAAGGCGGCGACGGGCGCTCGCGGCGGATCGGCGCGCTCGAAGAGGCCCATGGCGGCTCGCTCTATATCGACGAGATCGGCGACATGCCGCGCGAGACGCAGAACCGCATCCTGCGCGTGCTCGTCGACCAGAACTTCCAGCGCGTCGGCGGGGCGACGCGGGTGCATGTCGATGTCCGCGTGATCTCCTCGTCGAGCCGCGACCTGGCACAGCTCATCGCCGACGGGCATTTCCGGGAGGATCTCTATCACCGGCTCGGCGTCGTGCCGATCAAGGTGCCGCCGCTGTCGGAGCGGCGCGAGGACGTGCCGGAGCTGATCGAGTTCTTCATGGAGCAGATCTCGATCGCGAGCGGATTGCCGAAGCGCCAGATCGGCAGCGACGCGATGGCGGTGCTGCAATCGCACGAATGGCCGGGCAACGTCCGCGAGCTGCGCAACAATGTCGAACGCCTGATGATCCTGACCAAGGGCGATCCGACGGCCGAGGTGACGATCGAGATGCTGCCGGCCGAGGTCGGTGCGATGGTCCCGACGACGCCGTCGGGTTCAGGCGGCGAGCGCCTGATGAGCCTGCCGCTGCGCGACGCGCGCGAGATCTTCGAGCGCGAATACCTGATCGCGCAGATCGCGCGCTTCTCCGGCAACATCTCGCGCACCGCCGAGTTCATCGGCATGGAGCGTTCGGCGCTGCACCGGAAACTGAAGTCGCTCGGCGTCGGCTGAGGTCGGGTCGACACCCGATGCCAGCCTTTTGGTGCCGCATCGTTGTCATTCCGGGGCTTCGCGGAGCGAAGAACCCGGAACCTACGACGGGGTGAGACACTCGGTAGCCGGTGGTCAGCCGCTCACCCGGTCGCGGGTTCCGGGTTCGACCCTTCGGGCCGCCCCGGAATGACAAAGGTGATGCCCGGGACAAGTGCCGTCAGGCGCGTCACGCATGCCCAGTTGCACGCCACGCAGGCGGCATGCATCTAAAGTCGACATTGCTGCACTTGCGTTGTGGGCGAAGACGACGATCTAATGGAGCATCGGTGTTCCGACGCTGGTGGAATGCGCCCCCGGCCTGAAACGGAACGAACTGGATCGCTGGATTTAATCCGATCGGCGATCCCAACAACAGGGACTACCCATGGCCGCCGAGCGGGCACAGAACCTCCAGGACACTTTCCTCAACCATGTGCGCAAGCAGAAGATCCCGCTGACGATCTTCCTCGTCAACGGCGTCAAGCTGCAGGGCGTCGTCACCTGGTTCGACAATTTCTGCGTGCTGCTGCGTCGCGACGGTCATTCGCAGCTCGTCTACAAGCATGCGATCTCGACCATCATGCCCGGACATCCGGTGCAATTGTTCGAGCCCGAGGAAACGGACAAGAACTGATTTGGCGACAAGCCACAAGGACGACAAGGATCGGGCGGCCACGCGGGTCACAGGCGCGAAGCCGCTCGACGAGATCGAACGCGACATCGCGGCGAATACGCGCGCCTTTGTCGTCGGCCCCTATTCGCAGAAGCGTGGCGTTGCGGTCGATGCCAATCTGCGTTCCTTCGCGGCGCGGCTGGACGAGGCCGTCGGCCTTGCGGCGGCCATCGACCTGACGGTCGTCGAGCCGGTTCAGGTGCTGCTGACAGCGCTGCGACCTGCGACCTATCTCGGCAAGGGCAAGGTCGAGGAACTGGCCGAGCGCATCAAGATCGAGGAGATCAGCCTCGTCGTGATGGATTGCGCCCTGTCGCCGGTTCAGCAGCGCAATCTCGAGAAGGCCTTCGGCTGCAAGGTCATCGACCGGACCGGGCTGATCCTCGAAATCTTCGGCAGGCGTGCCCGCACGAAGGAAGGCGCGCTCCAGGTCGAGCTCGCGCATCTGAACTACCAGAAGAGCCGCCTGGTGCGGTCCTGGACCCACCTTGAACGCCAGCGCGGCGGCTTCGGCTTCCTCGGCGGCCCCGGCGAAACCCAGATCGAGGCCGACCGGCGCATCATCCAGGAGCGGATGACCAAGATCGAGCGTGATCTCGACAGCGTGAAGCGCACGCGCTCGCTGCATCGCGCCAGCCGGAAACGCGTGCCTTATCCGATCGTTGCGCTCGTCGGCTACACCAATGCCGGCAAGTCGACGCTGTTCAACCGGCTGACCTCGGCCGAGGTGCTGGCGCAGGACATGCTGTTCGCCACGCTCGACCCGACGGCGCGCGCGATCAAGCTGCCGCACGGGGCGCGGATCATGCTTTCCGACACGGTCGGCTTCATCTCCGACCTGCCAACGCAGCTCGTCGCGGCCTTCCGCGCCACGCTGGAGGACGCGATCGAGGCCGATGTGCTGCTGCATGTCCGCGACGTCGCCCATGAGGACACGCAGGCCCAGGCCGCCGACGTGCAGTCGATCCTGCGTGATCTCGGGATCAACCCGGACGATGGCCAGCGCGTCATCGAGGTCTGGAACAAGGCCGACCTGCTCGATCCCGCCGAACGCGAGCGCCAGCTCGGTATCGCGACGCTGCGGCCGGACGGATCGCGCCCGGTCCTGGTCTCGGCACTGACCGGGGAAGGCGTCGAACGCTTGACCCGTTCGATCGAAGCGCGGATCGCGTCGAGCCGCCCGGTCTACACGCTGGATCTCGTGCCCGGAGACGGCAAGTCGCTTGCCTGGCTGCATGCCAATGGCGAAATCCTTCAACGCGAGGATGGCGAGGATGGTGGGCTGAAGCTCGTCGTGCGCCTGCCGTTGGAGCGGGAAGGGGCGTTCACGGCGCGTTTTCCCGAGGCTGAGCGGCAGAGCTAGCTGTCTGCCGCAGCTAGCCGGCGCTCATTTCCGCCTTCTTCACCGCCTGCCAAAGCGCCTCCATCTCGTCGAGGCTGGCATCTTTCGCCGTCCGCCCTTCGGCTTCCAGCGCCTGCTCGATGCCCTTGAAACGGCGTTCGAACTTGGCGTTGGCGGCGGCGAGGCAGCCTTCCGGGTCGGCATCGACATGGCGGGCGAGATTGGCGACGACGAAGAGCAGGTCGCCGATCTCCTCATGGATCGCGGCCTTGTCGCCGCCGGCGAGCGCTTCGTCGATCTCGGCCGTCTCCTCGCGGATCTTGTCGAGGACGAGGCGGGCATCGTTCCAGTCGAATCCGACAGTGGAAGCACGGGCCTGCAATTTCCAGGCGCGGGTGAGGGCGGGCAGGGTATGGGGCACGCCGGCCAGCACGCCGCGCTCCTCGGTCTGCGGCGGCAGGCCGGCGGCCTCGCGCGCCGCAGCCTTGGCGGCTTTCTCTTCGGCCTTGATCCGGTGCCAGAGCACTTTCACCTCGGCGGGAGAAAGATCGCGCGCATCGCCGAAGACATGCGGATGCCGGCGGATCAGCTTGCTCGTGATCGCCTCGACGACGTCGGGGAAGGCGAAGGAACCCTCCTCCTCGGCCATGCGGGCATGGAACGCGACCTGAAGCAGCAGATCGCCGAGCTCGTCCTTGAGGTCGAGCCTGTCGCCGCGGGCGATCGCATCGGCGACCTCATAGGCCTCCTCGACGGTGTAGGGGGAGACAGAGGCGAAATCCTGCTCCAGATCCCAGGGGCAGCCGGTTCCCGGCGTGCGCAGCGCGGCCATGATCTCGATCAGGCCGGCAATGTCGCGAGAGGGCTTCAACGCTGCATGTCTCCGTGAATTCGGCTACGCTCCTCCCATGATTCAAGCCACCCCGTCCATCGCGATCGACGAGAGCGAGATCGAGGAAAGTTTCGTGCGCGCCTCGGGCCCGGGCGGCCAGCACGTCAACAAGGTGTCGAGCGCGGTGCAGATCCGCTTCGACGCGCGCGGCTCGCCGTCTCTGCCCAACGATGTCGCGATCCGGCTGATGAAGCTCGCCGGCAGCCGGCTGACGCAGGACGGCGTGATCGTCATCGTCGCCCAGGCGCATCGCAGCCAGAAGCGCAATCGCGAGGAGGCGCTGGAGCGGCTGCTGGAGCTGATCCGGGCGGCCGCCGTGCGCCCGCAGGTCCGGCGCGCGACGAAGCCGACCAAGGCGTCGAAGGAACGCCGGCTCGCCTCGAAGGAGAAGCGCTCCGGCGTCAAGGCCGGCCGGCAGAAGCCCGGGGCCGATTAGCGTGACGGATGAGCAGGACAGGCGCGGGCAGGGGGCACGCCCTGCCCGCGTGCCGCGGCGCATAAGCGCTGGTTATCTCCAGCGCGCGGCGATGCATTATCTCGAACGCTACTCGGTTCCGGCGGCGCAGTTGCGCAGGGTGCTGGCCCGCAAGGTCGCGCTGAGTTGCCGTCACCATGGCGAAGATCCGGCTGCGCATGCGGAGGCTCTCGACGATGTCGTGGCGCGTTGCGTCTCGGCCGGCCTCGTCGACGATCGCCGTTTCGCCGAAGCGCGGGCGGCGACATTGCGTCGAAGGGGCCATTCGCAACGCACGGTCGCGGCCAAGCTCGCCGCGAAGGGAGTCCCGCGCGCGCTCGTCGGCGAAGTCGCTACCGCCGAAGCCGGCGATGAACGCGCCGCCGCGCGGATCGCGGCAAGGCGCCGCCGGCTCGGTCCCTGGCGGGCGGAGGGGAGGCGCGCGGAATTCCGCCAGAAGGATCTCGCGGCCCTGGCTCGGCTCGGCTTCGACTACGCCACGGCACGCGCCGTGATCGATGGCGAAACCGAGCCAGCGCTCTAAGGGCTGGGAGCGGCCTGGCTCACTCCAGCTTGACCTGCGCCTCCTTGACGACCTTGCCCCAGCGGTCGACCTCGGCCGTGACGAACTTGCCGAAATCGTCGCCGGAGAGGGTCGGCATCGGCGAGCCGCTCTTCTTCCAGGTGGCCTCGATGGCGGGTGTCTTGAGGGCTTTGCCCACCTCGTCGCGCATCCTGGTCACGATCTCCGCAGGCGTGCCCTTGGGCGCCCAGAGAGCGTACCAGGTCGAGACCTCGAAGCCTTCCAGGCCGGCCTCCTTTGCCGTCGGCACGTCGGGCACGGCTTCGGAGCGGCTGGGGGCGGCGACCGCGAGCGCCCGCAGCGTGCCGCTCTGGATCTGGGCGGCGGAGGAACCGAGCCCGTCGAACAGCAGGTCGACCTGGCCCGCGATCGTGTCCTGGAGGGCGGGCCCGGCGCCGCGATAGGGCACATGGGTCAGCTTCGTCTTGGTCGAGATCTGGAAGAGCTCGCCGGCCAGATGATGCGTCGTGCCGTTGCCGGCCGAGGCGAAGTTCAGCTTCTCCGGGTTCTTCCTGGCGAAGTCGATCAGCTCGGCCAGCGTCTTGGCCTGGACCTTGCCGGGATGGACGACGATGACCTGGGGCGGCTGGGCGATGACCGCGATCGGGACGAAATCGGTCTGGATGCTGTAGTCGAGCTTCGGATAGAGCGCCGGCGCGATGGCATGATGGGCTGCGCCGACAAAGAAGGTGTAGCCGTCGGGCTTGGCCTTCGCGGCGGCCGATGCGCCGACCGTGCCGCCGGCGCCACCACGGTTTTCGATGATGATGCGCTGGCTGAGCTGCTGGTCGAGCTGGGCGGCGAGCGGCCGTGCGAAGGCATCGGTGCCGCCGCCGGCCGGGAAGGGCACGATGAAGGTGATCGGCCGGGCTGGCCAGGTCTCCGCCAGTGCCGGCGCGGCTGCCAGCAGCGCGAAGGCTGCGGTTGCGAGGATCAGGTCTCGTTTCGTCGTCATGGTCGATGCGTCTCCCTGGATGCGGTGTTCGTCAGCCCCCACCTTCGAGACGGGCGGGGTGCAGAGGAACAGGAAGGGATGTCGATCGAACCGCGATGCGGCTTCATGCCAGACGCGGCCGATACAGCCCGAATGAGCGAAAGCAGCCCCGGCCCGGTGCGGGCCGGGGCATGGTTGGAACGGAAGGCCGGAGAAGCTCCGGCCTCCGGGCAGCAGGCAAGGCTCAGCTGCGATACCAGGCGGCGAGGTTCCAGGTGGTCACCTCCCAGCCCGAAATATCCGCCGTCAGGTTGTTGGCGGCGGCGCCGACGACGGTGCGCGAGATGATCGGCAGAAGCACGTTGGCCTCGCAGAAGATCTCGTTGACCTTGATCAGGAGGGCGGCCCGCTTGGCCGGGTCGAGTTCGGTCTGCGCCGCCTTGTAGGCCTTGTCGGCCTCGGGGTCGGTATAGCGCGAGACGTTGCGGCCCAGCCACTTGTTCTCCTTGCTGGCGATTTCCCAGGAGACGCACTGGTTGAGGAAGCGCTCCGGATCGGGCTGCGGCTGCGTCTGGGTATACATCTCCATGTCGACATAGAGCTTGGTGTAGGTGTCGGGGTTGGCCACATCCGACGAGAAATAGACCGAGGCCGTGACCGACTTCAGCTCGAGCTCGATGCCGGCGCGCTGGCAGGCCTGCTTGATGATGGCCTGGGTCTTCTGGCGCGGGGCGTTGATCGAGGTCTGGAAGACGTATTTGAGCTTCTTGCCGTCCTTTTCGCGGATGCCGTCGGCGCCCTTCTTCCAGCCGGCCTCGTCGAGGATCTTGTTGGCCTTGTCGATGCTGAACTCGTATTTGAGCTTGGTCGACTTGAACTGCTTGGGCTCGTTGACGAAGCTCGCCGTGGCGGTGCCGCCGCGGCCATAGATGAACTTCTCGATCGAATCGCGGTCGATCAGCAGGTTCAGCGCGGCGCGCACCTTGGGATCGCTCAGCGTCGGGTGCTTGGTCTTGGCGCTGGAACGCTCGCCGTCGACCTCGGTCCACGGATCGGTCGTGTTCAGCGTGATGAACTCCACGTCGCCCGCCGGAACCGCGACCACCTTGCCGCGTCCGCCGGTCTCCATGCGCTTGAGGACCTCGTCCTCGACCTGCAGGTTCCAGGCATAATCGTATTCGCCGGTCTGCAGGACGGCGCGCGCCGCCGAGACCGCATCGCCGCCGCCCTTGGCCTCGATCGTATCGAATTGCGGCTGGTTCTTGACGTGGTAGTCGGTATTGCGCTCGCCGGTCAGGATGTCGCCCGGTTTGAACTCGACGAACTTGTAGGGGCCGGTGCCGACGGGCTTGAGATTGGCCGGGGCTTCGCGCGACTTGGCGCCCTTGTATTCGGCAAAGAGATGCTTCGGGACCATCATCCCGACCACGCCGACGAAGGGATCGGCCCAGAATGGCGTCGGCTCCTTGAAGATCACCTTGATGGTATGGGTGTCGACCTTCTCGACCTTGATGTCCTTGTAGGAGCCCGTGGTGTAGGCGGCGGTCGCCGGATCGGCGGCGTATTCCCAGTTGAAGACGACGTCGTCGGCTGTGAACGGTTTGCCGTCATGCCATTTCACGCCCTGCTTCAGCTTCCAGGTCACGGTCTTGCCGTCGGCGGACAGGCCGCCATTGGCCTTGCTCGGGATCTCGGCGGCGAGCTGCGGGAAGAGGTTGCCTTCCTTGTCCCAGCCGGCGAGCGGCTCGTAGAACACGCGGCAGGCGATCTGGTCCTTGGTGCCCGCGGCGAAATGCGGATTGAGCAGGGTGGGAGCCTGCCAGAGCAGGATCTTGAGGGCGCCGCCGCCGCCGGCCTTGGTCGGCTTGTACTTGACCGTGGCGTCCGCCATCGCGACATCGTTCCAGGCGAGGATCTGGGTCGCGATCGGCGCCGTGATGCCGACTGCCGCCATTCTCTGGATGAAGGATCGTCGCGACAGCGAACCGTCCTTCACACCCGCGACCAGGCCGCGAATTTCCTCTTCCTTCATGGGATTCCCTCCACCTTTTCAGCAAAATGGCGCCCCGGCATTGAGTGCCGTGTTTTCGTTGGCGCGCCAGCAATGCATGGCCGGGCCCGGTCGTCCAGTCGTCGAATGGACCGAGCATGCCGGCAATGCCGGCAAAGCGTATCGCCGTTCGATCTGGTGGGTGCGGATGAGGTGCTGGAGCCGGGTGGCAGCGGCTCGGTACGCTGCCCGCGAGCACGTGGCTGCGGGCAGGCTGAAGCCCGGCAAGGACTGCCGGAACGCCCTCAGCGGAACGGGGGCGAATACTGCAGGCCGCCTTCCGTCCAGAGCGCATTGGGGCCGCGCTGGAGCTTCATGGGCGAGCTCATGCCGAGATTGCGCTCGAAGCTTTCGCCGTAATTGCCGATCGCAGCCACGATGCGCACCGCCCAGTCATTGGTCACGCCGAGGCCTTCGCCGTATTTCCCGTCCTTGCCGAGGAAGCGACGGATTTCAGGATTGGTCGAGGTTTCCGCCAGTTCCTTGACGTTGGCCCTGGTCACGCCGAGCTCCTCGGCATTGATCAGGACGTACAAGGTCCAGCGCACGAGGTTGAACCAGGTATCGTCGCCGCTGCGCACCCAGGGACCGAGCGGCTCCTTCGAGATGACCTCGGGCAGCACGAGATGCTCGCTCGGGTCGCGGAACTTGAGCAGATTGGCCGAAAGCGCCGATACGTCGGTCGTATAGGCGTCGCAGCGCCCGGATTCATAGGCTTTCAGGGCATCCTCCGCCGTACCGAAGGCCGCGACCTCGTATTTCATCTTCGTCCGGCGGAAGTAGTCGGCGAGATTGAGCTCGCTCGTCGTGCCCTGTGCGACACAGATCGAGGCGCCGTCGAGCTTGCTCGCGCTGGTGACGCCGAGCTTTTTCGGCACCATGAAGCCCTGGCCGTCGTAATAGTTCACGCCGGTGAAAGTGACGCCCTGGCCGGTGTTGCGCGCCAGTGTCCATGTCGTCGTGCGCGGCAGCACGTCGACCTCGCCGGCTTGCAGGGCGATCAGCCGATCCTTCGAGGTCAGGGGAACGAAGGATGCCTTCTCGCTGTCGTCGAAGATCGCAATGGCCAGCGCGCGGCAGATGTCGATATCGAAGCCCTGCCAGCGGCCATTGGCATCCTGGGTGGAAAAGCCGGCGACGCCGGTGCTGGTGCCGCAGATGATCTTGCCGCGTTCGCGGATGGTCTTGAGCGTGTCCGCGTTGGCAGGTGCCATGGCGAGACAGGCGGCCGCGAGGGCGCCCAGTCCGGTCAGAACCGTCTTCATGGTATGTCCCCTTCGTTTTTGTGGTCGAGAAGCTGTCTGCGGGCAAAATTCTCCCTTCACGGCGGGAGCCTCGCGCCGTGTCTTTGTCGTCTCGGTCTAGGTGCGGCTCGCGATCAGGCGGCCCTGATCGTGGTGGCCTGTCCGAGCACCGAGAGCAGGCGGCTCAGGTCGGCCCAGAGCTCGTCCGGGTCCTCAAGCCCGATGCTGATGCGCAGCAATGGGCCTTTCGCGGTCCAGGCCGTCGCGCTTCGGTCCTGCGCGATCGCCTGGGGGGCGACAAGGCTGCGGGTGCCGCCCCAGGAGGCGCCGATCGCGAAGACGCGCAACGCGCTCAGCGCGGCGCTCATGGCGTCGTCGTCGACGGGCTTCAGCACGAGGCTGAACAGGCCCGAGGAGCGCCCCATGTCGCGCTTCCAGACGGCATGGCCCGGGCAGGAGGGCAGGGCCGGATGCAGTACGCGCTCGACCATGGGATGATCGACGAGACGGCTCGCGAAATCCTCGGAGACCTTGCCCATATGGGCGACCCGCAGGCCCATGGTCTCGATGCCGCGCAGCGCGAGCTGGCATTCGTCCGGCGAGACGCCGATGCCGAAGCCGCGCAGGATCTCCTTCATCTTCTGGCGCAGCGCGATGTCCTTGACGGTGACCGAGCCGAGCAGGAGGTCGGAATGGCCGCCGACATATTTGGTCAGCGCCTCACAGGCGAAATCGGCGCCGTGCACCAGCGGCTTGAAGATCAGCGGCGTCGCCCAGGTATTGTCGCAGCCGACGAGGGCGCCCTTCGCCTTGGTGGCCGCCACGATAGCGGGCACGTCCTGCACCTCCATCGTATTGGAGCCGGGCGACTCGACCCAGACCAGCTTGACGGTTTCGTCGATGAGCTCGGCGATGCCCGCTCCGATCAGGGGATCGTAGAAGCCGTGGGCGATGCCGCGCGGGGCCAGATACTCGGTGCAGAAGCTGCGGACCGGCGGATAGGCGTGATCGGGAATCAGCACCTTGTCGCCAGGCATCAGCACGGAGAGCATGACGGTGGTCACGGCCGCCTGCCCGGATGGCACGAGCACGGTGCGCACGCCGTCGTGCAAGGCCGTCAACTGCGCTTCCAGCGTACGGGTCGTCGGGGTGCCGTGCAGGCCATAGGTATAGCCGTCGAAGCCGCGATATCTACGGGCCATGAAGCTCGCGCCGTCCGGATAGACGATGGTCGAGGCGCGGTGCGTCGGCACGGCGAGCGAGGCATAACCCTCCTCGTTGACGGCCGGGTGATGAACGCAAAGTGTCTGGTCGTGCATGGTCGGCTTCCCTTGTCGGGCTGATACTCAAAGCTTTGAAAACAGGCCGCAATCGGCCTCAGGGCATCGTATGATGCCGGGATGTTATGGGGTTGGGGCGTCATCCTGCAGCGCGCGCCTGGCGACCTCATGCATCCAGTCGATCGCCGTGGGCAGGATGGCGTCGTTGAAGTCGTAGCGGGCGTTGTGAAGCTCGCCATCCGGTCCCGCCGGGCCGTTGCCGATCCAGACATAGGCGCCGAGCTTGTCCTGGATCAGGAAGGAAAAATCGTCGCCGGTAGTGCTGGGGCGAAGGTCGGTGCGGACTTTGGCGCCGATCGCCTCGCCGGCGGCGACCGCGAGCTTCACCTCGGCCGGGGTGTTGATGATCGACCGGCCGGTCGAGAGAATCTCGACATCGGCGCGCATGCCGTAGGCTTCGCAGGTGCCGGCGATCAGGCTTTCCATGCGCTTGATGACGGCCTCGCGCACCTCCTGCCGATAGGTCCGCAACGTGCCGACGAGCGTGACGCTTTCCGGGATCTGGTTGCTGACGACGCCCCCTTGGATCTGGCCGATCGAGAGCACGACGGCGTCGCAGGGATCGACATTGCGCGAGATGATGGTGTGAAGACCCATGATCAGATGCGCCGAAGCCAGGATCGGGTCGCGTGTCTGGTGCGGGATCGCGGCGTGGCCGGCGAGCCCGTGCAGCGTCACCTGCCAGCGCCCGCCCGCCGCCATCACCGGCCCGTCATGGACGGCTACGGTGCCGGCCTCGAGCCCCGGCCAGTTATGGAAGGCGAAGACGCGCTCCATCGGGAAGCGCTCGAACAGTCCGTCGGCGATCATCGCCTTGGCGCCGGCGCCGTTCTCCTCCGCCGGCTGGAAGATGAACTGGATCGTGCCTTTCCAGTCGGGATCGGCTGCGAGCATCGCGGCCGCGCCCAGCAGGGCGACCGCGTGGCCGTCATGGCCGCAGGCATGCATCGCGCCCGGATTCTGCGAGGCATAGGGTACGTCGTTGCGCTCCGCGATCGGCAGCGCGTCGATGTCGCCGCGCAGGCCGACCGAGCGGTTGGAGCCCGGCCGCGACAGCGTCGCCACGATGCCGGCGCCGCCAATACCGGCCTCGAAGGGAATGCCGAGTTCGCGCAGGCGGTCCTGGAGGAAGGCCGAGGTCTGCGTCTCCTGCTCCGAGAGTTCAGGATGAGCGTGGAGATGGCGGCGCCACTCGGTCAGCCGCGGAAGAAGTGTCGTATCCATGATCGGTCCGTCTGCAGGAATCAGCGTTTCGCGGAGAGCAGCAGGTGCTCCTCCAGCCGCCTGACGAGCCAGGCGAGCACGAGGGCGATGGCCAGGAAGATCGCGCCGACGACCACCATCGGTTCGGTGTAGCGGAAGGTGTCGGAGGCGATGTCGAGCGCCGCGCCGAAGGCTTCGTAGACGGCGATGGCGGCGAGGTAGGGCGTCGATTTGAAGATGCCGATGAAGTAGTTGCCCATCGGGGCTGCGATATTGCGCAGCATCTGCGGTGCGATCACCAGGATGACGGTCTGCAAGCGCTTCAGGCCGAGTGCGCGCGCTGCTTCGAACTGGCCGGGTTTCACGCCGTCGATGCCGGCCTTGAAGACCTCGGCGAGATAGCCGCTGTAATAGATGCTGATCGCGATGACGCCGATGGCCAGCGCCGGCAACTTGATGCCGTAGGACGGCAGCACGAAGTAGAAGAAGTAGAGCTGCACGAGCAGCGGCGTCGAGCGGATGAAGTCGATCAGGAAGCGCATCGCATAGCGCATCACGCGGTTGCTGCGCCGCGCGATCTCGAGGCCGAAGCCGAGCAGGGATGCACCGATGCAGCTCAGCAGCGCGACCAGGATCGAGGTCCAGAGCGCGCCGGCGATCTTCGGCACGAGCGAGAGGGCAAAGCCCGCGTCAAACAGCATGGTCGAGCTTTCGTCCGGCGCCGACCTTGCGCTCGACCCAGCGGCCGATGATCGTCGCGGGGTAGCACAGGATGAAATAGGCCACGAGCAGCGCGAAATAGACCTTCGGCGGATCGTAGAAGAGCTGCGAGATCTCCTTGGCGCGGAAGGTCATGTCGGTCAGCGTCACCAGCGAGACCAGCGCCGTGCCCTTCACCAGCTGGATGAACTGGTTGATGAAGGTCGGCACCATCGCGAGCAGCGCCTGCGGCAGCTCGATCAGCATCAGGATCTGCCAGCCGCGCAGGCCGAGCGAGCGTCCGGCCTCGCTCTGGCCCTTGTCGAGCGACTGCAAGGCGCCGCGTACGGCCTGGCTGCCATAGGCGCCGATATGCAGGCCGAGCACCATCGAGCCGACCGTGATCCCCGAGAGCCGCAGGCCGAAGGAGGGCAGCGTATAGTAGAAGCCGTAGAGCAGGATGACGACCGAGGTCGAACGCCAGAACTCGATCACCGCCGTGATCGCGCCATAGGCGAGACCGCGCCAGCTGTGCTGGGCGATGCCGGCGGCGAAGGCGAAGGGCACGGCATAGAGCATGCCGAGCACCGTCACCGTCAGCGTGACGTTCAGCCCCTGGAAGATGCCCGAGAGGACTTCAAGAAAGCTCATGGCGCCGCCTGCGCCGCTCAGCCGTTGCCGGCGCAGATCTGCGCCGTCGTGACCTGGCCGGCATCCTCGTCGGCGGTGAAGTTGTATTTCTCCATGATCGGCTTGAGGCCGCCGCTGGCACGCAGCTTGGCGAGCTCGGCATTATAGGCGTCGCGGAGCTTGGCGCTGCCCTTGGGGAAGACCGTTCCGGTATAGAGCTTGGCCGGCTGGCCGTTCGGCTTGATCAGGCCCTTGAACGGCACGGCGCGCTCGATGCCCTCGACCTTCTGCTCGTCGATCACGCCGATCGCGCTGGGGACCGACAGGGTCGTGACATCGGCACGATCGGCGAGGATCGCGCTGACGGCGGCTTCGTTGTTCGGGAACAGCGAAATCTGCGATTCCGGCACGCCGGCGGCGATGGCGTTCTTGGTGTTCTCGGAACCGCGGCCGCCGGCGAGGCGCACCTTCGGGTTCTTCGCGATATCCTCATAGGAATGCAGCTTGAGCGGGTTGCCCTTCTTGACCAGCAGGCTGTCGCCCACTGCGACGTCCGGCTCGCTGAACAGCACCTGCTCGCAGCGCGGCGGGGTGATGGCGACGCCGGAGGCGATGATGTCGAAGCGCCCGGCGAGCAGGCCCGGGATCATCGCCCCGAAATCGGAGACCACGAACTCGAAATCCTTGACGCCGAGCGGGGCGAAGACGGCGCGGATGACGTCCGGATGGATGCCGACGACCTTGCTGTCCTTGTCGCGATAGGCCCAGGGCGTGCGGTTATGGATGCCGACGACGAGCTTCTTGCCGGCCCATTCGGAGGTTTGGGCCTGAGCCTGCGACGCGCCCGGCCCCGCGAAGCCCGCAAGAACCGTGAGCGCACCGGCGAGGAGCAGGGGAAGATGGCGGCGCGAGGTGGCGGTCATGGCGATCTCCGGTCGGGAACGATGGGGCTGCGCAGTGGAGGAACGGGCTGAGGAAGAACCTGGTGCGTTCACGTCGGGAGGCGGCGCTTCGGCGCGCGCATCATCGCCAGCAGGCCCGGCAGCCCGCTTCATGGTCGAATTCATCATTGTCCCTCGCAATCGCGTCTCAGGCGCGTTTCCCGGGAAGGATAGCCGGGGAGGGCCGCCTTACAATTTGTGTTGAGGCATGGCTCGATGCCGGGCTGTTATGATCTCAGCGCGCTTCCATGAGGCAGCCGATGAAGTCGCGCACGAGCTCGGATTTCGGCCGGTCCGGCGGCAGGATCAGGAAGCTGCGGCTCTGCACGGGCGGCTCGAACGGCCGCAGCACGAGTTGGCTCTGGTCATGGCCTGCGATGGCATAGGGGCTGACCAGCCCCACGCCGACCCCCTCCGCCACCAGCGCGCAGACGGTCGCGGCGTAGATCGTCTCGACCACGACGCGGGGCGGCGCGGCGCCGGCCTCGGACAGGATCATGTCGAAGCGTTGCCGGGCGCGATCCTCCGGGACATAGGCGACGAAATCGACGCCGGAGAGATCATGCGGGCCGATCGTCTCGCGCTCGGCGAGGGGATGGCCGAGCGGGATGGCGCAGAGCGCACGCGGCTGGACGAAGGCCTGGTGGACGACCCCGGTCACGTCGATCTCATCGGCGGCGAGGCCGATATCGAAGATGCCGGCGGCGACGCCGTCCCGGACGTCGCGCGACGGCAGCACCATCAGCGTGACGGTCGCGTCCGGCCGCAGCGTGCGGAAGCGCCGCACGGCGCCCGGGATGATCGAGGAGCTCAGCGCCGACAGCGTGGCGACGCGCAATTGCCCCGCCCCATAGTCGCGGATGCGGGCGGCGCTCGCGCGCAGCCGGTCCATGCCGCGGAAATTGGCCTCGACCTCCGCAAAGAAGGTGCGCCCTTCCGGCGTCGGCACGACGCGATTGCGCACCCGGTCGAACAAGGCGAAACCCAGCGATCGTTCGAGTTCGGCGATCAGGCGACTGACGCCGGGCTGGGTGACGCCGAGAATCTCTGCCGCCCGCGAGACGGTTCCCGCTTTCATGACTGCGGCGAAGACTTCGATCTGACGGCTGTTCAATGTCGTCCTGCCCGGTCGATCCAGAGAAAGGCGAGGCTAGCGCATTTCGCCTCGCGGGGCGCAGTCCTATTCGCCCACGCGGCATCGAGTCCGCCTCGGGACGGGTGTTCCGATGCGCGATCGCTGCACCGAGCGCCCTCGACGACCGTTCGAAGATCATCTCTGTCCTTGCTCCAGCGCAAAGACGCTTCCGGCCGGGCCGCTACATCTGCCTCGACCAAAGGGGGCACATCATGACTCTGTCCGAAGCAACGCGAAACAAAGCGATATTGGCCGTTCTGATTCTTGCCGGAGTGACCGCGGCGATTGCCGGCGCCACATTCGGCTCCGGCCTATTCCAGGCCATCCTGTTTTCGGTCTTCGCCCTGTCGGCGGTGATCTTGTCGACGTTCCTGATCGTCGCCCTGAATTAGGCATCCGCATGAAGAGGCCGCGCCCGCCATGGCGGAGCGGGCGATCATGGTTTGGCAGCTTGCAGGGTTTCTCTCGCGTCGCGAGCGCCTGGAACGAAGCCGTTGGCCTGGCGGCGTGCTGGCGGAAGGGGTGGGATTCGAACCCACGGTGGGCTTGCACCCACGGCGGTTTTCAAGACCGCTGCCTTAAACCACTCGGCCACCCTTCCGTGCGGCCGTTCAATGCCGCCCGGTGAGAGGATTTGCAAGTGGAAGATGGGGGTGAATGATTCGAGGGACGACGCCCCCGGAAGGTAGGGGATGCGGGCTACCGGTCGTCTGACCGCTTGCTTCCATTTGAGATCCGGACTGGCTCCGGAGCGTGTTCTGTCGGCCACGCTGCACAGAAAAATGATGCCCGCGATCGCCTCGGGTTGACATACGACACTTTTCGAACACTTCTGTGGCCGCCCGACGGCGCAGGGATGGCCTGTTAGCGGTCCGCTTTCCAGCGGATTTTAGCGACTTAACGATCCCTTAATGGAATTGGCCGAAGACTCGGCTCTTCCGCCTATGGCGGCGAGTCGGCAGACTTGTTTTTGGCGCAGAAAGCGGAACTGGCGGTATGACACGAGACGCTCGTTTTTCGACCGAGGAGACCGCCTCCACGATGTCCAGGTCGATGCCGGCGTTCTCTTCCGCTCCCACTGTTGCCCGCGTCGGATGTGTCATCCTCGCCGGTCTGTTCGCCGCGAACTGCGCCGGCAATCAGACGGCCGGGCGCCGTTCCAAGGAGATCGGCGCCTTCTCGCACGCGAAATACGGTACGGCCAGTCCGCGCGTGGTCGCCGAAGGCGAGGAAGTGCCGAAAGGCGGCGGCCGGCAGCTCGTCGGCAAGGCCTATTCGGTCGCCGGCAAGCGCTACACGCCCTTCCAGAAACCGGTGGGTTATTCGCAGGTCGGTACCGCCTCCTGGTATGGCGAGGCGTTCCATGGCCGTCGCACCGCCAATGGCGAGGTCTATGACCGTTTCAGCGTCTCGGCCGCGCATCCGACCATGCCGCTGCCGGCCTATGCCCGCGTCACCAATCTGATGAACAATCGCTCGATCATCGTGCGCGTCAATGATCGCGGCCCCTTTCATGGCGGCCGGATGATGGACGTTTCCCAGAAGACTGCCGACGCGCTCGCTTTCCGCCATCTCGGCACGGCGCGGATCAAGATGGAATATCTGGGCCAGGCCTCGCTCGCCGGCTCCGACGACAAGCTTCTCCTGGCGACGCTGCGCACCGATGGTTCGCCCGCGCCGATCCCGGGCACCAGCGCGCCGACGATGGTCGCGAGCGCCGATCCGGTCGCCACCACGCGCACCCGCAGCGTCGATCTCGACGCGCAGCCGGCAGTCGAGCCGGAGCCGGCTCCTGCCGCCCTGCCGCCCGTCGTGCAGGCCTACGCTCCGCCGCAGCCGCGGACGATCACGCCCTCGACGCCCGTCGTCGCGACCCTGGCCTCGGCCGTCTCCACGCCGGTCGACGAAGCGCCTCTGCGCGCCGCGCCGCTTCCGCCCAGCCGGCCGTTCGATCTCGACACCATTGCCAACGCGGCAAGGCCCGTCGTGGTTCCGGCAGCCCTGCGCACCACCTTGCCGCCGACGCGAGCCAGTGTGGCGAGCCTGTTCGCAGCGCCGGAAAAGAGCGCGGGCGAGCGCCTCGCCAAGACCCATCCGCTCAACCGGCTCGCGCCGCAGACCCTGCAGCCGCTCGCGCGGAACTGATCTCCAGCTTGACCTGATGGCGGGCGCTCTGCTTCACATCGAGGCATGAGCGCCTTTTGCCGTCAGCCAGGGATTGCCGCGTCGCTCCGGGTGGCCAGCCGGTTCGCTGCCGGCCTTGTTCTGACCCTGGGATTGCTCTCGTCAGGCCCTGCCGCCCTGGCCCAGAATTTCCAGTCGCAGGCGCCCTTCGCCGTCCTGCTCGATTCGGATACCGGGGCGGTGCTCTACGAGAAGGCGGCCGACGAGTTGATGGTGCCGGCGAGCATGGCCAAGCTCGCGACGGTGCTCGTCGCCTTCCAGGATCTCAGTGCCGGCCGGCTCTCGCTCGACAGCGAGATCGGCATCTCCGAAAATGCCTGGCGCAAGGGCGGCGCTCCGTCCGGCGGCTCGGCGATGTTCGCCATCATCAACAGCCGGATCAAGCTCTCCGACATCCTGCAGGGCATCATCGTCCAGTCCGGCAACGATGCCTCGATCGCTCTGGCGGAGGCCATTGCCGGCGACGAGGCGACCTTCGCCCGGATCATGACCGAGCGGGTGAGGGGGCTCGGCCTGACGAAATCCGTCTTCCGCAATGCCACCGGCATGCCCGATCCGCAGCAGCGGGTGACGGCGCGCGAGCTCGCGCTGCTCGCCGACCACATCATCAAGACCTACCCCGAGCTCTACAGGATATTCGGCCAGCGCGAATTCACCTGGAACAAGATCCGCCAGCAGAACCGCAACCCGCTGCTGGCGATGGATATCGGCGCGGACGGGCTGAAGACCGGCAATATCGATGAATCCGGCTTCGGCCTCGTCGGCTCCGCCGTGCAGAACGGCCAGCGCCTGATCGTGGTGGTCAACGGCCTGAAGACCGGGCGCGACCGGGCGACGGAGGCCCGCAAGCTGCTCGAATGGGGCTTTCGGGCTTTCGAGCGGCGCGAGATCTTCGCCGCTGGCGAGACGGTGGGCGAGGCCAGTGTCTATGGCGGCGCGAAAGGCCGGGTCGCGCTTCGGAGCAAGGGCGCGGTCAGCCTGCTGTTGCCGCGGGGCGGCACGGAGCGGCTCGCGGCCCGGATCATCTATCGCGGCCCGCTCACGGTTCCCGTTCAGGAGGGGGCGGAGGTGGCGCGGCTCGTGGTGACGCGCGGCGACATCAAGACGCTGGACATTCCGCTCTACGCGGCCGAGAGCGTGCAGGCCGGCACCTTGCAGAGCCGGGCGCTGGATGCGTTGTTCGAGGCCACGACCGGCTGGGTTCGCAAGGCGCTGAGCCGGAGCTGAGCAGGCCGTCATGGGCAAGGGACATTTCATCACGCTCGAAGGCGGGGAGGGCGCCGGCAAGTCGACGCTGGCGCGCGCGCTGAGCGAACGCCTCGACGCGACCGGCCTCACAGCGCGGACGACGCGCGAGCCCGGCGGCTCGCCGAAGGCCGAAGCGATCCGCGAGGTGATCCTCGCGGGGCAGGCGCGCGACTATGGCCCGTTCGCCGAGGCGCTGATGTTCTCGGCCGCGCGGATCGACCATATCGACAGCCTGATCCGCCCGGCGCTGGAACGCGGCGAATGGGTGATCTGCGACCGCTTCATCGATTCGACGCGGGTCTATCAGGGCGTGCTCGGCAAGCTCGACCAGGCCGTGCTGGCCGAGCTGGAGGTCGTGACGATCTCGGGTCTGATGCCTGAGCTTACATTGATCCTCGACCTCGATCCCGAGATCGGATTGGCCCGTGCCGCCAAGCGCCGCCGGCCGGGCGAGGCGATCGACCGCTTCGAAGGCGAGACGCTGGCCTTCCATCGCAATCTGCGCCAAGCCTATCTCGACATTGCAAGCGCCGAGCCGCGGCGCTGCGCCGTGCTCGATGCGGCGCTGCCTCCCAAGGCGCTTGCGGAAGCTGCGTGGCATATCCTGCGCGAGCGCCTGCCCCTAGATCATCGCGCGTCCTATCGGACGCGATAACGATGATCTATCATATTGTTATCGCATCGGATTTGTCCGAAAAGTGGAATCCACTTTTCGGTCCGATGCCATAGACCCGGACACCTGATGCTAGCGACCAGCGACGAACCCGACCGGCTGCCAAACGCGCCGCATCCGCGCGAGACGCTGGCGCTCGTCGGCCATGCCGCGCGCGAACGGACCTTCCTCGATGCGCTGGCCTCCGGCCGGATGCATCATGCCTGGCTGCTCGGCGGGCCGGAGGGCATCGGCAAGGCGAGCTTCGCCTATCGCGCCGCGCGCTTCCTGCTCGCAACGGGCGATCCGCAGGCGAGGGCGGCAAACAGCACCGATCTCGCCATGCCGGAAAACGATGCGGCGACGCGGCGGGTGATGGCGCGATCGCATCCGGACCTGCATGTGCTGCGCCGTATTCCGAAGCCGGACGGCAAAGGCTACACGAGTAACATTCCCGTCGATTCCATCAGGCGCGTGATCGATCGTTTCGGGTCGAGCGCGGCCGAGGGCGGCTGGCGCGTCTGCATCGTCGACTCGGCCGAGGACATGGAGCGTTCGGCCGCCAACGCCCTGCTCAAGCTGCTGGAGGAGCCGCCGCCACGGGCGCTGTTCCTGATTGTCGCCCATGCGCCGGGACGGATGCTGCCGACGATCCGCTCGCGCTGCCGGCTGCTGAGCTTCGATCCGCTGACCGAAGCTGATGTCGCGGAGGCCGGCCGGCTCGCGCTGGAGCGCATGGAAATGCCCTTCGACAGCTCGGCCCTGCGCCGCGCTGCGAGCCTGTCCGAAGGCTCGGTGCGGCGTGCGCTGACCTATGTCGATCCCGAGACGCTGGCGCTGGTCGAGGCGGTGAGGGCGCGGCTCGACGCCCTCCCGCAGATCGACCTCGCCGCCCTGATGGCGCTGGCCGAGGATGTCGCCGGCAAGGCGGGCGAGCGCGATTTCGCGGTAATGATCGAGACCATACAGGGCTGGATTTCCGACCACCTCCACGCGCATGCTGCGGCGCAACCGGCGCGCCTTGCACCGCTGGCGGAGGTATGGGAAAAGCTTGGCCAGCAGGCGCGCGAGGTCGAGACCTATAATCTCGACCGCCGCCCGCTGGTGATGACCCTGTTTCATGATCTGTCGTCTGCGGTGTCCCGCTCGCGCGCAGCGTGAAGCGAAGCTTTCGGACAGACGATGGCCACGGCCCCGAAATTCTATCTGACGACCGCGATCCATTACACCAATGGCCCGCCGCATATCGGCCACGCCTATGAGATGGTGGCGTCGGACGCGATCGCGCGCTTCAAGCGGCTCGACGGCTATGACGTCTTCGCCATGACCGGCACCGACGAGCACGGCCAGAAGGTGCAGCGCACGGCGGCCCAGAACGGCCTCTCGCCGAAGGAATTCGTCGACAAGATCGCGGCACGCTTCGAGGAGATGGAGCAGCGTCTCGGCTGTTCCTTCGACCGGTTCATCCGCACCACCGATGCCGACCACCTGCCCTCGACCCAGGAACTCTGGCGGCGGATGGAGGCCAATGGCGACATCTATCTCGCCAAATATGCCGGCTGGTACTCGGTCCGCGACGAAGCCTTCTACGGCGAGGAGGAGACCACCCTCCAGCCCGACGGCACGCGCCTGGGCGGGCAGGGGACTCCGGTCGAGTGGGTCGAGGAGGAAAGCTATTTCTTCCGGCTCAAGTCCTATCAGGATCGCCTCCTGAAGCTCTACGAGGACGTGCCGGACTTCATCTCGCCGGAGACGCGCAGGAACGAGGTCGTCTCCTTCGTGAAGGGCGGGCTCGAGGATCTCTCGATCAGCCGCACGACCTTCGACTGGGGCCTGCCCGTGCCGGGCGACCCGAAGCACGTCATGTATGTCTGGGTCGACGCGCTCAACAACTATGTCACCGGGACGGGCTTCCCCGATCCGGCGAACCCGCGCGCGCATTACTGGCCGGCCGATGTCCATATCATCGGCAAGGACATCGTGCGCTTCCACGCGGTCTATTGGCCGGCCTTCCTGATGTCGGCGGGGTTGCCGTTGCCGAAGCGCGTCTTCGGCCACGGTTTCTTGCTGAACAAGGGCACGAAGATGTCGAAGTCGCTCGGCAACGTGGTCGATCCGTTCGCCCTCGCCGAGGCCTATGGCGTCGACCAGTTGCGCTATTTCTTCCTGCGCGAGGTCTCCTTCGGCCAGGACGGTAATTACAGCCACGACGCCATCGTCGGGCGGATCAATGCCGATCTCGCCAATGATCTTGGCAATCTTGCGCAGCGCTCGCTGTCGATGATCGCGAAGAACTGCGAGGGTAGGGTGCCGCCGCGCGGGACGCTGAACGAGGCCGACGAAGCCATGCTCGCCATGGCCGATGCGGCGCTCGCGAAGGCGCGCGAGGCGATGAAGGATTTCGCCCTTCACACCGTGCTGGCCGATCTCTGGGCCGTCATTGCCGAGGCGAACCGCTATTTCGCCAATAACGAGCCCTGGCGCCTGACCAAGACCGATCCGGCCCGCCGTGACACCATCCTCTATGTCACGATCGAGGTGCTGCGTGAGGTCGCGATCCTGGTGCAGCCGGTGATGCCGGTGGCTGCAGGCAAGCTGCTCGACCTGCTCGGCGTCGCACCCGAGGCCCGCAGCTTCGTGGCGCTCGGTGCGGAGCATCGTCTCGTCAGCGGTACCGCCCTGCCGGCGCCGAGCGCGATCTTCCCGCGTTATGTCGAACCCGAGGACGGCCAGGCGGCGTGATGGTCATCGATACGCATTGCCATCTCGACTTCCCGGACTTCGCCGAGGACTTGCCGGCCTATGTCGCGCGGGCGGAAGAAGCCGGCGTCGGCCGGATGGTGACGATCTCGACGCGGGTCGCGCGCTATGCCGAGTACGCCGCGCTGGCGGAGCGCTTTCCGTCGGTCTGGTTCTCGGTCGGCACGCATCCGCACAATGCCCATGAGGAACTCGACGTCACGGCCGAGCGCCTCGTGGAACTGTCGCGCCATCCGCGCTGCGTCGCCATCGGCGAGGCCGGGCTCGACTATCACTACGATTCGAGCCCGCGCGCGGCGCAGGCCCAGGGGTTGCGCACGCATATCGCCGCGGCGCGGATCACGCAGCTACCGCTCGTCATCCATTCGCGCGAAGCCGATGACGACATGATCGCGATCCTGCGCGAGGAGACGGGGAAGGGCGCCTTCCCCGCCATCCTGCACTGCTTCACGGCCGGCGAAGCGCTGGCGATGACCGGCGTCGAGCTCGGGCTCTACGTCTCGTTCTCGGGCATCCTGACCTTCAAGACCTCGGAGAACCTGCGCCGGATCGCCCGGATGGTCCCGCGCGAGCATCTGCTGGTCGAGACGGATGCACCCTATCTCGCACCCGTTCCGTTCAGGGGCAAGCGCAACCAGCCGGCTTATGTCGTTGAAACGGCGAAGGTTCTCGGCGAGACGATTGGCGTGTCCTTCGACGAGATCGCCAAGATCACCACGGAGAACGCGCGGCGCTGTTACTGGAAGATGGACCACGCCGCGCCGGTCGCGCAGGTGGCCTGACCCGGCGCCATGACGCTCACCGTCACCATTCTCGGCTGCGGATCGTCCGGCGGCGTGCCGCGACCGGGCTCCGGCTGGGGCGCCTGCGATCCCAACGAACCGAAGAACCGGCGCCGTCGCTGCTCGGTCCTGGTCGAGCGCACGGGTCCGGACGGTACGACGCGAGTCCTGGTCGATACCTCGCCGGATCTGCGTGAGCAGCTCCTGTCAGCGCAGGTGCCGGCGCTGGACGGCGTGCTGATGACGCATGACCATGCCGACCATACCCACGGCATCGACGACCTGCGCGCGCTCGTCCTGCATATGCGCCAGCGCATCCGGGTCCATGCCGACAAGACGACGCAAGCCTCGCTGCATTCGCGCTTCGGTTATCTCTTCGAGACGCCGCCCGGCAGCTATTATCCGCCGATCCTCGATCTCGACGAGATCAGCGCCGGCCGGCTGCAGACCATCGACGGCGCCGGTGGGCCGATCGCGGCATTGCCGTTCCGGGTCGAGCACGGGCCGAACTATGAGGCGCTCGGCTTCCGCTTCGGCGATCTCGCTTATCTGCCCGACGTCAATCTGATCCCACCGGCCGCGATGGAGGCCATGGCCGATCTCGACGTGCTGATCCTCGACTGCCTGCGCGAGACGCCGCATCCGAGCCATTTCCATCTGGCGCAGTCGCTCGAGGCGATCGAGCGTCTGAAGCCGCGCCGCGCGATCCTGACCAATCTCCATGTCGACCTGGATTATGCCAGCCTGAGCAAGCGCTTGGCTGGCATTGCAGAGGTGGCGTTCGACGGCATGACGGTTTCGGTTCCGGCCTGACATGCAGGCGTTCCGGGCTGCATTCGCATTCAGATAAGTTCCATAATATACCTTATGCGAATCAGAGCTGGGCGGATTTCGGCCCTCTCCTCAGCTTGTCCAGGATGACGCCTATGTCTCCAGGCGTCGCCTACGCTCAAGGCCTGTTCGGATCGAAGTGCTTGGTCAGCTTGTGGCCGTAGCCGCCATAGTCGCGCTGGAGCGCATCCGAGCCGGCGGCGAAGGCCGTGACCTGCTGCGGAAAGCGCGTCTCGAACATGAAAGCCAGTGTGCCCTCGAGCTTGTGCGGCTTCAATTCGACATTGCTCGCCTTTTCGAAGGCATCCATGTCCGGCCCGTGCGGCAGCATGGAGTTGTGCAGCGAGATGCCGCCCGGCACGAAGCCGCCGCCGGTCTTGGCATCGTAGACGCCGTAGACCAGGCCCATGAACTCGCTCATCACGTTCATATGGTACCAGGGCGGCCGGAAGGTGTTCTCGGCCACCAGCCAGCGATCCGAGAAGATGACGAAGTCGATATTGGCAGTGCCGGGCGTCTCCGAGGGCGAGGTCAGCACCGTGAAGATCGACGGATCGGCATGGTCGTAGAGGACCGGCCCGACCGGCGAAAAGCGCCTGAGATCATACTTGTACGGCGCGTAGTTGCCATGCCAGGCGACAACGTCGAGCGGCGAATGTTCGATATCGGCGGCCCAGAGATTGCCGCCCCATTTCACATACATCTTGGAGGGCGCGTCGCGATCCTCGTAGGCCGCGACCGGCGTCAGGAAATCGCGCGGATTGGCGAGGCAGTTGGCGCCGATCGGCCCGCGCTCCGGCAAGGTGAAGGCGCCGCCATAGTTCTCGCAGATATAGCCCCTCGCCGGCCCGGCCCTCAGCTCGACGCGGATCTTGACGCCGCGCGGGATCACGGCGATTTCGCCGGGCTCGATATCGATGATGCCGAACTCGGTCCAGAGCCGTAGCGCCCCCTGCTGCGGCACGAACAGCATCTCGCCATCGGCATTGTAGAAATACGCATCCACCATCGAGCGCGTGATCAGGTAGACATGCGCCCCCATGCCGCCTTGGCTGCCGGCGTCGCCCGCAGTGGTCATACTGTGGATGCCTTCGACGAAAGAGATCGGCTCCGACGGGATCGGGATCGGGCTCCAGCGCAAGGGCGCGATCGGCATGTCGACCTCGCGGGCCGGCGCGGTGCGCCAGAACCCGGCATCGACCTTCCGGAATGCGTTCCAATGCGCCACGGTCGGGCGGATGCGATAGAGCCAGGAGCGCTCGTTGGTGGTGCGCGGCGCGGTGAAGGGCGAGCCGGAGAGCTGCTCGGCATAGAGACCGTAAGCGCATTTCTGGGGCGAGTTGCGCCCGAGCGGCAGAGCACCCGGCAGCGCCTCGGTCTCGAAGCCGTTGCCGAAGCCGGACATGTAGCCCGCCTGGATCGCGCTCCGGGCCTTTGAGCCTGCGGCATCGCCCGGGTTCTGAACGGTCATGGGGCGCCCTCTCCTCGCGACGGCCTTCGCTCAAGATGGTTGCTTTGGTAACTGTCGATTTTGTAACTAACAAGGCATGTCGAAACTCGCGCTCGAGCACTTCCTGCCCTATCGCCTGAACCGCCTGAGCTCGGCGGTCTCGCAGCAGTTCCGGGCGGTCTACGGTCCGCATCACGGCCTGTCCGTGCCGGAATGGCGGGTGCTGGCCACCCTCGCCCAGTTCGGGACGATCACGGCGAAGGCCATCGGCAAGCATTCCTCGATGCACAAGACCAAGGTCAGCCGGGCCGTGCGGGCGCTGGAGGAGCGGCGCTGGCTGGTCCGGCGCGAGAACGCGCAGGACAGGCGCGAGGAAAGCCTGTCCCTGACGCCGCCCGGGCTGCACGCCTATCGCGAGATCGTGCCGCGCGCGCTGGCTTTCGAGGCGTCCATTCTCGCCGCACTCGGCCTCCATGCCGAGCCCTTGCTGGAAGCGCTCGCGCTGATGGAGGCGCGTTTTCCTGTCGAGTGAGGCACCTCCCCAGGCTCTGGCGACAGCGCCCGGGCGGCTCTGCAGCGCCTGAGGCGGCAACTCTCGGCCGGCCGTTTCAGTCGACCAGGCCGCGCTCCAGCGCCATATCGATGCAGCCATGGATATGGCCGTGCAGCAGTCGCTGAGCCTCGGCTGCGTCGCGGCGCAGGGCGCAATCGAGCAGGGCCTTGTGATCCTCGGTCGAGGTCGGCCCCCAGAAGACGAAGAAGACCATCTGATAGCGCAGATAGCGGTCATAGATGCCGGCATGGAGATCGAGCAGCGCCCTGGAGCCGCAAGCCGAGACCAGCGCCTGGTGGAATTCGAAATCGTAGCGCTTCCAGGCTTGCGTGCCCGACTCGTCGCCGGCGAGCAAGCGCTGCTCCATCCGCGCGAGCTTGTGATGGGCGGCGACGACGCGCCCCTCCCACTCGACGTCGCCGGCCTGGAAGGACTGCGCCAGGGCATTGCTCTCGATCAGCAGGCGCAGATCCGCCAGTTCCTTCAGATCCGTCACCGAGCAGGGCGAGACCTGAAAGCCGCGCTGGCCTTCAGCGACCACGAGCCCCTGCGGCGCGAGCCGGTTCAGGATCTCGCGCAACGTGCTGATGCCGACGCCGTAGACTGATTTCAATCGGTCGAGCGGCAGGCGCTGCCCGGGCTGGAGCACGCCGAACACGATGTCGTGCCGGATGCGTTCATAGGCCTGCTCGCCGGTCGACAGAGCCGGGATGTCATCGCCGCCGAGATCGAATGCCGCGTCCGTCATGATGCTCCGCCTCGTCTCGCCGCTTTCCTGCCAGCCGCCACCGCGGCGTACAAGCGGGAACAGCAATCTCATAAATCAACTGATGATTGATAAATTATCAGTTGATCTCTGTTTCGTCTTGTATCACGCTTCCCTCAGGAAATGCGAGCGAGGTCAGAGAACCTCGCCCTGGGAGAACGTCATGTCGGAGAAGGAAGGGCCGGCCCGCGCCTCGGCGGGAGGCACGGCCGTATTGCGCCGCCTCTACATCCTGAACGGCCCCAACCTGAACCTGCTCGGGCAGCGCGAGCCACATATCTACGGCTCGACCACGCTGGCCGAGATCAGGGAGCGCTGCGAGGCGAAATCGGGTTCGCTCGGGTTTTCGGTGGATTTCCGCCAGACCAATTTCGAGGGCGAACTGGTCGAGAGCGTGCAGCAGGCGCGGCTAGAGGCCTGCGGGATCATCATCAACCCGGCCGGCTACACCTTCACCTCGGTCGCGCTGCTCGATGCGCTCAAGATGTTCGACGGCCCGAAGATCGAGCTGCACATCTCGAATGTGCATGCGCGCGAGAGCATCTATCACAACTCGCTGGTCTCGCGGACCGCGACCGGCATCATCATCGGGATGGGCGCCGCCGGCTATGAGCTCGCCATCCAGGCGATGGCCGGCCTCGTCGCGGCGCGGAGCTGACGGGATGCCCTCGCCTGCCCGCCCCGGGAAGGCTTCAGGCGCGCAGCATGCGCAGAACCGTGTCGATCGCGGCGGCGCGGCGACGGGCCAGCGCTTCGGGCGCGCCCATGTCGTGGCCGAAGACCTGGCGGATGCTCGCGCGGTTGGAGACATTGTAGAAGGCGAGCGCGCTGATCGTCAGGTGGATATCGAGCGCCTCGATCCCCGGCCTGAACAGCCCGGCTGCCACGCCGCGCTCATAGGCCTCGCGGATCATGTCGATGGCCGAGAGGTTGAGCGACGCGATCCGGTCCGAGGTCGCGAGATGGCGGCCATGGTGGATGTTCTCGACCATGACGAGTCGCACGAAATCCGGGTTCTCGGCGTGGTAGTCGAAGGTGAAGCCCGCCAGCAGCGTCATCGCCTCGACCGGTGGCAGGCTGGCGAGGTCGAGGCTGCGCTCGAAGCCGCGGATGCGTTCGTACATCTCCTCGAGGACGGCGCGGTAGAGCCCCTCCTTGTCCCCGAAATAATAGTAGATCATCCGCTTGCTGGTCGCGGTCCGGGCCGCGATCTCGTCGACGCGCGCACCGCTCAGGCCGTTCTCGACGAATTCCTCCTTCGCCACCGCCAGGATGTTGCGGCGAACGCCTTCCGGGTCCTGCGTCCAGGAGGCCGGCTTGCGTCCCGCTGGCTTCGGCGCCGTCGCTGCCTTGCTCATGTTTCCCTCGTCGGAAGCCAGCTGAAAGCCGGATCGCGGGCATTGAAATGGACAAGGCGGTACATTGCGCTTGACCAAATGAACTATCCGGTACATTTAACATGTCGTCGGCGCAGCGCAAGCCGGCGAGCCTGACGGCCAAGGCACCCGGGAAGAGGTGCCGAGACTGCAGACGGGAGCCGGATCGACCCTGCCAAGAAGGTCGACCGCAACTGCATCGGACCGAGAAGCGGAAGCCGCTTTCCGGACGAATCCGATGCAACACCAAGGAGATAGATCATCGTTCCCGCGCCCCGTGGGGCGCGCGATGATCTAGGGAGCGCCATGAACTATAAGCTCGATTTCACGCCGGTGATCGACGGGATGCCGGCCCTGCTGATGGGCTGCCTCGGCACCTTCCTGCTTGCGATCTGCGGTATGGCGCTGGCCATCGTCATCGGCATCGGCGGCGTGATCCTGCGCGACTCCAGGATCGCTCCGGTGCGCTGGCTGGTGAAGGCCTTCGTCGAGATCATCCGCAACACGCCCTTCCTGGTCCAGATCTTCTTCATCTATTTCGCCCTGCCGCTGGCGGGTTTGCGGCTCGACCCGACGCCGACCGCGATCATCGCGCTCGGCATCAATGGCGGCGCCTATGCGATCGAGATCATCCGCGGCGGCGTGCAGTCGATCGGCAAGGGCCAGATCGAGGCGGGCCTCGCGCTCGGACTGCACAAGGCGCAGGTCTTCCGGCTGATCGTACTGAAGCCGGCGCTGCGCGCGATCTTTCCGTCGCTGACCAGCCAGTTCGTGCTGCTGACGCTGACCACCTCCATCGCCTCGGCGATCTCGGCCTACGAGCTGACCTCGGTGGCGCAGCGGATCGAGTCCGACAGTTTCCGCTCCTTCGAGGTCTACGGCACGATCACGTTGTTCTACCTCGTGATCTCCTGGGTGATGATGCGCTTCTTCGCGGCGATCTCGACCCGTTACTTCAGCTATCCGGTGAAGTGAGGGCGCGATGGGATCGAACGAATTTCTCTTCCTGCTCACCGGCCTGAAATGGACCGTGCTGCTCTCGATCGTCGGTTTCATCGGCGGCGGCGTGTGCGGGCTCGCGATCGCGCTGATGCGCGTATCCGGCCGGCCGCTGATGGAGCGGATCACCTCCGGTTACATCGCGCTGTTCCAGGGCACACCGCTCCTGATGCAGCTCTTCGTGGTCTATTACGGACTGGCGCTGGTCGGTCTGAAGCTCGATGCCTGGGTCGCGGTCGCGATCGGCTTTACGCTCCATGCCAGCGCCTATCTCGGCGAGATCTGGCGCGGCTCGATCGAGGCCGTGCCGAAGGGCCAGACCGAGGCCGCCAAGGCGCTGAGCCTGAAATACGTCTCCCGCATGCGCGATGTCATCCTGCCGCAGGCGATCCGAATCTCGCTGCCGGCGACGATCGGCTTCCTGGTTCAGCTGATCAAGGGCACCTCGCTTGCGGCGATCGTCGGCTTCACCGAGCTGACCCGGGCCGGCAACATCGTCTCCAACCAGATCTTCCAGCCGCTCCTCGTCTTCGGGATCGTCGGCATCCTCTACTTCCTGCTGTGCTGGCCGCTCTCGCTCTACGGCTCGCATCTGGAGCGGCGCATGGCCATCGCCTCGCGCTGACAGACCCGTTCACCGCCTGACCAACCACCAAGCACAAAGAGGGAGAGAAACATGACCAAGATGAAGACCACCCGCCGCAGCGTCCTGATCGCGGGCGCGGCTGCTTTGGCCCTGCCGGCCGTACTGGGCACCCCTGCCCTCGCCGTCACCCCGGCCGAGATCAAGGCGAAGGGCAAGATCGTCGTCGGCATCCAGGGCGACAACCCGCCGTGGGGTTTCGTCACCAGCGCCGGCAAGCAGGACGGCCTCGACGCCGATATCGCGACGCTCTTCGCCAAGGAGCTCGGCGTGCAGGTCGAGTTCGTGCCGCTCGAGGTCAATAACCGCATCCCGGCCCTGACCACCGGCCGCGTCGACGTCCTGTTCGCGACCATGGCGATGCTGCCGGAGCGCGCTAAGGCCGTGCAGTTCTCCAAGCCCTATGTCGCCAACACCATCGTGTTCATCGGGCCGAAGAAGGACAAGATCACCACCAACGAGGATATGGGCCGCTACACGATCGGCGTCGCCAAGGGCGCGGCGCAGGACACGCAGGTGACCAAGAACGCGCCCGCCAACACCACGATCCGCCGCTATGACGGCGATGCGCCCTCGATCCAGGCGCTGGTCTCCGGCCAGGTCCAGGCCATCGGCGGCAACATCTTCTACATGCAGCGCATCGAGCAGGCCCGCCCCGGCGAATTCGAGAACAAGCTCGACTTCCAGAACCTCTATAACGGCGCCTGCACCCGCCTCGGCGAGAAGGAGATCAACGCCGCGATCAACAGCTTCATCGACAAGATCAAGGCCAATGGCGAGCTGCAGAAGATCTACGACAAGTGGATGAAGGTGCCGGTGCACAAGTTCCCGGACAGCCTCGAAGGCATCACCTTCACCGCGAGCTGAGCGCGCGAAGAAACGAGGTCAGGGCCATGAACCAGCCAGCCGTCCAGAGCGCCGCTTCAGCGGATGCCATGATCGCCATGACGCATGTCGAGAAATGGTATGGCGAGTTCAAGGCCCTGACCGATATCAGTCTCACGGTCCGCAAGGGCGAACGCATCGTCCTGTGCGGGCCGTCGGGCTCCGGCAAATCGACGCTGATCCGCTGCATCAACCATCTGGAGAGCTACCAGGAGGGCGAGATCAGGGTCGGCGGCATGCGGCTCGGAGACGATGCCAAGACCATCGACGCGGTGCGTCGCGAGGTCGGCATGGTCTTCCAGCATTTCAACCTGTTCCCGCATATGACCGTGCTGCAGAACTGCATGCTGGCGCCGATGCGTTCGCTCGGGGCCAGCAAAACGGAGGCCGAGGCCACCGCCCGCCAACTGCTCGGCCGCGTGAAGATCCTGGAACAGGCGGAGAAATACCCGGCCCAGCTTTCGGGCGGACAGCAGCAGCGCGTCGCGATTGCCCGCGCACTCTGCATGAAGCCCAAGGTCATGCTGTTCGACGAGCCGACCTCGGCCCTCGATCCCGAGATGGTCAAGGAGGTGCTCGACACCATGATTGCGCTCGCCGAGGAGGGCATGACCATGATCTGCGTCACCCACGAGATGGGCTTCGCCCGGCAGGTCGCGAACCGCGTGATCTTCATGGCCGAAGGCGCCATCGTCGAGGAGGCCCCGCCGGAAGAGTTCTTCCACAACCCGCGCCATGAGCGCACCCGGAAGTTCCTCGGCGAAATCCTGCACAAGCACTGAAACGCCCGTCCGGCATGGTACCGGATGCCTCAACGGAATGCGATCGATGTCCCGCCTCGTCTATGTCCTGAACGGCCCGAACCTGAACCTGCTCGGCAAGCGCCAGCCGCATATCTACGGGCATGAGACCCTGGCCGATGTCGAGCGCGACTGCCGCAAGCTCGCCGAGGAGCTGAAGCTGGAACTGCGCTTCCACCAGTCCAACCGTGAATACGAATTGATCGACTGGATTCACGAGGCGCGCGAGGACGGCGCCGGCATCGTCATCAATCCGGCCGCTTTCACGCATACCTCGGTCGCGCTGCTCGACGCGCTCAACACCTTCGAAGGGCCGGTGATCGAGTGCCATATCTCGCAGGTGCATAAGCGCGAGGCCTTCCGCCACCACTCCTATGTCTCCATGCGTTCGGACGGCGTCATCGCCGGCTTCGGCACGCAAGGCTACCAGCTCGGCCTGCGGCGCATCGCCAAGCTGATCGACGATCAGGCCGCGTGAGGATCAACCCGATGGCTCCGGTGAAGATCGCGGTGATGGGGGCGGGTCTGATCGGCAAGCGCCATGCCGCCCATGTCCGGGCCGAGCCCGGCGCCAGCCTCTCGGCGATCATCGATCCGGCTCCGGCCGGCAGGGCCTTCGCCGAGGAGATCGGCGTCGCCTGGTATCCCGCCTTCGACGCCCTCCCCTCAGCCGAGAAGCCGGACGGCGTCATCGTCGCGACGCCGAACCAGCTTCATGTCGCCAACGGGCTGGAGCTGGTTGCGGCCGGAATCCCGATGCTGGTCGAGAAGCCGCTGGCGGACAGCGTCGACAGCGCCCGCGAGCTGGTCCAGGCCGCCGAGGCGGCAGGCGTGCCGCTGCTCGTCGGCCATCACCGCCGCCACAACCCGATGATCCGGAAGGCGCGCGAGGCGATCGTTGCTGGCCGGCTTGGCCGCATCCTGACGCTCAACGGTCAGTTCTGGCTGGTGAAGCCAGATGATTATTTCGACGTCGACTGGCGCCGGCAGGAAGGCGCCGGCCCGGTCCTGATCAACCTGATCCACGATATCGACCTGTTCCGCTACCTCTGCGGCGAGATCGTCGGGGTGCAGGCGCTGAGCTCCAATGCCGTGCGCGGCAACCCAGCCGAAGAGACTGCCGTCGCGATCCTGCGCTTCGCCAATGGCGCGCTCGGCACGGTCAGCGCCTCCGATACCGTGGTCTCGCCCTGGAGCTGGGAGCTGACGACCGGCGAGAACCCGGCCTATCCGCGCCAGGACCAGTCCTGCTACCAGATCGGCGGCACGCATGGGGCGCTGACGATCCCGGCACTCGAACTCTGGAGCCACAGCGACAAGCGCGGCTGGTGGGAGCCGCTGCGGCGCGAGCGCATCCCCTTCGTCCCCGAGGATCCGTTGCAGGCGCAGGTCCGGCATTTCTGCGCGGTGATCCGCGGCGAGGAGGCTCCGCTCGTCTCCGGCCGCGAGGGGCTTGCGACGCTCGCCGTCATCGAGGCGGTGAAGCGGGCGGCGCGCAGCGGCGCTCCGGTCGAGATCGCCCCCGAGCCTGCCCCTGCGAGGGCCGGCGCATGATCAAGGGCACGACGCGATTGATCGGCCATCTCGGCTACCCGACCGAGAGCTTCAAGGCGCCGATGATCTACAATCCCTATTTCCGGCGCGAGGGGATCGATGCCGTCGTCGTGCCGATGGGCTGCCGCAGCGAGGATTATCCCGATTTTCTGAAGCTGTTCTTCCGCTTGTCCAACGCTCATGGCGCGCTGGTGACGATGCCGCACAAGGTCACCACGACCGGGCTCGTCGACAGGCTCTCGCCGACCGCCGCCATCGCCGGCGCCTGCAATGCCGTGCGCCTTGAACCAGATGGCCGGCTCAGCGGCGATATGTTCGATGGCGAGGGCTTCGTGCGCGGCGTCCTGCGCAAGGGGCGCAAGCTCGCTGGCGCGCGCACGCTCGTCGTCGGCGCCGGCGGTGTCGGCTCCGCGATCGCGGCCTCGCTGGCGAAAGCCGGCGTCGCAGAGCTTGGCCTGTTCGACAGGCTGGCATCCGCAACCGAGGAATTGGGGCAGCGCTTGCTCGCGCACTACCCTGCCCTGCGCGTCACCACGGGTTCGAACGACCCCGACGGCTTCGACATCGTCATCAACGCGACCCCGCTCGGCATGAAGCCGGGCGATCCGCTGCCGGTGGACGTCGAACGTATCTCTCCGTCCGCGCTCGTCGGCGAGGTGGTGATGGCGCAGGAGATCACGCCGTTCCTTGCCGCGGCCCGCGCGCGCGGCTGCGCCGTGCAGGTCGGCACCGACATGCTGTTCGAGCAGATCCCCGCCTATCTGGAATTCTTCGGCCTGCCTTCGACCACGGCCGAGGACTTGCGCGCCGTCGCCAAGCTGGCCTGAGAGGAGGCACTCCCGTGATTCCATCGATCGCCACCGTCTGCGTCTCCGGCACGCTGCAGGAAAAGCTCGAGGCCATCGCGGCCGCCGGCTTCAAGGCCGTCGAGATCTTCGAGAACGACCTGATTGCCTTCCCCGGCTCGCCCACGGAAGTACGGCGCATCTGCGGCGATCTCGGCCTGACCATCGTGACCTGCCAGCCCTTCCGTGATTTCGAGGGCATGCCGGAGGGGCGCCGCCAGCGCGTCTTCGACCGGGCCGAGCGCAAGTTCGATCTCTTGCAGGAGTTGGGCACCGACCTGCTTTTCGTCTGCTCCAGCGTCTCACCGGAGGCCCTGCCGGGTATCGACCGGCTTGCCGCCGATTTCGCCGAGCTTGGCGAGCGGGCCGGACGACGGGGTCTGCGCGTCGGCTACGAGGCGCTGGCCTGGGGACGCCATGTCTTCGACTATCGCGACGCCTGGGAGATCGTGCGCCGCGCCAACCGGCCGGAGGTCGGAATCATCCTCGATTCCTTCCATATCCTGGCGCGCGGGCTCGATCTTGCGGCGATCGGCACGATCCCGCGCGACAGGATCGCGATGGTGCAGATGGCCGATGCGCCGCTGCTGCAGATGGACCCGCTCTCCTGGAGCCGGCACTGGCGCTGCCTGCCGGGCCAGGGCGATCTCAATCTCTCCGGCTTTATGCGCGCGCTGGCCGCGACCGGCTATGACGGCGTGCTCTCGCTGGAGATCTTCAACGATCGATTCCGCGCCGGCTCGGCCCGCTCCGTCGCGCTTGATGGCCATCGCTCGCTGATCTGGCTGCTCGACGAGACCGCGCGGCAGGTCGGCAAGCCGGTGCCGGGCGCCGTGCCAATGCCGCCGCCGGCCCCGGTCGAGGCGGTCGAGTTCATCGAATTTGCGGTGTCGGAGGCCGAGCGGCCGGGCTTCGAGCGTTTGCTGCGGGCGCTCGGCTTCGCACGCGCCGGCGCGCATCGCTCCAAGGATGTCGACCTCTGGAAACAGGGCGATATCCGCATCGTCCTGAACAGCGAGGCCGACGGCTTCGCCCATAGCTACCAGATCACCCATGGCACCTCGGTCTGCGCGCTCGCCCTGCGTGTGCCGGATGCACAGGCCGCGATCGCCCGCGCAAAAGCCCTGCTCGACGTGCCCCATGCCGGCGCGATCGGGCCGGACGAACTCGACATCCCGGCCGTGCGCGGCCTCGGCGGCAGCCTGCTCTATTTCCTCGACCAGGCCTCGGCGCTCGGCCGCTGGGCCGAGGTCGATTTCGAGGCGACCGGCGAAGCCACGGACGATGCCGGGCTCACCGGCGTCGACCATGTCTCGCAGAGCATGCAGTACGAGGAGATGCTGACCTGGCTTCTGTTCTATTCCTCGCTGTTCGAGACACGGAAGACGCCAAGCCAAGCCGTGCTCGACCCTGGCGGCGTTGTCCAGAGCCAGGTCATCGAAAGCGGGCTCAACGGCAGGAACGGCCACGGCCTCAGGCTCATCCTCAACGGCTCGCAGAGCCATCGCACGCTGTCGGCCCGCTTCATCACCGATTTCTTCGGCTCGGGCGTGCAGCATATCGCCTTCGCGACCGACGACATCGCCGCGACCGTCAAGCGGCTGGTTGCCAATGGCGTCGCTATGCTACCCATCCCCGAGAACTACTATGACGACCTCGAAGCCCGCTCCGATCTGACGGGCGAGGAGATCGACGCGATGAAGGCGCTGAACATCCTCCATGACAGCGATGCTGGCGGTAACTTCCGGCAGGCCTATACCCAGACGCTGGATGGCGGGCTGTTCTTCGAGATCGTCCAGCGCGACGGCTATGCCGGCTATGGCGCCGCCAATGCCGGCATCCGGCTTACCGCGCAATCAAGGCTCGCGCGCCCGATCAGCGTTCCCGCGCCGAGCCATGGCTAAGAGCCTCTAATAAAACCCGGAGGGGTCTCGATGGGCTTTGGAGGAGCCGAATGCCAGGAGGAGCGCGCAGCCGATATCCATCGATATCGGCAAGTCGTTCCGACGCCGCAAGCGGCCCTCCAAAGCCCACCTTCGGCGCCGGGAATTCGGCCGCCCGCGGCGTCGCGGCGCTTGCCGATACCAACGGTATCGGCTTCACCCCGCTCCTGGCGGAGCGGACGAATTGCCGGCGTCGAGACCCCTTCGGGTTTTGTTAGAGGCTCTAAGGAGAGAGAAGCCGCATGAGCAGCCTGATCCTTCCCTATGCGGGGCTCGATGCCGGGCAGCCGGCCTCGCTCTCGCCGGATTACCGCTCGACCGGGGCGCGCAGCCCGCGCCAGGCCCCGATCGCGATCCCGCAGACGTTGACCGAGGTGACCGGGCCGAGCGACTGGTCGCGCCTGATGGGGCCGGCAATGGCCGACCTCACGACCCAGCACAAGGCGGAGCCGCAGGGTCAGCGCATCGTCGTGACCGGCCGCGTTCTGGACGAGGACGGAAGACCCGTACCCAACACCGTCGTCGAAATCTGGCAGGCCAATGCCGCCGGCCGCTACATCCATGCCAAGGACGACTGGCCGGCGCCGCTCGATCCGAATTTCACCGGCGTCGGTCGCGTGATCACCGACGAGCAGGGCCGCTATCGCTATGTCACGATCCGGCCCGGCGCCTATCCCTGGGGCAACCACAAGAATGCCTGGCGCCCGGCCCATATCCATCTTTCGCTGCTCGGCCCGGCCTTCGCGACGCGGCTGGTCACGCAGATGTATTTCCCCGACGATCCGCTGATCGAGATCGACCCGATCGCGAATGCCGTGCCGATGCCCTATCGTCAGCGCATGGTCTCGCGCTTCGATATCGGTACCACCGAGCCGAACTGGGCGCTGGGCTATGTCTTCGACATCGTGCTCAAGGGCCGCGACCAGACGCCGTTCGAGGACGACCATGACGACGACCACTGATCTGGCAATCACTGATCTGGAGAGCCGCAACGCGGCGCCACGGCAGGACAGCCAGGACCCGTCGATATTCGGCCAGACGCCGTGGCAGACGGTCGGCCCCTATTTCCATTACGGCCTGCCATGGAAGGGCGGCGCCGATCTCGTCGGCCGTTCCGAGATGGGCGCCCGCCCCGACCTGATGCCGCCGGAGCATTTCCTGCTCTCGGGCTCGAATGTCTCGGGTACGCCCGAGGGCGAGGTCATCGCGCTCGCCGGCTGCGTCTACGATGCCGCGGGCGCGCCGATCGAGGACGCGATGATCGAGATCTGGCAGGCGAACGCCAAGGGCCGCTATGCCAGCCCGGACGATGATCGCGCGGATGTGGCGCTAGACCGGCATTTCGTCGGCTTCGGCCGCGCCTCGACCGACAAGGACGGCGTCTTCCGCTTCCGCACGATCCGTCCCGGCCGCGTGCCTGGCCCCGGCAACAGCTTGCAGGCGCCGCATATCGCGCTCTCGGTCTTCGGCCGCGGCCTGCTGAAGCGCCTGCCGACCCGGCTCTATTTCGCCGATGGCGAGGGCAACGAGACCGACCCGATCCTCGCGCTCGTACCCGAGGCGCGCCGCCACACCCTGATCGCCCAGCGCAAGCCGGACGGCACCTGGTGGCTCGACATCAACCTCGCCGGCGAAAACGAGACGGTGTTCTTCGATCTTTAGGGGATCAACCCAACGCGTGTCATCCCGGGCGACCGAAGGAGACCCGGGATCCATTCCGGAACCTTTACTCGATAGGCTCCGGAATGGATCCCGGATCGGCGCGGCTTCGCCGCTTGTCCGGGATGACCTGCGGGGGGCTATGACTGGAGAGGTTCGGCGCCTGCTCAAGCCGCCTTCTTCCTTTCCGCGATCCGCGCGAGATCGGTCAGCAGCCGGCGTGTCGCCTTGAGTCGCTGCTCGACCGTGTCGAAATCGTCGATGAAGACGACGCGCATATCGGGGCGCACTTTCGCCAGCGTGCCCTGCTTGGCGACGAAGCCGACCAGCCCTTCCGGATTGGCGAACTCGTTACCGCGGAAGGCCACGATGATGCCCTTCGGCCCGGCCTCGACCTTCTCGACATTGGCGCGCTTGCAGAGCGCCTTGATCGCGACGATCTCCAGGAGCTGGTTGACCTCCTCCGGCAGCGGACCGAAGCGGTCGACCAGTTCGGCGCCGAAGGATTGCAATTCGGCATCGTCGTCCATGGTCGAGAGGCGCTTGTAGAGGGTGAGCCTCAGCGTCAGGTCGGCGACATAGTGCTCGGGGATCATGACGGGCGCGCCGACCTGGATGGCCGGCGACCATTGCGTCTCGGTCTCGAACTCGATGCCGGCCTTCAGCGCCGCCACGGCCTCTTCCAGCATCTGCTGGTAGAGCTCGTAGCCGACCTCCTTGATATGGCCGGACTGCTCGTCGCCGAGCAGGTTGCCGGCGCCCCGGATGTCGAGATCGTGGCTGGCGAGCTGGAAGCCGGCGCCGAGCGTATCGAGCGACTGCAGGACCTTGAGGCGCTTGTCGGCCTGCTCGGTCAGCTTGCGGTTGGCCGGCACGGTGAAGAGCGCATAGGCGCGCGTCTTCGAGCGGCCGACGCGGCCGCGCAGCTGATAGAGCTGGGCGAGGCCGAACATGTCGGCGCGGTGGACGATCAGCGTGTTCGCGGTCGGGATGTCGAGGCCGGATTCGACGATCGTGGTTGAGAGCAGGATATCGTACTGGCCCTCGTAGAAGGCCGTCATCACGTCTTCCAGCGTGCCCGCCGCCATCTGGCCATGGGCGATGCCGACCTTGCATTCCGGCACCTGCTTGTCGAGGAAGTCCTTGACGTCGGCGATGTCCTCGATGCGCGGCACGACATAGAAGCTGCGCCCGCCGCGATACCTCTCACGCAGCAGCGCCTCGCGCACGATCAGCGGGTCGAAGGGCGTGACGAAGGTGCGCACGGCCAGGCGATCGACCGGTGGCGTTGCGATGATCGAGAGCTCGCGCACGCCGGTCATGGCGAGCTGCAGCGTGCGCGGGATCGGCGTCGCCGAGAGGGTGAGCATATGCACCTCGGCGCGCAGTTCCTTCAGCTTCTCCTTATGAGCGACGCCGAAATGCTGCTCCTCGTCGACGATGACGAGGCCGAGATCCTTGAAGTCGACGCCCTTGCCGAGCAGCGCATGCGTGCCGACGACGATATCCATCGTGCCGTCGCGGGCGCCCTGCTTCACCGCCTTGAGATCGGCCGAGCCGACGAAGCGCGAGGCCTGTCCGACATGGACCGGCAAGCCGGCGAAGCGATCGGCGAAGTTGCGGTAGTGCTGGCGCGCGAGCAGCGTCGTCGGCACGACGACCGCGACCTGCTTGCCGTTCAGCGCGGCGGCGAAGGCGGCTCGCAGCGCGACCTCCGTCTTGCCGAAGCCGACATCGCCGCAGACCAGCCGGTCCATCGGCCGCCCGGCCGCGAGATCGTCGAGCACCGCGTCGATCGTGTTCTGCTGATCCTCGGTCTCCTCATAGGGGAAGCGGGCGCAGAACTCGTCATAGACGCCACCGGGCGGGATCAGGCGCGGCGCATCCTTGAGCGCGCGGGCCGCCGCGATCTGGATGAGCTTGCCGGCCATCTCGCGGATGCGCTGCTTGAGCTTGGCCTTGCGCGCCTGCCAGCCGCCGCCACCCAGCCGGTCGAGCTGGACTTCCGTATCCTCGGAGCCGTAGCGCGACAGAAGTTCGATATTCTCGACCGGCAGGAAGAGCTTGGAATCGCCGGCATAATGGATTTCGAGGCAGTCATGCGGCGCGCCGGCGGCGGTGATTGTCTGCAGGCCGATAAAGCGGCCGATGCCGTGATCGACATGGACGACGAGATCGCCCGGCGCGAGCGAGGACAGCTCGGCGATGAAATCCTGAGGCCGCTTGGTCTTGCGCCGCGGCCGGACGAGGCGGTCGCCAAGGATGTCCTGCTCGCCGATGACGGCGAGGCGCCCGGCCTCGAAGCCGGTCTCGAAGCCCCAGACCGCGAGCGCGATCGTGCCGGGCTTCAGATCGAAGGCGGCGCGCAGCGAGCCGGTCAGTTGCGTGCTCTTCAGGCCATGGTCGGCGAGCACATGCGCCAGCCGCTCGCGCGAGCCCTCCGACCAGGCGGCGAGGATGACGCGCTTGCCCTCAGTCTCCAGCGCCTTCACATGGGCCACGGCAGCGTCGAAGACGCCGCCGGCATCGGCGGTGCGCTCGGCCGCGAAGCTGCGGCCCTGCTTGCCGCCGAGATCGAGGATGAGTTTGCCCTCGCTGTCGGGCAACTGGAACGGCGTCAGGCTGGCGACACCGGAGGCGTCGATCACCGCGCACCAATCGGCCGGCGAGAGATAGAGCGCGTCGGGCGGCAGCGGCTTGTAGGGAATGCCGCCGCCCCCGCCCTGCTCCAGCGCGGCCTTGCGGGCGTCGTAATAGTCCTTGATCAGGCTGATGCGTTCAGCCGTGGCATCCTCGGCCTGATGGTCGAGCACCAGCGGCACGTCCGGCAGATAGGTGAAGAGCGTGTCGAGCTTTTCCGCCAGCAGCGGCAGCCAGTGCTCAAGACCGGCCGGGCGGCGACCTTCGCTGACGGCTTCATAGAGCGTGTCGTCACGGCCGGGCGTGCCGAAGGTCGAGATATAGGACTGGCGGAAGCGGCGGATGCTCTCGCTCGTCATCTGCGCTTCGGACATCGGCACGAGATCGAGCCCACGGAGCTGCCCGGTGGTGCGCTGCGTCTCCGGATCGAAGGTGCGGATCGATTCCAGCGTGTCGCCGAAGAAATCGAGCCGGATCGGCGCCGGCATGCCCGGCGGGAACAGGTCGACGATGCCGCCGCGCACGGCGAATTCGCCGGTCTCGCGCACGGTCGAGGTTCTGAGATAGCCGTTGATGTCGAGCCAGCGCGCGAGCTGCTCGATATCGACCATGTTGCCGGGCGCGGCCGAGAAGCTCTCCGACGCGACCTTGCTGAAGGCCGGCACGCGCTGGAGCGCCGCATTGACGGTGGTCAGCAGCAGGCGCGGCCGCTCGCCTGACCTGGTCTTGGCGAGGCGCGACAGCGTCGTCATCCGGTGCGCCACAATGGCCGGCGCCGGCGAGACACGGTCATAAGGCTGGCAGTCCCAGGCCGGGAAGCTCATCACCTCGAGGTCGGGCGCAACGAATTGCAGCGCGTTCTCGAGCACCTGCAGGCGCTGGCCGTCACGCGCGATGAAGACGAGCAGCGCCGGCCCTTCCGCCTTTTTGGCGCGGGCGCGGGTCAGGTCGGCGAGCACGACGGCGTCGAAACCATCCGGCACGCCGGCAAGCGTCGGCTTGTCGCCACGGTTCAGCGCATCGAGCAGGCGGTCGAGCTGGGGCTTGGCGATTTGGCTGGGAGGAGGAATGCTCATCGGTACGCTTCAGTTTTGACTATCGCTTGTCATTCCGGGGCGCGCCGCAGGCGCGAACCCGGAACCCACGGCTCGGTGCGACTGTGGTGTTCGGCTGCAAGCGGCTCACTCGGTCGTGGGTTCCGGGTTCTTCGCTGCGCGAAGCCCCGGAATGACAACGGTGGGAGCCGGCCGAGCCTTCACACATGGATCGGCTTGTCGTGATGGTGGAATGCCCGAAGCTTGCGAAACAGGTCCGTGTCGTAATTCGCGGGAACGGGAGCCTCCCCGGTCACCCAGCTGAGAAGGTCGCGGTCCAGCACCTCGATCAGGCGCTCGAATTCGTCGAGCTCGGCATCGCTGAAGCCGGCGATCGCGTCGTCGGCGAAGCGGCCCATGATCAGGTCCATCTCGCGCATGCCGCGATGCCAGGCGCGGAACAGGATCTTGCGACGGCGCGGGTCGAGATCGGCGCTGGAGCGGGTCGAGCCGGACATGGGAACCTCGGGCGTAAAACCTGGGGGATGGCGCAATGAGTACAGGGCCGGCCCCGTCGCGGAGCCTGCCTGAGCAGGCTATATAGCGATGCAACCCGGCGAAGTCAGCGGCGAAGCGGCTGCGATCTTCGCGCTCCTGACAATTGCCGAGACGTCTTGCGCCCCTCGATCCTCGATCCGCTGTTCGCCCCCGTCACGACGCTGTCCGGCGTCGGGCCCAAGCTCGGCAAGGTGCTGGACAAATTTCTCGGCGACGAGACGAGGCCGGCGCGCGTCATCGACCTGATGTTCCAGCTCCCGACCGGTGCGGTCGACCGCCGGCCGAGCCCCTCGATCGCCGATACGCCGATCGGCGATGTCGCGACCTTCACCGCCCGCGTCAGCGAGCATCGCGCCGCCCCCGCCGGCAAGAAGGCGCCCTATCGCATCATCGTCGAGGACGAGACTGGCGACGTCACGCTCGTCTTCTTCCACGCCGATTCGCGGCATCTGGCACAGACCCTGCCGATCGGCGCCTACCGGCTGATCTCGGGCAAGCTTGAACTCTGGGAGGGCATGCGCCAGATGGTGCATCCCGAGCGCATCCTCGATCCCAAGCTCGCGGCGACGCTGCCGGCCTTCGAGCCGGTCTATCCGCTGACCGAGGGCATCGGCCAGCGCATGATGATGCGGACCGTGCAGGCGGCAGCCGAGCGCTGCCCGGAGATGCCGGAATGGCAGGACCCCGCCTTCCTCGCCAGAAGCGACTTCCCTTCTTTCCACGCCGCGATCGAGGCGCTGCATCACCCGGTCGATCGCAAGGCGGCGGAAGGCGACACGGTTGCGCGGCGGCGCATCGGCTATGACGAGTTGCTGGCGAGCCAGATCGCGCTCGCCCTCGTGCGCCGCCAGCAGAAGAAGATCGCCGGGCGGGTCACTACCGGTGACGGAGGCGTGCGCTTCCGCATCCAGTCCGCCCTGCCCTTCGAACTGACGGAAGGCCAGCGCAAGGCGATCGCCGATATCCATTCCGATATGGCCAAGCCCGAGAAGATGCTGCGCCTGCTCCAAGGCGATGTCGGCTCGGGCAAGACGGTGGTGGCGCTGATGGCGATGGCAGCCGCCGCCGAGGCCGGCCGGCAATCGGTGCTGATGGCACCGACCGAAATCCTCGCCCGCCAGCATGCCGAAAGACTGGCGCCATTGGCCGAGCAAGCTGGGCTGAAGCTCGCCTTGCTGACCGGCCGCGAAAAGGGCGCCGGCCGCAAGCAGGTGCTCGCGGGGCTGGCCGATGGCTCGATCGACATCGCGGTCGGTACCCATGCGCTGTTCCAGGAGGGGGTCGCCTTCCATGATCTCGCGCTCGCCGTCGTCGACGAGCAGCACCGTTTCGGCGTGCATCAGCGCCTGCTGCTCGGCTCCAAGGGTGAAGCGGTCGACGTGCTGGTGATGACCGCGACGCCGATCCCGCGCACGCTCTCGCTGACCTGGTTCGGCGATATGGATATCTCGATCCTCTCGGAGAAACCGGCAGGCCGGAAACCGATCGTCACCCGCGCCGTCTCCTCGGAACGCTATGACGAAGTCGTCGGCGCCATCGGCCGTGCGGTCGAGAGCGGCGCGCAGGCCTATTGGGTCTGCCCGCTCGTGCAGGAATCCGACACGCTCGACGTCGCCGCCGCGCAGGAGCGCTATGAGGCCCTGCGCGACATCTTCGGCGACAAGGTCGGCCTGCTCCACGGCCAGATGCCCGGCCGCGAGAAGGACGCCGCCATGGCCGCCTTCGTCGCCGGCGAGACGCGCATCCTCGTCTCGACCACTGTGATCGAGGTCGGCGTCGACGTGCCCAATGCCAGCGTCATGGTGATCGAGCATGCCGAACGCTTCGGCCTCGCCCAGCTCCATCAGTTGCGCGGGCGAATCGGGCGTGGCTCGGCCGCCTCGACCTGCCTCCTGCTCTACAAGGGGCCGCTGGGCCCGGTCGCCGAGGCGCGGCTCACGATCATGCGCGAGACCGAGGACGGCTTCCGCATCGCCGAGGAGGATCTGCGCCTGCGTGGCGAAGGCGAGGTGCTCGGCACCAAGCAATCGGGCTCGCCGGACTGGCGCATCGCCCGGCCGGAGATCGACGGCGACCTGCTGGCAGCCGCACGCGACGATGCGCGATTGCTGATCGAGCGCGACCCGCATCTGGAAACGCCGCGTGGTCAGGCGCTCCGGGTCTTGCTCTATCTGTTCGAGCGGGACGTCGCGATCCGTCTGCTCAGGGCGGGCTGAGCGGCGGCTTCCCCTCGAGCTTCGGCTTGCCGTTCTGTTCGCCGGGCTGGATCAGCCCAGCCGACATGATCAGCTTGGCGCCGTCCTCGACCGAGATCGAGAGTTCGACGACCTCGCGCCGCGGCAGGTAGAAGAAGAAGCCCGTGGTCGGGTTCGGCGTGCAGGGCAGGAAGACGCCGATCTGCTTGTCGCCCGGTTCCTGGCCATTCGGCAGGCGTTCGGCGATCTCGGGCGCCGCCTCCTGTGCGATGAAGACGATCGACCACATGCCCGGCTGCGGGAACTGCACCATCCCGACCTTGCGGAACGAGGTGCCGGACTGCGAGAAGATGGTCTCGAAGACCTGCTTCACGCCCTTGTAGAGGCTGCGCACCACCGGCATGCGGTCGAGGATCGCCTCGCCGGCATTGAGGAGCGAGCGCCCGACGAGATTGGCGGTGAGGAAGCCGAGCAGCGTCAGCCCGACAAGCGCGATCACGAGCCCGAAACCCGGAACCGGATAGGGCAGATAGGCATCGGGCAGGTAGGAGTTCGGGATGAGCGGCTTCACCAGCCCGTCGACGAAATTGACGAACCACCAGGTCACCGAAGCCGTAATGGCGAGCGGCGCGGCGATGACCAGCCCGGTCAGGAAATAGCGGCGCAGGCGAGCGCCCCAGGTCGGGCGCAGGATTTCCGTGGGCAGGATGAGGCGGGGATCGGGCGGGCCGGCTGTCATCGTTTCTCCCAGAACACCGGCGCGACCTCCCGCCTGCTTGCGGCGGCTCGCATGGGCCGCGATATGACACGATAAGCGAGGCGGCGCCATCCGCCAGCCCCTGGAGCATTCTCGAGCGAAGTGGGTACCGGTTCGCGTGAAGAAAATGCGACAACACAAAGAGATAGCGCAAGCAAGGATGAGGCCGTGAGCCAGGACGATCAGCCGCGACGCCGATGGTCACGGCCGCTGCTCTTCGCCGCGGGCTGGGTCTTCACGGCGCTCGGCGTGATCGGGCTGATCCTGCCGCTGATGCCCGGCACGATCTTCCTGATCGCGGCGGCCTGGTGCTTCTCGCAATCCTCGCCGCGATTCGAGGGCTGGCTGATCGGCCATCCGAGGCTCGGTCCGCATGTCCTGCGCTGGCGCGAGACCGGCGCCATCGCCCGGCGCGCGAAATATCTCGCCTGCGGTTCGATGGCGCTAAGCTTTGCCATATTGACGCAAACAAGCGCGCCGCCGATCGCTCTTGCGACGGCGGCGCTCTGTATGGTCGGCGCGGGCCTCTACGTTTCGACCCGGCCTGAATCCTGAACGATCGTCACTCCACCGTGACGGATTTGGCCAGGTTGCGCGGCTGGTCGACGTCCTTGCCCATGAAAACCGCCGTCTGATAGGCGATCATCTGGATCGGCAGGGCGTAGACGACCGGCGCGAAGGTCGGGTCCATGTCCGGCATGATGATCGTCGCCTCCGGCTCGATGCCGCATTCGGCGGCGCCTTTCGCGTCGGTGACGAGGATGATCCGGCCGCCGCGCGCCGCGACCTCCTGCATGTTGGAGGCGGTCTTCTCGAACAGCGCGTCATAAGGCGCGACGACGATGACCGGCATGTCCTCGTCGATCAGCGCGATCGGCCCGTGCTTCAGCTCGCCCGCCGGATAACCTTCGGCGTGGATGTAGCTGATTTCCTTGAGCTTCAGCGCGCCTTCGAGCGCCAGCGGGAAGCTCGTGCCGCGGCCGAGATAGAGCACGTCCTTGGCGCGCGAGAGCTTGTGCGAGAGCTGCTCGATCTGCGGCTCGAGCTGCAGCGCTCGCGCCATCAGTCCCGGGAGCGAGATCAGATTCTGCACATGGCGGGCCTCGTCCTGCGCCGAGAGCGTGCCGCGGGCGCGGGCTGCGGCGAGTGCGAGCGAAGCGAAGACGGCAAGCTGGCAGACGAAGGCCTTGGTCGAGGCGACGCCGATTTCGGGACCGGCGAGCGTCTGCGCGACCGCATCGCTCTCGCGCGCGATCGTCGAGGTCGGGACGTTGACGACCGAAAGGATGACCTGCCCGTTCTGGCGGGCGTAGCGCAAACCGGCCAGCGTGTCGGCGGTTTCGCCGGACTGCGAGATGAAGAGCGCCAGGCCCTGGTCCGGCAGAGGCGCCTCGCGATAACGGAACTCGGAGGCGACATCGATCTCGACCGGCAGGCGCGCCAGCTTCTCGAACCAGTATTTCGCGATGAGGCCGGCATAATAGGAGGTGCCGCAGGCGCTGATCGTCAGGCGCGACAGGCCCTTCCAGTCGATCTGGTCGCCGAAGGGCAGCCGTACCTTGCCGTTGGCCATGTCGAGATATTGCGTCAGCGTATGGCCGACGACCTCTGGCTGCTCGTAGATCTCCTTGGCCATGAAGTGGCGGTGGTTGCCCTTCTCGACCAGGAAGGCGCCGGCGGCGACGCGCTGGGCGCGGCGCTCTACGCGCTTGTTGGTCTGATCGTAGAAGGTCGCGCCGCGGCGGTGGAGCACGACCCAGTCGCCCTCCTCCAGATAGGCGATGAGATTGGTGAAGGGCGCGAGCGCCAGCGCGTCCGAGCCGAGATACATCTCGCCGTCGCCGACGCCGACGGCCAGCGGCGAGCCCTTGCGGGCGCCAATCAGCAGGTCCTCCTCGCCCTGGAACAGGAAGGCAAGTGCGAAGGCGCCGTGCAGGCGCGGCAGGCTGGCGGCAACCGCATCGACCGGGTTCTTGCCGCGGTCGAGTTCACGGGTGACGAGATGGGCGACGATCTCGGTGTCGGTCTCGGTCTCGAAGACGTAGCCGTCGGCCTGGAGCTCGGCGCGCAGATCGCGGAAATTCTCGATGATGCCGTTATGGACCACCGCGAGCTTCGGCGTCGCATGCGGATGGGCATTGGTCTCGTTGGGCTTGCCATGGGTCGCCCAGCGGGTGTGGCCGATGCCGACCAGGCCTCCGAGCGGTTCGTTCGACAGGCGAATCTCGAGATTCTTGAGCTTGCCCTCGGCGCGGCGTCGGGTGAGCTTTCCGGCTTCCAGCGTTGCGACGCCGGCGGAGTCATACCCGCGATACTCAAGCCGCCGCAGCGCCTCGACGACCTGCGTCGCCACTGCTTCCTTGCCCAGAATCCCGACGATGCCGCACATGGGCCAACCCCTCAAGCCATTGCTGTCGGCAAAGCGCATAGCCGCGATCGGCGCGCCTGCCCAATCAATCTAGATGACGAACTGTGAACGGCGGATGGCGCGATCCGCCCCGATTCCCGGCTATTCGGCCGCTTTCTTGGCTGCTCTCTTGGCAGCAGCGGCGATGCGGAAGGTCACCGCCCAGCCTTCCTTCTCGACCTGGCGGCCGCGGCCGAGGGCGAGCGCGTCGGGCGCGACGTCGCTGGTGATGACCGAGCCTGAGCCGATAATGGCGCCCTCGCCGATCGTCACCGGGGCCACCAGCGAGGAGTTCGAGCCGACGAAGGCATTGGCGCCGATCGTCGTCCTGGACTTGTTGAAGCCGTCATAATTGCAGGTGATCGTGCCGGCGCCGATATTCGCGGCCGCGCCGATCGAGGCATCGCCGATATAGGTCAGGTGGTTGACCTTGGCGCCGGGGCCGATATCGGCCGCCTTCACCTCGACGAAATTGCCGACCTTGGCCTTCTCGGCGAGCTTCGCGCCCGGCCGCAGGCGGCCATAGGGACCGACGCTGGCATCGGCACCGACCGTGGCGCCCTCGAGATGCGAGAAAGCGTGGATCACCGCGCCGTCATCGACACGCACGCCCGGCCCGAAGACCACGTTCGGCTCGATCACGACATCGCGGCCGATCTGCGTGTCATAGCTGAAGAAGACCGTCTCGGGCGCGACCAGCGTCGCGCCGCCGAGCATCACGGCGAGGCGCTTGCGACGTTGGAAATCCGCTTCCACGGCGGCGAGCTGGACGCGGTCGTTGACGCCCTGGACCTCGCTTTCGGGCGCCCGCAGCGCGATGGCGTCGAGCCCGCGCTTGCGTGCGACTTCGACCGCATCGGTGAGATAGAATTCGCCCTGGGCGTTGTGGCTGCCGATCGCTTCCAGGATCGAGAGGGCGTGCTCGCCGGAGAGCGCCATCAACCCGGCATTGCAGAGCGTGATCGCGCGCTGCTCCGGCGTCGCGTCCTTATGCTCGACGATCGCCTCGAGATGCCCGTCCTTCTCGACAAAGCGACCATAGCCTGTCGGGTCCTTGGCCACGAAGCCGAGCGCAACGACGGCGGCGCCGTCTCTCAAGCCGCGGCGAAGGGCCGCAAAGGTCTCCGGACGCACAAGCGGCGTATCACCAAAGGCGATGATGACGTCGTCATGGCCGGTTGCGATGGCGGCCTTCGCGGCGAGCGCGGCATGGGCGGTGCCCCGGCGCTCGTGCTGGATCGCGATCTGCGCATGCGGAAGCTGCTTGCGCGCCGCTTCACCGACTTCGGGGCGTTCCGAGGAAATCACGACGGCGACGGCATCCGCGCCAGCCTTCGAAACCGCCGCCAGCGCATGGCCGAGCAGTGACCGGCCGGCCACGGCATGGAGCACCTTCGGCCCCCGCGATTTCATGCGGGTGCCCTCTCCGGCGGCCAGGACGATCGCGAGGCAGGATCGGGCCGACTGCATTTCGGTCATGTTTCTCGTTTCCCCTGCAGGCATGTCTGAACCACGGCCCGCGCATCACAGCCCACTTCACGCAAGCAGGCGTCGCAGGCGCCGTGGATAGCTGATCCGCGCGCCTTTTGCCAAAGTTCAATCGCGGCGAAAAGGCTCCATCCGAGGACGGCCGCTGCCGCAGGCTGGCTCCAGCCTGAATTCTCAGGATCGCACCATCCGAAAGACGTGCATCTTCCCGATTGGAAAGGCTTTTCAGGCGAACTGGAAATGCTCTAGAAGCGCGAGGGGCGAGGGCGTCGCCGCGTAGTTTGGATCCCATGTCGACACCGTTGAATCGCAGGCAGTTTCTGGAAGGCGCCGCCGGCGGCGCCGCGCTGCTCTCGCTGGCCGGCCCGGCCGCGGCGCAGGCGCCGACCGGCGCAGCTTCCTTCAACATCCCCTCCCTCGTGGACGGGCAGCGTTTCGACCCCGCGCTGGTGGTCGATGCTGCCAGGGCGCTGGCCCAGCGCCCACTGATTCCGCTCGCCGCCAACGACCTGCCGGAGGGCTACACCACCCTCCCCGCCGATCAGTATGCGGGCATCCGGATGCAGCCGGGCGCCACGGTCTGGGCCGGTGAGAATCGTGGCTTCACCGTCGAACCTCTGCATCGCGGCTATGTCTTCTCCAATCCGGTGAGCCTGTTCACGATCGAAGAGGGAACGGTGCGCCGCATCGGCTTCGATCGCAGCAAGTTCGACTACGGGCGGGTCGCGCCGCCGACGGGCAATGCCGACCTGCAATTCTCCGGCATGCGGATCGCCGCCGGGCTGGAGCGCCCCTTCGAGGTCGCGGTCTTCCAGGGCGGCACCTTCTTCCGCGCCCTCGCCCGCGGCCAGAATTTCGGCGCGATGGCGCGCGCGCTGATCCTGCGCCCCGGCGAGACGCGCGGCGAGGAACTGCCGTTCTTCCGGGCGTTCTGGATCGAGCGGCCGAGCCCGGCGGTGGGCTCGCTGGTGATTCACGGCCTGCTCGATTCCGAGAGCGTCGCCGGCGCCGTGCGGATGACGCTGCGGCCGGGCGACGTGACTTTCGTCGATGTCGAGATGACGCTGTTCGCGCGGCAGGCGCTCGACCATGTCGGCTTCGGCTGCACGAGCGCGACCTTCCTGTCGGGCCCGCAGAGCCGGCGCGTCTTTGACGATATCCGCCCCTCGATCGGCGAGGTCTCGGGCGTCCAGATGCAGTCGGGCGGCGGCGAATGGATCTATCGCCCGGTCAACAATCCCGCGACCTTGCAGGTTTCCTCCTTCGTCGACGAGAATCCCAAGGGCTTCGGCCTGGTCCAGCGCGAGCGCGACCCCGCCGCCTTCCAGGACGACGACCAGCGCTTCGAGCTCCGGCCGAGCGTCTGGATGGAGCCGCTGGGCGACTGGGGCGCCGGTTCGGTGCAGCTCATCGAGATCCCCAGCGATTCCGAGCCGAACAAGAACATCATCATGTACTGGCGGCCGAAGCAGCCGCTTGCGGCCGGCAGCGAGACGTCGGTGAGCTATCGCCAGGCCTGGTGCTGGCAGCCGCCTGAGCGTCCGCCCTTGGCGCTCGCCACCCGTTCGCGGCAGGGCAAGGGCTCGCAAGGGCGCCGGCGGCGCTTCATCGTCGAATTCACCGGCGACAAGCTGGCCGATGCGGCGCTGATCGCCTCGACGCGGGCGACGATCACGGCCCAGCCCGGCGCCGTGCACAACGTTCGCCTCTGGCCCTATCCGGAGCGCAAGCTGATGCGCGTCGGCTTCGAGGTCGATCCCGGCAACGACAATCTGTCCGAGCTCCGGCTCGTCCTGCAATCGGGCGGCCAGCCCGTCTCTGAAACCTGGTTGAATCGATGGACCTGGTAACGGCAACCCGCCGCGACGCCATGGAAATGGAACAGCGCGGCTACAGCGCGGCCCGCGAACCGGCCACGCCTCCGGAAGAGCCACTGGTCATGCCGGTGCAGTCGTTCCGGAGCTGGACGGATTCGGATCGTCGCGCCCCGGCCGCACCGCGCGACTGGAAGACGCCGTGGCTGAAGCGCCTGTTCGTCTTCGGCGGCGGGCTCGCGCTCACCGGCTTCGGCGCCTGGGAAATGTACAATGTCGTGTCGGTCAGCCGCACGACCTCGCTGCAGTACGCCCTGCTCGTGCTGTTCACGATCAATTTCTCGTGGATCGCGCTCGCCTTCACCAGCGCGCTGCTCGGCTTCTTCGGCGTGCTCTTCGGCGCCGGCCGGGCGGACCGGGCCGAAACCTTGAAGCACCGCACCGTCGTGGTGATGCCGATCTACAACGAGTCGTCGGCGCGGATCTTCGCAGCGGTGGCGGCGATCCGCGAATCGGTCGAGGCGACGGGGCTCGGCGACCATTTCGATTATTTCATCGTCTCCGACACCACCAATCCGGATGTCTGGGTGGCGGAGGAGCGGGCCTTCCTGGCGCTGCGCGAGCGGCTTGGGCCGAATGCCCGAGTCTATTACCGCCACCGACCGAAGAACCATCACCGCAAGGCCGGCAATATCGCGGACTTCGTCACACGTTGGGGCGGGCTCTACGAGCACATGGTCGTGCTCGATGCCGACAGCCTGATGACCGGCACCTGCATCGTGCGCCTCGCCGCCGCGATGGAGAATGATCCCGATGCCGGCATCATCCAGTCGCTGCCGCTGATCATCAACCGCAACACCTTCTTCGCCCGGCTGCAGCAATTCGCGGCGCGGGTCTATGGCCCGGTCATCGCCACCGGTCTCGCGATGTGGTCCGGCCGCGACGGCAATTACTGGGGCCACAACGCGATCATCCGGACCAAGGCCTTCGCCGACCATTGCGGCCTGCCGGACCTGAAAGGCAAACCGCCCTTCGGCGGCCATGTGCTGAGCCATGACTTCGTCGAGGCGGCGCTGATCCGCCGTGCCGGCTGGTCGGTCTACATGCTGCCGGACCTGACGGGCTCCTATGAGGAAAGCCCGCCCTCGCTGATCGATATCTCGGTGCGCGACCGGCGCTGGTGTCAGGGCAATCTCCAGCATTCGCGGATCATGGGCGGCAAGGGCTTCGTCATGCCGACGCGCCAGCATTTCGCCACCGGCATCATGGGCTATCTCGCCTCGCCGCTCTGGCTGATGCAGCTCGTGGTCGGCATCCTGATCGTGTTGCAGGTCAATTACGCTCGCCCTGAATACTTCACGCAGGAATTCACGCTCTTCCCGGTCTGGCCGCGCTTCGACCCCGAGCGCGCCTTGCGCCTGTTCGCCGTGACCATGGCGATCCTGCTGGCGCCGAAGCTGTTCGGCCTGCTGCTGACCCTGTTCAACACCAGGCTCCGGCAGGCCGGCGGCGGCGCGATCCGCCTGATCGTCTCGGCGTTGATCGAGGTTCTGTTCTCGGCGTTCTTCGCGCCGATCATGATGCTGATCCAGTCCGGCTCGGTCTTCCAGATCCTGCTCGGCCGCGACACCGGCTGGAATCCGCAGCGGCGCGACGACGGCTCGATCCCGTTCAAGGACATCGTGCGCCGGCACCGGACCCATACCGTGCTCGGTGTCGTCACCGGCCTCTCGGCCTTCATGATCGCGACCTCGCTCTTCGCCTGGATGTCGCCGACGATCGTCGGTCTCGTGCTGGCGATCCCGCTGTCATGGGCCTCGGGTCAGCTCGCGATCGGCCTCTGGCTCAAGCGCCACAAGCTGCTGATGACGCCGGAGGAAGGCGCCCCGCCCGCGATCGCGACGCGCGCCAACGAATTGCAGGCCGAGTTCGAGAAAGCCGGCTACGACGATGCCGACGGCATCAAGGCGCTCCACGCCGATGCGGAACTGCGCCACGCCCATGAACTGATGCTGCCCTATGGCCAGTCACGCCGGCGCGGCGAGATCGAGCCCGACCGCGCCGTGGCCCAGGCCAAGCTCGTCGATGCCGAGACGATCGAGGATGCCGCGATCTGGCTGAAGCCGAAGGAGCGGATGGTCGTGCTGCATGACCGGGCGCTGATCGGGCTCCTGGCCTCGCTGCCGCCGGTCGAGGCGAAGGGCTGAGCCAGCCGTTCCGGCCCAGAACCACCCTTGTCATTCCGGGGCGCGCCGAAGGCGCGAACCCGGAACCCACGACCGGGTGAGACATCTTACGCTCCGTTGCAGGCCGTCTACCCAGTCGTGGGTTCCGGGTTCTTCGCTACGCGAAGCCCCGGAATGACAAGACTGGCGCCGACGGACTGCCGCCCCTCACCCCTGCTCGAAGGCCACCATGCAGCCGAAGGCTTCCTCGGCCGGGACGAAAAGCCGCTCGTCGCCGCGCTGGAACGACACTTCGTTCTCGGTCAGGCGTTCCGCCACGGCTTCCAGATCGGGCACCGAGACGCAGAAGCCGAGGAAGCGCGCCGGGGTCGTATCGGGCTCGACGAGATAGGCGCCCTGCGCGGCTTCGGGATCGAGCACGTCGATGCGTCCACGCGGCAAGGCGAGCACGTAATCCTCATTGCCCTCCAGCACTTCGGCGCCCCCGCTGAAGGCCGAGAGGAAGGCGCGGTGGAAGGCGGGTTCCTCCGCCAGCATCACGACGGCCGAGAGCGCGGTGGCACCGTTGGGGTGATGTTGGAATTCCGGGTTCCAGAAATTCTGCGGCTCGAATTGCTGGCAGACGAAGAAGCCGCATTCCGGCGCGCGCGAATCGGCGGCGAAGGCCAGTTCGAAAGCGACGCGGACATCGCTGCCATCCGGCCGCCTCGCCCGGCGTTCGAAGAAGAAGGGCTCGAAATCGCCGATGCCCTGCGCCTTGAACGTGGCCGCATCGGCCTTGGCGTCGGTGCTCTCCAGCACCAGCATCGAGAGCCCCTCGCCCTGCCCTGTCAGAGATTCGCGGACGAAGGCGCCGAAGGAGAAGCGGCGTTCGCCATGCGGCGGGATGGCGGCATCGTCGGCGATCGTCACCAGCTCGAGGAAGGAGCCGGGAAACTGCACGATCCGGTTCTCGGTGCCCCAGGGATGTCGGTTGCGGGCGCCGACGCGGAAGCCGAGCTTCTCGTAGAAATGCCAGGCGGCGTCGAGATCGCGGACGCCGATGACGAGATGGTCGAGACCGCGGGGCGTTGAGGCTGTTGCAGGCATGGCAGGCTCCGTCGACAGGCGTATCGGGGCCCAAGGCTAGCACAGATCAGGGCGTGGTCATGTCGTGCGTTCAGGGCTCGATATAGTGCGGCAGGAAGCGCGAGGTGTTTTTGGTGATCGGCGAGGCATCCTCGCGCAGGCACAGGCCGCAGGCCTGCGAGGCGACGAGCCAGGAACCGAGGACGGCGTATTTGCCATCGGCAGAGAACAGGTTGGTCGCGGCATCCTGCAGGATATGGCCCTCGGCGCCATAGGGGCCGTCGTCGCTATCGACCACGCGGCCGCGCTCCATCAGCGTGACATTGGCGCCCTCGCGCGAATAGAGCGGCTTGCGGACGTGCCTGCCTGAGAGCGTCGCGCAGCGTTGGTCGCCCTCGAAGAAGGCCGGCAGCAGGTTGGGATGGCCCGGCTCCATCGCCCAGAGACAGGCGAGCAGTCCCTTGTTGGAGAGGATCGCCTTCCAGGGTGGCTCGATGAACTGGCAGCCCGAGCCGGCGAGCGCGCTGCCGTAACTCTCGCGGAACATCCATTCCCACGGATAGAGCTTGAACAGCGTCTCGATCGGCTGGTTGGCGCCGTCGCAGAAGCGCCCGTCGGTCAGCAGGCCGAGCTCCTCGATATAGGTGAAGCGGGCATCGAGCCCGGCCTGCACCGCGCAATCGGCGAGGTAGTCGACCGTGCCCTTGTCCTCGGGGCTATCCTGTACGCAGGTCAGGTGCAGGCGGTAGGGCGAAGGCTCGCGCAGACCGGCGAAGGCTGCGATCAGGCGCTCGTGCAAAGAGTTGAACTGGTCGCTGCCCTTCGGGATTGCGCCGCGCGCCATCGCCTGCTCCAGCCAGTCCCATTGGACGACGCTCGATTCGAACAGGGCGGTCGGGGTATCGGCATTGTATTCGAGGAGCTTCGCCGGTCCGCGGCCGTCATAGGCGAGATCGAGCCGGCCGTAGAGGTTGCGGTCGCCGCGCCGCCAGCTTTCGCGGATATAGTCCCAGTGCTCGGCGGGAATCGCGAGCCTGTTCAGCGTTTCCTCGCTGTCGAGCGCCTTCTCGATGAAGGCGAAGCAGAGCTGCTCGATCGCCTCCGTCGGCCCCTCGATATCGCGCTCGATCTCCTCCAGCGTGAAGGCGAAGGCGGCGCTCTCGTCCCAATAGGTCTCGCCGTCGATGGTGTGGAAGGCGAAGCCGAGGCGCTCGACCTGTTCGACCCAGTCCGGACGCGGCGGAAGCGTGACGCGGCGCATCTCAGGACGAGGAATGCGAGGAGAAGGAGCGCGCGATCGAACCGAATCCGCCGCGTGAGGCCGTGCTGGTCGCCGCCGTGCCGCCGCTGCGGGAGCCCGCCGCGAAAGCCGCCGTGATGCTGCGGCCGGATGTCGTCGAATAGGCGCGCGAGCGGCTGCTGCCGCCGCCATAGGAGCTGCTGCCTGAAGAGCCCGACGAGCGTGCCTGCTGGCATTCGGGCTGCGTCGAGCCCGGAGGGCAAGCGGCGGCGGTCGGCGGCATCAGGGGCTGCGCCTGCGCCTGTCCACCGGACAGGCCGCGCGCCAGCATGAAGCCTGCCAGCGCCGGAATGAAGTATTGCGCGCCGCCGATCGTGGCGGAGCTGCAGCCGCTGGCGCCGTATTGCGTCTCGCAGGCACTCTGGCTCTGGAATTTCGGCGCGTCCTTGAGTCGCGCGGCGGTCGCCTCGGCAAAGGCGGTCTCGCATTGCTGGGCCGTGAGCTGCCCGGCGGCCCGGCAATCGCTCAGGCTGTTGTAGACGAGGTTCTCCTGTGGGTCCTCTGATGTCATCGACCAGACGGTGGCGACGAGGAGGAGGCCGGCGGCCGCGAGCCCGATCTGCGAGGAGCGCTTCATGGCCGCCTCATGCCGTCATGCTGGCCGCGGCCAGCGTGCCCGAGATCACCGCGATCACCGCCAGCATCGCGGCGGCAGGCAGACGATCCTCCTCGATCTTGCGCGACAATTCGGGGATCGCGACCCGCGCAGCGCCGTAGGCGGCGAACTGGATAAGCATCGCCGCCACCGCCCAGAGCACGCAGTCGGGAATGCTGCTGGCCTGGGAGATCGCCTTCTCCAGCGGCACCGCGAACCCGACGAGGTTGCCGCCGAAGGCGATCGCGGCCGAGAGGTTGCCGGCCCGAATCAGCGCGATCTCGTCATGCGCGGTGAGCCGCAGATAGACCGCGGCGAAAGCGGCGATCAACAAGACGCCAACGGCGAAATAGAGGAGGAATGCGGGCAGGCCCGCCATCGAGATCGTCATGCGCCCTGCCCCCATGCCGCTGCGAAGACTCTGGATCAACGATGCCACATAGTCAGGCTAACGTGAAAACCGCACAAGCCGTCATCTAAAAGGAGGATGCGCCGCATGACGACCCGGGAGGCCCGCTGCAGTTGCGGGCAATTGCGCATCGCCTGCACCGGCGAACCCGTGAGCGTCTCGCTCTGCCATTGCCGCGATTGCCAGCGGCGGACCGGCAGCGCCTATGGCGTCGCGGCCTTCTATGCGCGCGGCGATATCGCCGTGACCGGACGCTTCAGCGACTACGAGCGCCCGTCCGATAGCGGATATCGGGTGCTGCACCATTTCTGCCCGGCCTGCGGCAGCACGGTGTTCTGGGAGCCGTCGCGCAAGCCGGAGATGGTCGCGGTGGCGATCGGTGCCTTCGCCGACCCGGATTTTCCCGGGCCGAGCAAGGCGGTATTCGAGCAGCACCGCCTGCCCTGGGCGACGGTGCAGCTCGACGAGCCAGAGATCAGACCAGGCGGCTCTGGGCCTTGGCCGCCTCGATGAAGCTGGCGAAGAGCGGGTGCGGCTCGAAGGGGCGCGACTTCAGCTCGGGATGGTACTGCACGCCGATGAACCAGGGATGGTCGGGATATTCGACCGTCTCGGGCAGCAGGCCGTCGGGCGACAGGCCGGCGAAGCGCATGCCCTTCGCCTCCAGCTTCTCGCGATAACCCATGTTGACCTCGTAGCGGTGGCGGTGGCGCTCGGAGATTTCGGTCGAGCCGTAGATCTCGGCGATCTTCGAGCCGGCTGCCAGCGTCGAGGCATAGGCGCCGAGCCGCATGGTGCCGCCGAGATTGCCGTTGGCCGCGCGCTGCTCCAGTTCGTTGCCGCGCATCCACTCGGTCATCAGGCCGACGACGGGCTCTTCGGTCGGGCCGAACTCGGTCGAATTGGCATCCGTGATGCCGGCGAGCGAACGCGCCGCCTCGATCACCGCCATCTGCATGCCGAAGCAGATGCCGAAATAAGGCACCTTGCGGTTGCGTGCGAAGGTCGCCGCCTTGATCTTGCCCTCGGCGCCGCGATGGCCGAAGCCGCCGGGCACGAGGATGCCGTGGACATGTTCGAGGAAGGGCGCCGGGTCCTCCTTCTCGAAGACCTCCGACTCGATCCAGTCGAGATTGACCTTGACGTTGTTGGCGATGCCGCCATGGGTCAGCGCCTCGATGAGGGACTTATAGGCGTCCTTCATGCCGGTATACTTGCCGACGACGGCGATGGTGACCTCGCCCTCGGGGTTCTTCACGCGCTCGGAGATGCGCTTCCAGTTGGTGATCTCGGGCTCGGGCTTGGCATCCATGCCGAAGGCGGCGAGCACCTCGGTGTCGAGTCCCTCGGCATGGTAGGAGAGCGGCACGTCATAGATCGAGGCGACGTCGCGAGCCTCGATCACCGCGGTTTCCCTGACATTGCAGAACAGCGCGAGCTTGCGGCGCTCCTCGCGCGGGATCTCGCGGTCGGTGCGGCAGAGCAGGATGTCGGGCTGGATGCCGATCGAGCGCAATTCGGCGACCGAATGCTGGGTCGGCTTGGTCTTCAGTTCGCCGGCAGTCGGGATATAGGGCAGCAGCGTCAGGTGCACGAAGATGCACTGGCCGCGCGGGAGCTGCTGGTTGGTCTGGCGGATCGCTTCCAGGAACGGCAGGCTCTCGATGTCGCCAACCGTGCCGCCGATCTCGACCAGGGTGAAGTCGTAGCCCTCGTTGCCGGTCAGGATGAATTCCTTGATGGCATTGGTGACATGCGGCACGACCTGGATCGTCGCGCCGAGATAATCGCCGCGGCGCTCCTTGGTCAGGATGTCCATGTAGATGCGGCCGGTGGTGATGTTGTCGCCCTTGTTGCAGGGCCGGCCGGTGAAGCGCTCGTAATGGCCGAGGTCGAGATCGGTCTCGGCGCCATCGTCGGTGACGAAGACCTCACCGTGCTGATACGGGCTCATCGTGCCCGGATCGACGTTCAGGTAGGGGTCGAGCTTGCGCAGGCGGACCGTGTGGCCGCGCGCCTGGAGAAGGGCTGCGAGAGCCGCCGCCGCCAGGCCTTTGCCAAGCGAGGACACCACGCCGCCGGTGATGAAAACATACCGCGTCATGGGAGGTCACCTCTATCGCCACGGGTTCGATTCGCTAAGCGCATTCAGTGCAGTCCCGCCTTGCCCTGCGCGCTTGTCCACAAAAGAGAAGGCCGGTCGCCCGGCCTCTCCCAACTCAAAAGAGAAGGGCCGGTTTCCCGGCCCTGTCTTGTCTACTGCTGCGGCGCCGCTGGCGGCGTCGGCGGCTGTGCGCCGCCCTGATTCTGGTTCTGCATCTGGCGGAGCTGGTCGAGGACGCCGCCGGCATTCGGGGCGCTCGGGCCGGCCGGTGCGCCGGGCGTGGCCGGAGCGGAGGTCGCGGGCGCGCCATCGATGATCGAGCGCTGGACGCGGCCACGCGTGGCCATCACAGCCAGAACGACCGAGGTCAGGAAGAACAGGCCGGCGAGGATCGCGGTCGCACGGGTCAGGGCATTGGCCTGGCCGCGGCCAGTCATGAAGCCGCCGACGCCGCCTCCCCCGCCCGAGCCCATGCCGAGGCCGCCGCCTTCGGAGCGCTGCAGCAGCACGACGCCGACGAGCGCGACGACGATGATCAGGTGGATGACGATGAGAACGTTCTGCATGGTCTCACGAAATGGGCATGGCGCGGGCCGCCGCCAAGGGCCACCCGCTCCTCCTCGAAGATCGAGGCGAATTCGGCGCGGCACATAACATGCGCCAGCCGGCAGCGCCACCCCTGCGTGCCAGCCGATTTACAGGAATGCTCAGCCGGCGCAGGCCCGGGCGATGGCCAGGAACTCCTCGGCCTTGAGGCTGGCGCCGCCGACCAGGGCGCCATCGACATGGGCGACGTTCATCAGTTCCGCCGCATTCGAGGGCTTGACCGAGCCGCCATAGAGCAAGCGGATGCCGGCCGCGGCCTGCTTGCCGAGCAGGCGGCCGAGCTCGATGCGGATCGCCTCATGCATCTCGGCGACATCGGCCGCGGTCGGCGTGAGACCGGTGCCGATCGCCCAGACCGGCTCATAGGCGACGACGAGCGTCGCAGGCGTCGCACCGTCCGGCACCGAGCCGCGCAATTGCTTCTTGACGACGGCGAGCGCCTTGCCGGCCTCGCGCTCGTCCTTCGTCTCGCCGACGCAGACGATCGGCACCAGCAGCGCCTTCTGGGCGGCCTCGGCCTTCGCCTTGACCGTCGCATTGGTCTCGCCATGCAGCGTGCGGCGCTCGGAGTGGCCGGTGATGCAGAAGCTCGCGCCGGCATCGGCCAGCATCGCGGCGGAAACCTCGCCGGTGAAGGCGCCGGCCCCTTGCGTGCTGCAATCCTGCCCGCCGGTGGCGATGCGCGAGCCGATCAGCGCGGCGGTCGCGGCGAAGAGCAGGCTGGCGGGCGGGCAGATCGCGAGGTCGACATTCGGCTTCAGCGCTACGTCGTAGCCCTTCGCCACCTCGGCCGCGATGGCGAGGTCGGCCTTCAGCCCGTTCATCTTCCAGTTGCCCGCCACCAGCGGCTTGATGCTGCGCGTCACGTCGATCCTCCTGAAATCAGCTCTTTCGGCTCTAGCAATGCCCGGCCGGCGCCGCAATCGCGTGCAAAGCCGCAGGGCGATTGCGGCTTTCGCCATCGGTTCCTATAAGCAGCGCCGAGAATTGCGCGCGCGGGCCCGCTCCCGCGCCACGGACAGGTTCAGGGAAAGACAGCTTCGATGATGATGCAGGGCATCCGCAAGGCGGGTCAGGGCTTATTTGGGAAGCTCGTCATCGCCATCATGTTCGGCTTCCTCATCATCTCCTTCGCGATCTGGGGCGTGGGCGACATCTTCCGCGGCTACGGCCGCAACGAGGTCGCCAGGGTTGGCAAGACCGAGATCGGCATCGAGCAGATGCGCACCGCCTATCAGAACGAGATCCAGAACCTGATCCGCCAGCAGCGCCGGCAGATTTCGCCCGAGATGGCGCGCGCGGCCGGCCTCGATCGGCAGGTGCTGTCGCGCATGCTCTCCGAGGCGACGCTCGACCAGACGGCGCAGGGCATGCGGCTGGCAGTGTCCGACGACACCATCCGCAACCTGATCTTCGACGACCCGACCTTCCGCGACGCCGCCGGCCAGTTCTCCGCGGCGCGCTTCAACGAGCTGCTGCGCTCGAACGGCTATACCGAGCAGAGCTATGTCGCGCTCCAGCGCTCGACGATCCTGCGCCAGCAGATCTCGGAGATGGTCGTGGGCGGCCTCTCCGCCCCGCTCGCGCTGCAGGAAGTCGGCAATCGCCTGCGCAACGAGAAGCGCTCGATCACCTTCGCCCGCATGCCGGCGAGCGGCGCCGGCGAGATCGCGGCACCGACAGAGGACCAGCTCAAGAGCTTCTTCAACGATCGCAAGATCGCGTTCCGCGCGCCGGAATACCGCACGGCCGCCATCCTCTCGATCACCGCCGAGACGCTGGCCGATCCGGCCAAGGTCACCGACGAGGAGGCCAAGGCCCGCTACGAGGCGACGAAGGCCCAGCGCTTCACCTCGGCCGAGACGCGCACCGTGCAGCAGATCCCGTTCCCGAACGTCGAGGAGGCGCAGGCCGCCAAGGCCAAGATCGACGGCGGCGAGACCTTCGACGAGATCGCCACCGAGCGGAACGTCGCCTTCAACGACCTGACGCTGGGCACCTTCACCCGCGAGCAGATCGTCGACCCCGCCGTGCGCGAGGCCGCCTTCGCGCTCGAGCAAGGCGGCGTGAGCGCCCCGGTCACAGGCGCCTTCGGCACGGTGCTGCTGCGCGTCACCCAGGTCGACGCTGCGCATGTGCGCCCGTTCGATGAGGTCGTGGCCGAGGTGAAGCAGGAGCTGGCGACGAGTCGCGCCGCTGCCCAAGTGACCGATCTGCACGACAAGATCGAAGACCAGCGCGCCTCCGCCAAGCCGCTCGCCGAGATCGCCAGGGAGCTCAATCTCAAGCTGCGCACCGCAGGACCGATGAATGCCGGCCTCGGCAAGCCCGACGGCTCGCGCGAAGAGGCGCTGCCGGGCGGCGATCCCACGCTGCAGGCGATCTTCCGTTCGGATATCGGCGTCGACAACGAGGCGATTCGTCTGCCCCGCGACACCGGCTATGTCTGGTTCGACGTCACCAAGATCGATCCGGCGCGGGAGCGCAGCTTCGACGAGGTCAAGGCCGAGGTCGAGACGCAGTGGCGCGCCGACGAGACGGCGACGAAGCTCTCGGCCAAGGCGCGCGAGCTCGTCGAGCGTCTCGACAAGGGCGAGAGCTTCGATGCCGTCGCGGCCTCGGCCGGCCTGACCATCGAGACGGCGGCCGATCTCGGCCGGCAGGACCAGCGGCCGGAGCTGCCGGGCACGGTCGTCGCCCAGGTCTTCGGCACCGCCGCCGGCAAGAGCGGCTCGGCTGCCGGCACGGATGGCGGGCGCATCCTGTTCAAGGTCGATTCGGCGACCGTCGCGCCTTACATCCGCACGACGCAGGAGGCCGGGAATTTCGAGCGGCTGCTGTCGTCCAGCGTCAGCGAGGACATCCTGCTGCAATATGTCGCGAAGCGGCAGGCCGAGCTTGGCGTCAGCCTCAACGAAGCCAATTTCCGCAACGCGACGGGTGGGGCGCAGAATTGACGATGCAGCCGCTCCAGGAGTTCGAGCGCTTCGCGCAGACCTATGAGACCGGCGCGCCGCAATTGCTGCGGCAGGTGCTGGTCGGCGATTGCGAGACGCCGGTCGCCGCCTTCCTGAAGCTGCGTCACGCCACGGCGGGCCCGGCCTTCCTGCTCGAATCGGTCGAGGACGGCGCCGTGCGCGGCCGCTACTCGATGATCGGGCTCGAACCCGACCTGATCTGGCGCTGCCATCACGGGCGGGCTTCGCTCTGCCGCACGGCTCTGGGCGAGACCTTCCTGGACGATCCGCGCCCGGCCTTCGAGAGCCTGCGCGCGCTTCTGGAAGAGAGCGCCATTCCGGAGGCCGAAGGCCTGCCGCCGATGGCCTCCGGCGTGTTCGGCTATCTCGGCTACGACATGGTCCGGTTGATGGAACGCCTGGCCGTGCCGAAGGAGACCGGAACCGGCGTGCCCGACGCCATCCTGACGCGGCCGACGCTGATGGTGGTGTTCGATGCGGTGCGCGACGAGATCCATGTCGTGACCCCGGTCCGGCATATGCCGGGCGTCAGTGCCCGCCACGCCTTTGAGCGGGCGCAGGAGCGGCTGGAGGCCGTGGTGAAGGCGCTGGAAGGTGCCCTCCCCGCCGAAGCGGAGATCGACATCGCCAACCTGCCGGTCCCGGCGACCACCTCGAACACCAGCGAGGCCGAATATCTGGAGATGGTTGACAAGGCGAAGGAGTACATCCGCGCCGGCGACATCTTCCAGGTCGTGCTGTCGCAGCGCTTCGAGGCGCCTTTCGCCCTGCCGCCCTTCGCGCTCTACCGGGCGCTCCGGCGAGTCAATCCGGCGCCGTTCCTCTGCTATCTCGATTTCTGCGACTTCCAGATCGTCTGCTCCAGCCCGGAGATCCTGGTGCGGCTGCGCGACGATACCGTCACGATCCGGCCGATCGCCGGCACGCGGCGGCGCGGTGCAACCCGGGCAGAGGACGATGCCCTGGCCGAGGAACTGCTGGCCGATCCCAAGGAGCGCGCCGAGCACCTGATGCTGCTCGATCTCGGGCGCAACGATGTCGGCCGCGTCGCCGAGATCGGCTCGGTCAAGGTCACCGACTCGTTCTTCATCGAGCGCTACAGCCAGGTCATGCACATCGTCTCGAATGTCGAGGGCAAGATCGACCCGAAGCACGATTCGCTCGGCGCCCTGATCGCCGGCTTCCCGGCCGGCACCGTGTCGGGCGCGCCGAAGGTCCGGGCGATGGAGATCATCGACGAGCTGGAGCGCGATGCGCGCGGCGCCTATGCCGGCTGCATCGGCTATTTCGGTGCCAATGGCGAGATGGATACCTGCATCGTGCTGCGCACGGCAGTGGTCAAGGACGGGCGCATGCATGTCCAGGCCGGCGCCGGCATCGTCTATGATTCGAACCCGGCCTCCGAGCAGGAGGAGTGCATCAACAAGGCCAAGGCGCTGTTCCGTGCCGCCGAGGAAGCGATCCGCTTCGCTGCCCGCAGCGGGCGCGGCCAGTAAGCGCACAGGCAACATCCCCAAAACGCAAAACGCCCCGCCGGTCCGGCGGGGCGTTTCTCGTTTCGGTGGACCTTGGTCAGTGGCCCTTGCCGGGCGTGGCCGTCATCTTGTCGACCCAGGCGATGCCGATGGCCGAGAGGATGAAGACGACATGAATCAGCGTCTGCAGCAGGACGCCGGTCTCGGTGTAGTTCGCGGTCCTGCCGGCGATGCCGATATTGCCGGCCTCGATGAAGGTCCTGAGCAGGTGGATCGACGAAATGCCGATGATCGCCATCGCGAGCTTGATCTTGAGGACGCTGGCATTGACGTGGCTCAGCCATTCCGGCTGGTCGGGATGGCCCTGGAGCCGCAGGCGCGAGACGAAGGTCTCGTAGCCGCCGACGATCACCATGATCAGCAGGTTCGAAATCATCACCACGTCGATCAGCCCGAGCACGACCAGCATGATCTGCTGCTCGCTGAAATCGAAGGCATGGGTGACGAGATGCCAGAGCTCCTTGAGGAACAGGAAGACATAGACGCACTGCGCCACGATGAGGCCGATATAGAGCGGCAACTGCAGCCAGCGTGAGCTGAAGATCAGGGCCGGCAGGGGCTTCAGGGGGCCAAGCGCGGCAGGCTGGGCGGACGGGTCGCGCGGTTGCGCCATGGGCGTCTCGATCCTTCGATCAGGTGAGGTGTGCGGTGCAACGCTAGATGGCGAGGAAATTCCGCCTGCGCAAGCGGTTCGACGTTGCTTTCGCGGTCAAAAGCGACGGGAGCATGACGGCCCATTTATGCCTGGATTGACTGCTAGCTTCCCCTGCGGTCACCGGACCGCTACATTCGAATCCAAACGGGGGAACATGCGGAGTTCCGCTCGCCTGGTATCGCAGAGGAGTTTCGTCATGATCAGGACGCTCGCCGTCGCTGCCGCCCTTGCCGGCGGCACCTTACTCGCCCTTCCTGCATCGGCCGCGCCTCTCGCTCCCGCTGCGTCCGCCGTCGCCACGGCGCAGGCCGGCAGCGACCTCGTCCAGACCGTGCAATGGCGCCGCTACGGCTACGGCCCGCGTTACTATGGTGGCTATCGCCGCGGCCCGGCGGTGGGCGCCGGTATCGCGGCCGGCATCATCGGCGGCGCGCTCGCTGCCGGTGCGCTGGCAGCCCCGCCCCCGCCGGTCTATTACGAGCCGGCGCCGGTCTATGTCGCGCCGCCGGTGGTCTATGCTCCGCCCGTGCCGCGCGCCTATGGCTACAGCATCGAGGATACCGACGCGGTCGCCTACTGCTCGCGCCGTTTCAAGAGCTACAACCCGGAGACCGGGACCTATATCGCCGCGCGCGGCGTCGTCCGCGCCTGCCCCTGACAGCAGGCGACAGTCCTTTCGCCGACAAGCACTCCCCGCAGCGATGCGGGGAGTTTTTTGTTTGCGGTCGAAACCGGCTTGCCATGGCCGCGACCGTGCCGCTTATCCTGCGGCTCGTCTTGAATCGGAGCGTCTCGTGCGGATCGCCACCTGGAACGTCAATTCGGTCAGGCAGCGCCTCGGCCATCTCCTCGATTTCCTGAAGGAGGCCGAGCCCGATGCGCTCTGCCTGCAGGAGATCAAATGCGTGGACGCCGATTTCCCGCGCGCCGAGATTGAGGCTGCCGGCTGGCAGGTCGAGACCCACGGGCAGAAGACCTTCAACGGGGTCGCGATCCTGAGTCGCTCGCGGCTGGAGGATGTCCGGCGCGGCCTGCCGGGCGACGATGGCGACGAGCAGGCGCGCTATCTCGAGGGCGTGCTGCCGCTCGGCGACGGCGTGGTGCGCGTCGCTTCGATCTACCTGCCGAACGGCAATCCGCCCAACACCGAGAAATATCCCTACAAGCTCGGCTGGATGCAGCGCCTGACCGCCCATGCCCGCATGCTGCTGGAGCATGAGGAGCCGCTGGTGCTGGCGGGCGACTACAACGTCATCCCCGAGCCGCGCGACGCCCGCGACCCGGCCGCCTGGGTCAGCGATGCGCTGTTCCTGCCGCCGACGCGTGCCGCCTTCCGCGGGCTGATCAATCTCGGTCTGACCGAGGCCCTGCGCAACACCACCGACGCGCCCGGGCTCTATACGTTCTGGGATTACCAGGCCGGTGCCTGGCAGCGGAACAACGGCATCCGCATCGACCATCTGCTGCTGTCGCCGCAAGCGGCGGACAGGCTGTCGGGGGTCAGGATCGCCAAGCATGTCCGCGGCTGGGACAAGCCCTCGGACCATGTCCCGGTGATGATCGAATTGCAGTGAGGGCAGCAACCGGACGTCATGCTCGGGCTTAAACCGAGCATCTCAGGACGGCGCCATCCTGCAGGAGATTCTCGGGTCTGCGCTTCGCTTCGCCCGAGAATGACGGCGTTTGCGGCTCAGTTCCGGACCGCGTTGCCGTTGTGCGAGTTCACCAGATGCTGGCGCTCGATCAGGGCCAGAGCCGCCGAGCGGTCGCTCGCCGAGGCGGCCGCGAAAGCCACGTCGTGCCGCTCGATGATCCAGGCCTCGCGGGTCGGATCGGCGCCCTCGCGGGCCATGGCGAGCCACATCAAGCCGAGAACCGGCTGGCGGGGCACGCCCTCGCCGCCACGCAGCAGCATTTCGCCGAAGGCGGCGCGGGCGGGCGCATGGCCCTTCTCGGCCGCGAGCTTCATCCAGCGGGCGGCCTGGCGCCGGTCGCGGCTGGCGCCCTGCCCGGTCATGTAGAGGCGGGCCAGATTGTACTGGCCGTCCGGATCGCCGAAATAGGAAGCGGCGTAATGGAACATGTCGAAGGCCCGGTCGGGATTGGGCTTCACATAGCTGCCCTTGATTCCGTCCGAAAAGTAATTGCCGAGAGCGACGAAGGCGCTGCCGACGAGCCGGGCATCGGCCGTGCCGGGCATCGCATCGGCATTCTCGTCCGCGATCTTCGAGAAATACTCGAAAGCCTTGAGATCATTGGCCGGGACGCCCTCGCCGCCGGCATACATCCGGCCCAGCTTGTACTGCGCCGTGAGGTGGCCCTGCGAGGCCGCGTATTCGAGCGCGCGGACGGCACCGACCTTGTTGCCGGCCGTGGAATCACGCATCCAGGCCTTGAGGGCGTCGCGCGCGCTGGTGAAGGGCACGAGCGGCAGCGCGGTATGGGCGGTCGGCGTATCGGGGCCGGGAGCGATGGCCGCAGCGTCCGAGCCGCCAGGCACGGAATCGTCAGGCTCCGGCAGCGCCCCGCCCGGAATGGCACGCGGCGGCAGCGGCTTGGCGCCTGAGAAATCCTGCGCCAGGGCGGCCTGATGGCCACCCAGCAACAGGAACAGGCATGCTATGGTTGAGCTAGATATCCGCATAGCAATGGGTTTCGGCCGCCCCTCCTGGGTGGGTGACGGCGCCGCCTTTGGCGGAGCCGACGGTCTGCGCGTATTTCCACAGCGCGCCGGAATTGTAGTCGGTCTTCCGCGGCGCCCAGCTCTTACGACGCGACTCAAGTTCGGCATCAGAAAGGCGGACTGCGAGCTTTCCTGTGATGGCGTCGAGCTCGATGATGTCGCCGTCGCGGATCAGGCCGATCGGGCCGCCGACGGCGGCTTCAGGCCCGACATGGCCGACGCAGAAACCGCGGGTGGCGCCTGAGAATCGGCCATCGGTAATGAGCGCGACCTTGTCGCCCATGCCCTGGCCGTAGAGGGCGGCGGTGGTCGAGAGCATCTCGCGCATGCCGGGGCCGCCCTTGGGGCCCTCGTAGCGGATGACGAGTACGTCGCCTTCCTTGTAGGTCCGGTTCCGGACGGCCTCGAAGGCATCCTCCTCGCGGTCGAAGCAGCGCGCCGGGCCGGTGAAGACGAGCTGGTCCTCGGGCATGCCGGCGATCTTCACGATCGCGCCTTCCGGCGCCAGATTGCCCTGCAGGCCGACGACGCCGCCGGTGACGGTGATCGGCTTGTCGGCGCGATAGACCACGTCCTGCTGGTCGTTCCACTTCACCGAGGCCATGTTCTCGGCGATGGTGCGGCCGGTGACGGTCATGCAGTCGCCGTGCAGGTAGCCGGCATCGAGCAGGCTCTTCATCACCAGCGGAATGCCGCCGACCTCGAACATGTCCTTGGCGACGTATTTCCCGCCCGGCTTCAGGTCGGCGATATAGGGGGTCTTCTTGAAGATCTCGGCGACCTCGAACAAGTCGAAATCGATGCCGCATTCATGCGCGATCGCCGGCAGGTGCAGCGCGCCATTGGTCGAGCCGCCGGTGGCGGCGACGACCATCGCGGCGTTCTCCAGCGCCTTGCGGGTGACGATGTCGCGCGGGCGGATGTTCTTCGCGATCAGCTCCATCACCATCTCGCCGGCGGTGTAGCAGAAGGTATCGCGGACATCGTAGGGCGCCGGCGCGCCGCAGCTATAGGGCAGCGCCAGGCCGATCGCCTCGGCGACGGTCGCCATGGTGTTGGCGGTGAACTGGGCGCCGCAGGAGCCGGCCGAGGGACAGGCAGCCTCCTCGAGCTCCTTCAGGTCCTCGTCGGACATCGCGCCGACCGAATGCTTGCCGACGGCCTCGAACACGTCCTGCACGGTCACGGGGCGGCCCTTGAAGGTGCCGGGCAGGATCGAGCCGCCATAGATGAAGATCGAGGGCACGTTGAGGCGCACCATCGCCATCATCATGCCCGGCAGCGACTTGTCGCAGCCGGCGAGGCCGACGAGCGCATCGTAGCAATGGCCACGCATGGTCAATTCGACGGAATCGGCGATGACTTCGCGCGAGGCGAGCGAGGACTTCATGCCCTGGTGGCCCATGGCGATGCCGTCGGTCACGGTGATGGTGCAGAACTCGCGCGGCGTGCCGCTGGCGGAGGCGACGCCCTTCTTCACGGCCTGGGCCTGGCGCATCAGCGAGATGTTGCAGGGGGCCGCCTCGTTCCAGCAGGAGGCGACGCCGACGAAGGGCTGCGCGATCTGCTTCGCGGTCATGCCCATCGCGTAATAATAGGAACGGTGCGGGGCCTTGGCCGGGCCGACGCTCACATGGCGGCTCGGCAGCCTCGACTTGTCGTACACACGCCCGTCCATCGCCACTCGCCCTGTCCCCCGATCAGCACGGCGCGAAGATGTGCCACGCCACGCCTACCGGGAGCAATCGCGCCCCCGAAAACCCGAAAACCGTCCGGAACCGTTCAAGGACCGGCGCGTTACTCCCGATTTCGATATATCTCAGGCACTTAACGCAGCGTTTTGCTGGGCTTCGTTTGTGGCGGCTTCGCGGCGATTGTGGTGTCGCTGGGGTGTCGGGCACCGTTCCCGTCCGGGTGTTGCGCCGATGTCACAAAGTTCAGGGCGGCGGCGTGACGTAACGGCGGTTTACAGCACCATCGGCAGCACGAAGAAGCCGCCGACGATGACCACGACAAGGGCCAACGCCGTCATCGGCAGATGCTTCTCGATGAAGATGCGGATGTCGTCGCCATAAAAGCGCAGCGCCACCGCGATCATCAGGAAGAAGGTCGCACGCGACACGACCATGCCGATGGTGAACTTCCACAGGTCGAAATGCAGGAAGCCGGACATGATCGTGACGATCTTGAACGGGATCGGCGTCAGGCCCTTGGTGACGAGCACCCAGAACCAGTAGTCCTGCGAGGTCGCGATCAAGGTCGCTGCCTTGTCCTGCAGGCCGTAGATGCCGATCAGCCAGGCGCCGACCGACTCGTAGAGCAGCGCCCCGATGGCATAGCCGAGATAGCCGCCGAGCACGGCGCCGAGCGAGCAGATACCGGCATAGAACCAGGCCCGGTCCGGCCGGGCGATGCACATCGGAATCAGCAGCGGAATCGGCGGCAGCGGGCTGAACGAGCTTTCAATGAAGGTGAGGCCGAAGAGCAGCCACGGGGCCGCAGGATGGGAGGCGTATGAAACGCACCAGTCATAGGCTCGCTTGAGCATGGGTTCTGAATAGCCGGTCCTTGTGCCGCCACACATTCTGCATGGCGGGTTTGCGTCGGGCGCATCTAAGCGGGGTCCGCGTGGGAATGCGAGTCCTCTCTTGGATCAGCGTCAATTTGACGACACGGGCGTGACCGGAATGCGATACCTGCGATCGGAAACCGAATTGCATCTCGTCATGGTCGGGCTTCTCCCGACCATCCACGTCTTCATTTATCGAATGCGGTGTTCAAGACGTGGATGCTCGCCACAAGGGCGAGCATGACGGTTAGATTTCACAGGCGCGTGCAATCACCGGCGCATTACGCCAGCCGCGCCAAGGCCTCCGCGACCTTGAGTTTGCGAGCCTCGGCCGCAGCCTTGCGCTCGCGATTTTCCTCGACGATCTCGTCGGGCGCGCGGGCCATGAAATCGGGGTTGCCGAGCTTCTTCTCGACGACCGCGATGTCCTGGTCGAGCTTGGCGAGCTCCTTGGTCAGGCGCGTACGCTCGGCATCGAGATCGATCAGCCCGGCCAGCGGCAGCGCCGCGACCTCGCCGCGCACGATGATCTGGGCCGACTGGGCCGGCGCGGCCGCCTCGAAGGCGATGTCGGAGACGCGGGCGAGGCGCTCGATCATCGGGCGCCAGCTCTCGATCGTCGCCCGCGTCGCAGCGGAGGCGTTGACGAGCACGAGCGGCGCCTGCGTGCCGGCGGGAACGTTGACCTCGGAGCGCACCGAGCGGATATCCGAGATCAGGTCGACGACGAAGCCGATCTCGGCCTCGGCGGCTGCATCCTTAAGGGCCGAGAGGTCCTGCCAGCGGGTCAGGCAGACCAGCGAAGCGTCGCCCTCAGCGAGCTTGCGCGGCGCGCCGGCCTCGGCCTTCTGCGCCCAGAGCTCTTCGGTCAGGAACGGCATAAACGGGTGCAGGAGCTGGCAGATCAGGTCGATGACATAGGCGACCGTCGCCTGGGTCTCGGCCCGGGCGGCGGCATCGACGCCCTCGCCCTGCAGCACCGGCTTGGCGAGCTCGAGATACCAGTCGCAGAACTGGTTCCAGACGAAGCGATAGGCGCCGCCTGCCGCCTCGTTGAACCTGAAGCTCGGGATGCCGGCCGCGATCTCCTCGGCGGCCTGCGCGGCTTCGCTGAGGATCCAGCGGTTGAGCGGCTGCTTGACGCTCGCCGGGTCGAAACCTTCGGCTCGCGCACAGCCGTTCAGCTCGGCGAAGCGCGCCGCGTTCCAGATCTTGGTCGCGAAGTTGCGATAGCCCTCGACACGCTGCGTGCTGAGCTTGATGTCGCGCCCTTGCGCCGCCATGGCCGACAGCGTGAAGCGCAGCGCGTCGGCGCCGTATTTGTCGACGAGCGTCAGCGGGTCGATGACGTTGCCCTTCGACTTCGACATCTTCGCGCCCTTCTCGTCGCGAACGATGGCGTGGATATAGACGTCCTTGAACGGCACCTCGTCCATGAAGTTCAGGCCCATCATCATCATCCGGGCGACCCAGAAAAAGATGATGTCGAAGGCGGTGACCAGCGTCGCCGTCGGGTAATAGTGCTTCAGCTCGGCCGTCTGCTCGGGCCAGCCCAGGGTCGAGAACGGCCAGAGCGCCGAGGAGAACCAGGTGTCGAGCACGTCCTCGTCGCGCGTCAGCGCGACGGTGTCGCCGTAATGCGCCATGGCGAGCGTCTGCGCTTCGGCCTCCGACTCGGCGACGAAGACCTCGCCGTCCGGCCCGTACCAGGCCGGGATCTGGTGGCCCCACCAGAGCTGGCGCGAGACGCACCAGGGCTCGATATTCTCCAGCCAGTCGTAATAGACCTTGGTCCAGTTCTCGGGCGTGAACCTGGTCCGGCCGTCCTGCACCGCCTTGATCGAGCGCTGCGCCAGCGGCTTGACGTCGACATACCACTGGTCGGTGAGCCAGGGCTCGATCACGACATCCGAGCGGTCGCCATGCGGGACGGTATGGGTGTTCGGCTCGACCTTCGCGAGCAGGCCCCGCTCGGCCATCATCTCGACCACGCGGCGGCGCGCGACGAAGCGATCGAGGCCGTGCAGGGCCATAGCGGTAAGCACTGCCGGAGGCGCTGGTGTAGCACCTCCGAGAAAATCGTCATTGCCTTCGAGAAGCAGGCGCGCCTCGCCGTCGAGGATGTTGACGACGTCGAGCTGATGGCGCTTGCCGACCTCGAAATCGTTGAAATCATGCGCCGGCGTGATCTTGACCGCGCCGGTGCCCTTCTCGGGATCGGCATAGTCGTCGCCGAAGATCGGGATGACGCGGCCGACCAGCGGCAGCACCGCCTTGCGGCCGATCAGATGGCCGATCTTTTCGTTCTCGGGATGAACCGCGACGCCGGTATCGCCCAGCATGGTCTCCGGCCGCGTCGTCGCGACGGTGATGAAGGTCGAGGCGTCGTCCGCATCGTAGGTCGCGCCTTCGAGCGGGTAGTTGAAATAGTAGAGATGGCCGTTCGGGTCGCGGTTCAGCGCCTTGTCGAGCTTGGCCGCGTCGAACGCGTCCTCGCCGCCGCGCTGCCATTTGAACGTGCCGGTCTTCTCGACCTGCAAGACCTCGAGATCCGAGATCGCGGTCTGGAACTTCGGGTCCCAGTTCACCAGCCGCTTGGCGCGGTAGACCAGCCCCTGCTTGTGCAGGCCGACGAAGACCTTGAGGACGGCGGCCGAGAGCCCCTCGTCCATGGTGAAGCGCTCGCGCGACCAGTCGCAGGATGCGCCGAGGCGGCGGAGCTGGTTGAAGATCGTGCCGCCCGATTCCTCCTTCCACTTCCAGACCTCGGCGAGGAAGGCCTCGCGGCCCATCGAGCGGCGGTCGGTCTTGTTTTCGGCGGCGAGCCTGCGCTCGACGACCATCTGCGTCGCGATGCCGGCATGGTCGGTGCCGGGCTGCCAGAGCACGTCCTTGCCGCGCATGCGCTCGAAGCGGCAGAGCACGTCCTGCAGCGTGTTGTTGAGCGCGTGGCCCATATGCAGCGAGCCGGTGACGTTCGGCGGCGGGATCACGATGCAATAGGGCTCGGCGCCGGGCGCAGCGCCCCTGCCCGCCTTGAAGGCTTCAGCCTCGTCCCAGGCCTTGCTGATCCGGGCCTCGACGGCGGCCGGTTCGAAAGTCTTGTCCATCATCGCATCGCTCGAACGCAGAAAGGCCGGGGAGCCTGCCCCGGCCGGAAAATCATGGGCCAAATAGGTCTCGCGCCTTAAGAGCCCATGCACGGGCCGCGCGTCAACGTTTTCGATGAGACGCAGCTTCGCGCCACCCTTGTCATTCCGGGGCTTCGCGGAGCGAAGAACCCGGAACCCACGACTGGGCGAGCCGATCCTGACGCTGCACCTGATGTCTCACCCAGTCGTGGGTTCCGGGTTCGCGCCTGCGGCGCGCCCCGGAATGACAAAGGGATAGCGCCCCAAAACAGCCGTTCAGGCGAGGTTCGACTGCAGGAACCAGAGCGACTTGTCGAGCATGCGGGAATAGTCGGTCAGGATGTCTGCGGTATCGGCATCTCCCGCCTCGTCGCAGGCGTCGATCGCTTCGCGGACCTTTTTGGCCGTATCGGCATAGCGCTCGATCAGTGCGGCGAGATGATCCTGCACCGGGACGATGTCCGTCGGATAGGGCTTGAGCGAGGTCGACTGGGCCGTGGTCTGCGTCGTGCCGAAAGCGATGCCGCCAAGCTGGGCGATGCGCTCGGCGACCGTGTCGACATGGGTGTCGAGTTCGGCGCGGAATCCGTCGAGCATCAGGTGGATGCCGATGAAGCCCGGGCCCTTCAGGTTCCAGTGCGCCTGCTTCGTCAGCAGCGAGAGGTCGATGCCGTCCGCAAGGCGCTCGTTGAGCAGGCCGATGACCTTCGTCTTGGTGTTCGATGCCAGGTCGATCCGGCTGGATTTGACCACTTTCGCCGTGGTCGAGCTTTTCGGGGCGCTGCGGGGCGCGGTCTTGGCTGCAGTCTTGGCCATGGCAAAACCTCGGATCGGGAAAGGATTGTGGGAACGACATCGCTGCCGGGGCCGGGCGACCCCGACACACCCTTCCTGATACGCGCGAGCCGCCGCGGGGTTCCGGCCGGGCTGCATTCTCCTGTGACGGAACCAGCCGCGCCGCGCCCCGTTGGACCAAGCAGCAGCCAACGACAACCAACAGGGAGAGCGACATGCCTCACCACAGCGACCAGACACGGGTCTGGGACCTGATCGATTCGATCAAGTTCGCGATGCTCGTGACCCATGACGGCCAGGGCGATGAATTGCGCGCCCGGCCGATGCATGCCCATGGCGAACGCGAGGACGACGCGATCTATTTCCTGACCGATCGCCGCCACCACAAGGACGACGAAATCCAGGTCAACGACAATGTCTGCGTCGCCTTCGCCGACACCGATGGCCAGCGCTATCTCTCGGTGACGGGAACCGCCACCGTCGTTGACGACCGCCAGCGCGTGCATGACCTCTGGGATGCGAGCAACCGGGCGTTCTGGGACGACGAGAACGATCCGAACATCCGCGTGCTGCGCGTCCGGCCGAGCATGGCGGAATTCTGGGACAGCCCCGGCAAGATCGTCACCAGCGTCAAGATGGCGGCGGCGGCCCTGACGGGCGCCAAGCCTGATCTCGGCGAAAACCGCAAGGTTCCCCTCTGATCCCCGTAACGACGAGCAGGATGCGATGATGAAACTCTTGGTCCATGCCCTCGGGGCCTGGTTTGCCGTCGAAGCGGCCTCCGGCCGCTACCCCCGCCCGGTCGCCGTCGGCCTGACCATGCTGGTCTCCCGGCTGGGCGCGCCGGCGACAGCCTTCGCCATGCTCGGCTACGGATTGCTGCGGCTGCAGGAGGCTGGCGCTTTCGAGCGCGGGCGGCCACGGCCCCGGCGCCGCCGGGCCCGCAATACGGGTTGAAGCGGCTTCGACGCCGCCTCGACGCTAGGCGACCGGCTTAACTTCGGCCGCCGCGCGCGACGCGCTCGATCTCGGCGCGGACCAGTCGCTCGACCATGGTCGGCAGGTTGTCGTCGAGCCAGGTCTTCAGCATCGGCTTCAGCATGTCCTTGACCAGATCCTCCAACGTCCGCGCATTGTTGCTGAGCACGGTGTTGGCGAGCTGGCCGAAGGCATTGGTCACGACGAAGCTGGCCTGATCCGACAGCAGGCTCGCCATGTCGGGGACTGGCGTGGAAGCGGGCTCTGGCCGTGCTTCGGGCTGAACTAGAGCCGGCTGCGGCTCGATGGCAGGGGCCGGCGGTTCCGGAGGCAGGGCCGCGGCGGGCTCCTCCTCGATGAAGGCGATATCGGCATCGTCGGGGAGTGCGGCCGGCGCGGGCTCCGGCGCTGCGACCAGGGCAGCCTCGGCTCCGAGATCGAGAACATCGTCGTCGATCGCCGCAACCGGCTCGGGCTCCGGCGCCACGTCTACCTGCGGCGCTGCAGCCTCATCGGCCGGCTTCGCCTCATCGTCCGAAATGATCCGGCGGATGGAGGCGAGGATTTCCTCCATCGACGGTTCGCTGGGCTTGGCTTGCGCGCTCATGAGTCTAACCGTTGGACACCGGGCGCGCCGACAGAATCAACGCTGCTCCACGAGCGCAGTATTCCACGGCGCTGCTGTCAGACAAGGCGCCCACCGGCTCCCCCACAGGAGAAATCCGCCCTGTTGCCCGAATACGCCGTGGTGTGAGGCTGCCGGCCCGGGCTCAGCGGCCGTCGGGCGTCTGCGTGCCCCAGAGCTTGCCCTGGACCTGCTCGTAATGCTGGCGGGCGTCGTAGACCTCGGCCTTGAGCTTGAGGGACTGGGCGGAGAGCTTGCCGACGGCGGAGAGCACCGCATAGGACGCCACGACGCGGTCGCGCTGCGCGACGACGAGGCTCGAACGCGCGCTCACCAGCTCCTGCTGGGCGTTGAGGACGTCGAGCGTGGTGCGCTGCCCGACCTTGGCCTCCTCGCGGACACCGGACAAGGCGGTGGAAGCCGCCTCGACCTGCGCCTGGGCGGCGACGATCTGGGCCTTGGCGGCTTCATGCCCGCCCCAGGCGGAGACGACGGCGGCGCGCACGGTGTCGCGCTGGGTATCGACCTCGATCCGGCGCTGGCCTGCCGTTTCCTTGGCCTGGCGCGTCCGGGCGTAGACTTGGCCGCCCTCGTAGATCGGGATCGTCAGCGTGCCGACGATGCTGGCCGAGAAGCGGTTGTCGCCGGAGAACTGGGTGTCATAACGCTGCTGGACCACGCCGCGCACGCCGACCACCGGATAGAGATCCGCCTCGGTGACCTTGACCTGGAGCTCTGCGGCATCGACGCCGTGAAGCGAGGCGATGATGGCCGGATGGTTCGACAGGGCCTGATTCAGCGCAGCCGGCAAGGATTTCGGCAAGAGCCTTTCGACCGGGCGCCCCGGGGCGAGCGAGCGCGGCTCGGTGCCGACATTCTGCCGAAAGCGGGCGACCGAGGTCTTCAGGTTCGATTCGGCGAGAATCGCTTGGGACCGCGCCGAGGACAGGCGGGCTTCCGCCTGCGCCACGTCGGTGCGCGTCACTTCGCCGACCTGAAAGCGGTCACGCGTCTGGCGCAGCTGCTCTTCGAGAACCTCGACGTTGTTGCGGTTGAGATTGAGGATCGCCGTGTCGCGCAGCACGTTCATATAGGACGTCGCCGCATCGAGCAGCACGTTCTGCTCGGTGTTGCGCAGCGTGGCGCGTGCGCCGAGAACCTGCGATTCGGACTGGCCGACGGCGCTGCGGGTCCTGCCGGAATCGAAGATGTTCTGGTCGATCTGCAAGCCGGCGCCGCGCGGCCCGAGGCGGGATACGTTGTTGGTATGGACCGGCGAGGTGCTGGCGAAGGCCGGAATCCCCGATTCCGTGATGCTGGCACCGATATCGGCCGAGGCCGTGATTCGCGGGCGATAGCCCGCCTTCGCCTGCGGCACGTTCTCGTCGGTTGCGCGGACCGAGGCGCGCTGCGCATTGAGCGTGGGATTGGCGGAATAGGCCCGCGCGAGCGCGGCTTCCATCGTCTGAGCCGAAACCGGCCCCGCCCAGCCGCCCGCCAACGCCAGGGCGAAGACGGCGGAGAGCCCGAACCGGGAAGTCTTTTCGTCGCTTTTATACACTTGGACGCCTCACGTGCGCACTGAAAGTCGCGCCCAGGCATCGCCCCAGCCTCGGCAGAGTTGCAATTTATAACCGCTCCGGCGCCTCCCGCCAACGGATTGGGCGGCTCCGGAATGGTTTCGTCTGTGCAGTGCCGCAAAAATGCGACACCAATCGCCTCAGAAAACGAAGGCCGCCGGACGACGGAACTCCGACAGGACCGGCGCCGCCGCGTCGAAAACCGGCCGGCCGGAGACGATGTCGCTGGACTTCAGATAGAGCACGACCCGCGCGGCGCGGCCCAGGCCCTCGACCACGATGAGCCGGCCTTCCGGCCGCAGCAGCGGGAAAAGCGCTTCGGGCACGATTTCGCAGGCGCCGCTGACGAGAATCGCGTCGAAGCTGGCATCGCCCGGCTGGGTGGCTGTGACCGTCACGCCGGCGGAGCCCGCGCGAACAAGCGCCGCTTCCGCCAGGGCGCGCGCCGGCGCGTCAGGCTCCCAGAGCGTAGCCCTGGCACCCATATGCGCCATCAATGCCGCCCCGTAGCCGGAGCCGCCGGCGTATTCGAGAACATCCTCGTCCGGCTGCGGATCGAGCAGCTGGATCATCCGCACGGCGACCATCGGGGTCATCAGCGCCCGGCCGGTGCCTGGCAGCGGAATCGCCTGATCGAGATAGGCGAGATGGGCGAGATTCTCGGGAGCGAACGCTTCGCGCGGCACCGAATCCGCCGCCGCCAGCGCGGCCCGGTCGGTGATGTCATAGGTACGCAGCTGGCAATCGACCATATTGCGGCGCAGCGAGGTAAAATCGTCCATGCCCGAATTCTCCGTCCACGACGCCGGTGCTGCAAGGGGCGACCGCTGTTGTGAAGCCGCATCGAACCGGTGCAGCGATCGCGCCGTTCTTCGGCAGCTTTCTGTTCGAGGCTCGCGCAAAAGGCAAGCGTCGGCTGGCCGCAGGCTGCTTGTGCCGCTCCGTGAGGACGAACCATCGATGTCAGGAGGAGGCTGGCTCCCGGAGCAGGATTCGAACCTGCGACCAATCGATTAACAGTCGATTGCTCTACCGCTGAGCTATCCGGGAACAACGTGGCGGCGTCTTAGCCGCGTGATCCGGATAGCGCAACCCCCTTGCGAGCCGACCCGACAGATTTGTCGCCGCTGCTGTGGAAGTTGCGATGCCGGGTTGCGGCGGCGCACGGCTTGTGGTTAGTGCGCTCTCGCTGAAGCGGCCGTGGCCGTTTTGGCCGGAAGGCCTCGTGGCGGAGTGGTTACGCAGAGGACTGCAAATCCTTGCACCCCGGTTCGATTCCGGGCGAGGCCTCCAAAGATCCCAAGCGCTGATATGATCGCGCTCTTCTCCTTTTGATCACTACTGCGGCCGTAGCCTGATCGACAGGATCGGTGGCACCCGCTCCCTTTTTCAGCGCATCGAGGAGCGCGACTGAAACAAGGCCGGTGCGACCCGCTCCGGAAATGTCAGCGACGACACGGCGACGATCACTGTCAAGCCGATGACGGCCAGCCAGAGCCAAAAATCCAAAGGCGGTTTTTTCGGATCCTTCATCTAAAGGGGGACGCCCGAGCGGGCTTCGGGTTCCCGATCCCAAGCCGCGAAGGTCGCCGTCGCGGCTCCTGGGAAGCGCGTCAGTCCTTTCGGGCGGCATCGGCCGATGAAGCGGCTTTCTGCGGACCCTCGCCCCGCTTTGGCCCCGAGCCATGCTTGATCGCCAGCGTGAGAATCGTCCGGCCGATCGCCTCCGGCAGGTCGGCGTCCAGCATCACGCGCAGGCGACCGGCCCCTGCCTCGGCAGCCGAGACTTCGAATGCCGCCGGCTTGTGCCGCGGCGGCGTCCGCGGGCGGCGCGCGCTGAACAGGGTGTCCAGCCTCCGGCCGATTTCTCCGAGCTCGAGATCGAGACCGGCTTCCTCCAATGCATCCATCGTCTCAACAGCCGTCCATCCGGAGCCATCGTTCAGGCTGTGATTCGCCTTAAGAACTTCATTTACAAATCGTTAAAATTTGAGTTAGTGGCAGCCGCCCGATTTGGGGCGGAGTAGCGTCATGTTCGAAGCCATTCTGATAGCGGTCCTCATGGCCGGAACTGCAGGCGTGTCCTGGCTGGTCGCCGATGTCCTGCATCTGCCGCTGGAAATCTGAGCGACGATAACAGATTCGGCAGGAGCGGGCCGGTTTTCGAAGCCCCGCGAGCCAGCGCTTCCAAAAAACCTTTCCTCTTGTCCGGTCCCGTTCCGCTTCGGCCGCGTTGATCGGGGATTGCGGCCTCGCGTGGCCGTGCCGGGATGAGGAATGATGACTGGACGCACCCTTCACTGGTTCCGCAACGATCTGAGGCTGGCGGACAATCCGGCGCTCGCAGCCGCATCCGAGGCCGGGCCGACCTTATGCCTCTACATCCTCGATACAGGTAGCGATCGCCGACCGTTGGGAGGCGCCGCGCGCTGGTGGCTGTCGCGCTCGCTCGATGCGCTTGGCGAAGCGCTCGCACGGAAGCGTGGGCGGCTCGCGCTGATGAAAGGCGATCCAGCCGAATTGCTGCCGCGGGTTGTGGCAGAGGCAGGGATCAACCGGGTCACCTGGAACCGCCGCTACGAGGCGAAGGAGATCGCGCTCGACAGCCGGCTCAAGGAGGCGTTGTCCGGAAACGGCATCGATGTCGGCAGTTTCAACAGCCATCTGCTCAACGAGCCCTGGCAGGTGACCGCCACCACCGGGCAGCCGATGAAGGTGTTCACGCCTTACTGGCGCGCCGCCCGTCAGAAGGGCGAGCCGGCTGCTCCGATCCCGGCTCCGGCACGAATCCCTGCATTCCCCCTGCCCGATTCGGTCGAGGCGCTGACGGTCTCGCTTGATGATCTCGGGCTCGCACCGCGGAAGCCGGACTGGGCCGGCGGTCTGCGGGCTGCCTGGACACCGGGAGAATCGGGTGCCGCGGAGCGTCTCGACGATTTTCTCGGTAGCGGGCTTTCCGGCTATGCCGGGGACCGCGACCGGCCGGATCGGGCAGCGACGTCGCGGCTCTCGCCGCATCTGCATTTCGGCGAGATCGGCCCGCGGCAGGTCTGGCATGCTCTGCACCACGCCCGTGCCATCGGCGAAGCCGCAGGATCGGAGCAGGACGCCGAAAAATTCCTCTCGGAGATCGGCTGGCGGGAGTTCTCCCACCACCTGCTCTTCCACAACCCCGACCTCGCGCGCCGCAACTACGACTCGCGATTCGATGTCTTCCCCTGGCAGCCGGACGAGACGGCACTCCGCCGTTGGCAGCGCGGCCAGACCGGCATTCCGCTCGTCGATGCCGGCATGCGCGAGCTCTGGACGACCGGCTGGATGCATAACCGCGTGCGGATGGTGGTCGCGTCGTTCCTGATCAAGCATCTGCTGCAGGACTGGCGGGCCGGCGAAGCCTGGTTCTGGGACACGCTGGTCGATGCCGACGCCGCCAACAACGCTGCGAGCTGGCAATGGGTCGCAGGCTCCGGAGCAGATGCCTCGCCCTATTTTCGCATCTTCAACCCGGTGACGCAGGGCGAAACCCATGATCCCCAAGGCGCTTACGTTCGCCAATGGGTGCCGGAGCTGGCGGGGCTTTCCGATGGGGATATCCACCAGCCCTGGAAGGCATCGGAGAAGGCCCTGCGCGACGCGGGCGTCCGAATCGGCGAGACCTACCCGGCCCCGCTCGTCGATCTCGCTTTCGGACGCCAGCGCGCGCTCGACGCCTTCGCTACGATCCGCAGCGGCTGACGCCCGTTTCAGCCGTTCCGCTCGGCAAAGCGGCTCATCAGCGCGAAATAGACCGGATAGGGTAAAAGGCGCGCGACCTTCAGGATCCAGGCGAGGCGACGCGGCACCGTGACCTCGAAGCCGCCGCGCTCGAAGCCATCGACGATTCGCCTCGCGCCATCCTCCACGGTCAGCAGGAACGGCATCGGGAAGCGGCGGCCCTCCGTCATCGGCGTCGCGATGAAGCCGGGATTGACCAGCTGCAGGCGGATGCCCGCCGCCTCGCAATCGAAGCGCATCGATTCGCAGAAATGGATCGCTCCCGCCTTCGCTGCGCCGTAGGCGGCTGCGCCCGGCAGGCCGCGATAGCCGACGAGCGAGGCGTTGACCGCGATCTGCCCCCCGCCCCGCGCGACCATGCGCGGCTGCACGGCAAAGAAGCTCTTGGCGACACCCAGCAGATTGACGCCGACCACCGCCTCGACGGTCTCGACATCGACCGTCCGCCCCAGTCCGGAGGCGATGCCGGCATTCAGGAAGGCCAGCACGATCGGCCCGTGGATGCTCTGGATCGCATCGGTGACGTCGCGCATGCCCTGCGCATCGGTCACGTCGCCGGCATGGGCGACGATGCGGCCCGGCAGGCTCTCGGCGCTGCGGGCGAGACGCTCAAGCATCTCCAGGCGCCGGGCGGTGACGGCAACCGTCCAGCCCCGCGCCGCCAGTTCGAGCGCGACCGCAGCGCCGATGCCGGAGCTGGCACCGGTGATCCAGGCGACGCCGTCCTGCGGCTTCATGCGGGGCAAGGCCATGGCGGCTCCGGGGTGGCGGGACAGTCATCTAGGCACGGAATCGTCTGGCCGGAAGCCATGCGTCCCAAATCATCCCCGCTATCCCGCCAACGAGGTGGCATGGCCGGCTCAATCGGTGCAGTCTGCGTCGCGAAGGCGCTCCGCGCCGCCAGTGAAATGACGAGATCATGCCGACCGAACTTCTCTTTCGACAGGATGCCTATCTCAAGGAAACGCCCGCGACGGTCGAAGCCGTGAACGAGCGCGGCGGCATCATCCTCGACCGCACGAATTTCTACGCGACCGGCGGCGGCCAACCGGGCGATGCCGGCCATCTGCGCCGCGCCGACGGCAGCGAGATCGCGATCGCCACCACGATCTACGATCCCGAGGACAAGAGCCGGGTCATCCATGTTCCCGCCGAAGGCCAGGCCCTGCCCGCGCCCGGCGAGGCGGTGACGACCGTGCTCGACTGGGAGCGCCGCTTCAAGCGGATGCGCATCCACACTGCGCTGCATCTGCTCAGCGTCGTGCTGGCCTTCCCGGTCACCGGCGGCTCGATCGGCGACGGTGACGGGCGGCTCGATTTCGACATCCCGGAAGGCGGGCTCGACAAGGCGGAGATCGGCGAGAAGCTCAACGCGCTGGTCGCCCGCAATGCCGACGTCACCGAGCGCTGGATCACCGATGCGGAGCTCGACGCCAATCCCGGCCTGGTCAAGACGATGTCGGTGAAGCCGCCCCGCGGCTCCGGTCGCGTCCGGCTCGTCGCGATCGGCGATATCGACCTGCAGCCCTGCGGCGGCACCCATGTCCGTAACACCGCCGAGATCGGCGCGGTCGTGGTCACCGATATCGAGAAGAAGGGCAAGCAGAACCGGCGCGTCCGGATCGCGCTGGCCTGAGATCACCGAGTTTATGTCCAGAGGATACGCCTATGGCCCGTGAAGACGTCTTCGTTTCGACCGAGTGGCTGGCCGAGCGCCTGAATGCGCCGGATATCGTCGTGGTCGATGCCTCCTGGTACCTGCCGGCGCAGAAGCGCGACGGCGCGGCCGAATATGCCGCGCGCCGCATTCCGGGCGCGGTCCATTTCGATATCGACAAGATCAAGGATACGCGCTCGTCCCTGCCTCATATGCTGCCATCGGCCCCCGAATTCGCGGCGGCGGTCGGCGCGCTCGGCATCGGCGACGGCATGCGCATCGTCGTCTATGACGGGCTCGGCTTCTTCGCGGCGCCGCGCGTGCGCTGGACCTTCAAGGTGTTCGGCGCGCGCGATGTCGTCATTCTCGATGGCGGTTTCCCGAAATGGCTCGCCGAAGGGCGCCCCGTCGAGGACGACAGCCCGAAGGCGCGAAAGCCGCGCAGCTTCACCGCAAGGCTCGACAATGGCGCCGTGGCCAACGCGGACGATGTGGCACGCGCCACCGCCTCGCAGGCGATCCAGGTTGTCGATGCCCGTGCCGCCGACCGTTTCCGTGGCGAAGCGCCGGAGCCGCGGCCGGGCCTGGCCTCCGGCCATATCCCCGGCTCGCTCAACCTGCCGTCGTCGCAGCTCACCAGCGATGGCCGGCTGAAGTCCCCGGAAGAGATCGCCGCGCTGTTCAAGGATGCCGGGGTCGATCTCGACAAACCCTCGATCATGACCTGCGGTTCGGGCGTCTCGGCCGTGATCCTGTCGACGGCGCTCGAGACCGTCGGCAAGCCGGCCAAGGCGATCTATGATGGTTCATGGTCCGAATGGGGCATGGGCGAGCGGCCTGTCGCGACCGGACCGGCGAAGCAGGCTTGAGCGGGAGGCATCGATGAGCCACGACCACGACCATTCGCACGACCATCCGCACGATCACAGCCATGACGGCGAGCCGCGCTGGAAGCATGATGGCGTGCGCGTCATTTCCGGCGACAAGCTCGACCCCAACACGGCGCAGACACCCGGCATGTTCCGGCAGGCGGCGATCAACCATGCCCGCGTCGGCGCCCAGAAGATCTGGGCCGGCACGGTCGCGATCGAGCCCAACGCCAAGACCGGCGTGCATCATCACGGCGATCTCGAAAGCGTGATCTATGTCGTGAGCGGCAAGGCGCGGATGCGCTGGGGCGAGCGATTGGAATTCGTCGCCGAGGCCGGGCCGGGCGATTTCATCTATGTGCCGCCCTTCGTGCCGCACCAGGAGATCAACGCCGATCCCGACAATCCGCTGCAATGCGTATTGGTGCGCTCGGATAACGAGGCGATCGTCGTCAACATCACCGATGTCGACCCGGTCGAGAAGCCGGAAGAAGTCTACTGGGTCGATCCGATCCACAAGCACCCGCACGGGTGAGCGGACCGCAGCAGGCTCGCTGAAACAACACGCGGCCAGCCATGTATCAGCCGCGCACCCCGGGCTATCGCAAGAGCGACGCGCAGATGCGCTGGGCCCTGCCCGACCGTGTCTTCTTCGCCTGCGGCGCCTGCCATATCCTCGCTTACGCATTCCTCACGAGATGGGGGGAGCGTGGTATGCGGGCGCTCTGGATCAAGCCGGCGGCCGGCCATACCGGCAACCACATCTTCGTCGACGGCGGCGGCTGGGCCTTCGACTATCACGGATATGCGGAGAAGGATCGCTTCCTCGCTCACACCTGGCGCGGTGCCCGCAGGCGCTGGCCGGGCTGGGAGGCCGCCCTCATCGAACTCCCGGCCGATATCCTCGTCTCGGAGGTAAAATCGCGCGGCTATGACGGTCTCTGGCTGCGTGAGCCCGGCCAGTTCCTGCACGACGCCATGCCGCGAGCCGAGGCCTATCTCAGCCGGTTTCCGGCCCCTCCGCCATGACCGTCGAACTGCGCGAGATCACCGCGGCGACGGTCCGCACCATCTGCGGACTCGAGGTCGCGGAGGAGCAGAGCGACTACGTCGCGCCGGTCGCGATCTCGATCGCGCAGGCGCATTTCGAGCCGCGCGCAACCTTTCGGGCGATTTATGCCGGGGACGAGCCCGTCGGCTTCATGCTCTGGCGCAATGACGATAAGCCGGGCACAGCCTATCTCTGGCGCTTCATGATCGATCGGCGGCATCAGGGAAAAGGCTATGGCCGCGACGCTCTGGAGCAGGTCTTCGCAATGCTGAAAGCGCAAGGCGTCACCACGCTCAGCGCCAGCGTCGTCCGTGGCGAGCACAGTCCGCTGGCCTTCTACCTGTCGATCGGCTTCGTCGAGGCGAATGAAGTCACGAGCAGCGGCGAATGGCTGATCCTGAAAAGCCTTTAGGCGAGCCGGCCGCCTAGCCCGTCTCGAAATCGCCGGGCTGCGGCGGGGCGATCGGCGTGAACAGCGTGCGGTCCGGCTTGATGTCGAGCAGCGGCGTCTCGTCGAGGCAGTCGAGCCCGCGCACCAGCAAAACCCGCCCCTCCCGCGCGACCAGCGTCGCGATCGAGGTGCCGATCGGGTTCGGCCTGACGGGCGTGCGCAAGGCGAAGGTGCCATGGGTCTCGCCGTTATTGGCCGGGCTCTGGCGGACGAGATCGCGGCGCGACCGGTGCAGCCAGTAAAGCACCTCCAATCGCTCGAAGCGCTCGATCCCCTCAAGCGCCTCGTCCCAGGGCGGGAAGAGTTCGATACGGCAGATCGGCCCATCCGCCCTGCCCTGACGCGGGCAGACAAGCCGCGAGGTCCAGGGCGTGCGGATGGTGCCGATGAAGACGAGGCCGGCATCGGTCGCCTGCGGCGGCGCGACGGCGACCTCCTTCTCGCGGATCTCGTTCTCGCGGACCATTGTCGTCAGTCGATGGCGATCATCACGTCGGAGGCCTTGACCACGGCATAGGCCTCCTTGCCGACGGCGAGGCCGAGATCGTCCACCGCCGCATTGGTGATCGAGGAGGTCACGATCGCGCCGCCGATATCGATGCGGACATGGGCCGTCGTTGCGCCCTTGGTGATCTCGACGATCCTGCCCTTGAGCTGGTTGCGCGCGCTGATCTTCATGGCTCGTCCTCTCCTTGCGACAACACGGCTGTCGCCGCGCCTTGACTTGGGTTCGGGGGCGCGGCAACCATCGTTATACCCGACGATATACAACGCGAAATTCGAGCGAGGAACAGCATGTTGAAACGCCGCACCCTGCTGGGCATGGGCCTGGCCCTTGCCGTGAGTTTCGCGCCTGCCTTCAATGCCGCGCAGGCGCAGACGAAGGACCTCGTCATCTTCGCCGCCGCCAGCATGAAGAACGCGCTCGACGAGGCCGCCGCCAACTGGGTCAAGGAGAGCGGCAAGCCCGCGCCCAAGATCTCCTACGCCGCCAGCAACACGCTGGCGAAGCAGCTTGAGAACGGCGCCCCGGCCGATCTCTTCGTCTCGGCCGATCTCGACTGGATGGACTATGCGGCGGGCAAGAACCTGATCAAGCCGGATACCCGCGTCAGCCTGCTTTCTAACCGGATCGTGCTGGTCGCCGGCAAGGATTCGACCGCCAGGCTCGATCTCAAGCCCGGCGCCGATGTCGCCGGCGCGGTTGGCGCCGGCCGCCTCGCCATGGGCAATGTCGATTCCGTCCCGGCCGGCAAATACGGCAAGGCGGCGCTGGAGAAGCTCGGCGCCTGGGACAAGGTGAAAGACAAGATCGCGCAGGCCGACAATGTCCGCGCCGCGCTGCTGCTGGTCTCGCGCGGCGAGGCCCCACTCGGCATCGTCTACGCGACCGACGCCGCCGCCGATCCGCAGGTCAAGGTGGTCGCGACCTTCCCCGAGGATTCGCACCCGCCGATCGTCTATCCCGTTGCTGTCACCAAGGATTCGGCCAATCCCGATGCGCAGGCCTTCCTGACCTATCTGCGCAGCCCCGCCGCCCGGCCCGTCTTCGAGAAGCAGGGCTTCACGGTTCTGAACAAGGCCGCCAGCTCTTCGTGATCGACTGGCTATCACTATCGCCTGAAGAATGGACGGCGGTGAGGCTCAGCCTCATCGTCGCGACGACAGCCATGCTCGCGAGCCTTCCACTGGGGCTCGCGGTTGGCTTGCTGCTGGCGCGCGGGCGCTTCTGGGGCAAGTCGCTGCTCGACGCGGTCGTCCATATGCCGCTGATCCTGCCGCCTGTGGTGACGGGCTATCTGCTGCTCGTCGGCTTCGGCCGGCGCGGGCCGATCGGGGAATTCCTCTATGACTGGTTCGGGATCGTGCTCTCGTTCCGCTGGACCGGCGCGGCGCTGGCCTGTGCCGTGATGGGCTTCCCGCTGATGGTCCGTGCCATCCGCCTCTCGATCGAGGCGGTCGACCGCAAGCTCGAATCCGCCGCCGGCACGCTGGGGGCGAGCCCGATCTGGGTCTTCCTCACCGTCACGCTGCCACTCTGCCTGCCCGGCATCATCGCCGGCATGATCCTGTGCTTCGCCAAGGCGATGGGCGAATTCGGCGCGACGATCACCTTCGTTTCCAATATCCCCGGCGAGACGCAGACCCTCCCCTCCGCGATCTACACTTTCACGCAGGTGCCCGGCGGCGATGCCGGGGCGATGCGCCTGACGCTGATCTCGATCGTGATCTCGGTTGCGGCGCTCCTCCTGTCCGAGCTGATGGCCCGCATCGTCGGCCGGCGGATCGCTGTCGAATGAATCCGGTTCTCGACATCGCCGTCCGCCACAGGCTCGGCGACTTCACGCTCGATTCCGCCTTCACCTCGGATGGACGCCTGACCGCCCTGTTCGGCAGCTCGGGCTCGGGCAAGACCTCGCTGGTCAATGTGATCGGCGGTTTGATCCGCCCCGATTCCGGCCATGTCCGCGTCGATGGCGAAACGCTGGTCGATACCGGGCGCGGCATCTTCCTGCCGAAGCACCGTCGGCGCATCGGCTATGTCTTCCAGGAGGCACGGCTCTTTCCGCATCTCACCGTGCGGCAGAACCTGCTCTTCGGACATTGGTTCGTGCCGCGTGCGCAGCGCAAGCCGGCCGAGCTCGACAAGGTGCTGGACCTGCTTGGCATCGGCCATCTGCTGCACCGGAGACCGGGCGGCCTTTCCGGCGGCGAGAAGCAGCGCGTCGCCATCGGCCGCGCCCTGCTGGCCCAGCCGCGCCTGCTGCTGATGGACGAGCCATTGGCAGCGCTCGACGACGCCCGCAAGGCCGAGATCCTGCCGCATATCGAGCGCCTGCGCGACGAGGCCGGCATTCCCATCGTCTATGTCTCGCATGCGCTGGCCGAGGTCGCGCGCCTCGCCACAACCGTCGCCATGGTCGAGAACGGGCGCGTTGCGGCGTGCGGCCCAACGGCCGACATCCTGTCCCGCCCCGATCTGGCCGCACGGCCGGGCGCACCGGAAGCGAGCACGTTGCTATCCGCCGAGGTCATCGGCTTCGAGGAGGCTTTCGGACTGGCCCGGCTGACGACGCCGGCCGGTCCCTTGACGATCGCTCGTGGCGCATTGCGGCAGGGCCAGCGCATCAAGATCCGCATCCTCGCCAGCGACGTCATGCTCAGCCTCGGTCAGCCGGCCGAGATCAGCGCGCTCAACGTGCTGCCGGGGACCATCGCTGAGATCGGCGAGCGCAGCGGCGCCGGCGGCAGCACCGTGCATCTGCTCGTCGCCTGCGGCGAGGCGAAGCTGGCCGCGCGCCTGACGGCGAAATCCGTCGCCCTGCTCGGCTTGGCGCCCGGAAAGCCGGTCCATGCGGTGATCAAGAGCGTCTCGGTCGAGATGCCCTGAGCCGGGCGCTGCACAACCTTCCCAAAAAGTCATGGATTGAACCTTGACCTTCCCATGATGGGAAGCCCTATATCGCCTGTCATCACCATGAAGGAGACGGCGATGACGGTCATCGACAGAAGCAGGAACGATCTCGAAACCCTCGATCTGGGCGTCGAAGGGATGACCTGCGCTAGCTGCGTCGGGCGCGTCGAGCGTGCCATCGCGGCGGTTCCGGGCGTCGATGCGGTTGCGGTCAATCTCTCGACCGAACGGGCGCGGATCACTTTTGCCAAGGGCGGCACCGACCTCAGGCAGATCGAGGCGGCCGTCCGACAGACCGGCTATACGCCGGTCGAGAACACGATCGAGTTGTCGGTTTCGGGCATGACCTGCGCCTCCTGCGTCGGCCATGTCGAGAAGGCCCTGCGCGCCGTGCCGGGCGTGGTCGAGGCCACCGTGAACCTCGCGACCGAGCGTGCCAGCGTGAAGGCGCTCGCCGGCAGCGACATCATCCCTGCCCTGGTGAAGGCCGTGGCCGGCGCCGGCTACGAGGCGAGCCCGGTCGCCGCGGCCGATGGCGATGCCACGGCACGCCAGCAGGCCGCCAAGGACGAGGAACAGGGCAAGCTGCTGCGCTCGGTCTTGCTTGCCGGCCTCCTGACCCTGCCGCTGCTCGTCATAGAGATGGGTAGCCACATGGTCCCCGCCTTGCATCACTGGCTCGCCGGCACCTTCGGCGAATGGAATGTGCGCGTCTTCTCCTTCGCGCTGGCGACCATCGTCCAGTTCGGGCCGGGCCTCGTCTTCCTGCGCAAGGGTTTCCCGGCGCTGCTGCGAGCCGCGCCCGACATGAACTCGCTGGTCATGCTCGGCACCGGCGCGGCCTATCTCTATTCGAGCGTCGCGACCTTCCTGCCTGACCTGATGCCGGCGGGTACCGAGGGCACCTATTTCGAATCCGGCGCGGTGATCGTGACGCTGATCCTGCTCGGGCGCTGGTTCGAAACCCGCGCCAAGGGCCGGACCGGCGCCGCCATCCGCAGCCTGATCGCGCTCCAGCCCAAGACTGCCCGCGTGCTGCGCGACGGCACTGAGAGCGACGTTGCGGTCGACAGCGTCCGCCCCGGCGACATCGTCATCCTCAGGCCGGGCGAGCGCGTCCCGGTCGATGGCGAGGTCTCCGACGGCAGCTCCTTCGTCGATGAATCGATGATCACCGGCGAGCCCGCACCTGTGCGCAAGGAAGCCGGCAGCACCGTCACCGGCGGCACCGTCAACGGTTCGGGCGCGCTGCGCTTCACCGCCCAGAAGGTCGGCGCCGACACGCTACTCGCCCAGATCGTGCGGACCGTACAGGCCGCGCAGGGCGCCAAGCTGCCGATCCAGGCGCTGGTCGACCGCGTCACGCTCTGGTTCGTCCCGGTCGTGATCGTACTTGCTCTGCTGACCTTCGCCGTCTGGCTGGCCTTCGGCCCGAGCCCGGCCCTGTCGCATGCGCTGGTCAACGCGGTCGCGCTGCTGATCATCGCCTGCCCCTGCGCTATGGGCCTCGCGACCCCGACCTCGATCATGGTCGGCACCGGCCGCGGCGCCGAGCTCGGCATCCTGTTCCGGCAGGGCGACGCCTTGCAGGCCCTGAAGGACGTCCAGATCGTCGCGCTCGACAAGACGGGCACGCTGACCAAGGGCAAGCCCGAGCTCACCGATATCGAGCCGGCCGCCGGCTTTGCGGCCGACGACGTTCTGCGTCTCGTCGGCTCGGCCGAGAATCGCTCCGAGCATCCGCTAGCGCTGGCGCTGGTTGCAGCCGCCAAGGCTCGTAATCTCGCCCTCACCGAGCCGGCCGATTTCACCAGCGATCCCGGCCGCGGCGTCACTGCGACGGTCGAGGGCCGGAAGGTCGCGATCGGCGGCCACCGGCTGATGGATGACGCTGGCCTCGACCTCGCGCCCTTCGCCGCCCGCGCCAAGGCGCTGGCCGAAGCCGGCAAGACCCCGCTCTATGCCGCGATCGACGGCCGGATCGCCGCTGTCATCGCGGTTGCCGACGCGGTGAAGGAGACCACGCCCGCCGCCATCGCCGCCCTGCACAAGCTCGGCCTCAAGGTCGCGATGGTGACCGGCGACGACCGGCGCACGGCGGAAGCGGTCGCGCGCGGCCTCGGCATCGACGAGGTCTGGGCCGAAGTGCTGCCGACCGACAAGGCCGAGGTGGTGAAGCGCCTGCAGAGCCGCGGCGCCAAGGTCGCCTTCGTCGGCGACGGCATCAACGATGCGCCCGCGCTGGCTCAGGCCGATGTCGGCATCGCCATCGGCACCGGCACCGATATCGCGATCGAAAGCGCCGATGTCGTGCTGATGTCCGGCGACGTGATGGGCGTGCCCCGAGCGATCGCGCTGTCGCAGGCGGTGATTTCCAATATCCGCCAGAATCTCGCCTGGGCCTTCGGCTACAATGCCCTGCTGATCCCGGTCGCGGCGGGCGTGCTCTATCCGGCCTTCGGCATCCTGCTCTCGCCGGTCTTCGCCGGGCTCGCCATGGCGCTGTCGAGCGTCAGCGTGGTCAGCAATGCGCTGCGGCTGAAGCGTTTTCAGGTGCCGGCTTCGCACGGACAGGAGGTCTGAGATGAATATCGGCGAAGCCGCAACCCGCTCCGGCGTCAGCGCCAAGATGATCCGCTATTACGAGAGCATCGGGCTGATCACCGCGCCGGCCCGCACGGCTGCGCAATACCGGGTCTATGCCGCCGACGACGTGCATACGCTGCGCTTCGTGCGCCGCTCGCGCGATCTCGGCTTCTCGCTGGAGGAAACGCGGGAGCTGCTGGCGCTCTGGCGCGACAAGAGCCGGGCCAGCGCCGATGTGAAGAACCTCGCCATGGCGCATGTGCGCGAGCTCGAGGAAAAGGCTTCTGAACTCAAGGCGATGGCCGACACGCTGCGGCATCTGGCGACGCATTGCCATGGCGACCACCGGCCGGATTGCCCGATCCTGGCCGACTTCGCAGCTACCACGCCGACGCAAGGCAAAGCCTGAGACGCTGCTCCGCCATGCGCTGAATGTCTGGACGGGGCGGTGCGAGATTGCTCATATGCGCCTGCCCACCAGAGGCGGGTCCGGCCCGGCCGCATCGGCCCCGTCGGGGAATCCGCCTCTCAACAAAAGACGGGGAACGCCCGCGCGGTCCCCAGGCGGAACGACAATGGACAATCGAAACGATCTCTGGCGGCATGTCGATGCGAACAAGGAGCGGCTGATCGCGCTCTCCGACCGGGTCTGGGGCATGCCGGAGGTGTGCTACACCGAGAAGCGCTCGGTCGCCGAGCATATCGCCGAACTGAAGCACCAGGGCTTCAAGATCACCGAGAACGTCGCGGATATCCCGACTGCGGTGATCGGCGAGGCCGGCGAAGGCGGCCCGGTCATCGCCTTCCTTGGCGAATACGACGCCCTGCCCGGCCTGTCGCAGGAAGCCGGCGCCTCCGAGCACAAGGAAATCGAGGCCAACGGCCACGGCCATGGCTGCGGCCATAACCTGCTCGGCTCCGCCGCCATGCTCGCCGCTGTCGCGATGAAGGACTGGCTGGCCGAGAACAAGATCCCCGGCCGCGTGCGCTATTACGGCTGCCCGGCCGAGGAAGGCGGCGCCGCCAAGGCCTTCATGGTCCGCGCCGGCGCCTTCGACGACGCCGATGTCGCGATCTCGTGGCACCCGTCGAGTTTCTGGGAGGTCGCTCCGGCCCTCGCCCTGGCCAATACCCGCGCCGACTTCGTCTTCACCGGCCGCGCCTCTCATGCCGCCGCCGCGCCGCATCTCGGCCGCTCGGCACTCGATGCCGTCGAATTGATGAATGTCGGCGTCAACTACATGCGCGAACACATGCCGTCCGATGCGCGCGTGCATTACGCGCTGCTCGATACCGGTGGCATCGCGCCGAACGTCGTCCAGGCTCATGCGCGCGTGCGCTACTCGATCCGCGCTCGTGACCTGCGCGGCATGCTGGAGCTCGTCCAGCGCGTGAAGAAGATCGCTGAAGGCGCTGCATTGATGACGGAAACCAAGATGGAGATGCGCATCGTCAGCGCCGTTTCGGATCTCGTCGCCAATACGCCGCTCGAAGAGGCCATGCACAAGGTGATGGGCGAGCTCGGCGCGCCGCATTTCGACGAGACCGACAAGGCCTATGCCGAGCAGATCCGCGGCACGCTCTCGCCGCAGGAGATCGCCTCGATCTGGCGCACCATCGGCATGCCGGATACAGGCGCGCCGCTCGCCGACTTCCTCGTGCCGCGCGACGCCAAGCGCAACCCGGCGATCGGCTCGACCGATATCGGCGACGTGAGCTGGGCGGTGCCGACCGTGCAGGCCCATGCGCCGACCGTCGCGATGGGCACGCCGTTCCACACCTGGCAGGTGGTGGCGCAGGGCAAGTCCCCCGCCGCGCACAAGGCGATGGTCCATGTCGCCAAGGCGATGGCCGCGACCGGCGCCGCCGTGCTGAGTGATCCGGCCCTGATGGCCGCCGCCAAGGCCGACCACAAGGCGCGCCTCGGCAAGGAAGGCTACACCTCGCCGCTGCCGCCCGAAGTGAAGCCGCCGCTGACGATGTCGCTGGGCTGATCCTCGGTAGAGCCTCACCGTCATTCCGGGGCGGCCCGTAGGGCCGAGCCCGGAATCCATGAACACGGCGCTTGTCGTCATGGTCGGGCTTGTCCCGACCATCCACGTCTTCCTTCATCGAGGACGGTGTTCAAGACATGGATGCTCGCCACAAGGGCGAGCATGACGGCGGCTTGAATAATGTCGTGTTCATGGGTTCCGGGCTCATCGCTGCGCGATGCCCCGGAATGACGGCGTGTTGTTCTCGCCTTGCTGATTGAACGAACACATATGATCCGGGAGAATGCGCCTCTGCCATCAGCCGGCAGAATCGCCAGCCCGGAGCCAGCATGGATCGCGCAGAGGAATCGGAAGACGGGCTCGGCCGGCATCACCGCATGGCCAGCGGCCAGGCCGATTCCGCAATGCCTGAGCCGGTCGATCTCGCCGGTTATGTGCTGGACGAGCAGTTCGGCTTCCTGCTGCGGCAGATGCAGCAGCGCTATGTCGCGATGTTCCTGGAGATGATGGGCGCGGACGGGCCGACGCCGCCGCAATTCGCGGTCCTCTGCCGGCTCGCCGTCGACGGACGGATTTCCCAGAACCAGCTCGGCCGCATGACGGCGATGGACCCAGCCACGATCCGGGGCGTGGTGACGCGGCTCGCCGAGCGCGGGCTGGTCGAGCGTCTGCATGATCCCGACGACAAGCGCCGCGTGCTGGTGCAGCTCGGCCAGCGCGGCCGCGAACTGCTGCCGGAGTATGTGGTCCGCGCCAAGGCGATCACCATCGCGGCGCTGGACCCGATGGCGGAGCGCGAGGTCGAACCGCTGCTCGACGTGATGCGGCGGCTGCTGGCCGGCTTCAGACCGCCAGATACTGGCTCCGTGCCGCCTCGTCGGCCTTGAGCGCCGCCATCGTGTCGTCGAAGCGGATCAGTCCCTTCTCGATGATCACGGCGCGATCGGCGATGCTGCCGGCGAAATGCAGGTTCTGCTCGGAGAGCAGCACGGACAGCCCCTCGCCTTTCAGCACGCGGATCGTCTCCGCCATTGCCTCGACGATCACCGGCGCCAACCCTTCCGAAGGCTCGTCGAGCAGCAGCAGGCGCGGATTGCCCATCAGGGTGCGGGCGATGGTCAACATCTGCTGCTCGCCGCCGGACATGGCGCTGCCAGGCCGGTCGCGCATGCGGCCGAGATTGGGGAAGAGATCGAACAGCCGCTCCGGCGTCCAGTGCGGCGCATTCGTCCGCGCCGGCTGGCGGCCGACTTCGAGGTTGTCCATCACGGTCAATTCGGAGAAGACACGCCGGTCCTCCGGGACATAGCCGATGCCGAGTCGGGCGATCTGGAAAGGCTCGCGGCCGGCGATCTCCTTGCCCTCGAAGCGGATGGAGCCCTGCGGCTCAGGCACCAGCCCCATCACCGTCTTCATCGTCGTCGATTTGCCGGCGCCGTTGCGGCCCATCAGCGCGACGACCTCGCCATGTCCGACCGAGAAGCCGACGCCATGCAGGATCTTGGCGCGGCCATACCAGGCTTCGACGCCCGACAATTCAAGGAGTGCCGTCATCAATGCCCTCCCGAGGTCGCGCCGGAGCCGAGATAAACCGCGCGCACCTGCGGGTCGTTGCGCACCTCGGCGCTGGTGCCAGATGCGATCAGCCGTCCACGGTCGAGCACCAGCACGCGGTCGGCATGGGCGAAGACTACGTCCATGTCGTGCTCGGTGAACAGCACGGCAATGCCTCGCTCCCGCGCAATGCGAGCGGTCAGCGCCATCAGGGCGATGCGCTCCTGCGGCGCCATGCCGGCAGTGGGCTCGTCCATCAGCAGGAGCTTCGGCGCATTGGCGAGCGCGACCGCGAGCTCGACGCGCTTCAGGTCGCCATAGGCGAGCACCCCGCAGGCGCGATCGGCCTGCCCGGCCATGCCGACCTGATCGAGCAAGGCATCGGCTGCCTCGCGATGACGCCCGTCTGCGCGTCCGAACAGGCGCCAGCTCTCGCCTTCATGCGAGATCAGCGCCATCTGGACGTTCTCGCGCACGGTCATCGAGGCAAAGGTCGCGGTGATCTGGAAGGTGCGGCCGACGCCGAGCCGCCAGACCTTGCGCGGCTCCAGCCCGGTGATCGGCTTGCCCGCCAGCAGCACCTCGCCGCGATCGGGCTTGAGCTGGCCGTTCAGCATGTTGAAGCAGGTCGTCTTGCCGGCGCCGTTCGGACCGATCAGCGCGACCAGCCTGCCGGCCTCGACCGAGAAGGACACGCCGTCGACCGCCTTCACGCCGCCGAAGGACTTGGCGAGATCATGCGCTTCCAGCACGGCGGGCACCAGCGCGCTCATGCTGCGGCCGTCGCTTGTGCGGCGCTCTCGCGCCGGGCGCGCCAGAACAGCCAGGTGCCGACGAGGCCGCGCGGGAACAGCACGACCAGCAGCACGATCGAGAACCCGAGGCCGAAGCGCCAGTAGGTCGTCAGCTTCATCAATTGCTCGTTCAGCCCCATATAGGCGAAGGCGCCGATGACCGGCCCGGCGACCGTCTGCACGCCGCCGAGCAGCACCATCAGCAAAGCATCGACCGAGCGCGGGATCGCCATATAGGTCGGGAAGACCGAGCCCTTCGAGAAGGCGAAGAGCCCGCCAGCGATGCCGGCCGCGATCGCAGCGATGGTGAAGGCCGCCCATTGCAGGCGCCCGACATCGAGCCCGACGGCTTCAGCCCGCAAGGGGCTGTCGCGGCCGGCACGCAGGGCATAGCCGAACGGGGCAAAGATGATGATGCGCAGGGCCAGGATCACCAGCACGGCGATGGCGAGTGCGAGATAGTAGAACACCGTCTTGGGTGCCGCCCAGGCCGAGGGCCAGACGCCGAGGATGCCATTGTCGCCGCCGGTGAGGTCGACCCACTGGAAGGCCGTCGCCCAGGCGATCTGGGCGAAGGCCAGTGTCAGCATGGCGAGATAGACACCCGAGAGCCGCACGCAGAACCAGCCGAAGATCGCGCCCGCAATGCCGGCCATCAGCGGCGCCAGCATCAGCGCCTCCTCCATCGGGCTGCCCAGCCATTTCACCGCCAGCGCCGCGCCATAGGCGCCGAGCCCGAAATAGGCGGCGTGGCCGAAGGAGGTGATGCCGCCCGGGCCCATCAAGAGATGCAGCGAGGCGGCGAAGACTGCGAAGATCACGAGATCAGTCAGGGTCAGGACGACATGATCAGGTACGACGAGCGGCGCGAGGACCAGCAGGGCGAGCGCCACGGCGCCGAACAGCTTCGCCGCGCCATCGGCCGGGCTCAGCAGGAAGAGCTGGCCGGCATGGCCGCGCGGCTCGGCGCCGGCCTTGCCAAGCAAGCCATGCGGCCGGACGATCAGCACCGCCGCCATCACCAGGAAGACGAGAACCAGCGTGATCTTGGGCAGGACCAGAATGCCGAAGGCGTGGAGCACGCCGATCAGCACGGCGGCGAGATAGGCCCCCGTCACGCTGCCGAGCCCGCCGACCACGACGACCACGAAGGCCTCGGCGATCATCGACAGGTCCATGTGCAGATTGATCGCCTCGCGCGGGAGCAGGAGCGCGCCGCCGAGCCCCGCCAGCGCCGCACCGAAGGCGAAGACCGAGGTGAAAAGCAGGCGCTGGTTGACGCCGAGCGCGCTGACCATCTCACGGTCCTGCGTGGCGGCGCGGATCAATACGCCCCAGCGCGTGCGGTGGAACAAGAGCCAGATCAGGCCGAGCACGACCGGCCCGACCGCGATCAGGAAGAGCTCGTAGCTCGGGAAGCGGTTGTCGAAGAGGATGACGAAGCTGCGGAAGCCCGGCGCGCGCGGGCCGAGCTTGTCCTCCGGCCCCCAGGTCGCCAGCGCGATATCCTGCAGCATCAGCACGACGCCGAAGGTCGCGAGCAACTGGAACAGCTCCGGCGCCTGATAGATTCGCCGGAGGATCAGGACCTCGACGAGCACGCCGGTAAGGCCGGTCAGCAGCACGGCGAGGATGACGCCACCCCAGAAGCCGAGCGGATCGGCCGGGCCGAGCCAGCTCACCAGCGTGAAGGCCAGATAGCCGCCCAGCATGTAGAGCGAGCCATGGGCGAAGTTCACGATGCGCGTGACGCCGAAGATGATCGACAGCCCGCACGCCACCAGGAACAGCGACGACGCCGAGGCCAGGCCGTTCAGGGTCTGGGTGAGGACGAGATCAAGCATGTCGTCTCGGGCGTAACGCTACGGCCTTCAGGCCGTAGCGCCGCGCTCCATCTCAGGCAAGGTCAGACAGCCGGGCGCAGCTTGCGGACCTCGTCGTCGCTCGGCAGGTATTTGGCGCCGTCGCGATAGCTCCAGTCGACCATCACGCCCTTGCCGTTCTTCAGCGCGCTCTTGCCGACATAGGCGCCGAGCGTCGATTGATGGTCGATCTTGCGGAATTCGATCGGGCCGAAGGCCGAGCCGAATTTCAGCCCCTCGAAGGCGTCAACGAGCTTCTCGTTATCGGTCGAGCCGGCCTTCGCTAGCGCAGCAGCGATGGCCTGCACCGTCTCGTAGCCGACAACCGAGCCGAGCCGCGGATAGTCGTTGTACTTCGCCTTGTAGGCGTCGCGGAACTTGACGTGCTCGAGCGTCTGCAGGTCGGCATGCGGATAGCCGGTGATGATCCAGCCTTCCGGCGTCTCGGCGCCGAGCGTGTCGAGATATTCCGGCTCGCCGGTCAGCATCGAGACGACCTGGCGCCCCTCGAACAGGCCGCGCGTGTTGCCGGCGCGAACGAAATTGGCGAGGTCGACAGCGAAGGTGACGTTGAAGATCGCCTCGGGCTTGGCCGCTTCCAGCGCCTGGACGGTGGCGCCGGCATCGATGCGGCCGAGCGCCGGGAACTGCTCGGCGACGAAGGTCACGTCCGGGCGCGCCTTCAGCAGCAATTCCTTGAACCATTTCACCGCCGACTGGCCGTATTCGTAGTTCGGCGCGACGATCGCCCATTTCTTGGCCGGGAGCTTCGCGGCCTCCTCGACCAGCATGGCGGCCTGCATGTAGGTCGAGGGCCGCAGGCGGAAGGTGTAGCGATTGCCCTTCGACCAGACGAGCGCATCGGCCAGCGGCTCGGAGGCCACGTAAAGCCGCTTGTTCTGGTTGGCGTAGTCGGCGAGCGCCAGCCCGACATTGGAGAGGAAGCCGCCGGCGATGATGTCGACCTTCTCGGCGGTGGCGAGATCGGCGGCATGGCGCACCGCATCCTCGGGCTTGCCGGCATCGTCGCGGAAGACGGTCTCGAGCTTGCGGCCGAGCACGCCGCCGGCTGCGTTGATCTGCTCCTGCGCCAGCTCCCAGGCCTGCCGATAGGGTTTCAGGAAGGCCGGCTGGGCGGTATAGGAGTTGATCTCGCCGATGCGGATCGGCCCCGCGCCCTGGGCGCGCGCCAGCGAGGGAACGCCGAGGGCAAGCGTGCCCGCGACGAAGCTGCGACGATCGATCTGCATCGGGTTTAAGTCCTTCGCCCTGCTGCGGCTGCAATCCGCGCCGATACCGCTCGCGCCGGGTGCGGCGAAGCGGAATTCATTTGCATGCATATGAATGAACAGATCCGGGCGCCTGTCAATCTGCCATTCTTGCAATGCAGCAGATGAGCAGGCGACTGACCGCAGCTCGCGCAACCTTGCGGGAATTGTCCGGAAGCCGTTGATTTTATTTGAGAAAAAAGGCGATTAAAAATAAGACAGTGATGCTGCCCTTTTGGCCTTGCAGGCGTCGCCTGAGCTTACTATCTAAAGTGCAGCGCAGCAGAGATGTTGCGCCGCCCTCCTTGGGCGTTTCCTCCCTAGACTTGGGCTGCGCTTCCGGCGTGGCCCTTTTTTCTTGTCGGGAGTCGGGCGCCCTTACCAGCGCCGGCCGTAGCCCCAGGGCCCGCCGAAGGAGGCGTCGAAGCGGTCGAAGCGATAGCGCCGGTCGGCCGCGCGATCGAGGTCGAGCTGCATCAGGCAGTTCGAGAACGCCTCGCCCGGTGCGCGGAAACCATAGGAGCGGCAGCGCTCCTCGTCGATCGCGCGATACTGCGCCTCGGTGGTCACGCAGCCGCCCAGTGCGAGGGCCAGCATCGCGCCGGCGGCGAGCCTGATGATCGTCATCGCGCTTCTCCTCTCGCTCATACCCGTCCTACGCATGGACGGCCTGGGGGTTCCCGCACTCAGCCGAGTGGGATGGACACCTGGCCATCGTGGGGCAGAACCGCCTGATTGTCATTCCGGGGCTTCGCGCAGCGAAGAACCCGGAACCCACGACCGGGCGAGCGACCTGCAACTCCGGGAAAAATGCTCCACCCAGTCGTGGGTTCCGGGTTCGCGCCTGCGGCGCGCCCCGGAATGACAAGGGTGGCTGCAACCCTCCATAACCAAGTGTCCCTAGCCCCTAGCGCGAGAACTTGATCGGTACGCTCAGCGAAATCGCCCCGCCGCCCAGGCCATCCGGCGGTGCCGGCACAGGGCTGGCGCGACGGATCATCGCGACCGCCTCCTCGTCCAGCGTCGCATCGCCCGAGCCCCGGACGAGCCGGGCCGAGAGCACGCGGCCGCCGCGGTCGATGCTGAAGGCGACCTGCACTGTGCCGGGGCTGGCGCCGCCGGGGAAGCGCTTGAAGCGGTTGAGATGCGCCATCAGCGACCCGCGCCAGCTCGCGGTTGCGGCCGGAGACGGTGAGGACGCCCCGGAATTGGGCGCCGCCGCACGCGGGGCGGCCTGCGCCTGTGCGACCGGCGCGGAGGTCCGCTCGGCCTTCGGCTTGTCCGGGCGGATCGGCTTCTTCTTCTCGACGACCTTGGGTTTCGGCTTGGGCTTCTTGGGCGGAGGCGGCTTCGGAGCCTCCTTCGGCGGCGGCGTCAGGATCGCCGCGGCATCGGGCAGCGGCGGCAATTCGGGAATCTTGATCTCCGGCTCAGGGATCGCGACTGGCTCCGGTTCCGGCGGCGGCGGCTCGATCTCCTTGGGCTGCTCGACCGGCTCGGGCGGCGGCGGTTCGGGCTCGGGCTGCGCCTCGGCCATTTCGGGGCCGGGCGCGACCTCCTGCGGCGGCGCTTCCGGCGCGACGGCGAGCGGTGCGAGTTCGATCATCACCGCGGCCGGAGGCGCGCCCATCGCCGCCTCGGCGCGCTGCCAGTTGGCAATGACCCAGCCGGCCGTGCCATGGGCGCTCGCGATCACCAGGGCCGCAAGGCTCCAGCGAAGGGCCGCCGGCGCGAAACGCGACAATGACGGGCGTTCGAGGCTCATGGCTTTGGCCCCGCAGCAGCCCCCTGCCCTGTATCCTCCAGACCGACCAGCGCGATCTTGAGATACCCGGCATTGCGCAGCAGGTTCATCACGTTCATCAGCTCGCTATAGGCGACGCTGCCATCGGCCCGCAGGAAGACCCGCTGCTCGCGGTCGCTGTTCGTCTTCTGGTCGAGCGCCGCCTGCAGCGCCTCGCGCGGCACGGGATCATTGCCGAGCGCGAGCGAAAGGTCGCCCTTCACGGTCAGGAACATCGGGGTATCCGGCCGCGGCTGCGGCTGCGCGTTCGAGACCGGCAGGTCGACCGCCACATCGACGGTCGAGAGCGGCGCCGCCACCATGAAGATGATCAGCAGGACGAGGATGACGTCGATGAACGGCGTCACGTTGATGTCGCTGACCTCGCCGAGGTCGCCGTCCTGCGGCTCCTTGAGGGAAACGCCCATGATTCACTCCGCCGGAACGAGCGGCGCAGCCGCGACGGCGGCCGAAGCCGAGGAGGCCGAGGCCGAGCGCGGGGCCGGCGCGACGGCGCGCTGGCGGCGCTCCAGATCGCGCGAGAGATGGCGCAGGATCTCGCCGGAGGCATCGGAGAGCGTAGCGCGGTAGCCGGTGATCGCGCGGGCGAAGACATTGTAGATGATGACGGCGGGGATCGCGGCGACGAGGCCGATCGCGGTCGCCAGCAGCGCCTCGGCGATGCCGGGCGCGACGACCGCGAGATTGGTCGTCTTGGCCTGGCTGATGCCGATGAAGGAATTCATGATGCCCCAGACCGTGCCGAACAGGCCGACGAAGGGGGCGGTCGAACCGATCGTGGCGAGCAGGCCGGTCCCGCGCGCCATCGAGCGGCCGGCGCGCGCCTCGATCCGCGAGAGCGCGATGGCGACGCGCTCCTTGATGCCGTCCTCGCCGAGATCGGCGGAACGGCGCGTCTCGGACAGGGCAGCGGACAGCAACAAGCCGACGGCGCCGCGCAGCTTGCCGTTCCTGCCCGCCGCTGCTCCGGCTGCCTCGCCCAGATTTTCGGCCGCCTCGATGCGGCGCAGCGCCCGGCCGGCCGACCGCTTGGCCGCGGCCAGCTCCATCGCCTTGGCGAGCCAGATCGTCCAGGTCACCAGCGAGGCGAAGGCGAGCCCCAGCATCACGCCCTTCACGACGATGTCGGCCGCCATGAACATGCCCCAGGGCGACAGGTCATGCGGCAGCGTGGCCGTAGCCGCCGGAGCCGGAGCCATTACAGGCGTGGCCGGGGTGCCGGACGTCAGCGGCGGATGGGCCGTGCTCGGCGGGTTGATGCCGAGCTGGGGCAGAGCCGGCGGCAGCGGATTGGTCGGGGTGGCCGGCTGAGCCGGGGCGGCTTGCTGTGTCGGCGATGCGGGCTGGCTCGGAGCGGCAGGCTGGGCCTGTACCGCGGGCGGAGCCGTATCGGCCGGCGCCTGCGGGGCGGGCTGCCCCGGCGCCTGGGCCTGGGCCTGGGCCGCCACCACGGACAGGCTCATCGCAACAAGAGCCAGACGGAACGCACGCATCATCACAAATCAGCCTTCTCTGGAGGAGCGCCGCGCCGGCTTTCGCCGACTCCACAGCCTTGCTGCCGGGCACCTAAGGGCTAGCAGCTTCCTCATTGGAATCATTACAAAAAAAGACTTGCAGCACCGATGCTGCATATGCGATACGCCTGTTCGAATCGGGCCGGCATGTCAAGGAAAAGCGGCTCACCGGCCATGGCCCCGGACAGGTCTCGGCCACGCCAAATCAGGCCAGCCCGCGCTCCGGACAGCCCTCACATATCCGCTATTCGATGCATGCAGGGCGCTGCCGAGGCGGTGCGCGCGACAGCGATTCAGCTGCGCTCGGGCCGGTCGATCTCGGCCTGGAGTGCAGCGAGGTGAGTGGACGCAGCCTCGGTCGCCGCCTGCTCGACCGCGCGGAAGCGCAGGATGAGCGCTTCGCCGAGCGGGGTCAGTTGCGCCCCGCCGCCATTGCGCCCGCCGACCTGGCGCTCGACCACCGGCTTGCCGAAGAGCACATTCAGCTCCTCGACCAGTTCCCAGGCGCGCCGGTAGGACATCTCCATCGCCCGGCCGGCGGCCGAGATCGAGCCATGCGTCGCGATGTTCTCGAGCAGCGCGATCTTGCCGGGGCCGATCCTGCCTTCGGGGTCGAGCTGGATGCGCAGGCTCAGCGAGGGCACCGCGGCCTCAGGAGGCTTTGGCGAGGTTCGCCTGCGCGCCCTCGCCGCAGGCGGCGAGCCAGATCGCCGCGATGCGCTCGATGCCGGCCTGGTCGTCGGCATCGAATCGCGCCGGCGACGGGCTGTCGAGATCGATCACGCCGATGACGCCATCGCGGCCGATGAGCGGCACGACCAGTTCCGAGCGCGAAGCCGCATCGCAGGCGATATGGCCGGGAAAGGCATGGACGTCCTCGACCAGCATCGAACGTGCTTGCGCCACGGCCGCGCCGCAGACGCCCTTGCCGACCGGGATGCGGACGCAGGCCGGCTTGCCCTGGAACGGGCCGAGCACCAGCTCGCCACCGCGCATGATGTAGAAGCCGGCCCAGTTCAGGTCCGGCATCATCTGGAACAGCAGGGCCGAGGTGTTGGCGGCATTGGCGACGGGATCGCTTTCGCCGGTGAGCAGGGCTTCGAGCTGTCCGGCGAGTTCGCGATAGAACTCCGGCTTGCTGCCGGCGGCGATGCTGCGTGCCTCGAACATGATCCTGACGCCTCGCTTGCGGTCGCTCTCGAAATCCAGCGCCGGTTCCTACCACCATCCTCCCGGCCGCGCCATCGAAGAGGCCCCATACGGGCGGTTGCCGGAACGATCTTGAGCGGTCTCGCTCTTGTCATTCCGGGGCTTCGCATCGCGAAGAACCCGGAACCCACGACGGGTGCGCCCTTGTCATCAGCTGTAAGAGGCCTCACCCAGTCGTGGGTTCCGGGTTCGCGCCTATGGCGCGCCCCGGAATGACAAGGGCGTCGTTCGCCCCTAGCGATCAACCGAACCCAGCGCCCTTTCCCACCCCCGGCGGATCGTGCCAATCCTCCCCTCGCGCCTCATCGGATCGGGACCCGGTCTTGAGCGAGGTATCCGATGAATCCAGGCTGCCGGAGACATCCCGATGAACGACTTGACTGCGAGCCCGCGCCGGGCGGATGGCAGCGCCGGCGATGCCGATTACGGCCGCATCGGGAAGGGCTACGCCTCCTATCGCCAGCCCGAGCCCGCCATCGCCGCGTTGATCGAGACCGCGCTCGGCCCGGCCCGGCGGGTGCTCAATGTCGGCGCCGGAGCAGGCTCCTATGAGCCGCGCGGGCGCGACATGATTGCGGTCGAGCCCTCCGCCTCGATGCGGGCGCAGCGCCCCGCCGATATCGTCGCCGCGATCGATGCAACCGCGGAAGCCCTGCCCTTTCCCGACGGGCATTTCGACGCGAGCATGGCGACCTTCACCGTGCACCAATGGCAGCATCTCGATGCGGGCCTGCGCGAGATGCGCCGGGTGACGCGCGGGCCGGTCGCGATCCTGTCCTGCGATCCCGAGCTGGTGCAGGCCTTCTGGCTCAACCACTACGCGCCGGAGGTGCTGGCGACCGAGGCACGGCGCTATCCCACGCTCGGCCATATCGGCACGGTTCTGGGCGGCGATGTCGAGATCGTCGCGGTGCCGATTCCCCTCGCCTGCCGTGACGGCTTCAACGAGGCCTATTACGGCCGGCCGGAACTCTTCCTCGATCCCGCCGCGCGCTCGGCCTGCTCGGCCTGGAGCTTCGTCGGCGAGACCCAGAACGCCGCCTCGATCGAGAAGCTGCGCCAGGACCTGGACTGTGGCGCCTGGGACGATTGCTACGGCTTCCTGCGCAACCAGCCGAGCTTCGATGGTTCGCTGCGCCTCGTCATCGCGCGGCCTTGAACCGAAAACGGAAGGGCCGGCTCCCTTGCGAGAACCGGCCCTTCTGAAAATATCGATACCATTCCGGCCTGAAGCCGGAACCAGGCCCTAGAACGGGATGTCGTCGTCGAGATGGCTGGAGGACGAGCGCCCGCCGCCACCACCGCCGCCCGACATCGCCGGCTGGCGCGAGCCGCCGCCGCTGCCCATCGCGCTGGAGCGACCGAACGAGCCGCCGCCGCCCGAGCGCTCCTCGCCGTAGCCGCCGCTGCTGCCACCGCCCTCGCCATATTCGTCGGAGCCGCCCTGGCGGCTGTCGAGGATGGTGAGCTCGCCGCGGAAACGCTGCAGCACGATCTCGGTGGTGTATTTCTCGACGCCGGACTGGTCCTGCCATTTCCGGGTCTGGAGCTGGCCCTCGATATAGATCTTCGAGCCCTTCTTCAGATACTGCTCGGCGACCTTCGCCAGGTTCTCGTTGAAGATCACGACCGAGTGCCACTCGGTGCGCTCCTTGCGCTCGCCGCTCTGCTTGTCGCGCCAGGTCTCGGAGGTGGCGATACGCAGATTGACGACAGGCTCGCCGCTGCCGAGGCGGCGCACTTCGGGATCGCGCCCGAGATTGCCGACCAGAATGACCTTGTTGACGCTACCAGCCATGACAGGCTCCATTTCCTGCGCACTTCACACAAACCGGCCGCTTGACCGGAGCCAAACCCTATCGGTCGATAAAGGCATTATCAAGAATGTTCCTGTTTTGTTCAAGTGCCTGTTTCGAGGTTGTCCCCTGCTGATTCGGTGGTGTCTCACCGCGGAGGCTGCCGCGCGCCGAGGATCGCCTGCGCCATCCGGTCGAGCAGCACCGCGAGCAGCACGATGCCGAGCCCGCCGACGAAGCCGAGCCCGGGATCGGCCCGTTGCAGGCCGAGCAGCACCACCTCGCCCAGCCCCTTGGCGCCGATCATCGAGGCGACCACGACCATGGCCAGCGCCATCATGATCGCCTGGTTCAGCCCTTGCAGGATCACCGGCCGGGCCAGCGGCAGTTCGATCAGCCAGAAAGCCTGTCGCGGCCTCAGGCCCAGTGCCCGCGAGGCCTCGACCAGTCCGGCATCGACGCCGCGCAGGCCAAGCTCGGTCAGGCGCGCGAAAGGCGGCAGCGCATAGACCAGCGTCGCGACGAGGGCCGGCGCGCGGCCGAGCCCGAGCAGCATCGCCACCGGGATCAGGTAGACGAAGCTCGGGATGGTCTGCATCAGGTCGTAAAGCGGCGCCAGCGCCCTTCCCAGTCGCGGCAACCTTGCAGCCGCCACGCCGAGCGGCAGGCCCAGCAGCACGACGAAGACGACGGCGACGGTCACCAGAGCGAGCGACTGCATCGCCTCGCCCCAGATACCGAGCCCGGCCAGCGCCAGCGGCAGGAGCGCCATCGCCAGCGCGAAGCCGATCCGCCGCGTCGCGAGCCAGGCCCCGACCGCGACAGCCAGCACGAAGGCGGGAACCGGGACGTGCTGGAGCAGCGTCTCGACCAGGCGGACCGGCGCGGTCAGCACCGCACCGAAGCCGTCGAGCCTGTCGCCATAACCGGTGACGAGGGCATCGACCGCGCGATTGACGGCGCCCTGCAGCGCCTTGCCGAGATCCGGCACCAGGGCCGTCGTCACAGGCTCGACGCGACCTTGCTGGCGACATCGGCCGGCAGCCACTTCTTCCAGATCTCGCCCTGCGTCTTCAGGAAGACCAGCGCCTGCTGCTCGGGCGTGACGCCCTTCTCGCGCGCCTCGGCCAGCATCTTCGAGGTCACGTCGCTGGTCGTGCCGTAGCTCCTGAAGAAGGCCGCGAGCTGCGGCGCCTGCTTCGCAAAATCGATATTCGCGCCGATCACGACCTTGCTGGTCGGATAGGCGGTGGCGCGCTTGGGAGCGTCGCTGGCCTTGAGCTCGGCCCAGACCGCTGCATCGAAGGGCGCTTCCTCCAGCTTGACGAGGTCATAGGCGCCGAGCAGCCAGCTCGGCCCCCAGTAGTAGAACACGACCGGGCGCTTGCGCTTGAGCGCCGCCTCGATCGCGGCGACCAGCGCCTCGCCCGAGCCGCCGCGCGTATTGGTGAAATCCTCGGTGAGCCCGTAGACCGCGAGCTTCTTGGTGTTGATGCCCTCGCAGACCCAGCCGGCAACGCAATTGTAGAAGCGCCCCTTCCCCGGCTCCTCGGGATCGGCGAACAGGGCCTTGTAGCGCTTCAGATCCTCGGGCTTCTTGAGGTCCGGCGCCTTGGCGTCCGGTCCGGATACGACGTAACGCGGCACGAACCAGCCTTCGCTCGCATCCGGGAAGGTGGTGCCGAGCGGCTCGACCTTGCCGGCATCAGTCGCCTTGACCCAGGCATCGACCGGGTTGGCCATCCAGATTTCCATGACGATATCGACATCGCCGCGCGCCAACCCATTGACCAGCGGCGCGATCACGCCCGGAACGCGCTCGACCTTGCAGCCGAAGCCGCGCTCGGCGATGGCGCCGGCGAGAGCGGTGTGGAAGGCGGCGGAATCATAGTCGAGCCCGGCCATCTTCAAGGGGCGGTCGAGCTCGCAGGCCATGGCCGGTACGCCAAAGCCGAGGCCGAGCGCCAGGGTTGCTGCTCCAAGAAGGGCCTTCATCATCGTCGCTCCCCCAAAATCGATCATGGCAGAAGCCGCCGGGGCCGATCGCGCCGGCGGTTCGCGCTGTAACGCAGGGCCGGACGAATTGATCCGTTCTTCCGGGCACTTGCGCGGCAGCATCGCTCAATCGCGGCGACGAGGCGAGGCCGATCCTGTCATCGCCGGTCAGCAGCCATGCAGGGCGATATATCGGGGCCGATGCCGAAGCGGCGCGGGCCCGGACGGATTGTAATCGCCCCCGGCAGAGGCCATGAGCTAGGCTGACAGCCAGCATACGGCCCCGGCAAAAGGGACGACTCCTTCGTGACAGGCAGCAACCGCATCGTCCTTTCCAGTGATCACGCTGCCATCCCGCTGCGGCAGGCCATTGCCAGGCATGTCGCCGCGCAGGGCTGGGACGTGGTCGATATCGGCCCGACGACGCCGGAGAGCACGCCCTACCCGAAACACGGCGAAGCGGCGGCGCGGCTGGTCGCTGCCGGCGATTGCCGGCTCGGCATCATCCTGTGCGGCACCGGCCAGGGCATCATGATGGCGGCGAACAAGGTCAAGGGCATTCGCTGCGGGGTCTGCGCCGACACGTTCTCGGCCCGTATGATCCGTGAGCATAACGACGCCAACATGCTCTCGATCGGCGCGCGCGTGGTCGGCGAAGGGCTGGCGCTCGCGATCGCCGATGCGTTCCTGAACGCCGAATTCGAAGGCGGCCGGCATGCGACGCGGGTGGAGATGATCGCGGCGCTGGAGGGGTAGCCCGGGTCCGGTGATCCAGGCCCGGTTCCGACCCGTTGCCGAACTCTGATCCGGCTGTCAGGCTGCACCCCGGAGGTTCCCATGAGCGAAGACGGCAGTCGGGTTGAGCAGCGTATCCGAGCCAGCTTTGCGAAACAGGGCCTGATGACGACCCTCGGCGCAACCATCGCAACCGTGGAGCCCGGCGCTGTCGCCATCGAACTGGCGCCTGCTCCGACAATCTCTCAACAGCACGGTTTCGTTCATGCCGGCGCGGTAAGTGCCATTGCCGATAGCGCAGCAGGATATGCCGCCCTCTCTATGATGCCTATGGACCGCGGGGTGCTGACTACAGAGTTCAAGATCAACCTCTTGGCTCCAGCCGCTGGCGACCGGATCATCGCCCGAGGGAAGGTCGTGAAAGCGGGACGCACTCTGACTCTGGCCCAAACCGAGGTGTTCGCGGAGAAGGATGGCCGATCGCGATTGATCGCCCTGCTTACCGCAACGCTGATGGCCGTCGAGGGGCGGGACGGCATTGCCGACTGATGTCGGCTTCCGACCCTTGGTCGACGCTCCGGGAGAAAATTCCCCCCAAGCCCCGGGATGCCGGATCGCGAAAATCCGACGCGCCGACCGGAGGTTCACCCAACGGTAACCATCCAAGCCGATGTATCTCCTCAGCCTTGTCCGAGAGATACCCGATGCTGACCCGCCGATCGTTTACGTTTCCCGCCCTCTCCTTCGCGGCCGCAGGCCTGGCCGGATGTGGATCGAGAAGCATCGTCGCGCTGCCCGAGATCGATGCCGGCCAAAGCCCGAGAGGCCTGGTGACGCGCACGCTCTCCCGGCCGAACTATGCCGCGGTCTATGCCGACTATCCCGGCGAGAAATTTCCGATCGCCGCCATCGATTATCAGCGGATCGATAACCGGTATCTCCGCCAGACGGTCGCGTTTCCGCGCGACGAGAAGCCCGGCTCGATCGTGGTCGATCCTGCCGGCTACCACCTCTATTTCGTCGAGTCCCCGCGCGTCGCGACGCGTTACGGCGTCGGCGTCGGGCGCGAAGGTTTCGGCTGGTCCGGTGCGGCCCGCATCAACATGAAGCGCGACTGGGCGGATTGGGTCCCGCCTCCGGAAATGATCGAGCGTGACCCCTCGATCCGATCGCAGCTCGAGATGACGCCGCGCGGGCTCGGCGTGCGCGGCGGCTCGAAAAGCCCGCTGGGCGCGCGGACCCTGTATCTGTTCGGCGAGGGGCGAGACCTCGGCTATCGAATCCATGGCACGTTCGAGCCCTATACGGTGGGCACGAACGTTTCGTCGGGCTGCATCCGGATGATCAATCAGGACATCGCCCATCTCTATGCGCGCGTCGCGCCCGGCACCCCCGTGACGGTGCTGCCTGCGTGACCTCGAGCAGGTGAACGGCAGCCAACGGATCGGTTCATCCTCCGTGGAGGCGCCGCGTGATCTGATCAGGGTCGAAAGGAGTTTGCCATGCGCAAGCTGTTGATCTTCACGACGATTGCACTCGGCAGCGCGTTGGCCGCGCCGGCCATGGCCTCCGAGGCGTTGCCGAAGGAGCTCGCCCAGCGTCTCGACAAGGCGACGGTCGCGTATTCCTGGTCGGCTGCAGCCGAGCGGCGGCATATGATCATCGAAGAAACCATGCGCCAGCAACGCTACGGCCGCGGCTATGGCTATGGTCGCGGTTATGGACCGCCGCGCGGATACGGCCCGCCTCCGGGTTACGGTTACGGTCGTGGGCCGGGCTGGGGGCCGCCGCGTTATGCCCCGCCACCTCCCGACTGGTGGTGATTCCGAGAGCGACGGGCGACCGTCGCTCTTTTCTTTTGCGTGGGTAGGCCGGGTGGCGGGCCGCGAAGGATACAGGTAGGTTTGCCGTCCGCGCTTGCGGGAGTGGATCGAAGATGCACAGCGGCTCATGCCTGTGTGGTGCGGTCACCTTGACGGTGGCTGACAGCCTGCCCGATCCGAATTTCTGCCATTGCCGCATGTGCCGCAAGCACTCGGGCCATTACTTCGCGTCCACCGATGTGCCCAGGACGGCCTTGACGATCATCGGCGAGGAGAAACTGGCGTGGTTTCAATCGTCGGAGCACGTCCGGCGCGGCTTCTGCTCGACATGCGGATCGTCCCTCTTCTGGGATCGGCCGGATCGGGATTGGATCGCCGTGGCCATGGGCGCTTTCGACGGAGCGACGGAGACCGCTGCAAATCTGCATATCTACGTCGCCGACAAAGGGGACTACTACGAGATCGCAGACGGCCTGCCGCAATACGACACCGTTCCACCACGCGATTGAGGCACTGTGAGCTGAGCGTCCGTTTTCGACCCGTTGCTGACGTCCGTCGCCTATCTCGGCCGAGCAGCGTCGGCGAGAAGTCCCATACCCAGACCGGCAAAGCTCAGCCCGGCGATGCGCGCGGTCCATCGCTTGCCGTCCTTGCTGATGAGCCTGGAGCGCATTCTCAAAGCCACAAATGCGTAGCAAGCGTGAACTGTGCCCACGATGCCAATGATGATCGCGAACATGATGGCGAACTGCGACGCGATGGACGCCGATGGGTCGAGGAAGGTCGGAAACACGGCAGAGAGGAAGAGAATAGACTTCGGGTTACTCAACGAAACCAACAATGTCTTCAAAACGATCGACACATCCTCTGAATTTACCTGCTCATCCGGCGCTGCGTTCGATGTCATTCCGAAAGACGATCGAAATGTCTTCCAGCCGATCCAGATCAGATAGATCGCGCCAGCGAGCTTCATGACAGTGAACGCGTCGGGAAACATCTTTATCAAGCCGCCGACGCCGAAAGCTGCCGCGCTCGCAACAAGGAACAGGGCCAGCAGATTTCCCAGGATAGCGAGAGCAGCGCCGCGAACGCCATATCGCAAAGCGTGCGAGATGACCGCCAACACATTCGGGCCGGGTGAGCAGGTAGCAATTCCGATCAGGGTTGCGAAGCCAATGATTGCTTCGGTCCGCATGCTCGCCTCCTGCAACGAAAGCCGCCGCCACTTGAATATGTATAGACTTTTCGTACGCGTGCTCACAAGTGGCGCCAGGGAGGTCTGCTCACGACCCGTTGCTGACCCTAACGGTGTAGGCGCGACGGGTCATCGCGTCAGAAGCTTCGCTCCAGGAAAAGCTGCGCCGAGCTCTGCCGGCCCGACAGGCTCGCCGCGCGTGCGTTTCCGGCGATGTCGAGCTTCTGCCAGGCGACAGAACCTTCGAGACCGAGGCGCACTCCATCGATCGGCGCCCAGACCAGATTGGCCGCCACCCGGTCGATCTGGACACGGCCCGCCAGCCCGGACGCGTTCGGAATCGTCAGACGATAGCGGCTGACATAGGCGTTGCTCGACCATTCGTCGGTCCATTCCCGCCCGATCGCGACCACGCCGGACCAGCCGCGCGTCGTCAGATTCCCGGTCAGGACCGAGAAGGCCGTGCGCTGGTCGAGCCTGGAGCCGATATAGGGCGCCGCATTCACGGCGCCGGCGATCTGGGCGGTCAATGTCAGCGGCCGGTCCAGCAGCTTTTTCTCCCAGGTCGCGCCGAGGATCGCAGCCCGGCCGACGCGGCTGGAGCCACCGCCGGGGATATCCCGCGCCGCGATCGCCCCGTGCAGCATCAGTCCACCCTGCTCGTAGAGCAAGCGCACGACACCGTCCGGCACGCGATTTCCCCTTGTCGGCAGCACCGTGCGCCGGTCGGCGGAAGCATCTTCGACCGATAGCGAGAGACTGAGCTGTTCGGTCAATTGCCGCTCATAGCCGATCAAGGCGACCGTCCGGCTCGGAATCCGCCCAAGGAAGGCGAATTCATCGCCAGCCCAGAAATCGAAACGCGAGTCCGCGAGTCCGAAGGCGAACGCCCCGAAGGTGACGCTGGCCTCGTTCATCGTGAGCTCGCTGCCGCCCTCGCTGGTCGTATCCATGGAGAAGTCGAAGGCGGTCGCCAGATGGTGGCCATCCGCGAGCATCTGTCCGGTCTCGATCCGGAAGCTGGCGCTCAGGGGAAAGCTGGTGGCGCTCTGCGGAACCTGCCCGGTCGCGCGCGCCAGCGCATTCGCCTTGTAGTCGTCGCGCTGGATCCCGGCATTGACCGTGCCGGATACGGCGATGCAGGTGCCGGAGCCCGGCGAGACGAAGCCGCGAGGGCTATCGTCGTCCTCGTCCTCGTCGTCATTCTCGGCCTCGTTGTCGTCGTCATCGCTCTCCGCCGCGGATGTCGCCCCGGCGGGAAACGAGAAAAGCGGTGATGGGTCCGGAGGCGTGATCGTGCAACTGCGCAGAAACAAGGGCGGCTTGCTCGCGGCTTGCACGGGAGAAACTGCGAACGGGGCGAAACAGACGGCTATGGGCAGCGTCGCGGCCTGAATCCCGACCGCGATCGGCAGTATGCCGCGCCAAACCGGCCTGTCGTGTTTCTCGTTGGGAAGCATGCGTTTGGCGAGGATCATGGACGTCTCACGCGATCATCGCATTCGGGCGTGGAGAACGCTATGAAATCTCCACCCGGTCCCGAACTACTGCAATGGAGCTCGCCATGCTGAAACGTTATCTCGCCCTGGCTTTCATGCTGCTTGGGCCGATCGGCTGCACCACGCAGGACAGCGTCCCCCGCGCCAGAGCCGACGGGCCGGCCTATATGCAGCCGGGCATCGGCGCCCCGGCGCGCCAGACGGATTCGTTCGGAAACGCCGTACGCTAGGCGCCCGCTTCATTCTTCGCGGAAACGCGTCGTCATTCCGGACAAGCTGCGAAGCGGCGCCGATCCGGGATCCATCGAAGGGCGCAGCGCTCTCCGATGGATCCCGGGTCAAGCCCGGGATGACGAGGTGTTTCCGCGTGAAATCAGCATGCTCTCAGAGCCTGGTTGGAAAGTCCCTGAGCTCTCATCCCGAGGAGCCGTTCCCTTGGGAATGGCGTCTCGAAGGATGCTTCAGGAGGCTCCGGATACCCACTGGAGCATCCTTGGAGACGCAAGCTTCGCTTGCTCCTCAGGATGAGGGCTGAGTTTCCAAACTGACTCTCAGAGCCTGCGGCCGGTCGCGGTCCAGCCCCTGCCCCGGAGCTCAACAAAAACCCGGCAGGCCGAAGCCCACCGGGTCGCTGATGCGAGATCGCGTGACCGTCTCAGCCGCGCGGCGCGAAGGCCTTGAGCGTCGCGGCGGCCAGCGCCGACTTCAGGATGGCGCCGAGGATGAAGGGCGTAGCGCCGAGCGCGATCGCCTTGGACAGGCCGATCAGGGTGCCGAGCCAGGCGACGCCGATCACCAGGCAGAGCGCGTTGCCGGCCAGCATCGCCGCGAAGGCGAGGCCGATGCGGCTGCCGTTCCAGCCGCGCTGCGCCAGCCAGCCGGTCAGGGCGGCGGCGAAGGGGAAGGCCAGCAGGTAGCCGCCGGTCGGGCCGGCGAAATAGGCCGCGCCGCCGACGGCGCCGGCGAAGACGGGCAGGCCCATGGCGCCCTGCGCCAGCCAGGCGATGACGGTGACCGCGCCGAGGCGCCAGCCATAGAGCGCGCCGATCAGCGTCACTGCAAAGGTCTGCATCGTCATCGGCACCGGGTACATCGGCACCTTGATCTGCGAGGACAGCGCCAGCAGCAGGCTGCCGACGATCACGGCGCCGGCCTGCCAGGTGAGCGAGCGGCTTTCCAGCCGCAGCGGGCTGAACGGGCGGCTGAGGGCGAGATCGGTCATGGTCACTCCTTGGTCGCGATCAAGATTATCTATAATTTTGATCTTTGATCTATGAGGAAGTCCATATCTTGGCGGAAAAGGCAAGCGCGCCCTTTGTGCGAAATCGCCCACGCCGGGGACGGACAAAGCTCAGCCGACGATGGCAGCATCATTTCTGCGAGTGCGACCCTTGTCATTCCGGGGCTTCGCGCAGCGAAGAACCCGGAACCCACGACCGGGCGAGCGGTGTGCAAACGAGTATCTGATGTCTCACCCGGTCGTGGGTTCCGGGTTCGCGCCTGTGGCGCGCCCCGGAATGACAAGGGTCTCGCGCGCCTAGCGCCCACACCTACCCGACGATCGCAAAAGCCCCGCGCGTCGCGCCGGAAGCCGTGCGGACCGGGCGCTCGCCGATCCACTGGGCATGCCGCGCCAGCGTCGCGATCGCGGTTTCGAGGTCGCCATTGCGCAGGGCGTTGAGGATGGCGCGGTGGTCATGGTCGGTGCGGGCCTCCCATTCCGAGCGCCAGGCCGAGAACAGGAAACGCGCGCTCGCCGCGTGGAGGTCGTCGATCGTCGCGAGCAGGCGCTTCATGCCGCAAGGTGCGACCAGCGTGCGGTGAAAGCGGCGATTCGCCTCCTCCCAGGCCCGCACATCGGTGGCGGCGTCGCAATCGCGCCGTGCCTGCTCGGCCTTGTCGAGGATGGCGGCGGTGAGATGCGGCGCGGCATGGCGCAAGGCCAGCACCTCCAGCGCGGCCCGCATGGCCGCGACCTCCTTGACCTCCGACAGGTCGAAGGAGGCGACGCGGACGCCGCGACGCGGCTCGCTGATCGCCAGCCCCTGCGCCTCCAGCCGGCGGAAGGCTTCGCGAACCGGGACATGGCTGGTCTCGAATTCCTCGGCGATATGGTCCTGTCTGAGGCGGGAGCCGGGCTCGATCGTTCCGGCGATGATCCGCTCGGCCAGGGCCCTGGCGATGCGGACGGCGATGGTGTCTTCGGCAGGCTTCGTCATGATTTATAGATAATTCGAGCGTGCCGTGGAGTCGATTGCGATCGGTGCAATGATCCCCACATGAGAGCCTCGCCGATCCTGACGCCTTCTGTCAGGAAGACGGCAGCAGCCGGGACGGCTGCGTGCTATTCATGCCGGGCAGATCGCCGCGAGGCTGGAAAGGCCCGGCATTTGCCCTACATCTAGCGCTTCACCGCAACGGACGCCCCGATGGCCCGCAAGACCGAATCCGCCGCTGCCCAGGCCGCTGCGCTGGAAGACATGTTCGACCGCAACCGTGCGGCCGACCCGAACAGCCGCGTCATCACCGTGCGCGGCGCGCGCGAGCACAATCTCAAGAATGTCGATCTCGCGATTCCCCGCGACAAGCTCGTGGTCTTCACCGGCCTCTCGGGCTCCGGCAAATCCTCCCTCGCCTTCGACACGATCTATGCCGAGGGCCAGCGCCGCTATGTCGAGAGCCTCTCGGCCTATGCCCGCCAGTTCCTCGAGATGATGCAGAAGCCCGATGTCGACCAGATCGACGGGCTCTCGCCGGCGATCTCGATCGAGCAGAAGACGACCTCGAAGAACCCGCGCTCGACGGTCGGCACCGTCACCGAGATCCACGACTATATGCGCCTGCTCTGGGCGCGCGCCGGCATTCCCTATTCGCCCGCGACCGGCCTGCCGATCGAGAGCCAGACCGTGCAGCAGATGGTCGACCGCATGGTCGAGCTGCCGGAGAAGACGCGCGGCTATCTGCTCGCACCGGTGGTGCGCGGCCGCAAGGGCGAGTTCAGGAAGGAGATGGCCGATTGGCTGAAGCGCGGCTTCCAGCGCGTCAAGGTCAATGGCGAGTTCTACGAAATCCCGGACGCCCCTGCCCTCGACAAGAAGTTCAAGCACGACATCGACGTGGTCGTGGACCGCATCGTGATCCGGCCCGATCTCGGTGCGCGCCTCGCGGATTCGCTGGAGCAGGCGCTGGAGCTGACCGACGGCATCGCCGTCTTCGAATATGCCGACGAGAAGGAGGAGAACGGCGAGGCGAAGCGCGTCACCTTCTCCTCGAAATTCGCCTGCCCGGTTTCCGGCTTCACTATCCCTGAGATCGAGCCCCGGCTGTTCTCGTTCAACAACCCGTTCGGCGCCTGCCCCACCTGCGACGGTCTCGGCCACGAGATGCGGATCGATCCGGACATGATCGTGCCGGACCATTCACTGACGCTGAAGAAGGGCGCCATCGCGCCCTGGGCCAAGTCGACCTCGCCCTATTACGGCCAGACGCTGGAATCGCTCGCGAAGCATTTCGGCTTCTCGATGACAAAACCCTGGTCGGAGCTGCCGGAGAGCGCGCAGAAGGCGATCCTGTTCGGCACGGGCACGGAAGCCGTGCGCATGGCCTATAATGACGGCCTGCGCAGCTACGAGGTGAAGAAGCCCTTCGAGGGCGTGATCACCAATATGGAGCGGCGCTGGAAGGAGACGGAGTCGGATTGGGCGCGTGAGGAGATCGGCCGCTTCATGTCCGAGACGCCCTGCGCCGCCTGCAACGGCTATCGCCTGAAGCCCGAGGCGCTGGCGGTGAAGATCGACATGCGCCATATCGGCGAGGTCTCGAGGCTTTCGGTCAAGGATGCGCTGGACTGGGTCACCACCCTGCCCGCGCGCCTGTCGAAGAAGCAGAACGAGATCGCCCCGCGCATACTCAAGGAAATCCGCGACCGGCTGACCTTCCTGCTCGATGTCGGGCTGGAATACCTGACGCTCGCCCGCGCCTCCGGTACGCTGTCGGGCGGCGAGAGCCAGCGCATCCGGCTCGCCTCGCAGATCGGCTCAGGGCTGACCGGCGTGCTCTATGTTCTGGACGAGCCCTCGATCGGCCTGCACCAGCGCGACAACGAGCGCCTGCTCGGGACGCTGCGCCGGCTAAGGGACCTCGGCAACACCGTGATCGTGGTCGAGCATGACGAGGACGCGATCCTGACGGCGGACTATGTCGTCGATGTTGGCCCCGGCGCCGGCATCCATGGCGGCGAGATCGTCGCCAAGGGCACGCCGCAGGACATTCTCGACGATCCCAATTCGCTCACCGGCAAATACCTCACCGGCGAGATGTCGGTCGCGGTGCCGGCCAAGCGCCGCAAGGCCACGAGCGGCCGCAGCCTCAAGATCGTCGGCGCGCGCGGCAACAACCTGCGCAATGTCGATGTCGAGATTCCGCTGGGGATGTTCACCTGCATCACCGGCGTCTCCGGCGGCGGCAAGTCGACGCTGGTGATCGACACGCTCTACAAGGCGGTGGCGCGCAAGCTGAACGGCTCGATCGACCATCCGGCCCCGCATGACCGCATCGAGGGCATCGAGCATCTCGACAAGGTCATCGACATCGACCAGTCGCCGATCGGCCGCACGCCGCGCTCGAACCCGGCGACCTATACCGGCGCCTTCACGCCGATCCGCGAATGGTTCGCCGGCCTGCCGGAGGCGAAGGCGCGCGGCTATCAGGCCGGGCGCTTCTCGTTCAACGTCAAGGGCGGCCGCTGCGAGGCCTGCCAGGGCGACGGCCTGCTCAAGATCGAGATGCACTTCCTGCCGGATGTCTACGTCACCTGCGACGTCTGCAAGGGCAAGCGCTACGACCGCGAAACGCTCGAAGTGAAGTATCGCGACAAGTCGATCGCCGACGTGCTCGACATGTCGGTCGAGGAGGCCAAGGGCCTGTTCAAGGCGGTGCCCTCGATCCGCGACAAGATGGAGACGCTGGCGCGCGTCGGCCTCGACTATGTCAAGGTCGGCCAGCAGGCGACGACGCTCTCGGGCGGCGAGGCGCAGCGCGTCAAGCTCTCCAAGGAACTGTCGAAGCGCGCCACCGGCCGCACGCTCTACATCCTCGACGAGCCGACCACCGGCCTGCATTTCCACGACGTCGCCAAGCTCATGGAGGTGCTGCACGAGCTGGTCGACCAGGGCAATTCGGTGGTGGTGATCGAGCACAATCTCGAGGTGGTGAAGACCGCCGACTGGGTGATCGACATGGGCCCCGAAGGCGGCGACGGCGGCGGCCAGGTGGTGGCCGAGGGCACGCCGGAGGACATCGTCCGCATCGGCAAGGGCCACACCGCGCGCTTCCTCAAGGAGGTGCTCGACCGCCGGCCGATCAAGAAGGGCAAGGTGCAGCGGCAGGCGGCGGAGTGAGGCCAACAAGGGAGGCCCGATGATTGCGTCCATGCTAGTGACGGGCTGAATGACAGAACGTCGCTCTAGAAGTACGGCGAATCAGAGAAGTCCCTGTCTGTATCGAGGGTGAGTATCTCTGCCTTAATGCCGCTTCCTTCAAGAATTTTTGAGAAACGGGCGAACTTCGCTTTCAAGCTATCGCTATCTGCCTCCATCACAGCAATCATCGCAATATCTGGCCTGAGCTTAAGCATTGTTTGAGCAAGCCCTTCCGGGTCAAGAAATTGGCGATCCGACTGCTTCACCTCGCACATGCGCACTATACCATTTTCAATTATCGTAAGATCGACATCCGTATTGGGCCTATTCTCAAGCGCCGCGTCGTCGTTAAAGAAAATATTCAACGGGCCGTCGAACCAAAACGATGTGGAGTTGCTCTGCTGAAATTTATCAAGAACCCAAAAAAGCGGCCCAATCCCATGCCTTTGGAGCGCTTCTCTGAGAAAGCCGTTGAGGCGGAACTGCCATGCTCTATCCACCGGAGCTGGCTCTTCACTGTGGCACACCTCGCAAGTAATCTGAGTTTTCAGATCAGCGATGGCCGTCCATGAGCGATGAAGGCATTGGCGGCAGGTATGTTCATAGCCTTGATGTAGAACGCCAAGAGAGCATAAATCCTGCACAAATGACTTTAAATATGATGCATATCCATCGCGCTCCTCCGCTTGTTCTTTTTCGCTTTGAATCTCCTTAATCGGCAAATTGTTTCGGCTGATAAAGGCATCAACGACTTCATCAAAAGCTAATTTAATCTTATCCCATCGCAGTGATCGTACTGTGCTTCGTACTGCATCAGCTTCTTGCAGTACCATATTAGCAAGCGTTGCTAACTTGTCGCCCTCTGTCGGATCGAACGCCTTGATGCCAATTCGTTTTTTTAATTGAATCTCAACGCGGCGTTGCCGCTCCTCAGTTCTCTGATCAGTCGCCCCAAGCTCCTTTAGCTGCTTCCGCCAGAATGCATGGAGCAAGAATGCCCTTGCTGTCTTGAGGTCCCCAAAAAGCTGATAGACGCCCCAAAAGTAACGACCAGCAGGGGAGCGTTCAACTCGCGCGCAGATCCTTTCAGGTGGCGCGCCGTCCTCTCCAAATCTTTCAAACGAAGGCCACGCCCGCCCCACCCTGAGAGCATGCAGGATCGCGTAATGGTCAGACGGCAGATGGATCGTAGGAGTTTGACATCCGATTGCAGCAAACAACGCGAGGTGACCGTTAATAGATGCGCGCGGATATATAATCGGGCTATTATGGTCAGACAGGCCATAGGCTCCTAAGAAGGCGCCAGTGACTCTGAGGCGCCGCGGCAGTCTCCACGTGTGCCGGCGATTTGAGAATCGAGAGTGATCTATAGAGCGGTCAATATCCACATCGAGCGCCCAAAGACCTAGGTCGGCATTGGCAATTGATGGGGGAACATGTCGAACGTGCTCTGGAGCGGGCGCACCTAGTGCAATGACGTCGCCGCTAAAGCTTTGTTCTTGCCATGCGTTGGTTGGTCGAAAGGCGCTTCCGGAGCTTGCAAGCCGAACCTGAGCCAGCTCCTTATCTTTCGGCCTCACATTCCTTATGTCACTTATATGCTCATGATCGTAGGCTATCCAGCCGCTCCCGTTCATCATCAATTGCGCAAGTTTGTCTAACTCGCTTTCTCTGAGGCTCACGGATCGTAGCGTAGCCTTATGTGGTCCTTGCCCGCCGCCCCCAATGTAATTTCTTTGATTCATGAACTCGCGAAGATGCGTCACAAACGCAGTGTCTTCGAACTTCTCGCGTGGGATCATTAGGTCTACATCATCCCAATCACGGCCAATTGGCATAAGAGATCGAGCATTCCAATAGAGAATGCGGTCTGAAACGGTATTACCTACGACGATATTGAAGCTATTTCCCCAACGACCCATGTAGAAATCCAACCTCTGGGACATCAGCGCTGAAATTCTAGAAAGGCTTTTGATGCGGTGATTTCGGGTCATCTGGTAAAGTAGAGAAACTTCGTCGGGCACTGTTTTTTCAGGCGAAGAGAAATACTGCTCTCTAGGCTGAAACTCGTTGTCTGGCACGGCTGCCAGGAGAGAGCCAAACTCTGAAAGGGGGCCTCGCAGTGCGTTACGAAGCTGAGAGGATACCAAACCGAAGCTGTCGCTTATGAATCTGTCATCCCACCATCCTCCCATGCCCGTAGCGAGCGTTACACCTCGCGAACCGTCCATGAAGCTTGCAGCTCCAGCTAACGGCATGAGGCTTTTCACCTGTAGCGGCGGCATAGCAGGTTCTGGTGTTAGCCGAGGGCGAGAATTACCTTTCGAGATACTATGACGCTGCAAAACCGACGGATAGAAAGCTTCATGAAATCTGAATTGATCAGGTTTCGACAAGTCGACATAAGAGTAAATCAAGTCCGCATCAAATGCTCTGAGCCAAGGCATGAATTCAGGCACCGGCTTATTTTCGATGCACGGCACGATAAGTGAAAACCGCCCCGACCATATAGAAAAGCAGTATTGAAACACCTCGTCGAGAATAGAATGTGAATCTTCGCTAATGTCGATCAGAAAAGCGATGCGGATCGGTCGCGGCCTCACGGAGACGTTGATTCTATCGGTGTTCACTTTGCCTCGCAGTATGCCGGAGCCCGATTCCCTAGAACCTACTGCTTGTTCTCGTTGCAGAACAGCTAAGGCATCAGGCTGCTCATACCGCCGACTTTTGGACGCCACGCGAACATATTGCACTCAACCCAGCGAAGGGCCGGCGTCGTAGCTCCGTCTCCCAACTTATCCTCGCCCCACCTCACCCGCCCTATCCTGCCCTCGCCCATCACCCAAACGGGGCGGCCGTCCGGAGGTATGCTGGAGGTTGGGTGAGGGTCGGCGCCTGCGGGCGGGGGTTACGCCCTGCTCCCGGGAGGCTTCGGGAACCGCCCTGGGGACACTACGGTCCCTGTGCGAGGAGCTCGCTGGGAACGGCCGGCCGTTGATGATGGGTACGGCGACGACGCGACGCTCCCGTAAGGGACACTGGCGTCGAAACCCGCCCATCCTGAACCGCCCGGCCCGATAAGCGCGGCCCGGAGCCCAAAATCGCCGGAGGCGGAGCGCCACGGGGCGTGCGACGGGTGGCTCAATCCCGCCGCGCCGCAGCCTGGCTCAACGGTTGCGGATTCCCTTCGCGCCTCGCGGCGCTCCGCCAGCCCTGTCTAGCCACCCCTGCGACCCCGCCGCGCATCCGCGCGGGCGGATGATCCTGCGTGCCTGACCCCAGGGAGACCCGCTATGCCGAAACGCCGGAACACCCAAGCCGCTATCCCGCCGATCACCGATTTCGAGAGCTGCCAGAGGGCGCGGTCCGCCCTGTTTCGCCGGCTGACCGACCAGCTCGAAATCTTCCGCGTCTGCCCGAACAGAGTCTGCAAGCGGAGGCGCGCCTGCCAGGATGCGCGTGGCGCCTGCTTCCACGCCGTCTTGCGGGCCATGCCGGACGAGACCCGCAGGTCGTTCGCCTACACGATGCAGAACCGCGCCAACGGGCTCGACCCCGACGAGGCGATCGCGCAGGCCGAGGCGCGCATCGCCGCGGAGAGCGCGCGGGATGGGGCGTGAAGGCCACCGCGTTTCCATGAAAACGCGGGTCATCCCGAACGGAGCGAAGCGGAGATCCGGGATCCATGCCGGAGCCTGCATCGGATGCGCTCAGGCATGGATCCCGGGTCAAGCCCGGGATGACCACCTGAGGAAGGTCAGCATCGGAGGCGTTGGAGCCTCCTCGTCATGAGATGCTCGGGTCAAGCCCGAGCATGACGCGCGCGGGGGCAGAGAAGCCGTCTGCGCCCCGCCCCTCAGAACCGGTCGATGATCGTCACGCCCGTGCCCTCGAAGCGGTCCATCGCCATCAGGGCGGGGATCGATTCGGCGAGGTCGATGCGGCGGCCGACGAGCTGCTGCGGGGTGAGCTTGCCGGCGCTGATCATGTCGAGCATCGCGCCATAGCGATGCGCCTGCATGCCGTGGCTGCCGAGGATTTCCAGCTCGTGGGCGATGACCTGCGCCATCGGGATCGGCGGCGTCGCCTGCTCCGCCAATAGCAGCCCGACCTGGATATGCTTGCCGCGCTTGCGCAGGTTCGCCACCGAATTGAAGCAGGTCTGGGGGTGGCCGAGCGCATCGAGCGAGACATGCGCTCCGCCACCGGTCGCGTCGCGCACGGCGGCGACGACATCGGGTTGCGTCTTCGCGTTGATCGTCACCGCGGCGCCGACCTCGCGGGCGAGGCGCAGCTTGTCATCGGAGATATCGACGGCGACGACATTGGCGCCGAGCGCATTGGCGATCATGATCGCGGAGAGGCCGACGCCGCCGCAGCCGTGAACGGCGACCCATTGCCCGCCCGTGACCTTGCCCTGGTCGACCACGGCGCGGAACGAGGTCACGAAGCGGCAGCCGAGGCTGGCGGCCGTGGCGAAATCGATCTCCTCGGGCAGGCGCACGAGGTTGAAATCGGCCCGGTCGATGCGGACGTACTCGGCGAACGAGCCCCAATGGGTGAAGCCGGGCTGGAACTGGTCGTCGCAGACCTGCTGGTTGCCGGAATGGCATTGCGGGCAGGAGCCGCAGCCCGAGACGAAGGGCACGGTGACGCGGTCGCCCTCGCGGAAGCGCACGACGCTGCGGCCGACCGCGGCGATCACGCCGGCCAGCTCATGGCCCGGCACATGCGGCAGGCGGATATCGGGATCGTGGCCGACCCAGCCATGCCAGTCGCTGCGGCAGAGGCCCGTCGCCTCGACCTTGATGATGACGCTGTGCGGCTCCGGGGTCGGGTCCGGCAGGATGCGCAGTTCGGGGGCCTGCCCGAAGGCTTCGTAGACGACGGCTTTCATGGGGCGGGCCTCCTTGGTCGAGGCCCGTGTCATGCGGCAGCGCTGCGGGAAGCGTCAACCGCGGAGGCCTGCGGCGGTGAGACGCCCTTAAGATTCCGCGCCTATGGTGCGTTCGCGCTCGGCTCGCCGCATCGGCGGGCTTTCCGAAGACGGCCGCGAAACATTCATGAGCGACAGCGTCCACGGCTCGACGATCAGCGACACGACCCGATCCGAGCCCGGCCTGCTCGGCGCCATCCTGTCCGGCTGCGGGCTGTTCATCCTGATGCTGTCGCTGCAACCCTTTGCCGGCGTGCCGGAGCAGACGGCGCCGGGCGAATCGACCGGCAATATCGTCAACCAGGTCGGCTGGTTCGGGCTCGGGCTCGTCTTTCTCGCGGCGATGCTGGGATTGGCGCAGCGCGACGTGCTGGCGCGGCTCGGCTTCGGCCGCTGGGCCGTCGTCTTCGGCGTTGCCGCGCTCTCGATCGCGCAATCGCTCGATCCGACGGCTTCGTGGCGCGGGTTGCTGCTCACCGCGATCGTGATGATCGTCGTCGCCGGCGTTCTGGTCCTGCCGCGCGACGAGCGCAGTTTCGCCGTGGCGGCGGTCAATGCCTGCCTCGTCTTGCTGCTGCTGGTCTACGCGATGCTCGTTCTGGCGCCGCATCTGGTCGTCCACGGTTCGGAGGGTGCGGAAGGCGTCCATGCCGGCGACTGGCGCGGGCATCTCTCGCACAAGAACTTCGCCGCGCCGGTCTTCTCGATCGTAGCGATGATCGGGATCTATGGCTGGCGCTGCGGGTTGCGCTGGCGCGGCGCGCTCGTTGTCGCGCTCGGCCTGCTCTTCGTGCTCAACAGCGGCTCGAAGACGACGATGGGCTTCCTGCCTCTCGCCATCGGCGTGGTCACGCTGGCGCGCATCACCGGGCGGCCCGGGCTCGCGGTTATGGTACACGTCATGCTGGTCGCGCTGATCGCGGCGCTGACCGTCGGCTCGGTGATCTCGCCTGCGCTCAACGCCATGCTCAAGGCGGTGATCTCGGACCCGACCTTCACCGGCCGCGACGAGATCTGGAAATTCGCCCTGCAGCGTATCGCCGAGAAGCCGTGGTTCGGCTACGGCTATGCCAGCTTCTGGCAGACGCCGGCCGTCACCGGCTTCGAGGAGAATTACGAGGCGAGCTGGGATGTCCGCGGCATCGGCTCGGGCCATAACAGCTATCTCGACGCCGCGCTGACCTTGGGCGTTCCCGGCGCGGTGCTGGCGATCTGGCTGCTGATGGGCCGGCCGCTTGTCGACTACATGCGTAGCTGGCGAATTCCGGGGAACCGCAATCTCGCCGACCTCTTCGCCATGATCCTGATCTTCATGACCTATGTCGGCATGCTCGAGACCTTCCCGCTCAACCGCGCCGATCCGCTCTGGGTGCTGTTCGCCATGGCGGTGATGGGGCTTGGCCTCGCCGCACGGATGCGGGCGAAAGCGTCCTGACGGCGGCGGCTCACTCCGCCAGGGCCAGCGCGGGGGCCTTGCGATTGCGCCACTGCTTCTGGCCGAGCACGTAGGGCTTCACCTTGAGGAAAGGCTTCTCGATCCAGAGCCAGGACACCAGCGCGAAGGCGATGACGATCGGCGCCGAGATGGCGAAGAGCAGCGGCCCGTTGCCATGGACGAAATCGGTCTGGCTGACGATCGCCTGCTGGATCGGGAAACCGTAGAGATAGATGCCGTAGGAGACGTCGAGCTTCTTGATCCGCGCCGGCAGGTGCAGCGGCAGCAGGCCGAGATAGACCACGCAATAGGTCAGGAAAGGCGGCACGAAGAAGGCGTATTCGCGCGGCGCGGCCATCAGGGCGACCGAGGCCAGGAGCGCGGCGACGAAGAGCAGCCAGTGCATCTTCACATGCTCGCGCCACTGGAAATACAGGCAGCCGACCAGGAAATAGAAGACCACGACGGTCCAGTGATAGTTACCCTCGGTGACGCCGAAGCCGACCTTGAACGCGGCAATAGTGGCGCCGAGGATGACCGCCAGCGTCAGCGCGGCGAAGGCGAGCCGGCGGTGCAGGATGCCGACCGCGATCATGATCGCCATCAGGATATAGCAGTAGAATTCCGGCTTCAGCGTCCAGAGGTTCTGGTTGACCACGCCGGCGACGGGATTGCTCTCGAACACGCCCGGCAGTTCGAAGCGGATGCGGCCGACGATATTGCCGAAATACTCCCAGAAACGGATATCGGCGACATAGTCGCGCAGCAGCCAGGTCGTCAGCAGCGGGCCGAGCACCAGCGCCGACAGCGTGATCTCAACGAAAAGTGCCGGCATGATGCGGATGGCGCGCAACGTGATGAAAGGCCGCACCGCGTCGGTCCGCAGGGCGCTGCCGGTGACGAGGAAGCCGCTCAGCGCGAAAAAGGCCGGCACCAGGCTCATCAGGAAGATGCCGTGCAGCCCTTCCCAGTCGCGGCTCGTATCGGCGCCCGCGACCCAGCCGGAATGCACTGCGAGGATGGTCAGCGACAGGATCAGGCGCATCGCGTTGAAGCCGGGGCCTTCACCGCCGTTCCGGTTCAGGATATCGGCAGCGCTCGGAAGGGAACGGTAGAGCCGGATCATGCTTCACCTGGATGCGGGACTGCATCGTACGCGGGCGACGATATGGACCGGCGGCCGCATCGCTTTCAACACATGCCGGCAGTTAGGATTAACCCGAGACTGACCGGATATTCGAAAGGGCCAGCGCAAGCGGCCCAGCTTCAGGCGAGCGAGACATCTATGAGCGCAACTCCGATTTCCCTGGGCCTCATCGGCGCCGGCATCATGGGCGAGCGCATGCTGCGCGCCGCGCTCGACCAGCCGGCGAGCGCGCTTCGCGTCTCCGGCATCTGGGACCCCTCGGCCGAGGCGATGGAGCGGATCGGCGCTGCATTGCCGGCGGTGCCGCAGCAGCCGGATGCAGCTGCCCTGATCGCTGCAAGCGACTGCGTTTATATCGCTTCCCCGCCCTCCTCCCATCTCGGTCATGCGCGTGCGGCGCTCGCTGCCGGCAAGGCGGTGTTCTGCGAGAAGCCGCTGGCGGTCGATGTCAACGATGCGCGGGCTTTCGTCACTGAGGCCGGCGCGCGCGGCGCGGTGAACTTTCCCTTTGCCTCCTCGCCGGCCGTCGCTCGTTTGCGGGAATGGATCGATTCCGGAGCGGTGGGCACGCCGCAGCGCGTCTCGATCGAGGTCGCCTTCGCGAGCTGGCCGCGCTCCTGGCAGGTCGACGCGGCCGGCTGGCTCGACCGCACGGCGCAGGGCGGTTTCACCCGCGAGGTCGTCTCGCATTTCCTGTTCCTGACCCGCCGCATCGCTGGGCCCTTCGCCAACCTTTCCGCCAAGGCCGCCTATCCCGAGGCCGGCAAGAGCGAACGCCGGATCGACGCGACGCTGACCGCGGGCGCCCTGCCCGTCAGCCTCACCGGCAGCGTCGGCACGACCACCAAGGACGACCATAACGTCTGGACGCTGGAAGGGGATAAGGGCGCTGTCCGGCTCTGCGACTGGTCGCGGGCCGAGCGGCGCCTTCCCGATGGAAGCTGGCAGCCAGATCCGGAGGCGCTCTCCCAGAACGAGGCGCGCCCGCTGGCGTTGCGTCGCCAGCTCGAAGGCGTGGCGAAGCTCACCCGCGGCGAGCCGCACCATCTCGCGACGCTGCGCGAAGCGTTCGATGTGCAGGACATCGTCGAGACCATCCTGAAAAGCGCCTGACGCGCGAGCCCGGTCGCTCTGGGGCCAGAACCACCCTTGTCATTCCGGGGCGCGCCGCAGGCGCGAACCCGGAACCCACGATGGGGTGAGACATTCGATGCCGCCTTGCAGGCCGCTCGCCCGGTCGTGGGTTCCGGGTTCTTCGCTACGCGAAGCCCCGGAATGACAAGAGTGACCTTGGAAACTGTCCGGCTGGCATAATTTTGCGGCAAATCGGCCCAAAAATGCTTCTTCAGGATAATTCTACTCTAGCGCATCGATAATTCGAAAAAACCGACTACCTGATGTGAATTGAGCTGAAACCCGCCTGTAGCGTAAAATCCCTGTTCGAAAGACCGAACGGGGATGGGCGTTATCGTGGCAGTTCTGAACGTCATCGATCGACAGGGCCGGAGCCATGAACTCGAAGCCGTGGAAGGCTGGCGGGTCATGGAAATCCTGCGCGACTACAAGGTCGGCATCGAGGGCGTCTGCGGCGGTTCCTGCGATTGCGGCACCTGCCATGTCATCGTCGCGCAGGAATGGGCCGGGAAGCTGCCCGAGCCGCGCGACGAGGAAATCGACGCGCTCGACGAACTGCCATTGATCGAGGCGACCTCGCGCCTCTCCTGCCAGATCATCTGGGCTGACGATCTCGACGGGCTGACGCTGACGCTCGCGGAGGCCGCGTGATGGCCGCCCCAGCGAAGCGCGTTCCCTTGCCGGCGATCCTCCTCGCCAACGACCTGCTCGATGGCGATGTCGTCTTTGCCTTTGCGGGCGATGCTGGGCCCTTGGCCTGGACCCGCGATCCGGCGCTCGCGCTGGTCGCTGCCGATGATACGGCGGCCGAACGGCTCGAAGCCTTCGCCGCTGCCGAACTGCGCGGCAACAAGGTCGTCGACGCCTATCTCGTCGATGTCGCCATCGAGAGCGGCAGCCCAGTGCCGCGCCATTTCCGCGAGCGCTTCAAGACGCTCGGCCCCAGCAATCGTCCCGATCTCGGCAAGCAGGCCGGTGAAGGCATCGCCTCTGCGCCGAAGGGCTGATTTCATGTATCGTTACGACGAATTCGACGAGCGTTTCGTCCGGGAGCGGGTGGCGCAGTTCACCGACCAGGTGGCGCGCCGGCTAGACGGCTCTCTGACCGAGGACGAGTTCAAGCCGCTCCGGCTCAAGAACGGCGTCTATCTCCAGCTCCACGCCTATATGCTGCGCATCGCTGTGCCCTATGGCACGCTGAACTCGCGGCAGCTGCGCCAGCTTGCGCTGATCGGCGAGCGCTATGACCGCGGCTACGGCCATTTCACCACGCGCCAGAACCTGCAGTTCAACTGGCCGAAGCTGCGCGACGTGCCTGCGATCCTCGGCCTGCTCGCCGATGTCGAGATGCATTGCATCCAGACCTCCGGCAACTGCATCCGCAATGTCACGGCCGATCATTTCGCCGGCGTCGCGCAGGACGAAATCGAGGATCCGCGCCCGACCGCCGAGCTGATCCGGCAATGGTCCTCGGCCCATCCCGAATTCAGCTACCTGCCGCGCAAGTTCAAGATCGCGGTCACCGGCGCCGAAGCCGACCGCGCCGTGATCAAGGCCCACGATATCGGCCTGCGCCTGCGCCGCCATCCCGACACGCACGAGACCTGCTACGAGATCAGCGTCGGCGGCGGGCTCGGCCGCACACCGATGATCGGCAAGGTCGTGCGCGACTACCTGCCCAAGAAGGACCTGCTCGCCTATCTCGAGGCGATCATGCGGGTCTATAATCTCGAGGGTCGGCGCGACAACAAGTACAAGGCGCGCGTCAAGATTCTCGTCCACGAGATCGGCGCCGAGGAATTCACCCGCCGGGTCGAGGCCGAATTCGCTCAGCTCGATGGCCCCTCGATCAATGCCGATCCGGAAGAGGTCGCGCGCATCGCCGCCTATTTCGCGCCACCGCGCTACGACGTGCTGCCGGTCGTCAGCAACACATTGGAAGCGGCGAAGGCTGCGAACCCCGCCTTCGCCCGCTGGGTCGAGGTCAACACCACACCGCACAAGGCGCCGGGCTATACGGCACTGACGATCTCGCTGAAGCCGGTGGGCCAGGCGCCGGGCGACGCGACCAGCGAGCAGATGCGCCGCGTCGCCGATCTCGCCGAACGCTATTCGTTCGACGAATTGCGCGTCACCCATGCGCAAAACCTCGTGTTGCCGCATGTCCGCCAGCGTGATCTCTACGCGATCTGGCAACAGCTCGGCGAGGCGGGCTTGGCCACCGCCAATGTCGGGCTCGTCACCGACATCATCTCCTGCCCCGGCCTCGATTATTGCGCGCTGGCGACGGCCCGCTCGATCCCGATCGCGCAGGCGATCCAGAATCGCTTCGCCGACGAGGCGCGCCAGCGCGAGATCGGGCCGCTCGGCATCAAGATCTCTGGCTGCATCAATGCCTGCGGCCACCACCATGTCGGCCATATCGGCATTCTCGGCCTCGAGAAGCGCGGCATCGAATCCTACCAGATCACGCTCGGCGGCGATGCCACCGAGAATGCCGCCATCGGCGAGATTCTCGGGCCGGGCCTCGCAGCCGAGGAGGTGCCGGACGCGATCGAGCGGATCGTTTCCGTCTATCTCGCCGCGCGCAGCGAGGGCGAGAGCTTCATCGACAATGTCCGCCGCATCGGGCTCAGCCCCTTCAAGGCCGCTTTCCAGGAGACCGCCCGTGCCGCTGCTTGACCGGAACGGAAGTGCCGAGGACCGCTGGACCCGCAGCGAAGGCGCGGCGATCGGCAATATCCCGGCGGCGATCGTGCCTTGGGAGGTTCTCGCCGCGGCGCTCGACGCGCAGGAGCCCGAGCAGGTGATCGGCGTGCTGATCCCCAATAACGTTCCCTTCTCCGCGCTCGAACCCTTCCTCCCGCGGCTGGCGCTCGTTGCCATCGCCTTCCCCGCCTATGGCGACGGGCGCGGCTTCAGCCTCGCTCGCCAGATCCGGCGCGCCGGCTTCGCGGGCGAGATCCGCGCCAGCGGCCCGCTGATCGCCGACCAGTTCGCCTATGCGCTGTCCTGCGGCTTCGACACCATCGAATTGCCCGAGGCGAGTGCCGCCCGCCAGCCGGTGCCGCAATGGCTGCAGGCCCGGGACACGTTCAGCGCCACCTACCAGCGTGGCTATGGCGAAAGCGGCCGCAACGTCCTCGACCGGCGCCGGGCGGCGAGAGCCGCGGCGCCCATCGCAGCGGAGTGAGGCATGACGATCTCGACCGCGACAGATGGCTCGACCGAATCGCCCCGCATGGCCGGGGGCATCGATGAGGACGGCTCCGATGTCGCGTTCGAAATGCTGCTGCCGCTCCAGCCTGCCGGCCAGGCACGCCGGCGCTGGTTCGATCTTTGCTTTCGCCTTATCATCCTGACACTGGCCGCGCTGTGGCTGCTGACGCCACCGGCGGGCAACGAGCGCAGTGCGGCAGACGCAAAGGCCGTGGCGACCACCCGATGACCGACAGACAGCCCGAATCCACCGCGGCCCGCATCGAGCCGCTGGCGACGCTGCCGCTCTTCCACAAGCTGGACGGGCGCAGGGTCGTGCTCGCCGGCGGGACCGAGGGCGCCCTGTGGAAGGCCGAGTTGCTGGCGGCGACGGGAGCGGAGCTTCATGTCTTCGCCGATGGCGAGGAGGCGCTGTTCGCCGGCTTGGTGCGGAGCGAGATTGGCGGACGTGTCCATGTGCATGGCCGCGCCTGGCAGGCCGACGATCTCACCGATGCAGCCATCGCCGTCGCCGATCTCGACGATGCCGATGCGATCCGCGCTTTCGTCGCGGCGGCGCGGCAGGCCGGCGTGCCGGTCAATATCGTCGACAAGCCCGAGCATTGCGATTTCGCCTTCGGCGCGCTGGTCAACCGTTCGCCCCTGATCATCGCGGTCTCGACCGATGGCGCGGCGCCCGTCTTCGGACAGGCGATCCGCACCAAGATCGAGGCGCTGCTGCCGGCCGGCCTGAAGAACTGGGCGCAAGCAGCGGCCGACTGGCGCCCTTCGGTACAAGCCCGCGAATTGCCCTTCGCGCTGCGACGCAGCTTCTGGGAACTCTTCGCCGGCAAGGCGATGGCCGAGCCGGAGCGCGTTCCGAACCTCGATGACGAGGCCGAGCTTTTCGCGAAGCTCTCCAAAATCGAAGCTACTCACGACGGCAAGGGCCGCGTCACCCTGGTCGGCGCTGGTCCGGGCGATCCGGAATTGCTGACGCTGAAAGCGATCCGCGCGCTGCAGAGCGCCGACATCATCCTCTATGACGACCTCGTCTCGCCGGGCGTGCTCGAACTGGCGCGGCGCGAGGCCAAGCGCATGCTGGTCGGCAAAACCGGCTATGGCCCCTCGGTGAAGCAGGGCGACATCAACGCGCTGATCGTTTCGCTCGCTGGTCAAGGCAAGCATGTCGTGCGCCTTAAGGGCGGCGACCCCGGCATTTTCGGCCGCGCCGGGGAAGAGATCGAAGCCTGCCAGGCGGCTGGCGTACCCGTAGCGATCGTGCCCGGCATCTCGGCGGCGCAGGGTGCTGCCGCCTCGCTCGGCCTGTCGCTGACCCATCGCGACCATGCAAGGCGCCTGCAATTCGTCACCGGCCATTCGCGCAAGGGCGAATTGCCCGATGATCTCGACTGGCGCGCCATGGCGGACCCCGCCGCCTCGACCGTGATCTACATGGCCCGGGCCACCCTGCCCGGCTTCCGCGAGCGCGCCATCGCCGCCGGGCTCGATCCGCAGACGCCGGCCGTCGCCGTGCTCGCCGCGACGCGGCCGGACGAGAAACGCGTCGCCGCGACCATCGCAGACCTGCCGGAACGGCTCGGCGAATTGCCGGCGAGCGGCCCCGTTCTCGTCCTGCTCGGCCATGCCTTCGGTCCGGCCCTTGCCGCCGCGAATCCGGCGGAAGACCGTCGTCGCGCCTGACCATGGCCCGGCATCGTCGCCGGGTGGAACGCGATCGCCGGAGATGCGTTTTCTCCTCCGGTGCCGCAATTTGGAAGGCGCTCATTGCGCCGGGTCATTGAGGCAAAACCGATAATTCAGTACGTTTCGTTTGTTATTCAGAACGGATCGAGACTTCACCAAGCCTCGCCGTGAACCAACGGAGCCCTGACATGACGCGACCTGCTTATAGCCGCCTCCTCCGGGCCGGACTGGTACTGGGAGCCTTCAGCCTCTGCTTCGGCGTCGTCGCCGGAGCGCGCGCCCAGACCGAGCTCCTCAACGTTTCCTACGATCCCACCCGCGAGCTCTACCGCGAGATCAACGCGGCCTTCCTCGCCGAGTGGAACGCGAAGCATCCCGACAAGAAGATCTCGACGATCCGCCAGTCGCATGGCGGCTCGGGCGCGCAGGCCCGCACCGTGATCGACGGGCTCAATGCCGATGTGGTGACGCTGGCCCTGGCCGGCGATATCGACGCCGTGGCCGAGCGCTCGAAGAAGCTGCCGCTCGACTGGCAGAAGCGGCTGCCGCACAATTCCTCGCCCTATACCTCGACGATCGTCTTCCTCGTCCGCAAGGGCAATCCCAAGGCGATCAAGGATTGGGGCGACCTGGTGAAGCCGGGCGTGCAGATCATCACGCCGAACCCGAAGACCTCGGGCGGGGCGCGCTGGAACTACCTCGCCGCCTGGGCCTATGCCGAGAAGGCCTTCAACAAGGACGACGCGAAGATCCGCGATTATATCGGCAAGCTCCTCGCCAATGTCCCGGTGCTCGACACCGGCGCGCGCGGCGCGACCACGACCTTCACCCAGCGCGGCATCGGCGACGTCTTCCTGTCCTGGGAAAACGAGGCCTTCCTCGCCCTGAAGGAATTCGGCGCCGACAAGTTCGACATCGTGGTGCCGAGCCTGTCGATCCTGGCCGAGCCGCCGGTCGCGCTGGTCGACGGCAATGTCGATGTCAAGAAGACCCGCGAGCAGGCACAGGCCTATCTCGAGTTCCTCTACACCCCGAAGGCGCAGGCGATCATCGCCCGGAACTTCTATCGCCCGCGCAATCCCGAGGCTGCCGACAGCAAGGATGTCGCCAATTTCCCGAAGGTCGAACTGGTGACGATCGACGACGTCTTCGGCGGCTGGAAGAAGGCGCAGCCGACCCATTTCGGTGACGGCGGCACCTTCGATCAGCTCTACAAGCCGGCTCGCTGAGGGTCTGTCCATGACGGCGGCGACGACGACCTTCCGCTGGCGCGAGCCGAGCATCCTGCCCGGTTTCGGACTGGCGCTCGGCATCACCGTGACGGCGTTGTCGCTGATCGTGCTGATCCCGCTGGCAGCGCTGTTCCTGAAGGCAGCCAGCGCCGGCCCGGCCGATATCTGGGCGGTGGCGACCTCACCACGGACGCTCGCGGCGCTGAAGCTCTCCTTCACCGCCGCCCTGTTCGCCGCCCTCGTCAACGCCGTGTTCGGGCTGATCCTGGCCTGGGTGCTGGTGCGCTACGAATTTCCGGGCCGGCGCCTGATCGATGCGGCGGTCGACCTGCCCTTCGCCCTGCCGACGGCGGTCGCCGGCATCTCGCTGGCGGCGATCTATGCGCCGAACGGCTGGGTCGGCTCCTTGCTGGCGCCGCTCGCCTTCAAGCTGACCATCCCCTTCACCGATCTCTCCTTCGGCTTCGACGGCAAGGTCGCCTATACGCCGCTCGGCGTGATGGTGGCGCTGATCTTCATCGGCTTGCCCTTCGTCGTGCGCACCGTGCAGCCCGTGCTGGAGGAATTGCAGAGCGATGTCGAGGAGGCCGCGGCGCTGCTCGGCGCCAGCCGCTTCCGCACGATCTTCCGGGTGATCCTGCCGCAGGTCCTGCCGGCTCTCATGACCGGCTTCGTGCTCGCCTTCGCGCGGGCCGTCGGCGAATACGGCTCGGTGATCTTCATCGCCGGCAATGTCCCGATGATCTCCGAGATCGCGCCGCTGCTGATCGTGATCCGGCTGGAGCAGTTCGACTATGCCGGCGCCGCCGTGGTCGCGACGATGATGCTGCTGATCTCGTTTGCGCTGATCCTCGCCGGCAACCTGATCCAGGCCCGCGCCCGCCGGAGGTTCGGCGATGTCTGACGCGACCCTGCCTGCCGCCCCGGCCACACCGCCTCGCAGCGCCAGCCGGGCGCGCGGCGAAAGCCCCCTCGTGCAGGTCGTTCTGATCGCGATTTCCCTCGCCTTCCTGCTGCTCTTCCTGCTGCTGCCGCTGATCACCGTCTTCGTCGAGGCCGCTGCCAAGGGCTGGGAGGCCTATCGCGCCGCGATCACCGAGCCTGATGCACTGGCGGCAATCCGGCTGACATTGCTGGTCGCTGCGATCGCCGTGCCGTTCAATGTCATCGTCGGCATTGCCGCCGCCTGGGCGATCGCCAAGTTCGAATTCCGCGGCAAGGACCTGCTGATCAGCCTGATCGACCTGCCCTTCTCGGTCTCGCCGGTGATCTCGGGCCTCGTCTTCGTGCTGCTCTTCGGCGCGCAGGGCTATTTCGGCCCCTGGCTCCAGGCCAACGACCTGAAGATCGTCTTCGCCCTGCCCGGGCTGATCCTCGCCACGGTCTTCGTGACCTTCCCCTTCGTGGCACGCGAGCTGATCCCGCATATGCAGTCGCTCGGCTCGGCCGACGAGGAAGCCGCGCTGACGCTCGGCGCCTCGCCCTGGCGGGTCTTCTTCGCGGTGACGCTACCGAACGTGAAATGGAGCCTGTTCTACGGCGTCCTGCTCTGCAACGCCCGCGCGATGGGCGAATTCGGCGCGGTTGCGGTCGTATCGGGCAAGATCCGCGGCCTGACCAACACCATGCCGCTGCATATCGAGATTCTCTACAACGAGTACATGGGCGCGGCAGCCTTCGCGGTAGCCTCGCTGCTGGCGGGGCTGGCGCTGGTCACCCTCGTGCTGAAGACCCTGCTGGAATGGCGCTACGGCGATGCGATCGCCGCCAGCCGCCGTCATTGACCCACAGACGAAGGATCTCTCGCCATGTCGGTCGCCGTCACCATCGAGACCATTGAAAAGCGCTTCGAGAACTTCCCGGCGCTGCGCGGCGTCTCGCTCGATATCCAGCCGGGGGAACTGGTCGCGCTGCTCGGCCCGTCCGGCTCGGGCAAGACCACGCTGCTGCGCCTGATCGCCGGGCTGGAGGAGGCTGATCGCGGCCGGGTTCTGTTCGGCGAGACCGATACGCGTGAGCTCTCCCTGCGCGACCGCCGCATCGGCTTCGTCTTCCAGCAATATGCGCTGTTCAAGACGATGAACGTCGCCGAGAATATCGGTTTCGGGCTGAAGTCCCGGCCGCGCCGCGAACGCCCGAGCAGTGACGAAATCCGCAAGCGCGTCAACGATTTGCTCGAACTCGTTCAGTTGCCGGGACTGGAGAAGCGCTATCCGAGCCAGCTCTCCGGCGGTCAGCGCCAGCGCGTCGCGCTCGCCCGAGCGCTTGCCATCGAGCCGCGTGTCCTGCTGCTCGACGAACCCTTCGGGGCGCTCGACGCCAAGGTCCGCAAGGACCTGCGCGCCTGGCTTCGGGAGTTACATGGACGCACCGGCCATACCACCGTCTTCGTGACCCACGATCAGGAGGAGGCGCTGGAACTGGCCGACCGCGTCGCCATTCTCAACGAGGGCCGCATCGAGCAGGTCGGCTCGGCCGACGATGTCTACGATCACCCGGCCACGCCCTTCATCTGCGAGTTCCTGGGCGAGGTGAACAAGCTGCCGGTCAAGGTCGTCGGCAGCCAGGCCTTCTTCGGCGACCGGCCGGTGCTGGGCGGATTGTCGCAGAACCAGGGCGGCCAGGCCTCGCTCTATGTCCGGCCGCAGCATCTGCGCATCGTCGACGAGACGCCGCTGGCGCTGCCCGGCACGGTCGAGCACCTGCGCCGCAACGGCCCGATCCGCCGGGCGGAGGTCGCCGTCGAGGGGCTGAAGAAGCGGCTGGAGGTCGATCTCGCCAGCCAGGTCGCCCCGGCGATCGGCGAGCGGATCAGGCTCCGCATCACCCATGGCAACCTGTTCGCCGCGGCGTGAGGAAATACGCCGTCATGCTCGGGCTTGACCCGAGCATCTCAGGACAGAGGGTCCTTTCCTGCAAGAGATTCTCGGGCCTGTGCTTCGCTCCGCCCGAGAATGACGCATTGCATGCGGCAGCGTCATGAAGCCGCCCTCGCCTGAATCGGCGGGTCAGGTTATGCCTGTGGCACAGCGGATCACGCCGACAGGAGATCGCGATGAAAGCACGCGCGAAATGGGTTGATGGCATGGCCTTCATGGGCGAGTCCGGCAGCGGGCACGCCATGATCATGGACGGCGCGCCTGAATATGGCGGGCGCAATCTCGGCATCCGGCCGATGGAGATGCTGCTGATCGGGCTTGCCGGCTGCACGGCTTTCGATGTCGTCGGGATGATCAAGAAGGGCCGGGAGGACATCACCGGCTGCGAGGTCGATGTCGAGGCCGAGCGCGCCACGACCGACCCGAAGGTCTTCACCAAGATCCACCTCGCCTACCGCATCACCGGCAAGGGCCTTTCCCAGGCCAAGGCGGAGCGCGCCGTCACATTGTCGAAGGAAAAATACTGTTCGGCTTCGATCATGCTCGGGGCGACCGCCGAGATGAGCTACAGCCTCGAAGTGATCGACGAATTGCACAAGGAGGCTGCTGAATGAGCCGGACTGAAGTCGCAGGATTGATCACGCCGAATGTGCTGGCAGCGCGACTCGGCGACGAGAATCTCGTCATCATCGATATCCGCACCGCGGCCGACGGCGCGAAGGAGGCCTTCGAGGCCGGGCACATCCCGGGCTCCGTGCATTCCGACTACGCCGCCGATGGCTGGCGGGCGAAGATCGGCAATGCGCCGGGCATGTTGCCGCCGCTCGCCCATCTCGCTGCGCTCGCAGGGCGTCTCGGCATCAAGCCGCAGGACGATGTCGTGATCGTGCCGGCCGGCACCGCGGCGACCGATTTCGCCGCGGCGGCCCGGGTCTACTGGACGCTGAAATTCATCGGCCACGGCCAGCAGGCGATCCTCGACGGCGGCTTCAAGGCCTGGACGGCCGATCCGAAACGTCCGGTCGCGACCGGCGCCTCCGCGCCGAAGAGCGCTGCTCCCTATCCGGTCGTGGCGCAGCAGGGCCTGCGCAGCACGGCGGATTCCACCCTCGTTGCGGCGCGCAGCAAACAGGCGAGCCTCGTCGATGCTCGCGGGCCGAGCTATTTCGAAGGTCGCGAGAAATCGGCCGAGGCCGCGCGCGCCGGCCATATCCCCGGCGCGATCCAGCGCGACTATGCAGGCGCCTTCGAGAGCGGCAAGCTCAAGGCGCAAGGCGAGCTGGAACAGCTCTTCGCAGCCGTGCCGCAGGGGCCGGTGATCTCCTACTGCAATACCGGCCATTCCGCCGCGGCGAACTGGTTCGTGCTGTCGGAGGTGCTGGGCCGCGACGAGGTCGCGCTCTACGACGGCTCGATGACCGACTGGACGCAGGATCCCGAGCGCCCGGTCGCGACCGGCAAGGCGGCGTGAACCGCATCGTCATTGCGAGCTTAGCGAAGCAATCAGGGGCGGCCGCGCTCAACGCCCCCCTGGATTGCTTCGTCGCTTTGCTCCTCGCAATGACGTTTGAATTGCAAATCAGGTTGAAAAGGTTCAAAGGAGGCGCCGATCGCGTGCCCTGATGCGCGGCGCTTCCTGACATTCTGAACCGAGCCATCAGCCGATGAACGCCGTCGCGCCGAAAATCTCCTTCGTTTCGCTGGGCTGCCCAAAGGCGCTCGTCGATTCCGAGCGGATCATCACCTCGCTGCGCTCAGAGGGCTACGAGCTCTCCAAGAGCCATTCCGGTGCCGATCTCGTCATCGTCAACACCTGCGGCTTCCTCGACAGCGCCAAGGCGGAGTCGCTGGAGGCGATCGGCTCGGCCATGGCCGAGAACGGCAAGGTCATCGTCACCGGCTGCATGGGCGCCGAGCCCGAGCAGATCCGCGACGTCTTCCCGAACGTGCTCGCGATCACCGGCCCGCAGGCCTATGAGAGCGTCGTCTCGGCCGTGCATCAGGCGGTGCCGCCGAAGCACGACCCCTTCGTCGATCTCGTGCCCGATCAGGGCATCAAGCTGACGCCGCGGCACTACGCCTATCTCAAGATTTCAGAGGGTTGCAACAATCGCTGCACCTTCTGCATCATCCCGAAGCTGCGCGGCGACCTGGTCTCGCGGCCGATCGGCGACGTGCTGCGCGAGGCCGAGAAGCTGGCCAAGGCCGGCGTCAAGGAATTGCTGGTGATCTCGCAGGACACCAGCGCCTACGGGCTGGACATCAAGTACGCGCCCTCGATGTTCAAGGATCGCGAGATCCGCACCCGCTTCTTCGAACTCGCCCGCGAACTCGGCCAGATGGGGATGTGGGTGCGCCTGCACTATGTCTATCCCTATCCGCATGTCGACGAGGTCATTCCGCTGATGCAGGAAGGGCTGGTGCTGCCCTATCTCGACATCCCCTTCCAGCACGCCTCGCCGAACGTCCTGAAAGCGATGAAGCGCCCTGCCCATCAGGACCGAACGCTCGACCGCATCCGCAAATGGCGCGACATCTGCCCGGACCTCGCCATCCGCTCGACCTTCATCGTCGGCTTCCCCGGCGAGACCGAGGAGGACATGGACGTTCTCGTCGACTGGCTGAAGGAAGCGAAGCTGGAGCGCGTCGGCGCGTTCAAATACGAGCCGGTGAAGGGCGCGCCCGCCAATGATCTTGGCCTCGCCCTCGTCCCGGAGGAGGTCAAGGAGGCCCGCTGGCATCGCTTCATGAAGGCGCAGGCGGAGATTTCCGCTCGCATCGTCAAGGGCCGCGTCGGCAAGCGCATTCAGGTCATCATCGACGAGGCCGGGCCGACCGTGGCCAAGGGCCGCTCGAAATGGGATGCCCCAGAGATCGATGGCAATGTCTACGTGGCGAGCCGCAGGCCGCTCAGGGCCGGCGATATCGTCACCGTGAAGATCGAGCGCGCTGACGCCTACGATCTTCACGGCGTAGCTGTCTGAGCAGCAGCCGGTCAGTTCGGGTATTCGCAGACCCGGCGGACGATCCGGCCGTTGCGGTCACGCGCGATCCTGAGTTCGCCGCCGCAGCCTTCCGCCGTCTGGACCGGAGGGGGCGCGTAACGGGGCGGCTCGTTGCAGGCGTGCGTGATGCAGTTCGCTCCGGCCGCCCGCGTCTTCGCCGCGCCGGGGACACGGACCCGCTCGTGGTCCTGCAGGCGGATGGCGATGACGGAGTTGTGGTCGCCGCCCTGCCCGCCCTGACCGCCGGAGCCGCCCCCACCGCTTCCGCCGCCATTGCCGCCACCGCCGCCCTGCTGGGCGAGAGCGACACCCGAAAGGGTCAGGGTCGCGAAGAGAAAGCCGACGATCTGAAACCTGCTGGTCATGACGTCACCTTGAATGGTTGTCAGCACCGCGTGCTGATACCGATTCGTCGCGGGGGCCCGCCTGCGGGTTCATCGCTCACGAAAAAAATGCGCCCGGTTGCCCGGGCGCATGCTTTTCCATTCGCATCATTCCCGGACTGGGTCAGGGAATCAGCACCGTCGAGCCCGTGGTACCGCGCGATTCCAGCAGGCGGTGGGCGTCGGCTGCATCCTTCAGCGGGAAGGTCGCGTTGACCGGCACCTTGACCTTGCCGCTCGTCACCGCCCCGAACAGGTTCTTCGCCATCGCGATCATGGTCTCGCGCTTGGCGGTGTGGGTGTTGAGCGTCGGGCGCGTGACATAGAGCGAGCCCTTGGCGGAGAGGATACCGAGATTGAAGGCATCGACCGCGCCGGAGGCGTTGCCGAAGCTCGCCAGCAGGCCGAATGGCTTCAGCGTGTCCAGCGACTTCATGAAGGTGTCCTTGCCGACGCCGTCATAGACCACGTCGCAGAGCGCCCCGCCGGTGATCTCCTTCACCCGCGCCGCAAAATCCTCCTCGCGATAGTTGATGACGTGATCGGCGCCGTGCGCCTTCGCCAGCTCCGCCTTCTCCTTCGAGCCGACGGTGCCGATCACGGTCGCGCCGAGCGCCTTGCCCCATTGGCAGAGGATCAGGCCGGTGGCGCCGGCCGCGGCATGGACCAGGATCGTGTCGCCCGGCTTCACCTTGTAGGTCCGGTGCAGCAGGTATTCGGCGGTCAGCCCCTTCAACATCATGCTGGCGGCGGCCTCGTAGGTAATACCTTCAGGCAGCGCCACGACGGAGGCCGCCGGCACGATGCGCTCCTCGGCATAGGCGCCGAGCGCCGCGACCACCGCGACGCGATCACCGGCCTTGAACTCGGTGACGTTCGGGCCGACGGCGAGGACGTCGCCGGCGCTCTCGTTGCCCAGCGTGAAGGGCAGTTGCGGCGCCGGATAGAGGCCCGAGCGAAAATAGGTGTCGATGAAGTTCAGGCCGATCGCCCGGTTCCGGATCAGGATTTCGCCGGGGCCGGGCTGCGGCAGGGTGACGTCCTCGAACTGCAGAACCTCGGGGCCGCCGGTCTTGTGGGCGCGAATGGCTTTGACCATGAAAGGCATCTCCTACGGATGGATGCCCCGACCATAGTTCATCGGGCCGGAAAGGCATCCGTGCCCAACGCAGAACGCACCTTGCGACTTTGCGGCCCGTGGCCAAGACGCGGCGCATCGGCTAGCCAAGGGCGATGAGCACGGACATTGCCGATCAGGTCGATATCGCCATCGTGGGCGCCGGCGCCGTCGGGCTCGCGGCCGCGCTGGCGCTGAGCCGTGAGGGGCGCAAGGTCGCCCTGCTCGGCCCGGTCGCAACGCCGCGCGACGGACGCACCGTCGCCCTGCTCGACGGCTCCTGGCGGATGCTGGCCGATCTCGGCGTGCAGGATGCCTTGCTGGAAAAGGCAGCGCCGCTTGAAGTGATGCGCCTCGTCGATGACAGCGGCAGCCTGTTCCGCCAGCCGCCGGTCGAGTTTCGGGCTTCCGAGATCGGACTGGAGGCCTTCGGCTGGAATATCGAGAATGCCGACCTGACGGCGATCCTCGCAGAAAAAGCCGGTGCGCTGTCCGGCCTGCGGATGATTCCCGGATTCGCCCGGGCGATCGAACCGGAGGCGGACGGCGTGCGCCTCTCCGGCGAGGGCTTTGCGCCGCTCAAGGCCCGGCTCGTCGTCGGTGCCGATGGGCGCAATTCGCAAGTGCGCGCGGCGGCCGGCATCGAAAGTCGCGACTGGCGCTATCCGCAGATCGCGCTGACCGCGATCTTCGAGCACCGCCGTGATCATCAGGAAACCTCGACCGAGTTCCACACGCGCAAAGGGCCGTGCACGATCGTGCCCCTGCCCGGCCGGCGCTCCTCGCTGGTCTGGCTCGTCGATCCGGAGGAGGCTCCGGCCCTCGTTGCCCTCGATGATGCCGCCTTCGCCCTGCGGGTCGAGCGACAGGTGCAATCGCTGCTCGGGGCGATGACCGTCTCGGGGCCGCGGGGCAAGGTGCCGATGGGCGGGCTCTCGGTTGAGCGCTTCGGTGCCGCCCGCATGACTCTGATCGGCGAGGCCGCGCATGTCTTCCCGCCGATCGGGGCGCAGGGGCTCAATCTCGGCCTGCGGGACGTCGCGGCGTTGAGCGAGGCGCTCGCCGGCGTCACGGATGCCGGAGCGGAAAGCGTCATCGCCGATTATGACGGAGCCCGGCGAACGGATGTTCGGCTGCGGACCGGCGCGGTCGATATGCTCAACCGCACGCTGCTGACCGATCTGATGCCGGCCGACCTGATGCGCGGTGCTGGCCTGCTGGCATTGTCGCGGATCGGCCCGCTCAGGCGGCTCGTCATGCGGCAGGGGTTGGCCGGCGGCGCGGCGCGTTAGGTGCTGGTTGGCGCTCGACCACAACGGAGTCGACCGACTGTCATTCCGGAGCGCACCGCAGGTGGGCACCCGGAACCCACGACCGGGTGAGACATTCCGTGCCCGGTGGCAGGCTGCTCGCCCAGTCGTGGGTTCCGGGCTCTTCGCTCCGCGAAGCCCCGGAATGACAACCGTTCGTCAGGCCTCTCCTAGTATCCCCCGCGTGTCGGCCCCGCTCGCCGCGACCTTTCGCAACCCTGCCGCCTGCTCGCGAAAGACCGGAGCCAGCGGCAAGGGCGTCGAGACAAGGCGACGACCGCCGGGCTCCTCGACCTGCGCGTCGAGCAGGCCACGCGCCGACATCTGCGGATCGGAGACCGCCTCCTCCAGCGTCCGCACCACGGTGCAGCAGCAATCGAGCGGCTCGATCAGCGCGCGCCAATAGGCTGCGCTCTCGCTGGCGATAATGGCGGCGATGCCTGCGCGCGTCGCCTCGGGATCGCGGCGGTCTTCGCGCAGCTTCTCGTCCAGCCCGATGCCCTCACAGAATCCTTGCCAGAATTTCGGCTCGATCGCGCCGACCGCCAGGAACCAGCCATCGGCCGTGCCATAGAGCCCGTAGCGCGGGCTTGCGCCGGTCAGTAGCCCCTCGCCGCCATCGGGAAAGGAGCCTGTGACCTGCCCTTGCGCCAGCCCGTACCAGGCGAAGGTCGGCATCGCATCAGCCATGGCGATGTCGAGATGGCAGCCCTGCCCGGTCCGGTCGCGCTGGCGCAAAGCCAGCAGGATGTTCAGCACGGCCGGCATCGTCCCACCGGCAATGTCGGCGACGAGCGGCGGTGGCAGAGGTGGCGCCTCGCCACGCTTCAAGGACTGGCCGAGCAGGCCGCCGAGCGCCTGGTAATTGATGTCGTGCCCGGCCTCCTGCGCACGCGGGCCGTGCTGGCCGTAGCCGCTGATCGAGCAATAGATCAGGCGCGGATTGATGGCCTTCAATGCCTCATGGCCGAAGCCGAGTCGCTCCATCACGCCCGGCCGGAACTGCTCGATCAGGATATCGGCCTTCGCGATCAGGGGGGTGAGGCGCGCCAGCGCATCGGGCGCCTTGAGATCAAGCTCGATGCTCTCCTTGCCCCGGCTGAGCACCGCAAAAGGCGCCGCTGTCTCGCCGAAACGCGGCGGGAAGCCGCGCATGTCCTCGCCGCCCGGCCGCTCGATCTTGATGACGCGCGCGCCGGCCTCGGAGAGGAAGAGGCTCGCCAGCGGCCCGGGCAGGAGCGTCGAGAAATCGAGGACCAGCAGGTCGTCCAGCGGCAGCATCCGGCATCCTCAGTCGCGTTGTCGACGAACCGACATCGTCATTGCGAGGAGCGTGCTCCGAAGCAATCCAGGGGGACGGCGTGAGACGCCCAGCCAAGTCCCCTGGATTGCTTCGCTACGCTCGCAATGACGAGCTAGTGAAACAAGTCGGCGGCTATCCTGCCTGTCTTCACCAGCCACAGGAAGCCCGACAGCGTGACCATCGATACGATGGTGCCGACGAGGATGCAGGCCGAGGCGCGCTCGATGCCGACCTTGTACTGCGTCGAGATGACGAAGATGTTCAGCGCCGGCGGCAGCGCCGCCATGATGATCGCGGCATAGATCCAGTTGGTCGGGATGCCGCCGAGCGCCGAGAGCAGTACCCAGACCATGAGCGGATGCAGCAGGAGCTTGATGAAGACCAGTGCCGGCACCCCGGCTGGCATCGTCTTCATCGGACGCAGCGCCACGGTGACGCCGAGCAGGAAGAGTGCACAGGGAGCCGCCGCCTGCGACAGCCACAGAACCATCCGGTCGAGCGCCACCGGCAATTCGAACTTCAGGTAGCTCGCCAGCACGCCGGCCAGCGTCGCGACATTGAACGGATGGGTGATGACCCGCCAGGCCACCTCGCCGGCGGTGGCGAGCAGGCTCTTCTTCTCGACGCCGGCGACCGCCATCAGCAACGGGACGAGCGAGAACAACAGCACGCTGTCGAAGACGAAGATCAGCACGACCGGCGCGCTCGCCTCCGGCCCCAGCGCCGCCAGGATCAATGGCGGCCCCATATAGCCGATATTGGAATAGGCCCCGGCGACGCCCTGCATCACCGCCTGCGGCAGGTCGCCCTTGGCGGCCTTCAACCCGATCGCCAGCGACAGGCTGAAGGCGCAGAAGGTGGCGAAGGTCGTGCCGGCGATGAACTTCCAGTTGGCAAGCTCGCTCAATGGCTTGTCGGCGATCAGGCGGTAGAACAGCGGCGGCAGCGCGACATAGATCAGGAAGAACTGCAGCCAGGCCAGCCCCTCCTCCGGCAACTGCTTGTAGCGGCCGATGGCGAAGCCGAGCAGGATCAGCCCGAAGAACGGTGCGACCAGGTTGAAGATGCTGAGAAGGTCGGCCATCGGGAAGCGAGCGATCCTGGCGTCAGGGTGGCCCATGAGGCCGGGGGATCCACGAACGACCAGATTTCCTGCACGACACAATCCAACCGATCGACCAGAGCCTAAATCCCGACCGTGATCAGTTGGCAATCCCTTCCTTCCGCTTCGCGCCATTCCCTGACAGCAAGGCGAGAGCCCCGTTCACCAGCCCGGTCAACGCAGATTTCGTCCAGCTCTGCGCGGCGCGCTCGAAGAAGCGCCAGATCAGCCAGGACAGAGCGATGAGGCCGAGCGTCACGAGGGCGACCAGCGGCAGGGGCTGCAACGCCTGGCCGGCATGGTTGAAGACGACGTAGCCGATATGCTGGTGGAGCAGGTAGAGCGGATAGGTCAGGCCGCCGATCGCCAGCATCAGGCGCGAGGGCAGCGGCAGGCGCGGGAACCGGATGGAAGCGGCAACGGTCGCGAAGATCACGATACAGGACGCCGCCACCACGAGATCGCTATAGGCGACGTGGTAATTCTCCCGGTTCCACTGCGCGAGCTGCAGCGACTGGAAGATCGCGACCGCCGTGCAAAGGGCCAGCAAACCCAGGATCTTGCGATCATAGCCATCGCGGAAGGCGGCATAGAGGATGAGACCGGCGCAGAAGAAGGCGCTCTGATCGGTGAGGAGCAGGTAGCGCATCACGCCGCTGGAGACCGTCGCCCGATCGATGACCGAGATCAGGAGCCAGCCGATGACGATCGCGGGATAGTTCGCGCGTTTGAACCGGCCTGCCGCCATGAAGGCGAAGACCCAGGCGTAGAAGACAACCTCGTAGAAGATCGACCAGTACGAGCCATCGAGCGCCTGCTTCCCGATCAGCTCCGGCTTGATCAGGAGGTTCGCGGCCCATTGGCCAGGCGTTGCCTGCAGGCGCGGCGCGCCGAAGGCCACCACGACGAGGAAGGTGATGGTCATGCACAGGACGAAGGTCGGATAGATCCGCGCGAAGCGGGCGATGCCGAACTGGAGCGGCGTGCGGCCCTCGGCGGAATAGGCGATCACGAAGCCGCTGATCACGAAGAACAATTGCACGCCGAGATAGCCGTATTTCAGGACGGGCTCATAGGCCGGCAGCGCGATCTCGGTCACGCCGAGCGACAGGCCCCGAAAGCCGAAATGGAAGAGCAGCACGGCCAGGGCCGCCAGCAGGCGCAGCGCGTCGAGGGTTTCGAGCCGTAGGCTCGGGACGGCGGTTTCCGGCTTAGTCATGAAGTCTGCACGTCGCTCGCTGCCAGGGCGGCGCCGGACCCCTCCAGCGTCGGACACCAGCACTATAGCGAATAACCGCCGTTCGATCGGGATAAAGCCCGGCGATGGTTACCCGTCTGCGATGGCACCGGAACGCCCGCCAGGCTCGGCCTCACCGGAGCGAGATAAAATGCCTAGGAAATTATGCTCATCGAGACGCAAAGGAATAATAGCCTAGGCACATTATCCGCTCGCCTTCAAAAGCATCATGGACGGGCCGCGGCGATCTGGTTCACAATGCTGCAACGCAAAACGGAGCCGCCGATGACCACCAGGACGCCGCGCCAGTTCTTCCGTCCGCTCGCGATCGGCGCGCCGGAGCCTTTCCGGGAATTGCCTCTGCGGCTCGAGCGGATGATCCATTTCGTGCCGCCGCATCTGGAGAAGGTCCGCGCCAAGGTCGGCGAGCTCGCCGGACAGGTCGATATCGTGCTCGGCAATCTCGAGGATGCGATTCCCGTCGAGGCCAAGCAGGCGGCACGCGATGGCTTCATCGCCATGGGCAAGGCGGTCGATTTCGGCAGGACCGGCCTGTGGACCCGCGTCAATGCATTGAATTCGCCGTGGTTTCTCGACGATATCACCGCGATCATGGCCGAGATCGGCGGCAAGCTCGACGTCGTGATGGTGCCGAAGGTCGAGGGTCCCTGGGATATCCATTATGTCGACCAGTTGCTGGCGCAGTTCGAGGCGCGGCATCAATTGCGCAAACCGATCCTGATCCACGCCATCCTGGAGACGGCCGAAGGCGTCAAGAATGTCGAGGCGATCGCCACCGCCTCGCCGCGCATGCAGGGCATGAGCCTCGGCCCGGCCGATCTCGCCGCTTCGCGTGCCATGAAGACGACACGCGTCGGCGGCGGGCACCCAGAGTACAAGGTGATCGCCGACCCCTCCCCCGATGGCGGAGCGCGCGCCGTTGCACAGCAAGACCTCTGGCACTACACGCTCGCCAAGATGGTCGATGCCTGCGCCGCGGCCGGGATCAAGCCGTTCTACGGCCCCTTCGGCGATTTCGCCGACGAGGCGGCCTGCGAGGCGCAGTTCCGCAACGCCTTCCTGCTCGGCTGCGCCGGCGCCTGGACGCTGCACCCCTCGCAGATCGCCATCGCCAAGCGCGTCTTCAGCCCCGATCCGGCCGAGGTCGCCTTCGCCAGGCGCATTCTGGAGGCGATGCCGGACGGCTCCGGCGCCGTGATGATCGACGGCAAGATGCAGGACGACGCCACCTGGAAACAGGCGAAGGTGATCGTCGATCTTGCCCGGCAGGTCGCTGCGCGGGACCCCGATCTGGCCGAGCGCTACGGAATGTGATGGGACAGCCGGCCGCGATCGATTGATTTCGACGCATTTACGACGCATTGCTTGCGCAAGGCGGCAAGACCTAAGCCGGCGGCGCATCGGCCGGCTCAAGATGGATCTGTCATGGAAGCGCGTTCGGCCAAGTTCAGGATCGGGCAGGTGGTGAAGCACCGCATCTACCCGTTCCGCGGCGTGATCTTCGACGTCGACCCTGTCTTCTCGAACACCGAGGAGTGGTGGATGGCGATTCCGGAAGCCGTGCGCCCGTCGAAGGATCAGCCCTTCTACCATCTCTTCGCCGAGAACCAGGAGGCGGAATACGTCGCCTATGTCTCCGAGCAGAATCTCGTCGACGACGATTCCGGCGAGCCCGTGCGCCATCCCCGCGCCAGGGAGTTCTTCCGGCGTGATCGCAAGGGCCGCTACAAGCTGGACCGTGCCGACCTGAACTGAGGGTCGGTGGCCCTTTTGTAACCCAAGGGTTGTCATTCCGGGGCGCGCCGCAGGCGTGAACCCGGAACCCACGACCGGGTGAAACATCAGGTGTTTGGTTGCTAGCGGCTCACCCTGCCGTGGGTTCCGGGTTCTTCGCTATCGCGAAGCCCCGGAATGACAAAGGGTTGGCCGGAACCATCCGGTGGCCGTTTGCAGGCCTCAACACTCCAACGAAAAAGGCCGGCCCCGCAAGGGACCGGCCTTTTCCGTTTCAGGCGGTAGCGCCGTGGCTCAGGGCTTCGGCGGGGTAGCGGGCGCGGCAGGCGCGGCGCCGGGGGCCGGAGCGGCACCGGGAGCCGGAGCGGCAGCCCCGCCGGCGCCGAGGCGCTGACGCAGCTCTTCCTGGCGCTTGCCGAGTTCGTCCTGCAATTGCTTCTGCTGCTCCTCGAGCACCTTCGGGTCGATCGCCGCGCCTTCGAAGCCCTTGGTGAAATCGGCGAGCGGGATGGTGAAGGTCAGTTCGCGAGCGCCCTGATTCTGGACGCTGACGTTCAGGTTGGTGCCCTTCTTCATCGCGTTGATGAAGTCGTCCTTGACCTGCGCCTCGGCGAAGCAGCCGTTCGGGAAGCAGATCGCGTAGCGGCCGCCGGTCGGCTGCGCGTTGTCGACGCCGAAGCGGATGCCGGGCTGGAGCAGCAGGCCGAGCGGCATCAGGAAGCGCACGATCTTGTTGGCATCGCCCTTGACGTCGTAGATCGCGACGGCCAGCACCGGCTGCCCCTGATCCGAGACGAAGTCGCGCGTGGTGTAGCAGATTTCCTTGTTGGCGCCCTGGTCCTTGCCGCAGACCTTGGTCCAGCTCGTCTGCGAGGGCTCGGGCTTGACCTGGACGACGGTCGGGCCGGTGGCCGCGGCGGCGCCGGGCTGGGCCGGAGCGGCAGGCTGAGCGGGCGCCGGAGCAGCCGGGCGGGACGGAGCCGGGCGCTGCGCCGGGGCCTGGGCGAAGGCCGCGACGGGCGCGAAGCCGATGGCCGCGCTGAGCACAAGGCCCAGAGCAGATGATGACAGGCGATACGAAGCGGACATTCCTTGTCTTTCCTTATCAAGCGAATTCGGGATCACGACTTCGCAAGCCGCGCGCGTCACCGCTGATGGCCCAATCGCATGGGGCGCCGGCCATCGCAAGCCGTGCACATCAAGGCCGATTGAGGCGTTTGAATGACACCCTGCCCTCGCCTTTAGCGAGTTCGCACCAAGGATTCCAGCCCGAATAGCTGCGTGACCATGCTGCGCCCATGCTATTCTTGCGCAGGGAATCAGGTCGCACGATGGAATTTCTTCGATTGCCCCAGGCGATGAGCCGCCGCGGGGTCAACCTTATGCTGGCTTTGGCCCCGTTCGCCGCCCTGGCGCGCGGCCGCAATGCGCTGGCCGATTCGGCCCCGCTGCCGCACGCCATCGCGATGCATGGTCAGCCGGCCCTGCCGCCCGGCTTCGCGCATCTGCCCTATGCTGACCCCAAGGCGCCCAAAGGCGGGCGCATCGTTCTCGGCATCCAGGGCACCTTCGACAGCCTCAATCCGCTCGTCGTACTCGGCGTCGCACCGGATGCCGTGCCGAAATACGTCCAGCAGAGCCTGCTCTACCGCTCGGCGGACGAGCCCTTCACCGCCTACGGCCTGCTTGCCTCGGGGGTGTCGCTCGACGCGGACCGCACCCGCCTCGCCTTCGAGATCGACGAGCGCGCCCGGTTTTCCGACGGCAAGCCGGTCACCGCCGACGACGTGATCTTCACCTTCGAGATGCTGAAGACGAAGGGCAAGCCCTTCCATCGCTCCAGCCTCGGGCGCGTGACCAAGGTCTCGGCGCCCTCGCCCCGGCGCGTCGAATTCGAGCTCGGCGACGGCTCCAACCGCGAATTGCCGCTCGTCATCGGCGCGATGCCGATCTTCGCGAAGCATGCGACCAACGCCGAAACCTTCGGCGAAACCAGCTTCAAGCCGGCACTCGGCTCCGGCGCCTATAGCGTCGAGGAGGTCCGGCCCGGCGAATCGCTCACGCTGAGGCGGCGCAAGGATTTCTGGGCCGAGGACCATCCGGTGACGCGCGGGCTCTATAATGCCGACGAGATCCGCTACGATTTCTACCGGGATTCGAATGCGCTGTTCGAGGCGTTCAAGGCCGGGCTCTATGACGTGCGCCTCGAGGGTGATCCGACGCGCTGGATGACCGGCTATGACGTGCCGGCCGTTCATGACGGGCGCATCCGGCAGGAAACCCTGCATTTCGACACACCCAAGGGCATGACCGGCCTCGTCTTCAACACGCGCCGGCCGATCTTCGCCGATGTCCGGGTGCGCGAGGCGCTGGGCCTGCTGTTCGACTTCGAATGGGTCAACCGCAACCTGTTCCACGGCGTCTATCGCCGGGCCGGCAGCTTCTTCTCCGATTCGGATCTCTCGGCACTCGGCGTCCCGGCCGACGAACGGGAGAAGGCCCTGCTCGCCGGTTTTCCGGGTGCGGTGCGCGAGGACATCCTCGCCGGCAGCTGGAGGCCGGCCGAAACCGACGGCTCGGGCCGCGATCGCGAGCAGGCGCGCAAGGCGCTGGATCTGCTCAAGACCGCCGGCTACGTCCTGCGCGAGGGCGTGCTGCGCAACGGCAAGGACGAGCCTTTCACCTTCGAGATCACCGTGACCAGCCGGCCGCAGGAACGGCTCGCGCTCAACTACGCACAGTCGCTCGCCCGGCTCGGCATCGCGGTATCCGTGCGATTGATCGACGACGTGCAGTATTGGCGGCGGCTGTCGACCTTCGATTTCGACATGATCCAATGGACCTGGCCGGCCTCGGCCTCGCCCGGCAACGAGCAGATCGGGCGCTGGGGCTCAGCCAATGCCGCCCGCAACGGTGCGCTGAACTATGCCGGCGTGAAATCGCCCGCCGTCGACACCGTGCTGCGGGCCCTGCTCGGGGCTCGCGAGCGCGAGGATTTCGTCGCGGCGGTGCGGGCGCTCGACCGTTTGCTGATCTCGGGCTTCTACGTCGTGCCGCTGTATTACCTGCCCGATAGCTGGATCGCGCTGGCGCGCGGCGTCGTGCTCGCGGGGCGCCAGCCGGCCTATTTCCTCTCCAACGAAACGCTGGCGCGCCTCCCGGTCGCGCCGGCTCCGGCGAACTAGGGTTTGTCGATGCAGGCAGACCAGGACGAAGCCTCCGCCTTGCTCGACGGTCTCGATCTCGACACCCTGCTCGCGGCCCTGACCCGGACCCGCGGCTATGATGCGGCCCTGCGCGACCCGCCGGGCCGGCGCGGCTGGAGCGACGTGAAGCCGGGCTCGATCAATTTCCTGGACCTCGACGAGCGCATCGACCGGCTGGCGCGCCTGCTCGCCATCAACAAGGGCACGCCGGGCGCGAGCGTCGCGATCCTGGCGCCGCTCGGGCCCGAGGCGATCATCTCGATCCTGGCGAGCCTGCGTGCGGGGCTTTCGCCATTGATGCTGCCGCTGCACGGCAACGAGCTCGAATTGCTGGCGCTGATCGAGGCATCCGGCGCGGTGATGGCGGTCGGCGTCAGCCGGGTCGGACCCTTGCGGCCGCTGCTGACGTTGCGCAACCTCGCGATGCGGGCCTTCGGCACGCGCTTCGTCGGCGGTTTCGGGCCGGACGTTCCCGATGGCGTCGCGCCCCTCGATATACTGATGGCCAGCCCGACGCTGCATCCCCTGCCGCAGATGATCGAACGGCCGGTGCTGCAGATCGCTGACGGCCTGTCGCTGCAAGGGCCGCTCGCGCTGCCGGAACGCGAACTGCTCGGCAAGGCGCTCGATATCTCGCGGGCGCTGAAGCCCACCGTCTCGTCGCGCATCGTGACGACGCTGGTCGGCGGCGACCTCGCCGCGCTGGCGAGCGGGCCGGGCATGGCGATGCTGAGCGGCCTGGAGCTGCTGCCGCTCGGCCTGTTCAACCTCGGCGACCTGGAGGCTTGCATCGAGGGCGGGCGCAGCGTCCATCTGGTCCTGCCGGGTGCGATGGAGCCCGCGCTGGCGCATTCGCGACTCGCCGGGCATCCGGCACTGGCCAGCCTGGTCTTCGTCCATCGGGCACCGGAGGCGCGCAGCTTCCCGGCCATCGACCGGCCGGACGTCGCCATCGTCGATATCGAGGCGCGTTCGGCCCGCGATATCACAGTGAGCAAACGGCAGGGACCTTCGGCGGCCGAATAGCGCCTTCATCCGGAACTTCGGCGGTGGCTTCGCGTTGATCGGCAGGGCGTCTTCCTTGGAGTGGCAGCCATGCTTGCCGCCGGTCTCGTCCTTCTGTCGCTCTCCAGCACATCCCCCGCGATCATTCAGGTAGCGGATTCGCCGCCGCGCTTCGACATCGCCGCGTCCTGCCGCGATGTCGGCAAATCGGGCATCGATATCGGCCGCCCCGCCAAGGCCTGCCAGGGCGACGAGGAACGCGCCCGCGCCGCGCTCACCGCACGTTGGAACCAGTTCCAGCCAGGCGCCCGGACGGCCTGTGTCGAAAGCGCCAGTTTCGGCGGGCCTCCGAGCTATGTCGAGGTCCTGACCTGCCTGGAGATGAAGAAGCCGTGACGACAGGGCACTTATCAGCCCTCACATTCCGGCATTCCCGCCGGCATTCCCGGGTTGCCTTCGCCAAGCCGCTCCGCAAAGCTCTCGACCCGACCGTCGGAGAGACCTCCCATGCGCAGCTTTTGCCTTTCGCTTCTCGCGACCGCCCTGCTTGCCAGCGGCTCGGGGCCGGCGCTCGCCAACCCTCAGGCCTGCGCCGACCTGTGGACGGCGCGCAACGAGATCTACAAGGCGCAGGGCTATTGCTTCCGGACGAAACGCGCCATCGCGGCCTTCGGCAATGCCGGCTGCCAATATGACGATGTCGAGGACCTGCCGCTCTCGGCCAATGACCACCGGGTGATCGCCGACATCGTCCGGCAGGAACGCGCGCTGCGCTGCCCGCGCTGAGGCCGATTGCCTGTGGAAGGCAGAGCAGCCCTGCGTCCAGCGAAGGAAAGGCCGTGCTAGAAGCGCCGGCCGCATCTCCGCGCCCGATCCAACACGACGACTCACCGCCCGCATGACCACCGCAATCGAGATGGGAACGACAAGGACCGGCGAGCCCGGTCTGATCGATCTCGCCGAATTGCTGGCGACGCGCCTGCTGGTGCAGGGCAATTCCGGCTCGGGCAAGTCGCATCTGCTGCGCCGCCTGCTGGAGCAGAGCGCGCCTTTGGTGCAGCAGGCGATCATCGATCCCGAGGGCGATTTCGTCTCGCTCGCCGACCAGTTCGGCCATGTCGTGGTCGATGCCGAATGCGGCGAGGCCGAATTGCAGCGCGTGGCGCTACGCGTGCGCCAGCACCGTGTCTCGGTGGTTCTCAATCTCGAAAATCTCGAAGCCGACGAGCAATTGCGTGCCACCGCCGCCTTCCTCGGCGGGCTCTTCGATGTCGACCGCTCGCTCTGGTTCCCGATGCTGATCGTGGTCGACGAGGCGCAGCTCTTCGCGCCGGTGATGGCGGGCGAGGCCTCCGACGAGGCGCGCCGGCTTTCCTTGGGCGCCATGACCAACCTGATGTGCCGCGGCCGCAAGCGCGGGCTCGCGGGCGTCATCGCGACCCAGCGCCTCGCCAAGCTCGCCAAGAACGTCGCGGCCGAAGCCTCGAACTTCCTGATGGGCCGCACTTTCCTCGATATCGACATGCAGCGCGCCGCCGACCTGCTCGGCATGGACCGGCGCCAGGCCGAGATGTTCCGCGATCTCGAACGCGGCCAGTTCGTCGCGCTCGGCCCCGCCCTGTCGAAGCGCCCGCTGCCGATCCGGATCGGCGCGGTCTCCTCGGTCGATCGCGGCAGCGCGCCGGGCCTGATGCCGCTGCCGGAGCAGGCGCCGGAGGAGGCCGGCAAGCTGATCTTCACGCGCGGCGAGGACGAACCGCTGCCGATGGCCCGTCCGGTGCGCCCGGCGCCACGTCCCAAGCCCGATCCGACCGAGGTGCTGCGCCGGATCGAGAACTACCGCCCTGCCCCGCAGGCGGAACCGGAACCCGAGATCGAGCTGGAGCCGGCCGAGCGCGAGGCGATCATGGTCGAGATCCTGCGCGAGCTGATGGCCGATCCCGAGGCGCGCTCGCGGCAGGTCGCGGTGCTCTACCAGGATTTCACCGTGCGCTGCCGGATGCGCCGGCTCGGCCGTACGCAGCTCAGTCTCGAGGAGTTCCGCCGCAGGCTCGCCGTGGCGCGGGCCGGCGTCAGCGACAGCGTCGCGACGAGCGAGGGCTGGCAGGCGGCGGTGGCCGCTTCCGGCACGCTGCCGGAAGACCTGCAGGGGCTCTTCCTCTTCATCGCCCGCACCGCGATCGAGGGCCGGCCCTGCCCGAGCGATGCCGAGCTCGCTGAGGTCTATGGCAGCGCTTCGCCGAGCCGGGCGCGGCGGGTGCTCAGCTATATCGAGGAGCGCGGGCTGATCGTCTGCCATGTCGATTTCAGGGGACAGCGGACGCTCGCCCTTCCGACGCTCGGCGTCGAGACCGCGCCAGGACTGGCACAGCCGCGTACGGCGGGGGTGCCACGCAGCGCGCGGGGATAACCTCTTCGTCGCTTTGATTTCGGTAGCGACACCCCGCTCGTCATGGTCGGGCTTGTCCCGACCATCCACGTCTTCGGTCGGCGAGCGTCGTGTTCAAGACCTGGATGCTCGCCACAAGGGCGAGCATGACGCATCAGGGGCGAGCGCATCGGTTACGCCCGCGCGAAACTTGACCACCCCGCCCCCGAACGTGCATGACCTCAAGCCGTATTCACGGGTCCGGCCATGCGCGTTCTGTTGATCGACAACTACGACAGCTTCACCTGGAACCTGGTCCACCTCATCGGTGGGCTCGGCGCCGAGGTCGATGTCTGGCGTAACGATGCGCTCACCGTCGACGAGGCGCTCGCTGGAGATCACGACGCGATCGTGCTCTCGCCCGGCCCCTGCACGCCGAACGAAGCCGGAATCTGCCTGAATCTCATCCGCGAAGGCGCAGGCAGGAAGCCGATCTTCGGCGTCTGCCTCGGCCTGCAGGCGATGGGCCAGGCCTTCGGCGGCGAGGTCGTGCGTGCGCCCCTGCCGATGCATGGCAAGGTCTCGCCGATCCGCCACAAGGCACGCGGCCTGTTTCGCGGCATCAACGGGCCGCTGCAGGCGACGCGCTATCACTCGCTCGTGGTCGAGCGCGCCTCCTGTCCGGATGTCTTCGAGATCGAGGCGGAGAGCGATGACGGCTTGATCATGGCGCTCTCGCACCGGGAGCTGCCGGTCCACGGCGTCCAGTTTCATCCGGAGAGCATCGCTTCCGAGCATGGCGCGACGATCCTGCGGAATTTCCTCGACCTCGCGGAGCGGTGGCAGAGCGAACGCGCAGCCTCCGCCCTGACCCCTTCAGCCTGATTCCGCAGAGTTCCCATGGACGATTTCAAACCCTTCATCGCCAAGGTGGCGACCGGTGCGACGCTCTCGCGCGAGGAAGCCCGCGACGCCTTCGACACGATCCTTTCGGGCGGGGTCACCAACGCGCAATCGGCCGCCTTCCTGATGGCGCTGCGCGTGCGCGGCGAGACGATCGACGAGATCGCCGGCGCCGCCAGCGCGATGCGCGGCAAGATGCTCACCGTCAAGGCTCCGCCGGAAGCGATCGACATCGTCGGCACCGGCGGCGATTCCTCCGGTTCCTACAATGTCTCGACGCTGGCCTCGATCATCACCGCGGCCTGCGGCGTGCCGGTCGCCAAGCACGGCAACCGCGCGGCCTCCTCGCGTTCGGGGGCGGCCGACGTGCTGACCGCGCTCGGCGTCAAGGTCGGGCTCGATCCGGCCGCGACCGAGCATTGCATCCGCGAGGCCGGCGTCGGATTCATGTTCGCGCCGACGCATCACGCCTCGATGCGCCATGTCGCGCCGGTGCGCACCGAGCTCGGCACGCGGACGATCTTCAACCTGCTCGGCCCGCTCTCCAACCCGGCCGGGGCCAAGCGCCAGCTCATCGGTGCCTTCTCCGAGACCTGGCTGGAGCCGATGGTCAAGGTGCTCGCCTCCTTCGGCTCGACCCGCGTCTGGGCCGTGCATGGCTCGGATGGGCTCGACGAGATCACCACGACCGGCCCGACCCGCGTCGTCTCGCTGGAGAACGGCAAGATCGAAAGCTTTTCGATCAGCCCCGCGGATGTCGGCCTCGAGCCCGCCAAACCGGAAGTCCTGCGTGGCGGCACGCCGGAGGAGAATGCGGCAGCGCTCAATGCCGTGCTTGCCGGCGAAAAGACCGGCTTCCGTGATATCGCCGCCTTCAATGCGGCTGCGGCGCTGCTGGTTGCCGGCAAGGCCAAGGATCTGAAGGACGGCTTCGCCCAGGCGACGGCCGCGCTCGATTCCGGCAAGGCCAAGGCGGTGCTCGCCGCGCTCGTCAAAGCCTCGAACGCGTGAGGCCGGCATGACCGATATCCTCGCCAAGATCGAAGTCTATAAGCGCCAGGAGATCGCGGCGGCGAAAGCCGCGGTGTCGCAGGCCGAGATCGAGCGGCTCGCCCGCGCAGCCTCCAAGCCGCGCGGCTTCGCCGATGCACTGGCCGGCAAGCTCGCGCAGGGCACTCCGGCGCTGATCGCCGAGATCAAGAAGGCGAGCCCGTCCAAGGGCCTGATCCGTGCCGATTTCGATCCGCCTTCGCTCGCCCGCGCCTATGCGGCCGGCGGTGCGGCCTGCCTCTCGGTGCTGACCGATGCGCCCTCCTTCCAGGGCCGGCCGGAATTCCTGACAGAGGCACGCGAGGCCGCCGGCCTGCCGGCTTTGCGCAAGGATTTCCTCTACGAGCCCTATCAGGTCTACGAGGCCCGTTCCTGGGGCGCCGACTGCATCCTGATCATCATGGCCGGCGTCGACGACGCCACCGCCAGGGCGCTGAACGAGACCGCACAAGAGCTCGGCATGGATGTCCTCGTTGAGGTCCATGACGATGCCGAGCTCGACCGGGCGCTGAAGCTTGAAAGCCGCCTGCTCGGCATCAACAACCGCGACCTGCGCAGCTTCAATGTTGATATCGCGGTGACCGAGCGCTTGGCGCCGCGCGTGCCGAGTGAGCGGATCGTGATCAGCGAGAGCGGCATCTTCACGCATGAGGACATCGCCCGCCTCAACCGGATCGGCGTCAACAGCTTCCTCGTCGGCGAGAGCCTGATGCGACAGGCCGACGTCACCGCCGCGACGCAGGCGCTGCTCACCGGCAAGGCCGTCGCGGCGTGAGCCGGCTCAGCCATCTCGACGCCCAAGGCCAGGCGCATATGGTCGATGTCGGCGGCAAGGCCGAGACGACCCGCATGGCGATCGCCGAAGGTCAGGTGGTGATGGCGCCGGAGACGATCGCGATCGTCCGCGACGGCAACGCCAAGAAGGGCGACGTGCTTGGCACTGCGCGCCTCGCCGGCATCATGGCGGCGAAGCGCACGCATGAGCTCATCCCACTCTGCCACCCGCTGCTGCTCAGCAAGATCGCCCTCGACCTTGAGATCGACGAGGCCTTGCCGGGGGTGCGGGTGCGTGCCGAGGTCAAGATGAAGGGCCAGACCGGGGTCGAAATGGAGGCGCTCACCGCCGTCTCCATCGCCTGCCTCACCGTCTACGACATGGTCAAGGCCGTCGACCGGGCAATGCGGATCGAGAATATCCGCCTGCTGCATAAATCCGGCGGCCAGTCCGGCGATTACGAGGCTAAGCAGCTCTGATGGCGCTCACCCCGGTCCCCGTCGCGCGCAAGGCGCTGCTCGACAGCATTCCGGGGCCGACGGGAGCGGAAACCCTGCCGCTGGCGCAATGCGCCTGGCGGGTGCTGGCCGGGGAGGTCAAGGCGCTGCGGACACAGCCTCCCTTCGCCAATTCCGCCATGGACGGCTACGCCGTGCGCGGCGACGAGATGGCGGAAGGCGTCTCGCTCACGGTGATCGGCGAATCCGCTGCCGGCCGGGCCTTCGATGGATCGGTCGGGCCGGGACAAGCGGTGCGCATTTTCACGGGCGCGCCGATGCCTGAGGGAGCCGACACCATCCTGATGCAGGAGGATGCGGACGGCGTCGGCAGCCCGGTTATCCGCGTGCGCGTACCACCGGCCAAGGGCAAGTTTCTGCGCGCGGCGGGGCTCGATTTCCACGAAGGCGACGTCCTGCTGCAAGCCGGGCGCGTGCTCGACAGCGCAGCGCTCGGCCTGGCCGCCGCGATGGGGCATCCGACCTTGCCCGTCCGGCGCAAGCCGCGCGTTGCGATCCTTGCGACCGGCGACGAGCTGGTGGCGCCGGGCGAGCCGGTCGGCCGCGACCAGATCATTGCCTCGAACTCGTTCTCGCTCGCCGCGCTGGTCGAGAAGGCCGGGGGCACCGTGCTCGATCTCGGCATCGCCCGCGACGACCACGCCGATCTCGCCGCCAAGATCGCACAGGCGCGCGAGGCCGATGCCGACGTGCTGATCACGCTGGGCGGCGCCTCGGTCGGCGCCCATGACCTCGTGCAGGAAGCCCTGACGCGGGCCGGCATGGCCCTCGGCTTCTGGAAGATCGCGATGCGGCCGGGCAAGCCGATGATGACCGGGCGAATCGGCCGGATGGTCGTGGTCGGCCTGCCGGGCAACCCGGTCTCCTCGATCGTCTGCGGCCATCTCTTCGTATTGCCCTTGATCGAGGCACTGCTCGGCATGGCCGATGCCGATCGCGACCGCAGCATCCCCGCCATTCTCGGCCGCGACATGCCCGGCAATGACGAGCGCGAGGATTATCTGCGCTCGGAGCTCGCGCTGACGCCGGATGGCTGGGTTGCGAATCCCTTCGGCCGGCAGGATTCATCGATGCTCGGCACTTTGGCGCGGGCGCAGGCGCTGACGATCCGGCCGGCACATGCGGCCCCCGCCAAGAGGGGCGATGCCTGCCGGATCCTGCCGCTGCGGTAGCAGCTTGCGGAACACAAGCAGAACGCGTATGGTGTTCGTGCTTTGTTTCGAATCTGCGCATTGAGGGGCTGGCGGCGACCATGCTGACACGCAAGCAACACGAACTCCTGCGCTTCATCCAGGAACGCTTGCGCGAAAGTGGCGTCCCGCCCTCCTTCGACGAGATGAAGGATGCGCTCGACCTGCGCTCGAAATCCGGCATTCACCGCCTGATCATGGCGCTGGAGGAGCGCGGCTTCATCCGCCGCCTGCCGAACCGGGCGCGCGCGCTCGAAGTCATCAAGATGCCGGACGGGCTCGGCGCGCCGCAGGCGCGGCCCCGCTTCAGCCCCGCCATCGTCCAGGGCGGCCTGGGCTCACAGCCCAGCGTGGCCAAGCCGCGTCCTGCCGAGGATGACAGCCGGCATTCCATCGCCATCCCGGTGATGGGCCGCATCGCGGCGGGCACGCCGATCTCGGCGATCCAGAGCCGCAGCCATACCGTTTCGCTGCCGCCGGACATGCTCGGCTCCGGCGAGCATTACGCGCTGGAAGTACGCGGCGATTCGATGGTCGAGGCCGGCATTCTCGACGGCGACACTGTCGTCATCCGCAGGCAGGACACGGCCAATACCGGCGATATCGTCGTCGCGTTGATCGACGACGAGGAAGCGACGCTGAAGCGCCTGCGCAAGCGCGGCTCCTCGATCGCGCTCGAAGCCGCGAACCCGGCCTACGAGACCCGCGTGCTCGGCCCCGATCGGGTCAAGATCCAGGGACGGCTGGTCAACCTGATGCGGCGCTACTGAAGGCGTTCGGTGTCAGCCTCGGCTTCGTTGTCGGCGGCCGGTGCGGGCTGCATGGTGACCGACTGATTGGCGGAGCGCGTGCCTGGCTCCGTCGGGCGCTGCTCGCGCCGGCGGCTCCAGGGCCGCTCGCTGCCGGACTGCTCCGCGATATGGCTGCTCCACCCCGATGCCGTTCGGTAGAGCGAGGTCGCGCCATCGCGCGATAGCGTCATGCGCTCGACCAGCCTCGCCTTGCAGGCGCCGCCCCAGGGAATGGCGGTGACGACGAGGTCGGCGCGCTGGCAATCCTCGATGATGGCGAGCCGCTCGCGCGTATAGGAGACCGTGCGCTTGTCAGCGGTCTGCACGACGCATGCCAGCCGGTCACAGGCGATACCGGCGCGCAATGTCGGATCGTCGGGCGAGCGGCTGTCGCCATCGGCGGCGAGCCATTGCTGCAGGACGAAGCGGCTGGGCTTGCCCGCGATGATGAGGCGGCCGTCAAGGCCGCGCACGGCCAGTCCCGAGCCGTCGCGCTCGATCAGGATCTCCGGCCGGTCCGGCCTGCCGGCGAACGCGACGCCGAAGACCAGCGGCAAGGCCGCAAGCCAGCGCCAGGCCGTGGTCCAGAGTGTCAGCCAGAGCAGTGTCAGCGCGAAGCAGGCGAGCACGCCTGAGCCGAAAGCCGCCACCGTCACGGTGGAATGGTCGATGGTCGCGACCCAATGCGCGACCTTCAGCACGACGTCGGAGGCGAGCCCCATCAAGGCCCAGGCCGGCCAGTCCAATCCGAAGGGATAGGCGAGCACGCCGAACACCGCCGCCGGCATGACGAAGAGCGAGACGAAGGGCAGCGCCATGGCGTTGCCGAGCAGGCCGAAGGGATTGAAGGTCTGGAAATGATAGGCGCCGAAGGGCGCGGTCGCGGCGGTGGCCAGCATGGTGGTGACGAGGATGCCGAGCGCGGCCGTCCAAACGGCTCCGAGCGGCCAGGGCAACACGCGCGGCGGCTCGGTGCGGCTTCGCCCTTCCCAGCGTTCCGCGAAGGCGATCAGCGCCGCGACCGCACCGAAGGACATCTGGAAGCTCGGCCCGAGCAGCGCCTCCGGCTCGCGCAGCAGCACGATCATGGCGGCGAGCGCCAGATTGCGCATGCTGAGCGCGGCGCGGTCGACCAGGATCGCACCGAGCATGACCAGCGTCATGATCAGCGAGCGCTCGGTCGCGACATCGCCCCCGGAAAAGATGCAATAGGCGGTCGCGCCGAGCATCGCCGCCGCCGCCGCGATCTTCTTGACCGGCCAATGCAGGGCGACCGTCTGCGACAGGACCAGCAGCGCCCGGACCAGCCAGAAGATCGTGCCGGCGGCGAGCACCATGTGCAGGCCGGATATCGAGACGATGTGATAGATCCCCGCAGCGCGCAGGTCGTTGTTCGTCGCTTCGGTGATGAGGCCGCGCTTGCCGGTGACGAGCGCGGCGGCGACCGCCCCGCCCTGCCCGCCTCCGACCTCGGCGATGCGCCGTGTCAGCGTGTTGCGCGCACGGTCGATCATCACGTCGATCGCCAGGCGTGTCGGCATCGGTGAGGGCGGCGGCACCAGCGTGATCTTGCCGGAGATGCTCCCGACGGCGCCGATCCCGCGGAAAAAGGCATCGCGGCCGAAATCATAGCCGCCGGCCCGCGCCGGCCCGGGCGGCGGCAGCAGGCGCGCGGTCGCGACGATATGATCGCCCGGCGCCACGGAACCCTGCCGGATGTTGACGCGGACGCGCTTCGGACGCTGGTCAGCCGGCACATTGGCGATCTCCGTCACCAGCAGCACGAGCCGCGCGCCCTTGTCGCGGGCCTCGACGCTCTCGACGAAGCCGGAGAGCTTGCCGATCCGCGGCCGCTCCAGCATCGGCGCCGCGATATCGGCCGTGCGCCAGACCCCGGCGGCGAAGCCGGCGAAGGCAGCGGCCGCGGCGAGGCAGGCCATCGCGGCGAAGCGGCGCAGGCGCAGGATGAAAGCAGCCGTGCCGCTCAGGGCCACGCCAAGGAGCGGCGCCCATAATGCCGGCTCACGATCGGCTGCGAAATAGAGCAGGATGCCGACGCCCATCGCGATGGGCAGCCAGAGGAAGGGGCGCCGCCTTTCGGCCTCGAGCGCGAAGCCTTGCCGGAGCTGAAGCCAAAGCTGCCGAAGCAGGAATCGGAGACTTGCCGCCAGCGAGGCCGGGACATCGAGGCGAGCCGGCAAGGCATCGGCGCGCGCCCCGCGCCGGCCTCGTTCCTGCCCCTGCCCCGGCGGCGCCGGCTGCATCGCCCGCCTCCCCTGCCGGCGCTGCGATTTGACCGCTTAACCTTTCCGGCCAAGCCATGTTACAGGGCGCGCGCCGGTTGTCATGTCTCAACCTGCGCCCTTTCCTGTCTTGCCCCGGACGGCCACGCCGCCCGGCCGGAGTTTCCTCCCATGAGCAACGCCGTCGTCACGCGCTTTGCGCCCTCGCCCACCGGATTCCTGCATATCGGCGGGGCCCGGACCGCGCTGTTCAACTGGCTTTATGCCCGCCGGCAAGGCGGCAAGATGCTGCTGCGCATCGAGGATACCGACCGGGAACGCTCGACCGACGCGGCGATCGCCGCGATCCTCGACGGGCTGGAATGGCTCGGCCTCGATTGGGATGGCCAGACCGTCTACCAGTTCCAGCGCGTGGCGCGGCATCGCGAGGTCGCCGAGCAGATGCTCGCCGCCGGCAAGGCCTATCATTGCTATGCGACCCAGGCCGAGCTCGAGGAGATGCGCGAGAAGGCACGCGCCGAGGGCAAGCCGCTGCGCTATGACGGGCGCTGGCGCGACCGCGATCCGGCGACCGCGCCGGAAGGTGCGAAGCCGGTGATCCGCCTCAAGGCGCCGCAGACCGGCGAGACCGTGGTCAATGACGAGGTCCAGGGCCGCGTCGTCTGGCAGAACGAGAATCTCGACGATCTCGTTCTGCTGCGCTCGGACGGCACGCCGACCTATATGCTCGCCGTCGTCGTCGACGACCACGACATGGGCGTCACCCATATCATCCGCGGCGACGACCACCTGACCAATGCCGCCCGTCAGACCCAGATCTACGACGCACTGGGCTGGGACGTGCCGAGCATGTCGCATATCCCGCTGATCCACGGGTCTGATGGCGCCAAGCTGTCGAAGCGCCATGGCGCGCTCGGCATCGATGCCTATCGCTCTATGGGCTACCTGCCGGCGGCCCTGCGCAACTATCTGGTGCGGCTGGGCTGGAGCCATGGCGACCAGGAGGTCTTTTCCACGCAGGAGATGATCGACGCCTTCAATCTCTCCTCGATCGGCCGTTCGCCGGCGCGCTTCGACTACGCCAAGCTGGAGAACCTCAACGGGCTCTACATGCGCCAGTCCGATGATGCCGACCTGCTCGCGGCACTCAAGGTGATCCTGCCGGAGATCGGACCGGCGCGCGGGCTCGACGCCACGCTGTCGCCGGAGCTGGAGGCAAAATTTCTCGCCGCCATGCCGGGCCTCAAGGAGCGCGCCAAGACGCTGATCGAACTGCTCGACAGCGCCTTCTATCTCTATGCCCAGCGCCCCCTGCAGCTCGACGACAAGGCCAAGGGCCTGCTCGACGAAGCCGCGCGCCAGCGCCTGCCGAAGATCGCGGAAAAGCTTGCCGCCGTCGCCGACTGGGCGCCGGCGCCGCTCGAAGCGGCGGTGCGCGCCTATGTCGAGGAGGCCGGGCTCAAGCTCGGCCAGGCCGCGCAGCCGCTGCGGGCAGCGCTGACCGGCCGGGCAATGTCGCCGGGCCTCTTCGACGTCATGGCGGTTCTGGGCCGCGAAGAGACGCTGGCCCGGCTCGCCGACCAAGCTGCCTGAAGCGAGCGTGCTTCACGCCGTTCAGGCAGCAGCCATCGGCAAGACGACCTGTGTCATTCCGGGGCTTCGCATCGCGAAGAACCCGGAACCCACGACGGGGTGAGCCCTTGCAACCCAGCCTCAAGATTTCACCCCGTCGTGGGTTCCGGGTTCGCGCCTGTGGCGCGCCCCGGAATGACAACCGTGTGGCTCGAAGTCTCCGGGGCTGAAATCGCGGCCCCTTCAATCGCCGCAAGGCCGTGAAAAACGCAGGGTCGGAAACGGCTCGACCGGCCATCGAACACCAGCTCGCGCAGATATGAGCGCAACGCGGTTCCAACCGCCTTTTGGCTCGGTTGAATGCGCTGCGCAAATGGTCTAGTGACGCGCATGTGCATTGCACCGCGGCGACGCGGCGAGGCACGAATATTGCTTGTAAATCAGTCACATGGAACGACTTCTCCCTTCTCTTTCCGACATGTGTTCGTCATATCGCGGCCTTCGGATGAGAGATGCCCGGCGCACAAGCGCGGATAGGCGAAACCGGGGCTGAACAGCAGCGAGCCTTGAAAGGATCGGTATCGATGAGCGGAAATACCAGCCAGCTCCAGGTCGGCGACAAGACCGTCGACATGGCGATCAAGGAGGGGTCGGTCGGCCCCGCCGTCATCGACATCGCCAAGCTCTACGCCCAGACGGGCATGTTCACCTATGATCCCGGCTTCACCTCGACGGCGAGCTGCGAGTCGCAGATCACCTATATCGACGGCGACAAGGGCGTGCTGCTCTATCGCGGCTACCCGATCGAGCAGCTTGCCGAGCATGGCGACTTCCTCGAAACCTGCTACCTGCTGCTCGAGGGCGAGCTGCCGACGGCCGCCCAGAAGGCCGATTTCGATTATCGCATCACGCGCCACACCATGGTGCACGAGCAGATGGCCCGCTTCTTCCAGGGCTTCCGCCGCGACGCGCACCCGATGGCGGTGATGGTCGCCTCGATCGGCGCGATGTCGGCGTTCTATCATGACTCGACCGACATCTCGGACCCGCATCAGCGCATGATCGCCTCGATGCGCATGATCGCGAAGGTGCCGACGCTGGCGGCGATGGCCTACAAGTACACGATCGGCCAGCCCTTCGTGTATCCGCTGAACTCGCTGGACTACACCTCGAACTTCCTGCGGATGTGCTTCGCGGTGCCGGCCGAGGAATACAAGGTCAATCCGGTGCTGTCGCGCGCGCTCGACCGGATCTTCATCCTGCACGCCGACCACGAGCAGAACGCCTCGACCTCGACGGTGCGTCTCGCCGGCTCGTCCGGCGCCAATCCCTTCGCCTGCATCGCGGCCGGCACGGCCTGCCTGTGGGGCCCCGCCCATGGCGGCGCCAACGAAGCCGCGCTCAAGATGCTCGAGGAAATCGGCTCGGTCGACAACATCCCGAAATACATCGCCAAGGCGAAGGACAAGAACGATCCGTTCCGCCTGATGGGCTTCGGCCACCGGGTCTACAAGAACTACGACCCGCGCGCGAAGATCATGCAGAAGACCACGCATGAGGTCCTGAACGAGCTCGGCATCAAGGACGACCCGCTGCTCGACGTCGCCGTCGAGCTCGAGCGCATCGCGCTCTCGGACGAGTATTTCATCGAGAAGAAACTCTACCCGAACATCGACTTCTATTCGGGCATCACCCTCAAGGCGATGGGCTTCCCGACCTCGATGTTCACGGTGCTCTTCGCGGTCGCCCGTACGGTCGGCTGGATCGCGCAGTGGAAGGAAATGATCGAGGACCCGTCCCAGAAGATCGGCCGCCCGCGCCAGCTCTATACCGGGTCGGCGCAGCGTGATTACCCGCCGATCGGCCGCCGCTGATCGCAGGGATATCGGCTATCCGGAAAGGCGCGCGGCGAAAGCCTCGCGCCTTTTTTCATGGGTGAAGGGGCCATCGTTGGAGCGGGCATAAATCCGGATGCGAGCTGCACCAGTGTCATTCCGGGGCGTGCCGCAGGCGCGAGCCCGGAACCCACGACCGGGTGCGACATATCGGGTCGGATTGCAGGCCGCTCACCCCGACGTGGGTTCCGGGTTCTTCGCTGACACGAAGCCCCGGAATGACAATCGGACGCTTGAAGCCGCGATGTTGAAGGGCTGGAGCGCTTAGCCGGCCTGCCTGGTCGGCAAAATTGCCAGCGCCGCCGCGACCGCGTTCGCCGCCGGGCTCGGCCCGGCCGAGCGCATGATCGTCTCGACCTCGATGAAGCCGTCGAGCTGCTCGCGCCGCCGGTTGCCTTCGGCTATCGCGGCGAGGAGATGACCGCTCAGCGCATCAGCGGTCGCTTCTTCCTGGATGAACTCAGGGACGATGCTGCGGCCCAGAATCAGGTTGGGCAGGATCACGCTCGGCAGCTTGACGAGGCGGCGCGCCAGAAAAGCCTCCCAATTCGCGCCCCGATAGGCTGCGACGGTCGGTATCTGGGACAAGGCAAGCTCCAGCGTCACCGTTCCGGATGCCGCCAGCGCCGCGCGCGCCCCACGGAATGCTGCCAGCTTGGCCGCGTCGCCGGTCACGATCTCGGGCCTGACCGGCCAGCGCGCTGCCGCCTCAGTGATCATCGACTGGAGCCGTGGCACCGCCGGCAGGATGAAGCGGGCGCCGGGCACCACTGCCGCGACCTTCACCACCGCCTCGCCGAAGACCGGCATCAGGTGGTGGATCTCGGAACGCCGGCTGCCGGGAAGGACGAGCACCAGCGGCTGTTCGGCATCGTCGCGACGCCGCTGTTCCTCCGCGTCCGGGCGCATCTCGTCGAGCCGCTCCATCAGCGGGTGGCCGACATAGATCGTCTCGGGGCCGTGCAAGCGGGCTAGCGCGGCGGGCTCGAAGGGCAGTAGCGCGAGGATGCGATCGATATGGGGCGCCATCCGCTTGGCGCGGCCGGAGCGCCAGGCCCAGACGCTGGGGCAGACCCAGTGCACGATCGGGATATGAGGCGCCCGCGCCCTCACCTTCTTCGCGACGCGCAGGCAGAAATCCGGGCTGTCGATCGTCAGCAGCAGATCGGGCTCGAAAGCCGCGATGCCGCGTGCCGCATCCTCCATCCGCCGCAGCAGCAAAGGCAGGCGTGCGATCACCGGGCCGAAGCCCATCACCGCGATATCGGCCTGGGGGAAGAGCGGCTTGAGCCCGGCTTCGGGCAGGCCGTGATCGCCCACGCCGCAGAGCTCGATCGGGCGATCCCCCAATCGCTCGCGCAGCGCCGCGAGGAAGCGCAGAGCCAAGGCATCGCCCGAGGCCTCGCCGGCGACGATGGCCAGACGAAACGGCCGCATCAGGCAAAGCCCTCGACGAAGAGGCCGAGCTCGTCCGCCTGCCGGCCGAGCGCCGCACGGTCGCCGACCAGGACCTCGCCGGCCCGGACACCGATGCCGGAGAGCCCGGCCTCGGCAATGTTTCGCAGGGTATCCAGCCCGATGGCAGGCATATCGACGCGCAGATCCTGCCCCGTCTTCGGAACCTTGACGAGGAAGCCGTCGCCCTTGCCGATCTTGAGGCGCCCGCGCGAGGTGAGATCGGCGACCCGCCGGATCATCGCATCCGTGCCTTCGGCAGCCTCGATCGCGACGACACGATGATCGGCCAGGATCGCCGCCTGCCCGACGTCGAAGGGAGACAGCGCCGCCAGCAACGCGAAGCCGCGTTCAAGCTCGGCGCGCTGTTCCGGCGAGGCCTGCCGGCGGCCAAGCGCCCCGCGCGGCGCCGTCATCTCGGGGGCTATCTCGGCCGGCCCATGGACCCGAAAGCCCTGCATCTCGAAGAAGCGGACGACGCCGCGCAGCAGATGATCGTCGCCGCCCAGAAAGGCCTTGGCGAAATGCGGCATGTATTTCAGGGTCGAGACCTCTGGGCGCAACGAGCCGAAGCTCGGTCGCGGCAAGGCTCCGAGCATGACGATATCGACGATGCTGCGCCGGCGCAGCTCTTCGAGCAGGCTGCCGAGCTGGCCCAGGCGGTATGTCCTGAGGTCGGCGCCCTCGCCGAAGGCTGCGGGATCGGCCGCACCATCGAGCGCCGCGATGTAGGGCGGCTCGCCATGAGCCGCGAGGATGCCCGCGAGCTGCGGCGGGAAGTCCCCGCCACCGGCGATCATCACGAGCGGTGCGCGTCTTGCGCCCGCATCGGCAGGACTGCCGGCGCTCACCGCTCCGCGACGGTGGCGTCCCGCGGCGTGCAGAGCGCCTTGTCGCCGCCTTCCCTGATGAAGTTCAGGATCTCATGGACCAGAGGGTCCTCGCTGAACTCGGCCGCGACATCCTCGACACGCTCGGTCAAGGTTCCCTCGGCCGCAAAGAGCAAACGATAGGCACGGCGCAGCTCGTGGATCTGCTCGCGCGTGAAGCCGCGCCGCTTCAGGCCGATGAGATTGAGCCCGACCAGATGGGCGGGGTTGTCACGAATGGTACCGAACGGAATGACATCGCTCAGCACGCCGGCTCCGCCACCGATGAAGGCATGATCGCCGATCCGGATGAACTGCTGCAGGCCGGCTCCGCCGCCGACGATGACGTAGTTCCCGATCGTGACATGGCCGGCGCACATCACATTGTTCGAGAAGATGATGTTGTTGCCGAGGCGGCTGTCATGGCCGACATGCGAATTGGCCAGGAAAAAGCAGCGATCACCGATGCTGGTGATCATGCCGCCGCCTTCCGTGCCGGGATTCATGGTGACGCCCTCGCGGATCTGGCAATCCGCCCCGATCGTCAGCGTCGACGGCTCACCACGATACTTCACGTCCTGCGGCGGATGGCCGATCGACGCGAAGGGAAAGATGCGTGTGCGCGGACCGATCGTGGTCCGGCCGGCCACGACCGCATGGCTGACGAGCTCGACGCCCTCGCCGAGCACGACATCGGGGCCGACCTGGCAGAACGGCCCGATCTTCACGCCCGGGGCAAGCTGCGCCTTCGGGTCGACGAGCGACATGGGATGAATGGAGACGCTCATCGAAACGCTGCCCTGATCCTGAACCGCCGCGTCGCTCAAACGACCATCGCCGAAATTTCGGCTTCGGCGACGAGCACGCCGTCGACGCGCGCCTCGCCGCGATAGAAGAAGATGTTGCGCTTGCGGGCGAGCTTGGTGAGATGAAAGCGGATCTGGTCGCCCGGCGTGACCGGCTTGCGGAACTTCGCCTTGTCGATCGTGGTGAAGAGGACGGTCTTGACCTCCTGCTCACCCGGCGCGCGCGCGTTCACGACCAGGACGCCGGCCGTCTGCGCCATCGCCTCGATCATCAGAACGCCGGGAAACACCGGCCGTTCCGGGAAATGGCCGGTGAACTGCGGCTCGTTGACCGTGACGTTCTTGATGCCCACCCCGGAAGCATCGCCATCGATCTCGACGACGCGATCGACCAGCAGAAACGGATAACGGTGGGGGATGCTGGCCATGATCTTCTGGATGTCGATCACACCCAGTGCCGTCGTCGCCTCGCTCATGGTCTGTCTTCTCCCGCGTGCCGTCGCCGGGCAGCGCCTTGTATTCACGTCAGTGGCCGGGAGCAGGTAACGTTCCTGCAACCCGCCACGATTTCAAAGCCTTCCGCCGCTTTGCCGGAAACGGAGCGGGTTCGGCAACAAAATTCTTGGCATCGGGAGCAGAAAGCCCCCATCCGACGGCGGGAACGCCTGGCTCAACCCTGCGATGCGCCCGGCTTCTTGCCGCGATTGGCCACCAGCGTCTTGAGCAACGCGGTCTCGCGCGCCCAACCGAGCGCCGGCTGCGCGGGATATCCGCCATAGCGTGCACCACGGGGGACATCGCCGGCGACGCCGCTCTGCGCTGCGATCTGCGCGCCGACGCCGATGGTGAGATGACCGGCGAGCCCGACCTGGCCGCCAAGCACCACGAAATCCTCGAGCGTGGAAGACCCCGCAAGGCCGGTCTGGGCGCAGATCACGCAATGACGGCCGATGACGCAGTTATGGCCGATCTGGACGAGGTTATCGATCTTGGTGCCTTCGCCGATCACCGTGTCGCGGCTGGCGCCACGGTCGATCGTGCTGTTGGCGCCGATCTCGACATCGTCCTGGATGATGACGCGGCCGATCTGCGGCACCTTCATGTGCCCCTTGGGGCTCATCGCGAAGCCGAAACCGTCCTGCCCGATCCGAGCCCCGGGGTGGATGATGACCCGGTTTCCGATCAGGGACGCCTGGATCGTGCTGCCCGCCCCGATCGAGCAGTTGCGCCCGATCCGGACCTGCGGGCCGATGACCGCATGCGAGGCCACGACGGTCCCTGCCCCGATTTCGGCGCCCGGGCCGATGACCGCGCCCGGATCGACGGTCACACCGGCTTCGAGGACGGCGGTCGCATGGACGATGGCACCCGGCGCGACACCCTGCGAGGCGAAGATCGATTCAGGCTTCAGTGCGCTCGGGAAGCAGCGCGCCATGACCTTCGCGAAGGCGTGATACGGCGCCGGCGACAGCAGGGTCACCGTTCCCGCCGGAACACGATCGGCGAAACGCGGCGAGACGATGCACAGGCCCGCCTTGGTCGCCGCCAGGGCATCCGTGTATTTCGGATTGTCCATATAGGCGAGATCGGCCGGGCCAGCCGTTTCGAGGGCGGCGATGCCGTCGATCCTGCGGGTCGACTCCACGCCCTCCGGCAAGGAGCCGCCTGAAATGCTTGCGACCTCGCCGAAGTCCAGCGAGGTCGCGAACGGAAAGAAAACTGGCTCTGCCATGATCCGGTCCGGAGCGGGATCGCCGCGCATCCCACGGGACGCGAGAGTGGCGATCCATGTCGTTGTTATCGCACCGATTTCTACCCGGGAAGTGGGGCCACTTCCCGGTCGATGCTCAAGCCCGCTTACGTCAGAAGCGGGTGCCGCCCGAGAAGCGGAAGGCCTGGAGGCGGTCGCCGCCGTACTTGCCGACGAGGCCGGTCTGCGGATTGATGCCGATCTGGCCTTCGTCCTTGGTCAGGGCGTAGGCGTAGTCGAACCGGATCGGTCCGAGCGGCGACTGCCAGAGCAAGCTCACACCCACCGACGAGCGCAGGATGTTCTTGTCGCGGATACAGCCGATGCTCGACTGGGCACCGCCGGTCACGACATTGTACTGGCGCGCCTCCGAGCCAGCCGGGCAGGCGAAGGCCACCGACTTCGAACCGCCGTCATAGTTGAACAGCGTACCGGCGTCGGCGAAGAGCGCGCCGCGCAGGCCGAGGTCACGCGGCAGACCGAAGATCGGGAATTGCAGCTCGACCGTACCGCCGAAATAGGTGGTTCCGCCGACCGCGTTCGCTGTCGGGTCGTTCAGCACGTCGCGCGGGCCGATGCCGGACGGCGCGAAACCGCGCACCAGCGACGGGCCGAGGAAGTAGTGATCGACCATGCGCAGGTTGCCGCTGGTCGCCTGGACGTGACCGCCCTGGACGCGCAGGAAGCCGACGACGTCGTCGAAGATCTCGCGGTAGTAACGGGCATCAGCCGAGATACGCATGAACTTCGAGTCGCCGCCGAGACCGGCGAATTCCGGCTTCAGCTCGGCCGAGAAGCCGTTGCGCGGGTTCTGCACGCTGTCGAGCGAGTTGTAGTTGAAGTTCAGGCCGACGAGCGAGGTCAGGGTCGTGCCCTGCGCCTCCTTGACCGCCACCGTCGCCTCGCCGTTCGTCACGCAGTTATACGGGGTGGATGCAGTGGCGCCGGTCGGCGTGATGCCCGGGATCGGGAAGGTACAGTCGTTATAGGGACGGCTGAACTCGTTCGGGATGGTGATCTCGGTCTGATAGATCGAGTACCGCGGCGTGATCGAGAACTCTTCCGTGATCGGGAAGGTGAAGCGAACCTGCCCACCAGTCACGCGGCTCTCGAAACGGCCGGTGTTGTAGTTGTCGTTGAACTTCGAGAACAGGTCGATACCGGCCGCCACGCGATAGCCGAGGAAATAAGGCTCGGTGAACGAGAAATCGACGCCCTGCGTCCTCTCGCCGAGCGTGCCGGCGATGCGGACGAACTGGCCGCGGCCGAGGAAGTTCGATTCCGACAGCGAGACTTCGCCGATGACGCCGTCCGAGGTCGAGTAACCACCGGCAACGGAGAACGAGCCGGTCGCCTTGTCCTCGACATCGATGTTGACGACCACGCGATCCGGCGCCGAGCCAGGCTCGTTGGTGATGCGGACCTTGTTGAAGAAGCCGAGATTGTTCAGGCGACGCTCGGCGCGATCGACCATGACCTTGTTGTAGGCATCGCCCTCGCCGAGATCGAGCTCACGGCGAACGACATAGTCGCGGGTCCGGGTGTTGCCGCGCACGTTGATGCGCTCGACATAGACGCGCGGGCCCTCGTCGACGACATAGGTGATGCCGATCTGGCGGCCTGCAGCGTCGCGGTCGCCGCGCGGACGAACCTGGGCGAAGGCATGGCCGCGGCGGGCCACTTCCGTGGTGAGCGCAACCAGCGACTTCTCGACCGCCTCGGCGTTGTAGGTGTCGCCCGTGGAGGTCGCGACATAGCGCTGCAACGCAGCCGCATCGACATCGCGCAGCGAGGAATCGACGGTGACGTTGCCGACCTGGTACTGCTGGCCTTCCTCGACCTGGATGTCGATGACCCAGCCGCCGGCCGCCTCGTCGAAGCGAGCGCCGCTGTTGACGATCTGGAAGTCGGCGTAGCCGTTCTTCAGGTAGAAGCGGCGAATGAGATCCATGTCGGAATTGATCCGATCGGGATCATAGACGTCGGAGGTCTTGATCCAGCTCAGGAAGTTCGATTCCGTCGAGGTCATCAACCCGCGCAGGCGCCCGCCGGAATAGGCCTGGTTGCCGCTGAAGTTGATCGACTTGATGCCGGTCTTGCCGCTCTCGTTGATGGTGAAGACGATATCCTGGCGGCCGTTCGGCAGAGGGGCGACGCGCGCGCTGACCGAGGACAGCCCGTAGCCGGCCCGCTTGTAGGCTTCGCGCAGGCGCTCGACGTCGGAATTCATCAGCGCCTGGCTGACGGGACCACCAGCGCGCGACTGTACGATCTGCGCGAGCTGCTCGCCCTTCAGCTTGCGGTTACCTTCGAAGGCAACCCGGTTGGCGGTACCGCCCTGCTCCTGAACCGCAACGACGATCTGCGAGCCGCGGCGGTTGACCTGCACGCTGCTGAACAGACCGGTCGCCAGCAGGCTCTCGCGGATTTCCTGCGGGTTTTCGCGGCCGACCGCATAAGAGCGGATCGTCTCCGCATCGACGCGGCGGTTGCCGTGGACGACCACGGCCTGCGCGAAAGCCACACCACCACTCACGGCCAGCATCAAAGCCGAAAGTCCGATCGATCGAGAGAGCCGCGTCTTGGTCGTCCGGCTCTGTTGGGTCGACGTCATCGGGTCGCCTATTCCATCTCTCTGGTCACCACCCCAAACGGGGACCGCCATCTAGCGACAGCAGCACGGGGACATTGCGGTTCAATCGCTTCTACAAAGTTTCCAGCAGGGTGCAAACCGCGATCATCGTTAATAAAGCGTTTTTAGAAATCTCGTTGCCGCCGGGCCACGCAACGTGCCGTTTTTCCGCCGCAAAGTGCCTTCCGCAAGCCGGTTTCAGAGCAGACCGCGGACGTGAACGATGTCGTTCCAGGTCACGAACAGCATCAGCATCAGCACGAGCGCGAGACCCAGCCGGAAGCCGATTTCCTGCGCGCGCGGGCTCAAGGGCCGGCCGCGCAGCGCCTCATAGAGATAGAACAGCAGGTGCCCGCCATCGAGCATGGGAACCGGCACGAGATTCATCAGGCCGATCGAGACCGAGAGGATCGCGGCAAGATTGATCAGCCCGAGCAGCCCGCTGCTCGAAGCGACGATGCCGGAGACCTGCGCGATCCGAATCGGACCGGAGAGCTGGTCGGTGGATTCGCGGCCGGTCACCAGCTTGGCGACGTAGTCGTAGGTCCGCGTCACGACGAACCAGGTCTCGGTAAAGCCGGCCTTGGTGGAGTCGAGCAATCCGAATCGCTGCGTCTTCCAATCCTCGGGACGCGGCGAAGCCTTGACGCCGATCACGCCGATGCGCTGCGTGCCGAGCTTGGTCTTTATCTCGGTGAGCGCCGGCGTCACCGGCACGGTGAGCGTGCCGCCGTCGCGCTCCACGGAAACCTCGAGACGCTCGTCGGGCCGGATCGAGACGATGCGCTGCATGTCGGAGAAGCTGCCGACCGACTGGCCGTCGATGGCGATCACGATGTCGCCCGCCTTCAGGCCGGCCCGCTCCGCCGCGCTGCCGGCGACGACGGCGTCAACGCGCGGGATCAGCACCTGCTTGCCGAAGAAGAAGGTCGAGCCGGCGAAGATCACGATCGCCAGCAGGAAATTCGCGATCGGGCCGGCGGCCACGATCGCCGCCCGCTCGCCGAGCGACTGCGCGGGGAACGAGCGCGCCCGCTCCTGCGCCGACATTCGGTTCACCGCCTCATCGTCGGGCGCGCTGGAGGCGTCGGCGTCGCCCGAGAACTTGACGTAGCCGCCGAGCGGAATCAGCGCGAAGCGCCAGCGCGTGCCATGCCGGTCGTTGAAGCCGAAGAGCTCGCGGCCGAAGCCGATCGAGAACGTCTTGACGTCGACCCCGCACCAGCGGCCGACGAGGAAATGCCCGAGCTCATGGACGAAAACGACGGTGGTCAGGACGAACAGGAACGGCAGCAGATAGCCGAGCAGGAAATGCCCGGCATTCCAGAGCGATGCTGCGAATTCCATCAAACTATCCCCCACGGTCCGTGTCAGCCTCTAGGTGACAGTGAACCGAGCTTGCGACAAGAGCGAGGCAGCCCGCCGTCTCGAATCTTGGTCAATGGCGAGCGCGGAAGCGACGTCGCGCGGCACCTCCGACCCGGCGGAAGAGGCCGCGCAGACCGCTTCCACCAGCGCGGCGATAGCCGGGAAGCCAAGCCGCCTCTCCAGGAAGGCGGCGACGGCGACCTCGTTGGCGGCATTGAGCACGGCCGGCATGGCGCCGCCCTCGCGCAAAGCGGCGATAGCGAGGCCGAGCGCCGGGAAGCGGACGAGATCGGGCCGCTCGAAGCTCAGCGGCGCCGCCAGAGCGAGATCGAGGAAGCGCTGAGGCGGTGCGTCGAGGCGGCCGTCGATGCCGAGGCAATGCGCCGCTGCGACCCGCATGTCCGGCACCGCCATGCCGGCGCTGACCGAGCCGTCGCGGAAGGTCACGAGGCCATGGACGATCTGCTGGGGATGGACGAGCACATCGAGCTGATCGGGTTTCAGATCGAACAGGAAGCGGGCCTCGATCAGCTCCAGCCCCTTGTTCATCATGCTGGCGGAGTCGATCGTGATCTTGGCGCCCATCGCATAGTTCGGGTGCTTCAGCGCCTGCTCGGGGGTCGCCGCAGCGATACGCTCAGCGCTCCAGGTCCGGAACGGGCCGCCGGAGGCCGTCAGCGTCATGCTGCGGACCGAGGCGAGGGGTTCGCCGCCCAGAACCTGGAACAGGGCGTTGTGCTCGGAATCGAGCGGCAGCAGGCGGGCTCCGACCTCGGCCGCGCGTGCCATCACGGCTTCGCCGGCACAGACCAGGCTCTCCTTGTTGGCGAGCGCGATCGTCCGCCCGGGCAGGAGCGCGGCGAAGGTTGCCTCCAGCCCGGCCGCGCCGGAAATCGCGCTGACGACGATATCGGCCGGGCGGTCGACCGCCTCCAGCACGGCGGAACGCCCTGCCCCGCTGGCGATGCCCGTGCCGGAGAGCGCCTGCTTCAGTGCTTCGCCGCCGGCAGCATCGGCGAGCGCGGCAAAGGATGCGCCCACCTCGATCGCGGTCCGGGCCAGCGCCTGCGCATCCCGGCCGCCGACAACGGTCGCGATCGAGAGGCGTTGGGGATTCTCGGCGACGACGTCGCGGACCGAGCGTCCCACGGAGCCGGTCGCTCCCAGAAGCGTGACGCTGCGCAAGGACATCGGTCTCAGACGTTGATGTGCAAGGCGAAGAGCGCAAAGCCGGCGAGCACCAGCACGGCCCAATAGCCATCGAGCCGATCGAGGAAGCCGCCATGGCCCGGGATCAGCCTGCTCGAATCCTTGGCATCGAAGCGGCGTTTCAGGGCGGATTCGAACAGGTCTCCGGCCTGGCTGACGACCGAGCCGGCGAACGAGGCGGCAACCACCGGCCCGGCCGCCGTCATGCCTTGCAGCGCCGGCATCCATCGCCAGACGAGGTAGCCGCCGATCATCCCGGCCACGGCGCCGCCGATCGCCCCCGACCAGGTCTTCTTCGGGCTGACGGCCGGCATCAGCTTCGGGCCACCGAGCTTGCGGCCGGTAAAATAGGCGGCGATATCGGTGAGCCAGACGACGGCAAAGCTCCACAGGATCAGGGCAAGGCCTATTCCGGCGAGATCGCGCAGCGCCGGCGTGACCAGCGCAAAGGCCAGCGCATAGGCGACGCCACAGAGCTCCAGCGCCAGACGCGAGCGCACGAAGGGCGTCGCAAGCGCTCCCAGGAGCGCTATGGCCGAGGCGGTGCCCGCAAGCGCCGCCGGACTTGCAGGGGAAAAGGACAGCGCCAGGCCGGCGGCGACCACCGCGATCCCCGCCGGGATCGCATTGCCGCGGCCGATGATCGCGAGCCACTCATAGGCGACGAACCCGGCAACCAGGATCCAGACCAGCCGGAAGGGCCAACCGCCCCAGATCGTGACGAGCAGGATCAGCGCGCCCAGGACCAGCGCCGAAGCGACCCTGAGCCTCAGCTCGGAGCCGGATCGCGGCGCAGAGGCGCCCGGCTCATTCACGCGACGCCCACGCTGCGGTCGGAGGGGGCGGCAAGACCGCCGAAACGCCGCTCGCGCTGACGATACTGCGCCAGAGCCTCCTCGAAGGCGGCCCGGTCGAAATCGGGCCACATCACCGGGGTGAAGATGAACTCGGCATAGGCGGCCTGCCAGAGCAGGAAGTTCGAGATGCGGGTCTCGCCCGAGGTCCGGATGACCAGCTCGGGATCCGGAAGGTCGTGGGTGTCGAGGCGGCCGGCGATCGCAGACTCGTCGATCGCGGCCGGGTCGATCCGCCCCGCAGCGACGTCAGCCGCCAGGCGGCGTGTCGCACGCATGATCTCGTCGCGGGAGCCGTAATTGAAGGCGATCACCAGCACGAGACCGGTATTGCCACGGGTGCTGGTCTCGGCATGCTCGACAAGGCGGCGCAGGTCGGTTGCGAGATCGTCCCGGCTGCCGATGATGCGCACCCGGACATTGGCGGCGGAGAGTTCGGCGAGATCCTTCTCGACGAAATGCTTGAGCAACCCCATCAGGAAGGAGACTTCCGCATGGGGACGGCGCCAGTTCTCGGTCGAGAAACTATAGAGCGTCAGGACCTGGATGCCGAGGTCGCTGGCATTGCGGACCGTGCGGCGCAGCGCCTCCAGCCCGCGGCGATGGCCCTCCTGCCGCGGCAGCCCGCGCATCTGCGCCCAGCGCCCGTTGCCGTCCATGATGATGGCGACATGAGCCGGGTTGGACACGCCTGCGTCGCGCTGACCGGATGACATGCGGATGAGCCTCGCTCGGCTGCGGCCGAAGGAGCGCGGGAGGTCCCCCGCGCGGGAAATCGAACGTCCAGGCGATCAGACGTGCAGGATTTCCTTTTCCTTCGCCGCCAGAGCCTGGTCGATCTCGGCGATATGCTGGTCCGTCGCCTTCTGGACCAGATCGGAATTGCGGGCGGCGTCGTCCTTGGTCATGTCGCCGTCCTTCTCGAGCTTCTTGACGACGTCGATGCCGTCGCGGCGGACATGGCGCACCGAGATCTTGGCCTCCTCGGCATATTTATGCGCGACCTTGACCATCTCCTTGCGGCGCTGCTCGTTGAGCTCCGGGATGCGGATGCGCAGGACCTGGCCTTCCGTCTGCGGGTTGAGGCCGAGATCGGATTCGCGCACCGCCTTGTCGACGGCCTGGACCATCGAGCGGTCCCAGACCTGGACGCTGAGCAGGCGCGGCTCCGGTACGGAGACGGTGGCGAGCTGGCTCAGCGGCGTGCGGGCGCCATAGGCCTCGACCATGATCGGGTCGAGCATGTTGGCGGAGGCGCGGCCGGAGCGCAGCGAGGCGAGATCACCCTTGAAGGACTGCACCGCACCGGCCATGCGGCGCTTGATGTCGGCGAGGTCGAACGTCGTCTGGGCCATTTCAATCGGGACCTTGCAGGTAATTCAAAATCGGCGAGACCATGGCGGCGGGGCCGCGCAGGGTCAAGATTACATCCTCGAACAGCATTTTCCCCGGCGATGAGCAAGGGAAAAGCGTCGATGCGCGCCGAACATGGCCGAACCGCAGCTCCATCCCCTGTTCGGCGACCGCGGGATGACCATGTCCGTTATGTGGACGGGCACGGCCGCAGGCCTGCACCGGAACAGGGAACCACGGAGAAAAGACGTGCCTCGCCTCAACCGCATCATCGAGACCGCGCTCTATGTCGACGACCTCGACCGCGCCCGCGCCTTCTACGAGGACAAGCTCGGTCTCGCACCCCTGCTCAAGACCAAGACCCTGTTCGCCTATGATATCGGCGGATCGAACGTGCTGCTGCTGTTCCTGCGTGGCGCCTCGCTCCAGACCCAGAGCGCAGCCGGGGGAACCATCCCGCCGCATGACGGCAGCGGACCGCTGCACATCGCCTTCGCGATCGACACCGAAGAGCTTCCGGCCTGGGAAGCCAAGCTCAGTGAGCTCGACATCGCCGTGGAAGGGCGCATGCAATGGGAGCGCGGCAGCACGAGCCTGTATTTCCGCGATCCCGACGGGCATCTCCTCGAACTGGCGACGCCCCGCCTGTGGCGGATTTATTGAGGGCTCCACGGTTCAGGCTTTCACCGTCATTGCGAGCGCGGCGACGCAATCCAGGGGGACTGGGTGAGACGTTCGACCCGGTCCCCCTGGATTGCCGCGTCGCTCCGCTCCTCGCAATGACGGCAGTGGTGCGTCGGGACAGCAGGCCCGACGCAGCGCCCGCTCAGGGCGTGACGTAAGTCGCCCTGCCCTCGCCGCGCAGGACCGCCGCCAGCATGCCCGGTTCGGCGATCGAGAAGACGACGATGGTCAGGCTCGCGTCGCGGGCGAGCGCGAAGGCGGCGGTATCCATCACCTTGAGGTCGCGTTTGATCGCATCTTCATGAGTCAGCGTGTCGTAGCGGGTCGCGGCCGGGTCCTTCTTCGGATCGGCGCTGTAGACGCCATCGACCTGCGTCGCCTTGAGCAGGTGGCTGCAGCCGAGCTCGGCCGCGCGCAGGGCCGCGCCGGTATCCGTGGTGAAATACGGGTTACCGGTGCCGCCGCCTAGGATGACGACCTTGCCGTTGCTGAGATGATCGAGCGCGCGCTTCCGGGCATAGCTCTCGCAGAGCGAAGGCATCGGCACCGCCGACATGGCGCGCGCCGGGGCGCCGGCCGCCTCGATCGAATGCTCCAGGGCGAGCGCGTTCATCACGGTGCCGAGCATGCCGATCGAATCGGCGGTGGTGCGGTCGAGCCCCTTGTTCAGGCCCTGGACGCCGCGGAAGAAGTTGCCGCCGCCGACGACGATGCCGATCTCGACGCCTTCGCGCGAAGCATGGGCAATGTCGGCGGCGAGCGCCGTCAGCGTGACGCCGTCGAGCCCGTTTCCGACAGGTCCCGCCAGGGCTTCACCGGAGAGCTTCACGAGAACGCGTTGGGGTCTCATAGATGTCTCTCCGTCTTGCTGGGGCCGGCCGCGATTCGACGCAGCCCTATCTTCCTACAAAAAAGGCCGCGCGATGCGCGGCCTTTCTGTCATTCATGTCTTATCGCATTTTCTGCAAGCGAACCGGTATCCACTTCGCTCGAAAATGCTTTGACAGAGCTTGTCAGCCCGTGGTGCCGCCGGCGGCAGCGACCTCGGCCGCGAAGTCCTGCTCTTCCTTCTCGATGCCCTCGCCCAGCGCGAAGCGGGCGAAGCCGGTGAGCGTGACCGGAGCGCCGACCTTGCCCTCGATTTCCTTGAGGACCTGCGCGACCGACTTCGAGCCGTCATGGATATAGGCCTGCTCGAGCAGGCAGTATTCCTTGGCGTAGCTCTTCAGGCCGCTCTCGGTGATCTTGGCCAGGACATGCTCGGGCTTGCCGGCGTTCTTCTCGGCCAGGATCGCCTTCTCGCGCTCCAGAACGTCCGGGGCGACGGAGGCAAGGTCGAGCGCGACGGGATTGGTCGCCGCGACATGCATGGCGAGCTGGCGGCCGAGCGCGGCGAGCTCATCCGACTTGCCGGTCGATTCCAGCGCGACGATGACGCCGATCTTGCCGAGACCATCGGCGATCGCGCCGTGGACATAGGAACCGATCAGGCCCGAGGAGACCTTGAGCGCGGAAACGCGGCGCAGCGTCATGTTCTCGCCGATGGTGGCGATCGCGTTGGCGATCGCGTCCTGGACGGAGCCGCCGCCCGGGTAATGATGACCGAGCAGCGCCTCGACGTCGCCGCCGCGCTCCAGCGCGACATCGGCGATGGTCTTGGCAAGCGCCTGGAATTCCGGGTTGCGCGCGACGAAGTCGGTCTCGGAGTTCACCTCGACGACGACGCCCTCATTGCCCTGCACCGAGACGGCGACGAGGCCCTCGGCGGCGACGCGGCCGGCCTTCTTGGCGGCCTTCGACAGGCCCTTGGCGCGCAGCCAGTCGACGGCGGCCTCCATGTTGCCGTCGTTCGCCGAAAGGGCGGTCTTGCAGTCCATCATGCCCGCGCCGGTCTTGTCGCGGAGTTCCTTCACCATTGCGGCGGTGATCGCTGCCATCTGTCTTGTCCTTGCTGTCGGTGCGGCGCTGGCCCTGGGGCCGGCCGCGGATCGGATTTATGCGGACGCCTTCATGGGGAAACGCCGACGCTCCGTTTCCGGCCGTCGGCGTCCTCTCAACTTCTCAGAGCCGGCGTCAAACGAGAGGCTCGATTGCGACGCGCCGATGACGCGCCGCAAGGGCAAACCGAATTACGCGTCGGCGAGTTCGCGAGCCTGGGCGACCCAGCCCTCGCGCTCGATCTTGCCGCCGAGCTTCAGATCATGGTCGATCCTGGTCACGTCGGCCGGCGACATCGCAGCGATCTGCCAGAAGTGGTAGATGCCGCCGTCGTTCAGCTTCTGGACCGCATCGGGGCCCATGCCCGAGAGCTTGGTCAGGTCGTCCGGAGCGCCACGCGGGGTGGTCAGCGTCTCGAAGACCCCGCCTTCGGCGGCAACCGGCTCGAGAGCCTCTTCCACGACCGGCGCCTCGGCGGCGCCGACATCGATGCCCTGGTCGCCCGAGGCGCGGCCGATGCCGTCGATCGCCGAGCGGGCGATCAGGTCGCAATAGAACTGGATGGCGCGGCCGGCGTCGTCATTGGCCGGGACCGGGAAGGTGATGCCGTCCGGATCCGAGTTCGAGTCGACGATCGCGGCGACCGGGATGCCGAGGCGCTGGGCCTCCTTGATCGCGAGCGCTTCCTTGTTGGTGTCGATCACGAAGATCATGTCCGGCGTGCCGCCCATGTCCTTGATGCCGCCGAGAGCCTTCTCGAGCTTGTCGCGCTCACGCGACAGCATCAGGCGCTCCTTCTTGGTCAGGCCCGAACCGCCACCGGCGTTGAGCAGCTCGTCGACCTTGCGCAGGCGCTGGATCGAAGCCGAGATGGTCTTCCAGTTGGTCAGCATGCCGCCGAGCCAGCGGGAGTTGACGTAGTACTGGGCCGAGCGCTTGGCGGCATCGGCGATGGCATCCTGCGCCTGGCGCTTGGTGCCGACGAAGAGGACGCGGCCGCCGCGGGCGACGGTGTCCGACACGGCCTGGAGGGCGCGATGCAGCATCGGCACCGACTGCGACAGGTCGAGGATGTGGATGTTGTTGCGGACGCCGAAGATGTACGGGGACATCTTGGGGTTCCAGCGATGGGCCTGGTGGCCGAAATGGGCACCGGCCTCGAGGAGCTGGCGCATGGAGAAATCAGGCAGAGCCATGGTGTTCTAGTCCTTCCGGTTGAGCCTCTGGAGCGCGAATGAACAGGGCATGAGCTGCCACGTCACCGGAACGCCTCGGAAATCGAGGCGATGCGCTCCATGTGGGATGGGCTGCGCCTTACAGGGGATGGCGCAGCATTGCAAGCCGGCACGGCCGGGAAATTGCCGGTTTCACCGCAAAGACGCCCACGGCCCTCAAATTGAAATGCGCCGTCATTCCGGGCTTGCCCCCGAATGACGGCGCTTATTCCTGATCAGATCACATTCAACCCCGGACAGATGCCGAGGCCGCCTCGCCTTACTGCGGCAGCTTGGCGCCCATCTGCTTCACGAGATCGCCGATCTGCTTGCAAAAGGTCGCCGGCGTGCCGTTCTGCGCCTTGGCGATGACCTCGATGTCCTGCTCCATGCCCATCGCGGAGATCTTGCCCTTGCGGCCGGCAGCCTCGGCGGTATCGCCGCCGCTGACGTCGGACGGCGCGGGAATCATCGCGACCAGCTTCTTCTGGACATCGGCCGCGGCAGCGTCGGTGTACCCCTTGTCGGCACAATAGCCGAGGATGCCGAGCTGATTGCGGGCGGCCTGATAGGCGACCTTGAGCTGGTCGGCCTGCGTCTGGGCGAAGGATGGGGCGACCGAGCCCAAAAACGCGGCCGCAGAGACGGCCATCAACGACTTATAAAAGTTCATGGGGAATATCCTCAAGCTATCATGTTCTCAAGCATGCCAAGACGCACGTCCCCCTACCTCGATCTGCCTAGCGTGCGCAGCCGGGCCGGGCAACCTGGAACGCCGGGGCGGGCCCAACCTCGTGGGCGAGATTCGCAGTCGAAACAAGATGACGTAACGTTAGATATACTCACTCGCCGAAACGACCATGGGAGGTCGACATCGGCGTGATTCTCGACCTGAGAACGATCTTCGTCACGGGCGCGCTCACCTGCTTCATCATCGGCGTGATGCAGTTGATGACCTTCGCCACCGGCCGCTTCACCCGCAGCCCCGTCTGGTGGGGTGTCAGCAGCCTGTGCATCGGCACCGGCCTGCTGGGCGCAGCCTTCCGCGGCACGATCCCCGATATCGTCTCGATCGAGTTCGCGAACACGGCGCTGCTGGCCGGCTGCCTGCTGCTGCTTCTGGGGATTCGCAGTTTCGCTGGCCGGGAGCTCAACTGGTTCGGGTTCGGCATGATGCTTCTCGGCAGCTGGACGTTGCTCGCGCTGTCACCGGGCACCGATGGTTATTCCACGCGCGTCATGGTCGTGGCGACGGTCATGGCGCTCTGCGACGCCGCCATCGTGCGCGAGGCCGTCCGGCTCGGCCGCCAGGAGGGACTGCGCTCGGCCTGGCTGCTGGCCGCGCTGTTCGCCCCGACAGTCGCGATCTATGCCGGACGCATCGCCCTGGCGGCGCTGGACCAGGTCGGCACGACGCTGTTCCCGGCGGATCCGGGAGCGACCGGCTGGCTCGCAGCAACCGGCGTGGCCTTTGTCATCCTGAGAGGCCAGGCCCTGCTCCTGCTCGCCGCCGAGCGCAGCAACCGGATGCTGGCAACCCTGGCCCGGCGCGATTCATTGACGGGCGCGATGAACCGTTCCGGCCTGGAGCAATGGCTGGCGCAGCAATCGCGCGGGGAGCGGCGGGCCGCGCTCCTGCTCGTCGATATCGACCATTTCAAGCGGCTCAACGACACGCTCGGCCATGCAGCCGGCGACCGGCTTCTGCGCCTCTTCACCGGTGCGGTGCGGGAGCAATTGCGCAGCACCGACATTCTCGCCCGCCAGGGCGGCGACGAATTCGCGATCATCCTTCCCGATGTCGGCGTCAGGGAAGCGGTCCGGGTGGCGGAACGCATCCGCAACGCCTTCCGCGACAAGATCGCGGATCTCGCCGAGGCCCGGCTGCAGCCCACGCTCAGCATCGGCGTCGCGGAGATCGAACTCGACGGGCGCGCGCTCGATGAGCTTCTGGTCGAGGCGGACGAGGCGCTCTACCGCGCCAAACGGCTCGGGCGGGACCGGGTCCAGGCGCAGCTCAAGCCGGCGGCCTGAAGCCCCCGCGTCACAGCGGCAGGGTGGCGGCGCTGACGCGCCTGACCCCGGCCGCGGCCATGTCCGCCCAGGCCCTGTCGAGCGAGCCGTCGAGATCGATCGCCCGGCAGGCGTCCTCGACCACCACCGTCTCGAAGCCGGCGCGGGCGGCATCCTGCGCCGTCCAGTTCACGCAGAAATCGGTGGCGAGGCCGGCGATGACGACCTTCGCGATGCCGTGCTCGCGCAGATAGCCTTCCAGCCCCGTTCGCGTCCGGCGGTCGGCCTCGACGAAGCCGGAATAGCTGTCGATGTCTGGGCGAAAGCCCTTGCGGATGATCGCCTCGGCATGGGGCAGGTCAAGCCCCGCATGAAAGGCGGCCCCGGTCGAGCCCTGCACGCAATGATCCGGCCAGAGCACCTGCGGGCCATAGGCCAGCCCGATCGTCTCGAAGGGCTTGCGGCCGGGATGGCTGGAGGCGAAGGAGGCATGGCCGGCCGGGTGCCAGTCCTGCGTCAGCACGACATGGCGGAAGCGGCGCCCGAGCGCGTTGATAACTGGAACGACCGCGTCGCCGCCCTGCACCGCGAGACTGCCGCCGGGACAGAAATCGTTCTGGACGTCGACGACGAGCAGCACGGTCCGGTCGTCGTTCATACAGACCCTCGCTCCTATTGCAGCCTGACATCGACCACGCCGGGCGCGGCGCGCACGGCATTGGCGATCTGCTGGTTGACCGGGAACTTGCCGGGCAGCTCGATCTCGACCTCCTGCGCACCGTCGTCGATGATCATGACGATCGAGACCTTGCCCTCGGCGCGCACGGCCTCGCGCGGGCGGATGCGCTCGGCGATCGAAGCTACCGCTTTCTCGTCGCGCAGATAGACGACGAGATCCTGCTTCTGGCGCGCGGCGAGATCATCGAGCTCCTCGGCGTCCTCGATGCGCGGACGCACCTCTTCGCCGTCGAGCACGGCGGAGAGACGCAACACCAGCGCCCTGCCCGGCTCCAGCAGATCGCGCAGCTTCATCAACCCTTCCGAGAACAGCACGGCCTCGAACTGGCCGCTCGGGTCCGACAGATTGACGATGCCCATCTTGGAGCCGGACTTGGTGCGCCGCTCGGACTTGTCGATGACGGAGACCGCGACCTTGCCGACGCCGGTGCCGTTGGCGCGCACGGTTTGGGCGAAATCGGCATAGCGCTGCACGCGCAGGCGCTTCAACACATGCTCGTAATCGTCGAGCGGGTGGCCGGAGAGGAAAAAGCCGACCGCCTCGTGCTCGCGCCTGAGCTTCTCGGCCGGCGCCCAGGGCTCGACCTGCGGGATGCGGAAGGCTTCCTGCACGACGCCTCCGCTCAACAGGTCGAACTGCCCGGCCGCCGCCTCGTCGCGGGTGCGGTTGGAGAGCGCCAGCATGCCGTCGAGCGCCGCGACCGCCCGCGCACGATCCGCCTCCAGCTCGTCGAGCGCGCCGGCGGCGATGAGCGCTTCCAGCGTGCGGCGGTTGACGAGCCTTGTGTCGATGCGGCGGGCGAGATCAGCGAGGTCGCGGAACGGACCGGCGGCCTGCCGCGCCGCCACCAGCGATTCCACCGCCGCCGTGCCGACGCCCTTGATGGCGCCGAGCGCGTAGAAGATCTTGCCGTCGGCCACGTCGAACTCGACGCCGGACTGGTTGATCGCCGGCCGCTCGACCTTGATGCCGAGCCGCTCGGCATCGCGGCGGAATTCCGAGAGCTTGTCGGTGTTGCCCATGTCGAGCGTCATCGACGCCGCCAGGAACTCGACCGGGTAATTCGCCTTGAGATAGGCGGTCTGGAAGGCGACGATGGCATAGGCCGCCGCGTGGCTCTTGTTGAAGCCGTAATCGGCGAACTTGGCGAGCAGGTCGAAGATCTCGGAGGCGACGTCCTTCTTGATGCCGCCGTCGATGGCGCCCTTCACGAAGCGGTCGCGCTGGGCGTCCATCTCCGCCTTGATCTTCTTGCCCATGGCGCGGCGCAGCAGGTCGGCTTCGCCGAGCGAATAGCCCGAGAGCGCCTGCGCCACCTGCATCACCTGTTCCTGGTAGACGATGATGCCGTGGGTCTCGCGCAGCCAGGGCTCCATGCCGGGATGAAGATAGGTCGGGTCTTCCAGCCCGAGCTTGCGGCGGCAATAGGTCGGGATGTTGTCCATCGGGCCCGGGCGGTAGAGCGCCACCAGCGCAATCAGGTCCTCGATCCGGTCGGCCTTCATCTCGACCAGCGCCTTGCGCATGCCGACCGATTCCACCTGGAACACGCCGACCGTCTCGCCGCGAGCCAGCATGGCGTAGGTGGTGGGGTCGTCGAAGGGCAATTGTGCGAGGTCGATATGGATGTCGCGCTGGGCGATGAGCTTGACCGCGGTCGTCAGCGTCGTCAGCGTCTTCAGGCCGAGGAAGTCGAACTTCACCAAGCCGGCCTGCTCGACCCATTTCATGTTGAACTGGGTGACGCGCATGCCGGTGCGCGAATCGACCGAGAGCGCGACGAGCTGTTCGAGCGGCCGGTCGCCGATCACCACGCCTGCGGCGTGAGTCGAAGCATGGCGGTGAAGCCCTTCCAGCTTCTGGCCAATTTCGAGGAGCCGCGCAACGATCGGTTCCTCCTCGGCCGCCTGCTGCAGCTTCGGCTCGCCCTCGATCGCATCCTTCAGCGAGATCGGCTTGGCCGGGTTCTGCGGCACGAGCTTGGTCAGCTTGTCGACCTGGCCATAGGGCATTTCCAGCACGCGGCCGACGTCGCGCAGCACGCCGCGGGCAAGCAGCGTACCGAAGGTGATGATCTGCGCGACGCGCTCCTGCCCGTAATGATGCTTGACGTATTCGATCACCTCTTCACGCCGGTTCTGGCAGAAGTCGATGTCGAAGTCGGGCATCGAGACGCGGTCGGGATTGAGGAAGCGCTCGAAGAGCAGGCCGAAGCGCAGCGGATCGACGTCGGTGATGGTCAGCGCATAGGCGACGAGCGAGCCCGCACCCGAGCCGCGGCCCGGCCCGACCGGAATGTCGTGGTTCTTCGCCCATTTGATGAAGTCCGAGACGATCAGGAAGTAGCCCGGAAACTTCATTCGGGTGATGATCGAGAGCTCGAAATCGAGCCGTTTCTCATAATCCTCGACGCTGAAGCCCTCGGCCGGGCCGTGCTTGGCGAGCCGGGCGACAAGGCCGGCGCGCGCCTGCTCCTGGAGTTCTTCGGCCTCGTCGCGGCCCTCCTCGCCGAAGCGCGGCAGGATCGGCTTGCGGGTGGTGACCCGCCAGTGGCAACGCATCGCGATCTCGACCGTGCTCGCCAGCGCCTCCGGCAGGTCGGCGAAGCGCTTCTTCATCTCGGCGCGCGAGGCGAAGTAGTGCTCCGGCGTGACGCGGCGGCGCGTGCCGTCGGAAACAAGGCGGCCTTCGGCTACGGCCAGCAACGCGTCATGCGCGTCGAAATCGGCGGGCTTGGCGAAGAAGGGCTCGTTGGTCGCGACGATCGGCAGATCGGCATCGTAGGCAAGGCGCAGGAGATGGGCCTCCCGCGCCGCCTCGCCGTCGCCGCCATGGCGCTGGATCTCGACATAGAGCCGGTCGCCATAGATGCCGGCGAGTGTTGCGAGGCGCGACGCTGCCTGCGGGAGCTGGCCGAGGCGCAGGGCAGTATCGATCGGGCCGCCCTGCCCGCCAGTCAGCGCGATCAGGCCGGCATTATAGGCGGCAAGGCGTTCGACCGTGGTGATCGGCTGGCCGGCGCCGCCGGTCGCCAGCGCGGCCTCGCTGACGAGCTTCATCAGGTTGCCATAGCCGGCCTCGTCCATGGCGAGCAGGACGATATGCGGCAGGCGCTGCGGCTGCATCGGCTTGCGGCTGCCCTCGCCCTCGTCGGCGAAATCGATTGAAAGCTGCACGCCGACGATGGGCTGCAGGCCCGAGCCCGCGAGCTTCTCGGAGAATTCGAGGCCGCCGAAGAGATTGTCGGTATCGGTCAGCGCCAGTGCGGGCTGACCGTCGGCCACTGCCATCTTGGCGAGCGTCGCGATCGTCATCGCGCCTTCGAGCAGCGAGTAGCTCGAATGGACATGCAGGTGGACGAAGCCGATCTCCTGGAGAACGCGCGCCTCGCCAGCTTCCCTGCTCATGTCCCACTCCCGCCGCCGCAACCGGGCGACTCGTCGACCCTGATCCTTATGCGCCTCTTATGCGTTCTGGGTGGGGCCTGCGTCGAGGGCTTCAAGGCTGGGTGATGTGGACGATTACGAATGATCCGCATTACCCCTTTGTCATTCCGGGGCGGCCCGAAGGGTCGAACCCGGAACCCACGACGGGGCGAGCCTCCCGCACGCATGGACCAAGCGGCTCACCCGGTCGTGGGTTCCGGGTTCTCCGCTACGCGAAGCCCCGGAATGACAACCGTACTGCGCCAATCAGCGCGCGGACGACATCCCCAGCCTCCGTGGATGGCTCCTGCCGTGCTCAGACATGTGGGCCGGAGAGGATGGCAGCCCAGAGCCAGATCATGCCGAGGAAGACGCCGAGCGAGGCGATCTCGGCGAGGCCGGCTGCGAGTTTACGCGCTGCAGTCATGAGAACCTCCTGTGTTCGCGATAGGTTCAGTTTAGTTCATGTTTTGTTCTCGTCAATGTCGATACGGAAGCGGGCAGCGCGAACTCGACGCGGCGGTTAACGAAACCCTAATGACACCCTGATGCAAGTCGTGGCGATCAGTCTCGCCGCTTTGGGATATCCACATCCGTCATGGTCGGGCTTGTCCCGACCATCCACGTCTTCGTCGGTCGAAGATCGTGTTCAAGTGCTCGCCACAAGGGCGAGCATGACGGCAGCCACATCGTTCCTGCCAGGACGATCCTTGTCATTCCGGGGCGCGCCGCAGGCGCGAACCCGGAACCCACGACTGGATGAACGTCTGCAATCGGGAATAGATGCCTCACCCGGTCGTGGGTTCCGGGTTCGACCCTTCGGGCCGCCCCGGAATGACAAAGGCAGTGCTGGTAAGAAATAACCTGACGGACGCAAGCCGCCTACAGCTTGACGACCAGCCCGTCGCGGATCGTGACCTGCCGGTCCATCTGGCGGGCGAGATCGAGGTTATGCGTCGCGATCAGCGCCGCCAGCCCCGAGGCCCGCGCCAGCGCCATCAGCGTGCCGAAGACATGCTGCGCGGTCTGCGGGTCGAGATTGCCCGTGGGTTCGTCGGCCAGCAGCAGGCGCGGCCCGTTGGCGACGGCGCGGCCGATCGCGACACGCTGCTGCTCGCCGCCCGACAACTCGCCCGGCAGGTGGTCGAGCCGCTCGCCGAGGCCCAAGAAGGTCAGCAATTCGGTGGCCCGCTCCTCGGCGGTCTTGCGCGCGAGGCCGCGGATGCGCTGCGGCAGCACGACGTTCTCCAGCGCGGTGAACTCGGGCAGGAGATGGTGGAACTGGTAGACGAAGCCGATCTCGGTGCGGCGCAGCCGCGTACGGCCCTTGTCGTCGAGCTTGGTGGTGGCGAGCCCGCCGACGAAGACCTCGCCGGAATCGGGCTTCTCCAAGAGGCCGGCGACGTGCAGCAGCGTCGACTTGCCGGTGCCGCTCGGCGCCACCAGCGCGACGACCTCGCCGGGCCAGAGCGCGAAATCGGCCTTGCGCAGCACTTCGAGCGGTGCATCGCTCTGCGGATAATAGCGCTCGACCTGGGAAAGGAAGAGCGCGGGCATTTCCTGTGCCATGCTCAACCCATCCTCAGCGCTTCGACCGGATCGAGGCGTGCCGCCTTCCAGGCCGGGTAGAGCGTCGCCAGCAGCGACAAAGTCAGCGCCATCAGCACCACGCTGGTGACCTCGCTCCAATCGGTGACGGAGGGAATGTCGCTGAGGAAGCGCACGGTCGGGTCCCAGAGATTGGCGCCGGTGATCCAGTTCAGCGCCGCCATGATCGACTTGATGTTCTTGGCGAAGACGATGCCGAGAGCGAGCCCGGCGAGCGTGCCGAAGACGCCGATCGCCGCCCCCGTGATCAGGAAGACGCGCAGCACCGTGCCGCGCGTGCAGCCCATGGTGCGCATGATCGCGATATCGGCGGTCTTGTCCTTCACCAGCATGATCAGGCCGGAGACGATGTTCAGCGCCGCGACCAGCACGATCAGCGTCAGGATGATGAACATCACGTTCCGCTCGACTTCCAGGGCGTTGAAGAACGAGCGGTTCCTCTGGCGCCAGTCGGAGAGCACGAGCGGGCGTGGCGCATCGGCCTCGATCGCGTCGCGGACGGCCTGGGTCCTGTCGGGATTGTCGACGAAGATCTCGATGACGTTCACGTCGCCGTCGCGGTTGAAATAGGCCTGGGCCTCACCGAGCGGCATGTAGACGAAGGTGCCGTCGAACTCGGTCATGCCGATCTCGAAGATCGCCTTGACCGGATAGGCCTTGATGCGCGGGGCCGTACCGAAGGGCGTCGAGGCGCCCTGTGGGGAAACCAGGGTCATCATGTCGCCGGCCTGGATACCCAGCGCATTGGCGAGGCGCCGGCCGATGGCGACGCCGGGCGTGCCGCCGTCGAAGCCGTCGAGCGTGCCCGACTTGATGTTGCCGCCGATGAAGGGGATCGCCTTGATGTCGTTCTCGCGTATGCCGCGCACCAGCACGCCGTTGTTGCCGGTCTGCGAGGAGGCCAATGCCTGCCCTTCGACCAGCGGAATCGCCAGCTTGATGCCGGGGATCTTGGCGAGCCTGGCCGCGACGCTGTCGTAATCGTCGAGCGGGCGGTCGATCGGCGTCGCGAAGATATGGCCGTTCACGCCGACGATCTTGCTCAGCAGCTCGATCCGGAAGCCGTTCATCACCGACATCACGATGATCAGCGTCGCGACGCCGAGCATGATGCCGAGGAAGGAGAAGCCGGCGATGACCGAGACGAAGCCCTCGCGGCGGCGCGTGCGCAGATAGCGCCCGGCGAGCAGCCACTCGAAACCGGCGAAGGCCTTGGTTCCGGTCGGGACCTCGGCGCTGTCGGCGACGGCGCTCATACGGCAGCTCCCATCAGGTGCGTCTTCATGACGGTGCTCGCCGTCACGCCGCCCTGCCCTTGAAGCGGTCGAGCGCGGCTTCCAGCGAGACGAGCTCACGTTCGCCACCGGCGCGACGCTTGATCTCGACCTTGCCCTCGGCCAGCCCCTTCGGGCCGACGATGATCTGCCAGGGCACGCCGATCAGGTCGGCCGTCGCGAACTTGGCGCCCGGCCGGTCGTCGGTGTCGTCGAGCACGGCGTCATAGCCCTTGCCGAGCAGGTCCTTGTAGATGCGTCCGGCCGCGCCATCGGTCGCGGCGTCGCCGACCTTGAGATTGATCACCGCGATGTCGAAGGGCGCGATCTCCTCCGGCCAGACGATACCGGCATCGTCATGCCCGGCCTCGATCAGTGCGGCGACAAGACGGCTCGGGCCGATGCCGTAGGAGCCGCCATGCAGCAGCACCGGCTGGCCGTCCGGCCCGGCCACGGTCGCGCCCATCGGCTCGGAATATTTCGTGCCGAAATAGAAGATATGGCCGACCTCGATGCCGCGCGCCGAGACGCGCTTGTCTTCGGGAACTGCCTCGAAGGCGGCCTTGTCGTGCATCTCCTCGGTCGCGGCGTAGAGGCTCGTCCATTTGTCGAAGACGCCCTGCAGGCCGGCGACATCGTCGAAATCGGTATCGGTCGCCGGCGTCTCGAAGTTGAGGTAGTCGCTGTGACAGAAGACCTCGCTCTCGCCGGTCGAGGCGAGCACGATGAATTCATGGCTGAGATCGCCGCCGATCGGGCCGGTATCGGCCTTCATCGGGATCGCCTTGAGGCCGAGCCGCGTGAAGGTGCGCAGATAGGCGGTGAACATGCGGTTATAGGCGTGGCGCGCCGCGTCCTTGTCGAGATCGAAGGAATAGGCGTCCTTCATCAGGAACTCGCGGCCGCGCATCACGCCGAAGCGCGGACGGACCTCGTCGCGGAACTTCCACTGGATGTGGTAGAGATTGAGCGGCAGGTCCTTGTAAGACTTGACGTAGGAGCGGACGATCTCGGTGACCATCTCCTCGTTGGTCGGCCCGTACAGCATGTCGCGATCATGCCGGTCCTTGATGCGCAGCATCTCCTTGCCATAGGCCTCGTAGCGCCCGCTCTCGCGCCAGAGATCGGCCGACTGGATGGTCGGCATCAGGATCTCGATGGCGCCCGAGCGATTCTGCTCCTCGCGGACGACGTTGCTGATCTTGTTCAGCACGCGCAGGCCGAGCGGCAGCCAGGAATAGATGCCCGCGGACTGCTGGCGGATCATGCCGGCACGCAGCATCAGCCGGTGCGAGACGATCTCGGCCTCCTTGGGCGTATCGCGCAGGAGGGGCAGGAAATAGCGGGAAAGACGCATCGGGAAACCTGTCGGAGGGCGTCGAGCAGGACACTGCACGACGAGTCGCTTCATCTGAGAGACACCATCGCTCTCGACAAATTGCAAACCAAAATCAGCAGGAAGCGGCGGAAGATGGCGAAGTTATGTGCCTTTCGCCGAAGATCGTGCCGTCAGCTCTTGGCGAAGCGCGCCTTCAGCGCAGCGAGCACCGGGGCCGGTACGAAGGGCGAGACATCGCCGCCCATCGCCGCGATCTGGCGCACCAGTGTCGCAGTGATGTGGCGCACGCCGGGCGAGGCCGGCAGGAACACGGTCTGCACGTCCGACGCCATGGTGCCGTTCATCCCCGCCATCTGCATTTCGTAGTCGAGGTCGCTGCCGTCGCGCAGGCCGCGGATGATGATCGAAGCCCCAGCCCGGCGCGCCGCATCGACGGCAAGATCGTCGAAGGTCACGACGTCGAGCGTCGCTCCTTTCGCCGCCAGCAATGGCCCGGCCACCGCGCGCAGCAGATCGGCGCGCGCATCGACCGACAGGAGCGGCGTCTTGCCGGGGTGGACCCCGATCGCCAGGACCAGCCTGTCGCAGAGTCCGGCGGCGGCCGCGATGACGTCGGCATGGCCGTTGGTCACGGGATCGAAGGAGCCGGTGTAGAAAGCGATGCGTGCCATAAGGGCCAGCGTTAGCGGCTGAACCGAAAAAGGACAAGCCGCATCAGAGGCTTGGCGTTCTTAGGACAACGGCACCAGCGCGGCGAGCGCTGCGGCGCTGCCGATGATGATCGAGACGAGAACCATGAGGGAAGCCGTAGCGGAAGCACGGCGGGAAGCGGCGTAGGACAGGCGGGCATCCATGAAGACAGCCTCGGCGAATCGGGTTTTATCCAGTTTCCCTTGGGTGATGCCCGGAGCGGGCCGTCCCAAGGCGAGATTTTGACGAAACGGTGACAACGGCCGCTTGTTCCGGCTTCCGATTGCCTTTTTGGCGCTCCCGAGCCTAAACGGTCGCGCCATGCTGACGATCAACGACATCACCTACCGCCTCGGCGAGCGCCTGCTGCTCGACCATACCGGTGCCGCCATCCCCGATGGCGCGCGCGTCGGCTTCGTCGGCCGCAACGGCACCGGCAAGACCACGCTGTTCAAGATCATCACCGGCGATCTCGGCACCGAGAGCGGCACGATCAGCCTGCCGAGGGGCCGGCGCATCGGCGGCGTGGCGCAGGAAGCACCCGGCGGCCCGGAGACGCTGATCGAGGTCGTGCTCGCGGCCGATATCGAGCGCACGGCGCTGATGACGGAAGCGGAGACCGCGACCGACCCGCACCGCATCGCCGAGATCGGCACGCGGCTCGCCGATATCGGCGCACATTCTGCTCCGGCGCGCGCCGCGATGGTGCTGCACGGGCTCGGCTTCAACGAGGAGGCGCAGCAGCGCCCCTGCTCCGATTTCTCGGGCGGCTGGCGCATGCGCGTCGCGCTGGCGGCGGTGCTGTTCTCCGAGCCCGACCTGCTGCTGCTCGACGAGCCGACCAACTATCTCGACCTCGAAGGCACGCTCTGGCTCTACGACTACCTGGAGCGCTATCCGCATACCGTGATCGTCATCAGCCACGATCGCGAACTGCTCGACACCTCGGTCGATCACATCATGCATCTCGACCAGGGCAAGCTGACGCTCTATCGCGGCGGCTATTCCTCCTTCGAGAAGCAGCGCGCCGAGAAGCAGATGCAGCTCGCCCGCGCCAAGGAGAAGCAGGACGCCGAGCGCAAGCATCTGCAATCCTTCGTCGACCGCTTCAAGGCCAAGGCGACCAAGGCCCGGCAGGCGCAGTCGCGCGTCAAGCGGCTGGAGAAGATGCAGACCATCGCCGCGATCGTCGACCGCGACGTGCAGCCTTTCTCCTTCCCCGGCCCGGAGAAGCCGCTCTCGCCGCCGATGATCGTGCTGGAGGATGCCAGCGCCGGCTATGGCGAGCGCAAGGTCCTGTCGCGGCTCAACCTCTCGCTCGCGCCCGATGACCGCATCGCGCTGCTCGGCTCGAACGGCAACGGCAAGTCGACCTTCTGCAAGCTGATCGGCGGGCGTCTCGACGCGATGTCCGGCGAGATGAAGAAGTCGAGCAAGCTGGAGACGGCCTATTTCGCCCAGCACCAGCTCGATGAGCTGCGCATCGAGGACACGCCGGTCGGGCATCTGCGGGATCTGATGCCCGATGCGCCGGAAGCGAAGGTGCGCTCCAAGGCGGCTCAGATAGGCTTTCCCGCCAACAAGGCGGATACGCCGGTGAAGCTGCTCTCGGGCGGCGAGAAGGCACGCCTGATGCTGGGGCTCGCAACCTTCCACGGGCCGCATCTGCTCATCCTCGACGAGCCGACCAACCATCTCGACATCGATAGCCGCACTGCGCTGGTCAACGCGATCAACGATTATCCCGGCGCCGTCATCCTCGTCAGCCACGACCGCTTCCTGATCGAGGCCTGTGCCGACCGGCTCTGGCTCGTCGGCGGCGGCACGGTGAAGAATTTCGACGGCGACATGGACGATTACCGCGCCTATGTGCTGGGCGCCGCCAAGGCAGAGAAGCGCGGCAAGCCGGCGCCGGATGCCGCCGCCAAGCCGAAGGCCGACGAGCGCAAGGAAGCGGCGACGAAACGGGCAGCACAGGGGCCGCTGCGCCAGAAGCTCAACCTCGCCGAGGCGCGCATCGCCAAGCTGACAGGGCTGATCGAGAAGGTCGACGCAGCGCTCGCCAACGGCGCCTTTGCCCGCGACCCCGACAAGGCGGTTCAGATCTCGCGCCAGCGGGCGGAATTGTCAGAGGCACTGGCCGCGGCGGAGGAGGAATGGCTGCTGCTCGGCGAGGAGCTGGAGAGCGCCTGAGGCGTCAGGTCTTCGGAATGCGGCGCAGCCGCGACCGGTGACCTAAGGGCGCGGGACGCAGGCGCCGAGCCGCAGCATGGTGCCGGGCGGGCAGGTATGCGGGCCGGTGGGCTGCGAGATCGGCCGGACGGATTCGCAGCAGGCGCCGCGCACGACATAGCCGCTGGGGCAGCCGCCCGACCTTTCCATCCGGTCCTTGCCGTCTCGCGTCGGGCGGCACGAACCTGCCGCGAACGCGTCACCGGCAGCGTCCAAGGCGGCCACGGCCAACGCAGCAACGATGGCAAATCTGATCATGGGCGGCGATCTCCGATGGCGGCGCTCCCCGGCGAATGGCGTCCTCGGCGGGAGCTGGCAACGGCCATCCTAGCTGGCCGGATCATACATGAACTCGCGAAGCTCCTGCGCGCAGCGGCAGGCCCGTGCGAGCTTCGCCGCCCATTTCACCGCCTCCTCGCGCGTCGGCAGTTCCAGCACCGCGAAGCCGCCATTGAGACGGCTGCCCGGATAGATCCGATCGGACACCGCGCCATCGGCTGAGACGAGCACGGGAGCGACCGGCTCGTTGATCCCGCCGCCGAAGACATAGACGCCGGCAGCCTTCGCCTCCTCGATCACAGCATGGGATTCGACGGAGGCGGCGTTGAGCTCATCGTCCGTGAGCACCATCGCCTCGCTCGGAAAGGAGATGAGATATTTGGTCATGCCGCGATGATGCGTTGCGGGTCGAGCGAAAACAAGCGGATGGGCCGTCCGATCACCTCGTGGCCGTCGCGACAGTAGACTATGCTGTCGACTCGAATGGCCTGCCGGAGGCGGCAGGCTCGCTCCACCTGGCCATGAAAGACAATTCCGCTGATGCAATCGCGAGCCGCTCATGCGCTGATCGGTCTGACTACGCTGGTCGTGCTCGCTGTGCTGTTCGGGCTCGGCTATTGGTTCAGCCGGGGGCAAAGCGACACCATCGACGTCAAGGTGGTCTTCAATGGCAAGGTCTCCGGCCTCGGCCGTGGCTCCAGCGTGCTCTTCAATGGCCTGCGCATCGGCGAGGTCCGGGACATCGACATCGAGCCGAATGATCCGCGCCAGATCTACGCCATCCTGAAGATCAGTCAGTCAGCTCCGTTGCGCGTCGATACGAGCGCCCGCCTCGAAGGTCAGGGCCTGGCCGGCATCGTCGCGGTGCAGCTTCGCGGCGGCAGCCCCGCCGCTGCTCGGTTGATCGCCGGGCCGGGGCAGGCTCTTCCGACGATCGTCGCGGAATCCTCCGAGAGCATCTTCGAAAAGGTCGGATCCATCGCGAAGGGCATCGACGAATCCCTCGTCGGTATCGATGCGGCAATCCAGGCCAATGCAGGGCCGGTAAACGAAAAGATCAAATACCTGGAGAACCTGTCCGCCACGCTCGATGGCAGCTCTCCAAAAGTGGCGGAATTCATGACGAGCGTCAGCTCGGTTGCCGATTTCATCGCACCGCTTCCCGATAAACTGAAAACTTTCAGTGAGGGCTTCATCGAGAATCTGCGATCTGCCGACACAAATCGGATCGCTTCAGCCATCGACGATGCCGATCGCCTTGCCACGAAACTGAGCGCCGCCGCTCCCGACATCGGCAAGACGGCGCGGAGCGTCGTCTCGATGAGCGAAAAGCTCAACAGGGCCGCCGATCAGGTCGATGGCGTGTTGAAAGGCGCGCAAGCCTTCCTGTCCGGTGCCGGGAGAGAAAACGGAGGAAGCGTCTTCGAAGACGTTGCCGAGGCTGCGAAATCCCTGCGTACGCTCGCCGACAATCTGGATCGGAGCTCGGCGGCAGTGGCGGCGAAGATCATCCAGTTCACGGGAAGCGGGCTACAGAATGTCGAAACATTCACGTCAGACGGCAGCCGCGCCCTCTCCGGCTTCGACCGTACGCTGCGCAATGTAAATCGGGACCCGCAAGGGCTGATTTTCGGCAACAAGAACCGCATCCCGCAATATAACGGCTCGCGATAGAACAGGCGCCTGCCCGGAGAAGCCCGATATCCGTCACGACGATCCTCTGGCAAATCCCATTGGCTCTGGCCGGATGTTTCGGTGGAGCGTATCTCGGCCAGGAGCTTCTCGGCGGCGGCGCGATCGGCTGGTCGGTCGCGGGCGCGATCGTCGCGCTATGCTGCGCCCCGCTGTTCAGGTCGTTGATGACCCACCGAGCCCGGCGCCAAAGCCGCTAGCGCGAAGACGCGACCGCCCCAGGATCACCCTGCCCGGGCTTGACGATCCGGCTCAGGCGGTTGTCGGTGAACATGTAGATTTCGCGGCCGCCGGGCTCTGAATAGAGCACCTGGACCTCGCGCTGGCCCTTGCCGCTCTCGCCGACCAGCACGTCGGTCGGGCGCCCGCCCTTCAGCTTCACCAGTTCGCATTCGGTGATGCCGGGCGCGATCTCCTTCGGCAGCGGCCGGGTCGAGGGATCGAGCGAGGCTCCGACGCTGCACTCGCCTTCCGGCGTCAGCACCGGCTCCTGCGTCGAGATGCCGGCGCTGCCGGAGGTCGTCGTCGTCGTGGTGACGCCGCCCTTCGTCTCCGACTGGAAGGCGAAACCGCCCATATCGACCGAGCAGCCGGCAAGGGCGGCGGTGCAGAGCAACAGAACAGGCAGTCTCACGCTTTCTTCTCCCAACGGCCGGCATCGTCCTGCTGCCAGTAGCTGGCGGCATGGCCCGAGGCCCTGGCCTTCTTCCAATCCTCGCGGGCGGCAGCAAGCGCCTCGGGATCGTCACCATCGAATATCAGGACGACGCGCTCGTAATCCTGCATTGCGTCGGGAATGCGGACCCCGTCGGCGCAGACCCGGACCTGTGCGGCGTTCGGGTTATGCGCCTGCGTCGTCAGCACGATCGGATTGCTCGCCGCATCGGCCTCCAGCGCCGTGACATGCGGCAGGAAGCTCTCGTCGGAATAGGTCCAGAGGTGATCGTCGAGCACGCTCATGCGCTCCTGGCCGCCGACCTGGACGACGACCTTCTGGCCGCGCGACAGGGCGCGGTCGAGAATCGTCGGCAGGACCTGCTCCAGCGGGCGGGACTGCAGATGGAAGAACAGGATCTCGGCCATCGAAGCCTTATATCCTAAAGGGTTGCCGGCATTTCCGCAGAAAGCGATTCAGCCTTCGTAATGGTCCGCCACCAGCCGGTCGAGCAGGCGTACGCCCCAGCCCGGGCCCCAGGACCGGTTGATCTCGGAATTCGCGGCAGCCATTCCGGTTCCGGCGATGTCGAGATGCGCCCAGGGCGTATCGTCGACATGGCGCTGCAGGAACTGCGCGGCGGTAATCGAGCCGCCATAACGGCCGGCCGAGTTCTTCATGTCGGCGAATTTCGAATCGATCATCTTGTCGTAGGCCTTGCCGAGCGGCATGCGCCAGACCGTCTCGCCGGTGGCGATGCCGGCCGCCGTCAGGCGGGCGGAGAGCTCGTCGTCGTTGCTGAACAGGCCGGCATTCTCCTGCGCCAGCGCAACGAGAATCGCGCCGGTCAGCGTCGCCAGATTGATCATGAAGCGCGGCTCGAACCGCTCCTGCGTGTACCAGAGCACATCGGCCAGCACGAGCCGGCCCTCGGCGTCGGTGTTGATGATCTCGATGGTCTGGCCGGAGAGCGAGGTGACGATGTCGCCCGGCCGCTGGGCGTTGCCATCCGGCATGTTCTCGACGAGACCGATCACGCCGATCGCATTGACCTTGGCCTTGCGGCCGGCCAGCGCCTGCATCAGGCCGACGACGCAGGCCGCGCCCGCCATGTCGCCCTTCATGTCCTCCATGCCGGCGCCCGGCTTCAGGGAGATGCCGCCGGTGTCGAAGGTCACGCCCTTGCCGACGAAGGCAACCGGCTGCGCATCCTTCTTCGCGCCGTTCCAGCGCATGACAACGACGCGGCTCTCGCGGCGCGAGCCCTGGCCGACGCCGAGCAGCGCGCGCATGCCGATCTTCTTCAGCGCCTTCTCGTCGAGGATTTCGATCTCGACGCCAAGCTTTTCGAGTTTGGCGGCGCGGTCGGCGAATTCTTCCGGGTAGAGGACGTTCGGCGGCTCGTTGACGAGGTCGCGCGCCTGGATCACGCCGGCGGCGATGGCGTCGGTCGCCTTCACGGCCTTCTTCACTGCAGAGGGATCGGTCGTGCGCAGCGTCACCGTCAGCGGCTCGGCCTCGTCCTTGTCCTTGCTCTTGGTCTTGTAGCGGTCGAAGGCATAGGCGCGCAGCCTGAGGCCCAATGCGATATCGGCGGCCTGCTTCGTCTCGATCGTGCCTTCCGGCAGCGCGAGAATGATCTCGGCGCTGCGGCCGGCGCCGAGCCGGCCGGCGATGACGCCTCCCAGCTTGACGAAATCCAGCTTGGCGCGCTCGTCCTCAGGTCCGACGCCGACGACGATCAGGCGCTCATAGGAAGCCCCCTCCGGCGAAGGCAGCGTCAGGCCGGCCAGGGCCTTGCCCTTGAAGCGCTCGGCCGCGGCGGCCCGTGTCAGCAGTCCTTGAGCGCCCTCGCCCGCCCATTCCTGCGCCGCCTCGGGAACGACCAGCCGGTCCGAGACGAGGATCACCAGATCCTGCCCTTCGACGGCATCCAGGGCTTTGATCTCGAGCTTCAGGCGCTGCGACATGATCCGCTCACAATCTTGCGAAAATGACAGGGGAAGGACAATTGACGGCAGACGGCAAACGATTCCCGTTTGCGCCATGGTCGCGCCTATACCATAGGGTGTGTCCGACGAACCACCTCGGGGAGCGCCATGCTCTCCTTCTCCGGAAACGACGCGTGCTTCTCAACCGCCTCGATCGCTACATCCTGAAGATCGCGGCGATCGCGGCGATCGTGCTCCTGCTCGGCCTGACCGGCGTGATCTGGGTCACGCAGGCGCTGCGCGAGGTCGATCTCATCACCGGCAAGGGCCAGACGGTCCTGATCTTCCTGACCGTGACGCTGCTCTCCCTGCCGGCGCTGCTCGCCGGCATCGCGCCGGTCGCGCTGTTCATGTCGACGCTCTACACGCTGAACCGGCTCAACGGCGATTCCGAGCTGATCGTGATGAACGCCGCCGGCGTGGCCCCGCAGCGCATCACGCGGCCCTTCATCGTGCTGACGATCGCGACCTCGCTCATCGTCGCCTGGATGACGATCTCGGTGATGCCGGCGAGCTTTCGCATGTTGCGCGACCTGATCACGCTGATCCGCGCCGATTTCGTCGCCAACGTGGTCAAGGAAGGCCAGTTCGTCTCGCTCGATTCCGGTGTGACCTTCCATTATCGCGAGAAGGCCGGCGACGCGCTGGTCGGCATCTTCATGCAGGATCGCCGCGACCCGTCGCAGCCCTCGATCTATCTCGCCGAGCGCGGCCGGACGGTCGAAGCCGAAGGCCAGAGCTTCCTGATGCTGGAAAAGGGCACGATCCAGCGCGAGGCCAAGAACACCTCGACGACCTCGATCATCTCCTTCGAGCGCTATGCCCTGAACCTGTCGGCGCTCACAGGCGATGCCAGCGGCGGCCCCGGCGAGGGCGACGGCGACAAGGTGATCTACAAGCCACGCGAGCGCTCGACCTGGGAGCTGCTTCGGCAGGACACCAACGAACCCTATTACAAGATCCAGGAAGGCCGCTTCCGGGCCGAGCTGCACAACCGGCTCTCGTCGCCGCTCTATCCCCTCGCCTTCATGCTGATCGCCTTTGCCGCCATCGGCGAGGCGCGCACCACCCGCCAGGGCCGCGCGCTGGCGATCCAGTCGGCGATCATGATCGTCGGAGCGACCCGCATCGCGGCCTATGCGGCCTGGACCGCGAGCGTGCGCTCGCCCTTTGCTGCCGCGCTGCTCTATATCCTGCCGATCCTCGCCATCGCCCTCGCGACGGGCTTCATCTTCTACGGCGCACGGATCCAGCCGATACTGGCCCGTCTCGTCGCTCCTCTCACCACGCCGCTGGTCAATCTCGCGGCCCGATTCCGGCGCGCCTGATGCTGCTGTTCACGACCTTCGGCCGCTATCTGACCAGGCGCTTCGCGCGCGCCATCGTCGGCGTCTTCAGCACCTTTTTCTTCCTGATCGGGACGCTCGATTTCGTCGAGCTGATGCGACGCGCCGGCGATTCCCCGATCGCGACGACGCCGCGCATCGTCCAGCTCGCGCTGTTCCGGGCTCCGGCCGTCGCCGAGCAGATCTTCCCCTTCGCCGCGCTGTTCGGCGGCATGTTCGCGCTGCTGACGCTGAGCCGGAAGCTCGAGCTCGTCGTCGCCCGCTCGGTCGGCGTCTCGGCCTGGCAGTTCCTGCAGCCGGCCGCGGCGGTCGCAGGGGTCCTCGGGCTGGTCTCGATCATGATCTACAATCCCGTCGCGGCCGAGCTGAAGCGCAAGGCCACGGCGCTCGAAACGCGCCTGTTCGTCCGCTCCGGCGGCAAAGCCGCCCTCTCCAAGGAAATCTGGCTGCGGCAGAGCAGCGTCGACGGCCAGGCGATCATCCGCGCCGCAGGCGCCCTGCCCGACGAGGACGGATTGTCGCAGGTCGCGTTCTTCATCTTCAATCCGAACGGCAGCTTCAAGGAGCGAATCGACGCCCAGCAGGCCCTGCTGCGCCCGGGGCACTGGGAGCTCGCCGACGCGCGTACGACCTCCGCCACGGAAGAGCCACAGAGCTATAAGAGCTACGTGCTCGCCACGACGCTGGAGCCGGAACAGATGCGCCAGAGCTTCACCCCACCCGACGCGGTGGGCTTCTGGTCGATGCCGGCCGTGATCGACCGGACGCAGCGCGCCGGCCTCGACACGACACCCTATGAGCTGCGTTATCAATCGCTTATGGCGCGCCCGCTGCTGCTGATCGCAATGGTGCTCGTGGCAGCATCAGTTTCCTTAAGATTTTTCAGGTTTGGTGGTGTGACCAAACTGGTGATAGGTGGCGTCGCTGCGGGGTTCGTGCTCTATGTGGCGACACAACTGTCGGAGGAGCTCGGATCGTCGGGAATCGTCAATCCGATCGTCGCGGCGTGGTTGCCTGCAGCATTGGGGGCAATGCTGGGAGCACTCGCCCTCCTCCATCAGGAAGATGGGTGAAACGTACTGTGCCTATGGTTAATTTCGAGTTTACGAGATGGGTCCAGGAGTGAACCGGCTAGCGCGCTTTGCTGCGGCGACGGCTCTCGCCTCCAGCCTGGCCTATCTGCTGGCCGGGCCGGCCTATGCCCAGAATCGGGCGGCCGGCGCGCAGCCCAAGCCCGCGGCCGCGGCTCCTGCGAAACCGCAGGACCGCATGGTCGTCGATGCGCGCGAACTCGTCTATGACAACGACAAGAAGACGGTCGCGGCCGTCGGCAACGTCCAGATCCTGTATCAGGGCCGGACGATCGAGGCCGATCGCGTCATCTACGACCAGGGCAACAAGCGCGTCACCGCCATCGGCAAGGCCCGGATCACCGAAGCCAACGGCACGGTCATCACCGGCGACAAGTTCAACCTGACGGACGATTTCCGCGACGGCTTCATCGACTCGCTGCGCGTCGTGAATCCGGACAAGACCCGCTTCTCGGCGCCGCGCGCCGAGCGGACGGATGGCGAGACCTTCGTCTTCGACAAGGGCATCTACACGGCCTGCGAGCCCTGCAAGGACAATCCCGAGCGGCCGCCGCTCTGGCAGGTCCGCGCCGCGCGGATCATCCACAAGAAGTCCGAGCAGACGATCTATTACGAGGATGCGCGGGTCGAGTTCGCCGGCATCCCGATGGCCTATATCCCCTATATGTCGGGACCGGATTCGACGGTGAAGCGCAAGTCCGGCTTCCTGTCGCCGCGCTTCATCAACACGTCCGCGCTCGGCTACGGCGTCGGCCTGCCCTATTTCCTCAACCTGGCGCCGAATTACGACCTGACGTTCACGCCGACCTATTTCAGCCGCCAGGGCTTCCTCGGCCAGGTGGAATGGCGGCATCGGCTGGTCAACGGTTCCTACGCGATCCGGGCCTCCGGCATCTTCCAGCAGGACCAGGACGCTTACCTGGCGAGCCCGCTCGGCCCGCGCGACAAGGAGTTCCGCGGCTCGGTCGAGACGAACGGCAAGTTCTACATCAACCCGCGCTGGAGCGTCGGCTGGAACGCCGCGATGTCGACGGATCGCTGGTTCTACAAGAACTACCGCATCCGCAACGAGAGCCTCAGCGCCTCGACCTATCTGCAGGAATCGATCTCGACGGCCTATCTGAACGGCCAGAGCGAGAGCGCCTGGTTCGACCTGCGCGGCTATTATTTCCAGCCCCTGAACTATCAGGACTGGCAGAAGCAACAGCCCGTCGTGCTGCCCGTGCTGGACTACGACAAGCGCGTCCACAAGCCGTCCTTCCTCGGCGGCGAACTCTCGTTCAACGTCAACGTCACCAGCTTGACGCGCGACACGGCCGCCTTCTCGGAGCTGCCGCAGCAGAAGAGCTACCTGATCACGACGCCGAGCTATTCGCTCTATGACGGCTGCGCCGTCTACGACAAGAACCACTGCCTCGTCCGCGGCCTTGCCGGCAATGTCTCGCGCGCGACCGCCCAGGTCGCCTGGCGGCGCAACTTCATCGACCCGCTCGGGCAGATGTGGACGCCCTATGCCTCGGTGCGCGCCGACATCTTCTCGATCAATCCCGACACCAGCGGCATCATCAATTCGCGCGTCTCGACGATCGCCGACACCTCGGACGAGGTCTTCGGCCGGGTGATGCCGGCGATCGGCCTGATGTACCGCTACCCGTTCGTCGCCAAGACCGGCTGGGGCACGCATATCATCGAGCCGGTGGCGCAGATCGTCGCGCGGCCGAACGAGACGAACAGCCTGCGCGTCGCCAACGAGGATGCGCAAAGCCTGGTCTTCGACGCCAACAACCTGTTCGAGTGGAGCGGCAAGTTCTCCGGCTTCGACCGCGTCGAGGGCGGCACGCGGGCCAATGTCGGCGCGCTCTATACTGGCCGCTTCGGCAAGGAGGCCTTCGCCAACCTGCTGCTGGGCCAGTCCTACCAGCTTGCCGGGCGCAATTCCTTCGCCAGCGGCGACCTGCTCAATACCGGCCTGAATTCCGGCCTCGAAACCCGCAATTCCGACTATGTCGCGCGCGCCCAGGTCTCGCCGTTCAAGGGCTTCTTCCTGACCGGCGCGACGCGCCTCAATTCGACGACCTTCGAAGCCCAGCGGATCGACGCGGCCGCGACCTATTCCAACAGCATCATCTCCGCTTCGGTCGGTTACGGCCGCTACGAGCCCCAGCCCGATCTCGGGATCTCGCGCCGCCGCGAGGGCCTGTCGCTCAACGGCTCGCTCAAGGTCGCCGAGAACTGGCGTCTGCGCGCCGGTGTGCTGTTCGATCTCGACAAGTACAAATACGATCGCGAGCGCTACCGGGATGCTTATGCGTCCTACGCGGCAGCTCCCGCGGTATCCGCGGTCCCGATCTATCCGAATAGCGGACCGTTCCAGACCGCCTCGACCTCGTTCGGCATCAACTATACCGACGAGTGCACGGTCTTCGACATCAGCTATTCGCAGAGCTATGCCGACCGCCAGGCCGGGGCGACGAAGGATACGCGCACGGTCATGTTCCGCCTCGAACTGCGCACGCTGGGCGAGATCAGCTACTCGCAGAACCTCGGCGGATCCTCCTCGTCGAGCGACGGCGTCACCTCGTCGAACTAGTCGTACCGGCCCGAAGCGACGGGCCGGCCCCTTCTTCAAGACGCGGAGTCCGTTTTGCCGGCCAAGCCGCTCGCATTGACACAGGGCGACCCGGCCGGCATCGGGCCGGAACTGACGCTTCGCGCCTGGCTGGAACGCCGCGAGCGTGCGGTGCCCGCATTCGCCTGTATCGGCGACCCCGATCACCTCGCCCGTATCGCCGCGCGACTTGGATGGGCGGTGCCGCTGCATATCTGCGACTGGCGCAGTGCCGGAGCTGCCTTTGCCGATGCGTTGCCGGTGATCCCGCTCGAATCCGGGGCTGGCACCGTCGTTCCCGGCAAGCCCGATCCGGCGACAGCCGCGAGCACGATCGCCTCCATCGACCAGGCGGTCGCCGCGACCTATGCTGGCGAAGCCGCAGGCGTCGTGACTAATCCGATCGCGAAATCAGTGCTTTACAAGGCCGGCTTCAAGCATCCCGGCCATACTGAATATCTGGCGCATCTGGCTGCGCGGGGTGGTGCCGCGCCGCGGCCGGTGATGATGCTCTGGTGCGAGGAACTCGCTGTCGTGCCGGTGACGATCCACGAGCCGCTGCGCCGCGTGCCCGAGCTTCTGACCACGGCGCTGATCGTCGAGACCGGCCGGATCGTCGCCGCCGAGCTGCGCAGCCGGTTCGGCATCACCCAGCCGCGCCTGGCGATCAGCGGGCTCAACCCGCATGCCGGCGAGAACGGCACGATGGGCCATGAGGACGAGGCCGTCGTCGCGCCGGCCATCGCCCAACTGAAGGCCGAAGGCATCGATGCGCGCGGCCCTTACCCCGCCGATACGATGTTCCATGCCCGCGCCCGGGCCGGCTACGACGCGGCGCTGGCCATGTATCACGACCAGGCCCTGATCCCGATCAAGACGATCGCCTTCGACGACGGCGTCAACGTCACGCTCGGCCTGCCCTTCATCCGGACCTCGCCGGACCATGGCACGGCCTTCGACATCGCGGGCCGGGGCATCGCGCGGCCGGACAGCCTCTGCGCCGCCCTGAAGCTCGCCGCCCGGATGGCCGCGCGCACTGTCACGGACATCGCTTCATGAGCCAGATCGACGACCTGCCGCCGCTGCGCGAGGTGGTGGAGCGCCATGGCCTGATGGCGCAGAAGGCGCTCGGCCAGAACTTCCTGTTCGACCTCAATCTGACGAGCCGGATCGCCCGCGCAGCCGGGCCGCTGGACGGCCAGACGGTGGTCGAGATCGGTCCCGGCCCCGGCGGGTTGACGCGGGCGCTTCTGGCCAACGGCGCCGGCCGCGTGATCGCGATCGAACGCGACCGGCGCTGCCTGCCGGCGCTCGCCGAGATCGCGGCGCATTATCCGGGGCGCCTGGAGGTCATCGACGGCGACGCGCTCGCGGTCGACCTGTCGCCTCATCTCGACGGCGGGCGGGCGCGGATCGTCGCCAACCTGCCCTATAATATCGGGACGCCATTGCTGGTCGGCTGGCTCAGCCTCGAACCCTGGCCGTCCTGGTGGGATTCGCTGACGCTGATGTTCCAGCGCGAGGTCGCCGAGCGCATCGTCGCGACGCCGGATGAGCGCGCCGATTACGGCCGGCTTGCCGTGCTCTCGAACTGGCGTTGCGAGACGAAGATCCTGTTCGACGTGCCGCGCAGCGCCTTCGTACCGCCGCCGAAGATCACCTCGTCTGTCGTTCATTTGATTCCGCGCGCGCAGCCGGAGCCCTGCGACCGGCGCCTGCTGGAGCGGGTGACGCTCGCCGCCTTCGGCCAGCGCCGCAAGATGATCAGGCAGAGCCTGAAGGCGGTGCTGCCCGACCCCGCCCCGATCATCACGGCTGCCGGCCTCGCCGAGACGGCGCGCGCCGAGGAAATACCGGTCTCGGGCTTCGTCAGGCTGGCGAACGCGTTGGCCGCGCAGCGCTAGGTACGCCCTTGTCATTCCGGGGCTTCGCCCTCGGGTCCGACCTTCGGTCGGCCCAAGGCGAAGAACCCGGAACCCACGACTGGGCGAGCGTTGGCGATCATCCGGCTGAAAGCGCTCACCCGGTCGTGGGTTCCGGGTTCGGCCTTCGGCCGCCCCGGAATGACAAGGGTTGCAGTGCCCGCCGATCAGGGCAGCTCTTCGGTGAGGAGCTGGTCGACGAAATCGTTGAGGCCGACGGCGCGGCTGCGCTTCAGGCGTTCGGCCGTCAGGATCGCCTTGATCGACTCGTAAGCCGCCTGGAGATCGTGGTTGACGATGACGTAGTCGTACTGGCTCCAGCGCGCGATCTCGTCGCGGGCATTGGCGAGGCGTTTGACGATGACGTCCTCGGCATCCTCGGCGCGGCGGATCAGGCGCGAGCGCAATTCAGCCATCGAGGGCGGCAGGATGAAGATGGTGACGACGTCGGCCCGCGCCTTCTTGACGATCTGCTGGGTGCCCTGCCAATCGATGTCGAACAGCACATCGCGCCCGGCCGCCAGCGAGGCCTCGACCTCCTTGCGCGGCGTGCCGTAGCCATTGCCGTGGACCTCAGCCCATTCGAGCAGGTCATTGTGCTGGCGCATGGTGTCGAAGGCGGTGCGATCGATGAAGCGGTAATGCACGCCCTCGATCTCGGAGGGGCGCTTGGCGCGGGTCGTCACCGAGATCGACAGGTCGAGATTGTTCTCGCTCTTGAGGTTGCGGGTGAGCGTCGTCTTGCCCGCGCCGGAGGGCGAGGACAGGATTAGCATGAGGCCGCGGCGGGCCGGGTGAAGGGTCTCGGCAGCCATCCGGCTCACTCCACGTTCTGGACCTGCTCGCGCATCTGGTCGACGACCGTGCGGAGCTCGAGCCCGATGCGCGACAGGCCGGGATCGTTGGCCTTGGCGCAGAGCGTCGAGGCCTCGCGGCCGAATTCCTGCGAGAGGAAGTCGAGCTTGCGGCCGATCGGCCCGCCCTTGGCCAGCAATTCGCGCAAGGCCGCAACATGGGCCTGCAAGCGGTCGATCTCCTCGCGGATATCGGCGCGGACTGCGATCAATGCCGCCTCCTGATGGAGACGCTGCGGATCGAAGCCGTTATTCGCTCCCAGAAGAGCCTCGACCTGTGCCGCGATCCGGGCCCGGATCGCCTCGCTGCTGCGGGCGGGATGATGCTCCGCCTCGCCGGCGAGCCGAGCGATGGTTTCGAGATGACCGAGGACGATCGCTTCGAGCGCGCGACCTTCGGCGGCCCGCGCTTCCTTCAGGGCATCGGTCACGGCTGCGAGGCCGGCAAGGGCCGGAGCTTCGACCGCCCCCAGCGCATCCTGCGCCTCGTCGGCATAGTCGATGACGCCGCGGATGCCGAGCAGCCCGTCATAGGACGGCGGATTGATGCCGGCGGCCGGCGGCAGCCTTTCGACCGCCTCGAGCAGCGCGGCCAGGACGGCCTCGTTGACGCGCGGACGCGGCGGACCGGCATCGCTGGTGACGGCGAGATTGACATGCAGCGTTCCGCGCGAGAAGGCGCCACCCAGCCGCTTGCGCGCCGCTTCCGCCAGAAGCTCGAAGCCGGGCGGGACACGGACGCGCAGATCGAGCCCGCGCCCGTTGACGCTACGGATTTCCCAGGCCCAGCCATGGACTCCGGCCGTTCCCGCCGCACGGGCAAAGCCCGTCATGCTTTCGATGGCCATTGCCCCTGCCGCCTTCATTCAAGATCGGCGGGACCGTAGTGGCGCGCCTCCACGACAGCAAGCGGCTCAGCATGGGAAAATGGGGATGAAGCCGGACGAACTCACCGTCATTGCGAGCGCAGCGAAGCAATCCAGAGGGACTGGCTCAGGCGCTTCGACCCAGTCCCCTGGATTGCTTCGTCGCTTCGCTTCTCGCAATGACGGTGAGGTCACCCCGGCACAGTGAAACTGAAGATCGCCGCGCTCAGGGCTTGAGCTGCGGGACCTGCTTGGGCGAGTTCAGGTCGAAGCTCTTGTTGAGCAGCGGATCTCGCGCCGTGCCTTCCGAAGCGTCGAAGGCGCGGGCGCGCGTTCCCGCGATCGCTCCGGTCGGCTGGGCGACGGGCACGCCGGCTGAGCCGGTATTGTCGGACGCGGGCTGCGTCGTCGCGGGCGCCTCGGTGCGGTTGTCGGGACCGGGCGGCGGCTCGACCTTGTCGACGGCCTCGGCCGGCGGCTTGCCGCCCTGCTGCTGCGTCCGCGTCGTCTCGATCTGGCGCCAGCGCCCGACATTGCGGTTGTGCTGGTCCAGGGTCTCGGCGAAGGCGTGGCCGCCGCTGCCGTCGGCAACGAAGTAGAGATCCTTGGTCCGCGAATGGTTGACCACTGCCTCCATGGCGGCGCGGCCGGGATTGGCGATCGGCCCCGGCGGCAGGCCGTTGATGACATAGGTGTTGTAGGGCGTCGCCTGGGTGATCTCGCTGCGCTGGATCGGCCGCCCGAGCGTGCCCTTGCCGCCGACGAGGCCGTAGACGATCGTCGGGTCGGATTGCAGCCTCATCTTCTGATTCAACCGGTTGATGAAGACGCCGGCAACGCGCGGACGCTCATCGGCCCGGCCGGTCTCCTTCTCGACGATCGAGGCAAGAATCACCAGTTCCTGCGGCGTCTTGATCGGCAAATCTGCCGGCTTCCTGGCCCAGATCCGCTCCAGAACCACATTCTGATCCCGAGCCATGCGGTCGATGATGGCCTTGCGCGAGAAGCCGCGCGGGAAGCGATAGGTGTCGGGAAGGATCGAACCCTCCTTCGGCACCTGCGCGATCTCGCCGGTCAGAAGATCATTGTTGCGCAAACGCTCGACGATCTGCTCGCTCGTCAACCCTTCCGGAACCGTGATCGAATGCTCGACCACCTTGCCACTCGAGATGATTCCGAGAATCTCCTGCGGGCTGACGCGCGCCTTGAACAGGTACTCGCCAGCCTGGAGCTTGTGCCAGTCGCCACCCATGATCGCGGAGACGCGAAAACTGAGCGGATGCTCGATCAGGCCTTCGCGCTGCAGCAGCTCGGCGATCTCGGTGAGGCCGCTCTCCTTCGGAATGATGAGGACGCGGTCGCTGGCCAGCGGCCCCGGCGCCTTGCTCTGGTTCGAGACGATCGCAATGCCGGCGCCGACCACGCCGGCCCCGACCAGCGCGACCGTGAACAGCCCGCTGAGCATCGACAGGAAGGGGCTGCGCCGACGGCGACGGACCTTCGGCGGCGGCGCCGGGGGCGCTACGGGCTTGAGGGCCTCGCTCGGACTCTTCGGGGCGACGCGGGGCGTATCATTCACGATCAGGACGCTCGCAGCACGGGGGTGATGATCTCGGCACGGTGCAAACTGGACCGTGCCTGCCGGAGTGGGCATGCAGCCGCACTCAAGTCGGGCGACGGCATTAGAGCCGGTTTCGGTGCGGCTGTGAACGCGGAATCACGCATTCGGCCGCAGTCGTCGCAAACTCTACCCAAGATTATGGCAAAACCGCGCTGTTTCGCAGCGGTTCAATGCTCGGGCCGGTAGCGCCGCATCACCAGCGAGGCATTGGTGCCGCCGAAACCGAAGGAGTTCGACAGGGCGTAATCGATCTCGCGCTTGCGGGCGACATGCGGCACCAGATCGATCTCGGTCTCGACCGAAGGATTGTCGAGATTGATCGTCGGAGGCGCGACCTGGTCGCGGATGGCGAGCACGGTGAAGATCGCCTCGATCGCACCGGCCGCGCCGAGCAGATGGCCGGTCGCCGACTTGGTCGACGACATCGACGGGCGCTTCGAGGCATTGGCCAGGAGGCGCTCGACGGCGCGCAGTTCGATCTCGTCGCCGAGCGGCGTCGAGGTGCCATGGGCATTGATATAGTCGAGGTCGGACGCGGTGATGCCGGCGCGGTCCAGCGCGGCCTGCATGCAGCGATAGGCGCCATCGCCATCCTCGGAGGGCGAGGTGATGTGATAGGCGTCGCCCGACATGCCGTAACCGACGACCTCGGCATAGATAGGCGCGCCGCGGGCAAGCGCGTGCTCGAGTTCCTCGAGCACGACGACGCCGGCGCCCTCGCCCATCACGAAGCCGTCGCGGTCCTTGTCATAGGGACGCGAAGCCTTTTCGGGCGTATCGTTGAAACCGGTGGAAAGCGCGCGGCAGGCGCAGAAGCCGGCAATGCCGATGCGGTTCACCGCGGATTCGGCGCCGCCTGCGACCATGACCTCGGCATCACCGAGGGCGATCATGCGGGAGGCGTCGCCGATCGCATGCGCACCGGTCGAACAGGCAGTCACGACGGCATGATTCGGGCCTTTCAGCCCGTGCTCGATCGAGACGTAACCCGCCGCCAGATTGCTCAGGCGGCCGGGAATGAAGAAAGGCGAGAGGCGGCGCGGGCCGCGCTCCTTGAGCAGGAGCGAAGCCTCGTAGATGCCGCCCAACCCGCCGATACCGGAGCCGATGGCGACGCCGGTGCGGGTCTGGTCCTCGTAGCTTTCCGGCTTCCAGCCGGCGTCCTGCAACGCCTGCGTGGCCGCCGCCATGGCGAAGACGATGAAATCGTCGACCTTGCGCTGCTCCTTCGGCTCCATCCACTGATCGGGATCGAACGTTCCGTCGCTGCCGTCACCCCGCGGGATGTTGCAGGCGATCCGCGCCGGCAGATCGCTGGCGTCGAAGGATGTGATGGGGCCGGCGCCGCTGGCACCGGCAAGAAGGCGCGACCAGGTCGGCTCGACGCCGCATGCAAGCGGCGTCACCATGCCGAGCCCGGTTACGACAACACGCCGCATCGGATAACTGCGAGAAGCCATGGCTCTTTCTGCGTAGACCAGCCCTTAAGGCCGATCAGGCGCTCTTCGACGACAGGAACTTGACGGCGTCGCCAACGGTCACGATCGTCTCGGCGGCATCGTCCGGGATCTCGACCCCGAACTCTTCCTCGAAGGCCATCACGAGCTCGACGGTGTCGAGGCTGTCCGCGCCCAGGTCCTCGATGAAGTTGGCGCCGTCGACGACCTTGTCGGCCTCGACGCCGAGGTGCTCGACCACGATCTTCTTCACGCGCTCGGCAACATCGCTCATGGGTCTCTTCCTTAGACTTTGAAACTGAAAACGCATCGCAGGGGTGCGACGCGGTGGAGGAATCTCATTCCGAGCCGCCGCGCGCCCTGGAGGGTGCCCGCGGTCCGGAAAGCTTGAAGCCTGCACAAACGCAACAACCGAGGTTTCGTCAAGTCCCCTCGGAACGCCCGGCGGCAGCGCGACGGCGCTAGTTAACATACCCTTTACGGGCTGGCGAGAGCGCTTCCGGCTTATCAAAGCCGATCCGGAATGGGCGCTAACGCCCCTAGATCATTGCCATTCCGCCGTTGACGTGCAGCGTCTGTCCGGTCACGTAGCCGGCCTCCGTGCTGGCGAGAAAAGCGACGGCCGCGGCCACATCCGCGCCTGCGCCCAGCCTCCCCATCGGCACGTCGGAGAGGATGCCCTCGCGCTGCTTGTCGTTGAGCGCCTGGGTCATCGGCGACTCGATGAAGCCCGGCGCGACCACGTTGACGGTGATGTTGCGGCTCGCGACCTCGGCTGCGAGCGCCTTGGACATGCCGATCAGGCCCGCCTTGGCGGCGGCGTAGTTGCCCTGGCCGGGATTGCCCATCGTGCCGACGACGGAGCCGATCGCGACGATTCGGCCGTAGCGGCGGCGCATCATCGACTTCACCGCGGCGCGCGACAGCCGGAAGGCCGCGGTGAGGTTGACCGCGAGCACGCTGTCCCAGTCCTCGTCCTTGAGGCGCATGAACAGGTTGTCGCGGGTGATGCCGGCATTGTTGACGAGAATGTCGAGCCCGCCGAGCTTCTCCTCGGCAGTCGGCACCAGCGCCTCGACCGAATCCTTGTCGGAGAGATTGCAGGGCGCGGTCACGACGCGCTCGCCGAGCTCGGCCGCCAGCGCTTCCAGCGCTTCCGCGCGCGTTCCGGAGATCGCGACGCTGGCACCCTGCGCATGCAGCGTCCGGGCGATGGCCCCGCCGAGGCCGCCTGTCGCGCCGGTCACCAGGGCCTTGCGGCCTGTCAGATCAAACATGTTCGCTCCCCTTGTTCGGCATCCTGCCGCTGCAGCCCGTCCCGGGTTCCTGCTCTTACGCGTTGCGGGCCTTCCAGGCCGCGACGTCATCGGCCGTGCCGATCGAGACCGGCGCCGCCCCTGCGACGATACGCTTGACGAGACCGGCCAGCACCTTGCCGCTGCCGACCTCGACGAAATCGGTGACGCCGGCGGCCGCCATCGCCTGCACGCATTCGCGCCAGCGCACGGTCCCGGTGACCTGCGCGACCAGCGAAGCCCGGATCGCATCGGGATCGCTCAGCGGCGCAGCACCGACATTGGCGACGACCGGCACCACCGGCGCCTGCATCGCGACCTTGGCCAGCGCATCGCGCATCGCATCGGCGGCCGGCTGCATCAGGGCGCAATGGAAGGGGGCGGAAACCGGCAGCAGCATGGCGCGCTTCACGCCGCGCTCGCCGGCCAGCACGATGGCGCGGTCGATCGCAGCCTTGGCGCCGGAGAGCACCACCTGGCCGCCGCCATTGTCGTTAGCGGCTTCGCAGACTTCGCCCTGCGCTGCGGCCGTGGCGATCTCGCGGGCGAGATCGAGCTCGGCGCCGAGCAGCGCCGCCATCGCACCCTGCCCGGCTGGAACGGCCTTCTGCATGGCGTCACCACGAATGCGCAGCAGGCGGGCGGCATCGCCGATCGAGAAGGTCCCGGCCGCGGCCAGCGCCGAATACTCACCGAGCGAATGACCGGCGACGAAGGCCGAATCGCGCTTCAGGTCGAGCCCGGCTTCGCTTTCAAGAACCCGCACCACCGCGAGGCTCACCGCCATCAGCGCCGGCTGGGCATTGGCGGTCAGGGTCAGCTCTTCGGAAGGCCCCTCCCACATCACGGCCGAGAGCTTCTGCGACAGCGCCGCGTCGACCTCGTCGAAGACCGCCTTCGCGACGGCGAAGGTCTCGGCCAGGCTCTTGCCCATGCCGACGGCCTGCGAACCCTGGCCCGGAAAGATGAAGGCTGTGGTCATGTGCGGAACGCCCCGTTCTTCACTACTTATGTATTATGACGGGGCTGTCACATCGGTTTAGCGGCCAAGTCAAGCACAACGCCCATCTTTTCCGCCCGACAGGTGCTCGTCCACACCAGATTCCGGTTGCCATGATGCGTCGGACGCTGTAACCACCGCCTCCTGCTTGTTCGGCCGGAGGCTGAACGGATGGCGCTTGCCCGCAAGGAAGAGCGCAGGTTCTTCGGAACCGTCATCCCGTGTCTCCGCCTTCGATGAAATCCTGTCGGGCCTTATCCAGGGCTCGGAGGGCTCCGCGCCGGGCGAAGCAGGGTGAAACAAGGAAGGCCACATATGGCATTGTACGAGCATGTGCTGCTCGCGCGGCAGGATGTCAGCGCGCAGCAGGTCGAAGCTCTTGTCGAGCAGTTCAAGGGCGTGATCGAAGCGAATGGCGGCGCCATCCGCAAGGTCGAGTACTGGGGCGTCAAGTCCCTCGGCTACCGCATCAAGAAGAATCGCAAGGCGCATTACACGCTGCTGAACATCGAGGCTCCCTCCGCCGCCGTGCTGGAGATGGAGCGCCAGATGCGCATCAACGAGGACATCCTGCGCTTCATGACCATCAAGGTCGAGGAGCTCGAGGAAGGTCAGTCGGCCATGCTGCAGAAGCGTGACCGCGACGACCGTCCGGAGCGTGGCGGCGACCGTTTCGACCGCGGCCCGCGCCGTGATCGTCCGCGCCGTGACGACGAAGCGACCGAAACCGCCGAAGCGGAGGCCTGAGAATGTCGACTGCATCCGCTGGCGCCCGCCGCCCCTTCTTCCGCCGCCGCAAGTCCTGCCCCTTCTCGGGCGAAGGCGCCCCGAAGATAGACTACAAGGACGTGCGCCTGCTCTCGCGCTACATCTCCGAGCGCGGCAAGATCGTTCCGTCCCGCATCACGGCGGTCTCCGCCAAGAAGCAGCGCGAGCTCGCCCAGGCGATCAAGCGCGCCCGCTTCCTCGGCCTGCTGCCCTACGTCATCCGCTGAGCCGTTCGTTCGGTTCCGGCACACGATAAATTCCGGAGGCGTACCCTTTCGCCTCCGGTTCTCGCTTTCAAGATCAACCAGTCGCCCGTCGGTGAAACTCCCTCGGGTTCGTTGAGGCCAGAAGCCTCTCACCCTGCCGAGCCCACAAGGCTTGCGAGCAGCGGGACAGCAGGACGGACTTAAATGATTCCGATTGTCGGCATCGGCGCGGGCCTCGTTTCGGCCCTGCTCTTCTCAGTGGTGATCACCGGATCGCCGCTGGCTGCCCTGCTGTATTCGGCCGCTCCCCTCCCGATCTTCATCGCATCGCTGGGCTGGAACCACCGCTCCGGGCTGTTCGCCACGGTGGCCGGTGCGCTCGCCGTCGCGGTTGCGCTGGCTCCCACCGGCGGCATCGCCTTTGCCCTGATCATCGGCCTGCCGGCCTGGTGGATCGCCTATCTCGCCCTGCTCGCCCGCGGCGATACCGAGGGCCGGGTCGAGTGGTATCCGCTCGGCAATCTCTTGCTCTGGATCGCTGCCACCGCGGCGCTCGCGACCGTCGGCAGCGCGCTGGTGATGACCACCGATTACGAGACCTATCGCTCGGTGATCGCGCGCATGATCGAGAACCTGCTGGGCGAGATGGTGCGCGGCAAGCTGATCGCATTGCCCGCCGATATCCAGGTGAAGGAGCTGGCTGACAGCCTGGCTCCGGCCGTGCCGCTCGGCATCGGCGCCTCCTTCGTCACCACCATCACGGCCAATCTCTGGCTCGCGGCCCGCACGGTGAAGATGTCCGACCGTTTGCCGCGCCCCTGGCCCTTCATTCCCTCAACCACGCTGCCGCGGCAGGCCCTGCTGCTGCTGATCGCCGGCGCCTTCGTCGCGACCACGGGCGGCTTCATCGGCGTCGCCGCGATGGCCTTCGTCGGCGCGCTGCTTGCCGCCTTCATGTTCAGCGGGCTCGCCACGCTGCACGACATCTCGCGCGGCCGTGCCTGGCGGATGCCGATGCTGATCTCGGTCTATGTCGCGCTTGTCGTGATGCAGGCCCTGCTGACGCCGCTGCTCGCGATCGCCGGCGTCATCGACACGCTTCTCGGCCTGCGCAGGCAGGCCGCGCTGCCGCCTCCGCCTAGCCGTTCCTGAAACCCGACCACAGACAGATCAAGGAGAAGACAAAATGGAAGTGATCCTGCTCGAACGCGTCGCCAAGCTCGGCCAGATGGGCGACGTCGTGAAGGTCCGTGACGGCTTCGGCCGCAACTACCTGCTCGCCCGCGGCAAGGCGCTGCGCGCCACCGAAGACAACAAGAAGCGCTTCGAGAGCCAGAAGCTCGAGCTCGAGACCCGCAACCTTGAGCTGAAGTCGGAAGCCGATGCGGTCGCCGAGCGCCTCAACGGCCAGAGCGTCACCATCCTGCGCCAGTCCGGCGAGTCCGGCGTGCTCTACGGCTCGGTCTCTACCCGTGACATCGCCGAGGCCCTGACCAAGGACGGCTTCAACGTCTCGCGCGGCCAGGTGACCCTGAACACCCCGATCAAGACCCTCGGCCTGCACACCGTCCCGGTCGTGCTGCACCCGGAAGTCGCGGTCACCGTCACCGTCAACGTCGCCCGCTCGGCTGAAGAGGCCGACCGTCAGGCCGCCGGCGAGAACGTCACGGCCCAGGAGAGGTTCGATCTCGACGATCTCGGACTCGAGGTCGGTGCGGCGCTGGCCGAGGCCGGTGGCGACGACGATCGCTGAGCCTTATCGCTCCCGAAACGAGTCAAGGGCGCCGTGGCAACACGGCGCCTTTTTCGTCTGTCCTGTGAACTGCGGGAATAGACCCTCAACATGCTGGCAGAAGCTGGCGGAGTGCTAAACTAGGTTCACTCCGACTCAGTTGCCGCCATGCGTCCCGCTCTCCGCGGTCGAATGCCGGCTTGAACACGTAAGTAAGAGCTTACTTACCAAGGCAGCCATGGCCCCCGTCACCGCCCTCGTCGCCCGCCTCGACAACCGCGAGGCCGAATTCCGCGTCCAGCCTCACAATATCGAGGCCGAACAGGCGCTGCTGGGCGCGATCCTGGTCAATAACGACGCGTTCTACCGCGTTTCCGACTTCCTGCTGCCGGACCATTTCTTCGAGCCGATCCACCAGCGCATCTACGAGCTGGCGTCGAGCCTCATCCGGGCCGGCAAGGTCGCGACGCCGATCACGCTCAAGACCTTCGTCAACGACCTCGATCTCGGCGAGATCACGCCGAGCCAGTATCTCGCCCGCCTCGCCGCCGAGGCGACGACCGTCATCAACGCCGCCGATTACGGCCGGACGGTCTACGACCTCGCGATACGCCGCCAGCTCATCGGCGTCGGCGAGGACCTCGTCAACGTCGCCTATGACGCGCCGGTCGAGATGGCGCCGCGCGAGCAGATCGAGGACGCCGAGCGCCGGCTCTACGAGCTCGCCGAGAAGGGCCGCTACGAAGGCGGCTTCCAGAAATTCGACGGCGCCCTGCGCCTCGCCATCGACATGGCGGCGAGCGCCTACCAGCGCGCCGGTGGCCTGTCGGGCATCTCGACGGGCCTGCGCGACGTCGACCAGCGCATGGGCGGCCTGCAGCGCTCGGACCTGCTCGTGCTCGCCGGGCGCCCCGCCATGGGCAAGACCTCGCTCGCGACCAATATCGCCTTCAACATCGCCAAGGCCTGGCGCGGCGAGCGACAGGAGGACGGCTCGATCAAGTCGGTCGATGGCGGCATCGTCGGCTTCTTCTCGCTCGAAATGTCGGCCGATCAGCTTGCGACCCGTATCGTCGCCGAGCAGTCGAGCATTTCCTCCTACAAGATCCGGCAGGGCCGCATCACCGAGGGCGATTTCGCCCGCCTGACCGACGTCGCCGCCCAGATCGAGAAGCTGCCGCTCTATATCGACCAGACCGGCGGCATCTCGATCGCGCAGTTGATGGCGCGTGCCCGGCGCCTGAAGCGCCAGAAGGGGCTCGACGTCCTGTTCATCGACTACCTGCAGCTCCTCTCCGGCTCGTCCAAGAACAGCCAGAACCGCGTGCAGGAGCTGACCGAGATCACCACCAGCCTGAAGGCGCTGGCCAAGGAGCTCAACGTCCCGATCATCGCGCTCTCGCAGCTCTCGCGCCAGGTCGAGAATCGCGACGACAAGCGCCCGCAGCTCTCGGACCTGCGTGAATCCGGTTCGATCGAGCAGGACGCAGACGTGGTGATGTTCGTCTACCGCGAGGAGTATTACCTCAAGGGCAAGGAGCCGCGCCCCGGCACCGAAGAGCACAACAAGTGGCAGATCGAGATGGAGGCGATGCACGGCGTCGCCGAACTGATCATCGGCAAGCAGCGTCACGGGCCGACCGGCGCCGTGGCCTTGCAGTTCGACGCGGATGTGACACGCTTCTCCGATCGCGCCGATGAGATGCGCCTGCCGGACCGTGAATGATGCCTGCCGACCTGCCTGATTCCGCCGCCTTCGGTGCGACCCTCACCATCGATCTCGACGCACTGGTTTCGAACTGGCGCCTGCTCGGCAAGCGCGCCGGCACCGAGGCCGGGGCCGTGGTCAAGGCCGACGCCTATGGCATCGGCATCGAGCCCGCCGTAACGGCGCTGGCGAAAGCCGGCTGCAAGAGCTTCTTCGTCGCCCATGTCTCGGAGGCCATCCGCGCCCGCAAGGTCGCACCGGACGCCACGATCTACGTGCTGAACGGGCTGCTGCCCGGCGCCGCCGAGACCTTCGCCGCGCATGGCCTGTCGCCGGTTCTGGGCTCGCATGAGGAATTGCTGGAATGGGCCTCGTTCCGGCAGACCGGCGCGCAGGTCCGGCCGGCGGCGCTGCATGTCGACACCGCGATGAACCGGCTCGGCCTCTGGCCCGGCGAGGGTCTCAATCTCGCCCGCGAGCGCTCGGGCGTGATCGCGGCGGCCGGAATCGGGCTGGTCATGAGCCATTTCGCCTCGTCCGAAGTCGAGACCGATCCGGCCAATGCGCGCCAGATCGCCGCCTTCGCCGAGATCGCGGCGGCCCTGCCCGAGGTGCCGGCTTCACTCAAGAACTCGTCGGGCCATTTCCTCAAGGACTGCCCGTCCTACCAGCTCACCCGGCCGGGCTATGCGCTCTATGGCGGCAATCCGACGCCCGGGCAGCCGAATCCGATGAAGCCGGTCGTCGGGCTCGAAGCGACGATCATCCAGACCCGCGAGGTCGAGGCCGGCACGCAGGTCGGCTATAACGGTCGCTGGACGGCCAAGGGCAAGCGCAAACTCGCCACGATCTGCCTCGGCTATGCCGATGGCTATCCGCGCAACGGCAGCTGGACCGATACCTCGACCGGCGGCTCGGTGCTGATCGATGGCGTCTCCTGCCCCTTCGTCGGCTCGGTTTCGATGGACCTGATCATCATCGACGTCACCGATGCTCCCGCGGATGCCGCCAAGCGCGGCGCGAGCGTGACCCTGATCGGAGGCCCGCTCGATCTCGAAACGGTCGGCGGCGGCGCCAAGACGATCGGCTACGAAATCCTCACCAGCCTCGGCCGCCGCTACCAGCGGCGCTATATCGGCGGCTGATGGCCAAGCGCGGTCCCACCTATCACTGCCAGGCCTGCGGCGCGGTCTATCATCGCTGGCAGGGCAAGTGCGACGCCTGCGGGACATGGTCCTCGCTGGTCGAGGAAGCTCAAGCCGCACCCGTTCCCGGCGGCGGGCGGCTTTCCTCCGGCGGGCGGGCCCGCGGCCGCGTCTTCGCGCTGGAAACGCTGAAGGGCGAGACGCAGGACGCTCCACGCATCGTCTCCGGCATCGGCGAACTGGACCGCGTCACCGGCGGCGGCTTCGTGCCGGGCTCGGTGCTGCTGATCGGCGGTGATCCCGGCATCGGCAAGTCGACGCTCTTGATGCAGGCCTGCGCGGCGCTGGCCAAGGCCGGCCGACGCGTCGTCTATGTCTCGGGCGAGGAATCGACCGGGCAGGTCAGGCTCCGGGCCGAGCGGATGGGGCTGGCCGAGGCGCCGGTCGATCTCGCGGCTGAGACCAATGTCGAGGACATCATCGCGACGCTGGGTCAGGGCGAGCGCCCTGCCCTGGTGGTGATCGATTCGATCCAGACGATGTGGTCCGGCGAGGTCGAGAGCGCGCCTGGCACGGTGACGCAGGTGCGCGGCTCGGCCCAGGCGCTGATCCGTTATGCCAAGACATCAGGCGCCTGCCTGATCCTGGTCGGCCACGTCACCAAGGACGGGCAGATCGCCGGCCCGCGCGTGGTCGAGCACATGGTCGATGCCGTGCTATCGTTCGAAGGGGAAGGAGCGCACTCGTTCCGCATCCTGCGCGGCCAGAAGAACCGCTTCGGCGCGACCGACGAGATCGGCGTGTTCGAGATGACCGGCAAGGGCCTGTCGGAGGTGACCAACCCCTCGGCGCTGTTCCTCGCGGGGCGCGACCAGCCGGCGCCCGGCGCTGCCGTCTTCGCCGGCATGGAGGGTACGCGGCCGGTGCTGGTCGAGATTCAGGCGCTGGTGGCGCCGACCGCGCTCGGCACGCCGCGGCGCGCTGTCGTCGGCTGGGAGAACAGCCGGCTCGCCATGGTGCTGGCCGTGCTGGAGACGCATGGCGGCCTCAGGCTCGGCCAGCATGACGTCTACCTCAATGTCGCCGGTGGCCTGCGCGTCAACGAGCCGGCAGCCGATGTCGCGGTCGCCGCGGCGCTGGTGTCCTCGCTGAGCGGAGCGACCCTGCCGCAGGAAGCGGTCTATTTCGGCGAGATCGCGCTCTCGGGTGCGATTCGGCCGGTCGCGGTCGCGGCGGCACGCCTCAGGGAAGCGGCCAAGCTCGGCTTCGAGGCCGCGCTGATGCCGAGCGGCGGCACCGATCATGGCGACGGCAACGGGCTCTCGCTCAGGCGTTTCGGCCATGTCACGGAACTCGTTGCCGATATCGCGGCGCGTGCACCTCGCAGAGATGTGAAATGACTCCGCCGAAAGGGTGACGCAGAGGGCGGGAACGCGTATAGCAAAGCCGAAACGGCCGCCCTGCCTCCGGCCGGTCGGCACCTGACCACAGCAAAGCGGCCCTCCCAATGCCTGTCACCATTCTTGATCTCGTCGTCATCGGCGTGGTTCTGATCTCGGCTTTGCTCGCAGCCGTGCGCGGCTTCACCCGCGAAGTGCTCGCGATCGCCTCCTGGGTCGCCGCAGCAGTCGTCGCCTGGCTTTTCCACCCGCAGCTCGTGCCCTTCATCAAGCAGTACATCCCGGCAAGCTCGGCACAGGATACGATCGCGCTGGTCGCCGCGATCGCGGCTTTGTTCCTGGGCACGCTGATCGTCGTCTCGCTGATCACGGCGCGGGTCTCGGACTTCGTGCTGGATTCGCGCATCGGCGCGCTCGACCGCACGCTCGGCTTCGTCTTCGGCGCGGCGCGCGGGCTGCTGCTGGCGGTGATCGGCTATCTGTTCTTCGCAGCCCTGGTCGGGGCCGAGAAGATGCCGGTCTGGGCCAAGGACGCCAAAGCCAAGCCGATGCTCGAAGAGACCGGCCGTTCGCTGATCTCCATGCTGCCGCAGGACGTCAACGCCGATTTCATCAAGAACCTGCTGAAGAAGCAGACCACCGAGACCGCGCCCGAGGCTCCGGCGGAAGAGCCGCGCAGCCCCGCGACGCCGGCACCGGTTGCACCTGCCCCAGCCCGTCCCTAATTAGCGCGTAGAACGTTAGCTCAAGCCCCGTCGCCTGGAGCCAGACATGATCTCGCACACCGAGCGTGATGCCGCCTTCGATCCCAATGCCGACCGGCTGCGGGAAGAATGCGGCGTCTTCGGCATCTATGGCCATGCCGATGCCGCGGCGCTAACCGCGCTCGGCCTGCACGCGCTTCAGCATCGCGGCCAGGAGGCGGCGGGCATCGTTTCGTTCGACGGCAAGCGCTTCCATTCGGAGCGCCGCCTCGGCCTCGTCGGCGACGCCTTCTCGGAAGCGAGCGTCATCGACAAGCTCAAGGGCAAGCAGGCCATCGGCCATGTCCGCTATTCGACGACGGGCGAGACCATCCTGCGCAACGTCCAGCCGCTCTTCGCCGAACTGCATGGCGGCGGCTTCGCCGTCGCGCATAACGGAAATCTGACCAACGGGCTGACGCTGCGCCGCAACCTTGTCCGCGACGGCGCGATCTACCAGTCGACCTCCGATACCGAGGTGCTGCTGCATCTCGTGGCGCGCAGCCGCAAGCAGCAATTCGTCGAGCGCTTCATCGAGGCGATCCGCCAGATCGAGGGCGCCTATGCCTTCGTCGGCATGACCAACAAGAAGCTGATCGGCGCCCGCGATCCGCTCGGCATCCGCCCGCTCGTGCTCGGCGATCTCGACGGTGCGCCCATCCTGACCTCGGAGACCTGCGCGCTCGACATCATCGGCGCCAAGTTCGTCCGCGAGATCGAGAACGGCGAGGTCGTGATCATCTCCGAGAGCGGGATCGAGAGCCACAAGCCCTTCCCGCCGGTGGCCGAGCGCCCCTGCATCTTCGAATACATCTACTTCGCCCGCCCCGATTCGATCGTGAAGGGCCGCAGTATCTACGAGCGCCGCAAGGCGATGGGCGCGGTTTTGGCGCAGGAAGCGCCGACGGAAGCCGATGTCGTCGTGCCCGTGCCGGATTCCGGCGTTCCGGCCGCGCTCGGCTATGCCCAGGCCAGCGGCATCCCGTTCGAGCTCGGCATCATCCGCAACCACTATGTCGGCCGCACCTTCATCGAGCCGACGCAGAAGGTCCGCGAGCTCGGCGTCAAGCTGAAGCATTCGGCCAACCGCTCGGTGGTCGAGGGCAAGCGCATCATCCTGGTCGACGATTCGATCGTGCGTGGCACGACTTCGTTCAAGATCGTGAAGATGATGCGCGAGGCCGGCGCCAAGGAGGTGCATTTCCGCATCTCCTCGCCGCCGATCACCCATCCCGACTATTACGGCATCGACACGCCCGACCGGGAGAAGCTGCTCGCCGCGACCCATTCGCTGGAGGAGATGCGCCAGTTCGTCGGCGCGGATTCGCTGGCCTTCATCTCGGTGGACGGGCTCTACCGGGCGATGGGCCACGAGCGGCGCGATCCCGTCCGGCCGCAATTCACCGACCATTGCTTCACCGGCGACTATCCGACCTCGCTGACCGACATGGTCGGCGAGAGCGCCAAGCAGCAGATCTCGCTGCTGGCCGAAGCGGGCTGAGCTTTTCCACAAGGGCTGTCATCCCGGGCGAAGCGACGCGCAGACCCGGGATCCATGCCTGAACCTTCATCGGAAAGCGCTCCGGAATGGATCCCGGATCGGCGCCGCTACCGCGGCTTGTCCGGGATGACGGCGAGTAGATCATCGCGCGTCGCATCGGACGCGGGAACGATGATCTACTTCATTGATATTGCATCGGACCGAAAAGTGGCTTCCACTTTTCGGTCCGATGCTTGGGAAACGGGGCGACTTTCATTATGACCCAACCGCTCAAGGGGCGCGTCGCGCTCGTCACCGGCGCCTCGCGCGGCATCGGCCGTGCCGCGGCGCTGGCCTTCGCCGCGGCCGGCGCCCATGTCATCGCGCTCGCCCGCACGGCCGGCGCACTTGAAGAACTCGACGACGAGATCGTTGCGATCGGCGGCAGCGCGACCCTCGTCCCGCTCGACCTCACTGACGCCGGCGGGCTGGAGAAGCTCGGCCTCGCCGTGACCGAGCGCTGGGGCAAGCTCGACATCCTGCTCGCCAATGCCGGCGTGCTCGGCTCGCTGAGCCCGCTCGACCATGTCACCGAGAAGGACTGGGCCAAGGTCCTCGACATCAACGTCACCGCCAACTGGCGCCTGCTCAAGGCGCTCGATCCGGCGCTGCGCGCCTCCGATGCCGGCCGCGTCCTGCTGATGACCTCGGGCGCCGCGCATAAGTGCACGGCCTATTGGGGGCCCTACTCGGTCTCCAAGGCCGCCGTGGAGGCGCTGGGGCGCACCTATGCGGCCGAGACGGCGACGACGCCGGTCAAGCTCATGCTGGTCAATCCGGGGCCGCTGCGCACCAAGATGCGGGCCGAGGCGATGCCGGGCGAAGACCCGCAGACGCTGAAGACGCCGGAAGAGCTGGCGCCGCATCTGGTCAGGCTCGCCTCGCCCGACTGGGCCGAGAGCGGCAAGATCTTCGACTTCCCGCAGGGCAAGGTGCTGACGCCGCAGTTGCCGGCCTGAGACGGAACCGCCACCAAGACGAAGGAGACAGAATGCTTTCGCCTTCCGTCCGTTGGCCGATAGCCCTCTGCCTCGCCGCCGTCCTGATTGGGGGACCGGCTCTTGCCGATTCCGTCGCGGACCTGCGCCAGATCTGCCGTTCGGGGCAGGACGAACCCTCATCCGATCCGGCTCAGATCATCGCGCGCCATGACAAGGCTCTCGCCGCCTGCAATGCGCTGGTCGAGCACCACGGGCTTACGGGCGAGGCGCTTGTCGCCACCCTTCTGGATCGCGCCGATCTCCTGGCACCGGGAACGGGCACAGCCTATACGCAGGCGTTAGCCGACTATGACCGTGTCATCGCGCTTGCGCCGAAGATGGCCACCGCCTTCTGGAAGCGCGGCCAGGCCCGGCTGCTTTATATGCGTGACCTGCCGCGAGCCCTGAGCGACCTGGGCAAGGCCATCGGGCTTGATCCGTCGCAGGCCGAGTTCTTCGTCACGCGCGCGTCGATCCAGGCCTCGCTCGGCGAGCCCGCCAAGGCCCTTGCCGATCTCGACCGCGCCATCGCTCTGGCGCCGCGTCTCGAAAAAGCCTGGTCGGTCCGCGGCCTGACCCATTTCAGCAATGGCGACACCAACCGCGCCATCGCCGATTTCAGCGAGGCGATCCGTCTCGCGCCTGATGCCGACGACAATTATCGCTTCCGCGCCGCAGCCAGACGCGCAGCCGACCAGGAGGCCGAGGCGGCGGCTGACGAGGCGAAGGCAGAGGCGCTTTCGGCGCGCGGTACGGGCGCGCCCGCGCCGGTCACTCGGCCCTGAGCCAGCGCAGCAGGCCGACCTGATCGCCGCTCTCGACGGCTGCCGCGACGCGCCGGCCGACCGCCGCGCCGAACTTGTAGCCATGGCCCGAGCAGGCCGAGACCGCCGTCACACGGCCGATCTGCCGCGACAGGAACTTGCGATCCGCGGTGAAGGTGTAGGCGCAGGTGACGACGCGCTCGACACGGTACTCGGCGATGCGGGCGAAAGGCGGCGCGAAATAATCGCGGATCTGCTCGCCCTCGCCCGCCCGCGGCTCGCGCTCCTCGTCGGGCTGGCGCGGGCGCTTGTGGATGCCGGCGCCGACCTTGAGGCCGGTGCCATCGACCGGCGGCAGGACATAGCCATCGACCGTGCCGCCGACATCGACGATGACCGGAGCAGCCTGCCAGGCAGCCTTCAGGTCATCAGGCGAGTCGAGATAGGCGACGGCGGTGCGGTAGGTCGTCAGCACATCGGCAAGCTCCGGCAGGAGCTTCAGCACCCAGGCGCCGGAGCTGACGACGATGCGGTCGAAGCTCGCCGCCTCGCCATCCGCCAATCCGATGCGGCCGGTCTCGGGATCGATCGAAGTGGCCGTCGCGCCCTCTCGCACGGTGACGCCACGCTCGCGCAACAGGCGGACCATGTCGGCGGCGATGCGGGCCGGGAAGAGCGCGCCGCCCTCGGGGCTGAGATAGGCGTAGCGGATCGTCGCCGGATCGATGAAGGGATAGCGCCGGGCGGCCTCGGCCGCGTCGTAAAGCTCATAAGGCGAGGCCATGCGGTCGAGGCCTTCGCGATACTCCTCGCCCTCGTCGCCCTCGGTCTGGGAAATGCCGAGCACGCCGCAAGACGCATAGTGCTGCCTGCCGAGATCGGCCCAGAGCTCGCCCCAGGCCTCGAAGGCCTCGGTGATGGTGCGGGCATAGCCGTCGGCGCCGCCATAGGCGCGGCGGATGATGCGGTGCTGATCGCCGGAGGCCGCGTAAGGATTGGGGATCTGCGGTGCCTGCTCGAAGAGCGTCACCTCATGCCCACGCTTGCTGAGCGACCAGGCGGTGGAAAGCCCGGCGATACCGGCCCCGACGACAGCGACCCTCATCAGCCCTTGCGTCCCTTGTCATAGGGGTTGTCGCCGCCGCGGCGATGCAGCCGGATCGGCGTGCCCGGCAATTCGAAGGCTTCCCGCAGGTTGTTGACGAGATAGCGGGTGTAGGACACCGGGAGATGATCGAGCTGATTACCGAACAAGGCAAAGGTCGGCGGCCTGGCTTTGGCCTGTGTCATGTAGCGGATCTTGATGCGGCGACCGGCCACGGCCGGGGGCGGATGCGCCGAAAGCACGCCTTCGAGCCAGCGATTGATGCGCGCGGTCGAAACGCGGCGGTTCCAGACGCTGTAGGCGGAGAACACGCCCTGCATCAGCTTGTCGATGCCCTCGCCGGCCAGCCCCGAGAGGGGGATGATCGGCACGCCGCGGACCTGCGCCAGCAGATGGTTGGCCTTCTCCTTGAGCTCGGCCAGCAGGCCCTGCTTGTCGGCGACGAGGTCCCATTTGTTCAGGCCGATGACGACGGAGCGGCCCTCGCGCTCGGTCAGGTCGACCAGCGTCAGGTCCTGCTTCTCGAAGGGGATCGTCGCATCGAGCAGGACGACGACGACCTCGGCGAAGCGGATCGCGCGCAGCGAATCGGCGACCGAGAGCTTTTCCAGCTTCTCCTCGATGCGGGCGCGCTTGCGCATGCCGGCCGTGTCGAAGAGCTTGACCTTGCGGCCGCGCCATTCCCAGTCGACCGAGATGGTGTCGCGGGTGATGCCGGCCTCGGGGCCGGTCAGCATCCGGTCCTCGCCGATCATGCGGTTGACCAGCGTCGACTTACCGGCGTTCGGGCGGCCGATGATGGTGACGCGCAAGGGACGATCGGGATCGATATCCTCCTCGTCATCCGAATCGGCGGCGGGGACGTCGGCCCAGGCCGCTTCTTCGTCTTCATCCTCGGCTTCGTCGGGGATATAGGGCATCAGCGCCTCGAGCAGATCCGAGGTGCCCTCGCCATGCTCGGCCGAGAACGGCACGGGATCGCCGAGGCCGAGCCCGTAGGACTCGATGATGCCGTCGGTGCCCTTCTTCCCCTCGGCCTTGTTGGCGAGCAGGATCACCGGCTTGCCGGAGCGGCGCACCAGATCGGCGAAGGGCTGGTCCATCGGCGTGATGCCAAGGCGGGCGTCGATCATGAAGAGCACGACGTCGGCCTGCGCGATCGCGGTCTCGGTCTGGGCGCGCATGCGGCCCGCAAGGGATTCCTTATCGGCCTCCTCGAGGCCGGCGGTGTCGATCACCTTGAAGCGGAGATGGCCGAGGGTGGCATCACCCTCGCGGCGGTCGCGCGTCACGCCCGGCCGGTCATCGACCAGCGCGAGCTTCTTGCCGACCAGCCGGTTGAACAGCGTCGACTTGCCGACATTGGGGCGCCCGATCAGGGCGACGATGGCTGTCATCAGATTTCACACATTTTCGCCGTCGTCCCGGCCTGCCGAAGCGAAGGACCGGGGCGGCGGCGGCGTTGGAGCGAGGCTCCGGTTCAGTTCTTCACCGTGACGGGGCCGCCACGGACCAAGGCCAGATAAAGCTCGACGCGCTGGCGCAGGCCGCGCGGCGCCTGCGGATCGGTGATCGCGGCATCGAACCAGCGCCCGGCATCCTCGAAGAGGTTGGCCTTGAGCGCGGCGATGCCGAGGAACTCGCGAGCGGTGTGGCGCCAGACGCCCTCCGGGGTGGCCAGGGGCTCCAGCGCCGTCTTGACCTCGAGATAGGGGGCGAGATCGACGCGCAGGATGCCGGCGCGCAGCTTCGCGAGGTCGCGATAGGTCTGGTCGAGCGAGGCATCGGCGGCGAGCGCATCGAAGGCGGTGGCGCCGGCGGCCGGATCGCGCTTGGCCGTCTCGGCCGCGAGCCGGAAGCGGGCGATCAGGCGGTAGCCGGCCGGCGCCGTGGTCGAGAGCTCCTTCAGGATCGTCTCGGCCTGGGTGGCGTCGCCGTCGCGCGAGGATTTCAGCGCCGCTTCGAGGCGCGCGCCGACGGCCTGCGAGGCCTGATTCTCGCGGTGCAACCAGAACTGCCAGCCGGCAACGGCGAGCACCGCCAGCACGGCGAGGCCGGTGACGACCCAGCCATATTTCTTCCAGAGCTCCGCCGCCTTGTCGCGGCGGACTTCCTCTTCGATCTCGCGAAAAATATCGGCCATTTGACTATCAAAATCCCTGTTGGGAGCCCGGTAGCATTTTCAGCCGGGGAATGCGAGCCGGTTCAGCGCATGGAGCATCGACCATGATGGACGAGCGGGCTCCGAACATGGCAAAACGGGCTCGGCCCCTGCTGTGCCCGCCCCGGACGGCCTTTCAGCTTTCGGCCGTGGAGAGTTCCATGAAGCAGACGACAACCGGACAGGCCGGCCTCGCCGCCCTCGCCTTCGCAGCCTTTGGTGCGCTCGCGGCCCCTGCTGCCGCGCAGACCCAGCCGATCAAGGTCAAGGTGTTCATCGCCGCGATGTTCGAGATCGGCCAGAACAGCGGCGACCGGGCCGGCGAGTTCCAGCACTGGTACGAGCGCTACTGGAAGGCTAGCCAGCCGCATGAGGTCAAGGGCGCGCTGAAGCCGGTCTTCTGCAATGGCGACGGCGTCTGTGGCAGCGTGCTCGGCATGGGCAAGGTCAATTCCTCGTCCTCGATGCAGGCGATCCTGCTCGACCCGGCCTATGATTTCTCGCAGGCCTATTTCGTGCTGAGCGGCGTTGCCGGCACGCCGCCCTCGCGCGGCACGATCGGCGACGTCTCCTGGGGCAGCTGGCTGGTCGATTACGATCTCGGCCATCGCTGGGCGCCGGAGGAAGGCAAGCCGGGCGAGCCGGTCTTCATGCCGCGCAAGGGCTATGAGGCCTATCGCGTCTTCCAGCTCAACCCGGTGCTGGTGAACTGGGCGGTGAAGCTCGGCTCCGGCGTGAACCTTCAGGATTCCGATTCCGCGAAGCAGTATCGCATGCGCTATCCCGACAAGAAGGCGCAGGCCGCGCCCTCCGTGCAGGTCGGCACGCATATGACCGGCGACACCTTCTTCCACGGGCCGGGCCTGTCGAAGGAGGCGCAGTACATGGCCAAGCTTTACGGCGCCGACGACTATGTCATCACCGAGATGGAGGCTGCCGCGATCACATTGGTGATCAAGCGGCAGTTCGGCACGGACCGGATCATGAGCCTGCGCGGCGCGGTCAATTTCGACCAGGGCAACCCGAACGAGACGACGCTGCAGCATCTCGACCCGGCGCCCGGCCAGACGGCCGGCGGCTTCGCCGAGACCGTCGCCAATGTCGAGGCGGTCGGCTCGAAGGTGGTCGATCACATCGTCGCGGACTGGCCGGTCTGGCAGAAGGGCGTGCCGCCGCTGCCGATGAAGTGAGGGACCAAGGGACCGCGTTGTCATTCCGGGGCTTCGCGAAGCGAAGAACCCGGAACCCACGACTGGGTGAGCCCTTGCCCGACCAGTTGCCCGAGCGTCTCACCCAGTCGTGGGTTCCGGGTTCGCGCCTGCGGCGCGCCCCGGAATGACAGAGTGGTTAGCTCTACGATCGATCTGCCCGGAACAGCAGGCTGCCGTCGCCGTAGGAATAGAAGCGGTAATTCGCTGCGATCGCATGGTCATAGGCCCGTTTCATCATGTCGAGTCCGCAGAAGGCGGAGACGAGCATGAAGAGCGTCGAACGCGGCAGATGGAAGTTCGTCATCAAGAGATCGACCGCACGGAAACGATAGCCCGGCGTGATGAAGATCGCGGTGTCGCCGGAGAAGGGCCGGATCGTGCCGTCCTCGGCTGCCGCGCTCTCGATCAGGCGCAGCGAGGTCGTACCGACGCAGACGATGCGCCCGCCCTTCGTCCTGACGGCGTTGAGGGCAGCCGCCGTCTCGGCTGAGACCGTGCCCCATTCGGCATGCATGCGGTGGTCGTCGGTGTCGTCGGCCTTTACCGGGAGGAAGGTGCCGGCGCCGACATGGAGCGTGACGAAATGGCGGGAGACGCGGCGCGCGTCCAATGCCGCCAACAGCTCCGGCGTGAAATGCAGGCCCGCGGTCGGGGCCGCGACGGCGCCGTCCTTGCGGGCGAAATTGGTCTGGTAGTCGGCGGTGTCGGCGCTGTCGGTCGGGCGCTTGCCGGCGATATAGGGCGGCAGCGGCAATTCGCCGAGCCGCGCGATCGCCTCGTCGAGATAGGCGCCGGTCAGGCTGAACTGCAATTCGACCTCGCCGCCCTCGCCCTTGGCGATCACCTCGGCGTGCAGGCGGCCGAGCTCGCAGGCATTGCTGGCGGCGTCTGAATCGAACACCACGCGCTCGCCGACGGCGAGCTTCTTGGCCGGGCGGGCGAAGGCGAGCCAGCGATCCTCGCTCTCACGCTTGTGCAGCATGATCTCGACGCGGGCCGAATCCTCGCCGCGATAGCGCCGCCCGCGCAGCCGGGACGGGATGACGCGCGTGTCGTTGAGGACGAGCGCATCACCGGGCTCAAGCAGCGCGACGAGGTCGCGGATGCCGCGATCCTCCAGCGGCTCGGGTGCATCCGGGCGCACCACGAGCAGCCGCGCCGCATCGCGCGGGCTGGCAGGCCGCAGCGCGATACGGTCCTCGGGCAGGTCGAAATCGAAGAGATCGACATTCACGACCGCAGCGTCCTTCTCGTCAAACGAAACGAGCCCTCACCCCATCGGCTGCGAGCGTCGCTCGCGCCCCGGGATGAGGGCCCGCCTCAAACTATCGAAGATCAGGCCGCGTCGGCCATCACCCTCATCGAGACGATCGAGTCGGGATCGCGCACCGGCTCGCCGCGCTTGATGGTGTCGACATTGTCCATGCCTTCGACGACCTCGCCCCAGACGGTGTACTGCTTGTCGAGGAAGCGGGCATCGTCGAACACGATGAAGAACTGGCTGTTGGCCGAGTTCGGGTTCTGGGCGCGGGCCATCGAGCAGATGCCGCGGACATGCGGCTCGGCGTTGAACTCCTGCTTCAGGTCGGGATAGCTCGAGCCGCCGGTGCCGGTGCCGTGCGGGCAGCCGACCTGGGCCATGAAGCCGTCGATGACGCGATGGAAGACGATGCCGTCATAGAAGCCCTCGCGGGCGAGCAGCTTGATGCGCTCGACATGGCCCGGCGCGAGATCGGGACGCAGCTTGATCACCACCTTGCCCTTGGTGGTTTCCATGATGATGGTGTTCTCGGGATCGAGGGACATCAGGTTTGCCTTTCATTGAGCCTAGTGCGGCCGTGGAAGCGTATGGTGAAGGGTCGCCCCGCGATACTCGCTCCGAGGCCGGCCGACAACCTCATCGGCGTGCAGGAGCGGATGGCGGCGATGGCGGATTCGCTGAAGCGCTGCTGGAATGCGGCATCGCCGCGCTTGGTTTCCCAGGTGACGCGCGGCTGCCCGAAGAGGCTGCCGTCACGCCGAAGGCTGAAGCGGAGCGAAACCATCGCGCCCGTCAGATCTCCGGGCAGCGGCGGCGGGTTCCAGCAACGCCGCACAGCCGGGGCGATCTCGTCGAGCCGGTCGACGGTTTCGATGCCGTCTGGCGGCTCGTCAGGGGTGACCTGGCCGATCAGCCCGATCTCGCCGGTGCCTTGCAGAACGCGCGGCGAACCGAGCCGGCGCTGGTCGAGGCCGGGAATGTCATCGCCCCTGAAGGGACCGCCGACACCCGGATTGTAGCGCTGGCCGCTCTGCGGCGGCAGGATCGGGTTCTGCGAGCCCGAAGGCGGAGGCAGAACCGGATTCTGCGAGCCGGAGGGCGGCGGCAGGCCGAGATCGCGCGTGTCCTGCGCGAGCGCTCCGCTCGCGCTCAGCATCAGGGCGATCCCGATCAGGGCCGTCCGAACCATCGCCGTACCCTCCCCGGCTCGCCCTGCCTGCTTTAGGCCGGCTTACTTGGCGTCCGCCTGCATGCGCATACGGACGATCTTGTCCGGGCCGCTCACCTGGCCGTTATTGGCGCTGGAGCCCTTCTTGATCTTGCGCACGGCATCCATGCCGGAGACGACCTCGCCGAACAGCGTGTACTGGCCGGTCAGCGAGCCGCAGCCCTCGTAGCAGATGAAGAACTGCGAATTGGCGGAATCCGGCGACTGCGAACGGGCCATGCCGAGCGAGCCGACCTTGTAGGGCGTGGGCGTAAATTCGGCGGGCAGGTTCGGCAGGTCGGACTTGCCGGTGCCGGTGCCGGTCGGATCGCCGGTCTGGGCCATGAAGCCGTCGATGACGCGGTGGAAGACGATGCCGTCATAGAAGCCGCGCTTCACCAGTGCCTTGATCTGGGCGACATGCTTCGGCGCGAGATCCGGCCGCAGGCGGATCGTCACGGGGCCATCCTTCGTCTCGAGGATGACGGTGTTTTCCGGATCGGCCTTCGGCGTCTGTGCCTGGGCGAAACCGAGCGAGGCGACGACGGCAAGGGCGGCGAGCGAGCTGCGCAGCATGAAGATCTCCATGGCCGCCGGCGAGCCCGGCGGATGCCGGTCGATAGCCCTATCCTTTGACCGGAACAAGGCATCGCATCGATACCCGCCTGCCCTTGCTGCACTGCACAAGTGCAAGAAAGACTAATCTTGCAAAAATTCCAGGCTGACGCTGCCTAAACTGGTGACAGAGCCGTCACAATCGGCTAATCCTTCCGGCGCTGGGAGCGCTTTGCCAGTCGAAGCGCTGCGGACCAGGTCTTGGGAGGAACAAACGCCCGCCTTGCAAAATGAGTCGCACGCTTTTCGGAGACGTGCGCCGGTGCAGCGGTAAAAGCGGACTACCAAAGGCAAGGCATCGGCCTTGCCTTTTTTCTTGGGCGGTACCCAGAGCAGGCGCGCCTGATTTCGACTTTACTGCCAGATCGCTTCCGATCTGATCCCCTGTCATTCCGGGGCGCGCCGCAGGCGCGAACCCGGAACCCACGACCGGGCCAGACCCAAATTATCCGGTTGCAAGCCGTCAACCCAGTCGTAGGTTCCGGGTTCTTCGCTCCGCGAAGCCCCGGAATGACAACGGTGGCTTAAAGCCGGAGGGCTGTGCTTTTCCGGGAAAGCCCCGCCACGCCCTCAGATGTCGTAGGTCACCCAGAGATACCAGACACCGGCGAAGATCACCGCTGCGATCAGCGAGGTGATGACGGCCTTCTTCAGCAACCCGGGGAATACGGGCGCGCCAGGCTCGGTGCCGGCCACGACCTCGCCCGTCTCATGCTGGCTGCGGATGCCGAAGGGCAGCACCGCGAAGAGCGTGATCCACCAGATCACGAAGTAAAGGGCAAGGCCGCCGATGATATTCATGCTGAGGCCCCCGCGAGCGCGATGCAGGAAAAGGCGACCTTCGCCTCGGTCGGCACGCCGAAGCGCGCGGTGTGACGGGCCGGCAGGCCACCGGGGAAATGCTTCACGTATTCGGCGTTGCAGGCGGCATAATCGGCCGGGTCGGTGATCAGCATCGTCATCTGGACGACGCGGTCGAGGGAACTTCCCGCCTCCGCCAGGATCTCGGCGACGCGGCCAAGCGCATTGCGGACCTCCTCGGCAGGCGTCTGCCCGCGGTGGACGCCACGCGCGGGGTCATGCGGCGCCGAATGGCCGGAGACGAAGACGAGCCCGCCCGCGACGGTCGCGGCGCTGAAGGGGCGTGGCGAGCCGGCTTCCGGCTGGCCGAGAAAAGCAATGGCGGTCATTGTCGTCAGGCCTGTTCGAGTTCGACCAGCGCGCCGAGGAAGTCCTTGGGGTGCAGGAAGAGCACCGGCTTGCCGTGGGCACCGATGCGCGGCTCGCCGGAGCCGAGCACGCGGGCCCCTTGAGCCTTTAGCCGGTCGCGCGCCGCGAGGATGTCGTCGACCTCGTAGCAGATGTGATGGATGCCGCCGTCCGCATTGCGCTCGAGGAACTTGGCGACCGGCGAGTCGGCACCGAGCGGCTCCAGCAACTCGATCTTGGTGTTGGGCAGTTCGACGAAGACGACGGTGACGCCGTGCTCCGGCTCGGGCTGTGGCTGCGAGACGCGCGCGCCCAGCGTGTCGCGGTAGAGCGCCGTGGAGGCTTCCAGGTCCTTCACCGCAATGGCGACGTGGTTCAGGCGTCCGATCATGTCTTTCTTCCCGATCACATCCGTTCAATTCAGAAACACGGCGTCATCCCGGACAAGCTGCGAAGCGGCGCCGATCCGGGATTCATGCCTGAACCGTTCCGGCATGGATCCCGGGTCTTCGCTTCGCTACGCCCGGGATGACAAGCGGGTGGCTCATACAGGAGCGCACCCTACACCTCGATCACGAGAGCATGCACCAGCGGCTTCTTGCCCCACTCGTCGTTGACAGCGCTGCGCACGCCGCGCTCCAGCGCGTTGCGCAGGGCTTCGGGGTCGCGGCGGCGGGCCTTCGGGATATTGTCGATGAGATCGCCCACGGTATCGGCGACATATTCGTCGAAATCGATGCCGCCAAGCGTGCGCGGCGGCAGGCCGAGCACCGCGATCTCCGGCTCTCCGGCGATGCCGCCCTTGTCGTCGACCGCGACCGCGATCGAGACGATGCCGGCGAAGGACAGGCGGCGACGCTCCTGAACGGTCTTCTCGAGAGCGTTCACCAGCAGCGAGCCGTCCTGATAGAGCCGGCCATGCCGGACCTCGTCGACCTTGCGGGCGCCCTCTCCCGTGATCGCGACGACATCGCCATTGCCGGCGCGCAGCACATGCTTGACGCCGAGGCTTCTGGCGAAGGTTTCATGCTCGGCCAGATGCAGGTCCTCGCCATGGGCGGGGATCGCGATCTGCGGCTTCAGCCAGCCATAGAGCCGGGCCATCTCCTCGCGGCGCGGGTGGCCGGAGACATGGACCAGATGCGTCCTGTCGGTGATGATCTCGATCTTGTCGCGGGCGAGTGCGTTCAGGATGTTGCCGACCGACTTCTCGTTGCCGGGAATGGTGCGCGAGGAGAAGATCACGCGATCGCCCGGCGAGAGCGCGATCTCGGGATGGTCGTCCGAGGCGATGCGCGAGAGCGCGGCCCGCGGCTCGCCCTGGCTGCCGGTGACCAGCGCCACGACCTTGTCGCGCGGCAGATAGCCATAGGCATCGACCGCGCGGAATCCGGGAATGCCGTCGAGATAGCCGCATTCGCGGGCGACATCGATGACACGATCCATCGCGCGGCCGACGACCACGACCTCGCGCTGATCGGCCATCGCCGCTTCCGCGACCGCGCGCAGGCGCGCGACATTGGAGGCGAAGGTGGTGACCGCAACGCGGCCCGGCGCCGAGTGAATCAACTCCTTCAGCTTGGCGGCGACATCGGCCTCGCTCGGGCTGATGCCGTCGCGCATGACATTGGTCGAGTCGCAGACCAGCGCCAGAACGCCCTCCTCGCCGAGCTCGCGCAGGCGCTTCTCGTCGGTCGGCAGGCCAACCTGTGGCGTCGGATCGATCTTCCAGTCGCCGGTATGGACGACGAGGCCGGCGGGCGTGCGGATCGCCAGCGCGTTCGATTCCGGAATCGAATGCGCCACCGGCACGAACTCGATATCGAACGGGCCGAGCGTGATCGCCCCGCCCTGCGGCACGACGTTGATGTCGACGCTCGGCGCGCCGGGCTCCGAGAGGCGGCGCGTCGCAAGGAGGCCCGCGGCGAAGCGCGTGCAGTAGACCGGCGCTCGCAGCGAGGGCCAGAGCGCCGCGAGCGCGCCGATATGGTCCTCATGGGCGTGGGTGATAATGATGCCGAGGAGGTTCGCCCGCTCCTCGATGATGTAGCGCAGGTCGGGCAGGACGATGTCCACGCCCGGCGCCTCCGGCCCGGCGAAGGACAGGCCGCAATCGACCAGGATCCACTTTCGCCGACCTTCAGGCCCGAAGCCGTAAAGGGCGGCGTTCATGCCGATCTCGCCGAGGCCGCCGAGGGGAACGAAGACGAGCTGGTCGCTGGAACGGGTCACTGGGATTCCTTGAAGGTCGGCGGGCGTTGCAGCCCTAACATGGCGAGCCGCACGCCTCCATAGCGGCGTGCTCGTCCATCGGTTGGCATGAGCTTTCGTCATTGCGAGGAGCGAAGCGACGAAGCAATCCAGGAGGACCGGGTTGAACCCTTCGGCCCAGTCCCCTTGGATTGCTTCGCTGCGCTCGCAATGGCGGTTCAGCCCTGAGGCGGCGCCCCAAAGAAGAGATCGCCGGCATCGATCACGCGGCGGCCGGTTTCGGTTTCAAGCTCGAGGCGCCCGGTCGGATCGAGGCCGATGAAGATGCCGGTGAGCGGCCCCTCGGGCAGGCGGATGGTGATGGTCTCACCGAGGAAGGCGGCGCGCTCCAGCCAGGCGGCACGCGTCGGACCGAAGCCGCCGGGTTGCGACCAGATGGAGAAGCGCTGGGCGAAGGCGTCGCTCAGGCCGGTCAGCATGGCCTCGACATTGGCCTGCGGCGCCGCAGCCTTGAGAAAGGTCGCGGGATAAGGCGTATCCGTCGGGCAGGAGGCGATGTTGACGCCGCAGCCGACGATGACGTTGAAGCGCCCTGCCCGGCTCTCGCCCTCCAGCAACAGGCCGGAGGTCTTGGCACGGTCGAGTAGCAGGTCGTTCGGCCATTTCAGCCTGAGGCCGGATGCGGACGGACCGAGCAGCTTCGCGGCGGCATCGTGCAAAGCGAGCCCCACCACGAAGCCGAGCTGCGGCGCCAGCGCCGGTTCGCACGGATCGGTCAGCAGCAGGCTGGCGTAGAGATTGCCGGGCGGCGAGCCCCATTGCCGGCCATGACGACCCCTGCCCGAATTCTGGCTGCGGGCAACGATCCAGAGCTTGCCCGGCTCGCCCTGATCGAGCGCGCGACGGGCCTCCTCCATGGTGGAGCCGACCTCGTCGCGGACGATCAGCCGATAGCCCGCGGCGCGGGCGGCCTCACCGAGCATGGGGGTTGGTCCACGCCGTCATGCTCGCCCTTGTGGCGAGCATCCACGTCTTGAACACGATATTCGACCAGCGAAGACGTGGATGGTCGGGACAAGCCCGACCATGACGGGGAGGCGTCAAAACAGCGACTTCGCAGCAGCCTCGGCCGCATTGAACAGCGGCGCCGGCACCAGCGAGAGCACCAGCACGAAGATCGCCGAGACCAGCAGCACCGCGCGAACACCGAGATCCGACGTCTCGAAGGCCGGCTTCGGCTCGTCGAAATACATCACCTTGACGAGGCGCAGATAGTAATAGGCGCCGACCACGCTGGTCAGCACGCCGATCACGGCGAGCACATAGAGCTTGGCGTTGATCGCGGCGAGGAAGACGTACCACTTGGCCCAGAAGCCCGCGAGCGGCGGGATGCCGGCGAGCGAGAACATCATCATCGCCATCGCGAAGGCCATCCAGCCATTGGTGCGTGACAGGCCGGCGAGCTCCGAGATGTCCTCGACCAGCTTGCCGTCGCGGCGCATCATCAGCACGCAGGCGAAGGCGGCGAGCGTCGTGGCGAGATAGATCGCCATATAGGTCATCACGCCCTGCACGCCGTCGGGCGTGCCGGCGGCGAGTCCGACCAGCGCGTAGCCCATGTTGGCGATCGAGGAATAGGCGAGCAGGCGCTTGATGTTGCGCTGGCCGATCGCGGCGAAGGCGCCGAGTGCCATCGAGGCAATCGAGATGAAGACGATGATCTGACGCCAGTCATGGATCGCGCCCGGGAAGGCGCCGATGAAGACGCGGATCACCATCGCCATCGCAGCCATCTTGGGCGCCGAGGCGAAGAAGGCGGCGACCGGGGTTGGCGCGCCCTCGTAGACGTCCGGCGTCCACATGTGGAACGGCACGGCCGAGATCTTGAAGGCGACGCCGGCCGCGATGAAGACGATGCCGAAGATCAGGCCGATGCCGGCATGGCCGCCGGCGGTCGCCGCGGCGATGCCCGGGAAGGTGACGGTACCGGTAAAGCCATAGACCAGCGAGCCGCCATAGAGCAGCATACCGGAGGAGAGCGCGCCGAGGACGAAATACTTCAGACCGGCTTCCGTCGAGCGGGCATTGTCGCGATCGAAGGCGGCGACGACATAGAGCGCCAGCGACTGCAGCTCAAGGCCGACATAGAGGCTGATGAGATCGTTGGCCGAGATCATCATCATCATGCCGATGGTCGCGAGCACGACGAGGATCGGGAACTCGAAGCGCATCGTGCCCTGGCGCCGCAGCGTGTCGGCCGAGAGCAGGATCGACGCGCCGGCACCGATCAGCGTCAGCACCTTCATGAAGCGGGCGAAGCCGTCGACGATGAAGCCGTCGTTGAAGGTCAGCATCTTGCCGCTGCCCGAGGCGACCAGCACCAGAGCGACCGCGAGCAACACCAGCGCCACCCCTTCGAGCAGGCGCGTCGAGCGCTCGCCCTGGATCGCGCCGACTAGCACCATGGCGATGGCGCCAAGGGCGAGGATGATTTCCGGCAGGGCCGGGCCGAGAGCGGGCAGAGCCATGACGAGACCTTACTGCGCGGCCGCCAGCGCCGTCTTCGCGACGGCGAGGGCTGCCTGATAGTTCTTGATGAGCGCTTCGGTCGGCGCCGCGAAGGCGTCGAGGATCGTGTGCGGCTGGATTCCGTACCAGATCGTCAGCAGGACGAGCGGGACGAGGATCAGGGCCTCGCGGCCGTTCAGGTCCTTGATGTCCTTGAGCTCCGGCTTGACGAGTTCGCCGAAGACGACGCGGCGGTAGAGCCAGAGCGCGTAGGCAGCCGAGAGGATGACGCCCGACGTCGCGATGAAAGCCACCCACGGATTGGCGCGGAAGGCGCCGAGCAGCGTCAGGAACTCGCCGACGAACCCGGAGGTGCCGGGCAGGCCGACATTGGCCATGGTGAAGATCATGAAGACCACAGCATAGGCCGGCATGCGGTTCACCAGCCCGCCATAGGCGGCGATCTCGCGGGTGTGCATGCGGTCATAGATCACGCCGACGCAGAGGAAGAGCGCGCCGGAGACCAGGCCGTGGCTGACCATCTGGTACATCGCGCCCTGGATGCCCTGCGGCGTCAGGGTGAACAGGCCCATCGTCACGAAGCCCATATGGGCGACCGAGGAATAGGCGATCAGCTTCTTCATGTCCTCCTGCATCAGCGCCACCAGCGAGGTGTAGACGATGGCGATGACCGAGAGGGCGAAGACCAGCGGCGCGAACAGCGCAGACGCTTCCGGGAACATCGGGATCGAGAAGCGGATGAAGCCGTAGCCGCCCATCTTCAGCAGGATCGCGGCCAGGACGACAGAGCCGGCCGTCGGCGCCTCGACGTGGGCGTCGGGCAGCCAGGTATGGACCGGCCACATCGGCATCTTCACCGCGAAGGAGGCGAAGAAGGCCAGCCACAGCCAGGGCTGCATCTGCGACGGGAACTTGTGCGCGAGCAGCGTCGGAATGTCGGTGGTGCCGGCGTTCCAGTATATCGCCATCACAGCGAGCAGCATCAGCACCGAGCCGAGCAGCGTGTAGAGGAAGAACTTGTAGGAGGCGTAGACGCGCCGCTTGCCGCCCCAGATGCCGATGATCAGGAACATCGGGATCAGGCCAGCCTCGAAGAACAGGTAGAACAGCACGAGGTCGAGCGCCGCGAAGACGCCGATCATCAGCGCTTCCAGAACTAGGAACGCGATCATGTATTCGCGCACCCGCTTCTCGACCGAAGTCCAGGAAGCGAGGATGCAGAACGGCATCAGGAAGGCCGTCAGCACGATGAAGGGGAACGAGAAGCCGTCGACGCCGAGCTTGAACTTGATCGCCTCCGAAACCCAGCCATGGGTCTCGACCATCTGGAAGCCGGGATTGGCGGTGTCGAACCGACCCCAGGCGACGCAGGCGAGCGCGAAGGTCGCGATGGTCGTGAACAGGGCGATCCAACGCGCATTGGAATCGACCGCCTTCTGATCGCCGCGCAGAACGAGGATCAGGAGGGCGCCGGCCAGCGGGACGACGAGAAGACCGGTGAGGATACCGAAACCGAGATTCATCATCTCACCCGCGAGCCACGAGATACCAGGTCACGAGCCCAGCGACACCGATGAGCATGGCGAAGGCATAGTGATAGAGATAGCCGGTCTGAAGCCGGACCACCCGATTGGTGACGTCGACCACGCGGGCCGAGACGCCGTCCGGACCGAAGCCGTCGATGACCAGGCCATCGCCCTTCTTCCAGAGGAAGCGGCCGAGCCACTTCGCGGGCCTGACGAACAGGAAGTCGTAGAGCTCGTCGAAGTACCACTTGTTGAGCAGGAACTGGTAGAGCACCGGGTTGGCGGCCGCCAGCTTGCCCGGGATCTCGGGCCGGCGAACATACATGTACCAGGCCAGCGCGAAGCCGATCACCATTGCGACGAAGGGCGACCAGACGACCCATTTGGGCACTTCGTGCATGGCGTGCAGGATATGGTTGTCCTTGCCCATGAACAGCGCCGACTTCCAGAAATGCTCGAAGTCATGGCCGATGAAGGCTTCCTTGAAGGCGTAACCGGCCACGATCGCGCCGAGCGAGAGCACTGCGAGCGGAACCAGCATCGTCCAGGGGCTCTCATGCGGCGTGTGGTCATGGCCGTGACCGTGATCGTCGTGGCCGTGAGCGGCATGGGCATGATCGTCATGGCCGTGACCATGCGCATGGTCGTCATGGCCGTGACCATGGCCCCAGCGCGGCGCGCCCTCGAAGGTCATGAAATAGAGCCGCCAGGAGTAGAACGAGGTCATGCCGGCCGCGACGACCAGCAGCACGAAGGCATAGGACGAGGCGAGGCCGCCATGCGCGACCGAGGCGTAGGCGCTCTCGATGACCGCATCCTTGGAGAAGTAGCCGGCAAAGCCCGGGAAGCCGGTCAGCGCCAGCGTGCCGATCGTCATGGCGGCGGCGGTCAGGGGGATGTGCTTCCGGAGGCCGCCCATGTGGCGCATGTCCTGCTCGTGATGCATCGCGTGGATGACCGAGCCGGCGCCCAAGAAGAGCAGTGCCTTGAAGAAGGCGTGGGTGAAGAGGTGGAAGATGCCGGCGCCGTAATTGCCGACGCCGAGCGCGACGAACATGTAGCCGAGCTGCGAGCAGGTCGAATAGGCGATGACGCGCTTGATGTCGTTCTGCACGAGGCCGACCGTCGCGGCGAAGAAGGCCGTGGTCGCGCCGATGACGACGACGACGGTGAGCGCGACGGGGGCGTATTCGAACACCGGCGACAGACGCGCCACCATGAACACGCCGGCCGTGACCATGGTCGCGGCATGGATGAGAGCCGAGACCGGGGTCGGGCCTTCCATCGCGTCCGGCAGCCAGGTGTGCAGCAGGAACTGCGCCGACTTGCCCATGGCGCCCATGAAGAGCAGCAGGCAGGTCAGGGTCAGGGCGTTCCAGTCATAGCCGAGGAAGCGGAAGCTCTGGCTCACCATCTCGCCGGCGCGCGGGAAGATCGCGTCGAAGGTAACGGCCCCGAACAGCACGAAGATCAGGAAGATGCCGAGCAGGAAGCCGAAATCGCCGACACGGTTGACGATGAAGGCCTTCATCGCCGCCGCATTGGCCGAGGGCTTCTGGTACCAGAAGCCGATCAGCAGATAGGAAGCGAGACCGACGCCCTCCCAGCCGAAGAACATCTGGACGAGGTTGTCGGCCGTCACCAGCATCAGCATCGCGAAGGTGAAGAGCGAGAGATAGGCGAAGAAGCGCGAGCGGTGCTCGTCCTCGTGCATGTAGCCGATCGAATACAGGTGCACGAGGCTGGAAACCGTATTGACCACGACCAGCATCACCGCCGTCAGCGTATCGATGCGGAAGGCCCAGTCGACCTGCAATTCGCCGGACGAAATCCAGCTCGCGACCTGCACGCGGGTCGTGCCGGAGCCGAAGCCGACCTGGGTGAGCGCGACCCAGGACAGGGCGGCGGAGACCATCAGCAGCGAGGTCGTGACGATCTCGGAGCCGCGCGCGCCGATCAGCCGGCCGAACAGGCCGGCGATCAGGAAGCCGATGAGAGGGAGGAAGACGATCGCGTGATACATGGCAGTGAGGTCCAGGCGCGTGGGTGCGCTCAGCCTTTCATCATGTTGATGTCTTCCACCGCGATCGTGCCGCGGTTGCGGAAGTAGACGACGAGAATGGCGAGACCGATCGCGGCCTCAGCCGCCGCCACCGTGAGCACGAGCAGCGCGAAGACCTGGCCGACGATGTCGTTCAGGAAGCTCGAGAAGGCGACGAAGTTGATGTTGACCGAGAGCAGGATGAGCTCGACCGACATCAGGATGACGATGACGTTCTTGCGGTTGATGAAGATGCCGAGCACGCCGAGCGTGAACAGGATGGCGCTGACGGCGAGATAATGGCCCAGTCCGATCGTCATCACGCCATCTCCTCGGGAACGCCGGCGCGCGAGGGCACCTGCTTGACCGCCATCGCCGCGTCCTTGGTGCGGGCGTTCTGCGTCGGCACATGCTGGCGCTTGATGCCGGGCCGCTCGCGCAGCGTCAGCACGATCGCGCCGATCATGGCGACGAGCAGCACGAGGCCGGCCGCCTGGAAGTAGTAGACATACTGGGTGTAGAGCACGCGGCCGAGCGCCTCGGTGTTCGAGATGCCCGCCGGGATTGCGGCGACCGGCGCCTTGACGATCTGCGGATCGATGACCCAGGCGCCGACGACCAGCAGCAATTCGACGGCGAAGATGAAGCCGATCAGCGCGCCGATCGGCAGGTAGTTCAGGAAGCCCTGGCGGAACTCGGCGAAATCGACGTCGAGCATCATCACCACGAAGAGGAAGAGCACCGCGACCGCGCCGACATAGACGACAACCAGCAGCATCGCGAGGAACTCGGCGCCGAGCAGCATGAAGAGCCCGGCCGCGTTGACGAAGGCCAGGATCAGGTAGAGCACCGAATGCACGGGATTGCGCGAGGTCACCACCATGAAGGCGGATGCCACGGTCACCCCTGCGAACAGATAGAAGAAAGCCGCTGCGGCATTCATCTCGGCCAGCCCTTCCCGCCCCTTTTCGGCGCGGTCCTCGTTTGGTTCGTGCTCCGGGACTCAGAAGGCCCGCAGCAATTTGGAGCGTCTATAATCAGGCCCGCCGGGCGGGACAACCGCACGGCGGGTCTGTGTCTCATTCGGTTTCCATTCCGTCATCCCGGCCGCAGCGAAGCGGAGAGCCGGGATCCATGCCGGAACGCCTCCGGCAAAGGTTCAGGCATGGATCCCGGGTCTCCCTGCGGTCGCCCGGGATGACCGCCGTGGGGCGGTCGGAAAACACTACCGGTAAGGCGCGTCCATCGCGATGTTGCGCGCGATCTCGCGTTCCCAGCGCGCGCCGTTCGCGAGCAGCTTGTCCTTGTCGTAGAACAGCTCCTCGCGGGTCTCGGTCGCGAACTCGAAATTCGGCCCCTCGACGATGGCATCGACCGGGCAGGCTTCCTGGCAGAAGCCGCAGTAGATGCACTTGGTCATGTCGATGTCGTAACGCGTGGTGCGGCGCGTGCCGTCGTTGCGGCGCGGGCCGGCCTCGATGGTGATGGCCTGCGCCGGGCAGATCGCCTCGCAGAGCTTGCAGGCGATGCAGCGCTCCTCGCCGTTCGGATAGCGGCGCAAAGCATGCTCGCCACGGAAGCGCGGCGAGAGCTGGCCCTTCTCGAACGGGTAGTTCAGCGTCGCCTTCGGCTTGAAGAAATAGCGCATCGACAGGCCGATAGCCCCGACGAACTCCTTCAGCAGCAGGCCCCTTGCGGCTTGCGCGAGTGACATCGCCTTCGTCCTTTACATCCTCAGCCGAACACCGTCCGGCCGATCACGAAACCTAAGGTCGGCATCAAGCCGATCGTCATCACAACCAGCACCGCCCGCAGGATGCGGATGCGGCGCTCGTAGTCAGCTCTCCCGGCTTCGGTCTCCGAGCGATCCGTGCGCCGGAGCGCCCCGATCACCACGGCCGACATCAGCCGATATTCCAGCAGGCCGAGCCCGAGGCCGATCAGGGCACCGAGCGGGCCGGCCCAACTCATCCCGCCACCGGGCCCCAGCCGGTCAACTGCAGCACCAGCGCCACGATCACCACGCAAGCGAGCGAGAGCGGCAGGAACACCTTCCAGCCCAGACGCATCAACTGATCGTAGCGGTAGCGCGGCACGAAGGCCTTCACCAGCGCGAACATGAAGAACACGAAGCAGACCTTGAGCGCGAACCAGAACACGCCGGGCAGCCAGGTGAAGGGCGGCAGCGCGACTGGCGGAGCCCAGCCGCCGAGGAACAGGATCGTGGTCAGCGAGCACATGGTCATGATCGCCACGTATTCGCCGAGCATGAACAGCAGGTACGGGGTCGAGGAATACTCGACCATGAAGCCCGCCACGAGCTCGGATTCCGCCTCGGCCAGATCGAAGGGCGGCCGGTTCGTCTCGGCCAGCGCCGAGATGAAGAAGACCACGAACATCGGGAAGAGCGGGATGAAGTACCAGTTCAGGATCGAGAGCCACGGCACGCCCAGAGCATGCGCGAGCCCACGGTTCTGCTGCGCCTCGACCACCGCCGAGAGGTTCAGCGAGCCGACGCAGAGCAGCACGGTGATGATGACGAAGCCGATCGAGACCTCGTAGGACACCATCTGCGCCGCCGAGCGCAGGGCGCTCATGAACGGGTATTTCGAGTTCGAGGCCCAGCCGGCCATGATGATGCCGTAGACGCCGAGCGAGGAGATCGCGAGGATGTAGAGCACGCCGACATTGATGTCGGCGATCGCCCAGCCTTCCGCCACCGGGATCACCGCCCAGGCGCCGAGCGCCAAGAGGCAGGAGATGAAGGGCGCCAGCAGGAAGATGCCCTTGTTGGCGCCGGACGGGATGATCGGCTCCTTCAGCGCGAACTTGATCAGGTCCGCGAAGCTCTGGAACAGGCCCCAGGGTCCGACCACGTTCGGGCCGCGGCGAAGCTGCACCGCCGCCCAGACCTTGCGGTCGGCCAGCAGGATATAGGCGATGAAGACCAGCAGGCAGACCAGCAGCAGCAGGCTCTTGCCGAGGATGATCGCGATATCGAGGACGAGGTCCCAGTTCATGGCCGCTTACTCCGCCGCCTGCTGATGCCGGCCGGAGGCCAGCGCCGAGCATTCCGCCATGATGGCGGAGGCACGCGCGATCGGGTTGGTCTGATAGAAATCGGCGACGACAGGCGCGAAACCCGTCTTGTCGGTCTTGCCGCCAAGGCCGGCGAGCTTGCCGATTTCCGAGGCATCGTTGACTGGGAGGCCGTCGAGCGCCGCGAAATGCGGATGCGCCTCGTAGAGCGCCTTGCGCAGGCCGGATAGCGAGTCGAAGGGCAGCGTCTTGCCGAGCGTCGCGGAGAGCGCGCGCAGGATCGCCCAATCCTCACGGGCATCACCCGGCGGGAAGGTGGCGCGGTCGCCCATCTGCACACGGCCTTCCGTGTTCACATAGGTGCCGGACTTCTCGGTATAGGCCGCGCCCGGCAGGATGACGTCGGCGCGATGGGCGCCCTTGTCGCCATGCGTGCCCTGGTAGACGACGAAAGCACCTTCCGGCACCTCGATCTCGTCGGCGCCGAGCAGGAAGAGCACATCGAGCGCACCCGGCCTGACCATCGCGGCCGCATCGAGACCGCCCTCGCCCGGCACGAAGCCGAGATCGAGCGCGCCGACGCGAGCGGCGGCGGTATGGATCACGCCGAAGCCGTTCCAGCCTTCAGCGACGGCGCCGAGCGCCTGCGCCGCCTTGGCAGCGAGCGAAAGCACGGCCTCGCCGTCGGCGCGGGCAAGAGCGCCCTGCCCGACCAGCACCATCGGCTTGCCACCGGCAGCGGCGGCCGACTTCACGACCTCGGCAAGCGTCTCCGGGCCGGCGCCGAGATAGTCGTAAGCGTAGGTCAGGTCGACCTTCTCGCCGATGACGGAGACCTTGAGATCGCCACGCAGCCAACGCTTGCGGATGCGGGCGTTCAGGATCGGCGCCTCGCGGCGCGGGTTCGAGCCGATGATCAGCAGCGAGGTCGCATCCTCGATGCCGGCGATTCCGGCGTTGAGGACGTAGGAGGCGCGGCCGAATTTCGGATGCAGCTTGGTGCCGTCCTGACGGGCGTCGAGATTGGCGGAGCCGAGCGAGGCGATCAGGCTCTTCAGCGCGAACATGTCCTCGACCGCGGCGAGGTCGCCGGCGATGGCGCCGATCTTCTCAGGGCTGGTCGCCTTCACCTTGCCCGCGATGGCGGCGAAAGCCTCGTTCCAGCTCGCCGGACGCAGGCGGCCGTTCTCGCGGATATAGGGCCGGTCGAGGCGCTGGGTCTTGAGGCCATCAGCGACATGGCGGGTCTTGTCGGAGATCCATTCCTCGTTCACCGCCTCGTTGAGGCGGGGCAGGATGCGCATCACTTCCTTGCCGCGCGAGTCGACGCGGATGGCCGAGCCGACCGCATCCATCACGTCGACGCTCTCGGTCTTGGAGAGCTCCCAGGGCCGGGCCTTGTTCTGGTAGGGCTTCGAGGTCAGCGCGCCGACCGGGCAGAGATCGACGACGTTGCTCTGGAGCTCCGACGACATCGCCTGCTCGAGATAGGTCGTGATCTCCATGTCCTCGCCGCGGCCGATGGCGCCGAGATCGGAGGCGCCGGCAACCTCGGTGGTGAAGCGGACGCAGCGCGTGCACTGGATGCAGCGCGTCATCGTCGTCTTGACCAGCGGGCCGATATACTTGTCCTCGACCGCGCGCTTGTTCTCGGCATAGCGCGAGGTATCCGCGCCATAGGCCATGGCCTGGTCCTGCAGGTCGCACTCGCCGCCCTGGTCGCAGATCGGGCAGTCGAGCGGGTGGTTGATGAGCAGGAACTCCATCACCCCTTCGCGCGCCTTCTTGACCATCGGCGACTTGGTCAGGACGACCGGCGGCTCGCCGTTCGGGCCGGGGCGCAGATCGCGCACGCCAATCGCGCAGGAAGCCTGCGGCTTCGGCGGGCCACCCTTCACCTCGACGAGGCACATGCGGCAGTTGCCGGCGATCGAGAGGCGCTCGTGGAAGCAGAAGCGCGGCACCTCGACGCCCGCGGCCTCGCAGGCCTGGAGCACCGTGTACTCGGCGGGTACGTCGACCTCGACGCCGTCGATGAGGAGTTTCGTCATGGTCTCACTCCGCCGCCATCAGGCGCACAGGCTCGCTGTGCGGGTTGGCGGCATAGTCGTCGATGCGCTGCTCGATCTCGTGACGGAAATGCGCGATCAGGCCCTGGATCGGCCAGGCGGCTGCGTCACCGAGGGCGCAGATCGTGTGGCCCTCGATCTGCTTGGTGACGTCGAGCAGCATGTCGATCTCGCGCTTCTGGGCGCGGCCCTCGGCCATGCGCTCCATGACGCGCCACATCCAGCCCGTGCCCTCGCGGCAGGGCGTGCACTGGCCGCAGCTCTCATGCTTGTAGAAGTGGCTGATGCGGGCGATGGCGCGGACGATGTCGGTCGACTTGTCCATCACGATCACCGCCGCCGTGCCGAGGCCGGAGCGCAGCTTCGAGAGCGAGTCGAAATCCATCGGCGTGTCGATGATCTGCTCGGCCGGAACCATGCGCACCGACGAACCGCCGGGGATGACAGCCTTGAGATTGTCCCAGCCGCCGCGGATACCGCCGCAATGCTTGTCGATCAGCTCACGGAAGGGGATGCCCATCGCCTCTTCGACGTTGCAGGGCTTGTTCACATGCCCGGAGACGCAGAAGAGCTTGGTGCCGACATTGTTCGGCGTGCCGAGCGAGGAGAACCAGCTCGCGCCGCGGCGCAGGATTGTCGGAGCGACCGCGATCGACTCGACGTTGTTCACCGTGGTCGGGCAGCCATAGAGGCCCATATTGGCGGGGAATGGCGGCTTCAGCCGCGGCATGCCCTTCTTGCCCTCGAGGCTCTCCAGCAGCGCCGTCTCTTCGCCGCAGATATAGGCGCCGGCGCCGTGATGCACATAGAGATCAAAGGGATAGCCGTGGACGTTGTCCTTGCCGATGAGCTTGGCTGCATAGGCCTCGTCGACGGCACGCTGCAGCGCCTCGCGCTCGCGGATGTATTCGCCGCGGATGTAGATGTAGGCCGCATGCGCGCCCATGGCGAAGGAGGCGATCAGGCAGCCCTCGACCAGCGTATGCGGGTCGTTGCGCATGATCTCGCGATCCTTGCAGGTGCCCGGCTCCGACTCGTCGGCATTGACGACGAGATAATGCGGGCGCCCGTCGCTCTGCTTGGGCATGAACGACCATTTCAGCCCGGTCGGGAAGCCGGCGCCGCCACGGCCGCGCAGGCCGGACTTCTTCATCTCGTCGATGATCCAGTCCCGGCCCTGCTCCAGGATGAACTTGGTGCCATCCCAGGCGCCGCGCTGGATCGCACCCTTCAGGGTACGGTCATGCAGGCCGTAGAGATTGGTGAAGATGCGATCGCGATCTGCGAGCATGTCCTGGTGCCTCACTCTGCCGGCTTGTCGCCAAGCTTCGATTCCGGGCGCCAGCCCGTCGCAAGCTTCTTCGACTGAGCAATCCAGTCGTCACGCAGCGCCCGGCCCTTGAAGCCGGTCAGCCGCGCATCGACCCAGGCGAGCTCCGCCGGTGTCCATTTGGCGATCTGGTCGTAATGCCAGACCCCCATCTCGTTGAGCATCTTAGCCAGCTTCGGTCCGACGCCCCAGATCAGTTCGAGATCGTCGCCCTTGCCGCCGCGGGCAGCGGTCAGCAATTCGGGCTTGCTCTCGGCGGTTGCAGCCGGTGCCGGCTCCGTCTTTGACACAGCAACAGGTTTGGACACAGCCGCAGGTTTGGCCGCAGCGGCCGGCTTGGCAGCCTCCGCGACATCCTTCTTGTCCACCTTGCCCTTTGCGGCCGGCGTGTCGTTGGCGGCGCTGGAGGGCTGGGCGGGCGCCGACGGCTTCGGACGGCCCGCGGCAGCGGTTTCGCTCGCCGGCTTCCCGGCGACCGCAGCCGGTGTCGCTTCGGCCTTCTTGGCTTCCGCTTCGGCAGCGGCCTTGGCGGCGGCGGCTTCAGCGGCGGCCTTGCGCTGCTCGACGATGCGCTTCTGCCAATCGCCGGCGCCGATCACCGAGCCGTCATAGAGCGCCTTGTCGGTCAGCGTCTGCGGGCCGCCTTCCGGCTCGGAGCCGGTGCGGCCGTTCTGCGGGCCGGGCTTGGTGGCGCGGCCGTTGCGGAGATCGTCGAGGAGCTGGCGGAAATTCGCCGGCGTCAGGTCCTCGTAGTAGTCGACATTGATCTGCGCCATCGGGGCGTTGCAGCAGGCGCCGAGGCACTCGACTTCGAGCCAGGAGAGCTTGCCGTCGGCGGTCACGGTCGATTGCGGGCCGATGACGTCCTCGCAGACCTTCTTCAGCGCTTCCGCGCCGCGCAGCGCGCAGGGCGTCGTGCCGCAGAGCTGGACGAAGAACTCACCGACCGGCTGCAGGTTGAACATGGTGTAGAAGGTCGCGACCTCCAGCACCCGCATCGGCGCCATCCCCAAGCGTTTTGCGACCGTCTCGATCACGGCGCGGGAGACCCAGCCCTCCTGCTCCTGCGCCTTCCACAAGAGCGGGATGACGGCGGAAGCCTGGCGGCCTTCGGGATACTTGGCGATCTGCTGGACGATCCAGTTCTCATTCGCCGCGGTGAAGGCGAAGGAGGCGGGCTGGACCGGATCAGGGGCGAGACGACGGACGGACATCAGCGGTCAACTTCACCAAAGACGATATCGAGAGAGCCGAGGATCGCGGAGACGTCGGCGAGCATGTGCTTGCGGCACATGAAATCCATGGCCTGGAGATGGGCGAAGCCCGGGGCCTTGATCTTGCAGCGATAAGGCTTGTTGGTGCCGTCGGAGACCAGATAGACGCCGAACTCGCCCTTCGGCGCCTCGACGGCGGCATAGACCTCGCCGGCCGGCACCTTGTAGCCCTCGGTATAGAGCTTGAAGTGATGGATGAGCGCTTCCATCGAGCGCTTCATCTCGCCGCGCTTGGGCGGCACCATCTTGCCGTCGAGCGAGGAGACCGGGCCGCCGCCATCGGGCGCCAGCAGCTTGTCGCAGCACTGCTTCATGATGCGCACCGACTGGCGCATCTCTTCCATGCGGATGTGGTAGCGGTCGAAGCAGTCGCCGTTCTTGCCGACGGGTATGTCGAATTCCATCTCCTCGTAGCACTCATAGGGCTGCGACTTGCGCAGGTCCCAGGGCGCGCCGGAGCCGCGCACCATGACGCCCGAGAAGCCCCATTTCCAGCAGGTCTCGAGATCGACCACGCCGATATCGACGTTACGCTGCTTGAAGATGCGGTTGTCGCTGAGCAGGCCTTCGAGGTCGTCGCAGACCTTGAGGAACGGATCGCACCATTCGGCGATATCGTGGATCAGCGAGACCGGGATATCCTGGTGCACGCCGCCGGGCCGGACATAGGCCGCATGCATGCGCGCGCCGCAGGCCCGCTCGTAGAAGATCATCAGCTTCTCGCGCTCCTCGAAGCCCCAGAGCGGAGGCGTGAGGGCGCCGACGTCCATCGCCTGCGTGGTGACGTTCAAGAGATGCGAGAGGATGCGGCCGATCTCGGAATAGAGCACGCGGATGAGCTGGCCGCGGCGCGGCACGGTCACGCCGACGAGGCGCTCGACCGCCAGTGCGAAGGCATGCTCCTGGTTCATCGGCGCGACATAGTCGAGCCGGTCGAAATAGGGCACGGCCTGGAGATAGGTCTTGGCCTCGATCAGCTTCTCGGTGCCGCGATGAAGCAAGCCGATATGCGGATCGACGCGCTCGACGATCTCGCCGTCGAGCTCCAGCACGAGGCGCAGCACGCCGTGCGCGGCCGGATGCTGCGGGCCGAAATTGATCGAGAAATTGCGGATATTGTGCTCGGTCATGCTCAGTCCGCCTGTTTTTCGGCGAATTCGGCGATCACCTGCGCGCCGGTCTTGCGGCGCCGCTCGCCCGCGAAGGCGTAGAGAGCAGGCTTCTCGTCGATGAAGATCTCTTCGGCGAAGGTGAAGGACGATTGGTCGTCGAGGCTCTGGAAGGCGACCGCGACATGGCCGTCACCGCCCTCGCGCAGGCGCCAGAACAGGCTCGTCCCGCAGGTCTTGCAGAAGACCCGCTCGGCCCAGTCGGAAGACGGGTAGACGCCGAGCGCCTGCTCATCCGTGACCGACACGTCGGTGCAGGGCACGGCCATGAAGACGCCGCCGCTCCATCTCCGGCACATGCCGCAATGGCAGACGTCCATCTCGGCCTTCTCGGGCATGGCGGTGAAACGCACCGCGCCGCAGAGACAGCCGCCGGACTGGGTTTGGAGGCCCGCCGCCATCGGTCAGGCTCCCTTCGCCTTCTCGTCGCCCGGCAGCACGTAATCCGTGCCTTCCCAGGGCGAGAGGAAATCGAAGTTGCGGAATTCCTGGTTGAGCTTCACCGGCTCGTAGACGACGCGCTTCTGCTCGTCGTCGTAGCGGACCTCGACGAAGCCGGTCAGCGGGAAGTCCTTGCGCAGCGGATAACCCTCGAAACCGTAATCGGTGAGGATGCGGCGCAGGTCCGGATGGCCGGAGAAGAGGATGCCGTAGAAATCGTAGGCCTCGCGCTCGAACCAGTTCGCCGCCGGGAAGACCTCGATGACGGAGGGGACCGGGGTCGCCTCGTCGGTCTGGACCTTGACGCGGATGCGGCGGTTATGGTGCGGCGCCAGCAGATGATAGACGACGTCGAAGCGCTTCTCGCGACCGGGATAGTCGGCGCCGGCGAGGTCGGTGAAGTTGACGAAGCGGAAGCGCGGATCGCTGTAGAGCGTGCGCAGGACCGCGACGATCGAAGCCGCCTCGGCATGGATCGTGAGCTCCTCGAAGGCAACGACAGCCTCCGTCACCGCGCCGGGCAGCGCGGCCTTGATCTCTTCGCCGAGTTGTACGAGCGCTTCGCTCATCGTCTCACCTTCATCGCCTGCAGCATCGACCGACGGAGCGCTCAGCGCTCGATCGTGCCGGTGCGGCGGATCTTCTTCTGCAGCAGCAGGACGCCGTAAAGCAGCGCCTCCGCCGTCGGCGGGCAGCCCGGGACATAGATGTCGATCGGGACGATGCGGTCGCAGCCGCGAACCACCGAGTAGCTGTAGTGGTAGTAGCCGCCGCCATTGGCGCAGGAGCCCATCGAGATGACGTAGCGCGGCTCCGGCATCTGGTCGTAGACCTTACGGAGCGCCGGAGCCATCTTGTTGGTCAGCGTGCCCGCGACGATCATCACGTCGGACTGGCGCGGTGAGGCGCGCGGCGCGAAGCCGAAGCGCTCGACATCGTAGCGCGGCATCGAGAGCTGCATCATCTCGACGGCGCAGCAGGCGAGACCGAAGGTCATCCACATCAGCGAGCCCGTGCGGGCCCAGTTGATCAGATCGTCGGTCGCGGTGACGAGGAAGCCCTTGTCGGCCAGCTCGTTGTTGATCTCGACGAAGAACGGATCACGCGCCCCCAGCGGCTTGCCGTCGGGACCGAGCAAACCCCTCGGCGCCTGCGCGACGAGCGGATCACCACGATCGATCGCTGTGATTGCCATAACCTAATCCTTGTGAACCTTTGCCTGCCGGATCGAAAGCGGAGCGCCGCCTCGCAACCCGACAGTCAGTCCCACTCCAGCGCGCCCTTGCGCCACTCGTAGATGAAACCCACGGTGAGCACGCCGAGAAAGATCATCATCGACCAGAAACCATACCAGCCGAGCCCGCCGAAGGCGACGGCCCAGGGGAACAGGAACGCGACCTCGAGATCGAAGATGATGAAGAGAATCGCGACCAGGTAGAACCGGACGTCGAACTTCATGCGGGCATCGTCGAAGGCGTTGAAGCCGCATTCATAGGCCGAGAGCTTTTCCGCATCCGGCTTGGAATAGGCGATCGCGAAGGGCGCGATGAGCAGGGCCAGGCCGATCACCGCCGAGACGCCGATGAACAGCACCAGCGGCAGGTAATCACTCAGAATGGAAGGCACCGAGGCAGCTTGCATGGTCGAACTCACTTCAGACGCCGTGGGGCGGCGCGCTGTCCCAGTCGCTTAGACCCTCGATTAGAATGAAGCAAGACTCCGCCGCGCCGCACAATCGCCGTATCCGGGTTGAACCCAGCGCAGAATGCGGCAAAATCCGGCCACGTCCCGCCATCGCCCTGCGGAGCAGTGGTGAAAATCCGACAAAACCGCCTGCTTTCGGCATGCGGGAACGGCAACCATCCGTTCACCCTGCCGAATCGTTGCCGGCTGTGCGAGCGCTCTCCCCGAAAGGCCTGCGATGTTTCGTGCCCCTCGCCTCCCGTCCTTGCCTGCCGTATCCGGACGCATGACGGCACGATGACCCGCGCTGGCCTTCCGCGGGTTCTGGCCATGCCGGCGCTCGCCCTGCTGCTCTCGACGGCCGTTGTCCGCGCACAGGAAGGCGAGCCGATGCGCGCGCCGCTGCCGCCGCAGCGCCCGTTCGATCTAGATCTCGAAGGTACGCCGAAGCTGCCGCCGATCATCGTGCCGCCGCCGACGCCGCGCGCCTCCGCCCCCGATACGCCCGCGCTGGCCTTCTCCGAGGAGACGCCGGCGGTGACAAAGGGGTCGGAGACGCCGGCGGCGCCCGCGTCCCCGCCCAGCCCCGGCGAGCCGGACGACGACGAGGGCGTCGAATGGCCGAAGCTGACGCCGGGCCAGAAGGCCGGCGCGGAGCCGGACTTCGACCCGAACGAGAAGGCGGAACGACCGGGCATCTCGACCGACCCCGGCACCTCGACCGCCTGCCTGCCGCAGGAGCTGAAGCTGATCCTCGGCAAGATCGCCGACAGATACGGGGCGGTGAAGGTGACCTCGACCTGGCGGCCGCCCTGGCGCGCCCGGCGCGGCTCCTATCACAAGGGCTGCCAGGCGATGGATTTCCGCGTCCCCGGCGTCAGGCCCCGCGCCGTGCTAGAGTGGGTGCGCGCCATGCCCGAGGTCGGTGGCCATCATGTCTACTGGAACGGCCTGATCCATATCGACACCGGGCCGCGGCGGCCCTGGTAAGATCGCTTTCCGCGAAGGCGCGGTTCCAGCTCACGTCATGCTCGCCCTTGTGGCGAGCATCCACGTCTTGGACACCGCACGGCATCAATGAAGACCTGGATGGCCGGGACAAGCCCGACCATGACGACGATCCGTAGCGCTCCGCCCGGGATGCTTGCTCCTTTGAAAGTCACGACAGGTCCCCGCAATCAAGACACTCTTTCAGCTTTCAAAAAACAGGCTTGACTGTTTGTAAGTGAGTCCGCACCGTTTCCCAATCGTCAGGGGAGCGAGGTCGGCATGAGGGTTTCCGGCAAGCGGCGATCGCAGAAGGAGCGCAGCGCGGAGACATCCGCGCGGCTGATGAACGCGACCATCGACCTGCTGCACGACCAGGGGCTGGCCCGCACCACCACCCCGGAGATCGCCCGCATGGCCGGGGTCTCCCGCGGGGCGCTGACCCATCATTTCGCCGGCCGCGAGGCGATCATCAGTGCCTCCGTCGCCGACATGCTCGGCAAGGCCGCGCGCGACCTGCACCGTTTCGCCGAGGATTTCATGGCGCGGGGCGGCTCCAGCGACGAGATCGTCGACTATGCCTGGCGGATGATGGACGACCGTCTGTTCTACGTGACGATGGAGTACCTGCCGGAGGCGCGCCACAACCCGGCTTTCCGCGCCGACCTGATCCCGACGGTCAAGGAATTCCATGCCGGGCTCGATGCGGTCTGGACCGCGCTCGCGGCCCGTGCCGGCACCGACCCGGACCATACCCGCACCGTGATGAACGCCACGATGTGCCTGGTCCGCGGCATGATCAGCCAGACCGTGCTGCGGCCGAACGACCCGGCCTATTACGAGGGCCTGCTCGGCTTCTGGAAGCAGCAGGTGCGTCAGCATTTCCCGATGAAACCAGCGGCTGCCCAATCCGGCCGACGCAAGACGGCGGTGGCATGACGGCTGCACTGACCATCCAGGGGCTGAAGCTCGGCTTCTACGGCGTGCAGGTATTGCGCGGCGTCGATTTCGCGGTGCCGCAGGGCTCCTTCACCGGGCTGATCGGGCCGAACGGAGCCGGCAAGTCGACCCTGTTCAATGCGGTTTCCGGACTCTACCGGCCGCAAGCCGGCTCTGTCCGGCTCGGCGCGACCGAGACGGCCGGGATGCCGCCCGAGAAGCTCGTCGCGGCGGGGCTGGTGCGCTCCTTCCAGCTCGCGCGCGGCTTTCCCAAGCTCAGCGTCTTCCAGCATCTGATGCTCTATGGCGCGGACCAGCCGGGCGAAGGCTTGCTGGCCGGGCTGATCGGCACGGGCGGGGCCAAGCGGCGCGAGGCCGAGCTCAGCGAGCGCGCCTTCGGCATCGCGCGCCGGCTCAAGCTCGACCATGTGCTGGACAACCCCGTCACCGCGCTCTCCGGCGGCCAGAAGAAGCTGGTCGAGATCGGTCGCGCCCTGATGGCCGAACCCAAGCTGCTGCTGCTCGACGAGCCGATGGCCGGCGTCAATCCGAGCCTGACCGAAGAGATCGCCGCGCATCTCGTCGCGCTCAACCGCGACGGGCTGACGATCTGCCTGATCGAGCACGACATGGGGCTGATCCGGAAGCTCTGCGCGCCGGTCATCGTCATGGCCGAGGGCAAGACGCTGACGCAAGGCACGTTCGACGAGGTCGCCGCTGACACCCGCGTGCAGGAAGCCTATCTCGGGAGGCGTCATTGAGCGCGGCACAGGGCGAATTGCTCGCCGTCGACGGCGTCGTCGCCGGCTATGGCGCGGCCGAGCAGATCCTGAAGGGCACCTCGCTCACGGTGGCGCCAGGTGAGATCGTCTCGATCATCGGCCCCAACGGCGCCGGCAAGTCGACGCTGCTCAAGACCATCGCAGGCCTTGTCCAAGCGCGCGACGGCACGATCCGGCTCAAGGGCGACGACGTCACCCGCGAGAACGCGCTCGGCCGGGCCAAGGCCGGCATCGGCTTCGTGCCGCAGGAACGCAACGTCTTCGGCGCCATGACGGTCGCCGAGAATCTCGAGATCAGCGGCTTCCAGGAGCCGGGCAAGGTCGGCGCGCGAGCTGAGGAGCTCTATGCGCGCTATCCGATGCTGGCGGAAAAGCGCAAGGCGCTGGCGCGCACGCTTTCCGGCGGCCAGCGCCAGATCCTCGCCATGGCGATGGGGCTGATGAACGCCCCTGCCCTGCTCCTGCTCGACGAGCCGACGGCGGGGCTCTCGCCCAAGGCCGCCGACGCATTGTTCGACGCCATCGTCGCGCTCAACAAGGGCGGCCTGCCGATCCTGATGGTCGAGCAGCATGCGCTCGAAGCGCTGCAGATCTCGACGCGCGGCTATGTGCTGGTTTCCGGCCGCAACAGCCGTGAGGGCGCGGGACCAGCGCTCGCCACCGATCCCGAAATCCGCCGGCTCTTCCTCGGCGGCTAGGACGACGCCGACACGACAGCAAACCAACAAGACAACAGGGGAACACCATGACCGCTTTCACGACCGACCGCCGCACGCTCCTGGCAGGCGCCGCCGCGCTTGCCGGCCTCTCCGCCCTGCCCGGCCGCGCGCTCGCTCAGGGCGCCCCGATCAAAATCGGCACGCTGACACCGCTCACCGGCGCGGGCGGCCCCTATGGTCCGGTCATGGTCAAGGCGGTCAAGGCCGTCGTCGACGAGGTCAATGCCGCCGGCGGCGTGCTCGGCCGCAAGATCGAGCTGATCTCGGAGGACGACCAGACCAGCCCCGAAGCCGGCGTGCGCGCCGCCCGCAAGCTGATCGATGTCGACAAGGTCTCGGCTATCCTCGGCACCTGGTCCTCCGCGGTGACCACCGCCGTGGCCCCGCTCTGCTGGGAATCGAAGACCTTCCTGGCGACCGTCTCCGGCGCCGATTCGATCACGCAATTGCCGCATCAGGGCTACCTGATCCGCACCCAGCCGAACACGACGCTGCAGGGCCGCAAGTTCGGCGAGTTCTGCCTCGCCGAGAAGGCCAAGCGCGTCTTCTTCCTCTCGCCACAGACGCCCTTCGCCAAGAGCCAGTTCGACAACATCACCGAGGCCGTGAAGAAGGCCGGCGGCGAGACCGGCTCGCTGATCTATGACGACAAGAAGCCGGCCTATCGCAGCGAGATCGACGAGGTGCTGCGCTTCAAGCCCGACGCGATCATCTTCGGCGGCTACACGCCCGATACCGCCGTGATGCTGAAGGATGCCTATCGCGCCGGCTATTCCGGCTTGAAGGTCGCCTTCGGCTATGCGGTCAACCAGAAGCTGGTCGAGAGCGTGCCGGCAGAGGTGGTCGACAAGACCTTCACCATCGCGCCCTCGCCGGCCGAGGGCTCGAAGGCCTATGCGCGGCTGGTCAAGATGATCGGCGTCGCCTCGCCCGACCCCTACACCACTCAGGTCTACGACCAGATCAACCTGATCCTGATGGCGATCGCGATGGCTGGCGACAGCTCCGGCACCGCGATCAAGGACGCGGTGCGCAAGGTCAGCCAGGCGCAGGGCGGCGCCAAGGTCGACAACGCGCTCGACGGGCTCAAGGCGATCGCGGCCAAGCAGCCGGTTGATTACGACGGCGCCAGCGGCCCCTGCGACTTCACAGAGACCGGCGACATCGCCGATTGCCAGTTCCGCTACGAGCAGGTTCAGGGCGGCAAGCTGGCGCTGGTGAAGATCGCGTGATGCCGGCCAGAACCGCGCATCGTCATCGCGAGCGCAGCGAAGCGATCCAGGGGGGCGTAGGGCTCTGCCGCCCCTGGATTGCTTCGTCGCTCACGCTCCTCGCAATGACGACAAGGTGGCGGTCGCGATGAGCCAGCTCCTGCAGGCGCTCGTCAACGGCGTGATGACCGGGACGCTGATCGCCGTCCCGGCCATCGGCTTCTCCGCCATCTTCGCGGTGCTGCGCTATCCGAACTTCGCCATCGCGGCCTATGCCACCATCGGCGCCTTCGCGGCCTGGTGGGCGAATGTCGCGATGGGGCTGCCAGTGCCGGCCGCGCTCCTCGTCGCCTTCGCGGTGACGGGCGTTGTCGGCGTCGTGGCCGAAGAGACTTCGCTGAAGCGCCTGCGCAATAACGGCGCGCTGATCGTGGCCATCGCCTCGATCGCGCTCAATCTCGTGCTGGAGAACATCGTCCGCTTCATCTTCGGCAACGAGATGCGCGGCTACGACCTGCCGATCGCGCGCGATATGCGCTTCGGCGACCTGCGCATCGGCCCGCAGCAGCTCCAGAGCCTGCTGCTCGCCGTCGCGATCATGGCGGCGATGTTCCTGTTCCTGCGCTACACCCGCTTCGGCAAGGCGATGCGCGCCGTCGCCGACAATCCCGATCTCGCCCGGCTCAAGGGCATCGATCCCGCCAAGATCGCGATCGTCACGCTGTTTCTGGGCGCGGGGCTGACCGGCGTCGGCGGCGTGCTGATTGGCCTCGATACCTCGATCGACCCGCTGACCGGCTATCGCGTGCTGCTCTCGGTCTTCGCTGCTGCCGTGCTCGGAGGGCTCGGCTCGATTCCCGGAGCGGTCGCCGGCGCGCTGATGCTCGGCATCGCCGAGGAACTGGCCCTGCTCGTCGTGCCCGCGACCTACCGCACCGGCGTCGGCTTCGTCGCGATCCTGCTGATGCTCACCTTCCGGCCGCGCGGCCTCCTCGGGGAAAGGGCCGCCTGATGCTGTCCTATCTGATCTTCACCCTGACGCTCTGCGCCATCTACGGCCTGCTCGCGCTCAGCCTGAACCTGATCTGGGGCAGCGCCGGCCTCGTCAATCTCGGCCTCGCCGGCTTCTTCGCGGTCGGCGCCTATGCCTCGGCGCTGGCGACAGGTGCGGGTGCGCCCGTCCTGATCGGCTGGGGCGCGGCGCTCTTGGTAGGTGCTGCGGTCGGGCTCGTCGTCACCTTCGCGACGCTCAGGTTGCGCGACGATTATCTCGCCATCGTCACGCTCGGATTCGCCGAGGTGATCCGCCTCGTCGCGCTGAACGAACGCTGGCTGACCAACGGCTCGGACGGCATCTCCGGCATCAAGGCGCCGCTCAAGGCCGAGCTCGGCACGCAGAACTTCGCGTATTTCTATCTCGGCCTTGCCACGCTGGTGCTCATCATCGTCTGGGCGCTGTTGCGCCGGCTCGATGGCTCGCCCTACGGTCGCGCCTTGAAGGCGATCCGCGAGGATCAGCAGCTCGCCTCCTTCGCCGGCAAGCCGGTGCTGCGCTTCAAGCTCCAGGCCTTCGCGCTCTCGGCGGCGATCGCGGCGCTGGCCGGCGCTCTCTATGCGCATTTCCAGTCCTATGTCTCGCCGGATCATTTCCAGCCGCTGATCACGATCTACATCTTCCTCGCCGTCACGGCTGGCGGCGTCGGACGACCGAGCGGGGCCGTGCTTGGCGCCTATCTGGTCGTGATCTTCTTGGAGGCGACGCGCTTCATCACTGAATGGGTGCCCGGCCTCCAGCCGGTCCAGCTCGCCGCCACGCGCGAGATGCTGATCGGCATCGCCCTCATCCTCGTCCTGCATCTCAAGCCGCAGGGCATCCTGCCCGAGCGCATCCCGAAGGCGCCGGTTCCCCCGACGACCGCCTGAAACAAAGAAGGCCTGCCCATGTCCGACGATCTCGCCACCCTCTCCGCGCTCATCAGGGAGCCCGGCCAGCCCGATACGGTGTTCAAGGCTTTCGAGGACATCACCCGCCGCCTCGTCGGCCATGAATTGTTCACGCTCCTCTATGTCGACGGGCAGGAGGTCGCGCGCATCTATTCCAACAGGCCGACCGAATACCCGGTCTCCGGCCGCAAACCGATGGGCCCGACGCCCTGGGGCAAGCATGTGCTGGACGGCCGCCAGCCCTATCTCGGCAAGGACAAGGCCGGCATCCGCTGGGCCTTCTTCGATCATGAACTGATCGAGAGCATGGGGCTCGGCTCCGTCATCAACATCCCCGCGATCTATGACGGCAAGGTCGTCGGCACCATCAACCTGCTCGCCCCGGAACATCACTACCGCGAGGAGCATGTCGCACCGGTCGAGCGGCTCGCGCCGCTGCTGGTGCCCGCCTTCCTCGCCGCGCGTGCCGCCAACAAGGCCGCCTGACCCCCTCTCTTTAGCCTTCCCGAAGGAACACGCCCGTGGCTTCCACCCTCTTCACCAATGCCCGCATCGTCGACGGCTCGGCGCCGGAGGCGGGCGCGCCCGTCAGCGTCCTCGTCGAAGGCGGCACCATCCGCGAGGTCGGCAAATCCGTGACCTCGGCCAAGGCCAAGGTCGTCGATCTCAAGGGCAAGACGCTGATGCCCGGCCTGATCGACGCCCATGTCCATGTCGTGGCCGGCGTCGCCGATCTCGGCGCGAATGCCCGCCTGCCGGATTCGCTGGTCACCGCCCGCTCCTTCGGAATCATGCGCGCGATGCTGATGCGCGGCTTCACCACGGTGCGCGATGTCGGCGGCGCCGATTTCGGCCTGAAGCAGGCGACGGAGGAAGGCGATTTCCCGACGCCGCGCCTCGTCATCTCCGGCAAGGCGCTGAGCCAGACAGGCGGCCATGCCGATTTCCGCGGCCGCTACGACGACCGCCCGAGCGTGATCGAGCGCCATCGCCTCGGCGCGCTCGGACGCATCTGCGATGGCGTCGACCAGGTCCGCCGCGCCGCGCGCGAGGAGCTGAAGGGCGGCGCCGACTTCATCAAGATCATGGCCAATGGCGGCTGCGCCTCGCCGACCGACCCGATCCATTTCCTTGGCTTCTCGGTGAGCGAGCTGGAAGCCGTGGTTGAGGAAGCCCGGATGGCCGGCACCTATGTCTCGGCCCATGTCTATACCGACGATGCCATCCGCCGCTGCGTCGAGGCCGGCGTGCATTCGCTGGAGCATTGCAACCTGATCAAGGCCGAGACGGCAAAGCTCGCTGCGGCCAAGGGCGCCGTCGCCGTGCCGACGCTGGTGACCTATGACAAGCTGGTCTCGGACGGGCCAAAGCTCGGCTTCCCGCCGGATTCGGTCGTCAAGGTCGATGTCGTGCGCTCGGCCGGCATGGAATCGCTCGCGATCATGAAGAAGGCCGGCCTGACCATGGCCTATGGCAGCGACCTGCTCGGCGAGATGCACAAGTACCAGTCCGAGGAGTTCGTGATCCGTGGCCGCGCCCTGCCCGCGCATGAGGTCATCGCCTCGGCGACCCATGTCGCGGCCAAGCTCCTGAAGATGGAAGGTCTGATCGGCACGGTCTCGGCCGGCGCCCATGCCGACCTGATCGTCGTCGACGGCGACCCGCTGAAGGATCTCTCGCTCTTGACCCGCCAGGGCCGGCATATCCCGCTGATCATGAAGGCCGGCGCCTTCATGAAGCGCGCCAGCCTGAACTGATCGCATAGGCCGGCGGGGCATGTGCCCCGCCGCGCAATCTCGGCTATGGCGCGGCCGATTTCTTCGCCATAGTGCCCTTCGGCCGCCGACGGATTCGAAGGTTGTGAAGCGACTGCCTCTCCTGCTCGTTGCATTCTGCGCCGTCACCCTGAGCGGCATGGCGCAGGCCGCCAGCGATGCGGGCGAGATCGTCCGGCAGAGCATCCGCCGCCACGATATCCAGACGGTGATGCCGGTGCCCGAGCCGAAGGTGTCGAGCTGGCTCGACTGGCTGAAATTCGACCTCTCGCCCGATACGCTGCGCATCCTGCTCTGGGGCGCCGTCATCCTCGGCGTCGCCGTGACGCTCTGGTCGTTGCGCGACAGCCTGCCGGCCTTCAGCCGCTCGCGCCGGATCAAGGCCGCCGAGGTTCCGGCCGGCTTCTCCGATCCCTCCGGCCGAATGGAGGAAGCGCAGCTCGAGGCGGACGATCTCGCGCGCCGGGGGCAGTATGGCGAGGCCATGCATGTGCTGCTGCTGAAGAGCCTCGCCGAAATCCGGTTGCGGCTGGGCACCAGCTTCGCGGTCTCGCTGACCAGCCGCGAGATCCTGCGCAAGGTTTCCCTGCCGCAGAGCGGGACCGGCGCGCTCGGCGCGATCGTCCAGTCGGTCGAGCAGACCTATTTCGGCGGGCGGCCCGCCAGGCATGAGGACTATCTCGGCTGCCGGCAGGAATTCGAGACGCTGCGGCGCTCCCTTGCGACAGGGCCAGCCTGATGGGGGGAATGACCTTCCAGCCGCGCATCCTTGCCGCGCTCGCTGCGGCCCTCCTTGCGCTTTTCGCCGCCTCCCTGCTGCTGACGGGGATGGGCGGGCGCGAGGCGGGCGGCCTCACCTCCGGCGCCAACAGCTATTCCAGCTCCGCCGTCGGGCATCTCGCCTTCCATGACCTGCTCGAGGGTCTCGGCCACAAGACGGTGCAAGCCGAGGACCGTCCGCTTGCCGCCGTCGGCGAGAATGGCGTGCTCGTCCTCGCCGAGCCCTCCGGAAGCCTCGCGGGCGAGGAAAATCGCAACAAGCTCCGGATCGCCGGCCGCATCCTGCTCGTTCTGCCGAAATGGACCGTGAAACCGGGCGAGCGGCGCAAGGACTGGATCGGCGAGGCGGAACTGGCTCCGGTGCTACAAGTCCAATCCGTGCTCGGCGCTGCCGTCAGCGGCGGCGATATCGTCCGGACCAAGCCGCCGGCCTCCTTCGAGAAGACGATTTCAGCGGCGGACCCGACCGTCCAGGGCGAGCTCCAGCTCATCAAGGGCTCCAATCTCACGCCGCTGATCTCGACGCCGGCCGGCATCCTGCTCGGCGAATTGCGGCAGGGCAATCGCCGGACGCTCATCCTGGCCGATCCCGACCCGCTCGAGAACCACGGGATCGGCAAGGGCGGGAACGCCACGTTCGCCCGGGACATCGTTGCCGCGTTGCTGGACGGGAAAAGCGGCACTCTGGTCTTCGACGAGACCATCCACGGCTTCAGAAGATCGCCGCCGAACCTGCTGAAATTCCTCTATGAATTCCCGCTCAACCTGGTGCTCGTCCAGATCCTGGCCGCGGTCGCGCTATTGCTCTGGGCGGCTATGGGGCGCTTCGGCGCACCCTTGCCCGCACCGCGCCGGCTCGATGCCGGCCGGCATGCGCTGATCGGCAATGCCGCGGCGCTGGTCGATTATGCCGGGCATCATGCCGCGATCCTGCAACGCTACATCGCGATGACGCTTCAGGACGCCGCTCGGACGCTGCGCGCACCGGCCGGGCTCGAAGGCGCGGCCCTGACCGCATGGCTCGAACGGGCCTCGCAAGCGCGCGGCATCGATCCGAAGCCGCTCGCAGGACTGGGCGACAGCCCGGCCGCCGGCCCCCGCAATCTCGCCTCGCTGCTCGCCGCGGCGCAGGCCCTCCATCACTGGCGCAAGGATCTGCTGCATGGAACTCCGCGACGTCTCGACGATCACTGAAGCGCTTCGCGGCGAGATCCGCAAAGCCGTCGTCGGCCAGGACGAGGTCGTCGAGCTGATGCTCGTCAGCCTGCTCTGCGGCGGGCATGTCCTGCTCGAAGGCGTGCCGGGCACGGCCAAGACCCTGCTGGCGCAATCCTTCGCTGCCGGACTGTCGCTGCGCTTCGGGCGCATCCAGTTCACGCCGGACATGATGCCGGGCGACCTGCTCGGCACCAATCTCTTCGATTTCCGCAGCAGCAGCTTCAACCTGACGCGCGGCCCGATCTTCACCGACATCCTGCTCGCCGACGAGATCAACCGCACGCCGCCGAAGACGCAGGCCGCGCTGCTGCAGGCGATGAACGAGCGCAACGTCACCATCGACGGCGTGACCCATCCGCTGGGAGAGGCCTTCATGGTGGTGGCGACGCAGAACCCGATCGAGCAGCAGGGCACCTATCCGCTGCCGGAGGCGCAGCTCGACCGCTTCCTGTTCAAGATCAACCTCGCCTATCCGAGCCGCGAGGAGGAATTCGCCATCGTCGCGCGTCACGGGCATCGCGCTGCGATGCCGAAACTTGCCGAATTCGGCCTTTCCTCCGTGGTGTCCGAACAAAATCTGCTGACGGCGCGGGCGCTGGTCGGCGGAATCGCTCTCGGCGAGCCGCTGGTCGGCTATATCGTGGATCTCATCCGCGCGACCCGCAGCCATCCGGCGATCGAGACCGGCGCCTCGCCCCGCGCCGCGACGATGCTGGCCTCGGCCAGCCGGGCGCGGGCCGCGACGCAGGGACGCGACTTCGTCATCCCCGACGACGTCAAGGGCATCGCCCTGCCCCTGCTGCGACACCGGATCGTGCTCGCGCCGAATGCCGAGATCGATGGGCTGGTCAGCGACAAGGTCATCCTGGAGCTGATCGACCAGGTTGCCGTGCCGCGATGATCAGGCCGACCCCGCGCGCCGTCCTGCTCTTCGGGGCGACCGTGCCGGTCGCCATCGGATTGCTGATCTACGATCCGGCGCTCTGGCCGATCGCGCTCGATCTCGGCCTGTTCGTGCTGGCGCTGATCGGGCTCGATGCCCTGCTCTGCGCCAGACCGTCGCGGCTGACGCTCTCGGTCGATGCGCCGCCGCGCCTGTTCATCGGCAGCGAGGGGCAATTGAGCGTCAGCGCCGCGATCGAAGGCACGTCGCGGGCGGTTTCGATCCAGGTCCTGCCGGAGCAGAGCGGCGATGCCGCCCCGCCCGAGCCGGCCCGGTTCGATGTCCCGCCGGGGGTTGTCGGATCGGTCGCGCTGCCGATCCGGCCGCTCAGGCGCGGGCGGATCACGATCGAGGCGCTCTGGCTGCGCTGGCGCGGGCCGCTGGGTCTCGCCGGCCGGAGCGAGCGCCGGCCGCTGGCGCTGACGATCGATGTCGTGCCGGATATCCGCGGCATCGCCTCGGCGGCCGTCCAGTTCTTCAGCCGCGATGCGATCGACGGCATCAAGGTCCAGCGCCAGAAGGGCGAAGGCACGGAATTCGAGGCGCTGCGCGACCATGTCCAGGGGCTCGACAACCGCTTCATCGACTGGAAGCACTCGGCCAAGCATCTCAAGCTGCTGTCGAAGGAATTCCGGATCGAGCGCAATCACCAGATCGTGCTGGCCTTCGACACCGGCTACCTGATGGCCGAGCCGATCGACGGTCTGCCGCGGCTCGACCATGCGATCCATGCCGGTCTGCTGCTGGGCTGGGTCGCGCTGCGCAGCGGCGACCATGTCGGCTCGTTCGGCTTCGATTCACGCATCCGGCAATATCTCCAGCCATCCCCAGGCCGAAGCGCCTTCGCCCGGCTGCAAAATGCATCCGGCCAGCTCGGCTACCGGGCCGAGGAGACCAATTTCACGCTGGGGCTCGCCGAGCTCAACGCCCGCTTGAAGCGCCGGGCACTGGTGGTGCTCTTCACCGAATTCATCGACACGACGACAGCGGGGCTTTTGCTCGAAAGCCTGCAGCGCATGGCCAACCGCCATGCCGTGATCTTCGTCACGCTGCGCGATCCGCTGCTCGCCGATATCGTCGATGCCGAGCCCGCGGGCTTCCGGCCGGTCGCCGAGGCGGTCGTCGCCCGCGACCTGCAGCGCGAACGCGCCGTCGTGCTGGAACGGCTGGCGCGGATGGGCGTGCATTGCCTGGAAATCCCGCCGCGCGGCCTCGCCGTCGGTCTCGTCAACCGCTACCTGACCATCAAGCAGAGGGGGCTGCTATAGAACCGCTTCGCCCTTCCGCCGCTCCGCCGCCGGCCCCGGTCGCAACCGTGACGCTGCGCAGCGCCGAGTTCCGCCGCAGCCGCGAGACGGCCTGGCGGATGCTCGACGGGCTCGTCTCGCGTGTCGAGAAGAAGGGCCTGTCGCGCCTCTCCGCCGAGGAGTTGCAGGAACTGCCTCTGCTCTATCGGACCGCGGCCTCTTCGCTTTCCGTCGCCCGTTCGATCGCGCTCGACCGCAACCTGATCCTCTATCTCGAAGGGCTGGTGCTCAGGGCCTTCTTCGTCGTCTATGGGCCGCGCATCGGCATCCTCGAAGCGCTCGGCGGATTCCTGAAGCGCGGCTTCCCGGTTGCCGTCCGGGCGGCCGGCTGGCACATCCTGCTGGCGACGCTCGCCATCGCCGCCGGAATCGCCATCGGCTACCTGATGGTGCTGCCGAACGAAGCCTGGTTTGGCACGCTCGTGCCCGAGAGCATGGCCGGCGGGCGCGGGGCTGCAAGCACGGCCGACCAACTGCGCCGGACCGAGATTTTCGCGCCCTGGCCCGGCTTCGTCGATTCCTTCGTCGTCTTCGCCAATTTCCTGTTCCGCCACAATGCGACGATCGGGATCATGACCTTCGGGCTCGGCGTGCTCGGCGGTGTCCCGACGCTGCTGCTGCTCGGCTATCAGGGCCTCATCCTCGGCGCTTTCCTGGCGCTGCACTACAATCGCGGGCTGCTCGTCGACTTCATCGGCTGGATCTCGATCCATGGCGTGACCGAGATCGGCGCGCTGATCCTGTGCGGCGCCGGCGGGCTCGTCATCGCCGAGAAGATCCTGTTTCCGGGTCGCTATGGCCGCCTCGACAGCCTGGCCACAGCCGGCAAGGCGGCGGCCGGGCTCGCGGGCGGAGCGGTGCTGATGCTCTTCGTCGCCGGGATCATCGAGGGGGGCTTACGCCAACTCATCGCCTCGACGCCCTGGCGGCTGGCGATCGGTGCGGCGACCGGCGCCCTGTGGACCACCTATTTCCTCTTGAGCGGCAGGCGCTGACGCCATGGCCCAGCGACTTGACCGCATCAACCGCCTGCTCGACGGCATCACCCGCAATCGGCGCGAGATCATCACGCCGGAGGGCGTGACGCTGGAGGTCGATATCGCCAACCATGGCGAGCGACTCGTCGCCTTCCTGATCGACTTCCTGTTCTGGATGCTGGCGACCGCCCTGCTCTTCCTCGTGCTGGGCCTCACCGTGCTGCACGGCGTCACCGGCTCGGTGACGGTCACGGTCGTGCTGTTCCTGTCCTTCCTGCTCCGGAACCTCTACTTCATCCATTTCGAGCTGCAGAGCCAGGGCGCGACGCCGGGCAAGCGCATCGTCAACCTCAAGGTGATCGACCGCAGCGGCGGCCCGCTCCTGCCCGGCGCGATCGTCGCCCGCAACCTGACGCGCGAGGTCGAGATCTTCCTGCCACTCGGGCTGTTCTTCGCCGTGCCGAAGATCGGGGCCGGCGCGGAATTCTGGACTGCGGCGAGCTATTTCGGCTGGGCGGTCGCGCTCTCGGCCCTGCCCTTCTTCAACCGCGACCACCTGCGGGCCGGCGACCTGATCGGCGGGACGATGGTGATCTCGGTGCCGCGGCGGGCCCTGCTGGCCGAGCTCGCGGAGGCGCAGAGCCGCTTCGTCTTCAGCCGCAAGCAGCTCGACGCCTATGGCGCCTTCGAATTGCAGGTCCTGGAGGAGCTGCTGCGCCGCCCGCCCTCACCCGACACGCATACGATGCAGCGTCAGGTCTGCGACAAGATCCGCCGCAAGATCGGCTGGACGGAGGAGGTTCCGCCAGTCGAGACGCTCGATTTCCTCAGGGCCTTCTACACGGCCGAGCGGGCGCATCTCGAAGGCGAGCAGCAATTCGGCCGCTACCGCGCCGACAAGAACGAGCCGGCTGCGACCGGCCCGTGAGGACCAGCCGCAGTTCGACAAGATCGCTCAGTCGAAGACGCTCGCCAGCGTGTCGAGGTCGATGCCTTCCTTGGCCATGCGCAGGTCGTGATAGATCACCGCCGAGAGCACGGCGCCGAAAGCGGTCGAGACGACCTGCCAGGCGAAGCCGAGAATATCCCCGATCAGGCCGCCGCCACCGATCCGCGCAAGCACGAGAGCGCCGACCAGGGCGATGACGATGACCAGCAGGAAGAGCCCGAAAATCTGCCAGCGATAGCCCTTGGTCAGCGCGACGCTGCGGCTCATGCTCGCCGTCACCCCGGTCTTCTCGATGACGCAGGCGGGGATCGCGACATAGAGCATGCAGCCGATGATGGCGCCCGGCACGACGAAGAGCAGGAAGCCTAGACCGGTCGCGAGACCGACGAGGATGCCGACACCGATGACGGGAACGGCACGTGCGAGCCCGATCCGCAGGGAGTCGCCGATCGTGAAGGGCTGATGGCGCATCTCCTGGAAGGCGCCGTAGAGGCTCGTCGCCTGCGCCACGGTCTGGAGCACGAAGGTCAGGAGCCCGGTCAGCGCCGCACCGAAAGCGATGCCCGATGGCGAAGGGGCACCCGACGACAGCGCGCCCAGCGTCAAAAGGAAGATCGGGATCATCGGCACGAGCGCCAGCAGGGCAAACTTGCCGAACTGACGTCCGAGGATCGCGAAGGTCTTGTTCATGACCGAGCCGATGCGAAACTGCCCGGGTGCGGCGGAAAATCCGCCCGTGGATGTGCTGCTCATGAGGAACCCCGCCGCGAATGAGGCGGAATAGTGGCACGCCTCATATAGCGGCACAATCCGCAGCAACCTGGCCTATGGGCTCCGCATCAATGTCTCACGCAATCCCAGAAGCGTCTCGCAGACGGCTTCGAGCTCGCGGATGTCGAACCCATCCCGCAGCTCCGGAATGTGGCCTGCGATCCTGCCGCCGAGGATGCCGGTAAAGGCGGCTCTCCCCTCGGACGAGACGACGAGGCCGTTGGACGCCTCGAAGGAAGCGTTCCAGGCGATGGCGCCCTCGCGCGTCAGCCCCGGCGGCAGGTCGAGTTCAAGCCTGCCGCTCGCGAGCCGGACCGGATAGCCGCCGGGCAAGCCGTCCGGGCCGGGCACATGACCCTGCCAGGGCCGGCCCGCCGCCATGGCGAGCAGCATCGGCACGCCGCTCGCGCCGGAAATCTCGATCACCGGCTCGGGCGTGAGCTGGATATCGGCAAAGCGCGCATAGACGTCGGCGACCTCCTCGCCATCCAGCCAGACGCGCGGGGCGCGTCCGTTCCGTTCCCCGGGACGGCGCCGCCAGGCGGCGAGGTTCTGGTAATGCGCGAGGACCTTGACCGCGGTGCCGGAAGGCACCGCGGCCGAGCCTGCGAAGACATTGGACAGGATCGCGACATTGCCCATGCCGCAGGAGACGTCGTGTCCCATCGCGCGGATCATGCCGTTGACCACGTCGGGGAAGCTGCAATTGACCAGCGTCACCGGCTTGCCGGCGCGCGTGATCGCGGCGGCGACGCGCGCGCTGATCAGCGCCTGGAAGACGGCGGTGGCGCTCAGGCCTCCCTCGGCGACGAGGCGCGTCCAGGCATTGCCGCTCTGGGCGATGACCTGCGAGGTCTGGATCGAGGCGGCCTGCACGACGATGCGCGGGTCGGTCTCAGCGAGCAGCGCGTCGGAGGCGTCAGGCGCCAGCAGATCGATCGCATGGGTGGTGAAGCGCGCCTTCGCTCCGAACAGCGCGGCGCGGGCATTGGCGGCCGTGCGCAGCCAGTTCAGGCGCTCGAGATTGCGCCCGGCGATGACGACATCGACCGGCTCGCGGGCGGTCGCGGCGATGTCGAAGGCGATCCGCGCGGCGAAGCCGCCTGTGCCTGAAATGAGGATGTCGCAGCCGGCCATGTCAGCGCCCCGTAGAGACCCGGTCCCAGCAATCATCGAGCCGGGGCGAGAGCTTGTGCTTCATGATGCGCTGGCTCGCCGTGCGCTCGAACTCGTCGACGAGGGCGATGTAGCGCGGGTTCTGGTAGGGCGCGAGGCGCTGGCCGAGCCAGCCGGACAAGGCCTGCGGATCGATGATCGCGCCGTGGCGCGGCTTGACGAAGAGCTTGATGTCCTGCTCGCCGATATCGGCGGCGACGCCGATCATCGCGCAATCCTCGATCGCCTCGTGCTCCGCCGCGACATGCTCGACCTCCCAGGCCGAGACGTTCTCGCCCCGGCAGCGGACGCTGTCGGTCATGCGGCCGTGGAAATAGAGGTTGCCCTCGGCATCGAAGGAGCCGAGATCGCCGGTATGGAGGGCGCCATTGCGCAGGGCCTTCGCCGTCGCCTCGGGATTATCGAGATAGCCGGGGAAGATCGCGCCCGGAATGCTGGTCTCGACGACGATCTCGCCGCGCTCGCCCGCCACGACCGGCCTGCCCTCGCTATCGAGCAGCCTGACGGTGAACCAGGGCATCGGCCGCCCGACCGAGCCGACCACGCCGCTGGTGTTGCAGGTGGTCAGGCTGGAGGCTTCCGTCATGCCGTAGCATTCGCGGATCTCGACGCCGAAGCGGTCGCGGAACTGCGGCCAGATATCGGCCGGGCAGCCGCCACCCCAGGCGATGCGCACGCCATGCTCGCGATCTCCAGCGGAAGGCGGCTGCTTCAGCAGGATCTGCAGGATGCCGCCGAGATAGTGGATATGGGTCGCCCCCTCCTCCCGGACCTGCGTCCAGAAGCGGCTGGCGCTGAAGCGCTCGACCATGGCCAGCGTCACGTCGCGGATCATCGGCAGCGGCAGGAGCTGGGCGCCGCCGATATGATAGAGCGGCTCCCAGACGAAGAAGACATCGCCCGGCTTGGCATCAGACAGGTAGAGCACGCTCTCGGCCGCCAGCCTGAGCATGCGGTGCGAGACGATGACGCCCTTCGGCCGCCCGGTCGTGCCGGAGGTGTACATGATCGCGAAGACGGCATCCGCTACAGGCGCCGGCTCCTCGAAGCTGCTGGTTCCGGCAAGCACCGCATCGAGATCGCCGCCCGGCGCATGCAGCAGCACCGGCAGGGTCGCATCCGGCCCCATCGCCTCGGCGATCTGGGGCGCGAGTTCTATGTCGGCGACGACGAGGCGCGGGCTGGAATGCGTCAGGAGATAGTTCAGCCCCTCGCCGCGCTGCTGGGCATTGACCGGTACCCAGGCAACGCCGGCCCGCGCGAGACCGAAGACCACGGCGATGGTGGCGATGGAGTTGCGCATCATCACCGCGACGCGGTCACCCGCAACGATGCCCTGCGTCCGCAGATAACAGGCGAAGGCGGCCGAGCGCCGTTCGAGCTCGCCATAGCTCAGCGGCTCGCCGCTGAAGCGGGCATAGACGCGGTCCGGCTCGGCAGCGGCGCGCGCGGTCAGAAGGCCAACGAAGCCGTCTTTGTCTGGGGAGGTCATGGTTGCGCTTCGGTCGTCGGGATCAGGAAGAAGAGGAGGAGCGGAAGCGTTCGGCCAGCAGCAGCATCACCGTCACCACCACGAAGACGACCACCGAAACCGCGGCCAGCGTCGGGTTGAGCTGCAGGATCATGTCGTCCCACATCTGCTTCGGCAGGGTCGTCTTGACGCCGCCCGAAATAAAGATCGCGATGGTCAGTTCGTCGAAGGAGGTGATGAAGGCGAAGAGGAAGGCCGCGACAAGGCCGCCCTTCACCAGCGGGATCGTCACGCCCGTGAGCGTACGGACGCGGTTGGCGCCAAGCGTCGCCGCCGCCTGGTCGAGCCGCTGGTCATAGGTCTTGAGCACGGCTGCGATGGTGACCAGCGTGAACGGGATCGCCAGCACGGTATGGCCAATGATCAGGCCGAGATCGGTGGCGACGAGGCCGATGCGGGCGAAGAGATAGAACAGCCCGACCGCGATGACGATGCGCGGCACGATCATCGGCGCGAGGAAGAAGGCGAAGATCAGCCCGCCCCAGCGCGTGCGGCTATGCGCCAGCGCCAGCGCCGCGAAGCCGCCGATCGCAGTCGCGGCCAGCGCCGTGGCGAAGGCGACCATGAAGGAGCGCAGGGTCGCCTGCAGCCAGAGCGGCGATTCGAAATAGGTGCGGAACCAGCCGAGCCCGTAGCCGGGCGGCGGGAACTCGAGGAATTGCGAGGAGGTGAAGGCGAGCGGAATCACCAGCAGCGTCGGCAGCACGAGGAAGCCGATGACGAGCCAGCAGAAGCCCGGCAGCAGCCAGCCGCAGACACGCTTGCCCAGCACGCGCTGCGCCACCGCTGCGGCACGCCCGGCGATGTCACCCACGACCCCGAGGATGGCGAGGCCGAGATCGCGGATGCGCCCGCCCCCGATCTGCGCCGAGCCACCGGCGATGGTCGAGATGCCGAAGAGCCGGTCGTAGATCCAGCAGGAGACCAGCGCCGCCGCCAGCATCATCGCCGCGAGCGCCCCGGCGAAGGACCAGTTCAGCAGCTCCTGCACCTGGGTGATGATGAGCTGGGCGAGCATCGTCTCCTGCCGCCCGCCGAGGAAGGCCGGCACGATGAAGAAGCCGAGCGAGGAGATGAAGACCAGCAGACCGGCCGCCGCGACGCCCGGCAGGGAGAGCTTGAAATAGACCAGCCAGAAGGCCCGTGCGGGAGCAGCGCCCAGCGTCTGCGCCGCCTGGACGAGGCGGCGGTCGATGCCGGTCATCACCGGCAGCATGGTCATCACCGCGAGCGGCACCATGGCATGGACCATGCCGACCATGACGCCGAACATGTTGTGCAGCAGCGGCAGGGGCTGGTCGACGAGGCCGGAGCCGGTCGCCAGCGAATTGATGATGCCGCTGCGGCCGAGCACGATCATCCAGGCGAAGGTCTTGACGAGATAGCTCGTCCAGAACGGCACCATGACGAAGAGCAGCATGCGGCCGCGGAACATGTCGGGCAGGCGTGCCAGCCAATAGGCCAGCGGATAGCCGATCAACAGCGACCAGAGTGCGGTCCAGCCGGCGATGCGGAAGGTGATGCCAAGCACGCGCAGATAGACGTCGGTCGCGGCGATGCGCCGATAGGACTCGGTCGAAAACCCGCCATTCTCGGGGTCGACGACACTGAGGCCAAGCAGTTGCGCCACCGGCCAGGCGAAGAAGACCGCGAGGAAGAGGAGACCGGGGACCGCCAGCCACAATGGGCCGAACCGGAACCCGCTCCGGCGCGCCGGAGCCGCGCCTGCCGCGACCGCGCTCATGCGACCAGCACCGCCTTGTCGCGGGCCCAGCCGGCGACGATGGCCTGGTCGATGGCGGGCACCGGATCGTCCGGCCCGAGCCGCAGCACGAGCGGGCTGCCGTCGCCGAGCGCGGCGATGACGCGCGTCTCCGAGCCGGCATAGACGATCTCGCTGACCCGGCCGCTGACGGCGTTGCCGTCGCGCTCGCCGAGATGGAGGTTCTCGGGCCGGATGACCAGCGCCGCATCCTTGCTCTGGCAATTGGCGCCACGCGGCAGGGCGAAGCGACCATGGGGCGTATCGAGCGCGCCATTGCCGTCCCAGCTGCCGCGGAAAATGTTGGAGATGCCGATGAAATCGGCGGCGAAGGCCGTACGCGGGCGCTCGTAGATCTCGCGGGGCGTGCCGAGCTGCTCGATCTTCGCGTGGTTCATCAGGCAGATGCGGTCGGACATCGCGAGCGCCTCCTCCTGATCGTGGGTGACGTAGACGATGGTGGCGCCGCTCTCGCGGTGCAAACGCTTGATCTCGATCTGCATGTGCTCGCGCAGCTTCTTGTCGAGGGCGCCGAGCGGCTCGTCCATCAGGATGATCGAGGGCTGGTAGACGAAGCAGCGCGCCAGCGCGACGCGCTGCTGCTGGCCGCCGGAGAGCTCCCGCGGGAAGCGCCCGGCGAGATGGCCGAGATGGACCATGTCGAGCGCGGCCGAAACCCGGCCGGCGATCTCGGCCGAGGGGCGCCCGCGCATCTTGAGCGGAAAGGCGATGTTCTCCGCGACCGTCAGGTGCGGGAAGAGCGCGTAGTGCTGGAAGACGAGGCCGATATCGCGCTGGTGGACCGGCATGTTCGACTGGTCGCGCCCGTCGATCACCACCCTGCCCTCGCTGGCCTCGACCAGACCGCAGATGAGCTGGAGCAGCGTCGTCTTGCCGGAGCCCGAAGGCCCCAGCAAGGTGAGGAACTCGCCCTCGGCAACGCTGAGCGAACTGGGCTCGAGGGCCGTGGTCGCGCCATAGCGCTTGCAGAGGCCTTCGATGACAAGCTTGCCCTCGACGGCGAGCTTGGCCGATTTCGGCTGGTTCGCCGTCATTCCAGCTCCCGCCCCCATCGTCATCAGGCCAGCAGCCAGGCGTTGAAGCGCTCGGTGACCTTGGAGCGGTTGGCACTCCACCAATCCTCGTTGGCGATCGCCATCTGCTTCAGGTTCTCCGGCGAGGTCGGCAGGACCTTGGCACGATCCGCTGCGATCGTCTGGTAGGCGTCGAGATTGGTCGGGCCGTAGGCGAGCGCCTCGGTGAAAGCGGCCTGCGCCTTCGGGTCGGAGCAGAAGCGGATGAACTGCCGGGCAACATCGGCCTTCGGTCCGCCCTTGGGCAGGCCCCAGCCTTCGATCGAGTAGAGGCCCTGGTTCCAGACGATCTTGGCCGGCGTGCCGCCGTCGATCGCCGCCTGCAGGCGGGCGTTCCAGCCCGGCAGCATGTCGACCTCGCCGCTCTGCAGGAGCTGCGTCGACTGGGCGCCGCCGGTCCACCAGACCGCGACATGCGGCTTGATCTTGTCGAGCACCTTGAAGGCGCGCTCGATATCGAGCGGATAGAGCTTGTCGAGCGGCACGCCGTCGGCGAGCAGCGCCTGCTCGATCGTGTCGATCGGGTTCTTGCGCAGCGCGCGCCGGCCGGGGAACTTCTCGACATTGAAGAAGTCGGTCCAGCTCGCCGGCGCGTTCTTCACGCGGTCGGTGCGATAGGCGAAGACGGTCGAGTAGACGTCCGTGCCCATGAACTCGGCCGAGATCGCCTCCGGCATCAGCTTCGGCACGTCGGCATGCGAGAAGCCGATAGGGTCAAGCAGGCCCTGCTTCTTGAGGATGTCGCGGGCCGAGAGCGTCAGCGTGCAGACGTCCCAGGTATAGGACTTGGTCTCGACCATCGCCTTGAACTGGGCAGTGGGCTCGGCCTCGCGGGCGACGTTGACGACCTTGTTGCCGGTCGCCTTCTCGAAGGGATCATAGAAGGCCTTGCGGAAGGCGGGGCCGAACGGGCCGCCGGGATCGGCGACGGTGATCTGCGTCGCGGCACGCGCCGTGCCCATCAGGTAAGGCGCGGCGACCGCGCCGGCAGCGACGCCGCTGGCGAGTTGCAGCAGGGTGCGCCGGGTCGGCTTCGTGGTCAGGTTCGTCATCGTCTTCTCCCCTTACAAGCGGTTTTCCGCGTTTCCCCGTGGGTGGTCAGATGGTCAGGCGGTCTTGCGTGCCGCGCGCTTGGCGAGGAACTCCTCCATCATCCGGGCCGGTTCGCCGGTGGCGTAGGCCGCGCGCTGATTGCGGATGCCGGCGGCGAGGCATTCACGGAAGCTCTCCTCGGTGACCTCGCGGAAGCGGGCCTTGTTGAGGCGCATGGCGACCGGCGGCTTGCCGGCGAGCTCCTCGGCCAGCGCGAGCGAGGCCTGCATCACCTGCTCCTTCGGCACGATCCGGTTGATCAGGCCAATGCGGAAGCACTCGTCGGCATCCATCATCCGGCCGGTCAGGGTCAGATCGATGGTGCGGGCGATCCCGATCATCTCCTTCATGATCCAGGGGCCGGTGACCGAGGCGATGCCGGAATTGATCTCGGGCTGGCCCATGGTGACCCCGGCATGGCCGATGCGCAGGTCGCAGAGCAGCGCCACCTGGAAGGCGGAACCAGCAGCGACGCCGTTGAGCGCCGCGATCAGCGGCTTGGAGAGCGAGCGCATGCGGTCATAGAGCCGCTCCCATTCCCCCATCCAGAGCTCCGCGCGGTCGGGATCGAAGGTCTTGGTTTCGTTGAGGTCCTGGCCGGCGCCGAAGGCGCGCTCGCCGGCACCCGTCAGGACGATGGCACGGACGGCCTCGTTCGCCTCCAGCTCGTCGAAGCAGGCGACCAGCCGCTCGCGCATCGGTGCGTTCCAGGCATTCAGGATCTCGGGGCGGTTGAGCGTGATGATGCCGACCGCGCCACGCAGCTCGACCAGAACAGAGTCCTTCATAGCGCTCTCCGATGAGTTTTTATTGCAATGCGATAATTTCTATTGCTTATTCTGCGCGAACGACCCAGCTTGTCAAGATCGTTAGCCGCAGCCATTGATCGCGCCGAGGAGAGCAGGCCCGATGACGATGCCCGAAGAGAGAGAGACCGGCCGCAAGCGCGCGACGCAGCCGCCCGATCAGGCCGGCCGCAAGGACGACGCGCTGATGGTCAATTCGGTCGAGAAGGCGTTCCGGGTGCTCTCCGCCTTCGGCCGCCAGCACCCGACGCTCAACCTGTCGCAGGTCGCCTCCGAGACGGGGATGGATGTCAGCGCGGCCCAGCGCTTCACCCATACGCTCACCAGGCTCGGCTACTTGCGCAAGGATGCGCAGACCAAGCGCTTCGAGCTGACCGCCAAGACGCTCGATCTCGGCTATCATTTCGTGCGCAGCAGCCGCCTGCTCGACCGGGCGATGCCCTATCTCATGCATCTCAGCAAGGAGACGGAGGAGACGGTGAACCTCACCGTGCGCGAAGAGACCGAGATCATCTTCGTCTCGCGCTTCCTGAGCCGGCACGTCCTCAACACCGACGTCATCATCGGCACGCGCATGCCCGCCTATGCCACGGCACCGGGCATCGCGATGCTGTCGCGCCTGCCCGAGAGCGAGGCGATGGCGATCATCGATGCGTCCGACCGCAGGGCGCATACGCCCTCGACGACCTGGGAGCGCGAGGCCCTGCGCGAGAAATTGCGCCAGTCGGCCGCCCAGGGCTACGCGACCGCCTTCGAGGAGGTCTATCTCGGCGATGCCTCGATCGCCGCGGTGGTGGTCGACCATCACGGCCGCCCGGAGGCCGCCGTCAATATCGCGACCTCGACCTCGCGCTACAGCCACGAGGAGGTCGTCTCGCGCTTCTCCTCGCTGGTCATCGCCGCCGCCCACGCCATCTCGCGCGTCTGAGGAAACCAGGCCGATGGCCTTGACAGGACATTATTTGATTTATCAAAATCCACGAACTTCTATTGCATTGAGATAAACCTGAGGTCGCATGGACCGTTCGCAGGCCCAGTTCCGTCGCGTGGCATTTCGGAGCGGAGCGGCGGTGACCCTCAGCTTCGACGGCCTGCCGATCCGCGCGACCGCCGGCGACAGTGTGCTCGCCGCGCTTCTGGAGAACGGCGCCCTTGTTCGCCGCCTCGAATTCGGGGCCGTGCCGCGCGCCGGCTTCTGCCTGATGGGGGCCTGCCAGGATTGCTGGGTCTGGAGCGCCACGGGCGGCCGGATCAGGGCCTGCACCACGCCCGTCGGCGAGGGGATGGAGCTTTTCGCCGAACCGCAGGCGATGGCCGGCGCCCATGGCTGAGATCGTCATCATCGGAGCCGGACCGGCCGGGATCAGCGCGGCCGAAATCCTCGTCGCGAACGGACTGAGGCCGATCCTGATCGACGAAGGCGCACGCGCCGGCGGACAGGGCTATCGCCGGCCGGCCGACGACCTCGCGCTCGACATGAACAAGCTGATGGGCTCGGAAGCCGGCCGATACGCCGCGCTGCACGCACGTTTTGCGGCGCTCCGTCCCCAGATCGATTACCGACCCCAGACGCTGGTCTGGGCGATCGACGGCAAGCGCCTTCATCTCTTGCGCGACGGCCGGGCCGAGACGCTCGACTGCGACAGGCTCCTGATCGCCAGCGGCGCGATGGACAGGATCGCACCGCTACCGGGTTGGACGACGCCCGGGGTCTTTACGCTCGGCGGGGCGCAGGTTGCGCTCAAGGACCAGGGCTGCCTGATCGGCAGCCGCGTCGCCTTCCTGGGTTCCTCGCCATTGCTGACGCTGGCAGCGAAACAGTACCGCGCCATGGGCGCCGAGATCGCGGTGATCGCCGATACGACGCCATTCGCCGCCAAGCTTGCCGCGATGCCGGCGCTGCTCGGCGCGCCCCGCACATTGCTGCGCGGCCTCTGGTACATGGGGGCGGCTTTGCGCGCGGGCATCCCGATGCTGAACGGCGTGACGCCAATCGCCGTCGAGGGAGACGGCCGTGTCGAGGCTCTCGTCCTGCGCGACGGCAGTGGGCGGGAACAGCGCTTTGCCTGCAATGCGATCGCGCTCGGCTATGGCCTGAAACCGGAGACGCAACTCGCCGATCTCGCCGGGGCGGACTTCGCCTACGACCCGGATTTCCGTTTGTTCCTGCCGAAGATCGACGGCTTCGGCCGGGCGCGGCCGGGGCTCTACCTCGCCGGCGACGGCGTGCGGATCGGCGGCGCCGATGCGGCCGAGGCCAGCGGCGCGCTTGCCGCCCATGCCATCCTCTCCGATCTCGGGCGAATGCAGGATATCGCGGCGATCAGGCCGCTGGCGCGGCGGGTCGCGCGATTGCGCCGCTTCCAGCGCGGGCTGGCGCGGGCCTTCGCCTGGCCGAAGCAGCAGATCGCCGCCCTGCCCGATCCGGTCATGCTCTGCCGCTGCGAGAACGTCACCATCGGCGAGGTCCGTGCCGCCATGGCGAAGGCGCTCGGCCCGATCGAGGTCAACCGCGTCAAGGCGATGACCCGCTGCGGGATGGGGCGCTGCCAGGGCCGCGTCTGCGGACCGGCCCTGCAGGAGATTGTCGCGGCCGGAACAGGCCACGGCGGCGAAGCCGCCGGGCGCCTGCGCGGACAGGCGCCGGTCAAGCCGATCGCGCTCGCCGCCGCGGAAGAACCGGCATGAGCGCTCAAACGACCGATGTCGCGATCGTCGGCGGCGGGCTGATCGGCGCCTGGACCGCCTTCTTCCTCGCCCGGCGCGGCCAGCGCGTGACGCTGATCGAGAAAGGCGTCGTCGGCGCGCAATCGAGCGGCGTCAACTTCGGCAATCTTCGTCTTCAAGGCCGCTTTCCCGGCCAATATCCGCTGTCGCTGCGCTCGCAGGCGCTGTGGGAGGATTTCGATGCGCTGATCGGCGAAGGCTGCGAGTTCGAACAGACCGGCCATCTCTACCTCGCCTATGACGAGGAGGAGCACGCGAAGCTCGAAGGCTATGCGAAGGTCTCCGAATCCTACGGTCTGGCGATCGAGCGGGTCGGCCCGGCCGACCTGCGCCGGCGTTGGCCCTGGCTCGGCGAGCGGGCTGTGGCCGCTACGTTCTCGGCACGCGACGCCACCGCCAATCCACGGCTGGCGACCCCCGCCGTGGCTCGGGCGGCGGCGAGACATGGCGCCACCGTCCTGGAGAATATGCGCGTCACGGCTGTCGATCGCGAAGGCGACGGGTTTTCGCTGACGCTGGCCGATGGCGGTCGGATAAGCTGCAGCGCGCTGGTCAACTGCGCCGGCGCCTGGGCGCTGGAGATCGCCGAGCGCTTCGGCGAGACGGCGCCGGTCTTCCCGGCCGGGCCGCCGCAATTCGTGACCGAGCCTTTCCCCTACCGTATCGAGCCTTCCGTGCAGGCGATCGACGGCTCGGTGATCTTCCGCCAGATCCCGCGGGGCAACATCATCCTCGCCGGCTATCCGCGCACGGCGGCCGATCCGCAGGCGAACCGCGCGCCGGTGCCCCCAGCCAAGACTCTCGCCGCGATGCGGGCGCTCGCCCGCGTCGCGCCGATGCTGGCGCAATGCCATGTCATCCGCGTCTGGTCCGGCATCGAGGCTTATCTGCCGGACATGATCCCGGTGATCGGCCCTAGCGGGACGATGCTCGGCCTGTTCCACGCCTTCGGCTTCTGCGGGCATGGCTTCCAGATCGGTCCCGGCGTGGGCCTGTGCCTCAGCGAGATGATCGTCAACGGCGAAACACCGACGCCGCTGGAACCGTTCGCGATCGAACGCTTCCGCACGGCTGCGACGGTCAGCGAGAAGTTCAGGAAGGAGTTCGACTGAGAGGCCAGCCTAGCGGGACCGCCGAGCCGGCTATATGACGGATCCATGGCCCGCCTCGCCGTCAAGATTCAGCTTGTCCTGCTCGCCCTGCTGGCTTTCGGCTGGCCCACCCTCGGCACGGCCGAGGGGCGCCGCGTCCAGATCATCACCTCGTTCCCGTCCTCCTTCTTCGAGCCGTTCCGCACTGCCTTCCGCAACAGGCATCCCGGCATCGCCGTCGAAATCGTGCAGCGCAAGACCACGGCGGCCGTCATCGACATCCGCACGCATAAGCGGCCCGAGGCCGACCTGTTCTGGGCCTCCGCACCCGATGCCTTCGAATTGCTGAAGCGTGCGAACCTGCTGGCACCGTTGCAGCCGAGGGCCACCGGCGCGCCCGAGACCATCGCCGGCTATCCAGTCAACGATCCCGATCATCGCTATCTCGGCTTCGCCGTCTCGGGCTACGGGCTGGTCTATAATCCCGCCTATCTGACGGCGCGCGGCCTGCCGGTGCCGCGCAACTGGGCCGATCTCGCCGCGCCGGTCTATGCTGGCCATATCGGCCTGACCTCACCGGCCCGCTCCGGCACCACGCATCTGATGGTCGAGGCTCTCCTGCAATCCCTCGGCTGGGAGCGCGGCTGGGCGCTGTGGTCGGCGATCGGCGGCAATCTCGCGACCATCACGGCGCGCAGCTTCGGCGTCACAGCCGGAGTCGCGCGGGGCCGCTTCGGCATCGGCATTTCCATCGATTTCCTGACCGAAGCCAGGACGACCGAAGGTGAAGGCAACCGCTTCGTATTGCCGGGCGAGACCTTGTTCGCACCCGCCAGCATCGCAAGGCTCGCGACCTCACCCAATCCGAAGGAGGCGGAGCTCTTCATCGATTTCGTGCTCTCGCCCGAGGGTCAGAAGATGCTGCGCGAGCCGCGCATCGGGCGCCTCGCGGTCTCACCCTCGGCCTATGGGCCCGACGAAACGCCGCCGCATCTCTCGGAGACCGAGGGCATCTTCAACCGCACCGGCTTCGATGCCGGCCTCTCGGCCGGGCGCTACGAGCTGGTCAACCTGATCTTCGACGAGTGGATCACCTTCCGCCGTACCGAGCATGCAAGGCTGTGGCGTGGCCTGCAGGCGATGGAAGCGGCACTGCTCACGCGCCCCGACGAGCAGGCTGCCAAGCTCCTGACCCGGGCGCGAGTTGCCCTGACGCAACCGCCGGTCTCCGCTGCCGAACTCGAAGAGCCCGGGCGGTTCCAGAATATCGTCCGCGTGCCGCGCGGCCTGCCCGTGCCCGAGGCGCAGGCGCGGATCGAAGCCGGTATCAGGACTGCGATCGCGGCCCGCGCGACGGAAGCCGGCGACAGCCTGCAACAGGCAGCCGAGCGGCTGGCGACTTTAGGCTGGCGCGATGAGAGCCTGACCGGGGCGCAGCCATGACGCCCGCCTTGTCCAGGCGGCGCTTCGGCATCGGCGGGCGCCTGATCGCGGCTTTCCTCGGTGTCGGCCTTTTCGCGGTCGGCGCCGGCATCGTCGGCGTCATCTCTTATGAGCGATTGAGCAAGGAGCTGGCGGCCATCGCCCGCGAGCATCTGCCGGGCCTCGCCTCGGCCGCACGGCTGGCGGAGGCGAGTGCCCGCGTCATCGCCGGCATGCCGGAGCTCGCCAATGCCGAACGGCGCGACAGCTATGATCGCGGAAGGCGTGTGGTCGGCGAGCGCTTGGGCGAACTCGACAAGGTGCTGTCCGAGCGGGCCGGCAGTGGCTTCGACGCACCCGCGCTGACCGCCGTGGCGGCCGAAATCCGCCGCAATCTCGGCGCGATCGACGACGTCTCGGGGCGCCGCTTCACGCTGGCGGAGCGCATCCGCGGCGTCAGCGAGGAATTGCGCTGGCTCCAGGCCGACCTCATCGACGAGATCGAGCCGCTGACCGACGATGCCCGCTTCAATATCGATACGGCACTCGGCCAGAGCGGCAACGAGGCGTCATCCTCGGCCAAGCCGAACACGATCCGCGAGGAGACCCGGAAGAGCGAAGCGCTGATGACGCTCAACGCCCAGGCCAACCTGATCGTCGGCCTGTTCGGGCGGCTCGGCACGGTGCAGACCCGCGAGGACATGGAGCAGACCGGCCATGTCATCGGCGAGGCGGTCGACCAGCTCGAGGTCGAGGCCAAGGCGCTCGCCGGCTGGCCCGACACGATCACGGTCCGGCAGATCACGCAGCGCCTGATCGGGCTGGCGGATACCACGACCGGCCTGCCCGGCCTGAAGCGTGCGGAGCTTGCCGCGCTCGCCGATGCTCAGCGCCTGATCTCGGAGAGCCGCCGCCTCGTCACGGAACTCGGCACGCTGGTCTCGCAGGAGGTGCAGCGGACCGAGGCCGTGGCGAAGGAGGCCGCCGACCGCTCGGCCGAGGCGATCCGGCTCGGCCGCAACCTGCTGCTCGCCATCGCGGCCGCCTCGCTCATCGGCGCGTTGCTGATCGGCTGGTTCTATGTCCGGCGCCATCTCGTGGCCCGCCTGCGCGTCCTGACCGAGGCCGCGACCAGCATCGCCAGCGGTCAGTCCTCGGCGCTGCTGCCGAAGGCCGGCAATGACGAGCTCGGCGACCTCACCCGCGCGCTCGCCGTCTTCCAGCAGACCCGCGACGACCTGATCCAGGCGGCCAAGCTTGCGGCGCTGGGGCAGATGGCGGCGGGCCTGAGCCACGAACTCAACCAGCCGCTCGCCGCGATCCGCTCCCACGCCCATAACGGCGCGCTGCTGCTGGAGCGCGGCCGGCCCGAGGAGGCGCAGAAGGCCATCGATCGCATCCAGGCGCTGACGACGCGGGCGGCCGACCTGATCGCGCATCTCAGGCGCTTCGCCCGCAAGCCCGGCGTGGTACTGGCGCCAGTCGCCGTCGGCGACGTCATCGAGACAGCGCTGTCGCTGTTCGGGCCGCGTTTTGACGCCGAGCGCGTGGCGCTCACGCGCGACCTGCCGGCCGGGCGACTGCATGTCCATGCCGAGGAGATTCGGCTGGAGCAGGTGCTGGTCAATCTGGTCGCGAATGCGTTCGATGCCGTGGCCGGCATGGAAGGCGCCAGGATCGCGATCGGCGCGCGCCGGTCCGGCCACACGGTCGAGATCTGGGTCGCCGATAGCGGCCCCGGCATCGACCGGGCGCATCTGGAGCGCATCTTCGACCCCTTCTTCACGACCAAGCCGGTCGGCTCGGGGCTCGGCCTCGGGCTTTCGCTGTCCTACAACATCATCAAGGACCTCGGCGGCACGCTTGCCGTCGCCGAGACCGGTCCCGAAGGCACCCGCTTCCTGATCACCCTCGAAGGGACGACAGCCCACGTCATGGCCCCGCTGGAAATCGACGCATGAGCGCTCCCAAGATCGTCCTCGTCGATGACGATGCCGAGGTGCTCGAAGCCTGGCGATTGACGCTGGAACTGGAAGGCTTCGCGGTCGTGGCCAAGCGCTCCAGCGATGCCGCGCTGGCCGAGCTCGGCCGCGATGCCCCCGTCGTGCTGGTCAGCGATGTCCGCATGCCCGGCCGCGACGGTTTCGGGCTGCTTTCGGCCGTGACCGCGATCGATGCCGAAATCCCCGTCGTGCTGATCACCGGCCATGCCGATGTTCCCATGGCAGTGAAGGCAATTCGCGAAGGCGCCTGGGATTTCGTCGAAAAGCCGGCCGACCCCGTCCGCCTGATCGAGACGATCCGACGCGCCAGCGAATACCGCCGGCTGATCATCGAGAACCGCTCGCTCAAGGCCGGTGCCCATCCCGAGGACCCATGGGCGGCCCGCGTCGTCGGCCATTCGCCTGCGGTCGCGCGCCTGCGCAGCCGGCTCGCCTTGCTGGCCGATGCCGATACCGACGTGCTGCTCTTCGGCGAAACCGGCACCGGCAAGGAAGTGGCGGCCCGCGCGCTGCACGACCTCGGCAATCGCCGCGGCGGGCGCTTCGTCGCGGTGAATTGCGGCGCGATCCCCGAGACGATGATCGAGAGCGAGCTGTTCGGCCATGAGGCCGGCGCCTTCACCGGGGCGCGCGAGCGCCGGATCGGCAAGATCGAGCATGCCAGCGGCGGCACGCTCTTCCTCGATGAGATCGAGTCGATGCCTATGGCGGCGCAGGTGCGCCTGCTGCGGGCGCTGCAGGAGCGCCGGATCGAGCGTCTCGGCTCCAACAAGGAGATCGCCGTCGATATCCGCATCGTTGCCGCAACCAAAAGCGACCTCGCCGCGCTCGCCAAGGCGGGTGGCTTCCGCGAAGACCTGGTCTACCGGCTGAATGTCGTGACGCTGCGCCTGCCACCCCTGCGCGACCGGCGCGAGGATATTCCGCTGCTGTTCCAGCACTTCCTTACGCTTGCCGCCGCCCGCGTCGGCCGGTCGGCCCCGCCGCTCGGGCGCGACCTGTTGCAGCGGCTGACGCGGCAGGATTGGCCCGGCAACGTCCGCGAATTGCGCAACGCGGCCGAGCGCAGCCTGCTCGGCATGGACGAGGATTTCGACGATGCGGATGCCGGTGCCGCAGCATCAGACGGCGCGGAGCGTACGCTGGAAGAACTGGTTGCCATCGCCGAGGCTGAAGGGATCGGCGCCGCGCTGAAGCGCCATAACGGGCGCATCGGCGTCACGGCCGCAGCCCTCGGCATCACCCGCAAGACGCTCTACCTCAAGATGCGCCGCTATGGCTTGAGCGGCACGGCGGCGCTTGCGGACTGAGTGGTCGAGGTTCGTGAGTTAGGGTTCTTAGAAGCACGCCGTCATCCCGGGCTTGACCCGGGATCCACTTCAGAACGCTTCCGTTTGAGGCTCCGGCATGGATCCCGAATCTCCGCTTCGCTGCGTCCGGGATGACTCGCGCTTAATGCTCAACACGCCTTCGATATCGCCCGATGTTACCGCAATGACCCATCGGGGATGTTGATTGGTTACCGCCATGCCCCCGAAATTGGGTATCTGAAGACCCTACCTTCCGAATTCCGCAATGGAATCAAAGCCGCCGACACTTGGCATCACCGTTGCTGAGAAGAAGACATCGACCTCGACGTCGAACAGAAAAAACGCTTCGGAGGAAATCATGCTCAATCGCAGGCTCGCGCTCGCGGCCACCCTCGGCCTGTCGCTCAGCGCCTCATTCATGACCATCGCGCTGGCGCAGGCGCCCGCCGGCAAGGTCACCGTGGTGACCTCCTTCTCCAAGGACGTCACCGACCCGATCAAGAAGGCCTTCGAGAAGGCGGTTCCGGGCGTTACGCTCGAAGTGCAGAACCGCAACACCAATGCCGGCGTGAAATACGTCGAGGAGACCAAGGCCAATAATCAGGTCGACCTGTTCTGGGCCTCGGCGCCCGACGCCTTCGAGGTGCTGAAGGGCAAGAAGCTGCTCACCGCTTACAAGCCCAAGGCGACCGGCATCCCCGAGAAGATCGGCTCCTATCCGATCAACGATCCGCAGGGCTTCTATGTCGGCTTCGCCGCCTCCGGCTACGGCATCATGTGGAACGACCGCTATGCCAAGGCCAACAAGCTGCCCGAGCCGAAGGACTGGCAGGACCTCGCCAAGCCCGTGTTCTACGACCATGTCTCGATCGCGGCGCCGTCGCGCTCTGGCACGACGCACCTGACGATCGAGACGATCCTGCAGGGCGAGGGCTGGGACAAGGGCTGGCGCACCATCAAGGAGATGGCCGGCAATTTCCGTTCCATCAGCGAACGCTCCTTCGGCGTGCCCGAGCAGGTCAATTCCGGCCAGGTCGGCGTCGGCATCGTCATCGACTTCTTCGCCTTCTCGGCCCAGGCCTCGGGCTTCCCGGTCAAGTTCGTCTATCCGAGCGTGACGACCGTGGTTCCGGCGAATGTCGGCATCATCGCCAACCCGCCGAACAAGGCCGCGGCCGAAGCCTTCATCGAATTCCTGCTCTCGCCCACCGGCCAGGAAGTGCTGCTCGAGCCCGGCATCCGCCGCCTGCCGGTCAACCCGGCCGTCTATGCCAAGGCCGGCGCCGACTACCCGAACCCCTTCACCGATCCGCGCTTCCAGAAGATGATCGGCTTCGACGTCGACAAGTCGGAGGGCCGCACGGCGGTGGTCGACACGCTGTTCGACCAGATGATCTCCTTCCAGCTCGACGGGCTGAAGGGCGTTACCAAGGTGCTGCACGAGGTCGATGCGGCGCTCGCCAAGAAGCCGAACGACAAGGCCAAGGCGCTGGCCGACGAGGCCCGCGTGCTGATCGCCGCGATGCCGGTGAGCGAGGCGCAGGCCGCGAGCCCCGAACTGCGCGGCGCCTTCACCGGCAGCAAGGAAAAGGGCGCCCGCCAGGCCGAGGTCGAGGCGCAGTGGGCAAGCTTCGCCCGCGACAACTACGCCAAGGCCAAGGCCAAGGCCGAAGAGGCGCTCAAGGCGGCGAAGTAAGTCGCTCGCGGGTCTTCGTGATCGCGGGTGTCATCCCGTGCGCGCTGCAGCGTGAAACGCTGCGGCGCAGACACGGGACCGCGCGACCAGTAGGCGCCTTTTCCTGACAACGGTCCCGTGTCTGCGCAGCGGCATTCGCATGCCGCAGCGCGCACGGGATGACAGCCCGGCCGCATCTCATGACAGCCATCCCCACCACAACGGCCTCGCGCCGCCCCCGCCGCATCGCCGGCACGCCCGGACAGATCGCGCTGGCGCTGGCGATCGCCGCCTTCCTCCTGATGTTCCTGGTGTTGCCGGTGGCGACGGTGATCTATGTCGCCTTCACCGAGAAGGGCACCTCGACCTTCACGCTGGTGAACTTCTACGATTTCGTCCGCACCGAGCTGTTCATGCGCTCGTTGTGGAACTCGTTCTATGTCTCTGCGATGTCAGTGGTCTGGGCCTCGGTCTTCGCCCTGCCGCTAGCCTATCTCACGACGCGTTTCGTCTTCCGCGGCGCGGCCATCGTGCAGACGCTGGGCTTCCTGCCGCTGATCATGCCGCCCTTCGTCGGCGCGGTGGCGATGCAGCTCTTCTTCGGCCGCAACGGCTCGGTCAATCTGCTGCTCGACGACTGGTTCGGTTTCAAGATCGATTTCATGGAGGGGCTGAACGGCGTCATCTTCGTCCAGTCCGTCCATTATTTCCCGTTCATCCTGATCAACCTCTCAGCAGCTTTGCGCAATGTCGACCGCGCGATGGAAGAGGCCGCGCAGAATCTCGGCTCGTCGGGCTTCCGGCTGTTCCGCCGGATCGTCTTCCCGCTGGCGATGCCGGGCTATCTCGCCGGCGCCTCGCTGGTCTTCGTCAAGGTTTTCGACGATCTCGCGACGCCGCTCCTGCTCAACGTCAAGGACATGCTCGCGCCGCAGGCCTATCTCAGGGTGACCTCGATCGGCATCGCCGACCCGATGGGCTATGTCATCTCGGTCGTGCTAATCATCGCCTCCGTGCTGGCGATGTGGCTCTCGGCGCGAGCCTTGAAGGGGCGCGACTATGCCACGACGCAGCGCGGCGGCGGCGGCCTCGCCAAGCGGGTGATGACGCCGATGGAGGCCGTGTTCGGATACGGCATCGTCATCCTGATCCTGGCGCTGGTGCTGGCGCCGCATCTGGGCCTGCTGCTGCTGTCCTTCGCCACGATCTGGTCGTTCTCGCCGCTGCCCGATGCCTTCACCACGGCGCATTACGCCCGCGTCTTCGGCGAGAGCTCGATCTACATCAAGAACACGCTGATCTATGCCTCGATCGCCGGCGGCATCGACGTCGTGCTCGGCGTCGCCATCGCCTATCTCGTGCTGCGCACCAGGCTGATCGGCCGCGAATGGCTCGACTGGATGGCGTCGGCCGCGCTCGCCATCCCCGGCGTGGTGCTCGGTATCGGCTATCTCAGGACGTTCTACGGAATCACCCTGCCGGACGGGACCCCGCTCGCGGCGCTCTGGATCACCATCGTGCTGGCGCTGGCGATCCGGCGCCTGCCCTATGCGCTGCGCGCCTGCTATGCGGCGCTCCAGCAGATTTCGGTCTCGCTTGAGGAAGCGGCCGAGAACCTGGGAGCCACCAAGGCGCGCACGGTCCGGCGCATCGTCGTGCCGCTGATGGCGGGCGGCATCCTCGCCGGCTTCGTCACCTCGTTCTCGACGGCCGCCGTCGAGCTCTCGGCAACGCTGATGCTGGTGCAGTCCAACTCGGACGCGCCGCTGGCATACGGGCTCTACGTCTTCATGCAGTCGGCGGCGGGGCGCGGTCCCGGTGCCGCGCTCGGCGTCGTCGCGGTGATCCTCGTCGCGGCCTGCACCTTCCTCTCCCATCTCATCATCGAACGCAGCCAGAAGGCCAAGGGAATGGGCCACTGATCATGAACGCGACCGTCTCCCTGACCACGCCCGCCGTCTCCGTCGACATCGAAGGCGTCAACCTGTCCTACGGCACCAACCATGTGCTCAAGGACGTCAACCTGGCGATCGAGCCCGGCGAGTTCTTCGCCTTCCTCGGCCCCTCCGGCTGCGGCAAGACCACGCTGCTGCGCCTGATCGCCGGCTTCAACCATGCCGATACCGGCGAGGTCCGGATCGGCGGCAAGCCGATCACCGACCTGCCGCCGTGGAAGCGCGATGTCGGAATGGTCTTCCAGTCCTATGCGCTTTGGCCCCACATGACGGTGCGCCGTAACGTCGCCTTCGGGCTGGAGGAACGCGGCGTGAAGCGCGCCGAGGTCGAGCGGCGGGTCGAGGCGGCTTTGGGCCTCGTCGGCCTTAGCCATCTCGCCGAGCGGCGGCCCTCGCAGCTCTCGGGCGGTCAGCAGCAGCGCGTCGCGGTGGCGCGGACTGTAGCGGTCGAGCCCAAGGTGCTGCTGCTCGACGAACCGCTCTCCAATCTCGACGCCAAGATGCGCGTGCAAGTGCGCCGCGAACTGCGCGACCTGCAGCAGCGGCTCGGCCTGACCACGATCTTCGTCACCCACGACCAGGAAGAGGCGAACACGATCTGCGACCGCATCGCCGTGATGAATGACGGCATCGTCCAGCAGGTCGGCACGCCGATGGAGCTTTACGAGCGGCCGGCGAACCTGTTCGTCGCCGGCTTCCTCGGAACAGCGAATATCCTTGGCGGCAAGCTCACGGGCAGCGGCGGGACCCGAGTCTTCGAGATCGAGGGCGGGACGCGGGTGCCGGTTCCGGCCAATGCGCAGGTGCCGGAGGGTGCCAAGTTGGTCTTCCGGCCGCAGCATGCCAGTCTCGGTGATGCGGGCCCGGCCAGCGATGGGATGCTGGCTCTACCCTGCATCGTCGCCAATCGCGAGTTCCTCGGCGCGAGCGTGCGCTACGGCGTCCGTATCGGCACGACAGAGGTGGCGGTCGACGTGCCGTTCCAGTCCGGCAGTGGATTGTTCGAGGTGGGGAGCAGCGCGACGCTCAGGCTGTCGCCGCATGCGCTGCTGTGGCTGGCGGCTTAGGAGCGACGACCCTTGTCATTCCGGGGCGCGCCGCAGGCGCGAACCCGGAACCCACGACTTGGTGGGATATTTGCTGCGCGGTTGTCGGTGGCTCGCCCGGTCGTGGGTTCCGGGTTCTTCGCTTACGCGAAGCCCCGGAATGACAAGTGTTTGCGCCCAGCCGAGCAACAACGCCAGCTCACCCCCGCTGTTCGGCCTTGTCGCGCGCTCGCGCCTCGGCACTCCGTTCCGAAGCCGGACCGTAGCCGCCGGCGCCGGGCGTGATGATCTCGACGATCTGGCCCTTTTCCAGCGCGCCGTCGCCCTTGAAGAAGGGCACGACGCCCTCGCTGAAGGCGAAGGAACCGCCCCGCCCCTCGCCGCCACCGGCGAGGCCCCAAGGCCGCGAGGTCAGGCGCGAATTGTCGACGCTCAACCGGCACGGCGCTTCCGCCCGGTAGACGCGCCTGAGCCCCATGCCGCCGCGCTGGCGGCCGTCCCCGCCCGAACCATCGACCAGTTCGTAGCGCAGCAGGGTCAGCGGGTATTCCAGCTCCAGCGCCTCGACCGGCAGGTTCGAGGTGTTGGTCATATGGACATGGACGCCGTGGAGCCCGTCCTTGTTGGTGCGGGCGCCGGAGCCGCCGCCGATCGTCTCCAGATAGACCCAGAGCTCGCCGCTGCCGGGCTGCTCGCCGGCGAATGTCGCGGATGCCACCGCGCCCGAGCAGGCGGCGATCACCCGATCCGGCACGGCCTGCGCGAGCGCGCCATGGATCAGGTCGACCACGCGCTGGCAGGCGGCGATGCGGCCGTTGACGGCGGCCGGGTGCACGCAGTTCAGCACCGTGCCTTCCGTCGCGGTGATCGTAAGCGGCCGCGCCAAACCCGCATTTGGCGGGATGGTCGGGTCGGCCACGGTCTTGACCGCGTAATACACCGTCGAGAGCAGCGCGGTGTAGACCATGTTGAAGCCCGCCCGCATCTGAGGCGGCGAGTCGAAGGCGAGGGTCATCTCCTCCCCCGCGACGGTGATCGCCACCGAGAAGGTCAGGGCCTCGTCGATCTCGGGGTTGTCGAAGGAATCGGAGAAGCGATAGGTGCCGTCGGGGATCGAGGCGATGCCGGCGCGCATCTTGCGCTCGGCATAGTCCTGCAAGGCCTTGCCGGCGGCAAGCACCGTGTCGCGACCGTATTTGTCGCAAAGCGCGCGCAGGCGCTCGACGCCGAGGCGGTTCGCCGCCATCTGGGCGCGCAGGTCCGAGAGGCGTTCGCGCGGGACCTGGCAGTTGAGCAGGATCAGCTCCTGCATGTCCTTCATCAGCACGCCGCCGTCATAGAGGCGGATCGGCGGGATGCGCAGGCCTTCCTGATAGATATGGGCGTGGCCGCGATCGGCGAAATCGGAGTGGTGCGCCGTGTTGACCGCCCAGGCGATCATCACGCCCTCGTGGAAGACCGGCTCGGCCAGGACGATGTCGGGAAGGTGCGTGCCGCCGCCCTCGTAGGCGTCGTTGCCGATGAAGACGTCGCCCGGCTTCATGTCCGCCACCGCATGGCGCTTCAGGATATGCGGGATGATGCCGATGAAGGAGCCGAGATGCATCGGGATGTGCTCGGCCTGGCAGAGCGTCTGGCCTTCGACGTCGAAAAGCGCGGTCGAGCAGTCGCGGCGCTCCTTGATGTTGGTCGAATAGCTCGCCTTGACCAGGGCCTCGCCCATCTCCTCGGCGATGGAGGCGAAGGAGGAGCCGATGACCTCGACGGTGATCGGGTCGACGCTGACGGATGCGGTCGCGGTCATCACGGCATCTCCAGGATCAGGTTGAGATAGGGCTCGACGGTGGCCGTCATGCCCGGCAGCAGCACGGTGGTCGAATCCATCTGCTCGACGATGGCCGGGCCGGCGAAGCGATTGCCCGACTTGAGCTTGTCGCGGTCGTAAATCGGGCAGGCAACGAAGCCGCCGGCCTCGGGGAACCAGACCTCGCGGCTGCCGATGACAGCGTGGGACGCATCCGGCCCGGCATTGGGCTCCGGCCGGAAGGCGGCCTTGGGCACGAGCCCGACCGCCTCGACGCGATAGGTCACGAGCTGGACCGCCTCGCCCTCGGCGACGAAGCCGTAGAGCCGCTTGTGCGTGGCGGCGAAGCCTTCCGCCAGCGCGGCCACGGTCGCCGGCGTGATCGGCCCGTCCGGCACGTCGATGCCGAGTTCGTAGTTCTGGCCGTGATAGCGCAGGTCGGCGGTTCGCTTCAGCCGGCGATCGACTGAGGCGACGCCCTCCTCCGCGAACCAGTGCTCCGCCTGCTCCTGCAGGGCGACGAAGATCTCCGCCATGTCCGGGACCAATGCTTCGGACAGCGTCGCGAGCCTGGTTGTGGCGAAATTGGCGCGCAGGTCGGTGAGCAGCAGGCCGAGCGCGCAGCCGATGCCGGGATTGCGCGGCACGACGATGCGCTTCATGTCGAGTTCGCGCGCGAGCCTTGCCGCGTGCAACGGCCCGGCCCCGCCGAAGGCGACCAGCGCATAGTCCCGCGGATCGTGACCGCGCTGGACGCTGATGAGGCGGATCGCCTTGGCCATGTTGGCCGTGACGACCGAGATGATGCCCTGCGCCGTCGCCATCACATCGAGGCCGAGTTCGTCGGCCAATCGGCCGATGGCCTGTTTCGACAAGCTCTGGTCAATCGGCATGCGGCCGCCGAGCAGATGCGTCGGGTTCAGGGTCTGGAGCACGACATTGGCGTCGGTCACGGCGGGCTCGGTCGCGCCGCGCGCATAGCAGACCGGGCCGGGATCGGCGCCGGCCGAGCGCGGCCCGACCTTGAGCAGGCCGCCGGAATCGATCGCGGCGAGCGAGCCGCCGCCGGCGCCCACCGTGTGGATATCGAGCATCGGCGCCTTGATCGGGTAACCGTGGACATTGGCTTCGGACGCGAGCTTCGTCTCGCCGTCGTCGAGCAGGGCAACATCCGAGGAGGTGCCGCCCATGTCGAAGGTGATCAGGTTCGGGATGCCGATCATGGCGCCGATCGCCTGGCCCGCGACGACGCCGGTCGAGGGGCCGGAGAGCACCGTGCGCACCGGCAATCGCGCCGCCATGTCAAAGCCGATGACGCCGCCATTGGACTGCGTCAGATGCGGCACCGCCTTCAGGCCAAGCTCCTGCAGGCGGTCGGCGAGGCGGCGGATATAGCTTTGCATCACCGGGCCGAGATAGGCGTTGACCACGGCGGTCGAGATGCGCTCGTACTCGCGAAACTCGGGCGCGACCTCATGCGAGGCGCAGATAAAGGCCTCGGGGAACTCCTCGGTAACGACGCGCTTCGCTGCCTCCTCGTGCTCCGGCCGGACGAAACCGTAGAGGAAGCCGATGGCGACCGCCTTGACGCCCTCCGCCTTCAGCGCCCGCGCCGCCTGCCGGACGGCGTCCTCGTCGAGCGGCGTCTCGACCGAGCCGTCATGGCGGACACGCTCGGCGACGCCGAAGCGCAGATCGCGCGTGACCAGCGGCGGCGCCTTGTCGGCCTGGAGATCGTAGAGGTCCGGCCGCTTCTGCCGACCGATCTCGATCAGGTCACGGAAGCCTTCGGTGGTGATGAGCCCCGTCTTCACGCCGCGATGCTGGATGAGCGCATTGGTGCCGACCGTGGTGCCATGGCCGAAATAGACGATGTCTTCGGGACTGGCACCGACGCGCTCGACGCCTTCCTGCGTGCCGCGCGCGATGGCGCGGGAGGGATCGTCAGGGGTCGACGGCACCTTCCAGACCGCGACCATGCCGGTCGCGTCGTCAAACAGGCAGACATCGGTGAATGTGCCCCCGGAATCGATCCCGATCCGCCACGCCATCTCTGCCTTCCTCCCGTTACAGCATCGCCGCCTCGGCAGGCTGCGACGCCGGCTCCCAATATGGCAAGCGAAGCGGCGGCGATGAAAGCGCCGTCGACGCCGAACATCTCTTCGATCAGCGCAGGACTGGCTCGGCGCAAGACTCGTCGGGCCTACGAAGGGCGTTGAGCTTGGTCTATACCGGACACCTCGTGCCGCCGACCGCCCCTTCCCGCCACCGCCGGAGCCTTCGTGATGGGCATCACCATCGAGACCATCGAGCTGGACCCGTCCCTTCCCGCCGCCAGCGACGTCGTCGTCATCGGCGGCGGCATCATCGGCATCACCACCGCGCTCTTCCTGGCGCGCGAGGGCATCTCGGTCACGGTCTGCGAGAAGGGCGAGGTCGGGCATGAGCAGTCCGGGCGCAACTGGGGCTGGGTGCGCGTCATGGGGCGCGATCCCGGCGAGATCCCGCTCGGGCTCGAAAGCATGCGGCTCTGGGAGGATATGGACCGGCTCGTCGGCGGCGATACCGGCTTCACCCGCTCCGGCATCGTCTATGTCGCCGACACCCCCGCCAAGCATGCCGAGCAGGAGGCCTGGCTCGAGCACGCGAGGACCTACCAGCTCGACTCCCGGCTCCTGAGCACGCGCGAGATCGACACCGTCCTGCCCGGCGGCAAGCGCGCCTTTGCCGGCGCCATGTTCACCCCGAGCGATGCCCGTGCCGAGCCGCAGAAGGCCGTTCCGGCGATGGCGCGGGCGCTGCGCCGGCATGGCGGCACCGTGCTGACACGCTGCGCCGTGCGCGGCATCGAGACGACTGGGGGACGCGTCAGCGGTGTCGTCACCGAGCGCGGCCGGATCGCCTGCCAGCGCGCCGTGCTGGCAGGCGGTGCCTGGTCGCGCCTGTTCCTCGGCAATCTCGGCATCGACCTGCCGGCGCTCAAGATTCTGGGCTCGGTGTTCCGGACCGAACCGCTCGACGGCCCGCCGACCCATGCCGTCGGTGCTTCCGACTTCGCTTTCCGCAAGCGGCAGGACGGCGGCTACACGATCGCCCATCGCGGGGCGAGCGTCGCCGAGATCGTGCCGGACAGCTTCCGGCTGCTCTTCGATTTCCTGCCGTCCTTCGCGAAGCAGCGCGATGAATTGCGGCTCAGGCTCGGCGCGCGCTTCCTCGAAGAAGCCCGTACGGAGAAGAGCTGGGCGCTCGATCAGGAAACGCCGTTCGAGCGCAACCGCATCCTCGACCCCAAGCCGTCCGAGGGCATTTTGCAGGAAGCGCGGCGCAACCTGATCGCCGCCTTCCCGGGTTTTGCCAGCCTCAAGGTCAAGGAGAGCTGGGGCGGATTGATCGATGCGACGCCCGATGCCGTGCCGATCATCGGCGAGGTGCCGCGCCTGCCCGGCTTCTTCCTCGCGACGGGCTTCTCGGGCCATGGCTTCGGCATCGGCCCGGGCGCCGGCCGCCTGATCGCCGATCTGGTCAGCGACCGCACACCGCTGATCGATCCCAAGCCCTTCCGGCTGGAGAGGTTCGCGCGGCTGGAGCGGACGACACGGACGAGGTGAGACGGCCGCTCAGGCGAGCGCCGCCTCGTCCATCGAATAGGCCGAGAAGAAATTCGTGCCGCCCGGATAGCATTTGAAGCCGCTGAGGCCTGTCACCATGGCATAGCCCTGCGAGCGCCAGGCGAGGCCGACGAGCGGTGCCTGCTCCAAAGCGAACTTCTCCAGCTCGGCATAGATCGCCTTGCGCTTGGCCGGATCGAACTCGGCGCGGCCCTTGGCGAAGAGCGCATGGATCTCGGGCGTCGGGATCTGCCAGCTGCGCGCCATGTTGGGCGGCAGGTCGCCGTCGATCAGCGGGGCAAGGCCGTCGGGGTCGTTATTGTCGGCGGTCGTGCCCTGCACCATAAAATCGTAACGGCCCTTGCCGGCCAGGTCGACGCGCGCGGCCCAGTCCGGCAGGTTCAGCGTCACCTGGATGCCGATCTCGGCGAGGTTGGCCTGCACGACCTCGGCGGTGGATTTGTGCATGCCGTATTGCGCGGTCGAGAGCAGCGTGCAGGTGAAGCCGTTCGGCACGCCGGCCTCGGCCATCAGCTTCTTCGCCTTGGCCGGGTCGTAGGTCCAGAACTCGGAGCGGCCCTTGTCGAAATAGGGGCTGCTCGATGCGATCGGGATGCCTTGCAGCTTGCTGCCGCGGCCGAAGAAGGCCGCCTGCACGATGTCCTCGCGGCGGATGGCGTGCGCCACCGCCTGGCGCAAACGGACATCCTTGAACGGCCCGGCACCGCCGTTGAAGTTCAACCCCATGAAGGGCCCGTCGACCGCGACGAGCCGCAGGCGCGAATCCTTCTCGATCGTGCCCATCGATTGCCAGGGCACGTATTCGATCAGGTCGACATCGCCGGCCTGGAGGGCTGCGACGCGCAGGTTCTCGTCGGCATAGGCGACCAGCTTGATGCCGTCGAGCTTCGGCAGGCCGGGCTTGTAGTATTTGTCGAATTTCGCGACCTCGATCGAGGCGCCGCGCTCCTGCGCCTTGATCATGAACGGGCCGGCGCCGACGCCGAGCCCGGCACGCCCCTCGATCGAATCCTTGGCGATGATCGGCATATGCGGGCTGGCGAGCCAGATCGGCAGCGTCACCGTCGGCTGTTTCATGACGATCCGGACGGTGCGCGAATCGGGCGTATCGATGCGCTCGACGCCGCCGAACTCGGCCTTCATGAAGGCGGTCGAGTTGGGGGCGGCGACCTGCTCCAGCGTCCATTTCACGTCTTCGGACGTGACCGGCTTGCCGTTCTGGAAGGTCGCCTGGCGCAGTTTGAAGACCCAGGTCGTCTCGCCCTCGCGCGCCCAGGATTCGGCGAGCTCAGGCCTGACCTCGCCCTTCTCGTCGAAGCCGGTCAGCCCCCGGAAGATCAGGAGCTTGACCGTGAGCGCCGCCGTGCCGGTATGGAGCCAGGGCTGCAGGCTGGGCGGGAAACTCGACAGGCCGAAGCGGAGCACCTTGCCCGCCGCCTGGGCATGGGCGCGCAGGCCCATGAGAGGCAGGGTTGCACCGGCGGCGAGCACGGTACGGCGAGAGACCGGCACCATCGAATACCCCTCCCTGTTTTTGGCGGCTCGAACGGCCGAAGGGAAAGAATGATTTCGTGTGCGAGCTTGTCAATGCCTTCCGTGGCTCGCGAAACTCCGGTGCGGGCGCGCTGAAGTTGCAGGCACGATGCTGCGGCGCAGGCCGGCGCCGCCCTGGCGCCGCGGCCCGCCGGCCCGGCGCTTGACACCCGAGCGAAAGACTCTCTAGCATCCTTAATTACAAGATATATTCTTTAATTACGGATTATTCTTGCAAGGAGGGGAAACGCCGATGAGCGGGACGGATGAAGGCAAAAGGCTTCTGCTGAAGGGTGGACTGGTCGGCGGCCTCGCACTGGCTGCGGCCGCGAGCACGGCCCGGGAGGCCGCGGCGCAATCGGCGCCGAACAGCCTGCTGCGCACGGTGCTGGATCGCGGCAAGCTGATCGTCGGCACGGGCTCCACCAATGCGCCCTGGCATTTCGAGGACGAGAAGGGCCAGCTCGTCGGTATGGACATCACCATGGGCCGGATCCTGGCCAAGGGGCTGTTCGACGATGCCAGCAAGGTCGAGTTCGTCCGGCAGGACGCGGCCCAGCGCATCCCCAACATCAATACCGGCAAGGTCGACATCGTCATCCAGTTCATGACCATGTCCCCGGCGCGCGCGCAGCTCATCGCGTTCTCGCGCCCCTATTATGTCGAAGGCATCGCCCTGCTGACCCGGCCGGACAGCGACAAGAAGAGCTTCGACGCGCTGCTCAAGGCGGGCTCCTCGGCCCGCGTCTCGATCCTGCAGAACGTCGATGCCGAGGCTTCGGTGAAGAAGGTGCTGCCGCAATCGACGGTGATGCAGCTCGACAGCCAGGCCAACGTCATCCTGGCGCTCGACTCCAAGCGGGCGGATGCCGCTGCGGTCGATCTCTCCACCGTCTGGTGGCTCGCCAAGCGCCATCCCGACAAATATGCCGATGCCGGCAAGTCCTGGAACACGATGCTCTACGGCGCCGGCATGAAGCAGGGCGACCCCGACTGGGTGCGCTTCGTCAACACCACCTTCGACATCGCGATCTTCGGCCATCAGAACGAGCTCTACGACGCGGCGGTGAAGGATTATTTCGGCGCCGAGCCGCCGCAGCGCCAGCCCGGCCTGCCCCGGTTCTGAACGTTCCACGCTTCGCAAGCGGAAGGGCGTCACGCGCCCTTCCGTCCCTGTCGCCCGGTTATGGTACCGGGCCTCAGCCCGATACCATAACTCTTTGATCCTGCATCGGCTTTGCCCGAAAACCGCGACCCACTTTTCGGGCCGATGCTCAAGCCCTCGGGACCATGGCGAACTACCATTTCAACTTCGCGATCGTCTGGCGCTATGCCGGCAAGCTGTTCGAGGGGCTCTGGCTCAGCCTCGAACTGGCGGCTGCAAGCATCGCGATCGGCATGGCGATCGGCCTCGTACTGGCGCTGATCAGCCTCGACGGCCCGAAATGGGCGCGCCCGCTGATCGCGGCCTATGTCGAATTCGTCCGCAACGTGCCGCTGCTGCTCTTGGTCTATCTCGTCTTCTACGGCATCCCCAGCGCCATCGACCTGCAATATGACGCGGTGACCTCCTTCGTCGCGACGCTGTCGATCTATTCCGGCGCCTATCTGGTCGAGGTCATGCGCGCGGGGCTGGAGGCCGTGCCGCGCGGGCTGATCGAGGCCGGCAAGGCGATCGGGCTCACGCCCCTGAAGGTGCTCTGGCATGTGCGCCTGCCGACCGCGATGCGCATCGCCCTGCCCTCGCTGTCGAACACCTATGTCTCGCTGTTCAAAGACACCTCGATCGCCTCGGCCATCGCCGTGCCCGAGCTCGCCTATGGCATGCGCTGGATCGAGACGCAGACCTTCCGCACGGTCGAGGTTTATCTGCTGGCGACGCCGATCTACCTGATCACCAGCTATGCCATCCTGCTGCTGCTTCGCTTGGCCGAGCGGCGCTATTCGATCGCGCGGTGACGGCATGGCGACGCTGATCCAGACCCTGCCCTTCCTCGTCGACGGCCTGCTGACGACCCTGCTGGTCTCGGCCTGCGTGATCGTGCTGTCGCTGATCGTCGGGCTGCCGCTCGGCTGCGTGCTCGCCTTCGGGCCGCTCTGGGCGCGCGCGCCGATCCGGCTCTATGCCGATTTCGTGCGCGGCGTGCCGATCCTCGTCCTGCTCTATTTCGTCTATTACGGCCTGCCGGCGATCAAGGTGAACCTGCCAAGCCTGCTCGCCGCGATCGTGGCGCTGACGGCGTTCAAATCGGCGCAGATCATCGAGATCACGCGCGGCTCGTTCCAGTCGATTCCGACGGGCCAGACCGAAGCCGCCAAGGCGATCGGGCTGACGATGTTCGACCGCTTCGCGCATGTGCTGGCGCCGCAGGCCGTGCGCCGTTTCCTGCCGCCCTTCGTCAACAGCGTCGTCGACACCGTGAAGGGCTCCTCGCTGGTTTCGCTGCTGGGGATCGTCGACCTGATGCTGTCGCTGCAACAGGTGATCGGGCGCACCCATGTGGCGCTGCCGCTCTATCTCATCGGCGCGCTGATGTATTTCGCCATCAACTTCCCGCTCTCGGCGCTCAGCCGCCGGCTCGAGAAGCGCTTCGTCTGAAAGGAGGCATCCATGGCCGAGACGGATGCCCGTGCTTCCGCCGCGACCCCGGTGATCGCGATCGAGGGCCTGACCAAGGCCTTCGGCGCCAATCAGGTGCTGAAAGGCGTCGATCTCACCGTCGGCAAGGGCGAGGTCGTCGCGATCATCGGCCCCTCCGGCAGCGGCAAGACCACGCTGCTGCGCTGCATCAACTTCCTGGAGGAGTATGACGGCGGCTCGATCCGGATCGACGGCACCGAGGTCGGCTATCGCGACGGCGCGGGTGGCCGCAAGCGCCGCAGCGACCGCGAGCTCGCCGCGATCCGCGTCGATGCCGCGATGGTGTTCCAGCAGTTCAACCTGTTTCCGCATCTCACCGCCGCGCAGAACATCATGCTGGGCCTGATGAAATCGCGCGGCCGCCCCAAGGCCGAGGCCCGCGCCATCGCCGAGAAATGGCTCGCCCGCGTCGGGCTGGCGGCCAAGGTCGATGCCATGCCCTCGCAGATGTCCGGCGGCCAGCAGCAGCGCGTCGGCATCGCGCGTGCGGTGGCGATGGAGCCGAAGGTGCTGCTGCTCGACGAGATCACCTCCGCGCTCGATCCGGAGCTCGTCGGCGAGGTGCTGGCCGTGGTGCAGGAACTCGCCGCCGAGGGCCGCACCATGATCCTCGTCACCCATGAGATGGCCTTCGCGCAGGAGGTGGCGGACCGCGTCGTCTTCACCGACCAGGGCCGGATCGTCATCGACGCGCCGCCCGCGAAGGTGTTCGGCGAGCAGCCGCATGAGCGGCTGCGCTCCTTCCTGTCGCGCTTCGCCGGCTTCCGCCCCAATCCGGCGTGAGGACACCATGAGCGCCGTCCTGTCCACCCTGCCCGACACCGCGCCCTACCGGCGCCTGGCGGAGCTTGGCCTCATGCTTCCGGCGCTGCCGCGGCCGATCGGCAATTTCGCCACTTATATCCGCGAAGGCGACCTGATCTATCTCTCCGGCCAGGGGCCGACGCATGAGGACGGCCGGCTCCATACCGGCAAGGTCGGCCGCGATGTCGGCATCGCCCAGGCCTATGACCATGCCCGGCTGACCGGCCTCAACCTGCTCGCCGTGCTGCATGGTGCGCTCGGCGACCTCGGCCGCGTCAGGCGCGTCGTCAAGCTGCTCGGCATGGTCAATGCCGAGCCGGATTTCAGCGACCATCCCGCCGTCATCAACGGCTGTTCCGACCTCTTCGTCGCCGTGTTCGGCGAGGCCGGAAAGCATGCCCGTTCGGCTGTCGGCTTCGGCTCGCTGCCCCGCCAGATCACCGTCGAGATCGAGGCGATCGTCGCCGTGTCCTAGAGCATCGAGCCTAACCGGGGCAGAAGCCCCGCCCGCCTTCCAGGAGAAACCGATGACCGCCCCCGATATCCGCCCCTCCCTCGGCCTGCGCCCCGTCATCAACGTCTCGGGTACGATGACCGCGCTCGGCGCCTCGATCGCCGTGCCGGAAGCGATCGCGGCGATGACCGCGATCCTGCCGCAATTCGTCGAGATCGACGATCTCCAGCGCAAGGCCAGCGCGGTGATCGCGCGGCTCTGCGGCAGCGAGGCCGGCTTCGTCACGGCCTCCTGCTCGGCCGGGATCACGCTGGCGATCGCCGGCGCGATGACGGGCGACGATCTCTACGCCGTCGAACAGCTGCCGGATGCCAGCGGCCTCAAGGACGAGGTCGTGGTGATGATGGGGCATATGGTCGGCTATGGCGCGCCGGTCGAACAGGCGATCCGGCTTGCGGGCGCGACGCCGATCGTCGTCGGGCAGGCCACCAGCGCCCGCGCCTATCAGCTCGCCGGCGCGATCTCGGAGCACACGGCGGCGGCGCTCTATGTCGTCTCGCACCATACAGTCCAGTACGGGCTGCTGCCGCTTGAGGAGTTCGCGGCGATCTGCCACGAGCGCGGCGTGCCGGTCATCGTCGATGCGGCCTCCGAATACGATTTGCGCGGCTTCCTCGAGGCCGGCGCCGACATCGTGCTCTATTCCTCGCACAAGTTCCTGGGCGGGCCGACCGGCGGCATCGTCGCCGGGCGCAAGGCGCTGGTTCGCGCCGCCTTCATCCAGAATGGCGGCATCGGCCGCGGCATGAAGATCGGCAAGGAAAGCGTGCTCGGCACGATGGCCGCGCTGGAAGCCTGGGAGAAGCGCGACCATGCCGGCATCAGGGCGCGCGAGCAGCGCGCGCTCGATCTCTGGCTCTCCCGTTTCACCGAGCGGCCCGGCGTGACGGCCGTCATCGAGCCCGACCCGACCAACAATCCGCTCGACCGGATGAAGCTCTCCGTCGATCCCGAGCAGGCGCATATCACCGCCTGGGACCTGGCCGACGCGCTGGCCCGTGGCACGCCGCCGGTCATCGTCAGGGATCACGAGGTCGAGCACGGCCATTTCTTCCTCGATCCCTGCAACCTGCATCCGGATGAGGAAGAGATCGTCGCCGCGCGCATCGTCACCGAACTGGAGACCGCGCGGCGCAGCAACACGATCATCGCAAGCCCGCTGATCGAGCGCCGCAACCGGCGCGCCGCCTCGCTGGCGAAATGGCCGGACTAGAGTATCGGACTGAATTTCGTATTCAGTCCGATACTCTAGCTCTTTGATCTTGCATCGGCTTTGCCCGAAAACCGGATGCCACTTTTCGGGCCGATGCTATAGCGACCGGCGTTGACGAAACTGGCGGCAAAGCGGAGAGGTTCGCGGCCCCGCCGGAAACCCCTGCGGGACACCGCCGTTTGAGTCGATACGCGGCAGGGATGAAAGCCCGGACATGACCAAAGCCACGACGACGGAAGCCAGCGGAGACGAGCCGGAGCGCGCGCCGCAGCGGCGCTCGCGCGTCAGCGGCATCGACCGCGCCGTGCAGATCCTCGACCATCTCCAGCAGGAGGGCCGGGCCCAGACGGCCTATGAGGTCGCCCGTGCGATCGGCGCGCCGCTTTCGACCGTCTACGCCATCGTCGAGGATCTGCTCGACAAGAGCCTGCTGGCGCGCTCCGGCGATGGCGGCGTCTGGCTCGGTCCCCGGCTCTACCATTACGGCCTCGCCTATGCCCGCGACCTCCAGGTCATCAATGTCGCGACACATGAGATGCATGTGCTGGCACGCGAGGTCGGCGAGACCGTGCAGATCTGCGGCCGCGACGGCGGCATGATGGTGGTCGAGGCGATGGCCGAGGGCCCCGGCCATTTCGTCATCACCTCGCGCGTCGGCACGCGCGTACCGCTGAACTGGACCGCCTCAGGCCGGCTGCTGGTCGCCGGGCTGGACGATGCCGAGCGGTCCGCGCTCTTCCGCAGGAGCGCCAAGGCCTCGCCAACCGGGCGCGCCGTCACCGATCCCGCCGCCTTGCTCGCGCAAGCGCGCGACGCGCTCGCGGCCGGCGTGTCGATCCAGGCCGGCGAGTCCGACTATGCGGTTGCCTGCATCGCGGCGCCGGTTCTGGACGAGGCCGGCGCCTGCCCGATCACCGTCTCGATCGTCCTGCCCGAGTTCCGCGTGAACGAGGAGCACGCGAACTTCGTCGAGGCGGTCAAGGCAGCCGCCCGGCGGATCGAGGACAAGCTCGGCTGGCGCGTCGGCCCCTTCGCCAACGGGCGCAGATACGGCTAGACCGCCGCGCCTCCAGCCGAGCGTAAATCGGCCGATCCCCCGGCGTTGATCGGCTGGATTCCGGCGGGATCGGGGAAGCGGTGTTTCCGGCTTCCCCTGTTCGCTCACACGCGGGCGAGCGCGACCTCGGCGCTTGCAGCCATTGCCAGCAGCGGACGATCCGCGCCACGCCTGCCGATCAGCATCATCCCGACCGGGAGGGCGCCCGCCGGGACCGGCAGAGGCAGCGAGAGCGAGGGGGCATCGAGCAGATTGCCGATGCGGGGATTGCGCAGGACGAGGCCGTTGGCATGGTGGAAGCCGGCATCGTCGGCGACGGATGCCAGCAAAGGCGCCCGGATCGGGGTCGTCGGCACGAGGTAGACGGTATCGTCGGTCATCGCCGCCGCGAAAGCCGCGACAGCCGCCGCGCGCCGGCGCTGCATGCGGACATAGTCGACACCGAGGATGCCGGCGCCGGCCTCGATGCGCACGCGGGTCTTGGGGTCGACCTCGTCGAGGCCGTCGACGCCGAGATCGCGCAAGGTCGCGCCGAGCTCGATCGATGGGAAGCCGCCGATCTTGTCGAGCGCGGCCAGGGCATCGAGGCTCGGGTCGAGCGAACCATCCTCAACGCTGAGGCCGGCACGCCGCAGTCGGTCCAGCCCCGCCTCGAACGCCTCGGTGACCTCCGCCTCCATTGCATCGAACAGGCGCCCACGCGCCACCACGAAGCGGGCCTGCGGCCGCGGCGCCAGCGGCGATGGCGCCTGCCCTGCCAGAACGGCATCGGTCAGGGCGCAATCGACGACGGATCGGGCGATCGGGCCGACCGTGTCGAGCGTGCTCGAAAGGGAGAAGGCGCCGGTCGTCGGAACGCGGCCGGAGGTCGGCTTGAAGCCGACCGCACCGGTCAGGGCCGCCGGGATGCGGATCGAGCCGCCGGTGTCGCTGCCGATGGCGATCTCGGCCATGCCGTCGATCACCGAGACGACGGCGCCCGAGGACGAGCCGCCCGGCGCGCGGCTGCGATCATGCGGATTGCCGGCAACCGGATCATGGGCGTTGGTGCCGAGCGCCGAAAAGGCGAATTCGGTCATCTGCGTCTTGCCGACGATGACGGCGCCGGCGGCGCGCAGACGCTGGACGATCGGCGCGTCGGCCGTGGCCGGCGGCTGGCGGCGCAGGACAGCTGCTCCGGCGCGCGTCGTCTCGCCGGCCACGTCGAACAGGTCCTTGATCGAGACGATCCGGCCATCCAGCGGCCCCAGCGGCTTTCCAGCAGCGACCCGGGCGTCCGACGACTCGGCCTCGCGCCGTGCCGAGGCTTCATAGAGCGTGGTGAAGACCTTGCCGCCTTCGAGCTTGGGATCGCGAATCCGGCCGAGAGCCTGGTCGAGGCGCGCAGCGGCGGACGGGCGGAGGCTTTCGGTCATCTGAACACCTTTCTCGAACCATGGTGACGGCTGCATCGGGCAGAGGCCGGCATCGAAGGGAATCGGGGTGAGCGTATCCGCTGCGCGCGCACCGTAAATGGCCACGCGCGACGAGGGGCAATGTCGAAACCGCGGCCGGTCCGCCAGACGGTTGCCGCGATGATGCCGAGGCAGCAGCAGATCGCCGCACCGGGCAGAGCGCCCAGCTTGTTCACATAGCGCCGGCTGGCGACTAGAAAGGACTCGCGACGTCCCGTCCGCAGCAGAACCTCACCGTCAACGCACGCCTTGTCCGCAAGGGCAAGCAACCGTGCCTCCCCCGCATTTCCGAAAGGCTGAATCATGTCCCAGTGGAGCGATTTCAAGCGCGACGCGATCTTCGTCGGCGGGCGCTGGCTGGACAAGGCATCGGGCGGAACGATCGACGTCACCGATCCGGCGACGGGCAAGTCCATTGGCACGGTTCCCTCGGCCGGCGTGGCCGAGACGCGCGCCGCGATCGAGGCCGCGCATGCCGCCTTCCCGGCCTGGGCCGCCAAGACCGCGCAGGAGCGCGCCGTGCTGCTGCGCAAGCTCGCCGACGAAATCCTGAAGCATCAGGACGCGCTGGCCGAGCTCCTGACCCGCGAGCAGGGCAAGCCGCTGGCCGAAGCCAAGGGCGAGGTCGGCATGAGCGCGGCCTATGTGCTCTGGTTCGCCGAGGAGGCACGGCGCGTCTATGGCGACGTCATCCCCTCGCCCTGGGCCGACCGGCGCATCATCGTGACCAAGCAGCCGCTCGGCGTGGTCGGCGCGATCACGCCCTGGAACTTCCCCTCCTCGATGCTGGCCCGCAAGATCGGCCCGGCTCTGGCCGCCGGCTGCACCATCGTCGCCAAGCCGGCCTCGCAGACGCCCTATTCGGCGCTGGCCTGGGGCATCCTCGCCGAGAAGGCCGGCATCCCGGCCGGCGTCGTCAATGTCGTGACGGGTGATGCCCGCACCGTCGGCGGCGAGCTCACCGGCAATCCGCTGGTGCGCAAGATCACCTTCACCGGCTCCACCCCGGTCGGCAAGGTGCTGCTGAAACAGGCGGCCGAGACCGTGAAGAAGGTCTCGATGGAGCTCGGCGGCAACGCGCCCTTCATCGTCTTCGACGACGCCGATCTCGACCGCGCGGTCGAGGGCGCGATCGCCGCAAAATTCCGCAATTCCGGCCAGACCTGCGTCTGCACCAACCGCTTCTACGCGCAGGCCGGAATCTACGACGCCTTCGTCGAAAAGCTGACCGCTGCCGTGAGGAAGCTCAAGCTCGGCTCCGGGCTTGAGACCGGCGTGACGCAAGGCCCGCTGATCGACGACAAGGCGCTCGCCAAGGTCGAGGAGATGGTGGCCGACGCCACGGCCAAGGGCGGCACCGTCGCGACCGGCGGCAAGCGCTCGGAACTGGGTCTCAGCTTCTACGAGCCGACCGTGATCGCGGGTGCGACCGGCACCATGCTGTTCGCGCGCGAGGAGATATTCGGGCCCGTCGCGCCGGTCTTCCGCTTCGAGACCGAGGAGGAGGCCCTGCGCCTCGCCAACGACACCGAATACGGGCTCGCCTGCTATTTCTACACGCGCGATCTCGGCCGCACCTTCCGGGTCTCGGAAGCGCTGCAATACGGCATCGTCGGCGTGAACGAGGGGCTGGTCACGACCGAGGTCGCGCCCTTCGGCGGCGTCAAGGAATCGGGACTGGGTTCGGAAGGCTCGAAATACGGCCTGCAGGACTATCTCGACGTCAAGTACACCTGCATCGGCGGACTTGGCGCCACAGCGCGCTAGCCTTTCCGAAAGGGCGCAGCTTCGACGAGCCGCGCCCTTTTCGCTTCCCGGCTGAAAAACAGCGGCACCGCCGTTTCGATTGCCAAGCCCGGATCAACTTCCTATCCCTGCCCTGCCGGACCTGAAGCCGGCGAGCAGGGCTGGCCCGGTTTCCATGACACGCGACATCGCAGCGCGACGGCATCACGCCATCATGGCGAAGCTCGACGAGACCGGCTCGGTTACTGTCGAGGAGCTGGCGCAGGCGCTCGACGTCTCGCGCGAGACGGTTCGGCGCGATCTCAAGGCCCTCTCGGCCGGCAGCCTGCTCGCGATCGTCCATGGCGGCGCGATCCGCAACGAGCGCTCGGAAGCCTCCTTCGCCAGCCGCCGCACCGTGAACCGCGCCGGCAAGGAGACGATCGCCGATCTCGCGGTCTCGCTGATCGGCGACGGCATGACCATCCTGCTGGATTCCGGCACGACGACCGAGGCGCTGGCGCGCGCCTTGGCACGGTCCGATCGCAAGCGCCTGATCGTGCACACGACCTCGCTGGAGAATGCCCGGCTCGTCAGCCGGTTGGCCGGCGCCCGCGTCTTCCTGATCGGCGGCGAGTTCGATCGCAACGAGGATGCGGCCACCGGCCCGGAGACGCTGCGGGCGATCGCACGGCTCTCGGCGGATTTCGCCTTCGTCAGCGTCGGCGGCGTCGATCCGGAGGGACACGTCACCGACTATACCCGTGCCGGTGCCGCCACTCGCACAGCCCTTTTGAATGCGGCTGAACAAGGCTTCGTGATGGCGGATCACAGCAAGTTCGGGCTCGTCCTGCCCAGCCGCATCGGCGGCGACAAGCCTTGCGCCGGGCTTCTGGTCGATCAGGCCCCGCCCGCCCCGCTCGCCGAGAAACTGGCCGAGCAAGGGGTCCGAATTCAGGTCGGATGAATTGACTGTTTTTGTGGTTTTTTGTTGTTTTCTGATTTCGACGCGCTAAGCTGCCTTCCATCGCGGAGGCGCTCATGTCCATTCCCACCCAATCCCGTGTCGTCATCATCGGCGGCGGTATCATCGGCTGCTCGGTCGCCTATCACCTGACCAAGCTCGGCTGGCGCGACGTATTGCTGCTGGAACAAGGGCGCCTCTCCTCCGGCACGACCTGGCATGCGGCCGGCCTCGTCGGGCAGCTCCGCAGCCAGTCCAGCATGACGCGGCTGATCCGCTATTCGACAGAGCTCTACGCCTCGCTGGAGAGCGAGACCGGCCTGGCGACGGGCTGGAAGCGCTGCGGCTCGGTCTCGGTTGCGCGTACTGAGGAGCGCATGACGCAATTGCGCCGGACGATCTCGGCAGCACGCGCGCAGGGCGTCGAGATCGAGGAACTCAGCCCGCAGGAAGCCGGCGATAAATGGCCGGTGATGCGCACCGACGACCTCGTCGGCGGCGTCTGGCTGCCGGGCGACGGCAAGGCCAATCCCTCCGATATCACGCAGGCGCTGGCCCGCGGCGCCCGCAGCGGCGGCGCAACCGTGCGCGAGGGCATCCGCGTCACCGGCATCGAGACCGAGAAGGGCCGGGTCAAGGCGGTGCAGACCGATCAGGGCCGGGTCGAATGCGAGGTGCTGGTGATCTGCGCCGGGCAATGGTCGCGCACGATCGGCCAGATGTGCGGCGTCTCGGTGCCACTGCATTCGGCCGAGCACATGTACATCGTCACCGGCAAGATCGCCGGCGTGACGCCGGACCTGCCGGTGATGCGCGACCCCGACGGCTATATCTATTTCAAGGAAGAGGTCGGTGGCCTCGTCATGGGTGGCTTCGAGCCGGATGCGAAGCCCTGGGGCATGGACGGCATCCCCCACCCGTTCGAGTTCCAGCTCCTGCCCGACGACTGGGACCAGTTCGGCATCCTGATGGAGAACGCGCTGGAGCGCGTGCCGGCGCTGGAGACAGCCGAGATCAAGACCTTCCTCAACGGCCCCGAGAGCTTCACGCCGGACAACAACTTCCTCCTCGGCGAGGCGCCGGAGGTGGCGGGCGTCTATGTCGGGGCCGGTTTCAACTCGATGGGCATCGCCTCGGCCGGCGGCGCCGGCCGGGCGCTGGCGGAATGGATCGTCGAGGGCGAGGCGACGAGCGATCTCTGGCCGGTCGATATCCGCCGCTTCGCCGATTTCAACAACAACCCGGCCTGGCTGAAGGACCGCATCAAGGAGACGCTCGGCCTGCATTACGCCATGCCCTGGCCGAACCGCGAGCTCGATACCGCCCGCCCCTTCCGGCGCTCGCCGCTCTATGACCGGCTCGCGGCCAAAGGCGCCGTCTTCGGCTCCAAGATGGGCTGGGAGCGCGCGAACTATTTCGCCCGCACCGAGGCGGAGCGCTCGATCGGCTATTCCTTCGGCCCGCAGAACTGGTTCGAGACCGTCGCGGCCGAGCATCGCGCCTGCCGCGAGGCGGCCGGCCTCGTCGACATGTCGAGCTTCGCAAAATTCCTGCTGCAGGGACCGCAGGCCGAGGCCGCCTTGCAGCGCCTCGCAGCCAACGATGTCGCCGTGCCGGTCGGCACCTCCGTCTACACGGCGCTGCTCAATGCCCGAGGTACGTTCGAGAGCGATCTTACCGCCGCCCGGATCGCTCCCGACGCCTATCTCCTGCTCACCGGCACGGCGCAGGCGACGCGCGACGCCCACTGGATCAGGCGCCAGCTCCCGGAAGGCGTGACGCTGACGGACGTGACCGCTTCCTATGCGGTGCTCTCGCTCGCCGGGCCGAAGGTCCCCGAGCTTCTGGCCCGCCTCTCGCCGACATCGTTCGACCTCGCCGACTTCCCGGCCAACGCGATCCGCAAGATCACGATCGGCTATGCCACGACCTGGGCCTGCCGCCGTTCCTATCTCGGTGACGGGTTCGAGCTCTATGCGCCCGTCGAGTTCACGGCTGCGATCTACGACGCGCTGCACGAGGCCGGGGCCGATCTCGGACTGGTGGATGTCGGCTATTACGCCGTGGACTCGCTGCGCATCGAAAAGGGCTTCCGCGCCTGGGGCCGTGAGCTGACTCCGGACGTCAATCCCTACGAGGCCGGGCTCGGCTTCGCCGTGAAGCTCGGCAAGGGCGAGTTCCTCGGCCGCGGGGCGCTCGTTGCCGCCAAGGCCGCGCCGCGCACGAAACGCCTGATCGCTGTTGTCGGGCCGCGCCCGGACGGGCAAATGGCCTGGGGCGGCGAAGCGATCCTCGCGGATGGCAAGCCGGTCGGCGAGATTACCTCGGCGGCCTTCGGCGCGAGCCTCGACGGCATCGTGGCGCTGGGCTGGGCTTCAAGCGACCAAGCGATCGACCAGGCCTGGCTCGATGCACGGAGCTGGTCTATCGACCTCGCCGGCACCACCGTTCCGGTCAGCGCCAGCCTCGCGGCGCCACTCGACCGCAAATAGATCCGGGACGAGAGACGATGACTGAAGCCCATTCCGCGCATGCCCCGGCCCCGGGGCGGGACTTCAAGGTGCAGAAGCCCGACCGCATCCTGACCTTGTCCTGCGAGGACCGGCCGGGCATCGTCCATGCCGTCAGCGGCGTGCTCTACCGCCATGGCTGCAACATCCTGGAGAGCGCGCAGTTCAGCGATCCGCGCGACGGCCGCTTCTTCATGCGCGTCGCCTTCGCGACCGGGGAGCGCTTCGACGAGGCTGCATTCCGGCGCGAGTTCGACGGCGTCGCTGGCACCTTCCGCATGGAATGGGACGCGATCGACGCCGCCGCCCCGGCGCGGGTGCTCCTGATGGTCTCGCGCTTCGGCCATTGCCTGAACGACCTGCTGTTCCGGCAGGCGACAGGCAATCTCAACATCGAGATCCCCGCCATCGTCTCCAATCACCGCGATTTCGAGGCGCTGGCCAAGAGCTACGGCATCCCGTTCCACTACCTGCCAGTCACGCCCGCGACCAAGGCGGAGCAGGAGGCACGGCTGCTCGAGATCGTCGCCGAGACGAACTCCTCGCTGGTCGTGCTCGCGCGCTACATGCAGGTTTTGTCGAACGATCTTTGCCGGGGGCTCGACGGGCGGGCGATCAACATCCACCATTCCTTCCTGCCCAGCTTCAAGGGCGCCAAGCCCTATCACCAGGCCTATGATCGCGGCGTGAAGCTGATCGGCGCGACCGCGCATTACGTCACGCCCGATCTCGACGAAGGCCCGATCATCGACCAGGACGTCGGCCGCGCCGACCATTCGCTGGCGCCGGACGATCTGGTCAGCGCCGGCCGCGATATCGAGGCGGTGGTGCTGGCGCGAGCGCTCAAGCTGCATATCGAGCGCCGGGTGATGCTCGCCGGCCGCCGCACGGTGATCTTCCGCTAGCTCCTTCAGGCGAAGGCGACGTTCCGCGTCTGCGCCCGCAGGCGCGGGTCATGCGAGCGGATCTGGACCGGTCTGCCGTCGAGGATCTCGAAGCAGCGTGCCAGCGTGTCGTCCGAGAGCCGCCGCATCGCCTCGGCGGTGAAGAAGGTCAGGTGCGGGAACAGGATGACGTCATCGCGGCCGAACAGGGGGCTGAGCGGATGCCCGTGCCGGGCGAGCGGCTCCTGGCTGTAGACGTCGAGCCCGACGCCGCCGAGCTTGCCCTCCAGCACCGCCTCGGCCAGCGCCGCCTCGTCGATCAGCGCGCCGCGCGAGACGTTGACGAGGATGGCGTCTCGCTTGAGACAGGCAAGCTCAGCCCGCCCGATAATATGACGGGTCGCGTCGTTCAGGACGCTGTGCAGCGAGACCATGTCGCATTGCCCGAGCATGGCGTGGAGGTTATCGACCTTCTCGATCCCGGCCGCCGCCATCGTCGCGGCATCGACATGCGGATCGTAGCCGAGGACGCGCGCCCGGAACCCCTGCCCCGCCATCCGCGCCATGCTGCGGCCGATCTTGCCGGTACCGACGAGCCCCAGCGTCGCGCCGGCGATGTCGCGGCCTAGCCAGCGCGACGCCGGCCAGATCCAGCCTTCACGGTCCATCGCCCGGCCGATCTCCGGCAAGCGCTTCGTCAGCGCGATCATCAGGGCGAAGGCGCCCTCCGCGACCGTCTCCTCGGCATATTCGGGCACGTTGACGACGGGGATGCCGCGCGCGATGGCGGCGGGAATATCGATCGCGTCGATGCCGACGCCGTACTTGACGATGCCCCTGAGTTTCGGCGCCGCCGCGATCACCCGTGCGGTGACCGGCGTGTAGCACATCAGCAGGAGATCGGCGTCGGCGACCTCTCGCATCAGCGCCTCCTCCGAAATCCCGTCGGGCAGCGTGACGAGCTCGACGCCGCGGGCGCGAAGCCCTGCATCGATCTCCGGGCATTCCAGTTCCCGGTCGGTGCGGACAGCCTTCATCATCGCCCCTCAGCCGGCCAGGATCGCCTGCTCGACGATGCCGAGCGCGCGTTCGAGGTCGGCCCGCGCGATCACCATCGGCGGCGACAGGGTCAGCACATTGCCCTGGCTGATCTTGAAGCTCAGACCCGCTTCAAGGCAGCGGTAATAGACACGCTCGGCCAGGGCATTGTCAGGCGTCCAGGCATCGCGATCCGATACGAGTTCGACGCCGAAGAGCAGGCCGCGCCCGCGCACATCGCCGACGGCCGGGCAGCTCGCGCCGAAATGGCGCAGGCGCTCCATCGCATAGGCGCCGAGTTCGGCGGCGCGCTCGGTCAGCCCCTCCTCGCGGATTATGTTGATCGTGGTCAGTGCCGCGCGGGTGGTGACCGGGTTCTTCTCATGGGTGTAGTGGCCGATCGCATAGCCGCCGGCGACATCGAGATCGCGTCGCGCCATGACCGCGGCGATCGGCAGGATGCCGCCGCCCAGCGCCTTGCCGAGCACGACCATGTCGGGCTGCACCTCGTCATGTTCATGGGCGAAGAAGCGCCCGGTCTTGCCGAGCCCGGTCGGGATCTCGTCGAAGATCAAGAGCGTGCCGTGACGGTCGCAAGCCTCGCGCACGCTCTTCCAGAAGCCGGGCGCCGGCGGATAAGGCGTCGCCCGCATCGGCTCGGCGACGACCGCGGCGACATCCCCTTCCCGCGCCAGCACATAGGAGATCATGCGGGCGCAGGCGCGCGCCGAATCCTCCAGATTGTCATGGCCATAGGCGCAGTTGCGGGTGCCCCAGGGCGCGACATGCTCGGCGCCCGGCAAGAGCGGCCCGGCGATCCCGGAGCGGAATGTCGCCTCGCCACCGACGCTGGAGGCGCCGAAGCCGGCGCCATGGAAGGCGTCCCAGAAAGACAGCGTCTTGAACCGGCCGGTCGCGGCGCGGGCGAGCCGGAGCGCAACCTCGATCGCGTCGGAGCCGCCAGTGGTGAAGAGCACCTTGCCGAGATCGCCCGGCGCCATCTGCGCCAGAGTTTCGGCCAATTCGACGGCCGGCTCGCAGGTGAAGCGGCGCGGCGCGAAGCAGAGATCGTCGAGTTGCGCCTTGATCGCCTCCTTCAGACGCGGATGGCCATAGCCGATATGGTGGACGCTGTTGCCATGGAAATCCATGTAGCGGCGCCCCATCGTGTCCTCGATCCAGATGCCCTCCGCTTTGGCAATGGCGGTGAGGCACGGGCTCGACAGGCTCTGGTGCAGGAAGGTGGCGGAATCGCGTGCGAGCAGTTCGCGCGTTCCCGCGTCGCCGATGCCGGCGGACCAGTCGCTGCGCGCCGCGGAGGTGTTGGATTCGCCTTCGGTGTGGACGATGGCAGCGGTTTCGACGTGCATGGCAGGGCCTCGGTTCGCGCCGGTGGAGCGCTGTCGAGGCTCAGAATGCCCTCGCTTCATCGATCTGAAAAATCGCTATTTCATATCCAAGTATAAATTTCAGCGATATCATTCCACATCGACTTTCCCGAGGCTTTTCCTGCCATGCGTCACGTCCAGCTCCGGGCTTTCCATCAGGTCGCGCTGTCCGGCGGCTTCTCGAAAGCGGCAGCCGCGCTCAACCTCACCCAGCCGGCGATCTCGGATCAGGTCCGCAAACTGGAGGAGGAATACGACGTCGCGCTGTTCAGCCGCCGCCATCGCCAGATCGTCCTGACACCGGCCGGCCAGAGGCTGCTCGTGGTCACGCATCGCCTGTTCGGGGCCGAGGGCGAGGCGCTTGAGCTTCTGCAGGAGGAGCGCTCGCTGCGGACCGGCGCGCTCAGGATCGTCGCGGATTCCGTGCATCATGTGCTCGATGTGCTGACCGCCTTCCGCGAGCGCCATCCCAGCATCCAGGTCTCGATCGCACAGGGCAATACCGGCAGCATCGTCGAGACGCTCATCGGCTACGATGCCGAGATCGGCGTGCTCGGCGAACTCGCCGACGAGCGGCCCTTCGAAGTGCTGCCGCTCAACGTCTCGCCGATCATCGCCTTCGCCGCGAAGGGCCATCCGGCCGCGGCGCTGCCGACGCTTTCATTGCAGGACCTGGCGAACTGGCCGCTGGTCATGCGCGAACGCGGCTCGCGCACGCGCCAGTTGCTGGAACAGCGGGCCGCGGAACAGGGCGTCGCGCTCGCTTATGCGGTCGAGGCGGAAGGACGCGAGGCGGTGCGCGCCATCGTGGCGGCCGGCGGCGGGATCGGCTTCGTCTCGGCGGCAGAGTTCGGGGAGGACGATCCGCGTCTCACCCGCATACCGCTCGCCGGGCCGCCGCTCCTGATGCACGAGAAGCTGATCTGCCTGCATGAGCGCCGCAACAGCAAGGCCATCCACGCCTTCTTCACGCTGGCGCGGTCCCTGCGCGGATGAGCGGCGCTAGGGCAACGCCCTTCCCGTCCGCAGAGCGTGCGCCCAATCCGTTCGCCCGCTCTCCTCGGCGCGCCGGGCCGAGCGCTCCCAGTCGTAGACGGCGAGGTGATGCTCGATCGTGATCTCCGCGCCGAGCGAGACGATGGCGAAGCGGGCATGGGGCATGCCGCTCTCGGAGACATGGGCGGGCTTGGTATCGCGATAGGCCGGATTGCCGACGCTGCCGGGATTGACGACGATTGCGCCCGAGTTCAATCGGGCGGCACGCGTCTGATGGCTGTGCCCGCAGAGCATCAACGGCGCCGACCGGCCGGCGAGACGCTGCTCGATCGTCGGGATCGGCGACGGCACCAGATAGCCGTTCTGGACCTCCTCCATCAGATAGGCCGAGTCGTTGCCGGGGCAGGCATGGAAGCAGAGCGCGCCTTCCACGGTGATCTCGACCGGCAGGCCGGCGAGCCAGGCGCGAGCCTCGGGATCGAGCGCCTGCCAGGCGTAGCTGTCCGAGGTGCCGAGTTCGTCGGGCGAGGCCGCGCCCATCGCCCGGTCGTGATTGCCCCGGACATGGCTCATCTTGCGGGAGCGCAGCAGCGCGACCGTCTCGACCGGCCAGAGCGGGCTCGAGGCGCAATCGCCGAGATTGACGATGCGATCCGGCGCCAGCGCATCGAGCTTCGCCAGCACGGCTTCGAGCGCCGGCAGGTTGCCATGGATATCGGCGATCACGCCCAGGCGCATACCGACGTCCTAACGCTGGCGCCATTGCTGCAGGCGGCCGAAGACCAGATTGTCGAGGCCGACATGGGCAAGCTTCACGGCGATGGCGGTCGCCATGATGACGCTCGCCATGCCGGCAGCCGAGGCCATGGCGCCCGCCTCGTCCATATGGACGATCGCGATCGAGGCGAGCTTGGTGTCGGCCCCATAGAGGAAGATCACGGCCGAGACCGTCGTCAGGGCGTTGACGAAGACATAGACCGCGATGTCGAGGATCGCCGGCAGGCAGATCGGCGCGGTCACGCGGCGGAAGGTCGACCAGAACGGCACCTTGAGCGAGGCGGAGACCGACTCGAACTCGCCGTCGAGCTGCTTCAGGCTGGTCAGCGCCGTGATGTGCCCGACCGTGTAGAAATGCGCGACGGTGTTGATCACCAGGATCGCCAGCGTCCCGTAGAGGAAGCCGAGCGGGTTCCAGCCGGCATTGTAGAAGAAGACATAACCGAGGCCGAGCACGAGGCCAGGCACCGCCATCGGCAGCATCGCCAGGAACTGGGCGAAGGCGCGCAGGCGCGGAAAGAGCTTCACCTTCTCGATCAGGTAGGCGCCGGTGAAGATCAGCGCCGTGCCGATCACCGCCGTGAGCGAAGCCAGCAGCAGCGAGTTGCGATACGGACCCCAGCCGTCGGGCTCGACCGTCGAGAAGTCGTAATTGCCCAGAGTCAGCGACAGGTTGTAGGGCCAATATTTGACGAAGGAGCCCCAGAAGGCGATCGCATAGGGGCCGACGATGGCGAGCGCGACCAGGCTGACGAAGCCGAGCAGCGCGAGGTCGCGGCGCCGGTCCGGCTTGGGGACATAAGGCACGGCGCGGGCCGAGAGCATGGCGCTCTGGCGTCGCTGCACCACACGGTCGACGAAGAAGGCGAGAACCGCCGGGACCAGCAGGATGATGCCGACGACGGCGCCCATCGGGAAGTTCTGCTGGCCGACGACCTGCCGGTAGGCGTCGGTCGCCAGCACGCTGAACTGCCCGCCGATCACCTTGGGAATGCCGAAATCGGTGATGACCAGCGTGAAGACGACGAAGGTGGCGCTGATCACGCCATAGCGTGCGCCCGGCAGGGTGATCGTGTGGAAGATGCGCCAGCGCGTGGTGCCCATCGCGTCCGCCGCCTCGCGCAGACGGCCGTCGGATAACGCCAGCGCCGTAACGAGGATCAGCATCGCATGCGGGAAGCAGTAGAGCACCTCGGCCGCGATGATGCCGACGGGGCCGTAGAGCGAGGCGCCCATCATCCAGGATTTCAGGATGCCCTGATTGCCGAACAGGTAGATCAGCGCCAGGCCCGACAGCAGCGAAGGCGCGAAGACCGGGACCATCGCCGCGGCGTAGAAAGCGCCCTTGGCCGGAATGCAGCTACGGCGCAAGGCATAGGCGTAGAGGAATGCGAGCGGCACCACGATCGCGGTCGTCACGCCGGCGACCAGCAGGCTGTTCAGCAGCGAATAGAACAGCGACGGCGTCGTCGCGTAGCTGACGAAATTGGCGAGCCCGACGAACTTCCCGTCCGTGTCCTCCAGGCTCTTGGAGAGCAGCGCCCAGAGCGGCAGCGCGATGATCAGCACGAGCACCGCGCAGAGCGCCAGGATCAGCGCTCCGGCGACATGACGCTCGCTGACTCGCAAAGGCGAGATTTTCACGGCTGGTTCGGTCATCGTCAGGGGCTGTGCGAGATCGCTCATCGTCCCTCCCCGGCAAAGACGTGCAGGGCCTCGGGCGGAAAGGCGATGGTGCGCACCTGCCCCGGCGCGATCCCGAGATCGCGCATCGCGTTGGACGAGAAATCGGCGGCGATCCGGGTCGCGCGCGAGCCGGTCGGTTCAAGATGCGCCCGGCAATAGGAGCCGAGGAAGGCAAGGTCCCCGATCGTCGCCTCGAAGCGGTTCGGCGTGTCATCGCCGATGCTGCGGGTGCGGACCTCTTCGGGGCGCATCGCCAGCCTGACCGGCGTACCGACGGCGAAGGGCGCGGCATTGGCGACGACGAGGTCGAGCTCGTCGACGCGGACCTTGCCAGGACCGGTCACGATCGCGTCCATGAAGGTCATGTGCCCGACGAAATCGGCGACGAAGGGCGTCGCTGGGCGACGGTAGATCTCCTCGGGCGAGCCGACCTGCTCGACCGCGCCGTCCCGCATCACGACGATGCGGTCGGCCATGGCGAGCGCCTCCTCCTGGTCATGCGTCACCATGATCGTGGTCACGCCCAGCCGCTGCTGCAGCGAGCGCATCTCGCCACGCAAGCGCTCACGGACCTTGGCATCGAGGGCGGAGAGCGGCTCGTCGAGCAGCAGCAATTCCGGCGAGGTGGCGAGTGCGCGGGCCAGCGCCACGCGCTGCTGCTGGCCGCCTGAAAGCTGAACGGGATATTTTCGGCCCTGCTCTGGCAGGCCGACCAGTGTCAGGAGCTCGGTAACGCGCCTGGTGATCTCGTCGCGGGTGCGGCGGCGGTTGACCAGCCCGTAGCCGACATTGTCTCCGACAGTGAGATTGGGAAAGAGCGCATAGGACTGGAAGACGATGCCGAAATCGCGCTCGGACGGGCTGGCATGCGAGACATCGCGCCCGCCCATAAGGATGGTGCCGCTATCCTGCTGATCGAGGCCCGCGACCGCCCGCAGCAATGTGGTCTTGCCGCAGCCGGAAGGGCCGAGGAAGCAGACGAACTCGCCGCGATGGATGTCGAGGTCGATGTCGTGCAGCGCCCGGAACGCGCCGAAATTCTTGGCGAGATTGCGGATGGAAAGAAACGGGGTCGCATTCGTGGACATCGGACCGGCCTTCATCTGAACGGGCAGAGATCCGCCCCGCGGGCAATGGCGGGGCTTCTCTAGACGTCTTGCACAGACCATGCCGCCGGCCGCCCACGCGGCCGGCGGCATGGCAAAGGCTCAGTTCTTCGGCGCCGCCTTGGACTCGTAGCGCTTCGACCATTCGGCGAGCACGCGGTCGCGGTTGTCGGCCATCCAGCCGAGATCGTTCTTGATCATGCCGGCTTCGGCATTGGCAGGATAGTTCGCCGGCTTCGTCCCGACACCGGACGCAGCGACGATCGCATAGGTCTTCGAATAGAGCTCGTTGGCGCCTTTCGTCGTCGACCAGTCGGCGATCTTCTTGGCCAGCGCGAGGTTCTTCGAGCCCTTGACGATGGCACTGGCCTCCATCTCCCAGCCCACGCCCTCCTTCGGGATCACGACCTCGATCGGCGCGCCCTTGCTCTTCTCGGAGGCGCCGCGCATGTCGAGCGCCAGACCGATGGTGCGCTCGCCGCGTGCCGCCTGGACGCAAGGCGCGGAGCCGGAATGCAGGTAGGCGCCGATATTCTCGTGCAGCCCGTCCATGAACTTCCAGCCCTCGGCCTCGCCCATGCTCTGCAGCCAGCCGGCGACCATCAGGTAGCCGGTGCCCGACGAAGCCGGGTGCGGCATCACGATCTTGCCCTTGAAGGCCGGGTTGAGCAGGTCCTTCCAGGAACTCGGGACCGGCACGCCCTTGGCCTCGGCGGTATTATAGCAGACGACGCCGAGATAGGCGTCCATGCCGGTCCAGGTATAGGGCTCCTTGGCGTCGCGGAAGACGGGTTTCAGCGCATCAGCCCCGGCGGGCTTGTAGGTTTCGAGCAGGCCGGCCTTCTCGAACATCAGCAGGCTCGATGCGGCGAGCCCCATCACCATGTCGGCGCGGGGATTGTCCTTCTCGGCCAGGAATCGGGCGGTGATGACGCCGGTGGAGTCACGGACCCAGACGACCTCCGCCTCGGGCACGGCCTTCTCGATCGAGGCCTTGAACGGCGCGAGCTGATCGTTCTCAAGGGCCGTGTAGACGGTCACCTTGGTCTTCTGTGCGTGAGCCATGCCGGGAAGCGCGAGCGCGATAGCCCCGATGACGCAGGAAGCAAGCCAGTTCTTCATATTCTCATCCCCTCGTTATGGTCAGTCTGAACGCTCTTTGGACGTTTTCTTCCCCTGACAGACGAAAACGCAGGCGGATCGCTCCGCCTGCGCTGGCTTTTCTTGTTTCACGCGGTCCAGGGCATCGACCACGTCTTGACGTTGGTGAAGGATTTCATGGCCTCGACGACACCCTCCTTGTAGCCGAGGCCGGAATCCTTGATGCCGCCGAAGGGGGACATCTCGATCCGGTAGCCCGGGACTTCCCAGAGGTTCACGGTACCGACCTCCAGCTCCGCGACGAAGCGCTGGATGTAATCGTAGCGGTTCGTGCAGATGCCGGAAGAGAGACCATAGGCGGTGGAGTTCGAGATCCGGATCACCTCGGCGATGTCGTCGGGCACGCGGATGATCGGGATGACCGGGCCGAAGGTCTCCTCATGCACCAGCTCGCAGGTATAGGGGATCCTGTCGACCACGGTCGGGTGGAACAGCGCGCCTTCCGCCCGCTTGCCGTGGAGCACCTCGGCGCCCTTGCTCACGGCATCGTCGACGCGGGCCTGGAAGAGCGAAGCCGAGCGGGCATTGATGACGCAGCCGACATCGGTTTCCGGGTCCATCGGATCGCCGCATTTCAACTTCCTGGCCTTCTCGACGACGAGCCTGGAGAAGGCGTCGGCGACGCTCTCGACCACCAGGATGCGCTTCACCGCCGTGCAGCGCTGGCCGGAGTTCTTGGTCGCGCCGGTGACGGCGAGCTCGGCTGCCTTGTCGAGATCGGCATCCTCCATGACGATCAGCGGGTCGTTGCCGCCGAGCTCGAGCACGATGCGCTTGTAGCCGGCCTTGTCGGCGATGTGCTTGCCGACGCGGACCGAGCCGGTGAAGGTCACCAGATCCGCGTCCGTGTCGGTGATCATCGCATCGCCCATGGTCGAGGGATTGCCGGTGACGACGGAGAGCATCTCGGGCGGCAAGCCCGCCTCGTAGAGCACGTCGGCCAGCGCCAGCGCGGTCAGCGGGGTCAGCTCGGTCGGCTTGAGCACGAGGCGGTTATTGGTCGCGATCGCCGGGGCCAGCTTGTGGCTGACCATGTTGAGCGGGTGGTTGAACGGGGTGATCGCCGAGATCACGCCGAGCAGCGGCTGGCGCGTCGTGAAGATCTTGCGCGCCTTGCCGTTCGGCGAGATGTCGCAGGAGAACATCTCGCCATCGTCCTTGATGGTGAGCTGCGCCGCGAAGGACCAGACGTCGTAGGCGCGGCTGGCCTCATAGAGTGAGTCCTTCCAGCACAGACCGGCTTCCGCGGTGATCAGCTTCGCGAACAGCTCCTTGCGGTCGCGCAGCAATTCGGCGGTCTTCTGCAGGATCTGCTGGCGCTCGTAGCGCGAGAGCGTCGGCTTGAACGCCTTGGCCTTGGCGAAGGCCTCGCGGACATGCTCGGGCCGGGCGGCCGGGATCAGGCCGACGACGCTATCGTCATAGGGGTTCCTGACCTCGACCATGTCGTCGGTCGTGACCAGCTTTCCGGCGATGCGCATCGCCTCGCGCCGCACCGGCGGCTTCACCGTCGCGTTCATCTCAGTTCACCAGGTTCAGGGCGACGTCGAAGACGTCGAAATTGCGGAGCGTGCGGCCCTGCGGCACCGTGATCGGCCGGTTGGCGATCATCGGCACGCGCTGCTCGGTGATGCCGCCATGCGAGCGCAGCGGCTCGGTCAGGCCCGAGAGATCGTGCCGGTCCGGCGAGGTGCCGATCACCTTCTGGCGGGTCGAGACGACCACGACATCGCCGATCCGGTCGGCCGGCAGTTCGAAGCGCTCGCAGGCTTCCGCCGACGTCACCGCCAGCGCGATGCCCTCGATCCCGGAGATGCGGGCTGCGACCTCCTCCTGGCTCGCGCCATCGGGCAGATAGACCGTGGCGAAGGAGCCGAGCGCGCCGTGATGGACCACGTAAGGGTCGGTGATCGGCAGGATCACGCGCATCGTGCCCTTGCCATACCACTCGTCCATCAGGCTCTGGAGATAGACGACATCCGGCTCGCCATTGGCGAGGTGCTTGTCGTTCATGCCGTGATCGGCAGTGATGACCAGCGTGCAGCCGAGCGCGTCGAGCTTGCCGACATAGCCGTCGAACATGGCGTAGAAACTATCGGCCATCTCCGAGCCGGGCGCAGCCTTGTGCTGCACATAGTCGGTGGTCGAGAGATACATCAGGTCCGGCTTGAAGCTCTCCAGCAGCTTGACGCCGGCGGCGAAGACGAACTCCGAGAGATCGGCCGAATAGACCGACGGCACCGGCATGCCGACGAAATCGAGCACGTCCGCGATGCCGTTCTCCGCCTTGTTGGCCTTGTCGGCCTTCTCCGAGGAGAAGGCGATCGCGCTGCCGGATCCGAAGTCGAGCCCCTTGCCGAGCAGGGTGCGCAGCTTGTCCTTGGCGGTGACCATCGCGACCTTGAAGCCGGCCTTCTGGAACTCGGCCAGGATGGTCGGCGCCCGCAGGAAGCGGGCATCGTTCATCATCACCTCTTCCCTGGCTTCGCGGTCGTAGAAGAAGTTGCCGGCGATACCGTGCACGGCCGGCGGGCGGCCGGTGATGATCGAGAGGTTGTTGGGGTTGGTGAAGCTCGGGATCACCGAATAGGCATGGGTGCTGGCGCCGGTCTTCATGATCCGGTCGAGGTGCGGCGTCAGCCCCTTGGCGCTGGCCGCCTCGATATAGGCCGGCTCCGAGCCGTCCATGCAGATCACCACCGTCGGACGCTGCGGGCGCGCATATTCGCGCCCGTTCGCAACAACATCCGAACCGATCTTCGCGTGCATTGTCATCTCAGGGCTCCTTACGCGGCCGACTTCAGGCCGACGCCCATCTCATCAAGGACATCCGACACTGTGGCGACGAAAGCGCGCATGTCCTGCGCACCGAGCGCACCGATGCAGCCGATGCGGAAGCTGTCGGCGACCGTCAGCTTGCCGGGATAGATGACGTAGCCGGCATCCTTCAGCGCGTCGTAGAAGCGCTGGAAGACGAAATTCTTGTCCTCCGGCATGTGGAAGGTGACGATGATCGGCGCCTGCCGGGCTGCCGGCAGCAAGGTGCGGAAGCCGAGCCCCTCCATGCCCTCGATCAGGATGCGGGCGTTCTCGGCATAGCGCTCGCCACGCCCAGCGACGCCACCCTCGGCCCAGAACTCCTGCAACGCCGCGTGGAAGGCGACGATGACGTGGATCGGCGGGGTGAAGCGGTACTGGCCGGTGCGCTCGAAGCCGGCATTCTGGTCGTGGAGATCGAGCACCAGCGTGGTGGCGTTGCCCTTGGTCTCGGCCAGCGCGCTCTTGCGGGCGATGACGAAGCCGAGGCCGGGGACGCCCTGGATGCACTTGTTCGAGGAGGCGGCGACCGCGTCGAAATGGACCTCGCGGCTGTCGAGCGGCAGGGCGCCGAAAGCGCTCATCGAGTCGACCAGCAGGCGCCGCCCATGGCGCTTGGCGAGCGCGGCGATCGCCTCGACCGGGTTGCGGATGCCGCTGGTCGTCTCGCAATGGACCGTGAAGATATGGGTGATGGCGGTGTCGGCCACCAGCATGCGGTCGACCTCGGCGAGATCGGGCGGGGTGTCCTCGGCGGTCTCGTGCACCGCGACCGCGCGGCCGGCGATCTCGACGATACGCTTGGCGCGCTGACCATAGGCGCCGTTGATCAGGATCAGGATCTTGCCATCGCGCGGCACGAAGGTGGTCAGCATCGCCTCGACGGCGAAGGTGCCGGAGCCCTGCATCGGCACGGTGACGAAATCCTCGCCGCCATGGATGATCTTCGGCAGCTCTTCCAGGACCGCCTTGTTGATGCCGACGAAGGTCGCGTCGCGCGAGCCCCAGTCATGCACCATCGCTTCCTTGATGGCCTTGCTGGTGGTCAGCGGGCCAGGGGTCAGGAGGAGCGGATCACCGGTTTCGGAGGAGGCAGGGCGGCGGGCCTGGGCCATGATGGTCTCGCGATGTCGTTGCGGCGGATGATCGCGAAGCTAGGAGAGCCGTTGACATAGGTCCAATACATCGTTTCCATATCTCCTATAGACAGGATCTATAGAAACATGGCCATCAGCTATTCCGGCCTCGCCGCCTTCCATGCCGTCGCGGAGGCGCAGAGCTTCACCGGCGCGGCGAAGACACGCCATGTCAGCCAACCCACCCTCTCCGCCCAGGTGCGCGGGCTGGAGGATGCCTATGGCGTCAGGCTCTTCGACCGCGCCGGACGGCAAGTGAAATTGACCCCGCTCGGGCAAAGCCTGTTCGTGGTCACGACGCGGCTATTCGCGGCGGAGGACGAGGCGGAATCGCTTCTCGCCGGCAGCCGCACGCTCCAGCGCGGCCATCTGCGGATCGCGGCCGACAGCGCCACCCATGTCATGCCGGCGCTGGCCCGGATGCGCGAGCGCTATCCCGGCCTGACCTTCTCGCTGACGATCGGCAATTCCTCGGAAGTCGTCGACCAGATCATGGATTTCGCCGCCGATGTCGCGATCACGGCGCGCGCCAATTCCGACCCGCGCATCCACAGCGTCCGGCTGCGCTCGGACGATCTCGTCGCCTTCGTCTCGGACCAGCACGAGCTGGCACGGCACGATCAGATTCCGATCGAGGCCTTCGCCGGACAGGATATCGTGCTGCGCGAACGCGGCTCGATCACGCGGGAGGTCTTCGAGAGCCGGCTTTCGCTCGCCGGAATCAAGCCGTCGAACCTGCTGGAGGTGCAATCGCGCGAGGCCGTGCGCGAGGCCGTCGCCTTCGGCTTCGGGATCGGCGTGGTCTTCGCCGCCGAGTTCAAGCCGGATGCCGGCCTGAAGCGGATCATCATCACCGGGGCCGATTTCGATGTCGGCGAGTACATCGTCTGCCGGGCCGAGCGCCAGCGCCTGCCGCTGGTGCGCAGCTTCTTCGAGACCGTTCAGGACGTGATCGGCTCGCGCTGAGAAAGCCAGCGCACACGCTTGTCCGAAAGCCTGTCGGCGGAAAGTTCTTTGCGGGTTTCGGCCCCTATCGCGGCCTTGCGACCGGAGCTGCCGCGACCGCGCAACCGAACTCCGCCGCCGATGCGGTGAACCAGGACCAGAAGCTTCCCGCCATGCTGCGCGGGACCATGATCTCGAACACCGAACCATCCGGCCCGTCGGCGAGCCGCCAGATCTGCACGCCGATATAGGCGATGCTGGTCAAGGCGACATCGCCCACCGCGAAGGCTGCAGGGTGGAGATCGAGCATCACGCCCTTCGCCAGCACGTCGCGGACACGCGGCCCCGAGAGCCTGACGGCGGCGCGCGCATCGCTCTGGTCGCTGACGGCGCCATGGGGCGCGAGTTCGGCAAGGAGCCCGGCAAAGCCGCCGCGCGAGGCGGCGCGCAGCAGCCATTGGTCCGGGCCGGCCCAGATCGCGTCATGAGCCTGGCCCGAGGCGATCTTCGGCGTCAGCGGCAGCGCAATACCCAGCCGCGCCTCGACGGTCCGCGACAGGGCCGGTGCCGCGCCCGGCGCGGCGATCAGGGTCGCCAGGCCGAAGCCGTCGAGCAGGGTCGCGGTGACGCCGGCCACTCCCGCCGGGCCGAAGGAGCCGGGCTGCGCGATGCCGGCCCAGGCGCCGCGCGGCGCCCAGGATATCGCTGTCGATACGGTCGCGATCTCAGCCATGGAGGCGGGCTCCTTCCGGATCGACGAAGACGGGCGAACAGATCTCGACGACGACATCGCCGTTGCGGACGGGATCGTAGGCGCGCACGCGCTCGCCGACGCGGGCTGCGCCCCCCTTGATCAGGCCCAGCCCCATCCAGTGGTTCAGATGCGGGGAATAGGCGACGGAGGTCATGTAGCCCTCGTCGTTCTCCATGATTTCCGCCTTGCCGATGCCGATGAAATGGGCGCCGGCGCGCAGGCGCTGCGTCGGATCGACCGGCCTGAAGCCGACGAAGGACGGCCTGTCCTTCTCGACGAGCGCCTGGCGGCCCGCCATCAGGCGGCCGAGATAGTCCTTCTTCGCCGACATCATCTTGCCGAGGCCGAGATCGCGCGCCGTGGTCTGGCCGTTGAGCTCGTTGCCGGCGACATGGCCCTTCTCGATGCGCATCACGCCGAGCGCCTCGGTGCCGTAGGGCGTAATGCCGAAGGGTTCGCCCGCCCGCATCAGGGCCCGCACCATCGCGTCGCCAGAATCGGCGGCAACGGCGAGCTCATAGGCCAATTCGCCCGAGAAGGAGATCCGGAACAGCCTGGCCGGGATGCCGCCGCCGACAGTGACGGCGCGCGCCGCCAGATAGGGTAAGGCTTCGTTCGAGATATCATGCTCGGGATCGACGACGGCGCGCAGGGTCTCGCGCGCCTTCGGCCCGGCGACAGCGACCTGCGCCCATTGCTCGGAGACCGAGACCATGCGGATGTCGAGTTCCGGCCAGAGCACCTGATGGCAGAATTCCAGATGCTGCATCACCTTGCCGGCATTGGCCGTCGTGGTCGTCATCAGGAAATGACTTTCGCCGAGGCGGGAGGTCGTGCCGTCATCCATGACGAAGCCGTCCTCGCGCAGCATCAGGCCGTAGCGCGCCTTGCCGACCGGCAGCGCCTTCCAGCCGTTGATGTAGACCCGCTCCAGGAATTCGGCGGCGTCCGCGCCCTGGATGTCGATCTTGCCCAGCGTCGAGACATCGCAGAGGCCGACGCCGGCTCGCACGGACTGGACTTCGCGATTGACGGTGGTCAGCCAGTCGTTCTCGCCGGGCTTCGGGTAGTATTGCGCCCGCAGCCACGGGCCGGACTCGATGAAGACGGCGCCCTGCTCCTTCGACCAGTCATGGGTCGGCGCCAAGCGCACCGGCCGGAACTCCTTGCCGCGGTGATGGCCGGCAAGCGCGCCGATCGCCACCGGCGTATAGGGCGGCCGGAAGGTCGTGGTTCCCGTCTGCGGGATCGTCCGGCCCGTCTGCTCTGCCATGATGGCGAGGCCGGAGAGGTTCGAGGTCTTGCCCTGGTCGGTCGCCATGCCGAGGGTGGTGTAGCGCTTGAGGTGCTCGACCGGCCGGAAGCCTTCGCGCGCCGCGAGCTCGACATCCTTGTCGGTGACGTCGTTCTGGTAATCGACGAAGGCCTTGCCTTTCGCGCCCGTCACCCGCCAGACCGGCTGCAGCGCCGTCGTCTCGGGATCGGTCGTCGGCACCGGCCCCGCAGCGGCCGGCTTCAGCCCTGCCTCGGCGGCGGCATCGCATCCAAGCCGGGCACCATCCTCCAGCGCCTGCGCCAAGGTGAAGCGACCGGCCGCGCTGCCGGCAACCGCCAGCCCCGCCGGCAGGGTTCCCGGCACGAAGCATTGCAGATCCTCGTCCCAGACCGCCTTGCCGTTCTGATGCGAGGTCAGGTGCAGCGTCGGGTTCCAGCCATTCGAGACGGCGAGCAGATCGCAGGCGAGCACCGTCGTCGCGCCGGAGGCATCGCGAATGGTGACGCCGTCGAGCTGACGGCCGCCCCGCGTGCCTTCGATCACGCCGCCGGCAAACAGCCGCGCGCCCAGCTTGTCGGCGAGCGCCTTTCGTGCCGGATCGGTGCCGGTGCGGGCATCGACGATCGCCCCGACCTTGCCGCCGGCCACCGCGATGTCACGCACTGTGGCCCAACCATCGTCGCCGGCCGTGAACAGCACGGTCTCGCGTCCCGGCAAGACGCCGTAGCGGTTGACATAGGTACGCGCCGCGCCGGCCAGCATGACGCCCGGCACATCGTTGCCGGGGAAGACGATCGGCCGTTCCAGGGCGCCCGCGGCGAGGATCGCCCGCCTGGCATGGATGCGCCAGCCGCGCTGACGCGGCTGATGCGGCGCCGGCTCGGGCAGATGATCGCCAACGCGCTCGACGGCGCCGTAGATGCCGTGATCGTAGAGGCCGAAGACGGTGGTGCGCGACATGATCCGCACCTCCGGCAGGCTTTCGAGCTCGGCCAGCGTCGCGGCCAGCCATTCGGCGGCCGGCTTGCCGTCGATGTCGCGCTTCTCCGCCAGCAGGCGCCCGCCGAGGCGGAAATCCTCGTCGCAGAGGATGACGCGGGCGCCGCTGCGGCCCGCCGCCAGCGCAGCCGCAAGGCCGGCAGGGCCGCCGCCGATCACGAGCAGGTCGCAGAAGGCGAAGGCCTTCTCGTAATGGTCCGGGTCTTCCAGGCCGGCCGCACGGCCGAGGCCGGCGGCGCGGCGGATCAGGGGCTCGTAGAGCTTCTCCCAGAACGCTGCCGGCCACATGAAGGTCTTGTAGTAGAAGCCCGCGACGAGCGCCGGCGAGACCAGCCCGTTGAGCGAGAGCAGATCGAAGGCGAGCGAGGGCCAACGGTTCTGACTGGCGGCATCGAGGCCATCGAACAGCTCGGTGACGGTGGCGCGGGTATTCGGCTCGCGGCGCGCACCGGAACGCAATTCGACGAGCGCGTTCGGCTCCTCCGGTCCGGCCGAGAGCACGCCGCGCGGGCGATGGTATTTGAAGGAGCGCCCAACAAGGCGCACGCCGTTGGCGAGCAAGGCCGAAGCGAGCGTGTCACCGGCAAAGCCCTGATAGGACTTGCCGTCGAAGCTGAAGCTCAGGGCCTGCTCGCGATCGACGAGGCCGCCTGAGGCCAGGCGGAAGGACTGCCCGCTCATGCTGCCGCTCCGGTCTTGCGCGGCTTGGCGGTCTCGACCGCGGCGATCGCATGGGTGCGGGTGTCGCGGGTCACGACCAGCCAGGCATGGCAGCCGGCGCCGTGATACCAGAGCTCGCGATGCGGACCGGCAGGGTTTTCACGCTGGTAGACATAATCGGTCATCGCGGCTTCGGTCGCCGCCATGCCGTCGGGCCGCTTGAGATCGGCCGCGCCGAGATAGGTGAATTCCTGGGCGTCGCGCGCGCCGCAATGGGGACAGGTGATGCGCATGGCAAGGTCCTCGGCAGCGCGCGGTCAGTGCAGGTTCGGCTGGGCGCCGGCGCCCTTCTCGTCTATCAGTCGCCCGGTGGCGAAGCGATCGAGCCGATAGGCGGCCGCGACCGGGTGCGGTTCCCCCGTCGCAATCAGATGGGCGAAGCAGAAGCCTGAGGCCGGCGTCGCCTTGAAGCCGCCATAGCACCAGCCGGAATTGAGGTAGAGGCCGTCGACCGGCGTCGTGTCGATGATCGGCGAGCCGTCCATCGACATGTCCATGACGCCACCCCAATGGCGCAGCATGCGCACCCGGCCGAGGCCCGGCCACAGCGCCATGGCCGATTCCATCACGTCCTCGATCACCGGCAGGTTGCCGCGCTGGGCGTAGGAATTGTAGCCGTCGATATCGCCGCCGAAGACCAGCCCGCCCTTGTCCGACTGGCTGATGTAGAAATGCCCGGCGCCGAAGGTGACGACGGTGTCGATCAGGGGCTTGAGCCCCTCCGACACGAAGGCCTGAAGCACGTGAGTCTCGATCGGCAGGCGCAGGCCCGCCATCGCCGCCACCCGCCCCGAGTTTCCGGCGACTGCCATGGCGATCTTCTTCGCCCGGATCGGCCCGCGCGAGGTCTCGACGCCGACCGCCCGCCCGCCGACCATGGTGATGCCGGTGACCTCGCAGTTCTGGAGCATGTCGACGCCGCGGCTGTCGGCGGCGCGCGCATAGCCCCAGGCGACCGCATCGTGCCGGGCCGAGCCGCCGCGGCGTTGGAGAAGTCCGCCCTGAACGGGGAAGCGGGCATTGTCGTAATCGAGATAGGGCAACATCGCCCTCACCTGCTCCTGGCCGAGCAGTTCGGAATCGACCCCGGCGAGCCGCATCGCGTTGCCGCGCCGGGCGAAGGCGTCACGCTGCGCGTCGGAATGATAGAGATTGATCACGCCGCGCTGGCTGACCATGGCGTTGTAGTTCAGGTCCTGCTCCAGCCCTTCCCAGAGCTTCATCGACAACTCGTAGAACGGCGTGTTGCCGGGCAGGAGATAGTTCGAGCGGATGATCGTGGTGTTGCGGCCGACATTGCCAGAGCCGAGATAGCCCTTCTCCAGCACCGCGACATTGGTGATGTCGTGCCGGCTGGCGAGGTAATGCGCCGTGGCGAGGCCATGTCCGCCGCCGCCGATGATGATGACGTCGTATTCCGCTTTGGGCTCAGGGTCGCGCCAGGCCGGCGTCCAACCCTTATGGCCCCGGAAAGCCTGGGCGAGCAGCGAGAAGGCGGAATAGCGCATCGGATGATCCGGTCGATCTTGTCATCGAGAGATTGACCGACATAAGTTCGGCGACATGCTTGATAGCGACATGCGATTGCCTGGAAGCGACGACGGTACGCCGACCCATGTCGGCTTCCTGCTGATCCCCGATTTCGCGTTGCTGCCCTATGCCTCGTCGATCGAGCCGCTGCGGGCCGCCAACCGGCTGTCGGGGCGCCCGCTCTATCGCTGGAGCCATATCTCGATCGACGGAGCGCCTGCCCCCGCATCGAACGGCGTCGCCATCGCGGCGGATGCTCCCGTCGGGGCCGAGCTCCGGCTCGATTACCTGTTCGTCTGCGCCGGAGGAAACCCCGCGCTCTTCCTCCACCAGCCGACCTTCTCCTGGCTGCGGCAACAGGCGCGGCGGGGCGTCCGGATCGGCGGCGTCTCGGGCGGCCCTTATCTGCTGGCGCGGGCCAATCTGTTGAGCGGCTACCGGTTCACGATCCATTGGGAGCATGCGGCCGCGTTCCTGGAAGAATATCCTCGCCTCGACCTGCGCCGCTCGCTTTATGAAATCGACCGCGACCGGCTGACCTGCAGCGGCGGCACGGCCCCGCTCGACATGCTGCACGCCGTGATCGCCCGCGAGCATGGCAGCGACCTCGCGCTCGCCGTCAGCGAGTGGTTCCTGCAAACGCAGGTCAGGGAGGGCGCAGGGCCGCAGCGCATGCCACTGCGCGAACGGCTGGGCATCGCGCATGCGCCACTGCTGCGGGTGATCGGCCGCATGGAACAGACGCTGGAGGACCCGGAGCCGCGCGAAGCCCTCGCCCGCCTGGCCAATGTCTCGCTGCGCCAGCTCGAACGCCTGTTCCGCCAGCATCTCGGCCGCTCCCTCGGCGAGCATTACCTGGCCCTGCGCCTCGGCCGGGCGCGCGACCTGCTGCGGCAGACCAGCCTGTCGATCCTCGAAATCGCGCTTGCCTGCGGCTTCGCCAGCGCCAGCCATTTCTCCCGCAGCTATAGCGGGCGCTTCGGCCATCCTCCCCGATCGGAGCGGCTAACCCACCACCCCATCGCTCGGCGCTAAACGTCAAGAATGCGTCGCATGGGAGCAATTCCGCGCGCCGATCCCCTTGAAGTCTAGGGCTTCAAATAAAACACAGGGGATCGTGACCGATGAACAAGCTCACCGCTCTCGCGCTGGCGGTCGCCGCCACGCTCGCCGCCGCACCTGCCATGGCGCAGGACACCCTCGCCAAGATCAAGGAGAAGGGCGTCCTCACCGTCGGCGTGAAGAACGACTACAAGCCCTGGGGCTTCCTCGATCCGTCAGGCAAGATCGTCGGCCTCGAGATCGATCTCGCGCAGGAGGTTGCCGCCAAGCTCGGCGTCAAGCTGGAGATGGTGCCGGTCATCGCCGCCAACCGCATCGAGTTCCTGCGCCAGGGCCGCATCGACATGATCGCCGCCACGCTCGGCGACACGGCCGATCGGCGCAAGCAGATCGGCATGATCGAGCCGAACTACTATGCCGGCGCCACCAACGTGCTCGCGCCCAAGAGCGCCGGCCTCAAGAAATGGGAAGACCTGAAGGGCCGCAAGGTCTGTGCCGTGCAGGGCGCCTATTACAACCGCCGCGTCTCGCAGGTCTACTCGCCCGAACTGGTCGTGTTCCCGTCGGTGCCGGACGGGCTGAACGCGCTGCTCGGCAATAACTGCGTCGCCTTCCTGTTCGACGACACGCTGATCGTCTCGACGCTCTCGGGCGGCGACCCGAAATGGGCGAATTACGAGATGCCGCTCGTCTCGGAAGATCCGCAGCTCTGGGCGATCGCCGTACGTCTCGACGATCTCGACGGCGCTTTCGGCAAGCTGCTCAAGGAGATGTCGGTCGAGTGGCACAAGAGCGGCAAGCTGCTGGCGCTCGAGACCAAATGGGGCATCAAGCAGAGCCCCTACCTGATCGAGACCAACAAAAAGCTGAAGGGCTCGTAGCTGCGGCGCGTAGATTCCACCCGCGCCGTCATCCCGGACGGAGCGCAGCGGAGATCCGGGATCCATGCCCGAACCTCTTCCGTCTGCGTTCCGGCATGGATCCCGGGTCTCCCTTCGGTCGCCCGGGATGACGGCGTGGCCAGCGACGGGCCGATGATATTATGATCGCAGCTTTCTTCGAGCGCCTGAACGATACGCAGGGGCTCAATTTCTCGATCTTCTACGATGCTTTCGATCGCTCCCGCTTCCTCACGGGACTGTGGACCACGACCTATATCTGCATCGTCTCGATCGTGGCTTCGCTGGCGATCGGGCTTCTCGGCGTCTGGGTCGCGGGCAGCGGCTCGCGGCTCGGCCGCCTGGTGGTGCGGGTCTATGTCCAGTTCTTCCGCAACACGCCGCCGCTGGTGCAGCTCTCCTTCTTCTACTTCGCCGTCGGCAGCCTGCTGCCGACGGTCTCGGACGGTTTCGGCGGGCAGTCCCCGCTGGTCAGCGGCACGGGCTGGGCGATCATCGCCTTCTCGCTCTTCGCCGGGGCGTTCAATGTCGAGATCTTCCGCGCCGGGATCGAGGCCGTGCCCGAGACGATGGTCGAGGCTGCGGAATCGCTCGGCTACACCCGCTTCCAGCTCTGGCGCCAGATCGTGCTGCCGCTGGCCTTCCGGATCTGCCTGCCGGCGCTCAACAACAATCTCGTCAATCTCGTGAAGACCACCACCCTCGCCTATGCGATCGGCGTGCCCGAACTGCTCTATGCGGCATCGCAGATCTGGTCGGAGATGTTCAACGTCCGCGAGATGATGAACGTGCTGCTCGTCGTCTATGTGCTGCTCGTCGCGGTGCTGGTCTGGGTGATGCATCGCTGGGAGAAGGCCATGCGCATTCCGGGCTACATGCCATGAGGACCGGCGCCACCGATCTCCCGGTCCTGAAACCGTTCCGCGCCGCGCCGATCGCGCCCAGCGGCCTTGCCGCACCGGCCCTGCTGAGCGCCGGCCTCGTCGCGGGCACGGCAATCGTCTTCGCCGCCTCGCTGGCCGTGGCGCAGGCGGCCGCGCCGGCCGCGCGCGACGGCGCCGTGACCATCCTGTGGCGCTGGGCGCCGCTGATCTTCCAGGGCTTCCTGTTCAACCTGCTGATCAGCTTCCTCTCGATGGCGCTGGGCACCGCGGTCGGCGTGCTGTTCGGCATCGGCCAGGTCTCGCCATCCGCGGCGCTGCGCAAGCCGGCCTGGGCCGCAACGCAGTTCTTCCGCAACGCGCCCTGGCTCGTCCTGCTGTTCTACGCGATGTTCCTGTTGCCCTTCGAAATCAGGCTCGGCCCGGTCACCATCGCCTTCCCGGCCTGGATCAAGGCGATCATCGGGCTGGCGCTCCCGGTGGCGGCGAACGTCTCCGAGATCGTGCGCGGCGGCATCCGCTCGATCCCCTCCAGCCAGTGGGAATCGGCCGAGGCGCTCGCCTTCACCCGCCGGCAGACGATGTGGATGATCATCCTGCCGCAGGCCTTCAAGCGGATGATCCCGCCCTGGATGAACCTCTATGCCATCCTGACCATGGCGACGACGCTGATCTCGGTCGTCGGCATCCAGGACGGGCTGACGGTGACGCGCGCCGCGCTCGTCGCCGAAAGCCGGCCGGAGCTGATGCTGCCGATGTACCTGCTGCTGCTCCTGATGTTCTTCGCCTATTGCTACCCGATCGCACGCCTCACCATGGCGCTCGAACGCCGCTTCAACGTGAAGGGATGACCATGGTCGCCAGACACCAACTCGGCGAGCCGGTCGTCGTCATCGAAGGGGTCGAGAAGGCCTTCGGCGCCTTCCCGGTCCTCAGGGATGTCAGCCTCACCATCCGCCGCGGCGAGACCGTCTGCGTCATCGGCCCCTCCGGCTCCGGCAAATCGACGCTGCTGCGCTGCATCAACGCGCTGGTGCCAATCAACAAGGGCTCGATCACCCTCGCCGGCCGTCAGGTGAACGATCCCGCGCTCGACAAGCTGGCGCTGCGCCGCGACGTCGGCATCGTCTTCCAGCAATACAATCTCTTCCCGCACAAGAACGCGCTGCAGAACGTGATGATGGCGCCGATCCATGTGCTGAAGCAGGACCGGGCTGAGGTCGAGGAGCGGGCCAGGCGCCTGCTCGCCAAGGTCGGGCTCTCGCACAAGCACGATGCCTATCCGGGCGAGCTCTCGGGCGGTCAGCAGCAGCGCGTCGCCATCGCCCGCTCTCTGGCGATGAACCCCAAGGTGATGCTGTTCGACGAGGTCACCGCCGCACTCGACCCCGAGACCAAGAAGGAGGTGCTGGTCGCGATCCGCGATCTCGCCGCGGAAGGCATGACCTGCATCCTCGTCACCCACGAAATGGGTTTTGCCCGCGAGGTCGCCGACCACGTCTATTTCACCGATGGCGGCGTCATCGTCGAGCATGCGCCACCGGCCGAATTCTTCGGCGCACCGCGCGAGCCGCGCACGCGCGCCTTCCTCGAACAGGTGCTCTGACACGCCACGCCGCACCAACCGGGCCGAACCTCAGCCGGTATCGACCCGAGACCGAACAGCGTCATTCGCAAGGGTGATCCATGAACATTCCGGCCTCAGACCCCAAATCCGTCACCGGCAAGCCCCTGCCCATCGACGAGAAGGTCGACGTGCTCGTCGTCGGCGGCGGGCCGGCCGGGCTCCAAGCCGCGATCGGGGCCGCGGCGCGCGGGCTCGGCGTCCTGCTGGTCGACGAGAACCCGGTCGCGTTCACGACGATGGGCGACGATGTGCCCCTGCATTTCGGGCAGGGCATGGCGGCGAATGCCCGCAACCGCAACGCCATGATGGAGGCCTTCATCGCCTCCGAACCGCGGATCGAGGAGGCTTTCGAAGCGGGGGTCGACGTCCGCCTCGGGACGGCCTGCTGGGGGCTCTACGCGAACGGGCCGACGCTCGGCTGGATGCCCGGCCTCGTTGCGGGCCTCGCCGACGGAGAGCGCAGCGTACTGGTGCAGGCCCGGCACGTCATCCTCGCCTGCGGCCGGCGCGACATGGGCCTCGGCTTTCCCGGCTGGGAGAAACCGGGGGTGATGGGCGCCACGGCTGCCCTCAATCTGGCGACACGCTACGGCGCCTTCGACCCGCGCAAGGTGGTCGTTCTCGGCTCGAACACGGAAGCGCTGGCCACCGCGATCGCCTTGCGCGAGGCAGGCGTCACGATCGCAGCGATCGTCGAGCAGGCGCCCGAACCGGTGGGCGACGCAGACCTGCTGGCCAGCCTGCGCGAAGGCGGCACGGACATCCTGACCGGCCATGTCGTGCGCGAGGCGACGGGCCGCGACGCGGTCGAGGCGGCAATGGTCGCTGGACTGGACGAAGCCGGCCGGCCGACCGGCGACGAGCGCGCCATCGCCTGCGACGGCATCGTGCTCGCCGTCGGCACCACGCCGGTCGTCGATCTGCTCGATGCGGCCGGCGGCAAGGTATCGTTCCAGGCCGAGCGCGGCGGCTATGCGCCCGTGCTCGATGCCGATCAGCGCACCGGCATCGCGCATGTCCATGCAGTCGGCGACTGCGCCGGTATCTGGCCGGCCAAGACCCGCGACCGCGCGGTCGCCGAGGCGGAGGCCGCGCGCGCCGTGGCGGCGCTGGGTAAAGTTGCGACGGGAAACAAGCCCGAAAGCCCTCCGGCGCCGGCTTACGATATCGGCGGCTATCGCCTGGCCTGGGTGCGGGCAAGTGTGATCGAGGCACGTGCCGAATTCCATGTCTGCCAATGCGAGGAGGTGACGGCCCGGGAGATCCTCGAGGTTCGCCCGCCGCGCTATCTCGACTGGCGGGACGAACGCCGCAACGATCGCTCGCTGTCGGCGCTGCTCGGCGAAGGCCCGCCCAATCCCGACCAGGTCAAGCGGCTGACGCGGGCCGGCATGGGCCCCTGCCAGGGGCGCCGTTGCCGCGAGCAGGTCGCAGGCCTGCTCGCGCTGGGTGCCGCACAACCGCTTTCCGCGATCCCGCTCGCCGGCTACCGCGCCCCGGTCAGGCCGATGCCGCTTTCGATGACCACGCAGGTGCCGGAGGCGCCCGAGCAGGCCGAGCATTGGGACACCTGGTTCGGCATGCACGCGCAGTGGGTGCCGTTCTGGGAAGCCCCGGAGCGCTACACCGTCGCGAGCAACGACGCGACCGGCCCCGTCGCGAGCGAGTGAGAGCCGGCATGAGCGAGATCAAGGGAGCCTCCGTCGTCATCGTCGGCGGCGGCGTCACGGGCCTCTCCGCCGGCTGGTGGCTGGCGCGCGACGGCGTCGACGTGCTGGTGCTGGAGAAGGGCCTGATCGGCTGGGAGGCTTCCGGCCGCAATGGCGGCGGCTGCTCGCACCACCATTCGCCGCTCTTCGCCGAGGAGCAGCGGCTCTGGCCGATCATGGACGAATTGCTCGGCTATCCCACCGAGTTCCGGGGCGAGCGCATCCGCCTCGCCGCCAGCGAACACCAGATGGCGCTCTATGGGCGCGCGCTGCGGAATGCCGAGCGGCAGGGCTTCCAGTCCGCGGTGCTCGACCTCAAGCAGGCCAAGGAGATGGTGCCGCTGGCGGGCGACACCGTCGTCGGCGGCTATCACTACAAGTTCGGTGGCCACGCCAATCCGCACCGCACGCTGCAGGGCTATGCCTGGGCGATGCAGGACCATGGCGGGCGCATTCTCCAGCACACCACCGTCACCGGCTTCCGCAGCGAGGGCGGGCGCGTCACGGCGGTCGAGACCGATCGCGGTCCGATCGGCTGCGACAGCCTCGTGCTCGCGGCCGGCCCGCAGACCGGACGGCTCTCGGCAATGCTCGGACAGGAGGTGCCGGTGCAGTCCGCCCGCTGCGAGATGATCGTGACGGAGCCCCTGCCCCTGATGCCGCTCGGCGGCGTCGACGGCTGCGGCCTCTATGGCCGCCAGACGCTGCGCGGCAACCTCGCCTATGGCGGCGGGCCGCATGAATGGCTGGCCATGGCCGAGGAAGGCACGCCGGCGAAGCCGACCACCCCGCTGATGCTGCACATGGGCAAGCGCCTCGCCGAATTGCTGCCGAAAGCAGCCCATGCCCGCATCATCCGCTCCTGGGCCGGCGTGATCGAGAACACGCCGGACGGCCGCCCGGTGATCGACCGGCTCGATGCACAGACGAACGTCGTGGTCGCGACGCTGTCGAGCGTCGGCTTCGGCCTGTCGCCGGCGAGCGGCCACGCGATCCGCGATCTCGTGCTCGACGGGACCTGCAGCTTCGCCGACATCTCCTCCTTCAAGCTGTCGCGCTTTGCCGCACTGGAGCCGGACTGGCGCGAGCTGCAGGGCTGGCAGGCATCAGCCGCGACGGCCATGCTGAGTGCGTGAAGCCCCGCTCGACGGCCGTTGTCAGCCGCCCTCCCGGAGACGGTCGAGCACCGCGCCCTTGAAGGCAAAACGTTCGGACCTGATATCGATGTCGTAGCTGGCTGCGAACGGAGGCTGGGGCTGGCACGACAGCGTCACGATGACGACGTTGGCCTTGCGGTTCACATAAACCGTCTGCCCGGCGAAACCCACGGCGACCATGGCGCCGTCGGGGTCGATCCACCAGCTGTAGCCGTAGCCATCGGCACCATAGCTGTTGGTCGACGGGTCGAGGGTGAACACGCGCGAACCGGCGTCGTCGAGCCAATTCGGTGGCAGGACGGTCTCGCCGCCGATCACACCGCCATGCAGCAGAAAAAGCCCGAACCGGCCGAAGTCCCGCAGCGCCATGCCCGCACGGCTGCCGCCGATCTCCTGGCCGCCCTCGGACTCAAGCGTGTAGAAGGCATCGAACTCCATACCGAACCGCGACCAGATCTTGCTGGACATGTAATCGGCCAGCGTCCGGCCCGTGGCTGCCGAGAGCAACGCCCCGAGAACATAGGTATCGCCGGTGTTGTAGAGAAACTGCGAGCCCGGCTTGTGCAGGCCGCGCACGCTTCGCATCAGCGCCAGGACCCCTCCCGGGACCTTGTCGCCGAGCGACTTGCTGTAACGATTCACATGGGAATTGCGGTCGGTGTAATCCTCGTTCCAGTCGACGCCCGACGACATGGTGATGAGATTGCGGACGCTGACCGCATCATAGGCGCTGCCGCGCAGCGCCGGCAGATAGAGCGAGACCGCATCGTCGAGGCTCGCGATGGCCCCGTCCTGAAGGGCGGCGCCGACCAGCGTCGTCGTCAACGACTTGATCATCGACATGGATGACCATCGCAGATGCTCCTCCAGGCCCAGCGCATAGCGCTCGAGCCGGATCGCATCGCCCTGCAAGACGAGAAGCCCGGCGACATTGGCCCGATAGATATAATCGTCGATGCCCCGGCGCTCGCCGCCCGTCTCGTATTCGACCGCGATTTCGGCAGCCCGCGCGAGCGGAAAGGCCTGCTGGCCTCGCCGAATGGACCGGGTGGCGAACATGCTGTCGACATTGCGGTAGGCATAGGCCTGCCATGTCGGCGAGAGCAGCAGGAAATCCTCGCCCCGCGGAACGAAGCGACGCGGCTCCGCCTTGTCCGTGCTCATGTCCGGCGCACTCCATAGAACAGCGGCAGGCCCTTCTGCACGCCCGTCAGATTGCTGCGATAGGCGGTCTGCTGGTAGTAAAGACCGGTCGGTGCATAGGGCACCGCCTCGAAGGCGACCCGCTGGATTTCGGCGCAGATCGCGGCCTGGGCCTTTTCGTCCGCGGCCCGGAACCAGTCCATGCGGAGTTCCTCCAGCCGCGGGATATCGGACCAGCCGAAGATGGCGGAGGTGCCGCTCCCACGCAGGAAGTTGTTGCTCGACGGGTTGAGCAGGCCGACGCCGGCGGTGAACGTCCCGACAATGTGCCACCCGCCCTTGTCGGGCGCCTCCCGGTTGTTCGCACGGGCGAGCACCGTGCCCCAATCCATCACCTGCATGTCGATGTTGAAGCCCGCCCGCTTGAGCGCGTCCGTCACCACCTCGCCCTGGGCCTTGAGCGTGGCGATATCGCCCGGCACGAGATAGACGAGAGGCTCTCCCTTGTAGCCGGCCTCCTTCAACGTGCGCTGCACGAAGTCCCGATCCGGCGGCTCCTTCTGCACGTCGAGACCGATCGTGCTGGCCATCGGTGTGCCGGGAAGGAAATACCCGACCTTGTCGCGCCAGTATTTCGGGTCCTCGCCGATGACCGCGGTCATCACGTCCTTCTGGCTGATGGCTGCCAATGCGGCCCGCCGGACGCGCACATCGCTCGTCGGCCCCTGCAGGAAGTTGAAGCGGATCACCCCGGCCGAGCCGAAGGTGTCGATCAGGTCGAGCTTGACGTTGTCCTTGGAGGCGAGCAGGTCCCAGTAATCGGAGGCGGGCTGCTCCCACCAATCGATTTCCCCGGTCTGAAGCGCCGAGGCGGCGGTCGCGACATCCGGCATGACCACCCATTCGACCCTGTCGAAATGAGCGATCTTGGGGCCAGCCAAAGCACTGGTCTGGCCACCCTGACGCGGCACGTAGCCCGCGAATTTTTCATAGGCGAGGCGACTGCCCGGCACCCTCTCCCCGGCAACGAAGCGATAGGGACCGCTGCCGACCATCTCCGTCACCTGGACGGTCGCCTCCGTCAGCGCGAGCCGCTCCGGCATGATGACCGCGTTGTTGGTTCCGAACTTGCCGAGAGCATCCGGCAGCATCGGGAAAGGCGCCTTGAGCCGGAAACGGACAGCCCGGTCCGAAACGGCCGAAAGCTCGTCCGTGAGCGCCGCCAGAACCTGGCCGACATTGTCGCGCTTCCACCACCGTTTCAGGCTGGCGACCACGTCGCGGGCGAGAACCGGCGAGCCGTCATGAAAGCGTAGCCCGTCCCGCAGGGTGAGCGTCCACTGCAACCCGCCCTGCTCGACGAGATGGCCCTCAACCATCTGCGGCTGGGCCCGGTTATGCTCGTCGGCTCCATACAGCGTGTCGAAGATCAGCATCGCGTGGTTTCGCGTGACGTAGGACACGCTCATGATCGGGTCGAGAATCGCGACGTCCGATTGGGGGGCGAATTTGAGGACAGAGGCTCCTTGGGCTCGCACGATGGACGGCATGCTCAGGGTGGACGCCATGCCGGCGAGAAATCCGCGTCTTGTGGCCATTGTCGTTCCCCTCCAGGATTTGCTTGTCGTCATGTCAGCGGCTGCCGCCCGGCGCGCGTGCCGGTTCCGGCAGGTCGAGATCGAGCGGTGCCGAACTGAGCCCTTGCCGTGGGCGTCGAGCGCCAGCGAGCGTGTCACGCCGCCTCCCAGCGCGCCCCTCATGACGAAATTCAGGGCGCCGAGCTCAGCATACCGCGCAGGCTGAGGGCTCAGCGGCGATTAAACAATTGAAATAATTCAATCTCTACAATAGCTTTTGTCTATGGATGTCAGCCTCCGTCAAATCAAGGCTTTCGTGGCCGTCGCGCGATTGAACAGCTTCACGCGCGCGGCAGCGTTGCTGCATGTCGCCCAGCCGACCTTGACGGTGCAGATCCGGAAGCTCGAGGAGGCGCTGTCGGTCCGGCTGTTCGAGCGGACGTCGCGGTCGGTCACCCTGACCCAGACCGGGCGTGACCTGCTGCCGGTTCTCGCGCGTCTGGTCCAGGATCTGGATGGCGTGATCGGCGACGTCCGCAACCAGGGGACCGGCTACCAGGGCCTGGTCAGGATCGCCACGCTGCCGACCGCCGCCGCAGGCGTGTTGCCCCGAGCCATCAAATCGTTCCGCACGGCCCATCCCGGAGCCGATTTCCGCATTCGGGATGTGATCGCACGCCGCATCCTGCCCCTGGTCGAGGCCGAGGAGGTCGATCTCGGGATCACCGGCGGTCCGACGAACACAGGCAATGTCGACGTGCTGCTGGCTTTCGAGGACAGCATGCATGTCGTCTTCCCCCAGGCTCACCCGCTGGCGGAGGCGCAAGCCGTGACGCCTGATCTGCTTCTGCTCTACCCGCTGATCATGATGGACCCCGATACGAGCGTCCGGGCCGTGGTGGAGGCGGGCTTCCACGCCGCCGGCCTGATCCCGACGGCGGCGGGGGAAGCCACGTATATGATGACGGCAGCCGGGATGGTGCAGGCCGGGCTGGGCATCACCTTCCTGCCTTCCTCGGCAAAGGAGATCGATGCATTTCCAAACCTGCGCTCGCGCCCGATAGAGGCTGTCGGCTTCGTCAGGCAGATCAGCCTCGTCAAGAAAAGCGGCAGGCCGCTGCCTTCGCTTCCGGCCCTGTTCGCGCGCCATCTGCGCGAGATGATCGGTGCCTGATCGCGAGCGTCGCAAGAGCCGTCACCCCAACGGCACCCGGCCAGTGTCGCAACGGGCGATCGCTCATCAAGGCAGCTTGGCCGCCTCGGCGCGAAGCGCGACGACCCGAGACTGGATCAGCACGACCTACCGCGAGGCGGTCGAAAGCAGCGCGCGCGGCGCCGACGTCAGGCGTCGCCCACCGCCCGCCTCCACGACAACGGTCTCGCTGAAGCCCAGGCCACCTGCCGACACATACATGTGAAAGACCATGCCTTCCTCCAGCTGCCAGCGCGCGTTCGGCAGGAAGACGCGGGAGAAGTCGCTGGTGCGCGGCGTGCGGCCATAGAGGCCGAGCGCATATCCGGTGACGTTGTCGTAGACCGGGCGCAGGCCCTCCACGAGCACGGCGCCGCGCAGGATCGCATCGACCTCGCAGGCCAGGGCGCCCGGCCGCATCGCCGCAATCTGCCGATCCTGCAAGGCGACGAGACGCGCGGCGAGCGGCGACAGCCCGCGCCGGTCCGCCCCGATCAGCACCGGCCGCATCAGCCGCGCGCCGTAGTTGCGACGCTTCGGGATCAGCTCGACATGCAGGATGTCGCCATCGGCCAGCGGCTGGGCCGTCATCACGCCATGAAGGAATTCGTGATCGCCGACGCCCGGCACGATCGGGCCGGTCTCGCCGGTATCGGCTCCGTTCTCCAGGAAACAGGCGGCCGCGACCGCAGCCGCGGCACGCGGCGAGATTCCCGGCAGCGCCTTCGCGACAATGGCCGCCATCGCCTTGTCGGCGATTGCCGCCGCCTCTGCGATCAGGGCGATCTCGGCCGGCGACTTCACCGCCCGCAACAGGTCGCTCGCACGCGGCAGGTCGACGAAGCGCGCATCGGGCAGGAGCGCGGCAAGGCGCTCGCGCGTCGCCGCGGTGAAACCGTAGGAGGCGTGGTCGGCGCCGATCCGAGCCTGCGCGAAACCGCGCCGGCGGATCTCGTCGGCCATGGCCTGATGCGGCTCCGATGTATCCGCGAAGCCGACGATATCCCCGAACCAGCAGGCATCCCGGCACGGGCCGGCGTCGAGTTCGCGCAGCACGAACCAGGGCTCGCCCTCCCTTGGCAGGAAGGCGGCCCGGTACATCGTCTCGGAGACCGTGTAGCCGGTCAGCCATGCCAGGAACTCGGCATGGTCGACGAGCAGCAGTTCGGCGCCCGCCTCCGTCATCGCCGCACGGGCCTTGGCGACCCGCCCTGCGAATTCCTCAGGCGGGAAAAGCGGGCTCACGCCACCTCGCAGATGTCGAGGATGGTCAGCAGGTAGATGCGGACCATGTCGAGGAAGTCGCGGATATCGACGCGCTCGTCGGGCATGGTGTTGTAGCGCCCGCCCGGCCCGCAGACGATGCCCTCCATCCCGGCCTCGGCATAGAGATGGCCGGCATCGGTGCCGAAGAAGCCCGGCGGCTTGATCGCGCCGGTCGGCTGCTTCTCGCCGCGCACCGCCTCGTAGGCCGCGTTGACGGTCTTGACGATGCGGGCGTCCTTGGCGACCTCGAAGGCCGGCATCGACTGGTGTCCTTCCTTCTTCTCGACGCGAATGGAGGTCTTCAGTCCCGGGAAGCGCTGCTCCAGCCCGGAGAGTTCGCGCTGCATGTCGGCGAGCGCGCCCTCCTGCGTCTGCCCGGGCGCGAAGCGGCCTGAGCCCTTGAGCTTGCAGTAATCCGCCACCTGCGGCGCGCGCCATTCATGCAATTCCTTGCCGAGCGCGCCGTGGACGACGCCGACATGGACGCGGTTGATCGATTCATGCTCGGCCGACGGCGCGCCCGAGAACGTCATGGCGTTGAGCCGCGGAATCAGGTCGCAGGCTGCCATGATCGCGTCGACCGCCTGCTCGCGCTTGGAGAGATGGCGGGTGTTGCCGGTGAGTTCGATGATGAAGGAGAAGGCGCAGGCATGCATGGTCACGGCCTGCAGGTCGGTCGGTTCGCTGTTGACGAAGTAGTCGGCGCGGATGCCGTTGCGGATCGCCGCGACCGTGCCGACGCCGCCCTGCAATTCGCCGACGACGAAGGTCAGGATCACGTCGCCCTTCAGCTTCACGCCGGCGTCGATCAGCGTCTTGACCGCACAGTAATAGGCTGCGTCGCCCGCCTTCATGTTGGAGACGCCGATGCCGTAGATGAATTCGTCGTCGACCACGCCGCCCCAGGGATCGACGGTCCAGCCCTCGGTCGCCGGATTGGTGTCGAGATGGCCGTTGAACAGCAGGCTCTTGCCCCCGCCCGTGCCCTTCCAGCGGCCGATGGCGTTGGCGCGCCGGCCCTCGTCGAAGGCTTGCGCCTCCGCCTCGATCCCCATCGCCTTCATCTGGCCGACGACATGGTGGACGAGCGCCTTCTCGCCCTCGGTCTCCGAATAGCTCTTGTGCTTCACCCAGTCGGAAAGGAGCGCGAGACAGGCTTTTTCGTCAAGCGAATGGATCAGGTCGCGGGGATTCATGCTATGGCCTCGAATGTCAGGCGGCCGTGGCCGGGGCGGGCACGGCTTCGAGCAGGGATCGGGTGTAGGGGTGAAGAGGACCGGTCGAGAGCGCCGCGATATCGACGAGGTCGACGAGGTCGCCGCGATACATCACCGCGATCCGGTGGGCGATCTGGCGCACCAGATTGAGATCGTGGGTGATGAACAGATAGGCCGTGCCGAAGCGCTTCTGGAGATCGACCAGAAGCTCGACGACCGAGGCCTGCACCGAGACGTCGAGCGCAGAGGTGATCTCGTCGCAGATCACGAGCCTGGGCTTCGAGGCGAAGGCGCGCGCAATGGCGACGCGCTGCTTCTCGCCGCCGGACAACTGATGCGGATAACGTTCGGCATAGGAGGCAGGCAGCCTGACCTGCTCGAGCAATTCACCGATCGCAGCCGCGTCCCGGCGAGCGCCCGGCTCGCCATAGAGCGCGAGCGGCCGTGACAGGATCTCGCGGATGCGCTGGCGCGGGTTGAGCGAGGAATCCGGGTGCTGGAAGATGATCTGGACATCGCGGCGATAGGCCCGGTCCATATCGCCGAGGCCGGTGATCCGGCGGCCGCCGAAGCGGATTTCGCCCTCGAAGCGATTGAGGCCCGTCATCGCCCTGGCGAGCGTCGACTTGCCTGAGCCAGACTCGCCGACGATGCCGAGGATTTCTCCGGGCATCACCGAGAGGCTGACCTCGCGATTGCCGGTGAACTGCGTGTTCGCCCGCCCGAGCAGGCTGCCGAGGAAGGGCTTGCGGCCATAGAGCACGCTGACCTTCTCGACCTCGACCAGCGGCTTCGTTGCTTCGGGCGCGCTCGTCTCGACCAGCCGGCGGTCCGGCCGCGGCACGGCGGCGAGCAGCTTGCGGGTGTAGGTATCCTGCGGCCGGGCAAAGACGTCACCGAGCCCGCCCTCCTCGACGATCCTGCCGCGATGGATCACCGCGACCTTCGTGGCGATCTGCGAGACCAGCGCGAGGTCATGCGAGATGTAGAGCGAGGCGACGCCGGTCTCGGCCTGCAGCTCCTTGAAGAGGTCGAGAATCTGCCTTGCCGTGATGACGTCGAGCGCCGTCGTCGGCTCGTCGAAGATGATGCATTCCGGCTGGCAGGCAAAGGCGGTGGCGATGACCACGCGCTGCTTCTCGCCACCCGACGCCTCATGGGGGTAACGCCGCATCATCTGCTTCGGGATTTTCAAGCCGACACGCGCGAGCCGTTCCTCACCCTCGGCCCAGGCCTGCTTCCGCGTCAGGCCGCGATGGCGCACCAGCACTTCGGCGAGCTGCTCGCCGAGCGGCAGGGTCGGATTGAGCGAGGTGCTCGGGTCCTGGAAGACCATGCCGATGCGCTTGCCGCGGATCGCCTCGATCTCGGTCTCCGGGGCCTTCAGCAGATCCTGCCCGGTCAGGCGGATGGCGCCCGTCTCGCGCGCGCTCGCCGGCAGGTAGCGCATGATCGCCCAGGCAAGCGAGGTCTTGCCCGAGCCGGATTCGCCGACGAGGCCGAGCACCTCGCCCTTGGCGACCTGGAGCGTCACATCGTCGAGGGCGCGCATGAAGCCGGTTGGCGTCGCGTAGTCGAGACCGTAGCCGGCGATGTCGAGGATCGTGCTCATCGCTCAGGTCCTCGGGTTCAGTGCGTCGCGCAGGCCGTCGCCGAGCAGATTGAAGCCGATCGCGACCAGCGCGATGGCAAGGCTCGGCCACAGGATCATCCAGGCGCTCAGATGCATGAAGCGGCGCGCCTCCGAGACCATCAGCCCCCATTCGGACGCCGGCGGCTGCGCGCCCAGGCCGAGGAAGGACAGCGTCGCGAACAACATCACCGCGAAGGCGACGCGGATCGTCATCTCGACGATGATCGGCGCCACCACGTTCGGCAGCATCTCGCGCCCGACGATGAAGGCCGCGCTCTCGCCGCGGGCCACCGCGGCATTGACGTAATCCTGCTTGCGCACGGACAGCGCGACCGAGCGCGTCACCCGCGCCATGCCCGGCGCGAAGGCGAGCGCGATGGCGAGCAGCGCGTTGAGGCTGCTCTTGCCGAGCAGGTTCACGATCAGGAGCGCCAGCAGCAGGCTCGGGATCGACATGATCGCGTCGACCGTGCGCATGATCGCCTCGTCGCTGCGCCCACCGAGGAAGGCGGAGACGGTGCCAATCACGGCGCCGACCAGCGTGCCGAGCGCCGTCGCCAGCACCGCCATCACGACGGTGGCGCGTGCGCCGTGCAGCAGCCGGCTGAGGATGTCGCGGCCATACTGATCGGTACCGAGCCAGAACTGCGCGCTCGGCGGCTTGTAGCGCATCAGCGGCGCCATCTTCTCCGGGTCCTGCGGCGCGACCCAGGGTCCGGCGATCACGACGAGCAGGATCAGCCCGACGATCAGGAGGCCGAGCGCGCCCTGCGGCGAGCGCAGCATGCGCCTGAGGATCTCAATCATACTGGATCCTCCGGTCGAGCCAGGCGTAGGCGATGTCGGCAAGGAAATTGGCGACGGCATAGGTCGTCGCCATGATCAGCGCGCCTGCCTGGATCGAAGGCAGGTCGCGCGCCTGGATCGCGACGATGAGCTGGCGGCCGATCCCCGGCAGGGCGAAGATCTCCTCGACCACGATGACGCCGCCAAGCAGATAGCCGACATCGAGCGCGACGATGGTGATCGTCGGCAGCAGCGCGTTGCGCAGGCCATGCTTGAACAGCACCTGCCGCTTCGACAGCCCTTTCAGGCGTGCGGCGCGGATATAATCGGAGTGCAGCACGTCGATGAGCTCGGAGCGCACCATGCGCGAGACATGCGCGATCAGGATCATCGACACCGTCAGCACCGGCAGGACGAGATGCTTCAAGCCGCGCAACGGGTCCTCCGTCAGCGGCACGTAGCCCGTCGCCGGCAGCCATTGCAGCCAGTCGGCCAGAACGAGCACGACCAGCGTCGCCGTGACGAATTCCGGTACGGAAACGCCGACATAGGACAGGAAGCTGACGCCGAGATCGGCCGCCCTGCCCCTTCTCACCGCCGCGACGATGCCGAGCGGGATCGCGACCGCCAGCATCAGCAGGATCGAGAACAGGGCGAGCAGCAGCGAGCGGCCAAGCGCCTCGATCATCGCCGGCGCGACCGGCTGGCCGGTGCGCATCGAAACGCCGAAATCGCCGCGGACGACGCCGCCGAGCCAGTGCAGATATTGCATCCAGATCGGGTCGTTCAGCCCCATCTTGGTTCGCAGCGCCGCCAGCGCATCAGGCGTCGCGTTCTCGCCCAGCATCATGACGGCGGCGTCCGCCGGCAGGACCTGGGTGATCGCGAAGACGATCAGCGACACGACAAGGAGCGTGTAGCCGATCAGCAGGATCCGCTTGAGGATATAGGCCGGCGACACGCTGGCTCGCCCCGCTTGCTCAGCTACGCTTCGGCGCGTTGGCGCCGAGCGAGACATGGTCGAGCCGGAACACCGCGCCGCGCGGGTGAAGCTGATAGCCCTCAACCCATTCGCGCTGGGCGCCGAGCAGGTCGAAGAAGGCCGGGATGATCGAGGGCACCTCGGCATTCATCAGCTTCTGCGCCTCGGCATAGAGCGCGCGGCGCTTGGTCTCGTCGACGGTCGCCCGTGCCTCGAAGACGACCTTGTCGAAGGCCGCATTGTTCCAGCGCGTCTCGTTCCAGGCTGCGTTCGAGGTGTAGAGCAGCGAGAAGATGGCGTCGGCCGTCGCCTGCATGTTGTAGAAGCCGACATAGAAGGAGCCCTTCTTCCAGACCTGATCGAGATAGGTCGCGTGCGGCATGGTCTCGACCTTGATGTCGAAGCCGGCGGGCTTGGCCATTTCGCGCAGCGCGACCGCGAGCTGGGTGCGCTGGCCCGGCCGGTCGGAGGCGATCAGCGTCGCCTCGAGCCCCTTCGGATAGCCGGCTTCCGCAAGCAGCGCCTTGGCCTTGGCGATGTCGGCCTTTTTCGCCGGCAGATCGGCATAGAAGCGATAGGCCGGGTTGAGCGGCGTATCGTTGCCGGGCGAGCCGAAGCCCTCGGTGACGAAATCGACCATGGCAGCGCGGTCGACGGTGAGAGCCAGCGCCTGGCGCACGCGCACATCGTTGAAGGGCTTCTGGTCGCAGCCGAAATTGACGTTGCAGAACTGGCCCGACGGCACGCGCAGCGCCTTGACGCCGCTCGCCTTCTGCAACCGGCCGAATTCGGTCGGCGGGGTCGTGCTGATCAGGTCGGTATCGCCCGCGATCAGCGCGGACGCCTCGGCGCTGACATCCGGGAAGACGAGAATCTCGATCCGGTCGAGATAAGGCCGGGCCTTGTCGTAATAGGCATCGTTGCGGGCGACGACGATCTGCCGCTCCGGCTCGAAGGAGACGAGCTTGAACGGGCCCGTGCCGACGGCTTCGCGGTCGAGCTTCTGGAGACCGCCCTTGATGACCGCGGCCGGCACGATCTTGGCGTTGGTGTAGGCGAGCGTCACCGGCAGGTCGGCGAAGGGTGCCGAGAGGCTGAAGACGACGGTCGTGTCGTCCTTGGCCACGACCTTGGCGATCGGGCCGACATTCTGGCGGGCCGGCGAAGCGGTCTTGGCGTCGAGGATCGCCTCGAAGGTCGCGACGACATCGGCCGCCGTGCAGGGCGAGCCGTCATGGAAGCTCAGGCCCTTGCGCAGGGCGAAGGTCCACTCGGTCAGGTCGGCGGAATTCGTCCAGGATTCAGCGAGATCGGGCTCGGCGCTCATGTCGGGCTTGAGCCGGGTCAGGTTGGAGTAGAGCAGCTCGGCGACGAGATATTCCGGGTTCACGCGGGTGACGAGCGGATTGAGCTTGGAAACCGCCTGGTCGACGCTGACGCGCAGCGTGCCGCCCCGGCGCGGCGTCTGCGCGAAGGCCGGAACGCCGGACATGGCGAGGCCGCTGAGAGCGGCGGAAGCGGCGAGGAAATCGCGACGATGGATGCTCGGCATGGAACGCTCCTTCAGCTCTTGGGGGATCGATCGGGGTTGATGTCGGGCCTGAAATCGGCGGCGAGATAGGACAGCACCGCCTGCGCCAGCGAGACGATGTCCGGCACCGTGGTGTATTCGCCGGGCGAATGGATGTTGCGGTCGGGCCGGCCGAGCCCGCCGAGCAGCACTTCCTGCCGGCCGGTCGCGCGCTGGACCCAGCCGAAATCGGAGCAGCTCGCTGCCCCCCATTTGCGGAAGTCCTCCGGCGCATAGCCAAAACCCTGCCCCATCGCGGCCTGCCAGCGCGGCCAGTGCGGCCCGGCCGGGTCGGCGGTCGGCATCAGATGCCCGACCAGCGCCGTCTCGACGGAAAGGCCCGGCACGGCGGCGGTGCTGCGGCGGATCACCGCCTCGATCTCGGCCAGCGCATCCTCGAAGCGCTCCTCCGGGGCATAGCGCCGGTTCAGCGTCAGCTCGACGAGGGCCGGAACCTGGCCGCCGGCCGTGCCGCCCTGGATCGCGGCGAGGTTGAGCTGCGCCGCCAGCGCCGGCTTGCCGGGCGGCGGCGGCAGGGCCGAGATCCGGGTCGCGATCTGCGCCTTCAGCTCCGTCAGCGCATTGAGCAGCGGCAGCGCCCCGTCGATCGCATTGAGGCCGGAGCCCTTGCGGTTGCCTTCGCCGGCATGGACGGCCTGGCCATGGATGCGGACGAGGAGGTTGAACAGGCCGAAGCAGCCGGCCCAGACCCGCGCCTCGGCGCTGCCGTTGAAGTTGAGGATGTGCTCCGGGAGGCGGCCCTGCTCGGCGAGGTAGCGGATGCCGGGATAGAGGCCGCCTTCCTCGTCGGTGCAGAACAGCAGCATCGGATCATAGGCGAGTTCGACACCGCAGGTCCGGGCCGCGCGCAACGCCAGCAGGATCGCGGCGACGCAACCCTTCATGTCGGCCGCGCCCAGGCCGATCAGCCGATCGCCGTCGCGCTCCATGCGCAGCGGATCGGTTTCCCAGCCCGCCGCAGCCGGCACGGTGTCGACGTGGAAATAAAGGCCGCAGATCGGCCGCCCGCTCAGACGGCTGGCGATCAGATTCGTGCGCGGGCCTGCTGCCGGTCCATTCGGCACTTTCCACAGGCTCTCGGGCACCATGACCCGTTCGGCCTCGAAGCCGAGCGGGGCGACGAGTTCCTCCATCAGCCCGGCGAAATCATCATAGCCCAGGCCGGGCGGGAACGAGGTGTCGACCGCGATCATCCGGCCGAGCCCGGCAACGGCATCGTCCACATTGGCGGCAATCCAGCCGCAGGCCTCGGCCAGCGCCGTCTCGTTTCGCCGGAGGGATGCGGGCTCGACCATCGTTCAGCCCAACGACGCCGCGCTTGTCCGGCGCCCGTACGATCTGCGATGGAGCGATCGAAATGCCGCTTCTGGCAATGCCATTTGCGGTCCCTTCTCTTTCATATAAACTATATAGAAATAGGACTCAGCGGCATGCCCCCTGTCAATGCCAAAAATGCGACGGCCGTTGCGGTCGGAACGGGCAGCGCTGCCAGAGCCGCGGCGCCGGCCCTGCCGAATTTCGGCGCCGGCGAAGCCGCACCGCTCTACGAGCGCGTGAAGCGACACATGTCGGAAGCGATCCTGGTCGGCGAATGGCAGCCGGGGATGGTTCTTCCCAGCGAAACGTCCCTCGCCCAGAGCTTCGGTATCGCCGTCGGCACGGTGCGCCGCGCGATGAGCGATCTGGTGGCGGAGGGGCTGCTGACGCGCCGCCGCAAGACCGGCACGGTCGTGACCGGCCGGACGCCGCATCACAGCCTGCGCTTCTTCTTCCAGTATTTCCGCCTGCACCGGGCCGATGGCAGCCTTGTGCGCTCGACCAGCCGTTTCCTGAGCGTCGAGGCCCTGCCTGCCACGCCGGCACAGGCGGAGGCGCTGCAGATCAGGGCCGGAGGCGTGATCAGGATTCGCCGCATTCGCCATGTCGATGGCCGCCCGGTGATGCACGACAGGATGATCCTGGCACAGGAACGGCTGCCGGACTGGCCGTGCGGCACCACCGACCTGCCGCCCCTGCTCTATCTCCACCTGCTGGAACGCTACGGTATCCGGATTTCCGCGGTTCGCGAACAGATCACCGCCGATCTCGCCGATGACGAGGATATCGCGCTGCTCGAGCTCGGCGGGCGCGAAGCCGTGCTGACGATCGACGAGGTCGCCTACGATCAGGCGGGCGTGCCCACGATCCTCGGATGGCATCGCGCGACGACAGCCGCTCACGCCTATGTCAACGAAGTCAGATAGGCCCGCGCCCCATCCGGGCATGGGCCCGGCGCCAGCCTCCAGGCGGCCTCGCTAGCCGAGCGCCTGGCTGGCGAGCGCGATGCGGCGGGGACCGCCCGGGATCGACGGCATATAGGCGGCCCGTCCCAGCCCCATCGATGTGGCGCTGTCGTGGATCTGCATGCCGCTGGCGACGAGGAAGTTGGTGAAGGCGGTATTGCAGGCCGGCGTGTCGGCTCGCAGGAACCTGCCGGCATGAACCTCGACATAGGGGCGCGAGACCGCGACCGCATCGGCCTCGGTCGCAGCGATGACCGGGCCGATGACGTGCCCTCGTCCGAACGGCCGGCAAAGGGCGAAGGCGACGATCTCCTCGTTGCGGATCAGGACATGTCCCTGGGACACCGGAAGCAGGGAACCGAAAACGGCGGAGCGATCCAGGCCGATCGCCGCGCAGTCGAGCCGCAGAAGGCCGTCGTGATCCTCGGCTTGGAGCGCACGAAGCGAGCCTTCGGTCCTGGCGAAAGGCGTGATCTTTCCAGGATTGAGCGCATCCGGGGCGGCTTCCCCCTGGCAACGCAGCACCTTCTGCTCGTACCCGTAGCCGAGCGAGCGATAGAGCCGCTTCGCCTCCCGCGTCGCGGTGAGCCCGAAAACGACTCCCGGATTCAGCTCATGCGCTTTCTCCATGAGCCAGCTTCCCGCCCCTTGCTCCTGGAGGCGGGGCAAGGTGATGAGCATGCAGACCATGGCGAAATCCGGCCTGTACCGGAGCCACATCACGGTTCCGACGACCCGTCCGATCTCGTCGACGGCGGCGAGCCCCTGCCCCAGATCGAGCAGCATCTGCCAGTCGCCTTCCCGATGCGGCCATCCCACCGAAACGGACAGCGCATGCAGCAGCGTGGGATCGACCTGCCTGATGTCGCGCAAGCTGAACTCGAACGTATCGATATGCAGTCGGGCGATCGTCTCCAAATCGCTAGCCTCCGCCGTGTCCACGGCTCTGCCCGGCGGCCGATTCCAGCCGGGTACCCATCGGTTCTAAACCAATCCCGCAACAGGAAGCACCGTTATTCCGCGGTAATTCGGCAGGGAAGTCCGCGAGGTGGTGCCGAAACGATGCGAAGGCCGGTGCGCCGGCCCTATCATGTCGCCAACGCCGCCTTGACCCGGAGCCGCCCGTGACGGGATGCGCGAACGGCTCGGTGCATAATTCGCGCAGGAAACAGCCTGATCTTCCGATCTCACGGAGCTCGCCTTGACCTTCCTCTTCAACTCCACCGATGAGCGGGCCCGGGTGTTTTCGGCGCGCTTCGCCGAGGAATTGCCGGATATCCGCTTCCTCAAGGCCGGCGATGCCTATGATCCCGCCGATATCCGCTATCTCGTCACCTGGACGGCCCCGGACGATCTCCACCGCCTTGCCAATCTCGAAATCCTGTTCTCGATCGGCGCCGGCATCGACCAGATGAAGACGGACGGATTGCCGCCCGGCGTCCTCGTCGTCCGAATGGTCGAGGAGGGCATCACCCGGATGATGCAGGAATACGTGACGCTCGGCGTGCTCGCCCTGCATCGGCAATGGCCCCTCTACATCGCCCAGCAGAGCGCCGCGCATTGGGAGGCGTATGATATCGTATCCGCCACCGAGCGCCGGATCGGCGTGCTCGGCCTGGGCATGATGGGATCGGCCGTCATCGACCGCCTGAAGCCCTTCGGCTTCCCGATATCCGGCTGGAGCCGCTCGCCGCGATCGATCGACGGGATTCGCTGCCTTCATGGCTCGGCGGGCCTGTCCACCCTGCTCGCCGAGACCGATATCCTGATCTGCCTGCTGCCGCTCACGCCCGAGACGACCGGCATTCTGGATGCGGAGCTCTTTGCGCAACTCCCCGCGGGGGCCGGCCTCGTGCATGTCGGCCGCGGCCAGCATCTCCACCAGGACGCCCTGCTCGATGCCCTCGACAGAGGCTATCTGTCCGGCGCCGTGCTCGACGTCACGGAGCCGGAGCCGCTTCCGCCCGGCCATCGCCTGTGGAGCCATCCCAAGGTGATCCTGACGCCACATATCGCCAGCAAGGTCGAGGCCGAGCCCGCGGCGAGGGCCGTCATCGAGAATATCCGCCGCCATCGCTCCGGCTTGCCGCCGATCGGCCTCGTCGATCGCGGCCGCGGCTACTGAATCACATCGACCAGAACGAAAGGTTCTTCCATGTCTCTCCTCGTCAAGCTCGACCTTGCCCCCACCGGCGAGCCCAAGCATTCCAAGGCGGCCCCGGATCGCCTGATTTCCGGAGACCCATCATACAAGACCTGGGCGCAGGACGAGTCCCGGGAGGGCACGGGGAAGGTCCGTACCGGTGTCTGGGAAGCGACGCCGGGTGAGAACCATTCGATCAAGGGCGAGACGATGGAATTCTGCTACATCCTCTCTGGCGTCGTGGAGCTGACCGAGGAAGGCCAGCCGCCGCGCATCTTCCGCGCCGGCGACAGCTTCGTGATGAAGCCCGGCTATGTCGGCGTCTGGAAGACGATCGAGACCGTCCGCAAGATCTACGTCATTGCCGGCTGACGCCGCGCCGAAGAATCGGCCGCGCCGGGCGGGGCAAACGGGATTTCCGATCGGCGCCGACACGTTCAGAGGCGCAAACTGCGGGTGTGGTCGATCTAGCCTGACACGACCGCCACCTGGAGATCCGCCGTGTCGCTGAGTTTCGATCCCGCCTCGGTCACGCTCCCGCGCGGCCACTTCATCGCCGGCGAATGGGTCGATGCCAAGGATGGCATCGACCTGCATCGCCCTTCGGACGCGGCCGCTTTCGCCGCTTGCCCGGTCGGCGATGCCGACCTCGTCGACCGCGCCGTGTCCGCCGCGAAGGCAGCCCTGGCCGAGAGCGGCTGGGGCCGCCTGGCGCCGCGCGAGCGTGCCCGCGCGCTGCATCGCTGGGCCGACCTCATCGAGGCGGAAGCGGAAACGCTGGCGCGACTGGAGGCCGTCGCCTCGACCCGGCCGATCTCCGAGCTGATGGCGGGCGATGTTCCGGTGACCGCGGAGCAGATCCGCTTCTTCGCCGAATTCGCCGACAAGGAAGGCGGCAATCTCGTCCCGACCGGCCCCGACAGCTTCGGCATGATCGCGACAGAGCCCTATGGCGTCGTCGGCGCGATCACGCCCTGGAACTTCCCGATCAACATGGCCGGCTGGAAGCTCGGCCCCGCACTCGCGGCCGGCAATGCCGTCGTGCTGAAACCTTCGGAGATGACGCCTTTCGCGACGCTCCATCTGGTGGAACTGTCGGTTCGCGCCGGATTGCCGGCGGGCCTGGTCAATATCGTGCTCGGCGATGGCCGGACCACCGGCACGGCGATCACCGGCCATCCCGACATCGCCAAGGTCTCGTTCACCGGCTCGACCGCCGCGGGCGCCGCGATCATGGAAAACATCGCCCGTACCGGCATCAAGCCGATGACGCTCGAACTCGGTGGAAAAAGCCCGCAGCTCGTCTTCGCCGATGCCGACCTGCCGCTGGCGGCCGGCGTCATCGCCCGCAGCATCCTCGGCAATGCCGGCCAGGCCTGCGTCGCCGGCTCGCGGCTGATCGTGGCGGAGAGCGTCGCGGAGGAGCTCGTTGGGCTCATCGTCGAGCGTATGGGCGCGGTCCGGCCAGGTCCGACCTGGGACGCCGCGAGCGCCTATTCGCCGATCATCTCCGAGCGGCAGATCGGCCGGATGGCTGGCATCGTCGATGCCGCGGTGACGCGCGGCGCCAATTGCCGTCTGGGCGGGCAACGCCTCAACCATGCCGGCTATTTCTATGCGCCGACCGTGCTGGAGGGCGTCGACGCCAGTTCACCCGCCGTGACCGAGGAAATCTTCGGGCCGGTCCTGACCGTCCAGACCTTCCGGGAGGAGGAGGAAGGGCTCCAGCTCGCCGATCATCCGACCTACGGGCTCTGCGCCGGCCTCTACACGCGCGACCTGTCGCGGGCGCTGCGTGCGATCGACCGCCTCCAGGCCGGCACTGTCTGGGTCAATCGCTATGGCCGCTCGCGGGATCACATCCTGCCGACCGGAGGCTACAAGCAGTCCGGCCTCGGCAAGGATCTCGGCCGCGAGGCCTATCTCGCCAACCGCAAATCCAAGAGCGTCCTGATCGCCGTCTGAGGAGACTGCACCGTGAAATCCTACAAAATCGCCCTGATCCCGGGCGACGGCATCGGCACCGCCGTCATCGACGCGACCTGGCAGGTGCTGAACAAGGCGGCGGCCGGCGCGGGCTTCGCGCTCGACGGCACGAGCTTCCCCTGGTCCTGCGATTTCTACGAGAAGACCGGCGCGATGATGCCGGCGGACGGCATCGAGACGCTGCGCCGCTTCGACGCGATCCTGCTCGGTGCGGTCGGCTGGCCGAAGCGCGTGCCGGATTCGGTCTCGCTTCACGGGCTCCTGCTGCCGATCCGCAAGGCCTTCGTGCAATACGCGAATATCCGCCCGCACCGGCTGCTGCCGGGCGTCGAGGGGCCGCTGCGCGCCAGCGCCTTCGACATCCTCTGCATCCGCGAAAACACCGAGGGCGAGTATTCGGGCGCCGGGGGCCGCATCCATAACGGCACGGACGACGAAGTCGCGGTCGAGACGGCGATCTTCACCCGCAAGGGCGTCGAACGCATCCTGCGCTTCGGCTTCGAGCAGGCCCGCAAGCGCCGGGGCAAGCTCGCCTCGGTGACGAAGTCGAACGCGCAGAAATACTCGATGGTGTTCTGGGACGAGGTCACCGCCCAGGTCGCGGCCGACTATCCCAATGTCGAGGTCGCGAACTACCATATCGACGCCATGGCGGCGCGGATGGTGATGGCGCCGGAAAGCCTCGACGTCGTCGTCGCGTCGAACCTCTTCGGCGACATCCTGACCGATCTCGGCGCCGCCATCCAGGGCGGGCTGGGCTATGCGGCTTCCGCCAATATCAACCCGGAGCGCAACGCGCCCTCGATGTTCGAGCCGGTACATGGCTCGGCCCCCGACATCGCCCATCTCGGCATCGCCAACCCGATCGCGGCGATCTGGTCCGGCGCGATGATGCTGGACCATCTCGGGGAATCGCGCGCGGCAGCCGCCGTGATCGGTGCCATCGAAGTCGCGACCGCCCGCGGCATCGGCACGAAGGCAGGCCAGCACAAGACAACCGAGATCACCGGCGCCATCGTCGCGGCGCTGGCTTGAGAGGACAGCAGAGATGACCATCGAAGGCCTTCGCGACCCCGGACTCGTGCAGGAAGCCTGCCTTGTCGGCGGCCAGTGGATCGGCGCGGCCTCGGGCCGCAAGCTCGACGTCGTCGATCCTGCCACGCAAGCGGTTTTCGGCACGGTGCCGGACGCCGGCACGCCTGAGACCCGCGCCGCGATCGACGCCGCCACGGCCGCTTTCGAGAGCTGGCGCGCCAAGACCCCGGCCGAGCGCGCTGTGCTGCTCGAAGCCTGGCATGGTCTGATGCTCGAACATCTCGAGGATCTCGCGCTGATCCTGACCCGCGAGCAGGGCAAGCCGCTCGCCGAGTCCCGTGGCGAGATCCGCTATGGCGCCTCCTTCGTGAAGTGGTTCGCCGAGGAAGCCCGTCGCATCTACGGCTCGACCATCCCCGCCCCGACTGCCGACCGGCGCATCGTGGTGATGAAGCAGCCCGTCGGTGTCTGCGGCATCGTCACGCCCTGGAACTTCCCGAACGCGATGATCACCCGCAAGGTCGCGCCGGCGCTTGCCGCCGGCTGCACCGTCGTGATCAAGCCTTCGGAGCTGACGCCCTATTCGGCGCTGGCGCTCGGCGTGCTGGCGGAGCGGGCCGGCATCCCGGCCGGCGTCGTCAACATCGTCACCGGCCTGCCGACCGAGATCGGCGCCGAGCTCACCGGCAATTTCGGCGTTCGCAAGATCTCTTTCACCGGCTCGACGCGCGTCGGCGCGCTCTTGATGCGGCAAGCCTCCGACAGCATCAAGCGGCTGAGCCTAGAGCTCGGCGGCAACGCACCCTTCATCGTCTTCGACGATGCCGATCTCGACCTCGCGATCGACGGCATCCTCGCCTCCAAATTCCGCAATGGCGGCCAGACCTGCGTCTGCGCCAACCGCATCCTGGTGCAGGACGGCATCTATGACCGCTTCGCCGAGAGGCTTTCGGCCCGCGTCACGGCGATGAAGGTCGGCCCGGGGACCGATTCCGGCGTCGATATCGGCCCGATGATCAATGCCGCCGCGCTGGAGAAGATCGAGCGCCATGTCGACGACGCCCTCGCGAAGGGCGCCAGGCGTCTCGCCAGCGCGGCCGGGATACCGAACGGCAAGCAATACGCCACGCCGACCGTCCTGGGGGAGGCGACGACCGAGATGCTGCTGGCGAGCGAGGAGACGTTCGGCCCGGTGGCGCCGCTCTTCCGCTTCCGCAGCGAGGCGGAGGCGATTACCGTCGCCAACGGCACGCCCTTCGGCCTGGCCGCCTATTTCTTCACGCAGGACATGCGCCGCTCCTGGCGCGTCGGCGAGGCGCTGGAATTCGGCATGGTCGGCCTCAATACCGGCGCGATCTCGATGGAGGTCGCTCCCTTCGGCGGCGTCAAGCAGTCCGGCCTCGGCCGCGAGGGCTCGCAGCTCGGCATCGAGGAGTATCTCGAGGTCAAGGCCTTCCACATCGGCGGTCTCTGAAAACAGAACAGGCGCCGGGAGTTTTCCCGGCGCCTGTTCAAGCTGTCGCACAGTGCGATGCGCTTTACTGAATCCGGTCGAGCGCCTTGTAGTAAAGCCCCACCAGCGGCAGGAACCAGGGCTTGCCGAAATGGCCCGGAACCGGCGGCCAGGACAGCCCCTTCAGCGGGTTGCGGTCCGGCCGGCCGAGGATCGCATCGGCCATGATCATGCCGAGATGGGTCGACATCTGGGCGCCGTGCCCGGAATAGCCCATCGCGTACCAGACACCGTCTTCGTAGCCGGCGCGCGGATAGCGGTCCTTGGTCATGTCGACCAGCCCGCCCCAGCAATAGTCGATCTCGACATCCTTGAGCTGCGGGAAGATGCCGGCAAGGCTCGCGCGCAGGATGGCGCCGCTCTTTGCATCGGAGGTCTGGTCGGAGGTGGCGGAGAAGCGCGCCCGGCCGCCGAAGATCAGCCGGTTGTCGGGGGCGAGGCGGAAGTAGTTGCCGATGTTCAGCGAGGTCACGGCCGTGCGGTTGCCCGGCATGGTCGCGGCGGCCTCGGCTTCGGTGAGCGGCCGCGTCGCGATCAGGAAGCTCCCGACCGCGATGACGCGCCGGCGAAACCAGGCGAAGGGGCCGGAGGTATAGGCGCCGGTCGCGACCAGCACATCCCTGGCGGAGACGCTGCCGCGCGGCGTGTCGAGGATATGTCGCCCGGCCTCCTGCCGCCGCCCGGTGACCGGGGCGTTTTCATGGATGACCGCGCCGTAGCGCGCCGCGGCGGTGGCGAGCCCGGCGACGAAGCGGCCCATATGCATCATCGCGCTCTTCTTCGAGAGCATCGCGCCATGGAAGCTATCGGAGCCGATTTCGCTCTTGAGCTCGGCCCGGCTCAGCATCGCGGTATCGGGATCGGCCTCGCGATGCAGCACCTCGAAATTGCGGGTGAGCGAGGCGACGTGCTCCGGCTTCGAGGCGAGCTTGAGCTTGCCGGCGCGGCGGAAGGCACAGTCGATGCCCTCCTCCGCCACGATCCGCTCGATCGTGTCGACCGAGTCGTCGAAGGCCTTGTAGAGCGCGACGGCACGCTCGGTGCCGAGCGCTTCCTTGGCAGCGATGAAGCTGTGGGCGAGTCCATTGTTGAGATGGCCGCCATTGCGGCCCGAGGCGCCGTAGCCGACGCTTCGGGCTTCCAGGACGACGACTTTCGCACCGGCCATCGCCAGTTGGCGCGCAGCCGCAAGACCCGTGAAGCCGCCGCCTATCACCGCAACGTCATAGCTGCCCTCGACCGGCCCGGAGACGGCGCAGTCGAAGGGCGCCGCCGTATCATGCCAATAGGACTTGAACTGCATCGCGCCTATGTCCCCTGCCCTTGCCTCAGAGGCCGAAGACGCCGGGCAGGCCGCCGATGTCCTTGATCTCGGTGTAGCCGTAATACGGGTTTGCCGGCTCGTGCCCGCGATTGACCCAGACCTTGTTCCTGATGCCGAGGTCATGGGCCGTCATCAGGTCGTAGCGGAACGAGGACGAGACGTGGCAGACGTCCTCCGGCCCGCAGCCCAGCATGTCGAACATATATTCGAAGCCCTTCATGCGCGGCTTGTAGGAGCGGGCCTGCTCGGCCGTATAGACGGCATGGAAAGGCGCGCCGAGCCGGGCGACGTTATGCGGAATCTGGTCGTTATCCGCATTGGAGAGAATGACGAGCGGGATTTCCTTCGCCACCTTGGCGAGGCCGGCCGGCACGTCCGCATGCGGGCCCCAGGTCGGCACCTGCTCATAGACCCAGCGCGCATCCTCGGGGCGGAAGGCGACGCCGTCACGGCGGCAGGCGCGCTCCAGCGAATTGTAGACGACCTCCTCATAGGGCTTCCAGTCGCCGAGGATTTCGTCGAGCCGATAGGCCGAGAAATTCGTAATGAAGCGCTGCATCGCCGGCTCGTCCAGCTTGTCGCCGTAGAGCGCGCGCGCTGCCTTATCCATCGCGAAATAGATCAGCGTGCCGTGGCAGTCGAAGGTGACGAATTTCGGCTTGAAGACAGTCATCCGCGCAAATCCCCTGTGGCGAAACGGTTGTGGCCGTTGCAGGGATCATAGACGGGCCTCAAACGGCGCGAGCACCGCATTGCCCGCGGCAGGAAGCACAAACTGCCGTCCGCCCCCGAGGCTATGGCACAGTGTTGCGCCTCTCCACCGCGGCCGATGTGCCTGGCGAGGCGGCGGCGGCCGCTTTCCACCCGGCCGTGCATCTGGCCGTGGCATTCCATGCGGTCGCCGCACGTTCCTACGGCCGAAGATATCGCCTGAGCCCGTTCCTCGGGAGGAACTGCGCCGGCATGCGGCTTATCCATGATGCAACGGATACGAAGCGAAGCAGCATGGACCAGGAAACGATCGATCTCGTCGCGTTCGAGGAACACCATCTCGACGGCGCCCTTCAGCTCTCGCGCGAAGCGGGCTGGCCGCATCGGCGCGAGGACTGGGCGATGCTCCTCACGCTCAGCGACGGCTTCGTCATGCTCCAGGGCGACGTCGTGGTCGGCACCGCCATGATGACCCCGTTTGCCGACGAATCCGCCAGGATCGCCATGGTGATCGTGGCTGCCACGATGCGCGGCCGCGGACTCGGCCGCCGGCTGATGGATGCCGCCCTGCAGGCTTGCGGCGAGCGGGAATGCTGCCTCACGGCGACGGCAGACGGCCTGCCCCTCTACGAGAAGCTAGGCTTCCGCACGGTTCATGAGATCCGCCAGCATCAGGGCCATCTTCGCGAGGGGATAGCGGCTCCGGTCCCGGTGCGCGGCATCGCATGGGCGCGCGCCGAGGATTTCGCCACCATCGCCGCCCTCGATCGCCAGGCGCTCGGTTTCGATCGTCGCACTCTCCTCCGCTTCCTCGGCGAGACCGCGCAGATCGCGGTCCTGCGCGAAGGAGACCGCATCGCCGGCTTCGGAGCCTTGCGCCCGTTCGGGCGCGGCGAGGTGATCGGCCCCGTGATCGCGGAGACCGAAACGCAGGCGCAAGCCATTCTGTCGTTCCTGATCAATGCCCGGTCCGGCACCTTCCTGCGGGTCGACACGCCCTTGCCCGCCGGGCTCTCCCCCTGGCTCGCCGCCTGCGGCCTCGCGCATGCCGGCGGCGGCATCGCCATGCGCCGCAACGCGGCGAACCGGCAACCGATCGGCCCCGCCCAACCCTTCGCTCTCGCCAGTCAGGCGCTCGGATAAGCTGGAGAACCGCCATGTTGAGCAATTCCCTGATCGAACTCGACCGCGAACACTGGATTCATCCGGTCGCCTCCTATCGCGGCCACGAGAAGGCCGGGGTTCGCGTGCTGCGCTCGGCGAAAGGCGCGACCATCACGGATGCCTCCGGCAAGCAGCTCATCGACGGCTTCGCCGGGCTGTGGTGCGTGAACGCCGGCTACGGGCATGACAGCATCGTCGAGGCGGCGGCGAACCAGATGCGCGAACTCGCCTATGCGACCGGCTATTTCGGCCTCGGCTCCGAGCCGGCGATCCGGCTGGCGGCTGAGCTCGCGGAACGTTCGCCGGGCGACCTCAACCGCGTCTACTTCACGCTCGGCGGCTCGGACGCCATCGACAGCACGGTCCGCTTCATCCGCTACTATCAGCAGGCGCGCGGCAAGCCGCAGAAGGACCAGTTCATCTCGATCGAGCAGGGCTATCACGGCTCCTCGACCGTCGGCGCCGGCCTCACCGCCCTGCCCGTCTTCCATGCCGGCTTCGGCGTGCCCTATGACTGGCAGCATAAAATTCCGTCGCATTATACCTACCGCAACCCGGCGGGCTCGGCGCCGGACGCCGTCATCGCCGCCTCGCTGGCGGCGCTCAGGGCCAAGGTCGAGGCCGTGGGCGGCACTGAGCGGGTCGCAGCCTTCTATTGCGAGCCGATCCAGGGCTCCGGCGGCGTGCTCGTTCCGCCGCCCGGCTGGGTCAAGGCGATGCGCGAGCTCTGCCGCGAGCTCGACATCCTCTTCGTCGCCGACGAGGTGATCACCGGATTCGGGCGCACGGGTCCGCTCTTCGCCTGCGAGGACGAGGATATCGTCCCCGATCTGATGACCGTCGCGAAGGGACTGACCTCCGGCTATGTGCCGATGGGCGCCGTGCTGATGTCGCAGAAGGTCTACGCGGTCATCGCGGACGGCGCGGGCGCGGCGGCGGTGGGCCATGGCTACACCTATTCGGCCCATCCGGTCAGCGCCGCAGTCGGCCTCGAGGTGCTGCGCCTCTACGACAACGGCCTGCTCGACAACGGCCGCAAGGCCGGTGCGCGCCTGATGGCGGGGCTCGAAAGCCTCAGCGATCATCCCCTCGTCGGCGAGGTGCGCGGCCGCGGCATGCTGGCCGCGGTCGAGCTTGTCACCGACAAGGCGAAGAAGACGCCGCTGCCCGCGTCCTCCGCGCCGGCCCAGCGCATCTTCGACCGCGCCTGGGACAGGGGTCTGGTCATCCGGGCCTTCGGCAACGGTGTGCTGGGCTACGCGCCGCCGCTGTGCTGCACCGACAGCGAGATCGACGCCATCGTCGAACGGACCCGCGCGACGCTGGACGAGACGCTGGCCGACCCGGATGTGCGCGCCGCGATGGCGTGACCGTCCGGTCCCATCACGTCATCGGGAGCGGACGCAGCTTCTCCTCGCGCCCGCTTCCGCAACAGCCGATATTCCGCGAACTCCGCGAATTCGGAATTTTGTGCCGCCCGGTTTTCGACATTCGGTGAATCCGGCGAGCCAGCGGTGGGAAACTCATTCACGGCCGGCGCAGAGCGGCCGGGGAACAGAACGCAACCGTCGCGACCTGCGACCGAGTAACCCCGAGGCGACGCGACCGCGCTCGCCGACGATCACGGATACCCGCACGCAAAAGCGGGAGAAGCGGAGAGGCGATGGCTAAGGGTTTCGGCGACTTCCGCTACATGACCTTCGACGTCGTGGGCACGCTGATCGATTTCGAGGGCGGCCTTGTCGGCAGCCTCGAAGCCATCGCACGCGAGGCCGGGGTTCCCTTCGACGGCGAGGAGGCACTGAACCTCTACCGCGGCGCCCGCTATATGCCGGATGTCCAGCACTTCCCCGACGATCTCGTCCGGGTCTATGGCGTGATCGCGCCGAAGCTCGGCCTGCCCGTCGGCGGCAGCCATGGCCAGCGCCTGCGGGACGCGGTCAAGGACTGGCGCCCGTTCCCGGACAGCACTGATGCCCTCGCCCGGCTGGCCAAGCGCTACAAGCTGATCGCGATGACAAACGCCCAGCGCTGGGCTTTCGAGCATTTCTCCCGCGCGCTGGGCAACCCGTTCCATGCCGGCTTCACCGTCGACGACACCGGCACCGAAAAGCCGGACCCGGCCTTCTTCGAGCAGGTCTTCGCCTTCGTCGAGAAGGAGGGCGGCTCGCGCAACCAGATCCTGCATGTCGCGCAGAGCCAGTACCATGACATCGGAATCTCGCGGAAGCTCGGGCTGAGCAATTGCTGGATTCAGCGGCGCCACGCGCAAGCCGGCTATGGCGGCACGATCGAGCCTGAACGCTTCACCGAACCCGACTTCCACTTCACCTCGATGGGCGCGCTCGCCGATGCCGTCGAGAGCCGTCTGGTGGCCTGAAGGAACCCGCAACGAAGAAGACCAACGCCGGCGCAACGGCGCAAATCAGAAGAGGGGAATGAGCATGACCGACAAGATTTCTTCCAGCTGGACGAGCGCCGACGACGCCATCGTCGAGAATGCGATCCGCCGCGGCGCCAGCCGCCGCGATCTCCTGCAGATGCTGATGGCCGGCGGCCTCGCCGCCTCCGCCAGCAGCCTCGTGCTGGCGCGCGCCACCTCCGCGCTCGCCGCCACGCCGGTGAAGGGCGGCAATCTGAAGGCGGCCGGCTGGTCGTCCTCGACCGCCGACACGCTCGATCCCGCCAAGGCCTCGCTGTCGACGGACTATGTCCGCTGCTGCGCCTTCTACAACCGCCTGACCTTCCTGGACGGCGACGGCAAGCTGCAGATGGAGCTCGCCGACAAGTTCGAGACCAAGGACGCCAAGGTCTGGACCGTCACGCTCAAGAAGGGCGTCACCTTCCATGACGGCAAGCCGCTGACCTCGGCCGACGTCATCTATTCGCTGAAGCGCCATCTCGACCCGGCCGTCGGCTCGAAGTCGAACTCGCTCGCCAAGCAGATGACCGAGTTCAAGGCGGTCGACCCGCTGACCGTCGAGATCACGCTCGCGGCGCCGAACGGCGACCTGCCGACCATCCTGTCGACGCACCACTTCATGATCATCGCCGACGGAACCACGAATTTCGCCAAGGCGAACGGCACTGGCGCCTTCACCTGCGAGTCCTTCGAGCCCGGCGTGCGCTCGATCGCCGCCCGGAACAAGAACTACTTCAAGCCCGGCGGGGCGAACCTCGACTCCTTCGAGTTCTTCGCGATCACCGACGACACGGCGCGTGTCAACGCGCTGCTCTCCGGCGATATCCATATGGCCGCGGCGATCAATCCGCGCTCGATGCGCCTGGTCGAGAGCCAGCCGAACGTCGTCTTGTCGAAGACCACGACCGGCAACTACACGAACCTCAACATGCGGCTGGACATGGCGCCCGGCAACAAGGCGGATTTCGTGGCCGGCATGAAATATCTGCTCAACCGCGAGCAGATCCAGAAATCGGCCTTGCGCGGCCTGGCCGAGATCGCCAACGACCAGCCCGTTCCGCCGATGAACGTCTATCACAACAAGGATCTGAAGCCGAAGGCGTTCGATCCCGAGCGGGCCAAGTCGCTGTTCCAGAAGGCCGGCGTGCTCGGCCAGTCGATCCCGATCGTCGCCTCGGATGCCGCCGGCTCCTCGGTCGACATGGCCGTGCTCGTCCAGCAGGCAGGCAATGCGATCGGCATGAAGTTCGACATCCAGCGCGTTCCCTCGGATGGCTACTGGTCGAACTACTGGCTGAAGGCCCCGGTCCATTTCGGCAACATCAACCCGCGACCGACGCCGGACATCCTGTTCTCGCTGCTCTACGCCTCCACCGCGCCGTGGAACGAGAGCCAGTACAAGTCCGAGAAGTTCGACAAGATGCTGCTGGAGGCGCGCGGCTCGCTCGACGAGGCCAAGCGCAAGCAGATCTACGGCGAGATGCAGGTGATGGTCGCCGAGGAGGCCGGCACCGCGATCCCGGTCTACATCTCGAATGTCGATGCCATCTCGAACAAGCTCAAGGGCCTGCTTCCGAACCCGCTCGGCGGGATGATGGGCTACGCCTTCGCCGAGTACGTCTGGCTCGAAGGCTAAAGCCCTCTTCTCCTGCGGGCCGGGCGCGTGCGTCCGGCCCCCTTTTCGTGTCACACTCCACCTGGAGGTGTCAGCTGCGGGAGCGTCGATGAACCTTCACCTGTTGTCCCTGCTGGGCGGACGGCTGCTCGTCGCGCTGCTGACGCTGCTGATCGTCTCGTTCGTGGTGTTCTGCGCCACCCAGATCCTGCCCGGCGACGTGGCCGAGGTTCTGCTCGGCCAGGCGGCGACGCCGGAGGCCGTGGCAGGGCTTCGCACGGCGATGCATCTCAACGACCCGGCGATCCTGCGCTTCTTCCGCTGGCTCGGCGGAATGCTGACCGGCGATCTCGGCATATCCTACGCCAATAACCGGCCGATCGCGGAGCTGATCGCCGGGCGGCTCGGCAATTCGCTCCAACTCGCGGCCGCGACGGCCCTCTTCTCGGTGCCGATCGCGCTCGCGCTCGGGATCACCTCCGCCATGCTGCGCGGCACGCTCTATGATCGCTCGGTCACGATGGCGACGATCACGGTGATCTCGGTGCCGGAATTCATGATCGCCACGGCGGGCGTGCTGATTTTCGCCGTCTGGCTGAAATGGCTGCCGGCGCTGTCCTTCGCGCGTGACGTCCACTCCTTCGGCGAGATGCTGCGCATCTATGCGATGCCGGTGTTCACGCTGAGCTTCGTCATCTCCGCGCAGATGATCCGGATGTCGCGTGCCGCCGTCGTCGAGACCCTCGACACGCCCTATGTCGAGATGGCGCAGCTCAAGGGCGCCTCCCGCACGCGGGTCGTGCTGCGCCATGCGCTGCCCAATGCGCTCGGCCCGATCGTCAACGCGGTGGCGCTGTCGCTCTCCTATCTGCTCGGCGGCGTCATCATCGTCGAGACGATCTTCAACTATCCCGGCATCGCCAAGCTGATGGTCGATGCCGTGGCGACGCGGGACCTGCCGCTGATCCAGAGCTGCGCGATGATCTTCTGCGTCGTCTACCTGCTGCTGATCACGACGGCGGACGTCATCGCCATCCTGTCGAACCCGAAATTGCGCTGATCATGGCAACCGACGCCACCACCACGATCCTGAAGCCGCGCCGGGCGGGATATCGTTTCAACCTCACGGGCTGGATCAGCCTCGTCATCATCCTGACCTGGGCTGCGATCGCGATCCTTGCTCCCTACGTGACGCCCTACGGCATCAGCGACATCGTCGACACCGACTATTTCGGCCCGATGAGCCTGCAGTTCCTGCTCGGCACGGATTATCTCGGCCGCGACATGCTCTCGCGCATCATGTTCGGCGCGCGCTATACCGTCGGCATCTCGCTGGCGGCGACGCTGATCGCCTGCACGATCGGCGTCACGCTCGGCATGGCCGCGGCCGTCAGCGGCGGCTGGTTCGACACGGTGCTGAGCCGCTTCATCGACGCGCTCAGCTCGATCCCCAGCAAGCTCTTCGCTCTCGTTGCCGTTGCCGGCGTCGGTTCCTCGATCCCCGTGCTGATGGTGATCCTCGGCATCATCTACACGCCCGGCTCCTATCGCTTCGCCCGGGCGCTCGCGGTCAACGTCAACACCACGGATTTCGTCACCGTGGCGCGCATCCGCGGCGAGAAGCTGAGCTACCTGATCCGCGCCGAGATCCTGCCCAACATCATCGGGCCGGTGCTCGCCGATGTCGGCCTGCGCTTCGTCTTCATCGTGCTGCTCCTGTCCGGCCTGTCCTTCCTCGGCCTCGGCGTGCAGCCGCCGGAGGCGGACTGGGGCTCGCTGGTGCGCGAGAATATCGGCGGCCTGCCGTTCGGCTCGCCGGCCGTGATGGCGCCCTCCTTCGCCATCGCCAGCCTGACGATCGCGGTGAACCTGCTGATCGACAACCTGCCCCAGAAGATCCGCGACCGGAGCGAATGATGAGCCCTCTCGTCGAAATCCGGGACCTCAAGGTCGAGGCGACCACCGATGCCGGCCGGCGCGTCGAGATCATCAAGGGCGTCAGCTTCGAGATCGCGCCGGGCGAGATCGTCGCGCTGATCGGCGAGAGCGGCTCGGGCAAGACCACGATCGCACTGACCCTGCTCGGCTATACGCGGACCGGCTGCCGCCTCACCGGCGGCAGTGTGCGCGTCGACGGCGCCGACATGGCCGCATTATCGGAGAAGGAACGCGCGAAGATCCGCGGCGTCGCGGTCTCCTATGTGCCGCAGAGCGCGGCCGCCGCCTTCAATCCGGCGCAGCGCATCATGGACCAGGTGATCGAGATCACCCGCATCCACGACCTGATGCCGCGTGCTCAGGCCGAGGCCAAGGCGGTGGACCTGTTCCGTGCACTCTCCCTGCCCTCGCCCGAGACGATCGGCACGCGCTATCCGCACCAGGTCTCCGGCGGCCAGCTCCAGCGCCTCTCGGCGGCCATGGCGCTGATCGGCGACCCGAAGGTCGTGATCTTCGACGAGCCGACGACGGCTCTCGACGTCACCACGCAGATCGAGGTCCTGCGCGCCTTCAAATCGGTGATGCGCCAGAGCCGCATGGCCGGTGTTTATGTTTCGCACGATCTGGCTGTCGTCGCGCAGATCGCCGACCGCATCATCGTCCTGAAGGGTGGGGTCATCCAGGAAGTCGGCGCCACCGCACAGATATTGTCGGCGCCGAAACACCCTTATACCCAGGAGTTGCTCGCTGCCTTCGCGCCGCCCGGGCGCGTGCCCGCACAGGTGGCGGGCCCGGAAGGCGCGGCTCCTCGCCCCGTACTGGAACTCGCATCCGTCAGCGCCGGCTACGGCAAGCTGCAGGCGGATGGAACGCCGCTGATCCTGGCGGTGGACAAGGTCAGCTTCAAGCTGGAGCGCGGGCGCAATCTCGGCATCATCGGCGAGTCCGGCTGCGGCAAGTCCACGCTCGCGCGTTCGATCGCCGGCATCATCCCGCCTTCGTCCGGCACGATCTCCTTCGACGGCAAGCCGATGGCGCCGCGGGCGCAGGACCGGAGCGCCGATGATCTGCGCAAGCTCCAGATCGTGTTCCAGTCGGCCGATACGGCGCTCAATCCGGCCAAGCCGATCGAGGATATCCTGGGCCGGCCCCTCACCTTCTACCACGGCCTGCGTGGCGCTGCCCGCGACGCACGCATCGACCGGCTGCTCGAGCTGGTGCATCTGCCGCGCGCCCTGAAGCACCGGCTGCCGAGCGAATTGTCGGGCGGACAGAAGCAACGCGTGAATCTGGCCCGCGCGCTCGCCGCCGATCCGGAACTGATCCTCTGCGACGAGATCACCTCCGCGCTCGATACGGTGGTCGCCGCGGCCATCATCGAACTGCTGAAGGATCTGCAGCGCGAGCTCGGCCTGTCCTATCTCTTCATCAGCCACGACCTGACGACCGTGCAGGCGATCTGCGACGAGGTCGCGGTCATGTATCGCGGCGTGAAGGTCGAGCAGTTGCCGGCCGATCAAGTCGGCAAAGCCGGCGGCCACCCCTATGCCCGTCTGCTGATGTCATCGGTGCCCAAGCTCGACCCGAGCTGGCTCGACAAGCTCGAACGCGATCCGGAACTCGTCGCCGCCTTCTCGAAGCGCTGACGCAAGTCCTAGCTCGTCGCCGTGACCGGAAACAGGCTGGTCAGCGGCATATGCGGCTTCACGATCGGCGATTTCAGCACGACGAAGCTGAAATACTTGTCGATGCCGATATCGAGGTCGATCAGCCGCTCCATCAGCGTCTGGTACTCGATGATGCCGCTGGTGACGAACTTCACGAGATAATCGTAACCGCCCGAGACCAGGTGGCATTCGATCACCTGGTCGAGCTTCTCGATGGCGGCGAGAAAGCGCGCGAAATCGATCTGCCGGTGGTTCTTCAGCGTCACCTCGGTGAAGACCGTCAGGGTCTGGCCGAGCTTGCCGACATTGATGCGGGCGGAATAGCCGGTGATGTAGCCGTCCTGCTGCAGCTTCTTGACGCGCATCAGACAGGGGCTCGGGGACAGATTCACCAGCTCGGCCAGCTCGACATTGGTGATCCGGCCGTTCTTCTGCAGCTCGTAGAGGATCTTGATGTCGATCTGGTCAAGCTTCATGGCGATTCCACCTCGATCGACGGACAAATGCTGGGCGCCGTCCAGCATCGGGCGCTCCGGCAGCAGATTATGCCGGGAACAATGCGCAGTGTCTAACAGGTGCCAAGCGCAGGCGATGACGAAAATATCCCGTCTGAACCGAAGGAAATGCCGTTGCGATCCGATCTGCGGCGCACATGCACTTCGTCCGGCCGATAATCTCGCCTCGGCAAGGAGACCGTGATGCCGGCGCCACTGTTCGAGATCGAAACCAGCCCCGCTTTGCCCGAGAGCGCCGATGTCGTCGTGATCGGCGGCGGCATCGTCGGCGTCAGCGCCGCCTATTATCTCGCACGGCGCGGCGTGAAGGTCGCGCTCATCGAGAAGGGCCGGATCGGCGCCGAGCAGTCGAGCCGCAACTGGGGCTGGTGCAGGCAGCAGAACCGCGACGCCCGCGAGCTGCCGATGGCGACGGAAAGCCTGACGCTCTGGGATCGTTTCGCCGGGGAGATCGGAGAGGATCTCGGCTTCCGTCGCTGCGGCCTGCTCTATCTGAGCGATGACGACGCACAGCTCGCCAGTTGGGCGAAATGGCGCGATTTCGCCCGCGGTGAGGGTGTCGTCACCAACATGCTCTCACCGGAGGAAGCCTCGAACCGCGGCAGCGCGACCGGGAAGCGCTGGAAGGGCGGCGTGTTCTCGCCGACGGATGGCACCGCAGATCCCGCCCGCGCCGCACCGGTGATCGCGCGCGGCATCCTCAAGGCCGGCGGGAGCGTGCATCAGTTCTGCGCGGCGCGGGGCATCGAAACGGCGGGCGGGCGCGTCTCGGGCGTCGTGACCGAGAAGGGCACGATCCGAACCACGACGGTCATCCATGCCGGCGGTGCCTGGGCCTCCTCGTTCCTCAACCAGTATGGTATCCGCTTCCCGCAATCCTCTGTCAGATCGTCCATTCTATCGGTCGCGCCCGGCGCGACCGGCCTGCCGGACGCTCTGCATACCGCCGCAGTCTCAGTGACGCGGCGCAGCGATGGCGGCTACACGCTGGCGATCAGCGGCGGCGCCCGCGTCGACCCGACGCCGCAGCAATTGCGCTTCGCCCGCCAGTTCGTACCGATGTTCCTGCGGCGCTGGCGCAGCCTCGCCATCGGCGGGCTGGACGGCTGGAAGGCCGGCCACGAGACGCTCGGTCGCTGGAAGCTCGACGCGCCGACGCCGATGGAGGCCAACCGCATCCTCGACCCGACGCCCGATCCGCGCCAGATCGCCGAGACCCATAAGCGGGCGCAGCACCTGCTGCCCGCCCTGAAGGCCGTGCCGGTGCAGGCGCGCTGGGCGGGCTATATCGACTCGACGCCGGATGGCGTGCCGGCCATCGGAGAGCTCACCGGCCTGCCGGGCTTCATCCTCGCAGCCGGGTTCAGCGGCCACGGCTTCGGCATCGGTCCCGGCGCCGGCCACATGATCGCGGATATCGTGACCGGCGCGCAGCCGATCGTCGATCCGGCGCCCTATCGGCCGGAGCGACTGGAGGGCTCGGCCTTCGGCAAGGTGGCGGAGTTCTAGACCGGCGGAACGATACACGCCCGGACCGCATAAGCCCGGCTTATGGACCCGGAAAAAATCCGTCTTTTCGCTCGCTGCGCCGGGCACGGATGCTGCATGGGCCAGTTCGGAAAGACGAGCGAATTCGAAGCAAAAAGGGGAACGGGATGATCGGGTTCAGGACAACGGTCGCGGCGCTCGCCATGATGGCCGCCGCGGCGACCGCCCAGGCACAGACGGTCTACAAGGTCGGTTCGACGCCGACGGGCACGCCGTTCACCTTCCTCGACGCCAAGTCCAACACCATCCAGGGGATGATGGTCGACGTGATCGAGGAGATCGGCAAGGACGCCGGCTTCAAGGTCGAGATCCAGCCGATGCAGTTCTCGACGCTGATCGCCTCGCTGACCTCCGGCAAGATCGATATCATTTCCGCGGCCATGTACGGCTCGCCGGAGCGCGCCAAGGTCGTCGACTTCAGCCAGGACGTCTACGCCTATGGCGAGGGTCTCGTGGTCAAGTCGGACGACACCAAGGATTATGCCGGCTTCGCGGATCTCAAGGGCAAGAAGGTCGGCGGCCAGATCGGTACGCGCTATATCGACGCCCTCAAGGCCTCGGGCGCGCCGGCCGAGGTCGGCGCCTATGACAGCCTGCCCGACATCCTGCGCGACGTCTCCAACGGCCGGCTCGATGCCGGCATCGGCGACTATCCGATCCTGGCCTACAACCTCGCGCAGGGGCGCTTCCCGCAATTGCGACTGGTCAAATCCTACAAGCCCTCGGTGCCGGGACCGATCAACATCGCCGTCAAGCAGGGCAATGCCGAGCTTTTGGCGAAGATCAACATCAGCCTCGCGAACATGAAGAAGGACGGCCGCTTCGAGACGATCCTGAAAAAGTGGGGTCTCTGAGCGCGCACCATCCCCATCCCGTCATGACGCATTTTCTCAGCCAGGTTCCGACATACCTGCCGATCCTGATGCAGGGCGTCTACCTCACGCTGCTGGTCACGCTCGGCGCCTTCGTCCTCGCCACAGTGCTGGGCCTGGTCTGGGCCTTCATGCGGGTGAGCGGCATCGCGCCGCTCGCCTGGACGGCGCGCACGATCATCGTCATCGTGCGCGGCATCCCCGGTATCGTCACCCTGTTCTACATCTATTTCGTGCTGCCGGATCTCGGCCTGTCGCTGAGCGCCGTCCAGGCCGCCATCATCGGCCTCGGCATCGCCTATTCGCCCTATATGGCCGAAGTCTTCCGCTCCGGCATCGAGGCGATCGACCGCGGCCAGACGGAAGCGGCGCTCTCGATCGGCATGGGCTGGGGCCTGCTGATGCGGCGCGTCATCCTGCCCCAGGCGATCCGCGTGGCGCTCCCGCCCTATGGCAGCACCATGGTCATGCTGCTCAAGGATTCCTCGCTCGCCTCGACGATCACCGTCGCGGAGCTCTCGCTGCAGGGCAAGCTGCTGGCATCCTCGACCTTCGAGAACACCACGATCTTCACGATGGTCGCCCTGATCTACCTCGCGATGAGCCTGCCGCTCACCGCCTTCAACGGCTGGCTCGAACGCCGCTTGAGGCAGGCCCGATGAGCATCATCGAACTGCGCAACATCAGAAAATCCTTCGGCTCGGTCGAAGTCATCCACGATGTCTCCTTCTCGGTCGAGAAGGGCGAGGTGGTCTGCATCATCGGACCGTCCGGCTCCGGCAAGTCGACGCTCCTGCGCTGCATCAACGGCCTCGAGACCTATCAAGGCGGCTCGATCGCCGTGCACGGCGAACGGGTCGACACGGGGTCGTGGACAATCCGGCAGGTGCGGACCCGCGTCGCCATGGTGTTCCAGCGCTTCAACCTGTTTCCGCACCGGACAGCGCTGGAAAACGTCGCGGAAGGCCCGATCTTCGTGAAGAAGGAACCGCGCGAGGAGGTGCTGAAGCGCTCGCGGGATCTGCTCACCCGTGTCGGACTCGGCGCCAAGATCGACGCCTATCCCGCCCAGCTCTCCGGCGGCCAGCAGCAGCGCGTCGCGATCGCGCGCGCGCTCGGCATGAAGCCCGACGCGATCCTGTTCGACGAACCGACATCGGCGCTCGATCCGGAGCTCGTCGGCGAGGTCCTCGCCGTCATGCGCTCGCTCGCCGACGAGGGCATGACGATGGTCGTCGTCACCCATGAGATGGGCTTCGCGCGCGAGGTCGCAGACCGCGTGCTGTTCCTCGATGGTGGCGTTCTGGTCGAGCAGGGCCCGCCCGACGAAGTTCTAAGCCGCCCGCAGAACCCGCGCACGCAGGATTTCCTGCGGCGCATCCTGCCTTCGTGAGGACATACGCATGGCTCGCCTGACCGGTCCGTTCTTCAGCGATGATGCGGTCGACACACCCTATTGGTGGGATGCGGCGAAGCCGGCAGCCCCGACAGCGAGCGAACTGCCGGGGCAGAGCGAAGTCGTGATCGTGGGGGCCGGCTTCACCGGGCTCAACGCCGCGCTGACGCTGGCCCGGGCCGGCAAGCAGGTCACCGTGCTGGACGCGGAAGCCCCCGGCTGGGGCGCCTCCTCCCGCAATGGCGGCATGCTCGGCCCGGGCTGGGCCAGCCTCGACACCGCGATGGCCTATGGGCCGGACAAGGCGCGTGCCATCGTCGAGGAAAGCTTCCTCGCCCTGGAGCACGTCAAGGATGTCGTGGCCCGCGAGGCCATCGCCTGCGACCTCGCGGTGGTCGGCTATTTCCGGGGCGCGATGACGCCACGCCTCTACGACGCGATGGGGCGCAATCTCGACCGCATCCGGCAGGTCATGCCCTGCGATGCCTATCTGGTCCCGCGGGCCGAGCAGCAGGGCGAGATCGGCACCGAACTCTACCATGGCGGCCTCGCCATGCCCGGCTATGCCGGCCTGCACCCGGCCCGCTATGTCGCCGGCCTCGCCGAGGCCGCGCGCCGCCTCGGCGTTAAGATCGTCGGCGGCGCCCGCGTCACGGCGATCGCATCGCAGGCCGGTGGGTTCAGCCTCTCCGTCAAGGGGCGGACGATCACGGCGAAGCAGCTCCTCGTCGCGACCAACGGCTATACCGGAGCGCTCCTGCCCTTCCTGCAGCGGCGGATCATTCCGATCCGCAGCGCGCTGATCGCGACCAGCCAACTGCCAGCCGAGGTGATGGATCGCCTCATGCCGAAGCGGCGCATGCTGGCGGGCAGCCAGCGTGTCGTGACCTATTACCGCCCCTCGCCCGACGGGACCCGGATTCTCTTCGGCGGGCGCGTGCTCAAGGTGACCGGCGAGAATGTCGGCCACGCCAATGCCGCCCATCTGCGCAAGCAGATGCTGCAGGTCTTCCCCGAGCTGGAACGGACGCCGATCACGCATTACTGGCACGGCCAGACCGGCTTCACCTTCGACAAGCTGCCCCATCTCGGCGAGCAGGACGGCATCTTCTACGCCTGCGGCTACAACGGCACCGGCATCGCGCGGGCGAGCTGGTTCGGCCACAAGATCGCGCAGCGCATGCTCGGCAGCAGGGATGCGCCCAGCGCCTATGCCGACCTGCCCTTCCGCAGCCGCCCGCTCTATTACGGCAAGCCCTGGTTCCTGCCGCTCGCCGTGCTGTTCTACGAAATGCGCGATCGCTGGGACCAGCGATAATCCGGGAAGCCAGCCCAGCGGCGGTTGAGACTGGACATCCGCGTCGACGGCGGCGATGTCTGCGCTATCGCCGTTGATGGGACGACAGATGCGGGCGCGCCAACTCGAAGTCTTCTGCACGCTGATGCGCTGCGGCACGGTGACCGGCGCGGCCGCGATGCTGAACATCTCGCAGCCGGCGCTCAGCCAGATCCTGCTTCATGCCGAGGACCAGCTCGGCTTCAAGCTGTTCAACCGCGTGCGCGGCCGGCTGGTGCCGACGCAGGAGGCCGAGGAACTCTACTCCCAGGCCGAGCACATCTTCGGCGAGCTCGATGCGCTCAGGCGCCGGACGATCGACATGCGGCACGGCCGCACCGGTCTTGTCCGGCTCGCTGCATCGGCGCCGCCGTCCATGTCGATCGTGCCGCGGGCCCTGACCGCCTTCCGGGAAGCCCATCCCGAAATCGTCGTGCGCTCGCTGATCGCCTCGCAGACGGCCATCGTCGAGATGCTGCGCAACGGCGAGGTGTCCCTCGGCATTGCCATGAACAACCTGCCGCATGCCGGCATCCATGCCGAGACGGTGGGGCGCGCCACGCTGGTCTGCGTCGTCTCGGCCAAGCATCGGCTGGCGGGGCTGGACTGCGTCCGTTTCGCCGATATCAGCGACGAGACCCTGATCTCCTATCGCGCCGACACCTTGCCGGGCCGGCTGCTCGCCGCCTCGGCCGAAGCCGAGGATTTCGCCTATGCACCGGCGATCGAGATCGATCTTTCGATCACGGCCCTGCCCTATGTGCGCGACGGGCTGGGCATCGCGATCGTCGACAGCCTGCTGCCCTGGGAGCAGTTCAACGGCGTCGTGACCCGGCCGTTCGAGCCCCGGATCGAGGTGCCGATCGCGATCCTGACCAGCAATGACCGGCCGCTCTCGGCCAGCCATGAATTGATGCGCGATTGCCTGCGGGCCGCCTGCCGGGACCTCGGCCGGCCCGGCAACGCATGAACGCGCCGCTCTACCCTTCGACGACCGCATCCTGAAGCAAGGCTGCGATCGGGACCGGCCTCACCGGAGCCTGGCCACGCAGCCGGCCCGCCGCTGCGACACAATCATGGCCTGCGCTGCCGGCGACGATCTCCGCAGCGGCCAGTTCGCAATAGCGTCCCTGACAGCGCCCCATGCCGACACGCCCCAGCGATTTCGCGCGATTGACCTCGCCGCCGCCGAAATCGACGGTCTTGCGCAATTCACCCGCCGTCACGCCTTCGCAGCGGCAGATCACCGTCTCAGCAGGCAATCCCGCCGCCGCCTCGGCCGGCCAGGGAAAGGCCTCGGCGACGCCGCGCGCGAAGCGGCTCAATCGCGCGAGACGGCGCCTGTCGCCCGCCATGTCCGGTGCCGGCAAGCCAAGGTCCTGCAAGCATGCCGCGGCGGCCAGGCGCCCGGCGACCTCAGCCCCGTCAGCGCCGAGAATCCTGAGTCCGTCACCGGCGAGATAGACGCCCGGTACAGCCCGGCCGACCGCATCGGCCTTCGGCAGCCATTGCCGCCAGGTTTCGTCATAGGCGAAATCGCAGCCCGCCAGATCCGCGAGGCGGGTCTCCGCCCGCAGATGCCAGCCCAGCCCGACCGCGTCGCAGGCCGTGCGCTGCTCCCGGCCCGCGGCGTCGCGCCAGAGCAAGGCGACCGGGCCGCGCTCATCGGCCTCGATACGCTCCAGTTGGACACCGGCATGGTAGAGCCCGGCAAGGCGCCGGCGCATCATCAGCCCGCGCAATGCGAAAAGCGGTCTCGCCGACAGACCGGGAAAGCCGCGCAACTGCCGGCGCATGGGCGCCGTATCCAGCACGGCCGCGATCTCCGCTCCGGCCTTCAGCAACTGCACCGCGAGCAGGGTCAGCAGCGGGCCGGAGCCAGCCAGTACGATACGCCGCCCCAGCGCCGCGCCTTGCGCCTTCAGCGCGATCTGCATCGCGCCGAGCCCGTAGACACCAGCATTCTCCCAGCCCGGCACGGGCATCACGCGATCCATCGCTCCGATCGCGAGGATCAGCCGGTCATAGGCGATCCAGCGCGAACCCGCCCCGTCGAGCACCTGCAACCGCCCGTCCGCGATGGCCACGACGGAGCTTCGTGGATGATGAGCGAGGCGGCCTGCCGCGGCCATGGCGTCGAAAGTCTCGTGCAGCGCGACCGCCTTCGCGGCCTCCGAGCCGTAAAGGATCTCGGGCGGGCGCGTGAAGCCTTGCGGCGGCCTGCGATAGATCTGGCCGCCCGCCCGCTCGCCCTCGTCGATCACGACGGGCGTCAGGCCTGCGGCGACCAGGGTCTCTGTCGCCCGGATGCCCGCCGGCCCGGCGCCGACGACGACCACGCACGGCTTTTCCGCGACGCTCATGGCCAATCGCCGGGAATGTCGGAGAGGAGGCGCATGCCTTCGACCAGAGGCGTCGAACAGGCCCGCAGCCGCGGCCCATCCTCCTGCCAGATCCAGCAATCCTGACAGGCGCCCATCAGGCAGAAGCCGGCGCGAGCCTCCGGGCCGAACTCGGAACGGCGCAAAGCGGGCGCAACCGAGAGCACCGCGCTGAGCACGGTGTCGCCCGCCAAGGCGCGGTGCTCGCTGCCGTCGAGGACGAAGCGCAGCGGCGCGCGATCCGTCTCTGTCAGCCGAACCAGCCGCCCCATCGCCTCGCCTGCAGCCATACTCATTCGGCAGCCTCGGCATAGGATAGCCGAGGCTCCGGCATCTCGGGAAACCGGACCCTGGCTGCGGCAAAGGCCTCGTCCACACCTCGGGCACCGACCCTGCCGGTCATGCGGCGGAATATCTCGGTCTTGGCGAAGAAGCGCCAATGGGTCGGCAGGCCGGCGAGGATCGCCGTCAGCCTGTCATAGGCGCCGGGCGTCCATTGCGCCTCGTAGCCCTCGCGCTCCGGGCCGAAATGGAAGTGGCCCGCGACGGCCGCGCGGTCGCCGCGTCGTAGCTTCGTCGCATCCTCGTCCAGGACGCCGTCACTGATGACGACGCCGTACTCGCGCTCGGCCGCCGCCTGGGAGACATAGCCGCGCACGACATCCTCCGCGACGCGCCAGGCCTCGCGGTCGAACGGGTGCCCCCGGCCGCCGCCGCCGGCCGAGCGGATCTCCAGCACGTCGCCGGGCTGGAGCACGGCGGTATCGATATTGCCGAGCCGCCGCGCTTCCGGCTGCCCCGGGTTGACCACCATGTCGGAGAGACCTGCGGCCTTTCCGCCCAGCACGCCCCAGGGGCGGAAGAAGCTGCGGTCCCGGTTGCGGGCGGTGATGCGGCTGTCGGGCGCGAAGACACGGAACGCCATCTCGGTGGCGAGGCCACCGCGCCAGCGCCCGGCGCCGCCGCTGTCCCGCGCCAGCCCGTATTTGACGAATTCCACCGGCGTCTCGGTCTCGGTGATCTCGATCGGCGTGTTCTTGAGATAGGCGGCGTCGGCGCCCGAGCCGTTGGTGCCGTCGCGATGCGGCATGCCGCCGCCGCCGCCCACCACCGGGTTGACCGCGGCGATGACGGTCCGGCTGGTGCGCTCGTCGGTGGTCATCACGTTGACGATGCAGTTGTTGCCGGCGGGCGCGGCCGGCAGCCGTTCTGGCACCGCCTGCGAGAACGCCCCGAAGATCACCGAACGCAGCCGCGCGCAGGTCAGCGAGCGCATGCCGACCGCGGCCGGGAAGACCGGGTTCAGGACCGTTCCCTCGGGCGCAATGCAGGTGAAGGGGCGCGTCAGCCCGGTATTGAGCAGGATCTTCGGATTCAGCGTGTAGAGGACGTAATAGACCCCGACCAGCAGGATCGTATGCCGGGGATTGCCGCCGCTCGGTACGTTGAGCGAGGAGCCGAGTTGCGGATCGGAGCCGGTGAAATCCAGCACCGCCTCGTCGCCGCGGATGGTGAGCTTGAGCTTCAGGCGGCAGGGATTGGCCTCGACCGAGTCCTCGTCGGCGTAATCCGCGAATTCCCAGGTGCCGTCCGGCATGCCGCGCAGCACCTCGCGCGCCTGCGCTTCGGCGTGGTCGAGCAGCGCATCGATGCCTTCAAGGAAAGCCTCGCGGCCGAATTTCTCGATCATCGCCAGCACCTTGCGCTCGCCGGTGTTGAGCGCGCCGACCAGTGCCTTGATATCGCCGATGTTCAGGTCCGGCTTGCGCACATTGGTCGTCATGATCCGGAGGATCTGCTCGTCGAAGACGCCTTCGTTGACGAGCTTCATCGGCGGGAAGCGGATACCCTCCTGATGGATCTCGGTGAGCGCCCGCGAGAGCGAGGCCGGCACGGCGCCACCCATGTCGGTGTTGTGGATGTGGCCGCCGGTCCAGGCGACGATCTCGCCCTCGTGGAAGACGGGCTTCCAGAGATGGGTGTCGGGCGCATGGGTGGCGACGAAACAGGAATAGGGATCGTTGGTGAAGGCGACGTCGCCCGGCTTGTAGTCGTCGACCATCGCCAGTGCCGGCGCCCAGGACAGGCCGGGATACCAGGTCGCACCCAGCTCCATCGGCACGGCGAAGGTGTCGCCGCGGCGGCTGATCAGCATGACGGTGAAATCCTCCGTCTCCTTGACGAAGGCGGAATGGGCGGTGCGGTGCAGCGTATGCGCCATGTTCTCGGCGGCGGCGCGCGCATGATTGGCGAGCACCTGAAGCTTCATCCGGTCGAACATCGGCATCACTCCGCGAAGGTCAGGTGCAGGTTGAGATGGCTGTCGATCCGGGCGCTGGCGCCGGCCGGAATCGCGACCGTGGTGTCCTCCTGCGCAACGACCGCCGGCCCCGCGAAGCGGTTGCCGGGCTGCAGATCGGCGCGGCGATAGAGGCCGACGGCCTTACGGCTCCCGCCGGTGTGGATCGTCAGCTCGCGTTCCGGGATAGCGACAGCATCGGTCTCCGCGACCTCCGGGAAGGACAGCACGGGGCCGGCACCGATGGCCGAAAGCCGCAGATTGACGATCTCGATGCGGCCATCGGGATCGTCGAAATCGTAGATCCGCTGATGGGTCCGATGAAATTCCCGGGCAATCGCCGCCGGGTCGCCGGCTTCCAGCCAGGCCGGCAGCAGGGGGACCTCGATCTCATAGCTCTGGCCGACATAGCGCATATCCGCCGAAAACCGGAGATCGGCGGGGCCGACATGCCCCTGGGCTGCCAGCCAGTTGCGCCCGTCCTGGACCATCGCGGCCGCCGCCGCCTTCAGTTGCGGCAGCACCGCAGCCGAGAGTTCGGCGAAAAGCGTGCGGACGAAGTCGCCGCGCAGATCGGCGACGAGACCGCCCAGCGCGGAGACGACGCCCGGCCGGCGCGGCGCCAGCAACCTGTTCATGCCGAGTTCGCGGGCGAGGAAGGCGCCGAGCATCGGGCCGCCGCCGCCGAAGGGCATCAGGGTGAAATCCTTCAGGTCGACGCCGGCCCGCGAGGACAGCTTCTCGACCTCGACGAACATCTCGGAGACGGCGATGTCGAGGATCGCCTGCGCCGTGTCCTCCAGCGGCCGCCCGAGCTTTTCGGCCAGCCGCCCGACGGCAGCGCGGGCGAGGCCGGCATCCATCTTCAACTGGCCATAGGCCATCTCGCTATGGCCGAGCCAGCCGCAGACCACCATCGCGTCGGTGACGGTCGCCTGCTCGCCGCCGCGGCCATAGCAGGCCGGCCCCGGCGTCGAACCGGCCGATTCCGGCCCGACGCGCAGCACGCCCTGTCCGTCGACGGAGGCGATCGAGCCGCCACCGATGCCGATCGAGCTCACCGAGACCGAGGGGATATAGAGCGGGAACTCGCCGATCATCTCGCCGGTGCCGTATTGGGGCTCGCCGTCGATGATCAGGGCGAAGTCGGCGGAGGTGCCGCCGATGTCGAGCGTCAGCACGCGCTTCTCGCCGGCCTGTCGCGCGAACCAGGTCGCCCCGATCACGCCCGAGGCCGTGCCCGAGAGCAGCATCGAGACGCAGGCGCGCTTGCCCTCGGCAGCGTTCATCACACCGCCGTTCGACTTGGTCAGAAGCGCGCGCGCCGGCACGCCACGATCCGCGAGCCGCTGTTCCAGCGCCGTCAGGTAGCCGGCAATGCGGGGATGCACATAGGCGTTGAGGATCGCCGTCGTCGTCCGCTCGTATTCGCGGATGACCGGCCAGACCTCGGCCGAGGTGAAGACGAAGAGCTCCGGAGCCAGCCGGGCGATCTCGGCCTTGACGGCCTCCTCCTGCGCGCCGTCGCGCCAGGCGTGCAGGAAGGCGATGACGATGCCGACGGCCCCGCGCGCCTTCGCCGAAGCGACGGCGGCTGCGACCGCAGCGAGATCGGGCTTCACCGTCTCGCGCCCGTCAGAGCGCATGCGCGCCGGGATGCCGAAGACCCGGTCACGGGTGATGAGCTGCTCCGGGCGGCAGCAGAACAGCGAATAGGTCTCGGGCATGCGCAGCCGGGCGAGCTCGATGACGTCCTCGAAGCCGGCATTGGTGAACAGCGCGAGCGGCGCCCCCTTGCGCTGGATGATGGTGTTGACGCCGACCGTCGTGCCGTGGACGAAGCGGGTCACAGCGCGGGGATCGAGACCTTCGCGCTCGGCCAGCAGCGAGAGGCCGGTCATCAGCTCCGCGCCGGGATCGTCCGGCGTCGTCAGCACCTTCAGCGACGCGACCTGGCCCGAATGCGTTTCGAGCGCGCAGAAATCGATGAAGGTGCCGCCGATATCGACGCCGACCTTCCAGTCCGCACTCGGCACAGTTCCACCGTCCATGTCCGCTCCTCTTGCTGGCCGCCGGAAGCTGGCACGGAAGCCGCGGAGCGGTCCAAGAGACATGCGTGGCAGGACCATAGGCTGGACTTATGGCCTGCCGGCCATCGCGTCTTTGACCTAGCCGCCGGCGGGCGGCAGGTTCGGCCGGACGAAGGACCCCGGGCGCGCGGCAAGAGCGCTTTTCGATGGGATCGGATTGTCATTGCGAGCGTAGCGAAGCAATCCAGGAGACGTAGAGCGCTGCCGCCCCTGGATTGCTTCGCTACGCTCGCAATGACGGATCCTGCGATCCGGATCGGAAAATGATCCAGAGGCTGGACATGGATGTGATCGTGCTCGGCGGCGGCCTGATGGGAACCGCCGCAACCTTCTTCCTGAGACGGCGCGGCCTGAAGGTCACGCTGATCGAACGAAACCGTGTCGGCACGGGCGCCACCGTCGCATCCTTCGGCAATATCCGCCGCACCGGGCGCCATCTCACGCAATTGCCGCTGGCGCATCGCTCCCGCACGCTCTGGGGCGAGGCGGAGCGCCTGCTCGGCCGCGACGTCGAATTCCGCGCGACCGGGCATCTGCGGCTGATCTTCGAAGAAGATGCGCTGATCGACATGCGCGCCTATGCCGAGGCCGCGCGGCCCTGGGGGCTGGAACTGGAGGAACTCGGCGCCAACGAGATCCGGGCACGCTTTCCCGGCCTCGGCCCCGGTGCGATCGCAGCCTCCTACTCGCCGCAGGACGGCTCGGGCAACCCCCGGCTGATCGCGCCGGCCTTCGCCGATGCGGCGCGGCGGATCGGCGCGGAGATCGTCGAGGACTGCGAGGTCGGCCGCATCCAGAAGACCGATGCCGGCTTCCGCGTAACGACCTCCAAGGGCGTGTTCGAGGCCGGCAAGCTGCTCAATACCGCAGGCGCCTGGGGCATGCGGATCGCCGCGCAATTCGGCGAGCCGGTTCCCCTCACACCGCGCGGGCCGCAGATGGGCGTCACCGAACCCCTGCCCCATCGCATCCTGCCGGTCGTCGGCGTCTGGACCCGCCGGCACGGGACCGACGCCTATTTCCGGCAGGTCGAGCGCGGCAACATCGTCTTCGGCGGCGCGGCCGAACGGGTCGACGTTAATCTCGATCCCGGCCACGCCAGGGCCGATCCGGCGCGGCTGCCGGCGCAGCTTCGTGCCCTCGGGCAATTGCTGCCGGCCCTGGACAAGGTTTCGGTGATCCGCACCTGGTCGGGCTGCGAAGGCTATCTCGCCGACATGCTGCCGGTCATGGGCGCCTCCGCCACCACGCCAGGCCTTTTCCATGCCTTCGGCTTCAGCGGGCACGGCTTCCAGCTCGGCCCGGGCGTCGGCGACACGATGGCCGAACTGATCGCGACGGGCACCACGGAGATCCCGCTCCACGACTTCCGGATCGAGCGCTTCGCCAAGGCGGAAACCGGCCTCAGCCCAGCCGCGGCTTGATCCTGACGACCGCTCAGAGCTTCGAGCAGAGCCGGTAGGCTTCGTAGATCGCGGAATAGAGGTCCCGGCTCGAGACCGCGTCGCCGATGCGGTGCAGGAGGAAGCCCCCCGGCGCAGGAGCGGCCGCCTCCGCGCTACCCAGCATGAAGGCGATATCGGTCACTCCGTCATTGGCCGAGAGATGCCGCAGGTCGTGATAGATCTCGGCGGCCGGCAGCGTGCCGTATTCGACGACGACCTGGCTGGCCTCGACCCTGCTTTCGGCGCCGGTCAACTCGTTGCGGAACGTGGCCTGCAGCGTGTTGCCGCGGCGCTCGACCTTCTCCAGCCTGGCATCGACGAGCGAGCGGATGCCGAGCTCGGCGAAGCGCTTCCGGAAGCTCGACTTGTCGATATAGGACATCTCGACGGCAAGCGCGTCGTCGGGCGTGGCGATGCTGACGGCCTTGCCCTGCCGGGCGAGCTGCAGCGCACAGGACGCCGCGGCCTGCCGGCCGGTGCCGTCATAGACGAGCACGTCGGCCTTGCCCGGCACCGTGCCGGTCAGCACATCCCAGACGCTGTCGCAGAGGTCCGAACCTTCGAACCAGTCAGTATCGGGAATGCCGCCGGTGGCGACGATCACGAGGTCCGGCATCTCGGCGCGGACGGTGTCGGCCTCGGCATAGCAATTCGTCCGGACATCGACGCCAAGCCGCTCCAGCTCGGCAATGCGCCAATCGACGATGCCGATCAGGTCGTGGCGCTCCTCGGCTGCGGTCGCAACGAGCAACTGCCCGCCGAGCTTCGCCGCTGCCTCGAACAGCACGACCGAATGCCCCCGCTCGGCGCAGACGCGCGCGGCTTCGAGCCCGGCCGGCCCGCCGCCGACCACCACCGCCTTCAGGCGGCGCGAGGCCGGCGCGACCTCGTGGCCGAGCACGGTTTCGCGACCGCTGGCGGCGTTATGAATGCAGTTGACCTTCTTGTAGAGGCAGTACGAGGCGCCAACGCAGGGCCTGATGCGCTCCTCCTCTCCGCGCCTGATCTTGTTGACCAGATGCGGGTCGGCGATATGAGCGCGCGTCATGCCGACGAGGTCGACGACCCCCTCGCGGATCGTATGGCGCGCGGTCGCCACGTCGCGGATGCCGCCGGCATGGATCAAGGGCAGCTTCGTCTCGCGGCGGAACTGCGCCACCGAGGCGAGATAGGGCGCGTTGCGCTGGAACAAGCCGGGCATGTTGTCCTCGGCCAGCGCGAGATCGGTATCCATGCGGCCGTAGATGCAGTTGAAGTAGTCGATATGGCCTTCGCGTTCGAAGATCCGGGCAAGCTCGAGGCAATCGTCGAAATCCGAACCGTCTGCGACGCCCTCGTCGATCACGAAGCGGATGCCGACGATCGCCTCATCGCCGACGCGCTTGCGGATGGCCTCGTGGACCATGAGCCCGAAGCGCGCCCGGTTTTCCGGCGAACCGCCGAAACCATCCGTGCGCCTGTTGGTGCGCGGCGACAGGAACTGGCCGATGAGATGGCCTCCGGTCACGGTCTCGATGCCGTCGAGCCCACCCTGCATGCAGCGCAGCGCCGCATCGGCATAGTCCCGGACGATCCGCGCGATATCCGCGTCGTCCATCTCCTTGGGGAAATTGCGGTTGCGCGTTTCCCTGACGCGCGACGGCGCCAGCACCGGAAGCCAGTTCCAGCCATAGGAGGTGGCGCGGCGACCGAGATGCGACACCTGGCACATCACGGCGGCGCCATGGCCGTGAATGCGTTCGGACAGCGCTTGCAGATGTGGAATGATACGGTCACTGGAAAGGTCGAGCTGGCCGCCGCCCCAGCTCGAATCCGGCGAGGTCATCGCCGAGCCGCCGATCATCGTCATGGCGAGGCCGCCGCGGGCCTTTTCCTCGTGATAGCGCTGATAGCGTTCGAGCGGCAGGCCGCCTTCGTCCAGCATCGAGGCATGGCTGGTGCTGACGATGCGGTTGCGCAGCCGGAGGTTCTTGATCGCGAAGGGTTGAAGCAGGGGGTCGCCGGCGGCAGCCGAATGACGATCTGCTGTGACGATGGCCTCGCTCACCGAATGCCCCCTTGTGACCGGACCAGGATTGAAGCCACGGCACCCCGCGGCCGCGACGATGCCGGTTGGCACCGGCCCGAGCCGTCGACGCCGATGATGACGATGTTCCTGGAACAGGAACAGATTGAAAAAGCCTGGGAGAAGCATACGCTCAGCGTATGGCTCAGCTATCTCGCCTCGTCCCGTCCGCACGCGGGCTTCTGGTCTTCGAAGCCGCGGCCCGGACCGGCAGCTTCACGGCCGCGGCAGCGGAATTCAACGTCAGCCAGCCTTCCGCCAGCCGCAGCGTCGCGGAACTGGAAGCCGCCATCGGAGCGAGGCTATTCGAGCGGCGCGCCCGCGGTCTCGCATTGACCGTGGACGGCAGCGACCTCTACGCCGTCGTCGGCGATGCCGTCGGACGCATCGCGGAAACCATCGCGGCGATCCAGCGACGGCAGCACGGGACGAAGCCCATCGTCACGCTGTCGATGTCGAGCTCTTTCGTGGCCCATTGGCTGCTGCCGCGCCTCGGCGAATTCCACGCCGCCTTTCCGCAGATCGATATCCGGTTCGATCTGATTCCGGGTGTTCTGCGCGGCGTGCCCGACAATGTCGATCTGGCGACACGCATCATCGCCGACGATGACCCGAACTACCATCGCTGGTCCTTTGCGCCCGAGATCGTCTTCCCGGTCTGCAGCCCCGCCTATCTCGACGCGCGCGGCAGGCTGGATCATCGGGGCGATGGCGCCGGGCATGTGTTTCTCTGGCTGAGCGACCACGCCACGCATGAATGGGCCAGGGACTGGGGCAATGTCGCCCATCGCAACGCCTCCAAAGGGGTCTGGCACGAGTTCACCGACTATTCCGTCATTCTCCAGGCCGCGCTGAACGGGGACGGTATCGCTCTGGGCTGGCTGAGCGTCGTGTCGAGCAGTCTGGTGAAGGGCACATTGGTGCCGGCTTCGGACCTCGTCATCCGGACCGGCCGGCACCACAGCCTGATCGCGCCCCGGTCGAGGCCCCTCAACCCGATCGTCGCCGAGGTCGCGCTCTGGCTTCGCAGCCATCTCGCCCGGGAACTCGAGGCGCTGGACGAAAGCTTTCGCCCGCGATGAGCTTGCCGGAATGCCGGCGCCCTTTCCAGGAGGCAGCGATCCTATCGAACGGCTGGAACGGTGTCGTGCAGCTCGGTCGGCCGCACCTTTCCCAGGAATCCCATCGTGGTCCTCAGTTCCGCCTCCAGCAGGTCGAGGATCCGCCCTGCCCCGTCGGCCCCGCCGATCGCAAGGCCGAACAACGGGGCCCTTCCGACCATGACGCCGTTCGCCCCGAGCGCCAGAAACCGGGCAATATCGGCCCCGCGCCGCACGCCGCTATCCGCCAGGATCTCGATGCGATCGCCGACCGCCTCGACGATGCCCGGCAGCACCTCGGTCGGGCCGACGGCGCAATCCAGGTTGCGGGCGCCATGGTTCGAGACGACGATGCCGTCGCAGCCGCATGCAGCCGCCGCCATTGCATCGTCGGCGCGCAGGATGCCCTTGAGCACGAGCTTGCCGCGCCAGTGCCGGCGCAGCAGTTTCACGTCCTCCCAGGTCACGTCACGGGCGAGCGCCACCTCTTCGGAGATCGCCTCGCGGCCGAGCTTCGTGCGGAAGGCTTCGGGATAATGCGCATAGGTCGGCACCCGGCCGGTCGCCAGGGCGCGCAGCATCACGCCGATGGCCCAGCGCGGATGCAGGGCAACGTCGAGCCCGGCACGCCACGATGCCTTCAGGGGAATGCCGAAGCCGTTGCGGGCATTGTATTCGCGGTTGGGGGCGACAGCGGTGTCGACGGTCAGCACCAGCGTCTCCGCGCCCGCCTCCCAGGCCCGCTCGAGCAGGCCGAGCATGCGCTGCCGGCTCTTCCAGACATAGAGCTGAAACCAGAGCCGCGCGTTGGATTCGGCGGCGATCCGCTCGATCGCGGTGATCGACTGCGTCGCGACGCAGAAGGGGATGCCGGCCCGGGCCGCCGCCCTGGCGAGCGCGATCTCCCCGTCATGCCAGACGAGGCCGGCCACGGCGGTTGGCGCGATAATCAGGGGCAGCGGCTGGTCCTGGCCGAGGATCTGCGTCCGCGTCGAAATATCCGAAACGTCGACCAGAACCCTGGGCGCGAGCCGGATCGCATCGAGCTGCTGTCGGTTCAGCGAGATCGCGGTCTCGTCCTCGCTGCCGCGATCGACATAGGCGAACAGGCCGCGCGGGAGACGTCGCGCCGCGGCGCGACGGGCATCGGCGACGTTGAGAATGTGGGCAAAGGCAGGTCGCGTCGCGGTCATGGCAAGGGGCGGTTTTTTCCGAAACTCGGACCGGAGCATGGCCAAGGCCCGGCCTCAGCCGCGATTGTGGAAGTGGCTGAGGAAGGCCCGCGTCGCTTCGTGCTTCGGCTCACCGATCACGTCGCGAGCCGGTCCCTCTTCAACGATGACGCCGTCGCGCATGAAGACGACACGGTCGGCCACCTCGCGCGCGAACCCGATCTCATGCGTCACGATGATCATGGTCATGCCCTCTGCGGCAAGGTCGCGCATGACGCCCAGCACCTCTCCCACGAGTTCGGGGTCGAGCGCCGAGGTCGCTTCGTCGAAGAGCATCACCTCCGGCTCCATGGCCAGCGCACGCGCGATGGCGACGCGCTGCTTTTGCCCGCCCGAGAGCTTGTTCGGGAAAACATCGACCTTGTCGCTCAGACCCACCTTGGCGAGCAGCCTGCGCGCCAGCGCCTCGGCGTCCCGCTTCGGCATCGCCTTCACCGAGACCGGGCCTTCCATGACATTCTGCACCACCGTCATGTGCGGAAAGAGATTGAAGTGCTGGAAGACCATGCCGGTATTGGAGCGGAAGCGCGCCTGCTCACCGGTCGCCGGAAGCTTCGAACCGTCGCCGAAGGAGAAGCTGTCCCGGCCGATCCGGACGCGCCCGCCATCGGGCATCACCAGCAGGTTGAGGCAGCGGAGCAGCGTCGACTTGCCCGAGCCGGACGGGCCGATCAGCGCGACCACCTGGCCGGGCTCGACCGCGACATTGATATCGCGCAGCACGGTCAGGGCGCCGAAGCTCTTGCGCAGGCCGGAGACCTCGATCTTGTAGCTCATCGGCGCCTCCTCAATTGCTCTGGGCCAGGCGCTTTTCGGCCTGCTTGACGATCGCAGTCATGGGCAGCAGCACGATGACGTAGATCGCGGCGACGACGGTGTAGACCTCGAGCGCGCGATAGGTGTCCATCGCCGCCACCTGGCCCTGATAGAGGAGATCGGGCACGGCAAGCACCGAGACGAGCGAGGTGTTCTTGAACTGGATGATCGACTGATTCATCAGGGGCGGGATCATCCGTTTGATCGCCTGCGGCAGCACGATGCGACGCATGACCCGCGCCGGCGTCATGCCCAGCGCCATGCCTGCTTCCGTCTGGCCAGGATCGATCGAGACGATGCCGCCGCGGATCACCTCGGCGTAGAAGGAACCGCCATAGAGCGTCAGCGTCACGATCGAGGCGGTCAGCGCATCGAGCTTGATGCCGGTCACGATCGGCAGCGCGTAGTAGAACCAGAGCAGCAGCACGAGCAGCGGCGTCAGCCTGAACATCTCGATATAGGCCCAGGACAGCCAACGCAGCACCGGCGAGCGCGAGAGCTGGGCGATGCCGGCGACGAGCCCGACGATGAGGCCGAGCACGATCACCGCGATCGTGATGGCGATGGTGACGCCAGTCCCGCTCAGGAAGATCCAGCGATAGCTCCAGAGGATGTCGAAATTCCAGGTATAGGGCATGCCGAACCCCTGCAGCCGCCGCAGCGCGGCTGCAGGGGCAAAGCCGTTTGGAAATGAAACGAGGCTTCCCGCGACCAGGCGCGGGAAGCCGATGCGGTTGCGTCAGAGGGTGATGCCAGCCGGAATGTCTTCCGACTTCACGCCGACCTGCTCCAGGCTCTCGACCACCGCGCTGCGGACAAGGCCGAGCCCGCGTGCATAGCCGATCCAGGTGTTGACGAAGAACAGCCAGGTCTTGTCCACCTCGCGCCTGACCGCGGCGTTCGAGGTCGAGCCGAAGAAGGGCTGCGGCACGATCACCTTGCCGAGGGCGGCATCCGCCTTCACCGCGCGCACGCCGCCCATCCAGAAGATGCACTGCGCGTCGGTGCGCCCGGTGCGCAGCGCCAGCATCGCCTCGTTGATGGTCTTGAACCGCGTGATCTGCGCCTTGGGGCAGAGCAGCGTGGCGATCTGGTCATGCGCCGAGCCGAGGTCGACCGAGATCTTCACCTCCGGCTTGTTCATGTCGGCCCAGCTCTTGGGCTCGAAGCCGGGCCTGGCGACGACGACGAGCGCGCTGTCATAGGCCGGATTCGAGAAATCGACCGCCATGGCGCGCTTCGGTGTCGGGTTGAGACCGAACATGATGTCGATCTTGTCGGCCTGCAGATCGAGCACGGCATTGCCCCAGGTCGTCTCGACAAGTTCGAGCTCGACATCCATGTCCTTCGCCAGCGCGGCGCCGATCGTATAGAAATGGCCGCTCCACTTGCCACTGGCCGGGTCCTTGACGAACCACGGCGCACTCGACGTGACGGCGCCCAGCCGCAGTTTTTTGGCGGCGATGATGCGATCGAACGTGTTCTGCCCGGCGGCCTGCGCCTTGGCGCCGCTGGAAGCGAGCGTGATGGCGCCGGCGGCGACCGCGCCTGCACCGATGAGGCCTGCCAAATCCCTGCGTGTCGTCATGGTCTTCTCCCGGCTTTGCGAGGACGCGCCTCGTCCTGGTTGGTGAGGCAGGCATCCGCTTCCCCGGCGGATGTCCTTGACCCTGCGCCCCCTCACCGAAGGCCGCAGCGCATCCGTTTCGAGCGCTCACCTCGCCTTTGCGAGAAGGACGCCCGGATTCATCAAATTCTGCGGGTCGAACAGCGCCTTGACCTTGGTCATCAGCTCGTAGCGCAGCGGGTCGGCGAGGCGCTCCAGTTCTTCGGTGAGCTTGCGGCCGATGCCGTGCTCGGCGCTGAAGGTGCCGCCGAACCGTGCCGCGACATCGTGGATCGCCCGCTCGACATCGAGCGCGAAGGCCTCGGCATCAGGCAGCGCCGACCAGAATTCGCGGGTGAACATCAGGATGTAATGCACGTTGCCGTCACCGAGATGGCAGACGACCTCGGTCAGCGCCTGCGGAAACATCTCCGCGGCGACCTTGTCGGCGGCGGCGATGAAGGGGGCGACATCCGACGAGCGCACGGCGACGTCATGCGTGATGCTCACGCCTTCCTTCTTGTTCGCTTCCGAGACCGAATGGCGGATGTGCCAGAAATCGGCCGCCTGCTGCTCCGAGGTCGCGACGACCGCGTCAAGCACCTCGCCGGTCTCGAGCGCGGCGCCGACGACCTCTTCGAGAATGCCGGAAAGAGCCGTCGTCGCGTCCTCACTGCCGAGTTCGATCAGCACCGACCAGGCGGGGATTTCCGCGAAGGGGAAGCGCGCCCGCTCGGCGTGCTTGCGGACCAGCTCGAACTGCGATGCCGAGACCAGCTCGAAGGCCTGGATGTAGGAGCCGGCCCGGTCCTGAAGCGCTGCCAGAAGCGCGACCGCAGGCGCCGGGTCAGCGACAGCGACCCAGGCATGGGCGGTGTTCGGGGTCTGCGGATGCAGCCGCAGGGCCGCGCCCGTGACGATGCCGAGCGAACCTTCCGCGCCAATGAAGAGATGGCGCAGCATGTAGCCGGTATTGTCCTTGCGCAAAGCCGCGAGGTCGCTCAGCACGCGGCCGTCGGCCAGCACCACCTCGAGCCCCGCGACGAGATCGCGCATCGGCCCGTAGCGGACGACGCCAGTGCCTCCGGCATTGGTCGAGATCAACCCGCCGATCTGGGCGCTGCCCTCGCTGCCGAGATGCAGCGGGAACTGGCGGCCTGCCTGGGTCGCCGCATCGTGGAGGTCGCCGAGAACCACGCCGGCATCGACCGTGGCGATGCCGGTGGCGCGGTCGATGCCCCGGATGCGGTTCATGCGCCGCAGCGACAGCATGATGCCGGGCTTGTCGGCCCGGCCGCTTTCCGGCACCGCGCCGAAGCAGAGGCCGGTATTGCCGCCGACCGGAAAGACCGGCTGCTCCTGCGCGGCGCAAAGCGCGACGATGGCCGAAACCTCGGCCGTGGAAGCGGGCTGGACGATGGCAAGCGCATGCCCGCGCCGGCGCTGGCGCCAGTCGACGAGCCAGGGCTCCATCCCGGCTGGATCGGTGATCAGCCCCTTGTCGCCGACGATACCGCGAAGCGCTTCCAGCACGGCCGCTCTCCTCAGGCGAGGCTGATGGCTTTGGCCTGCGCCGCAGCGACCTTGAGCTTGGCCATGGTCTGGTCGCTCGGGCCCTGCAGCGGCAACCGCACGCCACCAACCGGCATGCCGGCCAGCGCCATGTATTCCTTGAGCGGACCCGGATTGGTCTCGACATAGATCGAGTCGACGACCGGATCGATCCTGTCCTGCAGCTTCAACGCCTCCTTGAGCTTGCCCTGGCGGGCGAGCTCGAAGATCTCGATCCAGATCTTCGGATAGATCGTCGCCGAGGCCAGCACGCCGCCACGCGCGCCGAGCGCGGTATGGGTCGCGAAGAGCGGCTCCTCTCCTGACAGGATCGCGATCTTTTCGCCGGCATATTTCACCGTGCGGATGAAGTCGGGCATGTCGTAGGAGGAATACTTCATGCCGATGATCGAGCCGTCCTCGGCCATCGCCTGGACGGTATCGGCAAAGGCGGAGACCGTCGTGCGGCGCGGGATCTGGTAAAGCATCACCGGCAGATCGAGCGCATCGCGATAACGCCGGAAATAGGCGCGCATGCCGTCCTGCGTCCCCGGCGCGTAATAGGGCGTCACGGTCATGACCGCGGCCGCACCGGCGGCCGCGAAGTCGCGGCCGGCTTCGAGCGCGTCCTCGAAGCCGGTCGAGAGCACACCCGGAATGACCGGCTTGTCGCCGGCGGCCTCGACACAGGCCGCGACGATCGTGCGGCGCTCGTCACGTGAGAATGCCGGATACTCGCCCGTGCCGCCGATCGGCACGATGCCGGCGGCGCCGGCCGCAAGCTGGAAGCGAACGAGTTGCTTCAGGCCCTCGACATCGACGGCTCCGTCGCCGGTCAGCGGGGTGACGATGGCCGTGTACAGGCCGCTCAACTGGTCGTGCGCAAGTGTCATGCGAAGCATCCCTGCCGCCGAGGCGATCGCCACGCCCGACCCCTCGCCGAGCATGCGCGGTTCATTGCCGGCGCATCATCGAAGCGAAGCCTCCTGCACAACAGGAATGCTGTCAACATAAAAATACATAAATGTCGTATCAGATAAATCCATGAACCAAACTGACCGACTTGGCTTTTCATCATGCAGCGGGAGGACTAAGACAGAAACAAGCGAACGAGGCGGCGGAGAGATGGCATGCCGGAACTTTCATGGGCTGAGCAGGGCGACGCGGCCGAGCCGCCCGAGCCCTCCCGCGACGCCGAGGAGCTGAAAGGCGTCGATGTCGGCGCCCGCCTGCTGAAGCTGCGCAAGAGCCGCCGCCTGACGCTGCAGGATGTCAGCGCACTCACCGGTGTCTCGGCTTCGGCCTTCTCGAAGATCGAACGCAACGAGCTGTCGCCGACGATCTCGACGATGCAGCGCATCGCCCACGGGCTCGAAGTGGAGCTGGTGACGCTGCTATCCGCCGATCAGGATAGCGCGGCGTTCGGTTTTCCCGGCCGCCGCAGCATCAGCCGGGCCGGCAGCGGCAGCAAACACGCCACCGGGACCTGCAATAACGTGCTGCTGTGCGCCGACCTGAAGAACAAGCGCGCGACGCCGATCCTGACCACGGTAACGGCGCGCTCGCCGGACGAGTACCCGACCTGGGCGAAATCGGACGCCGAGATCTTCGTGATGGTTCAGGAAGGGACGCTGATCGTTCACAGCCGCCTCTACGAGCCGCTTGAACTCAACAAAGGCGATTCGGTCTATTACGACGCGACGACCGAACATACCTGGACATCGAAGGGGCCGACCAATGCCGTCGTGCTCTGGGTTCTCGTGGATCTCTGACGCCTGGAGACCGCAAGCCGGGTTCCGACCGACCCCGCTTCCACCGCGCCTAAATCGCGTGTCTTTTACGAAAAATTCTGTCGCTTTGGAATTTTAAGCTTGCTACTGGAAAAATTCTTGGTTTAGCCTCTTCGTCAAGAGGGAAACCATGACGCAAACGACGCCAAAGGCGCAGTCACCCATCACGTCGGACGAGCCGGGCCTGCGGCTGCGCGACGTGAGCAAATCCTTCGGCAGCGTCGTCGCGCTCCAGCCCTCCTCCTTCGACGTTCCGGCCGGGACGCTTTGCGCCCTGCTCGGCCCCTCCGGCTGCGGCAAGACGACGACGCTTCGGATCGTCGCGGGCTTCGAACTGCCCGATGCGGGCCAGGTGCAGATCCGCGGCGAGGACCGGACCTACGATCCGCCGCAGCGTCGCAAGCTCGGCATGGTCTTCCAGAACTACAGCCTCTTCCCGCATATGACGGTGGCGCAGAACGTCGCCTTCGGGCTGCGCATGGCGCGGGTCAACCGGGCAGAGACCGAGACGCGCACGCGCCGGATGCTGGATATCGTGCATCTGCCGCAGCATGCGGATCGCTATCCGCATCAACTGTCGGGTGGCCAGCAGCAGCGCGTGGCGCTCGCGCGCTCGCTGGTGACCGAGCCCTCCATGCTGCTGCTCGACGAGCCGCTCGGCGCGCTCGACAAGAACCTGCGCGAGCAGATGCAGTTCGAGATCCGCCAGCTCCAGCGCGAAATCGGCATCACCACGCTGCTGGTCACCCATGACCAGGAAGAGGCGCTCACCATGAGCGACATGATCGTGGTGATGGACCGCGGGGCGATCCTGCAGACGGGCTCGCCGACTGAGGTCTACGAGCATCCGCGCACCCGCTTCGTCTCGGAATTCCTCGGCACGTCCAACATCATGGCCTGTACCGTCATGGGTCCGGACGCAGGCGGATTGCGGCTCCGGCTTCCCGGCGATGATGGCGGCCCCGGCTTCATCGTCGCCGACGCAGCAGGCCGCCCGGCCGGCGCAACGGCCCTCGTCGCCATCCGGCCCGAGCATCTGCGCATCGCGCCGGCGGCGGACGCGCCTGCGGATGCGCCGCGCGCAACGGTCTCCGGCCATGTCTTCCGCGGCGCCACCCATGTCTTCCAGCTACGGCGCCCCGGGCTCGACCGGCCGCTGATGGCCTATCGCCAGGTCACCGGCCCCGTCGGCGAGACGGCGCTGCCGGTCGGGGCCGACGTCGCCCTGTCCTGGCAGCCGGGCACAGCCCGCCTGCTCGAGGACGAGCCCGGGCGGGAGGGTGCGGCGTGAGCGCCGCCGCCGCACCGGTCCGCCGCCGTCGTCGCTCGCTTGGCGCCGGCCTCTGGCCCGTACTGCCGGCGGTCCTCTTCCTGCTGCTGTTCTTCCTGCTGCCGCTGGTGGAGAACGGCCTCCACAGCCTCTACGTCCCGGACGCCACCGGCAAACCGGTGCTTTCGCTGGGCTACTACGTCAAGCTCTTCACCGACGGCTATTATCTCGGCGTGCTCGCCCGCACGATCTGGGTGAGCCTGCTCGCCACGGTGATCTGCGTCCTGATCGGCTATCCCGTCGCCTATTTCATGGTCCGCCATGCCGGGCGCTGGAATGGCGTGATGATCTTTCTTCTGGTCGCGCCGCTGCTGACCTCGATCATCATGCGCACCTTCGGCTGGAACGTGATCCTCGCCCGCAACGGCGTGCTCAACAACACGCTGCAATCGCTCGGGCTGATCGAGCGCCCGCTGCGGCTGCTCCAGGACCCCTCCGCCGTCACGATCGGGCTCGTCCATGTGCTGGTGCCGTTCATGGTGATCTCGATCGCCGCGGTGCTGAAGGGCATCGACACGAGGCTGGAAGAGGCGGCGGAGCTGCTCGGCGCCAGCCGCTGGCGCACCTTCCGCGAGATCACCCTGCCGCTCAGCATCGACGGCATCGCGACCGGCGCCATCGTCGTCTTCATGCTGGCCAATGGCAGCTTCCTGACGATGCTGCTGCTCGGCGGCGGCAGCGTCGTGACCCTGCCGCTGCTGATCTACCAGCAGTTCCTGCTCGTCCAGAATCTCGGCTTCGCCGCGGCGATGGGCAATGTGCTGCTGGTGCTGGCGGTGATCTCGCTGTTCCTGCAACTGCGCCTGATCCGGCGGGACGGAGGTGCGCCATGACCGCGATCGCCCAGTGGCGCCGGTTCGAACGGCGCCTGCCGGCGCTGCTGCTGCTGGCCTTCGTCCTGCTCTTCTTCGCCTTCCTGCTGGCGCCGATCGTCTTCGTCGTGCTGGTTTCCTTCGCGGATTCCGAGATCGTCGCCTTTCCGATCACGTCCTATTCCCTGCGCTGGTACCACCGGCTGCTGGAATACCGGCCGCTGCTCGACTCGCTCTGGTTCAGCCTGAAGCTCGCCGGTGCCTCCGCCGCCCTCGCCGCGCTCTTCGGCGTGCCGGCCGCGCTGGCGCTGGCGCGCAGCCGCTCGGGCCTCGCCGACCTGGTCTCGACCTTCCTGCTGGCGCCGCTCTCGATCCCGATGATCCTGCTGGGCATCGCGCTGCTCTACAAGCTGTCGGCGATCGGGCTCGGCATCTCCTTCGCCTCGCTGCTGATCGCGCATACCGTCGTCTCGATCCCCTATGTCGTGCGGACGGTCGTCGCCGTCTATCGCGGCATCGGCCGCAATTACGAGGAAGCGGCCGCGATCCTCGGCGCCTCACGCCGCCAGATCTTCACCTATGTGACGCTGCCGCTGATCGGCTCCGGCATCTTCAGCGGCATGCTCTTCGCCGTGCTGATCTCGCTCGACAACCTGTCGCTCTCGCTCTTCTTCGGCAGCGCCCAGACCAGCACCCTGCCCGTGGTGATGCTGAGCTATCTGCAGAACCAGTTCGACCCCGCCATCGCCGCGATCGGAACGGTGCAGATGGCGATCGCGCTCGTCGTGCTGCTGCTGATCGAGCGCACCATCGGCCTGAAATTCATGAGTTCGCCGACGTGACGAGGCGTCTCGCCGCGCAACATCCATAAAAGGGGAGAATGACGATGAAGACGCTCACATCTTTCCAGCCGCTGCTGGCCATGGCCGGGCTCGCGCTGACGCTTGGCGCGCCGGCCCGGGCCGCAGACCTCACCGTCACCGCCTTCGGCGGCGTCTGGGAGAAGTCGCTGCGGACCTGCTATGTCGAGCCTTTCCAGAAGAAGACCGGCAAGACGGTCGACGTCGTGCTCGGCACCCCCGCGCAATGGGTCAACCAGGTCGCCGCCAACCCGGGCAAGCCGCCGATCGACGTGTTCCTGACGCTCATGGACGGAGCCGAGGACGCCAGGGCCCGCGGGCTCGTCGAGCCGATCGATCCGGCCAAGGTTCCCAATCTCGCCGATGTGCCGGATGTGCTGAAGCGCGTGGTCGGCGGCGATGCCGTGGTGCTGCACTACGGCGCGGCCGGGCTCGCCTATAACGAGGCGAAGATCAAGAACCCACCCAAGACCTGGGCAGAATTCATCGATCGTACGCTCAAGGGCGAGTGGCAGGCGGCCCTGCCCGGCATCAACGTCGCCAGCACGACGCCGACGGCGCTGATCTGGAACTTCAACGACATCCTCGGCGGCAAAGGCACCGACATCTCCCCGGCGATCGCCAAGATGAAGGCGCTGCGCGACAGCGGCAACGTGATCTTCTGGAACGACGTCAACCAGTTCCTGACCCAGATGCAATCCGGCGAGGCCGATATCGGGATCTACTGGGACGGGCGCGCCTGGGCGGCACGCGATGGCGGCTTCAAGGCGTTGAACTTCTATTATCCCGAGCCCGGCGGGGTCGTCAGCCCGACGGTCGTCCAGAAGGTCAAGAACGGCTCGCCGCTGGCATGGGAGTTCATCGACTTCGCCTTCTCGCCCGGGCCGCAATCCTGCTGGGCGGCGGCGATCCAGTACCCGGTCGCGAACGTGAAGGCGGAATACAATCCGCAGCAGGCCGCGCGGATGCCGAAAGTCGATACCGTGCGCTGGCCGCCCTTCGCCGAGATCCCTGGCGCGATGCCGAAATGGGTCGAGATCTGGAACAAGGAAATCGGCCGCTGAGCGCGCCACGAGGCCGCCGTTCAGGCGGCCCGACCTGATCCGCGGGCGTGGCGCCGGAGCGTGCGCTCGCATCCCAAGACCATCTGGAGGATTCCATGGGTTACCGCGTGGGCGTCGATATCGGCGGCTCGTTCACCGATTTCGCGCTGTTCGACGAGGAGACGCAGAGCCTCAAAACGCTGAAGACATTCTCGCGGCCCGACGAACCGGGCGCGGAAGTGATGGAAGGCCTCAGGCTGATCGGCGAGCGCTACGGCATCGCGCCCTCCGACATCTCCTACTTCACCCATGGGACGACGGTCGGCATCAACACGGTGATCCAGCGCAAGGGGTTGAAGCTCGCGCTGTTCACCACCGAGGGCTTTCGCGACGTGCTGGAAGTCGCGCGCCTCAAGATACCCGACATGTACAACCTGCTCTCGAAGCGCCCGGACCCGCTGATCCCGCGCAGCCGCGTCTTCGGCATCGGCGGCCGCCTGCGCGCCGACGGCACGCAGGACCGTCCGCTCGACGAGGACAGCGTCGCGCGGGCCGTCGAGGCCACCAGGGCCGCCGGCTGCGAGGGCATCGTCGTCTCGCTGCTGCATGCCTACCGCAATCCGGCGCATGAGGAAGCGGTCAAGGCGATCGCACAGCGCCTGGCGCCGGACATCCCGGTCTTCGCCTCCAGCGAGACCTGGCCGATCATCCGCGAATACGAGCGCACCATCACCGCGACGATCGGCGCCTATGTGCAGCCGCGCGTCTCGCATTATCTCGGCTCGCTGCAGGCGGCGCTGAAGACGGCCGGCGTCGCGCCCGAGCCGCGCCTGACCAAGTCCAATGGCGGGGTGATGACCGCCGAGCAGGGCAAGAGCGAATGCGTGCAGATGATCCTGTCGGGCACCGCATCGGGCGTCATCGGCGCCGCCTACGTCGCCGAGGTCTCAGGCATCAAACACTGCATGAGCCTCGACATCGGCGGAACCTCGGCCGACGTCGCCGTCATCGTCGATGGCCAACCGCAATACGGCGTCGGCGAGCTGATCGGCGAGTTCCAGATCTATATCCCCTCGGTATCGGTCTCCTCGATCGGCGAAGGCGGCGGCTCGATCGCCTGGGTCGATGGCCAGGGCGTGCTCAAGGTCGGCCCTGAAAGCGCCGGCTCGCGCCCGGGCCCGGCCTGCTACGGCCGCGGCGGCGAGCGCGCGACCATCACCGACGCCTTCGCGGCGCTCGGTCTCGTCGGCCTCTCGGAGATCGGCTATTCCGCGGTCACCATCGACCGCGCCAAGGCACGCTCCGTGGTCGGCGAGCTGGCGACCACGCTCGGTCGCAGCATCGAGGAGACCGCCGAGGCGATCATCCGCATCGCGGTCTCCGGGATGTATACCGATGTCAGCGCGCTGGTCTCCCGCTTCGGCATCGACCCGCGCGACTTCTCCTGTCTCGCCTTCGGCGGTGCCGGCCCGATGATGGCCTGCTTCCTGGCCCGCGAGCTCAACATGCGCGAGACGGTGGTGCCGCCGACGCCCGGCGTCCTCTCGGCGCTGGGCGGGCTGATCGCCGACATCAAGAACGACTTCATCAAGACGCTCTACAGCGATCTCCTGCCAGCAGCCGGCGCGACCATCCGCGACGAATTCGCCGCGTTGGAAAGCAAGGCGCGGATCTGGCTGGATGACGACCAGGGCTATGCCGGCGAGAGCCGCCTCCTCTACTCGGCCGAGATGCGCTATCGCGGCCAGTCCTTCGAGCTCGACACTCCGCTCGATCCGGCTGCGGTCGCGGCCGGCGACACCGCCGCGATGGCGCAGGCCTTCCATGCCGAGCACGAGCGGGTCTATGGCCACAGCGACCCGACGGCGGCCGTGCAGATCATCTCGCTGCGACTCGTCATCAGCGGGCGCACCGCCCGGCCAGAGTTCAAGCGCCATGCGCTGGTCTCGGAAGCCGCCGCGCCGCGACGCCATGCCGAGGTCTGGCTCGATGGCGCGTTGCGCAGCGTCGCGGTCTTCGCCCGCGTCGACCTGAAGCCCGGCCAGAGCTTCGCCGGCCCCGCCGTCGTCACCCAGGACGACTGCACCACGGTGGTGCCACCGAACATGACCGTGAGCGTCGACGCCTACGCCAACCTTCGCATCGTTCCGGAGACCCAGCCGTGAAACTCGACAAGACCACGCTGCAGGTCCTGGCCAATTACTGCGCCGCGGCCGCCGAGAGCATGGGCTGGACGCTGATGCGGACCGCCTACTCGACCTTCGTCAAGGAGACGGAGGACTTCTCCTGCCAGGTGCTCACCCGCGACGGCCTGACCGTCGCCTCGCCCAAGACCTTCGGCGCGACCTGGTACACCGGGCTCGACTATGGCGACGTGATCAAGCGCTTCGACTACGAAGAGGGCGATATCTGCATCACCAGCGACCCCTATGCCGGCCATGTCGCGACCCATACGCCAGACATCCATATGTGGAAGCCGGTCTTCCGCGACGGCGAGATCGTCTGCTTCGTCGGCAACCATATCCACAACACCGATGTCGGCGGCGCCGTGCCGGCGACCCTGTCGCGCACCCTGACGGAGATCCAGCAGGAGGGCCTGCGCATCCCGCCGATGCGGCTCATGCGCGGCGGCGTGCTCAACAAGGACCTGCTCGATATCATCGCCCACAACGTGCGCCTGCCGGAACAGAACTGGGGCGACCTCAACGCCCAGATCGCCTGTGCCAATGTCGGCGAGCGCAAGGTCCACGAAATCCTCGATCGCTTCGGCAAGGAGAATTTCGTCGCCGGCCTCGACCAGCTGCTCGACTATGCGGACAATCAGGCCCGCGCGGTGATCGGCGCGATTCCGGACGGCGAATATTTCTTCGCCGACTATGCCGATGAGGACCAGGCCGGCGGCTATCCGGTGCGCGTCGCCGTCACCCTGAAGATCCATGGCGATACACTGACGGTGGACTTCACCGGCTCCGACCCGCAGCTCGCCTCCTCGCTCAACATGCCGACCGGCGGCAAGGAGCGCCATGCGCTGGTGACGGTCGGCACCGTCTACGCGCTCTATTGCCTCGACCCGACGATGATGCTGAACGCCGGGTTGATGCGCCCGACACGGGCGATCCTGCCGGAGGGCACCGTCGTCAACGCGGTGGCGCCGGCTGCCGTCGGCATGCGCAGCTTGCTTTGCAATCTCGCCCAGACCGTAACGATCGGCGCCTTCTGCCGGGCCTTGCCGGACCGCATGCCGGCTTCGCCCGGCAGCGCGGTGACGCTGATGAACGTGAAGACCAGCACACGGGCCGGCCAGCCGATCATGGCCTCGATCGGCCCGGTCGGCGGCGGCGCCGGTGGCAGCGCGATCGGCGACGGAGCGGACGGCAGCGGCGCCAATCTGTCCTTCCTGAAGAACACCCCGGTGGAGATCAGCGAAGCCGAGATCCCGGTGCAGATTCGTCGTTACGGCCTCGTCCCCGATTCCGGTGGACCGGGCGAATACCGCGGCGGCACCGGCCTGGAAATGGAGTTCCAGCTCGACCAGCCGCAATCAATGGTGACGGCGCGCAACCGCGATCGCTCGGTGTTCTCCGCCTGGGGCCTGCGCGGCGGCCGTGCCGGCGCTGTCTCGCGCTTCATCAAGAACCCCGGCACGCCTCAGGCGATCGATCTGGGCTCGCAGGACGTGGTGAAATGCGACCCGGGTGACATCATCCTGATCCAGGGGCCGGGTGCCGGGGGCTACGGCTCGCCGCTCGATCGCCCGGCCGGGAAGGTCCTCGCCGATATCCGCAGCGGGCTGGTTTCGTCCGAGCGGGCCCGCAGCGACTATGGCGTGGTCACCACCGGGCAAGGTACGCTCGACGACGCCGCCACGGCTTCGCTTCGGCAGAGCCTGCGCAGCGACGCCGATACGGCCGAGTTCGGCCACGGCGCTGGTCGGAAAGCCTTCGAGGCCGTCTGGACACCGCAGCGTTATGCAGCGCTGACGCGCATCTTGAGCGAGGTTCCGGTAACCTGGCGCTATTTCGTCAAACACGAGATCTTCCGCCGCCTGCCACACCCCCCGGCCTCGGGCAGCGATGGCGCGGCAGACGTCGTTCAGGCTTATGCCGAAGTGGCCGATCGCTTCACGGATCTTCCCAGGGTGGCCTGAGGACATTCTCGATCCAGCCCGATCGGCGACGCTTTTCGGGCTGGTGCATTCTTGAGAAGACGCCGCACGAGTGCCGATGCGAAGGCGTCGCGGGTGCGCAGGCGATCTCGATCCGACTTCAGCAGGCCGGCACCGCGGTCGACGTCGCCACCATGCGCGATGTCGATGCCCGTCGCCGCGAGGGCCGCGCCGAGTTCAGAAGATCAAACCAAGGGAGAAGGGAATGGCCGCACTTTGAAAAGTGTAGCAGCCGGTGAGCTTTCGCGAGCGAATCCCCTGCCCTGTTGACCTTCGATCACCCGCACGCGACGGCCGATGACACCCTGTCATCGCATGTCCTGTCCAGGTTGGTGGGCCGGGCCGGATCAATTTGCGAACGCCTATGCGATTGAAATGCTGGCCTAATTCTCAGTTGCCCATCCTTGGCTATCTGATCCCTAAGCGGCTTGATGATGGACTGGAGCGCCTCCTGCACCTTGCTGACCAATGAGGACGTGCTGGCAGTCAAGGTTTTCCTCTTCTCGCCAAACCCGTCAGGCAGCAAACCAAGCCGAACGCCTTCGCCCTCCCGTATGCCGAGCGCGTGTTGCAAGTGAAAGCCGCCCGTCAACGGCCAAGCGCGACCGCTTCCCACGACGGTCATCGCCCACGCGCTGTGACTGTATTTCCGCTTCTCCTTTCATAAATCGCCCCGAACGCCGGTATCTCAAAGTCGTTCGTATCGAGATAATGAGCAGGACACCGCTATGGGGGTTGCCCAGCATCGTTGCTTGTCGCTCCTATGCATGTACTCTTGGCACCCTGAGGATCGTAGCGATGACGATTGAACGAGCCGAAAGCCTCGACCGTCGCGATTTTATGATCGCGGCAACGGTCAGCGCGGCCGTGGCGCTGAAGGCGGAGCAGGCACAGGCGCAATCTGCCGCGGTAGCGCCGACGGCTTCTCCCAGCGCAGGATCGGGCACCGTCTATACGGGCGATATCATCGACGGCAAGCGCGTGATCAGCGCCCTCGATGTCGCGGACCTCGCGCCCGGCAAGCACAGCTTCTACTTCCAGGGCGTTCAGATGCCGACGGGCCAGCATTGGTACGTGTCGGTGATGGTGGCCAAGGGCGCCGCCCCCGGCAAGCGGCTCGGGCTGATCAGCGGCATTCACGGCGATGAGATGAGCCCGATGCACACCGTCCAGTCCGTGATGAGGCAGCTCGAACCGGCCGGGATGTCCGGAACGGTGCTGGCCGTGTTCGACGTCTCGCGCCCCGCGATCGAAGGGATGGAGCGGCGCTGGCCGAGTTCCGGGCGCGGGATCGACCTCATCGATATCAACCGGCTGTTTCCCGGCAACGAAAACGCCCCCGACGCACCGAGCCGCCATGCGGGCCTGGTGTTCAATCGGTTGCTCCGCGCGAATCTCGATTACGGCATCGACTTCCATACCGCCGCGACGGGAATGGACATGACGGCGTTCCATCTCGCGCGCATGGATCTGCCCGAAGTCAAGGCGATGGCCGAGCTCTACCCGATCGAGCAGATTTTCGACAATCCCGCCTATCCCGGACTCCTGGCAAATGCGCTGATCGCGGCCGGCATTCCGGCCTTCACGCCCGAGATCGGCCGGCCGCGCGTGTTCGATCACGAGATGATCGCGCTCTTCGTCGAAGGGACGATGAACGTCCTCAAGCATCACGGCATCGTCGCCGGGGCCATCGGCAGGACGGGCAAGGATTCGAACGTCTTCGTCGCCGACGGCATGCTGCCGGTCGTCACGAACAGAGGCGGTTTCGTCGAGCTTCTGGTCAAGCTCAACCAGGCGGTCGAAGCCGGGCAGAAGGTCGCGGTCCAGCGCAACACCTTCGGGGAGGTGGTCGCGGAATATACGGCACCGCGCAGCGGCAAGGTCGGCGCCCGCAGGACCGACGCCACGGCCGAGGCGGGTACGCCGATCGTATTCATGCTGTTCGATAGTGCTCAAGCGGTCGGCGGCGACGTGGTCGTCGAATGAGCGAAGGCTGCAAGGCGGCCTGACCGGCAAACGGGAGAGAGACGATGCTGAGACTCGGCCAGAAATACGGGCATCTGGCTCGTCGCACTGGATGCGGTTGCCTCAGCCCCGATCTGCACGCAGCGTCCAGTCGCCTCGACCTGCTGTCGCGGCGCGGCCTGCTCGCGAGTGCCGCCGCCGCCGCTTTGTCCGGCGTGCTGCCTGGGCGCTTATCCGCGCAGACGGCCGCGCCGCCCACCAGGATTCTCTTTCGCGAAGCGCGGCTTTTCGACAGCGCCTCCGGCAAGGTGAGGGAGGGCGCGCAGGTCCTGGTCGAGAACAACAGGATCGCCTCGGTCGATTTCACCAACGCTCCCGCGCCGAGCGGAGCGACCGTGATCGGCTGCCGCAACGGTGTGCTCACCCCCGGCCTGATCGATGCGCACTGGCATACGATCTTCGCCGCCGTGCCGCTTCCCATCCTGCTGAATGGCGATCCCGGCATCATCTACGCCGCGTCGACTGCCGAGGCCAATCGCACGCTGCTGCGTGGTTTCACCACGGTTCGAGATCTCGGCGGCCCCGTCTTCTCCTTCAAGCAGGCGATCGATGCCGGCATGACCCCCGGTCCGCGCATTTTCCCGTCCGGTGCGATGATCACCACATCCGGCGGGCATGGCGACCTCAGGCTGCCGAGCGAAATCCCGCGCGATGGCGCCCGATTGAGCAAGGGCGAACTGATAGGAGGCGCCGCGATCGTTGACAGCATCGGCGACCTGCAGATGCGCATTCGCGAGCAGTTGCTGCAGGGCGCATCGCAGATCAAGCTCGTGGGCGGGGGCGGCGTGTCGTCGCCGCGCAGCCCGCTCGATATTCTTACCTTCAGCGAGGACGAACTGCGTGCCGCGGTCGCCGTAACGCAGGACTGGAATACCTACGCGACGGTGCACGCCTATACCTCTCGCGCCGTCCGCCGCGCATTGGCCGCCGGCGCGATGTCGATCGAACACGCCCATCTTGTCGATGAGGACACGGCGCGGATGATCGCCGAGAAGGGTGCCTGGCTCAGCATGCAACCCTTCCTGACCATGGAAGACGCGGCCACGCAGACGGGGCCGGCGGTCGAGCGCATCGAACAGCTTTTTGCCGGGACGCCGCGGATCTATGGCTTCGCCCGCAAGTTCGGCATCAAGACCGCTTGGGGCTCGGACGTCCTGTTTTCGCCTGAACTGGCCCCTCGCCAGAACATCATGCTCACGCATTTGAGCAACTGGTACAGCAACGCCGAAATCCTGCAGATGGCGACCTCGGGGAATGCCGAGCTGCTGCAACTGTCGGGCCTTCGTAATCCCTACCCGGGCAAGATCGGCGTTCTCACGGAAGGGGCTTTGGCGGACCTTCTTGTGGTAGCAGGCAATCCGATCGACGACATCCGACTGCTTGAAGATCCGCATAAGAACTTTGCCGTGATCATGAAGGACGGCCGGTTCCACAAGAACCTGTTGTGAAGTGATCGATTCGGCTCTGGAACATGCGCTGCCGTGGTTTTCTCGCAGGTCAGAGCCGAGAGTGAGCCCGAGCGTCCAACAGAGTGCGAACCAGGGAGCAAATGACGAGCGAATCCGAAACAGTCATCCTGCTTCATGGTCTCGCACGAAGCAGATCGTCACTTCTGCTCATCGAAAAGCTGCTTTCGGCTGTTGGCTACAACGTCATCAACGAAACCTACGATTCAACGGACCATGCGATAGAAGGCCTGCTGAGCCACGTCGAGAACGCCGCCCGAAGCTGCAACGGGGAGCGGATGCATTTCGTAACCCATTCGATGGGAGGCATCCTCCTGCGTGCATGGCTACGGCAGAACCGTCCGCGCGAGCTCGGGCGCGTCGTGATGCTGGCCCCGCCCAATCACGGCTCGGAACTGGTGGATGGGCTCGGTCGCCTGCCGGCTTTCGAGCTGATCAACGGACCCGCCGGCCGACAGCTCGGAACGGACCCGGACAGCCTGCCCAACTCCCTGCCCAAGGCAGATTACGAGCTGGGCATCATCGCCGGAACACTCTCGCTCAACCCGCTCCTGTCGCATTTCTTCGCCGGCCCGAACGACGGCAAGGTCTCCGTGGAGAGCACGAAGCTCGATGGCATGACCGATCACATCGTCTTGCCGGTGACCCATACCTTCATGATGAACAACCCGCTGGTCGTCGCCCAGGCGGTGACCTTCATCAGGACCGGGCGCTTCAACCACGACCTGACGATGTCGGAGCTCGCCCGAAACGTCGCAGCCTATCTTCAGGGCGAGAAAAGCGGCTTCTGAAGCCTTGGTTCGGCGCGCTCGGGCGCGACACTCTTGCCGCCCCGGCGGTCAGCCCCCGCGATTGTCGTAGGGGCCCTCCTCTCCGTCCCGATCGTCGGTCCTGCGCTGAGCTTTTTCCAGGAGATGCCGCTTCAACGAAGCCAGACTTTCCTGCGACCAGTTCCGGATATCGGCAACCGCGACCCAGGCATCGACATAGTGCTGGGGGGCATAGACGTGTCCGTAGCCCATCGGCGTCCGCGTCGCGAAAGCCATGTCGAGCGCGAGTTGCAGACCCGTCACGATCGGATACCAGCGGAACTCCGGGGAAATATCCGGGCCGCGCACCGGCTCGAGCCAGGCGGGCCGCCGGAAGAAGGAGTTCCGGTCGAAGAAGGTGACCGCGTCGCTGGCATATTGGAGATAGACGATCCGCAGGACGCCCCAAGGCGTTTCGGGGGTCACGCGCGGACCCTCCTGGTTCATGAAGCGGACGAAGCGACCGTCACGATATTCAGGAAGCCAGGCGGGGGAGCCGGGATTGCGCCGATCCGTGATGCTGCGCCAGAAGCGGCTGCCGAAGGGAGGGCCGCTCCACAAGGCGCCGTCGACCGGGTCGCCGATCATGTCGAGCAGCTCGACCGAGCGCTCCGAATTCATCGAGCCAAGGCTCAGCCCGTGCAGATAGAGCCGTGGCCTGCGGTCCTTGGGCAAGCCCGTCCAATAGCCGTACACCTCGGCGAACAATGCCTGCGCCGCCTCCGAGCCATATTCGGGCTGGGCCAGCAGCGACAGCGGGCTCGACAAATAGGAGTACTGCAGTGCCACGCTGGCGACGTTGCCGTCGCCGAGATATTCGATCGGGGCGATGGCGGAGGGGTCGACCCAGCCGGTGCCGGTCGGCGTTATCACGACGAGGATCGCGCGCTCGAAGGCGCCGGCGCGCTTTAGCTCCTCCAACGCCAACCGTGCCCGCGCCTGCGCAGATCCGGCGGCCCGCAGCCCGACATAGAGCCTGATGGGCTGCGAGGCGGGCCTGCCTGTCATCGCCGCAATCTCGGCCGTGCTCGGCCGCGAGGCTACGAATTCCCGGCCCGCACGCCCCAATTCCTGCCATTTCACAAGCGAGGCGGCACTTCCCGACTGGAGCGGATCGATCGGTTGCGGGCTGGTCGGCTCGATCAGGGCGTCGCGCTCGCGGAAGGAGGAATCGAGCATGCGAAAGCTGATGCGGACCAGGAAACCATTCGCCAGCGTCCACAGCAGCAGCGTCGTGATCGTGAGGCCAGCGGCCAAGGCGACGCGCCGCGGCATGAAGCGCAGCGGTCGCCGCGCCAGGAACAGGGCGACAAGCCTGAACAGCCGCCCAAGAGCCAGCAGCACGGCGAAGGTCGCGAGCGCGATCAGGCTGACCTGAAGCGGATGGGCGCTGTCGATCGGCTCCATCGCCATCACCTTGCGGATGGAATTCTGCCACCCCGCAGCGTTGGCCAGAAAGATCACGGCCACCGGCAGGCAGACGCAGGCGATGACGATATTGCCGATGCGCCGCATGCGCTCGTTCGGCTCTGGCATCTCCAGATACGCCCAAAACCAGCGCCAGGCCGTACCGAGACCGTAGCCGATGGCAAAGCAGACTCCTCCAAGAACCCCTTGGGTCAGAGCAGTGCGCGGAACGAGCGTCGGGGTCAGCGAAGCCGCAAACAGGAACGTGCCCAGAGCCAGTCCGATACCGGACAGGTTACGGCTCCAGCGCAGCGGAAGGAGAAGCATTCTCGTGCGATAGCCTGTCATCTTACCTGCCGAAAATGGGATCTGCTGCGTTCAACCAGCCGGTTGGGGTCCATAGCCGGCCTCGGAGAGCAAGTAGGTGAAGGCGGCGACATTCAGAAGCGCCAGACCAGCGGCACGTAGAATACGGCCATGACGAAGAACCAGAGCATCAGCGGCGCTCCGAGCTTCCAGTAGCTGTTGAAGCTGTAGCCGCCCGGCCCCATCACCATCATGTTGGTCGCGGTCGCGATCGGCGTCAGGAACGAGGCCGAGCCGGCAATGCACAGGCTCATCAGCACCGGGCGCGGTGAGACGCCCAGGCCCGCGGCGGCCGCCATGGCGATCGGAATGACCAGCATCGTCGTCGCCGTGTTGCTCATGACCTGGCCGAGGCTCGCGGTCAGCACGAAGAGGCCGCCGAGGAAGACGAAGGGGCCTGCTCCACCCGTCAGCGTCACCAGCTGGTCGGCCACCACCTTGGCCGCCCCCGACTGCACCATCGCCGTGGAGAGCGGCATCATCGCCGCGATCAGGATCACCGTCGTCCAGTTGATCGCGCGATAGGCCTGCTCCACGGTCATGATGCCGGCGAGGACCAGGGCACCGGCGCAGATGAGTCCGGCCACCGCAGGCGGCAGGATGCCCGTCGCGAGCATCGCGACGAGGCTGGCCAGCACGGCGAGCGTCACCCCGGCGCCGGCCCCCATCGGCACCGCCTGGCGCCGGACCAGATCGGGCGAGTTGACGACGAGCACGTCGGGGTCGTCGAGGCGCAAATCCAGCGCCTCCCAGGTCCCTTCGAGAAGCATGGTGTCGCCGGCAAGCAAGGTCTCGCCCGGCTCGACGTCGACGCCGGCTCGCTGCACGGCCAGCACGACGAGATCGCCGCTATCGGTCACCATGCCCGGGAACAGCGCGCGGCCGATCAAGGCCGAGCGCGGCGGGATCACCACCTCGGCGAGGCCGGAACGGCGACTGAACAATCCCGGCTGCGCCCCCTCCTCGCGCAAGGCCAGATGCTTGTCGGCAGCCAGCGTCGCGATCGCCTCTGCATCGCCGCGTACGAGCAGGTAATCACCCTTGGAGACCGCCGGGGCTCGTAGCGGCGTCCGCGTTTCCCCCGCCTGTACGGCCATGAGGTTGAGCCGCCCGGCCGACCCGACATCGATCTCGTCGGGTGGGATGCCGACATAGGTGGAGGTCGACCGCACGCGCAGCCGGAAGACGCCGTCGCTCAGCCCGTAATGCTCGACGAGGGTCTGGGCGTGCCGGCTGAAGTCGGCCGGCAGCCGCGCGCTGCTCTGCTGCGGCAACAGGCGCTTGCCCAGCAGCAGGATGATCGCGATGGTCCCGACCAGAAGCGGCAACCCGGCCAACGCGAACTCCGCGAAGGCGAAGCCGGGGAGCCCCGCATCCTCCAGCGCCTCCGACACCAGGATATTCTTCGGCGCCCCGGTCAGTAGCAGGTTCGCGCCGGCATGGGAGGCGAAGGCGAGCGGCATCAGGAGCTGCGCCGGCGATTGGCGCAGGCGGACCGCCGCCATGACCGCGACCGGCATCAGCGCCGCGACCGCGCCGCTGCCGCTGATGAAGGCACTCAGACAACCGGCCGCGACCATGATGATGACCAGCAGCCGTGTCAGCCCTTCGGTTCCCGCCTTCGCGATCAGGTACTGTCCGGCCCAGGCGGTGATGCCCGTTCTTTCGAGCGCAGCGCTGACAATGAAGAGACTGGCAACGAAGAGGGCGGCGCGGTCGCCGAAGCCGGCGAAGGCTTGGTCGAGCGTGACCACGCCCGTCGCCCACAGCGCCAGCGCCGCGCCGATCGCGACCACGACGACCGGCAGCCTGTTCCAGGTGAACAGCACGATCGCGGCCATGGTGACGAGGGCGGTGCTCTGGATCGGTGCCACGTCGAGGCCTCCTGCCGCCCTCTCAGGCCTGCAACATCAAAACGCCGCCAAGCAGGATGGCAAGAGCGATCAGGACGAACCCGGCAACGGGCCAGCGGCGAAAATGGGCGTCGATACCCCCGATCCGATCCGAAAAGCGGCTGGCAACCGGTTGTGCGGCTTGTGCGAGGACGATGATGTCGCCTTCCGGAATCGCACCGAGCCGTTGCGGCAATCGATGGACGAACAGCATCGCGACCGCGCCGAGCAGCATCGGCCAGGTCACCTTCCAGAGCGCCTCCGGCTGGAGCAGGCCGAAAACCGTTTCGCCGGAAACCGCCGGATAGAGCGACCACGGGATGAGGAAGGCGGCAGCCACCACGACCAGCCAGGGCACGAGCTGCCCGAGCGCCGGCGATCCCGCCGGATTGCCCGCCGTGTCGCGGCGCAGGATCAGCAGGAAATGCAGCATCAGCGCGGTGCTGCCGGCGCCGGCCAGCGTCATCGCGCCGGTGAGCCAGCCATAGCCGAACAATGGCTTGGTCGCGAGCTTGGCCAGTGCACCGCTGGTCAGCGGCATGCCGCCGAGGCTCAGCGCGAGCACCGCGGTGACCAGCAGCGCGAGCCTGAGGCGGCGCCCTCCTGTCGTGGCGAGGACGCCGACGCCCAGGAACAGCGCGCCCTTCACCAGCGTGTGGTGAACGGCGTAATAGGCCGTCAGGTTCGTGACGGCAGGATCGGCGGTGTCGAGGCCGACACCGAGCAGCACCGCGAGCAGCCCCATCTGGCTCACGGTAGAATAGGCCAGCACCGTCTTCGCCCGCGGCTGGGTGATGCCGACGATGACGCCGTAATAGGCCGTGACGAGGCCGACCCCGATCAGCACGGAACCCCAGAGCGGCACCCCGGCCTCGAAGGGCAGGAAGCGGATCAGCCCGATCACGCCGGCCTTGACCACGACGCCGCTCAGCACCGCCGAAGCCGGTGTCGGCGCGGCCGGATGCGCCAGGGGCAGCCAGACATGCAGCGGCACCAGCCCCATCTTCAACGCGAAGCCGAGTATGAACAGCGCGAGGGTGCCGTCACGCATCGGCGAGGCCGGCAATTCGGCGACGACGCTGCGGATCTGCGGATTGGCGTCGGGATACGTGGCCGACAGCATCACCAGCGCGATCAGCAGGAAGGCCTCTCCCAGCAGAGCGAGCCCGACATAGATGACACCGGCCCGGTGCGCGGAGGCGCTCTGCTCGTGGACGATCAGGCCATAGGCCGAAAGGCTCGCCAACGTGAACAGCAGGTAGAAATTCACAACGTCGCCGACGATGAAGAGGCCGAGGCTGCCGGTGAGGGTCAGCAGCCACCAGATTGCAAAGCGCGACGCAGCCGGGTCGCGCGCCATGAGCGAGGCCGCGTAGGCGCCGGCAGCGCTCCACAGCAGCGCGGCGCCCCCGAGCAGGATCGCGCCCGGCTGGTCGAGCACCAGCGTCAGCCGGAACGGCGCCGGGAAGAAGGCGAAGCGACCTTCCGGTACGAGGACCGCCGCCGCGAGGGCCGGCAGCGGCGCGATGACGACCACGGCCAGGGCCCTCGCCCGGAACCGCGCGGACAGGCAGCCGATCGCGAGCACGAACGGGAAGAACAGCGCTGCGGCGAGAAGCAGGCCGGCGCTGCTCATGGCGCCCATGCCATGTTGAGGCCATCGCGGCCGATCTGCAGGAAGCCGAAGGGCCGCAGCGGCACGAAACCGATCAGCACGGCTGCAATGGCCAAGGCGAGCGCCGCGCATTCGAGCCGGCGCTGCACGGCACGGCGCGCCACGATCGGAACGGTGGGGACGGCCAGCGCCTTGTCGATCACGCGGAAGACGTAGGCACCGGCCAGAACCCCGCCGGCCAGGATGGTTGCTGCCAGCCAGGGATTCCCCTGGATCACTGCGGCCGTCAGCAGCAGGCATTTGGCGACGAAGCCGCCGCTCGGCGGAATACCCATCAGCGACAGACCCGCGAGGCCAAAGGCGGCCGCGCTGATCGGCAGTACCCGGCCGAAGCCGCCGAGATCGGCGATGCGATCATGACCGAAGGCCTCGGCAATGACGCCCGCCGCCAGGAACATCGCCGCCTTAGCCAGCGCATGGGAGACCAGCTGGAGCGCGCCGCCTGTCCAGGCGATCGTGCCCCATGGCGGTAGGTCGGCGCTGCCGGCGGCCAACGGGAAGACGATGAAGAGATAGCCGATCTGCGCCACGGTCGAATAGGCGATCATCAGCTTCAGCCGCGCCTGCCGGAGCGCCATGACGCTGCAGAACAGGATCGAGGCGGCGCCCAGGACGGCGAGCATCTGGCCTGCAATCGCGGCCGCCTGCGGGGGCGCGACGTCGAGCACCAACCGCAGGATCAGGAAAACCGGCGCCTTGATCACCAGCGCCGACAGGACGGCGCTCGCCGGAGCCGGCGCCCCGGCATGGGCCGGCGGCAGCCAGAGATGCAACGGAAACAGCGCCGCCTTGGCCAGGAGCCCGACGATCATCAGCGCCAGCGCAACCGCGAGCGCCGGGTCCTGCCGGCCAAGCTGCGCCAGCGCGAGCAGGTCGAGCGTGCCGTACTGGCCGTAGATCAGGCCGGCCCCAAGCAGATAGAGCAGCGAGCCGATCAGCGCGAACAGCAGATAGCGCAACGCCGCCGTGACGGTCTCAGCCCGGCCGTCGAGGCAGACCAGCGGCACCGCCGCGAAGGTCAGCAGTTCAAGCGCGACATAGAGGTTGAACAGATCCTCGCCGACGAAGACGGCATTCAGTGCGCTCCAAAGCGCCAGCAGCATCACCCAGAAGGTCGTCTGCGCCCGTCCGCCGCCAGCGTCCGCCTGGAGCCCATGCTGGATATGCGCGAACAGCCCGACCGCGACCACGACCAGCGCCGTCATGACCAGCATCGCCCCCGATAGCCCGTCGGCCCGCAGCGCGATGCCGAGCGGCGGCTGCCAGGCGCCGACGACATAGGAAAGCGCTTTCCCGCTCGATATCAGCTCGATGGCGATGGCGATGGCGACGGCGAACCCGGCGGCGAAGGTCGCCAGCGCGATCCGGGCCGCGCTGCGCGGCCCGGAGGCGAGGATGGCGAGCACGGCGCAGACCGGCAGGACCGTGGCCAGGACCAGCAGGAAACCGCCCGGCGTGGTGGCATGGACGAGCGGCGTCACAAGCCACTCCGCGATTCATCAGGGGCCGCTCGGTCGCCGACAGTCAGCTCGGAGAGCCGCTTCAGCAAGGCGACGGCCAGTGCGCTGGCAGAGAAGGCGACGACGATGCCGGTGATCACCAGGGCCTGCGGCACCGGGTCGGCGTCGAAGCCCGCGCCGGCACTGCGCCGCGCGACGGCGCCGAAAACGAGGAAGATGCCCGCGCCAAGGATGTTGCAGCCGACGATCCGCCGCAGCAGCCCAGGATGGGTGATGACGGCGAACAGGCCGATGCCGACGAGCGCTGCCCCGCACAGGCCGAACAGGACACCGGGCTGAAGCACCGCCATCATCGCGCCCGCGCCTTGCGGGCCGGCCCGGCGACCAGCATGGCGAGCGCCGCAGCGACGGAGAGCGTCAACGCCGCCTCGATCGCCAGGATCAGGGGTTTCGCCAGTGCCTTCGGATAGGCGAGGAAGCCGTCGGCGAAGGCGAAGCCGAGGAAGGCGATCGCCAGGAACAGGATCGGCCCGCCTGCCAGCACCAGCCGTAGCAACCATCGGGCCGTGTCGGGGGGCGGATGAAGCCCCGCCATCATCACCAGCAGCCACATCGCCGCGAGCACCGTCCCGGCCTGGAAGGTGCCGCCCGGCGCATCCGCCCCGACCCAGAACATGTAGACGCCGATGACGACGCCGAAAGGCGGCAGGACACGCCCGAGATAGGCAAGCGGCCCCGGAACGGCGGCGGGCTTCACATCGGGAGCGCCGCCCCACAGCGCGTCGGGCGCCAGCGACCAGACCCCGATCAGGGCGAGCAGCACCACGACCTTCTCCAGCAGCGTATCGAGCGCGCGATAGGCCAGCAGGACGGCGGTGACGGGATTGCCCAGCCCCGTCGCGGGAAGCGCCTGCGCGGCGGCCGGCGCGAGCGTCGGCGCCGGTGTGGAGAAGGTCAGCACGGCGAAGCCGAGCCCGGCGGAGATTGCGGCGCAGCCCGCAGCGACGGCGAGCTTGCCCGTGCGCGTCACCGGCTCCGCCTGCTTGCCGCGGCCGCGCAGGGCGGCTTCCGCCCGCAACAGCAGGATCCCGGTCGCGCCGCCGCCGATCGCGATCTCCGTCAAGGCGACGTCGGGCGCCGACAGCCGGACCCAGGCCAGCCCGAGCAGCAGGCCGAAGGCGAGGAAGGTGATGATCGCGCTGCGCTGGTCCGGCTCGACGACGACGCGAAGCGCGAGCATCAGCAGCAAGGCGACGAGCGCGAGGTCGAACAGCGCCATCATCGATCGGTTCGGTCGCGATGGACGGCGCGCGCGAGCAACTGGCTCGCCGTCGCGGCCGAAAGCTGCGCGAGCAGCCAGATGCAGACGAGCTTCAAGCCGCCCGCGATGCTCGCCGATTGCGGCAGGAGACCGAGCACGATCAGCCCGAGCCCGAGATTGTCGGCCTTGCTGATCGCATGCAACCGGCTCAACGTATCGGGAAAGCGCAGCAGGCCGAGCGCGCCGGCCAGGAAGAGCAGTGCCCCCACGCTCACCAGGACGACGGTGACGGTGTCGAGAAGGGCGCTCATGGCTGCTCTCCCGACGAAGTGCGGTCCGCGTCCTGCCCAGCGGAGCCCAGGACGAAAGCCACGCAGGAGAACGCCGCGAACAAAGTGAGCAGCAGCGCGACATCGCTCGCAGCCGCAGAGCCGGATGCCGCCCCCAGCAGCAGAAGAACCGCCGCTCCGCCGGTCCCGAGCAATTGCACCGCCATCATGCGTTCGGCCGTGATCCGGGAGCGCAGCACGCGCAACAGCGCGATGGCCGTGACGGCCAGGATGAACAACGCCGCAGTGGTCAGAAAATCAGCCATCACGCCGATCCCGTTCGAGGATTCGGCGGAAAGCGACCTCGTCGGCCGCAACCTGCTCGGCCACGGCCTCACGCAGATCGAGGCAATGGATATGCAGGGTCCCGTCGCTCTCAACGGCAACCGGCAGCTTGCCCGGCTGCAGGCTCATCACGGCGCAGGCGGAATCGCGCGCCATGCCGCCGGGAATGCTGGAACGGCAGGTCGCGAAGCCCGGCCGCAGGTCGAGTTCGCGTGCAAAGGCGCGCCGCGCCACGTCGAGCCCGGCGGCTACCGATTGCGGCAGGAAGCGGACCAGGAACCGCGCGAGGCCCGCTGGCGAAAGCTTACCGCCGGGTGGCCACAGCGCCGTACTGGCCCAGACTCCGGCGGCGCTGGCGACGAGCCCGACAGGCAGATCCATCGGTGCGGGGCCAATCAGGATCACCCACAGCAACAGCAGGCAAAGCCCTCGGATCCAGAGCGCCGAGAGCCGCGCGTCGTCGGCCGCGGCCGCTCCACCCATCGTCTCGCCCGCCTCCGGTCGATACCCCCCAGTTCAGCATGAGGGTAGCGCCCACCTCCCCGCGCAACATCAGCCCGATGTCTCATGACTGTGCGCCACGTCCCATTCTCGGCGCGATGGCTGGCAGGCGGGCACCCGATCTGCGCAGGATGGCGGCTCGCTCTGTCCGGGGACCGCATGCCGCAGCTCAAGTTTCCTTCGACGCCGCCCGCCCGGCCGGCCGCGCCGCCATGCCGATGATCATCGAACCGCGGCACGGCGACGCGGAAGACGACGCGAGCAGCACCAAGAAGCACTCACTGATCGCCATCGCGGGCAGCCTGCTTGGCGAGATCAGCCTGCCCAAGCTGGCGCTCGCCTGGGTTCTGGGTGCCCTGCTGCCGAGTCTCCTGCTGGGCGCGGCCCCCCTCGTCATGTCGGCCTGGGTCGCGTCCGTGTCAGGCCGCGTGACGGCACTCGCCGGAATCGGTTCGCTGGTGCTCCTCGCTTTGGTCGGCGCCGTCGGCTGGTACGGTTTCCGGCCGCTGTTCCGCCTGGCGGAGAAGAGCTTCTGGTCGCTGAACGCGCTTGTGGTGCAGCCAGGCTACGCCATCTGCCGCGAGGGGCTGCAGCATCTCGCCGAGCGCTTCATCCCCGCTGCCGCCGCTCCGGACAGGCGGGCGACCTGGCGCGCGGGCAGCGCGATCGGCGCGGGGCTGGTCGGTTGCCTCGTCGCCAGTGCGGTCGCCGCTCTCGCCTGGCCGGCGACACGCTGGTCCGGCGGCTTCGCCGACTTCGTCGATCCGGTCCGGCTCGTCCTTCCCGCCCTCGCCAATGCCGTCGTGCTGATGTCGCTCTATCTGGCGGCGGCCTCGCTGCTCTGGGGTATCGCCGACGGGTTCATGGACCAGCCGCAGGATCTCGACGGCTTCGACACCGTGCCGCCCGCGGCCCGCCGGTGGCGCGTCGCGCATCTCTCCGACGTCCATGTCGTCGGCGAGCGCTACGGCTTCAGGATCGAGAGCGGGCGCGCCGGCCCGCGCGGCAACGAACGCTTTCGCCAGGCGCTCGAGCGGCTGGCTGAAATCCATGAGGTCGAGCCGCTCGACCTGCTGCTCATCACCGGCGACATGACAGACGCCGGGCGCTCTGCCGAATGGGCCGAGTTCCTCGACGCGATGCTGCGCCACCCCGCTCTCGCCGCGCGCAGCCTGATCCTGCCCGGCAACCACGACGTCAACATCGTCGACCGCGCCAATCCCGCCCGGCTCGAATTGCCGGGCAGCCCGGGCAAGCGCCTGCGCCAGATGCGCACGCTCTCGGCCATGGCGGCTCTCCAGGGCGAGCGGGTTCAGCTTTTCGACGACAGCCGAAGCCACCTCGCCGGCAGTCTCGCCGCCACGCTGGAACCACATCGCGACAGGATCGCCGCTTTCGCCGATTCGGGGGGCTTGCGCCTCTCAATCGGCCTCGCCGCGATCTGGGAGGATGCCTTCCCGATGGTGCTGCCGCCGGCCGAGCCGGACGGACTCGGCGTCATCCTGCTGAACTCCAACGTGGAAGCGCATTTCTCCTTCACCAACGCGCTCGGCCTCGTCGCCGAGGAGGATATGCAGGCGTTGCTCGCCGCGACCCGCGCCTTTCCGCAGGCGCGCTGGATCCTGGCGCTCCATCACCATCCGGTCGAATATCCGCGGCCGGCAAAAGCGTTTTCGGAGCGCATCGGCACGGCCCTGATCAATGGCAGCCGGCTCCTGCGGCTGCTGCGACCGGTCGCCTCCCGAATGGTCGCGATGCATGGGCACCGCCATATCGACTGGATCGGCCGTTGCGGCGCGCTGAAGATCGTCTCCGCGCCGTCGCCGGTGATGGAGGCGACGGATGACGAACCGACCTGCTTCTACATCCACACGCTGGCGGCGGCGCCCGGCGGGATTGCGCTGCTGGAACCGCAGCGCATCGTGATCGAACCCGCGCCGCCCGCCGTCATGGCGTGACGGACGAGCCTTCCGCGATCTTCTCGTCCTTCTGTGGCGAGCCGAAGATTTCGGCCAGCCACAGCGTCGACGGATGCAGGGCGCAGAAGGTGAGCAGGGCGATGGTGATCGGCACGCCGATGAAGGCGCCGAAGACCCCCCAGAGATAACTCCAGAAGAACACCGAGAACAGGACGGTCGCGGGCGAGATCGAAAGGGCGCTGCCGGCGACCCGCGGCTCGACATAGCTCCCGACCACGAACTGGATCAGGTTGAGGCAGGCGAAGACCGCGATCACTGCTTGCCAGGAGCCGAACTGCGTCATGGCGAACAGGGTCGGGAAGACCGTCGCGACCAGCGGGCCCAGGAACGGGATGTAGTTCAGCAGGAAGGCGATGAAGCCCCATTCCTCGGCCAGTTGCAGGCCGACAGACTTGGCGAAGACCCAGACCAGCACGCCGGTGATCACGCTCATCGCCGTCCGGACCAGCATGTAGCGGCGGATCTTGACCGCCGTCGCGATGCTGCCGCGCAGCAGCAGGTCGCCGGTGGCGCGATTGCGCATGCTCCTGAGCTTGCGGCCGAACTCATCGACTTCGAGCAGGCCGAGGAAGACATAGACCAGCACCACCAGCCAGAAGCTCATCGTGCTGTTGAGGCGCCCCGTGACGGTCTGGGCGGTGCGCAGCATCCAGCTGACGCTGAACGCCTCGGACCAGGCCCCGGCGACCGCGATCCCGTGCCCTTCGAGCCAAACCGTGACCTGGTCGTAGAAGGTCTGGAAACGGGCGGCATCGCTGACGATCCAGCGGCCGACACGGCCGAAGGCCCAAGCGATCAGGGAGCCGAATCCGACGAAGGCGACGACCATGACCACGACGCAGACCGCCAGCGCCAGAAGGCGCGGCAGGAAGCCCTGCAGGGCCTTCTGCAACGGCCAGACCAGCGCGATGATGAACAGTGCGAAGGCGACCGGCGCAAAGACCGAGCTCGCGATCGACAACGCCGCCACCACGATGATGGTGGCGACCACGACCAGACCGGCCTGATGGATATTGCCGCCCGTCATGATCCTGTCCGTCCTCGCATCGGCGGCAATATCGAGGTTGTGCGGCCGTTCAGGATGAGCACCGGTCAGCCCCCCCTGGTGAGTTCGGCGAGATCGAGCGTCGAGCGCTTGCCGATCTCGTTGCGATTTGCCTGATAGAAGGCCTCTGCCGAACGCCTGCCCTCGTCGTGCAGCATCGTCAGGAACTCCCATTCGGCATTGAGCTTCGAAGAGTAGCCGAGCTCGGTCATGGCGTCGCTGGTGATGCGGTGGACCCGCATCCGCGCCCAGCGCGCACCCTCGCCGGCCCCGGAAACCGCCTCGCGTTGCAGGAGCGCCATCATGCGGAGCTCCTTCAACAGAACCGCGTTGAAGGAGACCTCGTTGAGACGGTTCAGGATGTCACGCGCCGTCCGCGGCGTTCCCGGCCGCTCCACCGGATTGATCTGGACGAGGATCGTATCGCTGGCATTGCTCTCCTCGATTAGCGGCGTCATGGTCGGGTTGCCGGAATAGCCGCCGTCCCAATAGCTCTCGCCGTCGATCTCGACCGCCTGGAACAGGGTCGGCAGGCAAGCCGAGGCGAGCAGCACTTCAGGCGTGATCTCGGCGTTGCGGAAGACGCGATTGCGGCCGGTGCGGACATTCGTCGCGGAGATGAACAGCTTGATCGGGCTTTTCGCGATGGCGTCGAAATCGATCATCTCGGCAAGGATCTCGGTCAGCGGGTTCGTGCCCGCCGGATTGAGGCTGTAGGGCGAGACGACCCGGGACATCATGTCCATCGCGACGAAAAGCGGCGAGGTGTCGAGCGTCCAGCGCCCGAGCAGCACGTCCAGCGGCGAGCGCTGGAACGGGCTGAACTTCGCCGCCTCGGAGACCTTCCGCCAGAACTGGTTCAGTGCCTCGCGCGCGCCGCCCCGTCCGCCGGTGACATAGCCGGAGGCCAGGACCGCCGCATTCATCGCCCCGGCCGAGGTGCCCGAGATCGCCTCGATCGTCAGCCAGTCCTCCTCGAGAATCCGGTTCAGCACGCCCCAGGTGAAGGCTCCATGCGCGCCCCCACCCTGCAAAGCGAGATCGATATCGAGCGGCTTGCGCGGCGGGGGGCTCGCGCCGCCGGCTTGGCTGGAGGAAGCAGGCGTCTTGCTCACGACATCACCGTTGTTGGCGGAACCGGCCGCGTCATGACGACTTCACCAGCCCCGAGAAACCCGCGACCGCGAGCAGGCTCAAGGCCCAGCCGACGATCGATTGGAAGTAGAAATAGCTGATGGCGACGCGCCCTCCGGGCTTCGCCGGATTCGGTCGCCAGAAACTGCGCTGGCCCATGTCCAGCACCGGCAGCAACGTGTCGAGCGAATACATCCACGGGCTGAAGGCGGGGTAGCTCGAGGCTTCCCAGCGCTGCCGGAAGCAGTCGAGCTGGGTCTGGCCCGGCATGGCCAGCCCTTGTGACGGGCCGCTGGCGACCAGCGGTCTCTGCTCCCCATGCGCGATGCCGCACAAGGTCCATTCCGGCGCGCGCAGCACGACGGCACTGTTGGGCATCACCGCGCCCTGGCCCTCCGCATAGGCGAAGATTCCGACGCCTGCGAGCCAGAAGAACACAAGCCAGACGAGCGCGAAGAGCGGCCTGCGGCCATAACCGAGCGTGATCCCGAGGATACCGTCGGCGACGAAGAGAAGTGCCCGCCAGACCGGACTTTCCGTCCGCGCCCGGCGGGCCCGGCGCTGCAGTCTTTCCTTGATGACGAGCACCGAGCTGGCATCCTCGCCATGCCCCATCTCGCGGAAGACCGCCGCGAGCTGCTCGTAGGGTTGCGGCCAGAAATCCTCGCCCCAGCGTGCGGGTGTCTGGCGCGCCAGCCAGTCCAGGCGGCTGTCCGCATCGACCGGCCCGTCGATGAAAGCGCCGTAGCGGCAGCGGTTGAGCAATAATTCGCCCGGCTTCGGCCAGCAGGCCGCCTCGTCATGGATCGTGCCGATCGAGGCACCGGTCAGCCCCAATGTGCCGTCCAGCCGAGCGTCGCGGCGCAGGAAGAAGGCCCCCTTGATAACCGCCCGGCTGGCGTCGAGGGCGGTATCCCCGGCATGATCGACGAGCGTACTGGAACAATCGAGATCACCAGCGATAGCTGACCCGGTCAGTCGCACCTCGCCGGTGACGTGTGCGCTTCTCAGCACGATGCTGCCATGGCAGGTGATCTCGGTCGCGTCGATCGCGCTTCGCTCGAAGGCCGGAACGGTCGCGCCCGCGGCGTCGAGATCGGCCGCCAGGACCGCGCCCGCCAGATTCGCGCCGCCGCGCAGGGTCGCGCCGCGCAGGAGCACGTTGCGCACCTCCAGGCTGCGGCCCAGCAGGGCGTAACCGCTGCGATTGCGGATCGTCGCTCCGTCGCATTCGAGGTTGCTGCCGAGGCGCGCCTGGTCAAGGTTGATCCCGCCCTCGACATCCGCCCCCCGAAGGTAGATGCCGCCGCGCGCCTCGAGTCGCTCGGCCTGCAGGCCGGGTAGCCGAGAGCCGTCCAGAAAGAGCCGGTTGATGATGGCGGCGCGCAGGATCGGCGCCGCCTCGAAATGGCAGTCGTTCAGGCCGATATCACGAAAGACGCGGCAGGCCTCGAGATCGAGCACCTCCGAAATCCAGGCGCCGCGGACGAGCACGCCCTTTTCGTGCGGCCGGCAACCGGCCTCGCCTCCCAGGATCAGGAAGCGCAGGAACGGAGCCCGCACGACGCGAGCGGGATCCGCCTCCGTCGGCAGGTCCCCGTCCCCGAGCCGGTCGAAATTGCCGGATTGGAGCTTGGCAACGATCTCCTCCTCTGCCGGAAGCAGAGGCCGGAAATCGTCGAGGCGCATGGTCGAGGCTGCCCAGATGGCGGCCTCTGCACCCAGGCTCCCGTCGACGGTCACGCCGGCGATGCCTCGGCGCTCGCCGCGGCCGAGAGGGCTTCGCGCAGCTGGGCTTCCTTCGTTTCGTCGAAGGAGGTGCTGATCAAGGTGCCGCCGACGCCCTTGAGATCGGCCAGAACCTTGTCCGTCGTCATCTTGCGGATCAGCAGGAAGAGGCCAGCCGTGTTCGGCTGCAGCGCCGAGGCGGTATCTTTCATGAACTTGTCGTTGATGCCGATATCGGTGAACTTGCCGCTCAGCGCGCCCGAGGCGGCACCCAACGCCGTGCCGACCAGCGGCGCCAGGAAGATGAAGCCGATCAGCGTGCCCCAGAGCGCGCCCGAGGCAGCGCCCGTCGCGGTCAGGTTGATCATCTGGTTGAGCTTGACCTGACCCTTCTCGTCCTTGACCACGACGACTGCGTCGCCGAGCTCGATCAGATACTCGCGCTGGAGCGAAAGGACCTTCTGGCGAACTTCCTCAGCCTTCTGTTCCGTCGGGAAGGCGATGAAAACGAGATCACTCATGAATGGAGCTCCTGCTTGAGCGGGGAGAAAAGATCGCGTGCCCCGGCACCGCTCGTGCCCGGCCGACCAGGAATTCCGCCAATAACGGCACCGGACGCCCTGTCGATCTCCTCCGCTGTGCGGTCGATGCGGTTCCGGCGATGTCCAGATGCGCCCAGGGATAGGCGGTGGCGAAGCGGGCCAGATTGGAAGCGGCCGCGATCGCATCGGCGGGACATTCGATCTCTTGATCGGCCTCAGCGTCCTGGTCCGCGGGTAGTGGCGGATCATCTTCCCACAACGGAAGCTGCCATACACCGTCGCCCGATATCCCACCGCATTTCAACAGTTCCGATGCCAAGCCTTCGTCATTGGCGAACAAGCCGCTGGCATGGCTGCCCAGCGCGATGAAACTTGCGCGGCTCAGCGCAGCGACGGTGATGACACAGCTCGGCGAAAAATGAGCGGCGTAGCCGAGCACGTCCCCCAGGAGCGAGAGTTTCCGCGCTTGGTGGCCGTCATCCCTGTCGATACATGATGCTCCACGCTGGCTGGCGACGATGAGACCCACGACATTCAAGGCGAGCCCCAGCCGCTCGACCGTCCGCATCGCGCCCAGCACGCTCCCGATGCCGTGCATGTCGCAAGCTGAAGGAGGCGCGAACGGCTTGTGCTTGGCAGGCGCCTGGAGCGCCGCGACATCGTCACCGATCAGGACGATCGGGCGGCCAGCCGCCTTCCGATGATCGCTCCTCACGACGAAGAGCTTGCAGGCGCCGGCCACAGCGTTCTCTCTTGCCAGAAAGTGCGTCATGCCATGCTTCTCGAATTCGTGCCTCCCCAGCACATCGAGGCTGAAGCCGAATTGGTTCGACATCGCCTGCAGCGTCCGCGCGATGAAAGCCGGCGTGCACAGGTCCGGTGAGAGATCCCCCAGATCCTTGGCGAAGGAAACGCCCTCGCCGATCGCCACGCCCTGCCGCAGCGCTCCGACCAACTCCGAAGTCAGGGCCTGTGGCACGAGCAGTGTAATGGTGCATTTTTCGTCCCGGATGTTTCGATCGGGCAGCCCGAAGTCGAAGCGGCCATCGGCGAGAATCCGCGCGGCCTGCTGCATCCGCCAGCTGAGCGCCCGGCGGGGCACCTCGTTCTCCGCGAGCGTGACGACCACCTCCGCGACCGGTTCGTCGTTCAGGGCCACGGCCACCGCCGCGAGCGCCTGCCGATAGGCCCTGTCGGAAAACCGTCCGGCTTTGCCAAGGCCGACCAGCAGAAGGCGATGCGCCGCGACACCGGGCAGCTTTCCGATCAGGCAGGTCGCGCCGACGGTTTCCCCAAGGCCAGCCTGGTCGAGGATGGCGGCGAGCCGGCCGGCCGACCGATTGTTCACCGCCCGCGCCGAACCCATCAGCGGACCGTCGCAGAAAACCCCCAGGACGAGAAATTCCGTCCCGAGTTTCTCCGCTTCTCCGGCTGCCGGAACGATCTCCATGGATGCCCTCTGCCAAGGAAACTGCAATGTCGGTGGGCCAAATTCTGGAATGCCGCTGTTCGCCATCCGCATCGGCCTCCGCCCGCGACGGTCACGGCGACACGGCCGCCTGCTGCCGCGACGAAGACGATTGCCCAAGCAACAGCCTGACGCGCTGGCCGGGATGCAGGGCTTGAGCGCCAGCCGATACGATGATTTCGCCGGGCGCCAGCCCCTGGGAGAGGATGATCGTGCCGGCATCGAACCGCAACACATCGATATCGCGCAGGGAGACGGTCGATTTGGCGGGATCGACGACCCATACGGCGGGCGAACGGCCTTGCTGGGTCAGTGCGCTCGCCGGAATGGAAACGATCGCCGCGGTGGTGAGTTCGATCGTGCCGACGACCGTCGAGCCGAGGCGCATCGCCTCCGGCGGGCCTTGCAGCCCGACCCGAACTGCAAAGGTGCGCGTCACTGGATCGGCCTGCGGCGCGACTTCGCGCACCGAGCCATATGCCGTCACAGTAGGAGCATCAGCCAGCGCGACACGGATTCGGGCATCGCTGAGATGGGTGTCGAGCACCGCTGCGGGCACGTTGAACACCGCGTCGCGGCTGTCGTCGCGCGCAATTTGGACGACGACCTGACCCGGCTGGATCACCTCGCCGGGCTCGATCCGGCGCGCGGTCACGACGCCCGCAACATCCGTGCGCAACGCAGTGAACCCAAGGCGATCTTGCGCCAACTCGACCTGAGCCTCGGCATTTTCGAGCGTGGCCTGCGCCGTTTCCTGCGCCCGCCGGGCTTGATCGTAGCGCGGCCGGGTCGTGAAGCCTTGCGCCATCAGGCGTTCCTGGCGCTCGAAGGTGCTGCGCGCCGTGCTGACCTCGCCACGCGCGGCTTCCAGTGCCGCCTTGGCAGCCGCCAGCGCATTCTGTTCGAGAGCGGGGTCAAGTCGGGCGATGACCTGCCCCGCCTTCACCTGGTCGCCGACATTGACCGGGCGTTCAAGGACACGCCCGCCGATGCGGAAGGCGAGCGAAACGTCCTTCTTGGCCTGAATCTCGCCACTGAGCTGGACGTCGTCGGAGAACTGCCCCGCCTCCACCGTGACGACGCCGACCGGCCGCCCCTCCGCCTGCGGTGCCTTCTCATCGCCGCAGGAGACCAGGACCGCCCCCAGCAACGTGACGGCGGCAATGCGTCCGATACCTCTCGCAAGCATCCGCCTCGTGATGATCGCGCTCATGATCGGGAGGCTCCCGCATTGACCATCCGCTTCGTCTTGCCGTTGCGCGCGGTCGCGGCGCCGAAGACGGTGACGTAAAGGACGGGGAGGAGGACGAGGGTCAGCACCGTTGCGACCAGCAGGCCGCCCATGATCGCGAAGGCCATCGGCCCCCAGAACACGGTCGGCGCGATCGGGATCATGCCGAGCACCGTCGAGATCGCGGTCAGCACGATCGGCCGGAAGCGCGTGCCGGCCGCGTCGACCGCGGCCTCGACCACGCCCTTGCCGGCCGCGCGCTCATCCTCGATCTGCCCGACCAGGATCACTGCGTTCTTGGTGATGATGCCGATCAAGGCGAGGATGCCAAGCAGCGCGACGAAGCCCAGCGGTTTGCCGGAGAGCAGCAACGCGGCGACGACGCCGATCAGGCCGAGCGGCGCGATGCTCAGCACGATCGCGAAGAGCCGGAAGCTCCTGAGCTGCGCCATCAGCACCGTGAACATGATCAGCAGCATCACCGGGATCACCGCGATGACCGAGGCTTGCGACTTGGCGCTTTCCTCGACCGTGCCGCCGACGGCAATGTCGTAGCCTGCGGGCAGTGTCTTCCTGAGCCCGTCCACCGAGGGTTGCAGCGCGCCGACCACCGCGTCCGGCAATATCCCGGGCGGCACATCGGCCGAGACCGTCAGGTTGGGCACGCGATCACGGCGCCAGATCAACGGCGCGTCGAGGCCGTAGCTGAAGCTCACAAACTGCGAGACCGGCACCGAACGGCCGCTCGGCAGCGCGACCTGCATGCTGCGCAACGTGTCGAGCGAGGCCCGCTCCGCCTCCTGCGCCCGCACGACGACATCGACGAGATAGATGGAATCCCGCACCTGCGTCACAACCGTCCCGGAGACCACCGTGTTGACGATAGCGGCGACAGCCGCGGAGCTGAGGCCGAGCCGGCGCGCCTCGTCCTGGTCGACGCGCAGGCGCAATTCGCGGGCGGGCTCGATCCAGTCGAAATTGATCTGCTGCGCCTTGGGATTTGCCGCGACCACCTGCGCCAGCTTCATCGCGATGGTGCGGACCTCGGCGATATCGGGGCCGCTGACGCGGTACTGCACTGGCCAGCCGACCGGGGGGCCGAGTTCGAGCGGTGAGACACGCCCGACCACATTCGGGAAGTCCTTGGCGAGAAGGGCCTCGAGCTTCTTCTGCAGCCGCTCGCGCGCCGCCACATCCTTGGCGACGATCACGGCCTGGCTGAAGAAGTCGTTGGGCAATTGCGCATTCAGCGGCAGGTAGAAGCGGATAGCGCCGCGGCCGACATAGGTGCTCCAGCGCTCGACATCGGGATCGCCCTTCAACGAAGCCTCGAAGCGGTTGACCATGTCCTCGCTCGCATAGATCGAGGCGTTCTGCGGCAACGTGAGATCGACGAGCAGCTCCGGCCGGTCCGACGCCGGGAAGAACTGCCGCGGCACCAGCGGCAGCGCCAGGAGCGAGGCGGCGAACAGGCCGAGCGTGACCACGATCGTGACCCAGCGCAGCTTGATTGCGCTTGAGAGAAAGCTTCGGAAGCCGCGCTCGACACGCCCCGGCTCCTTCTGCTGTGCGGAGGCGTCGGGTGCTTTCAGCATGGCGACGCCGAGCACGGGTGCGAACAGCACGGCCACGAACCAGGAGACGACCAGCGCGATCGTCACCACAGCGAAGAGCGAGAAGGTGTATTCGCCAGCCGAGCTTGCGGCAAAGCCGATCGGCACGAAGCCGGCGATCGTCACCAGCGTGCCGGCCAGCATCGCGGTGGCGTATTTCTCGAAGGCAAAGGTCGCCGCCTTCATCTTCTCCTCGCCGGCGGCGAGTCGCGTGACCATGGCGTCTGTCGTGGTCATCGCGTCGTCGACGAGCAGCGCGAGCGCGATGATCAGCGCACCGAGCGAGATGCGCTGCATGTCGATGCCGGCCACCAGCATGCAAGCGAAGACGATGGCGAGCGTCAGCGGTATCGCGAGAGCCACGACGAGGCCCGGCCGCACGCCGAGGCTGATGAAGCTGACGACCAGGATGATGCCGACGGCCTGCCAGAGCGACATCATGAAATCGTCGATCGCGTGCGAGACCGTCACCGCCTGGTCGGCGACGAGATAGGGCTCGATGCCGAGAGGCAGGCCGGCGGTGACCTCGGCCATCACCTTCTTGATGTTGTTGCCGAGCGCCAGGATGTCGCCGCCGTCGCGCATGGCGATGCCCAGCCCGATTGCGTCACGCCCGTTCACCCGGAACATCGGCGTCGGCGGATCGGCATGGCCGCGCCTGATAGTCGCGATGTCGGCCAGCCGCACCATACGGTCGCCCACCGGGAAATTGATGCCGAGCAGATCCGCCTCCGATTGGAAGGCGCCGGAGACGCGCACCGAGAACTTCTCGTCCTGCGTCTGCACCTCACCGGCCGGTCGCACGACATTTTGGGCCTGCAGAGCCCCGAGCAGGGCCGAGCGATCGAGGCCGAGATTGGCCAGTTCCCTGACCGAGAACTCGATGAAGATGCGCTCGTCCTGCGCGCCGACGATCTCGATCTTCGAGACGTCTGGCACGAGCAGCAGCCGCGAACGGATGGCCTCGACATGGTCGCGCAGGTCGCGGCTGGTGAAGCCGTCCGAGGTGAAGCCGTAAATGATGCCGAAAGTGTCGCCGAAGCGGTCGTTGAAGAACGGCCCGAGCGTGCCAGCCGGCAACGTGTGCCGCATGTCGGCAATCAGGTTGCGCACCCGGTACCAGGTGTCCTGGACCTGGCGGCCGGGAACGTCGCCCTTGAGGTTGACGAAGATCGTCGTCACGCCCGGCCTGGTGAAGCTGCGCACGCTGTCGAGCCCGGGGGTTTCCTCGAGCTGCCGTTCGAGGCGTTCTGTCACCTGGCTCAGCGTGTCTTCCATCGTGGCGCCGGGCCAGATCGCAGAGACCACCATTGTCTTGATGACGAAGGCCGGATCCTCGTTGCGGCCGAGCTTGATGAAGGCGAAGACCCCGGCAGCGACCGCGATGATCATGAGGTAGATCACGACCGAGCGGCTCTTCAGCGCCCATTCCGAGAGGTTGAAGCTCATCGCGGCTCCGCTCCGATCAGGCGTACGCGCTGGCCTTCACGTAGAAGCCCGGCACCAGCGGTGACGACGATGTCGCCTATGTCCAATCCCTTAGAGATCTTGGCGGCCGCCGGGTCCGCGCTCGCGACATCGAGCTTGCGCAGCGAAACGGTCAGGTTCTTAGGGTCGACCACCCATACGCCGGTGGCCTGGTCGCGCCGCGCCAGCGCCGTCGCGGGGATGGTGATGGCTCCGCCCCCGGCGCCACGGATCGAGCCCGAGACGGCTGCGCCGAGACGGAAGGCCGGGGACGGGTCCGTGAGGCCGACCCTGATCCGGAAGGTCCGAGTCACGGGATCGGCCTGCGGCGCAATCTCGCGCACCCGGCCGGTCGCCTCCGCACCGGCCTCCCCGGCCAGGGCGACGCGCACCTGCATATCGGGCGTGAGCTGTCGCACCAGATCGGCCGGAATCTCGAAGACCGCGTCGCGGCCCTCCCGCCGCGCCAGCTGGACGATCATACGGCCGGCTGAAACGACTTCCGAAGGTTCCGCACCGACGCGCGTGACGACGCCCGGCGCATCGGCCTTCAGCGTTGTGAAGCCGACGACGTCCTCCGCAGACCGGACCCGTGCCTGGGCCGCATCGACTTGGGCGCGCGCGGCGGTGAGTGCCTGTTGCGCGCTCTCGAAATCCGCCTGCGTCGTGATGTGGCGTTCGAGCAGATGGCTCTGCCGTTGGAACTGGTTTTCCGCCTTGCGCAGATTGCCCTGCGCCGCAGTCAACGCGGCCTGAACGGAGCGGAGATCGTTAAGCTCGTTCTCGGGGTCGAGCCGCGCGACGGTCTCCCCCTCGCGGACGGTCGCGCCGAGACCGACCAGGCGTTCCGCCAGGCGACCGCCGATGCGGAAGGCCAGCGAGGCCTGGTCCTGCGCCTCGATATGGCCGGTGAAGGCGAGATCGGGCGCCTGGCGTGGCGGCTCGACGGTCACGGTCCGGACGAAGCGAACCGGCGCCGGGGCCTCCTTCTCCTCACGGTTGCAGGCGGCGACGGCGAGCGCGATGGCGGTCACGACCGCAAGACGGGCCAGCCGCGATGAAGCCTCGCTGTGCCTCATGCCCGCCCCCTCGCAGCCTCCTGCCGCTGCAGCGGCGCACCCTGGCATCCCAAGCCTTGCCTCTGCATCGAACCCTTCCCCTGACGGCCGTGCCCCCGCATGCCAACGGGCGCGTTTACGGCCCGCAAAGCCCTTTCAGGACGACACAGAGAGGCTAGCAACCCCGAAGAAAAGGCGGATCAGCTCAGAATCCCAACTCTGGGCTGGTCATCCCATTGTTGGAAAAGGCCGCGTTCACGGGGGTCAGGGCAGGCGGTTCTCGAGCCGCGGTGTGCGCAGGGCGAAAGCGACAGGCAGCAGCAGCAGTAATCCAACGGCGGCGACCGCGGCCATCACCAGGTAGATCTGCTCCCCCCAGCTTTCGTAGAGCCGGCCGGACAGCGTCGTCAGAACGGCCATCACGCCGGCCCACCCGCCGGCGAGCCAGGCCTGGGCGCGCGCCTGCAGGCCGCCCGGAGCCAGTCTCGTCAGCAGGAAGATGCTGGCAAGATGCGTGGCCCCGAAAGTCAGGCCCTGCGTCACCTGAAGGCACATCAGAGCGGAGAGGCCGGGATCCCGCGACATCGCTCCCCAGCGCAGCATCGCCGTCGCGGCCGACGCCACCAATAGGCCGGCTGCGCTCGCGGCTCCGTTCATGCGGTAGCCCAGGCATGAAAACACGACGACCTCGGACAGGACGCCGAGAGCCCAGAGACCGCCCATTGCGGCACTGGACGTCCCGATCGTCTGCCAGTGCAGCGTGCCGAAAGCGTAGAACGCAGCGTGGCTCGCCTGCACGAACGCGGCACCGGCAATCGTGCAGACGAGAAGCAGCGGATGCGCCGGCCATGCGGCGCTTTGCGCATCGTCTCGCGGGCGGTTCACGGTACCCGTCATGCAGCGGGCAGCGGCAACGGCGGTGAGAATCGCCGAGACCAGCAACAGCACAACGATCGCGTCGGTCGAGAACCATTCGAGCGACCAGCCGGCCGCGAGATTGGCGGCGGCGAAGCCGAGCGATCCCCACAAACGGATACGGCCATAGGCGAGTTCCGACCGCGGCGCCCCGGCGAGGCGGCCGAGAGTCATGACATCGGCCAGCGCGATCAACGGTCCCTGCGCCAGGGCGATGGCGATGACGACGAGGAGGATCGGCCAGAAGCCGCGCGCGACGGTCAGGAGACCGGTGCCAGCCACAACCAGCATGGCGCACAGCGTGAGCGCCACCGCAATGCGCCCGCTGCGGTCGGCGAGCGCTCCGACCGCGGGATTGGCCACGACCCGGATCAACAATGGGGTCGCCAGGATGACGCCGATCGCGTCGCTATCGAGCGACTGCGCCTGGAGCCACAGCGGGAAGAACGGAAGATTGACCCCGAGCTCGAAAAACAGAATTGCGTAAAGAAGCGAAAGCCGCCCGGTGGGCACGCCTGTCATCAGGCCCACTCCCCGAGCAGCGGGTTTGGGCTCGGCCGGTCAGATGGCCGCGTTTTCGGGCGTGATGGAAGCCGCACCGGTCAACCCTGGCCCAGCCCTTCCCGTTCATCGGCGAAGGAGCGGACGATCCCGCGCTCGCGCGCCTCGGTCGGGCTGTAGCCGAACTCCCGCCGGAAGGCCCGGCTGAAGGTCGAGTGATCGACGAACCCAACCTCGTTTCCAATGGCGTGGATGGAGAGCATTTCACGCTGGGAACTCAGGCGGAGATGCGCCTCGCGCAGGCGCTCTCTATTAATGAAATGAGCCACTCCGCCGCTGTTCTCGAAAAGCCGATACAGTTTCGAGCGGGACATCGCCAGCAGGCGGACCAGCCGCTCGGGACCGAAATCCGGGGCGGCCATGTTCTGACGCACGACGGCGCGCGCCCTGTCGATGAGAGCCGCCCCCAAGGCGGAGCGCGCAGGCTCCAGATAGGTCGATAGGGGCGTGATGCAGGCCGCGATGAGGGCCCTTGTCGGCATCTCCAGGTTTGCGGCGTGCTCCGGGGTGACGTGAGGCAGATGCCGGACAAGGCCGTCCATGTAGTCGCTGAGCAGCGGTGCGAAATCCGGGCTCACCTCAACACCGTGGGCTCCATCGAAGCGCTGCTCATCGACCGGGCGCTGATCACGCGGCAGATAGAGGGTGATGACCTCGCTATCCTGTGCCTGGCCCTCATAGGGCAGCGCCAGCGAACGAAAGCTCAGCTCTCCCCGCGCCGAGCCGTCGGCTGCCACCGCTCGCGCCAGCACCACACACCAATGGTCCAGATAGGATTTGGGGTGGTGCCGCCATTGCCGGCCCGGCGCGCCCGAATAGACAACACGTGTCAGAACAAGCTCCCCCAGGGTCCAGGACGAGAACGCAGCGGCAAATCCCGCCGACTGCTCCCCTGTCGGAAAAAGCTCGATCGTGTCCTTGTGCAAGGAACGCCAGGCGTCGAACTGGTCCTTAGCCTGAAGCTCCATGGTGCAAAACTGCGCCACAGAAAACATGCTGACGTCCTTCCTCACCCCACCATGAGAGAAAGCCGGCATCAGATACTCCAATTACTCTGCGGTTTTGCGCAGGCCACCGAAGCAGGATCTGATCCTAACACTGGTCGCATTTGGACGGAATTGATCTAAATCAACAGGGCAGGCCGAAAGTAGAGTTATCCAACAACAGTCTAAAATTTGAATTATCACCGAATACCCGTCAATATTGGCTTTCGCCGCCCGACCCGTCAACCCTATGGGGTCGTTGCTGCATCGAAGACTCGGATTGGCGCGGTGACCAGAAGAGTCGCGGCCGAGCTGATCGCCCCCGCTGCCGCCACGGGCGCCGGGACGTCGAAATCGGTGATCACCTGTCCCTGCAGCAGCCGGTCGCCGATGAGGCGCACTGCATCCGGGCTCGCCGCGAACAGGTCGTGGTTGAGGCGGTCGCCCGCATTGATCGCGGAGAGGTCGATCACAGTGATCCCGGAGAACCCGGCGAACTGTTTGCGGTATTCCTCCTGCGTCGGGTCGATGCCGCCGAGCCGCGTCGCACCGCGCGCGATGAAGCGGGAGACCTGCAGCGCCCGGTCGTGCTGGGCCGTGAACAGCGTGATCTGCGGTCGCTTCGGCCCCATATCCTCGATCTGGCGGCGGAAGACGCCGACATCGAGATCCGGCGACGCCAGGATGAGATTGGTGATCTTGCGCGGGACGCCGCCGCTTTTGAGCGCGATCTGCCGGACCGCCTCGACGGCGGGCCAGCTTCCCATCGAATGGGCCAGGATCACGATCTCCCGGACAGAGGGGGCGGCGGCCGCGACGCCCAGCAGGTCGGCGAGGTCGGAGCGCGAATAGGACGCATTGTCGAAGTCGCGGCTGTAGTCGAGCAGGTAGCCGCGGGAGGGCCAGGAGAAGAGAACCGGCGAGGCATCGGCGTCGGCATCATGCGCCAGTTGCGCGAAGCGGAAGACGGCTCGGTCGAACGGCGTATTGAAGCCGTGCACGAACACGAAGACGCGTTTCGAGCGTCCGCTCGTCGACCTGAACCAGTCGGCGAGCTTGGCTTTCGGCAGCGCCCTGGAGGCGGTGACGACGAAATCCGTAGCGGGGTTCCCGGGAACCGATCGTGGGAGCTGGATGCTGCCGACCTCGCGGTTGCGCGGGATCGAGACGACGATATTCCTGAACGAGACGCCCTCGCCCCGCTCGCCGCTGAACAGGACGCCGGCATCGGCGGAGGGCGCGCGCGTCGTCGCCGCCAACATGTTGACGTTGTCGGTGCCGGGAACGGGCGCCACCGGCTTCAGGAGCCCCCGCGGCGTCGATGCGCAAGCTGCCAGACCGACGGCGAGCGCGACGAGCAGGAGCCAGGATAAACGCGCGCGAGCGGGGCGCGGGCACCGCTCCAGCCATGTCACGCCGTTCATCTCGACGCCTCGAACATCCCTTCCCCCGCATCCTGGCCCTGGTCCGGCATCGTTGCGCCCCGGTCGATCATCGGCCGACAAAGGCCTTCACCGCGGCGGACCGTAGAAAGCCGCCCCGCCGGCGGCAAGCCTAGACCCCGCCTACGGGCGCGAGGAAGGAGACTTTGGGACAGAAGGCCCAAAGTTTGGGATTCTCTGCCGATGCTCTCCCGGCTCCCGGACTTAAGGTTCCCCCATCACGCTCGGAGCTTTGCGGGTGCCGGACTCTTCGGCACATCGGCCGCGGGCTTGCTGCTGAAAGCCTGGGCTCAAGGGGGGGAATGCGATGACCACTGCTACCATCGCGCCGAAAACGACCATGCAGAGGTTTCTCGACACCGTCGAGAAGGTGGGAAACATGGTTCCCCACCCCGTTGTCATCTTCCTGATCCTGATCGGCATCGTCATTGCCCTCTCGGCTGTGCTGGGGCTGTTCGGCACCGCCGTCACCTACGAGCGGATCAACCCCGACACGCACAAGATCGAGACGGCGAGCACGGCGATTCAGAGCCTGCTGACCATCGACGGCATCCGCTTCATGTATTCGTCGCTGATCCCGAATTTCATGAGCTTCACGGCCGTGGGCCTCATGATCGTCGCGATGATCGGCGCCGGCGTCGCCGAGGAATCAGGGCTCGTCACCGCGCTGATCCGCAAGCTCGTCATCGTCTCCCCACACTGGGCGCTGACCTATATCCTCGCCTTCGTCGGCATCCTCGCCAGCATCGCCGCGGATGCCGGCTATCTCGTCCTGATCCCGCTCGCCGGCATTGCCTATCTCGCCGTCGGCCGCCATCCGGTCGCGGGCCTGGCGCTTGGCTTCGCAGCGGTCGCCGGTGCCTTCACCGTCAACATGCTGATCAAGCCGCTCGATGCGGTTCTGGTCGAGTTCACCAACGACGCGGCCCGCCTTGTCGACCCCAATCGCACGATCGGCCTCGCATCCAATCTCTGGTTCTCGATCGCCTCGGTGCTGTTTCTGACCGTCATCATCGCGTTCATCACCGACAAGATGATTTCGCCGCGCCTGGGTACCTACGATCCGAAGCTGGCGGCCGAAGGAACGGTCACCGAGCAAGGCGCCGTGCTGTCCGAGGCGGAGTCGCGCGGTCTTCGCTTCGCCGGTTTCGGCCTCCTCGGACTGATCGCGGTGTTCTGCCTCCTCACCCTCCCCGCGGGCGCGCCCCTGCGGAATCCGACCACCGGAGAGTTGATCGGCAACTCGCCCTTCATGAACGGCCTGATCGCGCTCATCATGCTGATGTTCCTGGTCACCGGTTGGGCCTATGGCATCGGCGCCGGCACGCTGAAGACGCTGGCGGAGGTCATCGCCGCGATCGAAAAGTCGATCAAAAGCATGGGCGGCACGATCTTCCTGTTCTTCGTGCTCAGCCAGTTCGTCGCCTACTTCACCTACACCAATATCGGCACGGTCATGGCGCTGAGCCTTTCGGGCATGCTCCAGGCCGCCAATATCGGCGCCCTGCCGCTGCTGCTCGGTTTCATCGTTGTGGTCGCGATCATCGACCTGCTTCTCACTGGCGCGATCGCGAAATGGGCGATCTTCGCCCCGGTCTTCGTGCCCCTGCTGATGAAGCTCGGCGTCGAGCCGGAAGCCGTGCTCGCGGCCTATCGCATCGGCGATTCGCCGATGAACGCGATTACCCCGCTCAACGCCTATTTCGCCCTCGTGGTCGGCTTCGTCCAAAGATACGACAGGAATGCCGGCGTCGGCACCGTGGTCTCGCTGATGCTGCCCTATGTCGTGTGGATGTTCGTGCTTTGGACGGCTCTGTTCGCCGTCTGGAAGATGCTCGGCCTGCCTTGGGGGCTCTGAGCCCCATCGCAGCCCTCCCCGTCGCCAATCCAACCCGTTCGGATGCAGATCATGACGACACCCGCCATTCCGCTCGACGTCGAAGCCGCCATCGCGCATCTCATGCGCTTCCTCTCGGTCGAGGGCGTGACCGGCAAGGAAGCCAATATCGGCGCTGCCGTGAGCGAGGCGCTGAAGGCCGTCGGCGTGCCGGCCTCGGCCATCCGCTTCGACGATGCCAACAAGCGCATCCCGCTGCCGACAGAGACCGGCAACCTCATCGTCGACCTGCCCGGCACCAAGGCCGGTCCGCGCCTGCTGTTCTCGACCCATCTCGACACCGTGCCGCTCTGCGCCGGGGCCAAGCCGAAGCGCGAGGGTGACCGCATCGTCTCTGACGGCACCACCGCGCTCGGCGGCGATGCCCGCACCGGCGTGGCGCTGCTCGTCGTGCTGGCCGAGACGCTGATCAAGAACAAATTGCCCCACCCGCCGATCACGCTGCTGTTCACGGTACGCGAGGAAAGCGGGCTGCACGGCGCGCGCGAGCTGAACCCGAAGGATCTCGGCGGCGCCGTCATGTGCATCAATGTCGACGGCCAGCTCGCCTCCGAATTGCTGATCGGCGCGGTCGGCCAGGAGAACTGGGAAGTCGAGATCACCGGCAAGGCCTCCCATGCCGGCGTCGCGCCCGAAAAGGGCATCTCGGCAACGCTCGTCGGCGCGATCGCACTTGCGGAAGCTCGCCGCGAGGGCTGGTTCGGCAAGATCGTGAAGTCCGATGGCCGCGGCACCAGCAATGTCGGCATCTTCGGCGGCAAGGGCGGCACGGTCGCCGCCGGCGACGCGACCAATGTCGTTACCGACTATGCTTACATCCGCGGCGAGGCGCGCAGCCCCGAGGCCGCTTTCGCCACCAAGATCGCCGAGGCCTTCAAGACCGCCTTCGCCAAGGCTCAAGGCGAGGTGAAGGGCGATGGCGGCGAGACGGCGAAGGTGACGTTCACCCACAAGCCGGCCTATCCACCCTTCGAGCTCGCCAAGGATTCGGCTGTGGTCAAGCGCGCTGCCAAGGCGCTCGGTATCCTGGGTATCGAACCGAACTACCTGTTCTCCAATGGCGGCCTCGATGCCAACTGGCTCGACAAGCACGGCGTCCCGACCATCACGATCGGCGCCGGCCAGGCCGAGATCCACACGATCAAGGAATATGTGAATCTCACCGAGTACGAAAAAGGCTGCCGTCTCGGCATCCTGATGGCGACGCTCGAAGACTGAGACCCTTCAAACGGGTCTGCGGCCGAGAACACCCCAAGGAGCTGATGCGTGAGTCCGATCGCCTATACCGGCATCATCGTCGCCATTACCGTGGTCCTGTTCGTCACGAACAAGGTGCCCGTCGTGCTCGTCGCGATGGGCACGGCGCTCGGCCTCTGGGCGACCGGCGTGCTCACCCTGCCTCAGGCGCTCGCCGGGCTTGGTGATCCCGCCGTCATCTTCATCGCCTCCCTGTTCGTCGTCAGCTCCGGGCTCGAGGTCACGGGCGTCACCGCCTGGGCCGGCCAGCTCCTGATCAAGGGGGCCGGAGAGGAAAGCCGGACGCGGCTCCTGCTGCTCATGATGGGGCTGGTGTCACTTCTGGTCGCGCTGATCAGCCTGAACGGTGCGGTTGCTGCGCTGCTGCCGGTCGTCGTCGTCACCGCCGTCCGCCTGCGACGCAACTCCTCGCAATTGCTGATGCCGCTGGTCTTCGCCGGACATGCCGGCTCAATGCTCGCTTTGACCGGCACACCGGTGAACGTGCTGGTTTCCGAGGCCGGGCTCGATGCCGGCGTCGGCGGCTTCGGCTTCTTCGAGTTCGCGCTGGCCGGCATCCCGCTGCTCGCCGGCACCATGGCGATCATCATCCTGTTCGGGGAGAAGCTTCTGCCCCAGCGCAACGGCGCGACCATGCCGGCCGATTTCAGCCGCCACGCCAGGACGCTGGTCGAGCAATACGGGCTGGCGAGCGGCGTCCATCAACTACGCGTCCGCGCGACCTGCCCCTATGTCGGGAAGCGCTCCGACGAAGTCGACCTCGGCACATGGTCCGGGCTCCAGCTCGTGGCAGTCCAGGACGGCGACACGGCCGGGCCGCTGCGCCGCACGATGATCGCAGAGGGGGACCATCTGCTGCTGCGCGGCGATGCCGAGGCCGCGGCCAATTTCGCGGCGCAGATGCACCTCGCCTTCCGCGAGGAAGGCGCGGGCGATGGCGAAGAAACCCTGTTCAACCGCCGCTCCGGCCTGGCCGAGGTGGTGATCCCGCCGCGCTCAGGCCTGATCGGCCAGACTGTGTTCCCCGGCATGGTCACCGAAAGCGGCGACCTGATCATCCTGGCCGTGCAGCGCGGCGCGAGCGAGGCTCCCGGCACGGGCAAAACCAAGACGGCCGGCGTCGTGCTGCAGGCTGGCGACACCATGCTGCTGCAGGGCACCTGGAAGGCGCTCGACACCCATCTCGACGATCCCGACGTCCTCGTCGTCAGCTCCCCGGAACTGGTGCGGCGCCAGGCCGTGCCGATGGGTCCGGGCGCCAAGCAGGCGATCATCATCCTGTTCGCGATGGTCGTGATGCTGGCCACGGGCATCGTCCCCTCCGCGGTGGCAGGGCTGCTGGCGGCCGGCGCGATCATCCTCTGCGGCATCATGACCGTCGAGCAATCCTACCGCGCGATCAGCTGGACGACCGTGATCCTCGTCGGCGCGATGATGCCGCTGTCGACCGCGATGATCCAGACCGGCGCGGCCAAGATGCTGGCCGACCACCTCGTCTCGATGGTGGGCGACGCCGGGCCGACCGCGCTGCTCGCCGGCCTGTTCGTCCTGACCGCGATCATGGGCCAGCTTATCAGCAACACCGCGACGGCGCTGATCGTCATTCCGATCGGCGTCGCCGCCGCCACCGCCATGGGCATCTCGCCGCGGCCGGTGCTGATGAGCACGGCGGTCGCCGCAGCCGGCGCCTTCCTGACGCCGATTGCGACGCCGACCAATCTGATGGTGATGGGACCAGGCGGCTACGTCTTCAGCGATTACTGGAAACTCGGGTTGCCGCTGCTGATCTGGTTCTTCGTCGTGGCGGTCTTCATCGTGCCCCTGATCTGGCGATTCTGAATTTCGCAAGCAACCGAAGCGATGGCGGCACGCTCCTCTCGCTCTTTTAATCAGCCCTCGTCAATCAAAGGCACAGGCAGATAATCTCGCCGCTTCCACAAAAAACGAAGACACCGACTGGAGTTCGATTACCGAACTCTGCTCCGATCGGGAACGATCGCGAGCATTGGCAGGGCAATGGTACTAGGAGCCATAGCTCCACCGAGCGCACATAACGATCAAGGTAAGTGACGAGATGCAGATGGAACGCAGATCATTTTTGATTTCACTTGTCGGCGGCGTGCTGATTGCGGCGACAGCAAAGACCGCGCCGGTCGAGGCGCGATCCGCAGTGACAACAAGCGCGCTCGACACGCTGGATGCCGAATTCACACAAGGCCCGCCGCAGCCGCGGTCACCGGGCGCGGCTACCCTTCCCGCTCGGCCGGAAAATCCGCGGCCGCACCGCAAGAACTGGCATCGCTATCGCCAGCGCAACCGCCGGCCGCTGCCCCCGCCGCCCCGGCACCGCGGGCGCCGCTGACGGCAAAGCGGAACAGCCTCTACCCCGTGTGCAGGGCCAGCCCGTCAGACTCGTGGGCCTGTACTCGGACGCGCAGCGACCAGACAAGCCGACGAGCCCACTGTCAGCCTCCGGCTCCAATCGCGGAGACCCGTCAGGACGGCGTGGCTCGACGTGGAGGCCGCACACGGCCCCGGGAGCGGCGAAGCCGCGGGGCACGCCATTTCTGGCTACGCGGCTGCCGGGGGCGAAACTGCCGCTTCCGATTATAGTACAGTTGCGGGCGTTGGCTGAATGCCACATCGACCTGGTCCAGCGCACGCGCCATCCCTTCTGGCAGCGCTGCCTCGCCTGTCGCGGCAGCGCCGATGGCAATGTCGAACAACGCCGAACCGGCCAGTCCGAGAAGTCCGGACAGAACCAGCCGTCTGCTCACCATATCGTGCTTCTCCTGCCACCAACGCACCGGGTGCCAGCCTGACATACGCCCCAGGCCAACCCGGTCAGGCTCTGTCCTCAGGCCGCCAAACTCCCGTCAGGCGAAGCAAGGGGCCGTCATTCCCGACGACCGTCACACCTGCGCGTTTGTTTCAGAACGTCAAGGGCAGCGCGCCTCGAACACGCGCCCATGGCGGTCACGATAAAGGCAGTTGTTCGGAGTGGTTGCCCGGCCAATCACGGCGCCCGTGACACCGCCCACAGCGGCACCGATCGCCGCTCCACGCCCACCTCCCGCAATGCCGCCAATGATGGCACCGGTCCCAGCGCCAATGGCCGCACCGCCGAGGGTCCGCTGATCGGCAGAATTGGCATTGCACCCCGCAAGAGCCAAGCCGATGGCGAAGACTGCAATTTTCGCGCGCATCCCAGTCCGTCCTTCTCAAAACCAAGGGGCCTTCGGCTTCGCAAGAAGCGGGTCCCACAATGATGGAACGCCATCGCAAGCGATCTTCCGAGACTGCCGCAAGCCTAAGCTGCGCAACCGAAAATACATCCGCAGAGAATCTCAGGGCCTGTACTCAAAATCCCAACCTGTCCCCCCGGCCTGCTGACAGCTTCATGGACCTGGCGGTTAGGCTGATGCAGCCGATCGTCGAGTGCCTGCAAACCACGTCGTCAAGCTAGGCTTGCGAACCTCCACGGGACCGAGTTCCGAGAGGCTCTCTATCGGTATCATTGGAATTGGAGTTGACCCGATTTCGTGGACTGTTCACGGCTATGGCAGGTCAACTGCGCCCCGTAGCATGACCGGGCGGCCAAGCTAGCTAAGGCTTTGATTTATATGGCGCGGGCGACGGGGCTCGAACCCGCGACCTCCGGCGTGACAGGCCGGCCGAATATGGGCTGAGCGCGCAATCATTCGGAAATCCGTTCCTCGGATGTCCCTCGGGATTTCCGATTCTTCCGAACGCTTTCCCCTGCCCCACCCAGGCCCCTCGCCATGGGTGAGCGGACACACACCCCCGCCGATCTGCATGATCGCGTCCGCTACAGTGCGGACGAGGAGGAAATCCGCGCCGCTGTCATCGTGCGGCTTCGCGAGCTGATGCCAAATGCCCGGCTCGTCCATGAACTGAATGTGGCAGGCCAAGGCTCAAACCGCATCGACGTGGCGGCGATCGACAGGCAGGTCATCGTTGCGGTTGAGATCAAAAGCCGGAAGGACACGCTGAAGCGGCTCGGTGAACAATGGGACGCATTCACCCGGTGCTGCCACTACGTCATCGTCGCGGCGCACGAGAAGCATTTCGTCGAGCACCGCGAGCCGGGGGGTCGCCATCTACCCCCACCGAAATTCGGTTGAACCACCCCGGGTTTGATCGCTGGAGCCGCCGCAACAACGTGTGGCGCTTCCCCCGCCCGGAGCGCGAGCCGCACCGCTATGAGGCGCCTTGGACCTTCTCCCCGGTCAAGGACGCTTCGAAGCAGCCAAGGGCATCCGCGATGCTCGGCATGCTCTGGGCTGCCGAGCTGAGGGCCGAATGCGCGCGCCATCGTCTCGCATGTGATGCGCGGCGAACCATCCCCGTCATGATTGCCGACATGGTCTGGAACATGACCGGTCGCGAAATCTGCGAGGCCGTTTGCCGCCAGCTTCGACAGCGCGTCTTTGTCCGCGCTGACCAGCCCATAAGCTCCCCCGCCTCTCCTTCGGAGGCCTCCCCCCATGTCTGAGCGGGCAAGCACAAATCCCCCGGAGGCAGAGCATGGCTGAGAAGAGCGAAGAGACCGAATGGTTCGATGCCCTGAAGGCGAAGGGCCACATGCCGGTCGTGGGCGAAGACGGCGAACTCGACTATTTCGTCTACGATCGTGGCCACCACAACGGGCCGGGCTGCCGAGCGTGCGGGTGGTCATGTTGTTGGCACTGCAAGACGACCGAAGACATTCCCGAATGCACCGCAATCGCCCTCGACGAGGCCAGCCATGACCTCTGAGAAGGTGAACCCAACCTGTGCAAAAAATGCACAGGTTCAAATCGCCCCTGCCGAGATGTCGGGGGAGCGCGAGATTGCCGAACTGCTGGTGTCAGAGCGTGCGTCGCTCGCTACGCCGCAGAACACCGCCCGCGCCATCCTCGCCCTCTTCGCCCCGATCCTGGCGGAGAAGGAGCGGTTGGCTCTGCAAGTTGAGGAAGTGTCTGTGCCCGCGCCTGCCGACATGCCAGCATCAGAGCAAGAGGCGTTTCACAAAGGCGCCGATGCTATGAACGAGGCCATTGCCGCAGCCATACGGGCGCAGGGGTCGTAAAGGAGAGAGCGACGCCGCCTCCCAACGGCGCGCTCTCTCCCTGCGACCCCATCCCGAGTGCCGTGTTCAACCGGCCCATTCCAAGACGAGCGGGCTCTGATTAGCTTCTACGGGCGAACCGGCCGATTACGCAGGGATTAAGGTACCGCCATGATCCGCCCCCCCTCCATCCAGCTTGCAGCGGCCTTCATGGCTCTGGTGATCGTCGGTATATTTGGGTGGCTGACAGGGGCTTGGGGATAAGGCTGGAATTCTCGGCAAATCCGGAGCGTTGCCGCAGCATGGCGGAAGAGCGCCTTCAAGCCGATATTTAGATTGGGATCGCCTCGCGAATCTGACGGAGCGCAACTTCCCATCGGCTTTGTACCCTAAACACCGCTGTAACGGACCGCGGGAGGTTAGGTATCATGTCGCTCAAGGAGATCATTCGATCAAAGCTTCCGCCTGCATTTCTCCGCTTCCAAGACGACTGGCGAGGCCGATACGCGTTGAGCCGCGAGCAAAAACTGCCATTCTCAAGCGTTTCTCTAAGACGCTTCGCCACGATAGATATCAATAATATCTGGCAAGATAAGAAAATTCATCAATTCTGGAATGAAGATCACAGAATTATTGGCGATATATTCGGCTTAGGTGAATACAATCTCGCGGTTAGCCCCGATTGCCGTCAAACAATCTACTTTCTTACAATGGGCTTGCGTCCAAAACGCGTCCTAGAGATAGGTACAAACGTTGGCGGATCGGCGCTTTATATCGCCGCAGCACTAAAGCGCCTGGAATCGGGCGGAAAACTAGTCACGGTAGATATCGTTGACGTTAATCACCCGGCTTCGGCACCTTGGGTTGATTTTGGAATGAAAAGTAGTCCATCAAAATATGCAAAAGAATTGAATCTTGATAATATATCTTTTCATAAAAGCGACAGCATTGAATTTCTTTCAAAATGCGATGAGAAATTTGATCTGATATTCTTGGACGGAGACCACTCTCCCAAGACAGTTTATAGAGAGACTTCGCTCGCCCTCAAACGATTAAGCGAAGGAGGAATAATATTATTGCATGATTATTACGATGGATTACGCCAATTCAACCCTAATGGAGAATATATAATCCCAGGACCATTTGTTGCCTGTAAAAGAATTCATTCTGAAAATCCCGAAATCGAAGCGCGTCCGATTGGAATAAGCCCTTCTGGCAAAAATCAATGCAACGTTACAAGCTTAGCACTCCTTGGAAGAGTTGGACCTTAATCGGGCTTTCTTGACCCAAGAGAATCGCTGTCGCCGTCCTTCTTGCCTCCGCGCGCGACGATATCGAGCGATCCATCTGGTAGAGGACGCTGGAGCGCCCTCGCCTCCTCCCACGGTGCCGTCATCCAGGTCTCGCACTCCTCTGGCGTCGTCAGGATGACAGGCATCGCCTTCGGGTGCACGGCGCCGACCTCGGCATTTGGCTCGGTCGTCAGGAATGGATAAAGATCGATCGTCTCCTCGCCAGTCTTGATCTTGCGCACGGACGCCCATTGGCGCGCCCAGATGCCAGCGAAGAACGCCGTGGGCCGCTCCTCACCGAATGCGAACCAGATGTCCTGCTTCGTGCTCCAGTCGAACTCGCTGAAGCTGTTGAAGGGGACGAGGCAGCGGTTCTCGACGCCAAGCCATCTCTTCCAATGAGAGCTCGAGGTGTTGCGGACGTTCGTCGTGTCGCCGTCCGGCTCCATGCGGAGCATCAGGTCGAAATCGACCGCGTTACCCTTCGCCCGCAGCTTGTCGGCACGCTTCAGCGCGGGTGCCGAGAACCGCGAACTGCTGGGCGAACTGGCGATCGGAGATCGCAGCCGGCACGGGCTCCGGCTCGACGCTGCCGAGCGACAACACCGGCTCCGCACCGGCCCAGGCGGGATCGATGCGGGCGCCGGCGAGGCTCACGTCGCCGGCGCCGATCCGCCCGGTCTCGCGCTCGATCGAGGTGGTGATGACCTCGGCCGGGAGATCGAGATCCGGCGAGCAGGAGAGCAGCCAGAAGCCCGGCCGGATCGCTTGGCGATCACGACCTGCACGCCATCCTCATCCGGTTCGCCGAACACCGCCTCGGCCGTGACGACCGCGACCGGCAGGAATTCTCCAGCCCATTCGCCATCGGAGTGGTAACCCGTCAGCAGCCCGATCGCCGCCACCTCGTCCGCGAATTGCAGCAGGGTGTCGATCATCATCAGCTCCAGTTCGCGGGGTTGGTGAGGGCCTGAAGCTTGGCGTTGGACAGCCGTCCCGGGTAGACGAGGATGCGCTGGATATGACCCTCCAGGCGCGACGATGTCGTGAAGTGGCCCAGCATCAGGCGCCCTCGCCTACGCCCCCATCACCAGGCGCGCAGCGAAGGTTATGGATGCCTATCTGGCTGGTCGGAAGGTGGTCGATCTCGAACGCCCGCTATTCAGGACACGGCGCGATTCGGACTACCGGAAGAACAGCCTCGCAGAGGACTTCCGTGACATTCGGAATCTCGTCTACCCGGGGGACACACGGCCCCTTACCGACATCCGTCGGTCGGGCGCGCTTGAAGCATCTGCCGGCGAGGTCGACCCGAAGGCTCTGTCCGATGTGATGGGCAATACGCTGGCTCAGTCCAAGGCTCTGCAGCGGACATATACGCCTGCGCAGATCGCCACAGCGTCCACTGTTCCTGAAGCCAGACGACGCGGCCGAAGGGCAAGATCCGCGAACGAAAGTAGCTCATAATTCCGAAATTGCCGGCCGGGCTATTCCGAATTGAGGCATTGCGAAATTTTCGAGAGAAAGAAAAGATGAGTATCTTCAGAGAGATACATGGCGCGGGCGACGGGGCTCGAACCCGCGACCTCCGGCGTGACAGGCCGGCACTCTAACCAACTGAGCTACGCCCGCGCAGGGCGGCTGGGGCATTCGCCGTCAGCGACGTGGTGAGTATTGCCCCCGACAGGAAGTGTCAAGCGAGTGACGCCGGCAAAATCGCATCTGGGGAAAATTATCCTCGCCCTCTCCTGTCACTCGGCTGCGTCGCCCTCGGTCCATGGCGATGCCAGGCAGGGATCGAGCAGGACGTGGCGGCTGTCCTGGCGGTTATATCCGCCGCGCAGGACCGCCTTGTCGCCCAGCTTCAGGTCACCGGCACCATAGGTCACGCACAGAACCCGGACGCCCGGTGCGGCACAGACCGCGACATACCAGAGGGCACCATCCGTTCGGACGAGGCTCACCGTTCCCGCGATCGCCATGTCGACACGCGAATCGCGTGGCACCGAATCCGGGAGCTGCGCCGCAATGCTCTCGCAGCTCGCCGGCTTGCCAGGCTGTTCCGGATGGGAAAAGGCCGGACGATCGACGAAGAAGGAATCGGGCAGGAGCGACTGCGCCGCAGCCTGCCCTGCAGCGAGGACGAGGCTGAGGCAGGTGCCTGCCAGTACGCAGGGCAGGAAGGGACGAGAACGGGTCAAGCGGCTGATCTCCATGAGCCCGGCAGGGTGACGATGAAGATGGCGGAATTCGGCCGCCCGCAAGCCTTGGCCAACCGCTCGCCCGACAATGCTTGCGATGCGGCGGCCGAGGCCTTAAAGGCGACCGCGTGGGGCGGTTAGCTCAGTTGGTAGAGCGTCTCCTTTACACGGAGAGGGTCGGCGGTTCGAGCCCGTCACCGCCCACCAGATCCGTCAGGCAGCTGCCGTCGCGGCCTGCTGGCCGCTAACCAGGCCGCTCCGCACGTCGCCTGGCCGCGGCATCGAGCCGGGCGACACGGCGGATCGCTTCTTCGACATCGGTCGAACCGGCCAGCTTCAGCGGATTCAACGGATGATCCGCCGCTGCCAGCGCCCGACGTACCGGCGCGGGCAGGCTATCGAATGCAGCCCATCCATCCGGGTTCGGCCTGCGTTTCGGAAGGCGTCGCAGCTTCATGGCCCTCTGATCGACCGCTTGCGGAGAAGCAGGCTCAAGATGGTCCTGAACGGGCCTTGCGGCAATGACCGGCCTTGCGCCCAACAGAAAACCGCCGGCGCTTGCGCGCCGGCGGTTCCTGTTTCCGAGACCGGAGATCAGTGGGCGACGAGGCCCGCCGCGTCGTCGTCCGCGCCCTTGGGCGGCACGGCCTTGAGATCCTCTTCCCAGACGATCGGAACCGGCTGGCGGGTCAGCGCATGCTGGAGAACCTGCTCCATACGCGCGACCGGGATAATCTCCATGCCGTCCTTCACCGACTTCGGCAGGTCGATCAGGTCCTTGGCGTTCTCCTCGGGGATCAGCACCTTCTTGATGCCGCCGCGAAGCGCCGCCAGGAGCTTCTCCTTCAGACCGCCGATCGGCAGCACCCTGCCCCGCAGCGTGACCTCGCCGGTCATGGCGACGTCCCGGTTGGTCGGGATGCCGGTCAGGATCGAGACGATGGTGGTCGCCATCGCGATGCCGGCCGACGGGCCGTCCTTCGGGGTCGCCCCCTCGGGAACGTGGACGTGGATGTCACGCCGGTCGAAGAGCGGCGGCTCGATGCCGAAATCGACGGCCCGCGAGCGGACATAGGACGCCGCCGCCGAGATCGATTCCTTCATCACGTCGCGCAGGTTGCCGGTGACGGTCATGCGGCCCTTGCCGGGCACCATGACGCCCTCGATCGTCAGCAGTTCGCCGCCGACCTCGGTCCAGGCCAGCCCGGTGACGACACCGACCTGATCCTCCGTCTCCGCCATGCCGTAGCGATAGCGCGGCGGGCCGAGATACTCTTCCAGCAGCGGCTCGTTGACCACGACCTTGGCCTTCTTGCCGAGCACAATGTCCTTCACGCCCTTGCGGACCGTGTTGGAGAGCTCGCGCTCGAGATTGCGGACGCCGGCCTCGCGGGTGTAGCGCCGCACCAGCGTCTGCACGGCCTCGTCCGTGATCGACCACTCCTTGCCGCTGAGCCCATGCTTCTTGATCGCATTCGGGATCAGGTGCTTGCGGGCGATCTCCGTCTTCTCTTCCTCGGTGTAGCCGGCGATGCGGATCACCTCCATCCGGTCCAGCAGGGCCGGCGGGATGTTCAGCGTGTTCGCCGTCGTCACGAACATCACGTTCGAGAGGTCGTAGTCAACCTCGAGGTAATGGTCGTTGAAGGTCGAGTTCTGCTCGGGGTCGAGCACCTCCAGCAGGGCCGCCGAGGGATCACCGCGGAAGTCCTGGCCCATCTTGTCAATCTCGTCGAGCAGGATGAGCGGGTTCGAGGTCTTGGCCTTCTTCATCGACTGGATGATCTTGCCGGGCATCGAGCCGATATAGGTGCGGCGGTGACCGCGGATCTCGGCCTCGTCACGCACGCCGCCGAGCGACATGCGCACGAACTCGCGGCCGGTCGCCTTGGCGATCGACTTGCCGAGCGAGGTCTTGCCGACGCCCGGAGGGCCGACGAGGCACAGGATCGGACCGGCGAGCTTGTTGGCACGCTGCTGCACGGCGAGATATTCGACGATGCGATCCTTGACCTTGTCGAGGCCGAAATGATCGTCGTCGAGCACCAGCTGGGCGGCGTTGAGATCCTTCTTGATCTTCGAGCGCTTGCCCCACGGAATGCCGAGCATCCAGTCGAGATAGTTGCGTACCACGGTCGCTTCCGCGGACATCGGCGACATCTGGCGCAGCTTCTTCAGCTCGGCCGTCGCCTTGTCGCGGGCTTCCTTGGTGAGCTTGGTCTGGGCGATGCGCTCTTCCAGCTCGGCCAGCTCGTCACGGCCTTCATCGCCGTCGCCCAGCTCCTTCTGGATCGCCTTCATCTGCTCGTTGAGATAGTACTCGCGCTGGGTCTTCTCCATCTGGCGCTTGACGCGCGAGCGGATGCGCTTCTCGACCTGCAGCACGGACATCTCGCTCTCCATGAGCGAGAGGACCTTCTCCAGACGATGGGCGACGTTGGTGATCTCCAGCACGCCCTGGCGATCGGCGATCTTGACCGCCAGATGCGAGGCGACGGTATCGGCGAGCTTGGTCGGCTCGTCGATCTGCGTGACCGCAGCGACGATCTCGCCCGAGATCTTCTTGTTGAGCTTCACATAGCTCTCGAACTCGCTGACGACCGAACGGGCGAGCGCCTCGACCTCGACCTTCTTGCCCTCTTCCTCGGCAAGGCCGGTGGCCTCGGCCTCGTAGAAGGATTCGCTGGCCGAATAGGACGAGGCCTTGGCGCGGCCGACGCCCTCGACCAGCACCTTCACGGTGGAGTCGGGCAGCTTCAGCAGCTGCAGCACGCGGGCGAGCGTGCCGATCTCGTAGATCTCGTCGGGCTGCGGATCATCGTCGCCGGCGTTCTTCTGGGTCGCCAGCAGGATCAGCCCGTCCGTCTTCACCACTTCCTCGAGCGCGCGGATGGACTTCTCGCGGCCGACGAAGAGCGGGACGATCATGTGGGGGAAAACGACGATGTCGCGCAAAGGCAGTACCGGGAAGGTGCCGGCCTCGCCTGGGACGAAGGGAGCGCGTGGCGTCGAGCCAGTCATGGCAATTCCTTTGCAGTTGCGCCCGGCGGACCCCCGAGATGGGCGGAACGATCGGACGTGTGCGGCCAAGGCGACCATTCGCCTCTCCGCCCTCGCGCATCGCACCCTCCAAGGCATGCGACTCTCGCAAGTGCACCTAAAGTGGAGACTTCCTCGCCGGCTTTCAAGCGAGGTATCCGGCCCATGCACCGCTGTCCTGCAGCGGACGAGGGACAGATGCCGCGAGAACGGGCGGTTCGATCTCGCGCAGGGCTGTTGCGATGCGAAACCGCAAGCGTCCCATTCCCATCACAACGCAAAACGCGCGCCAAGGGCGCGCGTCCTGTTGTCGCATTGCAGAAGAGGTCAGGAGGCCGAGGCGGTCTTCGTCTCGTCCTCGCGCTCGGCATAGATGAAGAGCGGCCGGGCCTTGCTCTCCACCGCCTCGGGGCCGATCACCACCTGCTCGACACCTTCGAGGCCGGGCAATTCGTACATGGTCTCGAGCAGGATGCTCTCCATGATCGAACGCAGACCGCGCGCGCCGGTCTTCCGCTCGATCGCCTTGCGGGCGATCAGGCTGACGGCCTCGTCGGTGAAGGTGAGCTGGGTGTCTTCCATCTCGAACAGGCGCTGATACTGCTTGACCAGCGCGTTCTTCGGCTCGGTCAGGATGGTCTTCAGCGCCGGCTCGTCGAGATCCTCCAGCGTCGCCAGGACCGGCAGGCGGCCGACGAATTCCGGGATCAGGCCGAACTTCAGCAAATCCTCGGGCTCGACCTGACGGAAGATCTGGCCGATGCGGCGGTCGTCCGGAGCCTCGACCTTGGCGCCGAAGCCGATCGAGGTGCCCTGCCCGCGGCTCGAGATGATCTTGTCGAGACCGGCGAAGGCACCGCCGCAGATGAAGAGGATATTGGTGGTGTCGACCTGCAGGAACTCCTGCTGCGGATGCTTGCGCCCGCCCTGCGGCGGCACGGAGGCGACGGTGCCTTCCATGATCTTGAGCAGCGCCTGCTGGACGCCCTCGCCCGAGACGTCGCGGGTGATTGACGGGTTGTCCGACTTGCGGCTGATCTTGTCGATCTCGTCGATATAGACGATGCCGCGCTGCGCCCGCTCGACATTGTAGTCTGAGGCCTGGAGCAGCTTGAGGATGATGTTCTCGACATCCTCGCCGACATAGCCGGCCTCGGTCAGCGTCGTGGCATCGGCCATGGTGAAGGGCACATCGAGAATGCGGGCGAGCGTCTGCGCGAGCAGCGTCTTGCCCGAGCCGGTCGGCCCGATCAGCAGGATGTTCGATTTCGCGAGCTCGACGTCGTTCTGCTTCGTCGCGTGCGAGAGGCGCTTGTAATGGTTGTGCACCGCCACCGAGAGCACCTTCTTGGCGTGCTCCTGGCCGATGACATAATCGTCGAGGACCTTGCGGATCTCCTTGGGAGTCGGCACGCCGTCCTTCGACTTCACCAGCGCGGATTTCGATTCCTCGCGGATGATGTCCATGCAGAGCTCGACGCATTCATCGCAGATGAACACGGTCGGGCCCGCGATGAGCTTGCGGACCTCATGTTGGCTCTTGCCGCAGAAAGAGCAGTAAAGCGTGCTCTTCGAGTCGCCGCCGGGCTTGTTAGCCATCGTCCATCTCCAGTTCGGGAGCCGGGAGCCGCATCGCCAGTGGCAGATGCAGCCGTCGTCTCTCCGTCATATCTAAGCGCTCAGATCACGATGATTAGGTTAACGGCCCGTTCCGGTACATTCGGATACGCAGGGCCGGCCCAAGCCGGATCAGATTGGAGCGCTCGCCCGCTCACCCCCGGCCCCATGCAAACACGGGGCCGATCCTCAATGCAATATGGGGGCTCCGGAAGGCCGGGCCAACCCACAGGATCGCGAGCGCCGCGATCAGGCCTCGGGCTCGGCGCGCCGCTCCATGACCTTGTCGATCAGGCCGAAATCGCGGGCCTGCTCGGCGGTCATGAAATTGTCGCGCTCCAGCGCGGCGACGATGTCCTCGTAGGGACGCCCGGTATGCTTCACGTAGATCTCGTTCAGCCGCTTCTTCAGGCTCTCGACCTCCCGGGCGTGGATCAGGATGTCGGTGACCTGGCCCTGATAGCCGCCGGAGGGCTGGTGAACCATGATGCGCGCGTTCGGCAGGGCGAAGCGCATGTCCTTGGCGCCGGCCGTCAGCAGCAGCGAGCCCATCGAGGCGGCCTGGCCGATGCAGACCGTCGTCACCGGGCAGCGGATGAGCTGCATGGTGTCGTAGATCGAGAGGCCGGACGTCACCACGCCGCCGGGCGAGTTGATGTAGAAGGAGATTTCCTTCTTGGGGTTCTCGGCCTCGAGGAACAGCAGCTGCGCCACGATCAGCGACGCCGAGTAATCCTCGACCGGGCCGGTCAGGAAGATGATGCGCTCGCGCAGCAGGCGCGAATAGATGTCGAAGGCGCGTTCACCGCGGCTCGACTGCTCGACCACCATCGGGACGAGATTGTTGTAGGTCTCGAGCGGATCGCGAAGCATGGATCTGTCCTTGAGGTGGAGCGCTGGGGAAGCCAGCGAGATGTCGAATCAGCGGTGTCTAGGCAGACACTCACTTAAGCACGGCAGTCGCGGCTGAAAAGGGAAGCGCCGCCGGTCGCGAAGGCCGGCGGCGCGATAGCTGTCGTTAAGGTTGCCGTGAGGCTCAGGCGGAGGCGTCGTCGGCCTTGGCTTCAGCCTTCTTCGCCTTCTTGGCGGCGGCCTTCTTCGGCTTGGCCTCGGCGGTGTCCTCGGCATCCTCGTCGGCGTAGAGCGCCTCGCGCGAAACCGTCTGATCCTCGACCTTCACCTGGCCGAGCAGATGGTCGACGACCTTCTCCTCGAAGATCGGGGCGCGGATCTCGGCGAGAGCCTGCGGGTTCTTGCGGTAGAACTCCCAGACTTCCTTCTCCTGACCGGGGAAGGAGCGGGCCCGCTCGATCAGGGCCTGGGTGACCTCGTCATCCGAGATCTGGACCTTGGCCTGCTCGCCGATCTCGGCCAGCACCAGGCCCAGGCGCACGCGACGCTCGGCGATCTTGCGGTAGTCGGCGCGGGCGGCGTCCTCGGTGGTGTCCTCGTCCGCGAAGGTCTTGTTGGCCTGCTTCATGTCGGCCTCGACCTGGCCCCAGACGCTGGAGAACTCCTGCTCGACCAGTGTCGGCGGCAGCTCGAAGCTGTACTTGCCGTCGAGCGCGTCGAGCAGGCCCTTCTTGAGCTTGCGGCGCGACTGGGCGGTGAAGTCACGGCCGATCTGCTCGCTCACGGCTTCCTTGAGCTTGTCGAGCGACTCCATGCCGAAGCCCTTGGCGAGCTCGTCGTCGATCTTGACGGCGTCCGGGCCCTGGACGTCGGTCACGGTGACCGCGAACTCGGCCGGCTTGCCGGCGAGGTTCTCGGCCGCATAGTTCTCGGGGAAGGTCACCTTGACGGTGCGGGTCTCGCCCGTCTTGGCGCCCTCGAGCTGCTCCTCGAAGCCGGGGATGAACTGGCCGGCGCCGAGATCGAGCGGAATGCCCTCGCCCGTGCCGCCATCGAACTTCTCGCCGTCGAGCGTGCCGACGAAGGAGATGATCAGGCGGTCGCCCTTCTCGGCCTTGGCCTTCTCGCCCTTCGAGGTGTAGCTGCGGTTGCCGGCAGCCATGCGCAACAGCGCGGCATCCACGTCGGCGTCCGGAACCTCGGCGACCGGCTTCACGAGCGAGACGTCCGAGAGGTCGGCGAGCTCGATCTTCGGCAGCACTTCAAGCGCGACGGTGAAGGCGAGATCGCCCTTGGCCTCCATCGCGGCCTCGATCTCTTCCTTGTTCTCGGGGAAGCGGATCTGCGGCTCGAAGGCGAGCTTCAGGTTGTTGTCGGCGACGATCTTCTGGTTCGCCTCGTTGACGGCGTTCTGCAGCACGTCGGACATGACCGAGCGGCCATAGAGGCGGCGCAGATGCGCGACCGGCACCTTGCCCGGGCGGAAGCCGTTGATCTTGGCCTTGCCCTGGAGGTCCTGGAGGCTGTCGTCGAGCCTGGTCTTCAGGTCGGCGGCGTTCAGCACCACCTGGAATTCGCGCTTGAGGCCCTGGGACAGGGTTTCGGTCACGTTCATTTTTGTACCGCCAACAGCTCGTTTACGTCTCAATGTCCAAAGCGCGACGCCGGTTCGACCGCCGCCGCGCTCGCGAAACTCTTCTTCATCTCGATCATCGTTCCCGTGCCCTGACGGGCGCGCGATGATCTTTAGACCGATGGTGCGGGCGGAGGGACTCGAACCCCCACGACTTTCGCCGCTGGTACCTAAAACCAGTGCGTCTACCAGTTCCGCCACGCCCGCCGGCCGATAACGCTTGCGCGCGAGCAAACGCAGCGCGGCTATCGTCAAGCCGCAGCGCTATACGCATTTCGGCCGGGCCATGCAGCAAAAAAATGACGGTTCTGCAAAACAGGCGCTGCGCCCGGCATTTTGCCGGGAGGGCAGAACCGGCTCTCGCCAGAGCGGGCCGCCCGGATTATGCGGTATGCCATGACGAAACCGCCCGCCGCCGTCCCGCTTCCCCTCACACGCCGCCAATGGCTGGCGGGGCTCGGCGGAGCCTGCCTGATCGCGCCCTCGGCGGGGTTCGCGCAAGCTCCCGCCCCGACCACCAAGCCGGCAGGTGAGCCGCAGCGGCGGACGCTCGTCGCCGCGCCGGCGAAGGCAAGGCTGCGCCCGTCACCGCCGGTCGATACGGAAATCTGGACATTCGACGGCGGGACGCCGGCCGCTGCCTTGCGAATCAAGCAGGGCGAAACGCTGGCCCTGAAGCTCGAGAACAAGACGACGGCGCCGCTCGACCTGCACTGGTACGGCCTGCGCGGCGAAGCCGAGCGCGATGGCGCCGCCAGCTTCACGCGCCCGCCCATCGCGCCGGGAGAGACCGGCGAGTTCCGGATCACGCCGCCGGATTCGGGCACCCTGCTCTATCGGCCGCTCCGGGCCGGCGGCTCTTCGGAACCCGCAGGCCGGGGCCTGAGCGGGCTCGTCATCGTCGACGAGAAGGAACCGCTTCCGGTCGATCTCGACCTGCCCGTCCTCGTCACCGACTGGCTCATCGGCGACGACCAGGCACTCCAGCCCTTCGTGCTGCAAGACAATGCCTCGGCCTCGGCCGGGCGGCTCGGGAGCTGGCTCACGGTCAACCGGCGTTCGCCGCCGCAGCCGATCACGGCCCGGCCCGGTGCGCGGATTCGCCTCAGGCTCGCCAATGCCTGCAATGCCCGGATCATGCGATTGCGCTTCGACGGCGGAAAGACGACCGTGATCGCCGTCGACAGCCAGCCGACCGAAAGCTTCGAGCCGGTGCGCTCGCAGCTGCCCTTCGCGCCGGGCACGCGCTACGACGTGATCCTCGACCTGCCGATCGAGGTCGGCGCCGCCGTCAATGTCAGCGCGCTGATCGGCGGCGGCCTGCCGCTGGTGCGGATCGTGACTGCAGGACAGCCACAGGTGCCGCCGGCAGCCATGCCCGCCTTGAAGCTCAACCCTGCCCTGCCGCTCGGCGTGCGGATGCAGGACGCGCTGCGGCCCGAACTCGTCATCGAAGGCGGCGCCAGGCTGACCGAGGATCAGAAGCTCGATTTCGCAGGGCTCGATCTCGCGAGCCCCTGGCGGGTCAATGGCGGCACCGGCTCCTTTGAAGGCAAGCCGCTGTTCAGCGTCAGGCGCGGCACGCCGATCGTGATGGCGATCGACAACCGCACCGCCTTCGTCCAGCCGTTCCATGTCCATGGCCACAGCTTCCGGCTGCTGCACCCGCTCGACGACGGCTGGGAGAACTATTTCCTCGACACCGTGCAGATCCCCGAGCGCAAGAAGCTGCACATCGCCTTCATCGCCGACAATCCCGGCCGCTGGCTGATCTCGTCGACCGTACTGGAGCGCTTCGACCTCGGGCTGTGGAGCTGGTTCGAGGTGACGTGAGGGACTGGGACGCGGAAACACCGTGTCATCCCGGACAAGCGGCGAAGCCGCGCCGATCCGGGATCCATTCCTGAGCTTTCATCGGAAGCGCTCCGGAATGGATCCCGGGTCTCCCTACGGTCGCCCGGGATGAGCGCGTGAGATGAAGCGGCCGCTGGGCGACCTTACAGCCCCAGCCGCTCGACTACGTCCTGCACGATCGCGTCCTTGCTGTCCTCGACCGAGACGACGAGTGGCTTCTCGTCGTCGCCCGGCTCTTCCAATGCGGCGAACTGGCTGTCGAGCAGGGCCGGCGGCATGAAATGATGCTGGCGGGCAGCCATGCGGCGGCCGATCAACTCACGCGAGCCCTTGAGATAGACTAAGCGCACATCCGGCCGGTCGCCGACGATCACCTGCCGATAGGCGCGCTTCAGCGCCGAGCAGGTGACGATGCCGTGCTCGCCGTTCGCGCGGAGATCGTCGATCCAGGCGGCGATCGCGGCGAGCCAAGGCTTGCGGTCGTCGTCGTTCAGCGGTGTGCCACCGGCCATCTTGGCGACGTTCTCGGGCGGATGGAAGGAATCGGCATCGCGGAACGGCCAGCCGAGGCGCTCAGCGAGACGCTCGCCGAGCGAGGTCTTCCCCGAGCTCGCGACGCCCATGACGACGATCACGGCCGGGCGACCGCCGCTTGCTGCCTCTGCCACCGTCTCAGCCCTGCTTCTTGGGTTCGACATGGCCGCCGAAGCCGGCCCGCATCGCCGAGAGGATCTTCTCGCCGAAGGTGTGGTCGACCCGCGAGCGGAAGCGCGCGAAGAGCGCGGAGGTCAGCACCTCGGCCGGGGTCGCGGTCTCGACGGCGGCATCGACCGTCCAGCGGCCCTCGCCGGAATCCGAGACATTGCCGGTATAGGAGGAGAGTTCCTCGTCGGCGGCCAGCGCCTCGGCCGTGAGATCGAGCAGCCAGGAGGTGACCACCGAACCACGGCGCCAGACCTCGGCGATCTCCGCCACGTCGAAATCGAAACCGTACTCGGCCGGCAGGCCTTCCTTGGCCGAGGCGTTGCGCAGGAGGTCGAAGCCTTCCGCGAAGGCCTGCATCATGCCGTATTCGATGCCGTTATGGACCATCTTGACGAAATGGCCGGCGCCGGTCGGGCCGCAATGCAGATAGCCCTGCTCGCTCGTCGGGTTGCGGCCCTCGCGATGCCGGGTCGGCTCGATCTCGCCCTTGCCGGGCGCCAGCGTGGCGAAGATCGGCTCCAGCCGGTCGAAGGCTTCCTTGTCCCCGCCGATCATCAGGCAATAGCCGCGGTCGAGCCCGTGGACGCCGCCGGAGGTGCCGATATCCATGTAATGGATGCCCTTGGCCGCGAGTTCCTTGCCACGGCGGACATCGTCCTTCCAGAAGGCGTTGCCGCCGTCGATCAGCGTATCGCCTTCGCCAACGAGACCGGCGAGCTCAGCCAGCGTCGCCTCGGTGATCTTGCCGGCCGGCAGCATCACCCAGATGGCACGGGGCGCCTTCAGCTTGGCGACCATGTCCTTGAGGTCGGCAGCGAGCGCCGCGCCGTCGGCGGCGAGCGCCTGGCCCGGCTTCGGGTCACGGTCATAGACCACGCATTCATGGCCGGCGCGCATCAGCCGGCGCACGATATTGCCACCCATCCGGCCGAGGCCGATCACTCCAAGCTGCATGTCAGATACTCCGCAAAGCCGGCTTTCGCTGCTTCAAGCATGGAGGCGGCGGCCGGGGCAAGCCAATGCGGCGCAGGTCTCAGCCCCGGATTTGCCGCTGCAAGGACCGCCAACGCCCCGGCGTGACGCCATAGGCGCGGCGGAACTGGCGGGTCAGATGGCTCTGGTCGGCGAAGCCGCAGGCAAAGGCTGCATCGGCCAGGGACACGCGCTGCGCCAGCATCCGGCGGGCGCGATCGAGGCGGCGCATCACGAGGTAGTTATAGGGGCTGGTGCCGAAGGCGGCGCGGAACTGGCGCGCCAGGGCGAAGCGATCGAGCCCGGTCATCGCCTCCAGCCGGCTGGAATCGACCACCTCCTTCGCATGGGCGTCGAGATAGTCGCGCGCCCGTTCGAGCGCCGGGGCGTCGAGCCGGGCGGAGCGAGCGCTGCCGGCGGAAGGATCGAGCGCGAACAAGGCCTGCGCGAGCCGTTCGACCAGATCGTCGGCCGCCAGCGGATCGAGCGGCTGGTCGAGATCGCGCAGCGCACGGGCAATTGTCGCGACCAGACGCGGCTCCCGCGAAACGGCTGTGGATATGAAGGGCAGTGCCCGGCCGCCCTCGCCCATCGCCTGCCGGATCAGGCGCGGCTCGACATAGAGCATGCGGTAGCGGAAGCCGCTCTCGATGCCGGAGCGGCCGTTATGGATCTCGTCGGGATGCAGGACGATGACATGGCCACCGAGGCTGTCGCGCCTTGCCCCGCGATAGTCGAAGGACTGCACGCCCGAGAGCGTCAGCCCGAAGGCGTAGGTGTCGTGGCGGTGCGGGTCATAGGCATAGCCGCGGAAGAACGCCTCCATGCGCTCGATGCCATCAGCGCCGGTGCCGAGCCGGACCCAGTCCCGCTCAGGTTCGCACGATCGTTCAAGACGGGCCTTGCCGGCCTCGGTTAGCGATGCGTCCATGCGTTACGATACCAAGATCGCCATCGTGGTTCGCGATGATCTCGCAACCTGGCAAAAACTCAATGTCGCCAGCTTCCTCGCCGGTGGGCTCGTCGGAGCTTCCCCGGAACTCGCGGGCGAACCCTACGGGGATGCCTCAGGCCGCTTCTACGGTCCGCTGGTCCGACAGCCAATCCTGATCTTCGCGGCCAGCGCAGCGGAACTCACGACTGTGCTCCAGCGGGCGCAGCAGCGCGGCGTCAGGCCGCATCTCTATATCAAAGACCTGTTCGCGACCGGCAATGATCTCGACAACCGCGCCGCCGTCGCGGCGGTAACGACCGATGCACTCGACCTCGTCGGCCTTGGGCTGCATGCCGAACGCAAGGAGATCGACAAGATCATCAAGGGATTGAAGCTGCACGGGTAACGCCTTGCAGCCCCTGCCCTTCCGACAGACTTCCTTGCCTCGTTCCTGAGCAAAGCGGGGTCGGCACCCGCATCCAAAGCCCGAACCTCAACTTTCGTCACACTCAGCCAGCGCATTTTTTGGCATTTACGAGTCCCCGAGAATCGCCTTAGCCTCCTTCTTGTCGGTAACAACTGAAAGGAGGTGATCCAGTGTCTCATTGTCATCAACCGCTGGTGCAAGGCGGGCGGATCTGGACCTCTTCTTGCTGGGGTTTCTATTCCGCGTGAGTTTTCGCACCTTTAGATCCGGTTCGCCGGATCGCGGTTCGGCAATGGAAGGGCAGCTCGCAAGGGCTGCCCTTCTTGCTTCTGCAGCCGCCATGCTGGCGCCCGGCCGCAAGCCGTGGCAGACAGGCGGCGTGTCACGCTTTTCCCTGCCCAATGCCCCGAGTACCGGCCGTGTCCGTTCCTGATCCGAGCCGCGAGGCCATTCTCGACTTCATCGAGGAAGAGCGCGCTGCCGGCCGCGAGGTCGGCCGGCGCGAGATCGCCAAGGCCTTCGGGCTCGATGGCGGCGGCAAGATCTGGCTGAAGCGCCTGCTCAAAGAGATGGCGGAGGAAGGCGAGATCGGCGGCGACGGCAAGGACCGGCCGGTCCATCCGCGCGGCGCGCTGCCGCCCGTCCTGCTCTCCGAGATCAAGCGCCGCGACCGCGAGGGTGACCTCGTCGCCCAGCCGCTCGAATGGGACGAGGCTGAGAGCGGAGCGCCGCCGCAGATCCTGATCGAGCGCAGCCGCGAGGGACGCCGCAAGGACAAGTCGGCCGGGCCTGCGCCGGGCGTCGGCGATCAGGTCATCCTCAAGCTGACGCGGCTGCGCGGCGTCGAGGGCTTCGGCTATTCGGGCCGCGTGCTCAAGGTGATGGGCAAGGCGAAGGCCGCCGTGCTCGGCATCTTCCGGGCCCTGCCCGACGGCTCCGGCCGGCTGGTTCCGATCGACAAGAAGGCGCAAGGGCGCGAGGCGATCATCCCGAAGGGCCGCACGGCCGAGGCGCAGGACGGCGACCTCGTCTCGGTCGCCTTGCGCCGGGAGAGCCGCTTTGGCCCGCCCGAGGCGCATGTGCGCGAGCGGCTGGGCTCGATCAAGTCCGAGCGCGCGGTCAGCCTGATCGCGATCCATGCCCATGGCATTCCGCATGAATTCCCGCCGGCCGCGCTTCAGGAAGCGGCGAACGCGCCGCTCGCGAGCCTGAAGGGTCGCGAGGACTGGCGTGAATTGCCGCTCGTCACCATCGACCCGGCCGACGCCAAGGACCATGACGACGCGGTCCATGCCGTGCCGGACGACAGCCCCGACAATCCCGGCGGCTTCGTCGTCACCGTCGCCATCGCCGATGTCGCGAGCTATGTCACGCCGCATTCGGCGCTCGACCGCGAGGCGCTGGAGCGCGGCAACTCGGTGTATTTCCCGGATCGCGTCGTGCCGATGCTGCCGGAGCGGATCTCGAACGATCTCTGTTCGCTGCGCGAGCATGAGGACCGGCCGGCGCTCGCCGTCAGGCTCGTGCTCAAGGCGGACGGCTCGAAGAAGAGCCATTCCTTCCACCGCGTGCTGATGCGCTCGGCGGCGAAGCTCTCCTACCAGCAGGCGCAGGCCGCGATCGACGGCAGCCCCGACGAGAAGACCGCGCCGATCCGCGAGAGCGTGCTGATGCCGCTCTGGGCCGCCTATGGCATCGCGGCGCGCGCCCGCGACCAGCGCCAGCCGCTGGAACTCGACCTGCCCGAGCGCAAGCTGATCCTTAAAGCCGACGGCTCGGTCGATCGCGTCATTGTGCCCGACCGGCTGGCGGCGCATCGATTGATCGAGGAATTCATGATCCTCGCCAATGTCGCGGCGGCCGAGACGCTGGAGAAGGCCGGCAGCCAGTTGATCTATCGCTGCCATGACGAGCCCTCGCTGGAGAAGATGCGGGCGCTCAGTGAGGTGCTGGCCTCGATCGGTATCAAGCTGCCGCAGGATGGGGCTCTTCGGCCCGTGCTGTTCAACCGCATCCTGGCGATGATCAAGGGTTCGGAGAACGAGACGCTGATCAACGAGGTCGTGCTGCGCACGCAGGCGCAGGCCGAATATGTCGCCGAGAATTACGGGCATTTCGGCCTCAACCTGCGCCGCTACGCCCATTTCACTTCGCCGATCAGGCGCTATGCCGACCTGATCGTGCATCGCGCGCTGATCACGGCGCTGAAGCTCGGCGATGACGGCCTGCCGAAAAGCACGACGCTTGCCGAGCTGCGCGAGGTCGCGACCCGCATCTCGGCGGCGGAGCGGCGCGCCATGGCGGCGGAGCGCGAGACCACCGACCGATTGATCGCGCATTTCCTTGCCGGCCAGATCGGCGCGAGCTTCGACGGGCGCATCGGCGGCGTGCACAAGGCCGGCCTCTTCGTGAAGCTCGACGGCACCGGCGCCGATGGCTTCATCCCGGCCTCCACGCTCGGCGGCGACTACTACCGCTATGACGAGGCCGCGCATGCGCTGATCGGCGAGCGCACCGGCGAGAGCTGGCGCCTCGGCGACCGGGTCCATGTCAAGCTGGTCGAGGCTGCGCCGGTCGCGGGCGCCCTGCGCTTCGAACTGCTTTCGGAGGGACGCGTCGTGGCGACGGGGCGCACCGGCAAGCGACGCGGCGGTGCCGCGCCCTTCGGGGCGAGCCGGCCGGCGGCGAGCTTCGGCAGGAAGGGTAAGCCGGGCGGGGGCGGCTTCGGCAAAAGCAAGCCGGGCAAGAACAAGCCCGTCAAGAGGCGGTGATGGGCGTCCAGATTCACAGCGCGGAGGCGCATCTCGACGCGCGCGACTGGCGCCAGGCGATCACGCACGGCCTGAAGGGTCACTGCCCGCATTGCGGGAAGGGCCGGCTGTTCCGCGCCTTCCTGAAGCCGGTCGACGCTTGCGAAACCTGCGGCGAGGACCTGCATCACCAGCGCGCCGACGACCTGCCGCCCTATATCGTCATCACCATCGTCGGCCACATCATCGTCGGCGGCCTGCTGCTGGCGGAGAAATTCGCCGACTGGCCGATGTGGCTGCACATGACCGTCTGGCCGCTGCTGACCATCGTCCTGTCCTTCGCGCTGATGCAGCCCGTCAAGGGCGGCGTCGTCGGCCTGCAATGGGCCGTGCGCATGCACGGCTTCGGCGGCGAGCCCGACCAGCCCGAGCGCCAGCCCCTGCCTTCTTCGGAAACACGCTCATGACCGATCACACCGTCACCCTCACCCAGGCCGAGCGGGCGCGCACGACCGCCAACCAGCGTCCCAAGGACGCCGCGACCATGATGATCCTCGATCGCAGCGCTGCCCGTCCCAAGGTGCTGATGGGCAAGCGCCATGCGGGCCATAAGTTCATGCCGGGCAAATACGTCTTTCCGGGCGGGCGGGTCGATGCCGGCGACCGGCTGATGGCCGCGACCGGAGCGGTGCCGCAGATCTGCGAGGACCGGCTCGGCAAGCGCTGCCTGCGCCCCAGCGCCGCCAAGGCGCGGGCGCTGGCGCTCGCCGCCATCCGCGAGACCTTCGAGGAAACCGGGCTGCTCTTCGGCTCCGACGAGTTCGGCGCGCCGGAGACCGCGCCGGCCGGGAGCTGGAGCGATTTCGCGGCACAGGGCATCTTCCCCGACCTGTCAGCCGTCACCTTCGTCGCGCGCGCGATCACGCCGCCGCGCCGGCCGAAGCGCTTCGACACCCGCTTCTTCGCGATCGATGCCTCCGCCGTCGCCAAGCGGATCGACGGCATCATCGGCCCCGATTCGGAGCTGGTCGACCTGGTCTGGGTCGATTTCGACGAGGCCAAGGAACTCGACCTGCCGACGATCACCAAGGTCATCATCCAGGAGGTCGAGGCCCGCATCGAGGGCAGCTTCGCGCCCTATCTGCCGGTCCCGTTCTACTGGGAGAAGCGCGGCAGCTTCGTGCGCGAGGAGCTCTGAGAGGAGCACAATCTCGACAGAGCTATTCTTCCTTGACTTCGCCGGCCCGTTGCGGCATTCCCCGCGCTGACGGTTTGCCGGGTTCGCCCGGCCATTTTCTTTTCCGAGGGCCTCTGGCCCGCATGGCTCGAGGATAGACCCATGGCCAAGGCCGTGACGATCAAGATCAAACTGCTTTCGACCGCCGACACCGGCTTCTTCTACGTGACGAAGAAAAACTCGCGTACGATGACCGAGAAGATGTCGAAGAAGAAGTACGACCCCGTCGCGCGCAAGCACGTCGAGTTCAAGGAAACCAAGATCAAGTGAGGCCATAGCCTCCCGATCTGATTTCGCTTTGAAAAACCGCCCTTTCGGGCGGTTTTTTCGTTTTGAGGTTTAGCGCAGCGGAGGCGGAATTGGCGGCAGCCCAAGGCTTGGAGACGCCGCCGCTTCGCTGCTAGCCGCAATAGGCGCGGATGATCCTGCCGGTCTTCGGATCGGTCTCGATGGTCACCCGCTCCTTGCGGTAGTCCATGGTCACGCCCTGCCCCGGCCGAATCTGCCGCACGATGGTTGCGCCGGTGGCCTGCTGGGCCTCGGCATCGCCAATGCGGGCCTTGCCCGCCAACGCCTCGGCCGCATCCTCGCTGCACGCGCCGGGCAAGCCGGGCGCAGTTCCCATCGGAGCCTGCTGCGCATCGCTCTGGCAGGCCGCCAGCGTCAAGGCGGCCAATGACAGCACCCCAGCCGCCAGACATTTCTGCGCCATCATCACAACCCCTTTCAGACCATCCGAACGATCGCGTGAGGCTCTACGATCGCGTTGAGGCGGAGCCGTGGCAAGGGGATGGCTATGCTCAGGCCGCGAGGCCCGCCGCCTCCGGGCTCGCCGGGAGCTGAGCCCGCCATGTCGCCAAGGCGCTGCGGCCGGCCTCGGTGAGCGCGTAGACGCCGCGCCCGGAACGCTCGAACCAGCCATAGACGTTGCGATGCAGGATCTTCTGGGCGTCCGGGCAGGAGGGCTTGAGATCGCGCGGTCGCTTCGGCTCCCCGGCCATCGCCGCGGCGCAGGCCAGCGCCTGCTGGCGATAGGCCGTCATGATCGGCCTGCGCGTGCCGCCGCCCAGCGCCGGATCGCCCTGGCGGCGCTTGTGCTCATCCACCAGCCGCGAGCGCCGGCGCGGGTCCTTGCGCGGCGTGGGTGCCACCGGAGACACCAGGATATCGACATCTCCGGATTTGGAGACGCCGAGCAATCCGAAGCCGAGTCGCCGGCAGAGGTTGCGATAGCGCGGATCGCTTTCGCGCCCCTTGCCCCTGGCGGAGAGCTGGGCTGCGAGCCAGATCTCGTCGCCGAGGCTCATCCGGTCGACGCCCTGCAGGATGAGTTCGAGATTGAAGCTCAGCTTCAGCTCGCCGATCACCACGACGGACGGATCATCGTCGCGCAGGCCGACGAGATCGCAATGCCCGATCTCGCCCTTCACGGCGTAGCCGAGCCCTTCGAGGAAGCGCTTGACGGGCAGATAGAGCGATGTTTCCACATCCACCTCCGGACAACAGAACGGCATAGATGCCAGACAGTCGTTTCGGAGAGGCAAACGGGCCGGGGCCGGCCGGGATTTTGGCCGTCACAAGTCAGCAGGTCGCGAGCCGCCTTTTGCAAAAGAGGGGGCTGCTTTCATCTCGACCGCCTGGGACCGTCTTGCGGCAAGCCGCTGAAAGCAGCTTTCCTTCGTCGCGTCCTCAGGCACGCACCACCCGCGTCGCGATCGCCAGCCCTGCCAGCGCCATCTCGTCGATGTCGACGCCAAGCCCGGGCGCTTCCGGCACCTGATAGCTGTCTCCGACGATCATCGGCCCCTGCCGGACGAACTGGCTGCGCGAGGGCGGATTGTCGTTCTCGTAGGATTCGAGGATCACGAAATTGGTTGCCAGCGCCGCCAGCGTCACCGATGCGGCGATCGCGACGGGTCCGTGCGGATTATGCGGCACGACGCCGATATTGTAGGTCTCGGCGGCGTTGGCGATCTTGACGGCCTCGGTCAACCCTCCGACGCGGATGATCGAGGGTTGCACCAGCCCGACCGCCTGCCGCTCGATGATCTCCGCGAACTGCCGGCGGGAATGCAGCCTTTCTCCGAAGGCGATGCGGGTCCGCGTGGCCGATGACAGCCGTACGAGCGCGTCCGCGCTCTGGAACTCGGTCGGTTCCTCGACGAAGACGAGGTCGCAATCGGCCACGCCGGAGCAGAACTGCGCCGCCGAGGCCCAGTCGAGCCGGCGCCAGAGATCGACCATCAACCCGATCGACGGGCCGACGGCGTCGCGAACCGCCCGCACCTCCGCCACCGCTTTCGGCACGTCGTGCTGCCGAACGCGATACTGGAGCTGATCGGCGGTCCCGAACGGATACCATTTCAGGGCGGTGGCGCCGCGCGAAACCGCGTCCTGCGCCTTCCGGATCAGGTCCTGCGTCGATCGGTATCCGGCCCACCACTGATTCAGGTAGACCCCGACGCGATCCCGCACGGCGCCGCCGAGGAGTTTGTGCACCGGCAGGCCGTAAGCCTTGCCGGTGATGTCCCACAGCGCCTGGTCGATCGCGGCGAGAGCAGCCATGCTGCTGGCGCCCTCGCCCCAATAGACCTTGTCCTTGAGCAGTGCCCAATGCTTCGCGACCGTGGTCGGGTCTTGCCCCGCTATGGCCCGAAAGCCTTCCTCGATACCGGCGGCGACAGACGGCCAGCGATGGTCGAGCGTCGCCTCGCCGAAACCGACGATGCCCCGGTCGGTCTGGATGGCCGCGTAGAGGTAATGCTTGTTGGCATCCGCGAGCACATAGGTTCGCAATTCGGCGATCTTCATGGCCCGTCCCCTGCGCCTGCTCCGTGAGATTACCGGCCGGCCGCGGCCGTCACGATGATCTCGACGAGAACGTCAGGCGCGCCCATCTCGCATTGAGCCGTCGCACGGGTCGGCGCGGCGTTCGGTGCGGTCCAGGCATTCCAGATCTCGTTCATGCCTTCGAAATCGCGCGCGAGGTCCTTGATCCAGATCTGCGCGGTCAGGACGCGGCTCTTGTCGGTTCCCGCCTTGGCAAGGAACTGCTCGATCTTTTCGAGCGTCTGCCGGGTCTGCCCCTTGATGTCCTGGCTGCGATCGTCGGCGGTCATGCCGCCGACATAGACGACGCCGTTGTAGACGACGACGCGGCTGCGGCGCGGATCGGTTTCGATGCGGACGATGTCGTTCATGGTCTTCTCCTCGTGGTGAAATCGGGGGCGGGAATTCAATCGACGAAGTCGCCGAGCATGACCGGCTTGATCGGCGCCCTGATGCGGTAGTAGCCCACGTCGTCAGGGCTGGCGCCGCGCGCCTCGGCGATGATCTCCGTCACCGTCAATCCGCACAGTCGCCCCTGACAGGGCCCCATTCCGCAGCGGCCGAACGCCTTGGTCTGGTTCGGGCCGCGGCAGCCGAGCTCGACATAGCCGCGGATCTGCCCAGCCGTGACCTCTTCGCACCGGCAGACGATGACCGCAGGGTCACGCGGGATGCGGTTCGCATCGGCCGGCCGGTAGAGGCTGTTCAGGAAGCGCCGGATATGGCTTTGCCGTTCGAATAGAGCCAGCAGCGCCGCGCGCCGGCTGGCGTCGACGGCGCGGCCGGTACGCTCGGCGATGGCGAGCGCCGACAGCCTCCCCTGGGTCGCCGATGCCTGCGCACCAACGATCGCCCGGCTGTCTCCTGCAACGTAGAGCAGCGTTTCGCCCAGCCGGCCCCAACGGTCCGTCTCGGGCAACCAGCACAGCTGCTCGCCGTCCCAGCGATGGGCCGCGCCCGTCGACCACGACAGCTGCGTGTTCGGGACGACGCCCTGATGCAGCAGGACCAGCGACGCAGGCAGCGTCACCCGCCGGCCGCGATGGACAAAAGACAGGCCCTCGGCTTGCCGCTCGCCCTCAATCGCGAGATCGCTTGCACCTGAATGGAACCTGACGCCGTGCCGGCGCAGCGTCGCGATCAGCTTGAGGCCCTTGGCGAGATCGCGCCAGCCGCGCATGGCGCCGGGACCGTGCCTTATGGCACCCAGATAGCCAGACCCTGCCGTCGTATCGACGATGGCCGCGATCGTCACGCCGGCACGGAGATATTGCCAGGCGAGGAGGTAGAGCAGCGGCCCGCAACCAGCCAGGACGACCGGCCCGCTGGGCAGAGCGCCGGAGCCTTTCAGCAGGATCTGCGCGGCGCCTGCCCCCAGGACGCCGGGAAGAGTCCAACCCTTGATCGGAAACGGCCGTTCCATGGCGCCGCTGGCGAGCAGCACGGCCTTGCCGACGACCTGTCGCGATCGTCCATCCGCGACATAGTCCACGGCACCGTTCTGCGCGACGTTCCAGACGGTCGCTCCATGCAGATGCCCGGCACCGCTGTTGCGGAACTCGGTCGCGAGACTGCGGCCGGCTTCGTAATCCTTGCCGAGAACCGCGATGCGATCGGCGGGCGCGGCTTCGATGTTGCGATAGATCTGCCCGCCGAGCGCCGGCTGTTCGTCGAGAACGATCACGGAGAGACCGAGAGCGCGCGCCTCGCAGGCCGCAGCCATGCCCGCCGGCCCGCAGCCCACGACGACGAGATCCGCCGCAGCAGCGTTCATGGCTCTTCTCCGGGGCTGAAGGCATCGAGTTGGGCCGCTCCGAGCTGGCGCGCGACGACCATCCCCTCGCGGACGGGGATCAGGCAGCTTTGCCGCGCCGGCACCCCGTCGATCTCCACGAGACATTCGAAGCAGACGCCCATCATGCAGTAAGGCGCGCGCGGAACGCCGCCGACGACGCTCGACCGGAATTCCCTGATGCCGCCGACGAGCAGGGCCGCGGCAACCGTGATGCCGGCTGGAACCCGCAAGGGCGTGCCCTCGAAGACGATCGTGACCGAGGCGCCAGCCGGCGCGTCCGGCACGGTGAAGAGCGGTTCAATGGTCATGGGAGAAGCTCGCATCGGCGTCCAGGAAGCGATCGCCGGTGAACACCTCGAAACCGGCCGGCACCTGCGAGAGACCGGCCATCCAGGGGCCGACGACGTAGCAATGGGCCGCCGCGAGCGTGACGCCGCTATGGCTGGTGGCGAGGAAGGCCCCCGGGCAGGACGCAGATTCCTGATAGATCGGGTAACCGTCCGGGGTCAGCGGCCGCAGGGCGCCCCACGCCCGCACGAGCCGGGCGCGCGCCAATGCCGGAAAGGTTTCGACCGCGCGGCGTGCCAGCACCTCGATCTTGTCGGTCGTCGTGCCGTCGTCGAGGCCGACATCCTCGGAGGTCGAACCGATCTGGACGCTGCCCTCCCGCGTCTGCCGGCACTTGTTCGTGGGGTAGTCGAGGAACGGCTTCAGCCGCTCGGTGATGAGAACCTGGCCGCGGGTGGATGCGACGGGCGCGTGCAGGCCGACCTGCGAGGCCAATCCGGCATTGCCAAGCCCTGCCGCCAGCACGATCCGGTCGCTCTTCCAGCTCTGGCGATCCTGCGAGACCGCCTCGAACCACCCGTTGGCGGGATCGTGCCGGATCTCGACAACGTCGACGCCGGTGATCACATCCGCCCCGCGCTGGCGAAGCGCGGCGTGCAGGCCGCGCAGCAGCATCAGGGGGTTGGCATGGCCATCGAGCGGACAGAAGCTCCCGCCCACCACGGCGGGCCCGATCCCGGGGAGATATTGCCGGAGCTCGGAGGGGTCCATCATCTTGAAGGGGATGCCGCCGACCTCGCGATCGATCCGTTCCAGAAGATCGGCGCGCGCCCTGACATCGGCATCGTTGAAGCCCAGCCAGAAGCCTCCCGGCTGTTCGAGACCGGCGTCGACATCGGTCAGATCGACCAGTTCCTTCTGCAGGTTCGGCCAGAGCTTCAGCGCATCGCGGCTCCAGCTGGCGTAGCGGGGCATCTTGCCGCCCTTGCTCGAGACCCAGACCAGGCCGAAATTGCCGCGCGAGGCGCGAAACGCGGTATCTCCCTGGTCGAGAACGCGCACGCGCATTCCGGCCCGCAGCGCTCCGTAGGCAATGGCGGCCCCGACAAGCCCGCCTCCTACCACCGTCATCGTCTGGCTGCTCATGTCCGCAACTCCGGTCCAGGCCGGCTTTCGTCTCGAATTTCGGGCGCAACTGTCCTGCCGGCGCCGATCGGGCGGCCGGTCGGGACGGTCGTTTCGGCTATTTCTTTCCGATGAGAACCCTGTCCAGGCCGACCATGCGGTCGAGGATGAACATGAAGGCCATCGTTCCCAGGATCAGGATGGTGGAGACCGACGTCGTCACCGGGTCCGTGAGCTGGGATATGCGGTTGTAGAGCGCGACGGGCAGCGTCGTGGTTCCGGGTGTCGCGACGAAGATCGTCATCGTGACCTCGTCGAAGCTCTGGATGAAGGCGAGCACCCATCCCGCCGCGACGCCCGGCAGGATGAGCGGCAGCAGGATGCGACGGAAGGCGACCGCTCGCGAGGCTCCGAGCGAGCGGGCGGCCGTCTCCGCGTCACGTTCGAGCCCGATCACGGCGGCGAGCGTCAGCCGCAGCGAGTACGGTACGACGGTGATCGCGTGGACGAGCACCAGGGCCACGAAGGAGCCGGTCCACTCCATGATCGAGAAAAAGCGCAGGAAGGCGACGCCAAGCACGACATGGGGGATCATCAACGGCGACATCAGGAACGCCATCAACCCGTCGCGTCCGAAAAACCGATGACGGGCGATCGCGAGCGCCGCGGGCACCGCGACGATCGTCGCCAATGTCGCCGAGGCCAGACCGAGCCAGATCGACAGCCAGAACGCGCTGATGAGTTCCGGTGCCGCCAGGATTTCCCGGTACCAGCGCAGCGACATGCCGTCGAAGGGCATCGACAGGTATTCCTTGTCGGAGAGCGAGACCAGCATCACCACGACCAGCGGTGCCAGGATGAACACGGTCAGCAGCGTGTGGAAGACCAGCGCCAGCGGTCCGTTCTTCGCGATATCCCGGCCGCTCATGCGAACACCTGCTTGAAACGCCGCTCGACGAGCCGGTTGCAGCCGACGATGATCAGGATGTTGGCAAGCAGCAGGAGCACCGCGATCGCGGCTCCGAGCGGCCAGTTCAGCGAGTTGAAGAATTCGTCGTAGAGCGTGGTGGCGACGACCTTGACCCTGCGCCCGCCGATGATCGCCGGGGTGGCATAGGCCGATGCCGCCAGGGCGAAGACGATGATGGCTCCGGACAGGATGCCGGGCATCAGCTGCGGCAGCATGATGCGGCGGAAGGTGGTGAAAGGTCCCGCGCCGAGCGAGCGCGCCGCATGCTCGATCTGCCCGTCGAGGCGCTGCATGGCGCTCCACACGGCGATCACCATGAAGGGCAGGAAAACATGGGTCAGGACGATGATGACGCCCGTCATCGAAAACAGCAGCCGGATCGGCTCGTCCACCAGGCCGAGCCCGCGAAGCACCGTGTTCACCACGCCCTGGCTGCCGAGCAGCACCGACCAGCCCAGCGTGCGAACGACGACGGAGATCAGCAGCGGTCCGAGGATCACGACGAAGAAGGTGCCGCGCCAGACCGGCTTCATCTTGGCGAGAATCAGGGTCTCGGGCACCCCGAGGACGATGCAGATCAGCGTGACGGCGAGCGCCATCCCGCCCGTCCGCAGGAAGATTTCCCGGTAGTAGCCGTCGAGCAGGATTTCGAGATAGTTGCCAAAACCATAGGTCTGCTGGATGCCGCGCATGCCGTCAAAGGCATTGAAGGACAGGATCGCAGTCAGAACCAGCGGAATGGCCAGCAAGGCGAGAAAGAGCGCGAGAGCCGGCAGCGAGAGCAGCCAGGGCAGGCCGCGGCTGGTCTGGTGGGTCGAGCTAGCCATGGGAACGCTCCGTCGCGATGACGCGCAGATCTTCGGCGTTCCAGCTCACCCCGATCGTTTCCCCCTCCTCGGGCTGCACCGTCCCGGTATTCTGCTGGGTGATACGGAGCATGCCGAGTTCGGTCTCGATTTCGTAGATCCACGACCCGCCGAGGAACAGGCGGGTGCTGACGCAGCCCCGCAGGGTGGCCTGGTCCGGAGAACCTAGGCGCAGGCGCTCCGGGCGGACGAACACGGCGATCTCGGGGCCCGCCTGATCTTTCGCGACCCTGGTCCGGAACGAGGTCGGTCCGACCCGGACGGTCGCCTCGTCGGCGATCCGGCTTTCGATCCGCCCGCTCAGCACGTTGGTGTGCCCCAGGAAGCTCGAAGCGAATTGCGATGCCGGCCTGTCGTAGACCTCCTGCGGCGTGCCGAGCTGCGCGATCCCGCCATTCGTCATGACGGCGATCCGGTCGCTCATCGTCATCGCCTCGACCTGATCGTGCGTGACGAGGATCGCAGTGATGCCGAGCCGCCGCTGCAGGGAGCGGAGCTCGACATGCATCTCGCCGCGTAGCTTGGCGTCGAGATTCGACATCGGCTCGTCCAGCAGGAGAACCCGCGGACGAATGGCCAGGGCGCGGGCGATGGCGACACGCTGGCGCTGGCCACCGGACAGCTCGCTGGGATAACGTCCCTCGAGACCGGCCAGGCGGACCATCGCCAAGGCCTCCTCGACCCGCCGCTTCAGCTCACCGCGCTCGACCCGGCGCATTTCGAGGCCGAAGCCGATATTCTGGGCCACGTTCATATGCGGAAAGAGCGCATAGCTCTGGAAGACGACGCCCATGTCGCGCTTCTCCGGCGCGATACTGGTCAGATCCTGTCCGTCGACGACGATGCTCCCCGTCGTCGGCGGGACGAAGCCCGCCACCATCTGCAGGGTCGTCGTCTTGCCGCAGCCCGATGGGCCGAGCAGCGAGAGGAATTCGCCTTCGTTCACATCCAGGTCCACGCCGCGAACGGCCTGGACCGGGCCATAGCTCTTCGACAGGGCGCGCAGAGACAAACTGCTCATTTCGATGGGCCTTCGCTTCGACGGCTGCGGAGATCGGGCGCTCGCGCCCTTATCTCTCGATCGTGCGGTTCCAGCGATTGGTCCACTCGGCGCGGTTCTTGTTGATCTCGCTCCACTTGACCGAGATCATCCTGCCGACGCGCTCATCGCCATAGGGGACCTGCGCGGCCAGCTTGTCATCCAGCCTGGTCTGGCGATTGGTGGGGCCGAAGCCTTCCGTGGCCAGCTTCGCCTGGATCTCGGGCGTGACGAGATATTGCAGGAAGGCCTGCGATGCTTCGGGAAGGCTGTTCTGGACCACCGGGCAGGCGCCGAGCACGAGCGCAGGCGTCCCCTCCTTCGGATACACGAATTCCATCGGGAAGCCGGTGTTCTTCAGTGCGATCGCGCGGCTGCTGCCCCAAACGGCCACGTCGACATCGTTGTTCTGGAACATTTCGGCGAGCTTCGCGGGCGAGGAAGACCAGCTCAGGACGTTCGGCGCCAGCGATTTCCGGATGGAGTCGAAGCCGGGCTCGATATTGCTCTCGTCGCCGCCGTTGATGCGGGCGAACATCACGAGCGTATGGACCCCGTAGGTGCCGGACAGCGAGGAGGCGGTCAGGCGCCCCTCCAGTTTCCTGTCGGTCAGGTCCTTCCAGGAGGTCGGCGCCGGCCAACCCTTCTTCTTGTAGTTCGCCGCATTGTAGGCGATGCCCGTCGCCACCAGCCCGACCCCGATGCCGTTTCCGCCGAACTGGGCGAACGGATAGATATCCTTGTAGATCGGGGCGTCGCTCAGCTTGTCGCAATAGCCGAACTGGATCGCCTGATAGAGCGGCCCGTCATCGAAGATGGCGACATTGATCTCCTGCTTGCCGGCCTGGGCCTGCAGCTTCGCGACGATCTCGCTCGAAATCCCGGGAACGTAAGTAATCTTGACGTTATGCTTGGTTTCGAACGCGGGAATGATCTGGGTTTGGAAGAGTTTCTGCGTGCTGCCGCCGGGGCCGGCGACATACATGGTTTGCTGAGCCAATGCGGGGGAAGCAACGACCAGGGTTCCCGCCAGCAAAAGATTACGAAATCGATTCATGACCCCTCCGAATTTTTTATCTGATCTGAGATGCGGCGCGCGCTCCTCCCGCGCCACGATCTCATGAGCAGGCAGGCTATGAACCGCCTGTCATTAGAGCAAATAGAAATACACCGGGGGTCTATGCAGTTATGATATAGGCCTCGCCTTTAGCCGTCGCGGATTTCCAGGCGGATTTCCAGGAGCAGATCGACGCCCGTTCCGGCGCGGTTTTCGCTATTTTTCGCCGCGCTCCCGCACGGCCGAGAGGGCTGCCTTCTCCTCCATCGTCACGGCCTTGAGGATTTCGATGAAGCTTGCGACCAAACGGTTTTCCGGACGCCCCTTCGGATAGATCAGCCGGGCTTCATGCTTGATCGAGGGGCGGAAGGGACGCATGACGACGCCCAGATGCCGGTAGTCCTGCGCCGCGAGCGGATTGACGATCGCCACGCCGAGCCCTTGCGCGACCAGCGCGCAAGTAATGGTGCTGAACGGCGTTTCCAGGGTGATGCGCCGATCGATGCCGGCCTTCGAGAACACCTCGTCGACGTTCGAACGGCCGTGGTCGTTCTGCGCGAAGGAGATATAGGGCTCGTCGGCGAGATCGGCCGGGCGCACCGCCGCCTTGCCGGCCAGGCGATGCTCCGCCGGCATCAGGCAGACCCCGTCGACGCTGTAGAGCTCCTCGCTGGAAAACCCGTAATTCTCGTAGAGATGGGATACGATTCCGACATCGCAGGACATTTCATCCACCCATTGCGAGACCGCCGCCGAATGTCCCGCATGAATCGAAATGCCGGTTTCCGGATAGATTTCGGCAAATCGTTTGATCGAGCGCGGGATCAAGCCATGTGCCAGGGTCTGGATCGATCCGATCCGCAGAAGGCCTCCGCTGAAGCGGCGAATCCGGTTTGCCGCCTCCTCCAACCGCCGGAGGCCGTGGAAGCTGCGCTGAACCTCGTTGAAGAACGACAGGCCGTCCGTCGTCGGCACGACCTTTCCCGGCATTCGCTCGAAGAGCTGCAACCCCACGGCCTTTTCCAGTTGCGCGATCGAGCGGCTCACATTCGGCTGCGACGTGTGGAGAATCCGGGCGGCGGCCGTGGTCGATCCGGTGATCATGACCGCGCGAAAGGCCTCGATGTGAGAAAACCGCACTCCCTTGCGCTCCCTTAAGGCGATGTCGTGAACGGGTTCAGCTCCAGCTTTTCGCGAGATCGTCGACGAAGCTGGTCGCCATCATCCTGGCTTCGGTCGCGAATTCCGAGATGAGCGGGAGATTCCGGGCATCGCGCCCGAAGCAGACCAGGAAGTCCAGCGGTATGGTCGGCTCGAACGGCCTGACGACCACCTGCTTTTCCACGCCGGCAATGAAGAGGGGATGGACGAGCGACACGCCGAGGCCGGCTGCGACGAAATGGCAAAGCGTCGAATTCGAATCGGCCGTCAGGACGACATTGGACCGAACATTGTAGGCGTCGAACATCGCCGAAACCTTCTGCCCCGTATAGGTTTCCGTGTTGAAGGCGACGAACGGGACGCCGTTCAGATCATCGGGGCGGACGACCTTGCGCTCGGCGAGCGGATGCCCCAGCGGCATGATGCAGAGCAGCGGGTGCTCGAACAGCGGTTCGGTGACGATGAACGGGTTCTCGACGCGTGCGGTGACGATCCCGATGTCGAGGACGCGCGTCAGGACATATTCGGGAATCCATTGCGAGCTGGGTGACTTGATCCAGCAATAGACATTCGGATTGCGCTTGAGGAAGCTCATCGTGGTGCGCTGGATATAGGCGCCGCTGAGCGCCGGGATCACGCCCACGACCAGGCGTCCCTGATCCTCGCGCTTGATCAAGCCGATCGCGCTTTCGACCTGACGCACCCCGACGAAGATCCGGGCGACCTCCTCATGCAGCCGCAAGCCCTGCGCGGTGGGGACCAGCCGGCCCTTGTAGCGGTCGAAAAGCTTGAGACCGTTGTCCTTCTCCAATTGCATCAGGAGCTTACTCGCGGCCGGCTGCGAGATGTAGAGCGCCTCGGCCGCGCGGCTGACCGTGCCGTGCTCGATCAGGGCCTTGAAGATCTCGATCTGCCTCAGGTTGAGCGCGCGGGGCATACCATAACTCTGGGAATAGAGTGCGGTCAGATTTCTATTGGACATAATAGTATGCCGCTCCCTACCGTCGTCAACACGGAGGGAACATCATGCGTGGCTCAAGGCTGACGAGGCATTTCGAGGCGGCAAGGCGCGCCTCGGCCGGTTCCCGGGCCGGATCGCGGCCCCTGGCGACCGGCCGTTAAGAGCCGCGGCTCCGCGTCGAGATACCCGGAAGGCATTTTCATGTTCAGGAAGCTGGATCAGGACACGGGCGGTTCGCTGACGGTCTATGTCGATGGACATCCCGTCCTCGCCATCGCCGGTGAAAGCGTTGCAGCCGTGCTCCTGCGGCAGGCGCCGTTCTGGGCGCGGACGACGCCGGTTTCGGGCGCGCGGCGTGCCCCCTACTGCATGATGGGCGTGTGCTTCGACTGCCTCGCGGTGGTCGACGGCGTGTCGTCGGTCCAGACCTGCCTCGCTCCGGTTCGCGAGGGCATGCGTATCGAGCGCCAGCAGGGCCGGCCGGACGTGACATCATGAGCCGGCATGTCGATCTCCTCGTCGTCGGGGCCGGGCCGGCCGGAATGTCGGCGGCCATCATGGCGAAGCGGCATGGTCTGGATGTGCTCGTCGTCGATGAACAGCCCTCGCCCGGCGGGCAGATCTGGCGAAATATCGAGACCGTGGCCGCAACCGCGCGGGCTGACCTTCTCGGCAAGGCCTATGCCGAAGGCGCCGCCGTGGTCCGTCAGTTTCGCGCCAGCGGTGTCGATTATGAGCCGGGCACGCAGGTCTGGCATGTCGAGGCGGGAGCCCGCGCCTTCCTGCGCCGCGGCGGCTCCGCCAGCTCCGTCACAGCCGATCGCGTGCTGCTGGCGACGGGCGCGCAGGAACGCCCGATGCCCTTCCCCGGCTGGACGCTGCCAGGCGTGATGACGGTCGGCGCGGCCCAGATCGTCCTGAAATCCTCGGGCCAGGTTCCCGACAAGCCGGTCTGGATCGCCGGCTCTGGTCCGCTTCCGCTGCTCTACGCGGTCCAGCTTCTGCAGGCCGGCGGAGAGATCGCCGGCTTCCTCGATACCACGCCGCCCGGGCGGGCCGTGGCAGCCATGACGACATTGCCCGCGGCCCTGTTCGGCGCGCCGGGCGATCTCGTGAAGGGGCTGGGCTGGATCATCCGGCTCAGGCGGCAGGTTCCCTATGTCCGGCATGTCGCCGCGATCGAGGCGATCGGCGAGCACGGGCTCGAAAGCATCCGCTACGTCACCGCCGACGGCCGCGCCGCGACTGTTCCGGCTGACCTTCTGCTCGTCCATGAAGGCCTCGTCCCGACGATCCACCCGACCCTCGCACTCGGCTGCCGGCACGTCTGGAACAGCGAGCAGGACAGCTTCGCCCCCGAACTGGACGGCTGGGGGGAGACATCGGAGCGGCATGTCTTCGTCGCGGGAGACGGGGCAGGCATCGGCGGCGCCAGGGCCGCCTGTCTGCGGGGCGAACTCGCAGCCCTTGGGATCGCGGCCAGCACGGGCCGGCTGTCCGACGCGGCAGCGGAAAACCTCGCGAAGCCGATCCGCTCCCGCCTGGCGCAGGCGCTGTCGCCGCGCGCGTTCCTCGATCGCTACTATCGCCCGCGAGCGGCTGTGTTCATTCCTCCGGACCATACAATCGCCTGCCGCTGCGAGGAGGTTCGCGTCGCGGCGATCCGCGAGCAGGTCAGCGCCAACCGGCCCGGGCCGAACCAGGTCAAGGCCTTCACCCGCGCCGGCATGGGCCCATGCCAGGGTCGCCAGTGCGGCTACACGGTCGCCCATGTGCTTGCGGCCGCCGAAGGCCGGGCCGTGCCCGATCTCGGGCTCTACAGGGTCCGCCCGCCGCTCAAGCCGGTCACGCTGGGCGAGCTCGCCGCGCTCGACATGATGGATTCCGTGCGATGAGCGGGAAAGCCATCGACACGCTCGTCATCGGCGGGGGGCTTCACGGCCTGTCGGCCGCTTTGCATCTGGCGCGCGCAGGTCGCCGCGTCACGATCCTCGAAAAATCCTGGGTCGGGCGTCACGCATCGGGAGCGAGCGCTGCCGGTGTCCGCACGCTCAATCGCGATCCCGCCGAGATCCCGATCTCCCTCGAAGCCATGGAGATGTGGCACGGCATCGCAGGGATCGTCGGAGACAGCTGCGGCTTCCACGCCCATGGCCAGCTCAATATCGCCGAACACGCGCACCACCTGCCCAGGCTCGAGAGCCGCCTCGCCCGCATGCGGGAGGCCGGATACGCGCATGAGGAGTTGATCGACCGAGCCGAGCTGCTGAAGCTCGTGCCGGCGATCTCGCCGCACTGCGTGGGTGCCCTGATCGCCCGGCGCGACGGGGCCGCCGACCCGCACCGGACCCTGCTGGCGTTCCGAAAGAGCGCCGAGGCGGCGGGCGTGACGATCCACGAGGGCGTCGGGGTCGATGCGATCGAACAGGCCGGGGATGATTGGCGCCTGCGCACGCCTGCCGGGGATTTCGTCGCGCCGACGGTGGTCAATGCCGCCGGTGCCTGGGCGGGCAAGATCGCCGCGATGCTGGGCGACGACATCCAGCTCGGGCTCAAGGCCTCGATGATGATCGTCACCGAGCGCATCGCGCCGCTGCTCAAGCCCGTGATCAGCATCGTCGGGCGGCCGCTCTCGTTCAAGCAATCCGAACAGGGAACGCTGGTCATCGGCGGCGGCCTGCAGGGCCGGGCCGATATCGAGGCCCAGAAGAGCTTCGTCGACTTCCAGGAGCTCGCCAAGGGGGCGCGCGCCGCGACGGATCTGTTTCCCTCGATCAGCGCGCTGCGCATCGTCAGGACCTGGGCCGGCATGGAGGCCACGACGAAGGATCACCTGCCGGTGATCTGCGCTTCGCCGAACGCGAAGGGGGCTTTTCACGCCTTCGGCTTCTCGGGACACGGTTTTCAGCTCGTGCCGGTGGTCGGCGCGATCATGGCCGATCTCGTCATCCACGGCAGTACAGGACGATCGATCGAGGGCTTCGGCGCCAGGCGGCTGATGGCGCAGCGCGCGGCGGCGTGATGCCCGACAAACACAGGGAGTGAAGGCGACATGTATCGGATCGGTGTGGACGTGGGCGGGACATTCACCGACTTCGTCATGGTCAATACGGAGGGTGGCCCGACCGCTTTCCACAAGGTGCCGTCGACGCCGGACGACCCCTCGCGGGCGATCGCGTCCGGCATCGTCGAGATGCTCGAACTCAACGCGGTCTCGCCGGAGGATGTCGGCTATGTCGGCCATGGCACCACCGTCGCCACCAACATGGTGATCGAGCGGCGCGGCGTTCCGACCGGCCTCCTGACCACCAAGGGCTTTCGCGACGTGCTGGCGATCGGCCGCCAGACCCGGCCCTCGCTGTTCGACTGGTCGGTGCGCAAGCCCACGGAACTGGTCGAGCGGCATCGCCGGGTCGAGGTCGAGGAGCGTCTCGACAAGACCGGGACCGCGCTGACAACACCGGATCTCGCGGCCGTGGAGAAGCTCGTCGTCCAGCTACGGGACAGCGGCGTCAAGGCGGTCGCGATCGGCTTCCTGCACTCCTACCGCAATCCCGAGCACGAGCGGGCGGTGCGCGACCTGATCAAGCGTGTCGCGCCCGAACTCTATGTCAGCGTCTCCTCCGAGGTCGTCGCCGAATTCCGCGAGTATGAACGGTTCTCGACGACCGTGCTGAACGCTTATGTCGGCCCGCATACCCAGAAATACCTGCACCGGCTGCGCGAGAAGATCGCGGCCTGCGGCATCAAGGTCGAGCCGCTGACCTTCCATTCCAATGGCGGGCTCCTGCCGGTGCAGACCGTCGAGGAACTGCCGGTGCTGACCTGCCTGTCAGGGCCGGCAGCCGGGGTGATCGGCTCGGCCCGGATCGGCGCCGAGATCGGCGAGAGCGAGATCATCACCTTCGACGTCGGCGGCACCAGCACCGACGTGTCGCTGATCACCGGCGGACGGGCGCAGTTCACCTCCAGCCGGCTGGTCGCGGGGCATCCGGTCAGGATGCCGATGGTCGACATCCATGTCATCGGCGCCGGCGGCGGCAGCATCGCGCGGCTCGACGATGCCGGCGCGCTGAAGGTGGGACCGACCAGCGCCGGCGCGATGCCGGGGCCGATCTCCTATCTGCGCGGCGGCACCGAGGTCACGCTGACCGACGCCAATATCGTGCTCGGACGGCTGAACCCCGTGGCGCTGCTCGAAGGACGGATGAAGGTCGATCGCGGCCTGGCCTATGCGGCGATCCGCAGCCAGATCGCCGATCCGCTCGGCATCTCCGTCGAGGACGCTGCGCATGGCGTCGTCAGCATCGCCACCGCCAATATGAGCCGGGCGATCCGCTCGGTCTCGATCGAGCACGGGCACGATCTCGCCGGTTTCACGCTCTTCGCCTTCGGCGGCGCCGGCCCCCTGCACGCCGCCGACGTCGCGGAGGAATGCGGCCTCAACAAGATTGTCGTCCCGCAGGAACCCGGCACGCTCTGCGCACGCGGCGTCCTGCTGTCGGATCTCAGCCGCGACTATGTCCGCACGGCCCTCATCCGCGTGAACGAAGAGAGCTGGGCCGAGCTCGTCGCGCTCGGCGCCGAACTCTCCGCGGCCGGACGCGCCTGGCTCGCCACGGAAGCCATTCCCGATGCGGCCAAGGAACTGCACTTCACCCTCGATGCACGCTACCGCGGCCAGAGCCACTACATCCCGGTGCCTCTCGACACGCTGAGCGAGGACGCGCTCGACGCATTCGCGAGCAGCTTCCATCGCGCCCATGCCGACCAGTTCGGCTACAGCCTGGAGGGGCGCGACATCGAGGTCGTCAATGTCCGGCTCAAGGCGGTCTGCCATGTCAGGAAGGGCGAGAGCGTCGCTCCCGTGCAGGGTTCGTCGCTCGATGCCGCCCGGATCGAGACGCGCCAGGTCTATCTCGGTCCGGAGCGCGGCTGGGTCCACACCCCGATCTATCGGCGCGCGCTCCTGCCCGCCGGCGTGCCGTTCGAGGGGCCTGCGATCGTCGAGGAGATGAGCGGCACGACCGTCGTCCTCCCTGATCAGAGCGCCGAGGTCGACGGCTCCGGCAACATCCATATCACGCTGCAGCGTTGAGGACCCGATCATGACGATGTCCAACAGAGCTGCCGGGTCGATCGCCGGTTTCGATGCGATCGCGATGGAGGTCTTCGCCAACCGCCTGCTCTCGATCACCGAGACCATGGCGATCAACATGATGCGCTCGTCCTTCTCGGCACAGATCAAGGAGCGCCGCGACTTCTCGGTCGGGCTGTTCGACGGCAAGGGCCGGCTGGTGGCGCAGGGGACGCATATCCCGGTCCATCTCGGCTCGCTGATGGGCGTGGTCGAAGGGCTGCTCAAGCGCTATCCGCGTGACGAAATCCGGCCCGGCGACGCCTTCATCTCCAACGATCCCTATGCCGCCGGCGGCACCCATCTGCCCGATATCGCGGTCGGCACCCCGGTGTTTCAGGGCGATGAGCTGATCGCCTTCGTCGTCAATATCGGCCATCACACCGATGTCGGCGGCGCCGTGCCGGGCTCGACCTCGCCGACGGCCCGCTCGATCTTCGAGGAGGGGCTGCGCATCCCGGTGATGCGCGTCTGCCGCGAGGGCGAGGTCGACGAGGACCTGCTCAACCTGATCGCGCTGAATTCGCGCCTCCCGGAAGAGCGCCTGCTCGACCTGCGGGTCCAGATCGCGACCAATGCGCGGGGCTCCGATGCGGCGCTGGAACTGGTTCGCAGGATGGGCGTGGACGGCTTCAAGGCGCGCATCCACGACCTTCTCGCCTATACGAAACGCCGGCTCGACCTGCGCATCGCCGGGCTCGCGGCGGGGGCGCCCAGCCGCTTCACGGCCTGGCTCGACGATGACGGCCTGCCCGACGGCGAGATGGTGCCGCTTTGCGCCGCCGTCAGCGTCGAGGACGGCAAGCTCGTGATCGATCTCTCCGGCAGCGGGCCGGAGGCGCGGGGCGCGATCAACATTGCCGAGAACGCGCTCAGGGCCACGGCCTATTACTGCGTCAAGGCGCTGCTCGATCCCGAGCTCATGGCTAATTCCGGCATGATGGATTCGATCGTGCTCAGGGCGCCGGAAGGCACCATCGTCAATCCGCGCTCGCCCGCGCCGGTCGGCTCGCGCACCATCGCCTGCCAGCGGCTCGCCGGAGCGATTTTCGGCGCCTTCCAGCCACTGGTCGACCCGGGCACGCGGATCGCCTCGGCCTATGACGTGCTGCCCTCCTTCGGCTTCTCCGGCCACCGCCCCGAGAACGGCAGCTTCTATATCTGCGGCGAAACGGTCGGCGGCGGCGGTGGCGGGCGCTGCGACGGCGACGGCATGGACGGGGTTCATGTCCATGTCACCAACTCGCTCAACCTGCCGACGGAGGCGATGGAGAACGAATTCCCGCTGCATGTGGAGGAATACACACTGGTCCGGGATTCCGCCGGCTGCGGCCGCTGGCGCGGCGGCATGGGCATCGCCCGCACGGTGCGGGCGCTGCACGACAGGACCAATCTCGAAGCGCGCTCGGACCGGCACAAGGCCGGTGCGCCCGGTGCGGAAGGCGGCGGGCATGGCGGCGTGGGCCGCGTCACCCGCAACCCCGGAACGGGACGCGAGCAGGCGCTTCCCTCGAAGATCGCCCAGCTCCTGATCGACGCCGGCGAAACGGTGCGCATCGCCACGCCGGGCGGCGGCGGCTTCGGGAATCCGACCGAGCGGCCGGTCGCGCTGATCGCAACCGATCTGCTCAACGACATCATGACCGAAGAGCACGCACGGGCCGGATATGGCCACGCGCTGGTCGACCAGGCTCTGACGCTTCTCCGGGAGGGGCGCAGGAAGTCGGCCGCATAGTCGGTCGCGATCGCAGATCCCGCTGCGGCCTCAGGGTTCAGCGGGACACACCGACGTCTCCAGCGAGTCTCATTTCAAGCCCCGAGCGTCCTAGCGCTCGGGCCACGGACTCGGCTTCGCTGCAATATCTATAACTTGAGGAATACCAATCCAGAATTTTCGACTTGGACTTATGGGTTGAAGATGAGGACTTTGGTTCGGGGCGCAATCGAAGGCCCTGCGCGCAGGCCCCGCTGATCCAGCCGCCTGCGGCTTCCAAAGGGGAGCTTCGTAGCGGTGGGCCGAATGGCACCCGTCGATATCTGCCGAAGCCGAACACGGCTCACTTGCAATGGAATGTTGGTCCCGCCGCGCGGCGATCCCGCAATTCCAGCGAAAAACAAAAAAGGAGAGGGTTATGGCGAACAATCGAAACAAGTTGGACGGCCGGCATTTCGCGACGGACCGTCGTCAGTTCCTGCAGGGTGGCGCAGCGCTCGGTGCCGGCCTGCTCGTTCCCGCAGCCTTGTCGAAGGCCGCAAACGCAGCCGCCCCCGGTACGATCACCTACGCTTTGTCGGCCTATCCGCCGAACCTGCGTCCCTTCGACTGGTCCGGCCAGGCCGCGGTGACGGTCAAGGCCCTGTTGTTCCGTGGGCTCCTCTGCTTCGACGAGAAGGGGGCGGTGCAGCCCGAACTCGCCGCGTCCTGGGAGCAGCCCGATCCCCGGACCTATCGCTTCAAGCTCCGCCCGAACGCGACCTTCCAGAACGGCGAACCGGTGACGGCGGAGGACGTCAAGGCCTCGTTCGACGCCATCCGGGGCGCCAAATCCACAGCCTATGTCCGGCAGGCCTTCCAGGCGGTCGAGACGATCACGGTCGAGGACCCGAAGTCGGTCCGCATCGTGCTCAAGCAGCCGACGCCGTCCTTCATCCTGGCGCTGGCCGGGCAGATGGCGCCGATCGTCTTCGCCGGGAAGATGGACGATGCCGATGCGATGATCGGTGCTGGCCCCTACAGGCTGGCAAGTTCGGAAAAGGGCGTATCGCTGACCTTCAAGGCGAGGACCGATTTCTACCGGCCCGGCCAGCCCGCGACCGAGACCGTCCGCTTCGTCGCCTATCCCGATGACAGCCTGCGCATCGCGGCCCTGAACGCCGGCGACGTCGACATCATCGAATATGTCCCGTGGCAGAGCATGAAGGGTCTCTCGCAGACCAAGGGGTTGACGCTCCAGAACTCGCTCGGCTCGTTCATGTACGTGGTCTTCAACCTGAAGGAGGGGCCGTTCACCGATCCGAAGGTGCGCCGCGCCGTGGCTCACGCCGTCAAGCGCGAGGACATCGTCAAGGCGGCCTTCTTCGGCGCCGGCAAGGTGCTGGACGGGGTGCCACTGCCGGCCGGCTCGCCTTATGCCGTCCCGGAGCTCGAGCATCTCTGGCCCTATGATCCCGACCGCGCCCGGAGCCTGCTGAAGGAGGCCGGCGCCCAGAACGTGCAGGCGACGCTGCTGGCGACCAGCACCTACGGCTTCCACAAGGACATCGCCGAAATCATGCAGCAGCATCTGGCGGCTGTCGGCATGCAGGTGAAGCTCAGCCTGCCGGAATGGGGCGTCCGGGTCAGCCAGGGCAATGAAGGGCGCTATCATTTCGCCGTCAACGGCGGCGGGCCGGACCTCGGCGATCCCGACGATCTGACCGCCTTCTTCGGCTCCGGCTCCGATTCCTACCGCCGCTCCTTCGGACTGTCCGACCCGAAGCTCGACGCGTTGCTGAACAAGGGCCGCCACGAGAGCGACACCGCAACCCGCGTGAAGATCTATGCCGATCTGCAGCGTGCGGTCGCCGACAGCGTTCCCGTCACCTTCCTCAATTTCAGGGCGCAGGGCTGGGGCGTGAGCGACCGGGTCAAGGGCTTCAAGGTGCTGTCCGACCAGATGAACAACCAGGTCGGCATGGCCTTCGACACCGCCTCGGTCGGCTGAGCGGGCAGAGGCACAGAGCCGCATCATGCTCGCTTACATTGTGAAAAGATGCGCGGTGGCCGCCGTGATGATCTTCATGGTCGCCACCGCCGTGTTCATGATCCTGCATGTCGTGCCGGGCGATCCGGTCGAGGTCATGCTTTCAGCCGATGGCGGCAAGCCCGACCCCGCCGTCGCGGCCGAACTGCGCACGCGCCTCGGCCTCGACCGCCCGCTCGCGGAGCAATATGCGAGCTATCTGTCGCGCCTGGCACGTGGCGATCTCGGCAGGAGCTTCCTCGACAACGAGCCGGTCCTGAAGAACATCGCGCAACGCCTGCCGCGCACGCTCGAACTGATCGGCGCGGCGACGATCCTGTCCCTGCTCGTGGGAATCCCGCTCGGCGTGCTGGCCGCGCGCAACCGGGGTCGCGGGATCGACCGGGTGCTGGGTACCGCGACGAGCCTCGCCTTGTCGGTGCCGACCTTCGTGCTCGGCACCCTGTTCATCCTGGTGTTCGCGCTGTTGCTGCGCATCGCGCCGGCCGGCGGATTCGTGCCGTTCAGCCAGTCCCCGGCGACGCATCTCACGCTGCTGCTGATGCCGGCGACGGCGGTCGCCGTCGGATTGTCGGCGATCATCATCCGGATGACGCGCTCCACCGTGCTCGACGTGCTCCAGCAGGACTGGGTGCGCACGGCGCGGGCGAAGGGCCTGCGCGAACCGCGCGTCCTGCGCCGCCATGTCGTGCGCAATGCGCTGGGGCCCGTCCTGACGGTGACCGGCCTGCAGATGGGCTCGATGCTCGGCGGCACCGTCCTCGTCGAGTTCATCTTCAACTGGCCGGGCATGAGCGGCTTCCTCGTCAGGGCCGTCGAGCACCGGGACTATCCCGAGGTTCAGGGGGTGGTGCTGGTCACCGCGACGCTGTTCATCCTGCTCAACCTCGTCGTCGACGTGCTTTATTCGGTTCTCGATCCGCAGGTGCGCGCGTCATGAACGGCTTGCTCACCCTGTGGCGGAATCCCAAGGCGCGCCATCTCGCGCCGTCGCTGATCGCCCTGTCCATCCTGATCCTGATCGCCGTCCTGGCACCGGTGATCGCTCCCTACGACCCCCTGACCCTGGATATCGGCGGGCGGCTGGCACCGCCCTCGGCCGAACATTGGCTGGGGCAGGACGAGTTCGGCCGCGACGTCCTGAGCCGGCTGCTCTACGGCGCGCAGGTCTCGCTCAGCGTCGCTCTCGCGACCGGCGCGGTGGCGGCCCTCGTCGGCATCAGCGCCGGCATGATCGGCGGCTATTTCGGCGGCATCGCCGAGGTGCTCACCGTCCGCACGGCGGAATTCATGCTGTCCTTCCCGCCGATCCTGCTCGCTCTGCTGGTCATCGCCTTGACCGGCCCCGGCACGGCGACGCTGATCGTCACGCTCTCGGTCTTCTATGCGCCGGAATTCGCCCGGATCGCCTATGGGGAGGTCCGCGCCGTCAAGCAGAAGGAATATGTCGAGGCGATGCGCGCCATCGGCGCGGGCCCGTCGCGCATCCTGCGGCGGACGATCCTCCCCAACATCGCCGCGCCGCTCTTCGTGCAGTTCTCGCTGGTTGTCGCCTCGGCGATCGTCGTCGAATCCGGACTGAGCTTCCTCGGGCTCGGCATCGTGCCGCCGACACCATCCTGGGGCCTGATGATCCGCGGCGCGCGCGCCTATCTGGAGATCAATCCGCTCGGCCTGGTCTGGCCCTGCGCCGCGCTGGTGACGACGATCTTCATCGTCAACGCGCTCTGCGACGCGGTGCGCGACGTGTTCGACCCCCGCACGACCAAGCTGAAAGGCCTGCCCGAGGGCAAGGAAAGCGCGGGTGACCTGCAGGGCCGGAGCGACGTACACCTTCCCGAAGGCGTCCAGCTCTCCGTGGCGGGGTTGCGGACCGAGTTCGCCACGCCGAACGGCGCCGTGGCCGCGGTGAAGGATATCTCCTTCGATCTCAGGCGGGGCGAGACGCTGGCGGTGGTCGGCGAATCCGGCTCCGGCAAATCGGTCACCAGCCTGTCGATCATGGGGCTGCTGCCGAAGGGCGTCGCGCGGGTCACCGGCGGGCGGATCGCCTTCGCGGCGAAATCGGGCCAGACCTACAATCTGGCCGATCTCCCGGACGAGACGGCCTGCTCTCTGCGCGGCAGCGACATCGCGATGATATTCCAGGAGCCGATGACCAGCCTCAACCCGGTCTACCGGATCGGCGACCAGATCGCCGAGGCGATCCTGGCGCACCGGGATTGCTCGCAGGCTGAAGCGCACAAGCTCGCCCTGGAGATGCTGCGCAAGGTCCGCATCTCGGACCCGGAGCGCCGCCTCGACCAGTTCCCGTTCGAATTGTCGGGCGGCATGCGCCAGCGCGTGATGATCGCGCTCGCTTTGGCCTGCAAGCCGAAGCTTCTGATCGCCGACGAGCCGACCACGGCGCTGGACGTCACGATCCAGGCGCAGATCCTCGAACTGATCAAGGATCTGCAGAAGGAAGAGGGCATGGCGATCCTCTTCGTCACCCACGACATGGGCGTGGTTGCCGAGATCGCCGACCGGACCGTCGTCATGTACAATGGCGAGGCGGTCGAAGCCGGCACCACCGCCGAGATCTTCCGGCGCCCGCAGCATCCCTACACCAAGGCGCTGCTCGCTGCGGTGCCCAAGCTCGGCGCTATGAACGGCCGCGAACGGCCGATGCGCTTCCCGATCGTGGATCGCAGCACCGGCACGTCGGATGTTTCGACGGAGGTTCCGGACACCGTCAGGGACCAGGAGCGCCCTCTCCTTCAGGTCAGCAATCTGACGACGCGCTTCCCGATCCGCTCCGCCATCCGCGGCCGGATCACGGGGCGGGTCCATGCGGTCGAGAACGTCTCCTTCGACCTCCGCGCGGGCGAGACCCTGGCGCTGGTCGGAGAATCCGGCTGCGGAAAGTCGACCACGGGCCGCTCCCTGCTGCGGCTGGTCGAGCCGGAAGCCGGCTCGATCCTGCTCGACGGCGTGGACGTGCTGAAACTGGGCGCCGACGAACTCCGCGAGCAGCGCCGGCGCATCCAGATGATCTTCCAGGACCCGTTCGGCAGCCTCAATCCACGCGAGACTGTCGGCAGGGCGATCGCCGAGCCGCTCGTCATCCACGGGCTCGCCACGCCGGCCAAGGCCCGGGACAAGGTCGCGGACCTGCTGGAGCGGGTCGGGCTGCAAGCCGACATGGCCCGCCGCTACCCGCACGAATTCTCGGGAGGTCAACGCCAGCGCATCTGCATCGCCCGCGCCTTGGCGCTCGAACCGCGCCTGATCGTCGCCGACGAATCCGTCTCGGCGCTGGACGTGTCGGTCAAGGCCCAGGTGGTCAACCTGATGCTCGACCTGCAGGCCCAGATGGGCCTGAGCTATGTGTTCATCTCGCATGACATGGCGGTGGTGGAACGTGTCAGCCACCGTGTCGCGGTGATGTATCTCGGCGAGATCGTCGAGATCGGACCCCGTGCCGCGATCTTCGGCAATCCGCAGCATCCCTATACCAAACGGCTGCTCGCTGCGGTGCCGATCGCGGACCCGGAGCGCCGCCACCAACCGCGCACCGTCTCCAACGCCGAGATCAGAAGCCCGATCAGGCCGGCCGATTTCGAGCCTCCGATCCGCCAGTACCGGACAGTCTCGCCCGGGCACACGGTGATGATCTGGGGAGACGAGTGGGCGCGCGACGCAACCTAGTCGCTTCGCTCCCGCTCGCCGCGGGAGGCACCTTATCCGGCTTCAACGCGCTGGAGCGTGCGCCAGCGCAATTTGGATACGCCTGGAGCGGCCTGAATCACTCCCACTCGATCGTGCCGGGCGGCTTCGACGTCACGTCGTAGACGACGCGGTTGATGCCCTTGACCTCGTTGATGATGCGGGTCGCGGCGCGGCCGAGGAAGTTCATGTCGAAGGGATAGAAATCCGCGGTCATGCCGTCGACCGAGGTCACGGCGCGCAGCGCGCAGACATGGTCATAGGTGCGGTAATCGCCCATCACGCCGACGGTGCGCACCGGCAATAGTACCGCGAAAGCCTGCCAGATCACGTCGTAGAGTCCGGCCTTGCGGATCTCGTCGAGATAGATCGCGTCCGCCTTGCGCAGGATGTCGAGCTTCTCCCTGGTGATCTCGCCGGGGCAGCGGATGGCGAGGCCCGGCCCCGGGAAGGGATGGCGGCCGACGAAGGCCTCGGGCAGGCCGAGCTCGCGGCCGAGCACGCGAACCTCGTCCTTGAACAGCTCGCGCAGCGGCTCGACGAGCTTCATCTTCATGCGCTCGGGCAGGCCGCCGACATTGTGGTGGCTCTTGATCGTGACCGAGGGACCGCCGGAGAACGACACGCTCTCGATCACGTCGGGATAGAGCGTGCCCTGCGCCAGGAAATCGGCGCCGCCGAGCTTGGCGGCTTCGGCATCGAAGACATCGATGAAGAGCCGGCCGATGGTCTTGCGCTTCGCCTCCGGATCGGCGCCGCATTTGGCGAGCTCGGTGAGGAAAAGCTCTTCGGCCTCAACATGCACCAGCGGGATGTTGTAGTGATCCCTGAACAGCCGGACGACCTCCTCGGCCTCGTTCATCCGCATCAGGCCGTGATCGACGAAGACGCAGGTGAGCTGGTCGCCGATCGCCTCGTGGATCAGCACGGCCGCCACCGCCGAGTCGACGCCGCCGGAGAGGCCGCAGATGACGCGGCCGGTGCCGACCTGGTCCTTGATCTTCTTCTGCATCTCGGAGCGATAGGCCGACATGCTCCAGTCCGGCTTGCAGCCGCAGATCTCGACGACGAAATTGCGCAGCAGCTTGCCGCCATCGGGGGTATGGACCACCTCGGGGTGGAACATCGTGGTGTAGAAGCGGCGCTCCTCGTCGCTCGCCACGGCATAGGGGGCGTTCTCGGAGGTCGCCTTGACGGTGAAACCGGCCGGGAGCTGCGTGACGCGGTCGCCATGGCTCATCCAGACCGGATAGCGGCCGCCCTGCTCCCAGACACCTTCGAACAGCGCCGAGGGCGTGACGATCTCGACATCGGCGCGGCCGAATTCGGCAGCATGCCCGCCCTCGACCTTGCCGCCGAGCTGATGCGCCATGGTCTGCTGGCCGTAGCAGATGCCCATCAGCGGGATATTGGCCGAGAAGACCGCCTCAGGAGCGCGCGGGCTGCCCTCGTCCGGCACCGAAGCGGGGCCGCCCGAGAAGATCACGCCCTTCGGCTTCATGCGGGCAAAGGCCTTGGAAGCGGACTGGAACGGGGCGATCTCGCAATAGACGCCGATCTCGCGGATGCGCCGCGCGATGAGCTGCGTCACCTGCGAGCCGAAATCGATGATGAGGATGGAGTCGTGATGGGGCTGAGCGCTCGTCATCGCGTTCCGTTAATGGATCGCGCGGGCGCGTGCAACGGCTGTCCCCGCTTCAGTCCCCGCGCTGGAGGCAGGCCAGATAGAACCCGTCCGTACCGGTGCGCCGCGGCGAGAGCTGCAGGCCGTACGTCGTGGCGAAGCGGGCAAGCAGGGAGAAGTCGCTTTCGGCGCCCCTGAGCACGTCGATCGGTGCGATGGTCGAGAAGCCCGGATGCCTGGTGAGAAAGGCGCGGATCGCCTCGTCGTTCTCCTCCGGCAGCACCGAGCAGGTGATATAGGCGATGCGGCCGCCGGGCTTCACCAGCCTGGCAGCGCGCGCCAGCACCTCGGCCTGGTCCTTGATGCGCTCGGCCAATGCGCCGGGGCGCACCCGCCATTTGGCATCCGGATTGCGCCGCCAGGTGCCTGAGCCGGTGCAGGGAGCGTCGACCAGGACGAGATCGACCTGTCCGGCGATATCGGCGAAGGGCTCGTGGCCGCGCGAGCGGGGAATGCGGACCTCGACGATGCCGGCGCCCGAGCGGGCGAGCCGGTCATGCAGGGGCGCGAGGCGGCGGCTGTCGAGATCGGTGGCGTAGAGGCTGCCGCGATTGGCCATCAACGCCGCGAGCGCCAGCGTCTTGCCCCCTGCCCCGGCACAGAGATCGATCACGGTCTGGCCTGGCCGGGCACCGGCGAGCAGCGTCACCAGTTGCGAACCCTCGTCCTGGATCTCGAAAGCGCCAGCGAAGAAGCCGGGCTCGGTCTGCAGCGAAGGGCCGCGCCCGTCATGGCCGGGCTGGAAACGCAGCGCATCCGGAGACCAGGGCCCCTGCTCCGGCTGGAGATGGGCCAGATCGTTCAACACGGCGTCCCTGCCCGCCTTCAGGCGGTTGACGCGCAGATCGATCGGCGCGCGAGCCGCCAGCGCCTCGCCCTCGGCGATGGCGACCTCGCCCAATCCCGCCCGGAAAGAAGGCCAGAGCCATTCCGGCACGTCAGCCTGCACCCAATCGGGGGCGCCCTCGACCGAGAAGGCGGTGAGAAGCGCGGTCTCGTCGTCGTTCAGCGGCTCCGGCGCGTGATTCTCACCCGAGCAGAGTTCCGCGATTTCCGCGACGCCGAGGCCGCGCAAACCGGCGAGCATGCCGAGGACGAGTGCACGCGGCGTCTCGGACGCCATCGCATAGCCGGAGGAGGCCTTGCGCCGGAGCGCGTCATAGACCAGCGAGGCGATGGCGGCGCGGTCCTTCGAGCCGGCGAAACGACGCGACAAGCCCCAGTCCTTCAGGGAATCGGAGGCCGGCCGGCGGCGCTCGACGATATCCTGGAGCACCTCGATGGCAGCACTGATCCGGGCGGCTGGGGTCATGACGCTTCAATCCTGGCGCCGGACGGCTTCCGGGCGCCGCAAACACGGTGTCGAACAGGTTTCGACCGATTCAAGCATGACGCCGGGGCATAAGCCTGCCGGCGCCACACTCTTGACGCGGTCGTTCCACAAGCGGAAAGACGATGCAACCGCATGTCGCGGCCATTGGGATACACACACATGAAAAGCGCCAGCCGCATCGTCATCCTGAGCCTCGTCGCGCTCGGCCTCGCCGCCTGCGCCACCCAGCAGCCGGACTACACCCCGCCGGCCTCCAAGCCCCTCGACGCCAAGACGACCCTCGAGAACCGCCGCTGAGATTTCGCGCGACGGCAGAGGCTGCGTGCATCACCGCCGGCCGATCCCGCTCGCATCGGCGATCGAACCAAAACCCGCGTCGGCTTTCGCCGGGGCGGGTTTTTATATGGGCGGCGCGCTCGGTACGAGACCCGAGGCTCGCGGCCGCTCGACTTTCAGCCAACTGTCATGCGGATAGCGCCGCTGCTAGCCTTCAACCAGGGTGGAGGAACGGTCGATGACACGCTTCGGGGCTCTCTCGCTGGTTCTTCTATCGCTCGCGCTGGCAGATGCGGCGGAAGCCCAGCAGATCTATCGCCACGAGCCGGCCAAAGGGCTGATCCGCGCCGGTCAAAAGATACTGGTTGATGACGGCAGATGCCCGCGAGGACAGATCCTCGAGGTGACCGGCGGCACAAATCCGGGCCTCAGGGCCCGGCAAGGCCAATCGACGGAGCGTGAACGTCGTTGCATTCCGCGCAGTTGAGCGGTGACAGTTTCGACCAGACGCTTCCGCGTGGCGTCCCAGACCCGCCCCACATTCATCCCAGCGCCAGCCTTCATGGCGGCGTCACATCCGCCGACCTAAGTTCGCCGGCATTTCCGCGAGACCGGGCCAGGCCATGACAAAGAACGTCCTTCTCTCAACCACGCTCCTTGCCGCGCTGTCCTTCCAGGCACCGGTCGCGCTTGCGCAGGCGGCCCCGACGCGGTCGGGCCAGAAGCCGCTCGTCATCGCCCATCGCGGCGCCAGCGGTTACCTGCCCGAGCACACGATCGAGGGTTACAAGCTCGCGATCGAGCAGGGCGCGGATTTCATCGAGCCGGACCTCGTCTCGACCAGGGACGGCGTGCTCGTCGTCCGCCACGAGCCGATGCTATCAGGCACGACCGATGTCGCGGATCGGCCGGAATTCGCCAATCGCAAGACCACCCGCAAGGTCGACGGCGTCGACACGACGGACTGGTTCGCCAATGATTTCACCGCCGCCGAGATCAAGACGCTGAAGGCGAAGCAGGCCTTTGCCGACCGCGACCCCTCGCATAACGGCCAATACCAGATCCCGACCTTCCAGGAGGTGATCGACCTCGCCAAGGCTGAAAGCACCCGCACCGGCCGCACCATCGGCATCTATCCCGAAACCAAGCACCCGACCTATCACGCCGCGCTCGGCCTCGCCTTCGAGGACAAGCTTCTGGACATGCTCAAGGCCGCCGGCTGGACCGACAAGAGCGCGCCGGTCTTCATCCAGAGCTTCGAGACCGCGAACCTGAAATACCTGCGCAAGAAGACGCAGTTGCGCCTGGTCCAGCTCGTCGATGGCGACGGTGTCGACAAGGAAGGCAAGGTCACGCTCGCCGCGCCCTTCGACCGGCCCTATGATTTCGCCGTGCTCGGCGACAAGCGGACCTTCCAGGACATGCTCTCGGCCGAGGGCCTCAAGGAGATCGCGACCTATGCCGATGGCGTCGGGCCGTGGAAGCCCTATCTGATCGGCGCCAGGCAGACGATCGGCGCTGATGGCAAGCCGCAGGACCTCAACGGCGACGGCACGATCGACGAGCGCGACCGCACGCTGGTTGCGCCGACCAACGTCGTGAAGGACGCTCATGCCGCCGGCCTGCTGGTCCATAGCTGGACCTTCCGCAGCGAGCCGAAGCGGCTGACCTCCGATTTCAAGGGCGATGCGGGCGCCGAGTACAAGGCCTTCATCGCGCTCGGACTCGACGGCCTGTTCTCGGACTTCCCCGACCAGGCCGTGAAGGCGCGCGACGGCAAATAGGCCTCGTTCCGGCAGAAGGCCCGCGACGCTCGGCATCGCGGGCCTTCTTTATGGTTGGCGGCTGCACCTGTCGGCGCGACTGAACTCAGTCGCAGACGCGGGTGGTCCGGCGCACCATGCCGCGCGGGGTTTCGCGCTCGGTCGTCACGGTGCGGCAGTCGCCGCGGCGATAGTTGGCCCGGCGCCATTCGCGCTCGCGATGGCGGTCATAGCGGTCGCGCCGCTCCTCGCGGATTTCACGGTCCATGGCCCGCTCGCGCGGCGAGCGCGTATCGACGCTGACGCCGCCGGGGCCGACATTGATCGACTGGGCATAGGCCCCACCGCTCGCCAAGAGGGCGGCGACCAGGACAGGAACAAGACGTTTCATGACGTATCCTCCGTTCCCATCACCAACGGGTTACGTAAGGATTCGTTCCAAAACAGGACGGCTCGCCGGTTTCCAGGGCATGCGCTCGGCCTGACGTTTAGCGCTCTCGCGCCCGCAATCCCTCGCCCACCGGATACCCTTGAAATGCAAAACGCGCCGGCAGAGCCGGCGCGTTGGCAATCCTTGGCGGAAGCGCCTGCCCTCAGTGCAGGATCTGCGAGAGGAAGAGCTTGGTGCGCTCGTGCTGCGGGTTCTTGAAGAACTCGTTGGGCGTGTTCGTCTCGACGATCTGACCGGCATCCATGAAGATGACGCGATCGGCGACCTGGCGGGCAAAGCCCATCTCGTGGGTGACGCAGAGCATGGTCATGCCCTCGTCGGCCAGCGAGACCATGGTGTCGAGCACCTCCTTGACCATTTCCGGATCGAGCGCCGAGGTCGGCTCGTCGAACAGCATGATCTTCGGGCTCATGCAGAGCGAGCGGGCGATGGCGACGCGCTGCTGCTGGCCGCCGGAGAGCTGGCCTGGATACTTCGCCGCCTGCTCGGGGATCTTGACGCGCTTGAGATAGTGCATCGCGATCTCCTCGGCGTCCTTCTTGGGCATCTTCTTCACCCAGATCGGAGCGAGCGTCAGGTTCTCCAGGATCGTCAGATGCGGGAACAGGTTGAAGTGCTGGAAGACCATGCCGACATCGCGGCGGATCTCGTCGATCTTCTTGAGATCGTTGGTGAGCTCCGTGCCGTCGACGATGATCTGGCCCTTCTGGTGCTCTTCCAGCCGGTTGATGCAGCGGATCATCGTCGATTTGCCCGAGCCGGACGGGCCGCAGATGACCAGCTTCTCGCCGCGCGAGACCTTCAGGTTGATGTCGCGCAGGACGTGGAACTCGCCGTACCACTTGTTGACGCCGATCATCTCGACCGCGGTCTCGGTGTTCAGCGAGGTCGGCTTCAGCGCCGCCGGGCGTGTGTCCATCGTCTTGGTTTCTGCCATTGCCATGGTTGTCGTCCCTCTCAACGTTTTTGGCCGGCGGCGAGGCGCTTCTCGACCGCGATCGAGTAGCGCGACATTCCCCAGCAGCACAGGAAATAGAAGATGGCGGCGAAGGCGTAGCCTGTCGACCGTGTCGTCGGCGTCGCCCAGGTCGGATCGATCAGCGTCGCCTCGATCGTGCGCAGGAAGTCGAAGATGCCGACGATGGTGACCAGCGTCGTATCCTTGAACAGCCCGATGAAGGTGTTGACGATGCCGGGGATCACGATCCGCAGCGCCTGCGGCAGGATGATCAGGCGCATCATCTGCCAGTAGCCGAGGCCGAGCGACATCGCGCCCTCGTACTGGCCCTTCGGCATGGCCTGCAGGCCGCCGCGCACCACCTCCGCCATATAGGCGGCGGCGAAGAGCGCGACGCCGATCAGCGGCCTCAGCAAACGGTCCGGCGAATATTCCTGCGGCACGAAGAGCGGCAGCATGGTGTTGGCCATGAACAGCACGGTGATCAGCGGCACGCCGCGCACGAACTCGATGAAGATCACCGAGAGCAGCTGGATCGCCGGCAGCTTCGAGCGGCGGCCGAGCGCGAGCAGCACGCCGAGCGGCAGCGAGAAGACGATGCCGACCGCCGAGATCAGGAAGGTCACGGTCATGCCGCCCCAGAGGCCGGTATCGACGCGCGGCAGCCCAATCTTGTCCGCCAGCACCGCCAGCAGCCCGAAGACGACGAGCGAGATCAGGATCAGGCGCTTGGGCCGGTAGAAGCGCTGCCAGGCCGGCATGGTCTCCTCGACCGCAAGCTGGCCCTCGCCGATCCAGAACTTCATCAGCCCCGGCGCGAAGGAGAGCACCAGATAGAGCACCGCCAGCGCGAAAGTGACGAGGATCAGGAAGCGCAGGAAGCTCTCCGCGCGCTCGCCGCCGAGCAGCAGGATGAAGGCGCTCGCCGGCATGATGACGAAGAAGAAGAAGAAGCCGACCTTCTTCAGCGGCATCTTGTTCCAGAGCAGCCAGACCACGCCGAGAGCGAACATCGCGAAGACGATGTTGACGCGCCAGCGTTCCGCCACCGGATAGGAGCCGTAGATGAAGTACTGGGTGCGGTCAGCGATATAGGCCCAGCAGGCGCCGACCGGGCGCCCGACCTTGTCGGCGAGGCAGGCATCGCGGTTCGTGCCGGTCCAGACCGCGTCGATGAAGTAGAAGCGGACCATTCCCGGAACCGTGTCGACCACCAGCCAGACGCAGAGCAGCGTCAGAATGGCGTTGAGCGGGCTGGAGAACAGGTTCGCCCTGATCCAGGCCAGCGGGCCGGCGACGGAAAGCGGCGCCGGCTCCTGCGGAAGCGTCTCCTTGCGGACGAAGGCGTAGGGCGCGTTCTCGGTTGTTGCGTCGGTCATCGCGCGGCCCTCACCGTTCCACCAGCGCCATGCGCTTGTTGTAGATGTTCATGAACAGCGATGTCACCAGCGAGATCGTCAGATAGACCGCCATCGTGATCGCCACGACCTCGACCGCCTGGCCTGTCTGGTTCAGCACCGTGCCGGTGAAGACCTGGACGAGATCGGGATAGCCGATCGCCACCGCCAGCGACGAATTCTTCGTCAGGTTGAGGTAGTTGGAGGTCAGCGGCGGGATGATGACGCGCATCGCCTGCGGGATGACGACAAGCTTCAGCGTCGGCCCGTTGCGCAGGCCCAGCGCATGGGCGGCCTCGGTCTGCCCTTTCGACACCGCGAGGATGCCGGCGCGCACGACCTCGGCGATGAAGCCGGCCGTATAGGTGGTCAGGCCGATCAGCAGCGCGACGAATTCAGGGAAGATCTGGATGCCGCCGCGCAGGTTGAAGCCGGCGAGCTCGGGGTAGACGAAGGTGACCGGCCGGCCCAGAGCGAAATAGATCAGCGCCGGCACGACCACGATCAGGGCGAGCGCGACCCAGCCGATCGGGTATTGCCTGCCGGTCGCTTCCTGCTGCTTGTGCGCCCAGGAGCGGAAGACGAAGGTGGCAACAAGGCCGATCAGGAAAGCCCAGACGATCAGGCTGCCGCCGGGGCCCAGGTGCGGATCGGGAAGGTAGAGGCCGCGGTTGTTGAGCAGCGCTCCGGCCGGCAGCGCGATCGACTGACGCGGGTTCGGCAGCGGCTTCAGCACCGCGTTGTACCAGAAGAACAGCTGGAGCAGCAGCGGGATGTTGCGGATGATCTCGACATAGATCATCGCCAGCTTGGCGATGACCCAGTTGTTCGACAGCCGGGCGACACCGACGAAGAAGCCGAGGAAGGTCGCAAAGATGATGCCGAGCCCGGCGACCAGCAGCGTGTTCAACAGGCCGACGATGAACGCGTCGCCATAGGTCGAGCCGCCCGCGGCCGAGAACGGGATCAGCTTCTGGTTGATGTCGAAGCCGGCGGCGTTGTGCCAGAAGCCGAAGCCGGAGGCGATCTTCTGCGCGCGCAGGTTCTCGATCGCGTTCGAAGCCGCCGACCAGACCAGGAAGACGACGATCGCCACCAGAGCGGCCTGATAGACATAGCCCCGGACCTTCGGGTCGTAGAATAGCGACGCCTTGCCGGGTGATACCTGTTCGCTCGGAATGCTCGACACCTGTCACGCCCTTTTTGTTTCGCTTGTCGTGGCCGGCGATCCTGCAGCGGTGCGGTTGCGCTGCGGTCGTGTTGTTATCCGTGCCACTCTTCTGGTTTTGCGAACGGCGCCCGGCCGGCAGGCCGCGCGCCCTTCCCCTACGTCCCGGCCCGGCCCAGCGCGTTGCGCTGCGACAGGTACCCGGCACCGGCGGTCGCCGGCGCGATGATGTTCCTCATGCGGTTCCCCTTTCGGAGCGGGTTCGTCCCGCCCTCGGCCAGCTAGCAAGCCGCGCGCCAGGCGCGCGACCCCTGCCTTGATTCCCTCGTCTCGCACAGGGCTGCCTCGCCCTGTCCCGTCATCTTTCGAACCGGCCGCCCGCTGGTCGTCTTCAGCGGATCGGCGGAGCGTATTGCAGGCCCCCCCTGGTCCACAGCGCATTCTGGCCACGTTCGATCTTCAGAGGCGAGTCCCGACCGAGATTTCGTTCAAAAGATTCACCATAATTGCCGACATGGCGAACGATGCGATAGGCCCAGTCGCGATGCAGGCCGAGCGCCTCGCCGAAATTGCCCTCCAGGCCGAGCAGCCGGCGGATATCAGGCCGCTCCGAGGCCCGCATGGAATCGACATTGCCCTGGCCCACGCCCAGCTCTTCGGCATCGACCATGGCGAAGAGCGTCCACTTCACCAGGTCGAACCATTGGTCGTCGCCATGGCGGACGGCGGGGCCGAGCGGCTCCTTCGAGATCGTCTCCGGCAGGATGACGTGTTCCTGCGGCGCTGCCAGCTTCATCCGCTGGATCGCGAGCCCGGCCCGGTCATAGGCATAGGCGTCGCAGCGGCCGCTGGCATAGGCGTCGACGGTCTCCTCGCTGCCCTTGAAGGTGACGATCTCATATTTCAGGCCGTGGCTGCGAAAGAAGTCGGCAACATTGAGCTCGGTCGTGGTGCCCTGCTCCGTGCAGACGGACGAACCGGCAAGCTGCAATGCAGAGGTCAGGCCGAGTCTGGCACGAACCATGAAGCCTTCGCCGCCATAGAAATTGATGCCGGTGAAGTTGAGACCGAGCGCGGTATCGCGCGCCATCGACCAGGTCGAGGTGCGTGACAAGAGATCGACCTCGCCCGTCTGGAGCGCGGTGAAGCGGTCCTTCGACAGGAGGGGAATGAATTTCACCTTCTCGGAATCGTCGAAGATCGCGGCCGCGACGGCCCGGCAGAGATCGACGTCGAAACCGGTCCAGCGCCCCTGCCTGTCGGGAATGGAAAACCCCGCCAGCGAGGGAGCCACGCCGCAGATGACGGCGCCGCGATGCCTGACCTGCTCCAGCAGGCCGCCGGCGGGCGCCGCTCGTCCGCTATCGGGCGCGAGGGCGGCCATGGCGGCCAATGCCAGCGCAAGGATGGTCGGCATCCAGGCCTTTCCCATGGCGGAATCAGAACCGGCGGAATCAGACCCGGGTGACAGCGGTGGCGACACCACGCGGCGGTCGACGTTCAGATGATCGCGGCCGATCGACGAGGACCGCTTCGGTATGCGCATGCGAGAACGGGGCGCCGGTCAGACCAGCGCCCCGCATGCCTCTCAGCGAACCGGCGGGGCGTATTGCAGGCCGCCCTTGGTCCAGAGACCGTTCTGGCCGCGGGCGATCTTGAGCAGCGAGCCCTGGCCCACGTTGCGCTCGAAGGATTCGCCGTAGTTGCCGACATGCTTGACGATGCGGACGACCCAGTCCGGCGTCAGGCCGATCTGCTCGCCGAACTTGCCCTCGGTGCCGAGCAGACGCTTGATCTCGGGGTTCTCGGACTTCAGCTGCTGGTCGACATTCGCCTGGGTGACGCCGAGTTCCTCGGCGTTCAGCATGGCGAAATGGGTCCACTTCACCAGGTTGAACCACTGCGGATCGTTGTTGCGGACGGACGGGCCGAGCGGCTCCTTCGAGATGATCTCCGGCAGGACGAGATGCTCGTCGGGGTTCGTCAGCTTCAGGCGCTCGGCATAGAGGCCCGAGGCGTCGGTGGTGAAGGCGTCGCAGCGACCGGCATCGTAAGCCTTGACCGTCTCGTCCGAGGTCGCGAAGGCGACGACTTCGTACTTGAGGTTGTTGGCGCGGAAATAGTCGGCGAGGTTGAGCTCGGTCGTGGTGCCCTGCTGGGTGCAGACCGACGCGCCCGAAAGCTGCAGCGCCGAATTCACGCCGAGCTTCTTGCGGACCAGGAAGCCCTGGCCGTCATAATAGTTCACACCGGTGAAGAGCAGGCCGAGCGAGGCGTCGCGCGTCATCGTCCAGGTCGAGTTGCGGACGAGCACGTCGACTTCGCCCGACTGGAGCGCGGTGAAGCGGTCCTTGGCCGAGAGCGGGATGAACTTCACCTTGCTGGGATCGTTGAAGATCGTCGCGGCGATGGCACGGCAGAGATCGACGTCGAGCCCCTTCCAGTTGCCCTGCGCATCCGGCACGCCGAAGCCGGCGAGGCCGGTATTCGAGCCGCAGTTGAGGATGCCGCGCTGCTTGACCTGCGCCAGCGTGGCCTGGGCCGAGGCCCCCGTCGCGGACATCGCCAGGCCGATGCCTGCTGCAAGGGCGGCTGCTACAAACTTTTTCATCGGTACTCTCCCGTTGGAACCCCTGTCCGGCTGATGCCGGAAGATTTGTCTGGTCCCGCCGCCGGCGGCTTTTTCGCCGCTCGGTTCATCCCGCTTTCGCGCGGCGTCCCCATATCCTCGCGTCGATTGCCAGAGCGACTCATGAGCGTCAAGCAACCGCCATACGCATGAGCCGCCCCTTGTTCGCTGCATATATCACATGCGAGTTTGGGGGGAGTGGTCAAGCCCGGCCACAATTTTTCCGTTTTTGGCCGTGCCTTTCCATGAAAAAGCTGACTTCGCCTGAATTTGCGCGCCTCGGCGAGCGCACGCGCCTCGTACTGGCAGGCCGCGACCCCGCCGACAGCTACGGGTTTGTCAATCCGCCTATCGTACGAGGCTCCACGGTGGTCTATCCGAACACCGAGGACTTCCTGGTGCGCAAGGCGCGCTACACCTACGGCACGGACGGCAACCCGACGATCGACGCGCTGATCGCCGCCGCCAACACGATCGAGGGCGGCGCCGGCGTCGTCGTCACGCCATCGGGCCTGATGGCCTGCACGCTGGCCTTCCTCACCCTGCTCTCGGCCGGCGATCACGTTCTGGTGACGGACAGCGTCTACCGGCCGACGCGGATCTTCTGCGACACCTTCCTGAAGCGGATGGGAGTCGAGACGACCTATTACGACCCGCTGGTCGGCGGCGATATCGCCAAGCTGTTCAAGCCGAATACCAGGGCGATCTGGACCGAGGCTCCGGGCTCGCAGACCTTCGAGATGCAGGATATTCCGGCGATCGTCGCTGCTGCGCATGAGCGCGACATTCTCGTCGCGATGGACAACACCTGGGCGACGCCGCTGTTCTTCGATGCCCATGGCTTCGGCGTCGACCTCTCCGTGCAGGCCGGCACCAAATATTACGCCGCCCATTCCGACGTGCTGATCGGCACCGTCTCGGCCCGCACGCCGGAGCTGTTCAAGGCGTTGCGCGCGACCTGGGGCCAGCTCGGCCTGATCATCGCCCCGGAAGACGCCTTCCTGACGCTGCGCGGCATGCGCACGATGGCGGTCCGCCTCAAGGAGCAGATGCCCGCCGGCATCGCGATGGCGGAATGGCTGCGCGAGCGGCCCGAGGTCGCTCAGGTCCTGCACCCCGCCCTGCCGGGCGCGCCCGGGCACGAGATCTGGAAGCGCGATTTCACCGGCGCCTCCTCGCTCTTCACCTTCGAATTGAAACCGGTCTCGATGAAAGCCGTCGGCGCGATGCTGGACGGGCTGACGCTGTTCGGGATCGGCGCTTCGTGGGGCGGCTACGAGAGCCTCGTCCTGCCCTTCGACTGCAAGATCTATCGCACGGCGACCGAGCCCGGCTTCAAGGGGCCGACGATCCGCATCCATATCGGGCTGGAGGACATCGAGGATCTCAAGGCCGATCTCGATGCCGGCTTTGCGCGGTTGCGGGCGGCGGGCTAAGCCAGCTCCCTTGTCATTCCGGGGCTTCGCCCCGGAAACCACGATCAGGCACTCCGCTTTTAACCGAACACCTGATGTCTCACCCAGTCGTGGGTTCCGGGTTCGCGCCTGTGGCGCGCCGCGGAATGACAAGAGGTGTGCGATCGAATACTGACAGGCGTCAGAGCCTGCCGATCTCGAAATCGCGGCCAAGCAGCTTCGCAAGCTGCTTAAGCCGGCCCTCGACGCGCTCGCTCGCCAGCGCCGAGAGATCGTCGGGAAAACGCAGCAGCAGGCGATTGTCGACGCAAGCCGCCGGGATGCGCGGCAGGATGCCTGCCATGCCGGCCGAAAGCAGATAGGCGACGCGGAAGATCGCCGCGATCAGCAGCGCCCGCGCGAGAGCGGCCGGCGGCAGCAGCGTCTTCAACCCCGCCGCTCCCGGCGAGCTTGCCTTCATCCCGGCATAGCGGTGGAAGATCGCCAGCGCCAGGAAAGCCCGCCCGACATGGTCGATGCCGGTGAAATAGGCATGGGCGATGACGTTCATGCTCTGCTCGCCGCGATAATCCGGATGGGCGCGCCAGCCGATATCGGAGAGCAGGCAGACGGTCTCGATCATCCGGCCGGATGGCTCGTCCTGCGGCAGGCCGGCGGTTTCGAGGATGCCGCGGGTCCAGGCGATCAGCTCGGTCGCGTGGCGGGGATCGCGGGCGCGCAGCAGGTTGTAGTCGCGCGCGGCCTGCAGGAGCGGGTCGGCATTCTGCTCCTCCGGCGAGAGCTGCTCGTGCAGCAGGCCTTCGCGCACGCCCTGCGCCGAGATGATGATGCCCCGCGGCTTGCCGCGCTTGATCAGCTCATCGAGCACCAGCGCACCATAGGCGAGCAGCGGACGGCGGGCCGACGAAACCGAATCGATCGCATCGAGCACCGAGGCATCGGCGCGCTCGACCAGCTTGACGAAATCGGCGACGTCGCGCGTCGGCACGGCATAGCCGTGCATCACGTTCAGCGGATAGGCCATGCGGTGCTGATGAAGGGTGGCAAGCGCACGCCAGGTCCCACCGACGGCATAGAAATCCCGCCCCTTCATCGCAGCGAGCTGCGGCAGCTTGTCGAGTTCGTCCTTGACGATCTTCTCGGCAGCCCTCAGCGAACCCTTCGAGCGGTCGAGCAGGGCAAGACCGCCCAGCGGCACGCTGGCGCCCTGCCCCACCGCACCGTCCTTCACCGAGATCAGCTCCAGGCTGCCGCCGCCGAGATCGCCGACGACGCCGTCCGGCACATCGAAGCCCGAGATCACGCCGAGGCCGGAGAGCACGGCTTCGCGCCCGCCCGAGATCAGTTCGATCGGCTGGCCGATCGCCTCCTCGGCGCGCTCGATGAACTCGGGCCCGTTGCTGGCATAGCGCGCCGCCGCCGTCGCGATGACGCGGAGTTCCCCGACATGCATGGCTTCGCAGAGGATGCGGAAGCGGACCAGCGCGTTGATCGCCTTGGCGATGGCATCGTCGGCGAGGCGTCCGGTCGTGGCGACCTGGCGACCGAGACCTGCCATCTCCTTCTCGTTGAAGACCTGGGCGGGCGCGCGCGCCAGCATCTCGTAGACGACGAGACGGACCGAATTCGAGCCGATATCGACGATGGCGATGGTATGGGAGAGCGCGAGCCGTCCCGGCGCGTGCCTGGGCTCAGGCCTTGCGTCCCCCTCGGCGTGCGAGGGAGCGGGGACTTGAATTGGAGAGCGATTTTCCACGTCCGGACAGACTCGGGTTCGTCATGAAGTACTTATGCGCATTGAACGGCTCTTCGTTCGGCGCGGGGACAATGCGGCGCGAGCCGCCATCGGGCAATATCGTCCAGCTCTGCTCGTTGTCGAGCAGGTTGGCCAACATGATCTGGTCCAGCAACTGCTGATGCACCGTCGGGTTCAGGATCGGCGTCAGCGCCTCGACGCGGCGATCGAGATTGCGCGGCATCAGATCGGCCGAGGAAATGTAGATCTTGGCCTTGGGCCCGGGCATGCCGTGGCCGGCACCGAAAGCGTAGATGCGGGTATGCTCGAGGAAGCGCCCGATGATCGATTTGACGCGAATGTTGTCGGAGAGGCCGGGCACGCCCGGCCGCAGGCAGCAGATGCCGCGCACGACGAAGTCGATCTCGACGCCGGCCTGGCTCGCGTCATAGAGCGCGTCGATGATCTCCGGGTCGACCAGCGAATTGCACTTGCCCCAGATCGCGCCCTTGCGGCCGGCTTTCACATGCGCGATCTCCTCGGCGATGTCGGCGAGCAGGCGCTGCTTCAGGCCGGTCGGCGAGACGGCCATGCGCTCCAGCCCGGCGGGCTCGGCATAGCCGGTGATGAAGTTGAAGACGCGCGCGACGTCCTGCGCGATCACCGGATCGGCGGTGAAGAAGGAGACGTCGGTATAGATGCGCGCCGTGATCGGGTGGTAGTTGCCGGTCGCGATATGGCAGTAGCTGACGAGCTGCCCGGCCTCGCGGCGCACCACCAGCGAGAGCTTGGCGTGGGTCTTGAGCTCGATGAAGCCATAGACGACCTGGACGCCGGCGCGCTCCATCTCCTTGGCCCAGCGGATATTGGCTTCCTCGTCGAAGCGAGCCTTGAGCTCGACCAGTGCCGTCACCGACTTGCCGGCCTCGGCCGCTTCCGTCAGCGCCTTGACGATCGGCGAGTTCGACGAGGTGCGGTAGAGCGTCTGCTTGATCGCGACGACATTGGGATCGCGCGCCGCCTGCTGCAGGAACTGCACGACGACGTCGAAGCTCTCATAGGGATGGTGGACGAGAAGGTCCTTCTGGCGGATCGCAGCGAAGCAATCGCCGCCATGTTCGCGGATGCGCTCGGGGAAACGGGCATTGTAGGGCTTGAACTTCAGGTCCGGCCGGTCGACGCCGACGAGCTGCGAGAGCTCGGTCAGGCCGATCAGGCCGTTGACCTCGACGACCTCGTCGCTGTCGACCTTGAGCTCGCGCACGATCAAACGGCGCAGATGGTCGGGCATGCCGGTCGAGAGCTCGAGCCGGATGACGACGCCGAGGCGGCGCTGCTTCAGCATGGTTTCGAAGACGCGGACGAGGTCCTCTGCCTCCTCCTCGATGTCGAGATCGGAATCGCGGATGATGCGGAAGGAACCCGCCCCCTTCACCTCATAGCCGGGGAAGAGCTTGCTGATGAACAGCGAGACCGCGTCGTCGAGCGCGATGAAACGATGCAGCCCCTCGCGCGCCAGGTCCGGCAATTCGATGAAGCGGTCGATCTTGGTCGGCACGCGGATCAGCGCGTCGAGCTGACGGCCATCATTCTTGCGCTCCAGCGCCAAGGCGATGGTGAAGCCGAGATTGGGGATGAAGGGGAAGGGATGCGCCGGGTCGATCGCCAGCGGCGTCAAGACCGGGAAGATGTAGTTGAGGAAATAGTCCTCCAGCCAGATCCGGTCCTGCGAGCCGATATCGCCGGGCTGGAGCAGGTGGATGCGGTTCTCGTGCAGGTCGTGGCGCAGTTCCGCCCAACGCGCCTGCTGGTCGGCGGTCAGTGCCGCGACGGCCTCGCCGATGGCGACGAGCTGGCCGGCCGGCGTCAGGCCGTCCTGGCTGCGCGTGGTCACGCCGGCCTTGAGCTGCTCGCGCAGGCCGGAGACGCGGACCATGAAGAACTCGTCGAGATTGTTCGCGGAGATCGAGAGGAAGCGCAGCTGCTCCAGCAGCGGGTGGCTGCGATTCGAGGCCTCCTCCATGACGCGCCGGTTGAACTGGAGCCAGGAGAGCTCGCGGTTCATGAAACGCTCCGGCTGATGGCGCAGGGGCGCCGGATCAGCCTCGCTGGAAAGCTTCTCCGACTCGTCGATCACCGTGTCGAGGGTCATGCGCTTCACTCGCGTCCTGGTCATCTTGCCGCTCATGCCGCCGTTGAAGCCATTCTAGTGCGACGGTTCGATGACAAGCGACATGATTTGAAGCATGCGGCCTGCGCAGATATGGCCGGGGTCAACCCGGCTCCTCCGGGAACAGTTCCGCCAGCGCCTCCTGCACCAGCGGACGCGTCACGCGCCGACCGCGCTCGAGCGCGAGCCGGTCGAGCCGATCGACGACCTGCCGGGCGGCGGCGAAGGAGCGCTCCATCCGCATGGCAAGCGTGTCGATCACGGCGATATCGACCACGAGCTGGCGGTCGATGAAGAGCTTGACCAGTAGCGCCCGGAGCAGGCCGTCATCCGGCGGCTCGATCGTCGCGGCAGGCGCCAGCCGGAGCCGCGACAGCAGGTCCGGCACGCTCACGCCCCAGAGATCGGGCGCGCTTCGCGCCGTCAGCAGCAGGAAGCCGCCGCGCGCCTTGATGGCGTTCATCAGGTGAAACAGGGCTCGCTCGTCGAGAGCGCCCGCATCGCAGTCCTCGATCACCAGCGCACCGCCGGAGACGAGATGCGGCACCTGCGCCTCGCTCAATTCCCTGGCGGGGATCGTCCAGGCATGGGCGGCGCGGGCCCAGATCGCGGCAAGATGGCTCTTGCCGGCGCCCTCAGGCCCAGTCAGGCGCAGCCAGGCTTCCGGCCAGGCCGGCCAGCGCTCGATCAGGCTGTAAGCCGCCTCGTTGGAAGAGCCGACGAGAAAATCCTCGACGCCATGGCGGCTGTCGACCGGCAGGTCGAAGGCGAGCTGGCGCGGGCGTGGCGGAATGTCGGACATGGCGTCTCAGGCGTCGGTCTCAATGCGCGCCTTCGCCGCCGCAGCGCGGGTGGCATCGCCGCCGTGATAGAGATTGCTGGCGAGATATTGCCTCAGCGCAAAGCGGCAAAGCACGCCGATGACGGCCGCGAGCGGCACGGCGAGCAGCAAGCCCACGAAGCCGAACAGCGAGCCGAAGGCAAGCAGCGCGAACATCAGCCAGACCGGATGCACGCCGATGGAATCGCCGACGAATTTCGGCTGGAAGATATTTCCTTCGAGGAACTGCCCGGCGAAGAAGACACCGAGCGTCGCCAGCGGCCAGGTCCAGTCCGGCCAGAACTGCACCGTCGCGACGCCGACCGAGAGGACGAGTCCGGTCAGAGAGCCGACATAGGGGATGAAGGAGAGGAAGCCCGCGATGATGCCGATCAGCGCGCCGAAATTGACGCCGATGACGCTCAGTCCGATTGCGTAGAATCCGCCGAGCAGCACGCAGACCAGCGCCTGCCCGCGCAGGAAGCCGGCGATCGCCAGGTCCATCTCGTGCAGCAGGCTGCGGATGGTGCTGCGATGCTCGAGCGGCAGCCAGCCATCGACGGTCGCGACCATGCGGTCCCAGTCGACCAGCAGGTAGAAAGCGATGACCGGCGTCAGCACCAACAGCGAAAACACACCGACAATGGCGGTCCCGCCGCTCCAGAGCGATTGGAGCAGACCTCCGACCCATTTGGTCGCCTCGCCGACGAGGTTGCCGAGCGAGTTCTGCGCCTCCTTGGTGAGCTCGGCGCCACCGAAGCGCTCGAGCCAGGGCGCGCCCCTCTCCATCGCCAGCGCCTGGAGCTTGGCGGCATCGCCCGGCAGCCGCGCGACGAGCCCGGCGAGCTGCTGGCCGAGCAGCGGCGCGAGCAGCACCAACCCGAGCACGAAGGCGAGCAGGAAGACGACGAGGATCAGTATCGTCGCCGCCAGCCGGCTGAGCCCCATCCGCTCCAGCCGGTCGGCGAGCGGATCAAGCAGATAGGCCAGCGCCAGCGCCGCGATGAAGGGCAGCAGCACGTCGCGCAGCACCACCAGCAGCAGCACGAAGACGAGAAGAGATCCGACCCAGAAGCCGATCTGGCGTTGCAACGTCATCGATCAGCCTCTCTCGCGTCTCACGGCCGGCGGGACAAGACAAATGTGCATCGAGGCCCGGGGTTCCAAGCCGCAATGGCGGATAAAGCCCCGTCAACCTGCCATGTGGCGCAGCCAGAAGGCGAGATAGGCCGTCATCGAGGCGACCGTCAACAGAGCGACGAGGAGTTCACAGACCAGAGCGGCAGCGCCGAGCTCGATCCCAAAGGCGCGCGAACCGAGCGCCAGCGCGGCGAAGCCGATCTGCGCGGCGGTGTTGAGCTTGCTGACCACGATCGGCGCGATCGTCAACGGCTTGTCGAGCAGCCAGGACAGGATCACCGCCGACACGATCATCAGGTCGCGCGCGACCACGAGGACGACGAGCCAGACCGGGATCGCGCCGACGATCGCCAGAGTGATGTAGATCGAGACGATCAGCGCCTTGTCGGCGACGGGGTCGAGCCAGGCGCCGAGCTCGCTCGCCATGCCGCAGCGCTTGGCGAGGAAGCCGTCGACCGCATCCGAGATGCCGGCGACAACGAAGAGGATGAAAGCTGCCTGCCAGTTCGCACCGACGATCATGACGATGACCAGCGGCACCAGGAACAGGCGACCGATGGTGATCAGGTTGGGGATCGTCATGGCGGCAGTTTCGCGCGAACCGCGGAAAAGACCAATGCTCTCCGGACAGAGATCCTGCGTCCAGTCGGAATGACGTCGCCTCGCCTGTGAGAAATCGACAAAGCCGGCGCAGACGCCTTGCCAGCGCGGGCGCGCTTGCCTATCGCTCGCGCGAGCAGAAGGAAGGCGAAACGCAATGAGCAAGCCCGGCGCAAACGGACTGACCTATGCGCAGGCAGGCGTCGATATCGACGCCGGCAACGCCATGGTCGACGAGATCAAGCCGCTGGTGCGCGCGACGCGCCGGCCGGGCGCCGATGCGGAGATCGGCGGCTTCGGCGGGTTGTTCGACCTCAAGGCCGCCGGCTTCAGCGATCCGATCCTGGTCGCGGCCAATGACGGCGTCGGCACCAAGGTCAAGATCGCCATCGAGAGCGGGCTGCATGCGACGATCGGCATCGACCTCGTCGCGATGTGCGTCAACGACCTGATCGTCCAGGGCGCCGAGCCCCTGCTCTTCCTCGACTATTACGCGACCGGCAAGCTCGACCCCAAGGTCGGCGTCGAGATCGTGCGCGGCATCGCCGATGGCTGCCGCCAGGCCGGCTGCGCGCTGATCGGCGGCGAGACCGCCGAGATGCCGGGGATGTATGCCGAGAAGGATTACGACCTCGCCGGCTTCGCCGTCGGCGCGGCCGAACGCGGCACGCTCTTGCCGCGCGAAGACCTGAAGCCCGGCGACGTCGTGTTCGGCCTGCCCTCCTCCGGCGTGCACTCGAATGGCTATTCGCTGGTCCGCCGCATCGTCGCGCTCAGCGGCCTCGGCTGGGATGCGCCCGCTCCGTTTGATCCGGAAAAGAGCCTCGCCGAAGCGCTGCTGGAGCCGACCCGGATCTACGTGAAGCCTCTGCTGCAGGCGCTGAAGGCGACCGACGGCATCAAGGCGCTGGCGCATATCACCGGCGGCGGCTTCCCCGACAATATCCCGCGCGTGCTGCCGGAGGGGCTCGGCGTCGCGCTCGATTTGCCCGCGATCCCGGTTCCGCCGGTGTTCGGCTGGCTCGCCAAGGTCGGCGGCGTCGCCGAGCGCGAGATGCTGCGCACCTTCAACTGCGGCATCGGCATGATCGTTGCCGCACAGGCCGACAAGGCGGACGAGGTCCTTGCGGCGCTGAAGGCCGCCGGCGAGGCGCCGGTGAAGCTCGGCGAGATCGTACCAGTCGCGGCCGGCGAGGAGCAGGTCAGCTATCGCGGCAAGCTCTCGCTGTGAGCACCGCCCCTCCCCGCAAGCGCGTCGGGGTGCTGATTTCCGGGCGCGGCTCCAACATGCTGTCGCTGGCGGAAGCGGCGCAGGCGCCGGGCTATCCGGCGCAGATCGCGCTCGTCATCTCCAACATTCCCGATGTCGCCGGGCTCGACCGGGCGCGCGATTTCGGTATCGCCACGGCGACGGTCGATCATCGCCCCTTCGGCAAAGACCGCGAGGCCTTCGAGCGCGCTGTGGATGAAGCGCTGCGGGTGAACCAGATCGACCTGCTCGTGCTGGCCGGCTTCATGCGCATCCTGACGCCCTGGTTCGTGGCGCGCTGGGAAGGGCGGATGATCAACATCCATCCGTCGCTGCTGCCGCTGTTCAAGGGCACCCATACGCACCGGCAGGCGTTGGAAGCCGGAGTCACCGAGCATGGCTGCTCAGTGCATTTCGTCGTGCCGGAGCTCGATGCCGGGCCGGTGATCCTGCAGGCGAAGGTGCCGGTCCTGGCCGGCGACGACGAGGAGACGCTGTCGCAGCGCGTCCTCGTCGAGGAGCACAAGCTCTATCCGGCGGCGCTGGCGGAGGTCGCGTCCGGCCGGGCAAGGCTCGAAGGCGGCGTCGTGATCCGCGGCTGAGCCGCAGCATCGCCCTCGCGCTTGCAGCGCTCCCATTCCTCCTTCGCCCTCTCCTCCTCCTTCTGCCAGCGGCGGAAGAGATCGGCACGGCGGGCGGGATAGCGCTCCTCCAGCGCGGCGAGACCCGTCATGCGGTCGGTGCGGAAATGGCGGAAGGCCTGCCGGAGCTCACACCAGGCGATGACGACGCGCACGCGCTCGTAGAACGTCATACCGATCGGCCAGATCATCCGCTGCGTCGCCTGGCCGCTCTCGTCGCTGTAGTGGATCGAGAGCTTGCGGCCGTTGCGGATGGCGGCACGCACAGCCGCGACATCGACCTGATCGGCCGGGACGTCGCCGGGATGGGAGGCCGCGAACAGCGCACCATCGAGCAGGATCGGCCGCAGATGCGGCGGCAGCACCGCCGCGACCTTGCTGACGACATCCTCGGCAGCCCGCGCCAGCACCGGGTCGGCCCGTTCGCTGAGCCAGCGCATGCCGACCAGCACGGCCTCGATCTCGTCGGGCGAGAGCATCAGGGGCGGCAGGTCAAAGCCTGCATCGAGCACGTAGCCGATGCCGGCCTCGCCGCGCACGGGTACGCCCTGGCGCACCAGCGCGCCGATGTCGCGGTAGACCGTGCGCACGGAGACGTCGAGCTCGGAAGCCAGCGTCTCGGCCGTCACCGGGCGCCTGCGGCGACGCAGGCTCTGGATCATGTCGAGCAATCGTTCAGCGCGCTGCACGGCGGCGTCTCCCCACTCGTCTCCCGGTCCAGCACCCATCCCGTTCGACCGGGGGCGATCGAACGGGGCATGATTTGGACCTGCGGCAGAATGGCTCAACCGCGCTGACAGCTTCTGTCAGGAGCGTGTCAGCAGCAAGGCGGCCGTCGCGAGAGGGATGCCGCCGGCGAGCCGGCGCAGCCGTCAGTTCAGAACGGGCGCTTCAGCTTGCACCGGTCGATGAACTGCAGGCCCTTCTGGCGGGCCGTATCGTTGAAATAGCCGGTATCGCGGAAGGCCTGGATCTCGTCCTTGGTCATCGCATTGACCGTGCCTTTGGCGTAGCAGCTGCAGGGGCTGTGGACGGCTTCGCGCGTGGTGCCCATCAATTGCGACTGCGTGATCAGGCAGGCGTCGAAGGCGCGCAGCTGGATCATGTAGGGGGTGAGGTTCTTCGCCGTCGGGTCGGGCGGCGGCAAGGTCGTCGAGCTGCTTGCGGCATAAGCCGAAACGCTCGCCAGAATCGACAGTCCACCGGCCAGAACGACCGCACCCATCCGCCGCATCTTCATGATTTCGCCTGCCCTTCGAGAACGGAGCGCATCGAAGACCACGATGCGGAGCTCCTGCCCCGGCATGGCCATAGAGCGAGCCCGAGGTCAAGAGGCGGATCATCGCCGGACGACTGATTTATCGGCGGCGCGCCCCTCGCACCGGAGGAGGCATTCGGAGCACCGGCGGCACAATCCGCTCCCAGCCCGCAGGCTCCGGCCATTTGGAGAACGGCCTGACCGATGCCGGCACGGTCAATGCGGCCGTTTCCGGTCTTGCATCGCTTTTCCGAGAACCGCATGCCCTTTTCGAGCCGAAGCTTCAGTCGGCCTCGGGCGCACGGTCCGCCAGTTCGAGGAACACGGCCGCACAGAGCAGCCAGAGGATCGCCAGTTCCATGATCGCCGCTGCTCCTGGAGCGCCTTTCGGCCGCTATTCCCAGCCTTGCGATCATTCTCCCCGTCATCGATTAACGGGCGGTATCCGGACCTGCCCCGACCCGCACTGCGCGCCCTGCCCGTCGCCTCTAGGCGGCCACAGGCACCAGTCCGAGCTCGACCAGAATGGAGCGCGGGCACAAGCAGCCGAGCTGGCCGGGCGCCGGTCCCCAAGCACCTTGCCACTCGAGGCCGCCCTGCTTCCACGCTTCGACGATCGCGCGCCACTGCCTCCGCTGTTCGGAGGACTTACGCCGGCGGACCGAGCCGGAGTTCCTTTTTGCCATGTCAGCCTCACCGTCTAGCTGCGACGCAGCATAAATTGTGCGTCGCAGCAGAAATAGGAAGCCACCGAGCGAGGCGCCACCCTCGTTTCGGCAGGCCCAGTATGCACGCGGAGGCCTGGTAGCCGGAGGCGGAGTACTAGCTGGCGCCTTCGAACGGCTCGACATCGCGTGTCGGCCAGCCGGCAGCTTGATCCCGCCTCGCCGCCGGGACAGAGCGAAACCGCGCAGAAGCTGATGACGCGTGAAAGACCCTAAGATCAACCACTTGAAAATGTTGAAGATAACGAAATGGGAACCTTAACCGCGCATTAAACCTCCTCCGCCAGATTGCGGCATCACCTATCGGAGACGCTGTCGCGTCGGAGTTCTGGATCATGCGTTGCGTTGCGTATCTGGCGGGTCTTTCGACCTGCCTCGCCCTGTCGCTGCCCGGCTATGCTCAGGCCCAGTCGAGAGACTACTCGACCCTGACTTCACCCCAGTCGGCGCAGAACTGGTACATCACGCTCGGCGCCGGCGTGCGCTACCAGCCTGATTACACCGGATCGGACGATTACGTTTTCCGAGCCCGCCCGATCATCTCGCTGGGCAAGGGCCTGAAGAGCACCTGGTGGAGCGCCGAGGACGATACGATGCTCAGCATCGGTGTCTTCTCCGGCCAGGGCTGGCGCATCGGCTTCTCGGGCGACCTGCTCTGGAAGCGCTCAGCCAAGGTCAATCCGGCCCTCGTCGCGGTGCCCGCCACCAAGTTCGGCGCGGAGCTCGGCGGCTTCGCCGAGTTCTACCCGACCTCGTGGCTGCGCGGCCGCGTCGACCTGCGCCGCGGCATCGCCGCCCATGACGGCGTCGTCGCCGACTTCAAGCTCGACGCCTTCTCCACGGTCGGCACCTGGACGCTGGGCATCGGCCCGCGCATGCGGATCGCTTCGGCCGATTATGTCCGCACCTATTTCGGCACAAGCGGCGCCATGCCGGGCACCGGCGGCCTGCTGCAGCGCTACAATGCCGGCGTCCACACGGTCGGCGCGCTGGCGCAGGTCACCTATCACTGGTCCGACCAGCTCAAGACCACGGCCTATGTCGAGTACAAGCGCCTCGTCGGCGACGCCACGCGCTCCCCGATCGTCAGGCCGTTCGGCTCGCGCGATTCGCTCACCTTCGGCCTGTCGGCGAGCTATTCGTTCGACACGGGGACGAACTACTCCTTCGGGCTCTGAGGAGCCGCCGCGCCGGAGCTGGGGGCTTAGAAGCACACCTTTGTCATTCCGGGGCGCGCCGCAGGCGCGAACCCGGAACCCCCGACCAGGTGAGGCATCAGGTGTTCGGTTGCCAGCGGCTCGCCCCGTCGTGGGGTCCGGGTTCTTCGCTGCGCGAAGCCCCGGAATGACAAAGGTCGATCCAAAAGAAAAGGCGGGCCGGATACCGGCCCGCCTTTCTGCTTTTCAAGCTGCGGCTGAAATCAGCCGACGATCTCGTTGCCCGAGAAGAACTGCGCGATCTCGATCGCAGCCGTCTCCGGCGCGTCCGAGCCGTGCACGGTGTTCTCGCCGACCGAGAGGGCGAAGAGCTTGCGGACGGTGCCCTCGGCCGCGTTGGCCGGGTTGGTGGCGCCCATCACTTCGCGATACTTGGCGATGCCGTCTTCGCCTTCCAGAACCTGCACGACCACCGGGCCGGAGGTCATGAACTCGACCAGCTCGCCGAAGAACGGACGGGCCGCGTGAACGGCATAGAAGGTCTCGGCCTGAGCCTTGGTCATCTGGATGCGCTTCTGCGCGACGATGCGCAGACCGGCCTTCTCGATGACCGCGTTGACCGCGCCGGTGAGATTGCGCTTCGTCGCATCGGGCTTGAGAATGGAGAAGGTACGCTGGACAGCCATCGATCGATCCTTGGAAGGGGTACGGAGAAGGAAATGTGGCGCGCTTATAGCGACCACCTTCGCACCCCACAAGGCTTGTGCGCCGGGCCGCCATGCCCGGAATCCATGAGCCGGCGGATCAATTCCATGTTAGGATCGGGCGTTGACGACAAGGAGCCGATCCATGGTGCTCATTGCTCTCGCCTTCGCCAGCTGCCTGGCAATGCTTTGTCAAATCCTGCTCGTGACACCTGACTCCATCACCCGCGACCGCAGGGGCAACCAACCCCCGCCCTCCGGTGGCATCGCGGCGTTCTGAACGGCGCAACAGGGTGCCATCCTCCGGATACCGAACGTGGCCTCAGTGCCGCGTCAGGAAAGCGCGGGCTTCGCGCAAAGCCGAGGCGATCTCGTCGCGATTCATCTCGAGCGCCAGTTCCTGACGGTGCGCAGCCGCCCGGGCACAGCCGCGGGCGAAGGCGATGTTGAACCACATCTGCGCCTTGACCAGGTCGACGGCGCCGGCGCGCCCGGAGGCATGCATCAGGCCGAGTTCGTAATAGGCTTCCGCCGACACCTCCGCCGGGATCACCAGCGAAGCAGGAACCGCGTTCATCTCCATGCGCGCCATGACAAACCACCCTCTTGTCGTTGTGCCGGCCACCCGTCCAAAGGCCCCGGCTGATGACTGCGAGAGTGGGTCCGATCTTTAAAATGCGTCCTAAATTTCGCGATGAATCGAGTGTCAACGAGACGTAATCAGCCGGTTAAATCAACGAAGGATTCATCTCGGAAGCGCGGAAACATCAACGATCTCAATACGCTGATCTTACGTCATGCCGTCGTGTGTTGAGAATGGATTCACCTTGCGCGACGGAAGCAGCGGAAACCTCTTCCGCTGCGGCAGCTTGGAGGCGGGCGAGATCGCGGATATAGTTCATATCTGAACCATGCAGCTATAGCTGGTCGAACACGGGAGGATCGGATGCATCACGGAACCGGATCGAAGCTTGCCGCCTTCGCGGCATTCGGCCTGCTGGCAAGCGTCACGACGGCTGCGGCGCAGGAGGTGGTCGGCACCTGGGAGCGCGATACCGGCGCCTCGCGCGTGCGCTTCAGCAAATGCGGCGAAGCCCTCTGCGGCTCGCTCTCCTGGCTCAAGGAGACGAACGGACCGGCCAAGGTCGGCCAGCGCATCTTCTACGACATGAAGCCGAACGGCGCGAACAAGTGGAGCGGCAGCGCCTTCAATCCCGAGGACGGCAAGACCTATTCGGGCACGATGACGCTTTCGGGCAGCACGCTGACCACCGCCGGCTGCGTCATGGGCGGGCTGATCTGCCGCTCGGTGAAGTGGAACCGGATGAATTGAGGTTGTTTTCCCTTCTCCCTCCGGGGAGAAGGGCAAGAGTTCAGCGCGCCTTCTGGCCGAACAGGATCGCCTTTTCCTCCGGCGTGCTGATGCCCGCGGGGTTGCGCAGCTCTTCGCCGACCTTCAGCCCGCGCTGCACGGCGGGGCGCGCCTGCATGGTCTCCAGCCAGCGCGCGACATTCGGGAACTGCTTGAGGTCCTGGCCCTGCTTTTCCCAGCCACGAGCCCAGCCGATGCAGGCCATGTCGGCGATCGAATAATCGCCGCAGATATAGTCGCGGCCTTCGAGGCGCCTGTTCAGCACGCCATAGAGGCGGTTGGCCTCATTGGTATAGCGATCGATCGCGTAAGGCACCTTCTCCGGCGCGTAGATACGGAAGTGATGGGTCTGGCCGAGCATCGGCCCGAAGCCGCCCATCTGCCAGAACAGCCATTCGTCGACTTCGACGCGGGCGCGCTCGTCCTTCGGATAGAATTTTCCGGTCTTGCGGCCGAGATATTGCAGGATCGCGCCGGATTCGAAGACCGAGATCGGCTTGCCGCCCGGCCCGTCGGGGTCGACGATCGCCGGCATGCGGTTGTTCGGGGAGATCGCGAGGAAGTCCGGCTTGAACTGGTCGCCCTTGCCGATATTCACCGGGACGATGGTGTAGGGCAGCCCGGTCTCCTCGAGCATGATCGTGATCTTGGTGCCGTTCGGCGTCGGCCAGTAATACAGGTCGATGGGCTTGGCGGGGGCTGCGGACATCGGTCGCTTCCTTTCAGGCGGGAGGCCTCGTCTCCGAACCTAGGAAGCCTGCGAAAGCCCCGTAAGGGTCTGCGGTGCGCTTTCGGCGCGACCGCGCCATGCCCTGACGGCGTAGTCGCTCAGGGCGAGAGCGCCATCTTGAAGCCCTCATGACTCTGCTCGAAGCCGAGGCCAGAATAGAAGCGATGCGCGTCGGGCCTGGTCTTGTGCGAGGTCAGTTCGACGAGGCCGACGCCCTTCTCCGCCGCGAAGCCGATCGCATGGCGCATCATGACCGCTCCGATGCCCCGGCTACGGCATTCCGGCGCGACATGGACGCTCTCGATCTTGGCGCGGATGCGCCCGCGCTCGGCCATGCCCGGCAGGATGGTGATCTGGTAGGTGCCGATCACCCTGCCCTCCCATTCGGCGACGAAGAGCGTGTTGTAGGGATTGGCCGCGATCACATCGAAGGCCTTGAGATAGACCGGGTCCTGCGCCTCGGCCGCGATCTGCTCGGGCGTGCGCTTCTGCACGGAAGCGCCGTGCATGATCAGCTCTGCGACGCGCGGTACGTCGCCCCTGACCGCCTCGCGCATGCGGATTTCGGAAGCGTCGGTTTTCGTCATAGGCCTGTCTCGTTTGTTGGGCGCCTGCGTCAGGCGACGAAGAGGCGCTTCGCCATCAGCAGGGTATTGGGCGTGTCGTCGCGCCCGTCGAAGCGCGCCTGCCTCTGCAGGAAGAAGCCCATGCGTTCGTAGAAGGTGATGGCCGGCTCGTTCTGGCTCTCGACCTCAAGCCGCGCCACCGGCGCCTCCGGAAAGCAGGCAAGCGCCACCTGCAGCAAAGTGCGCCCGATGCCGACGCCCTGCCGGGTCGGCAGGACATAGAGCCGCGTCAGCAGGGCCGCGCCGTCGCGCTCCTGCCGGGCAGAGGCCGTGGCGACGATCTCCTCTCCGATCAGCGCGACGAGAAAGATGCCCTCGTCGCGGCCGAGCTGGGCCTTCAGGTTCTCCAGGGAGTGCCAGGCGTTGGTGATCTCGGCGACGCGCCGCCAGCCATAGATGCCGTCATAGGTGGCATGCCAGGTCTCGACCAAAAGCGCCCTGACCGCCGGGAGATCGGCGGCTTCGGCGTCGCGGATGACGAGATCGGCGGGCGTCACATGATCACTCGATGCCGAGCTTTGCTTTAAGGATCTCGTTGAGCGCCTGCGGGTTGGCCTTGCCGCCCGAGGCCTTCATCGCCTGGCCGACGAACCAGCCCAGCATGGTCGGCTTGGCCTTGACCTGCTCGACCTTGTCGGGGTTGGCCGCGATGATCTCGTCGACCGCCTTCTCGATGGCACCGGTATCGGTGACCTGCTTCATGCCGCGGGCTTCGACGATCTGGCGGGGATCGCCACCCTCGGTCCAGACGATCTCGAACAGGTCCTTGGCGATCTTGCCGGAAATGACGCCCTCGCCGATCAGGTCGACGAGGCCGCCGAGCTGCGCGGCCGAGACCGGCGAGGTCGTGACGTCCTGGCCTTCCTTGTTGAGGCGGCCGAAGAGCTCGTTGATCACCCAGTTGGCGGCGGCCTTGCCGTCGCGACCCTTGGCGACCTCCTCGAAGTAATCGGCCTGCTCGCGCTCGGCGACCAGCACCGAGGCGTCATAGGGCGAGAGCCCGTAGGTCGCGATGAAGCGGGCCTTCTTGGCGTCCGGCAATTCCGGCAGCGCGCCCTTCAGGCTCTCGACGAAGGCATCGTCGAATTCGAGCGGCAGCAGGTCGGGATCCGGGAAATAGCGGTAATCGTGCGCTTCTTCCTTGGAGCGCATCGAGCGCGTCTCGCCCTTGCCGGGATCGTAGAGGCGGGTTTCCTGATCGATCGTGCCGCCATCCTCGATGATGCCGATCTGGCGGCGCGCCTCGGTCTCGACCGCCTGGCCGATGAACCGGATCGAGTTGACATTCTTGATCTCGCAGCGCGTGCCGAGCGGGTCGCCGGGCTTGCGGACGGAGACGTTCACGTCGGCGCGCAGATTGCCCTTCTCCATGTCGCCGTCGCAGGTGCCGAGATAGCGCAGGATGGTGCGCAGCTTGGTGACATAGGCCTTGGCCTCATCGGCCGAGCGCAGATCGGGCCTGGAGACGATCTCCATCAGCGCGACGCCGGAACGGTTGAGGTCGACGAAGCTCATTGTCGGGTGCTGGTCGTGGATCGACTTGCCGGCATCCTGCTCCAGATGCAGCCGCTCGATACCCACGGTGATCTGCTCGGTCGGCGACAGGTCGACCACGATCTCGCCCTCGCCCACGATCGGGCTCTTGTACTGGCTGATCTGGTAGCCCTGCGGCAGGTCCGGATAGAAGTAGTTCTTGCGGTCGAAGACCGAGCGGTTGTTGATCTGCGCGTTGAGGCCCAGGCCCGTACGCACCGCCTGCCTGACGCATTCGGCATTGATCACCGGCAGCATGCCGGGCATGGCGGCATCGACGAGGCTGACATGCTCGTTCGGCTCGGCGCCGAAGCCGGTCGAGGCGCCGGAGAACAGCTTGGCATTGGAGGTGACCTGGGCATGGATTTCCATGCCGATCACGATCTCCCAGTCGCCGGTCGCGCCCTTGATCAGCTTCTTCGGGTCGGCGGGGCGGGCATGCGCGTTCATCTGGACTCTTCCGGCTAATGGAGTCGGACCCGATCCCGTCGAAACCTGATCGGTGAATCCGTCTCCAAGTTATATGAGAGGACGCGTGACCCGATCATATTGCAACGCAATCTGACCGGCGCGTGCTCCAGCGCCTACGCGTTACGATGTCGGCGGGCGGGCGGCAAGCATCCGTTGCACCGGCACGGCACTCACGAGAGGCGAAAATGGCCCGCCGCGTTGCGCTCCTGCAACCAGATGGCGGGAATGTGGCTTATGTGGCGCTATATCGCGCCGATTGACGGGTGATGGTTCTTGACATTCGTCACTCGCCACCCCTTCTTGCGCAAAATGCCGGAAACCCTCATTGGTTGGGCCGGCTCGTTACCCGGAGTTCCGTCATGTCACGCAGCCGTTTCATCGGTCTGGTGCTCACCGCCATCTTCACGTCGACCGCCCTGACGGCTTTCGACGCCGCCGCACAGGGGGCTCCTCCGGCCCCTCCGGTCCAGGTCGCCAACCCGCTCGCCAAGCGCATCACCAACTGGGACGAGTACACCGGCCGCTTCGAGGCCAGTGAACAGGTCGACGTGCGCGCCCGCGTCTCCGGCTTCATCGACAGCGTGCACTTCCGCGATGGCTCGCTCGTCCAGAAGGGCGACCTGCTCTTTACCATCGATCAGCGGCCTTACAAACTGGCCGTCGATGTGGCTCGCGCCGAGGTCGCCCGCGCCAAGGCGCAGGTCGAGCTCGCCCAGAACGAGGTCGAACGCGCCGAGGGCCTGACTCAGAACCGCACGATCACGGCCCGCGACGTCGACCAGCGCCGCGCCAACCTGAACAGCGCGGTCGGATCGCTGCAGGGCGCCGAGGCAACCCTGAAGAACGCCGAGCTCAACTTCGAATGGACCGAGGTGCGCGCGCCGCTCGCAGGGCGCATCTCGAACCGCCGCGTCGACCCGGGCAACCTGATCGCCGGCGGCCAGTCCGGCGCCTCGCTGCTGACGACCATCGTTGCGGTCGCCCCGATCTATTTCACCTTCGACGTCTCAGAGGCCGACTTCCTGCGCTATGCCCGGATGAGCAATCCGGGCGGGGAAGCCGCCAAGGACAGCGGGGCCCTGGTCGAGGTGCGCCTCGCCGACGAGCCGAAATGGGGCCGCCGCGGCAAGGTCAACTTCTTCGACAACGCACTGAACGCCCGTTCGGCGACGATCCGCGGCCGGGCCGTGTTCGAGAACAAGGACCAGTTCCTGACGCCGGGCGTCTTCGGCCGCCTGCGCTTCTTCGCCGGCGAATCCGACGCGCTGCTGGTGCCGGACACGGTCATCGCCTCGGACCAGGCCCACAAGATCGTGTTGACGATCGGCCCCGAAAACAAGGTCGTGCCGAAGCCGGTCGTGCTCGGGCCGCTCAGCGAGGGCCTCAGGGTGATCCGGTCCGGGCTGACGCCCGAGGACAAGGTGATCGTCGGCGGCACCGCCAACCCGATGGTCCGCCCGGGCGTCACCGTCGCCCCGCAGCCCGGCGAGATCAAGGTCGCGACGACCAACTGAGCGCCTGCCGCACCGGCTTTCCGCAAAAGCCGGTGCCCGCCTCTCGGGCCCTGCCTGGCCCGGCATCGAATCACGGACGCCAACGGGCGCCCGCCCGCCTTATTCCGGCCAGGACATTCCCATGTTCCGCTTCGCCCATTTCTTCATCGACCGGCCGATCTTCGCCACCGTGCTCTCGGTGCTGCTGACGATCGCCGGCGCCATTGCGCAGCGCTCGCTGCCGATCGCCGAATATCCCGAAATCGCGCCGCCGACGGTCTCGATCACCGCAACCTATCCCGGCGCCTCGGCCGAGACGGTCGCCGCCACGGTGGCGACGCCGATCGAGCAGGAGGTGAACGGCGTCGACGACATGCTCTACATCAGCTCGCAGTCGACCGGCGACGGGCGGGTGACGATCAACGTCGTCTTCAAGGGCGGAACCGACATCGACCAGGCGCAGGTGCTGGTGCAGAACCGCGTCTCGCAGGCGGAAGCGCGTCTGCCGCAGGATGTACGCGCGCTCGGCATCCAGGTCCGCAAGGCCTCGCCGGACTTCCTGATGGTCATCAACATGATCTCGCCGGACGGGTCGCGCGACGCGCAGTACATCTCCAACTACGCCTCGCTCTACGTGAAGGACGTGCTGACCCGCGTCGACGGCGTCGGCGACGTGCAGGTCTTCGGCGCGCGCGACTTCTCGATGCGCATCTGGCTGGACCCGGCCAAGGTCGCGGCGCGCAACCTGACCGGCGGCGATGTCGTCGCGGCCCTGCGCGCCGCGAACGTCCAGGTCGCGGCGGGCGCGCTCAACCAGCCGCCGGCGAAGTCTGACGAGGCCTTCCAGCTCTCCGTCAACACGCTCGGCCGCCTGACCGATGTCTCGGAATTCGAGAACATCGTCGTCCGCTCGGACGCCGATGGCGGCACGATCCGCGTGCGCGATATCGCCCGCGTCGAGCTGGGCTCGCAGGACTACACCACCAACGCCTATCTCGATAACAAGAACACCGTCGCCATCGGCGTCTTCCAGCGGCCGGGCTCCAACGCGCTCGCGACCTCGGACAAGCTGATCGCGACGATGGCCGAGATGGCCAAGCAGTTCCCCGTCGGCCTCGAGCACCGCATCATCTACAACCCGACCGAGTTCATCGGCGAATCCGTCGACGCGGTCGTGCACACACTGCTCGAAGCGATCGTGCTCGTCGTGATCGTGGTCATCCTGTTCCTGCAGACCTGGCGCGCCGCGATCATCCCGATCGTCGCGATCCCGGTCTCGCTGGTCGGCACCTTCCTGGTGATGAGCGCGGTCGGCATCTCGTTCAACACGATCTCGCTGCTGGCGCTGGTTCTCGCCATCGGCATCGTCGTCGACGACGCGATCGTCGTGGTGGAGAATGTCGAGCGCTATCTGGCCGAGGGCATGACGCCCAAGGAAGCCGCGCACAAGACCATGGACGAGGTCGGCGGCGCGCTGCTCGCGATTGCGCTCGTGCTTTGCGCCGTGTTCATCCCGACCGCCTTCATCAGCGGCCTGCAGGGCACGTTCTACCAGCAGTTCGCGGTGACGATCGCAGCCTCGACGGCGATCTCCTGCTTCGTCTCGCTGACGCTCTCTCCGGCGATGTCGGCGGTGCTGCTCAAGGCGCACAAGAAGCATGACGAGCACGAGCAGCACGGCTTCCTCTACAAGCTGGGCGCGCCGGTCCGCTGGTTCTTCCACTATTTCAACGCCGGCTTCGACTGGCTGTCGCGGACTTATGGCCGCGTCACCTCGCGCCTCATCCGGATCGCGGTGATCCTGCTGATCGTCTATTCCGGCCTGATCGCGGCCACCGTCTGGGACATCAAGAGGACGCCGACCGGCCTCGTGCCGCAGCTCGACCGCGGCTATTTCATCGCCGTGATCCAGTTGCCGCCGGGCTCCTCGCTGCAGCGGACGGACGCCGTGCTGCGCAAGGCCAACGAGATCCTGCTGTCCCGCCCCGGCGTGGCTCATACCGTCGCCTTCGCCGGTCTCGACGGCGCGACCTTCACCATCGCGCCCAACACGGGCGTCGCCTTCGTCACGCTCGCACCATTCAAGGACCGCGAGAAACAGGGGCTGACGACGCAGGGCATCTTCGCCGATCTCCGGCAACAGATGTTCGGCATCTCGGAGGCCTTCACCCTGCTGATCGAGCCGCCGGCCATTCCGGGCATCGGCACCGGCGGCGGCCTGAAGGGTTACGTGCAGGATCGCGGCGGGCGCGGGCTGACGGCGCTCGAAGGGGCGGCCTGGACCGTCGCCGGCTCGGCCGGGCAGGTCCCGGGCATCCAGCAGCCCTTCACGCTGTTCTCGACCAAGACGCCGCAGATCTATGCCGATATCGACCGCACCAAGGCGGAGATGCTCGGCGTGCCGGTGACGCGCATCTTCGAGACCCTGTCGGTCTATATGGGCTCGGCCTATATCAACGACTTCAACCTGCTGGGCCGCACCTTCCGCGTCACCGCGCAGGCCGACAATCCGTTCCGCCTGACGACGCGCGACGTCGCCACTCTCAAGACCCGCAATGCGGATGGCGAGATGGTGCCGATCGGCTCGGTCGCGTCCTTCCACGACACGACCGGCGCCTATCGCGTGCCGCGCTACAACCTCTACCCGGCGGCGGAAGTGCAGCTCTCGATGGCGCATGGCTATTCGACCGGACAGGGCATCGCGGCAGTCGAGAAGATCGCGGCGGAGCGGTTGCCGGCCGGCTTCGGCTTCGAATGGACCGAGATCGCGCTGCAGGAGAAGCTCGCGGGCAACACGGCGGTGATCGCCTTCGGGCTGGCGGTGGTGTTCGTCTTCCTGCTGCTGGCCGCACTCTATGAAAGCTGGCTGCTGCCGCTCTCGGTCATCCTGATCGTGCCGATGTGTATCCTGGCCGCGATGTTCGGGGTGAACTACGCGGGGCTCGACCGCAACATCCTGGTCGATATCGGCCTGGTGGTGCTGGTCGGCCTCGCCGCCAAGAACGCGATCCTGATCGTCGAGTTCGCCAAGCAGGCCGAGGACGAGGGCATGCACCGCCGCGACGCGGCCATCGCCGCCGCCAAGACCCGCCTGCGGCCGATCCTGATGACCTCGATGGCCTTCATCCTCGGCGTGCTGCCGCTGACGATCTCGGTCGGCGCCGGCGCGGAGATGCGCCAGGCGATGGGCATCGCGGTGTTCTCCGGCATGCTGGGCGTGACCTTCTTCGGCCTGATCTTCACGCCGGTGTTCTACGTGATGGTGCGCTGGCTGGCGGATCTGCGCGGGACGAAGCGCAAGGCCGTGACGGGGCAGCCGACCGGGGCACATTGAGGCCGCGGAAGGCCTGGGACAGCCAAACAAGAAAGGGGCCGCAGCGATGCGGCCCCTTTTTCGTTCGCCGCCCCTGCCCGGCGGGCCTAGACCAGACGTCGCGCCAATGCCCGGCAGAGCGGCGCAAGACCGGCGGCGATCACCGTGCCGATCGCTCTAGCGCCCAGATCCGGGATCGTCTCGCCGCGTGCCAATTGGACGATCGTCAGCAGGATCATCAGCCCGGCGATGAGCACGAGGATGCCAGCGAACACCATCAGGCAGGCATAGGCCATCGCGCGGCTGACGATCATCGCCGTCTCCTTTGAAGAGGCAACCAGCCTAACGGCCGGGAACGGCCGATGCCATCCCGGGACGGGACCGCTTCGCCACCCGTCCGGTATGGCGAAGCGTTCTTCTCAGCAGCCTGGGCAGTCGAATCCGGCTCAGCCCCACCAACGCTCGGAAACGGCGAAACGGCCCGCCGCCTGCTCGATCACCTCGCCGAGGGAGAACAGCGCCTCCTCGTCGAAGGGGCGGCCGATGAGCTGCAAGCCGAGCGGCAGGCCCTGGCTGTCCAGCCCCGCCGGAACGGCGATGCCGGGCAGGCCGGCCATGTTCACCGTCACCGTGAAGATGTCATTGAGATACATCTCGACCGGATCGGCCGAGCCCTTTTCGCCGATGCCGAAAGCCGCGGATGGCGTGGCAGGCGTCAAAACAGCATCGATGCCCTGGGCATAGACCGTCTCGAAATCGCGCTTGATCAGCGTGCGGATCTTCTGGGCCTTGACGTAATAGGCGTCGTAATAGCCGGCCGAGAGCACATAGGTGCCGATCATGATGCGGCGCTTGACCTCGGCGCCGAAGCCGGCGGCACGGGTCTTCTCGTACATCTCGACGATGTCCTTGCCCTGCTCGCGCAGGCCGTAGCGGACGCCGTCATAACGGGCGAGGTTCGAGGAGGCTTCGGCCGGGGCGACGATGTAATAGGCCGGCAGGGCGTATTTGGTATGCGGCAGCGAAATCTCGACGATCTCGGCGCCTGCCGCCCTCAGCCATTCGATGCCCTGCTGCCAGAGCGCATCAATCTCGGCGTTGAGGCCATCGAGCCGGTATTCGCGGGGAATGCCGATCTTCATGCCCTTCACCGAGCGGCCGACCGCGGCCTCGTAATCCGGCACAGCCATGTTCACCGAGGTGGTGTCCTTGGGATCGTGGCCCGACATGGAGCGCAGCATCACCGCCGCGTCGCGCACGGTCTTGGCGATCGGGCCGGCCTGGTCGAGCGAGGAGGCGAAGGCGACCGTGCCCCAGCGCGAGCAGCGGCCATAGGTCGGCTTGATGCCGACCGTGCCGGTGAAGGCGGCCGGCTGGCGGATCGAGCCGCCGGTATCGGTCGCGGTCGCAGCAAGGCAGAGATCGGCAGCGACGGCCGAAGCCGAGCCCCCCGACGAGCCGCCCGGCACGAGATGGTTGCCCTCGACGGAGCCGCCCTGCCCGGCACCCACATTCGAACCCTTGCGGCGCCAGGGGTTCACGACGTTACCGAAAGCGCTGGTCTCGTTCGACGAGCCCATGGCGAATTCGTCATTGTTGAGCTTGCCGAGCATCACAGCGCCGTCGCGCCAGAGCTGGCGGGTCACGGTCGATTCATAGGCCGGCACGAAATTGCCGAGGATCTTCGAGCAGGCGGTGGTGCGCACGCCCTGCGTCGCGAAGAGATCCTTGATGCCGAGCGGCAGACCCTCGAGCGGGCCGGCCTCGCCCTTGGCGAGCTTCGCATCGGAGGCGGCGGCCTGCTTCAGGGCGTGCTCGGGCGTTTCCAGCACATAGGCGTTGAGGGCGCGGGCCTTCTCGACGGCAGCGATATGCGCCTTCGTCAATTCGGTCGCGGAGAAGGTCTTGGCCTTCAGGCCGTCGCGGGCCTCGGTCAGCGTCAGGCGGGTGAGATCGGTCACGGTTTCAGTTCCGTTCTGTATGCAGATGGTGATCCCGGATGACGCTTCGCGCCTCCGGGATGGTCGAAGGAGCGCGCCTCGCGCTTATTCGATCACCTTCGGCACCATGAAATAGTTGTCCTCGGAGGCCGGGGCGTTGGCGACGATCTCGGCAGCGATCTCGCCGTCATTGACCACGTCCTCGCGCTGCAAGATCGCCATCGGCGTCACCGAGGTCATCGGCTCGACGCCGTCGACATTGACCTCGTTGAGCTGTTCGACGAAGCCGAGGATGGCATTGAGCTCGCCTTGCAGCTTGGGCAGATCGGCCTCCGGCACGGCGATGCGCGCAAGATGCGCGACGCGTTTGACGGTGGCGAGATCGACCGACATGGCGGACTCCTGAAGAGGGCGCGGATCGTGCGCCGGAAAACGGTTCGCCGCGCTATAGCAGAGGGTTCGCGACGAAGTAAGTAAGTGCTGACTTATCCCGCGGGTCATCCCGGACAAGCGGCGAAGCCGCGCCGATCCGGGATCCATGCCTGAACCTTCATCGGAATCGCTCCGGAATGGATCCCGGGTCTCCCTGCGGTCGCCCGGGATGACGGCGGAGGGGTCGATTCGCGACGAGCCTTTCAGATCGCGAAAGCCTCGCCCTTCTTCGGCAGGACCACCTCGACGCCGCTGCCCTGCATGCCGGCGACGAAGGCGTCGGCGTTCTGGTCGATGATCGGGAAGGTGCCGTAATGGCTGGGGATCGCCAGCTTCGGCTTGACGAAGCGGGTCATGGCGAGCGCGGCGATCTTGCCGCCCATGGTGAAGCGGTCACCGATCGGGCAGATGCAGGCTTCGACGCCGTGGATTTCGCTGAGCAGCGCCATATCGGAGAAGATGTCGGTATCGCCCATGTGCCAGAGCGTCTTCTCGCCCTTCGCCTTGATGATCGCGCCGTTCGAATTGCCGACGGGGACGTTGACACCGCCCTCGCCCATGCCGGCGGAGTGATCGGCGCGGACGAGCGTGACGCTGAACGGGCCGAGATCGACCGTGCCGCCGGTGTTCATCGGCTGAAAGCTCTTCAGCCCCTGCGAGGCCAGATGCATGGCAAGATCGTAATTAGTGATGACCGTCGCACCGGTCTTGTTGGCGATGTCGAGCGTGTCGCCGACATGGTCGCCATGGCCATGCGTGACGACGATATGGCTGACGCCCTCCGAGATCGTCGCGACATCGCCCTCGAAAGCCGGATTCCCGGTGAAGAACGGATCGATCAGGATGGCAGCGCCGTCGAGATCGACGCGGAAGGCGGAATGGCCGTACCAGGTGAGTTTCATGCGAAGGCTCCGGGCTTTCGAAATGCCGGCCCCTATCTAGGCCGATCCGCGCCGCCGACCAAGTCGACAATGCAGCCGGAGAGAGGCAGGCTGGCGCCATGACGAACCCACGGAATCGCCCCATGACCGACGCTGCCACGGTCTCCAGCCAAGAATTGGCTCGCCGGATCGCCCAGGGGCATGGCGACGAGCCGGCCGATCTCGTCATCAAGGGCGCGAAGCTGCTCGACCTCGTCACCGGTGCGCTGGTCGAGAGCGATATCGCGATCTGCCGCGACACCATTGTCGGCACCTACGGGACTTATGAAGGCAAGCACGTCATCGACGCCAGGGGCCTGATCGCGGTGCCCGGCTTCATCGACACGCATCTGCACATCGAATCCTCGCTGGTGACGCCGCTCGAGTTCGAGCGCTGCGTGCTGCCGCATGGCGTGACCACGGCGATCTGCGATCCGCACGAGATCTCGAACGTGCTCGGCGCCGAGGGCATCCGCTACTTCCTCGCCTGCGCCGAGGCGATGCGGATGGATCTGCGCGTCAATCTGTCGAGTTGCGTGCCGGCGACGCATCTGGAGACGGCCGGCGCCCGGCTCGAAGCCTCCGACCTGACGCCGATGATGGATCATCCCAAGGTGATCGGCCTGGCCGAGTTCATGAATTTCCCGGGCGTGATCCATCGCGATCCCGGCTGCCTCGCCAAGCTTGAGGCCTTCTCGCATCGCCATATCGACGGCCATGCGCCGCTGGTGCGCGGGATGGATCTCAACGCCTATCTCGCCGCCGGCATCCGCACCGACCACGAGACCACCACCGCCGACGAGGCCCGCGAAAAGCTCGCCAAGGGCATGGCGATCCTGATCCGCGAAGGCTCGGTCTCGAAGGACCTGCATCAGTTGATCCCGCTGATCTCGCGTGACGCCTCGCCCTTCCTCGCCTTCTGCACCGATGACCGCAACCCGCTCGATATCGGCGAGGAAGGCCATCTCGACTACATGATCCGCACCGCCATCGCGGAGGGTGCGGATATGCTCGCGACCTACCGCATCGCCTCGCTCTCGGCGGCGCGGAATTTCGGTTTGTTCGATCGCGGCTTCATCGGGCCGGGCAAGCGCGCCGATATCGCGCTGGTCGAGGATCTCGCCGCCTGCTCGGTGAAGCAGGTCCTGGCTGGCGGCCGGCTGGTCGAGGAGGCGCTGTTCGCGGATCGGGCGACGATCGCGCCAGTCGGGCTCGGCAGCGTGAAGAGCCGCAAGCTCGCCCCCGCCGACTTCACTGTTAAGGCCCGCGACGGCGAGACGCCGGTGATCGGCGTCGTGCCGGGGCGGATCATTACCGAGCGCCTGGCGATGGCCCTGCCCTTGCGCGACGGCGAGGCCCTGCCTGATCTGGCGCAGGATGCGATCAAGGTCACGGTGATCGAGCGCCACGGCAAGAACGGCGGCATCGCTGGCGGATTCGTCCACGGCTTCGGCATGAAGCATGGTGCCATCGCCTCCTCCGTTGGGCATGACAGCCACAACCTCTGCGTCGTCGGCGTCGACGAGGCCTCGATGGCGGCGGCGGCGAACCGCCTGATCGAGATCGGCGGCGGATTTGCGGTTGCCGATGGCGGCAAGGTCACCGCAGAGCTGGCGCTACCCGTCGCCGGGCTGATGAGCGAAGAGCCCTTCGAGGCCGTACGGCACGATCTGGAGGGCCTGCGCGCCGCGGCAAAGGCGCTTGGCGTCGTGCTGGCCGAGCCCTTCCTGCAGGTCGCTTTCCTGACCCTACCGGTGATCCCGCATCTCAAGATCACCGACAAGGGTCTGGTCGATGTGGATCGGTTCGATTTCGTTTAAGCGTGTGAGGACGCAATCGGATTCACGATCCAGAGTCTCCAATGGGTCGCTAACGGACCTTCGGGCGTTGCCCTTTCTGACCGCTGTTGTGAAAGACAAGGCGGGCAGGTGGTTCAGTGGAGAGAGCCTGCAAGGTCGCCCCGCTCTCCGCGAGTTTCCTTCGAAACCGCGACCCGTTCCGAGTTCCCCACACGGCTAGAAATGCCTCGTCGGTGGCATCGTTGCGATAGTAGGCGGAGCCACCAAAGGACGCTTCGAGCCCTTGCTCGCCCTTTAGCCCGCCGCCGCCATATACCGACACAACGAGTTCAATTGGCGCGGCGGTTACGGTCGTTTCGCTCTTGGCAAACTGAGCCGAGGGGAACACGTAAATCGGAATGGGCTGGCTCACAGGTTGTAACCTGCCACGGCACTCGCAACTTCTGCAATGGGTCGAAAGCAGTCGCTCTCGATCAACCCTTTTGCGCCCTAGATCCGCTCGTCCAGCGCCGCCATGACTTTCTCCGCCACCAGCCCCGACACCCGGCCGTTCGACTCCACCGTATTGCCGGCGATATGCGGCGTCAGGATCAGGTTCGGCGCGCCAGTGAAGACCTTCGCCGCGCCCTTGCCAAGCGGCTCCTGCTCGTAGGCATCGATCGCCGCGCCGCCGAGCTTGCCGGCCTTGAGCGCCTTGACCAGAGCCGCCTCGTCGAGAATGCCGCCGCGCGCCGTGTTGATCACGATCGCGTCCGGCTTCATCCGGGCAAAGGCCTTCGCGTCGATCATGCCACGGGTTTCCGTGGTCAGCGGGACATGCAGGCTGATGACATCGGCCTGCGCCAGCAATTCGTCGAGCTCCAGCCGCCGCACGCCGCTCCAGGCCGGATCGTCCGCCGGCAGGCGGGGATGGTAGGCCGCCACCTCCATGCCGATGGCGCGGGCATGATGGGCGACGTCGCGGGCGATGGAGCCGAAGCCGACGAGGCCCATCAGCTTGCCGGCGATCTCGCGGCCGATCAGCTGCGTCTTGGGGAACTCACCGGCCAGCATCGCGGCATTGGCGTAATAGGCGCCGCGCAGCAATGTCATCGTCGTGCCGATGACGTATTCGACGACGGAGAGGCTGTTGGCGCCGGTCGCCGGGAAGACGCGGATGCCACGGGCGGCGCAGGTCTCCATGTCGAGATTGTCGAGGCCGACGCCGAGGCGGCCGATGACCTTGAGTGCCCTCGCCGCTTCCAGCACCTTGCCGCGCACCTGCGTCTGGTTGCGCACGATCACGGCCGGGACATCGGCGAAGAGCCGCGCCATCTCGTCGATATCGGCATAGAGCTCGGGGTCGTAATGGACCGCAAACCGCGCTTTCAGATTGGCGAGAGCGGTGTCGTCGATGAACTCGGTGATGACGATATCGGTCATGGTGCGGTGCTGACGCTGAAACGGAGGCGTTGATCGGGGCCGTAGAGCGGCGCAACGAAGGTCTCGACCAGCCGCCCGCCGTTCTTCTCGATGATGCGGCGCGAGGCCTGGTTGGTCGCGTCGCAGGTGATGCTGATCTCGGACAGCCCGGCTTCGCGCGCCACGCCGAGCATCGCGGCAAGCGCCGCGGTCGCGTAACCCTGCCCGGCGAAGGCCGGCAGGATGGTGTAGCCGATATGACCGAGGACATGCTCCGGCAGGGCGAGGATCGGACGACCAGCCGCATCCTCCTGCCAGCGCAGGTTGATCGAACCGATGAAGGGGCGTTCCGGCCGATCCTCGGCGAAGATCCAGCGCGTCGGGCCGGGAATGCGGTCGACCTCGCGGCCATCCGGCAGGCGGATCCGGCCGGGGCCGCCACGGATCTCGGCGAGGAAGGCATCGGGATCGGCGGCGATGGCAGCGAGATGCTCGGGCGCGACGTTGCGCGTCGTATTCGGCGACCACCCGCCGCGCAATGCCGCCTGATAGGCGCCGAGCAGGTGCTTGTCGGGAACGTGGAGCGAGATGCGCGCCGGCACGGGACTATCCTTCGATGCGGCCGCGCCGCTTTTCAAGCGCGCGGATATAGCCTGATCCCCGGCGATGCGCGATGGCTTCCGCGCTACAGCCGCCGGGAACCTGTCATTCGCCGGGCGCATCGGAAAAGGTATCGCTCGCGAGGCCGGCCGGCGCGTGATACCGCCATGCCATGACCAGCGCCGTCGTCCCGCTCGAAGCCTTCCTCGACCTGCCGGCCCATGCGCGGCTGCTCGGGCTCGATCTCGGCAGCAAGACGATCGGGCTGGCACTCTCGGATGTGGAGCGGCAGATCGCGACGCCGCTGGAGACGATCCAGCGGGTCAAGTTCGGGCTCGATGCAGCGGCGCTGCTGAAGATCGCCGGCAAACATCAGGTCGCCGGGCTGGTCATCGGCCTGCCGCTCAACATGGATGGCACCGAAGGCCCGCGCGTGCAGTCGACCCGCGCCTTCGTGCGCAATCTCATTCCCCTCACCGAGCTGCCGATCGTGTTCTGGGACGAGCGCATGTCGACGCTGGCGGTGACGCGGACCCTGCTCGATGCCGATGCCTCGCGCGCCAAGCGCGCCGCCGTCGTCGACAAGATGGCGGCCGCCTATATCCTGCAAGGCGCGCTCGACCGCCTGGGCCGGCTCGGGCCGCAGGAAGATGGGGAAGACGAAGGCCAATACGACTGAATGCCGCCCCGCCGGATGGCGAAGCGGCCTTCGTGAAAGCTGTCCTTGCCGGCGTTGCGCCAGCCTGGACCTATTGGAAGATCAGGCCGCGCTTGAACGCCTTCTTCTGCGCCTCGCGCTCGTTCTTGACCGCGCGCTTCTGCTCCTCGAGGCTCATCCCGGCCATCGGATTCTGCGCGCGGCGGCCATAGCCACCGCGTCCGTCGTCCCGGCCGAAACGGGAGCCACGATCATCGTCGCGCCAGGAGTCGCGGCGTTGATAGCCGTTGCGCTCATAGCCGTTGCGTTCCTGGCCACGGCGCTCGTAGCCGTTGCCCGGGCCGCCGTAATACTGGGCGACAGCCGGCTGGGCGGAAGCCCAGGCCAGCGCGACCAGGCCGAGGCCCGTAACCATTGCCTGTCGAAGCGATTTCATCGTGACGATCTCCTGTCAGCAAATTCGAGCCGTCATCCATGACGCCGAATTCCGAAGAATGTCCTCACAAACAAAGGCCCGCGCAGATTGCGCGGGCCTTGTAGATTTGGCTGCGATCGGCCTCAGCGATAGTCGCGGAAATCGTAAGGCTGGTAGCCATAAGGGGCGTAGTAGCGCCTCGGCGCCACGTAGACCGGCGCCGGCGGCGCATAATAGCCATCGTCGTAGTAGTCCGGCCCCGCATAAGCGTTCCTGTTGGCCGCGATGGCGGCTGCGCCGAGGATGCCGAGGCCGATAGCGCCTGCGACCGCCGCGCCGCGCGACGAGCCGCGCCAATGGCCGCGATAGCCGTGACGGTAGCGATACTGCGTATATTCGGCCTGGGCCTTGTCGAGGCGCGCCGCGTCGAAACCGCGCGTTTCGGCCGCCATGGCGGGAACGGCAAAGCTGCCTGCGGCAACGCTCGCGACGGTCAGCGCAACAGCGACTTTCTTCTTCAGAGACATCATGACGGCATCTCCTTTCACAAGATCACCCAATGTTGAAGTCAGCATGGGGCAATCCGGTTGAATGGGACCTGAACCAATCGCGGCAGCATTGCGGCAGGGACAGGACGGTGTTTCTCCCGCGCCCTTGCCGGCCACGAGCGGGCATGACAGGGACAGGTCAGTTCGACAGTAAAACGGCTGCCCACCTCCATTGTTCCGACGGCCTCTCGCCACGGCCTCCTGCCCTGCCCTCGTTTCCGGCCCCTCCATGCTCGATAGCCTGATCGCCGTCTTCCTCGTCATCGCGACGGGCTGGTTTCTGAAGACGCGCAACATCGTCTCGCCGGCGCATTGGGTCGGCGTCGAGCGTCTGACCTACCAGGTCCTGTTTCCGGCCGTGGTGATCCATACGCTGGCCATGGCCGACCTGCGCAGCATGCCGGTCCTCGGCATGGGCTCCAGCCTCGTGCTCGCGATCCTCAGCGTCGCGGCCCTGCTCCTGCTGGCCCGCCCGCTGCTGGCGCGCGCCGGTATCGAGGGGCCCGCCTTCACCTCGATCTTCCAGGGCTCTGTGCGCTGGAACACCTTCGTCGGCCTTGCCCTGGCGGCCGGCCTGCAGGGCCGCACCGGCACGACGCTGATGGCGATCGCTGTCGCCTCGATGATCCCGCTGCTCAATGTCATGTGCGTCTTCGTGCTCGCCCGCTATGCGAGCGGCAAGCCGATGAGCCTCGGCGCGACGATCCGCTCGATCCTCTACAACCCCTTCATCTGGTCATCGGCGGTCGGGCTCGCGCTCAACCAGCTCCAGTGGATGCTGCCCACCGCCTTCACCGGCTATCTCGACGTGCTCGGGCGCGCCTCGCTCGGCATCGGGCTGCTCGTGGTCGGCTCGGCGCTCGACCTCGGCCGCCTGGCGCGGCCACGGCTGGCGCATGCCGTTGCCGTCGGGCTCAAGCTTGCGGTCATGCCGGTGCTGGCCTGGCTCTATGCCGGCTGGTTCGGCGTCACCGGCCCGGCCCTTGCGATGACAGTGGTCGCAGGCGCCGTCCCGACCGCAACCGCGGCCTATTTCCTGGCGCGCGACCTCGGCGGCGACGCGCCGCTGATGGCCGAGATCACGACGCTGCAGACGCTGCTCGCCCTGGCCACGCTTCCGGCTGCGGTCTTTCTTCTGACATAGTATACTGAAACTTGAAATTGATTCATAATTGCAATCTATGATTGCAAATCTGTCCGGGAAGCAAAACCCGCCGGACGAGTCGATCCCCGATTATGCGAGGGAATCCATTCGCCATGAAACACAAAGTCTCCAAGCTGGTCGCATTTGAGCCCGATCCGGGAGAGCGCAGCGACGACGACATTCCCAGCCGGCCGATGTCACCGCTGGAGGCCGCCTGCTTCATAGAGGGGATGGCGGCGGAACTCCGCGCCATGGCCCGCGATGCCAGGCTCAGCGCTCTCAGCTATTTTCTCGAGATGGCCAGAATCGAGGCCTCGGCGGAAATCGAGCGACTGGCATCCCCGCGCAACGAGCGTCATTGAAACCGGCCTGGCCGGTTCAGGGCAGATTGCGCGACAATGCCCCGCCGGGGTGGCGCCGTATCGTTCCCGAGAGCTCCAGCTCGACGAGGATCTGACCGATCTCGCGGGCGGGGAGCCCGCTGGCACGGACGAGATCGTCAAGCCCGATCGGAGTGGGGCCGAGAAGATCAAGCACGAGCCGGCCCGGTTCGGGGGCGCCCTTCGCCTGCAATGATGACGGCGGCTCCGGTTCGAAGCCGTCTTCATGCCGGGCATAGCCGGGCGCCGGCATGACCTCGGGCAGGTCGAGTTCGTCCCACATCGCCTCGGAGGCGGGTTCTCCGATGACCTCGCGCATGGCTTGGGCCGGGAAGGACAGGTCGAGCTCGCGCTGGCGCAAGGGCTGAAGCGCTTCGATGACATGGGCCGCTTCGGCGCAGAGCGTCGCCCCTTCCCGGATCAGGTGATTGCCGCCCTCGGCGCGTGGATCGAGGGGCGAGCCCGGAACGGCGAAGACCAGCCTGCCCTGCTCATTGGCGAAGCGCGCGGTGATCAGCGAGCCCGAACGGCGCGCCGCCTCGACCACGACCGTGCCGAGCGACAGCCCCGAGACCAGGCGGTTGCGGCGGGGGAAGTCGCGCGCCCGCGCGACCCAGCCCAGCGGCATCTCGCTGATGAGCGCGCCGTGCTCCAGGATGCGGCGGGCGAGCAGGATGTTCTGCGGCGGGTAGATCTCGTCTAGCCCCCCGGCGAGCACGGCAACCGTGCCGGTTTCGAGGCTTGCCTCATGGGCAGCCGTATCGATGCCGCGCGCCAACCCCGAGACCACGGTGAAATCGGCCTCGCCGAGCTCGCGGGCGAGCCGCGCGGTGAACTTCATCCCGGCGGCCGAGGCGTTGCGCGAACCGACCATGGCCACGCCAGGGCGTTGCAGGATGTCGCCGCGCCCGAGGACGGCCAGCAAGGGCGGGGCCGAATCGATCGCCTGCAGCGGGACGGGATAATCGGCTTCGCCGAGCGCGATAAAGCGGCCGCCGAGGCGCGACAGTCCCTCGAACTCGCGCTCGGCTTCGCCTGCCGGGCAGATGCGGATGGCGCGGCCTGCCTGCCGGGCGAGATCGGGCAGCGCATCGAGTGCCGCGGCCGCGCCGCCGCAGCGGTTCATCAGGGTGCGGAAGCTGCGCGGGCCGATGCTCTCGCTGCGGATCAACCGCAACCAATCGAGACGCTGGCGATCGGAGAGGACGATCCCAGCCATGCCCCTGTCAGCCCTTCTGGCCGATCTTGCCCTCGCGCCCGGCCAAGAGCCGGGCGATGTTCTCCCGGTGCATGATCCAGAGCAGGACGGAGAGGACGGCCATGACGAGCGCCGCCTGTGGCATTCCGGCCCAGAACCAGAGCAGCAGCGGCGCGATCACGCTGGCGATCAGGGCCGAGAGCGAGGAATAGCGGAAGAGGTAGGCCAGCCCGAGCCAGATCACGGCGAAGACGAGCGCAATCGAGGCCTTCACGCCGATCAGCACGCCGATATAGGTGGCGACGCCCTTGCCGCCCTTGAAGCCCAGCCAGACCGGGAAGAGATGGCCGAGGAAGGCGCCGGCACCAGCCGCCAGCGCGGCCTCGGGACCGCCGAGGAAGTGTGCGCCGACCAGGACAGCCACCGTGCCCTTGAGCATGTCGCCGACGAGGGTGGCTGCCGCGAGCTTCTTGTTGCCGGTGCGCAGCACATTGGTCGCGCCGATATTGCCGGAGCCGATGCTGCGCAGGTCCGGCCCGCCGGCGAGCCTGGTCAGGATGATGCCGAAGGGGATCGAGCCGAAGAGATAGCCGACGACGAGGGCGATCAGCGTGGCGGAGCCGGAAAGGCCCCAGTTCAGAACATCCGTCATGCCGCCCCTTTTCCCCCGCGGTTCGCGGCCAGCCTAGCCCGGCTCGACTTCGTAGACCACCCGGCCGCCGACGAAGGTCGCCTGAACGATGCCTTCCAGCCGCGCCTCGTCGAAAGGCGAGTTCTTGGCGCGGGACTTGAGCTTGCGCTTGTCGACGACGAAGGGCGCCTCCGGATCGAACAGGACAAGGTCGGCGGGCGCCCCGACGGCGAGCTTGCCGGCGGAGAGCCCGAGCAACGCCGCAGGGCGCGCCGACAAGGCGGCGAGCAATTGCGGCAGGCCGATCTGCCCGGCCTGAACCATTCGCTGGGCAGTCGAGAGCATGGTCTCGATGCCGAGCGCGCCGTCGGCGCATTCGGCGAAGGGCTGGCGCTTGGTCTCGACGTCCTGGGGATCGTGGTCGGAGACGACGACGTCGATCACGCCCTCGGCCAGCGCCGCTACCATGGCAAGGCGATCGTCCTCATGGCGCAGCGGCGGCGTGACCTTGCAGAAGGTGCGGTATTCGCCGACGTCGTTCTCGTTGAGGGTGAGGTTGTTGATCGAGACGCCGCAGGTGACGCGCAAACCGTCCTGCTTGGCGCGGCGCACGATCTCGACCGATTCCGCGCAGGAGATCATCGCGGCGTGGTAGCGGGCGCCGGTAGCGCGGGCGAGGCGGATGTCGCGCTCCAGCATCACCGTCTCGGCTTCGAGCGGAATGCCCGGCAGGCCCTTGCGGCTGGCGAACTCGCCTTCGTTCATCACGCCCGAGCCGCGCAGGTCGGGATCCTCGACATGGTTCATGATCAGGGCGTCGAAATTGCGCGCATAGATCATGGCGCGGCGCATGACCTGCGGATTGCGCAAGCCCCTGGCACCGTCGCAGAAGGCGACCGCGCCGGCCTCCAGCAGCAGGCCGAGTTCGGTGATCTCCTGACCGTGCAGGCCCTTGGTCAGGGCGGCGCAGGAGAGGACGTTGACGACGGCCTTGTCACGGGCGCGGCGTTTGACGAAATCGATGATCGCGGGGTCGTCGATCGGCGGATTGGTGTCCGGGCGGCAGACGACCGTGGTGACGCCGCCGGCGGCAGCAGCCTGCGAGCCGGTGCCGAGCGTCTCGCGGAATTCGGCCCCGGGCTCGCCAAGGAAAGCGCGCAGATCGACGAGGCCGGGCGTCAGCACCTGACCCTTCGCGTCGATGCGGCGCACGCCCTCGCCCGTGGCCGGCGCGCCCTGCCATTCGACCGCGGCGACCGCGCCGTCGCGGATGAGGACGGAGCCCGCTCCCTCGCGCCCGGCCACCGGGTCGATCAGGCGAGCGTTGACGATCGCCAGGTCCCGCGTCGCCAAGTCCTGCTTTGCCATGTCCTGCGTGTCAGCCATGTTCGGTCTCTTTACGCTCAGGCATTCGGCAGATGCTGGGCCAGCGCGTCGAGCACCGCCATGCGGACGGCGACGCCCATCTCGACCTGCTCGCGGATCAGCGACTGAGCGCCATCGGCGACAGCGGAGGAAATCTCGACGCCGCGATTCATCGGGCCGGGATGCATCACCAGCGCGTCGGCTTGAGCGCGCTCCAGCTTCTCGTGATCGAGCCCGTAATAGCGGAAATACTCCTTCGGCGAGGGCACGAAGGCGCCGTGCATGCGCTCGAGCTGGAGGCGCAGCATCATCACGATGTCGGCGCCCTCCAACCCCTTGTTCATGTCGGTGAAGACTTCGACGCCCATGCGCTCGATGCCGGCCGGCAGCAGCGTCGTCGGCGCGATCAGCCGGACTTTCGCGCCCAGCGCGTTGAGCAGGATGATGTTGGAGCGGGCGACGCGCGAATGCAGGATGTCGCCGCAGATCGCGACCGTCAGGCCCTGGATGCGGCCCTTGTTGCGGCGGATCGTCAGCGCGTCGAGCAGCGCCTGTGTCGGGTGTTCATGGGCGCCGTCGCCGGCATTGACCACCGAGCAGCCGACCTTGCGGGCGAGCAGGTTGACCGCCCCCGCTGCATGATGGCGCACGACGATGATGTCCGGCCGCATCGCGTTCAGGGTCGCTGCGGTGTCGATCAGCGTCTCGCCCTTCTTCACCGAGGAGGACGCGACGGACATGTTCATCACGTCGGCGCCGAGACGCTTGCCGGCGAGCTCGAAGGAGGCCTGCGTCCGGGTCGAGGGCTCGAAGAACAGGTTGATCTGGGTGCGGCCGCGCAAGGTCGCCGCCTTCTTCTCGACCTGGCGGGAGAGTGCGACGTAGGCCTCGGCCCTGTCCAACAGCGCCTCGATGTCCAGATGGGACAGCCCCTCGATCCCGAGGAGATGGCGGTGCGGATAGAGCGGTGCTGGCGATGTCATTTGAAGCAGGCTGTTTAGGCGCGAGTCGGGTGCGGCGCAAGCTCCTGCCGGCAGGGAGGACACATGTCCTGTGGGTCGTGGAGCTTTTGCGGAAACGGCGCTACCAATCGGCTTTTCCGCCGAGCGTGAGGATGCCGCCTTGTCCAGCCCGACCGACGCCTTCGTTCCCGCCCCTGACGGCGCCCTCTGGCAGACGATCGCGCCCGCCGAGGCCGGCTTCGACGCGGAGAGGCTGAAGGCCGCCGTCGAATTTGCCCGCGAGCAGGAGAGCCCCTGGCCGCGCAGCCTGTACTATCCGGACGGCAGCTATGTCGGGAATGTCGAGTGGAACGAGCGCGGCCCCTGGACCGAGATCGTCGGCCCGGTGCGCGAACGCGGCGGCCCGGCCGGCCTGATCCTGAAGGGCGGGCGCATCGTCGCCGAATGGGGCGACACTGCCCGTACCGACATGACCTTCTCGATCGCCAAGAGCTATCTCGCGGTGCTCGCCGGCATCGCCTTCGACGATGGCCTGATCAAGGATGTCGAGGAGCCGGTCGGCGCGACGGTTTCCGGCCCGGTCTTCGCCGGCGCTCATAACGGCCAGATCACCTGGCGGCACCTGCTGCAGCAGTCGAGCGAGTGGCAGGGCGAGATCTTCGGCAAGTCCGACCAGGTCGACCATAACCGCCAGATCGGCCCCGGCGCCGACAACAGCCGCAAGGGCCAGCGCCGCGACCTCAGGACGCCCGGCAGTTTCTACGAATATAACGATGTGCGCGTGAACGTGCTGAGCTACGCGCTGCTGGAGCGCTTCCGCCGCCCGTTGCCGGAGGTATTGCGCGAGCGGGTGATGGACCCGATCGGCGCCTCGGCGGACTGGGAATGGCAGGGCTACTCCTCATCCTTCACCGAGATCGACGGACGCTCGATCCAGTCGGTGCCGGGCGGCGGCCATTGGGGCGGCGGTCTGTTCATCGGCGCGCGCGACCATGCCCGCTTCGGCCTGCTGATCGGCCGCGAAGGCGACTGGGGCGGCCGGCAGATCCTGTCGCGCGACTGGGTCAGGCGCATGCTGACGCCCTCGCCCACCCTGGCCAATTACGGCTATCTCTGGTGGCTGGCGGCGCGCCCGGGCGTGCCGGCCGCGTCCTTCTCGGCGCTCGGCGCCGGCAGCAACGTGATCTGGGTCGATCCGGAGCAGGACATCGTCGCGGTGCTGCGCTGGATCAACGGCGCCCAGACCGACGGCTTCATCGACCGGCTGGTGGCGGCACGGGGCTGAGGCCCCGCTTGCAAAGCCGGCGATCGCCCCCATGTCTCACCGCTGCATCAGCGGGCCGGCGATCGTCGTTGTCATCCATTCGGGGTTTGACAGAGCCGGCGCGCTGAACCACTTTCGCGCGCAAATCCGAACCGCAGCGGTCTTGCGGGTCGCGGAACCGTCGGTTACGGCCGGTTCCGCGCTCTGATCAAGGCTGTCATCGAGACACAAAAACCATGAAGCTCCTCGTCGTCGAGTCGCCGGCCAAGGCCAAGACGATCAACAAATATCTGGGCTCCGACTACGAGGTCATCGCCTCGTTCGGGCATATCCGCGACCTGCCGGCCAAGGACGGCTCGGTCGAGCCCGACAACGACTTCTCGATGAAATGGGAGATCGAGGGCCGCGGCGCCAAGCAGGTCGCCGAGATCGCGCGCGCCGTGAAGGGCGCCGAGAAGCTGATCCTCGCAACCGACCCGGATCGCGAGGGCGAGGCGATCTCCTGGCATGTGCTGGAGGCGCTGAACCAGAAGAAGGTGCTCAAGGGTATCCCCGTCGAGCGCGTCACCTTCAACGCCGTCACCAAGGACGCCGTGCAGAAGGCGCTGGCCAATCCCCGTGCGATCGACCAGGCGCTGGTCGATGCCTATCTGGCGCGCCGCGCGCTCGACTATCTCGTCGGCTTCACGCTCTCGCCGGTGCTGTGGCGCAAGCTCCCGGGCGCCCGCTCGGCCGGCCGCGTGCAGTCGGTGGCGCTGCGCCTCGTCTGCGACCGCGAGCGCGAGATCGAGGCCTTCCGGGCCCGCGAATACTGGTCCCTGGTCGCGACGCTCGCGACGGAATCGGGCCAGACCTTCGAGGCCCGCCTGGTCGGCGCCGACGGCAAGAAGATCACCCGGCTCGATATCGGCAACGAGGAAGAGGCCAAGGCGTTCAAGGCGGCGCTGGAAACCGCGCTCTTCGCCGTGAGCGAGGTCGAAGCCAAGCCGGTCAAGCGCCATCCGCAGCCGCCGTTCCAGACCTCGACGCTGCAGCAGGAAGCCTCGCGCAAGCTCGGCCTCGCCCCGGCGCGGACGATGCAGCTCGCCCAGCGGCTTTATGAAGGCGTCGATATCGGCGGCGAGACCGTCGGCCTCATCACCTATATGCGTACCGACGGCGTCGACATGGACGGCTCGGCCATCACGGCGGCGCGCAACGTCATCGGCAAGGAGTTCGGCGCGAAATACGTGCCGAACGCGCCGCGCAAATACATGGTCAAGGCCAAGAACGCGCAGGAGGCCCACGAGGCCATCCGCCCGACCGATCTCGCAAGGCTGCCGGCCATGGTCGCGCGCCAGCTCGAGCCGGAGCAGGCCAAGCTCTACGAACTGATCTGGAAGCGCACCATCGCGAGCCAGATGGAATCGGCCGAGATGGAGCGCACCACGGTCGACATCGCGGCCAAGGTCGGCGCCCGCAATCTCGATCTGCGCGCCTCGGGCCAAGTCGTGCTCTTCGACGGCTTCCTGACGCTCTATCAGGAGAGCCGCGACGACGAGGAGGACGAGGATTCCAAGAAGCTGCCGGCGATGAAGGCCGGCGACAAGCTGGAGAAGCGCGCGATCGCCGCCGACCAGCATTTCACCGAGCCGCCGCCGCGCTTCTCGGAAGCGAGCCTGGTCAAGCGCATGGAAGAGCTCGGCATCGGCCGGCCCTCGACCTATGCCGCGACGCTCTCGACTTTGCGCGACCGCGAATATGTCCGCATCGAGAAGAAGCGCCTCGTGCCCGAGGACAAGGGCATGCTGGTGACCTCATTCCTGGAGAGCTTCTTCAAGCGCTATGTCGAGTTCGACTTCACGGCGAATCTCGAGGAGAAGCTCGACCGCGTTTCCAATGCCGAGATCGACTGGAAGGCGCTGCTGCGCGAATTCTGGGAGGAGTTCCAGGCCTCGATCGGCGAGACCAAGGATCTGCGCGTCGGCGACGTGCTGGAGGCGCTGAACGGCATCCTCGGCGAGTATATCTTCCCGCCGAAGGCCGACGGCTCCGATCCGCGGCTGTGCCCGACCTGCGGCAATGGCCAGCTTTCGCTCAAGCTCGGCAAGTTCGGAGCCTTCGTCGGCTGCTCGAACTACCCGGAATGCCGCTACACACGGCCGCTTTCCGTCCCCGCTGCCGATGGCGAGGCCTCGGCCGAGGGTAGCCAGGGCGCGCCGGGCGTGCGCATCCTCGGCACCGACCCGGTGACGAACCTTGAAGTCACGCTGCGCGACGGCCGCTTCGGCCCCTATATCCAGCTCGGCGAGGGCGAGAAGCCGAAGCGCTCCAGCCTGCCGAAGGGCCTGAGCCCGTCGAGCGTCACGCTGGACAAGGCCTTGGCGCTCCTATCCCTGCCACGCGAAGTGGCGCGGCATCCCGAGAGCGGCGAGCCGATCCTCGTCGGCATCGGGCGCTTCGGGCCTTATGTCCAGCACGGCAAGGTCTACGCCAATATCGACAAGGACGACGACGTGCTCGAGCTCGGCGCCAACCGCGCCATCGACCTGATCGTCGCCAAGGAGGCCGGCGGCGGGCGCGGCGGCCGGGCGGCGACGCCAGGCCGGGCGCTGGGCGACCATCCTGCCGGCGGCGCTCTGGAGGTGAAGGCCGGGAAGTACGGTCCCTATGTCGCCTGGGGCAAGATCTTCGCGACCCTGCCCAAGACCATGGCGGCCGAGAGCATCACGCTGGAACAGGCGATCGAGCTGGCAAACGCCAAGGCCGAGGCCAAGGGCGGCAAGGGCAAGCCGAAGGCCGCCAGCGGTGCAGCCAAGGCCAAGGCTCCCGCAAAGAAGGCTCCGGCCAAGAAGGCTGCTGCAAAGAAGGCGCCTGCGAAGAAGGCCGCGGCCAAGACAGCGGCCGAGCCGGACGCAGCCGAGAAGAAGGCGCCGAAAGCCGCGCGCGGCTGACGGCGCCGCGCCTCACGGAGAAGCCTGGATGCGGCTCGCGAGCTGGCTCCTGATCGGAGGCGGGGCGGTTCTCTGTCTCGTCGCCTTCGCGGGCTGGGCCGGGCTCAATCTCTTCGCCTGCGGCCTGCATGCGGGCGGCTGCAGCGTCTCCCGCTTCCGCTTTCGCTGGGAGGATACCGAAGCGCTGATGGTCTTCGTCCCGCCCTTCGCGCTGGGCTGCGTCCTGGCCGCGACCGGGATCGCACTGCGGATCGCCGGGCGTCGGAAGCAGCCATGAGGCCTGCGACATGAGGCCTGCTACTGGATCGCCTTGATCACGCCCTTTGTCATTCCGGGGCGCGCCGCAGGTGCGAACCCGGAAGCCACGACCGGGTGAGACATGAGGTGTTCGGTTGCGAGCGGCTCGCCCGGTCGTGGGTTCCGGGTTCTTCGCTCCGCGAAGCCCCGGAATGACAAAGGGGTCCACGCGACGTCAGCGGCCAGGTGCCAAAAGCACCTCGCCTGGAGGGTTGCCCTCAGAGGCTCGCGACTACGACGATGCGCTTCACCTCGCCGCGCAGGAAGGCCTGCAGGAAGCGATCGTAATCCTTGAAGGAAATACAGCCGTTCGAGTCGCCGCGCGGGCCGAGCAGATAGGTATGGGCGAGCAACCCGGCGCGGCCGTGGATCGCGCCGCTGCCGCCCACCGGGTTCAGGCGAATGGCGCGCACGCCGTGGAACAGGGCCTCGCGCTCGGTCAGGGTGTAAGTGTGCGGCGGGGTGACGCCCTTCATCCGGACATGGGCGTAGCGGACATCGTCCATCATCTCGCCGAGGCCTGAATGAGCCTCCAGTCGCTCGCCATTCGGCAGATAGACCATCTTGGCCGCGATATCGTAGATCGCGGTGCCGGCCTCGGCGGTGCGTGTGGGGGTGCCGGCCGAGGGGCTGAGGCGGGTGATGCGGCCACGATCGATGATGTCATCCTGCGGCGCGGCATAGGCTAGCGCGGTCCCGGCCGGCTCCTGCTGCTTCTGCACGCCGAAGAGCTTCTCGAAGAAGCTGCGGTTGTCCCCGGGCGTCGGCGCGGCGGCGGCTGTCCGGTTGCGACGCGAGTTGGTCGGCTGGGCGACGCGCGGCTGGGCTTGCTGCGGCTGGAGCTGCTGCGGACCGGCCTTCGGCAGCAGATCCAAGGGGCGCGGCACCGGCATGGGTGCAGCCTTCTCCGCCAGCGTGACCGGGGGCTGCGGCGGCAGCGGCAAGACGGGCTCCGCGGGAGCGACAACGGCGAGCGACGAGGATGGCGGCATCGGGGCCGCCGGCTGGAACGCGGAGCGGACGGGAGCGCCCTGCACGAAGGACGCACCCTTGCCGCCCGACAGGGAGGGGTCGAGCAACCCGCTATAGGCTGGCGCCTGCTGCTGCGCGACATGACCAGCCGATCCCTTATGGGCGACTGCGGCGGGCATCTTCTCCGCATCGGGGCCGGGCGCGCCCTGCCCCAGCATCCAGAAGCCGGACATGGCGCCGCCGCTCAGGGCGAGCGCGAGGAGAAGCCCCTTCAGCAAGGGCCTGCGGCGACGACGCGGCCGCACATAGGGCGCGCCACCTTCCCGCACATAGGTCGCATAGGTCATCCGCCGCACTCTCGATACGCTTACGCCACGCCCGGCGACCGCAGGCACAGCACGGCCGCACGCGCCTCGACCAAGGGAGGCGCGGCGCGCATCGCGGTGTGACAGGACATGCCGGGAGAACCCAAACTTCGTTCCGTATCGATAAGGCGCTGCCTTGGTTAATCGCCGGTGAACCGGATCGATAATTTTTCGCGGTTCGCGCGCGGCGGAACAGGAGCCCGGCGCGCGCCTCCAAGGCCACGCGAAGACGGCGCGATCGCGGCCGGACGATGGAGGAAGAAAGACGGGATTTTTTCGCGACCCGCCCCGATTGGCCCATTTTTTCGGGCGAGGCTGCAAATCCAACCTATTTCTCACCAACCGGCCTTCGAATCGGATATGTCGCAAGCATCGCAACCGCAGGAGTTGCAGCCGCCGGAATTGCAGGATTCCGTGGCCGCTGCGCCGGAGGCCGGGACCGCCGTGAGCCAGCCAGCCGAGCCCCGGACGAGTTCCGTCGCAGCGCTCGGCGCGATCGTCAGCGGGGCGCTGATCCTGCAGATCGCCTCGACCATCGTGAACACGGTCGTGCCGCTCAAGATGGCGCTGGAGCAGAAGGCGCCGCTGCTGATCGGCCTCGTCGGCTCGGCCTATTCCGTCGGCTTCCTCGCCGGCTGCTTCGTCATCCCCGCCTTCATCCGCCGTGTCGGCCATATCCGCGCCTTCGGCGTCTTCGCGGCGCTGCAGGCGGTGCTGACAATCAGCTTCGCGCTCACGTCGCTCGATTTCTGGGGCATCTCACGGCTCGGCATGGGCTTTGCCGGCGCGGGCCACGCGATCTGCATCGAAAGCTGGATCAGTGGCCAGGCCAAGGCGGGCCAGCGCGGGCGCCTGTTCGGCTTCTACCAGATCCTCAACCGCCTGGCGCTGATCGGCTCGCAGATCGGTGTCGGCTATGTCTCGCTGCAATCGCACGATGTCTTCCTGCTGGCGAGCGCGACCTTCTCGATCGCGCTGATCCCGGTCGGCATGACCCGCGCCAAGGGGCCTGAATCGGGCGAGGTCGTCTCGGTCCGGCTCAACACGATGTGGCAATACGCGCCAGCTTCCGTGATCGGCTGCCTCTATGTCGGGCTGATGGGCGGCGCGCTGACCAATATCGCACCGGCCTACGGCATCCTGATCGGCCTCGATCAGGCCTGGGCGATCCTGCTGACCGCCGGCATCCAGATCGGCGCGCTCGTGCTGCAATGGCCGCTCGGGCTGCTGGCGGACCGTGTCGAAAGCCGCAAGATCATGCTGACCGCCACCGTCTCGGTCGTGCTCTGCTCGCTGGCGCTCGGCGTCGTGCTCTGGCTCTCCGTGCCTCATACGCGCTTCTGGCTGTTCGGGCTTTTCGCCCTGATCGGCGCGGGCGCGATGCCGATCTACACGGTCGCTGTCGCGCATGCCTATTTCCGGCTCGGCCGCGAACGCGCGCTCGGCCTCTCCGCGCAACTGCTCTTCCTCTGGGCGACCGGCTCGGCGATCGGCCCCCTGGTCGCCGCCGCCTTTATGCAGACGGTCGGGCCGAACGGCCTCCTGGCCTATCTCGGCCTGCTCTCGGCGGCGGCTGCGGCCTATCTCGCCTTCCGGCTGCGGCGCAACCCGCCTTCAGCCAGCCCGTTCGGCGAACGCCCGGCCACCGCGCCGACGATCCCGGAGGTTTCACCTTCCGGGCGTTCGCAGGGCGCAAAATAGAGTCTCAGGCCTCGATGACCGGCGCGTGGCGGCTGGGTTTAGCTTTGAGCTTCAGCGTTTTGAGCTCCTCGCGCTCGCGCGGGGTGTTGCGCATGAGCTGGTCCTTGCCGGGCTGGTATTGCACGGGCTGGGCGAGATCGACGCCGTACCAGGCCGCCGCGCGCAGCACGAAGGACGGATCGGCCAGATGCGGACGCCCGAGCGCAACGAGATCGGCGCGGCCGGCCGCGATGATCGTGTTGACCTGATCGACTGTCGTGATGTTGCCGACGCACATGGTCGCGACCTCGGCCTCGTTGCGGATGCGATCCGAGAACGGCGTCTGGAACATGCGGCCATAGACCGGACGCGATTCCCGGGCGGTCTGGCCGGTCGAGACGTCGACGAGGTCGCAGCCTTCCGCGGCGAAAGCCTCGGCGATCGCGACGGAATCCGCCGCCGAGAGGCCGCCCTCCGCCCAGTCCGTCGCGGAGATGCGTACCGAGATCGGCTTTTCGCGCGGCCACGCCTCGCGCAGTGCCCGGAAGATTTCCAGCGGATAGCGCAGGCGGTTCGCGACCGAGCCGCCATACTCGTCCGTGCGCCTGTTGGTCAGCGGCGAGAGGAAGCTCGCCAGCAGATAGCCATGGGCGCAGTGCAGCTCCAGCATGTCGAAGCCGGCGCGCTCGCCGCGTACGGCTGACGCAACGAACTCCGCCTTGACCCGATCCATGTCGGCGCGTGTCATCGCGCGCGGCACCTGGCTTTCCGGGTAGTATGGCAGCGGCGAGGCCGAGACGATCGGCCAGGCGCCCTCCGACAAGGGCTTGTCCATGCCCTCCCACATCAGCCTGGTCGCGCCCTTGCGGCCGGCATGGCCGAGCTGAAGGCAGATCTTCGCCGCCGAATGGGCGTGGACGAAACCGACGATCCGCGTCCAGGCGGCTTCCTGCGCGTCGTTCCACAGGCCCGTGCAGCCGGGCGTGATGCGGGCATCGGGCGCGACGCAGGTCATCTCGGTAAAGATCAGGCCGGGGCCGCCGATGGCACGCGAGCCGTAATGCATCAGGTGCCAATCATCAGGCAGGCCGTCCTGCGCCGAGTACTGGCACATCGGCGAGAGCGTCATGCGATTCTCGATCCGCATCTCGCGCAGCTTGAAGGGCTGGAAGGCGGGCGGGACCGGCGAGCCGTCCTTGCGCCGCTTCGCCACGTCGCCCAGGCCGTCGGCGACGAGCCTGTCGACGGCTTCAACCATCTCCGGCGCGCGCAGGGCCAGATTGTCATAGGTGATGGCCTTGGAGCGGGTCATCAGGCCGAAGGCGAACCGCAAAGGCTCGAAACCCCAGAAACGCTTCAATTCCTCGAACCAGACCAGCGAGACGTCGGCCGCGTGCTGGGTCTTCTCGACTTCCTCGCGGCGCTGCGTCTCGAACAGCTTCAAGCCCGCCGTGACGTCGAGCTTCGCCTGCCCCATCGCCCTGTGCAGGGCGATGGCGTCCTCCATCGCGAGCTTGGTGCCGGAGCCGATCGAGAAATGCGCCGTCGCCTTGGCATCGCCGATCAGCACGACGTTCTCGACCACCCAGTTGCGGCAGCGGATCATCGGGAAATTGCGCCAGAGCGAGCGGTTGGTGATGAGCTTGTGGCCTTCCAGCTCCTCGGCGAAGACGCCTTCGAGGAAGGCGGCCGACTGGGCCTCGTCCATCGCGCCGAGGCCCGCCTTCGCAAAGGTCTCGGGGTCGGTCTCCAGCACCCAGGTCGAGCGGCCGGCCTCGTACTGGTAGCAATGCGCGATGAAGACCCCGTGCTCCGTCTGCTTGAAGAAGAAGGTGAAGGCGTCGAAGGGGCGGGTCGAGCCCATCCAGGTGAAATGGTTGGGGCGCAGGTCGGTCTGCGGCTGGAAGCGCTCGCGCCAGTTCTCGCGGATGCGGCTATTGATGCCGTCAGCGCCGACGACGAGATCGTAATCGCGCTTCAGTACTTCGATATCGGCGATCTCCTCGCCGAAATGCAGGTCGACGCCAAGCTCGCGTGCCCTCGCCTGCACCAGCATCAGCAGCGAGCGGCGCGAGCAGCCGCAGAAGCCGTTGCCGGGCACGCGGAAGGTATCGCCCTTGAAGTGGATCTCGATGTCGTCCCAGTAGGCGAAATTGTCCCGGATCGCGGCATAGCTCTGCGCATCCGCCGCCTTGAACGTATCGAGCGTCTGGTCGGAGAAGACGACGCCGAAGCCGAACGTGTCGTCCGGCTGGTTGCGCTCGAAGACGTCGACCGTCAGTTCCGGCCAATCCCGCTTCATCAGCAGCGCGAAATAGAGCCCCGCCGGCCCTCCGCCCACGACAGCGATACGCATCGACGCCTCCATCCGGGAACCGGGTCGATCCGGCTTGAGAAATTATTTTAAGCCTGAAATGTTTTTGGCCTCAAGTGGCATTTGCGATATTTCCGCCGGGGCAGCACCATACGATCCGATCAACCCCCTTCACTCCGCGCCATTTTGCGTTGCGGGATACCCTGGTACAGGGCCCCGATCAGGTCGCTTGCAAATTCCTTCAGACTTAAAATATATTTGCCGCCGGAGGTCGAGCGGTCATGACACTGCAGGGACAGCGTGCACTGGTAACGGGCGGCGGACGCGGCATCGGCCGGGCCATCGCCGCCGGGCTGACGACAGCCGGAGCCCAGGTCAGCATCCTCGGGCGCGACGAGGCAACGCTGCGGGAGGCCGTCGCCGCTGGAGTCGCCGCCGATTTCGCGGCCTGTGACGTGCGCGACGAAGCCTCGGTTTCCGCGGCGCTCGGCCAACTACCGCGTGAGCAGGCTTTCGATATCGCCATCGCCAATGCCGGCGCGGTCGAGACCGGGCCGTTCCTGCGCAGCGACGGCGAGCGCTTCCGCCGGATGCTCGACATCAACCTGATCGGCACCGTGAACCTGTTCCATGCCGCGCTCCCGGCCATGCTGGAGCATCGCCGCGGCCGCCTGATCGCCATCGCCTCGACGGCCGGACACCGTGGCTACCCCTATGTCAGCGCCTATACGGCGGCGAAACATGCCGTGGTCGGGCTGGTGAAGTCGCTGGCGCTGGAGACGGCGCGCTCCGGCGTCACCGTCAACGCCGTCTGCCCCGGCTATGCCGATACCGACATGGCGACCGCCAGCATCGACAATGTCGCCAGCAAGACCGGCAAGAGCCGCGAAGAGGCGCTGGCGGCGATGATCAAGGACAATCCGCAGGGCCGCCTGATCGCCCCGGACGAGGTCGCAGCCGCAGTGCTCTATCTGTGCGGGCCCGGCAGCGACGCCGTCACCGGCCAGTCACTCATGATCAATGGCGGGGAGTTCTGAGATGGAAACGCCCTCCTCTTCCCTGATCCTCGACCGTGAGACGAAAGCGAGCGAGCGCCCCGGCGACCACAAGGACGAATTGCGCCTCTGGCTGCGGATGCTGACCTGCTCGACCCTGATCGAGACCGAGATCCGCAACCGCCTGCGCGAGGAATTCAAGACCACGCTGCCGCGCTTCGACCTGATGGCGCAACTCGACAAGACCGCGGTCGGCATGACCGTCGGCGAGGTCTCGCAGCGCCTGATGGTCTCGAACGGCAATGTCACCGCCGTCGTCGCGGGACTCATAACCGACGGGCTCGTCGACAAGCGCTCCGCCCCGCAGGACCGGCGGGTGCAGATCCTCACCCTGACGGCACAGGGCCGCAAGGTCTTCCGCGCCATGGCCGAGCGCCACGAAGACTGGATCGCCGAATTGTTCGCCGGGCTCGACCAGCCCGCCATCGCGCAGCTTTTTCGGCTGCTCGGAGAGACCAAGACCTCGCTGCATCGCGCCATCGCGGGGCGGACCGGCGAAGCCGCCAAGGGAGACGCCTGATGGCAGAGATCGCCAATGCCACGACCTTGCCGCTGGCGGGCTTCACGCCGCAGCATTTCAGCCTCTCGGTTTCCGGCAAGGTCGCCACGGTGACGCTGAACCGGCCTGAGAAAAAGAATCCGCTGACCTTCGCAAGCTACCGCGAACTCACGGATTTCTTCCTCGCCGCGCAGAAGGAGGAGGACGTCAAGGCAATCGTCGTCACCGGCGCCGGCGGCAATTTCTCCTCGGGCGGCGATGTCTTCGAGATCATCGGGCCGCTGGTCGCGATGGAGACCAAGGACCTGCTCAGGTTCACCCGGATGACCGGCGAACTGGTCAAGGCGATGCGCGCCTGCCCGCAACCGATCGTCGCGGCGATCGACGGCGTCTGCGCCGGCGCCGGCGCCATCGTCGCCATGGCGTCCGACCTCAGGCTCGGCACGGCCGGCAGCAAGATCGCCTTCCTGTTCAACCGCGTCGGGCTTGCCGGCTGCGACATGGGCGCCTGCGCGATGCTGCCGCGCATCATCGGCCAGGGCCGCGCGGCCGAGCTGCTCTATACCGGTCGCGTCCTCAAGGGCGAGGAAGCCGAGCGCTGGGGTTTCCTCAACCGCATCTGCGCGCCTGAGACCGTGCTGGCGGAGGCGCAGACGCTCGCCACCGAGCTGGCTGACGGCCCGACCTTCGCCAATGCCATGACCAAGCGCATGCTCGAAATGGAATGGGCAATGTCGGTCGAGAGCGCGATCGAGGCGGAAGCCGTGGCGCAGGCGCTCTGCATGCAGACCGAGGACTTTTCCCGCGCCTATCACGCCTTCGCCAACAAGCAGAAGCCGGTCTTCGAGGGCAACTGAGATGGGCAGCGCTTCTCCTCTCGGCCTCGACATCCTCGGCGACACGCTGGACTGGCCGTTCTTCGAGGAGAGCCACCGCGCCTTCGCCGCCGAGCTTTCCGGCTGGGCCGATTCCTATCTCGCCGACCTGCCGCACGACGATGTCGACGAGGCTTGCCGGGCGCGCGTCGCGGCTTTGGGTGCGGCCGGCTTCCTGAAGGCCACCGTGCCGGCCGCCTATGGCGGGCTGACGAACAAGCTCGATGTCCGCACGCTCTGTCTCGCCCGCGAAATCCTGGCGGCGCATGACGGGCTCGCCGATTTCGCCTTTGCCATGCAGGGGCTCGGCACGGGCTCAATCAGTATAGCCGGCTCCGAGGCGATGAAGCGGCGCATCCTGCCGGATGTCGCGTCCGGCAGGCACATCGCCGCGTTCGCTCTTTCCGAGAAGGAGGCTGGCTCCGATGTCGCCGCCATGGCGACGACCGCGACCCCGGATGGCAATACCCATGTCCGCATCGACGGCGAGAAGAGCTGGATCTCGAATGGCGGCATCGCCGACCATTACGTCGTCTTCGTCCGGACGGGCGAGGCGCCGGGGGCGCGCGGGCTCTCCGCCTTCCTGGTCGAGGCCGATACGCCGGGCCTGACGTTTCCCGAGCGCATCGAAGTCATCGCGCCGCATCCGCTGGCGACCCTGCGCTTCGAGGGCTGCCGCGTGCCGCTCGATAACCGCATCGGCGGGCCGGGTGACGGCTTCAAGGTCGCGATGGCGACGCTCGACATCTTCCGCTCGACCGTCGGCGCCGCCGCGCTCGGCTTCGCCAGGCGGGCGCTGCACGAGACGCTTGAGCACGCCAACGGCCGCAAGCTCTTCGGCGGCACGCTCGGCGATCTCCAGCTCTCGCAGGCGGCCATCGCCGACAGCGCTGCCGAGGTCGATGCCGCTGCCCTCCTCGTCTATCGCGCCGCCTGGACCAAGGATCGCGGCGCGCCCCGCATCACCCGCGAGGCGGCACTCGCCAAGCTCGTCGCGACCGAGAACGCGCAGAAGGTGATCGACCGGGCGGTCCAGATTCATGGCGGGCTTGGCGTCACCAAGGGCGTCAAGGTCGAGGAATTGTACCGGGAAATCCGGGCGCTGCGCATCTACGAGGGCGCCTCGGAAGTCCAGAAGGTCGTGATCGCGCGCGACCTACTCAAGACACATGCCGGAAGAGCAGATCGTTAGAGGCGGATTCACCGGTCAGGCCGAGGGGACCTGATCGGATCCGGCTCTTGCAGGGGAATGCCATGACAGCAACCGGATTCGCGAGATCGGGTCATCAGGACAGCTTCGCGCGGGACAACCTGCCGCCGCGCGAAAGCTGGCCCGATCTGAGGCTGGAAGAGGCGGGGCTCACCTATCCCGACCGGCTGAACTGCGTCGCGGAATTGCTCGACCGGCACATTGCCGAAGGTCGCGGCGGGCGCACGGCCGTGATCGCCAGCGACCTGCACTGGAGCTATGCCGACCTCACCGAGGTGGTGAACCGCATCGCCAATGTGCTGACCCGTGACCTCGGGATGGTCAGCGGCAACCGCGTGCTGCTGCGCGCCGGCAATACGCCGATGATGGTCGCTGCTTATCTCGCCGTCATCAAGGCCGGTGGCGTCGCGGTCGCGACCATGCCGATGCTGCGCGCCGGCGAGCTCGCCTATCCCCTGCACAAGGCCAGGATCGCGCTCGCGCTCTGCGACCATCGCCTCACGGCCGAGTTGGAGACCGCCAGGGTGCAAGCGCCGGAGCTCGCCCGCATCGTCGCCTTCGGCGGCGCAGGAGGCGAACTCGAAGCTCTGATGGCGCAGCCCGGCTACGAGGATTTCACGGCAGTCGACACGGCGCGTGACGATGTCTGCCTGATCGCCTTCACCTCCGGCACCACCGGCGAGCCCAAGGGCACGATGCATTTCCACCAGGACATGCTGGCGATCTGCGACTGCTATGGCGCCCGCGTGCTGAAGGCGTCGCCGGAGGATCGCTTCACGGGCTCGCCGCCGCTCGCCTTCACCTTCGGGCTCGGCGGGCTCGTGCTCTTCCCGATGCGGATCGGCGCGGCCATGGTGCTGCCCGAGAAGGCCGGCCCGGCCGACCTGATCGACGCGATCGAGCGCCACAAGGTCAGCGTCGTCTTCACCGCACCGACAGCCTATCGCGCCATGCTCGACAAGCTCGACGGGCGCGACATCTCTTCGCTCAACATCTGTGTCTCAGCCGGCGAAGCCCTGCCCAAGGCGACCTTTGACGCCTGGCAGGCGCGGACCGGCATGCCCCTGCTCGACGGCATCGGCGCGACCGAGATGCTGCATATCTTCATCGGGGCGCCACGCGGAGCGATCCGGCCGGGCTCGACCGGGATTCCGGTGCCGGGCTACGAGGCGAAGATCGTCGATGCCGAAGGGCGCGACGTGCCCGACGGTACGCCCGGGCGCCTCGCCGTGCGCGGCCCGACCGGCTGCCGCTATCTCTCCGACCCGCGCCAGGCGGTCTATGTCCTCGACGGCTGGAACATCACCGGCGATACCTATCTGCGCGATGCGGACGGTTATTTCTGGTACCAGGCCCGCTCCGACGACATGATCGTCTCCGCTGGCTATAATATCGCGGGCCCCGAGGTCGAAGCCTGCCTGCTGACGCATGAAGCCGTGGCCGAATGCGGCGTGGTCGGCGCGCCCTGCCCCGAGCGCGGTCAGATCGTGAAGGCCTATGTCGTGCTGCGCGAGGGTGTCACTGGCGACGCAGCGCTGGTCAAGACGCTGCAGGAGCATGTGAAAGCCGGCATCGCGCCCTACAAATACCCGCGCGCCATCGAATTCGTCGTCGCCCTGCCGAAGACAGCGACCGGCAAGCTGCAACGCTTCGCCTTGCGCCAGATGGCGCAGGGCGAGGCCTGATTTTTCCGTCGACAGAGCCTGAACGGCCGAAACCGAGGCGATACGCCATGTCCGACCTTCCGCAGTCCCGCGCCATCCTGCCCGAAGGCTGGCCGCAGCCGCGCGGCTACGCCAACGGCATGGTGGCGGAAGGCCGCGTGCTGGTGACCGGCGGGCTCGTCGGCTGGGATGCCGAGGGCGTCTTCGCCGAGGGCTTCATCGGCCAATTGCGCCAGACCTTCCTCAACATCAGGGCGGTGGTCGAGGCCGGCGGCGGGCGTGTCGAGGATATCGTGCGCCTGACCTGGTACGTCACGGATATCGCGACCTATCGCGCCAGCCTCAAGGAAATGGGGCCGGCCTATCGCGAGGTCTTCGGCCGGCATTTCCCGGCGATGGCGGTAGTCGCGGTGACGGCGCTGGTCGAGCCGGAGGCTCTGCTGGAGATCGAGGCGACGGCGGTGGTCGCAGGGTAGCGTGCACTTGCCGAGATAAAGCCGGAGCCCTGGTTGTCATTCCGGGGCTTCGCCCTCGGGTCCGACCTTCGGTCGGCCCAAGGATAAACTCCGCGAAGAACCCGAAACCCACGACGGGGCGAGCCGCCAGCAGCCGGGTGTTGAATGTCTCACCCCGTCGTGGGTTCCGGGTTCACGCCTGCGGCGTGCCCCGGAATGACAAAGGGAGAGGAAGACCGGCCGTCGTCAGATCCCCGCGCCGTCCTGCAACGCCCCGACCGGCGCCTTGCGCCAGAGCCGCATATGCAGCGCCCGCAAGCCCGGCCGCAACAGGATGTCACCGAAGGCTAGCGCCAGGGACGCTGCCGCATTGGCCGTCAGCACGAAGGCCGCCGCGAACAGCCCAGCCGTGCTCAGGACGCGCCAGCTCACGCCGGCCAACCAGGCCCGGCGGTCCGGCGTACCGCGCCGGCCGACGATACGGACGACGCCGCGCTTCGCCCGCGCGAGCGCCCCGCCATCGCCCAGGCCCTGCTGGACAGTCCCCTCGGCCGGCTCGACGAAGCCGAAGGCCACCGTCTCGTTGCTGACCCGGTCGATGAGGATGAAGCCGCCGAGTTCGTGGCTGCGGGCATAAGGCAGCGAGACCAGCGGCCGGTCGAGCCGGAGCGTGACGAGGCCGATGCCGTTCATGCCCAGGCTCTGCGCCGGCAACGGCTGGAAGCCCTCGATATCGATGCTGTGATGCAGCGCCTCGATCGTGGCATTGGCGCTCTGCGTGGCGAGCTTCACCAGGAACTGGCCGCCTTCGAGCATGGCGCGCTCGCCGGTCCAGAGCAGGCGCGCTTTGAGACCACGGCTCACCGGAAGTGCCGAGCCTGCTGCAACGATGACGTCGCCGCGCGAGATGTCGATATCATCCTCCAGCGTCACCGTCGCGGCCTGCCCGGCGGCGATCTGGCTGGCCTCGCCCGCAGCGCCGATCAGCCTTGCGATGCGGCTGGTGCGGCCCGACGGCAGCGCCACCACGGGATCCCCGACGCGGGCGCGGCCGGCAACGGGCGTGCCGGCATAGCCGCGGAAGTCGAGATCGGGCCGGTTGACCCATTGCACCGGCAAAACGAAGCCCTCATCGGTCGGCGCGGCGCGCGTAATCGCGACGCTTTCGAGATAGGGCAGCAGCGCCGGGCCGTCATGCCAGGGCATCAACGCCGACGGGCGCATGACGTTCTCGCCGTCGCGGGCCGAGACCGGGATGAACCGGATCGAGGCGAAGCCGAGGTTTTGCACCGCCGCGCGATAGTCATTCGCGATCCGCTCGAAGACGGCGGCGTCATAGCCGACGAGGTCCATCTTGTTGATGGCGACGACGACATGACGGACGCCGACCAGCGAGACGATGAAGGAATGGCGCCGCGTCTGCGGCAGCAGGCCCTTGCGGGCGTCGACGAGGATGATCGCGAGATCGGCGGTGGAGGCACCCGTCGCCATGTTGCGGGTGTACTGCTCGTGGCCGGGCGTGTCGGCGACGATGAAGCTGCGCGTCTGCGTCGCGAAATAGCGATAGGCGACGTCGATGGTGATGCCCTGCTCGCGCTCGGCCGAGAGACCGTCGACCAGCAGCGCGAAATCGGGCGCTTCGCCTTGGGTTCCGAACTTGCGGGAATCGCTGTCGAGGGCGCTGAGCTGGTCGTCGAAGACCGCACCGGCCTCATAGAGCATGCGGCCGATCAAGGTCGACTTGCCGTCGTCGACCGAGCCGCAAGTGATGAAGCGCAGCAGCGAATGCTGGCCGGTTTCGGATGATGCCGGGGCATCGTTGGCCGGAAGCGGCGCCTGCACCGGTTTCGGTGCCTTCTTCTTGGCGAGCGCGAAGCCCATCAGAAATAGCCTTCCTGCTTCTTCTGCTCCATCGAGCCGGATCCGTCATGGTCGATGACGCGGCCCTCCCGCTCGGAGGATCGCGACGAGCGCATCTCGGCGATGATGTCGGTGAGGTTCGCCGCCTCGCTCTCGACGGCACCGGTCAGCGGGTAGCAGCCCAGCGTCCGGAAGCGGACCATGCGGGTCTCGATCGTCTCGCCGGGGAGGAGCTCCATGCGCTCGTCGTCGCGCATGATCCAGGCGCCGTCGCGCCGGACGACCGGGCGCGGCGCGGCGAAATAGAGCGGCACGACCGGGATGTTCTCCAGCGCGATGTAGTCCCAGACGTCGCGCTCGGTCCAATTGGAGAGCGGAAACACGCGAAAGCTCTCGCCGCGATGCTTGCGGGTGTTGAAGAGCTGCCAGGGCTCCGGGCGCTGGTTCTTCGGGTCCCAGCGATGCTCCGGGCTCCGCAGCGAAAAGACGCGCTCCTTGGCCCGGCTCTTCTCCTCGTCGCGGCGCGCACCGCCGAAGGCGGCATCGAACTTGTGGAGATCGAGCGCCTGCTTCAGCCCTTGCGTCTTCATCACATCAGTATGGACGCGCGAGCCGGAGGCGAAGGGATTGATGCCGGCCTCGACGCCCTCGCGGTTGATATGGACGATGAGGTCGAGCCCAAGGCGCTTCGCCGTCTCGTCGCGGAAGGCGATCATCTCGCGGAACTTCCAGGTCGTGTCGACATGGAGCAGCAGGAAAGGCGGCTTGGCCGGATAGAACGCCTTCATCACGAGATGCAGCAGCACGGCGGAGTCCTTGCCGATCGAATAGAGCAGCACCGGCTTGTCGCAGGTCGCGACGACCTCGCGGATGATGAAGATCGCCTCCGCCTCGAGCTTCTGGAGGTGGCTGAGCTGGATCATTGGCGCACTTCCGCAGCCGAGAGGGTGGCGCGCGCCGGCTTTCCGTCCTGCCCGACATGCAGGCCGCATTCCTTGGCCGCATCATCCTCCCACCACCAGCGCCCGGCCCGCTCAGGCTCGCCGGGGCGGATGGCGCGGGTGCAGGGCTGGCAGCCGATCGAGACGAAGCCCTGCGCATGCAGCGGGTTGAGCGGCACGCCGTTCTCCTGTGCGAAGGCGAGCGCGCGCTCGCGCGTCCAGTCGATCAGCGGGCTCGCCTTGACGAGGCCACGGGCCGCATCAGCCTCCGCCAGCTTCACCCCGCCGCGTGCGGCCGATTGGTCGGCACGCAGGCCGGTCAGCCAGGTGGAGGCACCGGCGAGCGCCCGGCCGAGCGGCTCGACCTTGCGGATGTCGCAGCAGGATTTGCGGGCATCGCGCGAGGCATAGAAGCCGTTGATGCCGTTCTGGCGGACATGGAGCTCGAGCGTGTCATGGCGCGGGTAATACGGGCGGATCAGGATGCCGTAGCGTTCCTCGGTCTCCTGCCAGAGGGCGTAGACCTCGGGAAAGAGCCGGCCGGTATCGAGCGTGGCGAAGGTGACCGGCAGCTTCGCCGCCGCGATGAAATGGGTGAGGACTTGATCTTCGAGGCCGAAGGAGGTGGTGAAGACCACACGCCCATTCGCTTCCGCGACGATGCCAGAAACGCGCGCGGGAACGTTCGCCTTGCCGAACGCCACATCGAGCGCGGCTGCACGACGTGCCAGCAGCGCCTCTGCCGGCGTTTTTGCTGTGGGTTCGTCCGAGCCGAAGCCGTTCGCCATGATCGTGGCCGCCTGTTCGGTAAATCGAACAAACCACTTATACCCATGGCGGCAAAGGTTCAATTTACAGCAGGTAGCGTGTTTTTTCTTATTTCACTTCTATTGGAGAAATTTGTTTTGACGGATGCTTCGGGGGCTTTTCGGGAGGGAGCCACTGCCTTGCTCCCCTCTGCCGTCATCCCGGACAAGCCGCAAAGCGGCGCCGATCCGGGATCCATGCCGGAGCGCTTCCGATCGAGGTTCCGGCATGGATCCCGGGTCTCGCTGCGCTCGCCCGGGATGCCCCGCGTGGAGATGGCTAAGACGGAGTGAAGCCTTTATGCCCTCAATGGAAATCCCGCGATTTCGGGAGGATGCGGACATTGCGCGGGTGGCGGTGGCGCGGCAGCGGCGGGTTCTTCAGCTCGTCGATAGGCATCGGAACCTCGGCACGATGCGTGTCCGAAAGCGAGAGCAGGTCGATCGAACGATCCACGATGCGCTGGGCCATGAGATGGGTGACGCCCTCGACGCTTTTCTGCACCCGACCCTCGACCAGCATCAGTCGTGCACCCATGACCTCGCGGCGGAAGCGCTCGAACAAGCGCGCCCAGATCACGACATTGGTGATCCCGGTCTCGTCCTCCAGCGTGACGAAGATGGCGTTGCCCTTGCCCGGCCGCTGACGCACCAGCACGATCCCGGCCGTGCGGACGAAGGCGGCATCGGGCTTCGCCTCGGTCTCGGCACAGCTCAGCACGCCCTCGCGCCGGAAGCGCGGACGCAGGAGCTGCATCGGGTGCCCCTTCAGCGAGAGCCGGACGGTCTGGTAATCGGCGACGATATGCTCGGCCAGCGGCATGACCGGGAGTGCCATGCTCCGTTCCGAACCCAACTCGCGCGCCTGCGCAACCTGGAAGAGCGGCAGGGCGGGATCGTCCGGCAGGCGGCGCACGGCCCAGAGCGCCTCGCGCCGGTCCAGCCCCATCGAACGGAAGGCATCGGCATCGGCGAGCAGGCGCATGGCGCGGGCGGGGAGGCTAGCCCGGCGCATCAGTTCCTCGACGTCGCGATAGGGGCCGCCTGCTTCCCGCTCCTTCGCAATGGTATTGCCCCACTCATCCTTGAAGCCGTCGATCTGGCGGAAGCCCAGGCGCAGGGCGAAGGGGTCTCTTCCGCCCTCCCGACGCGGCCGATCGCGGTAAGAACTTGATTCCGAAACGGCTTCCAAGCCGTTGTCCAAAAAGCTGGAATTGACATCGACCGATCGCGGTTCGACGCCGCCGTTCTCCTCTGCCTCCCGGACGATCTGGGCCGGAGCATAGAAGCCCATCGGCTGGGAATTCAGCAACGCGGCAGCGAAAGCGGCCGGGTAGTGCTTCTTCAGGAACGAGGAGATGTAGACCAGCTTGGCGAAGGAAGCGGCGTGGCTTTCCGGGAAGCCATAGCTGCCGAAGCCCTTGATCTGGTCGAAGCAGCGCTGGGCGAAATCGCGCTCATAGCCGCGCGCGACCATGCGCTCGACCATCATCGTCTCGTAATTGCCGATCGTTCCAGCGTTGCGGAAGGTCGCCATCGCCTTGCGCAGTCCGTTGGCTTCGATGTCGGAGAATTTGGCAGCGACCATGGCGAGCCGCATGGCTTGCTCCTGAAAGAGCGGGACGCCCTCGGTCTTGTTCAGGACTTCGAAGAGCTCGTCCGGCCGCCCATGCTCCGGCGAAGGGGCCGGATAGGTCACGTCCTCGATCCCCGCCCGCCGCTTCAGATAGGGGTGGACCATGTTGCCCTGAATTGGGCCCGGGCGAACGATCGCCACCTGGATGACGAGGTCGTAGAACTTTTCGGGCTTTAGCCGTGGCAGCATGTTCATCTGCGCACGGCTCTCTACCTGAAAGACGCCGAGAGAGTGCCCCTTCTGGAGCATTGCGTAGGTGTCTTTGTCGCCATCCTTCAAATCGGCGAGCGCGTAATCCCTTCCCCCGTTCTCCCTGATCAGATCGAACGCCTTGCGGATGCAGGTCAGCATGCCCAATGCGAGCACATCGACCTTCATCAGCTTGAGTTCGTCGATGTCGTCGCGGTCCCATTCGATGAAGGTGCGCTCGTCCATCGCCGCGTTGCCGATCGGCACGGTCTCGTCGAGGCGTCCGCGCGATAAAACGAAGCCGCCGACATGCTGCGAGAGATGGCGCGGATAGCCCAATAGCCGGGTGGCGAAGTCGACGGCGCGGCGGATCGTCGGATTGGTCGGATCGAGCCCGGCCTGGCGGACCCGGGCATCGCCGATCTCGCTGCCCCAACTCCCCCAATTGGTATCGGCGATGCGGGCCGTGACGTCTTCGGTCAGGCCCAGTACCTTACCGGCCTCGCGGATGGCGCTGCGTGGCCGGTAATGGATCACGGTCGCGGCAATGCCGGCGCGGTGGCGGCCGTATTTCCAGTAGATCCACTGGATCACTTCCTCGCGCCTTTCATGCTCGAAATCGACGTCGATATCGGGCGGCTCCTTGCGTTCGGTCGAGATGAAGCGCTCGAACAGCACATCGTTTTCGGCCGGATCGACCGCGGTGATGCCGAGCACGTAGCAGACCGCGGAATTGGCGGCCGAGCCGCGGCCCTGACAGAGGATGCCTTTGCTCTCGGCGAATTCGACGATCTGGCGGATGGTCAGGAAATAGCGGGCGTAGTCGAGCTTCCCGATCAGATCGAGCTCCTTCGCCAAGAGCTTCTCGACCTTCTCCGGCACACCATCGGGATAGCGGATCAGGCAGCAGCGGCGGACCAGTTCGACTAGCCAGTCCTGATCCTTCCAGCCGGGCGGGATCGGCTCGTCGGGGTACTCGTATTTGAGCTGGTCGAGATCGAACTCGATGCGGGAGAAGAGATGTTGCGTCTCGGTGATAGCCTCGGGGGCATCGCGGAACAGGCGTGCCATTTCCTGCGACGGCTTGAGATGGCGCTCGGCATTGGATTCGAGCAGACTCCCCGCTCGCTCGATGGTGACGCCCTCGCGGATGCAGGTCAGCACGTCCTGCAGGTCCCGCTGGCCGATGGAATCGTAGAGCGCGTCATTGCTCGCGATCAGCGGCGTGCGGGTCGCAGCGGCGATATTCCTGAGGCGAGCGAGGCGGCGGCGGTCGTCGCCGCGCCGGTGCATGCTGGCCGCGAGCCAGACCGCGCCGGGCGCGGCATCGTCTAGCTTGGCGAGCAGCGCGGCCAAGCCATCAAGGCTGCGCGCGGGCATCAGAATCAGCAGCAGGTCGCGGGCGTCGTTCAGGAGGTCGTCGAGGACGAGCCGGCATTCGCCCTTCTTCACGCCGTCCTTCAGATTGCCATGGCTGAGCAGGCGGCAGAGCCGGCCCCAGCCGTCACGATTGGCGGGATAGACGACGATATCGGGCGTGCCGTCGGCGAAGACGAGGCGGGTGCCGGTCGCGAGTTTGAACTTCTTCGCCATCGCTTTCATCGGCTCGGGCTCGATGGGATGATCAGCGAAATCCGGGTTCTCGACCCAGATGTATTCGCCGGGGCTGCCGCCTTGCCTGACCTTGTCGGGCGCCGGCAGGCCGTCCTCGCGCAACTGCTTCAGCGCCGCCCAGGCGCGCACGACGCCCGCCACCGTGTTGCGGTCGGCGATACCGATGCCGGAATAGCCGAGCAACAGCGCCGTCAGCACCATATGCGGCCCCGGCGAGGCGCCGCGCAGGAAGGAAAAATGCGAGGCGGCAACAGGTTCCGCGAAGGCATTCGCAATCTGATTCATGCGAAGAGCCCGTGCAGGAACCAGCGCGGCGGGGCGCTGTCGGCCTCGTAGAAGCCGATCCGGTAGAGCCAGAAGCGGCGGCCTTGCGCATCCTCGACGCGGTAATAGTCGCGCATCGGCTCGTCGGAGCCGTCGCGCCACCATTCCGGCGCGATGCGCTCGGGGCCCTCGGCCCGGGCGACGTCATGGATCAGACGCCGCCAGCGGAAGCGGATCGGCGGACCGTCCGGCACCTCGGCGATCGCCTCGACCGGCTGAGGCGGCTCGAAGAGCTGGAGCGGACGGGCCGGCGGCTCCTGTGGCTCGGGTGTAGACCATTCGGCCTCCGGTAACGGCGCAGCGGCGGAAAGCGCTTTCGCGGCGCGCACGGGGTGATGCGTATCCTGTGCCGCGAAGCGCAACACCCGGTCGCGGCCGAAGCGGGTGACGAGCCGGTCGACCAGATCGGCCACCGCCTCCTCCTCGACCGCGCGGCCGTCGAGGCTGTGCTGGGGCGTATCGAGTGGCTCGCAGAGCGGGACCGCGAGCTTGATCGCATCGAAGCCGAAGCCGGGATCGAGCGGATCGGCCAGTGTCTCGATGCGCTCGCGATAGAGCCGGAGCAGCGCCCTGGCATCGCGCGAAGGCCGGCCTGTTTCGAGGGCGAGACGGCGCACAATGCCGTCGCTGCGAAAGAAGCCGAGCTCGAAGACGCGACCGCCTTGCCCACGCGCCTCCAAGGCCCGCGCCGCCTCTCCGATCAATCGGACGACCACGGCCTCGAGGCTCGCCGTGTCGGCGAAAGGCTCGGCGAAATGGCGCTCGACCACGCAATCGGGCGGCGGGCGCAAAGGCGTGATGCGGCGATCCTCATGGCCGAGGATACGCCGGAGCTTGACCGCCAGCGCCGCGCCGAAACGGGCGGAGAGCGTTTCCGAAGGACGCTCCGCGAGATGAGCCAGCGTCTTGAGGCCGGCGCGGGAGAGCGCGATCACGGTCTCGGCGTCGGTATCCAGCGCGACGGTCGGCAGCGGGCAGAGCCACGCCTCCTCCTGACCGGGCGGGACGATGCCGCCGCGGCCGTGCCGCGCGCAGGCGCGAGCGGCGTCGGGTGTGCCGGCGATGGCGGCTTTCATCTTGAGGCCGCCGCGCTGCATGGCGCGCCCGGCCAGATTACCGAGCCCCGCCTCGCCGCCGAAGAGATGGGCGCAGCCGGTGATGTCGAGGATCAGGCCATGCGGTTCGTCGAGCGCGACAAGCGGCGTGAAACGGTCGCAGAAGCCGGCGAGCGCTTCGAGGAATTCGTGGTCGGCCTGAGCTTGCGTCTCCAGCGCGACGAGATCGGGGATGCGGGCGCGGGCGTCGGCCAGCGTCATCCCGCGCGTCAGGCCGAGAGCGACGGCGCGCCGGTCGCAATCGACGAGGCGCAGGGCGTTGCCCTGCATCTCGGTCAGCACATGCGGCTTCTCAGCCGGCGCGCCGGAGGCCGGAATCGCGCCCGTCCGCCGCAACCTGTCCGTCGCCAGATAGGGGAACCAGAGGGCGAGATAGCGGCGCGGCATGGTCTGTCCGGGAAGCTCGGTCGAAAAGGCTGCATTCCGCAAAGCGATGTCGGTCACGGTCCCACTCCACACGCCATTCACGCCCGGCCGCGCCGCCGCGCTGGCGCAGCAATCTCAAGGCGAAGGCCGGCGCGCCCGGTGCATTCGCCTCCAAGGCCCGCGAGGCCAGCGCCCTCACCTGCCAGCGCGTGCGCGCCGCGCTCGGCGCCTCGGCAGCGGCCACGCGCAGCAACAGCACCGGCACGCCCGAGGCTTCCGCCGCCAGGGCGAGACGACGGCTCGCCGTCAGGTCGAAAGGGCGCGGTTCGCCCCAGGGTTCGATCAGCACGGCCCCGAGCGCCGAACAGCGCGCCGCCTCGGCGCCCGCCCGCAACACGCCCTCGCCGTCGCGCGCCCGCACCAGCAGGAGGCGTGACGGATCGAAGCCGAATTCGTTCAATCCCGGCGCATGCAATCGCCCGGCTTCGGCATCGACGAAATCCTGCCGCGCCCACAGGATGCAACGCTCGCTGGAGCCCTTCGGCGTTTCTTCACACGAACCGGGGGCGGCTTCGCTCGACAATGCTCCGGCCTTCTCATCTGCCTCCCCCGCCCGCAGCGCGAGGCCGAGCGCGAAGCCGGTCGCGGCGGCGAGATCGGCGACCTCGGCAGCGTAGATCTCATGCAGCGCCGCCCGTGCGAGCCCGCCGTTCAGGGCATCGTCCAGCGCAGGCACGCCGAGGCCGATCCGCCCGGCCGCAACCGGCCCACCCCGCAAGGCGGCCTCTGAGAGGCTGCGGCGCAGATCGGACAAGGTCGTGGCGGTTTCCGGCATGGGGCAAGGCTTCTGTTCTCTCTTTGTTCTTTATAGAGCGCTCCCCGCCGGAAGGCGAGTCGAGTCTGGGCCGGAGTGATGAACCGCTGACAATGCATGGCGGGATCGTCCATCCCCGTCATTGCGAGGAGCGCAGCGACGAAGCAATCCAGGGGATCGGGCTGAATGGTTCAACCCGATCCCCTGGATTGCCTCGTTCGCCTGCAATGACGTTTCAATCCGTTCGAAACATGCTCTAGCCTCAGCGGCATGTGGGGGATTCTCTCGACCTATTGGCCGCATATCCTCGCGGTCATCACGATCGCGCTGTCGGCCGTCGCCGGCGCGCATGCGGTGATGACCAAGGACGAGGTGCGCGCCGCCATCGGCTGGGTCGGCGTCATCATCCTTTCGCCGATCATCGGGCCGCTGCTCTACGCCATCGCCGGGGTCAACCGCATCCGCCGCGCCTCGATCCTGGCCCAGCGCCCCGGCCATGGCATGGCGGCGGCCGATTTCCATGTCGAGGACGAGGCGATCGCGACGCATTTCGGCCGGCGCTTCCTCGCGCTCAAGACGCTCGGCGACCGCGTCGCCCGCCACCCGCTGACCACCGGCAACCGCATCGACACGCTGGAGACCGGCGACGAGGCCTATGGCGCGATACTCGCCGCCATCGCGGCAGCGCAGCGCAGCATCATCCTGGAAAGCTACATCTTCGACCGGGACCCGATCGGCCTGCGCATCGCCGATGCGCTGATCGAGGCGCAGAAACGCGGCATCGCGGTCCGGGTGCTGATCGATGCGGTCGGGGCGCGCTATTCGGTGCCGAGCATCGCCGGGCACCTGCGCGAGGGCGGGGTCGCGGTCGACGTCTTCAACGGCAACATCATCATGGGCCTGCGGCTGCCCTATGCCAATCTCAGGACGCACCGGAAGATCATCGTCGTCGACGGGATGATCGGCTTCATGGGCGGGATGAACATCCGCGAGGGCTTCACCCGCGAATTCGCCGGCGACGCCTTCGCTCATGACACGCATTTCCGCATCGAGGGGCCTGTGGTGGCCGATCTCTTCGCCGTCGCGGCCGAGGACTGGTGCTTCGCCACCGGCGAGGCATTGGCCGGCCCGGCCTGGGAGATTCCGGAGCTGGCGCGAAGCGGCATGCCGGTGCTGGCACGCGCGGTGCCCACGGGGCCGGATTCCTATCTGGAAACCAATCACAAGCTGTTGATGGGCGCGCTGTCGGTGGCGCGCCAATCGGTCAAGATCATGTCGCCCTATTTCCTGCCCGACCAGGAACTGATCAGCGCGCTCGTCACCGCGGCGCGACGCGGCGTCGACATCGATATCGTCGTGCCCTCGGTCAACAACCTCGTGCTGGTCGATCGCGCCATGACCGCGCAATTCGACCAGATCCTGAAGAATTATTGCCGGATCTGGCGCTCCACCGGCGCCTTCGACCATTCCAAGCTCCTCGCCGTCGACGGGAGCTGGGCCTATGTCGGCTCCTCCAATCTCGACCCGCGTTCGCTGCGTCTGAACTTCGAGATCGACCTCGAGGTTCTCGACCATGGCTTCGCCCGCGCGATCGAGCGCCGGATCGAGACGGTGATGTCGACTGCGACCCCGGTCACGCTTGCCGGCCTGCGTGCCCGGCCCTATGTCATGCGTCTGATCGACAGGCTGATCTGGCTCGGCTCGCCCTATCTGTGAACCGACGCGGTCATATCCCTGACGCCATGGATGCCTAAGCCGTTACCCGTCCCCTCTCGGCGGGTCCGGAGCACGAGCCGGCGGAGCGATGCAGAAGAAGAACCAGAGCCTGCCCGCCAGCATCATCGCCTCGCTGCGCCAGCGCAACAACCGCCCCGGCACCGTTTCGGCCGGAGAGAACGGTCGTTCCGGGGGCACGCTGGTCGCCTCCTACAACGTCCATAAATGCGTCGGCGTCGATGGCCGCTTCGATCCCGGCCGGATCGGGCAGGTGATCCGCGAGATCGCGCCGGATGTCATCGCCCTGCAGGAGGCCGACAAGCGCTTCGGCGCCCGCCACGGCCTGCTCGACCTCGCCCGGCTGAAAGACGAGACCGGCCTCGTCCCTGTTCCCGTGGAAAGCTCCAATGCCGCGGCGCATGGCTGGCACGGCAATGTCGTGCTGTTCCGGCAGGGATTGGTGCGCGACGTGCATCAGGTCTCGCTGCCGGGGCTGGAGCCGCGTGGCGCGCTGGTCGTCGATATCGACCTGGAGAGCGGCGCGGCGCTCAGGATCGTCGCGGCCCATCTCGGACTGCTCAGGCGCTCGCGCTCGCAGCAGGCCCGGATGATCATCGACCTGATGCGCAGCCGGGACGAGCGCCCCACCCTCCTGCTCGGCGATCTCAACGAATGGCGCCTCGGCGGCCGCTCGGCACTGAGCGCGCTCGATGCCGCCTTCGGCGCGATGCCCGTGCCGGTGCCGAGCTTCCCGGCCGGGCTGCCCTTGCTGGCGCTCGACCGGATCATCGCCAACCGCCCGGAAATCCTGTCGGAGGTCGCGGTCCATGATACGCCGCTCGCGCGCATCGCCTCAGACCATCTGCCGATCAAGGCCTTCGTCGATCCGGCCATGGCGGCGCTGCCGGTCAGCGGCCCCGATTTCAGGATCGCGCCGGCCGAGCCGGCGGGCCCCGGCAGGGCAGCCTTGCATGCCAAGGAAACGCCCCTGCCCCTTCCCGCATCCTCGCCAGGCGGCAAGGGACGCGCGGGCAGCAATCGCGAACTCGTGCGCAAGGCCGGCGCCCAATTGAAGCGCGCCGTCAAGCGCACCTTGCGACGGTCGGACGCTCCAACTCGCTAGGTGACGTGGGCGGCTGCTGGATAGCTCCCGGCCGCCCCCCTTTGTCATTCCGGGGCGTGCCGCAGGCGCGAGCCCGGAACCCACGACGGGGTGAGACATCCGATGCCCGGTTGCGAGCGCCTCCCCCCGTCGTGGGTTCCGGGTTCTTCGCTCCGCGAAGCCCCGGAATGACAAAGATGGTTTGAAACCGCTGTCATGCCGGCAATGCGCTTCAGCGCTGGCCAATCCCTGTGAAGCCTGCTTTCTGGCTTCATCAGCCGTCTCATGGCGCAGAATCAGATGCCGGATAACTTGGCCGAGCGCCCGAGCGCGCTGCAGCTCTTCCTGATCTTCACGCGGATCGGGCTGACCAGCTTCGGCGGCGGCTTGAGCGGCTGGATGCTCCGGGAATTCGTGCAGCGCCGGCGCCTGATGAGCGAGGAGGATTTCCTCAACGGGCTCTCGGTCGCGCAGGCCCTGCCCGGCGTCAACGTCACCAACATGGCGATCTGGATCGGCTACAAGCTCGGCGGACGCAACGGCGCCATCGCTTCCTGGCTCGGCATCGTCGTGCCTGCCGCCTTCGTCATCGTCCTGATCGGCAGCGCCTTCGCCTCGCTCAGCGGCTATGAACTCAGCCATGTCGCGCTGAGCGGCGCGGCTTCGGGCGCGATCGGCCTGTCACTGGCGATGGGGCTGACGGCCGCGCGCCGGGTGCCGCGCCGGGTCTTCCCGCTCGCGATCATGGCCGCGACCTTCGTCGCGGTCGCGATCCTGAAATGGCCATTGCTCTGGACGGTGCTCGGCTTCGGCTCGCTCAGCGTCGCCGTGACCTACCGGGACGGTTGAACGTTTTTTTGTTTTAGACGCATGTTCGCTGCGCGGACCTTCGGTTCTTCACGCGAACCGGTACCCACTTCGCTCGAAAATACTCAACCCGATGTCATCCCTGCCCTTCAACATCCTCCTGGTCTTCCTGCCGCTCTCGCTGGTGACCATCGGCGGCGGCCAGAGCGCCATCGCCGACATGCACCGCCAGATCGTCGAGGTGCACCAGTGGATGAGCGCCGCCCAATTCGTCGACGCCTTCGCGATCGCGCGGCTGGCGCCGGGGCCGGGCTCGCTGCTGGCGACGCTGATCGGCTGGCAGATCGCCGGATTCTGGGGCGCGCTCGCCGCAACCGCCGGCATTTTCGGGCCGACCGCCTTCCTGATCTACGGGGTCGCCCATATCTGGTCGCGCTACGAGGGCGCCCGCCTGCTGCGCGCGCTTGAGAAGGGCTTGCGACCGGTCGCGGCTGGGATGATCCTCGCGGCAAGCTATGTGCTGATCCAGTCTCTCGACAGCGGCTGGATCGGCCGCGGCGTCGCGCTGGTCTCGACCGCCCTGCTGATGCTGACGCCGGTCAATCCGCTCCTGCTGATCGCCGGCGGCGCCGGCTGTTTCGTCGGGCTGCACCTTATGGCGCTGATCTGATCGCCGCCCGCGGCGCCGGGCCCAAGGCTCCAGCTTCACGGGCCACGGAGCATTGAACAAATCTCCTCTCTATTTGTTCAGATAAGGCTTTACACAACAGATTATTGTAATAACTATATTATATCTAAAGTCTCTCTTTTGAATTATATCAATTATTATATCGCAATCCCACAAAGAATCAACTTGCGAATCCTTTAAGAAGACTATTACACGCCCCGGACATGGGACTGGGGTTACGTAATGAATAATAATTCTAGATTGGCTTTCCTGGCAGCTTTGCTGTCGACAACAGCTCTTTCGGTGGCACAGGCGCAAACGCAAGCTCCGCAGGTCAATGCGCCCAGCAGCGATCAGATGATCTCGCTCGACCAGATCACGGTCACGGCGTCGCGCGGCGAAAAGCAGGCTCTCGATGTTCCCGGCACCGTCAGCGTGATCACGCGGCAGGAACTCGACGAGCGGATCACGCGCGACACGCAGGACCTCGTGCGCTACCAGCCGGGCGTCAGCGTCAACCGGATCACCAGCAGCACCGACCCGTTCGGCAATTACGGCGGCTTCACCATCCGCGGCGTCGGCGGCAACCGGGTGCAGATGCAGGTCGACGGCTCGCGCGTGATCGAGCGCGTCACCGACGGCAACCGCGACTTCGTCGACCTGCCCTTCCTCAAGAATGTCGAGATCGTGCGCGGGCCGGGCTCCGTGCTGTGGGGCGCCGACGCGCTCGGCGGCATCGTCGCCTATCGCACGCTCGACCCGGAAGACCTGCTGAAGGGCAAGGACAAGCCCTACGCGGCCCGGCTCACCACCAGCTATGACAGCCTCGACCGCTCCTTCGTGAAGACCGGAATCGCGGCCTTCCGCTTCTCGCCGATGCTGGAAGGCATCGTCGGCGTCAGCCAGAAGAGCGCCGAAGAGGCGCGGTTGACCAAGGCGCGGGCCGATGGCGGCCGCTGGGGCTGCCCGGTGCCGACAATGCGCTTCCTCGGCTGCGACAAGCTCAATCCGCTCGACGTCACGGTCTGGAACAGCTTCGCCAAGCTCGTCTTCAAGCCGACGACGGACCACACCTTCAAGCTGACCGGCGAATACTACGACAGCGATTCAACGGTGAACCAGCTCTACAACTACAACGTCGTGAGCTCAGGCATCCGGAACGGGCCGAACATCCGCAACCAGGTCAAGAGCCGCAAGCGGATCGCGCTCGAACATGAGTGGCAGGCCGGCTTGAGCTTCCTCGATTCCGTGCGCTGGCAGGCGTCGTTCTCGCCGCAGGAGCGGACCTTCGTCACCAACAACCTGCAGACACTCGCCAACGGCCAGCAGCGTCTGACCCGCGGCCTGCACGACTATTCCGAGCAGTTCTCGCAGCTCGACATCCAGGCGAAGTCGAGCTTCGGGCTCGGCCCGAGCTTCCACCGCCTGACCTACGGTTTCCAGGGCGATATCACCAAGACCAACTACAAGCGCCAGGACGATGTGAAGAACCTCGCCACGGGCGTGACGACGACGACGATCGCCGGCGGATTCAACTTCGCGGACTCGACGACGAACCGCTACGATTTCTATCTCCAGGACGAGATCGAGCTGCTGTCGGGCCGCTGGACGATCACGCCCGGCCTGCGTTACGCGAACTACAATATCGATCCCAAGCCCGGGCCGGGATACAAGATCGTCCCCGGCAAGGAGCCGCGCGAGATCACCTCGCACCGGCTGGTTCCGCAGATCGGCACGATCTTCAAGCTCGACGACACCTATTCGGTCTATGCCCGCTATGCCGAGGGCTTCAAGATGCCGACGGCCGAGCAGCTCTATACCTCGCTGCCGTCGACGGGCTTCAACCTGATCCCGAACCCGGACCTGCGGCCGGAAAGCGTCCGTTCCTACGAAGCTGGCTTCCGCGGCAAATTCGCCGATGGCTGGTTTTCGGTCGGCGTCTTCCACGCGCGCTACAAGGACTTCATCCAGTCCTTCTACGAAATCCCCGGCACGATCGACATCACCTACCGCAACCTGTCGCAGGTGCAGATTTCCGGCATCGAGGCCTCGGCCGAATATCGCCTGCACGAGCGCTGGCTCGCCAATGTGTCGCTGAGCTATCAGTACGGCAAGCAGCGCGTCGAGGCGGGCCTGCCCGTCACGCCCTTCGACGTCAATCCGTTCAAGGCCGTCGCCGGGCTGAAGTATCTGATGCCGGAATACGGGCTCGAGGCCGAGGTTATCGGCACCTTCGCCGGCGGCGCGAACCGGGCCAGCTCGCCCACCCTCTTCAAGCAGGGCGGCTACACGGTGTTCGATACCTATCTGAGCTGGAAACCGACCTCAGCCATCACCGTGCGTGGCGGCGTGGAAAACATCTTCGACAAGCGCTACTTCGCCAATCTCGTCGGCGGGACGACCTATGCGAACACGACTGCTGTGTGCACCAGCCCGGCCAGCTGTGTCGCGGCGGCCAATCCGCTCGAATTGCAGACGGCGCCGGGGCGCACTTTCAAGCTCTCCGCTTCCGTCGAATTCTGACCCTGTTCGAGACGCCGCGCTGCAGAGCCCGGCGGATCAGCGGCGCCCCGGCCGAGACCCCGGGGCGTCGCAACCCTTTTGGAGACCATCATGAGCAACGAGACCAACCCGCGCGAAAAGCTCGCGCAGTCGCCAGCCGAAATCCTGCAGAACCTGCCCGCCATGGGTCGCGTCATGCTGAGCACCCGCTCCGGCGGCGCGACGCATGAGCGGATGGGCGCGGTCGAGACCGTGACCATCGCCGGAGACGAGGCAAGGCTATCCGGCGCCTTCCATGACAGCCGCATCGACCTCGCCACGGTCGTCAGCATCGTCGCCGACCGGACCAGCAAGATGCGCGAGCGCGTGCTGCCGCGCCTGGAATGCCAGGGCGCGACCGGCGAGACGCTGTTCAGCCTGATCGGGCTCGACGGGCTGGAGCCTTTCGACAAGGCACTGGAGCCCTTCGGCGCCGGCGAGAAGCTGGAGCCGGTCCAGCGCGAGGCGCCCGGCAGCGGCGGCTCCGCCGACGTGCCCGAGGATGATCTCGGCGGACGCAGCTTCGCTGCGATCCTGGCGAGCGGCGAGGCGATCGCGATCGATATCGAGCGCGCCGGCCTGTTCCAGCACTGGCAGGGCGCCCTGCCCGAGCCGAGGCCGGCGATGGGTTTCGTCAACATCATGCAGGGCGATTTCCATCTGCATCTCAAGGCCGGCGCGGTCTCCGGCTGGGCGCGGACGGAGAGCGAAGGCGTCGTTTCCCTTCAGGCCCGCGACGCCGAGGGCAAGGGCTTCGGCCTCGTCCTGCGTGGTCCGGCAGCGGCTTTCGCAGAGGTGCCGGGTGTCGATGCCCGCGGCTAACGCCAGCCCGGCCGTCGCAAGCTTCGCCCATCCGCGCGCAAGCTGGCTCTGCCCGGAGACGGGCCGGCTGCTGCAGCAGGGCGAACTGATGCAGGCGATGGCACGAAAACGCGTCGTCCTGCTCGGCGAGACGCATGACGTCGCCGAAATCCACCGCTGGCAGCTCCATGTCACGACCTGCCTGCACCTGCTGCGGCCGGCAATGGCGGTCGGGTACGAGATGTTCCCGCTGCGCATCCAGCCGGTGCTCGACGCCTGGATCGACGGCGCGATGGACACAGCGACCTTCATCGAGCGCAGCGAGTGGGCTGATGTCTGGGGTTTCGACCCGGAACTCTACCTGCCGCTGTTCCATTTCTGCCGGCAGCAGCGCGTGAAGATGCTGGCGTTGAACTGCCATCGCCCGCTCGTAACCCGGGTCGGACAGGTCGGCTGGGCAGCGATCCCGGTCGACGAGCGCGACGGCGTCACGCCGGCCGCGCCCGCGACGGAGGGCTATCGCGCCTATCTCGCGGCGATCACCGGCCGGTTCAGCGAAGCGGCCAAGCCCGAGGCGATGGCGCCGGAGCGCTTCGACCGCTTCGTGCGGGCGCAGCAGTGCTGGGACCGCTCTTTCGCCTGCCGCATCGCCGATCATCTTACCGAGGCGACCAACGATCCGCTGGTCGTCGGCATCATCGGACGTGGCCATCTCGAATATGGCCATGGCACGCCGTTCCAGTTGCGCGATCTCGACATCGCGGATGTCGCGGTTCTGCTACCCGCGACCGAAGCCACTCCTGACGCCGCCCCTCTTGCCGGCATCGCCGACGCGCTGTTCCGGCTGGATACGCCCGAGCCACCGCAATCGCGCCGGACGCCGCGAGCCGCATCATGAGGGCCGTGCTCTCCCAGATCATCGGGCTGACCAGGCTCTGCATCGCCGGGCCGGGCGGCAGGGTCGGCGCGCTCTATTTCCTGCTGATCTTCGGGTTGGGCCTCGCCAGCGTCCAGGTCATGGTTCGCCTGATCTCCTGGACCGCCGATTTCTACAACGCGTTGCAGAAGCTCGATGTCGACGGCGCGCTGCGCCAGATCGCGATCTTCTTCGGCCTGATCGCGATCAGCGTCGCGATCCATCTCTCCAGCGCCTATCTGCGCAAGATGGTGCAGATCCGCTGGCGCCGCGCGCTGACCGAGGCCGCGCTCGACCGCTGGCTCGCCGGCAAGGCCTATTGGCATATGCGCGAGCGGACCGATCACGGGCTCGACAATCCCGACCAGCGCATCGCCGAGGATTGCCGCATCTTCGTCGAGAAGCTCACGATCGAAGGCATGGAGCTCGCCACGAATAGCGTCGCGCTGGTGACCTATGTCTCGATCCTGTGGTCGCTCTCGACCTTTGCGCTGTCCTTCAGCCTGTTCGGCTACGCGATTGAAATCCCGCGCTACATGGTCTGGGCCGCGCCGCTCTATGTGGCGATCGCCACGTTCATCACGCATGGGCTCGGGCGCCCGCTGAAGGCGCTCAACATCGAGCAGCAGCGGCGCGAGGCCGATTTCCGCTTCTCGCTGGTCAGGCTGCGCGAGCATGTCGAGGCCGTGGCGCTGGCGGATGGCGAGCCGGCCGAGCGAAGGCTCTTCGGCGAGCGCTTCGGTGCCATCGCCGGGAACTGGCAGAGGCTGGCCAATCGCGAATTGATCCTCGGCTTCTTCACGCGGCCCTATTTCCAGACCGTGCTGCGCATCCCGCTCTTCCTGGCGCTACCGGCCTTTCTCGCCGGGCGCGTCACCTTCGGCGGGCTGATGCAGATCGGTTCGGCCTTCCAGAACGTTGTGACGACGCTGTCCTGGTTCGTGTTCTCCTATCGCGACCTGACCGAGCTCGCCGCGGCTGCGAGCCGCCTGTCGCATTTCATGAGGGCTGCCGAAGGAGCGGCCGCACCGGCAGCGGGCCCTATCCTGCACAAGATGGGCGAGGCAAGGCTGCGGCTGCGCGGCCTCGTCCTCGCAACACCTGCGGGGCGCGATCTCCCACCCGTCCCGGACCTGAAACTGGAGGCCGGCGGCAGCTATTGGCTCGCGGCCCCCTCCGGCCATGGCAAGAGCACGCTGGCGAAGGCGATTGCCGGACTCTGGACGCATGGCGAGGGCCGGATCGAACGGCCGGAGGGGCGCATCCTCGTGCTGCCGCAGCAGCCCTATCTGCCGCTCGGGAGCTTGCGTTCCGCGCTGGCCTACCCGCAACCGCCCGACGCGATCGACGAGGCAACACTGCGCCAGGCGCTCGCCGCCGTCGGTCTGGAGGATATCTGGTCGATCGACGATGACGGCTGGACGGACAGGCGGCGCGGGCTCTCCGGCGGCGAGCAGCAACGCTTCGCCCTCGCACGCGCGCTGCTGCAGGCGCCCGACTGGCTGGTGCTCGACGAGGCGACGAGCGCGCTGGATGCGCAAGCCGAAGCGCAGGCGCTGTCAGCGCTGCGCCTGGCTCTGCCGGCGAGCGCCCTGATCCTGATCGCGCATCGCGCGCCGCAAGGGCTTGGCTCGCTCCAGATGATCGAACTTCGGCAGCAACCACCACGACCGGAGGCGGTCCCCACCACTGCCCTTGCGCAAGCCGAGCCGGTAGGCTGAATGCAGATGAATCGCCCTTCTCTTCCGCTCCCGCTGCCCTGATGGCCTTTCCCTCGCTCGCCGACGCGGCGGCCAGTTTGCGGCGCCGGCTCGCCCAATGGCGCGACGTGCCGCGGCTGCTGCGCTCGCTGTGGCAGACCAGTCCCCGGCTCTTCGTGGCTATCGCGGTGGTGCGCCTGCTGCGCGCGCTGCAGCCACCGGCGATGCTCTTCGTCGGCAAGCTGATCATCGACGAGATCGTGCTGCAGACGCGGACGCCCGCTCCCGGCGCTGCCCTTTCTGACTGGCTGGAGAGCGGCCGGGCCTCGGCGCTGGCGGGATGGATTTTGCTGGAATTCCTGCTGGTCGCCGGCGGCAACGCCCTCAACCGGCTGGGAACGCTGGTCGAAGGCCTTTTGTCCGAGCGCCACGGCTTCGCGATGGGCGCGCTGCTCGTCGAGCGCGCGGCCGAACTCGACCTCCGGGATATCGAGGGCAGCGCGGCGCAGGACAAGCTGCAGCGCGCCAATGCCGCGACGATGCTCGGCTACCAGCTCGTCACCACGCTCCTGACTCAATTGCAGAACGCGATCACGCTGCTCGCGCTGCTGGCCGGACTCGTGTTCTTCGTGCCCTGGTTGATCCTGCTTCTGCTTGCCGCCCTGCTGCCGACCTTGCTGGTCGAGTCGCATTTCAACGCCCGGCAATATGAGGCGGCGACAGCGTTGATCCCGGAACGGCGGCGCCTGAATTATCTCCAGCATGTCGGCTCCTCCACGCATGCGGCCAAGGAGGTAAAGCTGTTCGGCCTGGGCAGCTACATCGCCGGCCTGCTGCGCGAGGTCGCGGAACGTATCATCGCCACCAACCGCCGGCTGGCCGTGCGGCGTGCCACCTGGAGCAGCCTGTCGGGAGCGATCGGGTCGCTCGCCTATTACGCGGCCTATGCGGTCGTCGCCTGGCGGGCGCTGACGGGCGAACTCAGCATCGGCGACCTCACCTTCCTGGCAGGCTCGCTGATGCGGCTCAACGGGTTGTTCGAGGGGTTGATCATCGGCCTCTCGCAGATCACCTCACAGGCCCAGTATCTCGGCGATCTCCATGCCTTCCTCGACATGCGCTCGACCGTGGTGCCTCCGGCGCATCCGCGCGCCTTTCCTACACCTCTGCGACAGGGCGTTGTCTTCGAGGATGTCGGCTTCCGCTATCCCGGCAAGCCGGACTGGGCGCTGCGACATGTCAGTTTCACCTTGCCGGCCGGCGAAACGCTCGCACTCGTCGGCGAGAACGGCGCCGGCAAGACCACGATCGTCAAGCTATTGACCCGGCTCTACGAGCCCGACGAGGGTCGCATCCTGATCGACGGCATCGATATCCGCGACATCGCGCTGCCGGCGCTGCGCGAGCATGTCGGCGCGATCTTCCAGGATTTCGTGCGCTACAACCTGACGGCTTCCGACAATATCGGCGTCGGCCGGGTCGCGCGGATCGCCGAGCGACCAGCCATCGTCGAAGCCGCCCGCAAGAGCCTAGCCGATCCCGTTATCTCCGGGTTGCCAGAGGCTTACGATCAGATGCTCGGGCTTGGATTCATGAGCGGGCTCGATCTCTCGGGCGGGCAGTGGCAGAAGCTCGCCATCGCCCGCGCCTATTTCCGCGATGCCGAACTCCTGATCCTCGACGAGCCGACCGCCGCGCTCGATGCCCGCGCCGAGGCCGAAATCTTCGAGCGCTTCCGCCATCTCAGCGCCGGCAAGACAGTGCTGCTCATCTCGCACCGCTTCTCGACCGTGCGCATGGCCGATCGCATTCTCGTGCTGGAGGGCGGCGCCATCCTCGAACAGGGAAGCCATGCCGAACTGATCGCGCAGGACGGCCGCTATGCCGAATTGTTCAGGCTGCAGGCTGCCGGGTTCCAGTAAGTCCGGCAGCCGTTTTGGGGGCGGCTACCGCCCGCGGATCAGGTCGGCGGCCTGGTAGCCCCAATAGGTCAACTGGACGGCGGCGGTGCCGAACGGGCCGCCGTTCCAGACCAGGCCGAAGGGCGCGAAGAGTTTGTAGCGGTCGCTGGCGCCCCGGATCGCCTCGGCGATGACGGTGCCGCCGATCGCCGTGGTGTTCATGCCGTGGCCACCAAAGGCGGTGCAGTACCAGACGCCCGGCCGGTACTGGCCGATCTGCGGCATGAGATGGCGCGCATAGGACATCAGGCCCGACCAGGCGGCCTCGACCTTCAGCTCGGCGAGCTGCGGATAGGTCGTCACCATCTCGTGGCGCAGGATCGCTGCGACGTCGCTGGGCTCGGTCGTGCGCGTGGTGATACGCCCGCCCCAGAGGATGCGCGAGCCGCCCTCGACCGTGCGGTAATAATCGCCCGCGCGACGATCGTCGCCGACGCCGGTGCCGATGCGGATCGCCTGGCGGATCAGGTCCGGCGCGGCCTCGGTCAGCAGCACATAGGTCGCGATCGGGATATAGGCGCGCCGCAAGGCCGGCAGCACATCACCAGTATAGCCGCCGGTGGTGAACAGCACCTGCTCGGCCTCGATCGTCGCCCTGGCCGTCTTCAACCGCTTCACCGCGCCGTCGAGTTCGCAGGAAATGACCGGCGAGCCCTCGTGAATCTTGCCGCCGAGCCGGACGATCTCGCGGGCGAGCGCGCGGGCATAGTTCAGCGGATGGAAATGGAAGGAATCGTCGGCCGTGAGCGAGGCGTGGTATTTTGGCGAATTCAGCAACGCGCGCGTCTCGTCGCGGCCGAGATAGCGCAGTTTGCGGCCGAAGCGCTTCTCCTGCGTATCCCGCACCGCCTGCAGCCCGGCGCCGCCATCGTAGCGGACGACTTTCATGATGCCGGGCGACGGCGCGGCCTCGGTGATGGCGAGGCTTTCGATGTTGCCGCGGACGATCTCGACGCCTTCCATGGTCAGGCGATAGAGTTCGTCGGCCTGCTCGCGCCCGGTCTGGCGCTCGATCGCGGCGAGCGAGGTCGCATAGCCCGGGCTGACGAAACCGCCATTACGACCCGAAGCGCCCCAGGCGACGCGCTGCGCCTCCAGCAACAGCACGGAGCGGCCGGCGCGGGCGAGATCGAGCGCGGCGGTGAGGCCAGCGAGGCCGCCGCCGACGATGCAGATATCCGTCTTCAGCGTGCCTTCGGCCGGCGCGTAGCTCTCCTGCGTCGCGAGGGTGCGGCGGTAATAGGTGTCGATATAGGAGGACATGCGGTCTCGCGGGAGGCAGGCGGCGGGTGTTTCGTTGTCAGCTTGCGCGATCCGCCATCGGTTTTCCCGGCAGCGGATCGCGATGTCGAGGCTTACTCAGCGGCTTCGGCCGTGCGCGAACCCGGCGGGTCGAAGGCCTGGATCGGCGGCAGGTTGCCGTCGAAGCGCGCGACCTGCACCGTGGTGAGCTGGCCGGTGCAGCCCTGCGCCAACGCCGAGGTGCCGATGTCGCGCGTCAGCACGTTCGGATTGCCGTGGACGCAGAGCGGCTTGTCGTCGTTCGGATCGGCCGGATCGTACCAGGCGCCGGTCGGCAGCTGGATCACGCCCTTGCGGATGCCGTCGGTGACATGGACGGCGGCAAGGCAGGCACCGCGCTCGTTCGAGAGCCGGATGATGTCGCCATCGGCGATGCCGCGCAGCGCCGCATCGTCCGGATGCATATGCGCGATCTCGCGGCCGCGATGCTTGGCGTCGCTGCTATGGCCGCCGAAATCGAACTGGCTGTGCAGACGGGTCCGGGGCTGGTTGGCGACGAGCACATAGGGGTTGGCGTCGTCCGGGACGTTGGTCGCTCCGAGCCAGGTCGGGTGGCCGGGGCAATCGGCCTCGCCGAAGCCGGCGATGGTCTCGGAGAAAATCTCGAGCTTGCCTGATGGCGTCGGCAGTGGCGATGCGTCCGGATCGGACCTAAAGGCGCGCAGATTGCCGCCATCGTCCGGCTGCTGCGGCAGATCGAAGCCCTCGCCGGCCCAGAACTCGGCGAAGCTCGGCGCCGGCAGGCCCTTCGCCGCCAGCGCCGCGCGGGTCGGCTCGTAGAGATGCTCCAACCATTGCCGGGCGTTGCGGCCTTCCGTGAAGGCCTCGCCCGTGCCGAGGCGCTCGGCGAGATCGGCGAAGATCGCGTAGTCGTCGCGGGCCTCGCCATAGGGCGCGACGACCGGATGCATCGGCACCAGCAGCGGATCGTTGGGATTGCCGCCGATATCCTCGCGCTCCAGCGTCATCGTGCAGGGCAGCACGATATCGGCGTGGCGGGCCGTCGCGGTCCAGGCGAGCTCATGCACGACCAGCGTGTCGATGCGGGCGAAGGCCTGGCGCAGGCGGTTCAAGTCCTGATGATGGTGGAACGGGTTGCCGCCGGCCCAGTAGACCAGCTTGATCTCGGGGTAGGTCCGGGTCTGGCCGTTATAGCGATAGGTCGTGCCCGGGTTGAGCAGCATGTCCGAGATGCGGGCGACCGGAATGTAATCGCTGATCGGGTTCTTACCCTGCGAAAAGGTCGGCATCGGCACGGCGTTGTAGCGCCGGCCGTAATAGGCGATGGCGCCCAGCCCATAGCCGTAGCCGCCGCCGGGCAGGCCGATCTGGCCGAGCGCTGCAGAAAGCACCATGCCCATCCAGACCGGCTGCTCGCCATGGGCGGCGCGCTGCAGGGCATGGGCCACGACGATCAGAGCGCGCTTGCCGTGCAGCCGCTTCGCCAGCGCGACGATCTCCTCGGCCGGCAGGCCGGCGATCGGAGCGGCCCAGTTGGCGTCCTTCGGCTGCCCGTCGGTCTCGCCGAGCAGATAACGCTCGAAGACCGGCCAGCCGGCCGTGTAGCGGTCGAGGAAGGCGCGGTCGTGCAGGCCGTTGACGACGAGGGTGTGGACCAGCGCCAGCATCAGCGCGGTGTCGCTGCCGGGCTTGTTCGCAACCCAGTCGGCGCGGGCTCCGGCCGGCAGGTCGCTGCGCAGCGGGCTGACCAGCACGAATTCGCAGCCGCGCTCCTGCGCCCGCTCCATCGCGCCGCGCTCGACATGGCGGCTGGTGCCGCCGCCGGCGACCATGCTGTTCTTGAGCGCCATGCCGCCAAAGGCGAGCACGATCTCGCTGTGATCGGCGATCTGCTCCCAGGAGACGTTGCGCTTCACCAGATCCTCGTAGTCGCCGATGATATGCGGCACGAGGACGGAGGACGCGCCCGAGGAATAGCTGTTGACCGACTTCACATAGCCACCGGTCGAGGTGTTCAGGAAGCGGTGGATCTGGCTCTGGGCATGGTGGAAGCGGCCGGCGCTGGCCCAGCCATAGGAGCCGCCGAAGATCGCGCCGGGGCCATGGTCGTCGCGTACGCGGCGCAGTTCGGCCGCAAGCTTGTCGAGCACGGCCGACCAGGACATCGGCACATATTCGTCGCGGCCGCGGCGATCGTCGGGACCCGGCCCGTTCTCCAGCCAGCCGCGGCGAACCATCGGCTGGGCGATGCGGGCGCGATGGCGCAGCGCGGCGGGGAAATTCTGGATGATCTCGTTGGGATCGGGATCACCCTCATGCGGGCGGACCTCAAGCTGTCCTTCCTTCATGCGCGCCGAGAAGACGCCCCAATGCGAGGTATGCGGGCGGAACGCCTCGCTTTCGGCCACAGCTTCGCCTGCCGGAACGATCGGAGCCGTCATCGCCTTCACCCTCACCTTTTCGGACTGAAACAGCCCTTCCCTCATTCCGCTGGTCCGCGAACGATCGCAAGGGGTTTTCGCGGATTGCGGACAAGCGCCGCACGCTTGGCCACATGCGGAAAGGCCCGGCTGCTCGTCGCAGCCGGGCCTTTCCTCACATCATGAAACCGCTGGCGCGATGCTTAGCGGATCGGCGCCGCGTATTGCAGGCCACCGTTCGTCCAGAGCGCATTCTGGCCGCGCGCGATCTTGAGGAGCGAGCCCTGGCCGAGGTTGCGCTCGAACATCTCGCCGTAATTGCCGGTCGCCTTGATGGCGTTATAGGCCCAGTCGTTCTTGAGGCCGAGCGCCTCGCCGAAGGTGCCTTCCTTGCCGAGCAGGCGCTTGATCTCCGGATTGTCGGACTTCTCGCGCATCTCGTCGACATTCGCCTGGGTCACGCCGAGCTCCTCGGCCGTGACCTGGGCGAAATGGACCCAGGTGACGATGTCGAACCACTGGTCGTCGCCGTGACGGGTGACGTAGCCGAGCGGCTCCTTCGAGATCGTCTCCGGCAGCACGATGTGATCGGCCGGGGCCTTGAAGCGCATGCGCTCGGCATAGAGGCCGGACGCGTCCGTGGTGAAGGCATCGCAGCGGCCGCTCTCATAGGCCTCGGTCGCCTCGTTGTTGGTGGCGAAGGTCACCGGCTCGAACTTCATGTTGTTCTTGCGGAAATAGTCCGCGGTGTTGAGCTCGGTGGTGGTGCCCTGCTGGATGCAGATCGAGGCGCCGCTGAGCTCCTTCGCCGATTTGATGTTCAGCGACTTCTTCACCATGAAGCCCTGGCCGTCATAGTAATAGGTCGCGCGGAAGTTCTGGCCGAGCGTGGTGTCGCGGCTCATGGTCCAGGTCGTGGTAGCGGCGATGAGATCGGTCTCGCCCGACTGGAGCGCCGTGATCCGGTCCTTCGAGGGGAGCTGGATGAACTTCACCTTGGACTTGTCGCCGAAGACGGCCGCAGCCAGCGCCCGGCAATAATCGGCGTTGATGCCGGTCAGAACGCCATTCGCGTCCGGTACCGCGAAGCCGGCGAGATTCGCACCGGTCCCGCAGTTCAGGACGCCACGCGACTGAATGGTCTTCAGGGTCTGCGCTTCCGCCGACACCGAAACGGCGCAAACGGCAGCAGCGGCAAGCGCCAAGGTCAACTTCATTGTTCCATCCCCATATTACGGTAGTGCCGACGATGTTCCACGCGGCCTGGCTCCCGTCAATCGGCTGCACGGGCCTTTCCTTCCGGAAGCTTGCCGTTCCGTCTTACTGCAGGTCGGCGAAGGCGAGCTTCAGGCGCTCGACCGCTTCCGTGACCACATCGCGCGGCGTCGCCAGGTTGAAGCGCAGGAAGCTCTCGCCGCCCTTGCCGAAGGTCGGACCGTGATTGATGGCGATCTTCGCCTGCTTCTCGACACGGGCGGTGAACTCGGCCGTATCCATCCCCGTGCCCGAGAAATCCGCCCAGGCGAGATAGGTCGATTCCAGCGGCATCGAGCGCACACCCGGAATCGCGTTGATCCCGGTATCGAAGATGCGGCGGTTGCCGTCGAGATAGAGGTTCAGCGCATCGACCCAGGCCGCGCCCTCCGGGCTGTAGGCTGCGGTCGCCATCGCCATGCCGAAGGAATTCGGGGAGATGCCAAGCGCGTCCATGCGGCCGCGGAACAGGTCGCGCAGCCGCTCGTCGGGGATGATGACGTTGCCGATATGGGCGCCGGCGATGTTGAAGGTCTTGGTGGTCGCCGTCATCATGACCAGGCGATCCATGATCTCGGGCGCCGCGACCGGCATCACCATGTGCTTCTGGCCGGGCATGACCAGGTCGTGGTGGATCTCGTCCGAGACCAGGATGAGGTCGTGGCGCTTGCAGAAATCGGCGATCGCCCGCAATTCGTCGCGCGTCCAGACGCGCCCGCCCGGGTTATGCGGCGAGCAGAGGATGAGCATGCGCTCGGTACCGGTCATCGCGGCATCCCAGGCGGGGATGTCGAGGACGTAGCGTCCTTCCTCCAGCGCCAGCGGACATTCGACGACGCGCCGCCCGGACGAGGTCACGATGCGCGCGAAGGCGTGATAGACCGGCGTCATCAGCACGACGCCGTCGCCGGGCCTGGTATAGGCCTCGACGCAGAGCGCCGTGCCGTTGACGAGGCCATGCGTGGTGAAGACCGAGGCCGGCTCGACCTCCCAGCCATGCCGGTTCGACATCCACCAGCGGATCGCCGCGAGATAGGCCCGGTCATCGCCGAAATAGCCGTAGATGCCGTGGGCGTTCATGCCATCGAGGGCGGTCTGGACGCAGGCCGGCGGGCGGAAGTCCATATCCGCCACCCACATCGCGATGCCGCCATCGGCCGGCACGCCATAGACGGTTTCCATCTTGTCCCATTTGGCCGAATGGGTGCCGCGGCGATCGATCCGCTCGTCGAAATTGGGAGAAAGCTGCATGAGACCCTGCCGGCTAACACGGAGAATATCCTTCCCCTAGCAGGTCTCCCCAGAGAACACAGCCACTGCCGGGCGCAACCCGGGAGAACGGGGAATGCATTCGCCGTGGCGGGCGGCCGATGACGGAGCGACGTTGCTGCCCCGCCTCCTCGCCTCCGTCAGCGCAGCTTGCGGACCTCCTCCGCCGTGACGCTCGGCTGCTGGCCACCCCAGCTTGCGCGCAGCCAGTTGGAGAGGTCGGCGACCTGCTGGTCGGTGAGATGCGCGGCGAAGCCGGGCATGGGCTGCATGCGCTCAAGCCCCGGGAAGCGCTGGGCGGGAATGCCGGAGAGGATGACCTTGTTGAGGTTGCGCGCATCCGCCAGGCGCAGCGAGGCATTGGTCGCCAGCGGCACCACGACATGCGGGATGCCCTGCCCTTCGGCGCCGTGGCAACTGGCGCAGACGGCGAGATAGCTGGCGCGGGCCGAGGCGGCGGTCTCGGCCGGGACGGCGACCGGCTGCGGCGCCGCCGGCGGGGTCGCCTGCGTCGGCAGCTTGTCGAGATCGAAGAGATAGGCCGACATCGCGGCGAGGTCGTCGGCGGTGAAATACTGGGTCGAGAAATGGACGACCTCGAACATCTGGTTGGTCATCGCGCCCTGCGCCGAGATGCCCGACTTCATGAAGCTCGCGAAGACCAGCGGGTCGAAACCCATCCGCGTCAGCCCGGCCTTGGTGATATCGGGCGCGACGACGCCTTCGAGTTCCGCGCCCTGAAGATAGGCGCTGTCCTTCATCCCCATCGTGAGGTTGCGCGGCGTATGGCATTCGCCGCAATGGGCGAGCGCGTCGGTCAGATAGCGGCCGCGATTCCATTGAGCCGAGCGGCCGGCGACCTCCGTCTTCGTGTCGGAAGACAGGTTGACCAGGTTCCAGAAGGCCAGACCCTGCCGGATGCTGAAGGGAAAGGGCAGATGATTGGCCTTGTTCGCCACCTTCATCGGCTCACGGCTCATCAGGAAGGCATAGACCGCGTCGACATCCTCCGCCGTCAGCTTGCGGTAGGAGGCATAGGGCATGGCGGGGTAGAGATGGCCCTGCTTGCCGACGCCGTCGCGCACGGCGCGGTGGAACTCGGCCCGCGTCCAGGCGCCGATGCCGTGCTCCTTGTCAGGCGAGATATTGGTCGAATAGATCGTCCCGAACGGCGTCTCAAAGGGCAAACCGCCGGCCCAGGGCGCGCCGCCCTTGGTGACGTGGCAGGCATAGCAATCGGCGGCGACGGCGACATAGGCGCCGCGCTTGGCGAGCGTCTTCATCTGCTCGGCCGACAAGGGTTGCTCGATATCCCTGGCGACGACGCTGCGCTCGAACAGGCCCAAGAAGACGGCGCCCGCCGCAAGCACACCGAGGACAGCGATCGTCAGAACCGCCAGAAGCAGCTTCCTCGCCATGCGCGTTACGCCTTCACCAAGCCGGGAGTCTTGAGGGCGAGGTCGCGCACGGCCTCGAAATAGCGGACATAGCCGGTGCAGCGGCAGATATGGCGGTCGAGCGCCTCGCTGATCACCTGCTCCAGCGCCTCGCGCTTGACCGGATTGCGCTTCAACTGGTCGAGCAGCACCGTCGCGCCGGTGACGAAGCCCGGCGTGCAATAGCCGCACTGGAACGAGAAATGCTCGATGAAGGCCTGCTGGACCGGCGAAAGCGCGGTGATGGTCCCGCTGGCGTCGCGTTTGGCTTGCCCTTCCACGGTCCTGACCTTGCGCCCGGCGAACCAGTGCGCGCCGGTGATGCAGGTGCGCATCTCCTCGAGCGTGCCGTCGGGCTTCTCCAGCACCACCGTGCAGGCATGGCAGATGCCCTGGCCGCAGCCCATCCGCGAGCCGGTGAGGTCGAGATACTCGAAGAGGAAATCCTGCATCATCATCGTCTCGGGCACGTCGATCGGCCCGACGGGCTTGTCGTTGATGGTCAGGGAGAGCGGCTTCATCGCGATGGTCATGCCAGCGCCTCCCGGATCTTCTCGGATGTGATCGGCAGGCTGTAGAAGCGCTTGCCGATGGCGTGTGCGACCGCGTTCGCGATCGCCGGAACGACCGCGATCATCACCACCTCGGCCATGCCCTTGGGCGGGTCGGTGTCAGAGAGCGGCGGCAGCACCTCCGCGGTCTGCGACCAGACGGCGACGTCCTTCGAGACCGGCAATTCATAGCGGTTCCAGTTCCAGGTGCCGTCGCCCGGCCCGTCCTCGTGGAGCGGCAGATATTCCTTCAGCGCGTGGCCGATGCCCATGGCGATGCCGCCCTGGATCTGGCCGGAAACCAGCTCCGGCACGATCTGGTTGCCGCATTCGAGGATCGAGTGATGCGAGAGCAGGTTGATCTCGCCGCTGCCGGTGTCGACCACGATCTCGGCCAGCGTCGCCATCGGCGCGTAATAGGTGACACCGGCGTTGTTGCGCTGCGCCGGCGGGTAGAAGACCGCGGCACGCTCGACGAAATGCCAGCCTTCAAGCGTCATCAGGTCCTTGTGCGCAGCCGGCGCGCCCTCGCCGTATTTCACGGCGAGGGCGTCGATGGCGAAGCGGCGTTTTCCGGTATCGGGCAGGTCGAATTCCGCTTCGGCCCATTGCCAGCGGTTGAAGCTGTGCACGGTGACGCCGGTGACGAGGCCGAGCCGGTGCGCTTCCGCCGCGATCTCCGCGAAGGCGAGCGGCTGCATCGCGGCGGCGGTAATCCTGCCATCGACGATGCGCAGGTCCTCGCGGCGCACCGCTTCCGGCGCCATCTGGCCGCCGCCGATGCCGCGCGACCAGAGCGAGCGCGCCGCCGGCCAGATCGCGAGATCGACCAAAGCGCGGGCCGCCTCGCGCGTCGCATGGCCGAGATAATAGACGCTGTTGGAGGCGCTCATCGGCGAGGTGAAGCTCGGCGTCCAGCGCGGATTGGCTTTGCGCTTGTCCTCTTCCTCCTGGGAGAGCGTGTAGGGCTCGTCGGTGGTCTCCAGCGGCATCTGCGGCCAGCGCACCTTGCCGAACTCGGTTTCGTCGGGTTGCCGCCCGAGCAGGCCGGCGGCCATCACCGCCTGCGAGGTCGTGGCGCCCGTGCCGATCTCATGCGCGACATGCGAGAGCTTCAACCGCCCGGTCGCATCGAATTCGAGCGCGCAGAGCGCGGCTTCCGCGCCCGTGCCGTAGTCCTTGTGCACATGGCCGTAGCCGACGCCGTATTTCTTGCCGGGATTGGCAGCCTCGAATTCGGCCTTGCGCGTCTGCCTGTTCGCCCAGAGCGGATGCTGCTGCGCGCGGTCGAGGATCTCGCCATGGCGCATGGCGCCGGAGGGGATCGCGCCCTGCGAATTCTTCATCCCCGATTGCAGCGCGTTGCGGCGCCGGAACTCCATCGGATCGAGGCCAAGCGCCTCGGCGGCTTCATCGACCATCATCTCGGTCGCCGCCATGGTCTGGAGCGTGCCGTAACCGCGCATCGAACCGGCATCGACCGCGCGCGACGAGACGATCGCCGCCGAGAAATCGCTCTTCGGCAGGTAATAGATCGACTGCGCCGCCGTCGCGCCGACGGTTCCGACCGAGACCGAGAAGTTCTCGCGCCCGCCGCCATCGGTGCGGTAGCGCCCGGTCATCGCCCGGAACCGTCCGGTCTTCCGGTCGATGACCATGACCTTCTCCATCTGGAAGCCATGGCGCTTCAGCGCGGTCTGGAACTGCTCGTAGCGGTCGTTGGCGAGCCTGACCGGGCGGCCGTCGCCATAGAGGCCGGCGAGCACGCAATAGAACGGGAAGATCGCGTGGTCCTTGGTGCCGTACCCGACGGTGTAGCCGACCTTGAGGTCGATGCTTTTCAGAGGAAATGTCGACTTCGAGACCATATGGGCCGCCATCTCCGCCACCTCATAGGGCGACTGGGTGGCGATCAGCGCGTGCAGCAGGCCGCTGGCGCGGTCGTACCAGACATTGCCGTTATCGGCTTCCATGGCCGAGGCATCGGCGGACTGGCTGGTGAAGGAACGCCGCAGCACCAGCGCGTCATCGCCGGCAGCGGCGATCTCGCGCTCGATCTCGGCTGCCGCCGCCATGCCGCGCGCCATCGCATCACCGTCGCCGGGGGCCGGCCATTGCGGCTCCTCGCCCTTGAAGCCGGCGCGGATCGTCGTCTCCTTGAGCGCGGAATAGCGATCATCGGCATCAGGATTGCCGCCATCGATCCGGACATAGCGCGCCGCGCCGTAAGGCCCCGGCGTCGTCGAGGGCCCCTCGGGACCGTAGCGCACGACCTTGTCGTTGAAGCGCAGCTTGCGCTTGGCCGCGTCGTAGCGGGCGAAGTCCTGATAGATGAGCATGGCGACGGGCTGGCCGAGCAGCCGGGCCGTCTGGCCCTTGGGAACGAAGAAGACGTCGCCATAGAAGCCCGGCACGGGAATCGCGACGCCATCGGCAACGAGATCCTCATGCAGGACGAGCCGGTCGGGCTTCAGGTCATCGCCGAGCAGGTCGAGATCGACGCCGTCGAAGACGCGATCGACCCGCGTCGCCTTCAGCGTGAAGGCGTGCGCCTGCTCTTTCGGCCAGCCTGCGAGGTCGCGGGCGCGATAATCGCGCGAGAAGGTCTTGCCGCCGGTCACCTTGGCAATCGCGTCGAGGCGGTATTTCGGCTTGCCACCGGCAGCGAGCCAATCGGCACCGGGGCGCGGCGGCGTCTGGATCAGCTCCGCCTGCGTGGGGGGACGGCAGCAGCGAAACCTTGATGGCAACGCCGGCTGCGCCGGCCTTGAGAAAGCTTCTGCGGGACAGGCCTGTCGTCACGTCCAATCCTCCGCCCGCTGGCGAGCCGATTCCACTTGCCGATGCGACGGCACCGGCGAGTTGGCCTACGAGATACTTGAATTGTTCTGATTTCAAGTACCGGTGCCGGGGGGGGCCGCATGACGTCGGGAGAGCGGAGGCTGGCCGAAATCTTGCGGGCCTGAACGCAGGGAACCCTCGAAAGAGGGCCTCGAACGCCGCCATGCGGCCTCGCGACCATGGCCGACGGGCTCTTCCAAAGAAGCAGGTGATATCGCCGAACGCCCATCGTTCGATCCGATGAAACGAAACGGTCGGAATAATGCGATGGACAGCTCATTTCTTCTCCGGCTAGGTCAGCGGAGAGGACAATTTCCCTATGGCTACCATGCGTTCTTCCAATCCTTTGCCCGTGTCTCCCGGTTCGATATCACGGGGATTGGGGCGAATCCTGCCCGGCCTGGGCCTTTGCGTCGGCATCAGCGCGATCGCCTTCGCGCTGGAGCACGTCGAGGCTGCCGCCACGGGTCGGGCCTGGCTCGAAGCGCTGGTGCTGGCAATCCTGATCGGTGCCGCTGTCCGGTCCGTCTGGACGCCCTCCGACACCTGGCGCGCCGGAATCGCATTCTCGGCGAAGACCGTCCTCGAGATTGCCATCGTCCTGCTCGGCGCGTCCCTGAACGCTGCGATGATCGTCGCCGCCGGGCCGGCATTGATCGCCGGCATTGCCGTGGTGGTGGCGCTAACCCTCGCCTTCAGCTTCCTGATCGGGCGGGCGCTCGGCCTGCCGAAGCGCATGGCGGTCCTCGTCGCCTGCGGCAATTCGATCTGCGGCAACTCTGCCATCGCCGCGGTCGCACCGGTCATCGGCGCGGACAGCAAGGACGTTGCCGCCTCCATCGCTTTCACCGCGGTGCTGGGCGTCCTGGTCGTGCTCGGTCTGCCGCTGCTCGTCCCGCTGCTCAGGCTGTCCGAAACCCAGTACGGCGTCCTGGCCGGGCTGACGGTCTATGCCGTCCCGCAGGTCCTGGCCGCGACCGCGCCTGTCGCCACCGCCAGCGTCCAGATCGGGACGCTCGTCAAGCTCGTCCGCGTCCTCATGCTGGGGCCTGTCGTCCTGGTGCTGTCGCTGCTGCGCCACTGGCTGCAGGACGACACGGCCGAGACGGCTCCGGCAGGGAACAGCGCCGCGCGGCAGCGCATCGCTTTCAACAAGCTGGTGCCGTGGTTCATCATCGCCTTCCTGGCGATGGCAGCCCTGCGCACGCATGGCTTTATCCCGGAGGCCGCGCTCGGCCCGATCTCCCACATCGCGACCGTCCTGACCATCGTTTCGATGGCGGCTCTGGGCCTGGGAGTCGATGTCCGTGTCGTTGCCAGGGCTGGCGGACGCGTCACCACCGCAGTCACCATTTCCCTGATCATCCTGGCGATCGTCAGCCTCGGCCTGATCCGCCTGCTCGGCATCAGCTGAGCCGACAGCGGCTGGCGCGAACGAGGCGGGCCGCAGGGATATTTTCAGCGAACCGGCGCCCGGGAGCCCACTGGCGCCAGTTCGGCTGCGAGATTCCGGACCGATTGCCGGATCCCCTCAAACATCGCGAAATTGACGCGGCTTGCCGCCACGAAGATGCCGAGCTTGCGATTGGGCGCGAGCACGACATAGGTCATGAAGCCGCCGAGCCCCCCGCTCTTGCCGAGCAGCAGCGGGACGCCGTCGCGGGCGCGGCTGACGACCCAACCCAGCCCCATGCCTTCCGAATCCGTGACCTCGACCCCGACGGCGCGGCGCAAGCCGTCATGCGGGCGCCAGAGCGCGTGGGCCAGCGCCATCGTCGCCTGAGCCTCGTCCGAAAGGTGCCAGCGCATCCAGCGCACCATGTCGTCGGCCGTCGAATAGAGCCCGCCGCTGGCCGCCATGATCGGCGTCGCCTCCCAGTTCGGGTCTGGATTGCCGAACGGGTCGAGCCCCGTCATCAGGCGCGGCTTCTGCGCGTCCGAAAGCCGGGCGACCGTATCGGCCATGCCGAGCGGCGCGGTGATCCTGTCGCGAAGCAGGTCGGGGAAGGATTTGCCGCCGGCCTGAGCGAGAGCCTCGCCGAGCAGCCCGAAGCCGACATTGGAGTAGATCGCGGTCGTGCCCGGCGCGTAAGCCGGTGCGTTCTGCCGCATCCAGCTCCAGTAGTAGTCGGCGCGGTAGGCGGCAAACGGGTTGCCTTCGCCCTTCACGGCCGGATCGGGCAACTCGCGCGGCAGTCCCGCCGAATGCGTCGCGAGATCCAGCAGGGTGAAGGGCTGGCCGCCGAAGGATTTAACGACCGCCGCCGCAGGAACATGACGTGTGAACGGATCACTCAGGCCAACGCGGCCCTGCGCCGCCATGTCGGCCAGGAGATCGCCCGTGAACACTTTCGAGATCGAGCCGAGCCGCAGGATCGAGCGCCCGTCCGGCTCGGTCTTGCTGCCCGGCGCGGTCTCGCCGACACCGGCGATCTCGGTTTCGTCGCCCTGGACGACGGCGAGGATCAGGCCGGGCGCGCCGGAATTCAGGAACATCGCCGTGGCGGCCATGGAGACGGCATCCCGCAGCGCTGGATCCTTGGTTTGCGCACCGGCCGTTGCCGTCAGGATATGGAGCGCTGCCAATGCGGCGCCCGCCTTGCCGATGAATGTCATGATCGCTCCGCATCATCCTGATGTGTCGCCGGTTGCCCGGATGCAGGGTTTAGAACCGGTAGGCCGCGCGCAGGGTCGCCGACTGGTGGAGATAGCGGCTGGCAGCGCGCGCCGAATATTCGGCACGGAGCTCGAAGCCTTTCGCGGTGACCAGTTCCAGGCCGGCCGAGACGTTGCCATAGGTCTTGGGCAGCCCTGTCACGAGGGTGAAGGGAGCTGCTTCGAAGGCAGCGAGATGCAGCTTCGAGGTCCAGTCGCTGCTCGGCAGGATGCTCACGCCCGCCGAGAGATAGGACCGCAACGTCATGCCTTCGAGATCGTGGCGCATGCCGATCTCCAGGCTCGGCGTCGCCATGACGGTGAAACGGTCGCTGCGATGGACCGCGAGATCGAACCAGCCGGCCCCGCTTTCGCGATGGCCGCGCTGCACCGTGTAATTGAGATCGAGATCGACGAAGGGCTTGGCGTACCAGCTCCCGAAATCCATCTGGTAGGCGGCACGCAGGCGGCCGCCGCCGAAATCGAGCTGCGGCTCGCTCGTGGCAATGCCTCCCGGCGCCCGCCGCGACGTCTTCGCCCTATCGTGACCGACCTGCACCGCCGCGGCAAACTGCCAGGGGCCGAGCTGGCGCTTCAAGGTGAGACCGCCGATGAAGCTGTCATTGTCGCTGGTCGCGCCGGCCGCCGTGCTGGTCCGCCCGAAGCCATAGCTCGCTGCACCGCCGAGGAACCAGCCAGGCGCGAACTCCCTCTGCGCCCCGAGGCTCAGCGTGGTCTGCCTGATCCGAAAGCCGCTATCGTCGGCGCTGCTGCCGCGACGCATCCAGTTCGAGCCGACCCGCGCCCAGTTGCAATCGCCTTCGGAGAGGGCCGCACCCGAGCCCGTGAAGGCCGGACAGCTCATCATCCGGTTGAAGAAGGCGAAGGCTTCGTTGATCTGGTTGGCGGACCGCGCACCGACCCCGTCATTGGCGATCGCATCGACAACGCTGCCGTGATGCGCCAGCGTTTCAACGCTCGTGAAAGCGTCGAACACCGCGGCGGCCCGCGTGTCGCCGCTGTCCCACAGCGCCTGGATATGCTTCGCGACGCGCGACCGGTCGGCGCTCAGGCCGCCATTGGCAAGGCCGAAATGGCCGTCGACCGTCAGGAACAGGTCGCGCCCGTCCGGGCTCTGGAGCATCCGGTAGCTATACGCCGTCGTCCCGCTCTTGAGCGCGAAGGCGCCCGCCGGCCGATCGTCGAAATGCGCGACCTGCAGCGAGACGCCCGGCCGGGGCTTCTGAAGCTGCGGTTCAAGCTGACCGGCCAGCGACGGTGCCGTGCCCGAACTGGCGACGGAGATCATGTCGGCGGTGCCGGCGCCAAAATTCACGTCAGCCTGGTAGATTCCGTCCGGGCGCTGTTCGAAGACGCTCGTGATCCGCGTCGTGGCGATGCTTCCGCCGTGGAGCACCGCACCGCCCGGATTGATCGTCCCGGAGTTGAAAAGCCGCGTCTGATATTGCGCGCCCATGGCGAGGACGCCGCCGGGCCGGTTTTCGACGTCGCTGTTGAACGGATCACCGGTGGTGAGGATGTCGCCGATCATGGTTCCGCTGTTGCTGATCGACAGGCCACCATTCGTCGAACGCCCGGCGACCTTGCCGCGGATCACGCCTGCATTGTCGACGCGCGTGTAGAACTCGCTGATCGCGAGGATCGCCGCATCCTGCTCGCTGGTGACATGCGCCCCTGAGGCGATGCTGATCGCGATCGGCGTCGAGCGGTTGTTCACGTCGGGGCTGGCGCTCGTGCTGACCGCGACGATCGCCGGCGCCCCGGCCCCGCCCGCATGCACGACAGCATCGCGCCCGACCGTGATCTCGACCTTGCCGCCCTTGGTGTTGGTTCCCCAAGCGCCTTGATTTGCCTCGAGCAGGATGCCGCCATCCTTGAAGATCGCGCCGCCGCCAAGGCTCATCGCCACGATGGCGGGAGCACGGGGGCCAAAACTCGCGACCCAGCCATTGTCCCCGACGGCGACCTTCACCGCGCCGCCATTGCCGCCTGCGCCCTGGACGTTGCCGGGCGCTGATCGCACCAGCCCGGTATCGTAGGAGATCGACGAGAGGTCGCCGGCAATGCCGCCGCCGCCGCCGATGCTCTGCGCCAGGATGCCGATGGCGCCCTGCCCATAGGTTTCGACCGATCCGTCGACCCTGACGCCGACAGCGCCGCCGTCGCCATAGGTCACTGAACCGAAAAGAGAGACCGGGTTGAGGGTGACGAGACCCGGCTGCGTCGTCAGCGCGGCGATGCCGCCGCCGGCACCGATGCTCTGGGCGACGATGCCATGAGCCGCCTTGCCGGTGGTCGTGAGATCGCCGTCCTTGCCGAGGGCGATGGCGACGTCCTGCCCGTTGCCGAGCACGCCGCGGGTGGCATTGAGACTGAGCGTCATCGGAAAGGCGAGCGCGCCCTGCGTGCTCGCAGAGGCGACATAGCCGCCGCCGGCGCCGATACTCTGGGCGAGAACGCCGAAGGCAAGGTCACCGGAGGTCCTGACCAGGCCGTCGACGGCGACCGTGACCTTGCCGCCATCGGCTTTCCCGCGCCCGGTTTCCGCCCCGAGCGTGATGTCATGCGAACCGGAAGCGGGGCGGTCGAATACTAGGCTCGCCGCGCCACCGCCGCCGCCGATGCTCTGGGCCATGATCGCGTGCGAGAGCAGCCCCGAGGTTTCGATTCGGCCGGTCGACCTGACGAAGACATTGCCGCCGTGCCCGTTCGCACCGAAGGCACCGACCTTGGTCGCGCCGCGGAGCGAGATCGGCATGTTGCCGACGCCGGCACCGCCGCCGAAGCGGGACGCACTGCGCCCGCCGCCGCCACCGACGCTCTGGGCGAGGATGCCAGCCGAGTCCACGCCGAAGGTGCCGATCCGCCCGCGGTTTTCGACCACGATCGCATAATCGGTCGGATCACCGGCGACGCTGAGCCCGCCACCACCATGGCCGCCGGCTCCGCCGCCGCGGCCTATATTGAGGCCGATATTGAAGGACTGGTTGCCGAGCGCCGTATGGCTGCTGCCGGCATTGCCGCCGCCGCCGCCGACCGCCTGGGCGAAGATGCCCGGCGCCTGGTCGCCATGGGTCGTGATCTGGCCGGTGTTGGTGATCTCGACATGGCCGGCATCGCCGCCGCTGGCGCCGGCGCCGCCGACATTGAAGGAGAGGCTGGCGCCGCCTTGCGCCTGCAGGAGCGGAACCGCGTCGAGCAGCGCGCGCAGAAAGGTCGTGCGCATGTTGGCGTCGGAGAACAGATCCTTGGCGATGTCCTCGACGCTGCGGCCGACGCTGCCGCCATTGCCACCTCCGCCGCCGATGCTTTGGGCGAAGATGCCCGCCGCTCCGGCGCCGCTCGTCTCGATCGTGCCGCTATTGGCGATCTTGACCGCGCCGCCATTGCTGGAGCCGCCCCCGCGTCCACCGAGATTCAGGTTGAGGCCGAAGGTCTCGGGAAATTGCCGGAAATTCGCGCCGGCGGCGGCGAGCGTTCCGAGCGCATCGACCAGGGTCGTCGTCAGCGTGTTGATCGAATGGGAATCGGCGCTGCCGCCATTGCCGCCACCGCCGCCGATGCTTTGCGCCACGATGGCATGCGCACCGGTTCCCGTGGTCTGCAGCTTTCCGGCATTGTCGATCGCGACCGTGCCGCCATGGCTGCCGCTGCCGCCATTGCCGCCGACCGTCACATTGCTGGTGAAGGAAGGCGTGAACTGGCTCGTCACCCATTTGTCGGCGGAGATCGCGCGCAGCGTGCTGATCAGCCGGAAGATGGCGCTGATGTCGCCACCGATCGCGGAGGCGAGCGAGTTGCCGGTGAGCCGCTCCGCATTGCCGCCATCGCCACCACCCCCGCCGATACTCTGCGCGAAAATCCCATAGGACATCTCGCCGGCCGTCGACACGGTGCCACGATTGGCGACCGTGACCGAGCCGCCGTGATTGCCGCTTCCGCCCGTGCCGCCGACCGTGATCGCAGCGGTTCCGCGCTGCGACGGGCTGGTCTTGCCCTGGGAGCTTCCGCCCGCCCCACCGCCGCCGCCCACGCTCTGGGCATAGATGCCGGCCGCGGCGATGCCCGTGCTGGTAATCGTCCCCTCATTGGTGAGGACGACGCTGCCGCCGACAGCGCCGAGGCCGCCATGCCCGCCGACCGAAGTCGCCACCCCGAACGTTGTCGGCGCGGCCTGCGGCGTTCCTTCCGGCAGGGGCACGATCTGCGCGCCGCTGACCTCGGCCAGCGCGCTGCCGCCGACACCGCCGCTCCCGCCGATGCTCTGGGCGATGATGCCCCGGGCGTTGTCGCCACCGGTTGCGATCGTGCCTCTGTTCAGGACATTGACCGTGCCGCCGACGCCGCCGATGCCGCCCGCTCCGCCAACGGCGACGCCAGTGGTGAATTGCGAGGCGGCAAGCAGGGTCAGGCTCTGCGTGGCAGTGGAGCCGCCGATACCGCCGCCGCCGCCGATGCTCTGGGCGACGAGGCCATGCGCGCCGGCGCCGGCCGTCCCGATCGCCCCCACCTGCTTGACATCGACGCTGCCGCCGGCCCCGCCACTGCTACCGGTCCCACCGACCGCGACACTCAGCGCGGCGGCCGCAGGCCCCGTCGGACTGCCGCTGATCGGCACGCCCACGGTGAGTTGCTTCGTCCAGACCGAACCGCCATTGCCACCGCCGCCACCGATGCTCTGGGCGGTGATGCCGATGCTCTGCGCGCCGGCCGTCGTCACCTCGCCATCGTTGACGAGGCTGGCGGTGCCGCCATTGCCGCCGCTGCCGCCACTCCCGCCGATATTGACGCCGACATTGAGCCCGATCCCGATCGCGATCAGGTTCGCGGCGCCGCCATTGCCGCCGCCACCGCCGATGCTCTTGACGCTGATGCCGGTGGCGTTGGCGCCGAAGCTCGCGACCACGCCGCTATTGCCGGCCGAGACGGCGCCGCCCGAGCGGCCACCGCCGCCGCTGCCGCCAAGGCTGACGCCGAGCGGCCCGACGCTGATGGCGCGCGCGATGCCGGCATCGCCGCCGCCGCCGCCGATCGACATGGCGTCGATCCCCGTACCGAAGGCGCCGTGAGTGGTAACACTGCCGGAACGCGTGTTCGTCACCGTGACGAGGCCACCATCGCCGGCATTGCCGCCGCTGCCTCCGGCGGAGACGAAGCCGCCCTGCGTGCTGCCGCCGGTGGCACCGCCGCCACCGATGCTGCGCGCGACGATGCCCTTGGCGTTCTCGCTGGTCTCGGGCGTGTCGCCGCCGGCGCTGATCGCGCCCGCATTGGTGATGCTGATCGCGGCATCGCCGCCGCCGCTGCCGCCACTGCCGCCGCTCGACCAGATCACGCCGTGGTCGTCACCACCGGCACCGCCCTTCCCGCCCGTGGCGAAGGCGCCGATGCCATAGCTGTCGCGGCCGATGGTGGTGATGCCGATCCCGTTCGAGATGGTGATCCGGCCGGTGCCACCGCCATTGCCGCCATCATAGCCCTCCGGCCCCGCAACATGGCCCTTGCTGCCATTGCCGCCGTCGCCGCCGATGCTCGTGGCGCGGACGCCGAACGTGCCGTCTCCCGTCGCCGTGATGTGCGAAGCCGTGCCGCGCAGGATGATGCTGATGTCGCCGCCCTGGCCACCGGCTCCGCCGGCACTGCCGGAGCTCAGGGCTCCCGCCGGCAACCCGGAGCCGCCATGCCCGCCGATGCTGCTGGCCGCGATGCCCCCGGCCGTCGTCGTCAGCGCGCCGCTGAAAGTCAGATCGATCCGTCCGCCGGCACCGCCGAGGCCCGATTCGCCGTCATAGTTGGGGTTGACGCTGTTGCCGCGGCCGCCGCCGCCATTGCCGCCGCTCGAGGCGAGACCGATCGCGGCTCCGACCATGCTCGGCCCCTGAACCGTGATCGTCCCGGCCGAGATCTTCGAGGTGATGTCGCCTCCGCGCCCGCCATCGCCCGCTTTCTCGTTGACCGCCAGATGTCGCGCGGCCGCGTCGAAAGCCGAGCCGCCCGCAGTGGTCGCCCACAGGAAATGCCCCGTGACGGTAGCGCTGGAGAGGGTCAGATCCGTCGTCAGATTTCCACCGTGACCGGCCTGGCCATAGCTGTGGCCGCCGGTGACGATGCTCGTCGCCCCGCCATTGCCGCCGAGCGAGATCAGCGTCAGCCCCGGGCCGAGCTGGCTGAAGAAGGGACCGGAGGGCGTCTGCGCTGTCGGGCGCGCCGTTACCGTGATCGCGCCGCCGTCGCCGCCATTGCCGCCCCAATGGTTGTGGCGGTCCGAGCTCTCGCCGCCCTTGCCGCCATTGCTGCGCAGCAGGACGCCGCCGTGACCGGGAATAGTCGAAGCCACTCCGAGTGACGGAATCTGGGTCGTGATGTCGCGCCCCGACTGGCCGTTCTCGCCGTTGTCATTGTGGTTTCCGCCCGATTTCCCGTCGCGCCCGCCGGCTCCCGAATTGTCGATGCAGATGACGGCGTCCGCAGGACAGCTCTGGGCGAGCGCCGGCATGCCGGCAAGCAGGTCGGCGGCCGTCACCAACGCCAGGCCGGAGACGGAACAGGACAGCCAGCGCGACGAGAGACCGAAGCTCCTGCGCATCACGGGACCCCTCGAAGCGCTCGTCCGATGCCGGAGAGTCCGTGAATGGGAGCAACCGAAGCCCAGGCTGGCAAGCCCGTTTCGACCGATTGCCGGCTGGTGCCGACGAATCGACATGCCATTTCGCAGGAGGATTAATCCGGCCTTACCGCTGCGCCGGCAGGATGCCTTGAAACCGTTTGCGCCGAGCCTGCCTCGAATCAGATGCCGAGGCGTTCCCGGAGAGCCTGTCGGTAAGGGCGCGAGACGCTCCAGACCGCCTCGCTGGCGCGCAACTGGACCGTCCACTTGCCATTGCCCGCGCCTGCCGGTCCGATCTTGCTGACATGCTTCAGGTTGACGATCGCGCTCCGGTGAATGCGCAGGAAATCAGCCGCAGGCAGGAGCGCGGTCCACAAGCCCAATGGGCGGGCATCGAGCATGACCGATCCTCCCATCAACCAGACCTGCGTATAGTCCCTGGCCGAGCGCAGGCCGAGAATCTCGCCCGGCGTGACGCCCCGGACCTCGCCGGCGCGGCGCAGATACAGCAGCGGCGGAAATGAGCCGGCAATGCGGGCCTGCGCCTCGGGCGGGGGAAGCCCCTCGGCAGTTTCCTTGTAGAGCGCCAGGCCGATCAGTTCGGCGCAGGCTGCGAGCGAGACCGCCTCGCCCGCGCTCCATGTCCGCCGCGTCCGCGTCATGTCGAAGCCGATACAGGCCCGCAGCCTGCCCTTGCCGAAGACCGGCACGCTCAGGACGCTCTTGTCGTCCTGCCGCAGCATTTCAGCCGCCAGGGGGCCGGCGAGCCGTGGCAAGCGCTCGACATCGTGAATCATGACCGCTTCGCCCTTGACCAGGGAGCGATGCAGCCAGCCGATCATGGTCACCGGGGCGTCCTGAAGGTCCTGGACATGCGAGCACACGCCGTCCCGGCACCATTCATGGGTGTTGTGGAAGCGCAGCAGGCCATCGTCGTACTCGAACATCCAGGCCCGATCGACATCGGCCCGCATGCCAAGATCCTTCAGGATGCCGGAGATCGCGCCCCAGGCAGGTTCTCTCAGCAGGTGCCGCGCCGCCAGGAACGGCCAGTCCGCTCCGGATCCGCAGGCCTCGCCAACAGGAATATTTTCGAAAGAGCGCATGGGTGGACAGAGCTTCGTGGCGCGTGCCGATAGGGACCTCATCCCATCACGGACGTGAAGCCCACGCAAAGCTGCCTTAGCGCAACGACGTACGGGTTCCGTGCCAGAAAGCTGGCTTCGCCGAAATAAATGGGAATCTCGGGCAGTTCCGGCAAACCGATCGCGGTAATCGTGGTCTCGGTGCCGTCGATGCACCAGGCGGGGATGATCGCATAACCGAGACCTGCCTCGACGCAGCGCTTGACGCTCGAACTCCCCGAAGTCGAGATCGCGATCTCCATCTCGATATCGCCCGCCTGCAGGTAGTCGATGGCGAGGTTGCGCAGAAGCTGGCCGGGCTCATAGGTCACGAAGGGGCGCCCCTGGACCCATTGCCTGATCTCGCCTTGCGGCGGCGCGCCCCATTCGCGCGGGAAAACGAGCGCCGGCCGATAGGTGCAGACAAGGTGCTGCGGCACATTGGGGTCGCCGAAATAGCGCTCGGTAATGCACAGGTCGAGGCTGCCGTCGCGGATCATCTCCGGCAGAGCGGTATCGCGCTCGAAGGCGATGATCTCGACCTGCGGGAAAAGCGCGCGGAACTGCCCCAGGATCGGCGGCATCAGGTAGAAGAAGATCGCCTGCGGCAAGCCGATGCGCAGCACCGGCCGCTCCTTCTGAAGCGTCCGATCGAGCCGGGTCAGCATCGTGTCGAGCTCCGGCAGCAGGAGCTTGTAGAGGCTGCGTCCGCGCGGCGTCAGGGTCACCGTCTTCGCGCCTTGCTCGGAAACGACCAGCCGTTCGCTCAACAGCTGCTCGAGCCGGCGGACATGGTTCGCGGCCGATTGGTAGCTCATGCCGAGCTTGCGGGCGGCGGCGGAATACGAGCCGTCGCGCGCGACGATGAAGAACGTCTGGATGAGCGTCAGATTGGCTTCGCGCATGCGCCCCCCTCGGCCGGTGCCTCACATCTCCTACAACAGCCTGGCTTCGGCGACTTGCAAACAATGATGCAAGTCGAGGCGGATGATTTGGATCGACCCCATAGGTGAAGCCGACGAGGTTCGGGCCATCGCTTTACGGGACGAACCGCTTCTGCATGGCCTCCTCTTCACCCCTTCATGTCGCCGTGATCGGCACGGGGATCGTCGGCGCCTCCGCCGCCCATTTCCTCGCCGCCGCAGGGGCGCGGGTGACGCTGCTCGATACTTCCGGCCCGGCGGCGGGCGCGACCGGCGCCTCGGACGGAGCGGTCTCGGTGGCGAGCAAGCGGCCAGGCCCGATGATGGATCTCGCCCGCCATGCGCGCGCCTTCTACGTGCGCCACGAGCGGGAGGGGCTGTTTCGCGGCCTGTTCCACCGCCGCTCGACCTTCCTCATTGCCCGCACGGCCATCGAGGCCGATCTCGTCGCCCGGCATGGCGCGGACCTGGCGGCTGCGGGCGAACGCGTCGTCGAGGTCGATCGTGCGACGCTTCTCACGCGCATTCCGGGCCTCGGCGACAGCGTCTGCGCCGCGCTCGAGATTCCCGATGACGGGCATGCGCTGGGCTACGAGATCACCCAGCGCCTGCTGGCGACGAGCCGGGTCGGCATCCGTCGCAACGCGCCCGTTTCCGAGATCGTCATGCGGGCCGGCCGTGCCTGCGGCGTCCTGATCCGCAACGAAGTCCTTCCGGCCGATGCGGTGCTCGTCGCAGCGGGCATCGGCTCGGCGCCGCTGCTCGGCCTCGGCGAGATCCTGATCCCGCGGAAGGGCCAGATGGCCGTTACCGACCGGGCCACGACCGCGGGGCCGGCCATCGATGGTCATCTGATGGCGGCATCCTATCTGGCCGCAAAACGCGGCATCGTGCGCGACAACAGCCATATCGGGCTGGTGATCGACCCGCTGATGACGGGTCAGTTCCTCATCGGCGGCAGCCGCGAGGACCATCGCAGCGACCACAGCACCGATGCCGTGACCATCGCGGCGATCCTGCGGGAGGCGCTCGATCTCTACCCGCCGCTGGCGGCCCGCCGCGTCCTGCGCAGCTTCGCCGGCGTCAGGTCGGCCTCCCGCGACGGCCTGCCGATCGTCGGCCTGCATCCGCATCGCCCGGGCGTGGTCATCGCCACCGGATTCGAGGGCGATGGCATCTGCCTCGGCCCGTTCATGGGCGCGAGCGCCGCCCGCCTGCTGCTCGGCGAGAGACCCGAAGCCGACCTGTCCGCCTTGTCGCCGCAGCGCCTGGTCCGGGCCGAGGTCCACGCATGACCAGCCATTTCTTCTGGAACGGCGGCCCGGTGGCCTTCAAGCCGGGCGAGACGATCGCCGCGGCGCTGCTGCGTGCCGGCCTTGCCGATCTCGGCCAGCCGTCGCAAGCGCCAGGCGGACGCGTCTTCTGCGGAACAGGCGCCTGCCAGGGCTGCGTCGTCGCCGTGATGGGCGCGGCACCGGTCGAGGCCTGTCTGACGCCGGCGCGCGCGGGCCTCCGGCTCGGCTCGCTGCCCCTTGCCGGAGGCCAAAATGGGTGAGGCTCCCATCCTCGTCGTCGGCGCCGGGCCGGCAGGCGCGAGCGCCGCCGCGACCATCGCGGAAGCCGGCCTGCCCGTCCTCCTGATCGAGCAGCGAGACCAGTTCGGCGGCGCGATCCATCGCCAGCCGGCCCCCGGCAACGACAGCCATGTCTGGCGCCCCGCGCGGCACCGCCGCAACTGGGCCGGGCTGGTGGCCCGGCTGCAAGCCTGCGCCGGCCGGATCGAGACACGGACCGAGACGATCTTTCTCGGGGTCGACGGCGAGGGGAGCTTCCTGTTCGACGATCGACGCGCTGCCTGCGTCTTCGCGCGCCGCCCCCGCGCAGCGATCATCGCCGTCGGCGCCGTCGAGACGATCCGCCCCTTTCCCGGCTGGGAACTGCCCGGCGTGATGAGCGCCGGCGGCGCGCAGGTGCTGCTCAAGGAAACCGGCCGCCCTCCGGAAGGCCCGATCCTGGTGGCCGGCAGCGGAGCGCTTCTGCCCGCTCTCGCGGCCCAGCTTGCCAAGGCCGGTAACCCGCCCCTCGCCGTGCTGGAGCGCGGCAGGCCGTGGAACGCCCCGGGGGCGCTGGTCCGACTCGCTTTGTCATGGGGCCCGATGAGCGAGGCTGCGGCCTATGCGACGACGCTCGCCGTGAGCCGCGTGCCCTATCGCTGCGGAGCGGTCGTCACGCAGGCGGAGCCGGATGGCGACGGGCTCAAGCTCGGCATCCGCGCCGGCGACAAGCGGGAAGTCCTGCACGTGCGGCATCTGCTGATCCACGACGGCATCGAGCCGAACCGTACCGGCATTCCTCTGCCGGATCCCAAGGCGGCCGTGCCGATCCTGCTCGCCGGCGACGGGCGAGAAGCGCTCGGAGCCGATGCCGCGATCCTCGATGGCCGCCGCGCTGCAACACAGGTGCTCGCCGGCCTCGGCCACGCCGCGCGGCGCGCGTCGCCGGACGAGCGGGGCCTGATCCGGGCGCGCCGCTTCCAGGCCGCCCTCGCGCGGGCGCTCCATAGCGAGCCTGTCGTGCCGCCCCCGGAAACGCTGATCTGCCGATGCGAAGGCCGCAGCTATGCGGAGCTTGCGGCTCTGGCGCAGGACGCCTCCGCGCGCGAGATCCGGCTGATGGGCCGCTTCGGGCTCGGCGCCTGCCAGGGCCGCGTCTGCGGCCCGATGATCGCAGCCCTGCGCGGCCGGCCACTGCCGGCCGCAATCCCCCCGCGCTGGCCGCTGCGCCCGGTTTCGGTCGCAGCGCTCGCCCGCCTGACAACCGATGAAACGGAGTGACCTGACCGTGCCCCTGTCCCTCGCCAAGCCTGCCCGGGCCACCGCCGCCTCTATGGTCGAGGTCACCAGTCCGTTCGACGGCTCCGTCGTCGGTCAGGTTCGCCAGGCCGACGAGATCGCCGTCGCCGATGCCCTGCGCCGGGCGCGCAAGGCCTGGGCGAGCTTCCGCTTCAGCACGCCTGCCGAACGCAAGGACCTGCTCCATCGCCTCGCGGAACGCCTTGGCGACGAGGCCGAGGCGATGGCCCGGACGATCTGCGCGGAGGTCGGCAAGACGATCACCGAGGCGCGCAACGAGGTTCGTCGCGCCGGCAACACGCTGCGGCTGAGCGGCGATGCCGTGACCGTGCTTCATGGCGAGGTGCTGCCGACGGCCATCGTGCCGGGGGCGTCGGACAAGCAGGCCGTGATCACGCATGAGCCGGCAGGCGTCCTCGGCGCGATCACGCCGTTCAACTATCCGCTCAACCTGCTCTGCCACAAGCTCGGTCCCGCGATCGCGGCCGGCAACGCCGTCGTGGCCAAGCCCTCGCCGAAGGCCCCGCTCGCCGCCCAGCGACTGGCGGAGCTGGCCGAGGAGGCGGGCTTTCCCGCCGGCCTGTTCAGCGTGGTCCATGGCGGCGCCGATGTCGCGGCGATGATCGCGAGCGGCGATATCGACCTGCTCAGCTTCACCGGCGGGCCGGCGGCGGGCCTGGCGCTGAAGAATGCCTCCGGCCTCGTGCGCTGCCTGATGGAACTCGGCGGCAACGACCCGCTGATCGTCATGCCGGATGCGGATCTCGACCGCGCCGCCGAGGTCGCGATCACCCACCGCTTCGAGATCGCCGGCCAGAGCTGCGCGGCCGTGAAGCGCCTCTACCTGCACGATGCCGTCCGCGAGACGATGATCGAGCGCATCGCCGCAAAGGTCGCGCAGGTTTCGACCGGCGATCCGGCCGACGCCGCCACCGTCATGGGTACCGTGATCGACGAGCCGGCCGCGGCCGAGGTCGAGCGGCGCGTCAAACTCGCCGTCGCGGATGGCGCCCGGATCGTCGCGGGCGGCAACCGCCGCGGCACGCTGTTCGCACCGACCCTGCTCGATGCCGTTCCGGCGCAGACGGAACTCGTCCGATCGGAGACCTTCGGGCCGGTGCTCGCGGTGCGCCGCTTCGACGATCCCGAAGCGGTGATCGCCGAGATCAATGGCGGCGCCTACGGGCTGCAGGCCGGCCTTTTCACCAATGACCATGCGCTGGTGAAGCGCGTTGCGCGCCGGCTGCGCGTCGGCGGCGTGATGGTCAATGAAGGGCCCGATTTCCGCGCCGAGAACGTGCCGTTCGGCGGCATCAAGTCGAGCGGGCTCGGGCGCGAGGGCATCCACATGACGTTGCGTGAAATGAGCGAAATCAAGGTCGTCATCGACTGACGATGCAAGGAGTTAAGCCGATGATCGATCCAGAACTGCGCCGCCGCCTCACCGGCGTCTTCACGGCGCTGGTCACGCCGTTCCGCGACGGGGAGCTTGATATCCCCGCGCTCGAAAATCTGATCGAGGCGCAGATCGCCGCCGGCGTCGCCGGGCTCGTGCCGGTCGGCACGACCGGCGAGGCCGCGACGCTGAGCGACGAGGAAGCCGACACCGTCATCCGCACCACGGTGAAGGCGGCGCGCGGCCGAGCCTTCGTCATGGCCGGCGCAGGCTCGAACGCGACTGGGCTCGCGATCGGCAAGGCGGTACGCGCCGAGGCGGCGGGCGCGGACGGGCTCCTGCTGGTGACGCCCTACTACAACAAACCCTCGCAGGACGGGCTGTTCGACCACTTCTCGGCCATCGCCAGCGCGGTCGGCCTGCCGATCATGCTCTACAGCGTGCCGGGACGCACCGGCGTCGAGATCGCTCCCGCGACCGCGGCCCGGCTCGCGGCAGCTCATTCCAACATCGTCGGCATCAAGGAAGCGGGCGGCAAGGCGGAGCGCATCACGGAACTCAGGCTGGCGCTCGGGCAGGATTTCGTGATCCATTCGGGCGATGACGGGCTGACCCTGCCTTTCCTGGCGCTCGGCGCCGACGGCGTGACCAGCGTCGCCTCGAACCTGCTGCCGGCGGAGATCGTGGCCTTGTGCCGGGCCTGGTTCGCGGGCGGCCCGCGTGAGGCGCGCCGCATCCACGAAGCGCTGTTCGACCTGATCGGCGACCTCTTCATCGAGAGCAATCCGGTGCCGGTGAAGACCGCGCTGGCGAGAACCGGCCTGATCGGCAGCGAACTGCGCGCACCCCTTGCGCCGCTGCGCCCGGAGAACCTCAAGGTGCTGGAGGCGAGCCTGAAGGCCTTCGCGAGCCGCCCGAACATATAAGAAAACCGGTAGGAGGGTGCCCTACTCTCGCATTGTCCGCTCAAGTGCGTCGCATAGGCTTTTGCCGTCCTAGCAACCAGCACAAGACCGAAAAACATCGGCAAAGGGAACGGAGTGGAAATCTCATGAAGTCGATCATTCGCGCCATCTGCGCCGCCGGCCTTGGATTGCTGGCACTTCAATCCTCGGCCCGGGCCGATGACACCATCGAGGCGATCCGCGCGCGCGGCGTGCTGCGCATCCCCGGAATCATCAACGAGGACCCCTACTTCAACAAGGACCCGCGCACCGGCGAATGGCGCGGTTTCGCCATCGAGATGGCCCGCGACATCGCCAACACCCTCGGCGTCAAGCTGGAGGTCGTCGAGTCGAGCTGGCCGAACTCCATCCTCGATGTTCAGAGCGGCAAGGTCGATCTCGCGCTCGGCGTCACAGCCACGCCGCAGCGCTCGCTTTCGGTCGCTTTCTCGAACCCGACCTATTTCAACAGCTTCATCATCGTCTCGCCCAAGGCGGAACTCTCGAAGCTGAGCTGGGCCGAGCTCAACGACCCGAAATACACCTTCGCGGTCGATCTGGGTTCGTCGCAGGATCTCATCTCCCAGCAGTATCTGCCCAAGGCGAAGATGCTGCGCTTCAAGTCGCGCGACGAGGCCATCGTGGCTGTCGTCACCGGCAAGGCCGATGGTCTCGTCAACACGATGCTGAACGGCCTCGTCATGAGCAAGAAGGCGAGCGGCATCGGCAAGGTGATGGTGCCGTCGCCGGTGCTCTCGACTCCCTCCGTGGTCGCGATGAACTGGAAAGCCGACGAGAAGTCGCGTGCCTTCGTCTCCGCCTGGGCCGAGTACAACCGCCGCATCGGCAACAACCAGACCTGGATCGTGAAGAGCCTGGCGCCTTTCGGCATCACGCTCGACGACATGCCCGAAGGCTTCGGCTTCGGCGGCTGAACAAGGCCCGGTCAGGCTGCATGATTTCAGGCGGAATCACCATGATCCGCCTGAAACCCGAACCGGACTCCCGTCGCGAATGAGGGCAGGATAACCGCGAAAACGGCTTGCCGACCTTCGCATCCTGCTTTCGGGCCGTTTCCAACAAAGATTGGCATGACATGTACACGTGGAGCTTCGCCCCGATCTTCCAGGCGAGCGACCTGTTCCTTTGGGGCGCCTGGATCACCATCGTCTACACGGTGGGTTCCATCGCCATCGGGCTGGTCCTCGGGCTGCTCCTCTGCTTCGCGCGGCTCTCGGGCATCCGCCCACTCAGCTGGCTGGCGCAGGGCTTTCAGGAACTGTTCCGATGCACGCCGCTGCTCGTCCAACTGCTCTGGATCTATTACGCCCTGCCGCTGCTGCTCGGCTTCGATCTGGCCAACTGGGCGGCGGCGCTGATCACGCTCTCGCTCTATGCGGCGGCGTTCTATGCCGAGGTCTTCCGCGGCGGCATCGTCTCGATCGACAAGGGGCAGTCCGAAGCGGGCGCTGCGATCGGCATGTCCGGCTGGCAGGTCATGCGGCGCATCGTGCTGCCGCAGGCGATCCGCCGGATGATGCCGGCCTTCATCAACCAGTCGGTGACGCAGTTCAAGAACACCTCGCTGATCTCGGTGATCTCGGTGGCCGAGCTCACCTATATGGCCAGCATCGTCAACGGGCAGACCTACCGCCCGCTGGAATCCTACACCGTCCTTGCGGTGCTCTATTTCGTCATCCTGTTCCCGATCACGAAGTTCGCCGACATCGTCGAGAGCCGGACGCGCGGCGGCCATTGAGCGAGGACCATCCCATGACCACCCTCCCCACATCCGGCGCCCGCGAAACCGTCCTCGAAGCCCGCGCCATCACCAAGAGCTTCGGCGCGTTTCCCGTCCTTCACGGCATCGATCTGTCCCTGACGAGCGGCGAGGTCGTCGCGATCATCGGCCCCTCGGGCTCCGGCAAGTCGACCTTCATTCGCTGCATGAACATGCTCGAGGTGCCGGACAGCGGAGAGATCCTCTATCGCGGCCGCCGCGTCGTCCCGAAATTCCGCGGCGACGGCCAGCTCCTCGGCCTCGGCGAGTTGAGGCGCCATGTCGGCATGGTGTTCCAGCACTTCAACCTGTTTCCGCATATGAGCGTGCTGGAGAACGTGATCGAAGGCCCCGTCACCGTGCAGCGCAAGCCGCGCGCAGAGGCGGTAGACATCGCGATGGACTATATCGCCAAGGTCGGCCTCGCCGAGAAGCGCGATGCACGGCCGGACCAGCTTTCAGGCGGGCAGAAGCAGCGCGTGGCCATCGCCCGGGCGCTTGCCATGCAGCCGGACGCGCTCCTGCTCGACGAGATCACCAGCGCGCTCGATCCCGAGCTCGTCGGCGAGGTGCTGGGCGTCGTGCGCAGTCTCGCCGAACAGGGCATGACGATGGTCCTCGTCACGCACGAGATCTCCTTCGCCGCCGACGTCTCCAACCGCGTCGTCTTCATGGAAGATGGGCGTATCGCCGAACAGGGCAGCCCGGACCATGTCCTGCACGCCCCCGATAACGAACGCCTCAGGACGTTCCTGGCCCGCTTCCATGCCTGACCGGCAGGAAAACGGCGTGCAGCGCTTCAAGGTCGTCATCGTCGGGGCTGGCCGCATCGGCACGGCGCTGGCGCTGCTCCTGCGCGAGCAGCCGGAATTCGAGATCCTCCTGGCCGATCCGACGGAACCCGGACGCCGAAGGGTCAAAGCGCTTGGGCTCCCGCTCGCCGACGCCGATCCCAGCCACCCGGCCCGGCTCGATCAGCTCCTGGCCGGCGCCGATGCCGTCGTCGCAGCGCTGCCATCCCCGGCGACACCGATGGTGGCTGCCGCGGCCCGGCGCCACGGCACGCATTATCTCGACCTCGGCGACGACGGGGCCGCATTGGAGGCTATCCGACGCGAGGCCGAGGTCGCCTCCGGCTGCTTCGTCGCGCAATGCGGCATCTCTCCGGGCCTGGTTTCGGGGCTGGTGCTCGACCTCGCCTCGCGCTGCGGCAACGAGCCGGACATCGCGGTGCGGATCGGCGCATTGCCGCAGCAGCCGTCCGGCCGCCTGGGCTACGGCTTGATCTGGGATATCGACGCGACGCTGCGCGAGTACACGCGCCCCTCCGTCGCCCTGATCGACGGCCAGAAGGCCGAGCTCGCGCCATTGTCGCGCTGCAGCCCCCTGCGCCTCGATTCATGCGATTATGAGGCCTTCGTTTCGAGCGCCATCCCCGACACGCTCTGCGCGCGCCTGGCGGGGCAAGTCGCGAGCCTGGTCTCCTATACGATCCGCTATCCCGGCCATGCCGACTCCATCGCGTTCCTGCTTGACGAGCTGAAGCTGCGCGACCGCATCTATCTGCTGCGTAATCTCTTCCTCAACGGCTTGCCCGAGATCGCGGATGATCGCCTGCTGATCTCGATCGTCGCGACCTCCCGCCGTGACGGCAGCGAGGCGGCCGAGCATTTTCTGAGAAAGATCGAGCCGGTCGAGATCGGCGGCGTCGTGGTCGGCGCCATGCGGCGCACCGCCGCCTCCCATGTCGCGGCCGTGCTGGACCTTCTCCGCTCCGGTTCGATCGGGAAGCCCGGCCTCCTCGCGCAGGAGGACATCCCCTTTGAGCTGTTGCGGGAGAACCGCTTCCTCGCCTGGTTCTTCGCGACCACGGAAACAGCGCTGCAGCAGAGCTTATCGGAGACCCTCTCATGACCGATGTCGCGACGCGCCCATCGACCGCCGCCGTCAACGATCTGAGCATCGGCGTGCTGATGCTCGACACCCATTTCCGCCGGCTGCCGGGCGACATCGGCAATGGCCGGACATGGCGGTTCCCGGTGCAGTTTCGCGTGGTGCGCGGCGCCGATCCGGCGGCGATCGTCCATGGCCGCCCGGAGGAATTCCTGAAGCCCTTCATCGCGGCAGCACAGGATCTCATCGCCTGCGGCGTGCGCGGCATCACGACGAGTTGCGGGTTCCTGGCCCTGCTGCAGAAGGAGCTCGCCGCCGCCCTGCCGGTCCCCGTCGCGACGAGCAGCCTGCTCCAGGCGCCGCTGATCGAGGCGATGCTGCCGGCGGGCCAGCAGGTCGGCATCCTCACGTTCGCGGCCGAGGCCCTGAGCGCGCAGCATCTCGCGGCCGTGGGCGCCCGCCCCGACACAGCCATCGCAGGGCTGCCGTCGGATTCCCTGTTTCGGTCGGTCTATGGCAACCGTGGCGGTATTTCCGACTTCGCCGAGCTGGAACGCGAGGTCGTCGCCGCCGCGCAGGCCCTGGTGCATCGTCACCCGAATGTCGGGGCGATCCTGTGCGAATGCACCAATCTGCCGCCCCATTCAGCCGCGATCGCTGCAGCAACCGGTCGACCGGTCTTCGACATCATCGGTTTCGTCGAGTGGTTCGGGCATGCGCTATCGCCGCCGGGCTTCCGCTGAGACCGTGCCGCCTGGCGCCGTGTTCAGCCTCGATAACAGTCACGCGCAATAGTGATGGTCGCCGCGGGGGCAGGCACAGGCCGGCCAAACCCACGCGGCAGCGAAGCATATCGGGTCCGTCGGAGCGCACTGCGCGCTCAACCCAAACCGTCGATCGCTACCGAGCACAGCGCTATATCCAGCGCTGCGCAGGCCATTGCCTGTTCTTGCGGGTTTCGCAGTTCTTTACCGGAACGGCCGGAATGGCGCGGTCTACGGGAGTCGAACCCGTCTCCCCAGCGTGAAAGGCTGGTGTCCTAACCGATAGACGAAGACCGCTATGCCGCGAACCGCTGGGGTTCGTGCCGAAGCGGGGCGAGGTATAGTGGCAGGCCTCTTCCTCCGCAAGCACCCGATCACAAGAAAATAGCCGGCAGCCTCTCAGACCGGCCGGGCGAGATCGAGGATGCGCAGTTCCGCCGTTTCCCGGCCGCCCCAGCGGTTGAGCGAGAGCGTCGCGGCGAGGTGCACGCTCTCGCCGCGCGCGGCGAGCAGAGCCTGCCCCAGCGGCTCCTGCGCAGCGCGGAAGGCGATGCCGCCGATGCTGGCGCCATCACCCGAACGCAATTTGATGCGGACATGGCCGCCGGTTCCGATTTCGACGGCGTCGGTCAGCCGATGCGCCGGGAAGACGAAGACGGGCTCCGGGCTGCCGGAGCCGAAGGGGCCGGCTTTGTCGATCTCGGCGAGCAGCCGCGGACTGGCGCCGCCGGCGCTGAGCGCGGCATCGATGAGCAGCGCCTCGGCATCGCCGACGGCGTCGACCTCACGCTGAAGATGCGCGTTCAGGAAAGCGTGGAAGGCGCTCGCCTGGCCGGCAGCCAGCGTCACGCCCGCCGCCATGGCATGGCCGCCGCCCTTGACCGCATGCCCGGCCTCGACGGCGGCGCGCACGGCGCGGCCAAGATCGACTCCGGCGATCGAGCGGCCGGAGCCGGTCGCCCCGCCCTCCCCGTTGAGCGCTAGCGCGAAGGCCGGGCGGCGGAAACGCTCCTTCAGCCGGGCCGCGACGAGGCCGACGATGCCGGGGTGCCAGTCGGCGCTGCCGGCGAGCAGGACCGGCATCCCGGCCATGCCAGCAAGTTCGTGCTCGGCCTGCGAGACCGCCTCCAGCACCGCGAGGCGCTCGATCTCCTGGCGCTCCTGGTTCAGGCGGTTGAGCTCGGTCGCGATGGTCCGTGCCTCGACCTCGTCATCAGTCAGGAGCAGGCGCGCACCGAGCGCGGCATCGCCGATGCGTCCGCCCGCATTGATGCGCGGTCCGAGCAGGAAGCCGAGATGCCAGGGCTGGATCGGGCCGTCGAGGCCGGAAACGTCCATCAGCGCGGCGAGGCCCGGCCGGGTGCGGCTGCGCATCATCGCGAGCCCCTGCCGCACGAAGGCGCGGTTGAGGCCCTGCAGCGGCACGACGTCGGCGACGGTCGCCAGCGCGACGAGATCGAGCGCTGCCAGCAGGTCGGGTTCGCCGCCGCGCGCCGCCCAATGGCCCTGCCGGCGCAGCGCCCGGCTGGTCGCGACCAGCGCGAGGAAGACGACGCCGGCGGCGCAGAGATGACCGAGGCCGGAGAGATCGTCCTGTCGGTTGGGATTGACCAGCGCCTCGACGGCCGGCAGCCGCTCCGGCGCCTGGTGATGGTCGAGCACGACGACGTCGAGGCCGAGCCGGCGCGCCTCGGCGAGCGGCTCCTCGCTGGTGGTGCCGCAATCGACCGTGACGAGCAGGCTCGCGCCCTCGCCCGCCAGCATGCGGATCGCCTCGCTGTTGGGGCCGTAGCCTTCGATCAGGCGGTCCGGGATATGGATACGCGGGCGGGCGCCGGCCTGATTCAGGAAGCCCGCGAGCAAAGCGGAGGAGCAGGCTCCGTCGACATCGTAATCGCCGAAGATCGCGACGCGCTCGCCCCTTATGCCCGCCTGCGCCAGCCGGGCGGCGGCGGCCTCCATGTCGATGAGGACCGCGGGATCGGGCAGGACGTCGCGCAGCTTCGGCTCGAGGAAGCGGGCGGCCTCACCGGGCTCGACGCCGCGCGCGGCAAGCAGGCGGGCGAGGATATCCGGCAGGCCCTGCAACTGGCTCAGCGCCTCGGCGCGGCCGAGGCCGGCGATGTCGAGCCGGTCGCGCCAGGGGCGGCCGAGCACCGAACGGGTTACGCCGAGAAAGGCACGGGGCAGGATCAGACTCATCGTGCCTCCGGCGTCGCGCACGCCGCAGGCAAGGTCAACCCGTGTCGGACATGCCGAATTGGAAAGCTGTGCCGATCACGGCACGGGATGCGCTCCCTCGGCGGCTGCATCTTTTCGGGCCGCGCCGCCGGGCGAGCGGCGGCGGCGGCGATAGCTTGACCAGTTCACACGTCATCCCGGACAAGCCGCGTTAGCGGCGCCGATCCGGGATGACCGCGTGAGGAAAGTGCTCAATCGAGCTGGAACTTCGAGAACTCGCGGTGCTCGCCATAGATGCGGCGGACCGTGCCGGTGATCGAACGGTAGACGAGCGTCTCGGTCTCGATGAAATCCTTGCCGAAGCGTACGCCCGAAAGCATGCCGCCATCGGTGACGCCGGTGGCGCAGACGATGACGTCGCCCGAGGCCATTTCGGACATGTCGTATTTCTTGTTCGGATCGAGCACGCCCATGCCATGCGCCCGCACGCGCTTCTCCTCGGTGTCGAGGATGAGCCGGCCCTGCATCTGGCCGCCGACGCAGCGGAGTGCCGCCGCCGCGAGCACGCCTTCCGGGGCGCCGCCGATGCCGAGATAGAGGTCGATGCCGGTCTTCTCGGGCTGGGTGCAGAAGATCACGCCGGCGACGTCGCCATCGGTGATCAGGCGGATCGAGCACCCGGTCTTGCGGACTTCCTCGATCAGCTTGGCATGGCGCGGGCGATCCATGATCAGCGTCGAGATCTCGTTCGGCTTGACGCCCTTGGCCTTGGCCAGCGCGTTGATGTTGTCGGCCGGCGAGGCGTCGAGGTCGATCACGCCCTTGGCGTAGCCCGGACCGCAAGCGATCTTGTCCATGTAGACGTCGGGGGCATAGAGCAGGCTGCCGGCGCCGGCCATCGCCATCACGGCGATCGAGCCGGGCATGTCCTTGGCGCAGAGCGTGGTGCCTTCGAGCGGATCGACCGCGATATGCACCTTCGGGCCCTGCTTGTTGCCGACCTTCTCGCCGATGAAGAGCATCGGCGCCTCGTCGCGCTCGCCCTCGCCGATGACGATCTCGCCATCGATCGGCAGGCGGTTCAGTTCGCGGCGCATCGCATCGACCGCGGCCTGGTCGGCCGCCTTCTCGTTGCCATGGCCACGCAGGCGGGCCGCTGCGACGGCGGCGCGCTCGGTGACACGCACGAGTTCCATCGAGAGATAGCGCTCGATGATCTGGTCGGGGGAGATGCGGAGATCGACGGACATGAAATTTAGTCCCCTTGCAATGAGTTTGGCGGATACGGCGCTAGAGCAAGATAGTGTCAGAGCAGGATTGGCGCGAAAAACCGGTTCCCACTTTTACGCATCCTGCACTAGGCCTGTTCCCGCTCTATGCGGATAACTTGCGGCGGTTCCGCGACATGGCCGTCGGCCGTGACCTTTTCGAGCGCATCGCGGATGGCGGCTTCGCTGGTGGCATAGGTGATGAGCACGACCGGAACCGGCGCGCCGGAGCGGCCGCCGGGATCGCGCGTCGCAGCCTCGGGCGAGCGGCGCTGGACGATGCTCTCCAAAGAGATGTCGGCTTCGGCCATGCGGGTCGCGATGGCCGCGGCGGCGCCCGGGCGATCGGCCACGGCGAGACGGACATAATAGCCGCCCTCATGACGCTGCATCGGCGCGCGCTTCGGCTCTTCCAGACGCGCGATCGGCAGGCCGAAGGGCAGGCCGGCGGTGCCGCGCGCGACATCGGCGATGTCGGCGACGACGGCGGAGGCCGTCGGGTCGCCGCCGGCGCCGGGGCCGACCAGCGTGATCTCGCGCACCGCATCGGCGTCGATCGAGACCGCGTTGAGCACGCCCATCACCTGCGCGATCGGGGAGGATTTCGGCACCATGGTCGGGTGCACGCGCTGCTCGATCCCGGTCTTGGTCCGCTCGGCCACGCCGAGCAGCTTGATGCGGTAGCCGAGATCGTCGGCCATCTTCAGGTCGAGCGGCGTGATCGCCGAAATCCCTTCGACATGAATCGCTTCGGCGTCGATCTTCGTACCGAAGGCGAGGCTGGTCAGGATCGCGAGCTTATGGGCGGTGTCGAAGCCCTCAACGTCGAAGGTCGGGTCGGCTTCGGCATAGCCGAGGCGCTGCGCGTCCTTCAGGCAGGCCTCGAAAGTCAGGCCTTCCTGCTCCATCCGGGAGAGGATGTAATTGCAGGTGCCGTTGAGGATGCCGGAGATGCGGCTGACATTGTTGCCGGCCAGCGCCTCGCGCAGCGTCTTCACGACAGGAATGCCGCCGGCAGAGGAGGCCTCGAAGGCGAGCGCCACACCTTTGCTCTCGGCGAGGTCGGCAAGCGCGACGCCATGGGCCGCAAGCAGCGCCTTGTTGGCGGTGACGACATGCTTGCCGGCATTCAGGGCTGCCTCGACCGCTGCCTTGGCCGGGCCGTCGGAGCCGCCGATCAGTTCGACGAAGCAGTCGATCTCCCCTGAATTCGCCAGCGCGACCGGATCGTCGAACCAGGCGAGCCCGCCGAGATCGATGCCGCGGTCGCGATTGCGGTCGCGCGCCGAGACGGCGGTGACCCGGATTGCGCGGCCGCAGCGCGCCGCAAGCGCATTTTCCTGCCGGCGCAGGATGCGCAAGGTGGAGGCGCCGACCGTACCGAGGCCGGCAAGTCCGACGCGCAGGGGCTGGGAGGCAGGCGAAAGAGGCACGCTGGTCATGCGCGCGGCGTCGCATGAGGCGGGTTTCGTGTCAACGGAGAGCCACACTCCGCCGCTCCCGGAATCGCCTCAAGCCTCGGCTTTCCGAGCCGAAACCACGAAGGCGGAGAGAGCCCCCTCGATCGCGCCTGAGCCAAAGCGGCCTTCCAGAGCCTTCGCCACGGCTTCGGTAGCAGCCTCGAGCCCCGGCGCGCCGCGCGCCTCGATCTCGCCACGCATCGGCGTGCCCTGGCAGAGGCCGATCGCGGCACCAGCGGCGGAATCGGCACGGGAACGCTTCTCGACCCGCTCGATCTCCGGCCGCGGAAAGCCACCAGACATGATGTCGAGTTCGATCGTGCCGACATCATGATAGCCATGCGGCGTGCGCGCGAGAAAGCGCGGCGGATCGGCGGGAAACAGCTCGGCCAGCGCATCCAGCATGACCGCCGTGAAATCGTTGCTCTCGACCGCGTCCCAGACATTGAACAGAAAGCGCCCGCCCGGCTTCAGCACGCGGCGCGCCTCGGCATAACCCTTCGCCTTGTCCGGAAAGAACATCGCTCCGAACTGGCAGGTGACGGTGTCGAAGCTCTCGTCAGCGAAGGGCAGATCGAGCGCATCCGCCTGGCGGCAAGTGATCCTGCCGTCGTTCGGGAATCGCGCGGCAGCGAGATCGAGCATCGCGGGGTTGAGATCGGTCGCGACGATGCTTCCTCCATCGAGCCGCGCCGCCATTTCCTGTGTCAGTGCGCCCGTCCCCGCCGCGACCTCGAGAATGCGCCGGGGGTCCCCGGCCATCACGCGGGCCGCCAGGTCTTCGGCATAGGGTTTAAAAATCAGGGGTACGAGCAGCCGGTCGTAAATCTGCGGAACGGGACCGGCGAAAACCTTGTCCGTCGCTTCCATGGCAGCGCCTGTCGTTGCAGCCCTCCGACAGGATAGCGCAGCGACTGACCTAGCGAAACGACCATGTACGGATCGACCGCGTCTCAACCGAAATGGCAGACGACCTCGGCGGCGACGCGCTTCACCTTGCCGTCCTCGAAACCGAGATAGATGCGCAGCAGGTTGGTGCCGAAGGCCGTCGCCTTGATGGTGTGCAGCGCCTCGATCGTCTTGCCTTCGGACACGGTGCTGTTCTCGACCGCGGGGGTCCAGAACCAGGGCTTCGGCGGATCGATCGTCACTTCAGAGAGAACGCGCTCGGCATCGGCCCGGCCGGTCCCGACCGGGATGTAGCGGGTGACGATGTCCGTCGCGTCGCGGGCGCATTCGCGGCCATTGGTCACCGCGAGCACGTCCGAGACCAGGGCCGAGCGCGTCTGCGGGATGCGCCCCCTGGAATAGTCGTAGGTCGCAACGAAGCAGACCAGCGCGAAGACGGCGAAAGCGGCGCCGAGCAGGCGGCCTTTTCGTGACATGGAAACGAGCCCCGAGCGCGATGCGGAGCGATCCGTCCGCATCGCATCGGTTCCCATGTTTTGCGGGCGCGGTCCAGAGCCAAGGGTGTCGCTGCCCATGACAACCTCACGCCGTCATCCCGGACAAGCGGCAAAGCCGCGCCGATCCGGGATCCATGCCGGAGCGCTGCCGATGAAGGTTCAGGAATGGATCCCGGGTCTACGCTTCGCTCCGCCCGGGATGACCACCGCTCATAGTTTGGAAGAGAGAGCCCTACCCCGCCTTGGGCATCTGGATGACGTTGTGCAGGGTCGTATCGGCGCCCTTGAGGAAGCGGCCGATATTGCGCGCCGCCTGGCGGATGCGCTGCTCGTTCTCGACGATGGCGATGCGGACATAGTCGTCGCCATGCTCGCCGAAGCCGATGCCGGGCGCGACCGCGACCTCGGCCTTCTCGATCAGGAGCTTGGAGAATTCCAGCGAGCCGAGATGACGGAACTTCTCGGGGATCGCCACCCAGGCGAACATCGAGGCCTCCGGCGCCGGAAACTCCCAGCCAGCCTTGCCGAAGCTCTCGACCAGCGCATCGCGGCGCTTGCGATAGATCTCGCGCATCTCGCGGATGCAGTCGTCCGGGCCGTTGAGGGCGGCCGCAGCCGCGACCTGGATCGGCGTATAGGCGCCGTAATCGAGATAGGATTTCACCCGCGCCAGCGCCGCCAGCAGGCGCTCGTTGCCGACGGCGAAGCCCATCCGCCAGCCGGCCATCGAGAAGGTCTTCGACATCGAGGTGAACTCGACCGCGACGTCGATCGCGCCCGGCACCTGCAGCATCGAGGGCGGCGGGTTGTTCTCGTCGAAATAGACCTCGGCATAGGCGAGGTCGGAAAGCAGAATCAGCTCGTGCTTCTTCGCGAAGGCGACGAGGTCGCGGTAGAAATCGAGCGAGGCGACATAGGCCGTCGGATTGGCCGGATAGCAGGTGACGAGCGCGATCGGCTTCGGCACCGAATGCATCATCGCCCGCTCCAGCGCCGGGAACATCGCCGGAGTCGGCTCGGCCGGGACGGAGCGAATCACGCCGCCCGCCATCAGGAAGCCGAAGGCGTGGATCGGGTAACTCGGATTCGGCACCAGCACGACGTCGCCCGGTCCGGTAATGGCCTGCGCCATGTTGGCGAAGCCCTCCTTCGAGCCCAGCGTCGCGACGACCTGCGTATCGGGGTTGAGCTTCACGCCGAAGCGGCGCTCGTAATAGTTCGCCTGCGCGCGGCGCAGGCCCCCGATGCCCTTCGAGGCGGAGTAGCGGTCGGTGCGTGGCTTGCCGGCGGTCTCGACCAGCTTCTCGATGACGTGCTTCGGCGCCGGCAGGTCGGGATTGCCCATGCCGAGGTCGATGATGTCGACGCCCTTGGCGCGCTCGGCGGCCTTGATCTTGTTGACCTGTTCGAAAACGTAAGGCGGCAGGCGCTTGATACGATGGAAATCGGTCATCTCGAACAGGTCCTCGGCCGCCCCGGGCGGATGGCGTGCTTTGCGCAGATTACATCCTTGCGCCGAGGGTGCTTACCATCGCATCTTTCGTCATGACAGGGCTAATGACGCAATATTGTGCGATTCGCGGTACCGAGACGCGGGCCAGCAGCCGCACCGTCCTGCCTGGAACGGGCCGGCCCTCAATTCTGCGGGATCTTCGCCGGTTCGGGCGGCGGTGTCGCGCCCAGCGCCTTGGCGGCGTTGCCAGCCGCTTCGTTGGCCTTCTGCTTGGCGTCGAGCCCTGCCTCGATCTTCTTGTAGTCCTCGACCCGCTTGCGCGGCGCCGCCCGGGTCACGCTCGACCCGATGGGAATGTATTCGAGATCGGTCGGGCGAGCCTCCCGGACGAAGGCCTTGGATTGCTGCGGGGTGGTTGCCAGACCCGCAGCCTCGGCCACCCCCTTGAAGCCCTCGTCGCTGCCGCAGCCGGCGAGCGCCGTGCCAACCACGACCAGCGCCGCCGGCATCAGGAGCAGCTTTTTCGCGGAGATTTCAGTCGGCATCGGGTCATCCAGCGGTTTTCGATTTTGCTTGGTAAAGCACAGCGGCTGCGTCCTTAATAGGACCAAAATGGAGCGCCATGCGCTATCCTATAACGACAGGGGAAAAGGGCGAGTCATGAGCGGGAAAAGCGACAGGCCGAAGGACAGCGCCGGCCCGGCCGAGGCCGCCGCTCCCGATTTCGACCAGTTCGCGCAGAATATGGGGCGGCTCGTCGAGGAATACGGCAAGATCACCGCCGCCTATCTGAAGCCCATCGAGCGCGGCGAGGCCAAGACCGGCCAGGCCGACGAGGCCAGCGACATGGTCAAGACACTCGGCCGCGTCGCCGAGCGCTGGGTCAACGATCCCTCCAAGATCATCGAGGCGCAGGCTTCCCTCACCAGCGACTTCATGAACCTGTGGAGCACGGCGCTGAAGCGTGCGAGCGGCGAGGAGGTCGCGCCCGTGGCCGAGCCGGACAAGCGCGACGGCCGCTTCAAGGACCCCGACTGGAACCACCCGACCTTCGACTTCATCAAGCAGGCCTATCTGATCGGCTCGCGCTGGGCCGAGACCATGGTCGACAAGGCCGACGATCTCGACCCGCATACGCGCGAGAAGGCCCGCTTCTACATCAAGCAGATCGCAGGCGCCCTCTCACCGACCAATTTCGTCGCCACCAACCCCGAATTGCTGCGCGAGACGATGCAGCAGAACGGCGAGAACCTCGTGCGCGGCATGAAGATGTACGCCGAGGACGTCGAGGCCGGCGGCGGCGAGCTCAAGATCCGCCAGTCCGACGGCGGCTCCTTCGAGGTCGGCGTCAATATCGCGACGACGCCGGGCAAGGTGATCTTCCGCAACGAGATCATCGAGCTGATCCAGTATGCGTCTTCAACCCCGCAGGTGCTGAAGCGGCCGCTGCTGATCGTGCCGCCCTGGATCAACAAGTTCTACATCCTCGACCTCAACCCGGAGAAGAGCTTCATCCGCTGGTGCGTGGCGCAGGGGCTGACCGTCTTCTGCATCTCCTGGGTCAATCCGGATGCGCGCCACGCTGCCAAGGATTTCGAGAGCTATATGCGCGAAGGCATCTTCGCCGCGCTCGACACGATCGAGGAAGCGACGGGGGAAAAGAAGGTCTCGGCGATCGGCTACTGCGTCGGCGGCACCCTGCTCGGCGTGACGCTGGCCTATATGGCGGCGATGCGCGACAAGCGCATCGAGAGCGCGACCTTCTTCACGACGCAGGTCGATTTCTCGCAAGCCGGCGAGCTCTCGGTCTTCGTCGACGAGGAGCAGATCCGCGCGATCGAGGAGCAGATGGCCAAGACCGGCTATCTCGACGGCTCGCGCATGTCGGGCGCCTTCAACATGCTGCGGCCGAACGACCTGATCTGGTCCTATGCCGTCAACAATTACCTGAAGGGCAAGGCGCCGACGCCCTTCGACCTGCTCTACTGGAATTCGGATTCGACGCGGATGCCGGCGGCGAACCACTCCTTCTATCTGCGCAACTGCTACCTCGACAACAAGCTGTCCAAGGGCGGGATGCGGATCGGCGGCAAGGCGCTCGACCTCAAGCAGGTGACGATCCCGATCTACAATCTCGCGGCGCGCGAGGACCATATCGCGCCGGCCCAGTCGGTCTTCAACGGCTCGCAATGCTTCGGCGGACCGGTCGAGCATGTCGTCGCCGGATCGGGCCATATCGCCGGCGTCGTCAATCCGCCCGCCAAGGTGAAGTACCAGTACTGGACCGGCGGCCCGGCGAAGGGCCGCTATGCCGACTGGCTGGCCAAGGCGGACGAGCACCCAGGCTCGTGGTGGCCGCACTGGTTCGGCTGGCTCGAAGCCCAGGCGCCGAAGACGATTGCCGCCCGCGAACCGGGAGGCGGCAAGCTCAAGGCGCTCGCCGACGCGCCCGGAACCTATGTGAAGGTGAAGGCCTAGGGTCTTCGCCTCTCTCCTTCGCTCGGGCGCCGCTCGTGTCGCGCTGAAGCCCGCGTCCCGAAAAGCCGACGAGAAGACGGCAACAAAAAAGCCGGCCCGAGGGCCGGCTTTCATGCGTCGATCCGATCGATCCTCGCTCAATACTTGCGAACCACCGGCTGCACCGGGATGGTCTGAGTCGGATCGTCCCAGCGATAGGTGATGCCGACCGAGGCGATATGAACATAGGGCTTGGCTTCGGCGGCGTAGTAGACCGGCACGGCCGGGTTCCACTGCGGGTGCCCCGGATTGTAGTTCACCGACGCCTTCTTCACGTCGATATAGGTATAGCCGAGATCCAGCTTGATCCGGTCGGTGACCTGATAGCTCGCGCCGGCGCTGAGCCAGAGGCGATCATTATCGGAGATATAGATGGTGCGGTTGCGGTCGTTGACCGCGGACAACTCGTATCCGATGCCGGCGCGCAGCGTCAGGTCCTTGCTGTACTTGTATTCGACGCCGCCGCTGAAGAACCAGGCGTCGTCATACTGGAAATTCAGGCTGGTCTGCGGGCGGCCGTTGAGCTCGTTGACGATCGGGATGTTGCGGAAGCGGCTCCAGTTCGTCCACTCGACCCCGGCATGGACCTGCCACTGGTCGTTGATGACCTGCGAAACGCCGACGACGACAGAGTCGGGCAGGTTCAGGTTGGCCTTGACCGGGAAGCGGGCGAGGATGGGCGTCGGCGTGGCCAGCGACCCTTGGAGGGTCTGGTGGATCGCAGAACGATAGGCCACGCCGATATTGGTTCCCTCGAACGGGGTGAACGTCGCGCCGAGGCGATAGCCGAAATCGATGGTGTCGCCTTCGAGAATGACCGGAGAGGCCGCGGGCCCGAGGCCACCGGCCTGCTTCAGCTTGGCGCTCAGGTACTGGACCTGCAGAGCGGCGCCGACCGAGAGCCAGTCATTGACCTTGTAACCGACGGTCGGCGAGACGTTGATGGTCACGACCTTGGCCGAACGTCCGTAAACCTGGGCGGCGTGAACCTGGTTTTCAGGCTTCGAACGCAGGCCATAGGGGGCGCCCGTGGTCATGCCGATCCAGAGCCGGTCGGTGAGCTGCCAGGCGCTGGCCGAAGCAGGGATCATGGCGCCGTCGCCGCCGAGATTGCCGGTGCCGAACTGGATCGGGTTCAGCGGTGCCGGCGCGGCCGGACCGCCGATCCGCGAAGGCCTCGTCGGCTCATAGTCGCCATTGGCGTTGAGATAGGTGTAGTTCCAGTTGCTGGTGCGGCCGGGAAACATGGTGATGGTCGCCGGGTTCCAGTGCATAGCGCTCATGCCGATGCCGCCCGAGGCCGAGCCGGCATAGGCCATGCCGAGACCTTCGGCGCCCTGGCCGCTGCGGATGGCGAAGGAACTCGCCGAGGCGACTCCGGCCGCGAGGAGAGCGGCGAGCGAAACCGAGGCGGCAGCGGCTGTACGAACAAGGCCCTTCATCGAATCCATCCCGGTTCCAAGATTTTTCGAGGCCCGATACCTCGCTTGATTCGAAGCATGACCTGAGCCGTTTCCGGCCGCAATCCCGCTTCAGGTGCCGCAGATTCGCCGCGCGAACTCCTCATTCGGGGCCCGCATCTTCAAAAACGATCCAAAACTGACCTTTTCTGAACAAGCCTCACCGGGATCGTTCAGAAAGATATCGTTTATATAAGAACTATTGCCGATTTTGAGGGTTCGCGGCCGTCCTGCCCGCAGCTGCGCACTTCGTCGGAAACTTCGCTTTGGAAAGAGTCGTGGCATTCCAGCAACAATTCTGCCGCCTGCGCGCCGCGGATACGCTATGCGCGGTGACGGGCTTGTGTTTCGGGCCGGCATCCGATCAGAATCCCCGACCCATTTAGATCGTTTGAAACGGGGGAAACACCTTGAAACTGCTCCGCTACGGCGCACCCGGCCAGGAGAAACCGGCCCTTCTCGATGCCAAGGGCGGGTTGCGCGACCTGTCCGGCGTCATTCCCGACCTCGCCGGCAAGGCGCTGACCGCGGCCTCGCTCGCCAAGATCAAGGCGCTTTCGCCGGAATCGCTGCCGCTGGTCTCAGGCTCGCCGCGCATCGGCGCCTGCGTCGCGGATGTCCGCAACTTCATCGCGGTGGGCCTGAACTTCGCCGACCATGCGGCGGAGACCGGCGCCGAGATCCCGAAGGAGCCGATCCTGTTCAACAAGGCCCCGAACTGCATCGTCGGGCCCAATGACGACGTGATCATCCCGAAGGGTTCGCAGAAGACCGACTGGGAAGTCGAACTCGCCATCGTGATCGGCGATGGCGGCTCCTATATCGAGGAGAAGGACGCGATGGCGGCGATCGCCGGCTTCTGCGTCTGCAACGACGTCTCCGAGCGCGCCTTCCAGCAGGAGCGCGGCGGCCAGTGGGCCAAGGGCAAGGGCTGCCCGACCTTCGGGCCGCTCGGTCCGTGGCTCGTCACCACCGACGAGGTCAAGGACATCCAGAATCTCGGCATGTGGCTCGAGGTCGATGGCGAGCGCGTACAGAACGGCTCGACCAAGACGATGATCTTCGGTGCGGCCTATCTGGTCCATTATATCAGCCAGTTCATGCGTCTCGATCCGGGTGACGTCATCACCACCGGCACGCCTCCCGGCGTCGGTCTCGGCTTCAAGCCGCCCCGTTTCCTGAAGGGCGGCGAGGTCATCACCCTCGGCATCGAGGGGCTCGGCGAGCAGAAGCAGAACTTCGTGCCCTACAAGGGCTGATCCAGGAGGGGCGCTACGGCGCCCCTTTTCATGTCAGGGGGCCGCGCGAAAAGGCACTGCCGAAGCTGCTTGACCCGGCTTCGGCAGTGCAAGCTGTGCCCGCCTCCAGACCCTGCGGCCTTGTCGAGCCACTCCATCATGGCTGCACAGAACCGATTTTCTACCCCCAAATGGGGGCTTTTTGCTTTCCAGAAGGAATATCCGGCGGAAAAACCGGCTCATTCCGGCCGATCCATCGGGTTTCCCGACGGCCGCGAACGGATTTCCCGATCTGCCCGCAACGACCTCAGCGCGGCCCGGCCGCGCTCTTCAACAGGCCGACCAGATCGGCCTGCCGGCGCGTGCCGGTCTTGGTGAGGATGCGTTTCAGCGTCGTGCGTGCCGTGGCCTCGGTCACGCCGAGACGCCCGGCCGCGGCCCGCGGCGGGTGTCCGGCGGCGATGGCCGCTGCCAGCCGCGCCTCGGCCGGAGTCAGATCGAACAAGCCGGCGATCAGCCCGGCATCGGGCCCCGCCCCCGCTGCAACCGGCGTGGCGACGATGATGGCACCCGCAAAGGAGAAGATATCGCGTGCGCGACCTCGCACGGGCGCGACATGCACGACCATCGGATTCGTGCCGCGCCAGGCCGGAATCGGCAGAGAACGGACGGGCTGGGGCAGGTCCGCGCGCGAAAAGCCTGCGATCACCGTCGCGAGCATGTCGTCGGCCGGGCCGTAGGCGAGCGAGAGGCGGGCCGCACGATCGAGGAACACCGCCGGAATCAGGTCCTGGAACAGGGCGTTGGCATCGAGCACATGACCACGCAGACCGAGAACCGCCGCAGGAAGCCCCATCAGCTCGAGAGCCTGCGAGGCGGCGCGCGCCCGCTCCATCGCCAGCCGGCGCCCAAGCAGCCCGGCCCGGGCGAAATGCGGGCGCAAGCGATCCAGCGCGGCGATGGCCTGCCCATTGACGGTGCCTTCGGCAAAGGTCCGTTCGCAATGGACGATCGTGGTGTCGCCGGTCGGAGCCGCAATCACCGTCGCGACCCCGGAGCCGTATCCGGCCGGGATCAGGAAGTCCCGATAGACCGGCTCGCGCACGAGTTCGTCGCGGCTGAAAACGTCCTCGTCGGTGATGAAGCCGTGGCGTCCATGCGCGAGCAGGCGCTGCGCCCGCTCGTTGACCGCAAACGGGATGCGGCGCAGGACCTCTTCGTAGTCTTCGCTGAATTCGGGTGACGAGGCGAGCAGACGCACGTCGTCATGGAGAACCGTGCCGAGCAGCGCCTCGCGGCAGCTGGCGATCCGGGCCGTGTCGCGGAGCACGGCGGGCCAGCTCTCAGGCACGATCGCGGCCTCGTAGATGCCGTCGATCAACGCATTCTCGAAATCGCTGCCTGTCACGTCCGTCCCTCTCACGGGACGGACAATCTAGCGTTCCGCGCGCAAATGTCTCCTTCAAATGAAGGAGATCAAATGCATCTTAAGGCGCGGACGACAGGCTGCGGCTCAACCCTCCGGCAGGCCGAGCATCAGGCGGATGTTCTGCACCGCCGCACCCGACGCACCCTTGCCGAGATTGTCGAGCCGCGCGACCAGCACGGCCTGGCCGAGATCGTCCTGCCCGAACACCGTGAGCTCCAGCTTGTTGGTGTCGTTCAGCGCTTCCGGCTCGATCTTGCCGCCCTTCCCGTCCTGCGGGACGACGCTGACATAGGTCGAGCCGGCATAGCGCTCGGCCAGGGCGTGGTGGAGATCGGCGACGCCGGGGCGTCCGGGAAGCGCATCGAGATGCAGCGGCACCGAGACCAGCATACCCTGCCGGAAATTGCCGACGGAGGGCACGAAGATCGGCCGCCGGGTCAGGCGGGCATAGGCCTGTAGTTCAGGCAGATGCTTGTGGCGGAGCCCAAGGCCGTAGAGCTCGAAGGCCGGAGCGACGCCGGTCTCGAAATCCTCGATCATCGACTTGCCGCCGCCGGAATACCCGGAGACCGCATTGACCGCGACCGGATGGTCCTGCGCCATCAGCCCGGCATCGACGAGCGGGCGCAGCAGCGCGATGGCGCCGGTCGGGTAGCAGCCGGGATTGGCGACGCGCTCGGCCCTGGCGATCTTCCCGGCATGGCCGGGCTCGAGCTCGGCGAAGCCGTAGACCCAGCCCGGCGCGATACGATGGGCGGTCGCGGCATCGACGATCTTGGGCGCCTCAGTGCCGAGCGCGTCGGCCAGCGCGACCGATTCCTTGGCGGCCTCGTCAGGCAGGCAAAGCACGACGAGATCGACGCTCGCCATCATGTCCTTGCGCGCCGCAGGGTCCTTGCGCTTGTCGGGGTCGATACTCTTGACCGCGACCTCCGGCACCGCGGCCAGACGTTCGCGGATGCCGAGCCCGGTCGTGCCGGCTTCGCCGTCGATGAAGATGGTTTTCAGATTCTGGCTCATCGGGATCCCCGGTGGCTGGGCAGACACAGCAATGGATGGGCTTCGGGCATAAAAAAACCGCGCCTCGGGCGCGGTCGCGGGCATTCGGGCTTCAGCCGAACGTCATCGCGGGCGCGCCGGGGCGGCCTGGCAGGGGCGACGTCGGATGAAGCTCGTCATCATGGCATCGTATATGTTCGCGCTTGAGCGGGCTGTCAATCGGAGCTTGCGCTCCGACGTGCCGGTGGCTTCGGCCGCGGGCTTCCCGAATGGTCAGCGGCGCGCGGTGAGCCAGACGTAGAGGCACCAGGGCAGGATCAGGGCGAGCGCGGTCAGGACCAGCCGCAGCATCGTCCAAGCATACGGATTGTTGAGGGCCCGGCCATCGAGATGCGGCACGCCGTCGATCAGCCCGAGCGCCACCGCCGGAGCCAGGAAGACGAGCAGCGCCCGGCCGATGCGCTGCGCGCGCGGAAGTTCCTCACGCGCCAGCATCAGCAGGCCCGGCACCGCGATCATGCCGAAGGCGATCAGGACAAGAAGAACGCGCATGAGGTTCCAGGCAAGGTGTCGTTGGCGAGTACTATATGTCGTTTCCCCACCGCGCCGTCATCCCGGGCGCAGCGAAGCGAAGACCCGGGATCCATTCCTGAACCTTCATCGGAAGCGCTCCGGCATGGCTCCCGGATCTGCGCTGTGTCGCTTGTCCGGGACGACGATGCGGTTGGGAAGGAAATCGGAAGCTAGCGCCCGCCGGCGACCTTGAGAATGATGCCGGTCGTGTAGCGCGATGCCTCCGAGAGCAGGAACAGCACCGCCTCGGCGATCTCTTCGGCCGTCGCAGCGCGCTTCAGCGGAATCAGCGGCGCGATCCGGGCGACGCGACCGGCCTCGCCGGTGGACAGCGCGTGGATCTCTGTCTCGGTGATGCCGGGTGCCACCGCGTTCACGCGGACACCATGCGGCGCGAGTTCCTTGGCGAGGCCGATGGTCAGGGAATCCACGGCTCCCTTCGAGGCGGCGTACCAGACATATTCGCCGGGCGAGCCCAGCTCGGCCGCGACGGAGGAGATGTTGACGATCGCCCTGCCCTGCACACCTTCGTTCGCCATGAGCGCGCGGGCCGCCTCCCGCGCAACAAGGATCGCGCCGGTAACGTTGACGTCGATGCATTCGCGGATGAGGGCGGTATCCGCCTCGGCCAGGGGACCGGATTTTCCGGTGATGCCTGCATTGTTGACGACATGGGTCAGCGGGCCGAGCGCCGCCTTCGCCTCGGCAAAGACGCGGATGATGTCGGTTACATCAGCCATGTCGCCCTGCAGCGCCACGGCCTTCGCGCCTGCCGCCTCGCAGGCCGCAACGATTTCGGCCGCGGCCTTCCCATTGCTCTGGTAATTCACCGCGACGTCGTAGCCGCGCCCGGCAGCCATGGTGCAGATCGCGGCGCCGATGCCGCGGCTGCCGCCGGTGACGAGAAGAACGGGACGGCTCATGGCAGGCTCCTGCTGATTGGGCGCGACAGAGACAGCCAATACGAAAAGGGCGGCTCTTGCGAGCTGCCCTTCCGCATACCGGTAATCCCAGAAACGATCAGCGCTTCGAGAACTGGAAGCTGCGGCGGGCCTTGGCCTTACCGAACTTCTTACGCTCGACGACACGCGAGTCGCGGGTCAGGAAGCCTTCCTTCTTGAGCGGGCCGCGAAGCTCCGGCTCGTAGAAGGTCAGCGCCTTGGAGATGCCGTGGCGCACCGCGCCGGCCTGGCCGGAGAGACCGCCGCCCTTGACCGAGACGACGACGTCGTACTGGGTCACGCGGTCGACGAGCTGCAGCGGCTGCTTGAGCACGAGGCGCAGCACCGGGCGGGCGAAGTAGACCTCCTGGTCGCGGCCGTTGACGGTGACCTTGCCCGAGCCGGGCTTGATCCAGACGCGGGCGATGGCGTTCTTGCGCTTGCCGGTGGCATAGGCGCGGCCCTGCGCATCGACCTTCTTGACGTGGACGGGAGCAGCGGGCTGCTCGGGCTTGGCGACTTCGCCGAGCTGGGAGAGAGACTGAAGAACCTCGGCCACGGTCAGACCCTCTTGTTCTTGCTGTTGAGCGCGGCGACGTCGAGCGCCTCCGGCGACTGAGCAGCGTGCGGATGCTCCGCGCCCTTGTAGACGCGCAGGTTGCCAAGGATCTGGCGGAAGAGCGGCCCGCGCGGCAGCATGCGCTCGACGGCCTTCTCGAGGATACGCTCAGGGAAGCGGCCTTCCAGGATGAACTTGGCCGAACGCTCCTTGATACCACCCGGGAAGCCCGTGTGGTGGTAGTAGTTCTTCTGCTCGCGCTTGCGGCCGGTCAGGGAGACCTTCTCGGCGTTGATCACGATGACATTGTCGCCGCAGTCGACATGGGGGGTGTACGCAGCCTTGTGCTTGCCGCGCAGACGCATCGCCACAACGGAGGCGAGACGGCCGACGACGAGCCCTGAGGCGTCGATCACAACCCACTTCTTTTCGACATCGGCGGGCTTGAGCGAGACGGTCTTCATCGCGGCACCCTTCGGTTGCGTAAAAAAGGACAAGCCGCCGGAGAGCCCGGCGGCGGTGTGGCGTGGTGACTACGGCGCATCGGCACGCATGTCAAGCATGAGAACGCACTCGATATGCCGAAAAAATGTTTGTTTTCAGCGGAATGTCAAAAACGGTAACTAGATACCACATCGACATTCAGCTCTTCGATTTTGCTTCCTTCATCACGCGACCGCCCCTGCCCGCTCGAGCACGGAAGGCGCTCAACGCATCGCCAAACCAATGCTGCAACCGGCCCTTGACTTAGAGTGCGCTCAAAGATGTAGCTAGTTGTGCGTCACGACGAACAAGGCAAGCCATGAAGATCGGGGATCTCGCGAGGCGCACCGGGCTGTCGGCCCATACGATCCGCTATTACGAGCGAATCAAGCTGCTGCCCTATGCCTCTCGCGCCTCGTCCCAGCACCGCGAATACGACGCCTCCATCCTGTCCTGGATCGACTTCATCGGCCGTCTGAAGACGACCGGAATGCCGATCCGCGACATGCTGCGATATGCGCGCCTGCGCGAACGCGGCCCGGCAACGGAGGAGGATCGCCGCATTCTGCTGGAGGAGCATCGGGCCAAGGTCCGGGCTCATGTCACCGAGCTTCAGGCCTGCCTTGCCGTCCTCGACACCAAGATCGCCGGCTATGCCGGCTTGGACACGGTGGAGACGAACCATGACGCAACAACAGAACGACAGGAACGAGCGGTTCGAGCGAGGCTGGCAGGCCCTGGCGGCCATTGACGGCGAAGCCGGAACCAGGGTGATCGACCAGCTTGCCGATATTGCTCCCGATTTCGCACGCTACATCGTCGAATTCCCCTTCGGCGACATCTACACGCGCTCAGGCCTCGATCTCAGACAACGCGAAATCGCGACCATTGCGGCCCTGGCCGCGCTCGGCAACGCGACGCCGCAGCTGAAGGTGCATATCGAGGCCGGGCTGAATGTCGGGCTCAGCCGCGAAGAAATCGTGGAAGTCCTGATCCAGATGGCCGTCTATGCCGGTTTTCCGGCCGCCCTCAATGGGCTCTTCGCCGCCAAGGAGGTCTTTGCGGCGCGGGCGCGGCAGCAAGCAGCCTGAGATGGCATGAAAGCGATGAGGCGCTTACCGTGCGGCCGGGATCGAATAGGTCCCGGTCGCGTGGCAGACCAGCTCGGTCTCCCCTTGCGAGTAGAGGCAGACCTCGCCGACCGCGAGCCGCTTGCCGAGCTTGAGCAGCTTCGCCTCGCCGATCAGCGCGGTCTGGCCGGGCTTGCGCAGGAAGTTGAAATTGAGGCTCGTCGTCACGGCAAGGCCGACCGGCCCGATCTGGGCGAGGATCGCCGCGTAGAGCGCGAGATCGGCCAGCGCCATCATGGTCGGCCCCGAGATCGTGCCGCCCGGGCGCAGATGCTTCTCATGGTAGTCACAGCGCATCCTGGCCGTCATCGGCCCGACCGCCTCGATGAAATAGGTCCGTCCACCGTAATGGAGCTGGGGGAAGACCTCGTCGAGATAGGCATCGATCTCGGAGGCACTCATGCGGGTCGTCATGCGGAAAACCGAAGGCTGAGGCGGGACTTCTCCCCTTGCAGCATGGCGGGCCGGCTCCGACAATAGGCGCAAATGCGGAAAGGAAGCGCCATGAACGCCCATCACAAGCCGGATGCAGCGCCGGTCCTGCTGCGCCAGGACGCCGGCGGCATCGCAACGCTGACGCTGAACCGCCCGCAAGCACGCAACCCGCTGAGCAAGGCGATGCTGGCGGCGCTCAGCGAGACGTTCAGAGCCATTGCGTCCGATCGGTCGGTCAAGGTCGTTATCCTCACCGCGGCCGGGCCGGTGTTCAGCGCCGGGCACGACCTCAAGGAGATGACCGCCCATCGCGCCGATCCCGATCGGGGGCGAAGCTATTTCACTGACATTCTCGGGCGCTGTTCGGCCATGATGCAGCAGGTCACCGCCCTGCCCCAGCCGGTGATCGCCGCCGTCGAGGGCACCGCGACGGCGGCCGGCTGCCAGCTCGTGGCGAGCTGCGACCTCGCCGTCGCGGGCGAGGCCGCGCGCTTCTGCACGCCGGGCGTCCATATCGGATTGTTCTGCTCGACGCCGATGGTCGCGCTCTCGCGCAACCTCTCGGCCAAGCATGCGCTGGAGATGCTGCTGCTCGGCGAGATGGTGCCAGCGGCGGAGGCCTTACGGATGGGCCTGGTCAATCGTGTCGCGCCCACCGGCAAGGCATTGGACGAAGCGCGGCGGCTCGCCGGTATCATCGCCTCGAAATCGCCCGCCACAATCAAGATCGGCAAGCACGCCTTCTACGAGCAGCGCGAGATGGGGCTGAAGGCGGCCTATGACCATGCCTCGGCGGTAATGGTCGAGAACATGCTCGCACGCGATGCCGAGGAAGGCATCGGCGCCTTCGTGGAAAAGCGCGCGCCGGTGTGGGAGGGGGAATGACAACCTCAATGTCATCCCGGAGCTACCCTTCGGTCGCGCGGGATGACGGCGCGGTTGCCGCATCCTATATCGATCCTGTGCCTTCCCTGCCGCCGAGCCCAACTTCATGAACCACGACGCCTATCCCGACAGCCTGATCCGCGACATCCTGAAGTCCGTAAAGCGGGTCGCGCTGGTCGGCGCCTCCGCCAACGAGGCGCGGCCGAGCTGGATCGTGACGAAATACCTGCTCGACCGCGGCTATGACGTGATCCCGGTCAATCCCGGCCTCGCCGGCCAGACGATCCTCGGCAAGACGGTCTATGCCGCGCTGAAGGACATCCCCGGCCCGATCGATATGGTCGAGATCTTCCGCAATTCGCAAGCCGCCGGCCCGATCACCGACGAGGCGCTGGCGCTCGATCCGCTGCCCAAGGTGATCTGGATGCAGCTTTCGGTGCGCAACGAGGAGGCCGCGGCACGGGCCGAGGCGAAGGGCGTCACCGTCATCATGAATCGCTGTCCCAAGATCGAATATGGCCGTCTTTCCGGCGAGATCGGCTGGCAGGGCATCAATTCGCGCATCCTGTCGTCGAAGAAGCCGGTGCTCGCCGGCAAGGGCTTCCAGAAGCTGACGATCCATCGGCCGGGGACGTAGGCCGCCACGCGACCGGCGACCCCAAAAGTCCTCATCCTGAGGAGCAAGCCGACGGCTTGCGTCTCGAAGGATGCTCCAGCAGTCTCCGGAGACATCTGGAACATCCTTCGAGACGTCGCCGGAGCGGCTTCTCAGGATGAGGGCTCGGAAGCGGCCCGTGAAAGGCAGGCCCATGCACCAGCTCAACACCACCTGTTGCATCGCCGGTGGCGGCCCGGCCGGGATGATGCTCGGCTTCCTGCTGGCACGCGCCGGCATCGACGTGACGGTGCTGGAAAAGCACGCCGATTTCCTCCGCGATTTCCGCGGCGACACGATCCACCCCTCGACGATGCAGCTCATGAAGGAACTCGGCCTGCTCGACGATTTCCTGAAGCTGCCGCACACCAAGGAACGAACCATCGTCGCCCGCTTCGGCGACCGGGACGTGCCGATCGCGGATTTCAGCCACCTGCCGGTGGCGGCGCCCTACATCGCCTTCATGCCGCAATGGGACTTTCTCGACTTCCTGGCGGATCGGGGCCGGGAGCTGCCGCATTTCAGGCTCCTGATGCAGGCGAAGGCGACCGGCGTGATCCACTCCAGCGGCAAGATCGCCGCCGTCACCGCCGAGACGGCCGAGGGCGAGACCACGATCTGGGCCGATCTTGTGGTGGCGGCGGATGGGCGCCGCTCCGACCTGCGGCGGGCCGGCGACTTCACCGTCCACGAGATCGGTGCGCCGATGGATGTGCTATGGTTCCGCCTGTCGCGGCGGGACAGCGACGCCGGCCAGACCTTCGGCCAGGTCGCGCGCGGGCGCTTCGCCGTGATGCTGAACCGCGGCGACTACTGGCAATGCGCCTATGTCATCGCGAAGGGGACGCTTGAGAAACTGCATGCCGCCGGGCTCGATACCTTCAAGGCCGGGCTCGCCGAGCTGCTGCCGGTCGTCGCGGACCGTGTCGATGAGATCACGAGCTGGGACGATCTCAAGCTGCTCTCCGTCGCCGTCGACCGGCTGGAGCGCTGGTGGCAGCCGGGCCTGATCTGCATCGGGGACGCGGCCCATGCGATGTCGCCGATCGGTGGCGTCGGCGTGAACCTTGCCATCCAGGACGCGGTCGCCGCCGCCAACCGGCTGGCGACTCCTCTGCGCGAGAAGCGCGTGACCAACGATGATCTCGCCGCCGTGCAGGAGCGACGGGCCTTCCCCACCAAAGCGACGCAGGCCCTGCAGGTGGCGATCCAGAAGCGAGTGATCACGCCGATCCTGGCCGGCAGCGGCCCGGTAAAGCCGCCCTTCCTGCTCTCCCTGCTGCGCTGGTTTCCGCCGCTGCGACGCATCCCGGCCCGGCTCGTCGGCATGGGCTTCCGGCCCGAGCATATCGGCCCTCAGCTCGCTCTACGGGACTGAATTGACGCTGCGGGGACCGTTCGTTAAATCGAACAGAACATTCGCGCATCAGATCATTTCAGGGAGCACGCCATGACCGACCGCGCACCGGGTTTCAGCACACTCGCCATTCATGCCGGAGCGGCCCCCGACGCGGCGACCGGCGCACGCGCCACGCCGATCTACCAGACGACCTCCTTCGTCTTCGACGATGTCGACCATGCCGCCTCGCTGTTCGGACTGCAGGCCTTCGGCAACATCTATTCCCGCCTCGGCAATCCGACGAATGCGGTGCTGGAAGAGCGCGTCGCGGCGCTGGAGGGCGGCACGGCGGCGCTGGCCGTCGCCTCGGGCCATGCGGCCGAGTTCCTGTGCTTCCACGCGCTGCTGCAGCCGGGCGACGAGTTCGTGGCGTCGCGCAAGCTCTATGGCGGCTCGATCAACCAGTTCAACCATTCCTACAAGAACTTCGGCTGGAACGTGATCTGGGCCGATCCTGACGACCTCGAAGGCTTCGCCGCCGCCGTGACGCCGAAGACCAAGGCGATCTTCATCGAATCCATCGCCAATCCCGGCGGCGTCATCGTCGACATCGCCGCGATCAGCGCGATCGCGAAAAAGCACAACATCCCGCTCATCGTCGACAACACGATGGCCTCGCCCTATCTGCTGCGCCCCTTCGAGCACGGCGCCGATATCGTCGTGCATTCGGCCACCAAGTTCCTCGGCGGACACGGCAACTCGATCGGCGGCCTGATCGTCGATGGCGGCTCGTTCAACTGGGTCGGCGACGACCGCTATCCGATGCTCTCCAAGCCGCGGCCGGAATATAACGGCATGGTGCTGGGCGAGACCTTCGGCAATTTCGCCTTCGCCATCGCGACGCGCGTGCTCGGCCTGCGCGACCTCGGCCCGGCGCTCTCGCCCTTCAACGCCTTCATGCTGCTGACCGGCATCGAGACCCTGCCGCTGCGCATGCAGAGGCATTGCGAGAGCACGCAGAAGGTCGCCGAGCATCTTCAGAAGCATCCGGCGGTCGAGTGGGTCAGCTATCCCGGCCTTCCCGGCGACAAATATCACGAGCTCGCCAAGCGCTATGCGCCGAAGGGCGCCGGCGCGGTCTTCACCTTCGGGCTCAAGGGCGGCTACGACGCCGGGGTCAAGCTGGTCTCGAACCTCAAGCTGTTCTCGCATCTGGCCAATATCGGCGACACGCGCTCGCTGGTGATCCACCCGGCCTCGACCACCCACCGGCAGCTCACCGACGAGCAGAAGACCGCATCCGGCGCCGGCCCGCAGGTGGTGCGCCTCTCGATCGGGCTGGAGGATGTCGAGGACCTGATCGCGGACCTGGATCAGGCGCTGGCATAGGCCAGGGCGTCATTCTCGGGCTTGACCCGAGAATCTCACGACGACGGAGGCGCCGGAAACGGCGCCTTTTTCTTTGGGAGATGCCCTGATTGTCATTCCGGGGCGCGCCGCAGGCGTGAACCCGGAACCCACGACCGGGTGAACCCTTCACCAAGCGATGATCGAAAGCGCTGCGGCCCAGTCGTGGGTTCCGGGTTCTTCGCTGCGCGAAGCCCCGGAATGACAAGGGGGTGTGCCTTATGCCCGCGACGCCTGCTCGGTACGGGTGACATGGACCACGCCCATCGCAAGCACGGCGAAGCCGAGTGCCTGATGCGCGAGGCCGGCCCAGAGCGGCACCACCAGCAGTAGCGTAACGATCCCGAGCAGCGATTGCGCCAGAACCAGCCCGGCAATCGCGGTCGAGCGCCTGGCGCTGCCCGAACCCGGCGCCGCACGGCGCAGTCTCAGCAGGTTCCACAAGGCGACGGCGAAAAGGACATAGGCGCCGATGCGGTGGTTGAACTGGACCAGCGCGACATTGTCGACGAAGTTCTCCCAGAACGGCGTCTGGACGAAGAGCAGCGAGCCGGGCGGCACCAGCGCGCCATCCATCAGCGGCCAGGTGTTGAAGGTGAAGCCCGCCTTGGAGCCGGCGACGAGCCCGCCGAGCGCGATCTGCACGAAGATCAGGAGCAACAGGAGCCATGCGGCTCCCCTGCCTCGCGCCGGCTCGATCCAGCGCAGCGGCGTCAATGTCGTCGCGAAGGCGACGACCGAGGCGAAGAACAGGCCGGCGAAGGTCAGATGCAGCGTCAGCTTCACCGGCGCGACCGCGACCATGCCGGGCTGGAGACCCGACGCGACCATGATCCAGCCGATCGTGCCCTGCAGGCCGAGCAGCAGGCCCATGCCGAACAGCGTCGCGGTCTGCCGGGCGGGCAGCGCGCGGCGCAAGGCGACGACGAGGAAGCCGGCGAGATAGATCAGCCCGATGAAGCGGCCGAGCTGGCGGTGGCCCCATTCCCACCAGTAGATGAACTGGAACTGGCCGAGGCTCATGCCCTCGTTGAGGAGCTGGTATTGCGGGCTGGCGCGATATTTGCCGAATTCCTCGGCCCAGGCATCGGCGGAAAGCGGCGGCATCGCGCCGGTGATCGGCTTCCATTCGGTGATCGAGAGGCCGGAGCCGGTGAGCCGCGTCGCGCCGCCGACCACGACCATCAGGAAGACGAGCCCGGCGACGATCCAGAGCCAGCGGCGGATGCCAGCGTGGTCGGCCCTGGCGTCGGCGCGTGTCTGGTCGAGGGCGAGTGTCACGGGCGGGCTTTCGGTCGCAGGCAGGGATATTCAGGCGCGCATCGCTTCACAAGCGCGGCTGCCGGTGACATAGACCCGTCGCTCCGGCGCGACAACGCCCGCATTGCCGCAGCAGCCAGGTCTGCCCCGTGGAGAGCCCGATGAAACAACGCAACCGCAAGCTGCTCGGGACCGTGCTGATCCTCGTCTTCGTCTGCGTCTATGCGCTCGTCGCCATGGCGCTGGCGCAGGGGCGGATCACCGAGGCGTCGAAGCCGGTGCAGACCATCGCCTATATCGTGCTCGGCCTCGCCTGGGTGCTGCCGCTGCTGCCGCTGATCAAGTGGATGGAGCGCAAGGACGAGGTTTGATCGTTATCAAGCGACGTCCAGTTTGCGCCCCCTGCTCCGTAACCAGAACGGCAACCCCGACAATAGCGCCCGCAGCGCCGCCTCGTTCTGGTGCAGGCCATTGAGCGAGACCCGTGGCAGAGCATGGAGATGGCCGGCGTGCTCGGGATGGAGATGGCCCGGCCGCGTCGTCACTGCGCTCTCGAAGCCCGCTTCCGCGACAAGCGCGAAGTCGCGCGGCCCGGCCGAGCCGGGATCGCCGACCGGATAGGCGAAATGGCGGATCGGGATGCCCAGTTCCGCCTCCAGCCGCTGCTTGCTCCCCACGATCTCGCGGCGCGCGACATCCGCGTCGTGCTTCGCCAGCATCGGATGCGTCAGGGTATGGGCGCCGATGGTCACGCCCGGTGCGCCGGACAAGGCCCGCAGCGTCTCCCAGGGCAGGCATTCACGCTCGACGAGAGCGACCGAATCGATGCCGGCCTCGGCCGCAAGATTGGAAATCACCGAGAGCAGAATCGCTTCCGGGCCACGGCGCAGACGCCAGTAGAGCTTCGCAAAGGCGCGGCTCTTCTCGGCGTCGGTTTCGGTCCGGGCGGTGAAACGGCCATCCGGCAAGGCGAGATCGAGCCGCGGCAAGGCCCGGACCGCCTCCTCCAGCTCCAGCCACCAGAGCCGCGCCGTGCGGTCGGCAAAGCCCGGTGTCACGAACAGGGTCCAGGGCGCCTCGTGCTTCGCCAGCACGGGCCAGGCCTCCTCGACATTGTCGCGATAGCCGTCATCGAAGGTCAGCGCGACGAAGAAGCGGCCAGGCTTCGGATTGCGCAGGCGCGCCAACGCCTCCTGCAACGAGAGGATGTCGTAGCCTTCGGCCCGGGTCAGGTGAAGCGCCTGGTCGAGAAACTCCGGGGTGATGTCGAGCAGCGCGTTCGGCGCGAAGCCCCGCGTCTCCGCCGCCCGGACATGATGCAGGGTCAGGATCACGCCCTGCCCTTGCGCGAAGCCGCGGCTCCAGCGGTCCGCACCCGTCGCCGCCATCATCCGGAATGCGGCCGCGATGGCCCTGTGACGCCCGTTCATCGCCGCCAACTTCTACCGCCCCTTTGCAACCCCCCGTCCTTGATCTGTCGCATTGTCTTCACGCGAACCGGTCTCCACTTCTCTCGACAATGCTTTAACGCTATCGCGCGATCTCGCGGCCGGGCCGGGCGAGTGTGGCCGATCCGTTCACAATGACGGGTTAAGGACGCTTACATCTGTTCTGCTCGCACGGGCGAAGGACGCATGCCCACCATCGCCGCCCCAACGCCGGCCCCGCCGAATGCGATCACCGCCAGCCGCGCCGCAACGCGTCCCTGGGCCTCGATCGCGATCGAGACCGATATCGCCGCGCTTGCGCAAACATGGCGGGCCTTCGAGGCGACGGCGCTGGTGACGCCCTATCAGAGCCATGGCTGGGTCACGCATTTCGCCGAGACGATCGGGGCGGCGCATGACATGACCTTCCGCTACGCCCTGGTGCATGACGCCGCCGGAGCGCTCTGCGCCCTGCTGCCGCTTACCGTCACTGGGCGCAGTGGCTTCCGCTTCGCCGAGTTCATCGGTGGCAAGCACGCGAACTACCATATGGGGCTCTACGCTCCGGGTTTCGCCGCACAGCTCGATGCAGCGCTGACCGCGCAGATGCTGACGGAGATCGGCAGCGCGATCGGCGGGCTCGATGCGCTGGCCTTCGTCAACCAGCCTGTCACCTGGCAGGGCGTCACCAATCCCGCGGCGCAACTCGCCGCCGGGCCGAGCCCAAGCCGCGCCTACAAGCTCGCCCTGATCCCCGGCGACGGCGACGCGACGCTCAAGCGCTCGATGAGCAGCCATGCCCGCAAGAAGCTCAAGAACAAGCACAGCCGCTTCAAGGATTTCGGGCCATCGACGCTGGTACGTGCGGCAACGCCCGAAGAGACCACGCGCATCATCGACGCCTTCCTGTCACAGAAGGCCGAGCGCTTCCGCAGCATGGGGGTGCCAGACCCCTTCGCCGAGCCGGCGATGCGCGCCTTCCTGGAGCGCGCCGCGATGGAATGCGGCAGCGCTCGCCCGTCGATCGAACTCTATTCCCTCGATCTCGCCGGCCGGACGGTGGCGACCTATGTCGGCACGATCCAGGGCGAACGCTTCTCCGGCATGGCGACCTCGTTCGACATGGCCAGCGAAACCGTCAAGACCAGCCCGGGGGAGTTGCTGCTCGCCGAACTGATCCGCCTGAAAGCCCGCGAGAGTATCGCGGTTTTCGATCTCGGCGTGGGCGAGGCCCGCTACAAGACCACCTTCTGCGACGACTATGACGATCTCGTCGACAGCTTCCTGCCCCTGACCTTCAAGGGCCGCGTCTTCGCCCGGATCGCCCGGACGAAGCGCGACTTGAAGCGGCGGATCAAGCGCTCGCCGATGGCGCTGAAGCTCGCCCAGCGCGCATCGGGCTGGCTCAGGATCAGGCGCTCCGAGGAGGAGTAGCGCCGCCCTTCTCCTCAGGCGCCGACGGGCATTTCCGTGCGCGAAACCGGGGGCATGGGCAGGCCGCCCTCCGCGTCGAGGATCAGCGTGACCGGCGCTTCGGTCAGTTCGCTCAGGCGGTAGGCCGTCTCGAGGGCATGGCCATTGCCGACCTGCCCGCTCATGACGAGCCCGGCCTGCGCCCGGCGGGCGACCGGCGCCAGCACCGTGCCATCATCGTTGGAGGCGGCGGCGACCAGCACCCAGTCATAGGTCTCGCAGAGCGCATCGAGCGCGATGTCGACCAGGTCGGGTGCGGCCAGGACCGCAGCGCGGCCGGCGCGGCCGGCGCCGATGCGATGCAGCCGCGAACCGGATGCCCGGGTGATGATGTCGGAGAACAGGGCCTCGCCGGCAAGCAGCTCCGAGAAGCCGGCCTCCTCGCCCCCGTGATCCGAGGACAGGTCGACGAGCACGCAGCGGCAGCGCTGGGCGAGCAGTTCGGCGAGATCGCGCGGCCTGGCGGCCCCGTCGCCCGCGCCATCCAGGACCAGCGCCAGCGGCGCCATGCCGCGCGCCGGCTCGTGGGTCCGCTCGGCGATCTCCGCCAATGTCAGCTCGGGCCGGTCGAGGTCGAGCCGGGTCTGACCGAGCTTTCCGGCATGTGTGAGCAGGCCAGCGACACGCGCATGGCGCGGCGCACCCGGCACCGGGTCAGGCGCGCCCACCTCATCTTCCGACGAGTCGGCGGACACCCAGCGCGGTCCGCGCGGAGCGTCCGGCAGAGGCCTGCCCTGGCCGTTGAGCAATTCGCGGGTCACGATCGTCGCGAGCGCGATCAGGAAGGTCGCAAGCGTCGCGACCAGCACCACCGGCACCTTCTTCGGGAAGGACGGCTCGGTCGGCTCCACGGCGCGCGAGATGATGCGCGCATCGGCCGGCGTCGCATTCATCGTATCGCGCGCGACGGCCTCGCGATAGCGCTGCATGTACTGCTCGAGCTGCTCGCGCAAGGTGCGGGCCTCGCGCTCCAGCGCGCGCAGCTGCACTTCGCTGTCATTGGCGCTGGAGACGTTCTTCTTCTGCCCGTCGAGCGCGGCCTGGAAGCTTTCGACGCGCTGGCCGGCGATCTTGGCCTCGTTCTCGAGCGTGCGCACCGTGCGCTCGGCAGCGGCGCGCAACTGGCCTTCGAGGTCGAGAAGCTGGGCGTTGAGCTCCTTGATCCGCGGATGCTCCGGCAGGAGGCTGCGTGATTCCGCCGCGATCTGGGCGCGCAGGTTGACGCGCTGTTCGATCAGCCGGCGGACGAGGTCGTTATTGGCGACATCCGGGATCTCGAACGTGCGCCCCTGCTTGATGGCATCGCGGATCAACCCGGCCTTGGCCTGCGACTCCGCCTGCTGGCTGCGGGCGCTGGAGAGCTGTGCCGACAGGTCGGTGAGCTGCTGGGACGAGATGGTCGTGTTGTTGGGGCCGGAGAACAGACCGTTCTTCGAGCGATAGTCCTCGACCTTGGCCTCGGCCTCGGCGACGCGCTTGCGCAAGGGCTCGATCGTGGTCGAGAGCCAGTTCGAGGCGCTGCGGGCGTTCTCCTGCTTTGCTGCCTCCTGGAACTCCAGATAGGTCTCGGCGATGGTGTTGGCAGCCTTGGCGGCGAGCGCCGCGTCGCGCGAGGTGAACTCGATGGAGACGATGCGCGAACGGCCGACGGGATAGACCAGCAGCCGGTCATAATATTTCTCGAGGACGCGCTCCTCGGGCGAGCGATCGGCAGGATGGCCGCCGAGCCCGATCATCACGCCGAACTTGCGCACGGCGCTCAGCGCCCCGACGCCGGAATCGAACTCGGCATTGCCGACCAGCCCGATCCGCTTGATCGCCTCGCGCGCCAGGTCGCGGGACATGATGACCTGGACCTGGCTCTGCACAGCCTCGGAATCGAACTGGCTGCTATCGGCCGGCGCTTGGCCCGACATCGCGAAGAAGCCACCGCGGCTCTCCAGCAGCAGTCTCGCCTCGCCCGTGTAGCGCGGCGTGACGACGTTCACCGCGACGAAGGACAGGCCGAGGACCGCGAGCGTCGGCCCGATGATCCAGAACTTGCGGCGCTTGATCGCCGCCCAGAGGGCGGAGAGATCGAGCATATCGCCCCGGCCTTCGCCGGCGCCGCGTGCATCAGTCCCAGCTTGAGCGGTCATGGGCCCACCTATCGACGCAAAACTCTCGTCCCCTGGAAGGGACGCGGGCGACATTGAACGCTCAGTAAGGTTAGTGCGGAGTAAATGCCGGCCGAATGGCGGCACTTGCCGGGCCCTTCCGCCGCCCCGCCGCCCAAAACGGCGCGCGGGAAGCCTTTGTTAACCATACCCGGCCTAAAGATCGGGCGAGTTCTGCACGGGTAAGCCAGTGATGAGTCGACGTCTCGCCTCTCTCGCCTTGGCCGCCGCCATGACTGCGGGTGCCTGCGCGCCCCGCTATCCGGCGTCGGACTATGCGCTCGCCGAACCGGCGGGGCCTTACCGGCTCGCCAGTGGCGACCGGCTGCGCATCATCGTCTTCGGGCAGGACAATCTCTCCAATATCTATGCGGTCGACGGTGCCGGGCGGATCGCCATGCCGCTGATCAACACCATCGAGGCGCAAGGGCGCACGACGCAGCAGCTCGCCCAGGCGATCGAGGCCAAGCTGCGCGGCGGCTATCTGCGCGAACCCAAGGTTTCGGTCGAGGTCGATACCTACCGGCCGTTCTTCGTGCTCGGCGAGGTCACCACGTCCGGCCAGTTTCCCTATGTGAATGGCATGACCGTGCAGACGGCCGTTGCCATCGCCGGCGGCTTCACGCCGCGGGGCCTGCGCTCCTCTGCCGAGGTGACGCGCCAGATCGAGGGCCAGACCGTGACCGCGACCGTGCCGATCACCTATCCGGTCCAGCCCGGCGACACCATCGTCATCAAGGAACGCTGGTTCTGAAATCGCGCCGCGCCCCATGACGGACAGCCCGGCTTCCCGCCCCCTGAAAATCCTGCATGTCTTCCGGGCACCGCTCGGCGGACTGTTCCGGCACGTTCTCGACGTCGCCCGCGGCCAGGTCGAACGCGGGCACGATGTCGGCATCTTCTGCGATTCCAGCACCGGCGGAGCACGAGCCGACGAGGTCTTTCGTGAGCTTGCCGGGCAGTTGACGCTGGGCGTGACGCGGGTGCCGATGTCGCGCTATCCGAGCGCCACCGACCTCAAGGCACAGTTCTCCGAGATCTCGCTGCGGCGGCGCCTCGCGCCGGATGTCGTGCATTGCCACGGCTCGAAAGGCGGGGTCTATGGCCGCATCCCTGCCCTGTTCTCGCCGGGCCGGCGCTACGTCACCGCCTACACGCCCCATGGCGGCAGCTTCAACTACAAGCCCGGCAGCACGGAGCATAAGGTCTATATGAGCGTCGAGCGCCTGCTCGAAGGCGCGACCGACATGTTCCTGTTCGAGAGCCGCTTCATCGCCGGCCGCTTCGAGGCCCATGTCGGCCATGTGCCGCGCACGAATCATCGGGTGGTGCTCAACGGCGTCTCCGATGCGGAATTCGAGCCGATCGACCATGGCGCGGCGGAATTCGACCTGCTCTATCTGGGTGAGCTGCGCTCGGCCAAGGGCGTCGACACGCTGATCGACGCGCTGGCGCTGCTGCGCCAACGGGACAAGCTGACGCCGCGCATCCTGATCGTCGGCTCCGGGCCGGACGAAGACGAGTTGAAGCGGATGACGCGCGAGCGCGGCATCGCCGACCAGTGCGTCTTCGAGCCGCCGGCCCCCATCCGCAAGGCGCTGGCGCGCGCCCGCGCCATGGTGATCCCGTCGCGGGCCGAGTCCCTGCCCTATGTGATCCTGGAAGCAGCCGCGGCGGCCCAGCCGCTGATCTCGACCGATGTCGGCGGTATCGGCGAGATTTACGGCCCCAATCATCGCCAGCGACTGATCCAGGCCGACGACCCGGCGATCCTTGCCGGGGCGATCCGGGCGATGCTTGAGACGCCGGAAGCCGAGCGCCTGGCCCAGGCGGCCGACCTCGCCAGCCATGTCCACCAGAACTTCCGCCTGGACGACATGATCGACGGCGTCATCGCCGCCTATCGCGATGCGCTGAAGACGCGCGGCATCGCCTGAGAAGCCCTTTGTCATTCCGGGGCGCGCCGCAGGCGCGAACCCGGAACCCACGACTGGGTGAGAGATATTGTGTCTCGTTGCCAGCGGCTCGCCCGATCGTGGGTTCCGGGTTCTTCGCTCCGCGAAGCCCCGGAATGACAAAGGGGGCTCCGGCAGACCTCAGACCATCTTCAGCGCGACGACGCCGCCAACCACGAGCAGGATGCCGAGCCAGCCCACCGGCCTGATGCGCTGGCCGAAGACCAGCGCGCCGATGATCGCGGTGATCACCAGACCCGCCCCGCCCCAGACCGCATAGGCGACCGACAGGTCCATGCCTTCGATCGCCTGAGCGAGCGCTGCGAAGGCGCCCATGACGAGAACGATGCCGCCGGCGCCCATGGTGCGACGGGTCATGCCGTCCGAGAGCTTGAGCAGATAGGTGCCGCCGATTTCGAGCGTGACGGCCAGCAGCAGCCAGAGGAAAGGCGTAGCCTGCGTGAAGGAGGCGGTCACACGAGCCTCCCGTCACCCTCGCTGCGTTCGTGCCCCACTCCGTTCTCGATGAGGAGAATGCCGGCCAGGATCGCGGCCAGGCCGGCCGCGCGGGCAGCCGTCAGGTGCTCGCCGAACAGCACATGGCCGATCAGCGCGATGCCGACGATGCCGAGCCCTTCCCAGACGGCATAGGCGACCGCCATCGGAATGACCCGCAGCGCGATGCTGAGCAGGATGAAGGAGAAGCCGATCAGGATCAGCGGCAGCGTGCCGACGAGCCATGAGGTGGAGACAGCCGACTTCAGCGCGGCCGTCGCGACGATCTCGACGGCGATCGCCGCGAGCAGAACCAACCAATGAAAAGACATGTTGCACACGGGCGAAGCCGGCGCTGAACGTCACGGGTGCGACGCAGGGACAGCCAAGCAATCGTTAGAGTTTTAAATCGACGGATCCAAAAAGAAGACTTAGCCGGAGAATTACTCCAGCAACCAACGCCACAGGAAAAACACCTGTCAGGGCGCGGCGCCCATCGAGAGCGATATATGCTTCTCAGACACTCATCGATAACCAATATGCCTGCCGCCCTCTATTCTGTCAACTCGCGATCACTTGCAATAACAATCACTTGCGGGAAATCGTGACTTTTTCAGGCGTTTTAAACCTGTGCCAAATCACTGGCGGGCCAAGACAAAATCCACTTTTTCGCCATCGCGTTTTGGCACTCTCTACAGAGCATGCGGCAAGAGCCTTCGCGGCGCTCCGGAGCCTTACGAATCCACCGAAACAGCAAGCGGTCGGGTTAAATGTTCCGTGAGCAATTTCGGATACAGCCGAACCGGGATCGCAGCACTCCGGCGCGGCGCTCCGAGTTGAGGGTGTAAGGGTCATGGGGACTTTCGACGTCCGCGATATGATGAAGGCGGATGCGGCCGCCTCGGCCTCGCCGGCGATCTTCGGCGGGTCCGACAAGGGCCAGACGCGGCGCTTCCACCCGCTGGCCGAGCGCATCGCGGCCATTCCCGTCAAGCCGACGCTGTCGCCCGTGATGATCGAAGGCGCGGCCCGGCTGCTCGACCTGATCGCCGTGCTCGGCACCGGCGGGCTGATCTACTGGCTCTATGCGGCGGGCAAGGTCGAATACACGCTGCCCTATCAGGTGACGGTCGCGGCGCTGGCTTTCGGCTCGCTTGCGGTCTTCCAGGCGCTGCAACTGTACCCGATCGGAGCCCTGCGCCATTTCATCGGCAGCGGCGTGCGCCTGGTCGCCGGCTGGACGATGCTGTTCCTGGTCGCGCTCGCGGCCTTCTTCTTCCTGAAGATCGGCGATCAGGTTTCGCGCGGCTGGCTGATCGGCTTCTATTTCGCCGGTGCCGGCGCCCTGCTCGCCGGGCGCGCGATCACGACGACGGGCGTGCGCTATCTCACCCGCACCGGCCGGCTGGAGCGGCGCACGGCCATCGTCGGCGGCGGCGAGGCCGGCGAAGCGCTGATCCGCGCCCTGGAAAGCCAGAAGGATACCGGCCTGCGCATCTGCGGCGTCTTCGACGACCGCAACGACGAGCGCTCGCCCGATCTCGTCGCCGGCTATCCCAAGCTCGGCACGATCGACGACCTCGTCGAATTCGCACGCCGCACCAAGCTCGACCTCGTGATCTTCACCCTGCCGATCTCGGCGGAGGCGCGGCTTCTGACCATGCTGCGCAAGCTCTGGGTCCTGCCGATCGACATTCGCCTCTCGGCTCATCTGTCGAAGCTGCGCCTGCGCCCGCGCTCCTATTCCTATTTCGGCGCCGTGCCCGTGCTCGACGTGTTCGACCGGCCGATCGCCGACTGGGACATCGTCGTCAAATGGGCGTTCGACAAGGTCGTCGGCACGCTCGCCCTGATCGCGCTCTCGCCGGTGATGCTGGCGACGGCGATCGCGATCAAGCTCGATACCAAGGGGCCGGTGTTCTTCCGCCAGAAGCGCTACGGCTTCAACAACGAGACCGTCGACGTCCTGAAATTCCGCTCGCTGCGCAACGACATGGCCGACCACAACGCTGCCAAGCAGGTCACCAAGGACGATCCGCGCGTGACGCGCGTCGGCCGCTTCATCCGCAAGACCTCGATCGACGAATTGCCGCAGCTCCTGAACGTCGTGTTCAAGGGCGACCTGTCGCTGGTCGGCCCGCGGCCGCATGCCATCCATGCCAAGGCCTCGAACCGCGCCTATGAGCAGGTGGTGGACGGCTATTTCGCGCGTCACAAGGTCAAGCCCGGCATTACCGGCTGGGCCCAGATCAACGGCTGGCGCGGCGAGACCGACACCGAAGAAAAGATCCAGCGGCGCGTCGAGCACGACCTCTACTACATCGAGAACTGGTCGGTGCTGCTCGACCTCTACATCCTGGCGAAGACGCCATTCTCGCTCCTGACCAAGAACGAGAACGCCTATTGAGCGCGCTGGCGCAAAACCCGCCGCAGGCAGACCGGGCCTCGCGCCTGGCGATTTCCTACGCCGCCATCAAGCGCGGCACCCTCTGGCTGCTCGGCGCCGCCAGCGGGCTCGCCCTGGTCGAGCCCTCGCCCTACGAGGTCGTCTTCCTGCTGGCGCTGTTCGTCTTCGCGCTCACCGGCATCCGGTTCTCGCAGAAGCTTCTGCCGCTCGCGGTCCTGCTGCTCGGTTACAATATCGGCGGCATCCTCTCGCTCATTCCCTGGATGGGCGACGGCGACTCGGTGCGCTTCACCGCGGTGTCGGTCTATCTGATGATCACCTGCGTCTTCATCGCCGGGATCATGTCCCAGGATGCGGCCGGCCGGCTGGAGACCCTGCGCCGCGGCTGGCTGTTCGCCGCCTGGGTCGCAGGATTTGCGGGGCTGCTCGGCTATTTCGACATTGCCGGGCTCGGCTCGGTCTTCACGCTCTATGGCCGCGCCGCCGGGACGTTCAAGGACCCGAACGTGCTCGGCCCCTATCTGGCCCTGCCGATCGTCTACGTGCTGCAGCGCATCCTGACCGGGCAGGTCGGCATGGCGCGCGGCCTGGTCACGCTGAGCATCCCGCTCGCCGCGCTGTTCTTCACCTTCTCGCGCGGCGCCTGGGGCGTGCTGGTCGTCTCGACGGCACTCATGATCGCCCTCACCTTCCTGACCGCTCCGAGCGCCGCCAGCCGGCGCCGGATCGTCGCGATGTCGCTGGCCGCGCTCGTCGCCATGGTGGCCGCGCTCCTGGTCGCGCTGTCCTTCGAGGACATCCGCAACGTCTTCGACGCGCGTGCCAGCCTCGACCAGGAATATGACCAGGGCGTCACGGGGCGCTTCGGCAACCAGTTGCGCGCCATCCCGATGCTGCTGGACGCACCGAACGGCTTCGGACCGCTGCAGTTCCGCTGGCTCTTCAACCAGGCCGATCCGCACAACGTCTACATCAACGCCTTCGCCTCCTATGGCTGGCTCGGCGGGCTGTCATGGATCAGCCTGATGGTGGCGACCTGCTATGTCGGCTGGCGGGTGGTGTTCCGGCCCGGCCCGACCCAGCTCCACGCCATTGCGATCTGGTCGGTGCTCTTCGTCACCATCCTGCAGGGCTTCCAGATCGACAGCGACCACTGGCGGCACCTCTACCTGATGCTCGGCCTGATCTGGGGCCTGGCGGCGCTCGGACCGGGCGAGGGCGGCGCGGAGGGGCGCCCATGACGACGGCAGCGCCACCAGCCAGCGGAACGGCGCCGTCCGGCCAGATCGAGAGCATCCAGACCCTGCGCGCGATCGCGGCGCTGCTGGTCGTCCTCGGCCATGCCGCCCATGAGACGGAAGCCATCGGCGCGCGCGTCGGCCTGCCCGCGATCGACCTGTCCTTCATGCGCTGGGGCATCGGCGTCGACATCTTCTTCGTGATTTCCGGCTTCATCATGGTCCACACCTCGGCCGATCTGTTCGGCCGGCCGGGAGCATGGCGGGTATTCCTCACCCGGCGGATCGCCAGGATCGTGCCGCTCTACTGGCTCCTGACCAGCGTCCTGCTGCTCGGCGGCCTCGCCGTGCCCCAACTGCTGAACGTTCCGCTCGGCGATTGGCAGCATATCCTCGCCTCCTATCTCTTCATCCCGAGCCTGCGCGGCGGCGACGAGACCAGGCCGGTGATGGCGCTGGGCTGGACGCTCAATCTGGAAATGTTCTTCTACGTGCTGTTTGCCGGGGCGATGCTGCTGCCCCTGCGGCGCGGAATGGCCGCGCTCACGCTCGTCATCGGCGGCCTCGCCCTGGCGGGGATGCTGCTGCAGCCGGAGCAGGTACAACTCGCCTTCTGGACGCAGCAGATCATCCTCGAATTCCTGTTCGGCTGCCTGCTGGCACTGCTTCACAGGCAAGGCGTGAGCCTTCCGGGACCGGGCGCTGCGCTGCTCGTGGTCCTCGGCTTCGCCGCCATGTTCAGGCTTCACGGCCTCGAAGCCGGGGAAACGACCCTGCCGGCGCTGCGCTGGGGCATCCCGGCCGTGATGATCGTCGGCGGTGCGGCGCTCTATCGCGGCGCCACGCCGCGCCTGGCGCTGCTCCTCACCGGGCTCGGCAATGCCTCCTACAGTCTCTATCTGTTCCACCCCTTCGCGCTGCGCCCGCTGCGGGAGGTCTGGATCAGGCTGGTCGGCGGGGCGCTGCCACTGGAGATCTACATCGCGGTCGCCATCGCGGTCGCAGCCGTCGCATCCACCCTGCTCTACCGCTGGGTCGAACGTCCGATCGGGCGCAGGCTGCGTTTCCCCTCCGCCACGGGCACGGCGCGCGAACAGCGGCCGGCAATGGATGGATCACGCTGGGCAAAAGACCGCGAAGCGGGTCATACCGCGGGCTGAGCCAGGTCTTCTCCGGCCGGGTCGAAGCCGTCTCGAGGCCGGCGAAGCGGGCTCAGCCCCGGCCCTTGCGGACGACGACATAGGCATAGGTCGTCACGAAGCTCCAGCCGACACGCGCCGCCAGTGCATTGAAGACGTGATCGACCTGCTTCAGCCCCGGCATCCGGTCGAAATAGCCGTGTCCCCAGAAGCGCTGGACATGGGTTTCGGCGAAGCCGGCGCGCTTGAGCATCGGCTCGAGCAAGGCCGGGTTGCCGCGGCACCAATCATAGAGCGCGGGGAATTTCGGATCGCCGCCGCCGTCGCGACGCGCCGGGAACAGGGCGTGGACGATGGCGTGCGAGACCTTCTCCGGCAGGACATGGTTCAGCGCGAAGACCGGCGCCCAGAGCGTCGGGAAGAAGGCCAGCGCCACGCCGCCGGGCGCCAGCAATTCATGGATATTGGCCCAGGCCCGCTCGACCCCGTCGACATGCTCGAAGACCATGCGCGACACCATCATGTCATAGCCGCCACGCGTGACGTCCGGCTCGCTCAGGTCGCCGGCGATGTCGAAGCGCGCGGTCCTGAGCCCGCGCGCCGTCAGCGCCAGCTCGCCGGCATCGATGTCGTTGACGATGAGATCGATGCCGTTGCGGGTGGCCTGTTCCTGGGTGAACAGGGGATCGCGGCCGCCGCCGATCTCGCAGACGCGGCGCAGGCCGAACTGATGCGCAAGCCCGAGGATGGTCGCCTCATAGTGATCCCAGGCCCATTGCGAATGCCAATCGGGCTTGATCTCGGTGAAGAAATTCGCAAGCGAACCGGCGGCTTGCGTCGTCTCCCGACGGCCCGGCCCGGCGTCCGTGATCGCAAGACTCGCCATGGACATGATCGCTTCCGCCTCTTCGTGCCCTGCCCGCCCCGCCAGCAACATTGGCTGCGCGACGGCGCGAGGGCAACGACAAGCCTAAGGAAGGGTTAATCACGAAAGAAGCCGTCCCGAGAACGGCGCGCCTTCGAAAGAGGCTGCGACGGCGTGAGCGAAGGGCGAATCCATCGCCCGGCTTCAGGGCCGAGCCACCGCGCCGCAAAGAAGCCTCGCGATGCCCGAAAGCTGCAAGAGATGGATGGTCGTTGATTTTCAGGGATTTAAATGGTCGGAGCGAGAGGATTCGAACCTCCGACCCCTTGTCCCCCAGACAAGTGCGCTAACCGGGCTGCGCTACGCTCCGACGGGTCGGCTTATAGTGGCGAGGCGCGGCAGATGCAATGCGCTTCGAGACGATCATCAACAATCCCGTCGCATGACGGCGATGGCTCGTCTGGGCCTAGCGCTTCCGCCGGGCTGACTGCGCCGAGCCGTCATCGAGCCGCTCTCCAAAAGCCGTAAGCCGGATTCTCTCGAACGCCTCCCAAATGGGAGATGCTCGAGAGCCTGGACTGCGCTTCCGTAGGGCATTCAGGCGAGGCCCATGCTCGATCAGGATGAAGATCCCGCAACCGTCACCGGCTTCACCGTGCCACATTGGCTGCTGTCGGCCATCAACGCGGCAGCGGCCCTGATCCTGATTCTCGTGACCTGAGCCAAGCATCGCACCGGTCTTGGAAAGCGGATACCCCAAATGGGGGCTGCGCGAACACTTGCGTTGGAGCGATGATGAAAGTGCGGCTCCGGGTCATTCAATCATGAAACACAAGCAACAGATGTCGCTTATCGCGCGGCGCGCCCAAATCCGGCGTGCGGCCGCTGGCCGGAAAGATCTCGCTTCGGCGCAGCCGGCGGTCCGCCCGGTCCTGCGCCTGGTCTCTTCGAGCTCCGAAGCCGCGCGAAACCCGCATAACCAACATCGCGAACTGACCTCGGCCGTCGAATAGCCGCCGGCTTCCGATTACGGAGCGCGTTCAGGCAATGGTCATCTGCGATGGCCCTTGATGCCGACGCGGCACGCGGATTGCCGCTGCGGCGACGATCAGCATGGACGGTATCGCGTTGAGACAGGATGGGTTCCATTGCGGGGATTGTGGCTCGCCCGGGGTCTCGATTCCGCATGCGCTCAGCGATGCGAGCGTGGTCTCCTGCGCCAATTGCGGATTGAGCCTGGGGTCCTGGGCGGAGTATCGCCGACGGATCGATCTGGCCCTGATGGCCGAGCAGGCCGGGAAGGCGCGCCGCGTCATCGTGGCGGACCCGGTCGGGAACGGGCTCGCCCGGGCCTAGCGACAGCGTTGCAGCGGCGGCCTGCGCGCATCGATCCGGAGAGATGGAGTTGTCCACTCCTCAGCCTCTTGGGCCGGCTTGCCAGACGCCTCGTCCGGCCTCACGATCCCCTGACGTAGCGTCGATTGGGAGGTCGAAGATGCGTGCCGTGTCGCGTCCGGTGGATATGACGGTTTCGAGCCAGCGCGCGATTCTGCTGCGCGTGCTCGTGCTTCTGGCCATCACGATGGCCATCCTGATGCCTCTGATCGATTAGCCGCAGCAGCGGCACCGCAGCGTTTTCGCCACGATGCCGCCTCTGATCAGTTGCGCGCCAGCCAGTCGCCGAGAAGGCCGATATCGGCCTGCCCGAGACCATGCCCCGCGGGCAATGCGCGATGCTCGACGGCGGCGCCGCTCTCGCCGAGCTGGCGCGCCAGCGCTTCGGCATTGGCTTTCGGCACGATCGGATCGAGCGCGCCCGACAGGATCAGCACCGGCTTGCCGGTGAGATCGACACGCGGCGGCTCGGCGAAGGGGACCATCGCGCGCAGGAGCGCCGCTCCGGCGAGGATCTCGGGCCGCTGCAGCAACAGCGCCGCCGCGATATTCGCGCCGTTGGAGAATCCGAGCGCGATTGGCGCGGGCAGGCCGTAACGCTCCCGCGCCTGCGACACGAACGCCGCGAGCTCGTCGGTCCGCCGCCTGAGGTCCGCTTCGTCAAAGACACCTTCGGCCAGGCGGCGGAAGAAGCGCGGCGCCGTTCCTTCAAGAACCTTGCCGCGCGGCGAGAGCAGGCTTGCGCCCGGCGCCACGGTGCGGCCGAGCGAAAGCAGGTCGCGCTCGTCGCCGCCGGTGCCGTGCAGGAGCAGGAGCGGCCTGCGAACCGGATCGCTGCCCGGCTCGAAGACATGGATGAAATCGGTATCGGCGGTTGTGACGGTCATGGTCGTCTCCCTTGGTCAAGCGGAAGCGCCCTGCCCCTTGCGATAAGCGGACAGGGCGTCCTGGTCTCGCTCCGCCGCCCGCCTGAACGGCGGGCGACGGGTCTCGTCAGCCGAGGTCGGGCAGGACCGCCTCGATCTCCTTGCGATGCGCCTCGTACTGAGGCGGCAGCTTCAGCGAACGGCCGAGTTCGGCCGCGGGCTCGTCGATCGCGAAGCCGGGGATATCGGTCGCGATCTCGAACAGGACATGGCCCGGCTCCCGGAAATAGACCGAGCGGAAATAGTTCCGGTCGCGCTGTTCCGTGGGGCTGATGCCATGGTTCTGAACAAGGCGGCGCACCATCTCCTGCTGCGCGGCGTCATCGGCCGCCCGGAAGGCGATATGGTGGACCGAGCCCGCGCCCTGCCGGGCCGGCAGGAAGCCGCCGGCGACGCGCAGGTCGATCACCCCGCCGACCGCCGTGCCCTTCGCGGCATAGCGGATCAGCGTGTCCTCGCGGCCGATCTCGGTGAAGCCGAAGACGTCGCTGAGGATAGCTCCCGTCGGTGCGGCATCGGCCAGCAGCAGGCTGACGCTGTGGAAGCCGCGCAGCGCATGCTCGGCGGGAATACCGCCGTCAGCCCAGGCCGGCTCCTTCTCGACACCCGGCAAGCCGACGAGGGCGAGCCTCATGCCGTCCGGATCCCGGAAGCTCAGCACGGTCTCGCCGAAGCGCCGGACCGGCACCTCATGCGGCACGCCCTGCTCGACGAAGCGATGCGCCCAGAAGCCGATCGAACCTTCCGGAACCCGGAAGACCGTCTCCTGCGTCTCGCCGACGCCGAGGCGGCCCGGAGCGGCATGCTCCCACGGGAAGAAGGTCAGGATCGAGCCGGGCGCGGCATCCACATCGCCGAAATAGAGGTGATAGGTGCCGGGATCGTCGAAATTGACGGTCTTCTTGACCAGGCGCAGGCCGAGCACCCGCGCATAGAAATCGAGGTTGCGGCGCGCCGGGCCGGAGATGGCAGTGACGTGATGAAGGCCGTTGATCTGCATGGCAAGCTCCTCCGTGTTCTCGATCGCGATGGGCAGATATCCGCCCCGTTGGCTGGAAGATCGGCATGGAGGCGGCCGAGCGCCAGAGGCAATTGATTGCGTTCATGCAATGCCTACATCGCCAATCTACAATTTGATTTGCACATGAGTCCGATCGATTGTCCGGCCAGAGACCAACCGGTCCCGTTTCAGGAGACGTCCCATGATCGACAATCGCCTCGCTCCCTATGGCGCCCTGACCTTACGCGTCGCGCTCGGCCTGATGTTCATCGCCCACGCCTATCTCAAGCTCGTCATCTTCACGCCCGCCGGCTTCACCGGCTTCCTCGGGCAGGTCGGGCTGCCCGGCTTCCTGGCCTGGCCGATCATGCTGGCCGAGCTCATCGGCGGCCTCGCCATCCTCATCGGCTTCCATGGTCGCCTGGCCTCCCTGGCGTTGCTGCCGGTCCTGCTCGGCGCGCTTGCGGTCCATGCCCCGAACGGCTGGGTCTTCAATGCGCCGAACGGTGGCTGGGAATATCCCGCTTTCCTGGCGCTCACCGCCTTCGCGCATGTGCTGATCGGGGATGGCGCGCTTGCCGCCACCGGCACGCGTCCCAAGGTCAGCGCCAAGCCGGCGCTGGCTTGACGCAAACCCGCCTTGAAGGGGCTCGCGCCTTGGCCGAGAGTGAGCGGATGAATCAAGCCGCGAAGCCTCTGGCCTGGGACGATTTCCGCCTGATCAAGGCGATCGCCGACAAACGGGCCCTGCCGGCTGCCGCGGCTGCGCTCGGCGTCAACCACTCGACGGTGTTCCGCCGCCTCGGCCAGATCGAGGAGGCGCTCGGCACCCGCCTGTTCGAGCGTCACCGCAGCGGCTATGTCGCGACGCCGGCCGGCGAGGAAATGATCCAGCTCGCCGGCCGCGTCGACGACGACATCACCGCTTTCTCGCGCAAGCTCGCGGGGCAGGAGATCAAGCCGGCCGGCGAGTTGCGCGTCGCCACCAACGACTCCCTGCTGGTCGACCTGCTGACGCCGCTCTTCGCCCGTTTCCTCGGGCAATGCCCGGATATCCGGCTCGATATCCTGATCGGCAACCAGGCCGCCAATCTCTCCAAGCGCGACGCCGATGTCGCGATCCGCGCCACCGACAATCCGCCGGAGACGCTGGTCGGCCGCAAGCCCGCCCGGATCGCCTGGGCGCTCTATGGCCGTGCCGCCGATTTCCCCGATGCGGAGCTGCCCTCCCGCGAAAGCCTGTGGGAGCGAAGCTGGGTCTCGCTCGGCGACCAGTTCACCATGCTGAGCGCGGTGCGCTATCTCGCCCGCCACGTCACGCCGGAGCGTGTCGTCTACAAGCTCAATACCGTGCTCGGCCTTGCCGAGGCGGTCGAGGCCGGGATCGGCATCGGCTTCCTGCCATGCTTCATCGGCGATACGCGGCCCGGCCTGAGACGGCTCGGCGAACCGGAGCCCGATCTCGCAGCCGACCTCTGGCTGCTCACCCATCCCGACATGCGTCACACGCCGCGCGTGCGGCTCTTCCTCGATTTCCTGGCGGTCGAGCTCGGGCGGTTGAAGCCGCTGGTCGAAGGTGATCGTCCGATCGGCGGGGCCGCGGCGCCGGTCTGAGCAACGCCCGGCCGCTCATCCATGTGAATGACGCCCGGCCGAAATCGCACTGCTAGCTGTTTCGGGAACGGAACAGCGGCTCTCAAGCCGCCCCGGCGATCGCGCGAAAGGCGGCCTGTCCGCGATCCACCTTGCCGGCCGCGTGGGAGGCTGACGCCATGCCGGAGCCTGGCAAGAAATGGGTCGAAAAGGGATCACGCTGCAACAACACGGCCGGCATCCAGAATGCGATCAACGTCTACAATGGCGGCCGCAACAATCTCAAGGTGGACGGCATTTTCGGCGACAACACCGAAAGTGCGATCAAGACTTTCCAGCGCGCCTGCGGTCTCAAGGACGACGGCAAGGTCGGAGACGATACCGGCTCCAAGCTGTTCGATGAGCACTCATTGACCCAGACGCTGACTGTGACGCTTCCGGCCAATGCCTTCCAGCTTACCGGCAAGACATTGCCGCCCCGGGCGCTTCTCGATACTGCCGGGGCATTGCTCACGCGACAAAAGGCGGTGGAAGCCTGGACGAGCGCTGCCCGGGTCGAGAAGGCCGGCATCGACATCCCGAAACTCGAGCTGCGTCACATCGGGCTGCAGGCGGCGAGCATGCTCGCCCACGGCGCCAAGCAGATCCCGCCGCTCGGCTTTCTCCAGCAACTGCCGAAGCTCGACGCCAAGCTGCCGCATACCCTGCAATTCGTCGGAGAAACCACGGATTTCAGGACTTTCAAGATCAGCTATACCGTCGACAAGGTTCTTCAGCCGCGCACCCCAAGCTTCATCAAGCCGTATTTCAAGAATGAATTCAAACCCGGTTTCGACCTTGAGAATCCCGGCCTAAAGGTCGAATTCAGGTCCGAAGTGGGCCTTTCCAGCCCCAAGATCATTATCGGAAAATATCTGGAAGCCGGCGCCAACCTCAATCTCTGGACAAGCGCGAAGGGAGCGATCGGGCTGGGCGGGGCCGTGGGCGAGCTGTCAGGCGGGGCCAAGGCCGAGGCGCGCGCCGTCGGCCACATCTTCCAGTCCGAGTTCCGGTTCGGGCCGATCAGGCGCATGCAGCTCGATGCCATCGCCGGTTTCAACCTGGGCCTGTCGGCGCATCTGTTCTTCCATTCGGCCGGAGCCGTGTTCAACGTCATCCCGCCCCGCCTGGAATTCGCCCCCCTGGCACAGGGCCTGCTGACTGTCGGCTTCGAATGAAGGGCGAACCCACGAAGGGCATGCGAACGTCTGTCTCGCAATGACTGTCCAAGAGGCCGAGCAGCCTCTAAGCTGCCGCCATGGAGATCGTCATCCCCCTGATCATCGGCCTCAGCCTGATCTGGCTGATCGGCCGCGGCGTGCCCTGGAACGCCAAGCTCATGACCGTCCTGGTCACGCTCGCGATCATCGTCCTGATCGTCCTGATCGAGCGCGGTGGCTACTGGCCGGAATCCTGGCGCCGGAGCTGAGCCTCGGCGCTTACGCCGAGACCAGCTTGAGTCCGACGATCCCGGCCACGATCAGGCCGATGCAGGCGAGCCGCAGGGCGCCCGCCGGTTCGCCCAGCAGGGCGATGCCGAGGATCGCCGTGCCAATCGTGCCGATGCCGGTCCAGACCGCGTAAGCCGTGCCGACGGGCAGCGATTTCAGGGCAAGGCCGAGCAGGCCAAGGCTGACGACCATGCTGGCGCCGGTGAACAAGGTCGGGACGAGCCGGGTGAAGCCTTGCGTGTATTTCAGGCCGATGGCCCAGCCGACCTCGAACAGGCCTGCGATGAACAGATAAAGCCAGGCCATGCCGGCGCTCCCAGTGATGAGGCGCGACGATCCGCGCCGGAAACGGGACGTGCCAGGTCGTCCTCGGCTTCGAAGTTATGGTCAGGAGCGGAGCGATCAACCCGCGTCGCGCCTGCATCGGCGCAAACGCCCCAGGCGCGACCGCAAGTCTGGATCAGGCCGTGTCCGGCGCCGGCTGCAAGGCCTGTTCGAGGATGCGCCGGCACTCGCCGAGCTCCTTCAGCACCGCCGTGAGGACCGAGATGTCGTCAAGCCCTTCGGGAACGGGCTGCCGGTAAGGCGCCAGCCGTTCGGGTGCCGCCTCGGCAGCGGCGCCCGGGCCGCCTGGCGTGACCGCCGGCGCTGCGCTGCTCATCGCCCCGATCGGCGCGCCCCGGCCGATCGCCTGGACATGGCGCGGCCCCTGTTCCTTCAGGATGCGCTGCAGGCCCTTGATCGTATAGCCTTCGCCATAGAGCAGGCGTCGGATTCCCTTGAGCAGGGCGACGTCGTCAGGCCGGTAATAACGGCGTCCGCCGCCGCGCTTCAGCGGCTTGATCTGGTTGAAGCGGGTCTCCCAGAAACGCAGGACGTGCTGAGGTATGTCGAGGTCTTCGGCGACCTCGCTGATGGTCCGGAAGGCATCTGGGCTCTTGGTGTCCAATTCGGCCTCGGTATCGCCGGCGTGGAACTCCAGGCTCACTCAGTCTCACCCTCACCCGTCTGTCCGTTGATGCGGGCCTTCATCACGTTCGAGGGCTTGAACACCATCACGCGACGCGGCTCGATCGGGACCTCAACGCCAGTTTTGGGATTACGCCCGATTCGCTCGCCTTTGTCTCGCACGACGAACGATCCGAACGAGGACAACTTCACATTCTCGCCGCGCGCCACCGCATCGCAGATCTCGTCGAGCACCGCCTCGACGAGCTTCGACGACTCCGTCCGCGACAAGCCGATCTTCTGGTAGACAGCCTCGCACAGGTCCGCACGAGTGACCGTTTGCCCCGCCATTCATATCCTCCAAGGCGTATTGCGGGCGGCGGCCTGGAACCGCCGACCCTTCGCCATTATGGACGGCGGACGCTAGGCGCCCCCGTCGCGCGGGTCAATCCTCAAGCGCGGCCAATATGCCGCCCTAGGCCGGATTCGACCCTAAATGACGATGATTCATGACAATTTTCGTGAATTATCTACCGCTGGGTCACCAGCGGATCAGGGCCGAGCCCCAGGTGAAGCCGCCGCCCATCGCCTCGATCAGAACGAGCTGTCCGCGCTTGATGCGGCCATCGGCATGGGCCTCGGCCAGGGCAAGCGGGATCGAGGCCGCAGAAGTGTTGCCATGGCGGTCGACGGTGACGACGACGTTGTCGTGGCTGATGCCGAGCTTGTCGGCCGTGGCGTCGATGATGCGCCGGTTGGCCTGGTGCGGCACGAACCAGTCGATATCGGCGCCGGACAGGCCCGTCTGCTCGAAGGTGTGGCGCACCGTCTCGGCCAGGTTGGTGACGGCGTGGCGGAAGACTTCCTTGCCTTCCATGCGCAGGAAGCCGACCGTCTTGGTCGAGCCCGCGCCGCCATCGACATAGAGCTTGTCCTTGTAGCGGCCGTCCGAGCGGATATGGGTGGTGAGGATGCCGCGATCGGCCAGCGTCCCCTCGCCCGGCGCGGCTTTCAGCACAACGGCGCCGGCGCCGTCGCCGAACAGCACGCAGGTAGCGCGGTCCTCCCAGTCGAGGATGCGCGAAAAGGTCTCGGCGCCGATCACCAGGGCGGCGCGGGCACCGCCCGTGGTCAGGAACTTGTCGGCGGTCGCGAGCGCAAAGACGAAACCCGAACAGACCGCCTGCATGTCGAAGGCCGCGCCGCCGGTGATGCCGAGCGCCGCCTGGATCTGCGTCGCCGTAGCGGGAAAGGTGTGATCCGGCGTCGCGGTCGCGACGATGATCAGGTCGATCTCGGTGGGGTCGATGCCGGCGTCGGCGATCGCCGCCTGTGCCGCCTTGAGGCCAACCACCGAGGTCGGCTCGTCATCGGCAGCGACATGGCGCTGGCGGATGCCGGTGCGCTGGACGATCCACTCGTCGCTGGTGTCGACGCGGGCGGCCAGCTCGGCATTCGTGACGATGCGCGCGGGCAGGTAGGAGCCGCAGCCGACGACTTGAGAGCGCAGGATGGACAAGAAGGTTGTTCCCTATTCCGCCTCGGCGGGCTGCGCGGCCATCAGCTCCGGACGCGTGCTCGCGGCGACCATTTCGCGGACCTTCGCCATCAGGTCCTCGCGTGCCATCTCATAGCCCAATTCGGCGGCGCTGGCGAAGCCGATCGCATCCGTACCGCCATGGCTCTTGATGACGATGCCTTCCAGGCCGAGGAAGACGCCGCCGTTCGACTTGCGCGGGTCGAGCTTGTCCTTCAGCGCCGCGAAGGCGCCACGGGCGAAGACATAGCCGATCTTCGCCATCAGCGAGCGGCTCATCGCGGCGCGCAGGTAATCGGCGATCTGACGGGCGGTGCCTTCGGCCGTCTTCAGGGCGATGTTGCCGGTGAATCCCTCGGTGACCACGACATCGACCGTGCCCTTGCCGAGATCGTCCCCCTCGACGAAGCCGTGATAGGCGAGATGCGGCAGGTTGCTCTCGCGCAGGATGCGCCCGGCTTCCTTGACCGCCTCGACGCCCTTGATCTCCTCGACGCCGACATTGAGCAGGCCGACTGTCGGCCGGTCGAGATCGAGCACGACGCGGGCCATGGCCGCGCCCATCACGGCGAGATCGACGAGATGGCGCGCATCCGCGCCGATGGTGGCGCCGACATCGAGCACGATGCTCTCGCCGCGGGCCGTCGGCCACAGGCAGGCGATCGCCGGCCGGTCGACCTGCGCCATCGACTTCAGGCAGAATTTCGACATCGCCATCAGCGCGCCGGTATTGCCGGCCGAGACGGTGACATCGGCCTCGCCCGTCTTGGTCGCGTCGATCGCGCGCCACATCGACGATTTGTAGCGGCCATAGCGCAGCGCCTGGCTCGGCTTGTCGTCCATCTTCACCGAGACCTCGGTGTGGTGGAAGGTGGTGACGGCCTTGAGCTTCGGGTGCTGGTCGATCAGCGGAAGCACCTGCTTCTCGTCGCCGAAGATGACGAATCGGGCATCCGGGCGGCGCTCGAGCATCAAGGCGGCGCCGGGTATGACGATGGTCGGGCCGTGGTCCCCGCCCATCGCATCGAGCGCGATTGTAACCGGTCTTGTCATGGAATTCTGGCGTGTCCCGGAGATGGCCGACCTTCAATCCGGGGCGGCTCAGTGCCGGCCGGACAATAGCGGTTTGGGCCAGCGCCGCAAGCCGCGCAAGGGCCGCGAAGCGCTTCAGTCACCGCGTTTCAACTTTGCCAGCGCGGCGAAAGGCGATTCCGGGGCGGCGTCGCCCGCGGACGAGTCGAAGCTGGCACCGGGCTTGCGCGGATAGGGATCGAGCGCCAGCGCGAGGAACTCCAGCGTGACCCCGCCGAGATCGATCACGCCGTCGATGATGGGCTCGGGCGGATCGTCCTCGTTCAGCAGCACCTCGATATCGATCTCGGTACCGTCGCGCTCGTTGCGCCGGGCGAAGGCCGCAGTCTCCTCCTCCGAAGTGAAATCGAGCTTGACGGGTATGTCGAGCTGAACCGGGAACGGCTCGAGCGTCACGACGCAGGCCTGGTGGAGCCGAGCCGCGATGCGCCCTTCGAGCTTCACGCGCTCGCCATTGCGCGACAGGACATGGCGCGCCTCCAGCAATTCGATGGACACGAGGCCGAGCTGCGCCGCGATGGCCGGCAGCTCAGCGGCCTGCGCCCGTACCACGACCTCGGTGCCGCGGGTGCGGATCGCCTCGATCCGGATCGGATGGCTGAGCGGCAAGGCCGGAGCACGATCAGGCGTCATGAGCGACCTCCCGGGCCGAGAAGGCGGGAAAGAGATTGTCCCGGTTCATGATGCCGTCCAGATCGGCGGTGGCGAGTGCCTCCTGCGCGGCACGGGTATAGGCGGCCAGCGCAGGCGCCGCTTCCGGTGCGCAGGCGTTGCGCCCCAGCGCTTCGGCCAGTGCCTCCAGACCGGGAGCGGCCAGCGCGGCCTCATAGGCCTGCACCCGGCCGTAGAACATCTGGCCGATCTTCTTCATCTTCTTGGGCACGGCGACATCGCTGATGCCGCCATTACGGAAACCGAGCTCGAGATAGGCGAAGCAGGCATCGATGAATTCCTGCGCCAGATCGGCGGCCGGAGGCGGCAATTCGCGCAAACGGCGCAGCACCAGCAGGACATGCAGGGTCAGCGATTCGAAACGGCCTTCGAAGCTGTCGGGAATACCGCCATCGATATAAAGCGCAGGCAGGCGCGAAGCCTCCGCGACCCGCCCGAACAGCGTGTCCACAGGAGAGCGCCGATTGGCACGCTTGCCGAACAACCCGAAAATCACCTGTTTACTCCCGCCCGCTGCTGCCGGGGCGCACTTGCCTTGCCAAAGCCATTCTCGGGCGTTACGCCAACCCTTACCCTTTTGACAAGCGGCTTGGGATCGTCCCGGGCCGTGCTCGCCTTTCGGATCGTGCCCGCATGACCCAGATCACCCGCCGCACGGCTCTGCTCGGAGCCCTCGCGACCACCTCCCTCATGCTTGCAGGCTGCGGCCCCGATGCAGGCGGCTTCGTGCTGCCGACCTCGGCGGGCATCAACGAGGAGTTCAAGCGCGGCTTCGTGATGGACGATGCGCTGATCGCGCAGGTCAAGCCGGGAATGGACGTGCAGGCCGTGCTGACCACGCTCGGCACCCCGTCGACGACCTCGACGATCGGCAACCGAACCTTCTACTATATCAGCCAGACGATGCGCCGCCGGTTCCAGTTCCAGGACCCGCAGACCATCGACCAGCAGGTGCTGGTGATCTATTTCAACAAGAGCTTCAAGGTCGAGCGCATCGCGCATTACGGCCTGCAGGACGGCATCATCTTCGACTTCATCAGCCGCACCACCCCGACGGGCGGCGAGGAGCAGAGCTTCCTGCGCAACCTGTTCAAGGGCGTCACCAAGTTCAATCCGCTCGGCGCGTAAGCGGGGCGCCTTCAGGTCACCGGACATCAAAAGCCCGCGGTGCGAACCGCGGGCTTTTTTGCGTCTTCACGGCCCCGGAGGGCGATCAGGCTGCCGACGAGCGATTGCGCAGCGGCAACGTCATCGCCAGCACGCCGGCGATCACGAGGACGAGCCCGGCCCAGGCGGTCGGCACCAGCGCCTCGCCGAGGAAGACCATGCCGATCAGCACGCCGGTGGGAACGCGCAGATAGGCGACCGACGTCGTCGCGACCGAGCCCAGCCGCGCGATCAACCTGAAATAGATCACGAAGGCCAGAGCGGTCGAGACCAGCGACAGCGCGACCAGCGCCTGGATCGATTGCATCGAGGGCGCCAGCGTCCAGGGCCGGTCCAGCACCAGGCTGAGCGGCAGCAGGACGAGCGCGCCGCAGAGGAGCGAACCCGCCGCCGGCATGATCGGATCGAGCCCCTTGAAGCTGCGCCCGAACAAGGCCGCACCGCCATAGCAGATGCTGGCCGCGACCAGGGCGAGCTGGGCCCAGAGCTGTTCGCCGAAGCCCGCCATCGCCTGCCTGCCAACGATCAGGATGGTACCGGCGAGACCGGCCGCTATCCCGGCCAGGCGCAGGCGCGGCAGGCGTTCCGCCGAAGCCGACAGGCATGAGAGCAGGACGACGAAGATCGGGCTGGTCGAGCTCAGGATCGTCGCCAGCCCGGCATCGACGCTGCGCTCGGCCCAGGCGATCAGGGTGAAAGGCACGACGCTGTTGAGGCAGGCCTGGACGACGAAGAGGCGCCATGTCGCGAGGTCGCGCGGCAGCTTGAGGCCGCGCCAGCGGATAACGGCGAGCAGGGCGAGGCTTGCGATCAGGGTCCGGGCAGCGATGAGCGTGAGTGGCGGGATCGTCTCCACGCCGAGCTTGATGAAGGTATAGGAGCCGCCCCACAGCACGGCCAGCACCAGCAGGAGCGAGAGCTCCACAGCGCGGTTGGGGGCAGCGGCGGGGCGGTCGAGCGTTTGCGTGGACATGGGTCCTCCTGAGGTTGGCGGGACCATGCCAGCGGGGCAGCACCCGCGCATGCGGGAACGCTACGGACCCGGCCGTAGCTTCGGAGCTTATTTCAAGAGGTTGTCGATTTGATTCAAGCGAGGGCGGCAAGCTGTTGTGAAAGCAAACATTTCCAAAGCCTCGCACCGTTGACCGCCGTCGTCATTGCGAGCGCAGCGAAGCAATCCAGGGGGACTGGGTCACAGCATTCAACCCAGTCCCCCTGGATTGCTTCGTCGCTTCGCTCCTCGCAATGACGGTCCCAAACGTTTCGAACAAAAAACCCGCGGCTCGCGCCGCGGGTTCGTGAGCGTCTCGGTGCTGTTTGCGATCAGGAATGCGCCAGGATCGCCAGGAGCAGCAAGGCAATGATGTTGGTGATCTTGATCGCCGGGTTCACGGCGGGGCCCGCCGTGTCCTTGTAGGGGTCGCCGACGGTGTCGCCGGTCACCGAGGCCTTGTGCGCTTCGGAGCCCTTGAGATGGCGCACGCCGTCCTTGTCGACGAAGCCGTCCTCGAAGCTCTTCTTGGCATTGTCCCAGGCGCCGCCGCCCGAGGTCATCGAGATCGCGACGAAGATGCCGGTGACGATCACGCCCATCAGCATGGCGCCGACGGCCGCGAAGGCGTTGTTCTTGCCGGCGATCCCGTAGATCACGAAATAGGTCACGATCGGCGCCAGCACCGGCAGGAGCGAGGGCACCACCATTTCCTTGATCGCGGCGCGGGTCAGCATGTCGACGGCGCGGCCGTAATCGGGCCGGTCCGTGCCTTCCATGATGCCGGGCTTCTCCTTGAACTGCCGGCGCACTTCCTCGACGACGGAGCCCGCCGCACGTCCGACCGCCGTCATGCCCATGCCGGCGAAGAGGAAGGGGATCAGGCCGCCGAGCAGCAGGCCGACGACGACATAGGGGTTCGACAGGGTGAAATCGACCGTGACGCCCTTGAAATACTGGAAGGTCGTCGATCCCGCCTTGTTGGCCTCACCGATGAAGAAGTTCAGGTCCGAGGTATAGGCCGCGAAGAGCACCAATGCGCCGAGGCCGGCCGAGCCGATGGCATAGCCCTTGGTGATCGCCTTGGTGGTGTTGCCGACCGCGTCGAGCGCGTCGGTGGAGTGGCGGACCTCCTTGGGCAGGCCCGCCATCTCGGCGATGCCGCCGGCATTGTCCGTCACCGGGCCGAAGGCATCGAGCGCCACGACGACACCAGCCAGCGCCAGCATGGCCGTCGTCGCGATGGCGATGCCGAACAGGCCGGCGAAGCTGTAGGACACGATGATGCCGGCGATGATGACGATCGTCGGCAGCGCGGTCGATTCCAGGGAGACCGCGAGGCCCTGGATGACGTTGGTGCCGTGGCCGGTCACCGAGGCCTGGGCGATCGAGACGACCGGGCGCTTGCCAGTGCCGGTGTAGTATTCGGTGATGACGACGATGAGCAGCGTCACCGCGAGGCCGACCAGCGCGCAGGCGAAGAGGCTGCCCGAGGTGAAGGTGACGTTCTGCGTCGTGGTGAAGGAGGCCGAGAAGCCGCCGAACATGGCGTAGTTCACCGCCGCGATCGCACCGACCGACAGCACGCCGGCGGCGATGAAGCCCTTATAGAGCGCCCCCATGATCGACTGGTTGGCGCCGAGCTTCACGAAGAAGGTGCCGATGATCGAGGTGACGATGCAGGCCGCGCCGATCGCCATCGGGTAGAGCATCATCGTGCCGAGCACCGGCTGGCCGGCGAAGAAGATCGCGGCAAGCACCATGGTCGCGACCAGCGTCACCGCATAGGTCTCGAACAGGTCGGCCGCCATGCCGGCGCAGTCGCCGACATTGTCGCCGACATTGTCGGCGATGGTCGCGGGATTGCGCGGATCGTCTTCGGGGATGCCGGCCTCGACCTTGCCGACGAGGTCGGCGCCGACATCCGCACCCTTGGTGAAGATACCGCCGCCGAGACGGGCGAAGATCGAGATCAGCGAGGCGCCGAAGCCCAGCGCCACCAGCGAATCGATCACCGTGCGGCTGGAGGGCTCGAAGCCGAGATAGGAGGTCAGGACACCGTAGTAGACGGCGACGCCGAGCAGCGCGAGGCCGGCGACGAGCATGCCGGTCACGGCGCCCGCCTTGAAGGCGACGTCGAGACCCTCACCGAGCGACTGCATCGCGGCCTGGGCCGTGCGGACATTGGCGCGCACCGAGACGTTCATACCGATGAAGCCGGCGACGCCCGAGAGCACCGCGCCGATCAGGAAGCCGATCGCCACCCATTTGCCGAGCAGCCAGGCGAGCGCGATGAAGAGCACGACGCCGACCATGGAAATCGTGAGATACTGGCGCTTGAGATAGGCCTGCGCGCCTTCGGCGACCGCACCGGAAATCTCCTGCATGCGCTGGTTGCCGGCATCGCGCTTCATCACATCGCCATAGGCCCAGACGCCGTAGGCTATGGAAAGCGCACTCAATATGATGATGAGAAGCAGAGCTGACATTCGATTTCCTGACCTAGAGCTTCCGAGCCGTCGGGAGCGCTGTCGCTCCTCTTTGCAGCATTGGACGTCAGGCAGCGAAAAAGCGGGCCCTCAAGACTCAGGGCCCGCTCCGCGTCGCCAGTGTCAGGCGAATTTGTGGCAAGTTTCGACGAGGAGCGCAAACGCCCCGGCTTACAAATTTCGTCGAATGTCAGGCAGATCGGCGAAAGCTCAGAGAGCGAGGTCGCGATTGACGTTCTTGTAGAGCAGATAGCAGGCGTCGCCGTAGCCCGTCGGATAGAATTGCTGCGGGCAAAAACCGCCCATCCAGATGAAATCCCGCTCCCAGATCTCGTGCCAATCGGCGCCGAGCAGGTAGAGCCCCTGCCCTTCCAGCATGTAGAGGCCGTGCTCCATCACATGCGTCTCGACCGCCGGGAAGCAGACGCCCGGCTTGAACCACATCAGGTTCATTTCGAAATCGAAGCGCATGTCGCCATAGGGCAGCAGGAACTGGAAGCCGCGCCCTTCCATGCCGGTGTGATTCGCCATCGGCACGGCGTCCTGATGCGAGACGATCGGCTCCGGCACGGCGAGCCCCGGCGCCGGCTCGTAGCGCTTGCGCAGGGCGAGCACGCGGATGGCCTCCGCCGTCTCGTTGCGCAGGGTGAAGGCGGTCGCCGGCGGCAGATAGGCGAAGCCGCCCGCCGTCAGCGTCTGGGCCGCGCCGCCTGCGACGGCGATCCGGGCTTCGCCGGAGAGGACGTAGAAGAAGTGCTGGATGCCGTCTTCGCTGAAGGTGGCCGGCGTGCCGCCGCCAGGCGCGATCTCGAGGACATACTGCGCGAAGGCCGCGCCCATGACCGGCCCGGTGAGGACGCGCACGATCGTGTCGCGGTATTGCGGCAGCCGGCTGACCAGCACACCCTCGGGCGGCATGAAGGCGTAGTTGGATTTGATGACACCGCGATTATGCCCGATGGCACCGGGCGGAACCTGGCCGGTCGCAGGCGGGAAGGCGCGGTTGTTCATCAGTTTGCTCCGATCGAGGATAGCGGTCTGGCTCAGGCCGTGGCAGGCCGCTGGAAGCGCTGCCATGCCACCAGCAGGAGAGCAACCATCACCGGCGGGAAGACCAGCCAGTTCACGGCGTTCCAGCCGCCATGGCTGAGCAGGCCGCCCGACGAGAAGGAGGCGATGGCGACCGAGCCGAAGACGAGGAAATCGTTGGCCGCCTGGACCTTCACCCGCTCCTCCGGCCGGTAGCAATCCGTCACCAGGGCGGTGGCGCCGATGAAGCCGAAATTCCAGCCGACGCCGAGCAGGATCAGCGCCAGCCAGAAATGGCCGACGCTCAGGCCGGTGAGGCCGACGACGGCGGCGAGTGCCGTCAGGCCGAGGCCGAACGCGGTCACCGTGCCCTTGCCGAAGCGGGCGATCAGGCGGCCGGTGAAAAAGCTCGGCCCGAACATCGCCAGCACATGCCACTGGATGCCGAGCGTGGCGTCTCCGACCGAATGGCCGCAGGCAACCATCGCCATCGGCGCCGCCGTCATCACGAAGCTCATCAACCCGTAGGCGACGAGCGAGGCCGTGACCGAGGCGATGAATTTCGGCTGGCGCATGATCTCACCAAGCGGGCGCCCGCCGCCGGAACGGACTGCGGCCACCGGCGGCGCACGCAGGCGCGAGACGATCAGGATCGCGACCAGCGCGAGCATTCCCTGGGCGATGAAGCTGGCGGCGAAAGGTGCAGCCGGCGTCAGGTCGCGCGTCCAGTAGACTGATTGCGGGCCGATGACGCCCGCGGCAAGGCCGCCGATCATGACCCAGGAGATCGCGCGGGGCCTGAAATGATCGGTCGCGGTATCGGCCGCCGCGAAGCGGTAGCTCTGGACGAAGGAGCCGTAGAGCCCGCAAACGAAGGTGCCGAGGCAGAACAGCCAGAACAGGCGCAGCGAGACACCGCCCGCCGCAATGCTCGCACCCGCCGCGCCGACGAGCGCTCCGATCAGGTAGCCGCTGCGCCGGCCCAACCGGCGCATGATCATCGCGGCCGGGATGACGCCCGCAGCGATACCGAGCTGGAGCAGGCTGACCGGCACGGTCGCGAAAGCCTGGTCCGCGACGAGCTGCGCCCCGACGATGCCGCCGAGCGAGACGATGATGGCCGGATTGGCGCCGCCGAGCGCCTGGGCACCGGCGAGGACCAGCGCATTGCGCTTTGCGAGCCCGTCGCCATCGAGAGCCGGAACATGCTGATTCATCACAACGCGCCTCGCGGTCGCCGTGATGCGCCGCCGTCAGAAATGAGAGAAGGAGCCTTGCGCGAAGCTTCGCGCCCCGCCCTTCCCGCGATACGTCACCACGCCGGCCTCGCCCGAGATCCGCCCGATCGGCGTCAGCAGAAGCATTGATCCCTCTGCCGCCGCAACCAGAGCAGGATATTCCCTTTCCGAGGCCGTGCAGAGAATTTCGTAGTCGTCTCCGCCGGTCCAGGCCAGTTCCGTCAATGCGGGAGCGGCCATGAGCGCGGCGCGGGCCGGAGCCGAGAGCGGGATCGCGTCGAGATCGATCTCGGCGCCGACGCCGGAGGCTTTCACGAGCTTGGCGAGATCGCCGACGAGGCCGTCGGAAACGTCCATGGCCGCCGAGGCATGACGCTGCAATGCATCGGCCAGCGCATAGCGCGGCTGCGGATGCAGGTAGCGATCGGCGAGGAAGGCGCGATCCTCGGCGCTGAGCGCGGCAACCCAGTCCGGCTTGTCGGGGCCGTGAACCTTGAGGCCGAGCGCGCCGTCGCCGATGCTGCCGGAGACGAGCACGATATCGCCCGGCTTCGCGCCGGAGCGTTTCACCATCCGCCCGGCGGGAACCGTGCCGAAGGCGGTAATCGAGAGGGTGAGCGGCCCGCTGGTCGAAACAGTATCGCCGCCGATCAGCGGGCAGCCCGCCGCCTCGGCCATGCGAGCAAGCCCGACCGCGAAATCGGCGAGCCAGCCCTCGGTCCAGCCACGAGGCAGGGCGAGCGTCAGCACGAAGCCTTCGGGCTTGCCCCCCTTGGCGGCGAGATCGGAGAGATTGACGGCCAGCGCCTTCCAGCCGATCGCTTCGGGCGGATCGTCGGGGAAGAAATGGACGCCCGCGACGAGGGCGTCGGCTGTCACGACGACCTCGTAGCCGCGGCCTGGCCGCAGCAGGCCGGCATCGTCGAGGAGACCGAGCCCGCCCGGCCCGGCGATCGGCGCGAAATAGCGGGCGATCAGCTCGAATTCGCCGGGGCGCTGGTTATCGGCCATAAGTCAACGAAGCTCCGCAACTGTTCCAAGGTCATCCCGGACAAGCGGCGCAGCCGCGCCGATCCGGGATCCATGCCTGAACCTCTATCGGAAGCGCTCCGGCTTGGAATCCCGGGTCTCCCTTCGGTCGCCCGGGATGACGGCTGAGGAGAACCTAAGCCGCCGGGTCGAACTCGTCGGCGCGGAAGTCGCGGGCCATGCGGTCGAGCACGGCATTGACCATGCCGATCTCGTCGCCTTCGTAAAAGGCGCGCGCGACCGCGACATATTCGGAGATGACGGCACGCGCCGGCACATCCTTGCGGAAGGCGAGCTCATAGGCGCCGGCACGCAGGATCGCGCGGACCACGGCCTCGACCCGCTTCAGCGGCCAGTCCTTGGCCAACAATTCGTCGACGGTGCGGTCGACCAGGCGCTGCTCGCGCACGACGCCGCCGAGGATGTCGCGGAAGAAGGCGATCTCGGCTTGCGGCAATTCGATCTCCTCGACCTCCTTGCCGATCCAGAAATGCTCGAACTCGGCCATGGCCTCGACGACGCCGCGGCCGCCGATTTCCATCTCGTAGAGCGCCTGCACGACCGAGAGCCGCGCCCCGCGCCGCTTCTCGGCGCGGCTCATTGGGACGGCTCCGCCAGGGAGCGCTTGTAGCGCAGCACGGCGAGCGCCGCTTCGGCGGCCCCGCCGCCCTTGTTCATGTCTGAGCGGTTGGCGCGGGCCCAGGCCTGCGCCTCGTTCTCGACGGTGAGGATGCCGTTGCCGAGCGGCATCGCGAAGGCGACCGAGAGATCCATCAGCGCGCGCGAGCTTTCGCCTGCGACGATGTCATAATGGCCGGTCTCGCCGCGGATGACGGTGCCGAGCGCGACGACCGCCTCATAGGGATCGACTGACTCGTCGGCGGCACGCAGGCCGATGACGATCGCCGAGGGGATTTCAAGCGCGCCGGGGACGGTGACGACATCGACGCGGCAGCCAGCTTCTTCCAGTGCGGCGGTCGCACCGGCCAGCAGCTCATCGGCAAGCTTGTCGTAGAAACGTGCCTCGACGACGAGGACGCGGGCGCCGTCGATCTCGACGGCAGGAGTTGCGGCCTTGTCGGCCGAGGTCTGCCGGGGTCCGGCCATTTCTTGTGTCCTTCTTGGAATGTGATCGGGCTGGTTACCCTTGCGGGCGCGCCTCCGCAAGCCGCGCGGCATACCGTGCCATCAGATCGACCTCGACATGAACGGCGTCCCCCTCCTTCCGCTCCCCCCAGGTGGTGACCGCGAAGGAGTGCGGAATCAGCAGGACGGTGAAGACATCATCCTCGACCGTGTTGATGGTGAGCGAGGTGCCGTCGAGGCAGATCGAGCCCTTGGTCGCGATGAAGCGCTCCAGTCCCTGCGGGGCGCGGATGTGAAAGCGGGCAGTCGCTCCCCAGGGCTCGTCGGGATCGGGCTCGATTGCATCGATCTTCAGGATGCGGCCGGGGCCGTCGACATGACCGACGACGAGATGGCCGCCGAGTTCGTCGCCAACCTTGAGCGAGCGCTCGAGATTGACCCGCGTACCCGGCTCCCAGGTGCCGACGACCGTCTTGGCCAGCGTCTCGGCTGCGGCCTCGACCTGGAAGATGCAGCCGGGTTCGCCATCCGTGCGGGCGCGCAGCGCGGTCACGGTCAGGCAGACCCCGGCACAGGCGATCGAGGCACCGATGGCGATGCCTTCCGCCTCATAGGGACAGGAAATGGCGAGGCGCTTGAGGCTCGGCCCCTTGCGCTCAGCCTCCACGACCTCGCCGATGGCGGTGACGATGCCGGTGAACATCAGCCTCTCCTCGTGAAATGCTCGAAACGGTCCTGACCGATCTGACCGGCCTCGACAAGGGCGTATAGATCGGGGTCGGCCAACTGCGCGGCAAGCCCCGGACGTACGGCAACGACGCCGGGCTGCCCCAGCGTTTTCGGAGAGGTCGAGACGATGACCTCATCTGCCAGCCCTGCGAGTGCGAGCTTCTCGCCGATGCGCGGGCCGCCTTCCGAGAAGACGCGGTTGATGCCGCGTGTGCCGAGCAGCGTCAGGGCCTCCCGGAGATCGAGATGGCCGTCGGGGGCCATCGAGACCCGCATGACCTCGACGCCGGCTGCAACCAGCGCCTGCTCCGGTTCGATCGGCGCCGTCTCGGCCGCGATCACCCAGACGGGGACCTCATGGGCGGTGCGGGCGAGTTTCGAGGTCAGGGGCAGGCGCAGATGCGTGTCGAGGATGACGCGGATCGGCGAGCGATCCGCCATGCCGGGCAGGCGCACCGTGAGCTGCGGATCGTCCGCAAGGACCGAGCCGATGCCGAGCATGATCACGTCGTGATGCGCGCGCTGGAGATGGACCCAGCCGCCAGCAACCGGGCTCGACACGGCGAGCGGCACGCCCCCTGCCCCGCCGGCATAGCCATCGGCGGTGCGGGCGATCTTGAAAGTCACCATCGGGCGGCCCTGCGTGACGCGCGTGAGATAGCCGCGATGGGTGCGCCGCGCCTCGTCCTCCAGCACGCCGACCGTGACCTCGATGCCGGCTGTGCGCAGCAGCGCATGGCCGAGCCCGGCGATGAAGGGATTGGGATCGGACATCGCCGAAACCACGCGCTTCACGCCCGAGAGGATGGTGTGCTCGACGCAAGGGATGCCGCCACGCACGGAGCGATGCGAGCAGGGTTCCAGCGTGACATAGAGCGTGCCGCCCATCGAGGCCGCACCCGCCCGCGAGAAGGCATGCGCCTCGCCATGCGGCCGGCCGCCGGGCTGGGTATGGCCACGCGCGACGACCACGGGACCGTCGGGCGTGTCGCGGGTGACGATAGCGCCGACCGATGGATTGGTCGCCGTCGTGCCGAGACCCCGCGCGCCATAAGCGAGCGCCTGGCGCATGAAGGCGCGGTCAACCGCTTGTTTCTGTTCTGGCGCATTTTCCCGATGCGAAGCGGTGCCCGCTTCGCGCGAAAATGCTCTGGGATCAGTCATCGGCGCGCGGCGGCGGGGCGGAGATGCCCTCCTCGTCGATGGTGCCGAGCTGGCCGAGCAATTCCTCGAAATCCTTCGCCTCGCGGAAGTTCTTGTAGACCGAGGCGAAGCGGACATAGGCGACGTCGTCGAGGCCTTTCAGCCCCTCCATCACCAGTTCGCCGACGGTCGAGCTCTGGATCTCGGCCTCGCCCGAGCTTTCGAGCTGGCGCACGATGCCGTTGACCATGCGCTCGATCCGCTCCGGCGTGACCGGGCGCTTGCGCAGGGCATGCGCGATCGAGATTTCCAGCTTGTCGCGGTCGAACGGCGTCCGCCGGCCCGAACGCTTCACGACAGTGAGCTCGCGCAATTGCACGCGCTCGAAGGTGGTGAAGCGGCCGCCGCAATCGGGGCAGACCCGGCGGCGGCGGATCGAGGCGTGATCGTCGGTGGGACGGGAGTCCTTCACCTGCGTGTCGAGGGAGCTGCAATAGGGACAGCGCATTCCGATTCGCCAGCCTTTCTCAGAGCCCCTTCAACGATGCCTCAGTAGATCGGGAAGCGCGCGGTGAGCGCCTTGACCTTGGCGGTGACGGCCTGCTCGACGGCAGCATTGCCTTCCTCGCCATTCTGGCTCAGGCCGTCCAGCACCTCGGCGATCAGCTCGCCGACCTGCTTGAACTCGGCGATGCCGAAGCCGCGCGAGGTCGCCGCCGGGGTGCCCAGGCGGATGCCGGAGGTCGTCATCGGCTTCTCCGGGTCGAAGGGGATGCCGTTCTTGTTGCAGGTGATGTGGGCGCGGCCGAGCGCGGCTTCCGCCGCCTTGCCGGTCAGCTTCTTGGAGCGCAGATCGACCAGCATCAGGTGGTTGTCGGTGCCGCCGGTGACGAGGTCGAAGCCCTTCGACTTCAGCGTCTCGGCCAGCGCCTTGGCGTTGGCGACGACGGCATGAGCGTAGGTCTTGAACTCCGGCTGCAGCGCCTCGTGGAACGAGACCGCCTTGGCCGCGATGACATGCATCAGCGGGCCGCCCTGGATGCCCGGGAAGATCGCCGAATTGACCTTCTTCGCGATCGCCTCGTCATTGGTCAGGATCATGCCGCCGCGCGGGCCGCGCAGCGTCTTATGCGTCGTGGTGGTGACGACATGGGCGTGCGGGAACGGCGAGGGATGCGCGGCGCCGGCGACGAGCCCGGCGAAATGCGCGATGTCGACCATGAAATAGGCGCCGACCTTGTCGGCGATCTCGCGGAAGCGGGCGAAGTCCCAGTGGCGGGCATAGGCCGAGCCACCGGCGACGATGACCTTCGGCTTATGCTCGACGGCGAGGCGCTCCATCGCGTCATAGTCGATCATCTGGTCGACGACGCAGACGCCGTAGGAGACGACATTGAACCACTTGCCGGACTGATTGACCGGTGCGCCATGGGTCAGGTGCCCGCCAGCAGCGAGATCGAGGCCCATGAAGGTGTCGCCCGGCTGCATCAGGGCCATGAAGACGCCCTGGTTAGCCTGCGAGCCAGAGTTCGGCTGGACGTTGGCGTAAGTGCAGCCGAAGAGCCGGGTGGCGCGCTCGATGGCCAGCTTCTCCGCGATGTCGACGAACTGGCAACCGCCGTAATAGCGCCGGCCCGGATAACCCTCGGCATATTTGTTGGTCATCACCGAGCCCTGCGCCTCGAGCACGGCGCGGGAGACGATGTTCTCGGAGGCGATCAATTCGATCTCGTCGCGCTGGCGACCGAGCTCCAGGTCGATCGCGCGGGCGATCTCGGGGTCGGCGTCATGCAGCGAAGCGCCGAAGAAGGAGTTCGAGAGGTGCTTGTCCAGCGCGGCTTCGGTCATGTCCGGCTCCTGAAGTTCAACGGCCGGTCGACGCCCGGCTCCGTCGCGGCTCCCCTATCATGCGGCGGGAGGCTGTCCAAGCGATAGATCGCGCACGGGAAAAGCTGCATCGCCGCAGCGGTCAATTGTCCGGAGCACGCCGCTTCGACAGCATTTTCTTCTCCTTCTCCGGCCGGGACGGCGTGTAGACGAGCGGCCTGCGCGAAGCTGTCTTCAACAGCGCCCGAAAGGTCGGGCACTCCAGGTGAGTCGGCGCACGGCAATCCGCGACATGGCGCAGGGCATCGCGCAGCGTCCGCAGCCCGACCATCTGCCGCTGCAATTCGTCGGCCCGGGCCCGCAACTGCTCGCGCGGGATATCCGGCTTCCCGTCCGCGCCGAACATCGCGGCGATCTCCTCCAGCGAGAAGCCCGCGGTCTTGCCGAGCCCGATCAGCGACAGCCTGAGCAACACATCGGGATCGTATTGCCGGCGCAGGCCGCGGCGCGCCTCCGAGCGAATGAGCCCGACCTCCTCGTAATAGCGCAGGGTCGAGGCCGGCACGCCCGAGCGCTCCGCGACCTTTCCAATATCCAGCAACAGCATGCTTGACCTCAAGTCGACTTGAATTCGTAGGCTCTGCCGAACGCATGATTTCGGCAAGAGGAAAAATTATGGAAAGCATTGTCACAACACGAGAAAGTCCGACCTGGGCGGACCCGCGCGCCATCGCCCTGCTGATGGCCGCATCGCTCACCACCATGGCGAACGCGACGATCAGCCCCGCGCTTCCAGGCATCGAGCGCCTGTTCGCCGACGACCCCAACGCGGCGCTGCTGACGCGGCTCCTGGTACCGGCGCCTTCGCTCAGCGTCGCATTGTTTGCGCCGCTCGCGGGTTTCGCTGCCGACCGGATCGGCCGGCGTGCGATGCTTCTCGTCGGCGTCGTGCTGTTCGTGATCGCGGGCAGCGCCGGACTCGTCCTGCCCGACCTGCCGTCGATCTTTGCGAGCCGCCTCGTGCTCGGCGTCGCCGTCGCGCTGATCATGACGGCGCAGACCGCGCTGATCGGCGATTATTTCACCGGCGACGACCGCAACGCGCTGACCGGCCTGCAGATCTCGGCACGGAATTTCGGCGGGCTGGTCTTCATTTCGCTGGCGGGCTGGGCCGCGACGCTGTCGCCGCGCCTGCCCTTCGCGATCTACGGGCTGGCCGCAATCTTCCTGCCGCTGATGTGGCTGGCCATCGTCGAGCCGCCGCGCAGCGCTGCCGCTACGGGCGCCATCCCAGCAAGCGACCATGGCGGACATCCGTCCTGGCGCAGCCTGCTCGCTGGGCTCGTCCTGCTGCAGGGCCTGACAAACATGATCTTCTTCCTGATGCCGACGCAGATCTCGTTCTTCCTGGAGACCCGGGGCTTCGAGAGCGCGGTGATGACCGGGACGGTCCTCGGCCTGCTGATGATCTCCGGCGGCTGCACCGCCCTGCTCTACCGGCACGCCCGGCGGGCGGGCGGTGCGGCGGGCGTTTTCGCGATCGGCTACGCCGCGATGGCGCTGGGCTTCCTGCTCCTGTCGCGCACGGCATCGATGCCGGGTCTGTTTGCGGCGGCGCTCCTGATCGGGGCCGGCTACGCGCTGGTTTCGCCGAGCTTCGTCGCCATGGCGCTCGATCTCGCGCCCCGGCGTTCACGGGGCATGGCGGGGGGCATCCTGACCGCATCGATCTTCATCGGTCAGTTCTGCTCGCCTCTGGTCAGCACGCCGCTGATCGCCGCCCATGGGTATGGCGAACTGTTCCGCGGGACGGCCTGGCTTCTGACGATCATGGCGCTTGCAGCCGTGCTGGCGAGGTTCGGGGCGATCGTCCGCTCGAAGCGTTGATCGTCCGCCTCGCAAAGTGAGGAGCGGTCGGCCGGCTCCCCTCCTGCCCCCATCGCATGGGCCGGAACCGGACGCCGTCGCAAAGACATCGGGCCGCCATCATGGTTAACGATTTATGGCTTGCAGCTTGCTGCGCATGACCTAGCGCAACACTGGATGCCTCTCGATGACACAGAACGCCCCAAAACAGAACGCGAGCCGTGTTCCAGCTTCGACTCTGCCGATCTCCAAGCAGGTCAGGAAGGCATTTCTCGGCAGTGCGAGCGTCTTCGTCCTGTCGATGCCACTGATCAGCCAGGATGCCGCAGCCGAAGGATGGCAGGTGACCACGCAATACTACCCGGGCGGCTCGACCAGCGTCCATCGCTGGTTCGACGGCGACGGCGATGGCAGCATCACGCGCCTCGGCAACCCCGCGCCCCGAAACAACTGCCCCGTCCCGGCCTTCGAGGTCATGAATCCAGAGCCTGGAGAAGCGCGCTGCGTCGGTTACGTCATGCCGTCCTGGCTGACGCGCTGAAGCTTGCGGAGCGGCTCCATTCCATGAAAAAGCCCGCCGGAAACCGGCGGGCTTTTCAAAACGCGCGCGAAGCGGGACGCCTCAGATGTCCTGATCGCCCTGCAGCGCCGCGACGGGTGCCGGGCCGAGGCCATCCTTGTTGTAGATGTCGTCGCGGAACTGCACGCCGCCATCGGGCGTGGCCCAGGCGGTGATATAAACCCAGTAGCACGCCACCGGATCGGCGATGCGGGCGTTGACGCGCTGGCCGGACTGGATCGTCTCGTCGATCTTGGCGCGATCCCAGCCGGGCGTGTTTTTCAACAGCCAGGCGACGTAGTCGCGCACGTTCTGGACACGCATGCAGCCCGAGGAGACGAAGCGATAGTCGTCGCCGAAGATGCCCTTCGACGGCGTGTCATGCATGTAGACGCCGTGCGGGCTCGGAATGTTGATGCGCACGAAGCCGAGCGAGTTGAACTCGCCGCCCGGGTCCTGCCGGAAGGTGTAGCGCGTCGCCTCGTCGGAATTCCAGTTCACGCTGGCCGGCGAAATCTCGCTGCCGCTGGACGAAATGATGCGGATCTTGTTCTCGGTGAGATAGCCCGGCTCCTTGCGCATCTTCGGGATCAGATCCTTGCGGATGATCGAGGCGGGAACCGTCCAGGTCGGATTGAAATTGACTTCGGGGATCCGGGTCTGGAGCAAGGGCGACTGACGGTCGATCTTGCCGACGCCGGCCGCATGGCGCGTCGCGACATGGCCGTTCTCGACGGTCTCGACCATCGCGGCCGGGATATTGGCGACGACATAGCGGCCGCCGAGATTGCCGGACCAGCTACGCAGCCGGACGACATTGGTCTCGAGCTGGCGGATGCGGCGGTCGATCGGCACGTTGAGGGCAGCGACGGTCGCACGGTTGATCGCGCCGGTGGTCGACAAGCCGACGCGCGCCTGGAAGCCGCGCACGCCCGCCTCAACATAGGAATCATAGATATTGCTGTCGCCGGCCGCGACATCGAGATCGCCGGTGATGATCAGGCGGCGGCGCAACGTCACGACGCCCGGCCCCTTGGCGCCCACGCCCATGCGATCGGGCAACTGGACCTGCGGCCAGCCGCCGCGCGCGGCGAGGTCACGATAGGCCACGATCGCCTGCTCGGTCGCCTGTAGGGCCTCGGCCGACAGCATCGGCGTCGAGGATCGCGCCACGGCATTGCGCGCACCGGCATCGTAGCTCTGGCGCCACTCGGCCTGCTGGGCGAGCGCCGGTGCAGCGGCAGCCGTGGCGGCACCGGAAAGCAGGGCCAGCACCGTTTCGCGGCGGGTCAGGCTCAATTGCGACATCTCTTCCCTCTTCAAGGCTTCACGCTTGCAACGCAGGCCACAAGAAAACGCCGCCTGATGGGGCGACGCTGGCGACGCAATGGTGCGACGGGCGACCTCTCGGCGATCGACGGTGTCCTAGCACAGTTAACGAGGCGTGATGACAGAGGCGATTTTAGGGCATGGCAACGTTTTGCCGCATGCATGGCAGCAAAACCACAGTCGAGGCCCGGCATCGACCGAAACGCGCCGGCGCGACCGGGACATCGTCCCAGCCGCGCTACGGCAGGCGAATCTGATGCGGCCGCAGGAAAGTCGCTGATATCTCAGAGCTTGTAGCGGATCTGGTCGGTCCAGAAGCGCTCCAGGCGCAGCAGGGCATTGTTCATGCGCTCGAAATCGTCGGCCGCGATGCCGCCGATCTGCTCGACCGTGCGGACATGCTTGTCGTACACGCCCTTCACGATATCGTGCACGCTCGCGCCCTTCTCGGTCAGGCTGATGCGGACCGAGCGGCGGTCGATGCGCGACCGGGCATGATGGAGATAGCCGAGCTCGACCAGCTTCTTGACGTTGTAGGAGACGTTCGAGCCGAGATAGTAGCCGCGGGTCCGCAGCTCGCTGGCCGAGAGCTCGGCATCGCCGATATTGTAGAGCAGCAGCGCCTGCACGCTGTTGACGTCGTCACGGCCGCGGCGCTCGAACTCATCCTTGATGACATCGAGCAGGCGGCGATGCAGCCGCTCCACCAGCGTGAGGGACTCAAGATAAAGAGGCTTCACGTTGAGATCGGCATCACCAGTCTTGGCAACATCCGAAGTCTTGACGCTCGCTTTCATGGTATATCCCGCCTGTTGTGTGTCGGCCAGGATTTGTCTCCCGGTCCGCTTCTGAAACACACCATAAGCTGGACCGGATGAAAACGAGTTTAAATATCAGGATGAATCAGGGATTTACCCCTTTGGGTGAATCGTAAGTGAAGCCAGAAACGCTTAAGCTAAAGCGATTCTTACCATGACTCGGCGCAATCGAGGGGTCGAGCGGGCGCGGGACGCCTTCTCCTGAGCGTCGCCAACGCGGCCAATCCGCGCTGTCATCCCGTGCGCGGTGCAGCGCGCAGCGATGCGCCGCAGACACGGGACCGCGCGACGAGAGGGCCGCCTTTTCCGGGTGTCATCCCGCACGCGCGCTCGCTATTCCGCCTCGTTCTCGGCCGCCCAGGTCGCCAGGAAATAGACGGCGATCAGCCCGATATAGAGGCCGACGAGCCAGGCCGTCATCGGCACGAAGCGCGGGAAGAGGAAGCCCAGCAGCATCTGGCTGATCGCGGCCAGCAGCCAGAGCACGCCGCCCCAGGTCGAGGTCAGCCACAGGCCGACGGCGGCGACGAGGTCGATCACCGCGAAATAGACGATGATCGCCTGATAGCTCAGCAGGCGGTTCTCGAAGGGCGGTTGCGGGTTTCCGGGCAGGCCGAAGATCACGGCCCAGGCCGTCAGTCCCTTGGCGAGCCAGAAGGCCGAGAGCAGGCGCAGGAACCAGACGAGGACAAGCCGCCACCGGCTTGCCTGCTTGCCCTCGACCTCGCCCGTCCGGGCGCCGCGCAGGGCCTCGCCGTCTCCGCCCAAGCTCAAGCTCAACCCTCCAGATTGAGTTCGTCAGCGCCAAGCGGCGCGAAATAGGCAGCGATAGCGGCCGGGTCGACCGCATCGAGCGTCGATGGCTGCCAGCGTGGCGCCTGATCCTTGTCGATCACCACGGCGCGCACGCCCTCGTAGAAATCATGGCCGCGAGCGATGCGCCAGACGATGCGGTATTCGGTGCGCATGGCCTCGGCGAAATCGAGGCCGCCGCCGCGGCGCATCTGTTCGAAGGCGATGGCGACGCTTGTCGGCGATTTGACCGCGATGGTCTGCAGCAGCTTGCCGGCAAAGCCACTTCCGTTTTCGGCAGCCTGGCGCAGGCGCTGGATCACCTCCGGCAAGGTCGCTGCCGCGAAGACCTCGGCCATCATCGCCCGCTCGTCATGCAAGGGGCCGGGCCCGCGCTGCAATGTGAAGCCGGCGAGGATGTCGTCGACCGCGCCCGGCCGGGTCAGCGCATCCGCGAGTTCCGCCATCCGCTCGCTGGGCACGCCATGGGTCGCCAGCCCGGCCGAAATCGCATCGGCCGCGCCGACGCGCTCGCCGGTCAGGGCGAGGAAGCTGCCGAAGCCGCCGTCGAGACGCGGCAGGGCATAGGTCGCGCCGACATCCGGGAAGAAGCCGATGCCGACCTCCGGCATGGCGAAGAGATAGCGGTCGCCGGCGATGCGGTGGCTGCCATGCAAGGATATGCCGACGCCGCCGCCCATGACGATGCCGTCGATCAGCGCGACATAGGGCTTGGGATAGGTCTTGATGCGGTGGTTGAGGATGTATTCCTCGCCCCAGAAGGCGAGCATCTCGTCATGGCGCCCGGCCTTGCCGCAATCATGCAGCCAACGGATGTCGCCGCCGGCGGAAAAAGCCTTCTCGCTCGTGCTGACGACGACGACACGCGTGACCTGTGGATCATTCTCCCAGGCATCGAGGGCGCGGGCGAGCTCGCGGACCATGCCGAGGCTCAGCGCGTTCAGCGCCTTCGGCCGGTTGAGCACGACGACGCCGGCGGCGCCGCGAATCTCGCAGATGATCTCGCGATCCTGAATCATGGTCCGATCCCGCTTCGATGGGCTGCGGTTCTGGAAGGCGGGGCAAGGCTTGTCAACGCGACGGATCGGCGGGCGGCAGGCGGCCATGACTGGGGCGATGCCGGCAAAGTTGCGACCATGCGCCCTGTTTTGGAATCGTTCCGATGTGTTATGGAAAGCCTCGGCCGGTTTCGCCCGCATGACGAAAGCCGTGCCGGTACCGTTCATCGCTTGAGGCAATTGCCATGGAATCCCGGGTCGTGCGGCCTTTCCCCACTCCCCTGTCCCGTCAGGACGAGGCGCCCTCGCTCGGCCTGACGCGCCGCATGCGGCGCAACCGCAAGGCGGACTGGTCGCGCCGGCTGGTGCGGGAATCGGCGCTGACGACCGACGACCTGATCTGGCCGATCTTCCTGATGGATTCATCCGAAGCCCGCTCGCCGGTCGAGTGGATGCCCGGCGTCGACAGGCTCAATATCGATGAGGCCGTGCGCCAGGCGGCGGAAGCGGCCGCGCTCGGCATCCCCGCGATCGCGCCGTTCCCCTTCGTCGACAAGGCCCTGCGCGACCCCACGGGCTCGGAGGCACTCAATACCGGCAACCTGATGTGCCGCGCCGTGCGCGCGATCAAGCGCGAGGTGCCGGGGATCGGCATCATCTGCGACGCCGCGCTCGACCCTTACACCTCGCATGGCCATGACGGCGTGATGGAGGGCGAGCGCGTCCTCAACGACGCGAGCGTGCAGATCCTGGTCGGGCAGGCGCTCGCTCTGGCCGATGCCGGCGCCGACGTGATCGCGCCCTCCGACATGATGGACGGGCGCATCGGTGCGATCCGCGCCGCGCTCGACGGGGACGGCCATGAGGACGTGCAGATCATGGCCTATGCGGCGAAATACGCCTCGGCCTTCTACGGCCCGTTCCGCGACGCGATCGGCACCAATGCGACGCTGGTCGGCGACAAGCGGACCTACCAGATGGACCCGGCCAATTCGGACGAGGCGATCGCGGAAGTGATGCTCGACCTCGAAGAGGGCGCCGACATGGTCATGATCAAGCCCGGCCTGCCCTATCTCGACGTGGTGGCGCGGGTGAAGGATCATTTCCGCGTGCCGACCTTCGCCTATCAGGTCTCCGGCGAGTACGCGATGATCATGGCCGCCGCCAACAATGGCTGGCTCGACGGCGACAAGGCGATGCTGGAGAGCCTGCTCGCGTTCAAGCGCGCCGGCGCCGACGGCGTGCTGACCTATTTCGCGCCGCGGGTGGCGAAGAAGCTGAAGGCCGGCGTGTAGCGGTATCGCATAAGGGTGTCATCCCGCATCTGCGCAGCGGCACGTAGTGCCGCTGCGCAGATGCGGGACCGCGCTCCGGAAAGGCGCCTTCTCGTCATGCGGTCCCGTGTCTGCGGAGCACCGCTTCGCGCTGCACCGCGCACGGGATGACACCGTGCCCCGGCAAGCGCTACCGTCGCCCGACATGCGCCCGCTCCTCCTGTCGATTCTGGCCGTCGTCACGCTCGCCCTCGCGGGCTGCGGCAGCGATTTCGACACCGACCAGATGCGGCTCTGCCGGCAGGCGATCCCGCCGCTCAATCCGCCGAACGCCCGCATCGAGATCGAACGGACCACCAACGGTCCCGTGCCGCGGGCGCTGCGGCTGTTCTACCGGGTCGAGCTCGGCGACGGCCTTTCGCGCCACCGGAGCATCGACTGCCTCTTCGCCGGCGAGGGCAGCGGGCCGAGCCGCGGTGCGCTTGTCGGCATCGCCTCCGACGGACGGCCGATGGCCGATGCGAGCTTCTATCTGCTGCGACGCTTCTACCTGGAGGATCGGGCCTCGCCGCCGCCGGACCCGGCCGAACCCGCTGCCGAGACGCTGCCGGCGATCCCGGCTGGCCTCGCCTATGGCCTGCAGCAGGGCCTGAGCGCCCTGCCCTCGGCCGCGATCTACGGCATGCTCGCGGCGGCCTATGCCCTCGTCTACGGCCTGACCGGGCGGATCATCCTGAGCTTCGGCGAATTCGCTGCGCTCGGCGCGCTCGCCTCGGTCGTCGGGGTCGCGCTGCTGCTCTCGCTTGCGATCTCGACGCCACTCTCCGGCCTCGCCGTTGCCTTCACTGTGGCGATCGCCGTCTGCGCCCTGCATGGCTTCGCCATGGGCCGCTTCGTGCTGCGCCATCTCGAACGCGCCACCGGCCAGCAGATGCTGATCGCCACGATCGGCCTCGCCATTGCGATGTCCGAATATCTCCGGCTGGCGCAGGGGCCTGAACTGCGCTGGCTGCCGCCGGTGTTCAACACGCCGATCGCGCTGGCGCATGCCGGCGATTTCGTGGTCACGCTGAATCCGCTCGCGCTGGCACTCGCCGCCATCGGCCTTGGTGCCACGCTCGGCGTCGTCCTGCTGATCCGGCGGACGGCCTATGGCCGCGCCTGGCGGGCGGTGTCGGACGATGCAGAAACCGCCGCGCTGTTCGGCGTCGATGCCCGCGCCGTCCATGACGTCGCCGTCATCATCGCCTGCGCCTGCTGCGGCATCGCCGGCGTCATCGTCACCGCGATCTATGGCGGCATGGGCTTCGCCGGCGGCTTCTCGCTCGGTCTGAAAGCGCTCGTCGCGGCGATCCTCGGCGGCATCGGCTCGGTCAGCGGGGCGGCGCTCGGCGGGCTCTGCATCGCCGTTTTCGAAACCGTCTGGTCAGCAACCTTGCCGATCGAGCAGCGCGACCTCGCCGTCTACTGCCTGCTTGCCATCGTGCTGATCTGGCGCCCCGGCGGCTTTTTCGGCGATGGCGAATTGACGCCGCGGCGGGTGTGAGGCCCTCTCCTTCGCCTGCCAACCGGATTCGAGACCCGAGCATGAGCGAGAGCTTCGCGATCACCCCCGAGGATATCGACGCAGCCGCCAGCCGAATCGCCGGGCATGTCCTGCGCACGCCGCTGGTGCCGGCGCCGCGCCTGTCGGAGTTGACCGGCGCGACCGTGCTGGTGAAGCACGAGAACATGCAGGCGACCGCCTCCTTCAAGGAGCGCGGCGCGGTCAACAAGCTGCTCTCGCTGAGCGAGGCCGAGCGGGCGCGCGGCGTCATCGCGATGTCGGCTGGCAACCATGCCCAGGCCGTCGCCTATCACGCCAGGCGCTTCGGCACGCCTGCGACGATCGTGATGCCGGAGACGACGCCGCTGGTGAAGGTCGAGAACACCCGCGCCCATGGTGCGCGCGTCGTGCTGCATGGCGAGACGCTCTACGAATGCGCCGACAAGGCCCATGAGCTCGCAGGCAGCGAGCAGCTCACCTTCGTCCACCCTTATGACGACGCGGCAGTGATGGCCGGGCAAGGCACGATCGCGCGCGAGATGCTGGCCGACGAGCCCGGTCTCGACGTGCTGGTCATCCCGCTCGGCGGCGGCGGGCTGATGGCCGGCAACGCGATCGCCGCCAAGGCGATCAAGCCGGGCATCGAACTGATCGGCGTCGAGGCCGCGCTCTACCCGTCGTTCTTCAACGCCGTGCAGGCGCAGGACAAGCCGATCGGCGGGCCGACGCTGGCCGAAGGCATCGCGGTCAAGACCGTCGGCCAGCTCGCCCTGCCGGTGATATCGAGCCTCGTCAGCGATATCGTCCTCGTCGGCGAGGACCTGATCGAGCGCGCCGTCAACGCCTATGCGAGCCTTCAGCACAGCCTGGCCGAAGGGGCAGGCGCGACGGGCCTTGCCGCGATGCTGAAGGAGCCGGAGCGCTATGCCGGCCGCACGGTCGGGCTCGTGCTCACCGGCGGCAATATCGACACGCGCCTGCTCGCCGCGATCATGGTGCGCGAGCTGGAGCGCGAGGACCGCATCGTCGCCTTTCGCCTGACCACCAGCGACCGGCCGGGCCTGCTCGGCAGGATCGCGAGCCTGCTCGGCGAGGAAGGCGCCAATATCCTCGAGGTCAGCCATGGCCGGCTCTTCCTCGACGTGCCCGCCAAGGGCGTCTCGCTCGACGTGACCGTCGAGACGCGCGGGGCAGCGCATTCGCGCGCGATCGAGGATGCGCTCGCCAAAAACGGCTATGCGCCGCGGCGGATTCTCCCACGCGGTCTTGCGGAACCGGCCCGCTGATCAAACATTATCTCCCGGGCGCCAGTTTCCCGCGCGCCGATGGAGGATCGAAGTCCCGATGAGCGACACCCGTTATGGCCAGCCGCCGATCACGGCGCTGGAGCCGCGTCCCTACCAGAACGTCAGCGGCGTTCTCGGCTCGCGACTGTTCGCCTGGCTCGTCGACATCGTCGTGCTGTTCTTCCTGGGCTGGCTGGTCGTGTTCCTGCTGGCTCTGCTCGGCGTCGTCACCTTCGGCGCGACCTGGCTGCTGATTCCGATCGCCACGGTCGCGACCGCGCTCGGCTATGCCGCGCTGACGATCGGCGGGCGCAAGCAGTCGACCTGGGGCATGCGCATCGCGGGCTTGCGGGTCGAGACCGCTTCCGGCGCGCGCCCCGACGGGCTCGCCGCTGCCGTGCATGCGCTGCTGTTCTATGTCGCGGCCGGCACCTTCCTGCTCTGGCTCGTCGACGTCGCCTGCGGCTTCGCCCGCGCGGACCGGCGCATGGGCCACGACCTGCTGACCGGACTGGTCGTCGTGCGCACCTGACCGGTTGAGCCAGATCAAAAAGGCGAGAACCGTTTCCCGATCGGCCGCGCCGCGCTTGTTGCCGGTGCGGCCGATGCTACATTGAAGGGTGGAAGCTTCCGGGGAGCCAGCCGACGTGACGCGCCCATTGCGGGATGCCCCGCAATTCTACCTGACCTCGCCGACCGCGTGCCCCTATCTGCCGGGGCGCGAGGAGCGGAAGGTGTTTACGCACCTCGTCGGCTCGCAGGCGCGCGAGCTCAACGACGTGCTCTCGCAGGGCGGCTTCCGGCGCTCGCAGAGCATTGCCTACCGCCCCGCCTGCGAAATCTGCCGGTCTTGCGTCTCGGTCCGCGTCTGCGTCGACGATTTCCGCCTGTCGCGCAGCTTCCGCCGCGTGCTTGCGCGCAACAGCGACCTGATCGGCGAGGCCCTGCCGCCGCGGCCGCGCTCCGAGCACTATTCCCTGTTCCGCTCCTATCTCGATGAGCGCCATCCCGATGGCGGCATGGCGACGATGTCGGCGCTCGATTTCGCCATGATGGTCGAGGACAGCCATGTCGAGACCAACCTGATCGAATACCGCCGCCGCGGCCCCGATTCCGGCTTCACCGGGCGCGGCGAAGGCGACCTCTTCGCGATGGCCCTGACCGATACGCTCAGTGACGGACTCTCGATGGTCTATTCGGTCTACGACCCCGGGCTGGAGCTGCGCTCGCTCGGCACCTTCATGGTGCTCGACCATATCGCCCGGGCGCGCCGGCTCGGCCTGCCTTACGTCTATCTCGGCTACTGGGTCGAGGGCTCGCCGAAGATGGCCTACAAGTCGCGCTTCCTGCCGCAGGAGCGCCTGATGCCGCAGGGCTGGGAGCGCGTCGACCACAACGATTCAACCGATTGAAACGCATTCGCGACGCGCGGAAAACGCGCTTGCCGCGCCTCGCTCCTCCCGACACTCTGTCGCCAGCGGCCCGGCAGCAGATCCGCGCCACAGGGGCCGAACCGGAGGAATGATGAGCCAGGAACTGACCGACAGGCTGGAGCGCTGCTATACCGGCATCATCCACGACACGATGCGGGCGATGGGCCTGAAGGATTTTGTCCTGCCGCCGGAACTGCGCCCGCTCCTGCCCGGCCAGAAGCTGGCGGGGCCGGCCTTCACCGTCGAGGGCAAGACCGGCGAATTCGATGCGCATGAGACGCTCTTGGGCTGGACCGGCCTGCTCTCGGCCGCCAAGCCCGGCCATGTCTGGGTCTGCCAGCCGAACACCAACGAGATCGCGCTGATGGGCGAGCTTTCGGCCGAGACGCTGAAGAACAAGGGCGTGCGCGGCTGCGTCATCGACGGCCTCTCGCGCGATACCGAATTCATGGTCGAGATGGGCTTCCAGGCCTATTTCAAGGCCTATACGCCGCGCGATATCGTCGGCGCCTGGTTGCCCAAGGCGGTCGACGAGCCGATCAAGATCGGCGAGGTCTGGATCCGTCCGGGCGACTACATCCTCGCCGACCGCGACGGCGTCGTCCGCATTCCCGTCGAGATCATCGAAGAGGTTCTGGAGAAGTCCGAGACCGCGATCACGGCCGAGAACAAGGTTCGCACCGCGATCCTCGCCGGCACCGACCCGCAGAAGGCCTATCTGCAGTACGGCAAGTTCTGACGCGTTCCCTCCTTCGAAGGGCGGCTCACCATGACCCACGATCCGCGCCTCATCCTGCTCGATCCGCGCGACAACGTCCTCGTCGCGCGGGTTCGGCTGAAAGCCGGCGAGACGGTCGAGACCGGTTCCGGCCCGGCCGCGCTCGATCGCGACATCGCGCTCGCCCACAAGGTTGCGCGCGGTGCCATCGCGGCCGGCGAGAAGATCCTGAAATACGGCGCGCCGATCGGCGTCGCGACCGAGGCGATCGCGCCGGCCGCGCATGTCCATGTCCACAACATGCGCAGCGACTACACGCCGACCTATCATCTCGAAGACGAACGCAAGGCGGGAGCCTCGGCATGAGCACGATGCGCGGCTATCTCCGCTCCGACGGGCGCAAGGGCATCCGCAATACCGTCGCGGTCGCCTATCTCGTCGAATGCGCCCACCATGTCGCGCGCGAAATCGCCCTGCCCTGGCGCGAGGAAGGCGTCCACGCCATCGGCTTTCCCGGCTGCTACCCGAACCCCTATGCCGAGCGGATGATGGAGCAGCTCTGCACCCATCCGAATGTCGGCGCCGTGCTCTTGGTCTCGCTCGGTTGCGAGAGCTTCAACAAATACGCGCTGGAGCGGGCGGTGCGCGCCAGCGGCCGGCCGGTGAAGACGATCATCATCCAGGGCACCGGCGGCACCCGCGCCTCGATCCGCGAGGGCCGCGCCTGGGTCGAGGAGCAGCGCGCTCTCCTCGATACGCAGGAGACGGTGCCGATGGCCGTCTCCGAACTCGTGGTCGGCACGGTCTGCGGCGGCTCGGACGGCACCTCCGGCATCACCGGGAATCCGGCGGCCGGACGTGCCTTCGACCAGCTCATCACCGAGGGTGCCGCCTGCATCTTCGAGGAAACCGGCGAATTGATCGGCTGCGAGCACATCATGGCGGCGCGCGCGATCACGCCCGAACTCGGCGCCGAGCTGGAGAAATCCGTGGCCAAGGCGGCCCGCTATTACGCGACGCTGGGATACGGCTCCTTCGCCGCCGGCAATGCCGAGGGCGGGCTCTCGACCATCGAGGAGAAATCGATGGGCGCCTATGCCAAGTCCGGGGCATCGCCGATCTCCGGCCTGATCAAGCCCGGCGACGTGCCGCCGCATGGCGGGCTCTACCTGCTCGATGTCGTGCCGGACGGCGAGGTCCGCTTCGGCTTCCCCAATATCAACGACAATGCCGAGATCGCGGAATTGATCGCCTGCGGCGCGCATTGCGTGCTGTTCGTGACGGGGCGCGGCTCGGTCGTCGGCTCGGCGATCTCGCCGGTGGTGAAGATCTGCGCCAACCCCGAGACCTATCGCCGGATGTCCGAGGACATGGACGTCGATGCCGGGCGCATCCTCGAAGGCTGCGCCGGGCTCGACGAGGTCGGCTCCGAGATCCGCGATCTCGTCGTCTCGCTCGGCCAGGGCGGCCGGACCAAATCGGAAGAACTGGGCCATCAGGAATTCATCCTGACCTACAAGAGCTTCGAGCCGCTCGGCCCGGCCTGCCTGCCAGCTTAGGCAAGGCCGCGTCACGGCGCCCGCTTCCACTGATTGGGCGGATTGGATAAGCCTCGTTTCATGACGGGCGCAGCGGGACGTACGAACTGGCGGAGGAGCGCGATCGCGCTCGTCGCCGTCTATGTCCTCGTCCTGCAGACGACGCTCGTCGCACTTGCGGCGGGATTGTCGGCGCAGCCCTCGCCCGGCCTTGTCCATCCGCTCTGCACACCCGGCCAGACGGCGCCGGTCGATCCCGCACCGGATAGCGGCGGCGCGAAACTCCCCGATTGCTGCGCGACGCTGTGCCTGTCAGCGGCGATCGCCTTGCCGCCGCCATCTCCGGCCGCTGTCTTCGTGGCGCGCCGGCCCGCCGTCGCATTCGCCCACCACCTGCCGTCCGAGCAAGTCTCGGCGCCGCCCGCGCCGGGCTATCCGCTCGGCGCACGCGCTCCCCCTGTCCCGGTCTGAAGCCCTCTCCCTTCAGCTCAGACCAGGATTTTTCCATGACAACCGTCTCAACGGCAACGGCCGCGCCCGAACGCGCGAGCCGGCCCGCCGCATCCTTCTATCGCGCCGTCTGGCGCTGGCATTTCTATGCAGGACTGATCACCCTGCCTTTCCTCATCCTGCTGGCGGTGACCGGCGGGTTATACCTCTTCCGGGCCGAGATCGACGGCCTGATCCATCGCGACGTGAAGCAGGTCGAGGCGCGCGCGACCGGCGAGCGGCCGCCCAGCGAGATCGTGGCGCAGGCCGTGAAGGCCTTCCCCGGACAGGCCGTGAAATACATCCCGCCGGAAACCGCGACCGCCTCCGCCGAGGTCACGATCCGCGACGCGGGCGGGACGCGGATGGTCGTCTATGTCGATCCCTACGATGCCCGCGTGCTCGGCCAGATTCCCGACAAGGGTACGGTGATGTGGGTGGTCCGCCAGATTCACAGCCTTGCCTATTTCGGGCCCGTCGCGAACGGCGCGATCGAGATCGCCGGCGGCTGGGCGATCCTGCTGGTGCTGACCGGCCTCTATCTGTGGTGGCCCCGCAAGCAGAGCGGCGGCGTGGTCACGGTCCGGGGCAAGCCGCGCCAACGCGTGTTCTGGCGCGATCTCCACGCGGTCACCGGGCTCGTCGCCGGCGGCTTCATCCTGTTCCTGGCGATCACCGGCATGCCCTGGTCGGTGCTGTGGGGCAGCAAGGTCAACCAATGGGCCAACGGCCATAATTTCGGCTATCCGGCCGGTGTCCGCGTTGCCCTGCCGATGTCGGACGAGCATCTCGCCCATATCGCGCCGACGACATGGTCACTGGAGCAGGCCAAACTACCGGTATCGCAGATTGCAGGGGGCGAACCGATCGGTCTCGACGCCGCCGTCGCGGCCTTCGACCGACTGGGCCTGACGCGCGGCTATGCCGTCAATCTCCCGGGTGGTCCGGGCGGGGTCTATACCGGCTCGGTCTATCCGAAGGACATGGCGCTCCAGCGCGTCATCCATCTCGACCAGTATAGCGGCAAACCCCTGATCGACATGAGCTATGCCGATTACGGCCCGCTCGGCAAGGCGCTGGAATGGGGCATCAACGTGCATATGGGGCAGGAATTCGGGTTGGCGAACCAGCTCGTGCTGCTGGCTGCCTGCCTCGCGATCGTCCTGCTCTGCGTCTCGGCTCTGGTGATGTGGTGGAAGCGACGCCCGCAAGGATCGCTCGGCGTGCCGCCGCTGCCTGCGGAGAAGGCGACGCTGCGGGGGGTCGTCGCACTGCTCGCCATCGGCGGGCTCGCCTTTCCGCTGGTGGGGCTGTCGCTCATCATCATGGTGCTGATCGACGGTGTGATGGTAAGAAAATTGCAACCTATGAGTGCATAAATTGACAAGCCTGCCTCCCCGAGCAGCAGGCTACCCACGGACTGAACAACGGGGCGTCATCGCCCCGTTGTTCAGAAAAAGCGCTGCCGCCTTAAGAGTAAATCAAGCCGGACCTGCGCAGAGTGCCGCCACTGCTTTGCCGTGGGAGCCCTCATGCTGCGTAACCTGACCCGGATGCCGGCGGACATGTCGTCGGATTCGCGCCGGCAGCTTCTGCATGCCGTGACGGACCTGTTCCTGCTCGACCACGATCCGAACGCCGCGGCAAAGGAGCATTACGGGGAGATCGCGACAGGCTCGCTCGGTCATCTCGGCGACGAGGACCGCAAGGGCTATGCCGACCGCGTCGCCAGCATGCCGACCCTGCCGCATAATGTCGCCGTCACGCTCGGCGGCGACGGCAATGCCGAGGTCGCCCGGCTGGTGCTGTCGCTCTCCCCGGTCCTGACCGATACCGACCTCGCCGCCATCGCCGTCAGCCAATCACAGCAGCACCTGGTCGCCATCGCCGAGCGCGCGCGCCTGTCCGAAAGCGTCACCGACATCCTCGTCGAGCGCGGCGACCAGAAGGTTCTGCATACGGTCAGCGCCAATGAAGGTGCCGCCTTCTCCGATCGCGGCTTCGACCGGCTGCTGGAACGCGGTGAGGGCGATACCGCCATCACAGACGCGCTCGCCCGCCGGTCCGATCTCGCGCCGAACCGTGCCCAGCGTGTCCTGCGGATCGTCGAACAGTTCTCAGACGGCGGCGCCGCGGCGCCTGCGACCGAAGCGGGTGTTTCGCTGGCCCGGCAGGCGCGCCAGCAGCGTCTCGAGGTCAAGCTGCTGCTCTCCGATCTCGCCGCCAAGGTGCGCGAGGTCGACGATGTGCTCACCATGCTGGCCGACGAGGATCGCGCCTATCACCTGTCGCAGGTGCTGGCGGAAATCGGCGGTATCTCGATCGAGCAGGCGCTGCGCGTGCTGATGCAGCGGGATTCCAGTGGTATCGCCGTCGCCTGCCGCTCGCTCGGCATCGGCTCGACGGCATTCCGCGCCATCCTGCAATTGCGGGCACGGCGGCTGTATTTCTCCTCCCGCGACGTCGACGATGATGTCGATGCCTATGACAAGCTCGATTTGGCGACGGCGGAACGGACCCTGCGCTTCCTCAAGCTCAGGACCAAGATCGCCTGAGGCGCCGCCGGGCCTGGCCACAAAACCGCGACATTCGCCCCGCTCCATGCTAGCTTCCGACGGGGCACGCTGTCGCGAGGACGCTTTCGACGTGAGATTTCCGCTTCTTTCCGCCGCGACGCTCGCCGCCCTGCTCGGCGCGGGCGTTTCGGCGCAGGCGCAGGCCTTCCTGCCGCTGTCCGGCTTCGCCCCGCTGCCCTCCTTTGCCTGGGACCAGCCCAGCCTCTCGCCGAAATGGGAGGGGTCCTATGCCCGCATCTCCTCGGGCTTCCAGGTCACCAGCGGCAAACACATGCGCACCAGCGCCGGGCCGACGATCGGGCTTGAAGCCGGGACGATGCGGCGCGAAGGCAATTTCGTCTATGGCATCGCCGGCGCGATCGATTACGCGCCCGCAATCGGCGGCTACGGCTATCCGAGCTTCGGCAATGCCGCCTATACGCGCGACCTCGCCGGCGCCTTCAAGGTCAAGGCCGGCGTCCTGGTGACGCCCGATGTGCTGCTCTACACCACGGTCGGCATGAGCGCGGCCAACGAGACCTGGCGTTACGGCGCGACCGGCTTCTCCTCGCCCTTCAGCCGCAGCAGCATCGCCGTGCGGCCCGAGGCGCGCGCCGGCGTGCTCTGGGCCGTCACCGACAAGATCACGATGGGTCTCGAAGTCGGCGTCGTCGGCGAGGCGATCCGCTGAGAGCCTGATTCAAGCGGTTGCGAGGTTGATTCCGGTTTTCGCGGCAAGTCTTTGATCTTGGGCTTCTTTCAGGCCTGATCTTCCCTTCTCCCCCTGCGGGAGAAGGTGGCATGGCGAAGCCAGGACGAATGAAGGGTCGCGCGACCTTTACCGTCATTGCGAGCGCAACGAAGCAATCAAGGGGGACTGGTTCGAAGCGTTTCACCCGGTCTCCCTGGATTGCTTCGTCGCTTCGCTTCTCGCAATGACGGATAGCGTAGCGCGACCCCTCATCCGCCTGCCGGCACCTTCTCCAGCAAGGGGAGAAGGGACTACCCCCCGAACGTATTGCTCTTCGGGAAGCCCTTCGGCGGCAGGCGGCCGGCTTCGGCGCGGTGGCCGAGCCATTCCATGAGATCGGCCTGGGTCACCGTCCAGGTCCGGCCGGAGGTGTCGAGCCAGGTCAGGCCATCCGCGAGGTTGAAGGTCCTGGCGTCGGAGAGGCCGCCATCCTTGTAGCGCTGCAGGCGCACGCCCTTGCCGCGGCCCATCTCCGCCACTTCGGAGATCGGGAAGCAGAGCAATTTGCGGTTCTCGCCGATGATCGCGACATGGTCGCCATCGGCCGGCACCGCCAGCACCGCGACCGTCTTGCCATCGACATTGAGCACCTGCCGGCCTTTGCGGGTATTGGCGACGACATCGTCGGCCGGCGCGACGAAGCCCCTGCCCTCGCTCGTCACCATCAGCAGCTTGGAGCCCGGTCTGTAGGGGAAGGCGGAGACGATCTCGGCCGTCTCCTCCAGCTCGATCATCAGGCGGATCGGGTCGCCAAAGCCGCGCCCGCCGGGCAGCTTGGACGCATCCAGCGTGAAGACCTTGCCGTTCGAGGCGAGCACCAGCACCTTCGCCGTCGTCTCGGTGAAGAAGGCGGTCTGGAGAGCGTCGTCGCCCTTGAAGGAGAAGCTCGACTTGTCCTGGACATGGCCCTTCAAGGCCCTGATCCAGCCCTTCTTCGAGATCACGACCGTGATCGGCTCGCGCTCGACCATGGCCTGGGTCAGGTCGATATCGGTGGTATCCGGCATATCCGCGAAATCGGTGCGGCGCTTGCCGATCGCCGTTTCCGGACCAAAAGTCTTCTTAACCTGGCGGATATCCCAGGCGATCGTCTTCCACTGCGTCGCCTCGGAGGCGAGCAGGCCTTCGACCTGCTCCTTTTCCTTGGTCAGTTCGTCTAGTTCGGTCTTGAGCTGCATCTCCTCGAGCTTGCGCAAGGCACGCAGCCGCGTGTCGAGGATCGCGTTGGCCTGGACTTCCGTGAGCTCGAAATACCGCATCAGCTCGATCTTCGGCTCATCCTCCTCACGGATGATTTTGATCACCCGGTCGAGATCGAGATAGACGATCAGCAGGCCGCGCAGGATTTCGAGCCGCTTGTCGATCTGGCCCAGCCGAAAGCGCGAGCGCCGCTGCAGCACCTCGCGGCGATGGTCGAGCCAGGCACGCAGGGCTTCACTGAGACCGAGCACGCGCGGCACCAGCCCGCCGGTCAGCACGTTCATGTTCATCGAGATGCGCGCTTCCAGCTCAGAGAGCCGGAAGAGCGATTCCATCATCAGGTTGGGATCGACATTGCGGGCGCGCGGCTCGATGACGATACGGATGTCCTCGGCCGACTCATCGCGCAGATCTGCAACCAGCGGCAGCTTCTTGTCGTTGAGCAGTTCTGCGATCTTCTCGATCAGGCGGCCCTTCGAGACCATGTAGGGGATCTCGGTGACGACGACCTGCCAGGCCCCGCGTTCGAGATCCTCCTTCACCCAGCGCGCGCGGGTGCGGAAGGCGCCGCGGCCGGTGCGGTAGGTCTCCGCCATCGAGGCCCGCGTCTCGACGATGATGCCGCCGGTCGGGAAATCCGGGCCGGGCACGAAGGTCATGAGCTGCTCGGACGAGGTTTCCGGGTGCTGGATCAGGTAGAGCGCGGCGTCGCAGAGCTCGGCGGCGTTGTGCGGCGGAATCGAGGTCGCCATGCCGACCGCAATGCCCTGCGAGCCGTTGGCGAGCAGGTTCGGGAAGGCGGCCGGCAGCACGACCGGCTCCTCGTCCTCGCCGTTATAGGTCTCGCGGAAATCGACCGCGTCCTCGTCGATGCCGTCGAGGAGGAGCCGCGCGACCTCGGTCATGCGCGCTTCGGTATAGCGGTAGGCTGCAGCGTTATCGCCGTCGATATTGCCGAAATTGCCCTGCCCGTCGACGAGTGGGTAGCGCTGGGCGAAATCCTGCGCGAGGCGCACCAGCGCGTCGTAGACCGACTGGTCGCCATGCGGGTGGAACTTGCCGATGACGTCGCCGACAATGCGCGCGCATTTCTTGTGGACCTGGCCGGGGTCGAGCCGGAGCAGCCGCATGGCGTGCAGGATGCGGCGGTGGACCGGCTTCAGGCCATCGCGCGCATCCGGCAGGGCGCGGTGCATGATGGTGGAGAGCGCATAGGCGAGATAGCGCTCTTCGAGCGCCGATTTCAGATCGATGCGCTCGGCTTCATCTTCCGGCGGCGGATCGACCGGTTTGCCCATGCTGCGTCAGCCCTCGTCTCGTCGTATTTCGCGCGGTCAGACCCCGTTCTTCACATTCAGACGCGATTGTCTGAATCTGAAGAACGGGATCGATTCTTAAAGCCGGAGCATTGCTCTACGCGAAAAACCGGTACCCACTTTTTCGCGCAATGCTCTATGGCACAGCGCGAGTCGCCCCGCCAGAACAATGCAGGTACGAAGCGGCCCGCGCAAACGCGGAAGCCGCTATTTCGCGCTTAGTCGGTGGATGATTCGGCCGAGGGCGAATTCGCCGCAGCGCGCGTCGCCAATTCGACCAGTCGCGCCCGCTCCGGCGGCTCGCGCAGGCCGCGCGGTTCAAGGATGTGGCGGCGCAGGAAGAATCCGGTCAGGGCGAAGCCGGAGAGGATGTCGGCCGGTGTCGGGCGTCTTCCGCCCTGCCCCTCGACGAGGAACGATGGCAGCTTCAACAGGCGATCGAGATAGGGTTGCGCCGCCGGGCGGCTGACGGCCTTCCCGGATTTCGGCGAGACATGGCTGAGATCGTCAGGCGAGCCGGTGACGGCGCAGCGCGCCAGATCGAGCCCGAAGCCCAGCTCGGTGAGCATCGCCAGTTCGAAGCGGATGACCAGCGCCGGCGCCATCTCCGCCTCGTCGAGATGGGCGACAAGGACGGAAAGCCCTTCATGGAGGCCGGGATGCGGATCGCGCTCCGGCAGGAGACGCAGCAGGCCGGCGATCGTGCCGAGTCCGTAGAGCGCGACCGGCGCGGCGATCAGGCGGGCGGCATGGGAGGTCAGGAGCTCGACCTTGTACTCGCCGAGATGCTCGTCGAGCCGGGCGCGCCAGGTCAGCGAGACGCTGTTACCGGGTTGAAGCGAGGCTTGCGCTTTGGCCGAGCGCCCGCCCCTGACGAGGCCGAGATGGCGGCCGTGATCGCGCGTCATCGCCTCCAGGATCACGGCGCTCTCGCCATGAGCCTTGAGGCCGATGATCGTGCCCTCGTCGGTCCATTCCATGAGGACAGGATTTAGGGCGGGAAGCGCGGGACCGCAATTTCATGCGCTCGTTTCCAGCCACGGGACGATGGGCGATTCGCAGGGCTCCCGCTTTTGTTTGGAAACGCGGGTCATCCCGGACGCAGCGAAGCGGAGATCCGGGATCCATGCCTGAACCTTTTTCGGAATCGCTCCGGAATGGATCCCGGGTCTCCCTTCGGTCGCCCGGGATGACGGCGTGTTTCGGAAGCCAACCGAGGAGCCTCACGCCACATATTGCGCGACGCCGCCGCCGAAGGACCAGTCCTCGCGCTTGACCTCGACGAGGTTGATGAAGACGTCGTCGGGCCTCAGGCCGGGTTCGCGGGCGAGGTTCGCCGCGATAGCCGCATAGAGCTTCTTCTTCTGCGTCACGCCGCGGGTATTGGCGACGGTGAGCTGAATGATCACCAGGTTCTCGCTGCGGTTGAAGCCGAAATAGTTGGCATCGAAGACGAACTCGTCGGCGTCGTGCTGGTGGACGATCGCGAAGAGATCCTTCTCGGGAACCTCGAAGGTCTCGCGCAGCGCCTTGTAGACGCCGTCGATAATGGCGGCAGGCTCGGAAGCCGGGCGGCCGCGGCGCATGGAAATCCGGATCAGGGGCATGGCTCGTTTCCTTGTTTAGGCGCGACAGCGCCTTTCGAGGAGCACCCTAGGTCAGCTCTTATGATCTGAAAATCGCATCTATGATGATATCAATGATATGGTATTATGATGTATGAGCACTCTGGATATCGACGCCGTCGCCTCCTTCCTGCGCGCGGCCGAGCTGAAGAGCTTCACCCGCGCCGCAGAGGCGCTTGGCACGACCCAATCGCTGGTCAGCACGCGGGTGAAGCGGCTGGAAGACGGGCTCGGGCGCCTGCTGCTGCAGCGGCATCCGCGACTCGTCCGATTGACGACCGAGGGCGAGCGCTTCCTGCCGGCCGCTCGCGACTTGCTGGCGGCGCATGGCAAAGCGCTCGCGGCCTTTGCGGTTGCGCCGGAGCATATCGCGGTCGGCATCAGCGAACAGGCTGTCGGCGCCGAGGTTCCGGCGGTGCTGGCGCGCCTGACCGCCCATGATCCCGGCATCGTCATCAATCTCCGGATCGAGCCGTCGCGGATGCTGGAAGAAGCGTTCGAACGCGGCGAGCTCGATGTCGTGATTGTCCGCCGGCTCGCGGCGGGGCGAACCGGGGAAGTCCTGCGCGAGGATGCCGTCGGCTGGTTCGCAGCACCCGATCTGGTGCGGCAGGCCGATACGCCCGTGCCCTTGGTGAGCCTCGTCGCCGAATGCCGCCTGCGCCGGCACAGCATGGACATATTGGACCGTGCCGGCATCGCCTGGCGCGAGGCCTTCGTCGGCGGCGGGATGGCGGCGGTCGCGGCGGCTGTGCAGGTCGGTCTCGGCGTCTCGCCGCTCGCCGCGCGGATCGCACCGACAGGAGCAGTGGATGTCGGGCCCGCATGGGGCCTGCCGTCGCTCGGCGGATCGCAGGTCGTGCTCAGGAGCAATGTTGCGACGCCGCGCGCAGGCGCCTTCGTGCGCGAACTGGCGGCGGCGTTCCGGGGTTAGGTCTAGTAGCGTCTGCAAGAACCTCGTCCCCTTTGTCATTCCGGGGCGCGCCACAGGCGCGAACCCGGAACCCACGACGAGGTGCGGCATTCTGTGCCCCGGTTGTTGCCCGCTCACCCGGTCGTGGGTTCCGGGTTCTTCGCTGCGCGAAGCCCCGGAATGACAAAGGTGGTTCCTGCCAAGAATGGCCCGGCGGTTGCCGCCCTTCCGCCCTACCCGACGACGCGCTCCACCCGGCTGATCACGCGCTTCTCGCGCAATTCGCTGATGATCGCCGAGAGGTGCTTCAGGTCCCAGACCGTGAGGTCGATGGTGACGTCGGTGAAGTCCGGGTTCGGCCGGTTCATCGAAACCGAGTCGATGTTGCCGTCATGCTCCGCGATCGTCGTGGTGATCTGAGCGAGCGAGCCGGGCTCGTTGATCGATTTCAGGGTGATGCGGGCGGGGAATCGCTGCGGTGCCTTGTCGTCCAGGTCCCAGCGGACATCGAGCCAGCGATCCGGCTCGTTGTCGAAGGCGGCAAGCGCCGGCGACTGGATCGGATAGATCGTCACCCCCTCGCCCGGCGTCAGGATGCCGACGATGCGGTCGCCCGGCACGGCCCCGCCCTGCGGCGCGAAGCGCACCGGCAGGTCGCCGCCAAGGCCGCGGATCGGAATGGCGGTGTCCGGCTCCTCGCCCGGCAATTTGAACTTGAGGTTCTCGCCCTTGCGCAATTCGAACCAGCCCTTGCCATCGGCAGCGGCGCCCGGCTTGCCCTCGGCCGAACCGCGCTTCTCCGGTTCGAGGTCCGGGTAGACCGCCTTGACCACGTCGCCCGAATACATCTCGCCGCGCCCGACCGCCGCGAGCACGTCGTCCACGGTGTTGCGGGCGAGGCGCTTCAGCGCCGCCTTGAGCTTGTCATCCGAGAAGGCGCGCTCGGCGCGCGAGAAGGCGCGTTCGAGAATCTGGCGGCCGAGGCCGGCATATTGGCGGCGGACCGCGGTGCGGGTGGCGCGGCGGATCGCGGCGCGGGCCTTGCCGGTGACGACGAGCGATTCCCAGGCGGCCGGCGGGGCCTGCCCGTCGGCGCGGGTGATCTCGACCTCGTCCCCGTTCTGCAACTCGGTCAGCAGCGGGGCGATGCGGCCGTTGATCTTGGCGCCAACGGCGCCGTTGCCGACATCGGTATGGACGGCATAGGCGAAGTCGATCGGCGTCGCGCCGCGCGGCAGGGCGATGAGCCTGCCCTTCGGCGTGAAGCAGAAGACCTGGTCGTGGAAGAGCTCGAGCTTGGTGTGCTCGAGGAACTCTTCCGGGCTGTCGCCCTCGGCCAGCAGGTCGACGGTGCGGCGCAGCCATTGATAGGCGCGGCTCTCGTCAGCCAGGCTGATCGGCTCGCCGGCCCGGCCATCCTTGTAATGGGCATGCGCGGCGATGCCGTATTCGGCGATGCGGTCCATGTTGTCGGTGCGGATCTGCAATTCGACGCGGCTGTGGCCGGGCCCGACGACGGTGGTATGGATCGAGCGGTAATCGTTCTGCTTGGGCGTCGAGATGTAGTCCTTGTAACGGCCCGGCACCATCGGCCAGGTCATGTGGACGATGCCGAGCACGCGGTAGCAATCCTCCGGCTTCGCGACGATGACGCGGAAGCCGAAGATGTCGGAGAGCTGCTCGAAGGAGACGGATTTCCGTTCCATCTTCTTCCAGATCGAATAGGGCCGCTTGCGGCGCCCGAAAACCTCGGCCCGGATGCCGCTGGCGGCAAGCTTCTCCTTCAGGTCCTCCTCGATCTCGCCGATGACCTTGCCCTCCCGCACGGTCACCTCCTCCAGCCGCTTGGTCACGGTGGCATGGGCCTCGGGCTTGATATGGCGGAAGGAGAGTTCCTCCAGCTCCTCGCGCAGTTCCTGCATGCCCATCCGCCCGGCGAGCGGGGCATAGATCTCGATCGTCTCCTCGGCGATGCGCAGGCGCTTCTCGGGCGGGACGAAATGCAGGGTGCGCATGTTGTGCAAACGGTCGGCGAGCTTGACCAGCAGGACGCGGATATCCTCGGCGATGGCGAGCAGCAGCTTGCGGAAATTCTCGCCCTGCGCCGCCTTCTTCGAGACGAGGTCGAGCTTCTTGATCTTGGTGAGACCATCGACCAGCCGGCGGATATCCGGCCCGAACATGCTCTCGATCTCTTCCAGCGTCGCGGTCGTGTCCTCGACCGTGTCGTGCAGGACGGCGGCGACGATGGTGGCATCGTCGAGCTTGAGGTCGGTCAGGATCGCCGCGACTTCGAGGGGATGCGCGAAGAACGGATCGCCGGAGGCGCGCTTCTGCGTGCCATGGGCGCGCATGGCATAGACATAGGCCCGGTTGAGCAGGTCCTCGTCGGTATTCGGATTGTAGCTCCTGACCCGGTCAACGAGCTCATATTGCCGCATCATGCCCATGCGGGCCCCAACCTCATCCTGCGATCATTGCAACTTATTATTATTTGCACAGGCATTGGCGGCAGCAAGGCGTTTTCCGGATGGGGGCCATGAAAAAAGCCCGGCAATGCCGGGCTTTAGTGGGAAACGGTGAACAATCGATTCACATCCGATCGATGCCACGGTTTTCTCGGCTCTTTAGTTTTGCATCGGCTTTGTCCGAAAACCGCGTGCCACTTTTCGGGACGATGCTCTGAGGATCAATCCTCGTCGTCGGCGCTCTCGGTCGGCGGCACGAGGCCGTCGAGGCCGCGCAGAAGGTCCTCTTCGCTCATCCGGTCGAACTGGACTTCGCTGTCGGGGGTCGCAGCGCTGGCGGGGCTGGCGAGCAACGGAACGGTCTCCAGCTCCGGCTCATCGACCTCGACATGCTTCTGCAGCGAGTGGATCAGATCTTCCTTCAGATCCTCGGGCTTGAGCTTCTCGTCGGCGATCTCGCGCAGCGCGACGACGGGATTCTTGTCGTTATCGCGGGCGACGAGGATAGACGAGCCCGACTGGATCATCCGCGCGCGGTGGCTGGCGAGCAGCACCAGCTCGAAGCGGTTCTCGACCTTGTCGATGCAGTCTTCAACGGTAACGCGAGCCATGGCCGGCTTCTTCCGATCTCAGCGATGCAGGGAATGGATTGAGCACGGCCTTACAGGCAAAGCCACAGCGATGCAAGAATTTCACTCGCTGCCGGCGCCGTGTCAGGAGCCCATGCGGCGCACCATGTCGTCCAGCGTCGGCTCGAACCGGCTCGTGACCTCGCCGCCGCGCGCGCCCATCGCCGGCAGCTCGTGCGGCTTGAGCTCGGCGAAGCGCATCCGCATCGTGGTGGCGACACCTTCGCCAAAGGCGATCGCCTCGCGATTGCCGATCGAGGACAGGAAATTGATCGTGCTGGCGGATGCGTCGGAGATCGCCGAGCGGATGATCTGCTGGTCGCGCTCGTTGGCCAGCCGCATCGCGAAGATGGTCGAGCATTGCGACAGGATGGTCGGATCGAGCTCGCCGGGACGCTGCGTCACGATGCCGAGATAGGCGCCGTATTTGCGGCCTTCCTTGGCGATGCGGGCAAGGGCCTGGCGCGTCGGAGAGAAGCCGAGCGAGGGGTCTGAGGGGACATAGCGATGCGCCTCCTCGCACAACACCAGGATCTCGCAGGCGCCCTGACTGGCGGTGGCGAGATCGAAGGCCAGGCGCGACAGCACCGAGGCCACCGCATTCACGACCTCGCCCGGCAAGCCGCCAAGCTGGAACGCCGTGATCGGCCGGCCATGCATCGGGATGCGGAAGACCTGGGCCAGGATCGGCGCGACGGTCTCGTACATGTTCGCCCGCCCGAACATGAAGCGATAGCGCGGATCGGCATGCAGCGATTCCAGCCGCACCTTGAGCGAGCGCAGCGCAGCGCGGGGCCAGCGCTGCTCATGCAGGCCGATCAGCTCGTCGATGACCGTGAAGACGTCCTTCAGCCGATAGGGGGTGGCCGCATCGGCAGGCCCGGCCTGCGGTGTATCGACCGACTGGCGCGAGACGCCGAGATCCAGCGGACGCTTCAACAGGCTCGAGCCGAGATCGCGCGCCCTGTCCTGCGCATTGGGCATACGGTAACGCGCCCGTGCGGCCGAAACAACCTCGCGCAGGATGTCCGGCTCGTCGTCGAGGGCGGCGCGGCCCCGGAACACGACATCGGCCAGCTCGTCCTGCTTGAACATCCAGAAGGGCAGATCGAGGCTTTCGCCGTCGATGGTCAGCGCCAGATCGGGAAAGGCGCTGGAGTATTCGTTGTGCGGGTCGAGGATAAGCACACGCAGGCGCGGCCGCACCGAGACGGCACGGCGCAGCAGCAGCGCAACCGCGCTCGACTTGCCGACGCCGGTGGTCCCGACCAGAGCGAAATGGCGCGAGAGCATGTCCTGGACGCTGACGGTCGCGGGAATGCTCGCATCCTGCGTCACATGGCCGATCTCGACGCCGGCGCGGTCGCCGAGGTCGTGCACGAGCGCGAGATCGCCGGAGCGGATGCGATGGGCGATCGCGCCGATCGGCGGAAAGCTGCTGATGCCGCTCTGGAAACGCAGCCGACCCTCGGCGCTTTCCAGCACCTCGCCGAGAAACTCCACCTCGACCCGGATCGGGTTCTCCTCCGCCTCGCTCCAGGCGTCGTCGACGGCCTGCAGCTTGTAGACCAGCGCGACGATACGGCTCGGACCCAGGTTGATCGACACCATACGGCCGATGGCCCAGGCATCGCCCGCCAGCCAGCCACTGGTCGAAACCGCGCTCAGAATCGTGGCCCGCGAGCCGTCGCAGGCAATGACGCGGCCGAGCGCCCGCTCGGGCGGCTGATGGCTGTCACGCCTGTCCGGCAGGACATCGGTCTGAAAAGCCGCGTTCTTCAGTGGTAGTTGCATCGGCTCAAGCGAATTCTGCAATGTCGGATGCCGACGCTACGGAGTTTCGGTTACGATTACCTTCACGAGGAGCGCTTATTCCGCTTAATCGAATCGCGGTGTTTTCGCCCCTCGCCGGACCGATCACAATTCGTGAGCCCGGCATCACAATCCCTGCATTGAGCCAATGCGCTGCTTTCGTCTAAGCAGGACGCAAGAACACAGGGGGGCACCATGGCCGATCGGCTGCGTCTTGGCATCAATATCGACCACGTCGCCACGGTGCGAAACGCGCGCGGAGGCGCCCTGCCCGATCCGGTCCGGGCCGCGCACCTCGCGATTGCCGCCGGCGCGGACGGCATCACCGCCCACCTGCGCGAGGACCGCCGCCATATCCGCGACGCCGACATGGAACGCCTCGCCACCGAATTGAGCAGGCCGCTCAATTTCGAGATGGGCGCCACCCCCGAAATGATCGCGCTGGCGGAGCGGCTGAAGCCGCATGCGGCCTGCCTGGTGCCGGAGAAGCGCGAGGAACGCACCACGGAGGGCGGGCTCGATGTCGTCGGGCAGGAGAGCCACCTGATGCCGGCGATCGCCCGGTTGAAGGCCGCCGGCTGCCGCGTGTCGCTGTTCATCGAGCCGGACGAGGCGCCGATCGCGATGGCTGCCAAGCTCGGCGCGCCGGTCATCGAACTGCATACCGGGAGCTGGTGCCATGCCGTCATCGACGGCGAGACGACCAAGGCGGAAGCGGAATTCCAGCGCCTGGCGAACGGCGCGGCGCTCGGAGCCAGGCTCGGCCTCGAAGTCCATGCCGGGCACGGGCTCGACTACGACACGGCGCGAACGCTCGCTGCCGTGCCGGAATTCGTCGAGTTCAATATCGGCCATTTCCTGATCGGCGAAGCGATCTTCATCGGCCTCGAAGCGGCGATCCGCCGGATGCGGCAGGCGATGGACGAAGGTCGCGCCGGGGGCTGAACCACCGCTCCCCGCCTTTCCATTTCCGGAAGCGGTTCCTGTCGGGCGAAAAGCGCGCTACATCGCGAGCATGATCCTCGGCATCGGCTCCGACCTCTGCGACATCCGCCGAATCGAGCGCTCGCTCGAACGCTTCGGCGAGCGTTTCACCGAACGTGTCTTCACCGAAGGCGAGCGGACGAAATCGGACCGGCGCGCGACCCGCGCCGCCTCCTATGCCCGCCGCTTCGCCGCCAAGGAGGCCTGCTCGAAAGCGCTGGGAACCGGCTTGCGCGCCGGTGTCTTCTGGCGCGACATGGAGGTGGTCAACCTCCCGGGCGGGCGCCCGACACTGCGCCTCACCGGCGGCGCAGCGGAGCGGCTGAAGGCCATGACCCCGCCGGGCCATGAGGCCTTCGTCCATGTCTCACTGACGGACGACCCGCCTTTGGCGCAGGCTTTCGTGGTGATCGAGGCTCGGCCGATCGCCTGAGGCCCCTCGCTTCAAGCAGAAGCCGCCGCCATTCCGGAGCACCGCCTGGCGATGCCTCGGAACGACGGCGGCTATTTAGATATTAGCTGCCTGCCCTGCCGCTCAGCGGCCGGTGATTTCGCCTTCCGGCTCGTTGCTCAGCCAGCGATAGATCACGCCGCCAAGCACGCCGCCGATCAGAGGCGCCAGCCAGAACAGCCAGAGCTGCTGCAGCGCCCAGCCGCCGACGAAGAGCGCCGGACCGGTGCTGCGGGCCGGGTTCACCGAGGTGTTGGTCACCGGGATGCTGACGAGATGGATCAGGCAGAGACCGAGGCCGATCGCCAGCGGGGCGAAGCCGGCCGGCGCCTTGCCATGGGTCGAGCCCATGATGATGAAGAGGAACATCATGGTCATCACGACTTCCATGAGGAAGGCCGAGACGAGGTTGTACTTGCCGGGCGAATGCTCGGCATAGCCGTTCGAGGCGAAGCCGCCGGCAAGATCGAAGCCCGGCGCGCCGCTGGCGATCTGGTAGAGAACGGCGGCCGCCACGACGGCGCCGACCACCTGCGCAATGATATAAGGAACGACCTGGCCCGCCGGGAAGCGCCCGCCGGCCGCGAGGCCGACCGTCACCGCCGGGTTGAGATGGCAGCCGGAGATATGGCCGATCGCATAGGCCATCGTCACGACCGTGAGGCCGAACGCCAGCGAAACGCCGAGCAACCCGATACCGACATTCGGAAATCCCGCGGCGATGACCGCGCTGCCGCAACCCGCGAAGGTCAGCCAGAATGTGCCGATGGCTTCGGCGGCTAATTTCTTCGTGCTCATGAATGATTCCCCCATTTACGCGCGATCGTGATGCTGTTGGCGAAAATCCGGGCCGTCAATCTGCGTCCGGGGCAAAAGCCGCCCTGATATCGCCACTCTCCCATTCTCGATTCGCATGCGCCATCCGCCGATCCCCTCCCCCTCCCGCTCTTGCGCGTTGTCGCAGGCGCGATAGTCGGCTAGACCGCGCGCAGGATCGCAGCCTCAGGAGCGCCCGCGTGGCCAACGACGTCGACAGCAAAAGCAAGGCGGCCAAGGAAGAGGGCGGCGTCCTCGAGACGATCAAGGTCGTCGTCCAGGCGCTGCTCATCGCGCTCGTCATCCGCACCCTGCTCTTCCAGCCCTTCAACATCCCGTCCGGCTCGCTGATTCCGACGTTGCTGATCGGCGACTATCTGTTCGTGTCGAAATACACCTACGGCTATTCCAAGCACTCGATCCCGTTCAGCCCGCCGCTGTTCTCAGGGAGGGTCTGGGCGGCCGAGCCGAAGCGCGGCGACATCGCCGTGTTCAAGCTGCCGAGCGACAATTCGACCGACTACATCAAGCGCGTCATCGGCCTGCCCGGCGACCGCATCCAGATGATCGACGGCATCCTGCACATCAACAACACGCCCGTGAAGCGCGAGCGCATCGGCGATTTCGTCACGACCGACAACTGGGGCCGCAGCGCTCCGGTGATCCAGTATCGCGAGACCCTGCCCAACGGCGTCAGCCACCAGATCATCGAGCGCGAGGGCGATACCGGCACCTTCGACAACACGCAGGTCTTCATCGTGCCGCCCGGCCATTTCTTCATGATGGGCGACAACCGCGACAATTCGCTCGACTCGCGTGACCGCAGCGTCGGCTTCGTGCCGTTCGAGAATTTCGTCGGGCGAGCCGAGATCATCTTCTTCTCGATCGAGGACGGCGCCTCGGCCTGGAAGATCTGGGAATGGCCCTCCACGGTTCGCTGGAGCCGCCTGTTCAGCTCCATCAAGTGAGCAAGGTGGGCGACGGCGGGCGTAAGGCCCCGGATACGGCGCGGCTCGAGGCCGTGCTCGGGCATCGTTTCGCGGACCAGGGCCTGCTCGCGACGGCGCTGACCCATATGAGCGCCGAGGACTCGCGACTGGCGAGCTACCAGCGCCTCGAATTTCTCGGCGATCGCGTGCTCGGCCTTTCGGTCGCCGAATTGCTGTTTCGACAGTTTCCGCAGTCGGAGGAAGGCAATCTCTCCCGCCGACTCGCCGATCTCGTGCGCAAGGAGACCTGCGCGGAGGTGGCCGAAGGCTGGAATCTCGGCCAGTTCATGCGGCTCGGCGAAGGCGAGATTCTCGGCGGCGCCCGCAAGAACAAGGCGATCCTGGCCGATGCCTGCGAGGCGATCATCGGCGCGGTCTTCATCGATGGCGGCTACGAGGCGGCGCGCGCGCTGATCGAGCGCGCCTTCGGCGAACGCATGCTGAAGCCGGTCCGACCGTTACGCGACGCCAAGACCGCGCTGCAGGAATGGGCGCAAGGCAAGGGCTACCCGACGCCGACCTATAGCGAGCGCGGCCGCTCCGGCCCCGACCATGCGCCCGTCTTCGTCGTCGCGGCGAAGATCACGGGGCTTGCCGACGCCGAGGCGCGCGGCCCTTCCAAGCGACTGGCCGAGCAGGCCGCGGCCGAAGCCTTTCTCAGGCGAGAGGGCCTATGGAACGACAACCCGGAAGGCGACAATGTCTGAATCCGACCAAGCCACGCGCTGCGGCTTCGTCGCGCTGATCGGCGCGCCCAATGCCGGCAAGTCGACCCTGCTCAACCAGCTCGTCGGCGCCAAGATCTCGATCGTCTCGCGCAAGGTGCAGACGACGCGCACGCAGGTGCGCGGCATCGCGCTCGCCGGCACAGCGCAGGTCATCTTCGTCGATACGCCCGGCATCTTCGCGCCCAAGCGCCGGCTCGACCGCGCGATGGTGACGAGTGCCTGGGGCGGCGCCACCGATGCCGACCTGATCGGCGTCCTCGTCGATGTCGCGCGCTTCGACCACGAGGAAAATACGGCGCTGTTCGAGAAGCTCGCCGAGCTGAAGCAGCCGAAATTCCTGATCCTCAACAAGATCGACACGGTGCCGAAGGACAAGCTGCTCGCCATCACCGCAGCGGTGAATGAGCAGGGACAGTTCGAAAACACGTTCATGATCGCGGCGCTGACCGGCTACGGCGTCAAGGACATCCTGGCCTGGCTGGAGAAGCGCCTTCCGCTCGGCCCCTGGCTGTATCCGGAAGACCAGATCTCGGATGCGCCCCTGCGCTTCCTCGCCGCCGAGATCACCCGCGAGAAGATGTTCGAGCGGCTGCATGACGAACTGCCCTATCGCTCCACCGTCGAAACCGAGAGCTGGCAGCAGAAGCCGGACGGCTCCGTCCGCATCGAGCAGACGATCTATGTCGAGCGCGAAGGCCAGCGGAAGATCGTGCTCGGCGAAGGCGGCCAGACAATCAAGGCGATCGGCCAGAAGGCGCGCGTCGAGATCGCCGAGGCGGCCGAGGCCAAGGTCCATCTCTTCCTGTTCGTGAAGGTGCGCGAGAACTGGAGCGACGACCCGGAGCGCTATCGCGAGATGGGGCTGGAATTCCCGAAGGGCAAAGGCTGAACGGCGCGGAGGCCGCGATGCGCAGCGAGAAGGACAAGATGCTGGCCGGCGAGCTCTATCGCGCCGACAGCCCGGAACTCATCGCCGATAATCGCCGCATCAGCGCCTGGATGGAGCGTTTCAACGCAACCGGTGCGACGCCGGAAGCGCGGCTACCGCTTATGCAGGAGGCCTTCGGCCATGTCGGGCGCGGCGTCGTCATCCGCCCGCCCTTCCATTGCGACTACGGCTACAATATCAGCCTCGGCGACGGCGTCTTCCTCAACTTCAACTGCATCATCCTCGACGTCGTCGCGGTCACCATCGGCGACGGCACGCAGATCGGCCCCGGCGTGCAGATTCTGACCGCCGATCATCCGCGCGATCCCGGCCAGCGCCGGCAGATGCTGGAATTCGGACGCCCCGTCAGCATCGGCAGCAATGTCTGGATCGGCGGCGGCGCGATCATCCTGCCCGGCGTCACGATCGGGGACGATGCCATCATCGGCGCGGGCAGCGTGGTCACGTGCGACGTGCCGGCAGGCGGCACCGCGGTCGGCAATCCGGCGCGCCTGCGGCCCTGACGTAACGGAAAACCGAACTGCGTCAGTGTGCCACGGCCGCTCCTTGTAACTTGTCAAATTTCAGTCGCAAAACGACATTGTTAGAACGCGTTTTGTGCCCATTTTCATACCTAAAGATATTTTAGCAGGAGTGATTGCCATGAGCGCCGCACCGCGCATCGCGCTGTTCATCGACGGCGCCAATCTCTACGCGACTTCAAAGCAGCTCGGCTTCGACATGGACTATCGGCGCCTGCTGCGGGAGTTCCAAAGCCGCGGCAACCTGATCCGAGCCTTCTATTTCACCACATTGGTGGAAAGCGAAGAGTATTCCTCGATCAGGCCGCTGGTCGACTGGCTCGACTACAACGGCTACCGGGTCATCACCAAGGCGGCGAAGGAGTTCACCGACGCCACTGGCCGGCGCCGCGTCAAGGGCAACATGGATATCGAGCTGGCGATCGAGATGCTGGAGCTCGCGTCGCATCTCGACCAGATCTACCTGTTCTCCGGTGACGGCGATTTCCGGCCGCTGGTCGAGGCGGTACAGCGCAAGGGCGTCAAGGTCTCGGTGGTCTCGACGATCTCGACCAACCCGCCGATGGTCTCCGACGAGTTGCGTCGGCAATGCGACGAATTCGTCGACCTCGCCCAGCTCATGCAGAAGATCGGCCGCGACCCGGCCGAGCGCGCCAATCGCACGGGGGCCGGCGCCGCACCGGGCACTCCCGGCAACCCGTCGCTGGAGCGGCGCTACGGTATCCGCCAGGGCGACGAGCCGGTCGAGGGGTGAGCGGAATGTTATTTCAGCAGAGCGCGGGATCCCCTCTCCTGTAAGGAGAGGGGATCCCCACGCGCTATTTTGGAAACACGGATTTACCCGCCCGTCTTGAGCAAACGCTGCTTGTCGCGGTTCCAGTCGCGCTCTTTCTCGGTCTCGCGCTTGTCGTGGAGCTTCTTGCCCTTGCCGAGGCCGAGTTCAACCTTCGCCCTGCCCTTGTCGTTGAAGTAGACCTTGAGCGGGATCAGGGCCATGCCCTCGCGCTGGACCGCGCCCATCAGCTTGTTGATCTCCCGCCGGTGAAGCAGGAGCTTCCGCGGCCGACGAACCTCGTGATTGAAGCGGTTCGCCTCCAGATATTCCGGAATATGGGCGTTGAACAGAAAGAGCTCCGTCCCCATCGGGCCGGCATAGCTCTCTCCGATCGTCGCCCTTCCGCCGCGCAGCGACTTGATCTCGGTGCCCTGCAAGGCGATGCCCGCCTCCACGGTTTCCTTGATCTCGTAATTGAAGCGCGCCTTGCGGTTATCCGCTGCCAGGCGATAGCGCTCCGGGTCAGGTTTCTTCATGCCGTTCCGCTGAATCCATATTGTGCGACCGGCGCAAGCAGAGCCTGAGAAGCCGATTCGAAGCCGGCACTCAAGCCTCTGAAAAGACCGATCTTATCATTCTTCCACCCGCCGCGAACGGCGAGTGAATGACCGCGCGTGTCCGGCGCGGCCACCCTAACCTATCTAGGCATTCAACAGCCCGGCGAAAACCATGGCCTCGCGAATGACCTTGCCCGTCGCCGGGGTCACCGGCATCAGTGGCAGGCGAACCTCCTCCTCGATGCGGCCGAGCAGCGCGAGACCGTGCTTGGCGCCGGCGAGGCCGGGCTCCTTGAAGATCGCGTCATGCAGCGGCACCAGCCGGTCCTGCACCTTCAGCGCCCCGGCATAGTCGCCCTTCTGGACGGATTCCATCAGGTCGGCGCAGAGGCGCGGCGCGACATTGGCGACGACCGAGATGCAACCATGGCCGCCGGCCGCCATATAGGACAGCGCGGTCATGTCCTCGCCCGAGAGCTGGATGAAATCCGGCCCCATGGCGTGGCGCTGCTGGGAGACGCGCGCAAGATTGGCGGTGGCGTCCTTCACGCCGGCGATGTTCTTGAGCTCGTAGAGCCGCGTCATCGTCTCGACCGACATGTCCACCACCGAGCGCGGCGGGATGTTGTAGATGATGATCGGAATCCCGATCGCATCGTTCACCGCCTTGAAGTGCTGGTACATGCCCTCCTGGGTCGGCTTGTTGTAATAGGGCGTCACCACCAGCACGGCATCGGCGCCGGCCTTCTCGGCATGGACGGCGAGGTCGATCGCCTCGATCGTGTTGTTCGAGCCGGCGCCGGCGATGACCGGGACGCGGCCCTTGTTCTGATCGATGACGATCTCAACGACGCGCTTGTGCTCGTCATGCGACAGTGTCGGGCTCTCGCCGGTGGTGCCGACGGGCACGAGCCCGGTCGAGCCATTGCCGATCTGCCAATCGACCAGCGCGCGCAGCGTCGTCTCGTCGACCTTGCCGGCTTTGAACGGCGTGACCAGAGCGGGCATCGAGCCGGTAAAGGCAATGTGCTTGGTCATGGGACGATCCTGGGACGAAAACGCGGGTTACGGGGCCGCCACACATAAACCGTCGTCTCGCCAAGGCAAAGCCGGCAAGTCATGAAAATGCGTGGCCTCATAGTTAAGCCTTCATAAACTGCCTTCCCCGACCATCCCTTGATGATCGCCCTAGATCGCCATGCGCCCTGACGGCGCGAGGTGGCGATCTAGTTCTTTGTTCGGCATCGGATTGTTCCGAAAGGTGGGCTCCACTTTTCGATCCGATGCTCCAGCCAGGAGCCGCGCCATGGCCCCGCCTGCCGCCGCGAGGAGACTGATCGGCCTGTTGCTGCCTGCCCTGCTCTCCGCCTCGACGACGCAGGCGGGCGACGACGGCATGCTCGCCAGCCAGCGCAAGCTCGCCATGCTCGGCGATGTCGAGACGACAAGCGCGCTGCCGCCCTACCCCGCCGACGCCTTGCGTGGCGAAAGCCCGATCAATGCGGAGGCCGTAAAGGCGGCTGTGGCCGCCTATCGTCGCAATGCGCTTGCCGAGGGCGACGATCTCGCGGCGCGCATCGACGACCGGTCCGCGCGCTCCCTGCTCGAATGGGTGGCGATCCATGCCAATGCCGGCGCCGTGCCCTTCACGCGGATCGACGCCTTCCTGCGCGATCATCCGAACTATCCGGCCACGACCCGTTTTCGACGCCGCGCCGAGGAGGCGCTGATCGCAGAGAAGAAGAGCCCGGCGATCGTGCGGGCCTTCTTCCATGGCCAGCAGCCCGTCTCGCCATCCGGGCGGATCGCGCTGGCGCTCGCACTCAAGGAGGAAGGCAAGGCGGAAGAGGCCGCCGACCTCATCCGCCAGAGCTGGCGCAAGGATTCGTTCGGGCAGTCGCTCGAAAAGATCGTGCTCAAGGACTTCGAGGCGGCGCTGACCAAGGACGATCATCGCTTGCGCACCGAGCGCTTCCTGTTCCGGGAGAGCGGCCCGGCGGCTTTGCGCAATGCCGCCCGCGTCTCGGCCGATTATGTCGTGCTGGCCAAGGCGCGGCTGGCGAGTGCCAAGGCGCGCCGACCGATCTCCGAGAAGCTGATTTCCGCCGTACCGGCCTCGCTGCGTGGCGATGTCTCCTTCGCCTTCCTGCAGGCGCAACAGGCGCGCCGCGGCGACAAGCTCGACGATGCCGTGAAGGCGCTGACCGCGATCCCGCGCGACCCGGCCCTGCTCGGCGACGGCGACGGCTGGTGGGCAGAGCGGCGCATCATCGCGCGCAAGCTCCTCGATGCCGGCCAGCCGCAGAAGGCCTATGAAGTTTCCTCCGGCCATGGCGCCGAGGACGCGGCCGAGCGGATCGAGGCCGAATGGAGTGCCGGCTTCGTCGCGCTGCGCTTTCTCAAGAAGCCGGATGTCGCGCTAAAGCATTTCGACGCGGCCGCCGGCATCGCCGAAGCGCCGATCTCGGTCGCGCGTGCCGCCTATTGGCAGGGCCGCGCCTATGAGGACCTTGGCAAGGCGGATGAGGCCAAAGCCGCCTATGGCAAGGCCGCGGAACAGCCGATCGCCTATTACGGGCAGCTCGCCCGGGCGAAGCTCGGGCTTCCCGGCCTGCCCTTGCGGCGCACGGCCGCCGCCGGGCTCGAGACCCTGCCGGGGCACCAGGCCGTGCGCCTGCTCTACCGCATCGGCGAGCGCGACCTCGCCACGCTGATGCTGAAAGACCTGGCGCAGCGCCTGCATACCACCGAGGCGCTGGAGGCGATCGCCGCGATTGCCCGGCGCGAGACCGATGCGCGCGCGCTGGTCGGCATCGGCAAGGCGGCCCTGCAACGCGGCTTCCCGCTCGACATGGCGGCCTATCCGGTCAACGGCATCCCGGATTTCGACGTGCTCGGCGATCCGATGGAGCGCGCCATCGTCCATGCCATCGCAAGGCAGGAGAGCACCTTCGACCCGACCGCGATGTCGCATGCCGGCGCGCGCGGGCTGATGCAGATGATGCCGGCGACGGCCCGCGAGACGGCGCGCCGCGCCGGCCTGCCCTTCGACTGGGAGAAACTGGGCCAGGACCCGCTCTATGCGGCGCGGATGGGCGCGGCCCATCTCAACGACCTGCTCAAGGAGTGGCGCGGCTCCTATATCTTGACCTTCGCCGCCTATAATGCCGGCTCGCCCAATGTGAAGAAATGGATCGCCGCCTATGGCGACCCGCGCGATCCGGAGGTCGACGCCGTCGACTGGGTCGAGCGCATCCCCTTCTCCGAGACGCGCAACTACGTCCAGCGGGTGATGGAGAACCTGCAGGTCTATCGCGAGCGCCTGAACCAGCGCACCGCCTATCTGATCGACTACGACCTGAAGCGCGGCGGCAAGCGGGACTGAGGGTGTTCAAACCACCCTTGTCATTCCGGGGCTTCGCATAGCGAAGAACCCGGAACCCACGACTGGGTGAGCCGACGCCGACTGCAAACAAATCTTGAATGTCCCACCCAGTCGTGGGTTCCGGGTTCGCGCCTGCGACGCGCCCCGGAATGACAACCATTGCCGCTCCAAAGGCCCAGCAACGATCTTCCCTGCCGGTTGCAATATTTGAAATTTTCAATTATTTCTGCAGGGCAGCGGAGGAATTTCGATGCTGCAGGACATTGCCGATTTCGCGCCCACGCTTGAGGCCTGGCGCCGCGACCTTCACGCCCATCCCGAAATCGCCTTCCAGGAATTCCGAACCTCGGAGTTCGTCGCCAAGACGCTTGCCTCCTTCGGCATCGAGGTGCATCGCGGGCTCGGCGGCACCGGGCTCGTCGGCGTCATCAAGGGCGCGGCAGAAGGACCGACCATCGGATTGCGCGCCGACATGGATGCGCTGCCGATGGAAGAGGATACCGGGCTCGACTATCGCTCGAATACCAAGAACCAGTTCCATGGCTGCGGCCATGACGGCCATACCGTGATGCTGCTCGCCGCGGCCCGCCATCTCGCCGCCAATCCGCCCAAGCGCGGCAAGGTTCATCTGATCTTCCAGCCCGCCGAGGAAATCGGCCAGGGCGCCGAGCGGATGATCGCCGACGGGCTGTTCGAGCGCTTCCCCTGCTCCGAGGTCTACGCGCTCCACACCATCCCGCTCTATCAGGAAGGCACCGCCGCGGTGCGCCCCGGCCCGACGCTCAGCGGCACGACCGTGTTCGAGATCACGATCAAGGGCAAGGGCGGCCACGGCGCGGCGCCCCATACGACGGACGACCCACTGCAGGTCGCCGCGCGACTCGCAACCGAGATCTCCTCGATCGTCGGCCGCCATGTCGACCCGATGCAGCCGGCCGTGATCAGCCTCGGCAAGCTCGTCGTCGGCACGGCCTCGAACATCATCCCGGACTCGGCCGAACTGAGCGGCACGATCCGCACCTACAACCCGGAAACGGAAGCACGCATCGTCGGCAAGCTCGATGCCGCCTGCCGCGGCTTCGCCCAGATGTCGGGCTGCACGATCACCTGCACCAAGAAGGCGAGTTGCCCGCCCTGCCTCAACGACCCGCGTGCCGCTGCGGCCGCAGCGACTGCAGCAGGGCAGGTTCTCGGCGAGGCCAATGTGCAGACCGATCTCACGCCCCTGCCCTTCTCGGACGATTTCGCGCTGATGCTGCGGCAATGGCCCGGCGCCTATATCTTCCTCGGCCAGCCCGGGGCGATGTGCCACCACCCGACCTTCGATTTCGACGACCGCCTGCTGCCCGTCGGCGCCAGCATCCTGTGCCGCCTCGTCGAGCGCCAGACCGGAGCCAACGCATGACCGCCGCCGCGATCCCGAGCGCCGCGCCGCGCTCCTCCGCCATGGTCCGCCGCGCCGTGATCTCATCGGTGATCGGCAACGGCCTCGAATGGTATGATTTCCTGGTCTATGGGTTCTTCGCCACGGTGATCGCGCAGGTCTTCTTCCCGACCTCCGATCCGCTGGTCTCGGCCCTGCTGACGGCGGCGACCTTCGCGATCTCCTTTCTCGTCCGCCCGGTCGGCGGCGTGCTGCTCTCGACCTATGCCGACCGCTTCGGCCGCAAGCCGATCCTGACGGTGATGATCCTGATCATGGGGTTCTCGACCGTGCTGATCGGGCTGACGCCGGGCTATGCGACGATCGGCATGCTCGCGCCCATCCTCGTGATCCTCGCCCGCATCCTGCAAGGCATCTCGGTCGGCGCCGAATTCGCCTCCGCCACCGCCATGCTGGTGGAATATGCCCCGCCCGGCCGCAAGATGATGTTCGGCAGCTTCCAGATGTGCTCGCAGGCGCTGGCACTCGCGCTCGCCGCCTTCTCCGGCTACGCGCTGGCGACACTGCTGACGCCGGAAGCCCTGCAAGGCTGGGGCTGGCGCATCCCGTTCCTGCTGGGCTCGCTGATCACGCCGCTCGGCTTCTATATCCGCCGCTTCGTCGACGAATCCCCGGAATACGAGAAGGATACGAAGCAGAGCACCGGCCAGACGCCGTTCCGTACCGTGCTGGCCGAGCACCGCAACGCGCTGCTGCGCTGCTTCGGCATCATGATCCCCGGCACGGCCTCGAACTATGTCTGGTTCATCTTCCTGCCGGGCTATGTGATCCGCCAGCTCAAATTGCCCTTCACCAGCGCCATGCTGAGCTCGCTGATCGGCGGCATCCTGCTCTTCATCTTCGTGCCGATCATGGGCCATCTCGCCGATCGCTGGAGCGCCTTCCGCATCTGGCTCCTGGGCATGCTGAGCTTCGCGCTGCTCTCCTATCCGCTGCTCGCCTATGTCGTGGCGCAGCCGAGCTTCGAGCGGCTCCTGACCGCGCAGGCGATCTGCGCGCTTTCGATCGCCGCGATCTGGGCGCCGACGCCGGGCCTACTCGCCGGCATGTTCCCGACGCAGGTGCGCTCGACCGGCATGTCGATCGCATACAATGTCGTGGTGCTGCTGTTCGGCGGGCTCGCGCCCTTCACCCTGACCTGGCTGGTGGCCAAGACAGGCTCGGACATGGTTCCGTCCTATTATCTCCTCGCTTGCACGGCAGTCTCCCTGCTCGCGCTCGGGCTGGCCAGCCGAACGCGCGCGCAGGGCTGAGCAAGGGAGTAAGATGGTCCGCGACTCCTTCCTGACCTTCCGGCTCGACCAGTTGAGCCAGACCGCGATGGCGAAGGCCTCGCAGGTCTACAAGGAGCGGCTCGGCCTCAATATCCGCGAATTGCGGGTGATGCGGGCCATTGGCGACCAACCGGGGCTCTCATCCCGGAGCCTGTCGGAAGCGACCTTCATCGAGCAGACGCTGGTCTCCAAGCATCTGCGCAAGCTGGTCGATGCAGGGCTGGTCCAACGCGAACTGGAAAGCGCCGATGCGCGGCGCGTCGCCCTGCATCTCACAGCGCAGGGCGAAGCAATTCGCGAGGAGGCCGACCAGCTCGGCGAGGAGATGGAGCGCGATTTCCTCTCGGTTCTGACACCGGCGGAACTCGCCCAGTTCAATCACTGTCTTGCCAAGCTGCGCGGCTGGGGCTCCTCCTGAACCGGAGTATCCCGAAAGCCGGCTTTCATGCCCGGCGCGACCATGGTTAGGTGCGCTCCCGCCGCGCCTGCCTTTGAGTCCGCCATGACGTCCGAAACCGGCTTCACCTCCCGCTTCATCAGCGCCAGCGACGGGCTCAAGCTGCATTTTCGCGATTACGGGCCCCTCGCCGCGACCACGCTGCCGGTCATCTGCCTGCCCGGTTTCGCTCGCACCGCTGCCGACTTCCATGAACTGGCGCTCGCCTTGTCGCAGGACGAGGACAAGCCGCGTCGCGTGCTCGCGCTCGACTACCGCGGCCGCGGCCTGTCGGAATACGACAGGGACTGGAAGAACTACGATATCCGCATCGAGCTCGACGATCTCGTCCAGGTGCTCGTCGCAAGCGGGATCGAGCAGGCTATCTTCGTCGGCACCTCGCGCGGCGGTCTCCTGACCATGGCGCTGGCAGCGGCGCGCCCCGCCCTGATCCGCGGCGTCATCTTCAACGATGTCGGCCCGGTGATCGACGCGCGCGGCCTGCTGCGCATCCGCGGCTATGTCGGCAAGCTGCCTGTTCCACGGAGCTTCCAGGAAGGCGCGGAGATCCTGAAACGGCTCTCCGACCAGCAATTCCCGATCCTCGGCGAAGCGGAATGGGAGATGATGGCGCGCCGCACCTGGACGGATCGCGACGGCGCCCTCAGGCCCGATTACGACGTCAAGCTGATGAAGGTGCTGGAAGAGCTCGACCTCGAAGCGCCGCTGCCGGTGCTCTGGACCTATTTCGACGCGCTCAAGACCGTGCCGATGCTGGCGATCCGCGGCGCCAATTCCGATCTCCTGGCGGAGAAGACATTGGAGGAGATGGCGGAGCGCCATCCCGATTGCGAGATCTACACCGCCCCCGGACAGGGCCATGCCCCGCTGCTCGGGACGAAGGACATGATCCGGCGGATCGGCAAGCTGGTCGCGCGGGCCGAGCGGCGCGCCGGCTGATCCGTTTCAGGATTTCGAACGCCCATCCTCGGCGATGTCGGCGACATTGCTCTGCCCCGCCGTGCCGTCATCGCGCGAGCTTTCGACCTCGCCCGCCTTGGCCCGCCTGGCGAACTCGGTCTCCGTTCCCGCCGCCAGGAGCTTCGCCTGGCCGACCCAGTCCTCGCGCTCGATCCGGCCGGGAAAGGCGAGATAGCCGCCAACCCATTCGACGTTCTCGGACGTCCAGCCGGCAATCTGCTCGAAATGCCAGATGCCGAGGCCATGCAGACGGCCCTCGTTCTGCCGGCCGATGCCCTTGATCAGCTTCAGGTCATCGGCCTTGCCGTCGCGGGCCGCAGCGAACCCCGCCGGCCGCTGGCCGGGCAGCTCCGCCTCGTTCTCGACAGGCGGCAGTTGAGTCTTTGGTTTCGCGGGCGAAGAGGCGGCCGCGACCGGCGCGATGTCAGCTTGCGAGGCCCGTCGGGCGGTTGGCTTGCGGAGAAGGCTCGCGCAGACGCAACCCGCCCAGTAGGCCGCCGTGAACAGCAGCGCGGTCTCGACCCAGGTCGCCGGCATGCCGTTCAGGAGCTGGAGCCAAGTGACGGCGGCGCCGGCGATCCAGAACGCGGCCAGCACGCTCCAGGCGCCGCTCCAGAAGCGTGCCTTGCCGCCGTCATGGCTGATCCAGCCGATGGCGAAGCCGAGGCCAAAGGCGGCGACCAGGAACCAGAGGAACTGGCTGGCGAGATAGAGCATGTCGGACTCCTACTTCGCCACGGTGAACTGCACGCGGCGGTTCATCGCTCGTGCTTCCGGCGCCTCATGCGGCACGAGCGGCCGGGTGCTGCCGTAGCCTTTGACGGCAAGCTGGCCCGTCTCGATACCGCGCCGCGCCAGCTCGTCGCGCACGCGCAACGCCCGGCGCAACGACAGATCCATATTGTCGAAGCCGCGCCGCTCGCCATCGCGATTGGCGTGCCCCTCGATCACGACGGGCGAGCCCGGGCACTTCCTGAGAATGGCCGCAGCCTCGCTGATGACGCGCTCGGTCGTGGCATCGAGTTCGACGACCGAGGTCCCCTGGCCGAACAGAACGGTGTTGCTCCTGGTCAGCCCGTCGAGATCGTTCTGGCAGCTTGCCGGCGGATCGACCACGCAACCGGTCTGGCGCAGGCTCACCACCGCATCGGCCTTGTAACCCGGTGGCAGGCCGGTTGCGGCGCTGGTCTCGATCTCGCTCCTGATCAGGTCGCGGCAGGTCAATCCGCGCAGAGTCACGCGGTCGTCAACGATCGAGGCCGAACCGAGATCGAGCCGCAGCAGGTCGGCGAGGACGGTACGGGCAGCCTCGGCAAAGCCGGCCGGAGCGCCCGGAACGAGGGTCGTCGAGTCCTCGAAGCGGTCCTTCAGCGGGGAATCCGCGACCAATGCCCGCAGTGCAGCCTGCGCTGCTCGGTCGGGCAGATATCCGGCGAGCCGCAAACCGGTCCGGTCCGCCGATAGCGACAGGCCGTACGGCCGCACGACGACGCTCTCCGGCATGGCGGCCAATGCCAGGCCGGCGGGAGCATTGCGTGCGAGCAGATCGCGCAGCGCCGCAAGGCTCGCGGCATCCGCAGCCTCGCCGGCAATGGCAAAGGCCTTGTCGCGGATGCTCACCGAGCCGGTCCTGAGCTTCGACAGCGCCTCGAGCGCAAAGGCGGTCGAGGCCCGCAGGTCGAGATCGGAGCGCAAGGCCGGTTCCACAACCATGCGATCCTCGACGGCCGCTTCGCCGAAGAGACCCCGCACCGTGGCGAGCAGGTTCGTGCGTGCCGCCTCGTCCGGCAGCTTCCCGTTCAGGCGCAGGCCGCTGTCACTGCGAACCGCATTCCAGTCCAGCGGCACGGGCGCCACCACAGGGGGCGGCACCAGCCGGGTGCTCGCTGGCGGAGTACTCCCAGGCGGAGTGCCTGCCGGTGGCGGAGGGGCAGAGCCTTGCGGCGTTGCAGGAGCTGGGGCCGGAGCGGACGCAGAGCCCTGCGGCTTGGGCGAAGCGGGCAGCACATCATGCAGGATCAGCCCGGGCACCTCCGGCATCGGCACGACGACCGGCACCGGCAGCGAGGGCATCGGGGGACATTCGATCGCAGCCCGAGCCACCGAATCCGGCCCGTCGAGCTGGGCGATCTGCAGGCGCAAGGCCTGGCAGGCCTCGTAGGTTTCGGGCCCCTTGCCGGTCAGGGCGTAATTCTCACCGTCGATCTCGGCTTTTCCTTGCCGAAGCCGCGCCAGATCGCCGAGCGCGCGCGTCACTTTTACAAGGAAAGCCGAAGGCGCCCCGAGCGCCGGCTTCATCTCGTCGCGAAGAGCGGTCGCGGCGCCGAAGGCCTGCCGCGCCGCCGCGAGCATCTGCTTGCGCGCGTCCTGATCGGGGTAGAAGCCGCGTATCACCAATGCTGCGCCGGCCTCGTGCTCGGCGCTCCAGCGATAGGGGGCCACGGTCGGCGGCTCGATATCGCATTTGACGGAGCGGAAGCCCGGCCGCTCCGCCTGTGCCACCGCCGCTTCGAGGGCCAGGAACGAATCCGAGCTGGCCGCCTTGCCTTCGATACAGAAACGGCCGTCGTCGAGGGCGACGCGGCCCGATGCCAGTTTCGGCAATTCGGCGAGCATCGCCACCGCCATCGCGGCAAAGCCCTCGGGCGCGCCGAAGGCGACGGTCTGGCGATCGTCGATCCGCAGGCCGGGCAAGGCTGCCGATGCCACCGCCATGTTGGCGGCCGCAGTCTCGAGATCAGGCACGAAGCCGCCGAGCGTCACGTTGTCGGACTGGCGGCTGGCGAACCAGGAATAGGGCTTCTGGGCGACGACCTGCGACAGCCCGCCGAGCGTCCGGCGCACGCCGAATTCGCCATGCAGCCGGGCCATCGCCTTGTTCGCGCCGTCCGACGACAGGACCTCGCCGCCGATGGTGACGTCGCGGCCATCGACCTGGGCAACGACCGGGCGGGCACCAGGCGTCGTGCCGGCGACCGCAGCGACGGCCTGCTCGGCACGCAGCCCGACATCGCGCTCGATCGCGGTATCGAGCGCGAAATTGCCGGCTCCCCACAACAGGCCCAAGGGGACCAGGCCCCAGAGCCAACGCGCCGGTTGAGACATGCACAGCCCCCTGCCCCGCGCCGACCCAGGGCCTGGCGCGGTACCCCATGACCGGGATCACCCTCGTTTTCTCAAAGGCTTGTCGAGCGATCCGCAGATATCGATTCAACGGACGCCCGTAGCCGATCCCTGGCGGGACCGTGGCTGGGACGCCTATGCCAGATCAGGCCGGGGGACGGGCTGCCGTCAACAGTGAAGCCGGAACAACCCACATAAAAAAGAAGCCCCGGGTTTCCCCGGGGCTTCCTGACCAGAGATCGGAGACCGATCAGAAGTCGCGCTGGATGCGCAGACGGCCGGTCCAGGCGTCGTCCGACTTCAGCAGGCGGACCGGGAGGCCAGCAGCAGCGAACTTGGCGTCCGGAACGCGAGTGCCGTACTCGGTGCGCGAGTAGAGAACCTCGACACCGATGTCGAGACCGGCGACCGGCATCCACACCAGGTTGGCGCCGAGCATCAGCTCCTTCGGGTCGACCGAGATCGGCGCGCCGAAAGCATTCACGCCGTCGTTCGTCTGGAGAGCAGCGTACGAAGCCAGGAAGTCCGAACGCAGCGACGGGGTCCAGAAGTGACGCAGAGCGGCAACGAGGTTGTAGCCGGTGGTCGACTTGATGTTGCCGAAGGCGTTCACGCCGAAGTTAGCCGGAATGTACCCGAGCAGACGGCCATGGCCGATCGCGCCGGTGCCCGTGAAGCCGAGATACTCGATCGCGCCGTCAGCGTAACCAGCCTGCAGGAACAGGGCGTCGCCAGCAGCCAGCATCGGCAGGTTGAACTTCACGCCGGCCTGGACTGCCCAGCCCATCTCGTCCTTCTTGGCACCGTTGCCGCCGGCGAACGGCGACGAGTAGATGCCACGGTCGCCGATGGCGCCCGACAGCTGAGCCGAGCCCCAGCCCTGATCGACGCGCAGCGAAGCGACGACGTCAGGATAGGTCGTGCCCTGGTAGGCGAGGACCGAAGGACGACGACCCGTGGTCTTAGGATCTTCGAGCGAAACCGTGGCGCTGAAGCCGCCGCCGAAGGTGGCGGTGTAGGCGAGCAGGTTGACCTGGCGGTCCGAGGTACGCAGGACCTGGAAGCCGTAGTCGTTCGCGTAGAACGAGTAGAACGACTGGATCTTACCAGCGGTCAACGGGCCAAGCTGAACGAAGGCGCTGTCGAGGAAGGCAACGTCTTCGTTGACGCCGTTGACACCCGAGAAGCGGTTGGCGCCAGCGTTCGTGCCGCCGTAGCGGTAGGAGCCGGTGCTGGTCGTCAGGTCGTAACGAACGAACGTGCGCAGCGTGCCATAGGCAGTCTGGTTACGAGCGTCGATGTAGATACGGCCGCGAGCGCGGGTGCCGTACGAGTCCTGACCAGCATTCCAACGCTCGCCGAAGGTGTACTCGGCGCGAACACGACCACCGATGCGAAGGCAGGTGTCGGTGCCCGGGATGTAGAAGAAGCCGGCGCCGAAAGCGGAGCAGACACGAACGTATTCGACCGGAGCGGCCTTCCGCGAGGGAAGGTCGGCGGCCTGAGCCCCGGCGACCGCGGCGATGCCGGCGGCGGAACCGAGGAGGAGGCTCTTGACGAGCTTCATTTGGTAACCTCCAAAAGAGTTTCGAGACCCTCGGGCTTCAGCCTGCCCCCCGCCCCAAGCTTTCTAGCCTGATCGCAGAACCTGCCTGTTCCCGGTCTTTCGCCTGCGTCACCGACCTATTTCGGAGGCGAAGGCGAAAAACAGCGACCGGGAACGTCCCGACGCATTCCCACCATACGAAAGCCGCCCCGCCGATCAACCTCGATCCGCCGCCCGAGCCTGTGAATGGGGTGCTTTGGAAACCGGTGTTGCAGGGGAGCCACGCTTTGACCGGCAAAATTCACCAAGCATTAACCCAAACGGCACCGCACAAGAGGTTTTCGGCTTGCCTGGCCGGGGAATCGCATCGCTGAAAGGGGGAATCGGACCGAATCTCTTCGCGCGCCCTTTTCGGGCGACACGGCCGGCTCAGTACTCCCACTCGGCCCCGATTCCGACAGCAGCGCTGCCGTCGGCCCCGGTCTCGGCCTGGAGCTTCAGGCGCTTGGTCAGGTCGATGCCGACCGAGACGCCGCTATCCTCGGGTTTGGAGCCGACCTTCACGCCAACGGAGATATTGTCGCTGATATAGCGCGAGGCTCCCACGGTCGGCCCGCCCTCGCCCATCTGGATGTCGAGATTGTCGACGCCGAGCGATTTGCGCAGCCGCTCGAAGGTATCGCCGCCGCCGCCGCCGGCGAACTGCGCCGCCGCCTGGGCGAGCTGCAGGGCCTGGAACGCCGAGAGCGAACCCGAGGCACGGGCGAAGAGCAGCCGCGACAGCACTTCGTCGGGCGGCAGTTCAGGCTGCGAGGTGAAGGCGAAGACCGGCTGGTCGGCCGGGCCGCTGATGATGATGCGGGCGGTGACGTCGCCGGCGCTGGTCTGGGCGATGAAGTCGAGATCGGGAATCAGCCCGCCGGCGAAGGTCAGCCGGCCGCGGCTGAAATCGAGCCGCTGGGTCAGGACGCTGAGCCGCCCGCGGCGCAGTTCGAAGCCGCCGTCCAATGCAGGCGCGGAGGACGTGCCGCCGACGCGGATCTCGCCGCCCAGCTCGGCATCGATGCCACGGCCGCGGATGAAGACCTTGCTGGGGGCGGAGACCGTCAGGGCGAGCGCCGCATCGAAGGCCGGCGCAGCGCGGCCACGGCGCCCCTTGGCCTTCTGCGCCTTGCGCGCGGCGGCGAGGCGGGCAGCCGCCGCGCCCTTGGCATTGACATGCTTGATGCCGTCGACCGGCCGCAGCGTCGCCGGCAGGCGATCCGGCACGGAGACTTCGAGCGAGGCGATATCGATCCGGCCGCCGAGGCGCGGGCGCTGCGCCAGCGGGCCGGCGATTTCGAGGTTCAGCCCTGCCACGGCGGTGACCAGTCCGCTCGATACGAGCTGGGCGCGATCGCCGCGAATCCGGATGTTGCCGGGGAAGCCGGCGGCCGGATCGACCTTGACCTGGCCGCTGGCGGAGATCGTGCCGCCGTTCGGCGTCCGGGCGGAGGCGCGCTCGATCGTCAGGTTGTCGCCGTTGGCGGCGACCCGCGCCTCGATGGCGTTGAAGCGGATGCCTTGCAGGGCGTCGGTGAAGCTGCCGCCCGAAAGGGTCGCGTTGCCGCTGAGGCGGGGGGCGGAAGCGGTTCCGCCGGCGCGCATGTCGAGGGCGACCGCGCCCGTGACGCGCTGGCCGCCTGCGGCCAGCATGGTGTTGGCGAGTGCGGCGTCGACCCGACCCTGGGCGGTGAGGTCGAGCGGGCCGGTGGCGTTGAGCGGGGCAGTGCCGCGCAATGTCAGGCTGGCGCCCTTGCCGGCATTGATGGTGGCAGAGATGCCGGCGGCGTCGCCCTTGAGCGCGCCCTCGCCCTGGATCTCGACCGGCGGCAGACCGGCTTGCCGGGTTTCAGGGGTGACGAGCTGCGCGATCCTGAGCTTCCACGGGCCCGAGAGGTCGCCCGGGCTGCCCTTGATCTGCGCCTCGGCATTCAACGTACCGCCGAGCTTCAGGCTCGGCACCGCGATGCTTGCGGCGGACAGTGGCACGTCGCGGGCGGCGAAGCGCAGATCGAGCGTCTCGCCGGCGCGACCGTCGAGCGTCACTCGCCCCTTGTCGATCCGCAGGGCGAGATCGGTGATCTCGATGCCGGAGGCCGGGAAGCTGAACGCAGCGGGATTGGCGAGTGTGATCGCGCGGCCATCGCGGCGCGCGTCGAAAGAGGCGAGCTCCAGCTTCAGGGGCTCGCCCGGAACAAGCCGCCCGGCGCCCTTCAAGGCAAAGCCACGGGCATTGGCGCTGAGCGTGAAGGCGCTGGCCTCGGGCGCCCCCTTCGAATCGAAGCGGATGCCGCTGATCGCCTCGCCAGCCGCGACGGCGCGGTCGATGGAGATCGCTGCGTCGAGCATCGGGCGACCGTAGATATCCTTCGCATTGGCGCGGGCGTCGAGCTTGTCGACGGTCAGTGAGGGGCCGACGAGACGCGAACCGCGGGCGGTCAGGTCGATGTCCTGCCGACCTTCCGGCGTCGCCAGCACGATATCGGCATCGAGCTGCCCGCCGAGCTTGGTCAGCGCCAGGGCGGAGAGATCGTCGAGATTGCGCGCCGCAAGCGTCAGGCGACCGGCGGCACGGCTCGCCGGATCGAGCGTCAGGCCGCCATTCAGCCGGACCGAGCCGAGGGCGAAATCGAGCGTCGAGAGGTTCCAGCCATCATCGGGCTGGCGGGCGAGGCGCAGCGAGCCGGTCGCCGGCTTGGAATCAACCTCGCCGGAGAGGGTGACGCTGGCGTCGAGCGCACCTTGCAGATCCTTGGCCACGGCATCGATGGTCAGGCGCGGGATCGGCCGGGCGAGCGCGGTGGCATTGGCGACGGCGATGCGGGCGGTGGCATCGAGCCTGTTCTGCGGGCCGGTGATCTGGGCGGTGACGTCGCCGCGGCCGGAGAGGCGCGGATCGGCGCGCTTGAGATCGGGCAGGTTCAGCGCGAGCTTCAGGTCGGATTGCTGCTGGCCGATCGAGCCGTCGGCGGTGAAGGCGGCATGCTGGCCGGCGACGCGCAGGCCCGTCACCGTATAGTCGCCGGCGAGCGCGTTCACGCGGCCAGCGAGGGTCAGATTGCCCGCGAGCAGCCGGTCGAGCGCGGCCTCGCCGGTCGCGAGGCGCTCGGCCTTGCCGGCGAGCGTCGCGGTGTAGTTGTTCGTGCGCGGAGTCGCGTCGAGATCGGCGGTGATATCCGCCCTGCCCCCGAGCGGACGTCCGGCCAGCCCGCTCAACCGGGCGAGATCGGGCAGCACCGCCTTGAGCTGGCCGAGCATGCGCGCCTGGCCGAGCTTGCCCTTGTAGTCCAGCTCGACGCCGGAGAGAGCGAGGCGCAGCATCTCGAAATCGGCCGTGCCGTCATCCTGTCCGGTGCCGCGCAAGGTGAAGGTGACCTTGTCGCCGACCGCGCGCATCAGCGCCTTGTCGGCCAGCACGATCCCGCTGGCCTGGCCATCGGAGGTCAGCGCAATACGCGTGCCGGGCTCGCCGATGGTGCCGGTCGGCGTCGCGTTGAAGGTGAGCGCGACCTTGCCGAACTGGCCGGCCGGCAGCTTCGCATCATTGGCGTCGAGCTTCGCGACGACGGTCGGCCCGGCCACCGGGCCGCGGATCGTAGCATCGAAGGCGAGCTTGCCGATCTCGGTGCCCGCCGTGACCGTGCGCCCACCCTCGTTGGGGCGCGAAGCCGCAGTCACCCGCAGATCGAGCGTCTTGTCGGGATTGTAACGGCCCAGCACGTCGAGACGGGCCAAGGCCGAGACCAGCGCGAGATTGCGGATATCGATGCCGCTATCGTCGCGGAAGCCGACGGAACCATCGAGCCGGGTCGAGCCGGCGAAGACCGGCGCGACCGGCGCCGGCATCAGCCCCTCGATGCGGGCATCGAGCGCCAGCGCGAGCTGGCGTTCGGTTCCGGCGCGGGTCAGCGTGGCCGAACCATTGGCGCCGATGGTTGGGCCTGCTGTGAAGACGAGGCTGGAGCGGAAGGAATCGAGAGGACCATCGCCCGTGAGGTCGAGCTTCACCGGAGGCTCGCCCGGCAGGCCGGCAACCTTCGCGATCAGGCCGCCCGCCGGCTCGTCGAGCTTGGCGGCGAGCTGCAGGCGCGTGCTTTCCGGCACGAAGGACATGGTGACGTCGAAGAGTCCGCCCATGTCGAGCCGCTTCGCCTCGAGCTTGAGGTCGAGCCCCTCATTGGGCGGTCCCAGCCGCGCTGCGCCACTGGTGCTCAGGCGGGCGGCGACGCCAAGCACCGGCTCGCCCAGTGCGAGTTCGTTGAGCTGGAGCGCCCGGATGATCACCTTGAGCGGCAATTCGGGCAGGATCGGCTCGTTGCTCGGCGGCGCCGCGCCGGCCGGCTGCGGCGCCGGCTTGCGCAAGATTTCGAGCTTGCCGATCTCCAGCCGGTCGACATCGAGCCGGCGCAGCAAGAGCGCGCTTCGGGTCCAGATCAGCCGGACGCGGTCGAGGCGCAGCCAGACGCCGTCGCGATCCGACAGCACGATGTCGCGGATTTCGACATCCGAGGAGAGCGCGCCGTTGACCTCGCCGATCGAGACCTGGCTGGTGCTGCTCGACAGGGCCTTGGAGATCAGGTCGGCGATGACGCCGCGATCGGTCTGGGCGTTCTGGGCGAAGCCGCCGAAATGCGCGGAGAAGAGGAAGCCCGCCGTCAGCAGCAGGGCCAGGAGAGCGAGACGCGGAAGGGTCAGGAGCCGGCGCATCAGAAAGCCTGCCCGATGCTGACATAGAGCGCGACCGGCTTGTCGCCCTTGCGCGGGTTGAGCGGCGCGGCGATGTCGACCCGGATCGGCCCGATGCCGGTATAGTAGCGGAAGCCCAGGCCAGCGGCCATCTGCAGCTTCTGCTTGCCGTCCGGCAGGCTCGATTCGAAGGCGGTGCCGGCATCGAAGAAGGGCACGATGCCGATCGTGTCGGTGACCTTGATGCGGGCCTCGACCGAGGCTTCCAGCAGGCTGCGGCCGCCGGTGATCTGCCTGAAGGGCCCAAGCGGCGACAGGCTGCGATAGGCATAGCCGCGCACCGAGCCGCCGCCGCCGGCATAGAAGCGCCGCGTCGCCGGGATCTCGTCGAGGCTGGCGCCGGAGACCGAGCCGAAGCCGATACGGCCGGCGAGGATGTAGCGCTTGTCCTCGTCGAGCGCATAATAGCCGGAGACCGTCGCCTTGGTCTGGTAAATGCCGACCGTCGAGCCGAGGAAGGTCGGATAGGGCGTGAAGGAGGCCGTGGCGCGGAAACCGCGGGTCGGATCGAGCAGATTGTCGGTGGAATCGTATTTCACCGAGAGCGGGATGCCGACCAGCGTGTAATCGACCTGCCCCAGCACATCGCTGGTCTGGCCGCGCTCAACCTCGATGCCGGCCTGGACCGAGAAGGTGTCGCTGAAGCGGTGGCGGATCGCCGTGGTGACATTCGCGTAGCGGGCGGTGTAGCCGCCATAGCGGTTGAGGCCGACGCGCTCGCGCGTCGCGACGCCGTCGAGCAGCCAGTCGTTGCGGCTGCCGCCCAAGGCCGGCTTCATGAAGCTGAAGGCGAAGCGGGCGCCGAGATCGGATTCCTTGAAATCGCCGAAGCGCTGGATCTTGGTGCCGTCGATGCGCGGCGCGAAGAAGACGCTGGCCTCGAGCCGCAGGCGCTCCGCGCCGCCGAACAGGTTGCGGTGCTCCCAATAGGTCTTCACCGCCGGGCCGTCGATCGTCGAATAGCGGGCCGAGAAGCCGAGCAGGCGCTTGGGCCGCTCGGTCACCTCGACGAAGATCGGCAGGTTGCCGGCGCCGTCGAGCTTGTCATCCTCGCGGATGCGGACCGAGCCGACGGCAGGGATCGTCGCGATCGAGCGGCGGGTATCGGCCAGCGCCTTCGGCGAATAGGGATCGCCCGGCTCGAGATAGATGAAGGAGCGCACGACCTCGGGCGGAATCTCGTCGGTCTGGCCGATTGTGATGTCGCCGAAACCGGCGAGCGGGCCGGGCGCGAGGACATAGGTCACGTCCATGATGCCGGCGGCGTGGTCGACGACCGGGCGGAGCTCGACGACCTTGGCAAGCGGTCGCGACTGCGCCCGCATATAGTCGACCAGCGCGGCCTGCGCCGCCCGCAGCGTCGCAGCGGTGGCCGGATCGCCTTCCTTCAGCTTGGAGACCTTGAGCGGATTGGCGATCGCCGGAGGCCCGTCCTCGTCCTGCTCGACGACATCGATCTTGCGTAAGCCGAAGACTTTGCCGGGACGGGCCTTGATCGTGATCGGCACGGCGTCGCGGTTGCGATGCGCCTCCAGCGCCCGCACCAGCGTGGCGTTCGGCTCGGCCCCGACCTTGAGCGGGACGCCGTCGACGATCAACGTCACATCGGCGTTGAAATAGCCCTGCGACCAGAGCGCATCAAGCATCGGGTTGAGGTCGGTCGCCATCCGGCGCGACAGGCTCTCGCCATCGGGCGGGGCGTCCTGGCGCAGGCGGTAGAGCAGCGAGGCGTCCTGCAGCGAGCGCGTCAGGGCCTTGGCGTCGTCGGCCTCGCCGAGATCGAATTCGAGCTTGTAGGGCAAGGCAGACGGGCTCGGCGCCGGCGGCTCGTCCTTCTTGGTGAAGAGGCCGAACACGTCGAGCGACGAGAGATCAAAAGCCCGGGCAGGTTCAGCCTGCAGGCCCAGCAGTGTGGCAAATGCACAGCTGCCGCTCAGCGCGACCGCATGCCCTGCCCTACGCCAAAACCGCATCCACCCTCCACGCAACCCCCCGCCACACTCAAAAACATGCCCATGCCCGCCGCCATCATAGGGAGCGAGCCCATATGCGCAATGCTCAAGGACTCGACCGTTCCTGCTAACGAAGGGTTAAGGTCACCGTGGCGAGCGGCGAAAGCCGGGTCACGACCTCGCCCTTGCCGGGCGATAGAACGCCGCCGCAGAGGCTGCCCGTGGTCACGATCTGGCCGGCCTTCAGGCCGCCGAGATTGTCGCTCTGGCGGTTCGCCCAGGCGAGGAAGGGCGCCATCGGATCACCGTTGCCGTGCACCGCCGGCTGGTCATAGATCGTCACGCCGTTGAGCGAGATGAAGCAGCCGAGGCCGGTCAGGTCATCGAGCGTGGCGATGTCGAGCTCCGGGCCGACGAGATAGCCGCCATGGCCCATCGCATCGGCGAGCCAGAGCGGGAAAGCCACGTTGCCGGCCCAGTTGGCAAGGCGGCTCTCGACGATCTCGATGCCGAGATAGGCCTTGTCGCAGCAGGCGAGCAACTCGGCGCGCGACCAGGGCTGGCCCGGGCGGAAGGGCACATCGCGGGCAAGCCGGAGCGCGATCTCGATCTCGATGCGCAGCTCCGCGCCGATCGCGCCGTCATAGACCTCGCCGGGCGCGAGCCAGGGTCCGGGCATCAGGCCGGCGACCGCCGTGCCATCCTCGGCGATGCCGACCTTCCAGCCGGCCTCGGGCAGGCCCAGCGCCTTGCCGACCGCCGCCTGTGCAATGAGGCCCTCGGACAGGGTCGCCGGCACCGGCAGGCTCGCGATCTCGGCCAGCGAGCGCTCGCGGCGGGCCTTCACCAGCGCATCGCGCACGGTCTCGACGGTAGTCGGCATGGGAATTCCTCTGCATCCGGACGGGCAAGCGCGTCACGTCCTGCTATCGCAGCCGGCCGTGCGCGACAAGACGAGGCGATGCACCGGTGGCCGGCTCAAGTGCCATGGAACCTCCGGGCGGCTTTCCGGTTCCCCGACCATGACCCAGATAATCCCTCGTACCCGGCGCGCGCTTTTGCAGGGGTTCGCCGGCCTCGTTCTGCTCGGCTCCGCCGCCACAGCGCAGTCAGCCGTTCCGGCCGCGGAGTTCGTGCGCCAGACCGCCATCGCACAGATGTTCGGCATGGAATCGGCGACATTGGCGCTGCACAAGAGCAGTTCACCCGCGATCAAGGATTTCGCGCACGCTCTCGCCAGCGAACAGGGGGCGGTGACGAGCGGCCTGCGCCGCATCATCGCCAAGCGTTCGGACATCGCCCTGCCCGACCGCCCGGACGGGCGCCATCTCGACCTCCTGCGCGACCTCAACGACAAGCAGGGCCCCGCCTTCGACAGGGCCTATGTCGAAGCCCAGCGCAGCACCCATCGCGAAGCCACGCTGATGATGGAGCGCTACGCCAACGAAGGGGACGACGCCGAGCTGAAAAGCTTCGCAGCGCAGTCGCTGCCGGTGTTCCGTGAACTCGACCGCAAATCGCGGGAATTGTCGGTCGTTCCGTAGGGTCTCTGGCGACCCACACGCCAGGGGCTTCGCACAACCCTTGTCATTCCGGGGCGCGCCGCAGGCGTGAACCCGGAACCCACGACCGGGTGAGACATTCCATGCCGGTTGCCCAGCGGCTCACCCAACCGTGGGTTCCGGGCTCTTCGCTATCGCGAAGCCCCGGAATGACAAAGGTGGAGCGTTGTCACCCCTTCGAGCGCCCTTCCGCCTCGCGCTCGTAGACGGCAAGGAAGGCCTTCCCCATCAGCGAGGATTCGCTGTCGATCAGCTTGCGCAATGTCGCGGCGCGGATCGTCTGGAGCTGCAGATCCTCCGGTGCGGCCGCGGCCGCGAGTTCCGCCAGGGTCACAGCGAGCCGGCTCTGCCCCTCCCCTGCCAGAGCCTCGGCACGCTCGGCCAGCTTGCGGGCGCCACCGGCGAGATCGGCAAGTTCGGCAGCCAGTTCCGCGGTGCGGGCGGGCTTCAGATGGGCGGCGTTACCATCGAACCAGCCGGCGTTGAGATGATAGATGCTGCGGATGAGGAATTCGGGATCGTCGTATTTCGGCAGCAGATAGGGCTTGACGAGATAGCTCTGGGGAACCTTGACCTTGTTCAAGACATCTTCGAGCGTCGCTCCCGCATTCATCAGCGCCAGCGTCTCCCGGACGAGATGCTCCAGCGCCTCGGCCCCGTCGCACAGCATCCGCGCCACCCGCTCCCGCCCGAAGACGACAGGGCCATGGCCGGGGATCAGCGTTTCCGGCTTGAGCGCCTCCATCCGCCGGAGCGCCTGCGCCCATTCTGCGGCGTAACGCTGGACCTTGCGGGGATTGCCGGCATTGGGGAACACCCAGATCACGAAATCGCCGCTCGCCAGCACGCGCCGCTCCGGCAGCCAGACGAAGGTCGCGTCATCCGTTTCGCCGCGGCCATGGAAGAGTTCGAGCTTCTCCCCGCCGATCGAAAGCGACAGGGTGTCGTCATAGACCTCGTCAGGGCGGCTGGCCGACCGGATAGACATAGCCGGGCATGTTGAACTGCTGGCCCTGCACGATGCTGTTGAAGCCGTGCGAGTCGACATAGCGCTGCATGCGCCGTGCGACGTTGCGATGGGCGACGATACGCGGACGCGGCCATCCTCGCGCATCCGCCTCTTTATCGATCACCTCGATGCCGCTGGTATGGTCGATATGACCATGCGTGAAGATCACGGTATGGATCGGGTCATCGTCCCAGGAGCGGATGATTTCGAGCGTCTGCCGGGCGGTGTCCGGCTTGGCCGTGTCGATCAGGACGAGGCCTTCGTTCGTGCGGATCGCCGTCACGCTGCCGCAGAAATAGGTCGTGTGAACGGTGATGATATTGTCGTCCACCTGCGTGATCGCACCATGCGAGACTGCGGCGGTCCATTCCTCCATCGCGGCGCTGCCGTCCCAGAGGCGTTCGAACAACGGGTCCTGTTTCATGCGGGGTCCTCCGGCAAGGCTCCCCCTGTCTAGCACCATCGGCCCGTCGCGGCAGGTCGATCCGGGCGCATGCTGACAGCCCGCGTCAGCGGCCGTTCCAGCGCCATCCCCGGCAATGCGAAAGCCTCGGCGCCACCCGGCCTTCACGCCTCTGGACATCATGCCTCAAAGCCGCGCAAAAAGCCGACGGGCGCCCGCGGCTATCCAAGATCGCGTGCGACAAGAATCGCCCGGGAGGAAACAGGAACATGAAATCGCTTTGGGTCATGGCCGCCGCGCTCGGCGCCACCCTCAGCCTGCCCGTGCAGGCGCAGGACAAGGTCAAGCTGGTCGACGTCATCGAATTGTCGGGCGCGGGTGCCGCCGCCGGCACCAACTGGAAGAACGGCGCCGACATGGCCGCCGCCGACATCAACGCCAAGGGCGGCATCCTCGGCAAGCAAGTCGAGATCGTCCATTACGACACGCAGACCAATCCGGGGAACACCCGTGCCGCCGTGCAGCGCGGCATCGACGAAGGCGCCTATGCCATCCTCGGCCCGATCTTCTCCGGCCCGATCGGCGCCTCCATGCAGATCTCTCAGCGTGCCGAGATCGCCCAGATCGTCGGCGGCGAGGCGGCCGGCTTCACCCGGCAGGGCAATCCCTACATCTTCCGCACCTCGATCAGCCAGGCGGCGGCGATGCCGAAGATCGCCAAGTACCTGAAGGAGACCGTCAAGGCCGGCTCGATCGCCGTCGTCTGGGTCAATAACGATTTCGGCAAGGGCGGACGCGACACCATCCTGCCGGAGCTGGAGAAGGCCGGCATCAAGGTCGCCGTCGACGTCTCGACCGAGCAGGGCCAGGCCGATTTCACCGCCGATGCGATCAAGGTGAAGAACGCCAATGCCGATGCCGTCTTCGTCTACCTGAACGAAGAGGAGAGCGCCCGCTTCCTGCGCGCCGCCAAGCAGCAGGGCATCGCCAAGCCGATGATCGGCGAGACCACCCTGCTCGGCGCCAAGGTGCTGGAGCTCGCGGGCGACGCCGCCAACGGCGTAAAAGGCCATGTCGGCCTCTCGACCGACGCGCCGATCCCGGCCCTGCAGGAATTCGGCAAGCGCTATCGCGAGAAGTACGGCTTCTCCTCCGACCATAACGGCGTGAAGGGCTACATGGCCGTGTTCATGGTGAAATGGGCGACCGAGAAGCAGAAGAAGCTCGACCCGAAGGGGATGGCCGCCACGCTGCGCGGCGCGACCATCAAGGCGAGCGAGGAGCCGGGCATCCTGATCGACACCGTGATCGAGCAGAACGGCGATCTCGACCGCGAGAGCTTCCTCGCCGAAGTCGTCAACGGCAAGCAGGTGATCAACACCACCCTGCCGCGGATCAAGCCGTAAGGCTCACCCCCACCACGACGTCATCCCGGACGTAGCGAAGCGGCGATCCGGGATCCATGCCTGAACCTTCCTCGGAAGCGCTCCGGAATGGATCCCGGGTCTCCCTTCGATCGCCCGGGATGACGTGAGGTTGAGCACAAAGCGGAAGCCATGGCCGAATTCATCGCCTATCTCATCGCCGGCATCGCCACGGGCGCGATCTACGCGCTTGCCGCGATCGGCTTCACGCTGGTCTGGCAGACCTCGCAGACGATCAATTTCGCCCAGGGCGAGTTCGTCATGCTGCCGGCCGTGCTGATCCTGCTCGCGGTCAAGCTCTTCGGCCTGCCGCTCTGGGCCGGCGGATTGCTCGGCATCGCGATCTTCCTGCTGATCTTCGGCGCCGGCTTCAAGCTCGTCGTCGTCGATCCGATGATCAAGCATGGCGTGCTGCCGCTCGCCATCGCCACCATGGCGCTCTCGATCGTGATGAAGGAAGGCGCCAAGGACGGCTTCTCGGCGGAGGCGCAGAGCTTCCCCTCGCTGGTGCCGACCGACATGATCGATCTGTTCGGCGCGACGATCTCGCTGCAGCACCTCGCGATCATCGTCGTCGCCTTCGCGGCGATCGGCCTGCTGCAATGGTTCGTCGGCGGCACGAAGCTCGGCCGGCAGATGCAGGCGACGGCGCAGAATCCGACCGTCGCGCGCATCCTCGGCATTCCCGTCGAGCGGATGGTGCTGCTCACCTTCCTGCTCAATGCCGCGCTGGCGGTCGTCGCCTCGCTTCTGATCTCGCCGATCTATCTGGCGAAGTTCTCGAACGGCGAGACCATCGGCCTCTTCGCCTTCATCGCCGCCATCGTCGGCGGCTTCAACCAGATACGCGGCGCGCTCGTCGGCGGCCTGCTGATCGGCGTCGCGGATTCGCTCGCCGCGGCTTATGTCTCCTCGCAATACCGGCTTGCCGTGCCGCTGGTGCTGCTCGTCGCGATCATCCTGATCAAGCCGGAAGGGCTGATGGGCCGCAAGGAGGAGCGCCGCGTATGAGTGCCCCTGCCCTGCAAACCCCTGCCGAAGTCCCGCGCCGGCCGGTCCGCCGGATCGATGCCGCTCTGATCGCGCTTATCGTCGGCGCCGTCATCCTCTGGTTCGCGCCGGTCGGGATGGGCCGCTACGGCACCTATGTGCTCTCGCTCTGGCTCGTCATGAGCATCGGCGTGATGGGGCTCAACCTCACTCTCGGCTATGCCGGCCAGACCTCGCTGGCGCAGGCGGCCTTCATGGGGCTCGGCGCCTATGCAACCGCGATCCTGACGACGAAATTCGGGGTGAGTTGGTATGCCGCCTTCGGGTTTTCGGGCCTGCTCACTTTCACTGTGGGCCTCCTGCTCGGCTTTCCGGCACTGCGGGTGCGCCACCATTACCTCGCCTTCGTCACGCTCGCCTTCTCGACGCTGATCTGGCTGGGCTTGCGCAACGAGCAATGGCTGACCGGCGGTGTCTACGGCATCTCCAATATCAACCGGCCCGATTTCCTGGGCATCAAGCTGTTCGGCGCACTGGAATTCCACCGCTTCGTCGTCGTCGTCACGCTGATCCTGTCGCTGGGGCTGTGGTGGCTGGTCCGCTCGCCCTGGGGCCGGGCCTTCACGGCCCTGCGCGAAAACCCGGTCCGGGCCGCGAGCCTCGGCATCGACACCCGCGCCTACACCTTGCTCGCCTTCGCGATCGGCTCGGCCTATGGCGGCTTTGCCGGCTCGCTCTACGCGCCGCTGGTCGAGTTCATCGACCCCTCGCCGTTCTCGCTGTCGCAGAGCCTGTTCTTGCTGCTGATGGTGGTCGCGGGCGGTGCCGGTTATCTGTTCGGGCCCTTCGTCGGCGCACTGCTCGGCGTCGTGCTGCCGGAATGGCTGCGCTTCGCCGGCTCGCTCTACCTGATCATCTTCGCCGCGATCGTGCTGGCTCTGCTGGTCATCTGCCCGCAAGGCGTCAGCGGCCTGATCGAGCGCGGCTGGAACGCGATAAGGCGCAAGACCGGAGGCGCGCGATGAGCCCGGTCCTCGAAGTCCACGACCTGCACAAGGCCTTCGGCGGCATCAAGGCCGTGAACGGCGTCTCCTTCTCCGTGAAGGAGGGCGAGATCCTCGGCATCATCGGGCCGAACGGTTGCGGCAAGTCGACCCTGTTCAACTGCATTCTCGGCCAGCTCGAACCGACGCAAGGGGCGGTGAAGCTCGACGGCCGCGATGTCACCAACATGCGGCCTTCCGCTCTCAACCGGCTCGGCGTCAGCCGCACTTTCCAGCTCCTGCAGGTCTTCCCGGAACTCTCGGTGCGCGAGAACCTGATCCTCGCCGGCCAAGAGCATCAGGGCTCGATGCTCGGTCGGTTGTTCGGTGCGCGCGATGCCGGCCTGTCGGAGAAGGCCGAGCAGATGATCGGCTTCTTCAAGCTCGGCCATCTCGCTGACGCCAAGGCGGGGGGCTTGTCCTATGGCCAGCAGAAGCTGCTCGACGCGGCGATGGCCTTCATGGCGGGCCCGCGCCTCGTGCTGCTCGACGAGCCGGCTGGCGGCGTCAACCTGACCATGCTCGGCGACCTGAAGGAGCGCCTGCGCGCGATCAATGCCGAGCAGGGCGCGACCTTCGTCGTGATCGAGCACAACATGGATTTCGTGATGTCGCTCTGCACGCGCGTCATCGTGCTGGCCGAGGGCAAGGTGTTGGCCGAGGGCACGCCGGCCGAGGTCCGCGCCAACCCGGCCGTGATCGAAGCCTATCTGGGACACTGAGGAGCGCGGCGATGAGCACACCGATCCTCGAACTCGACGGCGTGGTCGGCGGCTACGGCGCCATGACCATCCTGAACGGCACCTCCTTCGCGGTGAAACGCGGCGCGATCACCACTGTCATCGGGCCGAACGGCGCCGGCAAGTCGACGGTGTTCAAGGCGATCTTCGGCCTGCTCAAGCTGCGCGAGGGCCGCATCCGCTTCGATGGGCGCGACATCACCGGCTGGAACCAGCGGAAGCTCCTCGAAGCCGGCATCTGCTACGTCCCACAGGGGCGCAACATCTTCCCGGAGCTTTCAGTGCGCCACAATATCGAGCTCGGCACGGTCGCGGCCGGCTCCGGGATTACCGACATGCCCCGGCGGCTGGAGGCCGCGCTCGACCGCTTCCCGGCGCTGCGCGCCAAGGCCGACCAGCAGGCCTCGACGCTCTCCGGCGGTGAGCAGAAGCAGCTCGAGATCGTGCGTGGCCTGTTGCTCGATCCCCAACTCGTGCTGATCGACGAGCCCTCGATCGGCCTGTCGCCCCTGATGGTGCAGGAGACCTTCGGCATCCTGAAGGACCTTCGTGCCAAAGGCGTCTCGATCCTGATGGTCGAGCAGAACGCCCGCTCGGCGCTGGAGATTTCCGACGAAGGGCTGGTGCTCGAACTCGGCCGCACGCGCATGCAGGGGCCGGCAGCGGAAATCCTCGCCGATCCGCGCATCGGGCAGCTCTTCCTCGGCGGCACGCTGACCGACGCGGCCTGAGCGACAGTCGCTCACCCTCCCCGTCATTGCGAGCGCAGCGAAGCAATCCAGGGGGACTGGGTAAGACGTCTCACCAAGTCCTCCTGGATTGCTTCGTCGCTTCGCTCCTCGCAATGACGGGATACGCATCCGGACTTTGACAGCGGCGCCCTCTCCTGTCGGGATGGTGGCGGATATAGAGACCGGAGCCCGACGCCCCATGAAGATTCGTGCCGCCGTCCTGAACGCGAGCCCGGTTGCCGCGCCCTATGCGCAGAGCCGCCCGCTGCGGATCGAGGAGCTCGACCTCGCCCCGCCCGGGCGCGACGAGGTTCTGGTTCGCATCCGCGCCGCCGGCCTGTGCCATTCCGATCTCTCGGTGATCGACGGCAACCGCCCGCGCCCGGTGCCTATGGTGCTCGGGCATGAGGCTGCCGGCGAGGTTGTCGAAACCGGGGAAGGCGTCGACGATCTCAAGCCCGGCGACCGGGTGGTGATGGTGTTCGTGCCGTCCTGCGGCCACTGTTCTCCCTGCGCCGAGGGGCGCCCTGCCCTGTGCGAGCCCGGCAATGCTGCCAACGGGCGCGGCGAGATGCTCGGCGGCGGACGGCGGCTCTCGACGCATGGCCAGCCGGTGCATCACCATATCGGCGTCTCCGCCTTCGCCGAGCATGCGGTGATCTCGCGCCGCTCGCTGGTCAAGATCGAGGCCGATATCCCTCACGAGATTGCCGCCCTGTTCGGCTGCGCGGTGCTGACCGGTGTTGGCGCCGCCGTGAACACGGCGCGGATCAAGGCTGGCGAGACGGTGGCGGTGGTCGGGCTCGGCGGCGTCGGGCTCTCGGCTCTGCTCGGCGCCATCGCCTGTGGTGCCTCGCGCGTCGTTGCCGTCGATCTCGCGCAGGACAAGCTGGATCTGGCGCTGGCGCTCGGCGCGACCGATGCTTTCAAGGCCGATACGCCGGATGCGATCGAGGCGATCAAGCTAGCGACCAAGGGCGGCGTCGACCACGGTCTGGAGATGGCCGGTTCGGTCAGGGCGCTCGACCTCGCCTACCAGATCACCCGGCGCGGCGGCACGACGACGACGGCCGGACTCGCCAACCCCGCCCATACGCTGTCGCTCTCGCCGGTCCGGCTGGTCGCCGAGGAGCGGACGCTGAAGGGGTCTTACGTGGGCTCCTGCGTGCCCTCGCGCGACATCCCGCGCTTCATCGAGCTCTACCAGCGTGGCCGTCTGGCCGTGGACAAGCTCTGGACCAGCTCGAGCAGTCTCGACGAGATCAACGAAGGCTTCGACGCGCTGCACGAGGGCCGCACGATCCGCCACATCGTCAGGATGTGACGCGCGGCGCAGTCCTCGGGCGGGCAAGGCTCGCCGAGAGCGCTGCCAGCAGCATCAGCCCCGCCGCCGCGACGGGCAGGATGGCGAATTCGGTCGCCGCGTAGAGCGCACCGAACGCGGCCGTGCCGACGAAGAGCGCGAGATAGGTCACGCCGCTGTTGAGGCCCATCAGCGCGCCGCGACGCGCGGGATCGAGCGCGCCGAGGCGCATGATCAGCACGTTCAGCCCGAAATGATTGGCGAGCCCCCAGAGAAACACCGCCGCCAACGTCAGGACATAGCTGCCGCTGGCGGCGCCCATGCCGAGATAGACGCAACCGACCGCCAGGAACATCGCCGGCAGGAAGCGCCCGGCATCGAAGCGGTCGATCAATCCATCCAAGAAGGCGGCGGCGCCGAAGCCGAGGCCATAAGTCAAAGCGAGCAGGCCGTTCGCGCTGAGCGGCAGGCCGAGCACGCGATGCAGATGGTCGCCGATATAGGCGTAGACGCCGTAGAAGGAGGCCATGAAGCCGGCGCAGGCGATCAGCAGCGGCGCGACGCCGGGCACGCGCAACGCTGCCAGCGGCGATGAGTTCGTGGTTGTTGCTGGCGCGCCCTGCAGTTTCATCGCCTGCGCGACCAAAAGCGCGAGCGCGCTCGCAGCGGCGGCAAAGCCGTAGACGAAGCGCCAGCCGATCCTGTCGGCCAGCACCGCCGAGAGCGAGACGCCGGCGACCATGCTCAGCGTCCAGCCCGAGAGCACGATGCCGATCGTATCGCTTTCGCGTCGGGCTGGGGCGACCGCAGCGGCGAGCGTATAGATCGAGGGCAGCGCCACGCCGGCCGCAAGGCCAGCCACGAATTGGGCGCCGACCAGCATCGGCAGGGCCGGCGCGGCAGCGCTCGCCGCCAGAGCTAGGGTAAAAAGCGCGAGCGCCACCCGCAGCGTCGCACCCGCGCCGAAGCGATCGATCAGGCGGCCGAGCAGGATCGCCGCCAACGCCGTGCCGATGCCGAAGGCGCCCGAGGCCGTCATCACGGCCGGCGTGCCTCGACCGAAGCTTTCCGCGACCTGCGGCGCAATCGGCCCGAGCACGAGGGAATTCGAGCCGATGACGCCGATGCAAAGGCACAGCGCGTAGGCTGCGGCCGGAATGCGGACGGCCGGCAGGGCTGCGGCGGAAGAGTGTTGATTCATGTTCGGCATGAGGAAAGAATGACCGAACACTATTCAGGTTCAACCGGATTCACGGCCATGGATCAAAAAACAGATGGCGTTCGGCGCGAACGCGCGGCGGAGCGTTCGCTCGATGCGATGGACCGAAAGCTGTTAGGCGTTCTGGTCGAGGATGCGACGGAGAGTTATGCCCGGATCGGCGAGAAGGTCGGGTTGTCACCGCCGGCCGCGCATGAGCGGATCAAGCGGCTCAAGCAATCCGGCGCGATCCGCCAGATCGCGGCGCTGATCGAGCCGACCGCGACGGGCAAGACCCTGCTAGCCTTCGTGCATGTCGACACCACCGGCTGGGGCAAGACGCCCGCTCTGATGGCGGTGAAGGAGCACCCGGAGGTGGAGGAGATCCACTCAGTCGCGGGCGATACCTGCATGCTGTTGAAGGTCCGGACCACCGACACTCACGCGCTCGAAGGGCTGCTCGGGCGGCTCTACGACACGCCCGGCGTCAAGGCTACGCGCAGCTATGTCGTGCTCTCGACCTATCTGGAACGGCCGGTGCAGCCCGGCATCACCGCGAGCTGGCCGAAGCCGGCGGCAGCTGGATAGCTCGGCTGGATTTAATCTGTCCGGTCAAAGGCATAGCGCCCGCTCATCATATCTTGATTCAGGCGGTTTTCGCGACATTGGCGCTGCGCTCCCCCCAACACGGGCGCATGGCGGCTGCGATTTGACTCGGCCGCGCCGGGGCGCTCTTCCTCTCTCGACTACTGAGGGGATGCCGATGTCGAATGCGCTCGAAGGAATCGTCGTGGTCGCGCTGGAGCAGGCGGTGGCTGCGCCGGTCGCGAGCTGCAAGCTCGCCGATGCCGGCGCACGCGTCATCAAACTGGAACGGCCCGAAGGCGATTTCGCGCGCGGCTATGACGGCTTCGCCAAGGGGCAGTCGTCCTATTTCGTCTGGATCAACCGGGGCAAGGAATCCTGCCGGGTCGACCTGCGGCAGCCCGAAGACCTCGCGCTGGTCGAGGCGATGATCGCGTCGGCCGACATCTTCATCCAGAATCTGGCGCCCGGTGCGGCCGACCGGCTCGGGCTCGGCAGCGCCACGCTCCGGCAACGCCATCCGCGACTGATCACCTGCGACATCTCCGGCTATGCGCCGGGCACGCCACATGAGCGACGCAAGGCCTATGACCTGCTGATCCAGGCGGAATCAGGCCTCTCCGCCATCACCGGCACGGCCGAATCCGGCCCCTCGCGGATCGGGATCTCGATCGCCGACATCGCCACGGGACAGGCAGCCTATGCCGCGATCCTCGAAGCGCTACTGAAGCGGGCGCGCACCGGCGTTGGCTCGGCGATCGCGCTCTCGCTGTTCGACACGCTCGCCGAATTGATGAACGTGCCCTATCTCACGCGCCGCTATGGCGGCATCGAGCCGGCGCGGGTCGGGCTCGCCCATCCCTCGATCGCTCCCTATGGCGTGTTCTCGCTTGTCGACGGCGAGGTGCTGGTCTCGATCCAGAGCGAACGGGAATGGCAGGTCTTCGCCCGCGACGTGCTCGAAAGCCCGGAGCTGGCAGCCGATCCCCGCTTCGCCTCAAATGTGCTGCGGGTGAAGGAGCGCATCCTGCTCGATGGCGAGGTGCAGGTGCGGCTCGGCCGGCGGCGCTTTGCGGATATCGCCGCCGCGCTGGATCGCCATGCCATCGCCTATGGCACGGTTTCCACCGTGGGCGGACTGATCGATCATCCGGCGGCGACCGCCCTGCCCGTCCCGACACCGAACGGACCCGTCGCGGTGCTGGCGCCATCCGCCATCGTCGACGGCCGGCGCGTCGCAATGCGGCCGGTTCCGGCGCTGGGCCAACACGACGCGGCACTGCGCGCCGAATTCGCCCGCCAGATCGAAGCGAAAACCGCCTGAGCGGAACGACCATTTTCGACCGAGGGAAGCCTCTCATGAGCATCGACATCGCCAAGCTCGCCGGCTGGACCGGCAGGACCGAGGAGGCGCAGGACATCGTCACGCCGCGGCTGGTGCAGAGCTTCGCCGCCACCTTCGGCCGCCATCTCGCCCCTCACCATCCCGGCGAGGCGCCGCTGGCGCTGCACTGGTGCCTGGCTCCACCGATCTCGGATATCGGCGCCTGCGGACCCGACGGCCACGCTGCCAAGGGCGAGTTCCTGCCGCCGGTGCCGTTGCCCCGGCGGATGTGGGCCGGCGGGCGGATCGAGACCCTGTCGCCGCTGCGCGAGGGCGACCGCGTCATCAGGCATTCCCGGATCGGCGAGATTTCCTACAAGGAAGGCCGCAGCGGCCCGCTCTGCTTCGTCGCCGTCCACCATGACTATGCGACCGAGCGCGGCGTGGCGCTGCGCGAACGGCACGACATCGTCTATCGCGAGGCGGCAGAGCCGGGTGCTTCCGCTGCCGGTGCGCCTGGCCCGGCCGCCGCGGGCGAACCTGCCGATCTCATCTGGGAGGTCGAGGCCAGCCCGCTGCTGCTGTTCCGCTACTCGGCGCTGACCTTCAACGGCCATCGCATCCACTACGATTTCCCCTATGCGACCGGGACGGAAGGCTATGCCGGGCTGGTCGTGCATGGACCGATCCAGGCGACGCTGATCGCCAACATCCTGGCGACGCTGACCGGAGGTGAGCCGATCCGGCTCGACTATCGGGGCCTGAGCCCACTCATCGCGGGCGGCGTCTTCCGGGTGAAGGCGAAGCAGCAGGCGGATGGCAGCGTCAGGGGCTGGACCGAGGGCGCGGACGGGCGGGTGCGCATGGAGGGCTTCCACCGCCCTGCGTGACAGCGTCTCAACCGCGGGAAGACGCTCAAGGCGGGAACCGCCAACCCCTCGGCCCACCAGCCCTGGAGTATCGCCGGCATCTGCCTGTACCCGAATACGGTGAAGACCGCGAAAATCGGCGACTCTAACGTTAGGGAATGCTCGGAGCGCACCACCGGCATCTTCAGCCGCATCGCCTCCGCTGCAAGAGACGAGCAGCCGCTGATCAACCCGGCCTGCCTCGCGTCCGATTTCGCCGTGATCGAGGGCGTGACCGATCGGATCGATGTCACGCAAGCCTCGCGCTGCGGCGCCGACGGCCAGCGCGTCACGCCGGAAGCGCACCCCATTCCCGACCTCGCCCGCGGCGCCGGAAAACGGCCCGCAGGCCGGACGGCGGAGCAGGTCAGGGGCGGGCTTGAAGATTTCGCCAAGTACCGTCTGCGCAGCCGACCGTGCTATATCGGCCTAAAGTTATAATTTGTCGGCGAAACCTCCGAAGCGACATACAGTTCTTTAATAGATTTTTAGCGAGAATAGCACCTACGCCGGCCAAAAAGCAGACATAGCGACGGGACGCCTGATGATCGTCGACGTTCACGAAAACGATCTCGCGATGAAATCGGAACTGGTGGCAGCGCTTTATGCCACGCCAGGCACGATTTTCATCGGCACCGTCACGGTCGCGGCCGTGATGGCCGCGAGCGCGTTGCTGACCGGTGGCGATATCGTCTTCTACCTCATGGCAGCAGCGATGGTCGCGATCGGCGTGTTCCGCTACCTGTCGCACCGCTACTACACGGGCATCCACCTCGCGACGTCGACGGAACGCCAGATCGGCACGCTCGAAAACCTGGCCATGGCCGGCGCCTGGTCGACCGCCGCCCTGATCTCGGCCTTCGGCAGCTATGCCATGCTGCGCTATACCTACGAGCCCGTCGCGGCGCTGGCGATCGCCCAGACGATCGGCTATCTCGCCGGCATTTCCGGGCGCAACAGCTCACGGCCGGTCATCACCCGCGTGCAGGTGCTGGCGGCGGCCACGCCTTTCACATTTGCCCTGCTGTGGACGCGGGACCCCGCTTATCTTGTGATCGGGCTGTCGGTCGCGCTCACCGCCGTCCTGACCTTCTCGAGTGCCCAGGTGATCCACCGGATCTTCCTCGCCCGGCTGCGCACCATGCGCGAGCTCGAGCATCTGGCCGTCAACGACACGATCACCAGCCTCTACAACCGCCGCGGCTTCATGCGCGAGATCCGGCAGATGGCGGCTTCCGGCCGCCCGGTGACGCTGATCTCGATCGACATCGACCGCTTCAAGAGCATCAATGACAGCCTCGGCCACGATATCGGCGATGCGCTGCTGCAGGGCTTCAGCGAAACGCTGCTCGCCGAGCTCGGCGTCGGCGACATCGCCGCGCGCACCGGCGGCGACGAATTCATGGTCGCCACCACGCGCGATGCCGAGGGTGCCAGCGCGCTGGCGGCCCGCCTCGTCATGATGCTCGCCAGCCAGCGCGTCATCGGCGGGCGCCACGTCACCGCCACGGCCAGCATGGGCATCGCACCCGCTGGCTGCGCCGCCTCGATCGACGAGGCCCTGAAATGCGTCGACATCGCCCTCTATCGGGCCAAGCTCGACGGGAGGAACCGCTTCGTCATGTATACCGATGCGATCCGCAATGAACATGAAGACGGCGTGGCGCTCGAAACGGAACTGCGCGACGCCATTCGCCGCGGCGAGTTCGAGCTGCATTTCCAGCCGATCTACAACCCTCGCTCCGGCACCGCGACCATGGCCGAGGCGCTGCTGCGCTGGCAGCATCCACGGCGCGGCACGATCAGCCCCGCGGTCTTCATCCCGCTGGCCGAGCGGACCGGGCTGATCACCGTGCTGGGCTCCTGGGTGCTCGGCGAGGCGATCCGGTCAGCCTTGTCCTGGCCGCGCAGCGTCGGCGTCAGCGTCAACGTCTCGGCGCGCCAGTTCGACCATGGCCACGACATCGTCGGCGTCGTCGAGGCGCTCCTGCGGATGAGCGGCATCGAACCTCACCGGCTGACGATCGAGATCACCGAAAGCTCGCTGATCGATGATCCCGACCATGTCGTCTCGCGCCTCGTGGCGCTGCGCGCGCTCGGCGTGCGGATCGCCCTCGACGATTTCGGCACGGGCTATTCCTCGCTCAGCTATCTCGCACATCTGCCGATCGATACGATCAAGATCGACCAGGCCTTCACCCAGGAGCTCGGGTCCTCGCGCAAGGCAGATTCGCTGATGAACGCGATCGCCCAGCTCGCGCATGATCTGAAGCTGCGCCTCATCGTCGAGGGCGTGGAGACGCAGGAGCAGCTCACCGTCATCGAAAAGCATGCCGTCCACGGTATTCAGGGCTATATCTTCGCCCGGCCGATGACAGCGGAGGATTTGCTGCCCATGATCGGCAATCGTGTGGCGACGGGGCGAATGGGGTCGGCGCGCTCGCGTTCCGGCTCGCGCAAGCCGGGCCGCTTCAGCCAGGTTGCCTGACGCGCCCCGGACGCAGACGCTCGCGCGAGCCGGAGGCCTTGATGCGCCCGAACTATCCGAGCGGGAAGGATCTGCTGAGCGCCGATGCCGTCTCGCGCTTCGATCTCGACGACATCATCGCGCGCGCCGAGCGGCATCTCCACGAAGAAGAGCTGGAAAAGGCCGGTCTGCCCCTGCCCGAGCAGCCGCCCGCCCCGCGCCGCCGGCCGAAGGTGATCGCCACCCTGTTCGACCAGCGCAGCACCCGCACCCGCCTCGGCTTCCAGACGGCGGCCGCCCGGCTCGGCCACCAGTCGATCGACGCCTATGACACCGACCGCAGCCGGATGGGCACCGATACCGGCGAATCGATCGAGGACCATATCCACACGGTCGAGCTCTACAGCGACGTGCTGATCGTGCGCTCGCATATGGAGGACATGCCCTACCGCGTTGGACGCCTGAGCTATCTACCGGTCATCAATGCCGGCAACGGCGCCGACGAGCACCCGACCCAGGCCCTGGTCGACATCTTCGCGATCCGGCAGATGCGCGGTGCGATCGAGGGCCTCAGCATCGCCCTGTCGAGCGATTCGCGGGCACGCTTCGCGATCTCCTTCGTGAAGATGCTGCGCCTTTCCCCGCCGAAGCGCTTCACGCTGTGCTGCCTGCCGGATACGCCGATCAACCCGGCGATGCGCGAGGCGATGACCGTGCTCGCCGATCTCGGCACGCAGGTCGGGCTCGTCCACGACATCCGCCATACGCTCGACCATGACGTGCTCAGCATCCAGATGCAGGACATGAGCAAATTCGCTCACGCCTCCCTCGGCAACGAAGCCGTCGACAAGGAAAAAGAGAGCGAGCCCTTCACACTGACCGCCCGCAAGGTCCTGGATGCCCGTTCGGACACATTGATCCTCAACCCTCTTCCGCGCTTCTCGGAGCTCGACACCTCATGCGACAGCCTCCCGAACGCAGGCTATTTCCGTCAGGTCCAGCTCTCCGTGCCGATGCGAATGGCCATTCTGGAGCGCATGTTGCTGGGCATTCCCTGGACGGGGCAGGCCGAGGATTTCCGGCCTTCCTCGGGTGGATGAGCGCGTATCTGGCGTCCTATCTCGCGATCGCCCTCTCCATCCGCCTGCTCTCGGGCTATCTCACCGTCATCGAGATCGGGCTCTTGCGCTCGGTCGGCAGCCTCGCCATCGCGGCCTCGGCCGTCTGGGCCGGCGGGGCGGAACAGCGTCGCACCATTCTCCCCCCGAAGCTGCGAGAGGATATCGCCCGCAGCATCCTGCATCTCGTCGGCTCGCTCGCGCTGATCTGGAGCCTGGCGCACCTGCCGCTCGCGCTCGTCACCACCATCGAATTCACCGGTCCGCTCTTCGCAGGCGTGCTGCTCTTCCTGGTCCTGCGTCGCCGACCCGGCACCGGTGCAACCGTCGGCCTTGCCGTGCTCGCGACCGGGATCGGCTTGCTGGTGTTCCGGCTCGACGCCGTCCCCAATCGCGACCTCGCCATCGCCATCGGCGCCGTCGCGGCGCTGACCAGCACCAATCTCATGCTGGCGCGGCTGGCGGCACAGCGCAGTACGCTGTCCATCGTGCTGCTGATGCATACGATCCAGCTGCCGCTTTATCTGCTGCTCTGGTTCTTCGTGCCGGAGCAGTGGTCGCCGCCGCCGCAGCCGTACCGGCTGGCTTTCGCCTTGCCCGAGCTTGCCGTGATCGGCGGCGCCGTGCTCGCACTGATCATCGGCGGCTTCGTCTCGCAGGCCGCGCTGGCCAACGCCTCGCGCCATGCCACGCCGCTGCAACTCTGCAGCGCCGACACCCTGCGCGTGCCGCTGATCACGCTCGCCGCCTATCTGCTGCTGGCGGAATTGCCGCCGGCAGAGCTTTGGCTGCCGGGACTCTGGGTGCTCTGCGGCGTCGTCATCACCAGCCTGCCGGTGTCAGTGGCTGCAAAGCTGCGCCCGGAGCGGGCCGGGCGCTCCTGAGTTCAGACGATCAGGGCGTGATCTCGAAGATCACGTTGACCTGCGTCCGGTAGGTATTCTCGCCGCTGGCCAACGGCACGGCCGCATCGCTGGCGGCCATGCGCACGGCTCCGCCGTACGGCATCGGGCGCGCCATGATCGACTGCTCCTCGATCGAGAGGATCTTGCCGAGCTTGACGTCCGCCGCCTCGGCCAGGGTCTTGGCGCGGGCCATCGCATCGGCGACCGCGCGCTTGCGCGCCTCGGTCAGGGTCGGCTTGATGTCGTCCTTGACGAAAGCGATGCCGCCGCCCTGGTTGACGCCGAGCCCAACCACCTTGTCGAGGATGCCGCCCGCATCAGCGAGATTGCGGACCCGAACGGTCAGCGCATTGCTGACGCTGTAGCCGGTGATCTTGGGCTCGCCGCTGCGGTCCTTGCCCGGCTGGGCATAGCGCGGCTGGATGTTGAGGCCCGCGGTCTGGAGATCGCGCTCCGCGACGCCGGCTTCCTTCAGCGCGGCCAGCACCTGCTTCATCGCCTCGTTGTTGGCGGTGAGCGCCGCACGGGCCGTATCGGCCTCGCGCAGGACGGTGAGGTTGAGGATCGCCATGTCCGGCGCGACGCCGACCTCGCCTTCCCCGATCACGCTGATGCGCGGGCTCGGCTGCTGACCGGCCGGATTCTGCTGGGCGATCGCGGGGGCGGAGAGCAGCGCGGCGGCGCCGACGAGCACGGTTCCGGCCAGAGCGAAGGCAAGGCGATTCGACATGATGTCTCCTGATCTGCCGGCTCCATCGGCCGGCCGGGCATCCGAGCAAGGATATCTTGTCGAAATTATCACGATGCGACGCGGCAGGCCGCCGCGCCCGCTATTCCTCGACCAGCCGGCGCGCGATGACCTGTGCCTGGATCTCGGCCGCGCCCTCGAAGATGTTGAGGATGCGCGCATCGCAGAGCACGCGGCTGACCGGATATTCCAGTGCGAAGCCGTTGCCGCCATGGATCTGCAGGGCGTTGTCGGCGGCTGCCCAGGCGACGCGCGCGCCGAGCAGCTTGGCCATGCCGGCCTCCAGATCGCAGCGCCGGTCGGCATCCTTCTCGCGGGCGGCGAAATAGGCGAGCTGGCGGGCGATCAGGATTTCCGCCGCCATCATCGCGAGCTTGTCGGCGACGCGCGGGAAGGCGATCAGCGGCTTGCCGAACTGGATACGCTCCTGAGCATAGCGCAAGCCGAGGTCGAAGGCCGATTGCGCCACACCGATGGCGCGGGCCGCCGTCTGGATGCGCGCCGCCTCGAAGGTCTGCATGAGCTGCTTGAAACCCTGGCCGGGCACGCCGCCGAGCAGGTTTTCGCCCTTCACTTCGAAACCGTCGAAGGCGAGCTCGTATTCCTTCATGCCGCGATAGCCGAGGACCTCGATCTCGCCGCCGGTCAGGCCCGCGACCGGGAACGGATCGGCATCGCTGCCGCGCGGCTTCTCGGCGATCAGCATCGAGAGGCCCTTGTAACCGGGCTCGGATGGATCGGTGCGGACCAGCAGCGTCATGATGTCGGCGCGGACGGGATGGGTGATCCAGGTCTTGTTGCCATGGACCTTCCAGACATCCCCTTCCTTCACGGCCCTGGTGCGCAGCGAGGCGAGGTCGGAGCCGGTATTGGGTTCGGTGAAGATGGCGGTGGGCAAAACCTCGCCGGAAGCAATCTTCGGCAGCCACTTCTCCTTCTGCTCGGGCGTGCCGCCGCAGAGGATCAATTCGGCCGCGATCTCCGAGCGCGTACCGAGCGAGCCGACGCCGATATAGCCGCGCGAGAGCTCCTCCGAGACGACGCACATCGAGACCTTCGACAGGCCCATGCCGCCGAACTCCTCGGGGATGGTCAGGCCGAAGACGCCGAGCTCGGCCATCTTCTCGACCACCGGCATCGGGATGTATTCGTTCTCCAGATGCCATTCATGGGCATGCGGCGTGACCTCCGCAGCGCAGAAGCGGCGCATCTCCGAGCGGATCGCCTCCAGCGTTTCGTCGAGGCCGGTATCGCCGATGCTGGCCGCGCCCTGGTCCTGGCTGAACAGAGCAACGAAGCGGGCGCGATTCTCCGGCGTATTGCCCTCGGCGATCAGGGCATCGGCAGCGTCCGAGCCGGCGGCGGCAATGGCCTTCTGCGAGAGACCCAGCGCCGGGAGCCTGACGATCTCGCCCTGGCTCATCGGAATGCCGCCGAAGATCTGGGCGGCGTACTCGCCGGCGCCGATGCGCAGCGCATAGTCCTCGACGGCACCGTAGCGGCCTTCCGCCTCGAGGCGCTCGCCATAGGCCTTGAGCTCGCGCAGAGCCGTGACATAGGTCGCGAGCCAGGACAGGCCGTGGGCGGCGTGCTGCTCGGCCTCCAGCCGGGCCGAGGAGATGCGGCCGTCGACCAGCACCTTCTGCCGCACTGCCGCAACGGCCTCCTGGAACAGGGTCTCGAAGCCCGGCAGCGCCGCCGCGATCAGCGCGATCGCATTCGCGCGATTCTCAGCCTTTGCGGCCGTATTGGCGTTCATGGTCTTGGACCCTCCCTTTGTTGCGACGCAGCATAAAGGGAGATCGAGGGAAACCGAAACCCTCCTTTTTGGGGAGACGGCTACTTCCGGCTGGCGAGCACGACGCCGAGGATCGTCACGGCCATGCCGCCGATCTGGAGCGGCGTCAGTGTCTCCCCGAAGAGCAGCCAAGCCTCGACCGCGACGAGCGCCGGCACCAGATAGAGGAAGGTCACGATGCGCGAGACCTCGCCGCGCCGGAGCATGAACAGGTAGAGCCAGATGCTGCCGATCGAGAGCACGATCACCGACCAGGCCAGCACGAGCAGCATGGTCAGGTTCCAGTCGATCCGCATCGGCTCGAAGGCCACCGCGAAGGGCAGCACGACAAGCCCTGCCGCGACATACTGGATCGCGGTGATCGTGCGCAGATCACCGGAGACGACCCGCGCCTTCTGGTAGAACGAACCGAAGGTCACCGCGAACATGCCGCCGATATTGATCAGCATCGGCACGGCGATGCCCCAGAGCGCGGCCGGCTCGACGCCGGCGAGTTGCGGCTCCAGAACCAGTGCGATCCCAAGGAAGCCGCAGGCGATGCCGAGCCAGCGGATGCCCGAAATCCGCTCGCCGACGAGCGCGGGCGCGAAGAGCGCCGTCAGGATCGGCTGCAGCCCTGCGATCAGGCCGGAAATGCCGGCCGGCAGGCCATGGCGCACCGCCCACCAGACGCCGGCGAGATAGATGCCGTGCAGCAGGATGCCGGTGATCGCCACGTCGATGACGGCGCGGCGGCTGCGCGGCCAGGGCGCGCCGGTCGCAAGCGCGATCAGCGTCAGCAACGCCGCGGCGCAGGAGAAGCGCACGACGAGGAAGGTCAGGGCATCGGCATGACGGGCCGAATAGCCGGCGACCACCCAGCCCGTGGACCAGAGGAAGGTGAAGAGCAGCGGTATCGCGCGCAGGATGAGAGGCGAGGACATCGAAACCCGGAACCGCTGGACCTGGAGCAATTCCGCAATTCTTCGAATCGCGGAGTTGCTCCAGGTCTTCGTTTTATCGCATTTTCTTCACGCGAACCGGCGTCCACTTCGCTCGAAAACGCTCTGGCCGTCTCTAGCGCCGATCGACGGCCACAGACAGAGCGCCAACGCGCCCTGCCCATGTTCCCATCGTCGATGCGCGGTTCAATCGCGGTCGGGCGCGCCCGGCGGAAAGAGCTTGCGGAACGGTCTGGCCTCGTCGACGGCGCGCGCAAAGGAGGGCCGCGCCAGCAGGCGGGACCGGTAGGCGCGCAGGTTCCCGAAAGCCTCGTCGATCTCGTGGACCCAGTCGGCATAGAACAGGGACGGCGCCGCCGCGCAATCGGCCAGGCTGAAGGCGTCGCCGCAGGCCCAATGCCGCCCGGCCAGGGCTCCATCGAACCAGCGATAGGCGTCGTCGAGCTTTTCATGGGCCCGGGCCACGCTGAAGGGATCGCGGTCGTCGGCCGGGCGCAGATGGTCGAAGACGATCGCCTGCATCGGCGTCATCACATAGTTGTCGAAGGCGCGATCCATCATGCGCACGTCGAGCGCCTGCTTAGCGTCGGCCGGCACCAGCCGGGCCGCGCCTGGATGAAACAGGTCGAGATGTTCGATGATGACGCTCGATTCGAAGACCGGCGTCTCGCCATCGACGAGCACGGGCATCTTCTTCATCGGCCAGAGCTTAACCCATTCGGCGCCGGCCGCGGGATCTTCCGGACCGAGCAGGCGATAGGTGAAGGGCGTCGCGTTCTCGTAGAGCGCCACCAGCACTTTTTGACAATACGACGAGAACGGATGGGCGTAGAGCGTGAGCGGCACGGGCGCCTCCTGACCGACGGCAATTCGCAATCTCGGAATAGAAAATCCGATTGCATATTGCAAGCAGTTTACGCCCGCCGCCTTTCCGCGACACTCAGCCGGCCAGCGCCTCCGCGACATCCTCATAGGTCCTGAGGCCCGTGCGCGGCGCATAGACCAGCACGGACATGTTGCCGGGCGCGTGCTCGTTCTTCCACATCTTGTGATGGGCGAGCGGGATCTTGTCCCAGGGGAAGACCTCGGACATGCAGGGGTCGATCCGCCGGTCGATCACGAACTGGTTGGCGGCGCTCGCCTGCTTGAGATGGGCGAAATGCGAGCCCTGGACGCGCTTCTGCCGCATCCAGACATAGCGGGCGTCGAAGGTGATGTTGAAGCCGGACGTGCCCGCGCAGAACACCACCATGCCGCCGCGCTTGGCGACGAGGCAGGAGACCGGGAAGGTCGCCTCGCCCGGATGCTCGAAGACGATGTCGACATCCTTCTTGCCTGTGATGTCCCAGATCGCCTTGCCGAACTTGCGGGCTTCCTTGGTCCACTCGTTGTACTCGGGCGAATTGACCTTGGGCATCTGGCCCCAGCAGTTGAAATCCTTGCGGTTGATCACGCCCTTGGCGCCAAGGCCGAGCACATAGTCACGCTTGGTCTCGTCCGAGATCACGCCGATGGCGTTGGCGCCCGACGCCGCGCAAAGCTGCACGCCGAAGACGCCGAGGCCGCCGGAGGCGCCCCAGACGAGGACATTGTCGCCGGGCTTGATCGTGTGCGGGGCATGGCCGAACAGCATGCGATAGGCGGTGGCCAGCGTCAGCGTGTAGCAGGCGGCCTCCTCCCAGGCGAGGTGCTTCGGCTTGTGCATGAGCTGGCGCGACTGGACGCGGCAGAACTGGGCGAAGGAACCGTCCGGCGTCTCGTAGCCCCAGATGCGCTGGGTCGACGAGAACATCGGGTCGCCGCCATTGCACTCCTCGTCGTCGCCATCGTCCTGGTTGCAGTGGACGATGACCTCGTCGCCGACCTTCCAGCGCTTCACCTTGGAACCGACGGCCCAGACGATGCCCGAAGCATCGGAGCCGGCGACATGGAACGGCGCCTTGTGCACGTCGAAGGGCGAGATCGGCTGGCCGAGGCCGGCCCAGATGCCGTTGTAGTTGACGCCGCCGGCCATCACGAGGAGCAGCACCTCCTCCTCGCCGATCGACCAGGTCGGCACGACCTCGACCTGGAACGAGTCCTGCGGCGCCCCGTGGCGCTCGCGCCGGATCGCCCAGGCATACATCTTCTCGGGGACATGGCCGAGCGGCGGCAATTCGTCGAGCTCATAGAGGTCCTTGAGCGGCTTCACGGCGGCCTGCGACTTCGACATGGTCGTCTCCCTGCTCTCTTCCGTCGTTGCCCAGCCCGGAGCTCGTCGGCGGTATGGGATGCCGATCATGCATCTTATGCTGCGCTGCGCCATTACTCTAAGGAATCACACCGCAGTGCAAAACCCTTTCTTTTCGGCGCTTGCGCTTTCTTCATCGTTTGCTGAGATGCTGACGTCCTGCGCGGCGCCAAGGAGAAACGATGCGCGGCTTGCTCATGATGGTCGGCCTGCCCGATATGTCCCTCATGTCCGTGGTCATCGTCCTGGCGATGGTCGTGTTCGGCGCCATGCTGCTCGGCTGGCTTGCCGACCTGCTGCTCGACGACGGCGGTTTCGGCGTGATGCTGAACACCGGAATCCTGCTGGTGGGCGCTTTCGCCGGCGCCTGGCTCTGGCACCGCTATGGCATTCCGACGCGTTTTCCGGCCGAGGCCCTGCGGGTCGTGATCGCGACCGGCTCCGGCCTGCTGCTGCTGATCGGGATGGCCGTCATCCGGCCGTGAGAGGCATCTCTCACGCCCAAACTCGGCCCAGCCCGTGCTATGGCCGGCCGCCCCGGCTGGCGGCGAGCATGTAGTTCACGTCCATGTCGCGCGCGGCGCTCCAGCGGCCGGTCAGCGGATTGAACACCACCCCGGTCTGCGTCCCCAGCGTGAAGCCGTTGCCTTCGATCGCGCCGCCGAGCTCGGCGGGCGTCACGAACTTCTCCCAATCATGTGTGCCTTTCGGCAGCCAGCGCAGGACATATTCGGCGCCGACGACCGCCAGCGCGTAGGATTTCAGCGTGCGGTTGAGCGTCGCCATCACCAAGAGGCCATCGGGCTTCACCGCCGCGCAGCAAGCGGCAACGAAGGCCTCGACATCGGCGACATGCTCGACGACCTCCATCGCCAGCACGATGTCGAAGCGTTGGCCCGCTTCCACGACCGCCTCGATCGTCTCCTCGCGATAGTCGATCGCAAGCCCGCTCTTCTCGGCATGGGCGCGTGCGACGGCGATGTTGGTCGGGGCCGGATCGAGGCCGGTCACTTCGGCGCCGAGCCTTGCGAGCGGCTCGGACAGCACGCCGCCGCCGCAGCCGATATCGACAAGGCTCAGGCCATCGAGGGCGCGCATCTTCTTGGGGTCACGCCCGAAATGCGCGCAGGCCTCGTCGCGGACGAAGGCGAGCCGGACCGGATTGAACTTGTGCAGGACAGCCATGGGGCCCTTCGGGTCCCACCAGTCGCGGGCGATCGCATCGAAGCGGGCGACCTCGGCCGGGTCGATCGTCGAGCCTGTGCGGTGGGGCGCAGCCGCCATGAACCGGTCCTTCGCTTATGCGATGCCGCATTGACACCGCGCCTGACGCCCGTCATCTACACCCGCCCCGCTGCAAGTGCGAGGGCGACCTTTCGACCCGGCTTGCCGGGGACAGCTATCGAAAAGACCGTCATGGCCCGTCTGGTGATGAAATTCGGCGGCACCTCAGTCGCCACTGTCGAGCGCATCAAGAACGCGGCGCGCCACGTCAAACGCGAGTTCGATGCCGGCAACGAGGTCGCGATCGTGGTCTCCGCCATGTCCGGCAAGACCAACGAGCTGGTCGGCTGGTGCAAGGAAGCATCGCCGCTGTTCGACCAGGCCGAGTACGACACCGTCGTCGCCTCGGGCGAGCAGGTCACCTCAGGGCTGATGGCGATCGTGCTGCAGGAGATGGGCCTGCCGGCGCGCTCCTGGCAGGGCTGGCAGATCCCGCTCTACGGCTCCGACGTGCATGGCTCGGCCCGGATCGAAAGCGTCGACGGCGCCGGCATCCTGGCGGGCTTCGACCGCAACCGCGAGATCGCGGTCTGCTCCGGCTTCCAGGGCGTCAACCCGCGCACGCATCGCATCGTCACGCTCGGCCGCGGCGGCTCCGACACCAGCGCGGTCGCGCTCGCTGCCGGCCTCAAGGCCGATCGCTGCGACATCTACACCGATGTCGACGGCGTCTACACCACCGATCCGCGCGTGGTGCCCAAGGCCCGGCGCATGGACAAGGTTTCCTTCGAGGAAATGCTCGAAATGGCCTCGCTCGGCTCCAAGGTTCTGCAGGTGCGCTCGGTCGAGATCGCGATGGTGCATCGCGTGCCGACCTATGTGCGTTCTTCCTTCGACGACCCCGAAAACCCCAATCCTGGCACCCTCATCTGCGACGAGGACGACATCGTGGAACAGCAGATCGTCACCGGCATCGCCTTCTCCCGGGACGAAGCCCAGATCACCCTCCGCCGCGTGGCCGACAAGCCCGGCGTCGCCGCGGCGATCTTCGGCCCGCTCGCCGATGCCAACATCAATGTCGACATGATCATCCAGGTCGTCTCGGACGACCAGGCGACGACCGACATCACCTTCACCGTGCCGACCGCCGATTACGAGCGCGCCAAGGCGCTGCTCGAAAGCAAGCACGACACGATCTCCTACCAGGAGATCCAGGGCGCGACCGACGTGGTGAAGATCTCGGCGATCGGTGTCGGCATGCGCTCGCATGCGGGCGTCGCGGCGCGCGCTTTCCGGGCGCTGGCCGAGAAGGGCATCAACATCCGCGCGATCACGACCTCCGAGATCAAGTTCTCGGTGCTGATCGACTCGGCCTATACCGAGCTCGCGGTGCGCACGCTGCACTCGCTGTATGGGCTGGATGCGGCCTGAGAGGACGCGCCGCGGCGCCATCCTTGAGGTCTCGCTTGGCGAGAGCCACAGAGCCATGAACGGCCCCAGAGAAGCGCAGACAGCGCGGGGAACCCCTCTCCTGTAAGGAGAGGGGTAGGGGTGAGGTGTAGGCCCCTGGACCAGTAAGCGCCAACCTTACGACTCGGCAGCGACCATCTCACACCTCATGCGGTGAGCGGCCTACCCCTCACCCTGCCCTCTCCCTCCGGGAGAGGGTTCCCCGCGCTATCCGCGCCTCTATTGGGAAACGGTAGCGGGGGCGCCTCTGTTATTCCGCCGGATGCGTGACCGGCGGCGCGTGCTTCGTGCCGCGCACGTAGCCGCCGAGCCTCACCAGCCCTTCCGAGAGCCTGTCCATGTAGAGGAACAGGACGGGCGTGATGAACAGCGTCAGCACCTGAGAGATCATCAGGCCGCCGACCACGGCGATGCCGAGCGGCTGGCGCAGTTCGGCGCTGGCGCCGGCGCCGAGCGCGATCGGCAAGGTGCCCATCAGCGCGGCGAGCGTCGTCATCAGGATCGGCCGGAAACGCATCACGCAGGCCTGGTGGATCGCGTCCTGCGCCGACTTGCCCTCGCGCCTGAGCACCAGCGCCACGTCGATCATCATGATCGCGTTCTTCTTGACGATGCCGATCAGCATCAGAAGCCCGATGATGGCGATGACCGACAGCTCGAGGTCGAAAAGCCTCAGCGCGCCCAGCGCACCCACCGCCGCCGAAGGCAGGCCGGTCAGGATCGTCAGCGGGTGGATGAAGCTCTCGTAGAGGATGCCGAGCACGATGTAGATCGTCAGGATCGCACCGGCGATCAGCAGGCCCTGGTTCGCCAGCGAATCCTGGAAGGTCTTGGCGGTGCCGGCGAGCGTGGTCGAGATCGACTTGGGCAGGCCGAGCTCGTCCTTGATCGTCTCGATGCGATTGACGCTGTCACCGAGCGCGACCCCGGCCGGCAGGTTGTAGGAGATCGTCACCGCCGGGAGCTGGCCGAGCTGGTTCACGGTGAGCTGGCCGGCCGTGCGCTCGATCCGGGCTATGGCGCCCAGCGGCACCAGCGTGCCGGTCTTGGTGCGGATGCGGATGGCGTTCAGCCGCTCGGGCGTCCAGTGCTCGTTCGGGTTGAACTCGACGACGACATCGTAGCTGTCGCCGGCGGTGTAGATCGTCGAGACCTGACGGACGCCGAAGCCGGAATAGAGCGTCGAGCGCAGGATGTCGGAGCCGATGCCGAGCGCGTTGGCCTTGTCGCGGTCGACGATGACTGTCGCCTGCAGGGCATTGTCCTGCAGGTCGGTGGTGACGTCGACGAAGGTCGAGCGATCGCGGCTCATCGCGTCCGCGAGGCGGACAGCCCAGCCGTTCATCTGCTGCTGGTCGAGCCCCTGCACGACGAGCTGGTACTGGCTCTTCGAGGAGCGCGCTCCGATGCGCAGGTTCTGCACGGGGGTCATATAGGTGTTGATGCCGGCCACCTGGGCGAGATCGCGCCTGAGCGAGGCCAGCACCGCCTGGATATGAGGCCGCTCGTCGAGCGGCTTCAGCTCGACGAAGAGCCGCCCGGCATTGAGCGCGCTGCCGCCGCCGCCATTGCCGCCGACGGTCGAGGCGACATGCGCGACATAAGGCGACTTGCGGAAGATGTCGGCGACCTCGGCCTGCAGCTTCTGCATCGCCTCGAAGGAGATGTCCTGCCGCGCCTCGGTCGAGACCTGGAGCTGGCCGATATCCTCCTGCGGGAAGAAGCCCTTCGGCGCGCTCTGGAGCAGCCAGACGCTGCCCGCCATGGTCAGGAAGAAGGCCAGCAGCATCAGCGGCTGGACGCGCAGGCAGAGCTTCAGGCCAGCGTCATAGCCGGCGAGCAGCTTGTCGAAGCCCTTCTCCAGCCAGCGGCCGAGCGCGTTCTCCTGATGATGTTCGGAATAGCCCGAGAGCAGGCGCGAGCAGAGCATCGGCGTCAGCGTCAGCGAGACGAAGGCGGAGGCCAGGATCGAGACCGTCACCACCACCGCGAACTCGTTGAAGATGCGCCCGATGACGCCGCCCATCAGCAGCACGGGGATGAAGACCGCAACCAGCGAAAGCGAGATCGAGATGATGGTGAAGCCGATCTCGCCGGCACCCTTCAGCGAGGCTTCGAAGGCGGAAAGCCCGTCCTCCTCCATGTGGCGGACGATGTTCTCGAGCATGACGATGGCGTCGTCGACGACGAGGCCGACCGAGAGCGTCAGGCCGAGCAGCGAGATGTTGTCGATCGAGAAACCGAGCAGGTACATAGCGGCAAGCGTGGCGATGATCGAGATCGGCACCGCCACCGCCGGAATGAAGGTCGCGGCCACCCGGCGCAGGAAGACGAAGATCACCATGACGACCAGCGCTATGGTGAGCAGCAGCGTGAACTGCACGTCGTCCACGGCCTGGCGGATCGAGGTTGAGCGATCGTTGAGCAACGAGAGCGAGGCCGCCGCCGGCAACTGATCCTCGAAGGCCGGGATCATCGCCTTGACGCGGTCGACGACCTCGACGGTGTTGGCGTCGGGCTGGCGCTGCACGGCGAGCACGATCGCCGGCGTGCCGTCATAGTTGCTGCGGGTCTGGGTGTTCTCGACGGAGTCGATCACCCTGGCGACGTCGCCGAGCCGAACCGGCTTGCCCGAGCGCGTGGTGATGATGACGTTGGCGAACTGCGCGGCATTGGCGAGCTGCGTCTTCGCTTGAATCGTCAGCTGCTGGGCCGTGTTCTGGATCGTGCCGACCGGCGTATTGGCGTTGGTCGCGGTGATCGCGGCTTGCAACTCGTCGAGACCGATGCCGCGCGCGGCGAGTGCGGTCGGGTCGATCTGGATTCGCACCGCATATTTCTGGCTGCCCCAGATCAGCACCTGCGCGACGCCGTCCACGGTGGAGAGCGCCGGCGAGATGACCTGCTGGGCGAAGGCGTCGAGCTGCGAGAGCGGCACCACATCGCTCTTCAGCGCCAGCAGGATGATCGGCGCATCGGCCGGATTCACCTTGCGATAGCTCGGCTGGGTCGTCATCTCGGCCGGCAATTGCCGCTGGGTGCGGGCGATCGCGGCCTGCACATCGGCGGCGGCCGCGTCGATATCGCGATTCAGCACGAACTGGATGGCAATCGAGGTGGAGCCCTGCGAATTCGTGGTCGAGATCGAGTCGATGCCGGCGATGGTCCCGAACTGCTTGATCAGCGGCGTCGCGACCGAGGTCGCCATCGTATCCGGCGAAGCGCCGGGCAATTGCGCGGAAACATTGACGACCGGGAACTCGGCGCGTGGCAGCGCCGCGACCGGGAGGAAGCGGTAGGCGAAGAGTCCCGCCAGCACCAGCGAGACCGACATCAGGATGGTCGCGACCGGGTGGCGGATGCAGAAGGCGGAGACGTTCATGACCGCGTCCCCTCCGCGACCGGCGTGGCCTGCGCCGGCTTCTCGCCCGCAGCCGCTCGCTCGCGCACCCGCGTGCCCTGCTTCAGGCGCATCTGCCCGTCGGTGACGACGCGCTCGCCCGGCGCGATGCCTTCGGTCACCGCCGTGCGCTCGCCATCGCTGAGCGCGACCTTGATCTGGCGAAGATCGACCGTGGAATCCGGCTTGATGACGAAGGCGTAAGGCCCCTTCTGCCCGGTCTGCACGGCAACGGTCGGGATCACCGTGACGCCGGAAAGCGTCTCCGGGATGATCTCGACATCGACATATTGCCCAGGCCAGAGGCTCAGGTCGTCATTGGCGAAGGCGGCCTTGGCGGTGATCGTGCCGGAGGTGATGTCGACGGTCGAATCGACGAAATTGAGCTTGCCCTCGGCCGCCGTGCGGGCCGCATTCGGCACGCGCGCGGTGACCGGTACGGGCTTCGCCGCGGCGAGCGCCCCTTGCAGGGTCGGCAATTCGCTCTCCGGCATGGCGAAGGAGACGCGCAGCGGCTTCATCTGGGTGATGGTCAGAAGGCCGGTGCCGCTGCTGTTGGCGCTGGCATTGACGAGATTGCCCGGCGTGACCTGCACCGTGCCGATGCGGCCGTCGATCGGCGCGGTGATGCGGGTATAGCCCAGCTTGAGCCGGTCGGCGTCGAGCGTCGCATGGTCGCCCTGGATCGAGGCGGCGGAGCTGCGCTCGTCGGCCGTCGCCTGATCGACCTGCGCCTGCGTGCCGGCGTTGCGGGCGAAGAGCTGCCTGTAGCGGTCGAGATCGGCGAGATTGCGGGTATGGGTCGCCTCGTCGCGGGCCAGCATCGCCTCGTCCTTGGCGATCTGAGCCTTGATGTCGCGATCATCGAGGGTGAAGAGCAGATCGCCGGCCTTGACGAACTGTCCGTCCGTGACGTGCTGGGCCGTGATCTGGCTGTCGATGCGCGAGCGCACCAGCACGCTCGCCGGCGTCTCGACGAAGCCGATGGCGTGCTTGCGCACCGGGAAATCGGCCTGGATCGCGGCAGCGGACACCACCGCCACAGCGGCCCCCTCGCCTCTCCCGCCGCGCGCGCTGCGAGCGGCCTCGGGGGTGCGCGAATGCAGGTACCAGGCGCCGCCGGCAGCGAGGCCGACGACGATGACGCCGATGATCAATCCTGAACGCTTCATAGTCTGTCCACTCGCTCAGGCGGCACTGCCGGCGGAAACCGACGGCTTGTCTTCGGATCGGGTACGGGTCTGTTCGCGGATCGCGGACAAGGTTTCGAGCGCCGACAGGATCGCCACCTCGTCGACGCCGCCAAGCACCTCCTGAGCGATCTCGGTGCGCACCGAATCGAGATCGTCGACCAGCGCCCGGCCTTCCGGGGTGAGAAAGAGGCGGTAGGCGCGGCGGTCGGCAGGATCTTCGCGGCGCTCGATCAGGTTCTGGCTCTGCAGGCGGTCGAGCAGGCGGGCAAGCGAGATCGGCTGAAGGTCCATCTGCTCGGCAAGCGCGGCCTGATTCAGCCCTTCCTGCCGCCTGAGCCGGGACATCACGCCCCATTGCGCCCGCGTCGTGCCGTGCTGGCGGGCGCGCTGCTCGACATAGGTCCTGAGCAGACGCGAGGTTTCGACGAGCTGGAACATCAGTTCCCGCCGCAGGGGTCGTTTCATTCGCAGGCCTCCCAACCGTAAGCCTGCTTATCATATGTGCGATTACGGCATTTTCAGGAGCAGATTGTGCAACGCACGCAAAGGTGAACTGGCGCTGCAGCCGTGCCCATCACCGGCCGGTGAAAGCGGCTGACCGCTTTTCCAGAAAGGCCGTCACGCCCTCGCGGAAATCGTCAGTCGCCGTCGTCTCGCGGAAGGCGTCGCGCTCCGCGTCGAGATGATCTGCGAGATCGGCATCCGGAGCTTCCGTCAGGAGGGTGCGGATGCGGCCATACGCACCGGTCGGTCCCGCCGCGAGCTTGCGGGCCAGCACCAGGGCCTCGTCGCGCGCCTGAGCAGCCGGCACGACGCGGTTGACGAGGCCGATCTTCAGCGCGTCCTCCGCGCCGAAGGTCTCCGCCAGAAGCGCGATCTCGCGGGCCTTCCGCTGACCGACGAGGCGGGCAAGCCGGTAGGTGCCGCCGAGATCCGGCGTCGCGCCGATCCGGGCATAGGCCATGGTGAAGCGCGCATCGTCGGCCGCGACGGCGAGATCGGAGGCGAGCGCGAGGCTGAAGCCGCCGCCGGCGATGGCCCCGTGCAGGCAGGCGACCGAAGGCTGCGGCAGGGAATCGAGCAGGCGCAGCGCCTCGTGCAGCGGCGCCATAATCGCCTCGATGCCGGCCGCGATATCGTGGCTCGCGAGGAATTGCGAGACGTCGCCGCCGGCGCAGAAGGCCCGGCCATTGCCTTGCAGCAGGATGGCACGCACGTCGCCGCTGGAAGCGATCGCCTTCACCTGCCCGAGAAAGCGCTCGGCCATCGGCGCGTCGATGGCGTTCAGCACGGCCGGCCGGTTGAGCGTAAGGATGGCGACGCCGCCGTCACGGGTGAGCTGAACGGAATCGGAAGCGTCGGACATGGCGGTCTCCGAGGATGAAGGGTCGCGTCGAGGCTAGCATCGAGAGCGCCGGCGCCGCGAGGTGCATCTGCACGCATCGGGCATCGCGTTTGCGCGAGGGCCACTGGCCTTGCCGGCGCGAAGGCTTCTAGACTGTGCCGGAAACCTGCCCCTTCGAGACCCATTCCCGACATGAGCCAGCTCTTCAGCCCCTATCAGCTCGGCAGCCTTACGCTTGCCAACCGCATCGTCATCGCCCCGATGTGCCAGTATTCGGCACAGGATGGCTGCGCTAGCGACTGGCACACCATCCATCTCGGTCATCTCGCGCTGTCCGGCGCCGGCCTCCTGATCATCGAGGCGACGGCCGTCGAGCTGGACGGGCGCATCAGCCCGTTCGATCTCGGCCTCTGGTCCGACGAGACCGAAGCCGCGCTCGGCAAGGCGCTGGATTCCGCCCGCCGCTGGTCGGACATGCCGATTGCGATCCAGCTCGCCCATGCCGGGCGCAAGGCCTCTCTCGCCCAGCCCTGGAAGGGCGGCGGCCAGCTCGGCCTCGACCAGGGCGGCTGGACGGTCGAAGCGCCCTCGGAGATCGGCTTCGAGACCTATCCGCGGCCGCCGCGCGCGCTCACAAGCGACGATATCGGCCGGTTGATCGAGGCTTTCGCGGATTCGGCCCGGCGGGCCGTGCGGCTCGGCCTCGCCGCGATCGAACTGCATGGCGCCCATGGCTATCTGATGCACCAGTTCCTCTCGCCGTTCTCGAACAAGCGCGAGGACGATTATGGCGGCTCGCTCGAGAACCGCATGCGCTTCCCGCTCGAAACCCTCGACGCGGTGCGGGCGGTTGTTCCGGCAGGCTATCCGGTCGGCTTCCGGATTTCCGGCACGGACTGGGTCGAGGGCGGCTGGGATATCCAGCAGAGCATCGCCTTCGCCCAAGCTGCCAAGGCGCGCGGCGCCGATTTCATCGACATGTCCGGCGGCGGGCTCTCGGCGACGCAGAAGGTTCCGCTCGGCCCCAACTATCAGGTGCCGCTCGCGCGCGCCGTGAAGCAGGCGACCGGCATCACCACCATGGCGGTCGGCCTGATTACCGAGGCCGAGCAGGCCGAGGCGATCATCGGCACCGGCGAGGCCGATCTCGTCGCATTGGCGCGCGGCATCCTCTACAACCCGCGCTGGCCCTGGCACGCGGCGGCCCAGCTCGGCGCCACCGTCAAGGCGCCGAACCAGTATCTGCGCTCACAGCCCAGACAGTATTCCAAGCTGTTCGCGTAAGGGGGGTCACACCGCCGTCATTCCGGGCGCAGCGAAGCGGAGACCCGGAATCCATCGTAGAATGCGACGCCCTTCGATGGATTCCGGATCGGCGCGGCTACGCCGCTTGTCCGGAATGACGGAATCCCTTCCTTTCATGTCAGCCCCAGACCCGAGAGCCGCATGACCGCCTATTCCGACCTCTCCGCCCATTTCGGCCGCATTGCCGCGCTGTCGAACGCCATCGGCATCCTGCAATGGGACAACGATGTGATGATGCCGAAGGGCGCGGCCGAGACGCGGGCCGAAAGCATGGCCCTGCTCCAGGTCATGCGCCATGGCCTCTCCACCGATAGCCGTATCGGCGACTGGCTCACTGATGCCGATAACGACGGCGGCCTTGGCGCCTGGGAGAAGGCGAACCTGCGCGAGATCCGCCGCGTCTGGACCGTCGATACCGCCTTGCCCTCCGAGTTGGTGGAAGCGTCGAGCAAGGCGATCTCGGCCTGCGAGATGCGCTGGCGGCAGGCGCGGGCCGATGCGGATTTCGCCGGTCTCCTGCCGTATTTCGCCGAGGTCCTGAACCTGCAGCGCCAGATCGGCCAGGCCAAGGGCGAGAAGCTCGGGCTTTCCGCCTATGATGCCCTGCTCAACGATTACGAGCCGGGCGGCCGTTCCGCCAAGATCGACGCGCTCTTCGACGACCTCGCCGCCTTCCTGCCAGGCTTCACTCAGGAGGCGCTTGCCGTGCAGACGCGCCGGCCGGCGCTTCCGGCGCTGGAAGGCCCGTTCGCGACCGAGACGCAGCGGGCGCTCGGCCTCAAGTTCATGGCGGCGCTCGGCTATGATTTCGAGCGCGGCCGGCTCGATATCTCGACGCACCCGTTCTGCGGCGGCGCCGACAACGATGTCCGCATCACCACGCGCTACGACGAAGCCGATTTCACCAAGGCGCTGATGGGCGTGCTGCACGAGACCGGCCACGCGCTCTACGAACAGGGCCGCCCGCAGGGCTATCTCAACCAGCCGGTCGGCGCCGCGCGCGGCATGAGCCTGCACGAGAGCCAGTCGCTCCTGATGGAGATGCAGGCCTGCCGCTCCCGCCAGTTCCTGAACTATTCCGCACCGCTGATGCGCGAGAGCTTCGGCGGCACCGGCCCGGCCTGGGAAAGCGAAGCGATGTGGCACCGCTACACCCGCGTCGAGCCCGGTTTCATCCGCGTCGATGCCGATGAGGTCACCTACCCCGCCCATGTCATCCTGCGCTACCGGCTGGAAAAGGCCCTGATCGCCGACGAGATGCCGCTCGCCGAACTGCCCGCTGCCTGGAATGCCGGGATGAAATCCCTGCTCGGCGTTACGGTCCCCAACGACCGGCTCGGCTGCCTGCAGGACATCCACTGGCCGTCGGGCGGCTGGGGCTATTTCCCGACCTATACGCTGGGCGCCATGACCGCGGCCCAGATCTTCGATGCCGCCTGCAAGGCGGAAAGCGCGATCCTGCCCGGCATCGGCAAGGGCGATTTCAGCCCCCTGGTCGGCTGGCTGCGCGCCAATATCCACGGCAAGGGCTCGCTGCTCCCGACCGACGACCTGCTGACCGAAGCCACCGGCCGGCCGCTCGACGCCTCCGTGTTCAAGGCGCATCTGCGCCGGCGTTATATCGACGAGGCGTAAGGGCCTTCATTTTATTTAGTTGAAACAAAAACTTAGCTCATAGCTAGCGGCTGATCGGCCATGCAGCTTTCGAGCTTGCATCGAGGCGCTTGAAGCGGGATGTCGAAGACGACCTCCCGCTTCGGTGACCGATCATGACCCAGACCAAGCCCGCCCCCCGCATCGCCATCACCTATTGCTCGATGTGCAACTGGATGCTGCGCTCCGCCTGGCTCGGGCAGGAGCTGCTCTCGACCTTCGGGCAGGATCTCGGCGAGGTCGCGCTGATCCCGCGCACCGGCGGCATCTTCCAGATCCATTACGAGGGCGAGCTGATCTGGGACCGCAAGGCCGATGGCGGCTTCCCGGATTCGAAGGTGCTGAAGCAACGCGTGCGCGACCGGCTCGACCCCGCGCGCAGCCTCGGCCATGTCGACGGGCACACGATGCCGGCCGAGGCGGAGAGCTGAGGCTTTCTTCCTCCTTCGAAACTATTCGCGGTCATCCCGGACAAGCGGCCTCAGCCGCGCCGATCCGGGATCCATGCCTGAACCTGCGCCGGAAGCGCTCCGGAATGGATCCCGGGTCTCCGCTTCGCTACGCCCGGGATGACAGCGTTGAGGCTGCCGCTACGTGCTTCCGCGTCGCGGCGATCCAGGCCTTCAGCCGGCCCTCGGGATCGGCGTTCAGGGTGATGTCCGTCACCGCCGCGACGATATCGGCGCCGGCCTCGAAGACACCCGGCGCCCGCTCCAGCGAGATGCCGCCAATGCCGACAAGCGGCAGCTCACCGACGCGGCGCTTCCATTCGCCCAGCCGCTCCAACCCCTGCGGGCCGAAGCGCATCTGCTTCAGGATGGTCGGATAGACCGGGCCGAGCGCGACATAGTCCGGCTTGGCCGCGAGCGCGCGCTCCAGCTCGGGCTCGTCATGGCTGCTGATGCCGAGCTTCAGGCCGGCCTTGCGGATCGCGCCGAGATCGGCGTCGTCGAGATCCTCCTGGCCGAGGTGCAGCCATTCGCAGCCCTCGGCGATGGCGAGCTTCCAGTAATCGTTGACGACGAGCACGCAGCCGGCCGCGGCGCAGAGCGCCTTCGCCCGGGCGATCTCGCGCGCGACCTCGGTCTCGGGGCGGTCCTTGACGCGCAATTGCACCAGCTTGACGCCGAGCGGCAGCATCCGCTCCAGCCAGTCGGCGCTGTCGAAGATGGGATAGAACGGATCGAGCTTCATGCAGGAGCAATCTTTCAGGCGAGGAAGGCTTTGCCCATGACGGGCGTGGAGGGAGCCGCCATGTCGCGTGCCTCGATCGGTTGCGCGGCGAAAGCCTGGCGGCCGGCGCGGATGGCGAGCGAGAAGGCCTCGGCCATCGCAGCGGGATCGCCAGCCTTGGCCACGGCGGTGTTGAGCAGGATGCCGTCATAGCCCAGCTCCATCGCCTGCGCGGCATGGGAGGGCAGGCCGATACCCGCATCGACGACGAGGGGCACATCCGGGAAATGCTGGCGCAGGCTGCGCAGGCCATAGGGGTTGTTGAGCCCCCTGCCCGATCCGATCGGCGCGCCCCAGGGCATCAGCACCTCGCAGCCGGCATCGAGCAACCGCCCGCCGACGACCAGGTCCTCGGTGGTGTAGGGAAAGACCTTGAAGCCGTCGTCAGTGAGGATTCGCGCGGCCTCGACCAGCGCGATCACGTCCGGCTGGAGCGTGTCGTCCTCGCCGATCACCTCGAGCTTGATCCAGTCGGTACCGAAGACCTCCCGCGCCATCTGCGCCGTGGTGACGGCTTCCTTGACGGTGTGGCAGCCGGCCGTGTTCGGCAGCACCTTGACGCCGAGCTCGCGGATCAGCGCCCAGAAGGCCTGCCCGGCGCCGCCGGACGATTCCCGGCGCAGCGAGACGGTGACGACCTCGGCGCCGGAACGCTTCACCGCCTCGGCCAGGATCGCCGGCGATGGGTACTGCGCCGTGCCGAGGAAAAGGGGGTTCTGCGGCTCGAAGCCATAGAAGGACGCCATCTCAGCCTCCCTGCATCGGCGCGACGATCTCGATGCGATCGCCCTCGCTCAGGGCCGTCTCGGCGCGCTTACGGGCCGGCACGAAATCGCCGTTCACCGCGGTCGCGACGATGCGACCGGTGAAGCCCAGCTCAGCCAGCGCCTCGGCCAGCGTCTTGGCGGCAACGGTCTGGGGGGCTCCGTTAAGCAGCAAGGTCATGCAGCATCTCCGGTGTTGCTTGCGGGTTCAGCGCGGCGTCGGCTGCCATCCGCGCCATGGCGGGGCTGAGCAGGAAGCCGTGGCGATAGAGCCCGTTGACATGGATCACCCGGCCGCGCCGCGTCAGCCGCGGCAGGTTGTCGGGAAAGGCCGGGCGGGCATCGGTGCCGATCTCGACCACCTCCGCCTCGGCAAAGGCCGGATGCAGCGCATAGGCTGCACCAAGCAGTTCGAGCATGGCGCGGGCCGAGATGCGGCGGCGCTCGCCGCTCTCGATCATCGTCGCGCCGACCATGAAGAGCCCGTCCGCGCGCGGCACGATGTAGAGCGGAATGCGCGGATGCAGCAGCCGGACCGGGCGCGACAGGCTGATATCGTCGCTGCGCAGCAGCAGCATCTCGCCCTTGACGCCACGCAGCTCCGGCAGGACGTCCCGCGCCGCCAGCCCGCGACAATCGACGACGAGATCGGCGTCGAGATCGGCCGGTTCCACCGGGCTGTCGAAATGGATCGCGGCACCGTTGGCGATGAATCGTTCGGCCAGGGAGGCGATCGCCTTGCGCGGGTCGAGATGCCCCTCGCCCGCAAAGAACAGCCCGCGCGAGAAACGCCCGGCCAGATCGGGCTCCAGAACGGTGACGGCCTCTCCGTCGATCTCCTCGAAATGGCTGGTGCGCTGACCGAAGCGGCGCAATTCCGAGCGATCCCGGCTCGGCGCTACAACGAGCGTGCCGTTGCGGCTGACGCCGCCGGCATGGCGATCCCACCAATCGGCCGCCTGCTGCCCGAGCCGGATCACCGGCTCCTCGGCGCTCTCGCCTTCGCACCAGGGCGCGAGCATGCCCCCTGCGAACCAGGAACAGGCCTCGGCGCCGATATGCGGGCCGCGCTCATGGATGGTGACCTGGGCGCCGCGCGCCAGCAATTCGGTGGCGCAGGCCAGGCCGACGACACCGGCGCCGACCACGGCGACGTTCAGGCTGGAATGAGGGCGTTCTGCCGTCATGCTCTTCCCTGCTCCCGGGAAGGCAGCGGCCTGGGGCACGAGCAAAGTGTCTGCGAGCCGAAGACCGTTCCCTTCGCCGGCATTACCCGGATCAGGTACGATGGGTTGGCGCGAACCGCACCTCTCAGCCTCTCGGCACCCCAACGGACGGCATCAATCTAGTGGCTGCCCGGCGGAGGAGCAAGGCGAGCCGGTGCAAGGCCCCTGTGCAGCAGCCTTCAATCCAGCCGCTGCACCCCTCCGTCTCTTCGGCCCCTCCATTACCAATGGAGCGCTCTATGATCGGCTTTGCGTGCATGCACAGGCGAAGCGAAGGAAGTTGCGGACGAGGCTTGTCAAACGGCTCTGCAATCAGGCATAGAGCCTCTCGCCGGAGACGTGGCCGAGAGGCTGAAGGCACTCGTTTGCTAAATGAGCATACCCCACAAGGGTATCGAGGGTTCGAATCCCTCCGTCTCCGCCATTCTTTTTTCCTGTTATTTTTCAATCCCTTAGCCTGGAATTTGCAAGCGATTGTGTAGCAAAAGCGTGCGTGCTTTTGTGTAGCGCCCCGCTTCCGCATACGATGCTGAGAACGGCGAACTGCCGGAATCGGGTCGTGGGGCGCCGTGCACGTCTTTCTCAGTCACAACAGCGCCGACAAGGTGCTTGTCCGCTCGCTCGCCCTGCTACTCGCAGGCAAAGGCCTAAATCTGTTCTTTGATGAATGGGATATGCCAGCGTGTCGGAGGCCCGCGCCTCGATCGGCCGGTATCTCGACTTCTATAACAGCCGGAGGCCTCATCAGGGGCTGGCTCGACAGACGCCCGACCAGGCTTACTTCAACGCGCTGCTGCCAATCCCGGCCGCGGCATGACCAAGGCGGAAACCCACTTAGCGACAGCCCGCAAACTGTTCAGACAAACCGAGCCTGCTCTATTTGGCATCGCGTGAGATTGGCGATCTCTTCCTCGTTCGTGCCGGAGTAGTCCTGCGGCAAAGGGTAAATCGAACAACCGCACACAAGCACTACGCAAAGCGCGAAAGAGGATTGCTCTGCAACTTTCGCGGGACGCAGGATGGGGGCGGCTTTGGACCAGAAGCGCCCACAAGCGGAGATCAAGCGCCTTCCGGGAAGCGGGCCTTCGCAGTGCATAAATGTCTAAGCCATGGGATCGCATCGTCCCGCTGTCGTGATAGCAAATCGTATGCGCGCCGACGTTCTGGGCCTTCAGGCCTTTATCAGCATCGCCGAGCGCGGCAGCTTCCGGGCTGCCGCCTCCCATCTCAACCTGTCGCAGACAGCGCTGAGCCATCGGGTGAGCAAGCTCGAGGAATCGCTGGGCACGCCGCTCTTCCTGCGCACGACGCGGCAGGTCTCGCTGACGGCGGCAGGCACGACCCTGCTGCCACGCGCCCGGCGAATCTTCGAGGACCTCGGTTCGGCGATCGACGAGGTCAGGGTGGATGTCCGCGAGGGCGACACGGAAGTCTCGGTGGGTTGCCTGCCGACGGTCGCAGCGCATTGCATGCCATCGGTGATCGCCGCCTTCGCCAAACGCCACCCAGGGCTGGGCGTCAGGGTCCACGATAACTCGGCCTCCGAAATCGCCGACAAGGTACAGTCCGGCGAGGCCGAGTTCGGCGTGACGATCGTCGCCGCCAACCGCTGGGACCTCGAGCTCAAGCCTGTGGTCAAGGAACCCTTCGTGCTTGTCAGCCACCGCGACATGCCGCTGGCCCAGGCGGCGGCGCTGACATGGGCCCAGCTCCAGGGGGAACCGCTCGTCCGGATCAGTGCCGAGACCGGCAACCGCATCCTGATCGACGATGCGCTCGGCTCCCGCCGCGAGGCCCTGACCTGGCGCTACGAGGTGCAGCGCGTGGTCACCGCCGTCAGCCTCGTCCGTTCCGGAATCGGTTACGCCATCGTCCCGCAGCTCGCGCTCGACGTAGTCGACGCCGGCGGCCTGGTCGCGATCCCGCTGCGCGCCCCGGCAATCACCCGGACGCTAGGCATCATCACGCGCAAGACGATTCCCTTGCGCCCCGCAGCCCGCGACCTGCTGTCATTGCTGAGCACATCGCTCAAGCGCAGCATTGCGCGCCCCAATTGATGAATCTGATTGCTCAATCGCTGCATTCTTATCATTTGATGAGGCAATGAGCTTGCTCCACCCTTGCTGCGGGAAGAAACGCACAGGGAGTGGTGATGATGGCTGGTTCAGCACCGGCAGCGATCGCGTTCATCGGCTTCGGTGAGGTCGGGCAGACGTTTTCGCGTGGCCTCATGGCCAATGGTGCCACCGGCATCCGTGCCTATGACCTGTTGTTCGACAGCGCTGCCGGCCGGCGACTGGAGGACGCCGCGCTACAGATCGGCGTCGGTCGCGGCGCCACGCCGGCCGAAGCGTGCGCCCAAGCGGATTTCATCTTCTCGGCGGTGACCGCAGATCGTGCCGAGGCCGTGGCGGCCGAGGCGGCGCGCTGGCTGAAGCCGGGGCAGATTTTCGTCGACGTCAATTCGGCCGCGCCTTCCACGAAGCAGCGCGCGGCGCAGGCGGTTGCGGCCAGCGGTGCTGATTATGTCGAGGCGGCGGTGATGGCGCCGGTGCTCAAGCCGGGGCTGAAGGTCTCGATCCTCGCCGGAGGCCCGAAGGCCGAGGCCGCGTCCGGGGTACTCAACGCACTGGGCATGAATCTGACACCGGTCTCCGAGCAGTTCGGCCGGGCCTCGGCGATGAAGCTCTGCCGCAGCATCGTCATTAAGGGGTTGGAGGCCCTGATGGTCGACTGCGCTGCGGCCTGCGAGACCTGGGACGTCAAGGACCCGGTCTTCGCCAGCCTGCACGCGACGTTCCCGTCGATCGATTTCCATGCGCTCTCCGTCGATATGCGCGAGCGCGTCGCGACCCATGGCGTCCGGCGTGCAGCGGAAATGCGCGAAGCCGCCGAGATGCTTGCGGCCGCCGGTCTCGCACCGGGGCTCGCCAGCGCCGTCGCCGATGCCCAGCAACGCGGGGCGCGCCGCAAGGGAGATATCTGATGCAGCCCGATCGCCGCTCCGTCCTCGCCGGCCTGGGCAGCGCGGGCTTCTCCGGCCTCGTCCCGGCGCAGGCCCAGCCGGCATGGCCGAGCCAGATCATCCGCGTCGTCGTGCCGTTCACTCCGGGCGGCAGCACCGATGTGCTGGCGCGATTGATCGCCGCCAAGCTGGAACAGGTCATCCCCGGCAAGGGCTTCGTCATCGAGAACCGGCCGGGCGCCGGCGGCATGAGCGCGGCCGGCCAGGTCGCGAAGTCGGACCCCGACGGCCATACGCTGATGATGGGCCATATCGGCACGCTCGCCTTCGCGCCTTCGCTGTACCCCCATGTGCCCTATGATCCGGTCAAGGATTTCCAGCCCGTCGCGCTCGTGGCGATGGTGCCGAACATCCTCGCGATCAACCCGCAGCTACCCGCGAAGACGCTCGGTGAGTTCATCGCCTATGCCAAGGCCAATCCTGGCAAGCTGAACTACTCGTCCGGCGGCCAGGGCAGCGCCGCCCATATCGCCACTGCCTACCTGACCTATCGCGCTGGCATCGACGCCGTGCATGTGCCCTATCGCGGCACGGCGCCCTCGGTGAACGACCTCGTCGCCGGCAATGTCCAGTTCACGCTGACGGGTGGCCCTGCCGTGCTGCCGCTGGCCGAGGGCGGGCAGCTCAGGGTGCTCGGCGTCGCCAGTCGGGACCGCGTCGGGTTCGCACCGGGCCTTCCGACACTCGCTGAAGGGGGGCTTCCCGATTTCGAGGCGGTGCAGTGGTATGGCGTGGTCGCTCCGGCGAAGACGCCGCGCCCGATTATCGACCGGCTCAACCCGGAGATCAACGCACTGTTGACGCAGCCGGACTTCGCGGCGGCGCTGGCCCGGGATGGCGCCATCGCGCGGCCCGAGACGCCTGATGGCTTCGGCAAGCTCATCGCCTCCGAGCTGATGCTCTGGCGCGACGTGATCGCGCGCGCCGGCATCAAGGCGGCGGAGTGAAGCGATGGCCCAGTTCGCCGTTCCCTGCATGCTGATCCGCGGCGGCACCTCGAAGGGCGCCTATTTCCTGCGCGACGACCTGCCGGCGGAGGTCGCGGCACGCGACGCCTTCCTGCTCGCGGTGATGGGCTCACCCGACAAGCGGCAGGTCGACGGCCTCGGCGGCGCGCATCCTTTGACCAGCAAGGTCGCGATCGTCTCCCGGTCGAGCGAACCGGATTGCGATATCGATTTCCTGTTCGCACAGGTCGGCATCGAGACCGCGCAGGTCGATACGACGCCGAATTGCGGCAATATTCTCGCCGGTATAGGGCCGTTCGCGCTGGCGCGGGGGCTGGTGAAGGCAGGTGGAGCGCGCACGACCGTCCGCGTCCGCACCATCAACACCGGCACCATCGCCGATCTCACCATGGACACCCCCGATGGTGAGGCGGGCACCGAAGGCCATGCGCGCATCGACGGCGTGCCCGGCACCTCGGCGCCGATCGATATCGGGTTCCTCGATGCGGAGGGCTCGGTCTGCGGTTCACTGCTGCCAACCGGCAACGTCGTCGATGTGATCGAGGGCATCCCCTGCACGCTGATCGACAACGGCATGCCGGTGATCGTGATGCGCGCCGCCGATGTCGGGCGCAGCGGCTATGAGCCGCGCGATCAGCTCGACAAGGATGGGGAGATGAAAGCACGGATCGACCGCATCCGGCTTGCCGCCGGGCCGCTGATGAACCTTGGCGATGTCGCGAAGAAGGTGGTGCCGAAGATCGCGCTCGTTGCGCCGCCGCAGGCCGGCGGCGCCATCTGCACGCGCAGCTTCATCCCGCATGAATGCCACGCCTCGATCGGCGTCTTCGCGGCCGTGACGGTCGCGACCGCAGCGGTGCTGCCAGGGTCGCCGGCCGCTTCGGTTGCTGTGATGCCGCGAAGCCGGGAGCGCACGCTCACGGTCGAGCATCCGACCGGCGAGTTCACGGTGACGCTGACGGTCGGCGGAACCGCCCAACGCCCGGTGATCGAGCGCGCCGGGCTTCTGCGCACCGCGCGCATCCTGATGGAGGGCCGTGCCTTCGTGCCGGCGAGCAATATGCGGCCATACGCGCCGAACGAGCTGACGAGAGAGGGCTGAATCCCGATGGCGAACCTGCAGAAGACAGGATTGGTGATCACCGCGCATCCCGGCGATTTCGTCTGGCGGGCGGGCGGCGCGATCGCCCTGCATGCCAAGCGCGGCCTGCGCGTGAAGATCCTCTGCCTGTCCTATGGTGAGCGCGGCGAGAGCCAGTTCGCCTGGAAGAAGGCGGGCGTCCGCATGGAGGACGTCAAGGCGCAGCGCCGCGAGGAGGCGCAAGCCGCGGCCGAACTGCTGGGCGCCGAGATCGAGTTCATGGATGCCGGGGATTATCCGCTGCGGACGACGCCGGATATGCTCGACCGCGCCATCGACATCTTCCATGAGCTCAATCCCAGCTTCGTGCTGACCCATGCGCTGGAAGACCCTTATAATGTCGACCACCCGGAGGCGACGCGCTTCGCCCAGGAGGCCCGCATCATCGCGCAGGCCGCCGGGCACAAGCCCGATCCCGAGCGCGCCTATGCCGCGTCGCCGGTCTTCCTGTTCGAGCCGCACCAGCCCGAGCAGTGTAATTTCAAGCCGAACGTCATCCTGAACATCGACGAGGTCTGGGAGCAGAAGCGCAAGGCTTTTGAGATCCTCGCCGCGCAGAAGCATCTCTGGGAATACTACACCCGCGTCGCGCTGAATCGCGGCATGCAGGGCGGCCGCAACTCGGGCAAGGCGATGACCTATGGCGAGGCCTATCAACGCCTCTTCCCGGAAGCGCTGGAGGTGCTGGCATGACCCCCGTCGTCATTCGCACGAAGAAGCGCGCGCCGGCCGCGGCGATGGCCGATCTCCGGGAACTCGGCGTCTCCACGACCCATGAGGCGATGGGCCGGACCGGCCTGCTGAAGCCCTATATGCGGCCGATCTATCCGGGCGCGCAGATCGCGGGTGGAGCCGTCACCGTCCTCGCGCAGCCCGGCGACAACTGGATGATCCATGTCGCGATCGAGCAGGTGCAGCCCGGCGACGTGCTCGTCGTCGCCTGCACCACCGACAATACAGACGGCATGTTCGGCGACCTGCTCGCGACCTCGCTCAAAGCGCGCGGCGGTGCCGGCCTCGTCATCGATGCCGGCGTGCGCGACGTACGGGTGCTGACCGGAATGGGGTTCCCCGTCTGGTCCCGTGCGATCTCGGCCAAGGGCACGGTCAAGGCGACGCTGGGCTCGGTCAACGTGCCGGTCGTTTGCGCCGGGGCTCTGGTCCATCCGGGCGATGTGATCGTCGCCGACGATGACGGGGTCGTGGTGGTGCCGCGGCTGGAGGCGGAAGCGGTCGCTGCCGCTGGCCGCAAGCGGGAGGCGGCCGAGGAGGAGAAACGCCGGCGCCTCGCCTCCGGTGAGCTCGGGCTCGACATGTACGGGATGCGCGAAGGCCTCGCCAAGGCGGGCCTCGTCTATCGCGACGACGACTGAGACCAAAACAACCGGCTTCGCAGAAAGCCGCAGCAGGGGAAGGAAACGACGATGACGCATCGCAGGACGTTACTCGGTGGCATGCTCGGGCTGGCGCTGGCCGCCTCGACGAGCGGGTTCGCGCTGGCGCAGGAGCCGGTGAAGATCGGCCTGATCCTGCCGATGACCGGGCCCTTCGCTTCGACCGGCAAGCAGATCGACGCAGCCGTGAAGCTCTTCCTGGCCAAGGAAGGCGCCAGCCATGGCGGGCGCAAGCTGGAGGTGATCCTCAAGGACGATGCCGGCAATGCCGATGCGACGCGCCGGCTCGCGCAGGAGCTGGTCGTCAACGACAAGGTCTCGGTGCTCGCCGGCTTCGGCCTGACGCCGCTCGCCATGGCCACTGCCCAGATCGCGATGCAGGCCAAGGTGCCGGAGGTCGTGATGGCGGCGGCGACCGCGACGATCACCGAAGCCTCGCCCTATATCGTGCGGACGTCCTTCACCCTGCCGCAGGCCTCCGAGCCGATGGCGGACTGGGCTGCGGCCAACGGCATCAAGAAGGTCTTCACGGTCGTCACCGATTACGGCCCAGGCATCGATGCCGAGACCTCCTTCGCCGGCAAATTCAAAGCGGCGGGCGGCACGGTCGAGAGCGTGCGCGTGCCGCTGCGCAACCCCGATTTCGCGCCCTTCCTCCAGCGCGTCTCCGAGGCCAAGCCCGATGCGCTCTTCGTCTTCGTGCCCTCCGGCGTCGGCGCTCAGTTCATGAAGCAGTTCGTCGAGCGCGGTCTCGACAAGGCCGGCGTCAAGCTGATCGGCCCCGGCGACGTGGTCGATGACGATATCTTGGAAGGCATCGGCGAGGTCGCGCTCGGCGCGATCACCACGCATCATTATTCGGCGGCGCATGACAGCCCGGCGAACAAGGCCTTCGTCGCGGCCTTCCAGAAGGCCAACCCCGGCATGCGGCCGAACTTCATGGCGGTGGGCGGCTATGACGGCATGAAGCTGATCGCCAAGGCCCTTGAAGCCACCAAGGGCGATGCGAGCGGCGACAAGCTGATCGCGGCGATGAAGGGCGCTGCCTGGGAGAGCGTTCGCGGGCCGGTGAAGATCGACCCCGATACCCGCGACATCATCCAGAACATCTATGTCCGCAAGACTGAGAAGGTCGGCTCGGAACTGCACAATGTCGAGTTCGCGACGATCAAGGACGTCAAGGACCCGGTGAAGGCCCGCAAGTGACGGCCTCGCGCTCAAACGCAGCAGGCAGGCCGGAATGCTGACCATCCTGTTCGACGGCATCGCCTATGGCATGGTGCTCTTCGTGCTCGGCTGCGGGCTTTCGGTGACGATGGGGTTGATGAATTTCGTCAACCTCGCCCATGGCGCCTTCGCGATGCTCGGTGGCTATGTCGCCGTGCAGGCGATGCAGCGGCTCGGCTTGCCCTTCCTCGCCTGCCTGCCGCTCGCCTTCCTGGCGGCGGCGCTGGTCGGGATCGTGCTGGAGCGGCTGATCTACCGGCCGATGTACGCCAAGAGCCATCTCGACCAGGTGATGTTCTCGATCGGGCTGGTCTTCATGGCGGTGGCCGGCACGGACTGGCTGATGGGCTCGACCCAGCAGTTCATCCGCCTGCCGGCCTGGCTGCAAGGGCGCTTCGAGATCGCCGGCATCGGCATCGGCCGCTACCGGCTCTTTGTCATCGTGGTTTGCGGTCTGCTCGCCTTCTCGCTGCAATGGGGCTTTGCCCATACCCGCTTCGGCAGCCGCTTGCGCGCCGCGGTCGACGATGCGCGCGTGGCACGCGGGCTCGGCGTCCCGGTCAACCGGCTGTTCGCGCTGACCTTCGCGCTGGGCTGCGGGCTTGCCGGGTTCGGCGGCGCGCTCGGCATCGAACTGATGGGTCTAGATCCCTCCTTTCCGCTGAAATTCATGATCTACTTCCTGATCGTCGTCACGGTGGGCGGCACTTCCAGCATCACCGGGCCGTTCTTCGCCGCCATGCTGCTCGGCGTCGCCGATGCTGTCGGCAAGTACCTCGTGCCCGAGATCGGCGCCTTCATCATCTATGCCTTGATGGTCGCGCTGCTGATCACGCGGCCGCACGGATTGTTCGCGAGGGCGCGGGCATGAAGGCCGAGAGCTTCGACACCAAGGTCCGGCAGGCGCTTCATGCCGGCAGGCGCTGGCACCCGGCCGAGATCGCCTTCTGGCTGATCGCCTTTGCCGCTTTCCTGCTCTTTCCGCGCAACCTGCTGCTGCTCAACGAAATCGCGATCCTCGCCCTGTTCGCGCTCTCGCTCGACCTGATCCTCGGCTATGCCGGCATCGTTTCGCTGGGCCATGCGGCCTTCCTCGGCATGGGCGCCTATGCGGCCGGGCTCTTCGCCAAGCATGTCGGCGGCGACCCGCTCATCGGCCTTGCCGTCGGGATGGGGGCAGCCGGGCTGCTCGGCCTCTTCACCAGCCCGCTCGTGCTGCGCGGCACCGACCTGACGCGCCTGATGATCACGCTCGGCGTCGCGCTGATCCTCTTCGAGCTGGCGAATTCCCTCGGTTCGCTCACCGGTGGAGCCGACGGCCTGCAAGGGATCATGATGGGGCCCGTGCTGGGCCTGTTCGACTTCGATATCTTCGGCCGCACCGCTTACCTCTATTCGCTCACGGTGCTGTTCGCCCTGTTCCTGATCGCAAGGCGGGTGGTGCATTCGCCCTTCGGTCTTTCCCTGCGCGCCATCCGCGACAATCCGCTGCGGGCCTCGGCTTCGGGCGTGCCGAATGCGCGCCGCCTCGCGGCGGCCTATACGATCGCAGCCGCCTATGCCGGCGCGGCCGGGGCGCTGCTGGCCCAGACCACGCAATTCGTCTCGCTCGACGTGCTCGATTTCCACCGTTCTGCCGATCTGATGCTGGTGTTGATCATCGGCGGCGCCGGCTATCTCTATGGTGGGCTCGTCGGTGCGATTGCCTTCAAGCTGCTGCAGGACCTGATCGCGAGTTTTACGCCGCAATACTGGATGTTCTGGATCGGGCTCTTCCTCGTGCTCTTCGTGCTCGGTGGGCGCGAAATCATCCATGGCGGGGTCAAGGCCGTCGCCAATCGTTTCGCCCGGTTCGGCAAGGGAGGCGCCCGGTGAGCGTCGCCCTCCAGACCTTCGACCTCGTCAAGAGCTTCGGCGGCATCACCGCCACCGATCATGTCGATTTCACGCTGGCGAAAGGCGCGCGTCACGCGCTGATCGGCCCGAACGGCGCCGGCAAGACGACCTTCGTCAATCAGCTCACCGGCGTGCTCAAGCCCAGTTCCGGCCGTATCGAGCTCATGGGCGAGGACATCACAAGGCTGCCGCGCGAGGCGCGGGTGAAGCGCGGGCTCGCGCGGACCTTCCAGATCAACCAGCTCTTCGCGACGATGACGCCGCTCGAAATGATCGCGCTGGTCACCTCCGAGCGACTCGGACAAGGCGATCATCCCTTCCGCGTGCTCGATCGCGATCCGGAACTGATCGACCAGACAGCCGACATCCTGAACCGCTTCAGGCTCGACGACATCATGGACCGGACGATCGCCACCCTGCCTTATGGCAAGCAGCGCCAGATCGAGATTGCCGCGGCTTTCGCAGCGCGGCCCGCCGTTCTGCTGCTGGACGAGCCGGCAGCCGGCGTGCCGGAGGCCGAGCGGCGCGACTTGATGCGGACGGTCGCCGATCTGCCCGACGACGTCTCGGTGCTGCTGATCGAGCACGACATGGATCTCGTCTTCCGCTTCGCCACGCGCATCACCGTGCTGGTCAATGGCCGTGTGCTGGCCGAGGGGACACCGGAGGAGATGACACGCGACCCGGCCGTCCGTGCAGCCTATCTCGGCGAGGACGCCCATGTCTGACGCATCGAAGCCTGAGCTGCTCAAGATCGAGAAGCTCTGCGCCGGCTATGGCGAGGCGCAAGTGCTCTTCGACATCGACCTGACGCTCGCCGAAGGCCATTCGCTCGCGCTGCTCGGCCGCAACGGCGTCGGCAAGACGACGCTGGTCAACAGCATCATCGGCGTCACGCGCCGGCGTAGCGGGCGGATCATGCTGACCGGGCGCGACCTCACCCTCTCATCTCCGGAGCAACGAGCCCATGCCGGCATCGGCTGGGTGCCGCAGGAGCGCAACATCTTCAAGTCGCTGACAGTACTGGAAAACCTGACGGCGGTGGCGCTGCCGGGGCCATGGGATGTCGCGCGCGTTTTCCGGATGTTCCCGCGATTGGCGGAGCGGAAGGCCAATCTCGGCAACCAGCTTTCCGGCGGGGAGCAGCAGATGCTGGCGATCGGCCGGGCGCTGATGCTCAACCCCAAGCTGCTGCTGCTCGACGAGCCGACCGAGGGGCTCGCACCGATCATCGTCGAGGAATTGCTGAAGGCATTGAAGGCGCTGTTCCGTGAGGAGGGGCTAGCCGCCATCGTCATCGAGCAGCATGCGCGCAAGATCCTCGCGCTGACGGATGATGCCATCGTGCTGGAGCGTGGCCGCGTCGTGCTGGCGGAACGCAGCGCTACGCTCATTGCTGAGCCCGAACGGCTCGAACATCATCTCGGCCTCGCTGCCGCCTGAGATCCAGACACGGGAGGACATGTCATGAGCCAAAGGAAGAAGCCGCCATTCAGGGGCGACATGGTCGGAAGCCTGCTCCGCAGCGCGCCGGTCAAGGACGCCCGTGCCAAGGCTGCCGCCGGCGCGATGAACAAGGCCGAGCTGACCCGGATCGAGGACGAGGAGATCAAGAAGCTCGTCAGGAAGCAGGAGGAAGTCGGCCTGCAGGCGGTGACCGACGGCGAATTCCGTCGCGCCTTCTGGCATTTCGATTTCCTCGACGGCCTAACCGGGGTCACAACCTACGAGACCGATGCAGGCATCCAGTTCAAGGGCGTCGCGACCAAGGGGCACGGCATCCGCGTCACCGGCAAGCTCGACTTTCCGGCCGACCACCCGCATCTGGCCCATTTCAAGTTCCTGGCCTCGGTGACCAGCCGGGTGCCGAAGATGACGATCCCGAGCCCGTCGATGCTGCATTATCGCGGCGGGCGGAAGGCGGTCGATCCGTCCGTCTATCTCAGGATGGAGGATTACTACGACGACCTCGGCAAGGCTTACGCCAAGGCGATCAAGGCCTTCTACGACGCCGGCTGCCGCTATCTGCAGCTCGACGACACCAGCCTGTCCTATTTCTGCGATCCCGAGCAGCGGAAGATGCTGGCCGAGCGCGGCGACGATCCCGACAAGTTGATCTTCGTCTATCGCGACGTGCTCAACGCCGCGCTGAAGGCGAAGCCGGCGGACATGCAGATCACTACCCATACCTGCCGCGGCAACTTCAAATCGACCTTCATTGCGTCCGGCGGCTACGAGCCGGTCGCCGACATGATCTTCAACCAGATCGATGTCGATGGCTATTTCATGGAATGGGACGATGACCGTTCGGGCGGCTTCGAGCCGCTGCGTTTCCTGCCCAAGGGCGACAAGCAGGTCGTGCTCGGCCTCGTTACTTCCAAGTTCGGCGCGATCGAGAGCAAGGACAACCTCAAGCGCCGTATCGAGGAAGCCGCGAAATACGCGCCGCTGGAGCAGCTCTGCCTGTCACCGCAATGCGGCTTCGCCTCCACCGAGGAGGGCAATGTGCTGGCCGAGGACGAGCAATGGGCCAAGCTCTCGCGCATCCTCGAAACCGCCAAGGAAGTCTGGGGATGAATAGCGAACCCTGTTTCGACATCGCCCATCTCGGCCATGTCGAGCTTTTCACCAACAAGCCCGAGGCCAGCCTCGACTTCTTCGTCAATATCTTCGGGCTGACGGAGAGCGGGCGCGAGGGCGATTCCGTCTATCTGCGCGCCTGGGACGATTACGAGTTCCATACGCTTAAACTCACGGCGTCGAACACGACCGGTGTCGGCCATATCGGCTATCGCGCCACGAGCGAGGCCGCGCTTCTGCGCCGTGTCGCCGCGATCGAGGCGATGGGCGCCGGCCTCGGCTGGAGCGAGGGCGACCTCGGCCATGGCAAGGCCTATCGCTTCCGCGACCCGGACAACCATGTCTTCGAGATCTATTTCGACACGCACAAATACGTCGCGGCTGAAAGCGAGCGGCCGGCGCTGAAGAACCAGGCGCAACGCAACCATGGCCGCGGCTGCGCGGTGCGCCGGCTCGATCATCTCAACCTGCTGGCGCAGGACGTGGCGGTGATCCGCGACTTCATGCCGAAGGCGCTGGGCAGCCGCGTCACCGAGCAGATCGTGCTGGATTCCGGCGAGGTCGGCGGCTGCTGGTTCACCGTCAACAACAAGAGCTACGACATCGCCTATACCCGCGACCACACCAACGCGCTGGGGCGCTTCCACCATGTCACCTACGCCGTCGACCAGCGCGAGCACATCCTGGAGGCGGCCGATCTCTTCCTGGAGAACGGCGTCTTCATCGAGACCGGCCCGCACAAGCACGCGGTGCAGCAGACCTTCTTCCTCTATGTCTACGAGCCGGCCGGAAACCGCGTCGAGATCGCCAATGCGGGAGCCCGTCTCATCCTGGACCCGGACTGGCAGACCGTGACCTGGACCGAGGCCGAGCGGAAGAAGGGCCAGGCCTGGGGACTCAAGACGATCGAAAGCTTCCACACACACGGCACGCCGCCGGCTTTGTAGAGACGGCAACCGGCGCTACTCGAGTGCGCCAGTTCCAGACATTTGGGCGTTGTCTGGAAGCGGACATTCCGCGCCGACGGGCCGGCTGTCCGGTGGAGCACCAGCCTCATTGCCTGCTTTTTGCAAACTTGCGGATCATCCGCCCTGCCGCTTGTTCATAAGAATTCCCTGCGCCGGCAACGGCAGCGCATTGCAAGACGGGCCGCAGGTGGTCGTCCAGCTTCCCAGAATTGGAGCGGGCGGCGTCGCTTGTCGCGTCCGGGGCCGCGGGTGCCCCAGCCAGAATTACCAATAGGCGACGAGCTTCCGTCGATCGTCGGCGAAGCAGCCCAGTGCATCCGCCTGCGCGCGCAGCGAACGCACCGCGGCACGTTCCGCTGCAACCCAGAGGTACCCGGGATCCGTCCCCAGCGGCATATCGGTCAGCAGCGAGCCGAGCCGGCTCTGATTGATGCCGTTCCCGCTGCCGGTGAACCAGGTCACGTCCGCGCCCGGATGCTCCGGCAAGGTTTGCTGCTCGCCCGCGTCACGAACCTCGATGACGACGCGGCTTTCCATGTCGGGCGGCGCGTTCTCGAGAATGCGGGCGATGGCCGGAAGGCCGGTCGCATCGCCGAGCAGGATCTGACGGCGGCAATCCGCCGGCGGCTTGTAAAGCCCGCGCGGATTGTTGATGACGACCCGGTCGCCCTCGCTCGTGGCACAGGCCCAGTCGCTGGCGCGGCCGCCAGCATGAACGACCATGTCGATGTCGAGTTCGCAGGCCGTGGCATCGTGGCGGCGCACCGTATAGGTCGAATAGCGGACGCGGTGACGATCCTCGGGAAATGTCCAGCGCCCGTCCGCGCCGATCTCCGGCAGGACGAGTTCGCCCGTCTCGGGATCGGGGAAGAACAGGCGGATATATTCGTCGGCGATGCCGGTCGAGCGGAAGCCGGCGATGCCGCCTCCCCCGAGCGTCAGCCGGATCATTCCGGGCGTGAGATAACGGCGCCTCACGACGGCGGCTTCATGAAACGGGTTGGGGCTGGCTTCCATCGTGCCGGTCGACCTCATCTAGCGCCGCGCTTGTTTCACGCGAACGGCGTCGAGGCAACAGCCTTAGCCTTTGATTTACTTAGAGTATTTCTAAAACATCGCGATTGAGCGGCCGGAATGCGGCTGCTATGGCGTTGGGTCTTGGGATATCCGGAGCCAGCGGGACCATGTCGAGCAGCCTCGACGATGTCGGCACACTCTACGCGCAGGAACACCGCCGGCTGGAACGGCGGGCCGCGCGTCGCGTCGGCGTCGCCAACGCCGCCGATGTCGTGCAGGATGTCTTCGTCGCCTTCTGGTCGCGCGCCCGGGACCATATCGGCTGCCAGGCATCCTACCTGAGCCGCGCAATCGACTATGCCGCGATCAGCCATCAGCGTGCCGAACGCCGGCGTGCCAGCCTGCCGCTGCGGATCACCGAAGCGCAGTACGCCGCGCCAGTCGCCCTGCCCGATCAGGTCGCGGCAGCCCGGCAGGAGCTGGAGCGTGTGGTCCGGACCGTCGCGGCCTTGCCCGAACGCACACGCCAGATCTTCCTGCTGAACCGCGTGCATGCCTGCAGCTACGACGAGATCGCAATCGCGCTCGGCCTCTCCTACAGCACGGTCGAGCGCGAGATCGCCCGCGCCCTGCTGGCATGCCGGGACACATTGCGATAACGCCAAGCGCACGATCCTCCGGGCCCAAGCCGTAACTCAGGCGCCATGGACACCGACAACAGCCACCGAACCGATGAACCCCTGCTGGAAAAGCAGGCGATCGCGTGGTTCACCCGCATGAACGGCCGTCCCTCGCCTGCGGATCGCGGGGATTTCGAGGCCTGGCTGGCGGCTTCGAGCGATCATGCCCGCCACTATGACAAGGTCGCGGCGCTCTGGTCCGATATGGGCCCGCTGTCCGCCGCGCTCGGTGCCTCCGAGACCGAAGCGCTGGCCGCGCCGCTGGAGCGCATCCGGGCGTTGCGCCGCGAACGGAGCCGTGGGCGAGCGACTGCCGGGGCCGTGTTGGCCCTCGTTCTCGCCCTGGGCCTCGGCTGGATCTGGCTGGACCGGCCGCATCTGTTCGAGAACTGGCGCGCCGATCAGGTCACGGCGCGCGGCGAGCAGCGCACGGTCGTGCTGGCGGATGGCTCGACGGCGCAGCTCGATTCGGACAGCGCGCTCGCCGTCGATTTTTCCGAAGGGTTGCGTCGCGTTCGCCTGCTCAGGGGAACGGCCTTCTTCGAGGTCAAGCGCTCCGAAGTGCCTTTCGTGGTCAGCGCCGGCCAGGGCGAGGCGCGCGTGCTCGGTACGAGCTTCGAGGTGGCTGCAAGCGATGAGGGAAGCGTCACCGTCACGCTCGCCGGCGGCAGCGTCTCGGTCGAGCTGCCGCAATCGCGCGAGGCCGTGGTCCTCAAGCCCGGCGAGCGGGTCGCCTATGGCGGGAATGGCCTTGGCAGGGCCGAGGCCGTGGATGTCGCGGAGGTCACGGCCTGGCGCGCCGGGCGATTCATCTTCGACGACATGCCGCTGGCGCAAGTCCTGGCCCGGATCGAGCGTCACCATCGCGGCCGCATCGTCCTGCTCAGCTCCACGCTCGCCGGACGCCATGTCACCGGCAATATCACCTTGCGCGACAGCGCCGCCGCGCTGGCGGCCCTGCAATCCTCGGTCGGCTTCTCGGTCACCACCGTCGGGCCGGTCACCTTCGTCTCACCCTGACGCGACTGCTGGGTCGACAACTCCAAAAAAATCACGAGATGCGTGAGGGTGACCGGCCGGCTCGTTCGACAAGGAGATAGAGGGCGAGGCCAAAAAGCCTCGCGCCATCCTGTACGAAAAGGGCCGGTGGATGCGTTCGATGCGGTTGACGGCGAAGGAAATCCTCCTCGCAGCGACATTTCTCAGCTCGCTGGGTGCCAGCCTCGCCATTCCCGTAGCGACGGCGCAGGCGCAGACGCTGCACAGCTTCGACATTCCGGCGAAACCCGTCCGCGCCGCGATGAACGATATCGTCCGCGTCACCGGGGTCGACGTCGTCTTCGCCGAGACGCCTGCCGCCTCACGCCGCGGCAATGCGGTGAAAGGCTCGCTGAGCACGGCGCAGGCCGTCGCGGCCCTGCTCAACGGCACCGGGCTCGCCTTCCGCTTCAGCAACGCCACGACCGTCCAGATCTACGACCCGAGCCGGCCCGTCGCGGCTGGCGGCACCGTCGAAGGCGCGATCGCCCTCGATACCATCGAGGTCGTCGGCAGCGGCGTGCCCGGGCTTCCCCCGGCCTATGCCGGCGGCCAGGTCGCGGTCGGCGGCGGCCTCGGCGTGCTCGGGCAGCGCTCTGTGATGGATACGCCCTTCTCGGTCACGAACTACACGTCCAAGCTGATCGAGGACCAGCGCGCCCAGTCCGTCGCCGATGTCGTCAAGAACGATTCATCGATCCGCAACGTCGAGCCGACCAATGTCGGCAATGCCAATTACTTCGTCATCCGCGGCATCCAGGTCGGCAATGCCGCCGTCGCCTTCGGCGGCCTGTTCGGCATCGCACCCAATGCGCAGTCGACGCTGGCCGGCATCGAGCGCGTCGAGGTCCTGAAGGGCCCCGGCGCCTTCCTCGGCGGCTTGTCGCCGAGCGGCGTCGGTGGCGTCATCAATCTCGTGCCGAAACGTGCCGCGGACGAGCCGCTGACCCGATTCACCACGACCTGGATCAGCAATAGCCAATTCGGCGGCCATCTCGATCTCGGCCGCCGCTTCGGCGACCAGAAACAGTTCGGCGTGCGCGCCAACCTGCTCTATCGCGACGGCGGCACGCCGATCAGCCAGCAGTCGCAGACGCTGGCCAACGGCACGATCGGGCTCGACTATCGCAGCGACGCCTTCCGCATCTCGCTCGATGCCGGCTATCAGGTGCTGAACACCGACCGGATGAACAACACGGTGACGCCATTGGCGACCGAGTTGGTCCCGCGGCCGATCAAGCCGAACAAGACCTATGTCTCGCCCTGGAACTACAGCAAGTTCGCCGACAGCTTCGGCATGGTCCAGGCCGAATACGATGTGACCTCCAACATCACCGTCTACGGCAAGGCCGGCGTCAGCCATATGGACTGGGACCAGGCTGTGGAGGCCGGCTCCGGCCTCAGGCGCAACGGCAACTTCACCAGCACGGGCTCTCGCTACCAGATCGACATCAACCGCTATTCGGGCGAAGCGGGCGTTCGCGGCCGCTTCCAGACCGGCCCGCTCGACCATGAGGTCGTCATTTCTGCCAACAGCTTCTATCAGGCGCGCGCCTCCGGCCTGCCGGCGACGCTCTCGGTGACGCCGTCGAACATCTACAATCCGACCTTCTCGCCCAATCCGGTGATGCCGGCCGCCCGGCGCTACCGCCAGAACGACAATACGTTCACCAGCTATTCGATCTCGGACACGATCTCGGCCTTCGACAAGCGCCTGCAGCTGACACTCGGCCTGCGCAAGCAGTTCGTCGACATCAACAACTACACGCTGCAGACCGGCCTGCTCTCCTCCAAGAACAAGAGCGATGCGGTGACGCCGATCCTCGGTCTCGTCGTGAAGCCGCTCGAGAATGTTTCGCTCTATGCCAGCTATATCGAGGGCCTGACCGCGGGTTCGGTCGTCGGCAACACCTTCGTCAATGCCGGCCAGGTCCTGCCGCCCTTCGTCACCAAGCAGTACGAAGCCGGCGCGAAGATCGACTGGGGCAGGCTGATGACCTCGGTCGCCGTCTTCCAGTCGGAACAGGCGTCGGGCATCGCGAACACCGTCACCAACACCTTCAGCGACAATGGCGAGACCCGGTATCGCGGCGTCGAGCTGAGCGTCGCCGGCGAGATCGTCGAGGGCGTCCGGGCGCTCGGCGGCATCACCTTCCTCGATTCCAAGCTGGTGCGCACAGCCAACGGCACTTTCGACGGCAACGAAGCGCAAGGCACGCCGCGCGTGCAGGCCAATCTCGGCCTCGAATGGGACCCGGGCTTCGTCCGCAATCTCACGCTGTTCGGCCGGATGATCTATACCGGATCGAGCTATGCCGATGCCGCCAACCTGCAGAAGCTGAAGGCCTGGACGACCTTCGATATCGGCGCCCGCTACAAGATCGAGCGTGCCGGCGGCAAGCCGATCATCCTGCAGGCGAACGTCACCAACCTGTTCAACAAGGCCTATTGGACGACCTATCCGGGCTTCAACCTGCTCTATCCGAGCGAGGCGCGGATGGTTTCGCTCTCCTCGACCTTCGAGTTCTAGGGCCGAAGGCAGGAAAACGCGTGGCGACAGTCCTGTCCCGACGCAGCTTCGCGGCAGGCGGCGCGGCCATCCTGGCCGGCTCCGCCTTTGCCGCATCCGGGCGCAGGGTGGTGAACACGCCGCTCGGTCCTGTCGAGGTGCCGGCCGAGCCGCGCAGGGTGGTCGCGATCGACTCGCGCATCAGCCTGGAGATGGCGCTGGCGCTCGATCTGCCTCTGATCGGCTACAGCCACAGCCGCGCCCGGCCTTGGGTGCCCGTGCCGGCTTCCGTTCCGTTTCTGGCGGCTCCACCCGATCTCGAACAGATCCTGATGTTGCAACCCGATCTGATCCTTTGCCCGGACACCTCCGCTCACTCGGAATGGTGGCCCCTCGCCCGGCTGAGACGGATCGCGCCGGTCCTGCCGAGCAACCATCGCACGCACTGGCGCGGCAACCTCGATAGCCTGGCCGGCTGGCTCCAGCGCACCGAGCTCGCAGAGCGCGCCATCACGGCCTATGCCGAGCAGATTGCCGGACTGCGCCAGCGCCATGACGGCGTGCTGCGGCGGAGCCTGCTCGCGGCAGCGACCTACGACCCGCTCAAGCGGCGGCTCATGGTGCGCAGCGACGGCACGGGCTACGGCTTCGTGATGCCGGCCCAGGTCCTTGCCGATCTCGGCGGCCGTGCCGTCGAAGCCGGGCGCCTCGGCCCTTATGGCGAGGTCGCGCTCGAATCCCTCGGGGATGTCCTCGGGCCGGTCGATGGCATCCTGCTGATCGATCTCGGCGACCGCGCCCCGCTGGCGCTCGCCCGCGAACCGCTCTGGCAGCGGCTGCCGGCGGTGCGTGCAGGACATGTTCATGTCACCCGGGGCAACAGCATCTTCGGATCGGTCTATACCGCGCAACACCTCGTGGGTGCCTGGGACGCGCTGTTGGCCAGGATACCGTCGTGACACGGGCTCCGCTGGCAATGGTCATCGGGGCAGCGCTGCTGCTTGCCGCCGCGCTCATCGCATTGACGCTGGGCGTGCGGCCGATCGCAGCCGGCGAATGGCTCGCCGTCCTGCGCGAGGGCCGCGGCAGCGAAGCCGCCGAGATCGTGCTGGGCTTGCGCCTGCCGCGCGTCCTGCTCGGGGCGATGGTCGGGGCCGCGCTCGGGCTTGCCGGCGCGGTCATCCAGCTCGCCACGCGAAACCCGCTGGGCGATCCGGGCCTGCTGGGGATCAATGCGGGTGCGAGCCTTGCGCTGATCCTGGGCACCGATCTCATCGGCCTCGCTGGCCCGCAGGCGGCGACCTGGCTTGCCGCTTGCGGCGCCCTCAGTGCGGTACTCGCGGTCCAGGCGCTCGCAGGCGCACGCAGCAGCTCGGACCCGATCCGCCTCACCCTTGCGGGCGTCGCGGTCACGGCGCTGTGCATCGGCATCGGCCAGGCGGTCGCGTTGTCAGATCCCGAGCGCTTCGATCTGGTCCGGAACTGGCGCGTCGGCGCGCTCTCGGGAGCCACCGATGCCATCCTCCCAAGCGTGACGCTGGCATGGCTTGTCGGAACGCTGCTGGCGTTCGCGCTCGCTCCACGCCTCGACCTGCTCGCGCTCGGGGACGATCGAGCCGCCTCGCTCGGCGTCGCCGTCCGGCCGGTGCGGTTTGGCTCGCTCATCGCCGTCGTCCTGCTCGCCGGCAGCGCCGTCGCAGCGGCCGGCCCTATCGCTTTCATCGGCCTCGCCAGCCCGCATATCGCCCGCCGCCTCGGCGGCATCGGCGCGGCGGCGCATCTGCCCCTCTCCGGCATCATCGGCGCCGCTCTCGTCGTGATCGCCGACACGCTCGGCCGCATCGCGACGCCGCCCGCCGAGGTGCCGGTCGGCATCGTCGTCGGGCTTCTCGGCGCGCCCGTCCTGATCCTGCTCGCCCGCCGCAGGAGTGCCAACGCATGAAAGGCCTCGCCGTACAGCGCCGAACAATCCTGAACGGCGCGATGAGCCGCCCGGCATTGTGCCATGTTGCGCTGGGGCTCGGCGCGTTGGCGCTCGTGCTGATTTCTCTGACGCTGGGGACGGTTAGGCTCACCCCGAGCCAGGTCCTTCAGGCGCTTGCGGGCCATGAGAGCCCTGCCCTGCAATTGCTCATCGAATGGCGCCTGCCCCGTATCGGCGCGGCGCTCGCAGCCGGCGCCGCGCTGGGCCTGTCGGGCGCCTTGTTCCAGACGCTGCTGCGCAATCCGCTCGGAAGCCCCGACATCATCGGCTTCGACGCCGGCGCGTTCGGCGGGGCCTTGCTGGCGCTTCTTGCCGGCCTGGCGCCCGCGCTGGTCGCGCTGGCAGCCTTCGGCGGCGGGCTTGGCGCGGGCCTGCTAGTCTATCTCGCGGCCGGCGGCCTGCGTGCCGATCGCGCGCGGCTGATCCTCATCGGCATTGCGGTCGGAGCTGCCTTCACGGCCTTCGGCGACTGGATGATCTTCGTTGCGCCCCTCGACATCGCGCTGGTCGCCGCGAACTGGAAGCAGGGAGCGCTCGCCGGGGTCGATACCCAGCGGCTGACGATCGGCGCAACGGCACTCGGCTTGCTGCTGCCCCTCGGCCTTGCCTGCTCCCGTTCCGTGCAGGCTCTCGAACTCGGAGACGACAAGGCGCAATCCCTTGGCGTTCCGGCCGGAGGCTCCCGGCTTCGCCTCGGTCTCATCGGCCTCGGCCTGACCGCGACGGCGACCTTCATCGCCGGGCCGATCGGCTTCGTCGCGCTGATCGCGCCGCAGGCGGCACGCAAGCTCGTCGGCTCGGCTGGGTTGCCACTGGCGACCTCCGCCCTGTTCGGTGCGGTTTTCCTGCTGGCGAGCGATGCGGTCGCGCGGATCGCGCTGGCACCGCGATCGCTGCCCGTCAGCGCGGTGACGGCCTGTCTCGGCGGAGCCTACCTCATTCTGTTGTTCGGCTCCTGGGTCCGCCGCAGGGAGCCTGCCCGATGAGCATCAAAACAAGGCTGGAGGCGCAGGCCCTGCGCGCGCATCACGGCTCTCGTGAAATCCTCAAGGGGATCGACATCGCGCTGCCGGCCGGCAGCTTCACCGTGATCGTCGGCCCGAATGCCTGCGGCAAGTCGACCTTGCTGAGGAGTCTCGCGCGGCTGCACCTGCCGTCTGGCGGCAGCGTCCTGCTCGATGGACAACCGATCGCACGCTATCGCCCACGCGATCGCGCCCGGTTGCTGGCTGTCCTGCCTCAGGGATCGGAAGCTCCGGAGGGCATTACCGTCGCCGATCTGGTTGCGCGGGGGCGGCATCCACACCGCAATCTGTTCCAGCCCTGGACTGCTACCGACGAGGCTGCGGTGGGAGCCGCAATGCAAGCGGCCGGTGTGTCCCAGCTCGCCGGGCGCATGCTCGAAAGCCTGTCCGGCGGTCAGCGCCAAAAGGTCTGGATCGCGATGGCGCTGGCCCAGGGGGCAGACATCCTGCTGCTTGACGAGCCCACGACATTCCTCGACCTCGCCCACCAGATCGACGTGCTGGAGCTCTGTGCGGCCTTGAACAGCGCCGGGAAGACCGTTGTCGCGGTGCTGCATGATCTCAACCAGGCTGCGCGTTACGCATCCCGAATGGTGGTGATGCGCGCCGGAGAGATCCTGGCGCAGGGTGTGCCGGAAGACATCCTGACGCCCGGTTTCATCGATGAAGTCTTTCAGGTCCCCTGCATCGTCATCGCCGACCCGCTGACCGGAAAGCCGATGGTCATCCCGAAACGGCCGCCTCTCGCAGGTTGACGCAAGGCGGCCCCCCTCAATACCCCTGCAAAGGCGGGGAAGGACAGCCTCAACCTAGATCACAACGATCGCGCCAGGAGCCGACCTCGGCGTCTTCCCTGAAAGCAGACGCCGCTCAGACGGCCTCAGGCTTTTGAACCCGATGTTTCCGGTCTGCCCAACCGGGAGCTCTGACCAGGGCAGGATGGAGTCGTCGCGATCGAGCTGGACCGTCCCCTTGGCACCATCTACCGCGTCCCGGCGATGCCGACACCGCAAGCGCGAGGCCTCACCAGGTTTCCTTGACCGTCTCCATCGCGACATTGGTCGAGGTGTTCGCGACATGGGGCAGGTTCGAGATCTTCTCGCCCAGCACGGCCCGATAGCGCCTGATATCCGGCGTGCGGATCTTCAGGAGGTAGTCGAAGCGGCCCGCGATCATGTGGCACTCCTCCACCTCACGGATCTTCTTGACCTCCTCGTTGAACTTCGTCAGCGCCTTTTCCGTCGTGTCGGAGAGCTTCACCTCGGCGAAGGCGATGTGGTCGAGCTTCAGCTTCGCCGGATTGAGCGTGGCGCGGAAGCCCTCGATATAGCCGTCGTCGACCAGCCTGCGGAACCGGATCTGGCAGGGCGTCTTCGACAGGCCGATCCGCGCGCCGAGCTCGGCGATCGAAATCCGGCCGTCCTCCCTGAGGACGTCGAGGATCTTGCGGTCGAGCGCGTCCAGATCGCCTTCGATCGGCATTTCCTTGGGCTTCTTCACTTGTGATCTCCAAATCTGAAGTCCGAATGGACTACAGGATAGCGAAAATTGGGCCGCCTGAGAATCGGGCTCGTGATAAGCTCCCGCGCAAGAACGGGAGAGGGTGTCGCCCCCGGCCCGTCGCGTTCGAACCCGCCGGGAACAGCCATGAGCCAAGCCACCGCTTCCGTCGTCGCCACCGCCACCGGCCCAGCGCCCTTCACGGGCTTCGCCCCGCCGATCCGCGAGCAATCGGCCCTGCGCCAAGCGATCACCGCCGCCTATCGCCGGCCGGAAACCGAATGCCTTCCGCCCTTGCTGGCGGCCGCGAAACTGGCCCCGGCGAGCAAGCAGGAGATCGCGCGCACGGGGCGCACGCTGATCGAGGCGCTGCGGGCCAAGCACAAGGGCACCGGCGTCGAGGGTCTGGTTCAGGAATACTCGCTCTCCAGCCAGGAGGGCGTCGCACTGATGTGCCTCGCCGAGGCGCTGCTGCGCATTCCGGATACCGCGACGCGCGATGCGCTGATCCGCGACAAGATCGCCGATGGCGACTGGAAATCCCATGTCGGCGGCGGCAAGTCGCTTTTCGTCAATGCCGCGACCTGGGGCCTCGTGGTCACCGGCAAGCTGACTTCCACCGTCAATGATCGCAGCCTCGCCGCCGCTCTGACCCGCCTCATCGCTCGCGCGGGCGAGCCGGTGATCCGGCGTGGCGTCGACATGGCGATGCGGATGATGGGCGAGCAGTTCGTCACCGGCGAGACGATCGACGAGGCGCTGAAGCGGGCTCGACCGCTGGAAGCGCGCGGCTTCCGCTATTCCTACGACATGCTCGGCGAGGCCGCGACCACCGCCGCCGATGCCGCCCGCTACTATCGCGATTACGAGAACGCGATCCACGCCATCGGCCGGGCGGCGAACGGGCGCGGCGTCTTCGAAGGCCCGGGCATCTCGATCAAGCTCTCGGCGCTGCATCCGCGCTATAGCCGCGCGCAGGCCGGCCGCGTCATGGGCGAATTGCTGCCGCTGGTGCGCGAGCTCGCGCTGATTGCCAAGAGCTACGATATCGGCCTCAACATCGATGCCGAGGAAGCGGACCGGCTGGAACTTTCGCTCGACCTGCTGGAAGCGCTGAGCTTCGATAGTGCGCTGCAAGGCTGGAACGGCCTCGGCTTCGTAGTGCAGGCCTATGGCAAGCGCTGCCCCTTCGTGCTCGACTGGATCATCGATCTCGCCCGCCGCTCCGGCCGGCGCATGATGGTGCGGCTGGTCAAGGGCGCCTATTGGGACGCCGAGATCAAGCGTGCCCAGGTCGACGGGCTCGCCGATTTCCCAGTCTATACCCGCAAGGTCCATACCGACGTCGCCTATGTCGCCTGCGCCCGCAAGCTGCTCGCGGCGCCCGACGCGATCTTCCCGCAATTCGCCACGCATAACGCGCAGACATTGGCGACGATCTACCATCTCGCCGGCAACGACTTCTCTGTCGGGAAGTACGAGTTCCAGTGCCTGCACGGCATGGGCGAGCCGCTCTATGACGAGGTCGTAGGCCCGGACAATCTCGACCGGCCCTGCCGCATCTATGCGCCGGTCGGCACGCATGAGACGCTGCTCGCCTATCTGGTGCGCCGCCTGCTCGAGAACGGCGCGAACTCCTCCTTCGTGAACCGCATCTCCGATCCCAATGTCACCATCGACTCGCTCGTCGCCGACCCCGTCGACGTCGTCGAGGCGATGCCGGTCATCGGCATGCTGCATGACCAGATCGCGCTGCCGGGCGATCTCTATGGCGCCGATCGCGCCAATTCGAAGGGCATCGACCTCGCCAACGAGGCGGCTTTGGCCGAGCTGGCGGGCAATCTCGCGGCGACAGTCGGCCAGAATTGGCACGCCGTGCCGCTGCTCGCCGACAACTCCACCGCCGGCACGACGCGCCCGATCCTGAACCCGGCCGATCATTCCGACGTCGTCGGGCAGGTCACCGAGCTTGCGGTCGATGACGCCGCCAAAATCGTCCGTCTCGCCGCCGAGGGCGGCAAGGCCTGGGCCGCCGTGTCGCCGGCCGAGCGCGCCGCCTGCCTCGATCGTGCCGCCGACATCATGCAGTCGCGCATCGAGACGCTGATGGGCATCGCCATGCGCGAGGCCGGCAAATCGGCCGCCAACGCGGTGAGCGAGGTGCGCGAGGCTATCGACTTCCTGCGCTACTATGCCGACCAGGCCCGCAAGACGCTCGGGCCGGCGCATGCGCCGCTCGGGCCGATCGTCTGCATCAGCCCGTGGAACTTCCCGCTGGCGATCTTCACGGGCCAGGTCGCTGCGGCGCTGGTCGCCGGCAATGCCGTGATGGCCAAGCCCGCCGGCGTCACGCCGATCATCGCGCATGAGAGCGTCAAGATCCTGCATGAGGCCGGCGTTCCGCGCGGCGCGCTGCAGTTCACGCCGGGTAGCGGGCGCCTCGGCGCGGCGCTGGTCGGCGCGGCCGAGACGGCGGGCGTGATGTTCACCGGCTCGACCGAGGTCGCGCGTGGCATCCAGGCCCAGTTGGCGCAGCGTCTTTCGACTGAGGGCAAGCCGATCCCGCTGATCGCCGAGACCGGCGGCCAGAACGGCATGATCGTCGATTCCTCGGCATTGGCCGAGCAGGTCGTCGCCGACGTCATCGCTTCGGCCTTCGACAGCGCCGGCCAGCGCTGCTCGGCCTTGCGCGTGCTCTGCCTGCAGCAGGACATCGCCGACCGCACGCTGCACATGCTGCAAGGTGCGCTCAAGGAGCTCACCATCGGCCGCACCGACAAGCTCAGCGTCGATATCGGCCCGGTCATCAGCGAGGGCGCCCAGCGCGAGATCGACGAGCATGTCCAGCGCATGCGCGGCCTCGGCCGCAAGGTCGAGCAACTCCCGCTGCCTGAGAGCGCCGCCAAAGGCACCTTCGTGCCGCCGACCATCGTCGAGCTGAAGAGCCTGACCGACCTAAAGCGCGAGGTCTTCGGCCCCGTGCTCCACGTCATCCGCTATCAGCGCGAGGATCTCGACAAGCTGATCGACGAGGTCAACGGCTCCGGCTACGGCCTGACCTTCGGCCTGCACACGCGGCTCGACGAGACGATCGCCCATGTCACCAGCCGCATCAAGGCGGGCAATCTCTACGTCAACCGCAACATCATCGGCGCGGTGGTCGGCGTGCAGCCCTTCGGTGGGCGCGGTCTCTCGGGCACCGGGCCGAAGGCGGGCGGGCCGCTCTATATCGGCCGGCTCGTGCGCAAGGCGCCGATCCCGCCGCAGCATGGCTCGGTCCATATCGATCCGGCGCTGCTCGAATACGCCGCCTGGCTCTCGGGCAAGGGGCTGAAGGCGGAAGCCGATGCCGCCCGCGAGATCGGCGGCCATTCGGCTCTGGGTCTCCAGGTCGAGCTGGCCGGCCCGGTCGGCGAGCGCAATCTCTATGCGCTGCATCCGCGCGGCCGCATCCTGCTCGCGCCGCAGACGGAAGCCGGCCTCCACCAGCAGGTCACGGCAGCGCTCGCCACGGGCAACCAGCTCGTCATCGATGCGGCTTCCGGGCTGAAGGATGCCCTGTCGGGGCTGCCGGCTGCGGTCGAAGCCCGCGTCAGCTGGACCTCCGACTGGGAGGCCGACGGCCCGTTCTCGGGCGCTCTGGTCGAGGGCGACAGTAAGCGCGTCGGCGAGGTGAACCGCCGCATCGCCCAGCTCTCCGGCCCGCTGGTGCTGGTCCAGGCGGCGAGCACGGAGGAGTTGAAGCGCGATCCCGATGCCTATTGCCTGAACTGGCTGCTGGAGGAGGTCTCGACCTCGATCAACACCACGGCGGCCGGCGGCAATGCCAGCCTGATGACCATCGGCTGAGCGCCCCGAGACGGAAAGCGCTCGAGCCGGCCCGGCCGTGGGCATCATCTCCCACGGCCGGCCGAGGATCAGCCGTTCAGCAGAAGCTCGACCAGTCGCCTGGTGCTGTTGACGTTGTATTTCCGGAGCAGCCGGGCGCGATAGATGTCGACGGTGCGCGGGCTGATGCCCAATGCCTTCGCTGCCTCCTTGCCCGTCCTGCCCTCGATCAGGAGTGCGGCAACGTCGCGTTCACGTGGGGTCAGCGACGTTCGCAGCGATTGCCCGGCAGCTTCGGCCTTTGCGAGTTCGGAGAACACCCACAGCGCATGTCCGTGCGCGTCGTCCGGCGTATAGGTGAAACCGCTGACCCTGACCCAGAACAGGCTGCCGTCGAGGCGCCGCATCACGCGGTCATCGGTATAGCTGCGCTCATCGGACAGGCGCCCACCGACGCGCTTCCCGGTCTCCTCGTAATCGGACTGCGTCGGATAGAGCCGCTCGAAGGTCTGGCCGACGAGATCGCCGATCGATCCGCGGAATACCCTGGCGAACTCATGATTGCAGGCCAGGATGATGCGATTGCGGCCAACGACAAGCCCGACCGGGGCGTTCTCGAAGGCCTGCCGGAAATCCACGTCCATGGCCATCGCTCCCCTCGGCCCTTCGCAGGCCGGACACTTAAGTGTTCGATACCTATAGGATTAAGTGTTCAGGCGGCCTAGCCTCCCGATGACAGCCTGAACCGCCCTGCGGCTTCAGGGAGCGAAGGAGGGCGCGCTCATGACCGGGACCTCGGCCACCATGACACCGGGCGACGAATTCGCCGCCATGTTTGCCGCTTCCGGACTGCCCGGCCTGGCGCCGGCGGCCGAAAGGGAGCGGCCGGCCGAGCGACAGCGCTACCTCAAGTTGGCAGGCGCGCGCATCATCGATGGAACCGGCGCTCCGCCCTGGGGGCCGGCAGACCTGATCGTCGCGGATGGCCGGATCGTGGCCCTGGCCAAGGCCGGCAAGGCGAAGCTGCCCGAGGCGGCCCTCCCCGCGGATGTCCGGGAGATCGACTGCTCGGGCAAGTTCCTCACGCCGGGCTTCATCGACTGCCACGCCCATATCGGCGCCCCGTTCCATGCCCGCAACGGCCCGCAGCCCTCGGCGCACTACATCTACAAGCTCTGGCTCGGACATGGCGTCACGACCGTCCGCGAGACCGGCTGCTTCAACGGGTTGTCCTGGACGCTGCGGCAGAAGGCGGCGGCGGAGGAGCACCGGATCGACGCGCCCCGGATCATGGCCTATGCGCCCTTCCCGGCGACGACCGACTACGTCAAGAGCCTGCATACGCCGGAGCAGGCGGCCGCCTGGATCGGCGACGTCAAGGCGGCGGGGGCCGACGGCGTCAAGTTCTTCGGAGCGCCGCCGGCACTGATGAAAGCGGCGCTCGAGCAATGCGTGCGGCTCGGCCTGCGCAGTTGCTGCCATCATGCCCAGCTCGCTGTCGGCCGGATGAATCCGCTCCAGACCGCCGAATGGGGCCTCAGCAGCACGGAGCATTCCTACGGCATCCCCGAGACGCTGCTCGAGGACCGGACGCTGCAAGCCTTTCCGCCGGATTATGACTACGGCGACGAATATCTGCGCTTCTCGGCGGCCGGCCAGACCTTCATGCAGGCCGCTCGCCCCGGCTCGCTGAAATGGGAGGCGGTGCTCGGCCGCTTCCTCGAAGCGCGCCACAGCTTCGTGCCGACCTTCAACGTCTACGACGCCAACCGCGATCTGATGCGCACGCGCCGCGCCGACTGGCACGAGCGCTTCACCGACCCGACGCTCTGGGCCTATTTCCAGCCGCAACGCGGCGGGCACGGCGCCTATTGGTATCGCTGGTCGACGACCAACGAGATCGAATGGCGGGAGACGTTCCGCCTCTGGATGCGCTTCGTCAACGACTACAAGAATCGTGGCGGGCGCATCGCCGTCGGCAGCGATTCCGGTTTCATGTTCCAGACCTACGGCTTCGGCTATGTCCGGGAGCTGGAGCTGCTGCAGGAGGCCGGCTTCACGCCGCTGGAGGTCCTGCGTTCCGCCACGGCCTGCGGGGCCGAACTGCTGGGCATCGATCAGGACACCGGGACGCTGGAGATCGGAAAGCGGGCGGATATCCTGATCCATCGCAGCAACCCGCTGAACGATTTCAAGCTGCTCTACGGCACCGGCGCGATGCGCCTGAACGACGCCACCGGGTCGGTCGACTGGGAGCGCAGCCTCGAGACCGTGATCAAGGGTGGCGTGGTCCATGACCCCGTCGCGCTTCTGGCCGATGTCGAGGCGATGGTCTCTGCCGCCAGGCGGGGGGCCTGATGGATCGCCCGGGCTCGGTCGGCGAGCGTCCGGAATTCGTCGTGCTGACGGGTCCGCTCGGCTCCGGCAAGACGACGCTGCTCTCGGAGCATCTCGCCTTCGCCGACACCTCCGAGACCGGTGTGCTCGTCAACGATGCCGGCGAGGTCAATATCGACGGCGCGGTGATCGGCTCCGACCATCGCAACCTCGCGCTGGCCACGCTCGATGGCGGCTGCGTCTGCTGCTCGCTCGGCAACGACCTGCAGGAGGGGATCGATGCCGTGCTGTTGGCGCGAGCGGAGAGAGGTCTCGGGCCTCCGCGCCGCATCATTCTCGAAACGAGCGGCCTGGCCGAGCCCGCGCCGATCATCCGGTCGCTGCGCATGATCCGGCAGGTGGTGTTCGACGTCCGGATCGTCGCGACCTTCGACGCTTCGGCGCCCCATGTCGGCGACAGCTTCCTGCCGCATTACGCATCGCAGCTCGCGGCGGCCCAGACGATCGTCCTGACCAAGCTGGATCGGCTTGCCCAGCCGGAATGGGCCTGCCGTGCCGCGGAAGCCCGGCGCTTCAACCCGCTGGCAGCGCTGGTCGCAGCCTGCCAGCCGCGCGAACGGGCGCTTGCGGCGTTTTCCGCCGACGGCGATCGGCCTATCGCCCGGGCCTCCACGTTCTCCGCCAGCGCGGTTCCGGCCTCACGGATCACGGTCGCTTTCGCGGAATGGCGCCCGGCCGCATCCTGGGACGCGATCTCGGAATGGATCGAGAACCTGGCGGGCTTCTTCGGAAACCGGCTCCTGCGCCTGAAAGGCCTGGTCAGGCCTGCCGGCCATCCCGATCCGCTGCTGATCAACGGCGTCGGCGACGCGTTCTCGCCGCCGCGGCGGATGCAGGTGAAGGACGATACCAGCCTCGGACTGATGCTGATCCTGCGCGACGTCACAGCCGACGAGCTTTTCCAGCCTTTCGGCGGCGAGGTCGCGCCGATGGTGAGGCTTCATTGACCGCGCCCCTCACCCGCCAGCTCATTCCAGCAAAGACAGGACAAGACCGATGAAACTGACCGACTTCAAGGCTCTGACCTTCGACTGCTACGGCACGCTGATCGACTGGGAAACCGGCATGTTCGAAGGGCTGAAGCCGCTCACGAGCCGGCTCGCCACGCCCCCGACCCGCGACCAGGTGCTGGAAGCGCATGCGCGGCATGAATCGTCGCAGCAATTGCAGACGCCGACCCGGATCTACCGGGACCTGCTGGCGATCGTCTACAAGCGCCTCGCCGAGGAATGGGGCCTGTCGGCGTCCTGGGAGGAATGCGTGGCCTACGGGCAATCGGTCAAGAACTGGCCGGCTTTCCCCGATTCCGCCGAAGCGCTCCAGTATCTCAAGCGCCACTACAAGCTCGTGATCCTGTCGAATGTCGACAATGAGAGCTTCGCCGCAAGCAACGCGAAGCTCCAGGTCGCCTTCGACGCGATCTACACGGCCGAGGATATCGGTTCCTACAAGCCGGCGGATCGGAATTTCGACTACATGTTCGAAAAGCTGGAGACGCTGGGCATCCGGAAGCACGAGATCCTGCATACCGCCGAGAGCATGTTCCACGACCACGGCCCGGCGAACCGGCACGGGCTGGCCTCCTGCTGGATCTATCGCCGCCATGACAAGGACGGCTTCGGCGCGACGATGCATCCGGGCGACATGCCGAGATATGATTTCCGCTTCAACAGCATGGCCGATCTCGCAAAGGCGCATCGGGAAGCGGTTGGCGGCTGACCCTACCGGCAGCCGGGCATCGGGAACGTATATTCGGAACCCGTTCGGCCCCGTGGAGGTTCACCTCCGAGGAGGATCGATCGATGAGCAAGGTTTCCGATCAGGCGAGCGGCGTCCCGGCTGCCTTCAGCACGGCTCGCAGGCCCGGGCAGCCAGGAGACGAAAACGAAAACCGCGCCGGCCCGAATCCGCGCTCGGCTCACGCCACCGGTCCCCATGCGCCCTACGAGCCGCACGATCCGGAAGGCCTGGCGGCCGAGAAACATCATTCGGACCCCGTCGAGCTCCCGGAAGTCACGGGGGATGAACGCAAGCCGAGCGGGACGATCAAGATCGTCGACCTCAAGAAGCCGACCTAGACCATCGGACCCAGTGCCGATGCTCTCGCTCGGCCGCCTCACCCATGTTCCACAAGGATGCCTGCCCAGCCGCAGACCGTCGAGGTCAGGATGGACCCCGCGCTCCATTATGAGGCAGTGATGGGGCCGCAGGATTCGCAGCCGTGCGGATGATGCCGCCGATGCGAACCGGGATGGGGAAACGCCACCGATGCTGACGATGAAGACCGCGATGATCGTCGCGCCGCAGCCGGAAGCGGCGGAGGCCGGGGCCGAGGTGCTGGAGCGTGGCGGCAACGCCATCGACGCGGCGATCGCCTGCGCCTTCATGCAGGGCGTGGTCGATCCGCTGATGTGCGGCATCGGCGGCTTCGGCTCGATGCAGGTCTATATGCCGCGCCGCGGCGTCCATGAGATCGTCGAGTTCTACGCCAAGGCCCCGCTCGCCGCGACGCCGAACATGTGGCTGCAGCATCTGCAGGGGCAGACGCGGGACGGTTTCGCCTTCCTGCTCAAGGGCGGGATCAACGAGTTCGGCCATCTCGCCGTCTGCACGCCGGGCAGCGTCAAGGGCTATGCCCATGCGCTCTCCCGGTTCGGCACGATGGACTGGCGCCACGTGATGGCACCCGCGATCAGGCAGGCGCATGAAGGCGTGCTCGTGCGGCCGCACATGCACTGGTTCTGGAGCCAGGACCAGAGCGGCGGCGGCGAGGTCAATACCGGCGACAAGCTGCGCTACAGCAAGACCGGACGCGAGGTTTACTTCCGGCCGGACGGCAGCCCCAAGCGCGTCGGCGACACGCTGGTCAATCCCGATCTTGCCGCCACGCTGGAGCATCTCGCCCGGAGCGGGCCGGATGATTTCTACCATGGTGCGCTGGCCGCCCGGATGGCGGCGGATTTCGCGGCCCAGGGCGGGCTGATCAGCGAGCGCGACTTCGCGGCCTATGAACTCTCGGTCGCCGAGCCGATCTGGGGTTCCTATCGCGGCCACCGGATCTCGACGAGCCCGCCGCCGGCGAGCGGCATGTCGATGCTGCAGATCCTGCACATCCTCGAGAATTTCGACATCGGCGCGCTCCGGCATGGCAGCGCCGAGCACATCACCCTGCTCGCCGAGGCAATGCGACGCATGACCATCGACAAGGATCGCTTCATGGGCGATCCGGCCTATGTCGACGTGCCTGTCGACCGGCTGATCTCGAAGGAGCACGCCGCCGAGCAGGCCGAGGCGATCCGGCGCGGCGAGCGCGCGGTCATCGACAGGCTGGACAAGTCGCAGCGCGAGACGACCCATGTCACCGTCGTCGACCGCGAGGGCAACGCCGTGGCGCTGACCCACACGCTGGGCATCCCCTCCGGCGCGATCTCGGACGGGCTCGGCTTCATCTATAACGGCACGATGAGCCGCTTCGACCCGCGCCCTGGCCGGGCGGCGTCGATCGCGCCCGGCAAGCGCCGCGCCTCTTCCGCCGCGCCGACCATCGTCTTCGACGGAGAGACGCCGCGCATCGTCATTGGCGCGCCCGGCGGCAGCTATATCGCGCCGGCGATCGCGCAGGGCATCATGAACATGATCGATTTCGGCATGTCGCCCTTCGAGGCCGTCGCGGCGCCGCGAGTCATGGCCGTCTCGAACACGATCGACATCTCCAACCGCATCCGCCGCAATGTCAGCGCCGAACTCACCGCAGCGGGATATGACGTCAAGCGTTCGGCCCAGACATTCCCTTTCGCGGCCCTTCATGCGATCGGAATCACCGATGGCACATGTTCGGGCGGGGCCGACCCGCAGCGCGACGGAATGGCGATCTCCGTCTGATTTCCGGACCGGCTTCGACAGGGGGCGGGAATGTTCCTGAGCGTATTCGACGTCTTCAAGATCGGCATCGGCCCCTCATCCTCGCATACGATGGGCCCGATGACGGCGGCGGGGCAGTTCCTCGACCTGCTGCGCCGGGACCCGGCGCGCGATCGCGCGGCAGCCGTCACCGCGACGCTCTACGGCTCGCTCGCCTTCACCGGAAAGGGCCACGCCACCGACCGGGCCGTCGCGCTCGGCCTGCTCGGCTGGACGCCGGCCGCCTTCGATTTCGACGCGGCCGAACGCCAGCTCGACGAACTCGGCCGCAGCCACCTGCTGCGCCATGACGGCCTGCCGCCACTGGCCTTCGATCCCGCGACCGATATCGTCTTCGACTACGGGCCGCCTTTGCCCGGCCATGCCAACGGCCTCGTCTTCAGCGCCCGCGATTCCGCCGGCGTCGAGCTGCTGTCCGAGACCTATTATTCGATCGGCGGCGGCTTCGTGGTCACGGCGCAGGAGCGCGAAGCGCCGGCCGCCTCTACGCAGACATCGTCCTGGCCCTACCCGTTCGCGAACGCGGCAACCATGCTGCGCATGGCCAAGGAGAGCGGGCTGTCGATCGCGGCGATGAAGCGCGCCAACGAAACCCATCTCCAGCCGGCGGAAGAGGTCGAAAGCGGCCTCGCCCGGCTCTGGTCGGTGATGAACGACTGCATCGAACGCGGCATGAACCAGGAGGGCGAATTGCCCGGCGGCCTGCGCGTGCGGCGCAGGGCAGCGCATATCCAGCGGCAACTGGCGGCCGAGCGGCTGGCCAATCGTTCTCAGCCGCACGCCTCGACCGACTGGCTTAGCGTCTACGCCATGGCGGTGAACGAGGAGAACGCAGCCGGTGGCCGGGTCGTCACCTCTCCGACCAACGGGGCGGCCGGCGTCGTGCCGGCGGTGCTGCGCTATTATCTCGACCATTGCATCGGGGCTGAGCCGGAAAAGGTTTCCGATTTCCTGCTGACGGCGGCAGCGATCGGCGGATTGATCAAGCACAACGCCTCGATCTCCGGGGCCGAGGCCGGCTGCCAGGGCGAGGTCGGTTCGGCCGCCGCGATGGCCGCGGCCGGGCTCTGCGCCGTGCTCGGCGGCACACCCGCCCAGATCGAGAACGCCGCCGAGATCGCGCTGGAGCACCATCTCGGCATGACCTGCGACCCCGCGGCGGGCCTCGTCCAGGTGCCGTGCATCGAGCGCAACGGCATCGGCGCGATCAAGGCGGTCGCGGCCGCGTCGCTGGCGCTGCGCGGCGACGGCTCGCATTTCATGCCGTTGGACAACTGCATCGAGGCGATGCGGCAGACCGGCGAGGCCATGAACGAGCGCTTCAAGGAAACCAGCCTCGGCGGGCTCGCCGTCAACCTGCCGGAATGCTGAGCCCTCCCCTGCCATTTTTGCATGATGGATCGGGCGGGCGCCCGATAGGTTGGACGCACAGCCTGCAAGGATCGGATCGATGATCGTGGATGACTTCCGCTCGGATACGGTGACACGCCCTGGCGAAGGGATGCGAGCCGCCATGGCCGCAGCCGAGGTCGGCGACGCCGTCTATGACGATTGCCCGACGACCAAGCGCCTGGAAGCCATCACCGCCGAGCGGCTCGGCAAGGAATCGGCCCTGTTCTTCCCCACCGGCACGCAGGCGAACCTCGCCGGGCTGATGGCCCATTGCGGCCGCGGCGAGGAATATCTCGTCGGCCAGATGGCCCATACCTATCGATTGGAAGGTGGCGGCGCGGCCGTGCTCGGCTCGATCCAGCCGCAGCCTCTTCCGAACGAGGCCGACGGCACGATTGCGCTCGACGCCATCGCCAATGCGATCAAGCCGAACGATTTCCATTTCGCGATGACGCGCCTGCTGGCGCTGGAGAACACCTTCAACGGCCTCGTCCTGCCCGATGCTTATCTGGAAGCCGCGACCGGGCTCGCCCGCTCGCGCGGTCTCGCCACCCATCTCGACGGCGCCCGCCTGATGAACGCGGCTGCCGCGAGCAATCGCGATGCCGCCTGGATCGCCGGGCAGTTCGACACCGTGTCGCTGTGCCTCTCCAAGGGCCTCGGCGCGCCGGTCGGCTCCATCCTCGTCGGCCCGAAGGATTTCATCGAGAAGGCCCGCCGCATCCGCAAGATGCTGGGCGGCGGCATGCGCCAGACCGGCGTGATCGCTGCCGCCGCGATCTACGCGCTGGAGCACAATGTCACGCGGCTCAGCGAGGATCATCGGCGCGCCGCGGCTCTGGCGGGGGTGCTGGCGCGCTTCCCGGAACTCGGCGCCGGGCCGGCCCGCACGAATATGGTGTTCATGTCGCCCAAGGCGCTCGATACCGCCGCCTTAGCCGCCTTCCTGCGCGAGCGTGGCATCGCCGTCAGCGGGCGTTACGGCACATTGCGCTGGGTGACCCATCTCGATGTGAACGACGCCTCCGTCGCGCGCGTCGCCGAAGCCTGCGAGAGCTTCTTTGACAAGCGGCAAGCGGCTGCGGAGTAGAGGCCCGGCCTCAACCGCTTCCGGGCGCAGTCTTCCGCGGCTCGGCCTCGACCAGGTATTCGATGTGGCGCCGCCCGGAAGCTCCCGGCCGAATCGAGACCGCGACGCCGAAGATGTCCTTGATCGCCTCGGCGGTCAGGACGTCTTCCGGCGCGCCGGCCGCCTGCAAACGCCCGTCATGCAGCAAAGCGATCTCGTCGCAGAACATCGCGGCGAGGTTGAGATCGTGCAGCGCCATGATGCAGGTGATGCCGAGGCGGCGGACCAGGCTCAGGATCGAGAGCTGGTGCTGGATGTCGAGATGGTTGGTCGGCTCGTCCAGGATCAGCTCGCTCGGCTCCTGCGCGAGCGCCCGCGCAATGTGGACGCGCTGGCGCTCTCCCCCTGAGAGCGTGTGCCAGAACTGGTCATGCCGCTCGGTGAGCCCGACCCGCGCCAGCGCCTCGTTGACGGCGGCCTCGTCGGCGTCGTTCCAGGAGGCGAGCGCGGCGCGATGCGGCGTGCGACCGAGACGGACGACGTCGCAGACGGAAAGCTGGATCTCGGTGGTCGCCTGCTGCTCGACGAAGGCCAGCCGGCGGGCGAGTTCGCGGCGCGGCACGCCGGCGATGTCGTAACCGTCGAGTGTGACGACGCCGCTCGCGACATTGCGCAGGCGACAGAGCAACCGGAGCAGGCTCGACTTGCCGGAGCCGTTGGGGCCGATCAGCCCGAGCACCCGGCCGGGCGCCGCTTCCAGCGTCACGCCATCGACGATCATCCGGCCGCCGGCACCCCAGCGGACCTCGCGGGTCGCGAGCGTCATGCCGGCCTCCGGGCGCGATAAAGAATGAGCGCGAAGACCGGCGCGCCGAACAGGGCCGTGACCACGCCGATCGGCAGGATCTGCTGCGGGATCAGGATGCGGGAGAGGATGTCAGCGAGGATCATGAAGATCGCACCCACGACGAGGCAGGCCGGCAACAAGCGGGCATGGCCGGAGCCGACGAGGAAGCGCGCGGCATGCGGGATGATCAGCCCGACGAAGCCGACCGTGCCGACGATCGAGACCATTACCGCCGTCATCACCGCCGTCGTCGCGAAAAGCACGACCTTGACCCGCGTGACGGCGACGCCGAGGGACGCCGCGGCATCGACACCGAAGGCGAAGGCGTCGAGCACCTTGGCGTGCAGCATGCAGATACCGAAACCGATGAAAGCGACAGGCGCCGCCATCCAGAGATCGGGCCAGCGCACGCCACCGAAATTGCCGAGCAGCCAGAACATGACGCCCCGCGCCTGCTCGGCGCTGGCGAGCGTCGTGACGATCGTCGCCGTCGCCGCATTGAAGAGCTGCGAGGTGGCGACGCCCGCAAGGATCACGCGGTCGCTCGCACCGCCCGCCCCCGCCGCCAGCATGGCGACGACGACGAGAGCGGCGCAGGAGCCGATGAAGGCGCCGGTCGAAACCGACAGCACCGTGCCGCCGATGCTGATGCCAAGGATCAGCACCGCGACGGCGCCGGTCGAGGCGCCCGCCGAAATGCCGAGGATATAGGGCTCGGCCAGCGGATTGCGCAGCAACGCCTGCAGGATCGCGCCCGACAGGGCCAGCGCGCCCCCGCACAGACCCGCCATCAGCGCGCGGCTCAGGCGATAATCGAAGATCACGCCCTGCTGGATCGCGCTGACCGAAAAGTCGAGATCGAACAGACCGTTGCCGAGCGCCTTCAGGGCCGTGTCCAGCGGGATGCGCATCTCGCCGATCGTCACCGCCAGCGCGACCGAAAAGGTCAGCGCCAGCAGCGAAGCCAACGCGATGCCGATTCGCGCCGGCCAGTTCGGCCCATGGGCGGCGTGGCTCAACGCGAAAGCCCGAAGCCGGCGATCGCCTTGGCGAGCGTCTCGATGCCGTCGATGGTGTCGAGCCCGGCGCGGGTCGCCCCGACATCCATGATGACGACGCGGTTGTTCTTGACGGCGTCGAGCTTGCTGACGACCGGGTCGGTCTTCAGGAATTCCAGCTTCTTCTCGATATCGTCGGCCGGGAAGCGGCGGCGGTCCATCTTCACGGTGACGATCACGGCCGGATTGGCGGCGGCGATGCTCTCCCAGCCGACCAGCGGCCATTCCTCGTTGGTCGTGATGATGTTGCGGGCGCCGAGCTTGGACAGGATATAGGCGGGCACGCCGTTCTTGCCGGCCATGAAGCCGTCGCCCTTGATGTCCTTGCTGGAGAACCAGACGACGACGGGAACATCCTGCGCCTTGAGCTTCGCGACCTGCTCAACGGCCTTGTCCTCGCGTGCCTTCAGCTCGGCGACGAGCGTCTCGGCACGGTCGGCGACGTCGAAGATCGCGCCGAACTCGCGGATGTTGCGATAGACCAGCTCCATCGTGAACATCTGCGTACGAACGCCGTCGCCGGCACCGGAATTGTCCTTGCCGACGCAATCGGTCGGCGAGACATAGCTCGGTACCTTCACCTTGGCGAACTGGTCGCGCTTGCCGACGATGCCGTTGGGCCCGACATGCCATTCGAACATCGCGGTGACGAGATCGGGCTCCTGCGCCAGCACCGCCTCGAAGCTCGGATCGTTATCGGCGAGGCGCTTCACCTTGGCATTGACGGCCTCATATGGCTTGGCCACCGGCGAGAACCAGACCGCCGTGCCGACGACGCGGTCGCCGAGGCCGAGCGCATAAAGGATTTCCGTCTGGGTCTGGCCGATCGCGACGACGCGCTTGGGCGCGGCGTTGAAGGTAATCGTCTCGCGGCAATTCTCGAGGGTCAGCGGGTATTTCGTGGGCGCCGCAGTGGCCGTGCCGGCAGCGAGAGCCCCGAACAGCGCGGCGGCCGAGAGGCGAAGCAGGGAATTGAACGGGCGCGCAACCGGCATTGAGGCTATCCGAAATGTAACAATGTTGCATTTCCCATAGAGTGCACGGCAGGCAGCCGTCAAGCCGCCTTGGGCGGCCTGTGCAGCGGTCTTCGTGAACATGGATTTCATCGCTCCCCGAGATGACGGCCGGGGCAGCTTTGGCATGTGGGACGGAAAGGCGGCGCAGGGCCCCCATCGACTCACAGGCTCCGGAACACCCCGTCCGAAAGACGTCTTCGACGACCGGGGCAGGTCTCCTGGCTCGCGGGTCGATGCCTGTTCCGCCCGGCCTTCCCGGCGCATCAGGCGCCAGTGGACGATGGACGGAGAGCTCGCCGCTTACAGTTGCGGGGGCAGCCTCGGCTTTGATGCGGCTAGCATCTCACCGAATTCCCTCTTAGCTCCGGGAGCAACCCGGAGAACCTCGATCGGCGCACACCCTATAAGGGCGTGGCGCCGCGTCAAGCCGACATCGCGTCAGAGGCTCGGCGTGCTGTAGAGCCGCTTGCCGCCGACGGAGATCTCGACGTCCTGCAGGTAGCCACGCAGCGCCGTCGTCGCGACCTCGATGCCGAGGCCGGGCGCATCCGGCGCCGCGACCTGCCCGTTCGCGTCGCGCTCCAGATGATTGGCGGAGATCGCCGTGGCGAGCGGCTTCGGCATGGCCGGGTATTCGCAGATCTCGTGATCCGCGAGACCGGCATAGGGCTGGAGCGAGGCGGAGAGCGCGAGATGCGAGGTGAAGGTGTGATTGACGAAGGTCACGCCCCTGGCGACCGCGTAATCCGCTACCGCCTTGGACGGGCCGATGCCGCCGATCCGCCCGCAATCGATCTGGACATAGCCGATGCCGCCATAGTCGATGAGCTGGCGTGCCATCGACTCGTTATGGGCACCCTCCCCGCCGGCCAGCCGGACCTTGGGGCTACGTTTGGCAAGACCGCCATAGGCTTCGAGCGCGCTGGCGTGGAACGGCTCCTCGAACCAGAGCACGTTCGCCTTCTCCATCGCCGGCAGACGGGCGGCGGCGCGCTCGACATCCTCGATAAAGATCTGACCGGTATCGACGAGCAGGATGCCGTCCTGTCCCAAGCCTTCGCGGGCGGCGACGAAATGCTCGGCATCGGCCTCGACGCTGCCCCGACCGATCGGACCCCAGCCGAACTTGGCGGCGCGGAAGCTGCGGCTGCGGGTATCGCGGGCGCGTTCGAGGGTTTCCTGCGCTGTGTCGCCGAACAGGACCGAGGCATAGGGCGTCTTGGGATGGCTCTTGGCATAGCCGAGCAGGCGCCAGACCGGCTCGGCGCGCATCTTGCCGAGGATGTCCCACAAGGCCATCTCGACGCCTGAGAAGGTATGCGGCGCCTGCAGCAGGTCCATCGAGTTATAGGCGACGGCGGCGGCGATGCGGGCGATGTCCTGCGGGCTCTCCAGATTCTGGCCCAGCACGGAATCCGCGACCGGGCGGCAGACGCCATGCGACATCGGACAGATGAAGGCGGCGATGGAGGGCAGCGGCGCCGCCTCGCATTCGCCCCAGCCGACATGGCCGCCGGCGGCGACCCTGACCAGCAGTGCATCCTGGCTGCCATCGGCCTCGTCGGTGACCACGGGCATGGCGAGATAGAAGAAATCGACGGCCTCGATCCTGGGCACGGGCTTCATCCTCACAGTTCGTAGATCGTGGCGCGGGGCGTGAAGGCAACGCCCTCATCGAGCGGGTAGATCGGCCGGGCGCAGATGGTGTGGCCCAGGCTCTTCAGATTGGCGGAGGTCGCGCCGGGCGCGTCGATGTTGAAGTTCCGCGCGCACCACTGGTCGAACATGTGGAATTCGGTGTGGGGCGACTTCACCACGATCAGGTCGAAATCGGTCGGGTCGATGCCGTTGGCATAGTACATCGCCCGGTCGAACAGGCTAACCGAGCGGCTCATCACGACCACGGTGACGTTGTCCCAGTTCAGCACCGCGGTCGGCCCGGCGCTGAGCGGCGCCTTCATCGTCTCGAGCGCAGCCTCGCCATCCGAGAGCAGCTTGACCTTGACGGTCACTTTCATCGGCGGGAAGCGGGCGGGATCGATCGAGCCGCCCAGTGCAACCTCGATCGTCGCACCGACGCCGACCTTGTGCGCGGCGGCAGCGGCTGGCGCGTCGACGATCTGCGCCAAGACACGCTTGCCGTAGCCGGCCTTGCGCAAGGCGGCGAGGATCAGGTTGCTGTCGCCGGAGGCGCCGGAGGAAGTGGCATCGGCGGCATCGGTGAAGATCACGGGACCGTCGATGCTGCGGGTCTGGGCGATGGCGCGATCGAGCGGGACAAGCTTGCCCTGCATGCGGAAGCGCAGCGGCCAGAACTCCTCGGCGAGCCGGATCGCCTCGCGCTCGGCGGTCGCCTTGTCGCCATCGGTGAGGATCAGCACCTGCGAACAGAGCTCAGGCACGTCGGTGAAAGGGTTGCCGATCATGATGCCGGCCGCGAGCGCCCGCCCCTCCTCTTCCAGCCGGCGGCATTCGGCGAGGAGTTCGCCATAGCAGCCGGTCTTGGTGATGAGCTCGTCGCCGCGGACCAGTGCGGGGATGACGACGCGCGCGGCGACCGGCTTGATCCCGCCGGCCATCAGTTTCAGCAGGAGTTCGGCGGCGCGGCGACCGGTATCTGCGAAATCGACATGGGGATAGGTCCAGTAGATCGCGAAGCCGTCGACATTGCGCAGCATGCGATCGGTCAGGATGCCGTGCAGGTCGAGCGAGATGACGATCGGCATGTCCGGCCCGACGCGCTGGCGCAGCTTCTCCAGCAGGTAGCCTTCCGGGTCGAGCTCGCCATCGGCACCCATCGCGCCGTGCAGCGAGACATAGATGCCGTCGATGCGGTCGAGCTTGGCGAAGATCGCGGTGAGGATTTCCTCGGAGAGCTTCTTCCAGCCTGCCGCCGAGAGCGGCCCTGCACTGCCGGAGCGCGCGCAGATCGTCGGCACGATCTCGATATCGGGCCTCGCCTCGAAGACAGCGAGCGCGCCCCCGAGCTCCTGGTTCTGGCCGCGCTGGACGTAGAGGCCGTCACCATGGTGGATCAGGAAGTTCTCGTAATGCGACGACAACGGATTGAAGGAGGAAATCTCCTGCTTGCAGTCGGCGATCAGGATGCGCTTCATCGGGCGGCTCCGGCGGGTCAGAATTTCAGGCGAGGGTCGAGCACGTCGCGCAGGCCATCGCCGAGCAGGTTGAGGCCAAGCACGCAGGTGATGATCGCGAGGCCCGGGAACACCGTGATCCACGGGGCCTCGCGCATGAAATCGCGCCCCTGGGCGATGATCGAGCCGAAGGAGGCGGCGGGCGGCGGTGGGCCGGCGCCAACGAAGGACAAAGCCGCTTCGGCGAGGATCGCGATGGCGAAGACATAGGTCAGGCGCACGATCAGCGGGCCGGCGACGTTGCGCAGCACATGCTTGAACAGGATCGTCCATTCGCCCACGCCGATGGAGCGGGCCGCGGCGATATATTCCTGCTCCTTCTCGATCAGGACCGAGGCGCGCACGATCCGGGCGGTATGCGGCGTCGTGGCGATGGCGAGCGCGATCACGACATTGGTGAGGGACGCGCCGAGCACCGCAGAGACGACCATGGCGAGCACGATCGACGGAAACGCCATCAGCGCGTCCATGATCCGCATGATCGGCTGGTCGAGATGGTAGAAATAGCCGGCGATGGCGCCGCTCAGCGTGCCGGCGATGCCTGCCAGCACCACGGTGCAGGCGCCGATGGCGAGCGAGATGCGGGCGCCGATCATCACGCGGGAGAGGATGTCGCGGCCGAAATGGTCGGTCCCGAACCAGTGCATCTCGCTGGGCGCAGCGAGCCGTGCCCGGACATTGCTTTTGAGCGGGTCGAAGGGGGTGAGCCAATCGGCGAAGAGCGCGACCGCGATCATGAGCAGGACCAGCACCGCCCCGATCACGAAGGAGCGGTTGCGCAGCAGGCGCCCCCAGAGGGCGCGGCCGACGAGGGGCGTGCCCTGCATCAGGCCAGCCTCACCCGCGGATCGACCACGGCGTAGAGGATGTCGACGACGAGATTGATCGCGAGATAGACCACAGCGAGGAAGAGCAGGCCGCCCTGCAGCACCGGGAAATCGCGCGAGGCGATGGCACCGACGATCAGGCGGCCGATCCCCGGAATGGAGAAGACCTGCTCGACGATGACCGCGCCGCCCAGCAAAGCGCCGGAGACGATGCCGATCACGGTGAGGATCGGGATCATCGCGTTGGGCAATGCGTGACGCAGGACGACATGGAGCTTGGCCAGCCCCTTGGCATCGGCGGTACGGACATAGTCCTGGCTCAGCGTGTCCAGCATCGAGGCACGCGCCATGCGGGCGATGAAGCCGACCTGCACCAACCCCAGCGTCAGCGCGGGCAGGACCATGCCGCGCAGCCATTCGGTGGGCGATTGCAGGAAGGGCGTGAAGCCGCCGCTGGGCAGCCAGCCAAGCGAGACCGCGAAGACGAGAACCATGACGAGACCGAGCCAGAAATCCGGCACCGAAAGCCCGAGCAAGGCCGTGGTCATCACCGCCTGATCGGGCCAGCGGTTGTGATTTACGGCCGCGATGATGCCGGCGGCGACGCCGAAGAACACGGCGAAGGCCAGCGCCAGCGCCGCCAGCGAAAGCGTGACCGGCAGCCGCTCGATCAGGGCAGCCGTCACCGAGCGGTTGAGCAGGATCGACTGGCCGAGATCGCCGCTGAGGATGCGCCCGTACCAGCCGAACATCTGCTGCGGCAGCGAGAGGTCGAGCCCGAGCGCGCTGCGCAGCTTGGCGACCTGATCGGGCGTCGCCGAGGCGTCGAGGAAGGCCGCTGCCGGATCGCCCGGCACCAGCCAGATCAACGCGAAGGACATCAGCGAGACCAGGACGAGCACGAGAAAGGCGCCCGCGAGCCGGCGGATCAGGAAGTTTCCCATGCCGCCCTCCTTCCGAGCGTCAGCCTGCGATCGTGAAAGACATTGGTCATCCCGGGCGACCGGAGGGAGACCCGGGATCCATTCCGGAGCGCTTCCGAAAAAGGTTCAGGCATGGATCCCGGATCGGCGCCGCTGCGCGGCTTGTCCGGGATGACACGACTATGATGGCGTCGGTCGAGGCCTATGAAGGCAGGCATCGACCGTTGCACTCAAGGCTCCAGCCAGACGCCCCACATGCGCGGGATGCGATAGGGCTTGAAGTTCTTGAGCTTGGCCGTGGAGGCCTGGAAGATGCCGTAGTTGCCGGCCTTCATCGCCACGGCCGCGTCGTACATGTGCTTCTGGAAGGCGTCGAAGAGGGCCTTGCGCTTGCCTTCGTCCATCTCGGCGTTGAAGGCAGCAGCGATGCGGTCGATCTCCGGGTCCTTGGCCTGCTGCGAGAGGCCGTTGACCCAGGGCGCCATCACCGAACCCGGCCCTTCATAGGGCTCGATGCCGAAGCCGTGCGTCCAGAAGGTCCAGCCCGTCGGCGTGAAGCCGATCTTGGAGACGGTCGGCCAGTCGGCGACGGAGATGTCGACCTCGATGCCGATCTCCTTCAGCTTCTGCTGAACCAGCGTCGCGGTATCGACATTGGGGCGCAGATTGTCGGTGATGAAGGTGACCTTGCCGCCCTTGTAGGAGGATTTCGCGAGAAGCTCCTTGGCGAGTTTCAGGTCGTGCTTGTTGTACTTGTCGCTGCCGACCGTCGAATGGAAGGCGGAGCCGGGATAGAGCCAGCTCGGGTCCATCTGGTAGATATCGGCATAGGAGATCGCCATGATCTCCTCCATGTCGAGCGCAGCCTGGACGGCGAGCCGGAAGTTCACGTCGTTGGCCGGCGCCTGCGCCTGGTTGAACTTGATCACCTGCAGGCCGAACGGCACCATCTTGTGGATGGTGAAGCGGTTGTCGGTGCCGAGACGCTTGGCGGTCGGGCCGTCGACGGTTTCGTTGAACTGGATCTGGCCGGCTTCGAGCGCCGCGGTGCGGGCGCCGCCTTCCGGCATGAAGCGGAAGGTGACGGTGTCGAGGAAGGCCTCCTTCTTGCCGGCGAAGCCGTCGCGACCGGTGCCCTTCGGATTGGGCGCATAGCCGTCATAGCGGGTCAGCTTGACGTGGCTGTCCGGCCTGTACTCGACGAATTTGTAGGGGCCGGTGCCGATGATCTCGATCTTGCCGGCTTCCTTGGCGGCCTCGCTCGCCGGGTAGATCGCGATCGGCGCGCGCGGCGACGAGAGATTGTCGAGGAAGGTCGATTGCGCCTGCTTCAGCGTGACCGTGACCTCGTGCTCGCCGCTCGCCTTGATCGTGTCGATGGCGGCGACCAGAGCAGGCGAGGCGCCAACCTTGCGATACCGTTCCAGCGAAGCGACGACATCGGCGGCATCGAGCTTCTTGCCGTTATGGAAGGTCACGTCCTTGCGGATCGGGAAGACATAGGTCTTGCCATCCGGCGAGACCGTGACGCCCTCGGCCAGCTCCGGCACGGGCTTGGCGTTCTCGTCGCGGGCATAGAGCGTCTCGAAGATATGGAGCGTGACGTTGCGCGAGGCCTGCGCCGAGGTGATCTGGGCATCGAGCGAAGGCGGCGCCTGGCTGATGCCGATGACGACGTCGCCGCCCTTGCGCTGGGCCAGCGCGTTCTGAGCCCCTCCGAGCATAAGCGCCGCCGCGAGCGCGGCGCCGAAGATGATGTGCTTTGCCATGTTCTTGTCCCCTCAGGATTGATGGTCAGGCACGTGGTGGTTCAGGCGTAAGCTTGATCAGGCGGCGGCGCGCGCCGCGTCGTAATCCTCCATCAGCACGGCGACCGCATCGCCGCGCTGGACGCGGCCCGGGCCGGCGGACATCCAGAGCACGCCGTCGCGGCGGTAGCGCACCTCTAGCGGATCGCGGTCGATATCCTCGACGAAATGCAGGTAACCCGCGAGATCGCCGGCGCGGCAGATGTCGCCGACGACATGGCGCGGCTCGAACAGTCCCCCAGCCGGCGCGAAGGAATAGCCGGCAGCATCGCGCACCATCATGTGGCGGGTGCCGGGCGAACCGTCGCGCTGGCTCGTATCGGGCTTGCCGTCCATCAGGCCGAAATGCTTGAGGATATTGGTCAGCGCCCGGTCGGCGATGCGCACGCCCTCGACATTGACGCGGCCCCAGCCGCCGAGCTCGGTGCCGAGCGAGAGGATGCCACGCCGTTCGACCGAAGAGGTCAGGGTGGCGCCCTCGTCGACGCCCCAGAACACGACATTATAGGGCGCACCGAAAGCTGCAGCAGCAGCCATGGTGCGCTCGCGCAACTTGGCATCGGCGACATAGTGCATATTGGTCGAAAGCGCCGAGTCGCCGGAATGGCCGGCGGTATGAAGGTCGACGGAGACATCGACCAGCGGCAGCACCACCGTGTCGACGAAATGCGCCAGCATCTCGGAAAAGGTGCCGCGCGGATTGCCCGGGAAGCAGCGGTTCATGTCGCGGTTATCGACCGGCGAGAGCCGGGTGTCGTTGAGCACGGCCGGCATGTTCAGCGCCGGGATCATGATCACCCGCCCCTGCACCTTGGCCGGATCGAGAGTGCGGGCGAGGCGCGAGACGGCGATCTGACCCTCATATTCGTCGCCATGCACGCCACCGGTGAGCAGGATCGTCGGGCCGGAGCCGTTCTTCACGCTGATGACGGGGATTTCGACGACGCCCCAGCCGGAGGTATTGCGCGACAAGGGCGCCCGCAGATAGCCGGCCTGCCTCCCTGAAGATTCGAAGTCGATCTCGCAACGAATCCGGCTTTCCGACGCCATGGCGAACCCCTTCTCGCTCTTGCGTTTCGTATGATTGTATACGATCATACGACCTGTCAAGCGAGAGGCAGAGAGCCGGATGACGGATACGAGCGACCAGATGCGGGCAGACGAAACAGCTACACCGGAGCGAGCAAAAAGCGCCGCGCCCGATTGGCAGCCGCTGCAGCCGCAGACGCTCGTCGACCACGCGATCGAGGCAATCATTGCCGGGGCCGCCGCCGGATTGATCCTGCCGGGAGACCGGATCGTCGAGGTCGATCTCGCCCGCAAGCTGGGAGTCAGCCGCGTGCCGGTGCGCGAGGCGCTGCGCCTGCTCGAAAGCCAGGGCGTCGTGATCAGCGAGCCCTACAAGGGCATCCGCCTGCGCCCGGTGACGAACGAGCGCGTCTCGGACCTGATCGAGGCTCGCATTGCGCTCGAAGCCAGCGCGGTGGTTCGCGCCGTCGCTGCCGGTCGCAACCGCGGCCATCATCTCGACGAGCTGCGCCGCGCCGTCGCCGAAATGGAATTGATGGCGGCGCGGGGCAGCGCCTATGGCGTCGCGGTTGCCGATACCGGCTTCCACCGCGCGCTCTGTCGGCTCGGCGGCAACAGCGTCACCTTCGACCTGTGGGAGACGCTGGCGCCGCAATGCACGATCATCTTCGGCCTCGCCACCTTCGGCAAGCCGATGGCCGGCGTGGTCGAGGAGCATGTCGACCTGCTCGCGGCCTTCGAGGCCGGCGATATCGCGGTGATCACGCGCACGCTCGACGAGCACATCACCGTCATGAACCACGCGATGGATTACGAGGCCATCGTCGCCAAGCGCCGCAGGGAAAGGGACGCCAAGTGAACGACCAGGCCATCCAGACGCGCGCAGCCGGCCGGGCGGCGGGGCTCCCGCCCTTCCGCATCACCCGCATCGAGGCCGCTCCCCTGTTCGGCGAAAGCCCCAAGGGTGGCTGGTCGGCGGAGATCCGGCCGGAGGATTCGATCCACGCTCTGATCGCGGTGCATACCGACCAGGGTCTCACCGGCTATGGCAGCGTCTTCACCGATGGCCGGCTCGTGCAGGCGGGTCTCAAGGTGCTGGAGCCGCTCTTCCTTGGAGCTGATGCGCTCTCGCCCGATTTCGTCAGCGAGAAGCTGCACCAGAACACCTTCTGGATGGGCCGCGGCGGCACGCTGACCCATACGATCAGCGGCATCGACATCGCGCTCTGGGACATTCTCGGCCAGGCGACCGGCCTCAGCGTCGGGCGCCTTCTCGGCGGCCGCTATCGCGATCGCGTGCAGCCCTATTGCTCGCTCCTGATGGAAGAGCCGGCGGCGATGAAGGACGTCGTCGCGAGCTACCGCGACAAGGGCTTCAGCGCCTTCAAGATCGGCTGGGGGCCGTTCGGCCGCGCGCTCGACGTCAAGCTCGACGAGGCTATCGTGCGCGCGGCGCGCGAGGCGGCTGGCGAGAAATCCAGGCTCTTCGTCGATGCCGGCGCCAGCGACGCACTCTGGCCGCACGGGCTGAAATGGGCCAAGCGCACGGCCGAGATGCTGGCGGATTACGAGGTCGGCTGGTTCGAGGAGCCGGTGCGACCCGACGCCATCGACGACTACCGCGAATTGCGCCGCTCTTCACCCGTGCCGATCGCCGGCTGCGAGGTTTTGACCCGGCGGCAGAGCTTCATTCCCTGGCTGACGACCGGCGCGGTGGACATCGTCCAGCCCGACGTCACCAAGGTTGGCGGCATCTCCGAGCAGCGCCGCATCGCCTGGATGGCCTATGATCTCGGCATCAAATATGTCGGCCATGGCTGGAACACGGCGCTCGGCCTCGCCGCCGATCTGCAGATGGCCTCAGCTTTCCCCGATGCCGACCTCGTCGAGTTCATCGGCGGCAGCCCCTATGTCGACGGCATTCTGGCCAGACCCTTTGCGCTGGACGCCGAGGGCTGGCTGACGATCCCGGACCTGCCGGGCCTCGGCGTCACCATCGATCGCGACAAGCTGGGTCGTTATACGCCCGATCCGCAGGCGCTGTTCGGATGAGCGCCTAGCTGGCGGCATTCAAGGACAACGCGGGTCATCCCGGACGCAGCGAAGCGGAGATCCGGGATCCATGCCTGAACCTCAATCGGGAGCGTTCCGGAATGGATCCCGGGTCAAGCCCGGGATGACCCGCGTGGTTCCGTGAATAGTCGGCCAGCCCCTGTCGCCATTTCACTCCGTTATCGCATAGGCCGCCCGGTCGATGCCGTGGCGGGCGAGCTTGTCGTAGAAGGTCTTGCGGGGGATGCCGAGCATCTCCAGCGTCGCGCGGACATCGCCGCGATTGGCCTCCAGCGCCTCGCGGATCAGGCTGGCCTCGATCGCATTGAGGCGATCCGGCAGGCTGGCGACCGGCGCATCCGGGCGACTGAACTGCGCCGGCAGGTCGCTGGAGAGGCCGAGCGCCACACGCTCGGCGAAATGGACGAGCTCGCGGACATTGCCGGGCCAGTCGTTCTCGACCAGATGGCGCTCGACCGCGCGATCCAATGCCGGCACCGGCCGGCGATACTTTTCCGCCGCCCGCGCCAGGAAGCGCGTGAAGAGCAGCGGAATATCGCGACGGCGCTCGCGCAGGGGTGGAATGCGCAGTGTCACGACATTCAGACGGTAGAAGAGGTCCTCGCGAAAATCGCGGCGCTGGGCAGGGTCGCCGAGATCGGCCTTGGTCGCTGCCACCACCCGGAGATCGACGCGGCGCAGGTCGTTCGAGCCGAGCGGGGCGATCTCGCGCATCTCCAGCACGCGCAGCAGCTTGACCTGCGCCGAGAGCGGCATGCTCTCCAATTCGTCGAGGAAGAGCGTGCCGCCGCTGGAATGCTCGATCCGGCCGATCCGCTTCTTCTGCGCGCCGGTAAAGGCACCCGGCTCGTAGCCGAACAATTCACTCTCGATGACGCTGTCGGGCAGCGCGCCGCAGTTCAGCGCGACGAAAGGCTTGTCGCGGCGGCGCCCGAGCCGGTGCAGAAGGCTGGCAACGACCTCCTTGCCGGTCCCGGTCTCGCCGAGCACGAGCACATCGACATCAACATCGGCGAGTTCGCGGATGGTCTGGCGCAGGCGCGTGATTGCGGCCGTCTCACCGATCAGAGCCGTCTCCTCTTCGCCCTGCTCGGCCAGCGCCCGCAGGCGCCGGTTCTCGAGGACGAGCGCGCGCTTCTCGGCCGCGCGCCGGAGCGTCTCGACGAGGCGTTCGCCGGCATAGGGCTTGGCGATGAAATCATAGGCGCCCTCGCTCATCGCGCCGACGGCGGTCGCGATATCCGCATGGCCGGAGATCATGATCACCGGGATGTCGGGATCGAGCGCCCGCAGGCGCCGGAACAGTTCGATCCCGTCCATGCCGGGCATGCGGATATCGGTGACGACGATGCCCGCGTAATCCGGCCCGATACGTGCCAGCGCCGCGTCTCCGGACGGCAGCGCCACCGCCTGGAAACCTGCAAGGCGCAGGGCCTGGACATTGGCGTCGCGCAGGTCGGGATCGTCGTCGACGAAGGAGACCTCGATCGCGGCGATGGAGCCCGCGGAATCGCTCATGCCGCCGCCCTTTCGAGAGTGATGACGAAGCTCGCACCGGCACCCGGCTGGCTCGTCGCGGTCAAGGTGCCGCCGAAGGAGACGATCATGTCCTGCGAGATCACCAGCCCGAGGCCGAGCCCCTTGGGTTTCGATGTGCTGAACGGGGTGAAGAGCTGCGCCAGCGCCTGCTCCGACAGGCCGGGCCCGCGATCCGTGATCGCGATCTCGACCCGGTCGTCGCGCGGCCTGACCGTGATCGCCAGCGCAGGCTCGCCGCCCTGCCCGCCTTCCATCAGCGCTTCGATCGCGTTGCGCAACAGATTGACCAGCACCTGTTCCAGCTCGATCGGGCGGGCGACAACGAGGAGAGGCTCCGGCGGCGCGGTGATCAGCGGCGTCACGCCGATCTGGCGCAAGGGGCCTTCGAGCAACGTCAATGCGCCCTCGATCACGGTACTGACCGGAACGGGGGCGAGTGGTTCCTTGCCGCGCCGGGCGAAACCGCGCAGCGCTTCGGTGATCGAGCCGATTCGATCGGTCAGCGACACGATCCGGACCAGCGCGCCGTCCGCATCCGCGGGCTCCGCGCGCTTGAGGAAGGTGCGGGCGTTCTCGGCATAGGTGCGCAAGGCCGCCAGCGGCTGGTTGACCTCATGCGCGACGCCGGCGGTGATCTGGCCGAGCGTCGCGAGGCGATTGGCCTTGGCCAGCTCCTCACGGAGGTTGGAGAGGCGCTCCTGTGCGCGGGTGCGCTTCGCCATCTCGGCGACGAGGCGTTCATTGGCACCGGCGAGCTCGGCCGTGCGCTCGGCGACGCGGTCCTCCAGCTCGGCCTTGGAACGGGCATCGGCCTCCTGCCGGGCGAGATTGCGCTGGCGGCGATAGAGGGCGAAACCGGCCAGCGCCGCGCCCGGCATCAACAGGAGTGCGACCAATGCCTGCGATTGCGCCCGCCCGCCGGTGATCGCCGCATCGACGGGTTGGAGCACTTCCAGGAGCCAGTCCGTCGTCGCGACGGGCTGGCGGATGCGGACATAGCGGCCGGCAAAGGCGCCGGCGCCCTGAACGAGATCGCCGCGCTCCTGCAAGGGCAGCAAGGTCAACGGCGCGGTACCGAACTGAAGCGAATCCCGGATCGCAGCCGCGGTCGCCGGATCGAGTGGCGCCTCGACCCCGAAACGCCAGTCCTCGACCGTCGAGAGCAGCACGACGCCACGCCGATCGACGACATAGGTCTGGCCGCCGAGCGCCCGCCAATCGGCCTCGACGCGGTCGAACTCGGCCTTGACGACGATGACGCCCAGGCTGCGGCCGCCCTCCTCGATCCGCCGGGTGACATAGAGGCCAGGGCGCTGGCTGACCGTGCCGAGCGCGAACTGCTCGGCCGCCCCGTTTGCGACGGCCCCCCTGAAGTAGTCGCGAAAACTGTAATCGCTGCCGACGAAGCTCGTCGGCTCGTTCCAGTTGCTCGCCGCGATCGCGACGCCGTCCGGGCCGAGCAGATAGATCACCGCCGCTCGGGCTTCCTTGGCGATCGCCTCCAGCTTGAGGTCGAGCCCGTGGCGGCTGCCGCCGGTCAGGGCCTGCCGGACATCGGGATCACGCGCCAGGATCACCGGGAGCGCGCGCTGCTTCTCCAGTTCGCCACGCAGGATCGCGAGCGCCAGCGTGCCGCCATCCGTCGCCCGGCTCTCCGTCGCGGCGATGGCGCGGCTGCGGCCGATCTCACCGGCGGTAAAAAGCGAGGCGACCGCGAGCCCCGCGACGACCAGCCCGAAGACCAGCCAGCGCAGCGTCGCGGCACTCTTCCACGGATCGCGCCCGGAACGGCTCATCCATCTGTCGTTGTGCGGAATCCCGCACAAATCAAGAGGCGGGGTGCGGAATTCCGCCCGCAAGGCTCGCAAACTGATTCCGAGATGAATCGCAACTCATTGATTTATTTGCATTTCCTGAAAATCGGTTGGTTGGCACATGGGTTGCGAAAGAGGGGCAGCGGTTTCGAACAAAACCAACACGACCGCCGACCCAAGGAGCAGACCATGGCGACCCCGATCATCGCGCCCGCTCAGCCGGCGCATCCCCGAAAATTCTACCAGCACCTCTATGTGCAGGTGCTGTTCGCCATCGCGGCGGGCATCCTGCTCGGCCATTTCTGGCCGGAACAGGGCGCCGCCCTCAAGCCTCTCGGCGATTCCTTCATCAAGCTGGTGAAGATGATCATCGCGCCGGTGATCTTCCTGACGGTCTCGACCGGCATCGCCGGCATGACCGACATGAAGAAGGTCGGGCGCGTCGCCGGCAAGGCGATGATCTATTTCCTGTGCTTCTCGACGCTGGCGCTGATCGTCGGCCTGATCATCGGCAACCTGATCCAGCCTGGCGCCGGCCTGCATATCAATCCCGCCAGCCTCGATGCCAAGGCCGTCCAGGGCTACGCCGCCAAGGCGCATGACACGAGCATCGTCGGCTTCCTGCAGAACATCATCCCGGACACGATCGTCGGCGCCTTCGCCTCGGGCGACATCCTGCAGGTGCTGTTCTTCTCGGTGCTGTTCGGCCTGTCGCTGGCGATGGTCGGCGAGCGCGGCAAGCCGGTGCTCGATTTCCTCCAGGCGCTCTCGACCCCGATCTTCAAGCTGGTGGCGATCCTGATGAAGGCCGCCCCGATCGGCGCCTTCGGCGCGATGGCCTTCACCATCGGCCGCTACGGCATCGGCTCGGTCGCCAACCTCGCCTTCCTGATCCTGACCTTCTACATCACGGCGGCGGTGTTCGTACTGGTCGTGCTCGGCGCCGTCGCCCGCTATAACGGCTTCTCGATCCTGGCGCTGATCCGCTACATCAAGGACGAGATCCTCCTCGTCATCGGCACCTCCTCCTCGGAAGCGGCGCTGCCGAGCCTGATGGAGAAGATGGAAGCCGCCGGCTGCAAGCGCTCGGTCGTCGGGCTGGTCATCCCGACCGGCTATTCCTTCAATCTCGACGGCACCAATATCTACATGACGCTGGCGGCGCTGTTCATCGCCCAGGCGATGGATATCCACCTGCCGCTCGGCGACCAGATCCTGCTGCTGCTCGTCGCCATGCTGTCCTCGAAGGGCGCGGCCGGCATCACCGGCGCGGGCTTCATCACGCTCGCCGCCACGCTCTCGGTCGTCCCGGCCGTCCCGGTCGCCGGCATGGCGCTGATCCTCGGCATCGACCGCTTCATGTCGGAATGTCGCGCCGTGACAAACTTCATCGGCAACGCCGTCGCCACAGTCGTGGTGGCCCGCTGGGAAGGCGAGCTCGACGAGAACCGCCTCAAGGCCGCGCTCGCCGGCCAGTTGCCCGATTTCCTCGACGAGCCGCTGATGGCTCCGGCCGAGTAAGCCGGGCTTCACAAAGCGAAAGCCGCCGCCGGCATCCCGGCGGCGGCTTTTTGTTCGACGAACCACGCTTGTCATTCCGGGGCTTCGCGCAGCGAAGAGCCCGGAAGCCACGACTGGGTGAGCGGTCTGCAACCGGGTCCCTAAGGTCTCACCCGGTCGTGGGTTCCGGGTTCGCGCCTTCGGCGCGCCCCGGAATGACAAGCGCAGGCGCTAAGCCGCAACGATCAAGCCGCGACAGCTCTCAGAGCGTCGAGCGGCGCACGGTCAGGTCGGAGCGCTCGTAGACCGCCGGCAGCAGATCGACGCCGAGGCCCGGCGCTTCCATCGGGTAGACATAGCCGTTCTCGATCCGCGGCATCTCGGTGACCAGCTCCAGATACCAGCCGCGATAGAAGGCGCGCACCGATTCCTGGATCAGCGTGTTCGGCTGGCTGAAGGAGGTGTGGACCGCCGCGACGAAGCCGACCGGGCCGATGCAGTCATGCGGCGCGAAGGGGCGGTGCCAGGTCTCGGCCAGCGCCGCGATCTTGCGGCCCTCGGTCAGGCCGCCGGTCCAGCACAGGTCGACCATCACGACATGGGCGGCGTCGCGCTCCAGCATGTCCTTGTAGGGCCAGCGCGAACCCAGGGTCTCGCTGGCGCAGACCCAGACATCGGTCGAGCGGGCATATTCGGCCAGCGCCTGCGGCGAATTCATCCGGATCGGGTCCTCGTACCAGGTCGGCTTGTAGGGCTCGAGCACGCGGGCGATCTGCTTGGCGGTCGGCAGGTTCCAGAGCGAGTGGAACTCAACCATGATCTCCATCTTGTCGCCGACCGCCTTGCGAATCTTTTCAAAGGGCTCGACGGCTTTCTTCATCTGCTCGGCGGTGATGTGGAGGCCGTGGTTCTCGATCGCGGCGGGATCGAAGGGCCAGATCTTCATCGCGGTGATGCCCTGCTCCAGCAGGCTTTCGGCCAGGACATCGGCGCGGTTCATGAAGCCGTCGAGGTCCTCATAGGGGCTGGCCTCGTCGCCCAGGCTCCAGTTCGAGACCGGCTTGATGTTGCTGGAGCGGACATAGCGGGTGCCGGCGCAGGTGTTATAGATGCGCTGCTTGTCGCGGCAGAGCCCTCCGAGCATCTGATGCACCGGCTGGCCGCAGACCTTGCCGAAATGGTCCCAGAGCGCGATGTCGATCGCCGAGGTCGCGCGCGATTCCGCCCCCGTCGAGGATTGCGCCATCGGCAGGTTTGTCATCTCGCGATGCAGCGCCTCGATATGCAGCGGGTTCTTGCCGAGCAGGCGGCCGGCCAGCGTGTCGTGGATATGCGCCTCGACCGAGCGGGCGCCATAGAAGGTCTCGCCCAGCCCGACATGGCCGGAATCGGTATGGACGCGGACCCAGAGCACATTGCCGAATTCCTCGGCGCACAGGGTTTCGATGGCGGTGATCTTCATGGCGTTCCGTCCTGTTCAATCTGTCGCGAGCAGGTGCAAAGCCCCCTCGCCGCTTTTTGGTTATCGTGGGCTCACAGCACCGAGATCATGCCGCCGTCGACATAGATGATCTGGCCGCTGACATAGTCGGACGCCGAGGACGCCAGGTAGACGCAGGTACCGGCGAGCTCGTCCGGGCGGCCCCAGCGGCGCGCCGGGGTGCGACCCTTCACCCAGGCATCGAAGCTCGGGTTCTCGATCAGCGCCTGGTTCATGTCGGTGATCATGTAACCGGGGCCGATCGCATTGGCCTGGATGCCGAGTTCGCCCCATTCGGCCGCCATGGCCTTGGTCAGCATCTTGATGCCGCCCTTGGCCACCGTGTAGGGCGCGACCGTGGCGCGGGCGAGCTCGCTGGTCAGCGAACCGATATTGATGACCTTGCCATGGCCGCGCTTCGCCATGCGGCGAGCGGCCTCGCGACCGACGATGAAGGCGCTGGTCAGGTTGGTGTCGAGCACGCGGCGCCAGTCGGCCGTCTCCAGCTCCAGCATCGGTTTGCGGAACTGGATGCCGGCATTGTTGACGAGAATGTCGACCGCGACACCTTCGGCATCGAGCGCCGCGAAGGCCGCCACCACAGCCTGCTCGTCGGTCACATCGAAGTTGAGGCCGCGCACCTTATGGCCGGCCGCGTTCATTGCCGCGACCGCCTCGGAGAGACGCCTGGCATCGGCACCGTTGAGGATGATGCTGGCGCCCGCGGCTGCAAGCCCTTCGGCCATGGCGCGGCCGAGTCCGCGCGAGGAACCGGTCACGAGCGCGGTGCGCCCCGAAAGATCGAAAGGTGAGGTCACGACGAGCGTCCTATGTCGGCTTGGTCTGGAGCGCCGGGTGGGGCGGTATCGGGCCGCCCGCGGCGAGCTGGGCGGCGTAACGGCGATAGGATTCGCCGATATGCTTGCGCATCGCCTCGCCGGCCCCGGCCGGGTCCCTGGCGCGGATGCGGTCGAGGATGGCTGCGTGATCGGCGCGCCGGATCGCGATGTTGGACTCCTCGCCGCGATCCTTGTCGCGCATGCTGCGGATCGAGTTGAGCAGCGGGCTCGAGACGAACTGGAGCACGGTCAGGAAGAGCGGGTTATGCGCGGCCGTGGCAATGGCGAGATGGAGCGCCAGGTCATGCGCGGAGCTGTCCTCCCCCGCATCGTCGGCAGCGTTCAGCGCGATCTCGGCCGCTTCGATGCGCACAAGATCCTCCTGCGTGTGGCGCAGCGAGGCCAGTTGCGCCGCCTCGACTTCGAGCCCGAGGCGGAATTCCAGGAACTGCAGGATCGACTGTTCGGAGGCCGCGATCTCGGCCCGCCGCAAGCGTAGGGAGTCCTGCTGATTGACGAAGAGCCCGAGCCCCCGGCGGGTTTCGACGATGCCGTCGGCCTTCAGATAGGCGATGGCCTCGCGCACCACCGGCCGGCTGACGCCGAGCTGGCGGGCGAGCTCGGTCTCGGACGGCAGACGCGCGCCGGGCTGCAAGGCGCCCGAGCGGATCGACGTCGCCAGCGCGGTGGCGGCATCGCTCGCGAGATTGGGCCTGGACCCGATGGATGAGAGCTGCATGGCGGTTTCCTGCTGAGCGCAGCATTGTCATGTTATCAGTTGTCTGACAACCGGACTCACGCCTCTGCGCAGGTTCCGAACGCCGCGTCGGTTTGCCGATCGAAGCCGGTGATGAAACTCGTTTGCGGGCAAAACTTGTCCGATTCCCGCATTGGGATCATGCTTGTCCGGATGAAGCTCCTGCTCGTCCTCGGGATCGTCGTAAGCTGCGGCCTCGCGATCTGGCTCGCGTTGGATGGCAACGCCGTGATCGCGTTGCCGCTGGTCATCGTCGTCGCCGCCCTCGTTCGGACCTTGGTCCGCGTCATCAACGGCAAGCATTTCCGCCCCGCCGAAACGCCGATCGCCCAGGATTCAGAAAACTGACCGGCCACACACGGTCGCCCGAGCCAGCCCGGAGTCCACGATCTCCGGCGGAAAGGAGCGGCTAACCAAACGGCAGGCTTCACGCTGCCACCTGCCGGCTTCGATGGTAGTCTAACCCTGGCTGACCGGCGCAACCCCTTCGATGGAGGAGCGATGGCTGACTGGATCAAGGACCTGCTGGCACACGACATCGAAACGTTGCGTGCCGACGTTCTGAAGGCGGGCGTCCTCAACGCCAAGGCCCTGCAAGACAGCGCGGAATGCCATATCGCGCATCTCCACCACATGCTGCGCGAATCGCGAGAGCTGCATGAGGCCTCGTTCCAGGTGATGAACGACGTCATCGGCTTCGCCAGGTCGCTCTACGGCCATGCCGCGATCGGCGAAACGGAGCAGGCCCGGCGCGCGGCGCTTGCCGCCATCAATGACCTCGCCGCGGTGCTCGGCCGCAGCGAATCCCGGGAGGCGGCGACGCCCTCCTGAACCGCCTCCGCCATCGCTGCGGCACCGGATTGCTGCCATCCGATCCACAAGCCGGAAGCCAGTTGGGGCTGCGATGAAGAAAGCCGGCTGAAGTGACTGGACAGGCCGAGCGCCTGCCTCTATATCGCCCCCACCAACACGGACGGCCCTGCGCCGCTCCCGGTTCGCCCAGGTAGCTCAGTTGGTAGAGCATGCGACTGAAAATCGCAGTGTCGGCGGTTCGACTCCGTCCCTGGGCACCATTCTTCCGCCATGCGGTCGGCTCCACAAAGACAGCGGTAGCTTGAGACGACGCGCGTGATGCGTCACTGCGCTTCCTGGCTGGCCGCTGGCTCGCGCTGCGTGATGAGCCGGGCGCTGCGGTGCCCGCTGACATAGATCCACAGCCAGTTGAGCGCGACGGCGAGCCGGTTGCGCAGGCCGATCAGGAAGAAGATGTGGGCGATGCCCCAGATCCACCAGGCCAGGCGCCCGCGCAGCTTGATCCAGCCGAAATCGACGATGGCCGCCCGCTTGCCGATCGTCGCGAGATTGCCCGCGTTTCTGTAACCGAAGGGGGGCGGAGCCGGCTTGCCCCGCAGCCGCGCCTTGATGAGGCCAGCGACATAACGGCCTTGCTGCTTGGCTGCCGGAGCGATACCGGGCACGGGCTTGCCGTCGGCGCCCGCAACGAAGGCGGTATCGCCGATCACGAAGATGTCGGGCTCGCCGGGGGCCGTCAGATCGGGCTCGACGCGGATGCGGCCCGCCCGGTCGGCCGGCGCTTCCAGCCATTCCGCCGCCGGCGAGGCTGCGACCCCGGCAGCCCAGAGAATGGTCCGGGCCGGCAGAAACGCCCCGCCGAGCATGATGCCGTCGGCGCGGCATTCGGAGACCGGCTGGCCGAGCCTGACCTCGACGCCGAGGCGGTTCAGCGCCTGTTCGGCATAGGCCGAAAGGTCCTCGGTGAAGCCCGCCAAGATGCGCGGGCCGGCTTCGACCAGGATCACACGGGCGCTGCGCGTATCGAAATTGCGGAAATCGCCGCGTAGTGTGTCATGCGCCAGCTCGGCGATGGTACCGGCGAGCTCCACGCCGGTCGGTCCTGCCCCGATGATGACGAAGGTCAGCCATTCGGCCCTCCGCTCGGCGTCTGTCTCCCATTCCGCCTGCTCGAAGGCCGAGAGGATGCGCCGCCGGATGCGGGTCGCGTCCTCCAGCGTCTTCACGCCCGGCGCATAGGGCTCCCACTCGTCATGGCCGAAATAGGAATGGCGCGCGCCGGTCGCGAGGATCAGCGTGTCGAAGGCGATCGACTGCCCGCCCTCGAGCAGCACCTGCTTCCCGCCTTTGTCGACACCGTTGACCGTGCCGAGCAGGGTCGTGACGTTCTTGTGGCCGCGCAGCAGGAAACGGATCGGCCAGGCGATCTCCGAGGTCGGCAGCGAGGCGGTCGCGACCTGATAGAGCAGCGGCTGGAACAGATGATGGTTGCGCTGGTCGATCAGCGTGATCCTGACCGGAGCGCCGGCGAGATTGCGTGCCGCCTCCAGCCCGCCGAAGCCGGCGCCGACAATGACGATATGAGGTTCAGGGCCGCTGCTCATCTGTCGAACCGCTCCGGAGCCGGATGGGTGAGGCTACCATCCCCACGCAGGATGACGACCCCCATGAGCCGCGGCGGAAGAACTCAGTCCTCTCGCTCGCGCTGCTGCGGGGCGCCCTCTTCCGCCTCGTCGACGGGCTCGCCGGGGATCACATAGCTGCCCTTGAGCCAGCGGCCGAGGTCGATATCGGCGCAGCGCGACGAGCAGAACGGCTTGAAGCGCGCGACCGCCGGCTTGCCGCAGATCGGACAGGGCTTTGCGGCCGGCGGGGCGTTTTCGGTGTCAGTCATATTTGAGCGTGATTCCTCCATCGACGACGAGTTCGATGCCGGTGACATAGCGCGCCTCGTCGCTGGCGAGGAAGAGCGCGGCATTGGCCACGTCCCAGGCCTCGCCCATATGTCCCATCGGCACCTGCGCGGCGCGCGCCGCCCACATCGCCTCGACATCGCCCTTGCCGTAGACGGCGGCAAGGCCGGCGGAATGCTCGACCATCGGCGTCTTCATCAGGCCGGGCAGGATCGCGTTCACGCGAATCTTCTGCGGAGCGTATTGCGCCGCCGTCGTGCGGGTGAGCTGGTTCAGCGCCGCCTTGGTGGCCGAATAGCTGGCATAGGGGACGCCAGTGTGGCGGATCGAGGCGATCGACGAGATGTTGATGATCGAGCCGCCCTCGCCCGTCTCCTCGAACTGGCGCTGCATCACCGGGATGACGTGCTTCATCGCCAGAAAGGGGCCGGTGAGGTTGACCCTGAAGACGCGCTCCCAGACTTCCTCCGCGAGATCGACCACGCTGCCGACCTCGGCGATGCCGACATTGTTGTCGAGGATATCGATCCGGCCATAGCGGCCGAGCGCATGGGCGACGAGTTCGGCGACCTGCTCGGCTTTGGTCACGTCCGCCTGCATGGCGAAGGCCTCGCCGCCCTCGTTGCGGATGATGCCGGCCGTCTCCTCGGCCGCGTCACGATTGATATCGGCGCAGACGACCTTCGCGCCCTCGCGGGCAAAGGTCGTCGCCGTCGCCTTGCCGTTGCCCCAGCCCGGCCCGATCGATCCGGCCCCGGCCACGATCGCGACCTTGCCACTCAGACGTCCCGTCATCTCCGCTTCCCCCTTGTCGGCGCTTTCCAGCGCAACGCGTTTCCCGGCGGCAGGATCGGCCGCGAGACGTGATCCGGCAACCCGCATCGGCGCCGTATCAGGCTGCGTTCATCCAGCCGAAGCGGATGGGGAAACCCTCGCCGCCGAGAAGGTTGACCGTCTCGTAGAGCGGCAGCCCGACGACGCCGGTATAGGAGCCGACGAGCTTGACGACGAAGGAACCCGCTATGCCCTGGACGGCATAGCCGCCGGCCTTGCCGCGCCATTCGCCCGAGGCGAGGTAGGTCTCGATATCCTCGCTGGAGAGCCGCTTGAAGCGCAGCCGCGTCTCGACGATGCGGTCGCGGACCGTGCCCGAGGGCGTCACCAGCGCGACGCCGGTATAGACGCGATGCGCACGGCCCGAGAGCAGGCGCAGGCAGGCCGCTGCCTCGTCGACGATCTCGGCCTTCGGCAGGATGCGCCGCCCGACCGCGACGACCGTGTCGGCGGCGAGGATGTAGCAGCCTTCGAGATCGGCGCGGGCCTTGGCGCCCTCACGCGCAGCCTGCGCCTTCTCGCGAGCGAGACGGCGGGCGAGATCGCGCGGACGCTCGCCCTTCAGCGGAGTCTCATCGAGATCGGCGGGAAGCAACGCGTCCGGCTTCAGCCCCGCCTGCTCCAGCAGCGCGAGGCGGCGCGGCGACGCCGACGCGAGAACCAGCATCGGCCGCCAGCCGGGATGTTTGGGAGTGGAGAAAAGGCTCAACAGGCTGCTCGACAGGATTCCGGGGCCGCAGGATTTCGGCGCGGATCAAGCCTTAGAGCATTTCGGCAGGGCGATAAATCCATCCGCGCCGGCATCGGGCGGATCATCGCCTTCCGCGTTTCGGGCGTCGCGCGCCGGTTCCATGCGGTCACGGTCGGCGGCTCTGGTATACCAGGCATTGCCAAGCGCGGCTGTTGACGGCACACTCCTATCCCCTCGGCGTGACGTCTCCTGGTTTCGTCGGCTTACCGGAGTCCACCATGCCGAGATCGCGCAAATCGACGGGCTCCGCCCTTGCGACCGGGGCGGAGGCGCAGGTTCTCGCCGCGCGCCTGATGAACATGCAGGCGGATGCCGGCCTGACCATCGCCATGCGGATGCCGTTGCTGATGAAAGGCGTCTTCGGCGACAGCCACGGTCAGCGCGAAGCCACCAAGGCTGTGATGGAGAAGGCCTCGGCCGTGTTCGAGAGCAGCCTTGCCGCCATGCAGGCGACAACCGCGTTCTGGTGGGGCCTTGCCCTCCACCCGCCCGGGCAGTTCGATCTGACGACGGCCGCGGTCAAGGTTGCCGACAGCACGCTGGAGCCTTTCGCGCGACGCACCCGCGCCAACGCGGCCCGGCTCAGCGGATATCGCCGCTAAACCGACCTGTATTCAGACGGTCAGGCCTGGCTATCGGAGGCGGTTTCCGCCACCGGAGTGGGCAGGGCATGCGCCCGTTCCAGCTTGCGGTAACGCACCACGCTGACCGGAATCAGCGCGAGATAGGCGATGACGACCACCGTCAGAACCTCGAAGGTGTAGGCGAAGAGCAGCCCTGCAACGATCACCACCGCGACGAAGATCGGCAGCACCTGGGTGCGCGGCACGCGCGTGCCGAGCGTCTTGCCGGCATAGCAGGGAATCCGCGAGATCGTCAGGAAGGCGATGAACAGGATGTAGATGCCGACGGGGAGCGCGCCGTATTCCTGCACGGGCACACCGATGATGTGGAGATAGACCGGCAGCATCGCGGTGATCGCGCCGGCCGGAGCCGGCATGCCGACGAAGAAGTCCTTCTGCCAGTCCGGGCGATCGGGATCGTCGATCATCACGTTGAAGCGCGCGAGCCTGAGCGCCATGGCGCAGGCCAGCGTCAGCACGATGATCCAGCCGAAGGATTTCAGGTCGTGCAGGACGAAGATCCACAGGACATAGCCGGTGGCGACGCCGAAATTGACGAAATCGGAGAGCGAATCGAGCTCGGCGCCGAAGCGCGAGGTGCCCTTGAGGAGGCGCGCCAGGCGACCGTCTATGCCGTCCAGCGCCGCTGCGATCAGGATGCAGATCGTCGCCGTCTCCAGCTTGCCCTCGACGATGAGGCGCATTGCGGTGAGGCCGAGGCAGAGCGCCAGCAGCGTGATGACGTTCGGCGCCAGCAGCCGGAAGGGAATCGGCTTGAAGCGGGCGCGCTTGGACTCGACGCGCTCGGGCTCGAAGGGAGGAAACAGGTCGCTCATGTCAGCCGGAATACGCGGTTTTGGGGGCGCAGGCTAGGCTCAGCCAAGCGTCATCCCGCACGCGCTGCGGCGCGAAGTGCCGCTGCGCAGATGCGGGACCGTCATCAGGAGAGTGAGTTCTTCTCGGCAGCGTTCGGGGGGCGCCCCCTTTCGGGGGACGGCCCCGTGTCTGCGCAGCGGCATTCGCATGCCGCAGCGCGCACGGGATGACCCTGCCCCTCGATCGCCCCCTCAGATGTCGCGGAAGCTGCGCGTGACCAGCTCGTTGCCGGTCATGTCGGCGAGCACGGTCTCGCCGGCGATCGCGGTCTGGCCCTCGCCGACCAGCGGCACGACATGGGTCGGCAGGTAGACGTCGACGCGCGAACCGAAACGGATCAGGCCGAAGCGCTCGCCGGTGCCCAGCACATCGCCTTCCTTGACGAAAGGCACGATGCGGCGGGCAATCAGCCCGGCGATCTGGACGACGCCGACGATGCCGGCCTTGGTCTCGATCGCCAGCGCGTTGCGCTCGTTGTCGTCGCTCGCCTTGTCGAGCTCGGCATTGAGGAAGAGACCGGGCGTATAGGCGATCTTGGCGATGCGGCCGGGCACCGGCGCGCGGTTCACGTGGCAATCGAAGACATTCATGAAGATCGAGATGCGCGTCATCGGCTCGGCCGGCAGCTCGAGCTCCGGCGGCGGCAGAGCCTGCGCGATCTGGCTGATGCGGCCGTCGGCCGGCGAGATCACCAGTCCCTCGCGTTGCGGCGTGACACGGACGGGGTCGCGGAAGAAGTAGCAGATCCAGATCGTGAGGATCGCGCCGATCCAGCCGAAGGGCGACCAGAGATTGGCGAGGATGATCGTCGCCACGAGGCCGATCGCGATGAAGACATAGCCCTCCTTGTGGATGGGCACGATCACCTTGCGGACGGAATCGACGAGGGACATGAAGCGGGTTCCGTTGGGCTGCCGGCGCCGGGCGCACGGGAATGGCATGGCTGCCGCCGGGTGCCGGCAGCAAGCGTTGCGCTGATTTAGGAGGTTCCGCTGCGAAGGGAAAGCCCCCGGCCGACGTCGACGGGCGGCGCGCGATGTGGCGGCCGCGCCGGTCAAGCCGCGCGGTGCGGGACCTGAACGAAGCGCACCGCCACCTTCCAGGTCAGCAGCGCGAAGACGACGAGGACGATCCCCTGGGCAATGGCAAAGGGCGGCTCGGATTGCGTCGGCGCCAGGGCATGCAGGGCCGGGACCTTTCCAAAGAGCTGCGCGACGAGCACGAAGATCAGCAGATAGAAGGAGAGCACGGCCATGATCGCATAGATGCGGCGCCAGCCGCCTTCCAGCCGTCGTCCATAGAGCGCGTAGCCCGCGATCGCGACGAGCACGATGTGGATCGCCCCGACAATGTGGGAGGGCAACACGCCATTGAACGGGAAGCCGAAGCCGGTCGCGCTCGTGGCGAAGGCGGTGGAGAGGAAGATTCCGGTCCAGCCCGGCCGGGTGTGTCCGTGGAGGAGCCCCGTCGTTACCGGAAACCCGGCCACGATCGCGACCAGGCTCAGCCAGGTGTGGAAACCCACGAATGTGGTTGGATCGAACATGGCAGCCCCCAGCTTCACCCTGCCGGGGCAACATGCAGGAAACGGACCGCAGTTGCGAGGGGTTTCAAACCCGCTGAATGCAGACTGCCCTTGCCGTCATGGTCGGGCTTGTCCCGACCATCCACGTCTTCATTCATGAAGAGCGGTGTTCAAGGCGTGGATGCTCGCCACAAGGGCGAGCATGACGGAGTACGGCCGATGCCCTATGTCAGCGTCACCCGCACGCTCTCGCCTTCGGCCTCGGTGGCGCGCTGGAGCGTGGCCTTGGCCTCGTCGACCTCGCGCTGGCGGTTCCACATCGCGGCATAGACGCCGTTGGCCGCGAGCAGGTCGCGGTGATGGCCGCGCTCGACGATCTGTCCCTTGTCGAGCACGATGATCTCATCGGCATTGACCACGGTGGAGAGCCGATGCGCGATGACCAGCGTGGTGCGGCCTTCGCTGACCCGGTCGAGCGCATCCTGGATCTCCTTCTCGGTGAAGGAATCGAGCGCCGAGGTCGCCTCGTCGAGGACGAGCACCGGCGGCCCCTTGAGGATGGTGCGGGCGATGGCGACGCGCTGCTTCTCGCCGCCCGAGAGCTTCAGTCCGCGTTCGCCCACGGAGGTCGCGTAGCCCTCAGGCAGGGTGCGGATGAAGCGGTCGATCTGGGCGAGGCGCGCAGCCTCCGCGACCTCCTCCATCGACGCCTCGGGGCGGCCATAGAGGATGTTGTACTCGATCGTGTCGTTGAACAGCACGGTATCCTGGGGAACCATGCCGATCGCGGCGCGCAGGCTGACCTGCTGCACGTCTGCAATCGGCTGGCCGTCTATCAGGATGCGGCCCGCCTGCGGTTCGTAGAAGCGGAAGAGCAGGCGCGAAATCGTCGACTTGCCGGCGCCGGACGGGCCGACGATAGCGATCGTCTGCCCCGGCAGCACCTTGAACGAAACACCGCGCAGGATCGGCCGCTCCGGCACATAGGCGAAATGTACGTCCTCGAAGGCGACCTCTCCGGCCGGGACCGCGAGCGGCCGCGCACCGGGCTTGTCCTGGATCTCGGGGTCGCGGCCGATCAGCGAGAACATCTGGGCGATGTCGAGCGTCGCCTGCTTGATCTCGCGATAGACGGTACCCATGAAATTCAGCGGAATATAGAGCTGGATCAGCATGGCGTTGATCAGGATGAGATCGCCGACCGTGTTGGTGCCGGCCTGGAAGCCGCGCACCGCCATCACCATCGAGAGCGTCAGCCCCACCGCGAAGATCGCGGCCTGGCCGAAATTCAGCCAGGCGAGCGAGGTGTAGGACTTGATCGAGTTACGCTCGTAGCGCGCCATCGACTGGTCGTAGCGGGCGGTCTCGCGGGCCTCGGCGCCGAAATACTTCACCGTCTCGTAGTTGAGCAGCGAGTCGATCGCCTTGGCATTGGCGTCGGTATCCGACTCGTTCATCGCCATGCGGATGGCGATGCGCCACTCGGTCGCCTTGATGGTGTAGGTCATGTAGGCGGTGACCATCGCGACCAGCACGGCGACATAGCGCCAGTCGAACAGGTAGAGCAGCACAGCGATGATCAACGAAACCTCGATGATCACCGGCACGAGCTGATTGAGGCCGAGGCGCACCATCTCCTCGATGCCGTTGCGGCCGCGCTCCAGCACGCGGGTCAGTCCCCCGGTCTTGCGCTCCAGATGGAAGCGCAACGAGAGGTGGTGAAGATGGCCGAAGGTCTGCAATGCCAGCGTGCGCACCGCATGCATGAAGACCGGCGCGAAGATCGCATCGCGCAACTGCACGAAGGCCGCGGCGCCGACGCGAGCGAGGCCATAGAGGATCGTCAGCGCCAGCGGCGCGCCGACCAGCCAGGGCAGCCATTTTTCGAGATTGGAATAGGAGCCGGCCAGTGCGTCCGTCACCCATTTGAAGGTGAAGGGCACGCCCATCAGCACCAGCCGGCCGGCCACCATCAGCGCGAAGGCCGCGACGACGCGGCCGCGCAGATCGGCGCGCTCCGCCGGCCACAGATAGGGCCAGAGCGCACGGAAGGTGGCGAAGAAACCCGACCCGGGCTGGATCACGGCAGAGCGATGAAAGCTCGGCGCCGGGGGCGGCGCAGACGGCGCGGACATTTTCAAACGATTCCAGTTAGAGCGCCCGTATAGACGCAATCGCGCGCCTTTGCATGGGAATGTCGTTGCGCCCGGGACATGCGGCAGGCTGCCCGAAAGCTGCCTTGCCAGCGCCCTATCCCGGGTATCTGATCCCGATCGGGGCGCTCGACGCCTGCCATCGGGGAAGGAAACACCATGAAGGCTCAACAGCTTGTCGCCTCCGGGATTGGCCTCGCCGCCATCCTCCTCGCCCTGCCTGCCGCCGCACAGGGCTCCCGGCCGCATCCGCAGATCACGATCACCAACCAGCGCACCGTGCCGCTCAGTAACTTCGCGATCGCGACGCCCGGCGATCAGCCGCGTCTCGTCGCCAAGCTCGCCAAGCCGCTGGCGCCCGGCAAGAGCATCGCGCTCAAGCTCAACAAGCCGCAGGGCTGCTCCTATACGGTGCAGGCGAAGTTCGACGACGAAGCCGAGAGCGACGCCGATATGGACCTGTGCAGGGACCGCGTGATCCGGCTGACGGAGTGAGGCTTTCTTCCTTCTCCCCTCGGGGGAGAAGGTGTCTGCGAAGCAGACGGATGAGGGAAGGATAGCGCCGACGGCCCTCATCCGTCAGCGCTTTGCGCTGCCACCTTCTCCCCCGAGGGGAGAAGGAAGAAAGCGTCAAGCCGTCGCGCCGGCCTTCACCAGCTTGTAGGTGATCGAGTCGACCAGCGCCTGGAACGAGGCGTCGATGATATTGGCGCTGACGCCGACCGTCGTCCAGCGCTCGCCGGTCTCGTCGCCCGACTCGATCAGCACGCGCGTCACGGCATCGGTGCCGCCCTGGAAGATGCGGACCTTGTAGTCGACCAGCCGCAAGCCCCCGATCAGCGACTGGTAGCGGCCGAGATCCTTGCGCAGCGCGATGTCGAGCGCGTTGACCGGGCCGGCATCGCCCTCCGCCGCCGAGATCAACACCTCGTCCCCGACCTTCACCTTCACGATCGCCTCGGAGAAGGTGACGAGTTCGCCCAGCGCATTGTGGCGGCGCTCGACATTCACGGCGAAGCGCTCGACCGCGAAATATTCCGGCACTTCGCCGAGAATGCGCTTCACCAGCAGGAAGAACGAGGCGTCGGCTCCCTCGAAGGCATAGCCCTGCGCCTCCTTGTCCTTGACTTCCTGCAGCACCCGGTTGAGGCGCGGGTCGTCGCGGCCGAGCGTGACGCCGATGCGCTCCAATTCGGCGACGAGGTTCGACTTGCCGCCCTGGTCGGAGATCAAGACCTTGCGGGTATTGCCGGTCGCCTCGGGCGCGACATGCTCGTAGGTGCGCGGGTCCTTGAGCACGGCCGAAGCATGAATGCCTGCCTTGGTGGCAAAAGCCGAGGCGCCGACGAAGGGCGCATGGCGGTTCGGCGCGCGGTTCAGCATCTCGTCGAGCGCCCGCGAGACATGGGTCAATTCGCTGAGCTGAGCTTCGCTGACGCCGAGTTCGAAACGGTCGCGATAGCGCTCCTTGAGCTTGAGCGCGCCGATCAGCGTGACGAGATTGGCATTGCCGCAGCGCTCGCCGAGCCCGTTCAGCGTGCCCTGGATCTGACGCGCACCGGCCTCGACGGCAGCCAGCGAATTGGCGACGGCACAGCCACAATCATCATGGGCGTGGATGCCGAGATGGTCCCCCGGCACGATTTTCGCGACTTCGCGCACGATCGCGCCGACCTCGTCCGGCAGCGTGCCGCCATTGGTGTCGCAGAGCACGACCCAGCGCGCGCCGGCCTCGTAAGCCGTGCGGGCGCAGGCGAGCGCATAGTCGGGATTGGCCTTGTAGCCATCGAAGAAATGCTCGCAATCGAGCATCACCTCGCGCCCGGCGGCCTTGGCGGCCTCGACGCTCTCGCGGATCCCGGCGAGGTTCTCTTCCAGCGAAATCTCGAGTGCGACATGGACGTGGTAATCCCAGGCCTTGGCGACGAAGACGATGGCGTCGGCCTTCGCCGCCAGCAGCGCCGCGATGCCGGGATCATTGGCGGCCGAGCGCCCTGCCCGCTTGGTCATGCCGAAGGCGGCGAATTTCGCCTGTTTCGTCGCCTTCTGCTCGAAGAAGGCGGTATCGAGCGGATTGGCGCCGGGATAGCCGCCCTCGACATAATCGACGCCGAGCCGGTCGAGCAGGCTTGCTACCGCACGCTTGTCGTCGAGCGAGAAGTCGACGCCCGTGGTCTGGGCGCCGTCGCGCAGCGTCGTGTCGAAGAGATGGACGCGTGCCGCGCTCATCGCTCGCGCCTCAATTTGAAGCGGACGACGCGCGGCACGACCATCGCCAGCATGACCAGCTTGATGGCGAAGGAGAGCGAGCCGGCGGGGCGGATCTTCGGGCTCATCGCTTCACCTCCCAGCTGGTCGTCGGCTCGCCGGTGGCGGGGTCCTTGCCGTCCTTGAGCGCGATGCCCATTGCGGCGAGCTCGTCGCGGAGGCGATCGGACTCGGCGAAGTTCTTCGCGCGACGGGCGTCGAGACGGGCGGCGATCAGGCGCTCCACCTCGGGCGCGACGACGGCGGGGGCCGCCACCTCCGGCAGAGCAATGCCAAGCAGGTCGAGGCCCGCCAGCAGCGCCGGCAGGTCGCTCGCCTTGCGCAAGGCATGCAGCTCGGCCAGCACGCGGGCGGTGTTGAGATCGTCTGCGAGCGCGTCGAGCAGTTCGGCCGAGGGCTTGGACGCCACTGCGCCTTGCGCCGCTTCCGCCCAATCCTGCAGAATCTTCTCCGCCTCCTCCAGCGCCTTCACAGTCCAGTCGATCGGCTGGCGGTAATGCGTCTTGAGCATCGCGAGGCGCAGCACCTCGCCCGGCCAGGTCCGGCCGCCGAAGACATCGGTCTCCAGCAGTTCGTTGATGGTGACGAAGTTGCCGAGGCTCTTCGACATCTTCTCGCCTTCGACCTGCAGGAAGCCGTTATGCATCCAGATATTGGCCATAAGCGGCTGCCCTTCCGCCCCGCCAAAAGCGCAGCAGGACTGGGCGATCTCGTTCTCGTGGTGCGGGAAGACGAGATCGATGCCGCCGCCATGGATGTCGAAGACGTTCTTCATGGGATCGTCGCAGGAAAGCCCGCCGCCGAAGGGCGTCAGCAGCTTCGCCATCGACATGGCCGAGCACTCGATATGCCAGCCGGGACGACCGGGCGTGGCGATGCCAGCCGGCGACGGCCAGCCGGGATCGATGCCGTCGCGGCTCGGCTTCCACAGCACGAAATCCATCGCGTCACGCTTATAGGGCGCGACATCGACGCGGGCGCCGGCCAGCATCTCGTCGAGCGAGCGGCGCGCGAGCGTGCCGTATTTCGGCGCCTTCACCAGATGCGCGACGGCCGGGACGTGGAAGAGCACATGCTCCTCGGCGACATAGGCGACGCCGCGCGCGATCAGGCGCTCGATGATCGCCTTCATCTCCTCGATATGCTCGGTGGCGCGCGGTTCGGTCGTCGGCCGGAGCGTGCCGAGCGCGTCGATATCGGCGTGGAACTGCGCCGTCGTCGTCTCGGTGACCCTGGCGATCGCCTCGTTCAGCGGCAGGCCCGGATAGTCACGCGCCGCGCGGGCGTTGATCTTGTCGTCGACGTCCGTGAGGTTGCGGGCATAGGTGACGTGATCGGCGCCGTAGATGTGGCGCAAAAGCCGGTAGAGCACGTCGAAGACGATGACCGGGCGGGCATTGCCGATATGGGCGTAATCGTAGACCGTGGGGCCGCAGACATACATGCGGACATTCGACGGATCGATCGGCGCGAAGTCCTGCTTCGTCCGCGTCAGCGTGTTGTAGAGCCTCAGGGTCGGCGACATCGGGGCTAAATCCTGGAACGAAACGAACGACGAAATACGAAAGGGCACCTGGCCGCTGGCCGGGGCGCTTTTGTCGGTTCGTTTTCAGGACGAGGACGTGAGCAGCCGGCCAGCGAAAGCTAGCGGCAAATAATGCAGAGGCTGTTGATGGCGGCTCGCGTCATGGTGCGAACTGATTGCCTTTCCGCGGGCTTTCCGTCAAGAGGGCGCCCGATTGCTGCGATGCAACATCGCCTCGATATCGCCGCAGTTCATTCAAATTTAACCGGGCGGAACCATCCTCCCGATTCGCGGGTTCTCCGCCCGCGATCCATCAGGAACTTCATTTCATGCGTCGCGCCGTGGCTCTTGTCGGACTGCTCGGGGTCGCCGCCGCCGGCATTTCGCTGTCGATCATGCCAAGCAGCCGCTCCGTCGCCGCCGCCAGCGAGCCGCGCACCTTCCTGATCCCGGCCAGCGACGGCTACGGCGTCGCCGACTGCATCTCCTCCAGGGCCGAATGCGGCCAGATCGTCGCGAACGCCTGGTGCGAATCGCAGGGCTTCGGCAAGGCGGTCACCTTCGGCGTCGCTGCCCGCGAGGATTTCACCGGATCGGTGACGAAGCAGAGCCCGGTCCAGCCGGCCGAGCAGCCGCTCAGCATCACCTGCGGCGAATAATCTCTTCGATCACCGAATCCATTCCGAACATTTCGGCGGCTCGCCTGACGCACCCCAGGGCATGATCGGCACGGTCGAGGTCGAGTTCTGCGGCGAGCCGTCGATCAGCTTGTCAGTATAGACGAGATAGACCAGCACGTTGCGCTTGGCGTCGCAGCCGCGCACGATCTGCATCTTCTTCCAGACCAGCGAACGGCGCTCGCGGAAGACGACATCGCCCTGCTCGGCTTTCTCCTTGAACTTGATCGGGCCGACCTGGCGGCAGGCGAGCGAGACCTCGGAGACCTCCTCGGCCACGCCGAACATGCCGGAGACGCCGCCCTTCTCGGGCACGGTGTAGTGGCAGGCGACGCCCTCGACGATGGGATCGTCGACGCCGTAGACCGCGAGCTTGTCGTTCGGCGTCAGCATCTTCCAGACGGTCGACTTGCGGAAGATCAGATCTTCCTGCGCCATCGCCGGACCGGCGCAGGCGAGGCCGAGGAGGAGCATGGCTGACAGGCGGCGGGGCAGGCTCATCTTGAACTCCGGCAGGTCTCGAACGAGGCGGGCTTCGGACCGACGCGATATGGTAGCGCCCGCGCCGGAATGCCAGCCTCGCAGCGCGCCGTCACTGCTTGAAGAAGGTTCCGTAACCTTCCAGCGCCTTGACGCGCTCGGCGATCACCGCCGCACGGCAGAGCGGGAAGTGCAGCACCTGCCCTTCCCGCCCCCAGTCGTCGCTGCGATAGAACAGGCAGCTCGTCTCCTTGAAGGCGTTCCAGGCGCGCTGCTCGTCGAGCAGGTTCTTTCGCGTCTCGTCAGGCAGCCCGGCGAAGACCCGCTTCCAGGCTCCGTTGAGCCGCCCGTCCTCGCGCTTCAGCAGATCGGCGCCACAGGCGGCCCAGGCCGTGTTCGTGCCGTCGGACGCGGCGATGCAGCGGTCATGCTCGGCGTCGGCCGCCGCCGGCCGCGCCAGGCAGAGGCACAGGCCGCCCCAGAGCAGAAGCGCAGGCAGTCGTCTCATCCCGCATCTCGCTCGAGCGGCTTTCAACCCGCCAGCGGCTTGAAGACGAGATAGGCGGCCGCGAGCGCACCGACGACGCCCAGCGCGAAGAGAACCAGTTTCAGCCGGGTCATGGTGCTGGCGAAGGCGACATTGCCGCCATCGACCTGCGGATAGCGATCGAGCAGCCGCGCCACGGCGAAATTCTCCGCGACATCGCAGAGCCCGCCGATGAGCCAGCCGCCGCCACACAGCGCCGCCACCCACCAGGGCTGCCCGCGCAGGCCGAGACCGACGACGATCAGGGCGCCAACGATCGCATAGGTGAAGGCGCAGGCGACATCGGCCGGCAGCACGCGGTTGCGGTAACGCGCGCGCTTGTCCTCGCCATAAAGGGTGAACAGCTTCTCGACATCGGCGACGCTGTAACCGTCCCAGTCGCTCTCCAGCATGCGCGGTACGCCCTGGCGGTTCGACCAGACGCCGACCGCCCAGAACAGCACGACCACCAGGACCGGCCCCCAGACGAAGAAGGCCAGCGGGATGGCGGTCGAATAGAACGGCACGGTCTCGGTCATGGCGTCTCGGCTCTCGCGTCTGGGATCGGCGCTGCGGTCGCAACGTTATCCGGCCGCCCGGCTGTCGCCAAGCCGGGGCAGCCGGAACGTCGATCAACCGTGAGGCAGGATTTCCTGCTCGATCGCACCGAAGATCGAGTGACCGGCGGCATCCTTCATCTCGATGCGGACCGTATCGCCGAACCGCAGGAAGGGCGTCTTCGCCTCGCCCTGCCGGATCGTCTCGACCATGCGCTGCTCGGCGATGCAGGCATAGCCGCGCCCGCCCTCGGCGACAGGCCGACCGGGCCCACCATCGGCGTCGCGATTGGAGACCGTGCCGGCGCCGATGACCGTACCCGCCGAGAGACGGCGCGTCGCGGCGGCATGGGCGATCAGCGTGCCGAAATCGAAGGTCATGTCGGCGCCGGCATCGGGCTTGCCGAAGAGCGTGCCGTTGACCTGTGCCAGCAGCGGCAGATGCAAGCGGCCGTCGCGCCAGGCATTGCCCAGTTCGTCCGGCGTGACCGCGACCGGGGAATAGGCCGAGGACGGCTTCGACTGAACGAATCCAAAGCCTTTCGCCAATTCGCCGGGAATCCGATTCCGCAAGCTCACGTCGTTGACGAGCATGACGAGGCGGATCGCTCCGAGCGCCTCCTCGCTGGTCGCGCCCATCGGCACGTCGCCGGTGACGACCGCGATCTCGGCCTCGAAATCGATGCCGTCCTCCTCGCTGCGCGCCTGCACGGCCTGGCGAGCGCCAAGCGGAGCGTCGCTGCCGCCCTGGTACATCAGCGGATCGGTCCAGAAGCTCTCCGGCATGGTGGCACCGCGCGCCTTCCGGACGAGATCGACATGATTCACATAGGCCGAACCGTCGAGCCACTGATAGGCGCGCGGCAGGGGCGCGGCGCAGTCGTGCTCGTGGAAACGGAAGGACGGCACCGAGCCGTGCTCGAGCCCCTCGGCAAGATCGGCGAGGCGCGGGGCGTGGCGGCCCCAGTCGTCAAGCGCCGCCTGCAGCGTCGGGACGACCGGAAAGGCATCGGTGGCGCGGGTCAGATCACTGGAGACGACGACGAGACGGCCATCACGGCCATGCGCGAGCGAGGCAAGCTTCATGTCTTTTCATTCCTTCCCGGACGCGCCAATAAAGGCATAACCAGCCTTCGGGAGGAAACCATATGGAACGTCGCAGCTTTTTGAAATCGGGGGCACTGGCCGCCGCCGCGACGACGGTCGCGATGCCGGCGATCGCGCAGTCGCAGCCCGAGGTGAAATGGCGGTTGACGTCGAGCTTCCCGAAATCGCTCGACACGATCTTCGGCACGGCGCAGCAATTCTCGAAGCTCGTCTCCGAGGCGACCGACGGCAAATTCGAGATCCAGGTCTTCGCGCCCGGTGAGATCGTGCCCGGCCTGCAGGCGCTCGACGCGGTTTCGTCCGGCACGGTCGAATGCGCGCATTCGCCGACCTATTTCTACATCGGCAAGGACCCGACGCTCGGCCTCGGCACCGGCATTCCCTTCGGCCTCAATGCCCGCCAGCAGCATAGCTGGTGGTTCTTCGGCGGCGGCGAGCAGGTCGTGAACGGCGTGCTCGACCGCTTCAACGCCTATGCAATTCCCTGCGGCAATTCCGGCTGCCAGATGGGCGGATTCTTCCGCAACGAATTGAAGAGCATCGACGACCTCAAGGGCCTGAAATTCCGCATCGGCGGCATGGGCGGGGCGGTTCTCGCCAAGCTCGGCGTGGTGCCGACCCAGATCGCGCCCGGCGACGTCTATCCCGCGCTGGAACGCGGCGCGATCGATGCGGCCGAGTTCGTCGGCCCCTATGACGACGAGAAGCTCGGCTTCATCCGCGTCGCCAAATACTACTATTATCCGGGCTGGTGGGAGGGCGGCGCGATGCTGCACCTGATCATCGGCAAGGACGCCTGGAACAAGCTGCCGAAGCACTATCAGGCGATCGTCCAGAACGCCTGCGAGGCCGCCAATAACTGGATGCTGGCCAAGTACGATTTCGTGAATCCGGGCGGCCTGCGCCGTCTGGTGGCGCAGGGCGCACAACTCAAGGCCTTCCCGCTGCCGGTAATGGAAGCGGCGCTGAAGGCGGCCGAAGAATATTATGCCGAAACCAGCGCCAAGAGCCCGGACTTCAAGAAGGGCTATGATTCGATGGTCGCCTTCCGCGGCGAGAACCTGCTCTGGTGGCAGATCGCGGAACTGTCCTACGACTCGTTCATGAACCGGTTGAAGGCGCGCTGAGGCTTGGCCGGATCATCGCCATGACAAGGAAACCATCCACCCCTCCGGAAGAACAGGCGCTCCATCTGGAGCGCTTCCTGCCCTATCGCCTCAATGTCGTCGGGACGCTCGGCGGACGCGCGCTCGGGCGCATCTATGGCGAACGCTTCGGCATCGGCATCCCGGAATGGCGGGTCGTGGCGCAGCTCGGCGAGTTCGGCAAGCTGACCTCGCGCGACATCGGCGAGCTCGCCCAGATGCACAAGACCAAGGTCTCGCGCGCCGTCGGCGAGCTGGAGAAGCGCGGCCTCGTCTCGCGCGCCGAGAACCGGCAGGACCGGCGCGAATCCTTCGTCACGCTGACGCCGGCGGGAAAACGCATCTACGACCAGATCGTACCGCTGGCGCTCGGCTTCGAGGCGCGCTGGATCGACGGCATCGCGCCCGACGAGCTCAAGGTGTTCGAGCGCGTGCTCTCGACCCTGACCGAGCGCGGCCGGCATCTCGCGGGAAACTATCGTGAGGAAGACGGGGCCTGAGCGCCCCGCCTCTCAGAAATACTTCGCCAGATTGCGCCGGATGCGCTGCGCCGGATCCTCACCCTTCGGCGGATAGTCGAAGGGCGTGCCCGTGATCGCCTCATAAGCCCGGACATAGACCGCCGAGGTCTGGTCGATCAGCTCCTGCGGGATCGGCGGCAGGTCCTGCGTATAGGGATCGCAGCGCGCCACGACCCAGTTGCGCACGAAATCCTTGTCGAAGGATTCGGGCTTTCCACCGGCAGCGAAGCGCTCGGGATAAGTTTCGGCGAACCAGTAGCGGCTCGAATCCGGCGTATGGATCTCGTCGGCCAGCACGATGCGGCCCTCGGTATCGGTACCGAACTCGTATTTGGTGTCGGCGAGGATCAGCCCGCGCTCGCGGGCGAGCTTCTGGCCGCGGGCGAAAAGCGCCAGCGCATAGGCCGAGACCTCGTCCCATTGCTTCTGCGTCAAGAGCCCCTCCCCGACGATCTGCTGGGCCGAGAGCGGTTCGTCATGGCCGCCGTCGAAGGCCTTGCTGGTCGGGGTGATGATCGCCTGCGGCAGCGCCTCGTTGTCGCGCAGGCCGTCGGGCAGGGTCATGCCGTACATCTCGCGCCGGCCCTGCTTGTACATGGTCAGGATCGAGGTGCCGGTCGTGCCGGCGAGATAGCCGCGCACCACCATCTCGACGGGCAGGATCTCCAGCCGCCGGCCGACCACCACATTCGGGTCCGGATATTCCAGGACATGGTTGGGGCAGATATCGGCGGTCTGCTCGAACCAGTAGCGCGCGGTCTGGGTCAGCACCTGGCCCTTCAGCGGAATCGCGGCGATCGCCCGGTCGAAGGCGGAGAGCCGGTCGGTCGAGATCAGGATGCGGCGGTTGTCGGGCAGATCGTAATTCTCGCGGACCTTGCCGCGATAATAGTTCGGCAATTCCGGGATGACGGCTTCGTGAAGAGGCAGGTAGTCGGACATGGGCTGAGCTTGCCTCATTGGCGCTGCACGGAAGGCCGGCGCGGACTGGCCGCTGCCACAGGTCTTCTAACCAGAACGGAAGTTTTCCACCATCGGCGCGGCGCATGCGTCCCCGGATTGCTGCGCCCGCTCGAATATGGCATGCGGGGCCCTCGCGATGGAGCGTCCCCGCGGCCTATCAGGCGAGGCTCCGCTCCATAGTTCCGTCGTGTTTGGCGGGTGTTCTAGACCAAAGCTCCCGACCAGAGCCTGCCCACCGGCTCGACCATGGATGACGTGACCCGACCCGCGATGATGCTGCGACTGTCCAGACGCTTCGGCATGGCCCTTCTGATGCTGGCGGCCCTCGGTGGTACCGCCGTGGCGCAGTCGGCGTCCTGCAATGCCTGGCGGGCCGAGCTGGACAGCCTGCAGGGCAGGAGCGGCAGCGATCCACGCGCGGCGCAGGCCGCGCAGCGCGTCGGCGCCCAGCTCGCGCGCCTCAGCGACCAGTACCGCTCGATGGGTTGCGATCGCGGCTTCAGCTTCTTCGATTCGCCACCGCCGCAGTGCAATTTCATCCGCCAGCAGCTCGGCCAGCTGCAGAACCAGTACGGCGCCCTGCAGCGCCAGGCCCAGGGTGGCGGCATCGAACAGCGCCGCGCCCAGCTCGCCGCCGCGATCAACAACAACTGCCGGGCGCAGCCGCGCGGCTTCTTCGACACGATCTTCGGACGCGACCCCGGCCCCGGCGAAATCGATTCGACCCTGCCCGAGCTCGATCCCGAGCAGCCGACCGAGCCGGCCAAGCCGCGCCTCGGCGGCCCGCAGACCGTCTGCGTGCGCACCTGCGACGGCTTCTTCTTCCCGCTCTCCAACAATACCGGCAATGGCGACGAGATGTGCCAGGCGCTCTGCCCGGGCACCGAGACGCTCGCCTATGGCATGAGCACCGGCGGCGACATCCAGAACGCAGCCTCGCGCGCGACCGGCCAGCCCTATTCCTCGCTGGCCAATGCCGGAAAATACACCCGCAGCTTCGATGCCGCCTGCACCTGCCGCGGCCAGGGACAGAGCTGGTCGGCCGCCCTCAAGGATGCCGAATACCTGCTCGACAAGCGCAAGGGCGACGTCATCGTCAGCGAGCAGCGCGCCGCCGAACTGTCGCGCCCGAAGCCCGATCCCAAGCGCAAGGGAGCAGCCGCCCAGCCGGCGGCGCCAGCTCCGGTTCCGGAGATCCCGGACGAGAAGCCGATGCCATCCGAGGATTCGCCGACATCCGGCACCGAATCGGCCGGCGTCGGCCCCGATGCGGTGGGCGAGAAGGTGCTCGACAAGAAGGACGGGTTGAAGAGCGAATCGCGCAGCACGACCGGCGAGCGCCGCGCGGTGCGGATCGTCGCTCCCAATCTCGCGCCCAACCTGAGTCCGCAGGTCGCGCGGCCCTGATGGCAAAAAGTTCCATGCCATCAACGCATGGAAGATTCCCCTGGAACGGCACGCCGGCCGCTGGACGCATACCCGAAACCGCCGCATAACAGGGTCATCCAAGCCGCCTCCGGGAGGCCGCCAGACCCGTCCCACGGCTTCCTCGCGCCGCGCGCCCGCTTCTGACGCTCCCCAGCTCAGAAGGCCGCCATGTCCGACACGACAGCGACACCTCCCGTCCATCCCATTCAGTTCGACGACGCCAGGCGCCGCCTCAAGGCGATCTTCATCGGCTCCGTCGGCAATCTCGTCGAATGGTACGATTTCTACGCCTATACGGCCTTCGCGCTCTATTTCGCGCCGGCCTTCTTTCCCTCGCATGACCCGGTCGTGCAGCAGCTCAACGCCGCGACGCTGTTCGCGGCGGGGTTCATCGTGCGGCCGATCGGCGGCTGGCTGTTCGGCCATCTGGCCGATCGCTACGGGCGGCGGCTGTCGCTGATGGTGTCAGTGCTGATGATGTGTTTCGGCTCACTGATCATCGCCTTCACCCCGACCTATGCGACGATCGGCTTCGCGGCACCGGCCCTGCTGGCGCTGGCGCGCATCATCGAAGGCCTGAGCCTCGGCGGCGAATACGGGGCGAGCGCGACCTATCTCACCGAAATCGCCGATCCCGAGCATCGCGGCTTCTATTCGAGCTTCCAGTACGTGACACTGATCGGCGGCCAGCTCACCGCGATCCTGGTGCTGCTCCTGCTCCAGAACGTCTTCCTGACGCATGAGCAGCTCGTCGACTGGGGCTGGCGCATCCCCTTCGTCATCGGCGCGATGCTCGCCGTCACCGCCATGCTGATGCGCCGGCACATGCACGAGACCGAGTCCTTCGAGGCCGCCAAGGCGACGATGAAGAAGGAAAGCTCGCTGAAAGGCCTGCTGAAATATCCGCGCGAGGTCGCGATCGTGGTCGGCCTCACGGCCGGCGGCACCGCGGCCTTCTACACCTTCACCACCTATATGCAGACCTTCGTCAGGCAGACGGTCGGCCTCTCCGACATGACCACGACCTATGTGATCGCGGGCTCGCTGATCTTCGCGGCCGTGCTGCAGCCGATCTACGGCATGATCTCGGATCGGATCGGGCGCAAGCCGATGCTGATCTTCTTCGGGCTCGCCGGCTCGCTGCTGACCGTGCCGATCCTGACAGCGCTGGCCGATACCAAATCGGCCTTCACGGCGTTCCTGCTGATCTGCGGCGCCTGGATCTTCACGGCCGGCTACACCTCGATCAACGCCGTGGTGAAGGCGGAGCTGTTCCCGACCGCGATCCGCGCCACCGGCGTCGCCGTGCCCTATGCCGTGACCGTCTCGATCTTCGGCGGCACGGCGCCGGCCATCGCGCTGTTCTTCAAGCAGCAGGGCCACGAGCAGTGGTTCTACTACTACCTCGCCGGCGTCATCTTCCTGTCGTTCCTGGTCTATGCGACCATGCGCGACACCAAGCACGCCTCGGCGATGGAGCGGCATGAGTGAGAGGCAAGCCGCCGGCAACGACATACCTTCTCCCCTTGCGGGAGAAGGTGGCGCGAAGGGCCGGATGAGGGGTCGCGCAGGTCTTCGGCGCTTGTGTTCGGCTCGCGATCAGCGTCGCGAGACCCCTCACCCTAACCCTCTCCCGCAGGGGGAGAGGGGATAGGTTCAAGCGCTTTCGCCCGCCAGCCGTTTCAGCGCCTTCTCGCGTCCGATCAACGGCAGCAGCGCAGCAAGCTCCGGTCCGTGGTTGAGCCCGGTCAGAGCCTGGCGCAACGGCATGAACAGCGCCTTGCCCTTGGCACCCGTCGCAGCCGAAACGGCCTGCGTCCAGCTCTTCCAGGTCGTCGCGTCGAAGGGATCGGCCGGCAGCAACCCGGCCGCGGTCGCGGCAAAGCCGGCATCGGCGATCGCGGGCTCAATCGGCCCCTGCACCACGCGCCACCACTGAGCCGCCTCGTCCAGCTTGGCAAGATTGCCGCGCACGGCCTGCCAGAACGCCTCGTCGGCCGGGAGGCCGAGCGCGGCCAACCGCCCCGATACCGCTGCCAGAGGCAGTTGATGCAGCGTGCGGGCGCTCAGCGTCTCCAGCTCATGCTCGTCGAACTTGGCCGGGGCGCGCGAGACATGGGCGAGCTCGACAAGGCCTGCGAGCTCGTCGAGGCTCGCGACCGGGCGCACGGCATCGGAAGTGCCCACCAATGTCGCCAGCGCGGCCACAGCCAACGCCTCGACGCCGGTCTCGCGCAGTCCCCGCAGCGAGAGATGACCGAGGCGCTTGGAGAGCCCCTCGCCGCTCGCCGTGGTCAGCAGGTTGTGATGGCCGAAGACGGGCAGGCTCGCACCGAGCGCCTCGAAGATCTGGGCCTGGACCGCGGTGTTGGTGACGTGGTCCTCGCCGCGGATGACATGGGTCACGCCTGTCTCGATATCGTCGACGACGGAGGGCAGCGTGTAGAGATAGCTGCCGTCTTCGCGCACCAGAACCGGGTCCGAAAGCGAGGCGCAATCGACATGGGAAGCGCCGCGCACGAGATCGTCCCAGGCCACCTCGCGAGCCTCCAGCAGGAAGCGCCAATGCGGCTTGCGCCCCTCCGCCGCAAGAGCCGCCTTCTGCTCGTCGGTGAGCTTCAGCGCGGCACGGTCGTAGATCGGCGGCAGGCCGCGGGCGAGCTGGCGTTTGCGGCGCCGGTCGAGCTCGTCGGCGGTCTCGTAGCAGGCATAGAGCCGCCCTGCCCCGCGCAGCTTGTCGGCGGCGGCATCATAGATCGCCAGCCGCTCCGACTGCCGGATCACCTGATCGGGCGCGATGCCGAGCCAGCCGAGATCCTCGGCGATGGCCTTGGCATATTCCGCCTTCGAGCGGGCGATATCGGTATCGTCGTAGCGCAGCAGGAAGCGGCCGCCGTGACGGCGGGCGAAGAGCCAGTTGAACAGCGCCGGCCGGGCATTGCCGATATGGAGATAGCCGGTGGGCGACGGCGCGAAGCGAACCAGAGGCCGAATTGCAGCAGACAGTGTCATGGCCGGCTTATGGCGCGTTTGCCGGCACGCGACAATCGCGTCGTTGACCAAAGTTCCCCATCGTTAACTCGGTATTAGGGTTACCAAGGCATGAATTGGACCTGGAGCAGGATGAAACGGGTGGATCCGGACCGCTGCTCGGGGAGATCAGGATGCGCATCCGTTCCATCGCGCCAAGCTTCGGGCTCATCGCCCTCGCCGCCAGCCTTTTTGCCGCGCCGACGCTAGCGGCCGACTACCCCGTCTTGCGCGGCTCGCAAATCGAGGACGCGCCGCCGGCTCCGACATTCTCCGGCGGATCCTACAATTGGTCGGGTTTCTATCTCGGTGGCTTCGGTGGCCTCTCGCAAACACGTTTTCGCACCGACAAGGGCGTTCTCGACATCGCCAGAGGCGCCTATAACGGCACCATTGTCCTGAACGAGCTCGATCCAGGGCAGCTCGTCCTCACCTCGCCCCGCAGCGATAGTGGCACAAGCTTCGGCGTGTTCGCCGGGTACAACATGGCTTTCGGCGATGCGGTCGTCGGCTTCGAGGCGGAGTACTCCCGCATCGACCAGTCCACATCCGCATCCACGCTGGAAGCGCGCCTGCTGGGCTCTGGTGCAATGGCAATCGCCTCGGTCCAGAATGCGCGATTGAACGACTACGTCAACGCCCGTATCCGCCTCGGCTATACCTACGGCATGTGGATGCCCTACTTCACGGCCGGCGCCGCCGCCGGCCGCTTCGACACCAACGTCGCCGTCGCTGCCGGTTGGGCAAACGCCAACGGAAACAATTACTTCGGCTGGCCGCGCGTTCTTGGCGGGGCGAAGAAGGACGTCTGGGGCTACGGCTATTCGGTGGGCGGTGGTTTGGAAGCCGCTCTCACCGACAACTTTGTGGTCCGCGGCGAGTATCTGTTCAGCAGCTTCAACGACGTCGAAGGCGTGACGGTCAACGTCAATACCGCCCGTGTCGGCGGCGCTCTGAAATTCTGAGCGACCATCGACGGACTGCAAAAAAGGCCGGGGCGAAAGCCCCGGCCTTTTCCGTTTTCTCGCTGCGAAGCGCCTTACTCGGCCGCCTCGACCTCGGGCCGCGCCCGGCCGGCGCGCTGGCGCTTGACCAGCTCGGCGACGATGAAGGCGAGCTCCAGCGCCTGTTCCGCGTTGAGGCGCGGGTCGCAGAACGTGTGGTAGCGGTCGTTGAGGTCCGCATCGGTCATGCCGCGGGCGCCGCCGGTGCATTCGGTGACGTTCTTGCCGGTCATCTCCAGATGCAGGCCGCCGGCATGGGTGCCCTCGGCCTGGTGGACGGCGAAGAAGTTCTTCACCTCGCCCAGGATCAGGTCGAAGGGCCGGGTCTTGTAGCCGCTGGCGGCCTTGACGGTGTTGCCGTGCATCGGGTCGCAGGACCAGACGACGTTGCGGCCTTCGCGCTTCGTCGCCCGCACCAGCGCCGGCAGGTGATCGAAGACCTTGTCGGCGCCGAAACGCGCGATCAGCGTCAGACGTCCCGCCTGGTTCTGCGGATCAAGCACGTCGATCAGCTTGAGCAGGCCGTCGACCGTGGTCGAGGGACCGCATTTCAGGCCGATCGGGTTCTTGATGCCGCGGAAGAACTCGACATGGGCATGGTCGATCTGGCGGGTGCGATCACCGATCCAGACCATGTGGCCGGAGGTGGCGTACCATTCGCCGGTCGTCGAATCCGTCCGCGTCATCGCCTGCTCGTAGCCGAGCAGCAGCGCCTCGTGGCTGGTGTAGAAGTCGGTCGTGCGCATCTCCGGATGGGTCTCCGGATCGATGCCGATGGCGCGCATGAAGTCCAGCGCCTCGGTGATGCGCTCGGCCACCTCCTGGTAGCGATGCGACTGCGGGCTATCCTTGACAAAGCCGAGCATCCAGCGATGCGCGTTGTCGAGATTGGCATAGCCGCCGGTCGCGAAGGCGCGGATCAGGTTCAGCGTCGCCGCCGACTGACGATAGCCCTCGAGCTGGCGGCGCGGATCGGGGATGCGCGCCTCGGCCGTGAACTCGTTGTCGTTGACGATGTCGCCCTTGTAGCTCGGCAATTCGACGCCGCCGATCGTTTCGGTCGGGGCCGAGCGCGGCTTGGCGAACTGGCCGGCGATGCGGCCGACCTTCACCACCGGCGAGCCGCCGGCGAAGGTCAGGACGACCGCCATCTGCAGGAACAGCCGGAAGAAATCGCGGATGTTGTCGGCCGAATGCTCGGCGAAGCTCTCGGCGCAGTCGCCCCCCTGCAGCAGGAAGGCCTCGCCGGCGGCGACCTTGCTCAACGCCCGTTTGAGCTTGCGCGCCTCGCCTGCAAAAACGAGCGGCGGAAAGCCGGCGAGCTGCTGCTCGACCGCCTTCAAGGCTGCCTGGTCCGGATATTCCGGAATCTGCTGGACGGGCTTGGCCCTCCAGCTCTCTGGCGTCCACCGCTCGGACATGGGACTTACGTGCTCCTGACTGTGAGATCGCGCATCGTTAACCTCTTGGTAGCGCGAAGGGGCGGCTATACACCGATGATGTGGGAATGGCCACAGTCTGAGGGAAGCCCTCGCGACGGGGCCGCCCGCCATTCCGCGAACGCATTGGGAAAAGCGATTCTTCACAGCGGGATAGCAAGCGCCGTTGCCATGCTGAAGCAACGGCCTGCCATGCCGATTCAAGCCCTTAACAGGACGATTCAACGCGGCACATGGAATGGCCTTTGTCATTCCGGGGCGCGCCGCAGGCGCGAACCCGGAACCCACGACTGGGTGGTACATGTCATGCCCGGTTGTCGGTGGCTCACCCGGTCGTGGGTTCCGGGTTCTTCGCTGAGCGAAGCCCCGGAATGACAAAGGCGGTTTCGCTGCTCTAGCCCGCCCGCGGCGTGCGCATCGTCACCAGCTCTTCCGCCGCGCTCGGATGCAGCGCGACGGTGCGGTCGAAATCGGCCTTGGTCGCACCCATCGTCACGGCGATCCCGACCGCCTGGATGATCTCGCCGGCATCATGCCCGAGGATGTGGACCCCGAGCACCTTGTCCGACTGCGCGTCGACCACGAGCTTCATGTAGATGCGCTCCTGGCGGCCAGAGATCGTCGCCTTCATCGGGCGGAAACCGGATTCGAAGACGGTGACCTTGTGTCCAGCGGCCACAGCCTGCGCTTCCGTCAGGCCGACGGTGCCGACCTCCGGAGTCGTGAAGACGGCCGAGGCGATGGTGGCGTGGTCGACCGTCCAGTTCCTCCCTCCGAAGGTCGAGTCGGCGAAGGCGTGGCCTTCGCGGATCGCGACCGGCGTCAGGTTGACCCGGTTGGTCACATCGCCGACGGCATGGATCGAGGGCACGCTGCTGGCTGATGCTGCATCGACCTTGATCTCGCCGAGCGGACCCATCACGACGCCGGCCTGCTCCAGGCCGAGCCCCTTGGTGTTCGGCCTGCGGCCGGTGGCGACGAGGACGACATCGGCATCGATCGGCTCGCCCTTGGCGCAATGGGCACGGCGGGTCCCGTCCGGAAGTTCCTCGATCCGTTCGATCGTGCAGCCGAGCCGCAAGGTGATGCCAGCATGGGCGAGCGCATCGCGCAGGCGGTTGCGGATGTCCTCGTCGAAGCCGCGCAGGATGTTGTCGCCCCGGTGCAGCACGGTCACCGCGACGCCGAGCCGGGCGAAGAGGCTGGCGAATTCCAGCGCGATATAGCCACCGCCGACCACCAGAAGGCGCTTCGGCAGCGACGGCAGGTGGAAGATCTCGTTGGAGGAAATGCCGAGCTCGCCGCCGGGGATCGGCGGATCGAAGGAGGGCCAGCCGCCGGTCGCGACGAGGATGTGACGGGCGCGGATGGCCTCGCCGCTCTTCGCCAGCCGGACCTGATGTGGTCCCTCGACGACGGCGCGTTCCTCGCGGATCTCGACCTTGGCCCCCTCAAGCCCCTTGCGATAGAGGCCGGACAGGCGGGTGACCTCGTTGGCCACGGCATCGCGCAATGTCGGCCAGTCGAAGACCGGCGCTTGCGGCAAGGACCAGCCAAAGCCGGCAGCGTCCTCGAAATCATCAGTGAAGCGGCTGGCATAGACGAAGAGCTTCTTGGGCACGCAGCCGCGGATGACGCAGGTGCCGCCGATCCGGTCCTCCTCGGCGATCATCACGCGGGCGCCGTGGCCGGCGGCGATGCGCGCCGCGCGCGTGCCGCCCGAACCCGCCCCGATGACGAAGAGATCGACGTCGAACTCAGCCATGATATCCTCTCAATCGTGCCGATCGGCAGACGGCACGCCGCAGACAAACCAGACGGCCGCCAGCGCCAGCGCGGCGATCCACCACCCCTGCCAGGCCCCGTGCGCCACCGTCGCCACCCCGAAGGCGCTGGCGGCCAGCGCCAGGCGCGGTGCAAGGTCGCGCGCCGGCAGATGCCTCAGGCGCCACAGGAGCGCCAGCCCGGCGAAGGTCAGCAGGGCCGCACCGATCGCGCCCGTCTCGACCCAGGCCTGGACCGGCGCACTGTGCGGATGACCGACCGCGAGCAATTGGCGGCGCGGCGGCGAAACTTCAAGCGCCACCGGATGACGATCCAGTGTGGGCGAGGTACCGAAGCCTGAGCCCAGCACGGGGCGCGCCCGGATGGCCTCGCCGAAGCTCAGCCAGATGTCGACCCGGTCGCGCGAATGGGAATTGGCGAGCCTCTCATGCAGGGATTGCGGCAGCGCTTCATCACCGACGCGACCCATCACTGGCGCCAGCGCCATCGTGGCGACGAAACCCAGGGCAACGAGCGCGAGCATCAGGCGCGGCAGCAGCCGGGCGGCGAGCCAGGTCAGCGCGAGAAGCAGGAAACCGAGGCCGGCCGCCCCGCTCTCGGAATCGAAGGAGATCGCCGCCACGACGGCGACGCAGACCGCCGCCAGCAGCCAGTCCAGCGCGCTGCCGCGCCACCGCAAGGAGAGCCCCGCAACCGCGACGGGCAGCAGGACCAGACAGGTCAGCACGGGGCGATTGAAGATGAAGGTGACCTGCTTGCCGATATCGAGCGCGATGCGCACGGACAGGTTGGTTGCGAGTTCTGCCATCATCAGGACCCCTGCAAGGGCGATCGCAACAGCCAGAGCGCGGCTTTCCCGCCGATCCGGCTGGAAGCGGCCGTTCGCGGCGATGACGAGGCCGCTCGCCATCGGCAGGGCGAGCTCGCCCCACATCGCCAGGCTCGGCCCCATGCGGTGGCTCCAGGCGATGGTGACCAGCGACCAGAGCAGGAAACCGCCGAGCGCCAGCCCGGCCGGCGCAAGCAGCCGTGCTCGGAGACGCTGCAGAAGCGAGGACCAACCCTCGGCCGCGACCACTGATCCGAGAAAGCACAGGGCAGCCAATCCCAGGACAAGCGGAGCGGAGCGGTTCGCGAGCCACATGGCCAGCGGCATTGCGATCAACAGGCCCGTACCGAGACGCACGAGGCGCCGCGACAGAATCGGCTCAGAAGGCGGGAAGCCGGGAATTATCGGGGGGTTCATGGCCTGCGCTTACGCGATCCTGTCGGGCGCGGCCAGTGGCAGCCCTGAACAATCGATCGAGTCGTAGAACCAAAGGCATAGAAGATGCGGCGAAAACGCCCTGTCGTCGAAAATTCTTGACTTCCGATTATGCAATCAGGCGCAATTGACGACCGGCGCGGCAAGGTGCCACAGGCGGAGCGCCTCAAGAAACCCGGGGGCAAAGCCCCGCAAGCGGAGGAATTCATGCTGACATCCATCCTGAAGCGCACGGCCCTGACAGCGGTGGCCCTGGCTGCCCTCTCGACAGCGGCCTTCGCCCAGCTCGCCGAGCTGAAGATCATGGCCCCCGCGGCGCCGGGCGGCGGCTGGGACGGCACGGCCCGCTCGATGCAGCAGGCGTTGACGGCCGCCGGCATCGTCAAGAGCGTGCAGGTCAACAACGTGACTGGCGCGGGCGGCACCATCGGCCTCGCCCAGCTGATCGGCGCCAAGGGCGACGGCCATCAGCTGATGGTCAACGGCTTCGTCATGGTCGGCGCGATCCTGCTCAACAAGTCGCCGGTCAACCTGTCGCAGACCACACCGATCGCGCGCCTCACCGCCGAGGCCGAGGTCATCGTCGTGCCGACGGAATCGCCGCTCAAGACCGCCAAGGACCTGGCCGAGCGCCTGAAGGCCGACCCGGCGAAGGTAACCTGGGCCGGTGGCTCGGCCGGCGGCACCGACCACATCCTCGCTGCGCTGTTCGCGAAGGCTGTCGGCGCCGACGCCAAGAAGATCAACTACATCCCGTTCTCGGGCGGCGGCGAGGCCCTGGCGGCCATGCTCGGCGGACGCGTCACGGCCGGCGTCTCCGGCTATGGCGAGTTCGAGGGTCAGATCAAGGCCGGCAAGCTGCGCGTGCTCGCGGTCTCCTCGCCCAAGCGCCTCGCGAACGCCCCGGACGCGCCGACGCTGCAGGAGCAGGGCATCGATCTCGAGCTCCTGAACTGGCGTTCCGTCGTGGCGCCTCCCGGCCTCTCCGCCGAGCAGACCAAGGCCCTGACCGACACGGTCGAGAAGATGGTCAAGTCGAAGGAATGGCAGGAAATCCTCAAGGCCCGCGGCTGGGACGATTCCTTCCTCGGCGGCGCCGCCTTCGACACCTTCCTGAAGAACGAGATCGAGCGCGTCTCGAAGGTCATGGTCGATGTCGGCCTGGTGAAGTAAGGCAGCACCGCACCAGAACCAGCAGGGGCCGGGAAACCGGCCCCTTTTCCAACCGCCAGAAGCGCCAAGAACGACGCCGGCCACCACCGCGGGAACGCCATGACCAACGATACGCGCACGCAAGGTGCCAACAAGCCGGCCCTGCTGGTGGGCGTCCTGCTGCTGATCGTCGCCGCCCTCGTCGGCTACGACGCCTCGCAGCAGACCATCACCTCCACATACGGCGTCGGCCCGACGGCCATGCCCTATGTCGTGGCGGCGGGGCTCGTCATCCTCGGCCTGGCGCATTTCGTGGTCGCTTTCCGCGAGGGGCTGCCGCAGCCCGAGGAGGCCGACAACAAGGCCCTGCTCTGGATCGCGGGCGGCCTGATCTTCCTGATTGCCTGCATCGGGCTCGGCGGCGGCTTCATCATCGCGATCGCCGTGGTCTTCGCCTGCACCGCCCGCGGCATGGGCCGGCAGGGCCTGCTGGTCGACGCCGTGATCGGCTTCGTGCTCGGCCTCGTCATCTACCTCGTCTTCGCCAAGCTCCTGACGCTGATCCTGCCGTCGGGCCCGCTCGAGCGCCTGTTCCTCTGAGGAGAGCCCGACATGGATACGATGCTCTCCCTGATGCACGGATTCGGCGTCGCCTTCGAGCCCGCCAAGCTGATGTTCTGCCTGATCGGCGTCTTCCTCGGCACGGCTGTCGGCGTGCTGCCGGGCATCGGCCCGGCGCTGACCGTCGCGCTGCTGCTGCCGGTGACGTTCAAGCTCGATCCGGCCGGGTCGCTGATCATGTTCGCCGGCATCTACTATGGCGGCATGTATGGCGGCTCGACCACCGCGATCCTGCTGAATGCGCCCGGTGAAAGCGCCTCGCTCGCCACCGCGCTCGAAGGCTCCAAGATGGCCAAGGCCGGCCGTGGCGGACCGGCGCTCGCGACCTCGGCGATCGGCTCCTTCGTCGCCGGCCTGATCGCGACGATCGGCCTTGCGTTCCTGGCCCCCTGGCTCGTCCAGATCGCGGTGAAATTCGGGCCCTGGGACTATTTCGCGCTGATGATCGTCGCCTTCGTCACGGTTTCCGCGACGTTCGGCGACTCGCCGCTGCGCGGCCTGACCAGCCTGTTCCTCGGCATCACGCTGGGCCTGATCGGCATCGACAAGCTGACCGGCCAGGCGCGCCTGACCTTCGGCGTGCCAGAACTGCTCAACGGCGTCGAGGTCACCACGCTCGCGGTCGGTCTGTTCGCGGTGGGCGAGGCCTTCTACGTCGCTTCCAAGCGCTTCCGCGACCCCGAGGAGATCATTCCGATCAAGGGCTCGCTGTGGATGACTAAGGAGGACTGGAAGCGCTCCTGGGCGCCCTGGCTGCGCGGCACCGCCTTCGGTTTCCCGATCGGCGCCCTGCCGGCCGGCGGCGCCGAGGTGCCGACCTTCCTGAGCTATTCGACCGAGAAGAAGCTCTGCAAATACCCGGACGAGTTCGGCAAGGGCGCGATCGAGGGCGTCGCCGGGCCGGAAGCCGCCAACAACGCCTCGGCCGCCGGTACGCTGGTGCCGCTGCTGACGCTCGGCCTGCCGACCTCGGCGACGGCGGCGATCATGCTCGCCGGCTTCCAGCAATACGGGCTGAACCCCGGCCCGCTACTCTTCGCCGAGAAGCCTGACCTGGTCTGGGGCCTGATCGCCTCGCTCTTCGTCGCCAACGTCATGCTGGTGATCCTCAACCTGCCGCTGATCGGGCTCTGGGTCCGGCTGCTCGCGATCCCGCAGCCCTGGCTCTATGCCGGCATCATCGTCTTCGCGACGATGGGCACGCTGGCGGTCAACAGCTCGCCGGTCGAGCTCTGCATGCTCTTCGCCTTCGGCTTCATGGGCTATCTGATGCGCCGCTACGACTATCCGGTGGCGCCGATGGTCGTCGGGCTCATCCTCGGCCCGATGGCGGAGGCGCAGTTGCGCCGCGCCCTGCAGATCAGCCTGGGCGATCCGATGATCCTGCTGGAGAACCCGATCTCGGCGACGCTGCTGGGCATCGCCTTCCTGGCGCTGGTGGCACCCTTTGCAATGAAGGGGCTGAACCGCTTCAAGGCTTCCGAGGACTGACGAGGCCGAGCCGGATGAGGCTCTCGCCGGTAGCGACGAGAGCCTCCGCAGCCGGGCGCGGCTGCCAGCCCAGCATGGCCTGTGCCTTGGCGCTCGTCGCCGTCTTGCTGCGACCGAGTTCGGGCGTCGCCGCCTGACGCGCCGTGGCGCTGAAGCGCGCTGCGAAACGCACCAGCCAATCGGGCAGCACGCGGGTCGAAACCCGCGCCGCATTCTCGCCAAGGCCATCCTTCAGCGCCTGGGCGATCGCCTGCATCGTCATGAAGTCGCCGGCCGTGGCCAGGAAGCGTTCGCCGGCTGCCGCCGCGTCGGTCATGGCGCGCAGATGCAGGTCGGCGACATCGCGCACGTCGACCACCCCGAACATCAGGCGCGGCACCGCCCAGAGCCTGCCGTCCAGCATGGTCTTGACCAGAAGGATCGAGGCCGACAGGTCAGGCCCGAGCAGCGGTCCGAAGATGCCGACAGGGTTGACGACCGAAAGCTCCAGCCCCTGCCCTTCGCCGTCGACGAAATCCCAGGCAGCCCGTTCGGCCAATGCCTTGGATTTCGGATAGGCAGCCAGCCCCGGCGCAGCCGCGTTCGTCCAGTCGCGCTCGTCATAGGGGCGCTTCACGGCGCGACCATAGCCGATCGCGGCGAAGGAGGAGGTCAGCACGACGCGCCTCACTCCGGCCCGATGCGCAGCGCGCAGGACGCGCAGCGTCCCGTCTCGCGCCGGGCGGATCAGTTCGTCCTCGTCCTTCGGCGCGGCGGCGGCCAGCGGCGAAGCCACGTGCTGGACATAGGCGCAACCGGATGCTGCCTCGTCCCAGCCTTCGTCCCTCATCAGGTCTGCGACCGCGACCTGCAGGCGGCCGCCGGCATCCATCCCGAGCGAGCGCAACGCTTCCCGGAGAGGGGCTTCGCGGGCCGGATCACGCAGCGTCGCGCGGACGTCATAGCCGGCTTCGAGCAGCGACAGGATGCAGTGCCCGGCAAGGAAGCCGGAGCCTCCGGTCACGAGGACGAGATCGCGGGTCATGTCGCCGGCTCCGGTGTTTCAGTTCGAGCGTCCGGCCATAACGCCCGCTTCGCCATGACGCCAGAGCGCAACCGGCCAGTGAACAGAGCAGGCCAACCGTTGAACCATTGCGGCGGAAACGTGTTGTCCCAGGCCGGCATCGGCGCCGATGCCGCGGCAGAGGGAGACTATCGATGAGCGACACCACGCTTGGCGCGCAGGCCGGCACCGGTCAGCCAGCCGCCGCAGAACCCAGCCTGCACCGTGTCATGGGGCCATGGCTGCTGCTGCTCTTCATCGTCGGCGACATCCTGGGAACGGGCATCTATGCGCTGACCGGCCAGGTCGCCAACCAGGTCGGCGGCGTCGTCTGGCTGCCCTTCCTCGTCGCCTTCGCCGTCGCGATGGTGACGGCGTTCAGCTATCTCGAACTCGTCACGAAATATCCGCAGGCCGCCGGCGCCGCGCTCTATACGCACAAGGCCTTCGGCATCCATTTCGTCACCTTCATCGTCGCCTTCGCGGTGATGTGCTCCGGCATCACCTCGGCCTCGACCGCCTCGCGCGCCTTCGCGGCGAACATGTCCAACGCCTTCGGGCTGGGGCTCTCCGGCGGCATCGGCATCACGCTGATCGGGCTGGGCTTCATGGCGATCGTCGCGATCGTGAACCTGCGCGGCGTCGGCGAGAGCGTGAAGGCCAATGTCGTGCTGACCTGCGTCGAGCTCACCGGCCTGCTGATCATCATCACCATCGGCATGATGGCGATCGCCGCCGGACAAGGCGACGTCTCGCGCGTCATGCAGTTCAAGACCACGGCTGATGGAGGGGTGTTCTGGCCGGTGATCGCTGCAACCACCCTCGCCTTCTTCGCGATGGTCGGCTTCGAGGACTCGGTCAACATGGCCGAGGAAACCAAGGACCCGAGCCGCATCTTCCCCAAAATCCTGCTCGCCGGCCTCTTCATCACCGGCGTGATCTATGTGCTGGTCTCGATCTCGTCGATCACGCTCGTCCCGCCCGAGCAGCTCGGCGAAGGCGAGACGCCATTGCTCAAAGTGGTGCAGGCCGGCGCGCCGAACTTCCCGATCTGGATCTTCGGCTTCATCACCATGTTCGCCGTCGCCAACAGCGCGCTGATCAACATGCTGATGGCGAGCCGGCTGGTCTATGGCATGAGCCGCGAGCATGTGCTGCCGCCCATCCTCGGCAAGGTTCATGCGACGCGGCGCACGCCCTATGTCGCAATCGGCTTCACCAGCCTGCTCGCCTTCGCACTGATCACCTTCGTCGGCGAGGTGCCGGCGCTGGGCGGCACGACGGCGCTGCTGCTGCTCTGCGTCTTCACCGTGGTCAATGTCGCCGTGCTGGTGCTGCGCAAGGACACGGTCGAGCACGACCATTTCCGCACGCCGACCTTCCTGCCGATCATCGGCGCGATCTCCTGCGCCTTCCTGGCCGGCCCCTGGACCGGGCGCGCCTCGGTTCAGTACACGATCGCCGGCGCGCTGATCGGCATCGGCGTGCTGCTCTGGGTGGTCACGGTCATCGTCAACCGCAGGACCGGCACCACGGTCAGCGACCCGCTGATGGAGGATATCGGCGGTCGCGGTCCCGTGAACTGATCGCCCGCCAGAAAAAAGGCCAGCGATCGCTCGCCGGCCTTTGATATTCTGAAGCGCCGTTACGCGCGCCGCATCACAGCGAGTGGCCGCGCTTGCGCATCTCCTGCGAGAAGCGGTCGAACAGATACTGGCTGGTCTGCACGGTCCAGGGCTGCAGGACGAGCAGCAGATCGTCCATCGCCTCGCGCCGCAGCGCATTGTAGCGCTGGCCGACCGGGGACTTGAAGAAGGCCGCGACCTCCTTGAGATCCGCCTCGGTCATCTTCCGGGCGAAGACCTCGGCCGCGGTCTTGGTCATCTCGTCCGCGCGCTTGTCGGCTTCCGGCTTCAGGGCGGCGACGACCGCGTCGGCGTCCTTCTTCATCTCTGGCCGGGTCGCGAGGATGCCCTGCACGCTGTTCTCGAACTCGCTGTAGATGTTCGTGATGCCGGCCGTGACGCCGGTCACGTCCGCGACCTCGCGCGCCACCTGCAGATGGCTCGGCGTCAGCGCCGGCGCCTGGGCGAAGGCGGGCGCTGCGCAGATGAGCGCCAGACCAAGGGCAGCCCGAGCGAGAGAACGACGGATCATGCGTTGAAACCCCTTTATCAGCGAGCCACCGCGGGAGCGCGCGATTGCGCCTCCGACACCGATGAATCGGTCATTGTGGCGCGTTCCTTAGCGTGTCTTGCGCCGGAATGGAATCATTCGATCTTGCCGAGCAGCCTGAGCCCATCGGCGCCAGCCAGGATGGCACCCGAGGCCAACCCGATGAACAGGCCGTGTTCGACGACGCCGGGCACGATATTCAGCGATTGTGCAAGCAACTCAGGGCGCTCGATCGTGCCGAGATGGGCGTCGAGGATATAGTGGCCACCATCGGTGACGAGCGCCGTGCCGTCCGCCCGCTGGCGCAGCGAGAGCCGGCCTGCCGAGCCAGAGGCGGCGATGGCCGCGGCCACGGCCCGGCGCGTCGCCTCGAGCCCGAAGGGCACGACCTCGATCGGCAGCGGGAAGCGGCCGAGCGTCTGCACCAGCTTGCCGTCATCGGCGATCACGATCATGCGGGCGGAAGCCGCCGCGACGATCTTCTCGCGCAGCAGCGCCGCGCCGCCGCCCTTGATCAGGCGCAGCTGGGGATCGACCTCGTCGGCCCCGTCGATGGTAAGATCCAGTTCCGGCGTCTCGTCGAGCGTCGACATCGGAATGCCCAGCGCGACCGCCTGGGCCTGCGTCGCCTCGGAGGTCGAGACGCAGAGGACCTCGAAGCCCGCCGCGACACGCAGGCCAAGCAGATCGACGAAATGCTTCGCCGTGGAGCCGGTGCCGAGGCCAAGGCGCATACCCGGCCGAACCAGCTCGAGCGCGCGGGCGGCAGCCAGCTTCTTCAGATCGTCGGCAGTCATCAGCTTCGTCCGGCTCAGCTTGTGGAAAACGTCGGCCGCCCCATCCTAGCAGCCTTGGCGGACGACGGCGCTCTCCTGCCCCGCCCCTGCGCCCGAGTCCAGCGCGCGGAGGGTTCCCGTCCTCATTTCGTCTGAGGCGTACACACCGTCTTGTCGTCGAAGACGTAGCAGATGCTCATCTCGCCGGTGCGGATGTTGACACGGAAGATGCCGCCCTCCTTCTCATGGCGCGACGGCATCAAACCGTAATCGCTGGGCGCCTGCGGGCCTGCTCCCTCGCCCGAGGGAAAGCAGACCGTCAGGCCGACCCCACCCTCCTTGAGCTGGAACTGGCAGGCGCCGACCTCGCCGGTCGCCTTGTCGATCCGGTAGACGCGGTTGAGGTCGTTCTGCGGCGCGGGCGCGAACTCGAAAGGGCCGGCCCAGGCCGGCGCCGCGCCCAGCAGCGTGCCCGCCATCCCCAGCACCGCGCCTGCGATTCCCGTAATCTTCGACATGACAATCTTCCCTGTCGCCGGCCGCGCGACGAATCGCGGCAACGATACCATCCCGTGCGGCAAATTTGGGGAGGCGTCATCACGGGACTTGCCAGCCCGGCGCCGAAGACCTTTAACCGGGGCTCTTCCCGCTCGCACCGCCTCGAAAGTCCCGACCATGAGCCTGCCTCCCATCGTCGTCTTCGATCTCGACGGAACCCTTGCCGAGACGGCGCCTGACATCATGCGGGTCCTCAACGTGATCCTGGTGCGCGAAGGCCTCGCGGCGCTGCCGCTGGAGCGGGCGCGCGAGCTGGTCGGCGCGGGCGCCCGCGCCCTGATCGAACGCGGTTTCAAGGTTTCGGGCCGGCCGCTCGATGCCGAAACGCTGGAGCGGCTTTTCGAGGACTTCCTGACGATCTATGCCGAAGATACCGCGGCGAACAGCCATCTCTTCGACGGTGTTCTCGAAGCGCTCGATGCGCTCGCCGCCGACGGTTATGCGCTCGCGGTCTGCACGAACAAGCCGATCCTGCACACACGGCTGATCCTCGATCATTTCGGCATTTCCGGGCGCTTCGCTGCGGTCGCCGGGCGCGACAGCTTCCCCTATTTCAAGCCGGATCCGCGCCATCTCACCCTGACGATCGCGGCAGCCAAGGCCGATCCGGCGCGGGCCGTGATGATCGGCGATTCCCGCACGGACATCGCGACCGCGCGCGCCGCCGGCATCCCGACGATCTGCGTGCCCTTCGGCTATACCGATGTGCCGATCGAGACGCTGGAGCCGGATTTCGTCATCCAGCATTTCGACGAGCTGGCCGGGGCGGTCGACCGCGTGCTCAAATCTCCTTCCCGCGCATCCTTGACGGCATGAGGCGCGCCGACTAGGAGAGGCCGGGTTCGGGCGATTAGCTCAGCGGTAGAGCACTCCCTTCACACGGGAGGGGTCACAGGTTCGATCCCTGTATCGCCCACCATTTTCCCGGACGCCCCAAACTTCCTCATCCATCGGCGGGCGGCGTCCAGCCGCGGCCTGCCTTGGCGTCAGCCGACCTTATCCGACGAGGCCCGCTCCAAGGTCGCCACGACCTCGTCGACGCTCTCCCTGACGCCGAGAACGAAGTCCTTCCGGAAGGCGATGATCGTATCCGGCGGCTCGCCCTTGAACTGATAGACGACCGCCACCTGCTCCGGGTTGACGTAGACGGGCTTGCCATCGGCAGGCGAGGTGAACTTGCAGAGCTTCGGCATGATCGGTTCCGGTCCTGTGCTGATGGACGCCTGAAGGCAGCACGGCCGCGTTCGGCATGTGCCACCCATGACGCTCCCATACCGGCCGCCCACCGCGAACGCAAAAAGCCCGCCGGCGCGAGCCGGCGGGCAAAGTCAAAAACAGGATTGTGCATCCGTGAGGTAGTCGCTGCGGCACGGTAACCGGTTCAACGCCGCAGCTCGGGGCCTGCCGATCGCCCCGGTCAGCGCAGTACGATCGCTGCGCCGTCGGCCCGCGCCGTGCCGCCCTTCCCGATCTGCGCGAGTTCCTCGCCGAAGCGAGCCGCGATCGCCAGCCGGAAATGCAGGGGGTCCCAGTAATTGGCGTCCTGCGCGGTGATCGGCGAGGCGTGGGCGTAGTCGACGACCACCGCGCCGTGGCGGCGAGCCAGCGCAGCGATATCCGCCTTGCAGCGGACATAGCGCTGCCAGGCGGCCGAGCCCTGGCGCGGATAGGCCGCAAGATGAGCGGGCGGTAGCACCAGCATGACCTGCGTCGCCTTCGGAAAGGCCGCGACGCTCTCCTCCAGCCAGGACAGGGCCGGGAAGTGCCAGCCGGCGCTCTCGGCCGGCGCTATGGCGGCCGATGGCGACAGGGGCGCCAGATCGGCAATCGCACCGCCATGGCTCGCGTAGATATGGCTGCGCGCCCGGGCGAGATCGTAGCTCGCCTCCGGCGGCGTGAAGACCTCGTAGCCGTCGCCGCGGATGCGCTCCCGCGACCAGCCGAGCTTGTAAGCCATCAGCCGGCTGGCGATCTCGAGATTGGTCAGGTTGAGCAGCTTCGGCCAGTCGCTCCAGCCGACCTCGCGGGAGAGCCAGCCCGGCACCGGCCGAGGCGTCAGGCGCTTGGCCTCATCGGTCGCGTCCGCCTCGCACCAGGTCGTGTCGATGCCCCAGATCAGGCGCTTGGGCGCCTGGACATGCTCCCGGAAGAGCCGCGCCATCTGCACCTGCTCCCAGGGGGTTGCCGCATTCATCGCGAGATTGACGAAGCGGGCATCGAGGCCGCGCGACAGGACCTGCGGATCGAGCAGCCGCATCGTCGAGGTGCCGACCACCGCCGCATCGAAGCGCCCGGAGCGGACGAGCTGCGGGTACATGAAGCGCTGGTTGATATCCATGATCGGCCGCGGCGCCTGCCCGGCATGAACGCGCATGCCGAAGGGATCGAGCGTCGCGACGAAGGCGAAGAGCACGCCTGCACCGACGACCGCGGCCCCCAGGAACCATCGCGACCACTGAATCCAGGCCTTCGCCATTCCGGGCTTCCGCTGCGAGCTTCACCGAACCGAGGCACGGCCACCCGATGACCCGGCGACCGCGCGGCGTCCTCATCGCACAGGCCGGCACCTCGTCACAACGCGAAAGGCGCGCCAGATGGCCGCAAGCGACCGAACATGGCAGAGAGGGCGGATGATGCCGGGCCGTTTCCACCGTTCGATCCGCTTGCCGCGCGGGCTTGCAGCCCTGCTGCTCGCCTTCGCGCTGTCCTGCCCCGCACAGGCGGCGGAAGAGCCGTTGCCGGCATCGTCCGGCATCCAGGATGCGCTCTGCCGTCTGATCGACGACGCCGCAAAGGCGCAAGGCGTGCCCGCCGCCTTCCTGACCCGCCTGATCTTCCAGGAATCGAGCTTCCGCGCGGGTGTCACCAGCCCGGCCGGCGCGCAGGGCGTCGCCCAGTTCATGCCCGGCACGGCGCGCGAGCGCGGCCTCGCCGATCCCTTCGATCCCGAGCAGGCGGTGCCCAAGGCGGCGCATTTCCTGGCGGAACTGCGCGACCGCTTCGGCAACTGGGGCCTCGCCGCAGCAGCCTATAACGGCGGGCCCAATCGCGTCGCGGGCTGGCTTGCGGCGCGCAAGGCCGGGCAGGCGCGCTTCCTGCCGGGCGAAACCGAAAACTACGTGTTCGCCATCACCGGCCGGACCGCCGAGGACTGGGCCGACGAGGCGATCGACCGCGCCAATGGCGACGGGCGCTCGCCGCCGATGCCGCCGGCGACGCGTGATAAGGATGCGCAAGCAAGCTGCGCGCCGACGCTCGTCGCGATCCGGCGGTCCCGCCCTGCCCTTCCCGCCATCGCGGAAGCGCCCTTCGCGCCCTGGGGCGTTCAGCTCGCCGGCAATTTCTCGAAGGCGCGGGCGCTGGCGGCCTTCCAGCGGGCCGGAGCCCGCCACCGCGCCATCATCGGGGCGTTGCCGCCGATGGTGATCGGAACGCGCCTGCGCAGCCGCGGCACCCGTGCGTTCTACCGGGTGCGCCTGCCGGCCGCGACGCGGGCCGAGGCGATCGCGTTATGCCGGCGCATCCAGTCCGATCGCGGTGCCTGCGTCGTATTGCGGAGCTGACGGCAACCCATCGATGTTGCATGCGCGCAACGCATCGCGGCAAAGCTCGGCGGCTCCCGGCGATGTGATTGCGGCGCGATTGCACGGTCATGGGGAAGCTGACAGGACGTTGATGAGACGTTGACTTTTCTGCGTCATTCTCGCGATCCAGCCGTCCCGACCTGCCCGAGGTTCCTCCGATGATTCGCTCCCTCCGTCCGGCCTTGCTCGCGGGCCTTGGCCTGCTCGCCCTGGGCTCCGCCGCCCGAGCCGAAATCGACCCTCTGACCCGCCAGCCGCTGGTCCAGTACGTGGACCCGGCCAAGGCACAGGCCACAGCCATCCCGCGCGAGATCGTCGACTATCCGACGAAGCACAGGCCGGGCACGATCGTGATCAACTCGACCGAGCGTCGCCTCTATTACGTGATGCCCGATGGCAAGGCGATGCGCTACGGCGTCGGCGTCGGCCGCCCCGGCTTCGACTGGGCTGGTACCCAGACCATCTCGCGCAAGCAGGAATGGCCGACCTGGACGCCGCCGGCCCAGATGCTGAAGCGCCGCCCCGACCTGCCGCGCTTCATGCCGGGCGGCCCGGACAACCCGATGGGCGCCCGCGCGCTCTATCTCGGCTCGACCCTCTACCGCATCCACGGCTCGAACGAGCCGGAGACGATCGGCCAGGCGGTCTCTTCGGGCTGCATCCGCATGCTGAACGACGACGTGATCGATCTCTACGAGCGCGCCAAGGTCGGCACCCGCGTCGTCGTCGCCCGCTGAGCCACCGACAAATTCCGATGAAAAAGGCCGGCGGAAACGTCGGCCTTTTTGTTTAACGCGGCGCATCTTGGGTTCACGCCCGCACGGGAAGGCTCACAGGATCACGCAATTGGCAAAAGTGAAACGGCCCTTGCTTCTATTGCAGGCGTCCTCGCATGTCCGGCGCTCCACCAGAATGTCGCCTTCTGTCGGTACGACCCTATGACAAGTGGAAAGCGTATCGTTTGGAGCAATCTTGCGAAAGGCGTCTCCAACCTTCCTGCCATTCAAGGTATCCTGCGCGGCGGCGTGACTATTCATGATCGGCGCCGCGAGCGCCATGCCGATCAGCGCCACGGCCCCTAACCCACGCGTCATATCATCCCTCCAGCGCACCTTCATTCCGTTGTTGGCGAACTCGGGCCACCTACCGCCGCCGCTCGCGCGACAGCCCCTTCTCGGCCAGGGCCGCGACATAAACCCGCATCTTGTCCTCGCCCTGCTCGCCAAGCTCGCGCAGATAATCCCAGGCATAGATGCCGGTATCGTGCATGTCGTCGAAGCCGAGCCTGACGGCGTAGTGGCCGACCGGTTCGACCCGGAGGATCTCGACCTCGGCCTTGCCGGGCACGATGGTCTTCTGGCTGGGATGGTGGCCCTGGACCTCGGCGGAGGGGCTTTCGACCCGCAGGAGCTCGGCCGGCAATGCGAATTGAGCGCCATCCTCGAAGGCGACATGCAGGGTCCGGCGGTCCTTCGAGAGGCGCAGTTCGGTCGGCCAGGATGACATGGGCGGTATTCGTCCTTCGCAGGCTACCATGATCAGGCGCTTGACCTTCACGGGCGCAGTGCCAATGTCATGCTATAGCAATGTGAAGGCGCGCCCGCATCCTGCGCGGACCGGCCGCTCCACAAAGCGGGAACATGAGGCAGACGTGCTGCTCGACGACATGAAGCCGCTGACGCGGTCGCCCCTGGTCGACCCGTTCGGCCGCAAGATTTCCTACCTGCGCATCTCGGTGACGGATCGCTGCGATTTCCGCTGCGTCTATTGCATGTCCGAGGACATGAAGTTCCTGCCGCGCAAGGAACTGCTGACGCTGGAAGAACTCGACCGGATCGCCAGCGCCTTCGTCGCGCGCGGCACCCGCAAATTGCGCCTGACCGGCGGCGAGCCGCTGGTGCGGCGCGACATCATGAGCCTGTTCCGCTCGCTCTCGCGCCATCTCACCTCGGGCGCGCTCGACGAATTGACGCTGACCACCAACGGCTCGCTCCTGCATCGCTATGCCGACGAGCTCGCCGGCTATGGCGTGCGCCGCATCAATGTCTCGATCGACACGCTCGACCCCGACAAGTTCCGCGAGATCACCCGCCGCGGCGACCTCAACGTGGTGCTCGCCGGCGTCGAGGCGGCGCGCAAGGCCGGCATGCGGGTCAAGATCAACGCGGTCGCGCTCAAGGGCGTCAACGACGACGAGATCGAGCACCTGATGCTCTGGTCGCACGGGCTCGGCATGGACCTGACCCTGATCGAGGTCATGCCGATGGGCGAGATCGAGGTCGGCCGCGTCGACCAGTACCTGCCGCTCTCGGTGGTGCGTGGGCGGCTGATGGACAAGTATACGCTCGTCGACGATCCCTACCGCACCGGCGGACCGGCTCGCTATGTCCGCGTCAAGGAGACCGGCGGGCTCGTTGGCTTCATCACGCCGCTCACCCATAATTTCTGCGAGAGCTGCAACCGCGTGCGGCTGACCTGCACCGGCACGCTCTATATGTGCCTCGGCCAGGAGGATGCAGCCGACCTGCGCGCGCCGGTCCGGGCCTCGCAGGACGACGCACTGCTCTTCCGCGCCATGGACGAGGCGATCGCGCGCAAGCCGAAGGGCCACGATTTCATCATCGACCGCCGCCACAACGGCCCCGCAGTGGGGCGGCACATGAGCGTCACCGGCGGCTGAGTCCGGTCGGAGCGACCGCCCCTCGCTTGACCCTTCGGCCGAATGCGGTCACCGTCCGGGCCGACGGGTGGAGTTGCATGCGGTCACAGTTCAAGGCGATGGCCGGCCGGGCGAAAGCGGCCGCGAGCGCGATCGATGACGCCGTGAGGCAGACCCACGCGGCGCGGCTCGCCATCATGGCTGCTGGTCTGCGGCGTCCCCTACCCCTTCTCGCCATGCTGCTTCTTGCGACCCTGTTGCTCTGCCTGTTCCTGGCCTGGTCTTCGGCGCGCAGCGTCTTCCTCGTGCTGTCGCCAGCCTCCCCGACTGGAATCATGGCCGGTATCGCGTCTGTCGTTGCGGGGCTTGCCGTGCTCGAACTCTGCGCGGCCTTCGCCATCGTCATCATGACCGCGGCCCTGCAACTCGCCTATGATACCGGGCGCCACTGTGTCCTCGCCTTGCTGGCGATCGCGAGCGCGCTCGGGCTGGCGCTGATGGCTTCGCATCTGTCTGCCGAGGGAATTCCAGCTCTTGCCGGCGCGGTCCTGCCGACGCTCGGCCTCTGCGGGCTCGTGGCACTGACGATCTGGTTCAGGCGCGCCTATCTGCGCCCGGCCTATCCCGGCTTCCGCGATTTCTGGGTCGATGTCGTCGAGGCCCGCCATTTCCTGATGCGAGCCGCTCATGGCGAATGACGAGGGTGCAACCTTGCGGGCCGTGCGGATGACACCTGCTCCGACGGCCCATCATCTGGCCGAGTCGGTCAAGGCCGGGCATCACGGCGCGAGCGATGCGGTCGAGAACCAGCCGCCTGCGCACGCGACGATGCTCTCGCAGACCGAGCAGACGCTGGTCGCCCGGGCGCGCGAGCATTTCGCCACGCTGCGGCAGGAGGCGGCGGAGCGGCTCAATGCCATCCAGGCGGAGGTCGCCAGCCGGCGCGAATTGTTCACGCAGCAGCGCTTCGAGGGGCGGGTGCGCGGCGTCGAGGCGACGATGCGCGCGATGCTGAGCAAGCACGGCGGTGAATTGGAGCAGCGCGTCTACGACGCGCTCCGGGCCAAGCGCGAATACGCCTTCTTCAATTACGAGAACAAGCGCCGGGCCGATCCCAAGCTCGACAAGTGGCAATTCATCCTGTTCTTCCTGGTCGTGCCGCTGGTGATCGAGAGCCTGCTCAACGGCAATTTCTTCGCCGAGGCCAGCGATTTCGGCCTGGTCGGGGGCGCTGCGACCGCGGTCATCATCTCGGCGCTCAACATCGCGCTCGGCTTCTTCATGGGCGTCGGCCCGGCGCGCTACTGCCAGCATGTGAAGAGCTCGCATCTGTTCTGGGCGCTCCCGGCCTATGCCGGAATGATCGGGCTGATCGTGCTGTTCAACCTCGCCGTCGGGCACTACCGCGAGATGCTGATCGCCAACCCGGATGCGCGCTCCTTCCAGGTCATGCCGCGGATGATGGAGAATCCGTTCGCGATCTACGACATCAAGTCGGTCGCGCTCGTCATCATCGGCTGCCTCGTCGCCTTCGTCTCGGCGACCAAGGGCTATACCGCCTTCGGCAGCTATCCCGGCCATGCCACCGCCTATAAGCGCTGGCGCCAGCGCTGGAGCGCGGTCGAGGAAGAGCGGCGCCGGCTCGATGCCGAATTGCTGCCCGAGCTTGAGGGGATCCGGACCCAGGTCGACGGCTTCCGCGAGGATTGCCGTGACGAACTCGGCAGGCTGCAGGGCGTGAAGGCGGCAGCCGAGAAGGCGCGCGACCTCTATACCTCCCGCCTCGGGCAACTGCGCGCCGCCAAGGACGCCGCGATGATGCAATATCGCGAGGCCAATCTCAGGGTCCGCACCGACCTGCCCCCGGCCTATTTCACGCAATCGCTCAACCTGGCCGAGATCGACCAGCCGGCGGAGCTGCCGGAATATGTCGCCGCCCGCCGCCAGATCGACGACTTCGAACAGCAGCTCACCAGCATGCCGGCTCTGATCGAGGCCAAGCTCAGGGACCGGCTGGTATTGCTGCGCGGCGTCGACCTTGCCGGCGAGATCGAGCAGGTGAAGCTCAGGGCCGCGCAGGCCGGGCGCGAGGCTTTCGAGCAGGACGAGGCGGCCCAGAAGCAGGCGGCGGAGGATTTCGCCGCAATGCCGCGCTAAAGGTCGACAGATGAAGACCGAGAACTGGGCGATCGTCGCCTCCGTGCTCGCCGGGCTTGGCCTTGTCGGCTTCTTCGCGGCACCGTCCCTGCTGCGCGGCCCGCCGCGCGACCAGGAGAGCTTGTGCCCGAAGAGCGGGGCCGTCGGGCACACCCTCATCCTCGTCGACAAGAGCGATCCGTGGAGCGAGGTACAGGCCGGGCGCCTCAAGACATTGGTCAAGCAGGTCGGCGACGCATTGCCAACAGACAGGATGCTGTCGATCTATGTCTTCAACGACGTGTTCGAGCCCGGTTTTCCTGCGCTGGTCTCGCTTTGCAACCCCGGCAAGACGGCGAGCGAACTGATCGGCAACCCGCGGCGCGAATACGTCAAATGGGTCGAGAAATTCGGCCGCCCGCTCGACGAGGCTTTGACCGTTCTGACCCAGCCCGGAAAGGGCAATCAGTCCCCGATCGTCGAGGCGATCGGCGATGTCGTCTCGCGCCGCGAGAACCGCGTTCCGAGCGGAGACCGCAAGCTCCTGCTCGTCTCCGACATGCTGCAGAACTCGGGTCAGTTCACCGTCTTCGGCAACGGCACCGGCGCGCGGGACCCGGAGCGCCTGCGGCGGCTGCTCGGCAAGGTCTGGCAGGATTCGGGCGCAGGGACCTGGGAGCTGAGCGTGCATCAGGTCCAGGGCGTCTACGATCCGGCCCGGCTCGAGCAGACCGCCACGCTGTGGAAACAGGCGTTCCAGAAGCTGAGTATCAGCGTAAACTGGGACCGGTTGTAGGCAGGCGCTGTCATCCCGTGCGCGGTGCAGCGCGAAGCGATGCTCCGCAGACACGGGACCGCGTGACGAGAAGGCGCCTTTTCCGGAGAACGGTTCCGCATCTGCGCAGCGGTACTGCGCGCCGCAGCGCGTGCGGAATGACAGGCGGAGCCGGGTCAGGCCCTCAAGCGCGAAGATGCCTCGTCAAAGCCGATAAGCCATCCGCACACCACCCCAGTGCCGGCCGCGGACGCGCAGCGGGGCGTTGATCTCGCTCAACAGTTCGGCGCGGCCGTCCTCATGCTCGTACCGACTGAGCTGAACGAGGAAGGGGCGGACCGAGCGCCCGGCGCTCAAGCCCGCGCGGCTGTCGACGATCCGGCGATTGCGGGCATACGCGGCGTTCCAGGCGGGATCGCCGGGGCGCGGCGACTGAGACCAGGCGGCATGATGTACCGGGACATAGCCGTTGCGATCGCTCGGCAGAGCAAAAACCAGACGTTTGTCCGAGCCGAGCGCACCGGCGAGCAGGGGCGGCAGGACCGTTTCGAGTACCGGCAGGCTCGGGCTCAGATATTGCCGCGGCTCGACTTCGGGGACCGGCACATAGCGGAGATCGAACAGGTCGCTCTCGGAGAGCAAGCCGCGGTCGATGGCGTCTTCCATCGCCGCCGCGGTCTCGCGTGCGAAATCCTGGGCGCGCTCGATCAGCGGACGCCAGGAGCGCTCGATCTCCTCGATCATGCCCGCCAGTTCGCCGCAGCCGGCAGCGGCATCGCCCGCGAAGGCAAGGTGCAGGCCGAGTTCGCTGGTGCCGGTCATGCGGCAAGGTAGCGGGGGCAAGCCCTCGATCGTGACCACGCCGGCGCCACCGATCGGCAACCGCGTTTGATGCGCGCCGGCCAGCAAGGCCCCGCCCCGGCCGAGATCGACCAGCCGGCCGGACAGATCGGCACTGCCGAGCGCAAGATGCGCGCTGCGGGCCGTGGGAAAGCGATCGAAGCGGCGCCGGTCCGCGAAGGCCGAATGGCGCAGCACGGGCTTGAAGCGCCTGAGCATGTTGCCGACCAGGCGACTGCCCTTCTGCGTGGCCCGGCGGGCGCGCTCGTTCTCGGCCACCGTCTCATGCGCGACCCGGTCGATCTCGTCGGCCCGCCGCGCAACGCCCTCGACGAAGAGCGCCGTTTCCCGCGCGTTGCGGGAAAGTTCCGCGGTCGAATTCACCTGCTCCTGGGAAGCCCGTCCGATCGTCGCCATGATCGGATTGACGCCCCGGACGATCTCCAAGGTGTCGTTGACGATACCGGTCGAGCCCTGCGCGGCACGGGTCAGCCGGTCGACACGCTCGCGGATATGGCCAACAGCGTCGCTGACCTCCACGGCGAGGGTCTTGACCTCGTGGGCGACGACCCCGAACCCCCGCCCTGCTTCGCCGGCGCGGGCGGCCTCGATCGCCGCGTTGAGCGCAAGGAGATTGGTCTGGCGCGCGATCTCGGCGATCGAATCGACGATCCCCTTGATCTCTCCAGTCGCGGCGGCCAGGCCATCCAGCATCACCGCAGCCTCGCCGGCCCGCGACAAGGCGGCATCAAGCCTGTCGCGAACGCTGCCCACCGCTCCGTCGACCTGCTCGGCCGCCTGCGAAACCTGATGGGTCGCGGCAGCAAGAGCGGAGGCGTTCTCGCTGGCGGCGCCGACGGCGCTGCGCATGCTGCCGGCATTCTCGAGGATGGCACGCGAGCCGCTTTCGGACTCGGTCGAACGCTGCTCGACCTCGCCCAATTCCTTCGTCAGCCGCTCCATCGCGAACAGGATGTCGCGCTCGATATCATCGACGGCATCGTGGGCGGACACGTCATAAGGCTGGATCGCACCGGCCTGCCGAGGCGCGACGTCCTCCACAGGCAAGGCCGCCGCGGCTACGCCCTCCACCGGAGTTCCGGCGCCTAACCAGCGTCGAATCCTGCCCTGCATCCCCTACCCAGTCTCACCATAGGTCAAGCTCGGGTCCGGTTATGGTCCCGGCTGGTTAACAAAGGCTTCCACGTTGCCGCGCGCCGCCCCTGCCGGAGACGCATTGGACCCGCATCGCCGGCCCCTGTATGGCTGGATTACCGCGCATACGGACATGCTGCCGGCCTGAAGCCTCCCGAACAGGATCCATCCCTTGGCCAGTGCAGCCGAAAACCGTCGCGGCATCATCTTCATGCTCGTCGCGATGTCGCTTTTCGTCGTCAACGACGTGTTCATGAAGCTCGCTCGCGAGATCTATCCGGCCGGACAGGCGATCGCACTCAGGACCGGTTTCGCGGTCGTGGTCGGCCTCGCGCTCGTTTTCGCGGCGCGGGAAAGCGACCGGCTGCACCTTGCGTTCCGTCCGCGCGTGCTGCAGCGGGGCATTCTCGAGGCCTTCAGCGCGCTGACCTTCGGCTGGTCGCTGGGCCTGATGCCGCTCGCCAACCTCACCGCGATCAACATGGCCTCACCGCTGCTCATCGTTGCGCTGGCGGTGCTGCTGCGGATCGAGAGCGTCGGCTGGCGGCGCGCGATGGCGCTGACCGTCGGCTTCATCGGCGTGCTGTTCGTGGTGCGCCCGGGTGCCGAATCCTTCAATGCCGCCGCCATCGTCGCCGTGATCAGCGCCTGTCTCGTCGCCGGCCGGGACCTGACGACCCGCACCATCGGTGCCGAAGTTCCCTCGACGGTGGTGTCGCTGACCACGACGATTCTCGTCGGCCTCGTCGCCGTCGCCTATGGCCTCACCGAAGCGTGGCTGCCGGTCTGGCGGCTGGAAACCGTCTATATCGCTCTCGCCGCCGTTCTGGTGACGATCGGCACCTTCTTCATCATCAGCGCCTTTCGGCGCACCGATGTCGGCGTGATCTCGCAATACCGCTACGCCATCATCGTCTTCGCGACCGTGCTCGGCTACGTCGTCTGGGGCGACGTGCCGGATCTCTACGCCGCCATCGGCGTCGCGCTCATCGTCGGCAGCGGCCTCTACACCATGCATCGCCAGCGTGTGCGGCCGGATTCCAACCTCAAGCTGACCCGAAAGCCGGCGGCGTGACGGCGGCGGTCAAGCCGACACTCGCGATCCTCGTCGCGATCTCGGCGCTGCAGCCGATCGCGCTCAACCTGCTCGCCCCGGCCACGCCGGCGCTCGCCCGGCATTTCACCACGAACTACGCCACCATCCAGCTCACGCTGACGCTGTTCCTGGTCGCCGTCGCCGTGACGCAGCTCATCATCGGGCCGCTGTCGGACCGCTTCGGGCGCCGCCCCTGCGTCAATGCCGGCGTGGCCTTGTTCGTGCTGGGTTCGGTGCTGGGCGCGTTCGCTCCCTCGACCCACGCCCTGCTGATCGCGCGGGTGCTGGAAGGGGCCGGCGGCGGTGCCGTCTTCGCCCTGTCGCGCGCCATCATCCGCGACACCGCCGACCGCGACCATGCCGCAAGCCAGATCGCCACCGTCACCATGGTCATGGTGGTGGCGCCGATGCTCGCGCCCTGGCTGGGCGGGCAGATCGAGACCGTTTTCGGCTGGCGCGCGATCTTCTGGTTCATGACGCTGTTCGGCGTCGCCGTGCTTGCCTTCACCCTCGCGCGCCTGCCGGAGACCGCGCCCAATCTCGGCCGGCAGAGTTCGCTGCTCGGGGTTTTCCGCGTCTTTCCGGAACTGGTGCGCAACCGCGACTTCATGCTGAACGTCGTGGCGGGATCGTCGGCTTCCTCCGCCTTCTTCGTCTTCATCGCGGCGACGCCCTATATCGTCGTCGAAACGATGGGCCGCGGCTCGGACGTCTACGGCACGTATTTCATCCTCAACGCGCTCGGCTACATGCTCGGCAATTTCGCGATGTCGCGACTGGCCGTGCGTGTCGGCACGCAGACGATGGTGCGGCGCGGCCTCGTGATCTCGTTCATCGGGACCGCGGCGGCGCTTATCCTGTCGTTGTCGCCCTGGTGGTCGCCGCTCGCGCTGTTCCTGCCGCTGGCCGTGAATGCGATGGGCAACGGCATGACGATCCCCGGCGCGACGGCAGAGGCACTCTCGGCCCGGCCGGAACTGGCGGGCTCGGCTGCCGGGCTATTGGGCGCGGTCCAGCTCGGCTTCAGCGCGGCGCTGACCGTGCTGATCAGCTGGCTCGTGACGATCTGGCCACAATCGATGAACCTGCTGATCTGGCTTCTGACGGCAACGGGCCTCGCCGCCGTCAGCTTCGTGCGGAAACGGCCTCAGGCCGTGTGAACGACCGCCCAACGAAGCCGCTGCACTCCGTTGTCATTCCGGGGCTTCGCGGAGCGAAGAACCCGGAACCCACGACCGGGTGAGCCGCTGACAACGGGCACGAGATGTTTCACCTAGTTGTGGGTTCCGGGTTCGCGCCTGCGGCGCGCCCCGGAATGACAAGGGTGGTTCTGCCCGAAGCGAAGGTGGCCCGGCGCAGTCTCAGCCTTCCAGGCGGGCGATCAGGCTCGACGTATCCCAGCGCTTGCCGCCCATCTTCTGGACCTCGGCATAGAACTGGTCGACCAGCGCGGTGACCGGTAGTTGCGCACCGTTGCGGCGGGCCTCATCGAGGACGATGCCGAGATCCTTGCGCATCCAGTCGACGGCGAAGCCGAAATCGAACTTGTTCTGGTTCATCGTCTTGCCGCGGTTCTCCATCTGCCAGGAGCCGGCGGCGCCCTTGGAGATCACCTCCAGCATGGCCTCGACGTCGAGACCGGCGCGCTTGGCAAAATGGACGCCTTCCGACAGGCCCTGCACCAGTCCGGCGATGCAGATCTGGTTGACCATCTTGGTGAGCTGACCGGAGCCGGCCGGGCCCATCAGCTTGCACATGCGCGCGAAGCTCGCGATCACCGGCTCGACCCGGGCATAGGTCTCGGGTTCGCCGCCGCACATCACGGTCAGCACGCCGTTCTCGGCGCCAGCCTGCCCACCGGAGACCGGCGCATCGACGAAGCCGAAACCGCCCTGCTTCGCAGCCTCGTAGAGTTCGCGGGCGACATTGGCGGAGGCCGTGGTGTGGTCGACGAAGATTGCGCCCTTCTCCATGCCGGCGAAGGCGCCGTTCTCTCCGGTCGTCACCGCGCGCAGGTCGTCGTCATTGCCGACACAGCAGAAGACGATCTCCTGGCCCTTCGCGGCATCGGCCGGGGTCGGCGCCGAGAGGCCGCCATGGCGGGAGACCCATTCCTGCGCCTTCGTCGGGTTGCGGTTGTAGACGGTGACCTCATGACCCTTGGCCTTGAGATGGCCGGCCATGGGGAACCCCATCACGCCGAGACCGATGAATGCGACTTTGGCCATGCCGAGCTCCCGCTTTTCTCCGAAGATGTCCACGCTTTAGCCTGCGCACGCCGGACGGGAAAGGCGATTGCACGCCATCCGCCCATGCGGCTTTTCCCTTGCAGCCGGAGGACCAGCGGCTTAGCTCCGGCCCATGACGATATCGAACGACGACGAATTGCAGGCGCTGAAAGAGATCGGCGGCATCGTGGCCCGCGCGCTCGCCGCCATGGGCAAGGCGATCGAACCCGGCATGACCACGGCCGAGCTCGACGCGATCGGCCGCGACTATCTCGAACGCCATGGCGCGCGCCCTGCCCCGGAGCTCGCCTATGAGTTCCCCGGCGCGACCTGCATCAGCGTCAACGAGGAGGTCGCCCACGGCATTCCCGGCGAGCGGCGCATCCTCGCCGGCGATCTCGTCAATATCGACGTCTCCGCCGAAAAGAACGGCTTCTTCGGCGACACCGGCGCGTCCTTCGCGGTGCCGCCAGTCCGGCCGAAGCTGGAGCGCTTGTGCCGCGACGGCCGCCGCGCGCTCTGGGCCGGGATCGGGCAGGTCGGCGCCGGCAAGCCGCTCGCCGGCATCGGCCAGGCGGTCGGGCGCTTCGCCGAGAAGAACGGCTATACGCTGGTGCGCAATCTCGCGAGCCATGGCGTCGGCCGCTCGCTGCACGAAGAGCCGACGGAGATCGCGACCTGGCCCGACCGTAAAGAGCGCCGGACCATGACGAACGGGCTCGTCTTCACCGTCGAGCCGTTCCTGTCGCTGGGCGCTGACTGGGCCGAGCATGGCGACGGCGATCGCTGGACGCTCTACAGCGATCCATCCGCTCCCACCGTCCAGTACGAGCATACCGTCGTCGCGACGCCTCGCGGCGCGGTGGTGCTGACCCTGCCGGGTTGAGGCCGGGTCAGCGCAATACCATGTGCCGGCTCAGCCGGATCTCCAGCCTGTCCCAGACGCGGCGGATGATCTCGACCAGCACCAGATAGATCAGCGCGGCGTAGAGATAGATCGAAAGATCGAAGGAGCGGGCGAAGGCCAGCCGCGTCGCGCCCATCAGGTCGAACAGCGTCACCAGCGAGACGATCGCGCTCGACTTGATCATCACGATCAACTCGTTGCCGAGCGGGCGCAATGCCAGGATCATCGCCTGTGGCAGTACGACGAGGCGGAGCGTCGCCCAGCGATGCAGGCCGAGCGAAAGCGACCCCTCGAATTGCCCGCGCGGGACCGACTGGATGGCGCCGCGCAGGATTTCGGCCTGGTAGGCGGCGGTGTTGATGGTGAAGGTGAAGGCCGCGCAGTAGAACGGCTCACGGAAGAACCACCACAGGCCGATCTCCTGCCAGAACTCACGGAACTGGCCGAGCCCGTAATAGACCAGGAAGAGCTGGCAGAGCAGCGGCGTGCCGCGCAGGAAGGTGTTGTAGCCGCTGACCGCCATCCGCGCCCAGCGCGGGCCATAGAGCCGGGTGATGGCGAGGCCGAGCGCCAGAAAGAAGCCGATGGCGACCGAGATCGCCACGAGTTCGAAGGTGACCCAGAGACCGCTCGCCATGCGGCAGCCGTAGTTCTGCAGGACTTCGCTGCCGACCAGATAACCGGGATATTCGCACCAGTTCATCGCGTCGCTCCGCCGAAGGCGGCCTGGCCGCGATTGGTGCGCTGTTCGAGCTTCTCGATGCCCCAGGCGGAAACCAGCGAGAAGAAGAAATAGAGCAGCATCGCCGTACCGAAGAACAGGAACGGCTCCTTGGTCACGACATTGGCCCGCGTCGCGATGAACATGATGTCCTGCAGCGTGATCACCGAGATGAGCGAAGTCTCCTTCAGCAGCACCATCCAGTTGTTGCCGAGACCGGGCAGCGCCACGCGGATCAGTTGCGGGAAGACGACGAGCCGGAAAGCCTGCGCCTTCGACAGGCCGAGCGCCGAAGCCGCCTCGCGCTGGCCCTTCTGGATCGAGTTCAGCGCGCCGACCCAGACCTCGCTGGAGAACGCCGCAAGCACCAGGCCGAGCGCGACCATGCCGGCGACGAAGGGCGGGATCGAGAAGCCGGTCCAGATTCGCTGCATCAGCACCTGGATGCCGAAATAGATGATGTAGAGCGTGAGAAGCTCCGGCACGCCGCGGAAGACGGTGGTGTAGATCGTCGCCAGCGTCCGCAGGATCACATAGTCGGAGCGCTTCCACAGCGCGATGACGAGGCCGAGCGCCAGGCCGAACGGCAGGGTCGCAAGAGCGACCGAGATGGTGTTGGCAGCGCCTTGCAGCAGGGCCAGGCCCCAACCGCCGGCCCCGAAGCCAAGCAGAGCGAATTTGTCGAACATGGGAGGGCCGGCGCGCGAGGAACTGAAGCCCGCCGGCCCGATGCGGCCGGCGGGTGATCGTCGTCGGATGTCAGATCAGTCGTACTTGAACCACTTGTCCTCGAGCTTCTTGTGCGAACCGTCGGCCATGGTCTCGGCGATGGCCTTGCTGATCATGTCCTTCAGCGCCGTGTCGGACTTGCGGACCGCACCGGCGACGCCGGGGCCGTGAATGGCGTCGTCGCGCTTCACCTCGGCGATCTTCTTGCAGCAATCCTTGCCCTTGCCCTTGAGGAAATCGGCAAGAGCGAGGGCGTCGGCGACGATGTAGTCGAGACGGCCGTTGAGCAGATCGAGATTGGCCTCTTCCTGGGTCGGATAGAGGCGCGCGGTCGAATCCTTGTAGAATTTCTCGACATAGTTGGCGTGGATCGTCGAGCCCTGCGCACCGATCGACTTGCCCTTGAGGGCGGCCGGCGAGATGTCGTCCGACTTGGTCGTCTTCGGGCCGATCATCCAGATCGGGGTCTTGCTGTAGACCGAGGTGAAATCGACCTGCTTCTTGCGCTCGTCGGTCGCGTTCATGCCGGCGAAGATGACATCATACTTGTTGGCCTGCAGCGCCGGGATGATGCCGTCCCAATCCTGCACGACCCAGGTGCATTTCACCTTCATCTTCTCGCAGAGCAGGTTGCCGTAGTCGATCTCGAAGCCCTCAAGCTCCTTCTTGGCATTCAGGTTGTTGTAGGGCGGATAGGCACCCTCCGTGCCGATCCGGATCTCCTTCCACTCCTTGGCCTGGGCGAGCGCCCCTGTCGCGCCGACGACCGTCAACGCCGCCGCCGCGATAAAACGAACGAAACTCTTCATGGGACCTCCGCAGATTCAGCCGGCCGGTCTTGCTGTTGTCCCGGTCCGGTTCTGTGGCGACAGATTGGGCGCAGTTTCATTCCACTCGCAAGAGGGAGCGATACAGCTTTTCGCAGCTTGCGCGTCCCAATCCGCGCCTGGAGCCGGGATGCGACCAAAGAAGCAGGGCTATAGGCGGGGCGGAGACCCGCCGCCCTACTCAGCGGCGAGCGTCGAGAACCGCGACGATCCAGATCGCGAGCCCGCCCAGCGCCAGCGCCGCACCGACCCAGCCGGTCGAGGTCCAGCCATAGCCAGCGGCGATCGCCATGCCGCCGAGCCAGGGGCCGAGCGCATTGGCGGTGTTGAAGGCGCTGTGGTTGAGCGCGGCAGCCAGCGTCTGCGCGTCGTCGGCGACATCCATCAACCGGGTCTGCAGCATGGCACCGAGCCCGCCGCCGCTGCCGATCATGAAGATGACCAGCGACACCGCCCAGATATTGCCGGCAGCGAAGGGAAAGGCCGCCAGCCAGAAGGCGCTCCAGAGCAGCATGCCTGCGGTTGCGGGAACGAGCGCCCTGTCAGCCGCCCAGCCGGCGACGAGCGTGCCCGCCGTCAGCCCCAGACCGAAGATCGCGAGCACGACTGGGACGAAGGCCGGCGAGACTTCGGTCACCACCATCAGGGTCGAGGCGAGATAAGCGTAGACGGCGAAGAGGCCGCCGAAGCCGATGGCGCCGGTCGCGAGCGTCAGCCAGACCTGCCGGCGCTTCAGCGCACCGAGCTCCCGCAATGGGCTCGCGCCAGGCTGCACTGCATCGCGCGGCGCAAACAGCGCGATCAGGAGGGCCGTCAGCAAGGCGAGCCCGGAGACGATGGCAAAGCCCGAGCGCCAGCCCAGAATCTGCCCCATCCAGCTTGCGACGGGAACGCCGATGATCGTCGCGACCGTCAGACCGAGCATGACGCGCGCCACCGACTGCGCCCGCCGGTTCGGCGCCGAGAGAGAGGCTGCGACCAGCGCCGCGACCCCGAAATAAGCGCCATGCGGCAGCCCGCTCAGGAAACGGAAGACCAGCATCCAGTGATAGTTCGGGGCGAGCGCGCTCAGCCCGTTGCCGAGCGCGAACAGGCCCATCAGCCCGATCAGCAGCGTCCGGCGCGGGATCCGCGCCGCCAGCACCGCGATCAGCGGCGCGCCGACGACGACGCCGAGCGCATAGACGCTGATGACGTGGCCGGCCGTCGGCTCATCGACGCCAAGCCCAGCCGAGAAGTAAGGCAACAGGCTCATTGCCGCGAATTCGGTGGTGCCGATGGCAAAGCCGCCCATGGCCAGCGCGAGCAGCACCAGCCCCACCGGGACGGGCGTACGGGCGGATACCGGCGCATCCAGGCTGCGATCGTTCGCGGCGAGTGTCATGACGAGCTTTCACGGAGAAGCAGGCGCAATGCTGCGCCGCAACATGAGATAGCCATGCGTCATCGGCCAATCAACGTCATGCGTGACGATATTTCATGCAATCAGCGCATATCGTTTTGGCTTCCAGGCGTTCGAGCCGAATGCGCTATAAGGCAGCTTCCCAGACAGGCGAGAGCGACGTGATACCCTGGACCACCCTCGATACCGCAGCGCTGCCGGACGGCAGCGGCGACCTCCGGCTGAAGCAGCGCGGCAGCGAATTCTCGATCATGCTCGGCAGCAACGAGCTGATGAACAGCCGCCTCAGCGGCTCGGAGGAGGCGCTGGCGACCCTGGTCTGCGACCGGCTGGCGGGGCGGCAGCGACCCAGCATCCTGATCGGCGGCCTGGGGATGGGCTTCACTTTGCGGGCCGCGCTCGCCAAGCTGCCTGACGACGCGCAGGTGGAGGTGGCCGAGCTGATCCCCGCCGTCGTCGCCTGGGCGCGGGGGCCGATGGCCGCAGTCTTCGCCGGCTGCCTCGACGATGCCCGCGTGCAGATGCGTGTCACCGACGTCGCCGCGGCCATCGCGGCCGGCAAGGGGCGCCACGACGCCATCCTGCTCGATGTCGACAATGGTCCGGAGGGGCTGACCGTGGCCGGCAACGACCAGCTCTACGGGGCGGCGGGGCTGCAGGCCGCCAAGGCCGCGCTGCGGCCCGGCGGCATTCTGGCGGTCTGGTCCTCGGGGCCGGACCATGGCTTCACCCGGCGGCTGCGCCAGGCCGGCTTCGCCACCGAAGAGGTGGCGGCACGCGCCCGCCGCACCGGCGGCGGGGCACGTCACGTGATCTGGCTGGCAACCCGGCCCTGAAAGGGCCGGGCCTGTCTCAATTGACCAGGCAGAAGCCTTCGCAGGGAGCGGCGGCCACGACAGAGGCAAATTCCGCAACCGCCTTCTGCGCTTCCGGTTTCAGGGACGGGCTCACCGCCTGGAGCGCGCCGACGAGGGCGTTGCGGTCCGGCGGTGCGAGCGCGGCGGCGATGCCCCCGGCATTCTCCGCGAAAGCCTGCGCGATCAGCAGGCGATTTGCATCGCTCAGCCCGGTGCCGCGCAGCGCCAGCGCCGCGCCGACGACGATCTCCTGCAGGCCGAGCCGCATCTGCCGCAAGCCCTGCGCGCGCGCCTCGGTCTTGTCTTCCTCCTTCAGCTTGAACGAGAAATCGTTGATCGCCGACAAGGTGCCGCCTGCCGCCTTGAGCAGGAAGACGCGCGAACGAGTCATCTCATCCTGGAACTCGACCGCGTTCGCGGCCAGGTCCGGTTCCTTTCGGCCCTGCCCCGGCACGAACAGCGCATAGACCTGAAGGACGCGGGTCTGCTTCTGCACAATATCGTGCAGCGCCGGGAGATCGGCGGCGCCATAGGGTGCCTTGCCGAGAATCGCCGGCACATTCCAGACATCGGCCAGGACCTTGCCATCGACCGGATCGGACAGGCGAGGCAGAGTTCCCTTGCCATCGTAGAGCCTGAGCAGCGATTCGACGGAAGCGAGGGCCGCATCGAGATAGGCCTGCCCGTTTGCAGGCACCTCGGCACGCGCAGCCGGGGCCAGCAGGCACAGCCCGCTCAGCGCGGCGATCCGCGCGATCGATCGAATCCGAATCATGGTCTTCCTTTTCCCGAAGCGCGCGCCTCAGCCAACAGGCAGAGCTCGGTGAAGAGCACCTGGGCCGCACATTGCGCCGTATTGCTGGTCGCGTCGTATTGCGGCGCCACCTCTACGACATCCGCAGCGACGATGTCGCGCCCCTTCAGCGCCCGCAGGATCGCGAGGGCCTCGCGCGGGCTCAAGCCGCCGACTTCCGGGGTCCCGGTGCCGGGCGCGAAGCCGGGATCGAGCGAATCGACGTCGAAGGAAACATAGGTCGGCCCGTCGCCGATCACCGCCAGTGCCTTGGCGATCACCGCCTCGAGGCCGAGATCGTCGACCTCGTTGGCGTGGATCACGGTCATGCCGGACTCGTAGGAGAACTCCCAGAGATATTCGGCACCGCCCCGGATGCCGATCTGGATCACGCGCTCGGGGTCGAGCACGCCGTCGAGCACCGCCTGGCGGAACGGCCCGCCATGATGGAACTTCGAGCCCTCATACGGCCCGGAGGTGTCGCAATGGGCGTCGATATGGACCATGCCGACCGGACGCTTCGCGCCGACCGCCTTCAGGATCGAATAGGTGATCGAGTGGTCGCCGCCGACGGCGAGCGGCGAAACGCCGGCCTCGACGATCGTCCTGAAGGTCGCCTCGATATCCTCGTGGCAGCTCTCCAGCGAATAGCGCGAGCGGAAGGGCACGTCGCCGATATCGGCCGCCTTGAGCATGGTGAAGGGCGCGGTCCCCAGCGCATGGTCCATCGGACCCATGCGCTCGATCGCGCGGACGGCGCGCGGGCCGAGGCGCGCGCCGGCGCGGTTGGTGACGCCGAGATCCATGGGCACGCCGATGATCGCGACATCGAGGCCGCCGAGGCCGGGCGCGGCGAGGGCGTCAGGGCGATAGGGCGCGCCCAGGAAGGTCGCGACATCCGCGAAGGGCCATTTGCGCCGGTCGCCGGTGAACTGACCTGCAGCCACCTTGGCGAAATGCGGGTCGCGGATGTCGCCGCCGCCGCTGCCGGAATAGCGTTCCCGCAGCTTCGCGAGCCTGTCCTGATCCATATTTCCCCGCTCCGCTTCGTCAGCCGGGAATGCGTTCGAGCATCACCACCGGCCCGTTCTGGTAATCGACCTGTCCGAAGCTCTTGTAGCCGAGCTTGTGCGCCACACGGAAGGAGGCAAGATTCTCGGGCGCGATGATGCAGACGCTGCGCCGCTCGCCATGCGCAACTGCGAACCAGCGATGCGCGGCCGTCGCCGCCTCCCCCGCATAGCCCTTGCCCTGCGCCTCGCCGGCCAGAATCCATCCGGCCTCCGGCGCATTGTCGAAATCCGGGGAGAGCCCCCTGCAGCCGTCGAACAGTCCGACCTCGCCGACCAGGGCGCCGCTGCTTTTCTCGACCACCGCGAACATGCCGTAGCCGCGCAAGGTCCAGTGGCCGACGATGCGGGTCAGCCGATGCCAGGCCTCCTCGCGATTGAGCACCCGGCCGCCGAGAAAACGGATGACGGCGAGGTCGCTGCGCATCGCATGGATCGCGTCGAGATCTCCGATTTCGGGACGGCGCAGGCGCAGGTTTTCAGTCTCGATCATGCCCGCTTTAACCACTGCCGCAGAAGCCCGCCAAGATGGGGATGGAACCTAGCCGAAAGTCGCAGGAATCGGCGATGAAATCCCTCGCACTTCGAAAATCCATTCGCTACAACCCGATTCCGAACGCCGGGCGGCAGAACCTGTTTCGAAACGCCCGCATCCGCCAAACATCCGAGGAGAATGTCTAGATGAAGCGTCGTCAGTTTATCCAGACCGCCGCGGCTGGCGCTGCCGCGACCGCCGTCGCCATGCCGGCCGTCGCCCAGTCGAACCCGGAAATCAAATGGCGCCTGGCCTCGAGCTTCCCGAAGTCGCTCGACACGATCTATGCCGGCGCCGAGATCATGGCCAAGATGGTCTCCGAACTGACCGACGGCAAGTTCCAGATCCAGGTCTTCGCGGCCGGCGAAATCGTCCCGGCGCTGCAGGCCCTCGATGCGGTCACGAACAACACCGTCGAGATGGCCCATACCGTCTCGTATTACTATGTCGGCAAGGACCCGACCTTCGCGATCGCCGCCTCGGTGCCGTTCGGCCTCAATGCCCGCATGCAGAACGCCTGGCTGTTCCAGCATGGCGGCAACGAGATGTTCAACGAGTTCTACAAGAAGTTCAACGCCTACGGCTTGCCCTGCGGCAATACCGGCGCGCAGATGGGCGGGTGGTTCCGCAAGGAGATCAAGTCGGTCGCCGATATCCAGGGCCTAAAGATGCGCATCGGCGGCATCGCCGGCTCGGTGCTGCAGAAGCTCGGCCTCGTGCCGCAGCAGCTCGGCGGCGGCGACATCTATCCGGCGCTCGAAAAGGGCACGATCGACGGTGCCGAATGGGTCGGCCCCTATGACGACGAGAAGCTCGGCTTCTCGAAGGTCGCGCCGTATTATTACTATCCGGGCTTCTGGGAGGGTGGACCGACCGTCCACGCCTTCGTCAACCTGGAGAAGTGGAACGCCCTGCCGAAGGCCTATCAGGCCGCGCTGACGGCCGCCTGCACCTATGCCAACACGCAGATGGCAGCGAAGTACGACGTGGTGAACCCGCCGGCGCTGAAGCGCCTGGTCGCGGCCGGCACGCAGCTGCGCCCCTTCCCGCAGGACGTGATGGAAGCCTGCCTCAAGGCCTCCAACGAGCTCTATGCCGAAATCTCGGCCAAGAACCCGGACTTCAAGAAGGCGATCGAGGCCATGGCCGCCTTCCGCTCCGACCAGTATCTCTGGTGGCAGGTCGCCGAACTCAGCTTCGACGTCTTCCAGGTTCGCACGCGCGCCCGCTGAGCGCTCCGGCACCGCGACGGCTCATCGACAGGAGGCCCGGCGAAAGCCGGGCCTTTTTTCATGAAAATGGCGGAAATGCGCGGCCTCATCGATCGCGCTTCGAAAAGGTTCGCAGCCGACTCATGACGAATTTGCATGATTGCCATGCAAATTCCTCTTGCGCCCGCCAACAGACCTGCTTTCCTCACAGGCGTTCGCGACGACCGGAAAACCGGCGCGCATGGCCTTGGGGAGGGCAAAATCGATGAGTCGTCGTCATTTCTTGAAGGTTGCCGGGGCCGGGGCTGCTGCGGGGGCGATCGCGAGCCCGGCCATCGCGCAGTCCATGCCCGAGGTGAGATGGCGCGTCACATCATCCTTCCCGAAATCGCTCGACACGATCTTCGGCGCATCGGAGGTGCTGGCGAAGGCGGTCTCGGAAGCGACGGACGGCAATTTCCAGATCCAGGTCTTTGCGGCCGGCGAGATCGTGCCGGCCCTGCAGGCCGCGGACGCGGTCACCAACGGCACGGTCGAGATGTGCCACACCGCGTCCTATTACTATGTCGGCAAGGACCCGACCTTCGCCTTCGGCACCGCCGTGCCGTTCGGGCTGAATTCGCGCCAGCAGAACGCCTGGTTCTACCATGGCGGCGGCAACGAGCTTCTGAACGAGTTCTACAAGAAGGCGAACATCTACGCCCTGCCCGGCGGCAATACCGGCTGCCAGATGGGCGGCTGGTTCCGCAAGGAAATCAAGACGGTCGCCGACCTGCAAGGCATCAAGATGCGCATCGGCGGCTTCGCCGGGCAGGTGGTGAGCAAGCTCGGCGTCGTGCCGCAGCAGATCGGCGGCGGCGACATCTATCCGGCGCTCGAAAAAGGCACGATCGATGCGGCCGAATGGGTCGGCCCGGCCGATGACGAGAAGCTCGGCTTCAACAAGGTTGCGCCCTACTACTACTATCCCGGCTGGTGGGAGGGCGGCGCGGCGCTGCATTTCTTCATCAACGACAAGAAATGGGACGAGCTGCCGAAGACCTACAAATCGCTGCTCACCACGGCCGCCGCCCAGGCCAATATCGACATGCAGGCGAAATATGATGCCCGCAATCCGGCCGCGCTGAAGCGCCTCGTCGCCGGCGGCGCGCAGCTCAGGCCGTTCTCGCAGGAGATCCTCGAAGCCTGCCTGAAGTCATCGAAGGAGGTCTATGCCGAAACCTCCGCCAAGAACCCGAACTTCAAGAAGCTCTACGATTCGATGGCGGCGTTCCGTGGCGACGAATATCTCTGGTTCCAGATCGCCGAATACACCTTCGACAATTTCCTGATCCGCTCGCGCGTTTCGAACCAGCTCTGATCCAACGGAGCCGTAGCGCGAGCGATACTCACCCCGGCGCAAGCCGGGGTTTTCTATTGGCGGACCGGGAGCCGGCGACCTTGCCACAACTGCGCCTTGCTGGCTCAGTAACAGGGATCGTCGCCCCGGATTCCAGCCATGCTCCGCACTGCCCTTGCCCTGCTTCTGTCCGGCCTCGCGTCCGCAGCCTCGGCGCAGTCGATCGGCCAGCCGCTGCCGCGAAAGCCTGCGCCGCATGAGGCCTACGCCAAGCCCGCTCCCAAGCCCGGCGCCGCCGCCCGCCCCTGCCCCGAATACGGCGCCGGATTCGTCCGGGTGGAGGGCTCCGCATTCTGCGTGCGGGCCGGCGGTTCGGTCCGCGCCGAGTTCGGCAAGAGTTCGCGCAATGGCTACGGCAGCCGGGCCGATGGGCTGGTCTATCTCGAAACCCGGGGAGAGACGGCGCTGGGGCCCGTCCGCTCGGTCGTCGGCGTGCGCGGCCAGGTCAATCGCGGGCTCGATTCCAGCCCCTTCCGCTACTGAACGAGACTGTCAGCGCAGCAGCCGCGCCACCTCTTCCCGCAGGACGGGTACAAGCTCGTCCTCGAACCAGGGATTGCGCTTGAGCCAGGCATTGTTGCGCCAGGACGGGTGCGGCAAGGGCAGGACGCGCGGCAGGACCGGCCTGGCGAGGATCTCGCGCCAGTTGGCGACAGTGGCGGAGAGGTTGGCGGCCTCCTTCGGGCCGAGATGCCAGTTCTGGGCATAGCGCCCGATCGCCAGCACGAGCTCGATCCGGGGCAACGCCGCGAAGACACGATCCTGCCAGGCCGGCGCGCATTCCCGCCGCGGCGGCTTGTCGCCGCCCTTGGCGTCGAGGCCGGGAAAGCAGAACCCCATCGGCACCACGGCGATCTTCGCCGCATCGTAGAAAATCGTCTCGTCGATGCCGAGCCAGTTCCTGAGGCGCACGCCCGAGGGATCGGTGAAAGGCCGGCCGCTGGCATGGACGCGCGTGCCCGGCGCCTGGCCGGCGATGCAGATCCTGGCCGTCACCGACGCCTGGATCACCGGGCGGGGCTGATGCGGCAAGGGCGGCAGGTAGCGAGGCTCATCGCGGCAGATGCGGCAGGCACGCAGCTCCGCCAGCACCTCTGCGAGCCGCTCCGTCGCGTTCATCGGCGCGCCAGCCGCGACCGGCCCGGCGCCTGCGAGATCAGCCCGTCGCAAACCCAGTCGGATTTCCTCGCGGCGTAGCCGTAAGGGTCGCCCTTCTCGATGCGGGCGAGGCCGTTGATGCGGCCGCTCGGGCGGCTGCGAATGACGATGAGATCACCGCTCGTCTCGATGGTGAAGCAATAGGTGCGGCGCTTCTCCTGCGGGCCGTAGTAATAGCAAACGGCGTCGGGGGTCGTGATCCAGCAGGCATCGGTGTTCGGGACGTTGCGATTATGCCCGCTCGCCCGGCCATCGGCATGATGATACTCGCTGAACGGCAGGTTGCTGCCGGAATAGCGGCCCGAGACGGTGTTGCCCTCGAAGAGCTGCCTGATCTGTTCGCCGCTCAGTCGCTCGACGGCCGCAGCCTGGGCCGCCGCCAGCAGACTCAAGGCAAGAATCGCGAGGCCTGCAAACCGGGACATCAGCGCCGCGCCAGCTTCCGGCTCATCGGGGGCTCGGCCCCCCGCGAGATCAGCCCGTCGCAATACCACGGCGTGCCGTTATCGGTATGACCACGGGGATTGCCGGGTTCGACCTTGGCCAGAGCATTGACCACGCCGTTGCCGCTGTTGCGCAGGACATAGAGATCGCCGCTCATCTCGACCGAGAAGCAATGCACCGTCCGGTCGGTCTGCGGGCCGTAATAATAGCAGATCCGGTCCGGCTTGGTGATCCAGCAGGCATCGGTATTGGCCTGCCAGCCATTGTGGCCGAGCGCCTGGCCATTCGGGTCGTGATACTCGGTGAAGAAGCCGCCATTGGTGTAGCGGCCGGACACCGTGTTGCCGCGAAAGGCGCGCTCGATCGCCTCGCCGCTCAGCCTTTCGGCGGCCGACGCCGGAACGGACGAGGCCAGGGCAGCAAGCAGGGCCAGGACCAGGCGAAGCATCAGACCTTCCAGCTCGGCCGGGCCGACAGCGCGCCATGCCAGCGACGGATATGGACGAAATCCTCCGGCAGCGGCACGCGCGACGGCTTCATGAAGTCGATGGCGATGCCGGCGGTGATGTCGGCCACCGTCAGGGCCTCGCCGCAGATGAAGGGATTGGCCGCGAGCTGCAGCTCGATCAGCCAGAGATGGTCGTCCATCTGGTCCCGATTGGCCTCGGCCCATTCCGGCACCTGCTCCTCCAGCTCCGCCATCGAGGGGTGGCTGTGGCGGAAGATCGCGGCGACGCTGGCGAAGAGGCCTAGTTCGACGCGCCGGTTCCACATCTCGATGGTAGCCTGTTCCTTCGCATCCCGGCCAAACAATGGCGGCTGCGGATGCAGCGCCTCGAGATAGCGGCAGATCGCGATCGTCTCGGCGAGCGCGGTGCCGTCGTCGAGCTCGAGGACGGGCAGGCGCTGGGCCGGGTTCAGCCTGGTGAAGGCCTCGGTCCGGTGTTCCTTGCGGGCGATATCGACCGGCACGAGCTCCGGCAGCGGCACCCCCTTCTCCGCGAAGAAGATGCGCACCCGCCGCGGATTCGGGGCCCGCCCGCCGTCATAGAGCTTCATCAGATCCTCTCCGTCTCCGGCCGTACCGGATCACGGCCCGCGCAGGAAGGTCAACCGGATTGCCGGCGCTTCATGACGCCAGCATGGCGAAGAGCTTCAGCGCGGATGGCCGCGACGCCAGGCTTCCGGGCGCTCGAACTGCGTCGCCCAGATGCCGCGACCGGCCGCCCGCGCCGCGTCTTCCTCGGCGCGATAGGCGCCGTAGGAGACCGCGTGGCCTTCGCGCACCAGCGTCGCGTTGATGTCGATCTCGCCCTGCCAGCAACGGGCGAGCCCGCGGCCGTAGCGGTCGGCCTTGCCGATCTCGCAACGCGTAACCCCGCGCGCGAACAACGCCTGCAAAGCGCGCCGCGCCTCACGCCCGCAGGCCACCCGCCTGCCGTCGCGCGCGGTGCAGCTCTGGCGGTATTCGGGCGCGTCGATCCCCTCCAGCCGCAGTTCCTCGCCGAGCAGGCGCGCCGAATCGCCGTCGATCGCCTGGGCCGCGCCGACGAGTTCGCGCGCCGGGCCGAGGCGATATTGCAGGATCGCGCCGGCGAGGCCGAGAAAACCGAGCAGGCCGAGCGCGACGACGAAGTCGACCGGCCGGCCGACCCGGCGCCAGCCGAAAGGTCCATAGCGGGAGCGACCGAATCCGAAGGGTGCCATCAGGAAGAGCTTAACGATTTGGTGTCCATGATGGCGAGCCGGCCCCTGCATGTCGCAGCGGCCGAACGAGGATACACGCTCCCGACCATGACGGAAGTGACGGCCGAACAGGTGCAGCGCGGGCGCGGACCCGACCCCTCGGCCGTGGCGCGCCGGAAACTGGTCACGCGCGAGGTCAAGTCCGCGCGCGAACGGCTGACCTCCTCGACGGGGCTGGAACGCGCCTTCGACAACGAATTGCTGCGTGTCTTCGCGCAGTACCGGATCGCCGGCTCCGCCGGCACGTTCGTTCTGGTGCTCGGCATCGCCGCCGCCGCCTGCCTCTGGCTGCCGACCCCGATCGTCGCGGTGTGGAGCGGCGCGGTGCTGCTCACGACGCTGATCATCGTGCTGATCGCGCGGCGCTTTCTTGCCAAGGTCCCCGACGACGTCCGGCTGAAGCTCTGGCGCCGGCTCTTCGCCCTCGCCGAGGGCCTGCACGGCCTGGCCTGGTCGCTGCTGCTGCTCTTGTTCGTCCCGGTCGAAGCGCCCGGCGCCAAGGTCTTCGTCACCACCGCCCTTTTGATCGTCAGCGCGCTCACGGTGATGCTGTCGGCGACGATCCCGATCGCGGTCTATGCCGGGCTGACCCCGATCATCGCCGGGATCATGGTCTTCTTCTGGGACCGGCGCGACATGGACAGCGTCACCATGGCGCTGATGGCGGCCTCGGCCCAGCTCTTCTTCATCTTCCTCGCCAACCGCCTCTATGCGAGCTCGGTCGATTCGATCGTCTTCCGGGCCGAGAAGGACGCGCTGATCGCGGAACTGGAAACAGCCAACGCCAATTCGGACGAGGCGCGGCGCAAGGCGGAAGAGGCCAACCTCGCCAAGTCGCGCTTCCTGGCCACGATGAGCCATGAATTGCGCACGCCGCTCAACGCCATCCTCGGCTTCTCCGAGGTAATGAAGAACGAGATCTTCGGCCAGCATGCCAATGCCGCCTACAAGGAATACTCGGCCGATATCCACGGATCGGGCCAGCATCTGCTCGACCTGATCAACGAAATCCTCGACCTGTCGCGGATCGAGGCCGGCAAATACGAGCTGAACGAGGAGGCGCTCTCGCTGCCCAGCGTCGTGGAGGACTGCCAGCACATGCTGGCGCTGCGCGCCAAGGCCAAGGGCCAGAGCATCCGCGCGCTGGCCGAGCCGCAATTGCCGCGTGTCTGGGCGGACGAGCGCGCCATCCGGCAGGCCGTCCTCAACGTGCTCTCGAATGCGATCAAGTTCACGCCCCAGGGCGGCGAGATCACGATCAAGGTCGGCTGGACCGCGACGGGCGGGCAATATGTCCTGGTCACCGATACCGGGCCGGGCATCCCCGAGAACGAGATCCCGATCGTCATGCAGAGCTTCGGGCGCGGCTCGCTCGCGATCAAGACCGCCGAGCAGGGCTCGGGGCTGGGCCTGCCGATCGTCAAGGGGCTGATCGACCTGCATGGCGGCGGCTTCCATCTCAAGTCCAGGCCGCGCGCCGGCACCGAGGTCACGATCACGCTGCCGGCCGAGCGCGTGATGGACACGCTCGCGGCCCTGCCCGAGCCGAAGACGCGGGCGGCGTGATCGCGAGCGCCCGAATCTCGCCCCACCCGTCGGCGACATCCTCTCACCGCCTCGTCGAAGCCTTCCCTCCAGCCTCTCGGACCATCGGATCATGAACCGGAAAACGCGCGTCGCCGTGCTCTATGGGGGCAAGTCGGGCGAGCACGAGGTGTCGCTGAAATCGGCGGCCTCCGTCCTGCGCTATATCGATCGCGAGCGCTTCGAGCCGGTCCCGGTCAGCATCGACAAGCAGGGCCGCTGGCAATGCCACGACCTGCGCCGGATCGAGACGGCCAATACCGAGAGCCTGCCGATTCCCGCCGATTCACCCGCGATCCGGCTGGAGCCGCAGGGCGGGCGCACCGCCATCCTGCCGGCCGACAGCGCGGCGCCGGCGATCGCGCCGGTCGATGTCGTGTTCCCGGTGATCCATGGCCCGCTCTGCGAGGACGGCGCCGTGCAGGGCCTGCTGGAACTGGCCGGCGCCGCCTATGTCGGCTCGGGCGTGCTGGCCTCGGCGGTCGGCATGCACAAGGACATCGCCAAGCGGCTGGCGGCGCTCGCCGGGCTGCCGGTCGCGCCCTATCTCGCCCTGTCGCGCCGCGACTGGCGGCGCGATCAGGCAGGCTCAGCCGAGGCGGCCGAGGGGCAGCTCACGCTCCCCGTCTTCGTCAAACCCTGCAACATGGGCTCCAGCGTCGGCGTCCATAAGGTGAAGAGCTGGGAGGCGCTCGGTGCCGCGCTTGACGACGCCTTCCAGTACGACACCAAGGTGCTCATCGAGCAGGGCATCGACGCCCGCGAGATCGAGGTCGCGGTGCTCGACGGCGATCCGCCGACGGCAAGCGTCGCCAGTGAGCTCAACGCCGGCCCGCAGCACGAATTCTATTCCTACGAGGCCAAGTATATCGACCAGGATGGCGCGAGCGTCGACCTGCCGGCGAAGCTCGATGCCGAGCAGATGGCGCGTGTGCGGCAGCTCGCGATCAAGGCCTTCCTCGCCCTGGAATGCAACGGACTGGCGCGGGTCGACTTCTTCCTCGACCGCCAGAGCGGCGCCTTCTACTTCAACGAGATCAACACGCTGCCGGGCTTCACCGCGATCAGCATGTATCCGAAGATGATGGAAGCCTCCGGCCTGCCCTACCCCGCCCTGATCACCCGCCTGATCGAGCTGGCGCAGGAGCGCCATGCCGAGCGGGCGGGATTGAAGACGGATTACGAAGGCTAGTCCTTCCGCGCGACCTGCGCCTGCTCGAAGGTCGCCATGCCCGAATGGACCGCCGCCGCCGCCTTGACGAGGCCGGCGGCAAGCGCCGCGCCAGAACCCTCGCCGAGGCGCATGTCGAGCGCCAGCAGCGGCACCTTGCCGAGACGGGCGAGCACGTCGGCATGGGCGCCCTCGGTCGAGAGATGGCCGGCGATGCAATGATCGATCGTGGACGGCTCGATCGCGTGCAGGATCGCGGCAGCGGCCGTCACGACATAACCGTCGAGGATCACCGGAATGCGCTGCGAACGGGCCGCGATGATCGCGCCGCAGATCGCCGCGACCTCTCGCCCGCCGAGCCGGCGCAGCACTTCGAGCGGGTCCTTGAGATGGGCGCGGTGCAAAGCCAGACCCGCCTCGACCGCCGCGACCTTGCGCTTCAGGCCCTCGTCATCGACGCCGGTGCCGCGGCCGCACCAATGCGCGGCATCGCCGCCATAGAGCGCCGCGTAGATCGCCGCCGCCGAGGTGGTGTTGCCGATGCCCATCTCGCCCAGGCAGAGCAGGTCGGTGCCGCCGACAAGAGCCTCCATGCCGAAGGCCATGGTGGCGACGCAGGCACGCTCGTCGAGCGCATCGGTTTGCGTGAAATCGCCCGTCGGCAGGTCGAGCGCGAGGTCGAAGACCTTGAAGCCGAGGTCATAGGCCGCGCAGATCTGGTTGATCGCCGCTCCGCCCGCCGCGAAATTCTCCAGCATCTGCCGCGTCACCGCCTGCGGATAGGCCGAGACGCCTTGCGCGACCACGCCATGGTTGCCGGCGAAGACGCAAACCAGCGGCCGGTCGACCGCGGGTTTCCCCTTGCCCTGCCAGGCCGCGAGCCATTCGGCGACCTCCTCCATGCGGCCGAGGCTGCCGGCCGGCTTGGTCAGGTTGGCATCGCGGGCGCGCACCGCGTTCGCGGCCTCCATGTCGGGACCAGGCATCGCGGCAATGAGGTCGCGGATATCGTCGAAGGGCAATCCGGAAGCGGCCATGGTCAAATCCATCACGCGAGGGCGCCGCATCAGCGCATCGGCATGGCGGCAGGATTGACGCTGCTGCTATAGGGTCGGGAGCGTGAAGACAATCGAGCGAGACGACGCGGCGAATATGGCAGAGGCGGAAACCACGAACGAGGCGCCCCCGCCGGACTGGCCGGGCTGGGGAATCGCGACCGCGATCTGCCTGCGCTTCTGGTCGCGTCTGCCGGTGCCGTTGCTGCCGGGCGAGAGCGACGGCCACGCCATCCCGGATTTCCGCGAGGTGCCGCGTGCCCTGCCCTTCGCCGCGCTCGTCATCGCCGCGCCGGCCGCGCTGATCGCCTTGGGCGCGGGACTGGCAGGGCTCAGCAGCTTCGTCGTCGCGGCGCTCGCGCTGACCGCACTGGCCCTGACGACCGGCGCTTTCCACGAGGACGGCCTTGCCGACAGCGCCGACGGGCTGTTCGGCGGGCATACGCCCGAGCGCCGGCTGGAGATCATGAAGGACAGCCGCATCGGCTCCTATGGCGCGCTGGCGCTGGGGCTGTCGCTGCTGCTGCGGGCGAGCCTGATCGCCATGATCCTCGACCGCTCTGGCGCCTGGGCGGCGGCCGCTGCGGTGCTCGTCGCGGCGCCCTGGTCGCGTGCCGAGGGGCTGTTCATGTTGGCGACCCAACCGGCGGCGCGCAGCAGCGGCGCGGCGGCGGCTGTCGGCCAGCCGACGGTTCTGACAGCCCGGATCGCGCTGGGCTTGAGCCTCTTCCTCGCGACCGGGATCGGGCTGGCGGCGGAACTGCCGATCACCGGCCTGCTGATCGGCTTCGCGCTGGCGCACGGTGCGGCGGCGGTGCTGTCGCGCATGGCGCGGCGTTTGATCGGCGGGCAGACCGGGGACATCCTCGGGGCAGCGCAGCAATTCGCCGAAATCGCGATCTATCTCGGTCTTGCGCTCGCGATCGGGTGGCCGGGGCGATGAGCAGCGCCTCGACGCCCTGCATCAAGATCTGCGTCATAGACCCTGTCAGCAAGCTCTGCGAGGGCTGCGGGCGGACCCTCGCCGAAATCGCGCAATGGGGCCGGTTGAACGAAGCCGAGCGGCTGGCGATCATGGCGGCGCTGCCGGAGCGGCTGGCGGAACTGAATTCCGCACAAACCGTCATTGCGAGCGAAGCGAAGCAATCCAGAGGGGCCGGGTGAAACATTGCACCTAGTCCCTCTGGATTGCTTTGTCGCTACGCTCTTCGCAATGACGAAACCAGAGGGCTCTCGTCCTGAGGTTCTCGGGTCGAAGCTGCGCTTCGCCGCGAGAATGACGGTCAGGTCTTCGTCAGCTCGATGAGCGCATCGCCGGTCAGGCGATAGAACACCTTCTTCGGATAGGCAGCCGCACCGAGCCCGTCATAGAAACGCAGCAGCGCCGCGTCGTCGGCATCGGCCGTCCAGTCGATGCGGCGGTGGCCGCGCTCCAGGGCGAGTTCGGCGAGCGCCGTCATCAGCTTCCGGCCGAGCCCGGCGCCCCGCGCGGCATCGGCGACGTAGATCTCCTTGAGGAAATAACCGGTCTTCAGGCCCGGTCCCGGATAGAGATTGCAGGCCGAGGCGAAGCCGAGGACCGTCTCGCCCTTGACCGCGATGAGGATATCCACGCCGGCCGGCAAAGCCGCAAGCCCGGCCAGAATTTCGGCCGGCGCCGGGCACGGCACGCTGTAATGTCCCTGCATCTCGACCACCAGCGCCGTCAGCGCCTTGTGGTCATCGGGCCGCAGCAGCCGGATCGTGGTCTCGCTCATCGCCGTTCGCCTCAGTGGATCAGCGACCAGACGAAGCGGCTGGCGACGACCAGCAGGAACAGCCCGAAGGCGATCTCGAGACGACGCTTCGAGAGCCGATGCGCCAATCGCGCGCCGATCGGCGCCGTCCAGATCGAGGTCGGGATGAACAGGATCATGCCGATCAGCGAGACATAGCCAAGCGAGAGCGGCGGCAGCGTACCCAGGGCCATCTGCGGCCAGCCGGCATAGATGAAGCCGAGGGCGCCGGGGATCGAGATCAGCACGCCGAGCCCCGAGGAGGTCGCGACCGCCTGATGGATCGGCCGGCCGTAGAAGGTCATGAACAGGCTGGAGAGCTGGCCGCCGCCGATGCCCATCAGCGCCGAGAGTACGCCGATGAGGCCGCCATAGGCGACCATCAACGGCTTGCCGGGCATGTCCTCGCCGAATTTCCAGCGATCGGCGGCGAAGAGCAGACGCAGCGCCGAGATTGTCGCGACCGCGACGAAGACGATCTTGAACAGATCGGCCGGCGCGAAGCGGGCGATCCAGCTTCCGGCAAGCACGCCGACGATCACAGGCACCGCCCAGATCTTGAGGATCGAGAGATCGACCAGCCCCTTGGCCCGGTGCGCGTTGAAGGAGCGGATCGAGGTCGGGATGATGATCGCGAGCGAGGTGCCGACGCTGAGCGGCATGCGCACCTCCTCCGCCACGCCGATGACGCGGAAGATCTCGTAGAGCACCGGCACGATGACCGCGCCGCCACCGACGCCGAAGACGCCGGCGAGCAGGCCAGTGACAGCGCCTGCCAGCACGAGCGAGACGGCGAGGAAGGCGAGATCGCCGATGGGAATGCCAGCAAACATGACGAGAGATCCGGTGAAGCCGCCCGATCTCTCGGCTATTTGGCCAGCGGGAGCAAGGTGTCCCCCGCATGGCCGTCGCGTGAATCCCGTCCCGTGGCCTCAGCCGCGCCCGGTATCGAAGATCGGCGCGAAGCCGCCATAGACGACGCGCTTGCCGTCAAACGGCATCTTCAGCGCCTCCATGCGTGGGTCTTCCATCATCTTGCCCCAGGCGGCAGCGCGCACGTCCTTGGACGGCCATTCGACCCAGCTGAACACCACCGTCTCGCCAGCTTCAGCCTTCACCGCGCCCTTGAAATCGGTGAGCTTGCCATCGGGCACGTCGTCGCCCCAGGCATCGACGACGCGGCGGGCGCCGTATTCCTTGAACAGCGCCGCGTGACTGGCCGAGAAATCGCGATAATCCGCCTTGCGATCGTCGGGCACGGCGACGAGAACCCCATCGAGATAGCCCATCGCGCCGCCTTCGCCCTCGTCGAGGATCGGGGCGAAGCCGCCATAGATCATGCGCTTCCCGTCGAAGGGCATGGCCTCGCCCATCGCCTTCATGCGCGGATCGCTCATGATCTTCTCGTTGGCCGCGTCGCGCGTCGCCCGGTCGGGATATTCGAACCAGGAGAACACCACGACCTCGTCCGGCGTCGCCTTCACCGCGCCCTTGAAGTCCGTCACCTTGCCGTCCGGGACATCGTCGCCCCAGGTCTCGACATGGCGCCGGACGCCGAATTCCTGGAACAGCGGCGCCGCATCGGCAGCCTGCTTGCGGTAAGCCTCCTTGTTCGCCGCGGGGACCGCGAGGACAAAACCATCGACATAGGCCATTGCATCTCTCCCTGTTCGCGACGGCCGGCGACGGCCGCCTCATGAAATGTTGATATCAACTCTACGAGCCCGGAATAGGTCCGCAAAACCGCTGTCAGCTGCTGCAGCAATTCACCGCCAGCTCCGGCTGGAAGCTCGCCGCGCCCAGCGGCTTGCCGGGGTAGCGATCGTGATGGCGGACCCAGTCCATGATCCCGACCTCGTTGCGCCCCTTCGGGGTCATGTCGAGGAAGTTATGGGTGCCGATCAGAAGGTCACCGCCGCGGGCATAGGTCGAGTAGGTGTGGAAGATCTCGCCCGCGTCGTTGCGATAGAAGACGCTGAAGCCCGGCATCTCGCCGCCCTGCCCGTCATGCATCGCGTAATTGTATTCGTAGCGGCCGGCAGCCTTCTCCTCCGGGCTCGGCGAGACATGGAAGTCGTAGTTGAAGTCGCTGTTCGCCGATGACACCCAGGGGAAGTCCCAGCCCATGCGGTGCCGGAAGTTCTGGAACTCGGCATAGGGCGCCCGCGAGACCACGACGAGGCTGACATCGTGATGTCTGAGGTGCCGGTTGGCGCCGTCGAAATGATCGGCAAGGAAGGAGCAGCTCGGGCAGCCCTCCCGGGCTCCGGGGCCGAACATGAAGTGATAGATGATCAACTGGCTGTTGCCGGCGAAGAGATCGGCCAGCGACAGCGCGCCGTCCCAGCCCTCGAAGGTATAGGTCTTCTCGATCCTGACCCAGGGCAGCGCGCGCCGCTCGGCTGAGAGCGTGTCGCGCCGGCGGGTCAGTTCCTTCTCGTTGGCGAGGTGGGCCTTGCGCGCGGCAAGCCAGTCCTCACGGGATACGATCCTGTGTTCCATCGTCTCCTCTCCTCCAATTCCCGCCGGCATAGTGCCGGCGGCTTCTTCGGCGCAGCGCGGATCATGCCGCGGCGCGCGGTCGCTCAGGCGAAATACGCCTCGAGCTTGGCCATGGTTCCCGTCCAGCCATGCGTGTGGCCGCGGACGGCAGCATCGTCGGCGAGCTTCTCGTGCAAAAGCGTCAGGATCGTGCCGTCTCCGTCCAGTTTCAGGGTGACGGTGACGCGCGAAACGCGCTCCGGCGTGGTGATCCAGGACCAGCTGAAGACCAGCCGCTCGTTCTCGACCACCTCCAGATAACGGCCGAGCACCTCATGGCGCTCGCCGGTATCCTCGATCATTACGACGCGATACGCGCCGTCGACGCGCGGATCGATCTCCGCCTCCTGCGCCACGACATTCTCCGGGCCGAACCAGCGCACGAGCAGCTCCGGATTGGTCCAGGCTTCGTAGACCTCGGCCGGCGACGCGTTGAGGCGGCGCTTCATCGTGAGGCTGGGTGTCACCGGCTGATGCATGTGCCCGATCCTTCCCTCAACCTTCGCCCTTGCGCCGCGCCTCGAGCAGCGCCTCCAGCGCATCGAGCCGCTCGGTCCAGAACCGCTGATAGCGTGCCAGCCAGCCCATCGCCTCCTCCATCGGCTCCGCATTCAGATGGCAGGACACGGTGCGCCCCGCCTTGGTCCGCGTCAGCAAACCGGCATCCGTGAGGACATCGAGATGCTTCATGATCGCCGGCAGCGAAACCGGGAAAGGCTTCGCGAGCTCGCTGACCGACAGTCCGTCTTCCCGCTCCAAGCGCGCCAGCAAGGCCCTCCGCGTCGGGTCCGCCAAGGCGGAGAAGGTCCGGTCGAGCTGCGCGTCCTGAAACTTAACCATTGAGTTAAGTTTAAGCGCAAGCCGCCACGCGCGTCAAGCCGGTCTGCTCAAGCTGTCGCGGTGTCCGATACGCGAACTTTGTCGGTCCAGGAGGGAAGCGCGTCGGCAATTGTCCCCGTAATGTGTCGGTATGTGCCTTTTCAAGGCTTAGGCGCCTGTCAGATTGAGCCAGTCTCGCTCGTTTATCGTCCGAGCATCGGATCCAGTTCGGCGTGAAGGATGGTTCGCCGGCGTCTCAAAATCGCGCCCACGATCGGCCTATTTGTTCACCGCTTTGAATCGAACTCCGACGCTAACCCATCCGCTCAGAGGCATAGGAGCCAGGAGAGGCCGGGAACACGACGGTTTTCCCGTTGTTCAGGAATACGCGGCGATGGATATGGGCGTGAATGGCGCGGGCCAGCACCTGGCTCTCTACATCGCGCCCGAGGCTGACATAATCCTCCGGGCTCTGCGCATGCGTCACACGAACGGTGTCCTGCTCGATGATCGGGCCCTCGTCGAGATCGGACGTAACATAGTGTGACGTAGCCCCGATCAGTTTCACGCCGCGTTCAAAGGCCTGCTTGTAAGGGTTAGCTCCCTTGAAGCTGGGCAGGAACGAGTGGTGGATATTGATGATCCGCCCGGACATCTGCTTGCACATTTCGTCGGACAGAACCTGCATATAGCGCGCGAGCACGACGAGCTCGGCCCCGCTCTCGTTGATGATTTCCATCTGTCGTGCTTCCGCGGCAGCCTTGTTCTCCTTGGTCACGCGGACGCAATGGAACGGAATGTCGTGGTTCACCACGACCTTCTGGTAATCCATATGGTTCGAGATCACCGCGACGATATCGATCGGCAGGGCGCCGATGCGCCACCTGTAGAGCAGATCGTTCAGGCAATGGCCGAAGCGGGAGACCATCAGAACGACCTTGGTCTTGTCAGTCTCGTCGCGGAACTCGAACTTCATGTCGAACGGCTCGGCGACTTCCGCGAAGCCCGCCGCAAGATCCGGCAGTGCCGTTGCTTCCTCGCTGACGAACCCGACACGCATGAAGAAGCGACCGGTGTCGGCATCGTCGAACTGGGCGCTATCCGAGATGTTGCAGCCCATGCGCGCCAGATAGCCCGCGATCGCGGCAACGATCCCCCGGCGTGAGGTGCAGGTAACAGTCAGAATGTACTTCATCATATCGACCAATCCGGTTGGTTTTTAGGGCGTCAGCTCGGCCTGCTCGGGCAGGCCGAGTGATCGGCGGCAGGCATTGAGAGTGTTTGCGAGCAGGCAAGCGATAGTCATAGGTCCCACGCCGCCGGGAACCGGTGTCACGGCCCCCGCGACCTGCGAGACAGCAGCGAAATCGACATCTCCGACGAGGCGTGGCTTGTCCTCTCCAGAGGTTACGCGATTGATGCCGACATCGATGACGGTTGCGCCGGGCTTCACCCAATCGGCCTTGACCATTTCTGGCCGGCCTACGGCCGCGATCAGGATGTCGGCCTGGCGACAGAGCTCCGGCAGGTTTGCACTGCGCGAATGGGCGATTGTCACGGTGCAATTGCTGCGCAGCAGAAGTTGCGCCATCGGCTTTCCGACAATGTTGGAGCGCCCGATAACCACGGCATGCTTGCCCGAAAGATCGCCATGATGAGCGCGCAGCAGCATCAGGCATCCCAGCGGCGTGCAGGGTACCAGGGGCTTCTGGCCTGCTGCCATCAGCCCGACATTCAGGGGATGAAAGCCGTCGACATCCTTGGCCGGATCGATCGCGCTGAGGATGGTCTGCGCGTCGATGTGGTCCGGCAAAGGAAGCTGAACCAGGATGCCGTGGACGCGCTTGTCGGCGTTCAACTGCGCGATCAGGGCGCTGATTTCGCGCTGGCTCACGCCAGCATCCAAACGATGCTCGAAGGATGCCATCCCAGCCGCAATCGTCTGCCGGGCCTTGTTGCGGACATAGACTTCGCTGGCAGGATCATGCCCCACCAGAACCACAGCGAGGCCGGGTGTGATACCATGGTGTTGCTGCAGCTCGGCCGTAGACTTTGCGACCTGAGCACTGACGACGGAGGCGAAAGCCTTGCCGTCGATCCTGTGTGCGGCAGTGCCTTTCATTAGCAGGGCCCTCAAATCATGAAAGTGGCGAACAAGGTGGGCGGGGAGCCGGGACGCACAGGTGCCGGCAGATGCGCATTCGGCTTTCGGCATTGGAGAAATGCGGGGTTTAGCCGCCCCCTCGCGCACCGATGCCCTGTCTTGCACCTGGTTTCTTTGCAGCCGCGAGCCCGGTCGCCTGGAATGCAGGTCGAAGCGAAATCGGGGCGCTCTCTCCCCCCAGCGGCGCGTTGCCAACGGCACCGGACGTGCGGAACAACGCCGCTCGCAAACGGCCTTTCGCAAGCGCCTCGTGCGCGGCCGCCATCCGGTCGGACGCTTCGATATCGCGGTCCGCGATAGCCTCGAACATCAATCGATGCTGGCGCGCTGTTTCGATCATGTGAGCGGTAATATCGTCTTCGGGATAAGCGGCGTCGAAGTCATAGCGCCCATCACCTGAGAAACAGGCCCTTGCTAGCCTGCTCGTCGCCAGGAGCATCTTTTTATAGAAGCTCTCGAAGTAGACGTTATGTGCGGCGTCGGCGATGCAAATATGGAAGGCTACATTGAGTTCGGAACGGCCCAGTCCGTCCGAGGAGGCAATGCCCTCCTCGAAGTCATTCATCGCCGTTTCGATCGACTTCAGCTGCGCTGCCGTTCTGTTCTCGGCAGCGAGCCGGTGGACCATTCTGCTGGAAACGAGCAAGGCATCGTAGAGCTTCGGAACCTCAGCGAAATCAAGTGGCGCAACACGGGCCGAGCGGCCATCGCGAATGACCAGTTCATCGGCGATCAACTGAATGATCGCTTCCCGCACGGGCGTCCTCGAGACATTGATCCGGGCGGCGATCTCGGCCTCGTCGATCACCGAACCCGGACGCATCTCAAGGCGCTGGATCGCATCCTTGATCAACGTGTAGATCGCCGCTCCTTCGCGCGAGTTCCTCGACACGACGAAACCTCCCCATGGTCCCGCAGGACGCTGCTTGTGTTTCTTTGATCGGCTGCCGATCGCGCAGCCCCGTAGGCGTCACATGCCAGCGGCACCGGACGCGATGCTGTCCCGAAAGAAATCCAGGTCCATGTTTCCGCCGGAAAGCACGACGACCGTCGTCTTACCCCGGAACGTCGCGGGGTTGGCGAGCAGCGCCGCGAGGCCGACGGCGCCACCAGGCTCGACGACGAGCTTGGCCACTTCGAACAGCATCCGGACAGCCTTCGCGACATCCGCGTCGCAAACCGCGAAGCCGCCGGACAAATTGGCCTTGTTGATGGGGAACGTGATCTCGCCTGGGATCTGGGTGACGATCGCATCGCACACCGTCGCGTGGCCAGGCCGATTGCCGGTACGCTCGCCGCGTTCGAGCGATACGCGCGTGTCATCGAACCCCTCGGGCTCGACACAATAAACGCCGATGCCCGGTAAGCGCGCCTTCATCGCTGTCGAAATGCCGGCGATGAGTCCGCCTCCGCCGACGGGGCTCAGCAGCATATCGGCTCGCACATCGAGCGCCGAAAGCTGGTCGGCGATCTCGATCCCGATGGTGCCCTGACCCGATATCACCATCTCGTCGTCATAGGGCGGCACGATGACCGCTCCCGTTTCGTTGGCGATGCCCTCCGCGATGGACCGACGATCGCCCGTGAGCCTGTCGTAGAGCACGATCTCGGCACCGAGCCGGTGCGTGTTCTCCCGCTTGAGAGCCGGCGCATCCTCCGGCATCACGACCGTCGCCGGCACGCCGAACGCCTTGGCGGCGGCGGCCACGCCCTGCGCGTGATTCCCGGAGGAATAGGTCACCACGCCTCGCGCGCGTTGCGCGTCGCTCAGGGAGGCGATCTTGTTGTAAGCGCCCCTGAACTTGAAGGAGCCTGTCCGCTGCAGGTTCTCGGCCTTGAAGAGCACCCGCCCTGCGATAACCTCGTTCACCTGCCCGTATTCGAGCAGCGGCGTCAGCACGTGTTTGCCGAGCAGGCGCGCATGCGCCTGCGAAATGGTGTCGATCGTGACCATCCGTGGCTGTCCGTTTGCAATGGGTGCCGCGCACGGGCACCTCGCTTCGATCTGGGCGCGGTGATCGCGCCCTATTTGGCGACGGCTTTGCCCAGGCCCATCGCGCGTTCCACCACCAGAACGATGCCGAGCGTGCCCAGCACCATGAGCGCCGAAACCGCAGCGACCAGAGGGTCGGTGAAGCTTTCGACATAGTGGTAGAGCGTGACCGGCAGGAACTTCAGCTGCGTGCCGGCGATAAACAGCGAGATCACGACCTCATCGAAGGACACGATGAAGGACAGGGCCGCGGCCGCGACCAGCGCGGGAGCCATGAGCGGAAGCGTAACCAGCCTGAACACCTGCCAGGGGCTCGCGCCAAGCGTTCCCGCCGCGTCCTCGACAGAGGGCGGCAAGGTGCTGAGTCCCGTCATCAGGACGCGCAGGGCATAGGGCAAGGTGATGACGAGGTGCCCGGCGATCATCCCCGGCCAGCTGCCAACCAATCCGTAGCCGACGAAGATGATCAGGATCGCCAGCCCCAGAACGATGCTCGGCAGGAGAAGTGGAGCCGTGAAAAGCGACACCAGCGCTTCGCGCCCTGGAAAATCCCAACGCGTCAGCGCGACAGCTGCCGAAGTGCCGATCACCAGCGTGATCGCCGTGACGCAAGATGCGAGGAGCAAGCTGTTCCAGAAGGCCTGGACCATATCGGCATTGTTCAGCAGCGCGACGTACCACCGCGTGCTCCAGGCCGAAGGTGGCCAGGCAACATAGGCGTCCGCGGAGAAGGAGATCGGAAAGACGAAGATCACGGGCGCCAGAAGGAACAGCATGATTATCGCGATGATCAGTAAATGGAGGCCGCGATAGAAGTGAGCCAACATCGTCTCCTCCGCTAGTCGACCATCTTCGAAAGCTGGCCGTAGAATGTCAGGGCCGCTCCGAAGACGACGAGGATGAGGATGGAAAGACAGGCGGCCAGTGGCCAGTTCAGCGTCACGATCGCCTGATCGTAGATTTCGGTGGCTAGCAGAGAGACCCGCCCGCCCGCCAGCATCTTCGGTGTGATGAAGCTGCTGACCGCCAGCACGAAACACAGAAGGCATCCAAGCAGGATTCCGGGCAGGCTGAGCGGCAGGACGATGCGCCGGAAAACGGTGATCGGTCCGGCTCCAAGCGTCTGCGCCGCGTGTTCCAGCGTCACGTCGAGTTTGCCGAATCCGGAGAGCAGCGAAAGGATCATGTAGGGCATCAGGATCTCGGTCATGCCGATCACGACGCCCAGCTCGTTGTTCATAAGCCGCGGTGGCGTGATGCTGACCGAACGGAGCAGCGCCGGCAGAAAGCCCTGCTCCCCGAGAATGACCATCCAGCCATAGGTTCTCACCACGGCTGAGATGAGCAGGGGCGAGATGCAGAGCACGATGAGGATCGCCTTGCCTCGGGTCGCGCGGCTGACGAACAGGGCCAGCGGGTAAGACAGCAGAAGCGTGACCAGCGTGATCAGCATCCCGATCCAGACGGTCCGCCACAGCATCGACCAGTAGTAGCTGTCGGTCAGCAACGAGCCCCAGGCGGCAAAGTTGAAGTTCTCGGTCATCGCGCCCGTCGCGGACGATTCCCGGAACGACATCGCGGCCAGGTTGGCGACCGGCGCCACAAAGGCGACGATGTTCACCAGAATGATCGGGAGAAGCAGCGTAACCAGCAGCTTCGAGCTGTTCGGCATCCCCTTCGTATCGCCAACCGCTGCGGCGCTCATCGCGGCGCCTCCGCGGAGAAGGTCAGCGTGTCGCTCACCTTCCAGTGCAGCGAAACGGCATCGCCCGGCTGGAAGACCTCCGCGGCCGAACTCGTCGACTTCTCGACATGCACGATGCCGCCCGTCGTTTCGGCTGCGTACTGGAGCATGTCGCCGATATAGGTGACCTGCCGGATCGTGCCCGAGACCACGTTATCGTCGGCCTTCTGCGCCCGAGCGGCACTCGCAGCCGCCAGCCCGATCCGATGGGGGCGCATCATCACCAGAACCCGGCCGGCGCCATGGGAAGGCGCCCGGATCACGGAACTGCCGATGGCGATGGCGCCATCGCTGCGCCACTGTCCGTCCAGTCGGTTAATGCGGCCAACGAAATCCGCGACCATGGGCGTGGCGGGCGCCTCGTAGATCTCGTGCGGAGTGCCGATCTGCTCCAGCTTGCCCCGGTTCATCACGATGATCCGATCGCAGATCGCCATCGCTTCGGTCTGGTCGTGCGTCACGAAGACCGTGGTCATGCGGAGGCGCTGCTGAATCTCGCGGATCTCGTTGCGCATGTTGTCGCGCAGCTTGGCGTCCAGATTGGACAGCGGCTCGTCGAGAAGAAGGATGTCAGGTTCGACGACGAGCGCTCGGGCCAACGCCACGCGCTGCTGCTGGCCGCCGGAGAGCTCCCGTGGCTTGCGACCTGCAACGCCGTCGAGGCGGACCATGGCGAGGGCCGTGTCGACACGCCTCGCCAGATCCTCCTTCGGCACCTTCCGCATCTTCAGGCCAAACGCGATGTTTTCCGCGATCGTCATATGCGGAAACAGGGCATAGGACTGAAACATCACGCCCATGTTTCGCCGATAGGTGGGCAGCCGCGTCACATCCTGGCCGCCCACCTTGATCTTGCCTGCGCTCGCCTGAACCAGGCCGCTGATCATGCGCAGCGTCGTCGTCTTGCCACAGCCCGAGGGGCCGAGAAGACCGAGCAATTCACCCTGACCGAGCGAGAAGGAAAGGTTCGACACCGACGGTGCGAATTGCCCGTACCGCTTCTCTAAAGATTCGACCTCTAGATACACATTCTTCTCGCCACGGCGGTGGCGCTCCTGCGCTCAGTGCTGGTTCCGGACGAGGCGATCAGCGACGGCTGGTCACGTTCCTGCGCCACTGTTCGGTGACGCCGTCCCGGATCTTGGCGACTTCAAGCCAGTCGACATCGATCATGCGGGCCATGCGCTCCGGCGTCGCGGCCGTCCGCTTGCGCGCATCCTCGGAGATGGACGCGTCCTTGTTGGTGGGCACGTAATAGAGCGCTTCCGTGAAGGCGCCCTGGGCCTCGGGGCTCAAGGCATAGGCCATGAACTGAAGGGCGGCCTCGGGCTGCTTTGACCCGTTGACCAGGTTGATCGTGTTGATCTGGGAGAGAGAGCCCTCTTCCGGCATCGCCACTGCGATCCGGTCGGGCGTCTGCTTGGAGAAGGTCTGGGCGCGCGCATTGTAGCCGATGCCGAGATCGACCGCGCCATTGGACAGGGCCGCATACGGATTGGGCTTCGGATCCCAGCTTTGCACCAGGGGCGCCATCTCGCCGAGAAGCTCGATACCCTTGGCGATCGACTGCCTGTAGTCGCCGCCGCCGGCCATCTTGTTGGCGATCAGCGTCAGGCCCAGCCCGAGGGCGTTCGGCGGGGCATCGATGGCGATGCGCCCGGAATGCTTCTTGTTCCAGAGTTCTTTCCAGGAAGTCGGCGCGGTCGGGAACTTCGCAGGCGCATACATCAGAACGATGGTGTCGAAAGTCACGGCGGGGCCGGGCACGCCGTCGATCAAGGCGGATGGTACGAGCTGCTTCATCACCGGCAACTGCTCGGCCGTCACCTTCTTGAAGATGTTCTCGTCGCCGCCCGCCTTGGCGACGACCACGTCCAGGATGCAGACGTCGATCTGTGGTGCCGCCTTCTGGGCACGCAACGTACCCAGGTTCTGCGCAGAGGTCGGCATACCCGTGTAGTTCACCCGAATGCCCGGATTGGCCTTCGTGAACGGCTCGATCACCGTCCGCTTGTAGATGTCCTCGAAAATGTCGCTGTAAGCGGCGACGGTGATCGTCCGCTCCTGGGCGTGAGCCTTGCTCACCCACGGCATGGCCAAGCCGCCAGCCGCAAGCACCAGTGCATTTCTGCGCGTCAGGTCAGTCATCGGTCTTCTCCAGTTCCCCGTTGGACTTAAGGTTGCGACAGCGCCCTTCTTCGGAGTGCTGTGGGCGCCGCCCGGGGGACGCCCCGGACTGCTTTGCCGTGTGGATGCCCGCCGCCCTCAGGCCGCGGCGGGGTAGTGCCGCTTGACGTAGCCGGTCGAGAATTTGCCGGATGACAGGTCTTCGCGGATCGCTTCCGGGCTGCGTTCGGCTGCGGGCCCATACCCGCCAGCGCCAGCCGTTTCGAGGACGGCGACCGCATGCGGCTCCAGGCGGATGCAGGATGCCTTTGCGGCCAGTTCGTCGATCCGGCCGTCATCGCCACGGATGTAGAAGCGGCCGGTCGCACCATCCTCACCACCGAACAGACCCCAAGGCTTGTGAGCAAAGCGCTCGCCGACGCCGTTGAACTCGCAGACGTGGTCGACAGGTCGGATGATCCGGCGAATTCCCATGCCGCCGCGGAAGCGCCCTGCGCCGCCGGTATCCTCGATCAGCGAGTACTCTTCCACCCGCAGGGGGTATTCGAGTTCGATCGCCTCTACCGGCAAATTGGAGGTGTTGGTGATATTGACCTGCACCCCGTCCTTGCCGTCGAAGGTCGCACGCGCGCCCATGCCGCCGCCGAGGGTCTCGAGATAGACATAGAGCTGCCCGGTGCGGGGATCGGTGCCGGCGAATACGGCGCTGGTATTCGCACCGTTGGTGCCGGCGACAACCCGATCGGGAACCTGGCTGGCCAGCGCCCCGAACACGCAATCGACCACGCGCTGACAGGAATTGGCACGCAGGGCGACGGCCGCAGGAGCGACGCAGTTCACGAAGGAGCCGAGCGGCGCCTGCAGCTCGATCGCATCGAAGATGCCCTGGTTGTTCGGCACGTTCGGATCGAGCAGCGCCTTCAAGGCGAAGCACACAGCCGACTGCGTCGCGTTGAACACCATGTTGAAATTGCCCGGCACCTGCGGGTCGCTGCCCTCAAAATCGAACAGGATGCGGTCGCCCGTCTTCACGATCTTCAGCGCGATCTTGATATCCTTCGTGCCGGCGCCGTCGTCGTCCATGTAATCGACGAAGGAGTAGGTCCCGTCCGGCAGCGAGGCGATCGCCTTGCGCATGCGCATCTCGGTTCGCGAAATGACCTCCGAGAAGATTGCCGTGATCTTGTCGCCGCCATGCTCCCGGACCATGTCCTCGAGGCGGGAAACACCCAGCTTGCAGGCGGCGATCTGGGCGTTGAGATCTCCGCGTCGCTCGTCGGCCAGGCGCATGTTCAGCAGCAGGAGATGCAGCAGGTCCTGGTCGAGCACGCCCTTGGAGTAGAGCCGCATGATCGGGATCCGCAGCCCCTCCTTGTAGATCTCGTCGAGGCCGCCCGACATCGAACCCTTCGCCGTGCCGCCGACATCGGCGTGGTGGATGATGTTGGCGACGAAGCCGATCAGCCGCTTACCCTCGAACACGGGCATCGCCATGTTGATGTCGGGCAGATGCGTGCCACCCGCGACATGCGGGTCATTGGCGATGAAGACGTCGCCGGGATGGATGTCCTCGCCGAACCGGTCGAGGATGAACCTCGTCAGGCCTCGCATGGAAGCGAGGTGGATCGGCAGCGCCATTTCCGCCTGCACGACCAGTCGGCCCTGTGCATCCGCGATGGCGGTCGAATGGTCGTGACGCTCTTTCACATTGGTTGAGAAGGCACTGCGCATGATGCTGATGAAGCATTCATCGGCGATCGACTTCAGGCCGTTCCAGGAGATCTCAAGAGAGATCGGATCGATCGTGATCTCAGGCATCGTTGAGTTCCATGATCATGTTGTGTGCGGCATCGATTGTGATCGTGGCCCAAGGCGGCACGACGGTGGTGGAATCGAGTTGGGTGATGATGGCCGGACCGGCGATCGTCATACCGACCGGCAGGCCGGCGCGATCGAACATCGGGGTGGGGACGGCGGCCTTCTCGTCGAACCAGACGTCCTTGAAGTCGAAGGGCTCGCGCTTCTCGGCGGCGGTTTCAGCGCTGGAACGGCTCTGCGGCAGCTCGGCGACAGCCCTCAGGCGGGCATTGACGATCTCGATCGGCGCCTGTTCGTCGTAATGGCCATAAGCCCGCAGGTATTCGGCGAAGAACGCTTTCCGGAGATCCTCGGCACCCGGTAGTTTCGGACGCCCTGTCCCGTTCGCGACTTCAACGGCGAGCTCGTAATTCTGGCCGACATAGCGCATGTCCAGCGAGAGCACGAGGCGGGTATCGAGCGCAGTCTCGCTCTCGTGGGAAAGCCAAGCCTCTCCGGCCTCGGTCAGCTCGGCGAGGACCGCCTTTGCCGCCTCCATGTCGCCGCCGACGCGCATCCGGCAGCTCGCGACGAAATCCTCCTGGAGATCGGACAGGATCAGGCCTTCGGCGCACAGAATGCCTGGCGCACGCGGCACGATGATCCGCTTAATGCCGAGCGAACGGGCGACATCCGCAGCATGTAGACCGCCAGCGCCACCGAAGGGCATCAGCAGGAACTTGCGAGGGTCATAGCCCTTCTCGATCGTGACCGCCCGGATGGCGCGCACCATGTTCGACGTCACGATGCCAACGATGCCAAGCGCCGTGTGCTCGACGCTAAGACCGAGCTCGTTTGCGAGCGGCTGCACAGCTTTGACCGCGAGGTCCCTATCGATGGTCATCCCCCCGCCGGTCAGCGTCATCGGGAGCCGGCCGAGGATGACATTGGCGTCCGACACGGTCGGCAGCGTGCCGCCGCGGCTGTAGCAAGCCGGCCCGGGAACGGCACCCGCGCTCTCAGGCCCGACCTTCATCAGGCCGTCTGCACCCAGACGCGCGATGGAGCCGCCGCCTGCGCCCACCGTGTGAATGTCCACCATCGGAAGCCTGATGCGGAAGCCCGAGATGTCGCGCGTGCTGGCGATCGCCGTCCGGCCGTCCTGGATCAGGCAGACATCGGTGCTGGTTCCACCGATATCGAGCGTGATGATGTCGCCGATATCCGACATCGCTCCGGCGCCGGCAGCGCCGACCGCTCCGGCCGCCGGCCCGGACAACGCCGTCCGCACCGGAAAATGCGAGGCGCGATCGACCGACATCAGGCCGCCGCTCGATTGGAAGATGCCGAATTCGGCATTGGGAGCGACGGTCGCCACCTCAGCCTTGAGGCGGTCCATGTAGCGGCCGACTTCAGGCTGCAGGAAGGCGTTGATCAGGGTCGTCGAAAACCGCTCGAACTCGCGGAACTCTGGCTGAACTTCGCTTGAGACCGAGACGAAAACGTTCGGGAAAGCCTCGCGCAAAGCCGCGGCGACACGCTTCTCGTGCTCGGGATTGATGAAGGCGAAGAGCAGGCAGACAGCGACGCCCTCGATGTCGGGCCGCTTGCTCAGTTCGGAGATGAGTTCGTCGATCGCGGCCTGCGAAAGTTCGCGAACGATTTCGCCAGCGGGGCCGATCCGCTCTTCCAGCTCGAAACGCAGCGAGCGGTCTGCCAGCGGCTGCGGAGCATCCAGCTGCAGGTCGTAGATATGCGGCCGAACCTGCCGGCCGATTTCGATCAGGTCGCGAAAGCCCTTGGTCGTGACGAGCGCAACCTTGGCGCCCTTCCGCTGCAGCAGAGCATTCGTCGCAACAGTTGTTCCATGAGCAAATCGCTCGATCGCCCCAACGTCTATCTGGTATTTATCGGTCAGCTCGCGAAGACCGTTCAGTACTGCACGAGACGGATCATCCGGAGTCGACGGCCGCTTATGGATAAGCACCTTGCCCGTGCTCTGATTGCGCGCGGAGAAATCGGTGAACGTGCCTCCGACATCAACGCCGACGACCCATCTCTCTTCGTTTCTGTTCTCTTGGATCATTTGCATCTGCTCATCCGTCCCGCCGCCCTGGCCTTGAGTATCCAAATCGTACACTGAATTTGATGGCCGGCAACACGAAAATGCCGGCACGCTGCCCACTTTTTCGGCGTCGGACAAAGGCTGACGTGAGGTTCCCGGTCAGCCGTCCGCAACCGCTGCCGAGCGAACGGCAACGACCATGCAAGGCATTGAAATAGTTAGCCCTATCGACGACTCGTCATGGCCGGCGCCCCCTGCGCCGGCTAGCAGTTGATCACGCCGGAACACGCCATAATGCGCCGCACGGATCCGACTGCGGAACGGGGTGTGTAGGCTCCGGAAACGCCTCCGAGAGATTGCGACGACACGGAAAACTCCCACGCGATCCCCTGCCCCGAAACCTGGATCCGGTGATGCATCGCGCTTGTTCCGGGCTTGGCGACCACAATGCTCCGCGTGCGATCGAAGCCGATGCCCGCGATCGCGATGGCCGCATGCACGTTGACGTTGCGCGGGAACCGGCCGCAGACCTCCCGCGCACTTCCCTCGAACACGATTCCGGCGGCCCCCTTTTCAAGACCGAGACTGGTTTCGCTCTTGGTCGTGGTGATCGTCACCTCGTCGATGATCTCACGCCCATCTGTCAGCCCGTCGAGCCCGAACACCGCGCCATGGGGAAGGTAGAAGCGCCGGCCACTTGCACGAGCGGCTGCGTCGATCGCCTGCTCTGTCTCAGGCCGCGACAGCGCCGAACAGCTGAATCCGCACAGATCGGCGGATGCGAGGATACGCGGCGCCAGCTGCGCGAGGATATCCGGATGGGCGGCCTCCACCACCAGATCGACGGATCGCGAGAGCGCGACCTCAGGGTCGGTCACGATGAGGGGTTGAAGCTGCGGCGGCGCGTCCGCTGCGGGCCGCGACCCCGATGTCAGGACATAGGCAATGTCAGCCAGATCATTGCCGAGAATGTCGGCATGAATGGCCCGGCCGATCACGCCCGCCCCGATGATGCCGATACGCTTGCGCCCCATCGCAATCCCTCCCGTCATCTCCGACGAGCGGGCATTTGCGCCCACCCGCGCAATTCTCGTCCCGTTGCTCAGGCGCCCGCCCGGTAGCGCTCGATCAGCGTCGCAGTCCGCTCCGCCGCCGCAACCGCGGCCTCATGGTCCTGCGAGTAGTTGAAGCGAATGCTCCGGAAGCTCTGCGGACCGAACTCCGTACCCGGTGTCACCGTTACGCCAGCCTGAACGCGCAGGGCCCGAACGAAGTCGAGCGCGCCGGTCGTCAGCTTCGGCAACTGGGGAAACAGATAGCTTCCGGCCTGCGGCGTACGAACCTTCACACCGTCCACGCGGCGCAGGATCGCCAGCAGATCGTCACGGATCGCCTGATGCTTCGCGATGCGTTCCTGCATCCAGGCTTCCGGCTCCGCCAGCCAGACCTTCAGGACGGCTTGATTGTACCCGCCCGCGCGCAAGGACACGATGGCCTGGAGCTTCGCCATGCGCTCGATGATCGCCTCCGACCCGAACGCGATGCCGAGGCGGAAGCCGCTCAGCGACTCCGTCTTGGATGGCCCCATGATCGTGATCAGATTCTCGCGCGGCATCCTCGTCGCGCGAAGATGCGTATAGGTCTGGCCTTCATATAGGAGGCGCGAATAGAGCTGATCGACGATCACAGTCGCGCCATATCGTGCGGCGAGCGTCGCGATGGCATCGATCTCAGCCGCCGAGTAGACGACGCCCGTCGGGTTGTTCGGGTTCGACAGAACCAGGACCTCGGCGCCGTCCTTGAACGCCGCCTCCAGCTGGTCGAGTTTCAGGCCGGCACAGCCATTCGCATCGAGATAATCCATCGCGACGGGAACCAGCACGCCGTCGAAGAAGCGCACGAGCTTGCGGTTGGCGAAATAGTCGGGCTCGACGATCGCGACCTTGGTTCCACGGGCAACCGTGGCGCCCATGGCGAGGAACAGGGCACCCTGTGTGCCCGGTGTGATGATCAGATCCTCACCCGCTGCCAGCCCCGCGCCGGTGAAGGCGTCAAGGCGCCGTGCCACCTCGGAGCGAATGGAGGCATCGCCGAGATATTCTGTGTAGGCCTGCGAGCCGCCGCGCTGATAACCTTCGACGAAAGCGTCGAGCGCGCCGTCGCTCGGCAGGAACGCATCCACATCGCCATGCGAAAAATCGACGGGGCGGCCCGGAAGCTTATCGCCGATGAAGCCGGCCTCGACGGCTGAGCCCGCCTGCCTGACCTCCTGGCCGGGCGCGTTCTCTGTGGCCAAATCGGCGAACTTCTTCTGGATCGCGCTGGTCATCCAATGCGCCTCCTCAGGCCGGTTCAACAAGCGGGGGCCGATCAACGCCTCCAAGCTGTCGAGCGGCGCCGTTCCTCAATCGGTATCGCTTGTGTCGGCATGGTCCAAGAAATAGAAACCGGCCCTGTGACCCTGTTTTTGTTGGGTGAAGACCATGAGAAATTTGCCGCCGTTGAGCGGGCTTCAGGCGTTTGAAGCCGCGGCTCGGCATCTCAGCTTCACCGAGGCTGCCAAGGAGCTGAACTGCACCCAGGCTGCGGTCAGCCAGCGGGTTCGCGCTCTCGAAACCTACCTGTCGCGGCAGCTTTTCCTGCGCAAGTCGAACGGCCTGCATCTCTCGGAAGCTGGCGAGGCCTATCTGCCCGGCGTAGCCGAGGCCTTGAATGTCGCCGCTGCTGCGACGGAGGGTTTGCGCGGGCGGAACCTGGTCCGCAGCGTCACCTTGTCGGCGCCGGTTTCCTTCCTGACGCTGTGGCTTGCGCCGCGCCTCGATGGCTTCCTGTCGAGCAATCCCAATGTCGAGCTTCGACTGAACAGCGCCATCTGGAGCGACCCGAACGCGGAACTGGCGGATATCGTCATCGAGGTGCGCGACGCGTCCGAGATCGAGGCGGCTGTCCCGCGCTTGCCAAAAGAAGCGCTTTTGTTGGTCTCCACTCCCGAAACGGCAAAGCGTTTTGAGACGATGTCGCTCCAGGAGATGGCCCGAGCGTCCCGAAGAATATACATCCAGGGGCGACACAATTCCTGGCAACGCTGGGCAACCGGGCTTGGCATCAGCCTGAACGACGGCCTGCCGACGCTGAAAGCCGACAATGCGCTGACGGCGCTGGAGAGCGCGGCCCAGAATCTCGGCGCCACGGTCGCCTATTCGACCTACTGCGCCCCGTATCTGGCATCAGGACGCCTTGTGAGCGTGAGCGGCGCAGCCTTTCAGACAGAGCTGAGCCACGCGCTGACCGGAGCGCCCAATCAACCGCTCTGGCATCCCTCGCACCGACTTTACGACTGGCTGAAAGACGAGTTCGGCCGGTGAAGATGCGCGCTTCCGATCACGGGTCTGGCGGGCTCGATCCGGTTCGATGAGGAGCCCATGATGGGCACCTTTGACACTTCGGCATCGAATGCTAAGGCATCTTCGAGAATGACCCCGCGAGCGCATCGAAATGTCGGCTGAATCTCCCCAGAGAGATGGGGTGAAAGCCCTGAACATCCTGCGAGAGCGAATTCTCCGGCTGGAGATGAGCCCAGGATCGGTGATCGACGAAAACGCGCTGGCGTCGTCCCTGTCGGTTTCCCGAACACCGATCCGGGAAGCCATCATCCAGTTGATGTCGGAAGGCCTGGCGATCCGGGAAGGCCGGTTTGCCCGCGTCGCCCCGCTGAATTTCGACGAGGTGCCGCGGCTTTACGAAGCTTTGCTGGTGTCGAGCAGAATGATCATACGGCTCGCTGCCGAGCATCGCACCGACGATGATCTCAAGCGGATCAGGACGACCTACAAAGCCTTCGAGAAGGCGATGTACAGTGGCGACGACATGCAACGCCAAGATGCGAACACGTCGTTCCACCTGGCCATCGCCGAAGCGGCGCATAACTCGTATTTCTACGAATTCTACCACAAGACGCTGATCGCATCGTCGCGGCTGTCGCGCGCATGTTTTTCAGGCGCCGGCAAGAATGCTGGCAACACGGGCGCCGTGTCGGAAACGTCCGATCCCGAGCTATTCGCGCATATGACCGAGGTGTCCCGGCAGCACGCCTTGATGGTCAAGGCGATCGAGAAACGCCGGATCGAGGATGCGGACGAGGTTGCCGTCCTGCATCACGACCTCGCCTGCAATCGCATCAAGCAATTGCTGTTCGCCTTGCCGCTGTCGACGTCGAACGTGTCGCTCAACGCGAGATCGAGCGCCAGAGGATAGCCGGCAGCCGCGCGAAACGGCTACGCCCCCAGTTCCTCGAAACTGCGCAAGGCGAATTCGGAAGACGCAATGTCGAAGAAGAGATCGAAACCGGGCGTCCCGGTTCGATCCGTCCTGATGACGATGCTGTCCATCTGGGCGACGCGCGTCTGTGCGACGCTCAGGAGCGAGAACCGATCCGGGTGAAGATCCACCGGGCAGGTCTTGGCCATGAAAGCAGAGAGATGATGTCCGCAGATATGAAACCAGGCCCAAACCTCCTCGCGCCAAGCGTTGAAGCCTTTCGGCCCGCTGGCATCCTGCTCCCATGCCGCCCTCAACCGGGCGAGAGCTTCGGATGGAGCTCCGGGCCGGGAGAGAACGAGAAAATCCTCCAATCCCAGCCGCGCGAGGTCCAGCTCCCCGATCGAGGCGATCGCGTTGACCTTGGCCGGCAGCGCGATGCCCTGTGACGCAAGCCAGGCACCGGCACCCCTGCCCTTGATCCCGAAACGTCCACAGGCCGTCAGGTCGTAGAGCAGGATTTCGCTGCCGGAAGGGTCCCGAGCGATCACATGCCGATGGCTTTCGCCTGCGAAAGGATCAGGCGCTCCTGTATCGGCGTAGACGTGCCCGAGCGGCGTCCGCCGGCTGACTGCGAGATGCGGCATATCAGACCTCCTGACGCTTGTTCTCGGGATCGTAGAAATGCGGCGGCACGATCTGCACGTTCGTGAGCCTGCCGTCGCGCGCCTTGATCGAGACCATTCCGCCCGGCTCAGCGAGATCGGCCGGTACGAAGGCCAGCCCGATCCATTTCCCGACAGTCGGCGAGAACCCGCTGGAGGTGACATGCCCGACGGCCTCGCCATCCCTCAACACCAGGCAGGATTCTTCCGGCCCCTGGCGCTCACTCACGGGCAATTCGAACCCGACCAGCCGGCGCCTCGCCGGCTGGCGGCGCAGCAGCTCGACCGAACGCTTGCCGATGAAGAACGGCTTCTTCATCGAGAGCGCCCATTCCATGCACAGCTCGTCCGCCGTGCTCACCGCATCGGTGTCCTGGCCGATGATGATATGGCCCTTTTCGAGACGCAGGATGCGGGATGCTTCCAGACCGTAGGGCCGCAAGCCGAACGGCTTGCCGGCCTCGATCAAGGCGTCCCATAGCGACTCGCCATAGCTTTGCGGCGTATGGAGCTCGAAGCTGAGTTCGCCGGAATAGCCGATCCGCATGATCCTGACGGGGCATCCTGCAACCGTTCCGACGCGCCCGGCGAGAAAGCTGAACGCTTCCGGAGAGACATCCATGCCACCGACGGCCTCGAGAACCTTTCGTGCGAGCGGCCCGGTCAGATTGAACGCTGCGAAACCCGCCGTGACATTGTGGATGTCGACGTCCAGTCCCCACTGGGCGTTCTGCCAGCACATATCGGCATAGATCCGATCGACACCGCCGGTCGTGGCCGTGACGTAATACTGGTCATTGGCCATTCGGAAGGCGACGCCGTCGTCGATCACCGTGCCCATCTCGTTCAAGGTCAGGCAGTAGCGGACCTTGCCGATGGGCTGCTTGGCGTAGCTCATCGAGCAGAAGCGATCGAGCAGGAGCCCGGCATCCGGGCCGCGAAGCTCGATCTTGCCGAGTGTCGAGACGTCGAGCATACCGACACGCTCACGAACGAGCTTCACCTCGTCGGTGATGATCGCGTTGCGTGCAGCTTCCGCGCCGTAATAGAGCGGCCTCCACCAGGCTCCTACCGGTGTCATCTTCGCGCCCGCCTCGAGGTGGCGCTTGTGAACCGCGGTATGGCGAAAGCGGCTGCGCTGCACGCCGGCGAGCAGCCCGAGCTTTTCCGGGCCGAAGGGCGGTCGGGAGGTGGTTACACCGATATCGGCGACGTTCCGTCCCGTCTCGCGCGCCACGATCCGCGCCGTCGCGAGCGCCGAGTGGCGTCCCTGCGACGGCCCCATTCCGACCGTCGAAAACCGCTTGACCAGTTCGAGCTCGCTATAGCCAGCGCGAACGGCGTTCTGGATATCCTTGACCTGCAGGTCCTCGTCGAAATCGACGAAATCCCGGCCTTTGGGATGCGCGACGAGCGGCATCGCGAAGCTGCTGACGCTGCGCTCCTCGTCCTCGGGCAGATCGATCGCGCTGCCACCGAAGCCGAGTTCGCTCGCTGCGGCAGCGCCGGCCCCTCGCCCCGCGGCCAGGACTGTGCGCAGCGAGAACTGCCCTGCGACCGATCCGGCAAGCCGCACATGCGCCGGCACGCCCGTCAACGCGAACTGGGCCGAGGCATCATCATAGCCCAGCCTGGCCCCCGACTGCAGGGCCAGCTGGTAGGTCGGCGTGTAGGCGCAGGAGACCGCGAGAAGATCGCAGTCGATGCTTTCCGTGGCGCCCCCCATCGCGACCTTGACCGCCCTAAGGTGCTTTTTGCCAGCTGTGCCCGCAGCTTCGCTGATGGAGGCGTTGAGCAGGATGCGGACGCCCTTCGCCGTCAGCTCATCGGCCAGCACAGGATGCATCTGGCTCGCCCGAGGATCGACCACGGCCGCGACCGCGACGCCGGCCTCGGCCAGGTCGAGCGCCACGCGATAGCCGTCCCGATTGCCGGCGAGCACGACCGCCTTCCGGCCGGGCTTCACGGCATAGTGCCGCATCAGGCGTTGCGCGGCCGAGCCGAGAATGATCCCCGGCAGATCGTTGTTGTGAAACGGCACCGGCTGGTCGAGCGAGCCCGTGCAGAGAACGATCTCGCGCGCCCGCACCTTGTAGAGCCGGCTACCCTTGATGATGGGCACCCAATTATCGGCGTACCAGGCGTTGGCGGTCGCGCCGGTGAAAGCGTCGATTCCCGGATGCGCTTCGATGCGTGCCCGAAGGTCGAGAAGCAGCTTTTCGGTGACGGCACGGCCGCCATCGAACCGGGCATAGGTCAGCGACCCGCCGAGCTCGGGGTTTTCGTCGACGACGAGAACGCGCGCACCAGCCTCGGCGGCTTCGAGCGCAGCGGACAGTCCAGCCGGGCCGCCGCCGACGACCAGCACGTCATAGAAAAGGTTCTGCTTGTCGTAGCGCGCCGGTGGCAGAGCCGTATCGACCTTGCCGAGACCCGCCTTATTGCGGATGAGCGGCTCCCAGAGCTTGAGCCAGGCATTCTTGCCGGGGCCGAAAAACGCCCGGTAGTAGAAGCCGACAGGCATGAAGCGGCCGAAGCGATCGAGGATCGCATCGCGGTCCCGTTCCAGCGAGCCGTTGACGTTCTGCGCGCTCGCGGCGAGGCCATCGCGCAAAGGCTGGACATCGGCCAGGACGTTCGGTTCGTCGCGGAGCTGGACCAGCGTGTTCGCGTCCTGCCCGGCCATGGTCAGGATGCTGCGGGGCCGATGATACTTGAACGAGCGCGAGATCAGCCACTGGCCGGATGCCACGAGCGCGCTGGCGACGCTATCGCCGGAAAGCCCCTCGAACCTCCGCCCTTCGAAGGTGAAGGTCAGAGCCGCGCTCCTGTCGATCCGGGTGCCATAAGGCTTGGGCAGACGCGTGTTCATGGGGTTTTCCCGCCGCGCGGCAAGTCGCTTGCGCTGTAAGTGGCGACGATCTCGTCGGTGACCGTGTGCCGCTCTGCGATGAAGAAGTAGTTGGACGGCGTGTGCCGCCACCATTCGCGAATGACACCGGCCTTGTTCTCATGGTGGAACAGGTAGTGCGACCACTCGGCGTCGCTTGCAGCATCGACATCCAACGGCGCGTGGACGGGGCCGAAGCAGGCGAATTCGCTGATGTTCCGGGGCCCGTTCATGGGGCAATTCATGATCTTCATGGCAAGGCCCTAGTGACTGGCAGCCGTGGCGCCCATTTCGTTGATGAGCGCCATGGTTTCGAAGCGCGTCACGCTGAACGGCTGGAGGATCTCGGGGACGCGCTCCGTCGCCACCGTTTCGGCGAGGTACTTTCCGGCGACCGGCGTAGCCTTGAAGCCCCAGGTGCCCCAGCCACAATCAAGCCAGTAGTTGCGAAGCGGGCTGGCACCCATGATCGGGGTGTAGTCCGGCGTCATGTCGGTGATGCCCGCCCATTGTCGCAGGAGCTTCACGTTGTGCAGGAAGGGAAACAGCTGCAGCGCGCCATGGGCGAGCTGTTCCTTGAGATCCAGCGTCGAGCGGGTCGAGATCAGTTGATAGGGGTCCGAGCCGCCGCCGATCACGATCTCCCCGCGCGACGACTGCACGAGGTAAGTGTGGAGGTTGGCTGAGGACACCAGGGTGTCGAGGAAGGGCTTCAGCGGCTGCGTCACCATCGCCTGCAGCGGGTAGCAACGGATGGGAAGATCGATGCCTGCGAGCTTCGCGACATGCTGGTTGAGGCCACCGACTGCCTGGATGATCTGACCGGCCCTCACCGTGCCGCGATTGGTCCGGATGGCGGAAACCCGATCGCCCGACTTGTCGAAGCCGAGCACTTCCGTGCGCTGATGGATCTCGACCCCGCGGCTCGACGCCTGAGCGGCGTAGCCCCAGGCCACGGCATCGTGGCGAGCCGTGCCGCCATCCTCGTGCCAGAGCCCTCCGAGAATCTCGTGCTGCCCTCCCTCGTCCATGTTGAGATGGGGGCATAGTTCGCGCACCTGCTTGGGATCGACGACCGAAATCCGCGTCCCGTGATGCTTGCCCATTTCGGCGCGCAGATGGAACGAGCGCAGCGTCGCGTCGGAATGCGCCAGCGTCAGCTGTCCGCGCTGCGAGAACATGACGTTGAAATTCAACTCATGCGACATGCTCTCGTAGAGCGAGACGGCTTCCTTGTAGAAACGGATGGACTGGTTGGTGATGTAGTTGGAGCGGATCGTCGTCGTGTTGCGAGCCGTGTTTCCGCCAGCAAGGTAGCCCTTCTCCAACACGGCGACATTGCGGATGCCGTGGTATTTCGAGAGGTAATGGGCAGCCGCCAGGCCGTGGCCGCCGCCGCCGATGATGACGACGTCATAGCTGGACTTCAGCTCCGGCGTCGGAGGGATTTCGCGGTGGGGAGTGTATTCCCGCTTCAGTCCATATTTGAGCAAATTGAACGGCATCGGGTCGGGCTGCCTTCGCTGAACAGCGCAAATCTCTTATGCCGTGATGGTCGGGGCTGGGGGGGCAATCAGCAAGAAACGATATCAGCCTCCATGACCACGTTTCGCTTATGAGGCGCGATTATACCGCAGGCGGCAACGCTCCAAAAACGCGTTGAGTCAGCTCTCTGCGCCTGCTTGGACATGTCCAAAGTCTGCTTTCATTGCGCGGCACAGAGCCCGCCTGGACGCCGAGACGCGCCAGAACCGGACATTGAGACATTTCCGAGAAGCGGACCCGCCGTCTCGTGGCTCTTCGACCTTCAATCAGGCTACACCCGGGCGATTGGTCGAGCGGCGAGGCGCAGCGACCACCCTACGCAGCCGAAAGCCCACGCACGCTCGCCCATTCAAATTAAGCGCGTGTGGCGCGCAAGATGGCGACGAACTTGATCGCACTGGCCGAGAGGGGCCGATCCTTCAACCACGTCATGCCGATGCTGCGCTCTATGGTCGGCGCGACCAGCGGGATCACGGTCAGTTCATCGGCATTGAACATCGCGAAGGTCATCGTTGGGAGCACGGTTATACCAAGCCCGGCGGCTGCGAGCGCAGCAGCGCAAGAAATCTGGTCGACTTCGTAAGTCGGCGTTGTCGGCAGATTGGCGTGGATGAAGCCTGCATCGGTCAGACGCCTGACGGAAGAAGACGGGGACATCGCGATGAATTCGAACGCCCCGAGCTCGCTCCAGTCGACGCTGTCGCGCCCGGACAGGGGATGGAGGCGGGATACGACCAGCTTGAGTTGATCACTCGCGATCTCCTCGAACACAAGCGAACCCTGGCCCGTGTGCCGGCCTGCGAGAACGAGATCGACGCTGCCGTCTTCCAGCATCGCCAGCCCCCGGTCCTGCAACGTATCGCGTACTAACACCTCGATGCCCGGGTAACGTTGGCGGAAGGCGCGCAGCACGGGCGGAAGCAGCGTACAGACGGCTGACGGCAGCGCAGCAATGGAAAGACGGCCATGGACGCCATCGCCACGCCTCGCGATCGCCTCGAAGGTACCAGCCAGGCTGCGCATGGCTTCCCGGGCGCTGGCCACGACATGATGACCTTCATAGGTCAAGGCAAGTTGCCGCGTCGTCCGGTCGGCCAACTTGCAGCCCAGTTCATCCTCGACGCGCCTCAACGTTTCGCTGACGGAAGGCTGCGAGACGCCGAGTTTCTCCGCCGCTGCAGTCAGGCTCAGGGTATCGCCGATGGCAACAAGGATTTCGAGCTGGCGAAGGGTGAGATTCATCGGGGAGCCCAGGCGGGAAGCGCACCCATTCATAGCTCAGACTTATATATAAATTAACAGTCATTATTTGACATTTTTTCTTGCAGACGTTTGCTGCACCGATTGCGCACGACATACGCAGGTGGAGCGGAAACCCAGTGGCACAGCAGGTTTGGATTGGAGCCGCGGCCGGTTTCGCAGGGGATCGCGCCGACGCTTCGGGGCCGCTGATCGAGACGCTTTCGCGTCACGAGGGGCCGCGCTACCTGATTTTTGAGACCCTGGCCGAGCGCACGCTTGCGCTTGCGCAGCTTGACCGCCTCGCGGATCAGACACGTGGCGAGGTGCCGGCTCTGAAGCGCCTGATTTTGCCCGCGTTGGCGCCCTGCGCGGCGGCGGGCATCAAGATCATCGGCAATTTCGGCGGAGCCAATCCTTTTGGTGCAGCGGCCAAGATCAAGACCTGGGCTGCCGAGCTCGGCTGTACCGATCTCAAGATCGCGGTGGTCGCAGGCGACGATCTTCGCGACACCTTCACAGCGGCCGACTTCGCCCGTCTCGAAACTGACGGCACGCTGCTGAGCGGCGAGCCTGCGATCATCTCTGCCAATGCCTATCTGGGCGCGGATGCGATTGCCGAGGCATTGGCAGAGGGAGCCGATATCGTCGTGACCGGACGCGTCGCCGACCCGGCCCTCGTCCTCGGCCCGCTGAAACACAGCTTCGGCTGGGCGGATGACGATTGGGACAGGTTGGCGTCCGGCATTCTCGCAGGCCATCTCCTCGAATGCGGATCGCAGGTAACGGGCGGCTATTTCGCCGATCCCGGCGTCAAGGACGTGCCGGGGATGGATGTGCTGGGCTATCCGATCGCCGAGGTCGATCCGGACGGCGCTTTCACCATCACCAAGCCGGCCGGGACAGGCGGCCTCGTCGACCGTCGGACCGTCACGGAACAGATCCTCTACGAAATCCACGACCCGGCCGCCTATCTGACGCCGGATGCGATCCTCGATCTCACGCAGGTCGAGCTGGCGGAGATAGGGCCTGATCGCGTCCGGGTGACAGGCGCACGCGGAAACGCCCGCCCGGAGATGTTGAAGGCGACGGTGTGCTTCGACGGCGGAGTGCTGGCCGAGGCAGAGATTTCCTATGCCGGCCCGAACGCGAAGGCTCGCGCCGCACTGGCCATCGAGACGGTGGTGAAGCGTGTCGGCTGCCTGCATCCATCCTTGCATGTCCGTGCCGACCTGATCGGTATCGTCAGCGTCTTCGGCGATACATCCGGCTCACTGCTGAGTGCCGAGATTCCGGGTGTCCGCGACGGGGATCTGCGCGTTCGGTTCGCGGCCGAGACGGCCGATCGCGCCGCGGCGGAATGCCTGCTCGACGAGGTCGAGGCCCTGTATTGCGCCGGCCCTGCCGGCGGTGGCGGCGTCCGCAAGCGCCTGACTCCGCGGCTGCGCAGCGCTTCCTGCCTGGTCGACCGCAAGCACGTCACTCCGCAGATCTCGCTTCTGGAGACAGCATGACACGCGCGGTTTCTCTCTACGAGCTCGCTCATGCCCGCTCCGGCGACAAAGGCAACCGGCTCAATATTGCCGTGATCTGTCGCGAGCCACGGTTCTTCGAACCGCTCCGCGAGCGGCTGACGGAGGATTTCGTCGCGCGCGTCTTTCGCGAGCGCAAGCCGACTGCCGTCAAGCGTTATGAGTTGGCGAAGCTCCATGCCTTCAACTTCGTCCTCGACGACGTGCTGGACGGCGGCGTCAACGGCAGCCTCGGGCTGGACGGCCACGGCAAGACATTGTCGTTCATGCTGCTCGCTGCCGAGATCGAGATGCCGGCGGGGCTGCTGGCTCCGGCCGAAGAGCCTTCTGCCGAACTCCCGAACGGAGGCTCGCGATGAGCGCCGAACCCGTCGTCGACTATCTGCAGCGTCGCCATGACGAGGTGATGGCGCGGCTCGATGCCTTCCTCAGGCTGCCAAGCGTCAGCACCGACCCCGCCTATGCGCAGGGCATGGCCGACACGCGGGCTTTCCTGCTGGATTGGCTGAAGGGCATCGGCCTGACCGACGTCCAGCTTCTCGACGGTGGCGGACAGCCTGCGGTCTATGGCGCCTGGCTCGGTGCGCCGGGCGCCCCGACCATCATCGTTTACGGGCATTACGACGTGCAGCCGCCGGACCCGCTGGCGCTGTGGCAATCGCCGCCCTTCGAGCCGACGATCCGCGATGGGCGCCTTTATGCACGGGGCGCCTCCGACGTGAAGGGCTCCACCACGATCGCGATCGAGACGGTGGCAGCTTTCCTTGCCGTCGAGGGGCGCTGCCCGGTCAACATCAAGCTTTTCATCGAGGGCGAGGAAGAAACCGGCAGCCCGAGCCTGCACGAGATCGTGCGCCGCTATGGCGACCTGCTGAAAGCCGATGCGATGATCTCGGCCGATGGCGGCCGGGCAAGCCCAACCGTGCCTACGATCAATGTCGGTGCGCGCGGCCTGACCAAGCTCGAACTGGTTGTCCGCACCGCCGACAAGGAGCTGCATTCCGGCCGCTATGGCGGCTCGGTCCGCAATGCCCTTCACGAGCTCGCGGCCATCGTGGCCTCGCTGCATGACGCGGACGGCGCCATCGCCGTCCCGGCTCTGATGGATGCCGTGCGCCAGCTCTCGAACCGCGACCGGCAGGATACGGCAGCCCTGCCTTTCGACGAGGCGGCTTTCGTCGCCGATGTCGGCGGCATTGCCGCTGGCGAGCCCGGCTACAGCATCCGCGAACGCCTGACGCTGCGTCCGGCAATCGACGTGAACGGCATGTGGGGCGGCTATACCGGCGCCGGTTCCAAGACCGTGATCCCGGACGAGGCCCGCGCCAAGATCACGATCCGCCTCGCGCCGGGGCAGGACCCCGACCAGGCCGGCGCGGCGCTGAAGGAGCACATCCTCGCAGCGGCAAGGCCGGGCGTTAAGGTCGGCTTCGAGGCGATCGGCGGCGGTTCGCCCGCGTCCACGCTGGCGGCGGAGCATCCGCTGGTCCAGGCGGCGGCGACCGTGTTGCGCCAGACCTCCGGGCAGGAGCCGGTCCATGTGCGCCTCGGTGCGACCGTGCCGATCACGGCGATCTTCAAGGAGACGATGGGCCTGGACACGCTGATGTTCGGCTTCAACCTGCCGGACGAGGACGTCCACGCGCCCAACGAGTTCTTCCATGTTCCCTCGGTCGCGCTCGGCCTCCGGGCCTGGCCGATGCTGCTGCAGGAACTGGCGCAATACGCCCCTTCCGCATTCCACCAGCAGGCCGAGTGAGGAGAGCACCGCCATGGCCGGAATGATCGTTGCTGCACAGCCCGAAGCCGTCGAGGCCGGCGCCCTGGTTCTCCGCCGGGGCGGCAATGCCGTCGACGCCGCGATCGCCTGCGCCTTCGTGCAGAGTGTCGTCGATCCGCAGATGACCGGCATCGCCGGCTACGGCTCGATGCAGATCTACATGCCGCGACGCGGCGCGCATGAAGCGCTTGAGTTCTATGCGCGCAGCCCGCGCGCGACGCGGGCCGACATGTGGGCTGACAAGCTGCTTGGCGAGGCGCCGGACGGCTTTTCCTTCATCGTCGAGGGGCAGGTCAACGAGATCGGCTATCAGTCGATCGGCTCGCCCGGAAATCTCAAGGGTTATACGACGGCGCTGTCGGACTACGGCACGATGGATCTCGCCGATGTCATGGCGCCGGCCATCGCTTATGCGCAGGACGGCTTCATGATCCGTCCGTACATGCATTACTTCATGACGCTCGACCCTTCGGCCATGGGCCGGGTGCCGAACGAGAAGCTGCTGCGCTTCAGTGCGACCGGGCGCGACGTTTATTTCCGCGCGGACGGCAGCATGAAGCGGCCGGGCGACATCGTCGCCAATCCCGACCTGGCGCGCACGCTGGAACGCATCGCCACCGCGGGTCCCGATATCTTCTATCGCGGCGAGATCGCGGAGCAGATCGCCGCCGACATGGAGGCCCATGGCGGCCTGCTCGCCTATGACGACCTCGCTCAATACGAATTGCGGCGATCTTCGCCGGTCTGGGGCAGCTATCGGGGCCACCGTATCGCCAGCGTCCGCCCCCCTGGAGGCGGCGTCTCGCTGATCCAGCTGCTGCATGTGCTGGAAGGCTTCGAGATCGGCGCCCTCGAGCATAACGGCACGGAACACCTGCGCATCCTGACCGAGGCGCTGAAGCGCGTTACCATCGACAAGGACACCCATATCGGCGACCCCGAATTCGTCGAGGTCCCGGTTGATCGGCTACTCTCGAAGGACTATGCGGCCGCGCTTGCCGAGAGCATCCGGCGCGGCGAAAAGGCCTCGCTGGAGCGCCTGACACTGAAGCCGGAGCCCAAAGACACCACGCAAGTCTGTGTCGTCGATAAGGACGGCAACGCCGTCACCCTGACCCACACGCTGAACATCCCGAGCGGTGTCATCACCGACGGCCTTGGCTTTATGTATAACGGCCTGATGAGCGCCTTCGACCCACGGCCCGGCAGGCCGGGATCGCTGGCGCCGAACAAGGGCCGCACCAGTTCGCAGATGCCGAGCATCGTCTTCCGGGACGATCAGCCGTTCATCGTCATCGGCGCGCCCGGCGGCACCGCGATCCTGCCGGCCATGGCGCAGGGCATCAGCAATGTCGTGGATTTCGGCATGCCGATCTTCGACGCGGTGGCTGCGCCACGCATCAGCGTGACCAGCAATGCGATCGACGTCTCCAACCGCATCCCGCGTTACGTCACCGCCGAACTGGAGCGCGAGGGATATCGGGTCGCCCGTTCCCATCAGGGTTTTGCCTTCGCGGCGCTGCACGCCGTGCTGAGCCAGGACGGACGCCTGTCGGCGGGAGCTGATCCGCAGCGCGACGGCATGTGGCTGCGCGGCTGAAGCCGCGGCTGAGACATTTCCAGAAAAGGAAGGGAACGAACCGATGAAACAACTCATGCGAGGACTGCTCGTTGCCGGCGCCGTCATGGCCGGCGCGGGCACGGGCGCGGTTCAGGCCGAGCCGTTGCGGATCGCGATCGGCGGGGCCTTCACCTCGATGGATCCCCATTTCTACAACGCGACGCCGAACCACTCGGTCGCGATGCACATCTTCGACCGTCTCGTCGACCGTGCGCCGGATGTCAGCCTGAAGCCCGGCCTCGCGCTGAGCTGGAAGACGATCTCCGACACCGTCTGGGAGTTCAAGCTGCGCCCGGGCGTGACCTGGCATGACGGCAAGCCCTTCACCGCTGACGATGTCGCCTTCACCTATGAGCGCGCCCGCAACGTACCGAACAGCCCCGGCGGCTTCGGCGGCTTCCTCCGCGCAGTGAAGAAGGTCGAGATTGTCGACCCGCTGACCCTGCGCATCGACACCGGCGAACCGGCTCCGAACCTGCCGCGCGAGCTTGCTTTCGTGCCGATCATCTCGCCCCATGTCGGCGAGAAGGCGACGACCGAGGACTACAACACCGGCAAGGCCGTGATCGGCACCGGGCCGTACAAGTTCGTGAGCTACACGCCTGGCGACCGCGTGGAGCTTACGCGCAACGATGGTTGGTGGGGGCCGAAGCAGGCCTGGGACAAGGTCACGCTGCGGATGATCACCAATGCCGGCGCGCGCGTCGCCTCGGTTCTTTCGGGCGATGTCGACGTGATCGACACTCCGCCGGCCGGCGACCTGGAAAAGCTGAAGACCGATCAGCGCGTCACCATCGCGACGACCGAGGGCCTGCGCGTCATCTATCTCGCCTTGAATTCCCAGGAGCCGGTCGCGGCCACCGTTACCGCCAATGACGGCAAGTCGCTGCCGAAGAACCCGCTGCTGGATGTGAAGGTCAAGCAGGCGCTCTCCATCGCCATCAACCGCCAGGGGCTGGCCGATCGTATCATGCAGAAGACGGCCCGCCCGACCGGCCAGTGGCTGCCGCCGGGCACCTATTCCTATGCCAAGAGCGTGGCGGTTCCGCCTTACGATCCGAACAAGGCCAAGGCGCTGCTGGCCGAGGCTGGTTTCCCCGAAGGCTTCAAGCTGACGCTGTTCTCGCCCAACGACCGCTATCCGAACGATGCCGCGACGGCGCAGGCGATCGCGCAGATGTGGACCCGCATCGGCGTGAAGACCGCGGTCGAGACGCTGCCCTGGAGCAGCTATGTCGGCCGTGGCGGCAAGCAGGAATTCGGTGTCGCTCTCTGGGGTTGGGGCAGCCCGACCGGCGAGGCAGGCTATCTGCTGTCGAACGTGGTCGCCACCAACACGCCAGCGCGCGGCCTCGGCGTCTTCAATTACGGCCGCTACAGCGACCCGGCGCTCGACAAGCAGATCGTCGAGGCTCTCGCGACGATCGACGACGCCAAGCGCGAGAAGCTCTTCGTCGCCGCGACTGAGACCTTCGCCCGCACCCTGCCGATCATCCCGCTCTACATCCTCGACAACGCCTGGGTGACCCGCAAGGGGATCAGCATCGACGCCCGCCGCGACGAGCGCACGCTCGCGATGGATGCGCATCCCGCAAAGTGAAGATCGTCGGCGGGCTCTCCGGAGCCCGCCGCTGACAGGAAAGCCCCATGATCAGCTGGCTTGCCAAGCGTGTGGTCCAGGCAATCGCGGTCGTCCTTGCGATGACCGTCATCGTCTTCATCGGCGTGAACGTGATCGGGGACCCGGTCGCGGTGCTCCTGCCGCCCGACGCAACTCAGGACGAGCGGCTGCGCGTCATCGCGTCCTTCGGCCTCGATCGGCCTCTCTGGGAGCAGTATTTCTCGTTCCTTGGTGGTGCCGTCCGCGGCAACCTGGGGCGCAGTTTCGTCTTCAGCGAACCGGCGCTGTCAGTCATCCTGCAGCGGATGCCGGCTACGCTGGAACTGGCGGTCGCCGCCATGTTGCTGGCCGTGATCGTCGGCGTGCCGCTTGGCCTCTATGCCGGCGTCAGGCCGAACTCCAACGGCGCCAAGGCCCTGATGGCGGGCTCGATCCTCGGCTTTTCGTTGCCGACCTTCTGGGTCGGTCTTGTCATGATCATGCTGTTCTCGGTCCAGCTCGGCTGGCTGCCCGCCGGTGGGCGCGGCGAGACGGCCGAGCTCTTCGGCGTGCAATGGTCGTTCCTGACCCTCGACGGGCTACGTCATCTCGCGCTGCCCGCGCTCAATCTCGCGCTGTTCAAGATCTCGCTGGTGATGCGGCTCGTACGGGCCGAGACCCGCGAGGTCGTGCCGCAGGATTATATCCGCACCGCGCGCGCCAAGGGCCTGTCCGAGGGCTCGGTGATCCGCACCCATGTTCTGAAGAACACGCTCATCCCGGTCGTCACGATCGTGGGGCTCGAATTCGGCTCGGTCATCGCCTTCTCGGTGGTGACCGAGACGATCTTCTCCTGGCCGGGCATGGGCAAGCTGATCATCGACAGCATCCATCTGCTCGATCGGCCGATGATCGTGGCCTACCTGATGGTGATCGTCGTGCTTTTCGTGCTGATCAACCTGATCGTCGACCTGCTCTACACCGTGCTCGATCCACGCGTGCGGCTGGAAAACTGAGATGTCCGCCATCACTTCGGCCCCTGCGACCCGCACCCCGCTCCAGCGGACGCTCCGCGCCTTTGCCAGCTCGCCCCTCGCCATGCTCGGCCTTGCCGTGCTGGCCGTCATCATTGCGCTGGCGGTCCTTGCGCCATGGATCGCACCGCAGAACCCGTACGACCTGATGCAGCTCGACATCATGGAGGGGCAATTGCCGCCGGGCTCGAAAGCTGCCACCGGCATGACCTATTGGCTCGGCACCGACGAGCAGGGGCGCGACATGCTCTCCGCCATTCTCTACGGGCTTCGCATCTCGCTGCTGGTCGGATTCAGCTCGGCCATTGCCGCTGCCGCCATCGGCACGACGCTTGGCCTGATCGCGGCTTATGCGGGCGGGCGCACAGACAACGCGATCATGCGGTTTGTCGACCTGCAATTATCGTTTCCAGCCATTCTCGTCGCCCTGATGATCCTGGCATTTCTCGGCAAGGGAGTGGGCAACGTCATCCTCGCGCTGGTGATTGTCGAGTGGGCGGCCTATGCGCGCACCGCCCGCGCCAGTGCGCTGGTCCAGCGCAAGAAGGAATATGTCGAGGCGGCGCTGTCCTACGGATCGTCCCCGCTGCGCGTGCTGTTCCGTTATCTGCTGCCGAACTGCCTGCCGCCGCTGATGGTGATTGTCACGGTCCAGGTCGCCCGCGCGATCGCGCTCGAGGCGACGCTTTCCTTCCTGGGGCTTGGCGTGCCTGTGACGGAGCCCAGTCTTGGCCTCCTGATCTCCAACGGCTACCAGCATATGCTCTCGGGCAAGTTCTGGATCAGCTTCTATCCGGGGATCGCGCTGCTGATCACGGTCGTCGCCATCAACTTGATCGGAGACCGGCTGCGGGACGTTCTAAACCCGCGCAATGCGGATTGATCCAGAGGCACGGCAAGGCCGGTGCATGTCCTATACCAAGTGCCGCGGGCGCCAACTGCCGACATTTGGCAGACCCGCGCCAACCGGATGCTCGGCGATCGACCAGAATTCGACTAGCGCCGAAATCCCAATCGGAACCCATCGTCGCGAAATCCAAAACTGAGTTCGTCGCGCATTCTCGATCGGCCCCGAGCAAACTCCTTGCTCGGGGCCGATTTCGTTTGTTGCCGACGCGCTCATTTTTGCGCTGATTCAAGCCATTTTACCCATTTTGGCGCCCGTTCTCGCGGCCAAGCTGCCGACAGGCCATGGCCGCAAGTGCCGCCAAAACCTCCCCTATCGCCAAGAATAGAGACAAACGTTATCAATTACTTACAAGAGATATTGCCGAAAAACCTCGCGTGCCGGACACGGCCGCCGTGCCGCTTCCCGTGGTCATCAACGGCTGGCCTCAACAACCAGACTTGCCAGCCGGCCCGCAATCGCTAGCTTTGACGCGATGATTGTCGCGCCGGTGCTGCCGGCGTTCATCTGACCGTCCACAAGAGGCGGCGAGGTTCAATCGTTTCAAAGGGAGGAAAACCGATGACGAGACTGAGCAGTGCGGCTTTGTGTCTTGCCACCATGACGGCGCTTTCCGCGCCGGCCGCCGCCACCGAGATGCGCTTGATGACCGGGCCTCAAGGCGGGGTCTGGGTGCCGCTGGGCGGACAACTCAAGGACATGTGGGAGAAGGCGGTTCCGGGCCTCAACGTACAGTCGCTGCCGGGCGCCGGCATCGCCAATGTGCGTGCCATCGAAGAGGGTAAGGCCGAAGTCGGCTTCGGCAACTCGATCTCGACCGTCGACGGGCTCGCCGGCAATGCGCCGTTCCCGAAGAAGCACGAGAACATCTGCAATGTCGCCTCGCTCTATCCGCAGTACTTCCAGATGCTGGTGCCGGCGGATTCCGGGATCAAGACCGTCAAGGACCTGAAAGGCAAGGCGATCACCACCCAGCCGCGGGGCAACACCGGCGAGCTCATCACCGGCCAGCTGCTGAAGGTGCACGGGATGAGCTACAGCGACGTCAAGGTCTCGTTCGTCTCCTACACGGACTCGGTCGAGCAGGTGAAGGATGGCCACGCCCAGGCGTTCTCGCTCGGCACCGCCATTCCCTCGGGCGCGGTGATGGACCTCGCCTCGGCGCGCGACATAAAGCTCCTCGACCTCTCGGCCGATCTCGACGGCATGAAGAAGCTCAATCCCGGCTACACACTGGTGACCGTGCCGAAAGGCACCTATCCCAAGCAGGGCGAAGACGTGAAGGTGATCGGTTACGCCACCCACATCGTCGCCTCGTGCAAGCTGCCGGCTGACCAGGTCTATGCGATGACCAAGGCGATCGCCGACAACGTCCCGGCGCTGGCGGCGACCAGCAAGACGATGGCCGGCCTGACGCCGCAGATCATGGCGGAGGATGTCGGCGTGCCGTTCCATCCCGGCGCGGTACGGTTCTACAAGGAAAAGGGCATCACCGTCGCGGCGAAGTGAGCGGCCGACGGTTCCCTTGAAGATGGACTGACACCCGGCGCGCCGGGCCTCCGGCGCGCACCTCGAAAAGCCCCCGATCCGCCCGCGCAGGCCCGCGCGGCTCGCCGCCTTGCGGCGGATCGGCCCAGAGCCGGGATATGCCAGTGGATATCAGTGTTCCCAAGCCCGAATTCAGGTTCGATTTCAGCCATGCCGGGGTGGTGCGGCTGCTGACGGCCGCAATCGCGGTCGCGATGGCGCTCTACCATATGTGGGTGATCCTGCCGCCGGCGCTGGGCGGCCAGGGCACGCCGGAAGCGATCATCTTCCGTGGCACGCATCTGCTGTTTGCGCTGACGTTGACGTTCCTGATCTATCGGCGGGCCGGGAGCGATGCGGCGCCCTCGCTGCTCGATTATGTGCTGCTCGCGCTCGCCGTGATGCCGATCACCTACCTGTTCTGGAATTACGACTACATCGTCAACCGGATCTACTATGTCGACGACATGACGCCCGTCGATATGGCGATGGCGGTCATCCTCGTCGTCCTGCTGCTCGAGGCGACCCGCCGGCTGATCGGCTGGGCGCTGCCGCTCACGGCGATCGTCTTCCTGGCCTATGGCCTTCTGGTCGCGCGGGTCGAGCCGATGCGGCTGCTCGACCAGTTGTTCATGACCACGGAAGGCGTCTTCGGCGCGCCGCTCGGTGTCTCCGCCGCCTATGTCATGATCTTCGTCCTGTTCGGCTCGTTCATGGAGCGGACCGGCACGGGCCAGCTCTTCATGGATTTCGCACTCTCGCTGACCGGGCACACGGCCGGCGGGCCGGGCAAGGTCTCGGTGGTGTCGTCGAGCCTGTTCGGCACGATCTCCGGCAGCGCCGTCGCCAATGTCATGGTCGATGGGCCGATCTCGATCCCGCTGATGAAGCGGACCGGGTTCAAGGCGCATTTCGCCGCCGGCGTCGAGGCGGTCGCGTCCACAGGTGGCCAGATCATGCCGCCGATCATGGGCGCGGCCGCCTTCGTCATGGCCGAGTTCCTCTCGGTCTCCTACGGCCAGGTGGTGATCTGGGCGCTGATACCGGCGATCCTCTACTACGTCGCCTGTTTCGCCGCGGTGCATTTCGAGGCCAAGCGCCATGGCATCATGGGCGTGCCGCGCAGCGAATTGCCGAAGCTCGGAACGACGTTGCGCGAGCGCGGCCATCTCTTCGTGCCGGTCATCACCATCCTCGCCGTGCTCTATTCCGGCTACAGCGCGCCGCTCGCCGCGCTGGCAGGGACGCTGCTATGCTTTCCGGTCGCAGCGCTGCGCGCCTCGACGCGCGTGAACGTGCGTATCCCGATCATCATCGACGCGATGATCGACGGCTCCCGCAATGCGCTCGCCGTGGCGCTCGCCTGCGCCTGCGCCGGCATCGTGATCGGCGTCGTGGCCCTGACCGGGGCGGGCATCGTCTTCACACAGGCCGTGATCGGCCTGTCGCAGAACTATCTGCTGCTGGCCCTTATCCTGACCGGTGTCGCCGGCATCGTGCTCGGCATGGGAATGCCGACCACACCGGCCTATATCGTGATGACCTCCCTGCTTGTGCCGGCCCTGATCAAGCTCGGCGTCATGATGCCGGCGGCGCACATGTTCGCCTTCTACTTTGCCATCCTGTCGGCCATCACGCCGCCGGTCGCGCTCGCGGTCTATGCCGCGGCCGGGCTGGCGAAGGCCGATCTCTGGACCAGCGGCTGGGCGGCGGTGAAGATCGGCGCGGCGGGCTTCATCGTGCCCTTCATGTTCGTTTACGAGCCCGCGCTGCTGATGATCGGTGACTGGCCGACGATCATCTGGCGCTTCGTCTGTTCCTGCCTGGGGATCGGGCTGCTCGCAGCCGGTCTGCATGGCTATCTGCTGCGGCGCTGCGCTTCCTGGGAACGCGTGGTTCTCGTCGGCGCGGCCTTCTGCCTGGTGAAGCCAGACTGGCTGACGGATTTACTTGGGCTTGGGTTGGCCGCGGCGATGTTCGCGTTCCAATGGCCGCAGCGCGACCGCCCGCTGCCGACGCGGAGCGTCGGGCCGGTGACCGAGGAGGTTGCCGTGCAGCCGGACATGATGAAGTAGGCCTGCGCTCCCGGCCGGGCTCGGCCACTCGACCCGGCCTGGCCCGCGACGATGTCGTCGTATTCCGGGTGGCGGCTGAAAGCAGACATCTGAAACGATTGATCGGTGCATAGAGCGTTCGGCGAGAGGTGGTGGGGACGCCCGCCAGGTGGCAAGCGTCCCGCTGGCCCAAGACGAACTACATCGCAGGCAGAACCGCGATGTCCCTCGCTGTGCCCTGGAGGCCCGTAACCTTGCCTACCGCAGTCGCCTTGCCGGTCGCGAGATCGACCTTGTGCAGCGAACCGTCGCCGAGCAGCCAGCCGGTGTTGGCCCCATCGGCCGCCGTCTCGATATCGAAGGCGATCGCCTTCGGCATGACGCCGAGCTTGCCGACCGCGCCGAGGACACCGTCATTGGGCGGCGCCTGCTTGATCAGGCCGCCGATCTTGCCGTCGATGTCGTAAAGAGCCGTCTCCTTCGTGCCCTTGACCGAGTTGGTGTAGGCGCCGGCCACGATCATCGGCGCTTCGCCCTTGTGCATATCGGTCTCGGCGAATTTCAGCTTGCCGTCGACCGTGGTCTTGCCGTCATCGACATTGACGCGGAGGTTGGTGCCGTCGGAGCCGATCACGCGGAGCCGGTCCGCGGCCGGATTGAAATCGACCGTGGCCATGGCGCCGGCCGCGAGCACGGTGTCCATCTTGGACTTCATCGTCGCCTTGCCTGCCTTGTCGATCATGTAGATCGTGCCGTCGACCGCGAGCGCGTAGAGCATGCCGTCGGCCGGCCTGACGTCGATGCCGGCGATCTTGCCGGCAATGCCGGTGACCTTCATTTGCTTGCCGGCCTTGAGGGTCGCGGTATCGACCATGGTGAGCGTGTCGTCGCCGCTCAGGGCGGCGAGCATGGCGGCCTCTGCGGCGAGGCCGCTGCCGAGAAATGTCGAAACGACGAGGGCGAAACGGATCGTCTTGGTCATGGTGTCCTCCGGTTCTGTCAGGCGCCGCGGCATGCATATCTGCTGGCGGCGCTCATGCGGGATAGAGCCGAAGCAAGGCATTGGATGCGCTCGAAAAAATAAAGCCGCCGGGGTGCATCCATCGCGACGCGGGCAGCGTATCCTCCCGTCGTGCCGTCCAACCGGGGGCAACGAATTTCAGGGATCCCGTATGGCCGTCAATGCCGCGCAATCGCAGGGAGCAGGCATCGAGCAAGCGCTGGCAGCCTGCGCCGGCGGCGATAAAAACGCACTCCGGCGCATCTACGACCAGGAGTGCCCGCGTATGATCGGTGTGGCGCAGCGCATGCTGAAGCGCCGCGCCCTGGCGGAGGAAGCGGTGCAGGACAGTTTCATCCTGATCTGGCGGCATGCGGGACGCTTCGATCCGCAACGCGGTTCAGGCCTGACCTGGATCTACGCCATCCTGCGCAACCGCACGCTGTCGATCCTGCGTGACGAGCGGCGGATGGAGACCGACGAAAGCCCGATTGGTGTGGAAGCCGCCAGCGAAGAGGATGATCCCGAGGCCGTGATGGCGAAGCTCTCCGATGCCAAGGCATTGCGCGGGTGCCTGGAGACCCTGCCGGCTCCGCGCCGCGGGATGGTGCTGCTCGCCTTCGTGCAGGGGCTGAGCCATGGCGAGATCGCCGGCAAGCTCGGCATGCCGCTCGGGACGGTGAAATCGTGGATCCGCCGATCTCTGATCGCACTCAGGGAGTGTCTCGGATGATGTCGGAACCCGATCGCGAGATCCTCGCCGGAGAATATGTGCTCGGCCTGCTCGAAGGCGCCGAGAAGGAGGCGTTCGAGAGGCGGATGGCAAGAGACGCAAAGCTGGATGCCGCAGTAACCCGCTGGCAGGCCCGGCTGGCGCCGATCGATGCCACCGCCCGGCCGATCGAACCGTCGACAGGGCTGTGGCAGCGAATCGAGGGCGGCCTCGACCGAGCCCCTGCTCGAAGCCCAGCCGTGGCTTCGCAGCCCGCGCTCGGCGCACGGCTATCGCAATGGTGGGACAGTCTCTGGCTCTGGCGCGGGACCGCCCTGGCGGGTATTGCCGCCGCGCTCCTGCTCGCCTTCGGGCTCGCCTCGGCCCTCGATCGTGCGCGGCGCCAGCCCGTGATGGTCGCCGTTCTTCTGACCGAGACCAATGTCGCAGCAGCCGTGGTGAACACATTCGCCGACGGGCGCGTCGAATTGCTGCCGCTTCAGGATATCACCGTGCCGCAGGGCCGTGCGCTGGAAATCTGGACGCTGTGGGATCGTGCCACCGGGCCGCGCTCGGTCGGCCTCATCGACAGAGCCCGGGCCGTGCCGCTGCGCTTGGACAACCTGCCGCTCGGGGCCGATCAGCTCTTCGAGATCACGGTGGAACCCGCCGCCGGTTCGCCAACCGGACGCCCGACAGGCCCGATCGTCGCCAAGGGGCTGACTGCGCGACGCCTCTAGAGTAATTCCGCCATTTCCTGAATCGCGGAATTGCTCTAGGTCTTTGTTTTATCGCATTTCTTCACGCGAACCGGTATCCACTTCACTCAAAAATGCTCTAGACGGGTGCGGCGGGGAACGCCGCGCCTCTCAGCGGCCTTGAAGGGCGAGCAGGTTGACGTCGATCGTCCGGGCGCGGAAGCCGGCTTCGCAGTAGCAGAGATAGAATTCCCAGAGCCGGCGAAACGGCTCGTCGAACCCCAACGGCAATATCTCAGCCCAGCTTTCCAGAAAGCGCCGGCGCCACTCCTTCAGGGTCAGGGCGTAACTTTCGCCGAAGTCGAGCTGTTCGACCACTGCGAGAGCGGCAGCCTCGGCGCTGCTCTTCAGCATCGGAACCGACGGCAGGCTGCCTCCGGGGAAGATGTAGCGCTGGATGAAGTCTGTGCCCTGCTGGTAGCTCTCGAACAGCGCATCGTCGATCGTGATCGCCTGCAGGACGACACGGCCGCCGGGCCTGAGCGAGCGGTTCAGGGTATCGAAGTATGACGGCCAGTAGGCGCGGCCGACCGCCTCGATCATCTCGATCGAAACGATGCGGTCGAACAGCCCGGCGATGTCGCGATAATCCTTGAGCTCGATGGTGACGCGTTCGGACAGGCCTGCGGCCGCAACGCGCTGTCGTGCGGCTTCGAGCTGGGCCGGCGACAAGGTGACCGCCGTCACGCGGCAGCCCTCGCGCGCCAGCCGTTCCGCCAGCGCTCCCCAGCCGCACCCGATCTCCAGAACATGCTCGCCGCCCGAAAGGTCGAGCATGGCGACGATCCGGTCCATCCGGCGCTGCTGGGCGGCCTCGAGCGTCTCGGCCGGCGCCTCATAGAGCGCCGAGGAATACATCATGCTGGCATCAAGCCAGTGGCCGTAGAAGTCATTGCCGAGATCGTAATGCGCGGTGATGTTACGGCGGCTGCCGCGGCGCGTATTGGCGTTGAGGACATGCCGCAGGCGGTTGAGCAGACGGGCCGGCCAGGCGCCCGAAACCAGCTTGCGCAGCGTCGCGTCGTTTCGCGCGCCGAGCTCGATCAAGGCCGTGAGGTCCGGCGTGTGCAGGTCGCCATCGCGATAGGCTTCAGCCAGACCGATATCGCCGTCGAGCAGCAGCCGGCGCATCGACCGCCAGTTGTTCAGGATCATGGTCGCCTGTGGCCCGGGCAGGCCGGGTGCGCTGCAAAGTCGTTCACCATCCGGCGTGAAGACCGTCAGGTGGCCGATGGCGATCCGGGAGAGCACGCGGCGCAGGAACCAGCGCGAGAAGCCGATGCCGCTCGACGGCGCAAACACCTGTTCCGGCATGTGAAGGCGATGTTCGGTCTCGGGCCGGCTCATGGCTGGATCGGTCCTTTCGCATGAGCCGTCACGGCTCTGCCAAGACTGAAAGGCCGCTCGGGTGCAGCCGGATGGGGCCGCCAGGAAATCCGCTTCGCCAGCAGCCGCAATGCGTGCCAGTGGATGGCCGCAGTCACTTTCAGCGTGAGCAGCGGATGGGTTGCGAGCAGCCGCAGCAGGGCCGCGTCGCTGAGTTCCGTTCGATTGCCGCTCAAGACCGCGGTGATCAGGCGTCCCTCCGCGTCACTGCCTTCGATGGCGACGGAGACGCGCTGTCCCGGCGGGGTGACCGTGAAGGCGTAGCGCATGTCGAGATTCATGAAGGGCGAGACGTGGAAGACCTTGTCGGCCTCCTGCCTCAATGCGCCTTCGGAACGGTCGGCAGGCGCCACATAGCTATGGATCTCGCCGAAGGTGTTGTGCACCTCGTAGACGGTGGCGCAGAGGCTGCCGTCGCGGCGGCAGCAGAAATAGGTGCTGAGCGGATTGAACGCGTAGCCGAGAATGCGCGGCATGGTCAGCAGGCGGATCGGACCGCCATCATGTGCGATTCCGGCTTTCGCCAGGGTTTCCTCGATCTGAGGCCGCAAAGGGCACCCGCTGCGATCCCCGTAATCCGCATCGCGAAAGGCGTAGAGATTGGAGCGGTTGCGCGAGAAGAATCTGAGCCTCGCCGAAAGCCGATCGATCTCGTCGAGATCGAGCAGCATCCAGAACACGCGATAGGCCAACGCATGCGGCCGCGGGCGGAACCGATGATGCCTGACGCGGCCGACATAGAGGGCGGATTGCAAGGTCATGCGGCCTGCTCCAGTCGCGGCAGGATCGGTATGCGGCCGGATTCGTCGCGAACGCTCCAGGGCCGGCGGACGCCGCCAAGCGCCTCGGCGACGGCGAGCCCCGCCTGCAGGCCGTCCTCGTGGAAGCCCGATCCGAAATAGGCGCCGCAGAACCAGCTATGCCGGCCGCCCTGCAGCGACCAGAGCCGCTGCTGCGCATCGAGCGCCACCGCATCGAACAGCGGGTGTTCGTAGATCTCCTCGTGGAAGATCGTCTCTTGGCGCAGCGTGTCGGGCGGATTGAGCGTGACGAAGAAAGCCTGAGCCTCCGGCAAGTCCTGGAGCCGGTTCATCCAGTAGGTGACCGCGCAGGCTGCGTCCGGCCGGGCGCGGTCACCGATATGGTTCCAGCTCGCCCAGGCACGACGGCGTTTCGGCATCAACGCTTCGTCGCCATGCAGCACGGCGCGGTTGCGGCTGTAACGAAAAGCGCCGAGCGCCTTGGCTTCCGCCGCGCTGGGATCGGCGAGCATCGCCAGCGTCTCGTCGGCATGGGTGGCGAAGACGACCTGGTCGAAGGTCTCGGCCCACCCGTCGCCCGCCAGGACGACATCATTTGCCTCACGCCGAACCTGACGCACCGGCGCGCCGGTCCTGACTTCGCCCGAAAAGGCGGCCCTCAGCCGCTCGACATAGACGCTGCTGCCGCCGGTCACAGTGCGCCAGACCGGCCGATCGCCGAGTTGGAGCAGTCCGTGATTGTGATGGAAGCGCAGGAAGGCGGCAGCCGGATAGGACAGGATTTCCGCACAGGGCGCCGACCAGATGGCGGCTGCCATCGGCAGGAGGTGATCGTCCCGAAAAGCGGCGCCATAGCCGCCGGTCGCGAGATAGTCGCCGAGAGACATGTTGGCCGCGTCCCCCGCGAGTACGTCTCTCGATGCGTTCCGATAGAAGCGGGTGATGTCCTGCAGCATCGCCCAGAAACGCGGGCGCACCAGATTGCCGCGCTGGGCGAAAAGCCCCGCGACGCTGGTGCCGCTATATTCGAGCCGCCCGCCGTCGAGCGATACGGCGAAGGACATTTCGGTCGGCTGCGTGGCGACACGCAGATGGTCCATCAACGCGATGAAGTTCGGGTATGTCGCCTCGTTGTAGACGATGAAGCCGGTATCGACCGCCGTCTCGCCACCGGCACCCGCGATGCGGACGGTGTTGGCGTGACCGCCAAGGCGCGGCGCAGCCTCGAACAGCACCACGTCATGCGCCTGCCCCAGCAGCCATGCCGCCGAGAGGCCGGATATGCCGGCACCGATCACGGCGATCCGCATCGCCTTGCCCTGTACCCGTTCCATCGTCGCTGTTTCGGTGGTCATGACGGGTATACGCGGCATTGGCCGGACTGGATTTGTCAGGCGCACGGCCAAAAGCGCGCCGGCCGGGTGACCCATCACAGCGCCTCCCGCGTAAACGAGGAAAGACCGGGCGTTTCCGCGAGGGATGACGATGCCGATGAATCGACTGAAGCGGGTGGTCGCGGCGATCTGCGCCTACGCCGCGCATCCCGATCCGCGCTCGGCGATCGCCAATACCGTCGCGCTGGTGATCGTCTCCAACCAGCCCTTCTATCCGCTCTATCTCCATTGGACGGTCGGGCCCGTTGTCTCGCCGTCCTATGTCACCTTCCTGTCGACGCCGCTCTTCGCGGCCGTGCCGGCCACGATGCGCCGCAATTGCTTGCTCGGACGAGCCCTGCTGCTCGTCGCCGGCATCGGCAACACCTTGCTCTGCCGCGTCGCCTTCGGTGCCGGCTCAGGGGTGGAGGTCTTCCTGTTCCCCTGTCTCATATTGGCGCTGATGCTGTTTCGCCGCCCGGAACGCGCCTTCGCTCTCGGCTTCGCGGGGCTGGCTTTCACCGCCTATCTGCTGCCGGCGGCAACACTCGGGGCGCCGCTGCACGTCTATGAGCCTCGCGAATATGAAGCGTTGCAGCGCCTGAACTTCTTGAGCGCCGCATCCCTGACAGTCCTGATCGGATGGCTCTTCTCAGAGCGTCTCGACACAATTTCGCTTGCCGATGAAACCGCCGGGACAGGCTGAGCGTAGACGAGACGTAGTCGCCGAAAGGACAACGCCATGAAGCGCATTCCGCTCGCCCTCGCCTTGCTTGCAGTCTCGGCCGGGGGCGCGGCCGCCAACGATCTCGACGGGACATGGTTGCGCGACGACGGCAATGCACGCGTCCGCATCGCACCGTGCGGTGACAAGATCTGCGCCACCAATCTCTGGATCGGCGACACCAGCAAGGGCGAGGCGGCCGGCGACAAACTCGTGATGACACTGGCCCGCCAGCCCGACGGCACCTTCTCCGGCAGCGCCTACGACCCCAAGCGCGACTGGACCTATTCGATGACGATCACCGCGACGCCCGGAGCACTCACCACGCGTGGCTGCGTCGTCGGGCGGCTGATCTGCCGCGACGTGAACTGGAAGGCTGCCGAGTGATGGCGGGTGACCTCGTCCCGGTGATCCGGAGCGGTTCCGGCCGCGTATCTCATACATGGTCCCCGCTCTCGCCTTGACTGTCGACGGCATGCGCAAGGCGGGAGCTGGCGCGCAGGGAGGTCGTTTCATCACCTTGTTCGACCCCAACAGAATGATTGCAGCCATCGCGCGCTCGGGGGACCGGGCGGCCTTTGCCGCGCTGTTCGACCATTTCGCGCCGCGCGTGAAAGGGCTTTTGATGCGCGGTGGCGCCCCGGCGGAACTGGCTGAGGAGGTCGCGCAGGAAACGCTGTTGGCCGTGTGGCGCAAGGCAGCCCTCTTCGACCCCGCGAAAGCCAGCGCCTCGACCTGGATCGCTACGATCGCGCGCAACCTGCGCATCGACATTGCCCGTCGTGAGACCCGTTCGCGGCTGTCGCAAGTTTACGAGATTCTGGATGAAGAAGCACCTGAACAACCCGATGCGATGCTCTCCGGCGCCGAACGCGATGCGCGCGTGCGGGCCGCGATGACCCAGCTTTCACCGGACCAGTACCGCGTGGTCGAACTCGCCTTCATCGAAGGCTTCAGTCATCAGGATGTCGCCGATCGCCTCGCCATCCCGCTGGGCACGGTGAAATCCCGCCTGCGCCTGGCACTGTCGCATCTGCGCGGCCGGCTGGAGGATCTGCGATGAGCATCGGGCATCGCCCATCCGACGAGACGCTCACCGCCTTCGCCGCAGGGCAGCTCGACGAAGGCTTGGCGCTGGTCGTCGCCTGCCATATCGAGGCGGATCAGGAGAGCCGGCGGCGCCTGCGGGAGCTGCAAGCCGTGCAAGGCGCGCTGCTGGATACGGTCGAGCCCGTCCCGATGGCTTCCGGCCCAAACCCTGCGGCCACTGCAGCACGAGCCGGGTCAGCGCCGGCTGCGGCCGTCCCGATGCCCGAAACCGGCATGCCGAAGGTGCTGCGCCCCTATGGCCTCGGCCCCTGGCGCCCGATCGGCATCCGCATCGCCATGCGGCGCGTCGAGGTTCCCGATGCGGGCGCGCGCGTCTTCATGCTGCGCGCCGGGCCGGGGATCGCCTTGCCGCACCACAAGCATACGGGGGTCGAATGGACCACGATCCTTGCCGGTGCCTATGAACACGAATACGGGCGCTATGCGGCCGGGGATTTCGACGAAGCCGACACCGAGCATGACCACACGCCGCGCGTCGACCCTGTCGAAGGCTGCACCTGCATCGTCGCGATGACGGGGAGCGTGCAGTTGCAGGGCTGGCTCGGCCGGCTGCTGCAGCCGCTGGTGCGGTTTTGACGGCCGCGTCCTTCGCCGCGGCTCTGGTCTTCGTGGCCGTGGCCATGTCCGCTTTCATGGCCTTGGCGACGCTGGTCGAACGCCGCACGGGCAACTCCGGCTGGATCGACGTGGTCTGGACCCTCGGGCTGGGCCTGACGGGTATCGCCGGTGCCTTGCTGCCTTTCGGGGCGGGGCCAATGTCACGACGCTTCGTCGTGGCCGGGCTCACATTGGCCTGGGCGCTTCGGCTTGGCCTGCATATCGCGCGACGGACGGCCGGCATCACCGAAGATCCCCGTTATGCGAAGCTGAAGCGCGACTGGGGCAGCGCCGCGCCGCAACAAATGGCCCGGCTGCTGCAGATGCAGGCGCTGGTCAGCATTCCCCTGGGATTGGGGATCACCCTCGCGGCCCATAGCCCCGCGCCATCGCTGGACTGGCGGGATTTCGCCGGTGTCGCCGTGTTCGCCGCCGGCCTTGCAGGAGGCGCCATCGCCGACGGGCAATTGCGGGCCTTTGCGCGCTCGGGAGCAGGAGGCGTCTGCGAACATGGCCTATGGCGCTGGTCGCGGCATCCCAACTACTTCTTCGAGTGCGTTCTCTGGTGCTCCTATGCGCTGATCGCGCCGGCAGTCGGCTATCCCTGGGGCTGGCTCGCCTTGCTGGCGCCGGCCTGCATCACCCTCCTGCTCACCCGCATCTCCGGCATACCGCCGCTGGAAGAGCACATGCTCGCCAAGCACGGCGAGGCCTATCGCGACTACCAGCGCCGGACCAGCGCCCTGATCCCGTTGCCGCCCAAAGGAGCGACACCATGACGATCATGCAGAGGCTCTCGAACTGGGGCGAAGGACTGCCGCTGCCCGACGCCGTCAGCCGCATGGTGATCGCGTCACTGGTCGGACGCACCGCCCGTTCGCTCACGGCGCAATCGGCAGATGTCGCGGCCTTCGCCCGCGACATGGCGGATTTTCCGATCGCGGTTCATACCGACGCGGCCAACGCCCAGCACTACGAGGTGCCGGCCGCCTTCTTCGACCAGGTGCTCGGCCCGCGGCGCAAGTATTCCTGCTGCTACTATGCCGACCCCGGCGACACGCTGGCAGCGGCGGAAGACAAAGCGCTGGAACTGACCGCGGAGCATGCCGGCCTCGCCGGCGGGCAGGACATCCTGGAGCTCGGCTGCGGCTGGGGCTCGCTCTCGCTTTGGATGGCGGAGCGCTATCCGCAGGCACGAATCGTCTCGGTCTCCAACTCGGCCTCGCAGCGCGCCTATATCGAAGAGCAGGCGCAGCGCCGCCATCTCGGCAATCTCCGCATCGTCACCGCCGACATGAACGCGTTTGCGACCGAAGAGCGTTTCGATCGCGTCGTCTCCGTCGAAATGTTCGAGCACATGGCGAACTGGCGCGCGCTTCTCGAGCGGACGCACGGGTGGCTGAAGCCGGACGGCCGGCTGTTCATCCATGTCTTCGCTCACCGGCAAGGCTGCTACCGCTTCGATGCCGGCGATACCGGCGACTGGATCGCGCAGCATTTCTTCACCGGCGGCCTGATGCCGAGCGCGACACTCGCGCACCAGTTTCCCGATCTCTTCGCCGTCGAGGACGAGTGGCGCTGGAGCGGCGAGCACTACCGCGCCACCGCCGAGGACTGGCTGGCGAATTTCGATCGCAATCTCGCGAAGATCGACCCGATCCTGCGCGAGACCTATGGCCCGGAAGCGCCGCTCTGGCGCCGGCGCTGGCGCCTGTTCTTCCTGGCGACGAGCGGCTTGTTCGGCCATGCCGGCGGCGAGGCCTGGGGCGTCCATCACTACCGGTTGCGCGCGGCCTGACGGATTGGCCGGCTGGGGACTAGACCCAGCCCCAACCAGCAAGGCGGCGGACGACTACGAAAGCGACCCATGTGCACAGGCCGACGACGATCGTGCCATAGACGAGGTCAACGAGCGTGATCGCCAGCGTCCAGGGCCGTAGCGCAGCGTAGTTGGTGAGGTCGTAAGTCGCGTAGGCGAGCAGGCCGATGAGAGCGCCATTGAGCAATGCGGCGCCCGCGCTACCGTCACGCAGCGCGGGCAGCAGCGCGAAATAGACGACGCCGAGCGGGAAACCGAAATAGAACAGCGCCGCCGGCCAATAGCGCACCTGCTCGACGATCAGGTCGCCGAGCACCGGCCGATAGAGCCTGGCCGTCATCGTGCCCAGCCAGATGGCGTCGCAAATGCCGAATGCGATGAGGAAGGCGACGTAACCGGCAACGAAGCGCATGGCGACCTCCATGATTCTGCGAAGGGATACGTGCGGCGGGCCGGAGCGGTTCAGTCTCGCCATGGATATCGCGCGGTCGCGACGCTGATCCACCGCCGCGCAGAGAGCGTATAGATTGTGATGCTTCTCCGGCCATTGGCGACGATGACGACCCGAATTGCCCGACGCGCGATCCTGCCGCTAATGGCTGGACTGGCCCTTCCTGCCTGCGCAGCCCTGCGTCCGGGCGGCCTGACCGAGGGCGCGCGCGATGTGGCCTATGGTCCTCATCCCCGGCAACGGATGGATGTCTACGTGCCTTCCGGTAGCGGCAGCACGCCGAAGCCGGTGGTTTTCTTCATCTACGGTGGTTCCTGGGCCAATGGGGCCAAGGAGACCTACTCTTTCGTCGGGGACGCGCTTTCTGCTCGCGGCTTTGTCACGGTGATCGCGGATTACCGCCTGGTGCCGGAAGTCCGCTTCCCGGTCTTCATCGAAGACGGCGCGCTGGCGCTACGCTTCGTGCGGGACAACATTGCCCGCTTTGGCGGCTCCCCAAGGGCAATCCACCTGATGGGGCATTCGGCGGGCGCCTACAACGCGATGATGCTGACGCTGGACAGGCATTATCTCGCCGCCGTGGGAATGCGTGCCGGCGATATCCAATCCACCGTTGGCCTCTCCGGCCCTTACGACTTTCTGCCGTTCGACATCGACGTGACGAAGGAAGCGTTCGGGAACGCGCCTGACCCCGCCCAGACGCAGCCTATCAACTTTGCAAGGCGCGACGCTCCGCCGATCTTTCTGGCTACGGGATCGAGCGACACAACGGTCCTTCCGCGCAACAGCGAGCGCCTTGCGCTCGCGCTCAGAAGGGCGGGCGCGCGATCGGTCTCGCTGAAGATCTATCAGGGGCTCGGCCATGCCGGCACAGCCACAGCGCTGTCTAGAATTCTGCAATGGCAAGCGCCAATTCTCGAAGACGTCGTCGGATTTCTCCGAAACAACCCGACATAGCTTGCCTGCCGGATCGCACCGGCTGCGGACATCGACGGCAAGGGACTGGCGGAACTGTCATCGCTCGGAACCGAGCCGCAATGGGCAGGTTGTGTTTCCTACTGCGAGCGGCGAGCGATGCCGGAACCGTCGTGGAGCAGCCTCGTTCATTTTCGGGGGGCATTCCAGACAGGAGGCACCCATGCGAGAGGGTGAAGGCAACAAGCTCAGCCCTGAAGAGCAGCAGCGCGTGAAATCGATTCAGGGCGATCCGGGCAAGGAGGCCACCACGAAGGTCTCGATCGACCCCGATCCCGAAAAGGACACCGGTGATGCCGACAAACCGCGGGTGAAGCCGGGCGACAAGCCGGCGGCGGGCGTCGGCGAATAGTTGTCGATCTTTCACGTCAATCGGTCACTGATGGACCTGCCCCGTCGCCAGCTCATCACCTGGCAAAGCCGCCGTTTCGAGATTCTTCGCCTGCGCGAACTGCTCGACCTGGCGCAAGTCGAGCCGGCGAACGGGAACCTGCTGCCGGCCGGCGTGTTCGATTCACTATCAGCTCCATCGAGATAGGAAACGCCATGCAGGCGCTCGACCAATCGGAATGGGCGGTCTGCGACCGCCCGGCTGCCAATCGTTTCGTCATGAGCTTTCCGGGCGGCGAAGCCTTTGCCGTCTATCGCAAGCTCGATGAGTACATTATCGTCTCCCATACCGAGGTGCCGGCCGCGTTTCGCGGGCGCGGCATCGGCGATCAGCTGGTCGAAGGGGTTTTCCGCCTGGCACGGGAGCGCGGCCAGCGCATCGTGCCCGCATGCAGCTTCGTCGCCGACTGGGTCCGCCGGCACTCCGAGTTCCATGATGTGCTCGCCGCTCACGACGGAGCGAGACGATGATCGATCACGTCTCCGTCGGCACCAATGATATCGCGCGTGCCCGCGCCTTCTACGACAGCGTCCTCGGCTGCATCGGGCTGAGGCTGCTGCAGAGCGACGAGCATTCTGCCGATTACGGCGTGGCGAGCATCCTGTTCAGCGTCGAGACGCCGCTCGACGGCCAGCCGGCGACGCGCGGAAACGGCATGCATGTCGCATTCGCAGTCGGCCAGCGCGAACTCGTCGAGACGTTCCACCGCATAGCCCTCGCCCATGGCGGCCGCGATGCCGGTGAGCCTGGTCTGCGCCCCGAATACGACGCCCACTATTTCGGAGCGTTCGTGCTCGATCCCGACGGCAACAAGATCGAAGCCGTCACTCGCTCGTCCCAGTGAAAGGAGGACACCATGCCTGCAAAATCAGCCGCACAGCAGAAAGCCGCAGGCGCCGCCCTGGCGGCCAAGCGCGGCGACATCAAGAAGAGCGAGCTCAAGGGCGCCTCGAAGTCGATGGAGACATCGATGAGCGAGGCCGAGCTGGAGAAAATGGCTTCGACCAAGCGCAAGGGAAAGCCTGAGCACGCTTCCAAGCATTGAGCGCGTATGCGCGGAGGCCGAGCCGGCCTCCGCCAAGCAGGAGAGCAGCGATGACCGCACGTTTCGAGCCGCCCTTTCCCGAGCAGAAGCAGCCGATGCCGGGCAGGACCGCGGCGATGACGCCGCGGCCCGACCATGGCGAAACCAGTTATGTCGGCTCGGGCCGCCTGAAGGGCAAGCGCGCGATCATCACCGGCGGCGACAGCGGCATCGGCCGGGCCGTTGCCATCGCCTATGCGCGCGAGGGCGCGGACCTCCTGATCTCCTATCTCAACGAGGACGAGGATGCGGCGGAGACCGCCGCTTGGATCGCGAAGGCCGGGCAGAGGGTAGTGCTGATGGCCGGCGACATCCAGCACCCCGCCCATTGCCGCGCCATTGCAGCGCGGGCTGTGGATGAATTCGGCGGCATCGATATCCTCGTCAACAATGCCGCCCACCAGGCCAGCTTCGACGAGCTGGAGGAGATTTCGGACGAGGAATGGCAGCTCACCTTCGCGGTGAACATCCATGCGATGTTCTACCTGACCAAGGCTGCGGTGCCTCACATGAAGCCGGGGTCCTGCATCATCAACACGGCCTCGGTGAACGCCGACAAGCCCAATCCCAGTCTGCTTGCCTATGCCGCGACCAAGGGCGCCATCCAGAATTTCACCGGCGGGCTCGCGCAATTGCTCGCCGCGAAGGATATCCGCGCCAATGCGGTCGCGCCCGGGCTGATCTGGACGCCGCTCATTCCCTCCACCCTGCCGGCGGAAAGCGTCAGCAATTTCGGCAAGCAGGTGCCGATGCAGCGCCCCGGCCAGCCGGCGGAGCTGGCGACGGCCTATGTCATGCTGGCCGATCCGCTCTCCAGCTATGTCTCGGGCGCGACCATCGCCGTGACCGGCGGCCGACCGATCATCTGAGCCAAATCCCAAGATGACGGCGGATACCTCGCCGGACGCTGCAAGCCTATCGCGCCAACCGCGATTTCCGGAAGAACCGGGGCACCTCGGAGATCCGGGACAGCGGGACCAGCACGAACCGGCCCCGATGATGGCGGGCCTCATCGTTCGGCATCCCGTTTGCCGGCCGGGCGGCTGCGCGAACCAGCATTGCTTCTCCGCCCGGCCTGCGCATGCGACGCGGCCTGGATGCCTCAGCCGGCTCTCAACATATCCCCTCCATCGCCCAGATATTGCAGGATGTCGCGCGGGATCGAGGGATCGTCCGGCGGCAAGGTCGTCGCGACGATCATGTCTTCCTTGCGGATCAGACCCGAGCGCCGATAGTGCAAGGCTGTCCTGGTGGCGTAGGGCTCGCGCAGCATCGTCGCCGCGACGCCGCTGGCGATGCCGAACATGAACCTCGTCTTGCTGCGCTGGACGGGCATCAGGATCGACGTGGTCAGCTCGTTCTTCTGCACGCTTTCGAAGTCGATGAAGAAAATCCTGCCGGCGAGCGGAAACGTAAACCCGTGATATTTGAAGATGTAATCGGTCCTCGGGGGAGAATCGACGCTTGGGAACCGCTCGATATAGCAATGCTGATAGAGGTTCTCGTTGTTGTATATACACAGAATGGAGCGAATGATCGCTCCCTTGTAGATCGATGAATACTGATACCGGTCGTAGACACCTGTGATATCAAGGGTTTCCTGCTTGGAGGCGAGCACGGCGGCGTTCATGAAGTCGTCGAACTGGCGCGAGCCCCGCAAGCGGTCCAGAACCGGGAAATAATTGCCATCGACGAGCATCCGGACTTCGTCGGTCTCGGCGAAAAGGACGGCCGGCCCCAGCCCGAAAAACTGCGAAATCCGCCGGATATTGCCCGGCGACGGCAAGTGAACACCCGAGAGGTATTTGTTGAACTGCTGCCGATTGAGCCCGATCTTGCGGCATACGGCGGTGATCGAGCTGTGCCGCTCGCATAGGAACCTGAGGTTCGCGGCGAACCGTTCCATATCGTTCGGTTTCAAGGCGTTCCCGCTCCCCTTTGCCCCAGCAGCAGGTCGACGCAACTACTGCGTCACTGTGCGTCAGCAATCAAGCCGTTGCGAAATTGTCAGCCGGCGCATCGGCACAGGACACTCTGCGGATCAGATGTCGCGGAAGGCCAAGATGATCAAGCGCTTGAAGACGGCTGCAGGTTCCGGCGACGCGGTTCAGGACAAGGCCCTCACCAAGGCGGTGGAGGACTTGCTGGAACAGGTCGAGACGGGTGGCGACCGGGCCGTTCGCGCGCTCGCCACCCGGTTCGATGGGCTGGACCGCCCCTCGTACCGGCTCAGCGACAGCGAAATCCAGGCCTGCGTCGACAGTCTGACGACGCGGCAGCGGGAGGATATCGAGTTCGCCCAGGCCCAGGTCCGCAATTTCGCGCAGGCCCAGCGCGCCGCGCTCCGGGACATCGAGGTCGAGACGCTTCCCGGCGTCGTCCTCGGGCACAGGAACATCCCGATCGCCAATGTCGGCTGCTACGTCCCCGGCGGTAAATATCCGCTGCTCGCCTCGGCGCATATGTCAGTCGTCACGGCCAAGGTCGCGGGCTGCGAGCGCATCATCACCTGCGCGCCGCCGTTCAAGGGCGAGATCGCTCCCCTGATCGTCGCGGCCCAGCACCTCGGCGGCGCCGACGAGATCTATTGCCTCGGCGGCGTCCAGGCGATCGCTGCCATGGCGTTCGGAACCGAAAGCATCAAGCCGGTCGACATGCTCGCCGGCCCCGGCAATGCCTATGTGGCGGAAGCCAAGCGCCTGCTGTTCGGCAGGGTCGGCATCGATCTTTTCGCGGGCCCGACGGAGACGCTGGTTATCGCCGACGAGACCGTCGACGGCGAAATCTGCGCCACCGACCTGCTGGGACAGGCGGAGCATGGCGTCAATTCGCCCGCCATCCTGCTCACGACCTCGGAGAAGCTGGCCCGCGAGACCATGCGAGAGATCGAGCGGCTGCTCGCCATCCTTCCGACGGGCGAGATCGCGCGCAAGGCCTGGGAAGACCATGGCGAGGTCATCGTCTGCGACAGCCGCGACGAGCTGGTCGAGGAAGCCGACAGGATCGCCTCCGAGCACGTCCAGGTCATGACGGCGGACCCGGACTATTTCCTCGAGCATCTCAAGAACTACGGCTCGCTCTTTCTCGGCGTCCGCACCACCGTCTCCTATGGCGACAAGGTGATCGGCACGAACCACACGCTCCCGACGAGGAAGGCAGCGCGCTACACCGGCGGGCTCTGGGTCGGGAAGTTCCTGAAGACCTGCACCTACCAGCGTGTGCTCACCGACGAAGCCTCCGTTCTGATCGGCGAAGTCTGCTCCCGGCTCTGCATCATGGAGGGCTTCGTCGGCCATGCCGAGCAGGCCAACATCCGCGTCCGGCGCTTCGGCGGACGCAACATCCCTTACGGCGCCGCGATCGAATGAAGTAATGGCCGGAGCAAGCGCGCATGCACTCCCTCCGGCTCGAAACGCCACCCTGGAATCGCATCCATCGCCGACCAGCCATCAAAGGGAAGGACGTTCATGCGCGTCGCATTGGCCAGCTTCGAATTCGAAGGCAACACGCTCTCGTCGCAGATCAACCGCCGGGACACGTTCAGCCGCAAGGTGCTCGTCGAAGGAGACGGCGTTCTCCCGGCGATCGAGGGCCGCGACCTCGCGGTCACCGGCGCACTCGAAGCGCTGCGCAAGGAGGGGCTCGAGATCGTTCCCGTCCTCGTCGCCCATGGCGGCTCCGGCGGCGTCGTCGAGGGCGCCTTCTACCGCGAGACCTTCGACAGGATCGTCGCGGGCATCCTGAAACAGCCTGTTGACGGCGTCTTCCTCGCCCTGCACGGGGCCATGATCTGCGAGGGCGAGACGGATCCCGAAGGCGCGCTCATCGCGGCGCTGCGCGCGGCGCTCGGCCCGGGCATCCCGATCGCCGCGAGCCTCGACCTGCATGCGCATGTCACGCCGCGCATGGCCGACAATGCCGACATCCTCGTCGGCTACGAGACCTATCCACATGTCGACGCCCATGGCACCGGGCGGCGCGCGGCAGAATTGCTCGCGGGAGCGCTGCACGGGCGCATCAGGCCGGTGACCCGGCTCCGGCGCATCGACGCCCTGCTGCCCGTCGTCGGCGGCTCCACCAATGGTGATGCGCCGATGGCCCAGGTCCGCGAACTGGCTCGCCGGATCGAGGCGGACGGGCGCGCGCTCGCCGCGAGCTACTTCCCCGTCCAGCCCTGGCTCGACATCGACGACCTCGGCATCGCGGGGGTGGCGGTCACAGATGCCGATCCAGCCGCGGCAACGACTGTCGCCGAAGAGATCGTGCTGGCGATGTGGGACCGGCGCCGGGCCTTCGAGCTTGCGTGCCTGTCTCCCGACGAAGCCGTCCGTGAAGCCCTTGACCGGCCCGCCCGCGTCCTGATTTCCGATGCGCCCGACTGCGTCGGGGGCGGGGCGCCCGGCGATGCGCCGGCCGTGCTGGCGGCTCTGCTGCGTGCCGGCCCCGATGCGGAGTCAGCCGTACTTGTCGTCGATCCGGCCGCGGCGGCAGAGGCCTTCGACCTCGGCATCGGCGAAACCACCCGCATGCGCATCGGCTCCTCGCTCGACCCGCGCTTCCATCCCCCGGTCGAGACGGAGGTCGTCGTTGAGAGCCTGCATGACGGCCACTTCACCTATTCGGGCGGCATCAGCGCCGGCACGCCGGGCCAGATGGGGCCGACCGCCGTCCTGCGGGCGGGCAGACTGCGGATCGTGGTGCCGACCTACGCGACTTACGAGTACGGCGACGAGCAGTATCGGGCGGTGGGCATCGATATCCGCGATTGCAAGATCGCCGTCCTCAAGAACCCGATGAACTTCCGCACCCTGCTCGATGCCGACACCTCGTGGGTGATGGTCGGTGGCGCCGGCCCGACAGCGCCGGACCTCGCGAGCATCGCCTGGCAGGTGAAGAAGCGCCCGTTCTGGCCCTGCGACGACCAGCAACAGCCCGTTTTCATGGAGAACCACCGTGCCTGACACCTTGCTCTCCTGGCCGACGCCATCCCGCAGCCGGAACGCTCCCCCGGTCGAGGCCCGCTTCGCCGCGGGCACGGCCTGGATCGACGGCAGGATCGTGCCCGTCGCCGAAGCCAGCCTGCCGCTGCTCGATTGGGGCTTCCTGCGCTCCGACGCCTGCCAGGAGACGATCTCCGCCTGGGACGGGCTGCTGTTCAGGCTCGACGACCATCTCGACCGCTTCTGGCGCTCGCTCGAGCGTCTGCGCATGACCTCCCCACTCAGCCGGGACGAGATCCGTGGCGCGATCCATGGCCTGATCGCCACGGCCGGCTACGACAACGCCTATGTGCAGATCATCATGACGCGCGGCCGGCCCCCGATCGGCAGCCGCGACATCCGGCTCTGCACGCAACGCTTCCAGGCCTTCTGCATTCCCTATGTCTGGATCGCGACGCCCGAGGTGCAGCAGCGCGGGCTCCACGTCCATATCGGCAGCCGCCATCGCGTGCCGGCGACCTCGGTCGACCCGATGGTCAAGCATTATCACTGGCTCGACTTCGAGCTCGGTCTGCTCGAAGCCTTCGACCATGGCGCCGAAACCGTCGTGCTGACCGACGGCCAGGGTCATCTCCTCGAAGGCCCCGGCTTCAACATCTTCGTCCGTAGAGGCGAAAAACTGCTCACGCCGCGCAGCGGCATGCTCGACGGCATGACGCGGCGGACGGTGATGGAACTCTGCGCCGGTCTCGGCATCCCGGTCGAGGAAACCGACGTGCCCGTCGCCGCCCTGCGCGAGGCCGACGAGGCCTTTCTCACGACAACGGCAGGCGGGGTTCTCCCGGTCGCCTCGGTCGATGCCAGGGCCATCCGCAACGGCCCCGGCCCGTTCACCGCCCGCATCCACGCCGCCTACTGGCAGCGCCGCGCCGAAGGCTGGCACGGCGAGCCCGTCGACTACACCGTTCCCGCCGCCCTCGCCTCGGAGTAGATCCATCATGCTCAACAGACGCCAGTTCATCGGCGCGGCCGGGGCCGCCGCCCTCGCCCGCCCTGCCATCGCCCAAGGCACGGTGGCGCGCACGCTGAAGTTCGTTCCGGAAACCAACCTCGCCATCCTCGACCCGGTGGTGACGACGGCAGCGGTCTCGACCACGCATGGCTACTGCGTGTTCGACAACCTCTTCGCGGTCGACGACCAGTTGCGGCCGCAGCCGCAGATGGCCGCGGGCGCCACAACCGCCGACGACGGCAAGACCTATGAGATCAAGCTGCGCGACGGCCTCAAATTCCACGACGGCGAGCCGGTCCGTGCGCGCGATTGCGTGGCCAGCCTCAAGCGCTGGAGCACGCGCGACAGCTTCGGCCAGGCGCTCGGCACGGTCGTCGACGCATGGCAGGCCGTCGACGACAAGACGATCCGCGTCAGGCTGAAGCGGCCCTTCCCGCAATTCCTGCGCGCTCTCGGCAAGCCGCACTCTTCGGCCGCCTTCATCATGCCGGAGAGGATCGCGAATTCGGACCCGATGACGCCCGTCAAGGAGATGGTGGGATCGGGGCCGTTCCGCTTCGTCGCCAACGAATTCGTCCCCGGCTCGCGGATCGTCTACGAGAAGTTCGAAGGCTATGTGCCGCGCGAGGAACCCGCCAACTGGACGGCGGGCGGAAAGCGCGTGAATTTCGACCGCCTCGAATGGCATGTCATCACCGATGCGGCGACGGCGGCGAATGCGCTTCAGCGCGGCGAGGTCGACTGGTGGGCGCGCCCCCTGCCCGACCTCATGTCGACGCTCACCTCGGACAAGGACGTCACCACCAGCACGCTCGACCCCTACGGCCTCATCCTCGGGATGCGCTTCAACCATCTCGAGGCGCCGTTCAACAACCCTGCGCTGCGGCGGGCCATCCTCGCGGCCGTCACGCAGGACGACTACATGCAGACGGTGATGGCGGGCGATACCGAGAGCTACCGCGTCTGCCGGGCGATGTTCCCCTGCGGCCTGCCGGGCGTGAACGAGCTCGGCGCCGGGATCATGAAGCAGCCGCCGGACCTGAAAGCCGCCCGGGCCGCGATCGAGGCCTCCGGCTACAAGGGCGAGAAGATCGTCATGCTGCACGCCGCGGACCATCCGCTGATCGCGCCGCTCGGCGACATCACGGCCGATCTGCTGAAGCGCCTCGGCCTGAATGTCGATGTGCAGACCATGGATTGGGGCACGGTCGTCCAGCGCCGCACCTCGAAGGAGCCGGTGGAACGCGGCGGCTGGAGCATCTTCCACACTAACTGGCCGGGCTCCTCGGTCACGAATCCGGCGGAGAATCTCTATATCCGCGGGGCCGGCGCGTCTGGCTGGTTCGGCTGGCACGACAGCCCGGAGATGGAGAGCCTCACCGCGCAGTGGCTGGCCAGCACCGATGAGGGCCAGGCAGAGAAGCTGCTCGACGATATCCAGCGCAGCGCGCTCAACACCGTGCCTGTCGTGCCGCTTGGGCAGATCATTCCGAAGACGGCCTATCGCAGCAACCTGCAGGGCATCCTGACTGCGTCGTCTCCGTTGTTCTGGAACGTCCGCCGGGCCTGAAAACCTGGCGCATTCTCCGGGCGAGCGGCATGGCCCGCGCCCGCATGATAAAGCCCGCCGGAACGATCCGGCGGGCTTCACCTTTCCCAACAGGGCCGATTCAGGCCGCGGCGGCGGCCTCCTGGCGCGAGACATGGGCGATGGCAGCGCGCAGGTCATCCAGCGTCGCATCGGCGCCGACGCAGCGCTCGGCCAGATGGCGGCGGAAGGCGCGCGCGCCTGGACGGCCGGGGAACAGGCCGACAAGATGGCGGGTGAAGGCATGCAGCCGCCCGCCCCGCTCCAGATGCGCGGCGAGATGCGGCTCGAGAGCCTCCAGCATCGCGAAGGCGTCCGTCGCCGGCGCGTCCGTGCCGAACAGCAGCGGATCGACCTCGAGCAGAATCTCGGGATTCTGATAGGCCTCGCGGCCGATCATCACGCCGTCGAGCTTCTCCAGATGCGCAGGCCATTCGGACGAAGCCTTGATGCCGCCGTTGATCGCGACCGGCAGGTCCGGATTGGCCGCCTTCAGGCGATAGGCCCTCTCGTAGTCGAGCGGCGGGATCTCGCGGTTCTCCTTGGGCGAGAGCCCCTGCAGCCAGGCCTTGCGGGCATGGACGATCAGGGCATCGACGCCAGCCGCGCGCACCGCGGCCGTCAGCGCATCGAGCGCGCTTTCTGGGTCCTGATCGTCGACGCCGATCCGGCATTTCACCGTGACGGGAATGGAGACCGCCGCCTTCATCGCGGCGACGCAGTCGCCGACCAGCGCGGGCTCGCGCATCAGGCAGGCGCCGAAGGCCCCGCCCTGTACCCGGTCGGAGGGGCAGCCGCAGTTCAGGTTGATCTCGTCATAGCCGAAATCGGCACCGATCTTCGCGGCTTCCGCCAGCAGCGCGGGGTCGTTGCCGCCGAGCTGGAGCGCGACCGGATGTTCCACGGCATCGAAGCCGATCAGGCGCTGGCGGTCACCGCGGATCACCGCCTGCGCCGTCACCATCTCGGTGTAGAGCAGCGCATGGCGCGACATCAGGCGATGGATGACGCGGCAATGCCGGTCGGTCCAATCCATCATCGGCGCCACGGAGAAGCGCCAGAAGCTCGCCTCGACGCGATCTGCGGTCATCTGAGTGTGTCTGCTCAACGCGCGTGGCCTGCTGGTGCCTTGTTTCGGTGATGCGAAGCCGCCGCCTGGCTACCGTGCCGTCAAACGGCACCGAGGCGGCGAAACTTGGGCGTATATGGCGCAATTCGCGGGGATGCGCGAGAGGCGCGGCAAAATTCTGGCTCCGCCCGAGCATCGTCCAACCCGAATCCATGGAACTGTGCTGCCGGCCTGCGGTTGAAGGGACAGTGGTCGTGCGTCGCCTCATCCCCTGCGGCCCACTGGAAGAAGCGGAGTTGGTATGGCCGAAGCTCCGCGCGTTTTGCGACGCTCGCGCATGCGTCAGTTCTTCGGGATCGCGCTGCGCTACTGGCGCGGCAGGACACGGTGGCATGCCTGGGCCTTGACGATCACCGTCCTCGTCTTCATCGCCGCGCAAACCAGCGCTGCGGTTGGCATCAACCGCTGGAACCGCTGGTTCTTCGATGCTCTGGAAAAGCGCGATGTCGGCGCCGTCTGGGCGACGGTCGGCTGGCTGCCTTTTCTCCTTGGAGCCGCCGCCCTGTCGATGTCCGGCCTCGTGATCAGCCGGATGCTGCTGCAGGTGCGCTGGCGCGAGAACCTGACGCGCCGCCTCGCAGGCTGGTGGATCGCGGACCAACGCTATTATCGCCTGGGCTTCCTGACCAAGAAGATGACCGCGCCGGAGTACCGCATCGCCGAGGATGTCCGCCTCGCCATCGAGCCCCTGGTCGAGCTCGCGATCGGGCTGATCAGCGCCTTCGTCACGGCGGCGACCTTCGCCGCGATCCTCTGGCAGGTCGCCGGTTCGGCCGGATTCATGCTCGGCGGGACCATGATCGTGATCCCCAGCTATATGGCGCTCGCGGCAGTGGTCTATGCCGCTGTCGCTTCGCTTGCCGCCTATTTTGCCGGCCGCCCCCTCGTTGCGCGTGTCGCTCACAAGAACGAGATGGAGGCGCAGTTCCGGGCGGAGATGACCCGATTGCGCGAAAATGCCGAGAGCATCGCGTTGATCCGGGGTGATGCCGACGAGCGCAGCTCCGCCGGGAAAAGCTATGGCCACGTCGTTGCGGCCTGGCTCAGGATCGTGCGCCAGCAGGGTGTGATCGCGCTGGTGCTCAACACCAACGCCGCGCTCTTCCCGATCGTGCCGCTCCTGCTGATCGCGCCGAAATTCCTGTCCGGTGACGTCACGCTGGGCGCGGTCGTGCAGGTCGTCGCAGCCTTCAGCGCGGTCCAGGCCGCATTGATCTGGTTCGTCGACAATTTCGTGCGGCTGGCCGAATGGTTCGCCTCGGTCACCCGTGTCGACGAGCTGATGGAGGAGATCGAGGCGCTGGATATCGGCACGATCATGGACAAGGACACCGGCATCGAACTCGGCGAAAGCGATGACGGCGCGATCCATCTCGACAACCTCTCCATCGCCCACAGCAACGGCCGTGTCGTCCTGGCCGATGCCACCGTGACCATTGCGCAGGGTGCGAAGGCGCTGATCGCGGGCGAGAGCGGCTCCGGCAAGAGCACGCTGATCCGCGCGATAGCCGGGATCTGGCCCTGGGGCTCCGGCTCGATCCGGGTGCCGGCCGGCCAGTCGATCGCCTTCGTGCCGCAGAAGCCCTATCTCCCAAAGGGCACCCTGCGCACCATACTGCTCTATCCGGATGCGGACCGCGCCGTGGCGGACGGGGATGTCCTCGCCGCGCTTCAACGCTGCGGTCTGAGCTATCTCGCCAAGAAGCTCGACGCAGAGGAAGACGACTGGGACCGCATCCTGTCCGGAGGCGAGCGTCAGCGGGTCGCCTTCGCCCGCCTGCTGCTGCAAAAGCCCGATATCATCGTGATGGACGAGGCAACCTCGGCGCTCGACGAGGAGAGCCAGGCTTCGTTGCTGAACCTGTTCCAGGAGGAACTCGCGGGGGCGACACTGATCAGCGTCGGCCACCGCCCCGGCCTCGAGGACTATCACGACCAGAAGATCACGCTGGAACGCAGGCCTGCGGGCGCTCACATGACGTCCAGGCGCCTGCGGAAATCGCTGTGGCGGCTGTTCAGGAGCCGCGGCGCCGACAATGAGGACGAACGCCCGGAGCCTGACGACAGTCCGTGACGGCGGCGCTCGTCTCAAGCGCCGCCGATCCGGTCATTTCTTCGCCCTGGCGACGATCTGCGTCGGATTGACGAAGCGGAGCGCGATGACGAGCCAGATCAGGGTGGTGACCATGTAGATCACCGCCATCGCGTCGATCGACTGCACCGCACGAACGCCGGAGGCAAAGACAGCGTAGTAGAGCGCGACGACGAGCGTCTGGCTGGTCGGGCCGGCCGTCAGGAAGGTCAGTTCGAACATGGCCAGCGTGCGTACCAGCACCAGCAGCAACGCGGCGAGGATGCCGGGCAGCAGCAGCGGCAGCAGCACATGCACGAAGAGCTTGAAGGTGTTGGCGCCGAAGACGCGCGCCGCCGACTCGATCTTGGTGTCGATCTGCTCGATGAACGGGATCATCACCAGGATGACGAAGGGCACCGTCGGCACGAGATTGGCGAGCACGACGCCCGACATCTGGCCGGCGAAGCCCGCCTGGTAGAGCACCGTCGCCAGCGGAATGCCGAAGGTGATCGGCGGCACCAGGAGCGGCAGCAGGAAGAGCAGCATGACGAGCTTCTTGCCGGGGAAATCGCGCCGCGCCAGCGCATAGGCCGCCGGCACGCCGATCAGCCCGGAGAGCGCCACCACCAGGAAGACGATCTGGAAGGTGACGAGCAGCACCTCATAAAGCTGGAACTCGGACCAGGCGGCCGCATACCAGCGCGTCGTCCAGCCGGCCGGCAGCCAGGTGCCGAGCCAGCGCGTCGAGAAGGACGAGGTCACCACCGTCGCGATCATCGCGAAGAGGTTGACGATGAAGAAGCCGATCAGCGTCCAATTGGCGGCGGCCCAGAGCTTCGTCGAGAGACGGGTATCCTTGACCATCGGATCAGCCCTTTCCGCCGCCGGCAGGGCCGCGATACAGCATGCCGCGCGCGGCCAGGACCACGACGACAATGGCGAGCTGAACCACGCCCATGATCATCGCGACGGCCGAAGCCATGGAGTAGTCGTATTCCTCGAACGCCGCCTGATAGGCCGCGATCGAGATCACCCGCGTCGGCCCCGAGGGCGCGCCGAGCAGCACCGCCGAAGGAAACACCGAGAAGGCCTGGACGAAGCTCAGGCAGAAGGTGATCGCGAGCCCCGGCAGCAGGAGCGGAAACAGGATGTGCTTGAAGCGCTCCCACGGGCCGGCCCCCAGCGTCGCGCCCGCCTGTTCCAGCGCCGGATCAATGCCCGAGAGATAGGACAGGGTCAGCAGGAAGGTGAAGGGGAAGCCGGTGATGACCAGCGAGAGCATCACGCCCCAGTAATTGTGCAGCAGCTTCACCGGCGAGGAGATGATGCCGAAGGTCATCAGCACGCGGTTGAACCAGCCCTGCGGCCCCAGATAGTTCAGCAGGCCCTCGGCGACGAGCACGGTGCCGAGCGTGATCGGGATCACCAGGATCGTGGTCAGCAGGCGCTGGTTCTTCATCAGCCGGACGCGGAAGGCGATCGGGATCGCCAGCAGGAGCGTCGCGACCGTCACCGGCAAGGCGAGCCAGAGCGTGGTGCCGATCGTTCCATAGAGGAAGGAATCGGAGAAGAAGCGCTGGTAGTTGGCGAAGATGCCGCCCTGCTTCGGCTCGAAGGAGAGCACGAGCCCGTACAGGAACGGATAGATGAACAGCGCCAGCAGGAACAGGATCGCGGGGACGACGAGCAGCGTCAGCCCGTCCAGCCCGCGCGCCGCCAGCCGCTGCTTCAGCGGGATGGAGGTGATGTCCGCACTCACGCCGCCGCTCCATAGACGAGGACGCGGTCGGGATCGGCGGCGAGTGTCACGGTCTCGCCCGGCGCCAGCTTGTCATGGGCCAGGAAGGACAGATCGGTGCCATCCGCCATGCGGGCGAAGCCGACGAATTCGCGGCCGCGGAACTCGGTCGAGACGACCTGCGCCTTGAGGCCGGCCTGCCCGGCCGCGACCGGATGCAGATCCTCCGGGCGGATCGCCAGATAGCCGTCGGCACCAGCGGAGAGTGTGTGACGCGCGCGGCCCGAAAGCTGCGCATCACCGACAGCGATCGTCGCCCTGCCCTCGCCGGCCGACACGACCTTGCCCTTGACCTTGTTGCGGAAGCCCATGAACTCGGCGACGTCGAGATGGTCCGGCCGCATGAACAGGTCTTCCGGCGCGCCGACCTGGCGAACCTGACCGTCGCGCAGCACCACGATCCGGTCGGCGAGCGAGAGTGCCTCCTCCTGGTCGTGGGTGACGTAGATCGTGGTGGCGCCGAGCGTGTTGTGGATGCGGCGGATCTCGGCGCGCATCTCGAGACGCAGCTTGGCGTCGAGATTCGACAGCGGCTCGTCCATCAGCACCAGCGGCGGTTCGACGACGATGGCACGCGCGATGGCGACGCGCTGCTGCTGGCCGCCGGAGAGCTGGCCGGGGAGCTTCTCGGTCTGGCCCTGCAGGCGCACCAGCGCGGCGGCTTCCGCCACGCGCTTGTCGATCTCGGCGCGCGGCAGGCCGCGCATCTTCAGACCGAAGCCGATGTTCTTGTTCACGTTCATATGCGGGAAGAGCGCATAGCTCTGGAAGACCATGCCGAAGCCGCGCTCTTCCGGACGCAGCGGATCGATGCGCCTGTCGTCGAGCCAGATGCCGCCGCCCGTCGCCGGAAGCAGCCCCGCGATCAGGTTCAGCGTCGTCGACTTGCCGCAGCCGGAGGGGCCGAGCAGCGCGATGAACTCGCCCTTGCCGATCGTCAGCGAGACGTCCTTGAGCGCGTTATGGGTGCCGAAGTCACGGCTCAGACGGTCGAGCCGAAGCTCGCGGAACGAAGCTGCGTTGATGGTCATGGCTTCCGGATGGATCTGAGAAACGGGATCGAAAGGACGGCGGCGGTCCCCGGCGCGTGCCGGAGCCCGCCGCCGCAACCAGTCTTACTTCTTCTTGGCGCCGCCGACCTGCTCGTCCCAGATCCGGAAGGCGATCACCATCTTGTCGGGGTTGAGCGGGGTTTCCATCGGGTTGTCGGCGATGAGCTTCTCGTATTCGGGCCGGCCGAACTCGGCGATGGCCTTCTGGCTGGAGGCCGGCGCCATCGAGAGCGGCACGTCCTTCACCGCCGGACCCGGATAGAAGTAGCCTTCGTCATAGGTGAAGGCCTGCTGCGCGGGGGTCAGCATGTGGCGGATCAGGTCGAGCAGCACGTTGAGCTTCTCGGGCGAGACGCCCTTGGGGATCATCATGTACTGGGCGTCGGTGACCCAGTGGAACCCCTTGAGCGCCTGGATCTTGGCTTCCTTCGGCACGATGCCGAGCACGCGCGGGTTGATGTCCCAGCCGGTGGTCGAGATGATGATGTCGCGCGAGCCGTCGCCGAGCTCCTTCATCGTCTGGCCGGTGCCGGCGGGGTAGTACTCGATGTTCTCGCCGAGCTCCTTGAGATAGGCCCAGGTCTTGTCCCAGCCCTTCTCGGGGTCCTTCGGGTCCTTGTCGCCGAGGAGGTAGGGCAGGCCCATGATCCAGGTGCGGCCGGGGCCGGAATTGGCCGGGCGGCCGTAGAAAAAGCGGTTCTTGTTCTGCTTGGTCCAGGCCAGCAGCTCCTCGGCGGTGGTCGGCACCTGCTTGACGCGCTCGGGCATGTATTCGAGCAGCGGCCCGGAGGGGTAATAGACCATCGCCATGCCCTGGCCCTGGCCAAGATTGTGCATGGCCAGCGCCGGCTTGAGGAAGACATCCTCGGGCTTCGGCAATTCGGCAGCGTGGCTCGGCAGCAGCTCGACCCAGAGCTTCTGCTCGATGCCCGCCGAAAGCACGTCGAGGCCGCCGATGACGAAATCGATGTCGACGCGGCCGGCGTTCTGCTGGGCCTTCAGCTTGGCCGGCAGTTCGGGCGCCGGGGCCTTGGTGAAGACCATCCGCGAGACGGCCTTGGGATTCGCCTTGGCGTAGTTCTCCAGCGGCGTCTGGACCAGGGCGAGCGCCCCGCCGACGTCGATGACGCTGATGGTGAGCGGAGCCGCCGGCAGCTTGAGCTGCTGCGCGAACACGCCCGGCGCATGCGCTGCGACACCGAGCCCGGCAACGCCGCCGATGAAATGACGCCGATTGATGCTGTCGTGAGCCATGATTTCTCCTCCCGATGCGGATGCCCGCTTATGAACCTTATTATGCTGCGCCGATCCGGCCGCCGCGATCCCGTTCCTGCCCCTCGATCCAGGAACTTACCAAGTCGACGAACCTGCCAAGTTGACGCAGCCCCCGGTTGATCAGTATCCTAGTATACTAGTCGTCGAGAGCTTGGCAATGGCCCACCCTGCAACCCGTCATAGCACGGACCAGATCTACAGCGTGCTGCGCACCGACGTGATCAGCGGCGCGCTGAAACCGCGCGAAGCGATGTCGGAGGCGCGGATGGCGCTGCGCTTCGGCGTCAGCCGCACACCCGTGCGCGAGGCGTTCAAGCGGCTGGTCGACGAAGGCTTCCTCGTCGCCGTGCCGCAGGTCGGCACGTTCGTCGCGCCGATCGACCTCGCCGCCGTCCATGACAGCCAGTTCGTGCGCGAGACGCTGGAATGCCGCACCGTCGTGCTGGCAGCGCAGCGCATCGGCGAGGCCGATTGCCGCCGGCTCGCGGCCCAGATCGAGGAACAGGCGGAAGCCGTGCGGCGCGAAGACCGAAGCGAGATCTTCCGCCTCGACGAGGTGTTCCACGCCGAGATTTCCCGCATCGCCGGGCACAGTGCTGTCTGGAGCATGATCGAGGGCGTGAAGGCCCAGATGGACCGGGTGCGCTGCCTCTCCCTGGAAACGCCATCCTGGTCCGAGGTGATCCTGAACGAGCACAGGATCATCGCGGCCTGCGTCATGAAGCACGACGCGAAAGGCGCGGAGGCCGCGATGCGCGCGCATCTGCGCACCGTCTTCGCGACGATCGACACGATCGCGAAAGACCATGCGGACGCCTTCGACGATTCCCGCCTCGCCCACGAAGCCTCCTGACGCCCGCGTCCCCGACCAGCGACATCTCTTGCAAGGATATCACACCATGGAACAATGCTGGCGCTGGTTCGGGCCGGACGATGTCGTGACTCTGGCGCAGGCCCGGCAGGCCGGCGCGACCGGCATCGTCAACGCGCTGCACCAGATCCCCTACGGGGTGGTCTGGAGCGTCGAGGAGATCGAGAAGCGCCAGGCGATCGTGCGCGCCGACAAGAGCCTCGGCCTGGAATGGAAGGTGGTCGAGAGCCTGCCGATCCATGAGAGCGTCAAGATCGGCGAAGGCGATCTCGAACCCATCTTCGAGAACTATCGCCAGTCGATGCGCAACCTCGCCGCCTGTGGCCTCGAGGTGATCTGCTACAATTTCATGCCGGTGCTGGACTGGACCCGCACCGAGCTCGCCCACAAGCTACCGGGCGGCGGCACGGCCTTGCGCTTCAACCTGCACGAATATGTCGCGCTCGATCATTTCATGCTGAAGCGCAAGGGCGCCGACGAGGGCCACTCGGCCGAGGTGATGGACAAGGCGAAGGCCTGGTTCGACAACTCTTCGCAGGCCGATCGCGACCGTTTGCTCTCCAGCGTGATGGCCGGCCTGCCCGGCGCCTTCGACCGCTACGACCTGCCCGGCCTCGCCCGCATTCTCGATCGCTATGCCGGCATGACCCATGACAAGCTGCGGGCCAACCTCAAGCGCTTCCTGGAGGCGATCATCCCGACCGCCGAGGAAGTCGGCATCCGCATGTGCATCCATCCGGACGACCCGCCGCGCTCGCTCTTCGGCCTGCCGCGCATCTGCTCGACCGAAGAAGACATCGCCTACATTCTCGGCTCGGTGGAATCTCCCGCGAACGGGCTGACTTTGTGCTCAGGCTCGCTCGGGGCCAATCCGAAGAACGACGTGCCGCAGGTCGCGCGCCGCTTCGCCGACAAGATCTGGTTCGCGCATCTGCGCAACGTCGCCAAGGACCCGGACGGCTCGTTCATGGAGGCCGAGCATCTCGGCGGCGACACCGACATGGTCGCGCTGGTCGATGCGCTGATGGCCGAGGAGCAGCGCCGCAAGGCCGCCGGCCTTGGCGCCTGGCAGATTCCGATGCGGCCGGACCACGGCCACGAACTGCTCGACGATATCGGCAAGGGCAGCTTCCCGGGCTATCCGGCCGTCGGGCGCCTGCGTGGGCTGGCCGAGCTCCGCGGGGTCATGGCCGCGCTGGCACAGGTCAAGGGCTACGCTGCCTGAAAGCCCGCCTTTGACATGAAAGGCGCGGGATCCCCTCTCCTGTAAGGAGAGGGGTAGGGGTGAGGTGTCAGCCGTTCGACCAGCGAATTGCAGCCTCACCGCTGCGCAGCGACCACCTCACAGAAAAGCGGTGAGCGGCCTACCCCTCACCCTGCCCTCTCCCTTTGGGAGAGGGTTCCCCGCGGTGCCTGAGCCTACCGACAAATGCTTCAATGATCGTGGGAATGGCCTTTGTGGCCATGCGCGGCACCATGGCCGTGGCCATGATCATGGTGACCATGGCCGTGATGGTCGTGGTCATGGCCACAGCCGCAACCCTCGCCATGGGTGTGCTCGTGCTTGTGACCGTGCTCGTGCTTGTGGTCATGCGCATGATCGTGTCCGTGGTGCGCGTGGTCATGCCCATGGCCGTGGTCATGGCCATGATGATCGTGATGGTCGTGGCCATGGTGATGATCGTGCCCGCAGCCGCAATCGTCGCCATGGGCGTGGTGATGTACCTCCGCCTCCGGCTGGAACGGGCGCTCGACCACCGTCATCGAACAGCCCTGCCCGCGCACCAGCTCGCCGAGCGCGGCATCGTTCGGGACGTAGAGGGCGTCAGCCGTCATCTCGGCCGGGACATGATGGCCGCCGAGATGCCAGGCGAGGCGCACCAGCCGCAGCGGGTTCTCGGCGCGGACTTCCAGCAGGCTTTCCGGCGCGGCCTTGATCTGGATGAGGCTGCCGTCTTCCAGCTTCAGCGCGTCGCCATCGTTCAGCGTCGCCGCCTTGTCGAGCGCGATCGCGAATTCCAGCCCGCCCGTCGCGCGGGCGCTGACGCCATTGATCGTGCGGTCGCGATGGCCCAAGGGCAACGTATCGACGACGCGCTCGGCTTTGACGGCGGCCTTGCGAAGGATGGAGGTGGCGCGGAGCATCGTTGGCGATCCCATGGCTTGAGGCTAAGGCGCCACGCGCCCGAGCCCGGATCGCAGCTTAGTAGCACAAACCGGCGGCCGTGCTACCAAGCCTGGATGTCGCGGAGGTGCTCAGCGCGGCAGCGCCTTGACCTCGGTGTCGAATTTCTTGAGCAGGCGCGAACGCTCGGCCGGCGAGCCCCAACGCGGGGTGTCGTAGTCGATCAGCTTCATCTCCGAGAATTTCGGCGCGTCCGGCGAGAGCAGCGAGTTCTTGTTCGACGGGATCGAGTTGATCTTCAGCTTCGCATTGATGTTCTGGGCATCGGGCGAGAGCGTGAAATCGACGAACTTGCGCGCAGCTTCCGGATTCTTGCCGCCCTTGATGATCGAGACCGAGCCGGTTTCGTAGCCGGTGCCCTCGCAGGGAGCGACCGTCTCGATCGGCGCTCCCTGCAGCTTCTGCGTCAGCATGTCGTGGATGAAGGCGATGCCGACCGCCGTCTCGCCGAGCGCCGCCGCCTTGACCGGGGCGATGCCGGACTTGGTGTACTGGCTGATGTTCTTGTGCAGGGCCTTGAGGTATTCGAAGCCCTTCTCCTCGCCGAGGCGCTGCACCGTCGTCGCCAGGAAAACATAGGCCGTGCCGGAGGAGCTTGGATCGGCGATCTGGACCTCGTCGCGCAGCTTGGGATCGAGCAGGTCGGCCCAGCATTTCGGCGCGGCGATGCCCTTCTTCTTCAGCACCTCGGTGTTGTAGCCGACGCCGAGCGCGCCGAGATAGATGCCGTTGGTGCGGAATTTCGACTGCTCGGCATGGCGCTGCGCCCAGTCGTGCAATTCCGGCAGCTTCGGTGACTTGTACTCGTCGAGCAGGCCTTCATCGGCCGCCTGGAGATGCGGCTCGCCCGGCCCGCCCCACCAGACGTCGCCGCGCGGGTTGCTCGCCTCGGCCTTGACCTGGGCATAGACCTCGCCGGTGCTCTTGCGGACCATCGCGACCTTGATGCCGGTCGCCTTCTCGAACATCGCCGCGCCCTCGCGGCACTGCTCCTCGAGGATCGAGCAATAGACCGTGACCTGCCCCTGGGAGAAGGCCGGGGCCGTAAAAGCCAGACCGGCGAACAGCACGCCCACAGGCGCAAAACGCGAAGCAACCATGGTGATCCTCCCGATCGGATTCGTTTGCCGACGAAATGACCGGCGGGAGGATGGGGAGTCAAGCGAAGCGCGCTAGGCCTCGCCTTCCGGCTTGTCGGGGGAGGAGGCCGCGACCGCCTCGGCCGGCTTCGCCCGCTTCTTCTTGGCCGCCGGCTTCTTGCGCCGCTTCGGCCTCGCCTTCGGCAATTGCGTTTCCTGCAGCATTTCGAGCTGGACCTGCTGGATCTCGGCGAGGCGCTGCCATTGCCGGGTGACGAGATGATCCATCTTCTCGTGCAGATGCCGGATTTCGAGCTCGGCCTTGAGATTGACCTGATAATCGTTGAGCGAACGCAGCCGATCCTTCGATTCCTGCCGCTTCTGGCTCATCATGATGATCGGCGCCTGCACCGCCGCGATGCAGGACAGCACCAGATTGAGCAGGATGAAGGGATAGGGATCGAAGGCCTTGGTGTCCCCCATCAGGCCGTTGATCGCCATCCAGACGACGAGCACGAACCCGAAGCTGATCAGGAAGGCCCAGGAGCCGCCAAAGCTCGCGAGATTGTCGGAGAAGCGCTCGCCCAGCGTGCGGTGTTCCTCGAAATCATCCTCGGTGTTCTCCGCGATGGTCTCCTGCCGGGCAATGCTTTCAGCGACCTCGCGGTCGAGATCGGAGTACTCGCCGTGCTCCTCGCGCAGGATCTCCTCGACATAGCGGGTGCGGTAGCGCGCGAGCTCCTTCAGGCTGATCAGTGCATGATCGGGCATGTCGGGGAAATCGGCGCGGATATGGTCGGCGAGCGCCGGGCGCAGCGTGCCGACCTCGACGAGGTTCCGGCGCGCCATCTCCTGGCCGCTGATGGCGCAGATTCCGCGCTTCTTGCTGGCCGCGCCGGCGAGGCTCGCCGGATCAGCCAGGGTCGCGAGGGCACCCGACGGCGCCTCCACGACCTGATCGTCATCCTGTTCCTGTGTCATTCCCTGCCCGTCATCGCGTCTTGAGCCTTCAGCAGATTGCACCTGATCCCCGCGCCGATACCAGCACCCGAAAAAGCCGCGGCGATGGCAGCCACGGCCAGAAACAGCTTGCCCGGCGAGGCGGCTGCCTCTCCGGGCTCATGATCGTCGCGGGGGCTGGAAGAGCCCTCTTCAGGCGGGGCTTCAGCCCTTCAGCTTCCCGTCCTTGCCGGTCTCGTCAGAATCCTCGCCATCCTCTTCGGATTCGTCGGCTTCCTCTTCCTCCTCGCCCTCGTCTTCATCCTCTTCCTCGCCCTCTTCGTCGAGGTCGAGATATTCGTAGCCGAAGACGATCTCGCCGGTTTCCGGATCGAAGGCGCTGGCCGAGGAATCCTCGAAGGCCTCGATCAGCAATTCGGCATCCTCGGCCCCGTCGACATCGAAGCGGCGCACGGCCTCCTCCCCATCGGCCCGGAGAACGAGCTCAATCGACCAACCCTTCCCCGTGGTGTCGTAGATGCATTTCAGACCCTGGATCGCCAGCATGATGCTCTCTCCTGAGATCGACCGATGCGCGGCAGCGCGCGCCGGGTCAGATGCCCGATGCGCGTGACGGCTGCGCGACGCTGGAGAAAAGAGGGAAGAGAGCGGCGAAACAGTTAGACGTCGGCCTGCGCGAGGAAGCGCTCGACCTCGTCACGGCGCGGGGCACCGCTGCGGCCGCCGAAGCGGGTGCATTTGATCGCGGCGGCCGCCGAGGCGAAGCGGATCGCCGCCGGCTCATCCTGCCCTTCGGCCAATGCGAGCGCGAAGGCGCCGTGCCAGACATCGCCGGCACCGAGCGTATCCACCGTTTCGACGACGAAAGCCGGGCTGTGCCGGACCTCGCCGCCCTCGAGGAAGAGCACGCCGTCCTTGCCGAGCGTGACCGCAAGCCAGGTCGGGACGCCGGCCGCCACCTTGCTCAGGCCGGCGCGCGGGTCCTCCTCGCCCGAAATCTCGCGCAAGGCCTGTTGGCTGAAGGCGACATGGCTCGCCGTGCCCACGAGATCAGGATGCGGCGGCTTGCGGTCGCCGTCGAGGACGCCGGGCGCGCCGGCGGCACGAGCGAGCTTCAGGGCGGCAAGCGCCCCCTCGCCCCAGCGCGTATCGGCGAGCACGGCGCCGGCTCCCTTTGGAAGCCCGGCAGGCAGCCAGGCGACATCCTCCGGCATGGCCGGGTCGGAATAGGAGATCACCATGCGCTCGCCTTCGGCATCGACCAGAATGGCCGAGACGGGCGAGCGCAGTCCGGCGACACGGCGGGCGAAGCCGGCATCGACGCCTTCCGCTTCGAGATCGGCGACGATCTGGTCGCCAGTCAGGTCATCGGCGAGGCGCGTCGCCAGCCAGCAGGCGCCGCCGAGGCGGGCGATCGCGACCGAGGCATTGCCGGCGCAGCCGCCACCGACGACGGCGAGCCCGCGCGAACGGTATTTCTCGCCGCGGGTCGGCATGGTCTCGACGCTGTAGACATAGTCCAGCGTCGCGATGCCCAAGCAGAAGACGCCGGCCAAGGCCTACCAGTTCCCAGTGTTCTGCATGCTAGCCCACGGCTCGGCCGGGGCCTTCGGATCACCCTTTTGCAGCAGCTCGATCGAGATGTTGTCGGGCGAGCGGATGAAGGCCATGTTGCCGTCGCGCGGCGGGCGGTTGATGGTGATGCCGGCCTTCATCAGCTTGTCGCAGGTCGCGTAGATGTCGTCGACCTCATAGGCGAGATGGCCGAAATTGCGGCCGCCAGTGTAGTTCTCCGGGTCCCAGTTATAGGTCAGCTCCAGCGTCGGGCTGCCGCGCGAAGCACCGGCCTTCGCTCCCGCGAGGTCATCGGAGGCTGCGAGGAAGACCAGCGTGAAGCGGCCCTTCTCGTTCTCGATGCGCCGGGTTTCGACCAGCCCGAACTTGTTGACGTAGAAATCCAGCGCCTGATCCAGATCGGTCACGCGCACCATGGTGTGGAGATATCGCATCGTCTTTCCTCGTTGATGGGCGGCAGGGTTGATCCGTTTCCTAAATCAGGCAAGAGCATCGGCACTTCAGACCAACTCGCCAAGCCATCCGAACAGGACGCGCCATGACGACAACGCAAGACGGGCCGGAAACGGCACCGGCCGTGCGCGCCACGCCCGCCCAGATCGCGCAGATCAAGCAGCGCGCCGCCATCCTCTCGGTGATGGCGACGATCCTGCTGACGGCGGCGAAGATCGTCGGCGCCATCATCTCCGGCTCGCTCGCCCTGCTGACCGATGCCCTACAGGGCCTGGTCGATGTCGGCTCGACGCTGTTCACCTGGTTTGCGGTCCGCGCCTCCGACAAGCCGGCCGATGACGAGCATCATTACGGGCATGGCAAGGTCGAGGCGCTCGCCGCGCTGGTCGAGACCGCGATCCTGTTCACGCTCGCCGGTGCGATCCTCTGGGAGGCCGGCAACCGGCTCTGGACCAATGTCATCGCGCATGTCGAGGTGACGCCGCTCGTGATCGGCGTGCTCGTGCTGTCGATGATCGTCGACGCGATCCGCTGGCGCTCGCTGACCAAGGTCGCCAGGGAGACCGGCAGCGAGGCGCTCGCGGCCGAAGCCACGCATTTCTCGGCGGATTTCGTCGGCTCGACGCTGGTGCTCGTCGGCCTCATCGGCGTCTGGTACGGCATCGAGCGGGCCGACACCGCCGCCGCCTTCGCGATCGCGGCCTATACCGCCTTCTCGGCCTATCGCCTTGCCCGGCGCGTGCTCGACACACTAATGGACACGGCGCCTGAAGGCGTCAGCGAGAAGCTGCGCGAGGTCGCTCGCGGCGCGCCCGGCGTCGTCGGCGTCAACTGGCTGCGCGTGCGCCCGGCCGGAGGACGCGTCCATGGCGAGATCGGCATCAGCGTCTCGCGCACCCTGCCGCTCGACCGGGTGGTGGCGATCAAGGCCCAGCTCGGCGAGGCCTTGCTGAAGGTCGAGCCCGACGCCGAGATCACGATCACCGCCGATCCGGTGCAGGTCGACGACGAGACAGCGCTGGAGCGCGTGCTGCTGATTGCGCTCAAGCTCAAGATTCCGGTGCATCACGTCACCGTCCACTCGATCGGCGACAAGCTCTCCGTCAGCCTCGACATGGAAGTCGACCAAAGCCTGCCGCTCGGCGAAGCCCATGAGATCGCGACCCGGCTCGAAAGCGCGATCCGGGCCGAATTCGGTGGCGAGACCGAGGTCGAGACCCATATAGAGCCGATGGAGACCGGCCAGCCCTCTGGCCATAACGCCGCCTGGGAAACGGTCGAGGATATCGGCAAGGCGCTCGCCGGCGAAGCCGCGAAGCTCACCGGGCCAATCCACGACATCCACAGCGTGCGCGTGCGCCAGACGGCCAAGGGGCTGGTGGTCAACTACCATTGCCGGGTCGATCCCGCCCTCGACGTCGCCGCCGTGCACGCGGCGGTCGATGCGATCGAGCGCGCGGTCCGGATCGCACGGCCGCAGGTCTGCCGGCTGGTGAGCCATGCGGAGCCGGCGGTTCCGGCGGGCTGAGATTTCCTAATCTCTGTCCACAGGCACAAGTCGACGGCAGCGCGACACACTCTTCCAGAAAGCTCGGACAGCGCGGGAACCCCCTCTCCTGTAAGGAGAGGGGTAGGGGTGAGGTGTAGGCCCCTGGACCAGTTTCGGGCGCCCTCCCCCCGCAGCGATCAGGTCACGGCCAAAGCGTCCAACGGCCGCCCCCTCACCCTGCCCTCTCCCTCCGGGAGAAGGTTCCCCGCGTGATCTGGAGCTGCCTCCCATCACGGAATGCTGCCCTGTTTCCCTCCCGCGCCGGCATGCTCTAGAACCGCACCCTGACTCTCGCCATCAGGGATTCCATGCGTACCGACGACGCTCCGCTGATCCGCCTCGAGGATTACCACCCATCCGACTGGCTGATCGACACCGTCGATCTCGACGTCTCGCTGCATCCGCAGAAAACGCGGGTGCGCGCCTTGCTGTCCCTGCGGCCCAATCCGAATGGGCAGCCCGGCGCGCCGCTCAAGCTCGACGGTGACGAGCTCGTGCTGAAGTCGCTGGCCATCGACGGCAAACCGCTCGACGTGTCTGCCTACACGGTAACGCCGCAGGCGCTGGCGATCCTGAACCCGCCGCCGCATGACTTCACGCTGACGATCGAGACCGAGCTCGACCCCTCCGCCAATACCAAGCTGATGGGGCTCTACCGCTCGTCGAAGGTCTATTGCACGCAGTGCGAGGCGGACGGCTTCCGTCGCATCACCTATTTCCTCGACCGGCCGGACGTGATGAGCGTCTACACCGTCAGGCTCGAGGCGGCGAAGGCGGAAGCGCCGGTCCTGCTCTCCAACGGCAATCTCGTTGCGGCGGCCGAACTGCCTGGCGGCGACCGGCATTTCGCCGTCTGGCACGATCCGCATCCCAAGCCGGCCTATCTCTTCGCGCTGGTGGGCGGAGCGCTCGACCATGTCCGGCAGGATTACGTCACTGCCGACGGCCACAAGGTCGAGCTTGCCGTCTATGTCGAGCCCGGCAAGGCCGATCGTGCCGGCTGGGCGCTGGATTCGCTGGTGCGCTGCATGCGCTGGGACGAGCAGGTCTTCGGCCGCAACTACGATCTCGACGTGTTCAACGTCGTTGCCGTGTCGGATTTCAATATGGGGGCGATGGAGAACAAGGGCCTCAACATCTTCAACGACAAATACGTCCTCGCCGATCCGCAGACCGCGACCGATGGCGACTACGCCTCGATCGAGGCGATCATCGCGCACGAGTATTTCCACAACTGGACCGGCAACCGCATCACCTGCCGCGACTGGTTCCAGCTCTGCCTGAAGGAAGGCCTCACCGTCTTCCGCGATCAGGAGTTCTCCGCTGACGAGCGCTCGCGCCCGGTGAAGCGCATCGCCGATGTTCGCACCCTGCGCTCGACTCAGTTCTCGGAGGATGCCGGCCCCCTCGCCCACCCGGTCCGGCCGCGCGCCTACAAGGAAATCAACAACTTCTACACGCCGACGGTCTATGAGAAGGGCGCGGAGGTCATCCGCATGCTCAAGGTCCTGATCGGCGACGACGCCTTCAAGCGCGGCATGGATCTCTATTTCGAGCGCTGCGACGGCACCGCCGCGACGATCGAGGAATTCCTCGCCTGCTTCGCCGAGAGCTCGGGCAGAGATCTCAACCATTTCGCGCGCTGGTATGAGCAGGCGGGCACGCCGACCATCGTCGCCTCCGGACGCTACGACGCGGCTGCGAAGCGCTACACGCTCGACCTGGCGCAGAGCACGCCGCCGACACCCGGCCAGGCCGAGAAGCTTCCCGTCGTGCTGCCGATCAAGCTCGGTCTCGTCGGCCCGAAGGGCGACCTGCCTCTGAAGACGGCCTCGAACGCCTATACCGGCGACGGGCTCGTCGTGCTCGACCAGCCGTCCCTGTCGGTCACCTTCGAGAACGTTGCGGAAGCGCCGATCCCCTCGCTGATGCGCGGCTTTTCGGCACCTGCGCGGCTCGATCTCGATTTGTCGGATGCGGACCTGCTGCGGCTGTTCTCGGCCGACAGCGATTCCTTCAATCGCTGGCAATCGCTTCAGAGCGTCGCGACGCGCGTGCTCGTTGCTGCCGGCAAGCCCGGCGCCGATGCGGATGTGCTGGCAGCAACCGCCGGCAAGCTCGGCGAAGCACTGCGTGGCTTCCTCAAGGCGGACGGGCTGTCCGACCCGGCCTTCGCGGCGCAGGTGCTGCGCCTGCCCGCGCCGGCCGATATCGCTCGTGAGATCGGCGGGGATGTCGACCCCGATGCGATCTTCGCCGCCCATCGCAAATTGTCGACCGCGATCGGCACCGCCCTGCTCGGCGAATTGCCGGGGCTCCGCGGGGCTCTGGCGTCAAGCGGCGCCTATCGCCCCGATGCGGCCTCGGCGGGGCGGCGGGCGCTGCGCAACGAGCTGCTCGGGCTGGCGGCGTTAGCTTCCCCGGCCGGTGCTGCCGACCTCTGCGAGGAGCAGTTCACTGAGGGCGACAATCTGACCGATCGCCTCGCCGCGCTCGCGGCAATGACGCTTATCTCCGGCGAGCGCCGGGAGTCTCTGATCGCGCGTTTCGCCGAGGCCTATGCGGGCGAGCCGCTGGTGCTCGACAAATGGCTGATGGCGCAGGCGCTGATCGCCGAGCCCGGCACGCTGGAGCGCGTCAAGACGCTGATGCAGCACCCGGCCTTCTCGCTCGGCAATCCCAACCGGGTGCGGGCGCTGATCGGCGGCTTCGCGGCGAACCTGACCCAGTTCAACCGGGCGGACGGCGCGGGCTATGATTTCGTTGCCGATATCGTCGTCGCACTCGACAAGACCAACCCGCAAGTGGCGTCCCGGCTGCTCGGCTCGTTCAAGAGCTGGCGCATGCTGGAGCCCGGCCGCAAGCGCCTCGCCCAGGAGGCATTGAGCACCGTCTCACGCCTGCCGAACCTGTCGCGGGACGTCGCCGACATCGCCGAAAGAGCGCTCGCCTGAGCGCTCTCCGGGATGGTTAACGCCGACCTGTCCAAAAGATTAACGTTTCATTACCCGCGCAGGATTCATCGGCATAAGCACTGCAACCTAAAGGAGAATTCGACACTCCTGACTCAACTCAGGGCTAGACAAACCGAGGCGTCCGGATTCAACTGACAGTGATTCGCGGGGATGCGGCACGTCTCCCGATCTTACTGACGGTAAAGTTCCGAAGGGGGACCGGGCATGTCGCGTGCAAACGCGGGCTGCGCACCTGTGCGCGCCGATACGATTCTGGGTGTAGCGCGCTCGCTGACGCACCCTCTGTATCATCGCTTCGAAAGCTTCGAACCTGCCTTTCGCACCGCAATCCCTGCGTTTGTCGGACTTTTCCTCATCATTCTCGGCGCCGGCGCGCTGATCCAGACCTCGGCCATGCGCGATGACGCCCTCGTCGACGCGGCCGGCGACATGGACCTGGTCTCGGCGCTGGTCGCCCGCGAGCTCGACGCCGCCACGCTGGCGGGCAAGGAGCCCGCCGCCGCCCTCGCAGCCCTGACAGCCCGCCACCTCGCGGCCCATGGCCGCTTCGTCCATGTCAGCGGCGCCGATGGCCGCGTGATCGCCAGCGAGCCGGTGATCGGCCAGACACAGCGCACGCTCGTCGACTTCCTCGGCCAGACCCAGCCTCTCACCGTCTTCGGCGACCGCGCCGGCGTGATGCGCATAACTCTGCCCAACGGCGCCGACGCCTTCGCCAGCGTGCGCAACCTCGCCGCCCCGCTCGGACAGGTCGCGGTGCTGCAGCCGGTCTCGCGGGCGCTCTCGACCTGGCAGATCCGCCGCTCGGGCCTGATCATCCTGTTCGGCTCCGCCGGGCTCATCCTCGGCGTCACTACGCTCGCCTTCATGCTCCAGTCGAAGCGGGCGAGCGCTGCCGACCAGGATTGCGATTGCGTGCGCGAGCGCATCGACACCGCGCTGAACCGCGGCCATTGCGGCCTGTGGGACTGGGACCTTGCGCGGGGCCGCATCTACTGGTCGGATTCCATGTATGCCCTGCTCGGCTATGACCGCACCGGCGAATACATGTCCTTCGGCGAGGTCTCGAGCTTCATCAACCAGGACGATGTCGACCTCTATGCGCTCGCCGACGCGATCAGCCGCGGCGAGGCCGACCATCTCGACCGCGAGTTCCGCGTCCGCTCCGCCACCGGCGAATGGATCTGGCTCAAGGCCCGCGCCGAGCTGGTCATCGACCGCCGCACCCGCGCGCGCCATCTCGTCGGCATCGTCGTCGACATCTCCGAGCAGCGCCGCATGGCCGAGCGCACCGCCACCTCCGATGCCCGTCTGCGCGACGCCGTCGAGGCGATCTCGGAAGCCTTCGTGCTGTGGGATGCCGATAACCGCCTCGTGCTCTGCAACGCCAAATACCAGCAGCTTCACCAGCTCCCCGCCGACGCCCTGCAATCCGGCGCCTCCTACGACGAGATCATGGAGCTCTCGGCCCAGCCGCAGATCGACCGCGAGCCGATGCGGGTGCAACGCGGCATGGCCGGTGCCTCCTACGAGGCCCGCCTCTCGGATGGCCGCTGGCTGCAGATCAACGGCCGCCGCACCAAGGATGGCGGCTCGGTCTCGGTCGGCACCGACATCACCAAGCTGAAGCAGCAGGAAGAGCGGCTGACCCAGTCCGAGCACCAGCTCCTGATGCATGTCACCGATCTCAAGGCCTCGCGCCAGAAGCTCGAAGCCCAGGCCCAGCAGCTCGCCGATCTCGCCGAGCGCTATCTCGAGCAGAAGGCTTCAGCCGAAAGCGCCAACCGCGCCAAGTCCGAATTCCTCGCCAATATGAGCCACGAGCTGCGCACGCCGCTCAACGCCATCATCGGTTTCTCCGAGATCATGGAGAACGGCCTGTTCGGCCCGCTCGGCGAGAAATACACCGACTATGTCCGCGATATCCGCACCAGCGGCGGCTATCTCCTCAGCATCATCGACGACATCCTCGACATGTCCCGCATCGAATCCGGCAGGCTGCGGCTGGAGAAGACCGAGATCGCGCTCGGCCCGGTGCTCGACCAGGCCTTGCAGAAGGTCCAGCCGGAGGTGGAGCGCAAGCAGCTCGTGCTCGCCATCGAAGGCCCGCTCGACACCCATCTCGAAGCCGACCCGCACGCGCTCTACCAGATCCTCGGCAACCTCCTCGACAACGCCGCCAAGTTCACGCCGGAAGGCGGGCGGATCGCGGTCCGCACCCGCCATGTCCCCGGCGCGCTCAACATCTTCATCGAGGATACCGGCATCGGCATCCCCAAGGAGAAGATCGACCGCGTCGGCCGCCCGTTCGAGCAGGTCGAGGGCGATCTGGTGCGCAGCTACAAAGGTTCGGGGCTGGGCCTCGCCATCGCCCGCTCGCTCGTCGAGCTGCATGGCGGCTCGCTCCGCTTACGCTCGGCGATCGGCGCCGGCACCATCGTCATGATCCACCTGCCGCTCGACGGCGGCGCCGACCGCATCACCGCGCAGGCAGCTTGAGCGTCAGCCAGCCTTCGCCTTCGACAGCACGCGGGTGAAGATCGCCCTCACCGCTCCGCGGACCTCGTCCAGCTCCGCCTTCATGACCTTCGCATCGGGCCGGCCGACGGCCGTCGCGATCCTCCTGAGCACCCGGGGCGGCACGGCCTTGGGATCGAAGGCCTCCTCGACGGTGAAACGCTGCCAGAGCTGGACGTCGCCGATCAGGCGATGCGCTTCAAGCAGAACAGAGGCATCCCCGTCTGCGAGCAGGCCGGCCGTCTTGGCCGCCGCGAAGACCGAGGCCGTGTCGTTGACGATCAGGCCCGGATGGTCGCTGGCATAAGCGAGCAGCAGGAACTGGGCGAGGAAGTCGAGATCGGTGATGCCACCGGCCGCGAGCTTCAGGTCCCAGGGGTCCTTCTCGCCCTTCTCCCTGGCGATCAGCGCGCGCATCTCGGCAACGGCCGCCGCGACCTTGGCCGGCTCGCGCTTGCGCGACAGGATGGCGCGGATCGAGGCCTCCACCCGCTTCGCCAGTCCGGCATCGCCCGCGACGACGCGGGCACGGGTCAGCGCCATCTCCTCCCAGATTTCGGCTTCGCCGGCGTGATAGGCCTCGAAGCCGGCGAACTGGGTCGCGGCCGGGCTCTTGTTGCCGGTCGGGCGCAGGCGCATGTCGACCTGATAGAGCGTGCCGCGCCGCGTCGGCACCGTCAGCGCCGCGACGAGGCGCTGGGTAAAACGGACATGCCAGGTAACGGGATCGAGGCTGCGAGCACCGTCGCTCGAGCCCGCCTCTTCCGGCCGGTCGTAGAGCAGGATCAGGTCGAGATCGGATGAGGGCGTGAGCTCGCCTGCGCCGAGCCGGCCAAGGCCGAGCACCACCGTCTCCGCCCCTTCGATCACGCCATGGTCTTCCGCGAAGGATCGGCGGGTGTCGGCAAAAGCGACCCGCAGGCAGGCCTCGGCGACAGCGCAATAGGCTTGCCCCGCCCCTTGCGCCGGATAGACGCCGGAGAGCAAGCGGGCTCCGACCAGGAAATTCTCCTGCCGGGCCGCGTCGCGCAGGCGGTCGAGCCCGTCCTCGACGCTCGGCGGCGGGGAGCCGACATAATTGCGGATGCGCCGCTCCAGCGCTTCGACATCGAGCACCGCCTGCCCGAAGGCCGGGTCGATAACGCCGTCGAGCACATGCGGGTGCAAGGCCGCGACCTTGGCGAGGCGCGGCGCACTGCCGAGGATTTCGGCGAAGAGCGTCAGCAGGGAATCATGCGAGCGCAGCAGCGTCAGCAGTTCGATCGCCGCCGGCATGCGGACGAAGGCGTTGTCGAGATGGGCGAGCGCGCCGTCTGGGTCGGCAGTACGGCCGAGCGCGACCAGCAGGGCCGGCGTCAACTCCGTCAGCACCTCGCGGGCGCGGGCGCTGGTGACGGCCGCCCGGCGGCCAAAATGCCAGCCGCGCACCGTTTCCGCGGCGAGCGCGCCATCGCGGAAGCCGAGCTTGCCCAGCGTCTCGATGGTCTCGGGATCGGCCTCCGAACCGGTGAAGCTCAGCGTTCCGGCTTCGGAAGCCAGGCTCGGCCCTTCCTCGAACAGCAGGGCGTAATGCCCTTCGACGCACTTCGCATGCGCGGTCAACGCCTTGCCGAAGGCAGCGGTCGAGGGATAGCCGCAGAAGCGGGCGAAGGCTTCGAGATCGCCCGCCGCCTTGGGCAGGGTCTGCGTCTGCTCGTCGGCCTGCATCTGCAGGCGGTGCTCGATCGTGCGCAGCCAGCGATAGGATTCCGACAGTTCGTCGCGGGCCTGCGGCGTGATCCAGCCTTCGGTCGTCAGTTCGCCGAGCATCTCCAGGGTGCGCGGGCCGCGCAGGGCCGGGCGGCGGCCGCCGAAGACGAGCTGCTGGGTCTGGACGAAGAACTCGATCTCGCGGATGCCGCCGCGGCCGAGCTTCACATTGTGGCCGGCGACGGCGATGGTCTCGTGGCCCTTCACCGTCTGAATCTGGCGCTTCATCGCATGGATGTCGGCGATGGTGGCGAAGTCGAAATATTTGCGCCAGATGAAGGGCGAAAGATCCTTGAGGAAGCGCCGGCCGAGCTCGATATCCCCGGCGATCGGCCGCGCCTTGATCATGGCGGCGCGTTCCCAGTTCTGCCCCACCGTCTCGTAATAGGAATAGGCCGAGGGCAACGAGACCGCGACATGGGTCGAGGCGGGATCAGGCCGCAGGCGCAGGTCGACGCGGAAGACATAGCCGTCCGGCGTGCGCTCCTGGATGATGCGCGCGATCTGCTGGGTCAGCTTGACGAAGAAGCTGGTGGGCTCGGCAACGCCGGCCGCTTCAGCGGCCTCGGGATCGAAGAAGACGACGATGTCGATGTCCGAGGAATAGTTCAGCTCACCGGCGCCGTGCTTGCCCAGCGCCAGCACGACAAGGCCGGAACCGGGGCCGGGATCGGCTGGGTCGGCAAGGTCGATCCGGCCGAGATCGGCGGCCTGGCGCAGAACGTGGTCGGTGGCGAGGCGTGCCGCCATGTCGGCGGTTTGCGTCAGCGCGCCCGTCACCGTCTCGACATCCCAGGCGCCGCCGATATCGGCGAGCGCGATCAGCAGTGCCATGGCGCGGCGGAAGCGGCGCAGTTCGCGCATCAGGTCGGCGGTTTCGCAGCCCGCCACGCCAAAGGCCGCGATGTCGCTCAGCAGCGCATCACGGCGCGTCTCCGGCGCCTCCGTCAGGCTGGCGAGCAGCCCGGCCGGGTCGAAGCGCATGATCTGTGCCAGAAAGGGCGAATGCGCGAGGATGCCGGCAACGAGCGCTGCGCTCAGCGGATGCGCGGCGAGATGCGCCTTGAGCGCCTCGGCGGCGTCCTCGTCATGCAGCCGCTCGATCAGCTCGCGCTTCAGCAGCGCCTCGGCCCTGGCCTTCGCCGGCAGGACCGGCGCAGCCTCGAGCCTGTCACAGAGCCGTTCCGCCATGGTTCATCGTCCTGCTTCAGTGGCTCGGCACGCCAGCAGGGTTTGGCGCCGCTGTCGAGGCGGCAGGCTCGGCGAGAGCCGGCGTGTCCACAGGCTTGGGGCTGCCGACGGGCAGGAGGATGACGACGCGCAGGCCCGGAGCATTGTCCTCCAGCATGAGGCTGCCGCCATGCAGGCGCACCACACCGGCCACCAGCGACAGGCCAAGCCCGAAACCCGGCTTGCTGCGGCTGGTATCGAGCCGGACAAAGCGGTCGAAGACGCGGCCGCGATCGGCCTCCGCGATACCCCGCCCGCGATCGGCCACCGAGAGCTCGACCTGGTCGCCGCTCTGCCGCGCCGCGACCATCACGGTGCCGTCGCCGCCCTGCTCCGGCGCTCCGTATTTCAAGGCGTTATCGATCAGGTTGTTCAAGGCCTGCCCGATCAGTTCGCGATTGCCGTGGACTTTCAGGCCAGGGGCGACATCGCTGGCTAGCGACAGGCCGGCTTCCTCGGCCAGCGGCTCGTAGAGTTCGGCGAGGCCGGAGACGATCTCGGAAATGTCGAGCTCGCCCATGTTGTCGCTGACGCGACCGGCCTCCAGCCGCGCGATCATCAGGAGCGCATTGAAGACGCGGATCAGGTTGTCCGCCTCCTCGATCGAGCCATCGAGCGCCGCCCGCAATTCATCAGGTGATTTCGCCGTCCGCAGCGCCTCCTCCGCCCGGTTGCGCAGGCGCGTCAGCGGCGTCTTGAGGTCATGGGCGATATTGTCGGTGACCTGCTGCATGCTGGCCATCAATTCACCGATGCGGTCGAGCATGGCGTTGAGGTTGAGCGCCAGCCGGTCGAGTTCGTCGCCGGTGCCGGTGATGGCGAGCCGACCTTTCAGGTCGCCCTCCATGATGCCATGCGCGGTTTCGCTCATGCCGTCGATGCGCTTGAGCACGCGCCGCGCCACGAACCAACTGGCGAAGCAGCCAAGCATGAGGACCAGGGCCAGCGACCAGCCTGCGGCGCGGCGGATGACGATGCCGAGCCGATCGCGCTCCTCGAGGTCGCGGCCGACGAGCAGGCGGAATCCGGCCGGCAGCATGAACACGCGCACCAGCGCGCGGCTCGGCTGGTCGACCGTCTCGCTGGAGCGGGCATATTCGATCTCGCTCTCGCCGGTGCGATCGAGCGTGCCGGGCGGGATCGCCTCGACATTGCCGGCGATGCGCTCTCCCACCGGCGTGGTGACGAGGTAGAGCGAGGCGCCCGGCGCCCGCGAACGGCGCTCGACGATGTTGACGATCCGGCGAATTCCGCCCTGGCGCTGCTGCTCGGCTAGGCCCTGGATCTCGGCATCGATGGTCGAGCGGATCTGGTCGTCGAGCAGGCGCTTGGCGTTCCAGGCGACATAGCCGAGGACGAAGGCGGCAAAGAGCGCGAAGATGACCAGATAGGCCGCGGTCAGCTTGAAGGCGGTCGTGCGGAACAGCGTGGGCAGGAAGCGCTGGCGCTTGTGCGAGGGGGCGTCAGCGGGCGCTGTCACGGACCATGTACCCCGCGCCGCGGATGGTGTGGATCATCGGCAGCTCGAAGCCCTTGTCGACCTTGGCGCGCAGGCGGCTGACATGCACGTCGATGACATTGGTCTGGGGATCGAAATGATAATCCCAGACGTTCTCCAGCAGCATGGTGCGGGTCACGACCTGCCCGGCATGCTTCATCAGATATTCGAGCAGGCGGAACTCGCGCGGCTGCAGGACAATCTCCTGCCCTTCGCGGGTGACGCGATGGGCAAGCCGGTCGAGCACCAGCTCGCCGACACGATAGGTCGTGGGCTCGGAGGCAGGCGCACCACGGCGGCGGGCCAGAACCTCGACGCGGGCAAGCAGCTCGGAGAAGGCATAGGGCTTGGGCAGGTAGTCGTCGCCTCCGGCCCGCAGGCCCTTCACCCGATCGTCGACCTGGGCGAGCGCGGAGAGGATCAGGGCGGGCGTATCGTCCTTCTGCTCGCGCAGGGAGCGGATCAACGAGAGCCCGTCGAGGCGCGGCAGCATGCGGTCGATGACGAGCACGTCGTAGCCGCCGCCCTCGGCCATGGCATAGCCTTCCAGTCCGTCCGCGGCATGGTCGGCGACATGGCCGACTTCGCGGAAAGCCTTGGTCAGATAGGCCGCAGCCTCGGCATCATCTTCGACGATCAGGAGTCGCATAGACCAACCCTATCTCAAGAAACGCGAAAACGGCAGGCCGGAGGATACGCATCCGGCCTGCCGCCGCGACGGCAAAGTCCCTAGGCTGGGGCGACAGGGAACCGAGGGACCTGCCAGCACTTGCATCGGACCGAAAAGTGGAAACCACTTTTCGGAGAGTTCCGATGCGCCCCGGATCAGGCCGCCGGCTGGCGGCCGACCTCGAAGGTCACGTCACGCGACTTGCCTTCGCGGAAGACGGTGATCGTGGTCTTGGTGCCCGGCGCGAAGGTCGCGATCTTGCGGGAGAGCTCGCGAGCGTCCTTGATCGCGTCGCCATTGACGGCGGTGATGGTGTCACCGCGACGGATGCCGGCCTTGGCGGCGGGGCCATTGCCCTGCGCCTCGGCGACGAGCGCACCCTTGGCGTCCTTCAGGCCGATGGCATCGGCCATCTCGCTGGTCACGGGCTGGATCTGCACGCCGATGAAGCCGCGCGCCACCGTGCCGTCCTTCTTCAGCGATTCGACCACCTGCTTGACGGTGGAGGCCGGGATCGCGAAGGCGATGCCGACATTGCCGCCGGAGGGCGAGAAGATCGCGGTATTGACGCCGACGACCTCACCCTTCTGGTTGAAGGTCGGGCCGCCCGAATTGCCGCGGTTGATCGGCGCGTCGATCTGGATGAAATCGTCATAGGGACCCGAGCCGATGTCGCGGCCCTGGGCAGAGACGATGCCGGCCGTGACCGTGCCGCCAAGGCCGAAGGGGTTGCCGATCGCCAGCACCCAGTCACCGATGCGCGCCTTGCCGTCGGCAAGCTGCACGAAGGGGAAGTCGCCGGCATCCTTGACCTTGAGCAGGGCAAGATCGGTACGCGGATCGGTGCCGACCACCTTGGCATCCAGCGTCTTGCCGGAATCGGTGACGAGCTGGACCTCGACAGCGTTCTCGACGACGTGGTTGTTGGTCACGACATAGCCGTCCTGGCTGACGAAGAAGCCCGAGCCCTGGGCCATGCCCTGGCGCGGCTGCGGCCGGTTCGGACGGGCGCCCTCGCCATGCTCGCGGAAGAAGCGGCGCAGCTGCGGCGGCAGGTCGTCGAGATTCTGCTCGTCGTCGGCGGAAGCGGTCTGCGTCTTGACGCGAACCGAGACGACGGCCGGCTTCACCTTCTCGACGAGGTCGGCGAAGGAGGGCAGCGCCGTCTGCGCGCCCGAGAGCTGGATCGGCTGCGCGATGGCATTGTGGTTCTGCATCAGGGCGCTGTCGGCGATGCCGGCGGCGAGGCCGATGCCGAGAATGGCGGTGCCGGCGAGAAGGGCACCGCGCTTCAGGATGGACTTGCGATTTTCAGTGTGTGTCGTCATGGCGGGAACCTCGTGAAGCGACAGGGTGCTTTCCCCTGCTCGTGACGAGGACCATGAGGTCTGCCGCCTTACGCGGCTTTGGCCTGAAGATGACGATTTCGTAAGGTTGCCCGGCTGACCGCGCCTTACCCCTGCTCGTCCCGCAGCAGCTTGTCGACGCGATTGCGCTCCTCGTCCGTCAGGGGCGCCGGCATGGCGTTTTCCTCGCCGGCGCGCTGCCGGCCCCGACGCCAGACGAAGGCGGCGCCGGCCAGGAAAATCAGGAAAGGCGCGCCCCAGAGCAGCAGCGTATGCGCGTTGAATGGCGGGCGCAGCAGGACGAAATCGCCGTAGCGGGCGACGACGAAATCGACGACCGCCTTGTCGTCGTCGCCGGCAACGAGACGCTCCCTGACGAGGATGCGCAGGTCGCGGGCCAGAGGCGCGTCGGAATCGTCGATCGACTGGTTCTGGCAAACGAGGCAGCGCAGTCCGCCGGAGATGCTGCGCGCCCGCTGCTCCAGCGCCGCGTTGGGCAGGATCTCGTCGGGCTGCACGGCCTGGGCCACCGGCGCGACCAGAAGCATCAGGCCGAGGATGAGAGCAATTCGCCGCATCGGCCTATTCCGCCGGCTGCACGGCGGCCGCGGGCGCGGCGCGCTTCGGCGCGGCCAGCCGGAAGCGCCGATCGGTCAGCGACAGCCCGCCGCCGAGCGCCATCACGAGCGAGCCGATCCAGATCAGCAGGATCAACGGCTTGTCGTAGAGGCGCACCGCGACGCCGCCATCCTGCGCCTCGCCGAGGCTGACATAGGCCTGGCTCAAGCCATCCGTCCGGATACCGGCTTCGGTCGTCGGCATCGCGCGCGCCGTATAGATGCGCTTGGAGGCCTCGACCGGCGCCAGTTCGCGATCACCGGAGAAAACCTGGAAGCGGGCGATTTCAGCGCGGAAATTCGGCCCCGTGCGGGGCGACATGCCTTCGAGCATGATGGTGTAGCGGCCGCTGGTCAGGCGTTCGCCCGGCTTCAGGACGGTGATCGCCTCGCTGCTCCAGGCCTGGGCGGCGATGCCGATGATGCTCAGGCCGATGCCGGCATGGGCGAAAGCCGTGCCCCAGGCCGAGCGCGGCAGGCCGCGTGCCCGCGACAGCATCGCCCGCCAGCCGCTGGCGCGGGTCACGATGCGCTCGCCGAGATCGAAACCGGCAGCGAGAACGAGGAAGACGCCGAGTCCGACGCCGAGCGGCGCCAGGACCGGCCCACCACGCGTGAAGAAGAGCAGCGCCAGCGCCGCCAGCACCGCAAGCCCGAAGGCAAAAGCGTTGCGCTGTGCTGCGCCGAGCAGGTCGCCTCGCTTCCAGGCGAGCGATTGGCCGATCGGCATGAGCAGCAATAACGGCACCATCACCGGTACGAAGGTCGCGTTGTAGAAGGGCGGGCCGACCGAGATCTTGTCGCCGGTGACCATCTCCAGCAGCAGCGGATAGAGCGTCCCGACGAACACGGTGGCGCAGGCGGTCGCCAGGAAGACGTTGTTGATGACGAGCGCGCTTTCCCGAGAGACCGGTGCGAACAATCCGCCCTGCCGCAGCAGAGGCGCCCGCCAGGCGAACAGCGCGAGCGATCCGCCGACGAAGAAGATCAGGATGAAGAGGATGAACAGCCCGCGCGCCGGATCGGTCGCGAAGGAATGCACCGAAGTCAGCACGCCGGAACGGACGATGAAGGTGCCGAGCAGCGAGAGCGAAAAGGTCAGGATCGCGAGCAGGATCGTCCAGACCTTGAGCGCATCACGCTTCTCCATCACCACGGTCGAGTGGATCAGGGCGGTGCCGGCGATCCAGGGCATGAAGGAGGCGTTCTCGACCGGGTCCCAGAACCACCAGCCGCCCCAGCCGAGCTCGTAATAGGCCCAGTAGGAGCCCATCGCGATGCCGAGCGTCAGGAAGGTCCAGGCCAGCAGAGTCCAGGGCCGGACGGCGCGCGCCCACATCGCGTCGATGCGCCCGTCGATCAGGGCGGCGACCGCGAAGGCATAGGTGATCGAGAATCCGACATAGCCGATATAAAGCAGCGGCGGATGGATCGCGAGGCCGAGATCCTGCAGGATCGGGTTGAGGTCCTGCCCCTCGGCCGGCACCGGGACAAGCCGCTGGAACGGGTTCGAGGTCAGCAGGGTGAAGGCGATGAACGCGACGGCGACCAGCCCCTGCGCGGCAAGCGCTCCGGCCCGCAGGCGCGGCGGCAGCGAACGGCGCGACAATGCGACCAGCGCCCCGAACAGCGTCAGGATCAGCACCCAGAGCAGCATCGAGCCTTCGTGGTTGCCCCAGACCGAGGTGAATTTATAGATCAGCGGCTGCGCCGAATGGGAGTTGGCGACGACGTTGCCGACCGAGAAATCCGAACGGACATAGGACGTCACCAGGGCGGCGAAGGACAGGGCGACCAGCGCAAAGGAAACCAGCGCCGCGCTGCTGCCGACCGAGGCCAGCGTCCGGTCCTGCCGGAACACGCCCCAGAACGGCACCACCGCCTGGATCACGGAAACGCCGAGCGCGAGCGCCAGCGCGTAATGGCCGATCTCGACGATCATGAGCAGCTCACGGTTTCGCCGGCGCGGCAGCGGGGGAGCGGGAGCCGCCTGCCTGCCAGTGCCCCTGTTTCTTGAGCGCGTCGGCGACCTCGCGCGGCATATAGGTTTCGTCGTGCTTCGCCAGCACCGAATCCGCCTTGAAGCGCCCGGCGCCCTCGAAGACGCCTTCGGTGACGACGCCCTGCCCTTCCCGGAAGAGGTCAGGCAGCAAGCCGTCATAGCCGACCTTGATCGCGGTCTTGCCGTCGGTGACGCTGAAGCTGATGCGCTGGCCGCCACTGCGCTGGACCGAGCCGGCCTCGACCAGCCCGCCAAGACGCATGCGGGTGCCCGGTTGCACGCCCTTCTCCGCGATTTCCGTCGGACCGTAGAAGAAGACGATGGTATCGCGCATCGCGAAGAGGACGAGCCCGGCCGCAAGGAACAGGACAACACCGGCTGCCGCGATCAAGGTCAATCTGCGCTGCTTGCGGGTGAAGCGGCGTTTCGCCGGGAGCGGCCGCGTCGGCTGAGCTAGGGTCATGGCGCGGCCTCCTTCAAGGCCAATTCATCGGCGAGAGCGTCGATGGCTGCAAGCGCCGCCTTGTCATCAGCGAGGCGCTCGCGTGCCGTCTTCACGGCCTGAAGCGCCGCAGGCTTGTCCCCGAGCACGGTGCGGGCGCGGATCAGGCGGCTCCATTCGGGCAAGCTGCCGCCCCCAGTGCTCAAGCGTTCGGCAAGCCCGTCGACCATTCCCTTGATCGCCTGCTGACGCTCGGCCTCGGGAAGCGCGGCGACCGCTTTGCGGCCGGCATCAGCCTGCATCCGCTCCAGCCGGGCGCGAACGGCACCGGACCAGTCGGCATCGGCCGGCGCTTCGACGAGGAGCTGGGCAAGCGCCGCCTGCGCGCCCTCGCCGTCACCGTCCTGTTCCCTGGCGAGAGCGAGATAGTAGCGGGCTCGCGGGCTTTTCGGATCGAGCTTGACGGCCTCGGCCAGCGCTTCGCGCGCTGCGGCGGTCACAATGCCGCCGGCTTCCATGATGCGAGCTTCGCCCAGGCCGGCATAAAGCTCGGCATCGGGCTTTCCGGCGCGGACCGCGGCGGCGAAGGCTTTCGCGGCCTCGTCGTAGCGGCCCTGGCGGAGATAGATCGGCGCCAGCAGCGCCCAGCCCTTCGCATCGCCGGGATTGGCGGCGAGATGGGCCTCCATCCGCGCGAGCACGATGGCGAAATCCTGCTGCGGCCCGGCCTTCTCCAATCGCGCTGCCAGCGGCTGGTCGGGCTGCCCGGGAGAGCCGTAGAGGCCGTAGATCAGCAGCGCCAGCAGCGGCACGACCGAGAGCATCAGCGCAGAGCTCGCCCGGCGACGGCGCAGTGAGGGCTCGGTCTCGCCGGCGGGTCCGGCTTCATCGCCAGCGGCGCGCAGAAGGCGGCGGGCGGCTTCGGTGCGGGCGGCCTGCGCCTCCTCGTCACCGATCAGCTTGCGCGCGAGATCGCGGTCGATCTCCTTGAGCTGGGAGCGGTAGAGGCTGCGGGCATCGGCCGCGTCGGCGAAACCCTGCGCCCGGCCACGGCTGAGCGGCCAGAGCAAGGCGAACACCGCTGCTCCCGTCATCGCTGCAAAGACGACCCAGATCATCATGCGGCGTTCTTACTCAATCGTCCGCTCCGGTTCATGGTGACAAAGGGTCACGCGGCAAAGAATTCTTCTAAACCGAAGGCAGTTCGAGACGCGCCCTCAATCCGCCCAGTGGCGAGCGATCGAGGCTCAGGCCGCCACCATAGAGCTTGGCGAGATCGACGACGATGGAGAGGCCGAGGCCTGAACCCGGCGTCGTCTCGTCGAGCCGGCGGCCACGCTTCAGGACCTCGGCCATGGCCTCGGCCGGCAGGCCAGGACCGTCGTCGTCGATCAGGAGCGCGATCCGCTCGCTATCGGCGCCCTTCCCGCCGGCAAGTGAAACCTCGACGGTCGAGGACGCCCATTTGAAGGCGTTATCGAGAAGATTGCCCAGCATCTCCTCCAGATCCTGCTTCTCGCCACGGAAGCGCAGGCCGGGCGGGATCATATGCGAGCCGGAGATACCCCTCCCCTGCGAGATTTTGGTGAAGGTGCGTAGCAGGGCATCGAGCGAGGGCGCGATCTCGGTCACGCCGCCGAGCGCACCTGAGAGGGCCGCGGCCCTGGCCCGGTCGAGATAATACTGGACCTGATCGCGCATGATCGCGGCCTGCGCGCGGACGGTCTGGGGCAGCTGGCCGTCACCGCTCGTGCCGGCCTCGTTCATCATCACGCTGAGCGGGGTCTTGAGCGCATGCGCGAGGTTGCCGACCTGGGTCCGGGCGCGGTCGAGGATCTCGTGATTGGCGTCGATGAGCTGGTTGAGCTCGCTCGCGAGCGGCGCGAGATCGGGCGGATATTGCCCGACGATCCGCGGATTCTCGCCGGTCCTCACCGCCCCGACAGCAGCGCGCAGCCGCACGAGCGGGCGCAGGCCGAAGCGGACCTGCACGAGCGTCGAGGCGACCAGGGCTATGCCGAGCAGCAGGAAGGTCATCGCCAGCGCGAAGCGGAAATCCTGGATGTCGCCCTCGATCTCGTCGGCGGGCGCTGCGACCGCGACGGTGAAGCGCCCGTCCTCGCCGACATCGATCTCGCGCTCCAGCACGCGCAGGCGGCGATCGTCCGGGCCCGAGACATAGCTTTCGCGCAGGCCCCGGCTGTTCGGCACGATCGATTGGTCGAGCAGCTTGGGGAGTTGCCCGCCGACCAGCGAGCGCGAGGCGCGGACATTCGGCCGCTCGCCGTCGAGCCGGGTGATCTGCCAGTACCAGCCTGTCAGCGGCAGGTCGAAGCGCGGCTCACCGAGATCGCCGATCGTCTGGCGCTCGGTCTCGGGCGGTGCGGCGAGATCGGCGACCAGTTGCTTGATATAGACCGAGAGCCGCTCGTCGAAGCCGCGCTCGGCCGAACGGCGATAGAAGGTGGTGAGGCCGACGCCCGCCAGCACCAGGATCAGCACGCAGCAGACGGCCGCCGAGAAGAACAGCCGCGTTCCCAGCGAATAGCGATGGGATTTGAGCGGCATCGCCCGCAATCAGACCTTTTCCGGAGCGGCGGCGATATAGCCCAACCCCCGGACGGTCTCGATGACATCGACGCCCAGCTTCTTGCGCAGACGGCCGACGAAGACCTCGATCGTGTTGGAATCGCGGTCGAAATCCTGATCATAGAGGTGCTCGACCAGCTCGGTCCGCGAGACGACCCGCCCTTGATGATGCATCAGATAGGAGAGCAGGCGGTATTCGTGCGAGGTGAGCTTCACCGGGTTGCCATCGACGACGACGCGACTCGCGCGCGTGTCGAGCCGGACAGGGCCACAGACCAGTTCCGAGGTCGCGTGCCCGGTGGCGCGGCGCAGCAGCGCCCGGACGCGGGCCAGCAGCTCCTCGATATGGAAGGGCTTGACGACGTAATCGTCGGCGCCGGCATCGAAGCCGCCGACCTTGTCGCTCCAGCGGTCGCGCGCGGTCAGGATCAGCACCGGCATGGTCTTGCCGGCGCGGCGCCAGCCCTGCAGCACGGCGACGCCGTCGACCTTCGGCAGGCCGAGATCGAGGATCACCGCGTCATAGGGCTCGGACTCGCCGAGATAGAGCCCCTCCTCGCCGTCGAAGGCCTTGTCGACGGCATAGCCGGCATTCTCAAGCGCGGTCACGATCTGGCGGTTGAGGTCCTTGTCGTCCTCGACGACGAGCAATCTCACGGTCGGCTAACTCCAGTTGTCGGATGGCCGCGACGGCTGTCAGCGGATGGTGGCGATCTTGCCGGATTGTCCCTCCAGCGTCACCCTCGCAACGCGGCCATCACGCTTCAGCGTCGTTACCACATAGACGAAATCCCCGCCCTGGCGACAGAGCCTGATGCGGACGACCTCGCCCGGAGCGGCATGGCGGGCGTGGCGCGAGGCCTCGGCCGGTTGCATGACGCGCCCGTCGGCGACGGCGTCGCGCGTCTCTTCGGAGGACAGGCAGGAAATCGGCGTCGCATCGTCGACCCGAACGATCGGCATCGGCGAAGAGGCGATGAGCGCAAAAGCAAGGATCGGTTCGACCAGCATCGTCGACATGGCTAAGCCCGTCCGCGTGAATGCGCCATGAATGCATCGCCTCGTTCACAACCTACACTAGATCAGCGCACCGGAATCCGTCCACGCCATTCGCGCCCGCGCCCGACAGTGGTGCTGAGCTGGCGGAGCGAGAGCCCGATTTCCTGCTGCTGCGCGCCGAAATCGGCGAGCTCCTGCGCGGCCGGATAGGACCAGGCGGGCGTATTCACGATTTCGGCATGGAGCAGATCCTCCCCATCGAGGATGCCGATTTCGTAGCGCTCGTTCTCCTCGCCCAGAGGCACCTCCGCCAGTTCCCAGGAATCGCCGTCGATTCGCGTCCGCCTGAGCCAGGCCAACGCAATGCCGCCCGCGGTGCGCACCGCCGTCGGCCGGACCGGGGATCGCGGGACAAGCGCTTCCCCGGCGACCGAGGTTTCGAACTCGACCATCGTCGCATCACCGACATCGTCGCGAACCGGCCCGACGCGATACAGCTGCGTCCGGCCGAGATCGGCCAGATCGTTCGTCAGCGAGACGGCGGCTCCGTCCAGCACCACGATCCTGGCTCCGGCCGGCAGAAGGCGGCCTGCCGCGGGCTCGCTGCCGCCAATCCCGCGAATCAGGCCGGACAGGCGGAAACGCTGAGGCCCGATGAGCTCGACCTGGGACACCGTTGCGATCTCGATCGCGCCGTCAGCCCCGACCAGGGCGAGTGCATTCGCGCCGGCCAGGGCTGCTTCCGGCGAAACGGAGGACAGCACGCCGCCGCGCAGCCTGACCTCCAGCACGGCATGCCGATCCGTCCGCCAGAGCGGCCCCGGCGGCAATGCCGTCAAGGTCTCGCCGACGATCGAGGGCGCCTCGACGAAGCCGTCCAGCGCGAACAGCCCCGCTTCGTCGGCACGCCAGATCGCCAGCGCACCGGGCCACGGTGCGGCGAAGGCGGCGAGCGACAGCAAGGGCGGCGGCTCGACGGTGACGATCGGCAGGGCCAGCGGCACAGCGAGCGGGCGCCCGGGCAATGCGGGCGGCGTTCGCGGCGGGCGCGTACCACCGGTCGCTCCGGTCGAGACATAGATCGCCGGTTCGACAGCCCGGGCACTGATCCGCCGCGTCGGGCCCTCAGTGATGCGGGTGACGCGGAACAGGCGGTTGCCGGCTTCCGTCGAAACCGACACGACATCGCCCGGCTCGATCGCGATACAACGTGGCGAGAGTTCGCATTCGAGGCTCTCGCGCGCCGCCCAGGCCTCCTGCAGGCGCTGATCGGCCAGGCGCCGCCCCTCCGTCGAACGGGTCACGATCGCGGTTTCGACAGCGACCTCGCGCCGGGCCGCCCCGGCCAGCCGGCGCGAGCGCGCGGCGGCGTTGCGGTAATCAGCCTCGCTATCGCTGAAGCCGAGACGCAGTTCGAGCGGCAGTTCGGTTTCCTGGCTGCGCCGCAGCGTGAACGGCTCGCCATCGCGATCGGGAACGAGATCGTCGGGGCCAAGCAGGCGCGAGACCCTGCCGCCCCTGCCCTCAAAACGCAGCATGCCCGCGCTCATGATCGCGTCGAAGCCGAAGCTCTGGGCCAGCGGTTCCAGCGCCTGCCGGGCCGATAGCGGGCGATCCAGCACATAGCCATCGGCGAATCCGTCGACGGTGATCGCATCGGCTGGCGGCAAGCCGAAATCGGCGAGCAGCTTTGCAACCAGCCGATCGACCGGCGTGCCTTCCAGGCGGCCGTTCAGCCAGTGGCCGGTTTCGAAATTGGCTCCATCGGCCCAGATGCCGGACAAGTCGGGGAAGGCGGGGAAAGGCCGCGTATCCCAGTTCCACACGAAGATCCTGTTGGGATCGACCATGCGGATGCCGCTGATCGGATGGACCGGATTGCGCGTGGCATCGAATCCCGCCCACGCCGGATCGAACCCGGAGATGATCGCCTCCAGCGCCCGCGCCTGCACAAGATCGTCGCGCGCGCCGCTCGAAAACGGCGGATAGCCACCCTCGTCCGACTTGGGATCGGGAAACATGTTGGGCGCATTGGCACCCTTGTCGACGGCCGGCACGCCGATCTCGGTCAGCCAGATCGGCTTCCCACCCGGCACAAACGAGGTCGCCGTCGTCTCGACGCCACCCGCGCGGCGGATATGGGTCTGGCTCCACCAGCCCCACAGGTCCTTGGGCCGGTAGATCCAAGGCTTGTCATAGACGCCGTCCGTGATCGGCAGGCGCGCCTGCGCGGCCCTGCCGGCCTCGTCGGCATAGCACCAGTCATAAGCCTCGCCGGCGGTCAGGCGCTGTCGCAGATAAGCGAGATCGGCCGGGCCACGCGCGCTTGCCACGTCAGCATGGCTGCCGGAATCGCGCCAGTCCGAGAGCGGCGGATAGAAATCGATGCCGATCGCGCCGATAGCCGGCGAAGCCCAGAGGGGGTCGAGCGGGAAATCGATGGTGTCACCATCGTCGCGGACAGCCGCGCCATATTCCGTCCAGTCGGCGGCATAGGTCACCACCGTGTCCGGCAGCATGGACTTGACGTCCTGCGCGATGGCAACGAGCTGGTCGACCATCGGATAGCCGGCCGCGCCGCGCAGATGCGTCAGCCCGACCATCTCGGAGCCGATGACGAAGCCCTCCACGCCGCCGGCTGCCTGGGCCAGGGCAGCGCAATGCATGACGAGACGACGATAGGACCATTCGCCCGGCTTGGCACAGGCGACGCTTGAGCTTGCCACGGCCATGTCGCTCGGCGCGACCGTGCCAACGAAAGCTGCGACTTGCGCCTCAACGGCCCCGCTGCCCTCCGGGCTTCCCGGCCGGCCCGGCGCCGGATCGCAGGTGATGCGGCCGCGCCAGGGATAGCGCGGCTGGCTCGCCGCGCCCGAATAGGGATCCGGCAGCGCGTTTCCGGCCGGGATATCCATCATCAGGAAGGGGTAGAGTACGACTTCGAGCCCATAATCGAAGCGCAGGCGCCTGATCAGCGCGACGACGCTCTCGTCCGAAGGCGTCCCACCGAAAGCGGGCCGGCCGTCAACCGCGCTCACGATGCGAGCCGAGGAGCGCGTCAGCCCGGCGACCGACCACTCTGCCCCGACCGTCGGCTTGTGGACGATCTCCGCCCGCGGAGCCACACTGCACGCCCCGGCGCGCAGGTCGTCGCCGAACCAGGACACGACAAGCGACACGCGGCGCAGACTGGGGCAAAGCGCCACGAGATGACCGAGCGCGGTATCGACGTCGCTGCCGCCATAGAGCTGATGGCGCGTCAGGCTTTCGCTGACGCCGGCCTCCGGCTCATGGCTGACCGGGCGGATATCATAGACGAACTCCCCGGCGCCGGGCGTCAGCGCGACCGCCCGGATCATGCCGCCGAGCCCGTCGACGGCGCGCACCACCTCGAAATCGAATTGCGGCACGCGGTTGCCGTAATCGGCCAGGGGAAAGCGCTCGAACACGACATAGGCGAGCCCGCGATAGGCCGGGGCCTCACCCGCTTCCTTCGCCGCGATCAGCGGATCGGGCTCCTGAGTCTCGTAGCCGTGATGGACGCGCATCTGGACAGTCTGGACGTCGAGCTCGCGCCCATCGACCCAGATGCGCCGGATGAAGGCGATCGGTCCTTCGCACAGGCCGATCGCGAGGTTGGCATGGTAGCTGTAGATCGTCTCGTAGGTCTTCTTCGAGCGACCGCCCTTACCGCCGCTCTTGGTGCGCGTGACCCCGACGGTCACCTCCTCCTCGAAGCGCGTCGCCCAGATCAGTTGCCCGCCGAGCCGCGCGCGGCCGTAGAGACGCGGAATCGCGGCGCCCTCGGTCGCGGCGAGGCCGTTCACCTCCTTGAGGCGCGGGCCGTCGACGACCTTGTTGCCACCGGCGCTGCCGAGCCAGGCCTGATCGATGCTGGCACCGGCGAGCCCGCCCAAAGCCTGACCGATGACGCCGCCCACCGGCCCGCCCAAGGCCGTTCCGAGGGCAGCACCGGCAACCTGAAGAAGAAGCGTCGCCATCAGTCCGTCACTCCGGGAAAGGAAAAGCCATGGCTGAGATGGCGCCGCCACCAGGGCGTGAAGGCGACCTCGGCGACGGCCGCGCCGTCATGGGCGTGGATGATGCGGCCCGGCCCCGCGAGGATCGCGCAGTGCTTCGCCGGCAGATGCTCTCGCCAGCGAAAGAGCAGCACGTCACCGCGCCGCACATCCGCGAGAGTGAGCGGCTGCAAGTGGCGCTCGGCAGCCAGGGCGAGCGTCTCCTGTCGCAGGCTTTCCGCCCAGCTCGGCGAATAGGGCGGCGGCGTTTCCGGCTCGTCGCCACAGAGGTCGCGCCAGATGCCGCGCACCAGCCCGAGGCAATCGCAACCCACGCCGCGCAGCGAGGCCTGGTGATGATAGGGCGTCCCCAGCCAGAGCCGTGCGGCATCGACGATCTCGTCGCGCGTCATCGGAACAGGCTCCCACCATCGAGCGCCCCGTCGCCGGGCCGAACGCCGCCGATGATGAAATCGTTCGTGGGCATATGCGGGAAGCCGCGGAAATTGACGCCGTTGGCGAATTTGGCGCGGCAAGTGACGAAGCTCTTGTCGCAGCCCGGCGTCACCCTGAAGCCGTCGCCGGGGAGAATCTCCGCAGCCGGCGCCTGCCAGAGCTGGAACAGCGCCTGCGAACCCTCGCGGCCGTGGCGCTTCACCTCGGTGGCGAAGCCTGCATTCGCGCCGCTGGTGAAGACCAGCCGGCCGCCAGTGAAATGTCCGTCAACATAGGAACCCATGCCCTCGGCCGAAAGCGAGAGGCGGCCGTCGCTTTCGACGACATCGCCTTCCGCGGCGGCGAGCGCCACACCGCAACGCGCATCGCCAAGGTCCGCGGAGCAGGAGCGCAGGTAGAGCCGGCCGCGCTCTTCATCGAACGCCTTGGCGAAGCTGCGGATCTCAGCGGTGAAACTGGCTTCGCCACGCTTGATCTCGCCGACGAAGCCCTCTTCGAACAGCATCCGCTGGCTCGGATCGGCCCAATTGACCAGCCAGACGCGGACGCGGGCATCGTCATAGAGCCCGCGTGCCAGATCCTCCTCGTTCAGTCCAAAGGCCGCGAAGGCGCCGGCGACCTCGCCGCCACCGATGGCAAAGCCCAGCTCTGCCGCGCTTTCCGCCGCTTCGAGGCCGGCCGTCGCGGCGAAGTCGATGCCGTCGAACGAAAGCGTGCGGTCATGGTCGGTGAAGCCGAGCACGAGCCCGTCGCGGCGCGTCAGGCTCCAGCAATGGCAGAGCGTTGTCGCAGCCGTCTCGATATGGGCGGCGAGGCCGGATGGAATGTCACGCATGGGGCAGGCCTCAGGGGATGATCTCGACCACGGGAACGCGCGGGATCTCGCCGGCCGCGAAAGCCGAGAGGTCAACCTCGATGGCGTCGGTATCGAAACGAACAGGCACGTCGAAGGCGAAGCCGGCGGTGACGACGGCACCCGGCGGCGGGATCGATCCGGCAGCGATAGTGACCAGCCCGGTCGACGGGTCGCAGGCGAAGGCGCTGCCCGCCAGCTCGACGGTATCCAGGGCAACCCGGATCGTGCCGTCGCAGGGCTTGGTGATCTCGCGGCTATAGGCCGACGCGCCGGTCCCGTACGCCTTCGAAAGCTGGAAGACAGCAGCGACGCCATCGCCGATCCCGATGATCTGATCTGTCGCCGCCGGCTCCTGCGAGGGTCGACAGCTCTTCCAGTCGAGCTGGTCACGCCAGCGAAACCCATGGAGGCGTCCGCGGCGCTCCTCGAAAAAGCTCACCACCGCCGCCAGGGCATCGAGATTGCGGATGCCGAGCCCGGCATCGTAACGGCGGCGCGAATGCGCCCAGCGGCTGTTGCGCACCTCCCGCCCGGAGGCGAGCATCACGATCTGGGTCTGGCGCTCCGGCCCGCCGCGCGCACCGCGTGCGACGTCGAGCGGGAAGCGGACCTCATGGAAATCAGGCATGCCTCCCCTCCCTCACAGCGCGCGCCGCCCACGCGCGACTGCGCGGGCGATGGCTGCGGAGACCTGCGCCTCCGAGCGGCGGAAGCTGTCGGCATCGGGGGTCGAGACCTGCACGACGACATTGAGCGGCCGGGCCTGCCCGCCACCGGCACGCACCCCGAGCCGCCCGTCCGGGCCGCGGGCGAGCGGCATGATCGCCTCTGCACCGCGCTCGCCCATCAGGCCGAGCCCGCGCCCGGTCGGGAAATAGGAAGGCGAGGCGACGATGCCGCCCTCGGCGAAAGGGGCGATCGGGACGCTGCCACTGGCCCCGCCCAACCCGATGCCGCCGAACAGACCGCTCAAGCCCTTGATGCTGCTCCCGAGCAGGCTCGACAGCCCGGTCTGCAGCGGTTTCAACGCCGTCTTGAGCAGGCTGTCGGTCATCGAGCGGCCGACGCTGCGCAGCACGTCCTCGAAGCGCTTGCCCTCGACGGCACCGCGCGAGAAGGCGCTGACGATCGACTTCCCGAAACTCTCCGAGGATCGGCTCAATGACTGGGTCAGCCGATCCATTGTCCTCAGATCGGCAAGGTGTCCCGCATCGATGCCGTCATCATCCGTCATGACCATCACCTCGATAGATTGGTTGGAATTGCCGCCTCAGGTGTCGGGGAAGGCATCCATCAGCGCCGCGAGTGCCGGGCGCTCCGGAGGGGAACCGCAGGATCGGTCCTGATGGGCCCGCAGCGCCGCCGCGATCTCGCGCGGCGTCGCCGCCCAGAAGCGCTCCGGCGGCCAGGCCAGCCGGCCAAGACCGAAGGCCATCACCTCATCCCAGGGAAAACCCGCCGGCGCACCTACGCCGGCGGCTGCGGAGGGCGGGGCGCATCGCCCTCGCCGAAAGTGGCTTCGAGCAAGGCGATCGCCGCCTTGACCACGCCGCTCAGGCCACCGTCGAAGGAGAGTTCCGCGACATCCTCGTCACGGATCGCCCTGCCCGCCCCGCGCAGGCCGGCGGCGATGATGCGGATGATGTCGCGGGCGGAAAGCCTGCCCTCGACGAAGCGTTCGCCCAGCGCCGGCAGGCTGTCGACGGCGAAAGCATGTTCGAGTTCGGCGAGTGCGCCGAGCGTGAGCCGCATCGGCAGGGTTTCGCCGGCGACCATGAGCGCGGTTTCGCCGCGATGACGATTGACCATGTCCGCCTCCTCAAAGCGCCGCGAAGGCCAGGAGCCCGGCCGATTCCAGCGACAGGTCGAAGGTGACCTCGCCGGCATGGTCGCCGCGATATTCGAGGCCCGTGAGCTGGAACGGACCCGAGATCGTGCCGAATTCCGGCACGACGATCTGCCAGTCCCGGATGATCCCGTCGAAGAATGTCTGGCGGACGAGCGCGTCGGAGGCCTCGTCCTTGAAGATGCCGGCGCCGCTGATGCTGGCACGGCGTACCCCGGCACCCGCCAGCAATTCGCGCCAGCGCCCGGCCGATTCCGAATGCGTCACGTCGACGGTCTCGGCGTTGAAGGCGATCTGTCGCGCCCTCAAGCCGGCGACCGTGACGAAGCCGCCGGCGCCATCCGCCGCCTTGAGCAGCAGGTCCTTGCCCTTTTGTGCCGTCATGCGGCTTCTCCTTGATCAGCTAAAGCGTTTCGGTGACGGCGCGGAAGCGGATCGTCACATGGGGGAGGCCGTTGCGCGTCTCGCGGGCGAGCCGGCTCGACAGCCAGCGCAGATTGACCAGCACATGCCCGTCCAGGGCGAGGTCGACCTGATCGAGTGCCGCGACGATCAGACCGGCCGCCTCCAGCGCTTGACGCGACGAGCCGCTCTGCGCAGCCCAGACGACGAGCGCGAATTCCTGCTCGCAGCCGCGGTCGCTGCCGGTCGACCAGTCGCGCGCCTCGACCTCGCCATGGACGACATAGAGTCCTCGTGCCGCACGAGGCGCTTCGTCGAAGATGCGATCGGGGCCGATCAGCGTCGTGAGCGACACGTCAGCGGCGAGGCACGCCTGGACGGCGGCACGCAGCGCAAGGATGGCACCGCTCATGGCGTTACCTCCTCGACCAGGCAGACCAGCCGCCGGCGCGCGCCATCGGGATCGGCGGCGGAGCGGATATCGAACAGGCGATCGCCATCGCGCAGGCGCCGGCCAGCATCGACGTCACCGCGCCAGCGCATGGTGATGCGGTAGTTGCGCGACTGCTCCGGCCGCCCCTGGCGCCATGCTTCGGTGCCGGAAATCCACTCGACTTGGGCCCAGAGCGCGGCGACGGTCTCGAAGCTTTGCATCGCGCCACCAAGGCCATCAGGCGAGGCCACCGGCGCCTCCAGCACGAGCCGGCGGCGCAGCCGGCCGATGCCGGCAGATTGCTCCGCCATGATCACAGCCTCCCACGGCGGAACGGCGCGACAAGCGCGGCGATGGCAGCCGGCAGCGCCTGCGCGTCGCGCCCGGCAACGTCGCCACGCTGCTCGAACCAGCGGGCGGCGAGACGCAGGACCGCCTGCCGCAACGGCGCGGGAACGGCAGCGGTAGTCGCCCCGTAGCCAGCAGCGACGTCGATCTCGATCGCGCCGTGCGCGCGGCCGATCTCGGGCACCTCTCCCGTCAGGCGAATGACCGGCGGGTCGGCGGCCTCGTCCAGGGTCAGGGACGCAGTCGCCACCGTCTGCGCCGCACCCAAGACGTCGTAGACGCGCGCGGCCTCGATCCGCAGCAGTGGCGAGAGCGGCATGCGTATCTCGCCGCCGGCCGGCCAGCGGTCGAGCACGATGCGCCAGGGCTGCTCGACCAGGCAGCGGCCCGACGCCGCCTCGATCATCAGCCGGGCGGCCGTGATCAGGGTCGCGAGCAGGGCGTCCTCATCGGTCTGATCCAGGCGCAGGAACTGGCGGACTTCAGTGAGCGTCACCGGCTCCATCGCCGGCGGGCCCAGGGCAAGCGGCGTCATGAGCGCTCCCTTCATCGGTTCGATTTCATGGAACGACTGCAAAGAAGCAGCCGAGAGGGTTCATCTGGGGCGCCGGGCGCGCTATCAGCGCTCTCTCGGAGAGGAGCCCCCGATGCACATCGCCAACCGGATCGCCGCCATCGGCCTCGCCTGTGCCGTGGCCAGCAGCCTCGGCCCCAGCACCGCGCAGGCCGTGGTGGCCGGGCAGGAAGGCGGACCGGCAGCCGGCTCGACCCTGATGGTGCTGAATGCCCGCGGCGGAGTCTGCACGGGCATCGTCCTGTCGGCGCGCGCCATCCTGACCGCCGCCCATTGCGCGGCCGGCGGCGCGGAATTGCGCGTCCATTGGCGTGAGGCCGGTGAACCGGTCCTCATCGTGCCCGCATCGGTCGCACTGCATCCGGAATTCGACGCGGGCGCGATCCGCAGCCGCCGCCGCACGATCGACCTTGCCCTGATCCGCCTGACCGAGCCTCTGCCCGGCCGGTTCAGCGCGGCCAGCCTCGTCGACGGCTCCCTGCCGCGCGCCGGCAGCAGCATCACACTGGCCGGCTACGGCGTCTCCCGCGAGGGCGAGGCCCGTAGCACCGGCACCTATCGCTCTGCGGCGCTGACCGCCGTCGAGCCCTATGGACCGGGCCGCATCCTGCTCTGGGCGGCCGACAATGCCGGCGGCGGCAAGCGGCCGGGCGCCGGCGCCTGCCAGGGCGATTCGGGCGGGCCGATCTTCAGCGAAGGCGGAATCGTCGCGGTCACGAGCTGGTCGACCGGGCCGGCCGGGCGCCAATGCGGCCTGCTCAGCCAGGGCGTTCTGGTCGCGCCGCAGCGCGGCTGGATCGACAAGACCCTGTCGAAATGGGGCGAAGCTGCCCGCTGGACTCGTGACCGCTGACGGAAAGGCTGGACTGTGGCGCGCCACTCCCTAGATTGATCGGCCGGTCCATTGGTTTGCTTCATGATCCCTCGCTCACTGCTCGCCCTTGCCTGTTTCCTTGTCGTCGGTGCCGCTCATCCGGCACTCGCCGTGGTCGGCGGCGTCGTTTCGCGCGATGCGCTCGGCGCCCGCGCCTCGACCGTGAGGGTCGAGACGAGCCGGGGCGAGCTCTGCTCGGGCGCGGTGATCGCGCCCGAGATCGTCCTCACCGCGGCGCATTGCCTGATGGGCGGCGGCTCGATCAGCGTCGTCAGCCTCGATGCCCGCTTCCGGGCGCGCCGCCAGTTGGTCGTCGCGGTGCTGCCGCATCCGAGCTTCGTGCCTGGAACGACGCCACGCACCCAGCCCGGCACGGACCTCGCCCTGCTGCGCCTGGCGCAACCGCTGCCTGGAGATATCGAGCCTTTGACGCTCGGCAGCGGCCTCTGGCAGGGCGAGACCATCACCATGGCCGGCTACGGGCTGTCGGCGGAGAACAACAAGCGCACGGCCCGTCGCCTGCGGGAGACGCAGCTCGTCAACGCCGGCAACTACACCACGCAGAACACGGTCAAGGTCGCGGTCGACGCCGAAGCCCGCGGCGAGACGGAGGGGGCCGGCGCCTGCCGTGGCGATTCCGGCGGACCGGTGCTGCGGGGCGGAGCCCGCTCACGCGAACTCGTCGGCATCGTCAGCTGGTCGAGCGGCCCGCTGAAGACACGGGCGAAGCGGATCTGCGGCGGCTTCACCGCGATCACGCCAGTCAGCGACTACCGCGGCTGGATCGCCGAAGGCAGCGCACGGCTGCGCTCGCTCGGCCGCGAGCCGCCGCCGGAGCAGGCGGCCGAGCCGCGCGCCGCCTTCAGCTGGTGGTTTTCGCGCTGAGCTGAAGGATTTTCTTCAGGTCAGACGGCGAATTTCAGCCCCTTGATCGCGGCGAAATCCTGGATGCCGCCACCGACGCGCTTGGTCGTGTAGAACAAGACATAGGGCTTGGCCGAATAGGGATCGCGCAGGATGCGCACCCCCGCCCGGTCGACGACGAGATAGCCACGCCGGAAATCGCCGAAAGCGATCGAGACCGCGCTGGTGGCGATGTTCGGCATGTCCTCCGCCTCGACCAGCGGGAAGCCGAGCAGCGTCGCCGGCGCGCCGGCCGAGGCCGGGGGCTGCCAGAGATAGTTGCCGTTGGCGTCCTTGAACTTGCGGACCGTCGCCTGAACCTTGCGGTTCATCACGAAGGAAGCATTCTGGCGGAAGCCTCGATTGGCAGCGAAAAGGCCGATCCTGTCGGGGCTTTCGAAATCCGCCCCAAATTTCATCCCTAATTTGGGAACGCGGTGCGGTGCTGCTAACGTCGCCGCATGATGCACCCTGATGATGCCCAGCTAACCGAGGCCGAGGCCTGCGCCCGCCTCCATATCAGCCGCGAAACCATGCGGAAGCGCAGGTTAGCCGGACAGATCGCGCGGTGCAAAGGCGGCAAGGCTGTGCGGTATTGGCGCAGCGAAGTTGATCGGCATGGGAGCGACCCGGCCGCGATGTCGCCGGATGCTGCGCCCGCGATCCCTGCCCCTCCCATGGCTCCCGTTCTGTCGCCGTTGCCGGTCAGCGACTGGGATCGATGCGTCGCCGAGTGCAAGCACCTCGGCATCGGGCCTGAAGACCATGCTGCGATCAGCGCAGTCATGAACCGCATTTATGCGGATGGTGAAAAGCAATCGTGGGACGACTTCGACGCAAAGCGATAGTCTCGTCGCGCAATAATCTTGCGAACTTGGCCCGGCCGCCAGATTATCCTTGATTTGGCGCGCGCCCGCGCGCCAATTTGCCGATAAGCGCTCCCTAGACCCGCCCCTGATGGCGTAAAAGCGCGCTGCGACGCCCCTGACGGCGCCATTCATATCTACATCAGGGCAGCATCATGGGCCTTTCTATCAAAGCAGTGCGAAAAGTCGCGCTTCAACTCGACTTTCTTCAGCTTTCGTGCGGCATGCTCAAGCACGGTGATGACGTTCGCGAGCGGCTTCCAAACCTTCACGACAACCTGATTTCGTGCGGCGCGACGCGCAAGCAGGCCGACGAATTCATCGACGATGTTCAAGACGTGCTGGATGATTACTGATGATCGTCAAGGGATGGGCCTCGACATCGGACAAGGACGATAAGGGCAACGTCATGTTGCCCGGCGCGTTCGACCTGTCCCTTTCGCGACGCCTGCCCTCGGAAATTGCGCTGCTGGTCGAGCACGACGAAAGCCGCCCGGCAGGCCGAATTCTGAAGCTCGAAAGCCGCAACGGCGGGCTGTGGATCGAGGCTGAGCTTGATCCCGCGCTTCCCGACATGGCCGCGCGTATCGAATTCATCGAGCGAACCCGGAAGCATGGTTTCAGCGTCGGCGGCTTTGCTTCCGGGTATGTGCGGAACGAGACAAAGTTCATTGAAGCCTTCGACCTGCGCGAAATCAGCATCGGCCTGCGTCCGGCCAACGATCGATGCGTGATGATTTTCCCCCAGTCGATCAGACCTTCCGGCTGGGGCACGGAAATGGACGACATTTGGGCCGAGATGGCCGCCTGGCCGAAGCCCCGACCGCTGAACCTTCCACCCATCCGATATCCCGAGCAGGAGCCCGCGCTGTGACCCGCCCCTTCGACCGCCTTCGCACCTACCTCGTCAGCCTCGAAGCGACCTCCTTCAGCGAGTTCCTCGATCTGGCTGACAAGCTCGATACCACCGCCGAGGCCCTGAACCGTTTCGCCCGAGCCGGCCGCCCGCTCGACGCCGCCGTGCTCGAAAAGCTCGAAAGCTGGCACGAGATCACTGCGATGCGCGCCGCGATGCGCGACGACCGCCGATCCGCATTCTATGTCGAGGTTGCTGCGAAATGCGGCATCAGCGTCAGCGATTACCGCAACTTCCTCGACGGGACGATCGATCTCGACGCCGCCACGCTTGCGAAGTTCCGCATCTATCTCGGAAACGGCGGCGCCGCGCTTCCGCAGGGCGCTACGCAGCAAGTCGGCGACGGCGGCCCGGCGCTCACCGACCTCCTCGCCCTTCGCGGCAAGGCGAAGTCGAAGATCAACGCGATGAGCGCGGAGGAACTTCGCAGCTTCATCGCCGCCTAGTTCGTCGCTGCCGGCAGGTCGGCGACGCGGCCGGTCGTGGCTGGTGCCTCCTTCACCTTCCTCGACCGGCCGACCAAATTGAAGGAAATCCAGATGGACGCTTATATCAAAGAGCTTCTGAAGCGCGGCACGTCCGACGAACAGATCATCGAGCATCTGTTCTTTTCGTATGCCGGCCGCCTCATCAATCGCGAGGGCGCACGGCAGTACCTCGCCGACAATCGCACTCGCATCCTGGCGCAGGGCTGAGCGTCATGGCGAGCTTCACCGAACAGGCCATTCTGAAGCTGATCGATCAGACGAGCCGACCGGCCGACAAGGCGAATGCGGCGCTCAAGCGACTGTTCGCGACGGCCAACAAGCTCGACCGGAAAAACGTCAACATCCGGGTCCGGACCACCGGGGCGCAGAACGCGGCGCAGCAGTTGCAGGCGCTCGTTCGGGCATCGGGGCAACAGTATGTCGTTCGGGTCGACTCGTCACAAATTCAGCGGGCGCTACGGCAGGCCAACGCGCTACGGGCCGCCATGGGGGGAATGCCCGGCAGCCGGCCCAACCCCATGGCACCCGCAGGCGGATCGGGTGGCGGTGGGCGCACACCCAACAACATGTTCGCCTGGCGTAATCAGGACAACAACTGGCAGGCGGCGGGCCGGATCATCGCGCGCTCGTTCGTCGCCGTTGCAGGCGTCGAGTTGGCTACTGTCATGCGGCGGGCGCTCGGCACTGCCGGTGCCGGCGTGATCGACATCGACAGGGCGCGCAGGGTTGCGGATGCATCCGGCGTCAACGTCAATGCGCTCGAAGAGGCATCGCTCGAAGCTGCCGGCAAGACCAAAGGCGTCAGCGCGGCCGAGATCATGTCCGCATCAACCGAACAGGCGGCAGCGCTCGGCATTCAGCTTAAGAGAGGCGAAGTCACCCAGCAGCAATACAACGAGCGACTGAAGGCGCTGACATTGCGGGCGGCGGAGACTGCACAAATCCTCGGCTCGGCCCGCGACGTTTTCAAGGGCGGCGCGGAAGATGCGCGGCAGGTCGAGAAAGCCGTCAATTTGACTAACGCAGGCGCAGACCCGGAAAAGCAGAAAAACTTCACCGACGCGATCCTCAATGCCGCCATCGCAAGCGGCGGCGACGTTCGCGGCGATGACGTCAAGCGCACGCTTCAGCAGTACGGCTCGGCATTCGCTGCGAGCCTATCGCCGAAAGGCATCGCACGGCTCGCTCTTATCCGTGACGAAGGTGGTAAGCAGTCGACCGCCGAAATGCGCCAGCTTGGGCAAGACCTTATCCGGGGCAGCCTGAAAGCGGCTGATAAAGAGCTTCAGACCAAAGCAGGTCTTCGCGACAAGGAAGGCCGGACGACGCTGTCGAAAAAAGATCTGGAAGACCCCGTCAATCTGGTGGTGGAGCGGCTGAAGCCACTCGCCAAAGCGGCAGGCGTCGACTTGGACGATACCATCGCGCTACAGGACTACTTTGATAATGTCGTCGGCCTAAGCACTTCCGGCGCGAAGGCAGCGGCCCGCATCACGCAGGCGAGCGAGCAGTACCAGCGCGAGCTTGAGAAATTCGAAAGCACCGACGCGCGAAAGCTGCTCAATCCGACCGTTGCGGCACAGATTGCCGAAGGGAAAGCGTCTTATCAGGACGCGGTGGGGCAAGCCACCAAGCGATATATGGACTACATCAATAAGCTCATCGGTTTGCCCGGCGACTTCTTCACCAGCCTGTCGCAAGGCAAGCTGCCGGGCGGGATCGCGGCGCCGGCCGGCGTGCAGGCCGCAGCGGGCGGGGCCTTGGCGCTCGGCGCCGTCGCCGGCCCCGCGCTCGCTGATTTGTTCACCCCGCTAAATACATCAGCGACGGCGCTGACGGGCAGCGCAGGGGCCTTGACGCTGGCTGCACAGCGCCTTGGCGCGGCGGGCAGCCTGCCGGGCGGGGCCGGGGCAGGAGCGGCGGGTGCAGCCGGCGCAGCGGGCGGCTTCCTGGCGCGCATCCGGGCGGGACTCGGCCTCGGTCTTGCCGCGTACCTGACCAGCGAACTCGAAGACGCAGCGAACAAGAACGTGCGCCCGGTCGCCGACAGAATTGTCGATGCAATCGCCGAAAAGGTCGGCGTCGCCAAGCCGAAGGAAACCGAGGAGTCGAAGCTCCGCCGCGAGGCCATGGAAAAGGGCGGCATCACCGGCCTCTACGAGCAGACGGTACTTACCTACCAATCAATCCGCGACCTTATCACCGGGGAGCGGAAATCGCAGTCCGCCGCATCTGAAGCCGGCCGGCGCGAGGAAGGCGCTGTCCCCGGCGCGTTCGACACTGCGCGCATCGCAGCCGAAAAGGAACTGGCCGGGCTTGTGGCGGAGCGCGCGGCGAAGGTCAGCGACATCGCAAGGCTTCAACAGGAGATCGCCAAGGCCGAAGCTCGCAGCAAGGAGACAGGGCTGTTCGATCCCAACGCCGAGCGCAAGAAAGGCGAGCTTGGGCAGGCGCAGACCGAGGTCATGTCGCTGAACGAGCGCATTGCCAAGTTCGAGGAAGGACAGAAACAGCTTCAGGCGCAGACGCGGGCGGCTTTCGAGGAAGGCAGTTCGGCGGCCCGGGCGAACATCGCGGCAGGACTCGCGGAAGGCGGCACGCAGCTTGGATCAACGGCAGGCGATGCACTTGTCAGCCGAGGCGGCACGCTCGGCGCGATCATCGCCAACGCCATCGCCGAGCGGGTCAGTAACCTTCAGGTCACCGCCACCATCGCCAATCAGCCCAACGTCGGAACCAACCAAACCCGCGAGTGACAACCCCGGTGGCGATGGTGCTCCCATGGCCCCCGTCGCGGAGATAAGTTGAAATAGGCACATGTCATGACGCTTGACTTCGAAATCCCGCCCGGCTGGGCGCCGCACCCGGAAGCGCCGGGCTGGTTCTACAAGGGCCAGAAGGTCAAATCGGTCGAGCAGCTTCGCGAGACGGCGCTGAACCGAGCGGCGCACGATGCGGCGCAGGCGGCGAAGAGCATTGGAAAGACGCCTGACGACAAGATCACCTCGTCCCAGCATCCGAAGGTCGGGGACATTGCCGATCCGCACTTCCGCGAGCTGATCCGGGCCGCCAAGGAGGCGGCGGATGCTGCCTTGCCGGAAGTGCTCGCGGCTGCCGTCGCCGCCCATACGGCGCCCAACGACGCGCCGGTCGGAACCGATCTCATCAACATGCAGAAGCGCGAGCTGACGTCGAAGGCCCAGCTTCGCAAGCTTGCGCGGAAGCTGACGCCGATGGCGCTCGCCCAGCTCGTCGTTATCGCGGCCGACCCGCTTCAGCTCGGCGCGACGCGGGCCTCCGCCGCCGTACATCTGCTCGACCGCCTGGAAGGCAAGGCTGCGGCGCTGACGCCGATTGACGTTGATCTCGCCACCCTGCCGCCTGCGGAGGCATATCAAGAGCTGACCCGGCTCGCAGCAACCGGCGAGTTGAGCGCCGACGATGTCCGCGCATATGCCGCGCTCATCGACGGCCGCGCCAAGGGAGCGGAAGCGCGCGAGCTGCTGGATCGCCTGAAGAAAGTCGAGGCCCTGCTCGACGGATCGCAGACGGTGCAAGGATGACGATCACCCCGCAAGCGATGCACGCTATCAAGGTGAAGGTCGCCCGGATCGAGGCGCGCGCTGCGGCCAAGGTCGGGCCGCCTATCGCCTTCAGTGTAGCGGAGTGCGGCGCTGACGGACTGCTCGCTGCCGATCTGGGGGCCATGGGGGGAGGTTTCAGGATCGTCGTCATTCCATCGGAAAAGTTCCTCGCCGATAGCAACCCGGCAGGATGGGCGCCGAAGCTCGACAGCGCGGCGCACACAGAAGCCTGGGCCGCCCATCTGGCCGCATGCGCCGAAGCCGCAGCGGCGGGCGCAAAGTCCCCAGCGTTCGTTCCGCCGCATGTCGTATATCGGATCGCGCTCGCGGACGCCCCTGCCCCGCCTGAAAGCCTGATGGAGGCGCGGCTGCCGGTGCAGGATGCGCCACCGGCCGCGAAAGTCATCCACAACCCCGCGCTCGAAGCCCGGCGACGGGACAAGGAAGCGTTCAGACGGAGGTTCGGTCGATGATGTTTCGGTTCTTTCAGCGTTTCCGCAAGCCCGACCTAGCGCCGGAGATCGCGGCCGAGAAGACGCTCATAAAGGCGTGCACCAAGGCGATCCGCTGGAAAGGGTCGCATCCCATGGCGCGGTACTTCGCCGGGCTGCGTCGCGATCAAGCGCAGGATCGGCTTCGCGCGCTGGAAGCCGGGCAGGATCGCGCTGACGCCAACGCCGCGCTGCGGAAGTCAGTTCGGCAGCGGGGCCAGCAGGACCGCAGCCCGTTTGACCTGTTCTTGCCGGGGCAGGCGTCGCAGAAAGCGAAGCCTATCGGCACCGTTATGCCGGACCTGCCGTCTGCCCAAAGCGGGTCATCAGCTCCGCTTTCCCGGCTTCGATGAGTGCGTCGGGGTCGCGGCCGAGCTGGCGCTGAAATTCAGGTCGCGCCGCTGCCTCCCAAGCCTTCCGCGTAGCAGGTCGCGCGTCCGGCCAAGAGGCCGCCAATCGCAAGGCCTGATGCCACGCTTCAGCCGCCATGAACTCACGCAGGATGTCGATTTTCTTCTTCATGTCACACGCGTTGGCATGTGTCATCTTGAAGAGCAACTCGTTGAAATCGCGGGATTTTCTGCCCAGGCCGCGCCCTAGCCCCGGTGGCGAGGTCCCCCATAGCCGCAGGGCTTCAGGAGGCCGGGCAGAGGCGGCCGGCTGGCGCCCTTCAGCCGGGCGCCAAGGGGATGGCGGCGGCAGGATCATCCTCGGCCGCCTGCGGCCGGCGCAGATATTCGGGGATCGGCCCTACCTGCGGGATATCCGCAAGCCGGTCTATGTGGGGCCGCGCAGTGAGGATTTGCTTAATCGAGGTCTGCTCTATCAGGCCGAAGAAATAGTTCATTTCGGCTTCGTTGAGCCGTTCGCTCAAGAGCACGAGCAGTTTTCCGGCCTGCGCCTGCTCAGCTAGGATTTTCTTGTGCCGAGTTTGCTTCTTCGTTTCGAGCTTGGTTGCAACATCTCCGAAATGCAACTTATACGCGGAATTCGAACTTAGTTCTAATCTGCTATGCTGGTGCCTTTCCGCTTCCTTCATCCAGTTGTTGGCGGTGCGGTGATGAAGCGGGAATGCGCGAGCGAGCCAGTCAGTGAACTGCCCATGCTCCAGCCCGGCTTTCACGGACTTCAACCGATATCCGAACTCAAGGCGCACAGCCCGCTCTTTGCGCATGAAGCTATTCAGGTCGATGCGAAGCGACTCGAGGTCTTCGATCATCCCGGCATTCAGGCCCTCAGCCCGGTAGAACTCCGCGACCGCATCGGGAATGACGCCTTCCGGGTCGGGTGCATAATGGCCGGGCGGCGCGTTCTGCACCTTTAGCAAATCGCCGCGTCGTCTCAGAAAGTCTTCGTCTTCATCATCTTCCATGACGCCGCATTGACGCGACGGCATGGATCGCAGTCAAGCGGGCTATCGCAGAAGCCCTAGAGTGAGGATGCAGCCGCCCATGAGGGCGCGGGCGCGCTGTGACGCCTTTTCCATGGCTGCGTCGGATGCGTCTCGAAACGGACAGACGATCTCGACGTGGCTCTGGGGGTTGCCGAAAGTAGTCCGCGCCATGGCCGCGCGATGGCTGAACCAGCAGCGGGCATAGTAGCGCTCGCCCTGGGCGATCCACGCCTCGCCATCGCGATACCATCGGAAAGAGCGGGCCGACGCCGGGGCGGACGCTGCGGCCGGCTTCGGCGGGAGACAATTGCAGACCTCCCGCACAATATTCACGACATGGGCATGTCGCTTCTCATAGATGGCGCCGCAGTCGCAGCGGCAGCGCCACATCACATTCTTTCCGCTGGTCGGGGCGCGCTCAAGAACTTCGAGCGGGCCGAACTTGCGGCCGGTTAAGTCGTGGGGGTTCACCGAGGCCCCCACGGCTGCAACAGCGTTTTCGCCCATGCGATGGCTTCAGCATCAGGCGGCGCATCGCCGAGCACGTTGTTGATATGACGGCAGCGCGGCTCGATGACCTGCGGAAAGTAGACTTCGCCGACCCAGATGGTCGCTTGCAGACGACTCATGCCGGCCGGATATGGAACCATGCCGAGGTCGAGCGAGCGGCCTTCGGCATCGGAAAGCTCCATGTGGAAAAAATCGACAAGGACATCATCCACAGTGACATTGTTGCTTGGCAGGGGAATTCGGTCGGACGGGTCGATTGGATCGATGTCGATCAATTGCAGCGCTCCTTCATGAAGTCGTTATATTCTTTTACTGTCATCGCTTTCGGCAGTTCGTAGATATAAGTTTCCCGCAGATTATCCGGCGGCCCGCGATGGTCGATCCACCAGTTCAGAAACAACGGACGATAAGGGTTCTTCGGATCGCGAAAGCTTTTCATGACGCCGCCGAAGCGATACATGAACTCTTCTTTATCCATCGAAGCCCGCAGTTCTAGCGACGCCTCCTTCCAGGCGCGCTTCGCTAGAGTGCTGGTCGAATGATCCTTTTTCGCCTTCCACAGTTCGCGGATAGCCATCTGCTCGATATCGTCCCGGCTGAACTGGTAAGGCTGCGCTACCTGCGGCCCATCCGCCGTCCACTTGAGCAGAACGAATTTCAGCGGACTTGCTTGGAAGATCAAGCAAATGACATGATCCGCGAAGTTGCCGATAGCATAAGGCATCTGCGATTTCAAGATGTCGTAATAATTAAAATGCATCCGGAGCCACTCTCCGGATGCCCTGTCTTTATATTGCAAGATCACGACTTCGCCGCGCTTAGCAACGAAGCTGAGGATTTCGCTCTCGGCGGGCCACGCGGCCGGGGGAAGGATGATCGGGTAGGTCATCAGCGCGCCCGCCACTGGCCGTTGAGGCCTTTGTAGTAGCCCCGCGCCCTGCTGGTGCTTGAAACGCCTTTTCCGTCCGGATGACGCTTGTTCAGCATGACATTGAGGAGCTTTTGCTCCTTGCTGATCGGGGCGGCTCCGGCCGGGATGGGGGCGGCTAGGGCGACTATGATTATTAGAGTCCGAATTCGCATAAATTTGTCTCTGTTTGTTCTGGTTGACTAGTTGGAAAGCGACGTTCGGTCAGGCAGGATATTCACTGTTTGTTCTCGTGTTATCTCACCTGACCGCCTCGGCTCGCATCCGGGCGAGCATTTCCTGAAACTCATAGGCTTCCGCGATCTCTTCCGGCGCGCGGAGCGGGCCGCGCGGGTTTTTCCAGGCGGCTTCCCAACCGCTGCCTAGGGTATTTCGGGCGCGCTCGGCGTCCGACCCGCACGCGAGCGCAGCCTCGTAAAGCGCATACTGCGCCTCCTGAAGATCGCCCCAGCCGCCCGCGACCATTCGGAAAATGGCATACGCACGGCTGTTGATCCCGGCGTTGCGACCCTGCCCTGTCACATTCGGAATAGCAGCGATTTCCGCGCAAGCGCGCTTCAACGCCGTCTTGAACGAGTTCTTCTCAGCAGTCGTCGCTTGCCGGCCGGCCACGAAGCCCTGCCCCCTCTTGGCTCCCTTCTCGGCTTCGCGCACCGCTCTGATCGCCGCAAGAACGGAGTCGGGGACAGGCGGCAACCGATCAGCCCGAGTCGGGTCGCCGCGCAGGACGCCCCACGCCTTCCCATCGGCGCGAACGGCGCCAGGCAAGATCGCATAGCCCGCGCCGCCTGCAATGATGTCGATGCCGGGCGGCAGCCCCTTGGTCGACAGGCCGAAGATTTCGGGATGGTGGGCGAAATGGAAATGGATGCCGTTGCCGGCCGTGTGCGTCGCGACCCACTGATCGCGGTTCGGCTCGTCTTTGGTCAGTTCCCAAAAGTTCGCAACGCCGTCTTCGTCGTCCTTGTGCCGGTCACAATCGATGATGACGCGGTCATGGACCGGCGCGGCTGGTAGCGCGTTAGGTTGCCAGCGGAACCGATCTGAGAGCCATTCAGGATCAATCGGTGCCGGCTCCTGCATCCACTTATGCAGCGGCGTCTTCAGCCATCCTTTGCCGTCCGGCTTCGGCTCGACCTTACATAGGAACACGCGGTGACCGAGCGACTGCCAGCCGTAGGCGACGCGCTTGTTTCGCTGCATGCGCGCCCAGGCCGCTTCGCCATCGGCTGCGGCTGCGGCGGCTAGGGCATGAAGGTCGTCAGCGGGAGCCATGGGGGTTAGATCATCGAAAGGAGGATGGCGATGCAGGCGAAGAAGAGGATGTCGTTTGGCATTGGCGGGCCCGCTTGTTGGAGGGGCCGTCACCCCGGACTTTCGCGTGCTGATAGCTGCTAGGTCCGGGGCTTCGACGGGTCAGGATTTGAGCCGGGCTCCTGATCGGCCCTTCGGCGCTCGCCTAGGTCGCAATGCCCTTCGGCGCCGGCATCTCATGCAAAAGGCGCGCTTGGCCCTGCCCCCCCCTTCAGAGGCAGCGGAGAACGTCATCGACAATGATGTGGCGGCCCTCGTTCTGCGGAAGAACGATCAGGCATGACCGCGCGGCCTGCCGCGCCTTCATAGCAGCATCGCCGGCAAGCTGCGCCTTAGCGTCCATATAGACGCGCACCTCGCCCCCGCTACCGACACACGCGATCAGGTTGAACGACTCCTTGCATTCCCCGATATGGCCCGCCGCCCGATGCTTGGCGACCTGCGCCTTAACGTGATCGGCGGCAGCCTGCGCTCCCGTGGCGATCATCCCAGCCGTCATCACGGCCCCCATCGCAATCAACTTGGTTCTGCTCACGTCACTGCCCTTTCTTGCCACTCACAGATCGCCTATGTTGGCGCGCCGCAAGTAATTCTAAAAATAAATCAAGCATCTGCGCCCGGATCGAGCCTTGCCCCGAATATCATCCTAGGATATAGCTTGGCATAATAAGGAATGCAACAAGAAAATTTAAGCAAAACTGACGCGGAGACTATAATGACCGATCACGATCACCTCAAGGTTCCGACAACTTACGCAGTGTCGATCAAAATGCGTGAGGACATCAAGGCAGCGGCCAAGGAATTTGGACTGTCACAGTCCGCTATTCTTTCACAGGCGACCGCCGAGTGGCTCGCGTCGCGCCGAGCCCCGATCCCGCTGCCGGAGTTCAAGCCGCAGAACGTCACCTATGCCGATATCACGGAGCCGAAGCTCGTTCTGGTGTTGCCGCGCGATCAGATCAAAGGCGATGGGCAGTGAAGCGACGCAAAGGAACTGGCGCCTGAAGATCAACAGCATACCTAAAGGCCTGGATCATGGGCGAAGACTTAGTTGCACTTGGGCAAGCTGCTGCTGCCGCTGATGCACCACCGGCTCCGGTATTCAAGACATATCCTATCTATACCGAGCGCAACCCACCGCCCGATATCGACTGGCTCGTCGATGACATCATCTCAGCTATCGGGATTTGCTTTTTCGCGGGCGGACCGGGAACGTTCAAGACCTTTCTTGCGCTGAAATTCGCAATGTCGGTGATGCTTGGAATTCCGTTCATGGGCGCAAAGATCATGAAGACCGGGACGGTCGGGTGGATCGCTGCCGAGGGATCGGGGCATCTGCGGCGTCGCCTCAGGGCAGCCCGCGCAGATGAGCTTGCTTCTGATCGATTGACCGAGCCGCGCAAGAAAGTCCTCGCAGGGAAAATGCTTCCGATCCTGTGGGTCGATGAATTCGAGCCGCTGACCAACGATCTCGCAGAGGGCTGGCTTGAGCATCAGTTCACGGCCCTGTCGAAGCAGGCCCAAGACGAGGGATATGAGCCGCTCCGCGTTATCGTCATCGATACCCTGTCGGAAAGCGCAGCATTCAAAAACGAAAACGACAACGCTGAAGTGCAAGCGATCCTGAAGAAGCTTGCAAGGACCGCACGGCGCCTCAACGTCCTTGTTTTGCTTATCGATCATACGGCGAAATCCAATCCCGGCGACATGCGCGGCGGTGGCGTCAAGCGCGGCTCGGCAGAGCAGGTTTTCTTGTCGACGGTCGAGCAAGATGCGGAAACCGGAAAGAAGACCGGCGAGCTTTATGTCTCGAAGAACCGGGGCGGCGAAGACGGTTTCTTCGTCTCGTTCACGCCAAGAGTGGTCGAGATCGGCGAAGAAAACGGCAAGATGCGCACGACTTGCGTCATCGATCTAGGCCATGAGCCCAGGACGGGCGAGGCGCCATCCCCACAGCGCGAGCGGAAGCGGGCCGCCGCCGCAAAAGGGGTCAAGGAAGGAGCGTCTAAGGAAAGCACGCAGGAGAAGCGACTCGCCCTGATCGAGGCCGCAATCCGCGACTGCCGCGCCAACGGCAAGGTCGATGCTGAGGTCGTTTCGCATGCCGACCTATTTGCAGCATTTCGCCGCCTGCGTCCCGATAAAGAGGGAGCCACGCCTGACCAAGCGGCGGACTTGGCTAAGAAAATGTTCGGCGCAGCAAGGAAAGAAGCGCTCGATAAGCTGATGTTCTACCTCGGGGCAAAAGGCGAAAAGGGTCCCATTAAGTACTGCATCATGAACCAAACGGGGGCGTTAAGTGGGCGAGTCTAAGCGAAGAAAGGAGGCCGAAAAAGCACGCGCTGCGGCAACCAAAGAATTCGTCAAAAAGATCGAACCCAGCGATTTTGACGCAGGGCTTCATTTCGTCACTTTAGATGAAAAGGGCAGGATCGTCAGGCGAGAGAAACTTCAGGAGCACTAAGCCGGCTGAAGGGGAATTTGCAAAAAATTCCCCTGAAAATTCCCCTCGAAAAAGTTCTCCTGCGCCAGGCCCAGACGGGGGAATAGGGGAAGGGGAATTAGGGGAAAAAACCCCACCCCTGTAGGGGGTGGGTTTTCCCATTCCCTTCCCCTCCCCGGATGGTGGGGAACATTCTGAAGGCGGCGAAAAATTCCCCTGGCCCCGGATCGCCCCAGCCGCCCAGCCCCTTAAGCCATCCAGGCCCCGATCTACCATCGCACGACCACCGCCGCGCGTGCGCGACAGGTCACGCCGCGACCTAGGCCGATCCCTAACCCCTCATGGCTCCCTGCTTCAACGGAAGCCGGGGGGTCAGGTCCGCCCCATTCAGTCCGTGCGCCGGAACGCCAGCGCGCCCGCGATAAAGCAGAAGACCCCGGTGAGCGTAGTCATCGCCTTCGACGCCAGCTCGCCCTCGGGTGCGAACGCAAGGGCCGCGATGCAGATCGCTAGCAGGCCGAGTATTGCCCAGGCTCCGGTCGCGGTCAGATTGACGAAGAAATTCTTGAACGGGTTCATAGACGGGCGCCGGGCTTCGATCTCCGCACGCTACCCGACCGCAGAACGGGCCACCAGCCACTTGCCGTTGGGAACCGCGTTAGGGTCCGCCGCGACCGCACCCGGAACGACCAAGCACGTTGAATGAGTTGCGCCGTGGAGGCAGCGTTCGGGTCATGTTCCCGAGATCAACACCAATCAGAGTCGCCACCACGGCTGCCCCAAGCCAATAGGCTTGGCTAGTGAAAACTCATACTCCGCTGCCGGCTGATTCGCTCGCGGTCGGCGTTGGTCAGCGGGGATGACAGAAACGAAAAAACCGCCGGGAACTTGTCCCGGCGGCCAGTGCAGTGATTAGGCGCTTAACAGCGAGGGAAAGCGCGGTAATGCGCCCGCACATGCTCGGTCTTGCCGAAACGGACGCGTTCGTAGCTGTGGACGTAGATCATGGTCGACTCCTAGGCGGAGCCTTGAACCAGGACTAAGGGTCCTATATACTCTGGTGCACGCGACTTGGGCGGACCCCGCCCTCCACTTAGGCTCCTTTTCCGAGACGTCGTAGTGGAACCCGCGAAACCCGGCCCGGCATGATGTTCGTACCATCATGATCCGGGTCGGACTCGTTTCACGAGCGGCTCAGCATCCTTAATACCGCGCCATTCCCAAGCCTACAAGTGGCCCCGCCAACGATTTTGCCTTTTCCCCAAGGGCCTGTTTCGTTCTTCGCTTGGCAATGGTACGGTGCTGGCGCAGAAGGAGGTCGCCCATGTCGTTTGTCGCCGCGCTGAAGGCTGAGATCGCGAACCTTGAGGCCGAGCTTGAGCGTAGCTTGACCTACATTCGCTTGCAGGAAGCGCGGCGCATGCTCGCGCTCTATGAAAAGGATCAGCCGGCGGAGCCGAAGCGTCGTTCGCCGCAAATCGATAATCTCGCAGCGCAGCTAGCGGATGTCGCCAAGCGGTATCAAAACAGTCTTGCGACAATCCAAAAGCACCAAAGCCCGTTTCAGGTGCGACGAGGTTCCCCCGAGCGAGCGAAGGCTTTGGAGGCCGCGCGGCTGTTTCTGCTCAATCGTGTTGATGAGCCCACACCCACGGCTGCGATCTACGACCACATCTTACAGCTTGGCATTGAGATCGGTGGGAATGACCCGCGCAACAATTTGAGCGCAATGCTATCAAACTCGCCAATCTTCCAGTCGCATGGACGTGCCGGTTGGACGCTTGCGAGCGCGGATGACAACCACGAGCCTGATCCTGACCTTATGCGGGAAGATGCCATAATAAGCGAAGCGGAGGAGGCTACGCGTCAAGAAACGGCTTCGTCCGAGCAGCCTGCGCCGAGCCGAAGCATACTCGACACATAGCGCTGTCGGCCGCCGTGAATATTCACGGTCCGGATGCTTGGCTGATGGCTATGAAGGATCATTAGGCCGGTCATCAGCCTTGGGGCCATCGAGGCGCGGCGCTGGCGGCCGCTGGCGCCCTTCCCCGATTTTGCCGGGAGGCTGGCCTTCCTGGCGGCCGGCGCCGATCCTCAGGCTTGCTAGCCTGCTTACCAAGCCGACAATCGCCTCGCTTCCGATAGTCCAGATGCGCAAGTTTGTGTTGAAAACCATCTGCTCCCAAAGCGTGGGATTATCGCCCATCCTCGGGGCCATGACAGAAACGGTTCTACCCGCACGCCAGAGGATGCACCCAAAGAGGAACAACACGGCCAGAATAATGAGCACATAATCGCCCATCGAAAGTCCCTAGCGTTGCAGCTTCTTCGGGAGTTCCGCGTGGGGCGCACGAGGAACCGTCCCGGCAAAGCCTGGGTTGGTTCCTCGACAGAGCCCGTCGCTCTAATCGAGTAGATCGGTCAAAAGGGCATTGCGAAGCAGTTAAGCTTCATTGCGCCAAACAGCGACGGGAAGAGTCTGGAAACTAGAACAAGGTTATCGAGGGTAGCCCTCGGCCCTGCTATCTTCTGAATTTACAGATGACTCGCGCGGCTTGCAAGCCCTGAGCCGATCAGAGGTCATTGACGGCAGCCAGGCGCGGGCGCAAGCTCATCAGACCGAGGATATTTGGACGCCTTCGCCCTCCGGCCCTGCCGGGGGGCTTTTTGCTGTAGCAATTGTCTGATTAATCGAGGAGCAAACATGCAGCGAGCTCGTATTAGAAGGCAACAAACCGCCAACATTTTCATTCATAACGATCTCGATAGCGCTGCGCACTACTTCGCAGGGATTATTCGCTCAAAGCAGAATGATGATGATCGCAACGGGATCGCATACGACTGCATTGCTTGCGCGACAATGATCGCTTTCTCCTTTGAAGCGTACTTAAACTTCTTTGGATCGAAGAAAATCAATAATTGGAAAGAGCGGCAGTCATTTCCGGATAAGCTAAAGGAGGTTTTCACGACACTTGGTCTGACGCCGGATTGGAACAGTAGACCATACGTCAACATGACGGCGATGAAGGACCTTCGCGACACATTTGCTCACGGCAAGCCGGTTCAGTTCGAAGTTGATGTCGAAGAGGAAGCTCTGGTCGGTCAACTAGATGGTATCCGGTCGGACCTAAGCGCCGGATGGGAAAAGGCAGCGCAGCCAGAACCTGTGCTGGAGGCCTACGACGATCTAAACGCGATCTGGAAAGAGATGTTGGCTGCATCGGGCTTGGAAGTTTTCGACGCGATGACGCACGGCTTCAACAGCCTTTCGTTGGTCAAAATGATCGATCCACCGCCCGCCGAATGACGGGCTACCCTGCCCTTCCGGCTCCCTGCCGTTAGGGGCGGCGTTCGGGTCGGCCTTGCGGCGACGAGCGAGAGCCTAGCACGTCAAGCCGCTGCCGCAGCCGAGGCCGGCTTCGGGTTCAATTCCATCAGGAAATCGGCCCAGGCTTCGAGGGCAGCGCGTCGCTTTTCGATCACGTCACCCCGCGCATAGGATCGCGCGACGACATTGCCGACCGCATGCTGGAGGCATGCCTCGATCACCTCGAACGGGAAGTCGGTTTTTTCCCGCATGTAGGTCGAGAAGCTGCTTCTGAACCCATGTACCGTGAAGGCGCTATCGAACTCGTCGTTTAGAATGCGCAGCATCGTATGCGGTGACATGGGCCGCCCCTCGAACCGGCCGGCGAAAACGATCCCTTCAAGCTTAGGCTCACCCCCCATGGTTACCCGCTGCCGCTCGATGACGGCGAGCGCGGCCGGGGTCAGCGGCACCCGAAACTCCTTGCGGTTCTTCGTGCGCGTCGCCGGGATCGTCCAAACGTCGCCGTCGATCTCCTGCCAGCGCATGCCGGCGACATCGTTCGTCCGGCAGGCCGTCAGCATCAGAAAGCGGATACCAGCCTTCGCGTTGGTCATTCCCTCGCCCATTTTCGCGAAGAAGTCCGGGCAGTCGGCATATGGAAGCGCGGGCTGGTGCGTGGGGTCCTGGCCGAGGGGCGCCATGGCAAGCGCGAGATGGCCCTTCCAAACGGCGGGGTTGTCGCTCCGGAAGCCGAGGACCTTCGCATAGTCGAAGATGCGCTCAAGGATGCCGCGCAAGTGCTTGGCACTCGCCGGGTTGGTCTTCTGCGCCGCCTTCAGGGTCGCCACGACATCGGCCGTCGAGATGCGATCTACCATCAGCGGGCAGAGCTTGGCGGCATGGATCGTCACAAGCGAGCGCCACCGCTTGGCGAGCTTCGGGACGACCGTATGGCCGAATTCCTCTTTGAAGCGATCCGTCAGCGCGTCGAGCGTGGGGCAGGCCTCGCGGCGCTTCTCGGTCAGCGGATCGCCGCCCTTGCTGAGCAGATCGTGGGCCGCGCGCACCTTCTCCCGCGCCGTCGCTAGCGAGGTTTGCGGATAGGCGCCCAGGCCTAATTCGGTGCGCTTCCCGCTTCGAACATAGAGCATCACCCACGACTTCGCGCCCGATGCGCTGACCCGCAGATAGAGCCCGCCACCGTCGCCATGCAGCCCCGGCTTGAACTGAGTCTTTCGAAGGGCGGTGTCAGATAGCTTGTTAGTAGCGCGCATGGCCATGTCCTTGTCCCTAATCCACCCTAATGCGACGCCCCTAATTCGGCAACATTATTGCCCCTAATTTCATTCGATTGACGATGCTGGGCGATGGTGGGCAAAGATGGGCATGCCAAGCCGATTTCATCATAGATGCCAATCGCTTGTAAAGGCGTTGGCAGGCAGCCCTAGACAAAAGAAAGCTGGAGTTGGGAATTCTGGCGATAGCCGGCCTTCAGCGCATAGACGAGATCGACGAGCACGTCGGCGGGGTTGGAGGCCGGGAAGGCCCCGGCGACGCCGGTGTTGAGCACGCCGATATTGCCCCAGCTCCAGCTCGCATCGGCGATCGTCGGATAGGCCAGGAAGCCCTTCGGCTTGTCGACGCCGTCGCCGGTGACGAAGGCCGCGCCCTCCTGCTCGGCGAAGGCGCTCTCGACCTCCTCGGCGATCCACTGGTCGATATCGACGATGGCATCGTCGAGCAGCGTCTGCGTCGCTGCCGGCATAGCGTAGAGTTCCATGGCCGGGAAGGAGAGCTCGGCCAGGGTCGGCGAAGCGCCCTGCGGCCGCGCCGCCGTCTCCGCGACCCAGCCGGAAGCCGGACCCGTGGTCGAGAACGCCTTCTTGTAGGTGCCAGACGAGATCGTGCGGACGGTGGCGAGCGAGCGGATCGGCGAGACATTCGCCAGGCGGCGCAGGATCTCGCCCTCGACGGTCGCCGGCGCGAGATAGCCGCCATCCGGACCGGACCCGGCCGAGAGCGCCTTGGATTCCAGCCGCTTCAGCCCGCCGGCCTCGCCGGTACGGACGTAAGCACCGAAAGCGGCCTTGTGCTCGGCCGTCAACGGGTCGCGCGGGCCGTCCTGGCCCAGCGCCGGACGGGCGCGCTCCAGCGTCAGCCGGTCGATGCGGCGCATGGTGTCGTCGAGCGCCGCGTCCATGCGGACCAGCTTCTCCTCGGTCAGCGGATCGACGCCCTGGCGCGCCTCGAGCCCGGCGAGGCGCTCCTCGTTGGTGGCGCGGTGGTTTTCCAGCGTGTAGCGCAGGTCCTCGAAGGCCAGCGTGAGATCGCCGCCGGCGGCCTTGGTCTCGGGCGCGGTGTTGAGATGGCTCATAGTCTCTCCTCCGGGTGATGGGTCAGATGAAGGCTGAGGGCCGGGTGGCCTTGACAGTGGCGATCCGGGCCTGGGGCAGCATGGGGAAGGTCACGACCGAGACCTCCCAGAGATCGATGCGTTCGAGTCGACGCAGGCCGGTGCGCGGTTCGGTGCGGGCCTTCTCGTGGCGAAAGCCGATTGACAGGCCGTCGATCGCGCCGTCCAGCATGAGCGCGTGGATTTCGCGGGCGCGGGCGACGGCGAGCGACAGCCGGCCGCGCACGAACAGGCCGCGGCCATCCTCGATGAGGCTCGACCAGCGCCCGATCGGCTCGGCCGGATCATGTTGCCAGAGCATCCTCACGCCGCCCGGCCCGCGCCGCTGCAGGCTCTCGCGGAAGGCGCCGGGCTCGACGATATCCTTGCCGAGGTCGGGAATCCGGAACAGGCTGGCATAGCCTTCGAACAGGCCATCCAGTCCGACCCGGGCCGGCTGGAGCGGCAGCAGCTTGGATTCGAACGAGGCGCGGGCTGGCGTCATCGCTCTCCCTCCCCATCGTCCCGGCCGCCCTTCGTCCGCCCGGCCTCGAGCTTGGCGAGCTGGCGGACGAAGCGGCTGAAGGTTTCGACAGGCGCGCCGCTGCGCGACGCCCTGCCCGCGCGGCCGGCCGCCATGCGCGCCTTGGGCGGAGGCTTGGCCGCACCGTTTCTGCCTTTCATGACGGGTCTCCTTCATGGCGTGCGTTGAAGCGATTGAGCTCGCGGACGAAATCGTCGAAGCGGCGATTGGCAGCGGTCAGCTCGCGCAACACGAGCCAGGCCAGCCCCGAGGCGCTCGCCGCCCAGAGCAGCAGGCCGAGATGGCCGACATCGGCGCGGCCGACGAAGGCCGCGACGACCTGTTCGAGCATGGTCATGAGACCTCCTTCCCGGAGGCGCGCCGGCCGTAGCCGACGGCCTCGCGCTTCTCGTCCTCGTCGAGGAAGCTCGCAGCCCCGAGCCGGCGCCAGAGCGATTCCCGCTCCTCGGCCAGCGCCTCGATGGCGTCGAGATCGGGTTCCAGCAGCAATTCGTCGCCGAAGGCCGAACCCAGCCATTGCGCCAGCGACTGGGCCGTCCGGCGCACCAGCGGGATGACGGTCTGGCGCCAGAGCGCCCGGTTGGCCTCGGCGAAATTGGCGTGGGTGTTGTCGCCGGGTAGGCCGAGCAGCAGCGGCGGCACGCCGAAGGCGAGCGCGATCTCACGGGCCGCAACACCCTTGGCGGCAACGAAATCGAGCTCCGCCGGCGTCAGCGAGAGCGGCTTCCAGTCCAATCCGCCTTCGAGCAGCAGCGGCCGGCCGGCATTGCGAGCGCCCTGGAACGAGTCCTCCAGCTCCTGCTTCAGCCGCTCGAACTGTGCATCGGTCAGCGTCGCGCCTTCCGGCCCGGCATAGACCAGGGCGCCGGACGGCCGCGCAGCGTTGTCGAGCAGGGCCTTGTGCCAGCTGCCGGCTGCATTGTGGATGTCGAGCGAGACCGCCGCCGCCTCGATCGGCGACAGGCCGTAGTGGTCGTCGACGGGGTGGAACAGCGTCAGGTGCAGGATCGGCGGCAAGCCGCCCTCGTCCTGCCTGAAGCGCACGGTGTCGCCTCCCACGGTGTAGTCATAGGCCTCGGGCCAGCCATCACGGCCGGGCACGACGCGCATCCGGTCAGGCCGCAGCGCATAGAGTTCGCGCGGTTCGCGACCGGTACTGACCGCCTCGACATAGGCATTGCCGGCGACCATCAGATGCCCGACCAGCATCTCGCGGAAGGCAATGCCGCCCTGGCGTGGATTGGGCCGCTCGATCAGGGCGAGCGCCGGATGCTCCGGCACCTCGCGCGAGCCGACCTTGGCAATGAGCGGCGTCTGCGCGGCCGCTTCCGCGATCAGGCGGATGCAGCGATGCACGACCGGGTTTCGCTCATAGCCCTCCCGCGAGAGCGCGCCATAGTCGCGCGGCGTCCAGACGGCGCGCCCCGTCTCATGCAGCGCGATCAGTGGCCCGACGCGCGAGCGCTTCTGGCCCGGCGCGGCTCGGCCGCGCAGGCTGCGAAGGAAATCGAACATGGATATCTCGCTGTTGGAGCGTGAAACGCGGTTTAATCGCCGTCATTGCGAGCGCAGCGAAGCAATTCAGGAGGACCGGGCGAGACGTTCAGTCCCTCGGCCCCTGGATTGCCTCGTCGCTGACGCTCCTCGCAATGACGGTTGATGGAAGGTTAGATGCCCCTCACCCTTGGCCGGGCTTTCGGCGCAAGCATCAGATGGGTCAGCGCCCAGACCAGCGCGTCGAGCCGGTCCGGCGAACGGCCGGTTTCGAGTCCGCGCGGACCGAAGGCGCACATCTCGTCTTCGAGCGCGGGAAAGGCCCCGGCATGGCGTACCCGGCCCTGCGCATAAAGCGCCGCCACCGGCTCGGCCCGGAGATACTTGCCACGCGTCGCCCTCACCGAAACGACGGGAACGCCGGCATCGACCTCCCGGATGATGCTTTCGACCATCTCGCCGCCCTGGTTGACCTCGACGACCAGCGCATCCGCCTCATGGCGGCGATAGAGCGCGACCGCCCTCTCCGCCCATTCCTGCGGCCGTGCGCCGGCCAACGTCGCGTCCTCCAGCACATGGCCGACACCGTCATGGTCGATGCCAGCGACGACGAGCCCGCAGCGGTCGGCCCGCTGCGAGGAGGTGGCGGGCGGATCGACCGCGACCGCGATCCGGGCGAGTGCGGGGAACTCGCGCTCGCGGGCCGCTTCGATCATGGCCCGCGTCCAGAGCGCGTCCGGGCTCTCCTCGACGATCTCGCCGTCGAGCTCCTGCCGGCCGAGCCGCGTGCCGCCATAGGTCTGCGTGACCGTGCGCACGAATTCGGCGGCGAGGTTGTAGCGGTTGTCCTGCGTCCGCGCCCGGCTGACCGCGACATGCGGCTCGACCAGCAGGCGCTTCACCAATGGCAGCGGGCGCGGCGTCGTCGTCACGACCTGACGGGGATTGTCGCCAAGGCGCAGGCCGAATTGCAGCATATCCCAGCACTCCCCGAGGTTCGGCCATTTCGCCAGTTCGTCGGACCAGGCCGCGCCGAATTGCGGGCCGCGTAAGCCCTCCGGGTCCTCGGCTGTGAAGACCTGCGCGATGGCGCCGTTCGTCCATTGCAGGCGGCGCAGCGAAGGCTGCCAGATCGGCCGCTCCCAGCGGGTATGGATCGAGAGCAGTCCGGAGACGCCCTCGATCATGACGTCACGGACCTGTGCTTGCGTCTCGCCGACGAGGGCGATCCGCTCCGTCGGTACATCCGCAAAGGGCGGATGGCCCAGCGCCATGCCCTTGACCCATTCGGCACCGGTGCGGGTCTTGCCGGCCCCTCGCCCGCCCAGCACCAGCCAGATCGGCTTCAGCGGCTCGGGCGGCAATTGGTCGGGGCGCGCCCAGATATCCCAGGTATTCCGGATGATCTCGACGTCATCCGGCGTCGCCGTCGGCATCAGCCTCTTGAGAATTCTCACCCGCGTCATGAGCGGCCAGCGCTTCAAGACGTCGAGCAAGATCCTGACGGAGCTGTGCGACATGTCGCAGGTCGTCGGCAGCGGAAGGCTCATCCGTGTACTTGTCCTTCCTCGTGGCCGGGGGCTCCTCGATCGCGACCAGTTCGCGGACGGTGCGCGCAAGCACCGCCAGCGCTTTGGCATCGCCCTCGCTCGCGGTCGTGCCCTTCGGCAGGTCGGCGAGATGCTCCTCATGAGTGTCGATCTGGCGCTTGGCCGCACGCCAGAGCTGCCCCACCACCGCCTTGCGCGAGACCGATCTCGGTTTCGACTTCGGCTCGGAGGGCGGTTGCGGCGTGGCGCCATCCTGTTCGGCCATGATGTCCCCTCCCGGAAGACAGGCACGAAAAAGCCGCCGGCTGGAGAGCGCGGCGGCTTCGTTCGAGCAGATTTCGTGAGCGTTCCTGATGTCTAGCGGATCAGCGTCACGATGTCAAGGATAAAATTCCTACAATCCTGAGCTGCATCGACCGGAAGCCTCAGGCCTGTTCCTTCTCGATCCATTTATAGGTCGCCGCCGGGACGTAAGTTTCCATCCGGTCGAGCAGCGTCGCCGGCTCGGTATCGGTCATCGCCATGGCCCGGTGGTTCTGCTTCAGGAAGCCGGCCTCGACGGTGCGGTCGAGGAAGGTCGCCAGCGGATCGTAGAAGCCCGCGACGTTGAGCAGTCCGAGCGGCTTGGCATGGATGCCGAGCTGGCCCCAGGTCCAGATCTCGAACAGTTCCTCGAAGGTGCCGATGCCGCCGGGCATGGCGATGAAGCCGTCCGAAAGCTCGGCCATGCGCGCCTTGCGGGTGTGCATGGTGTCGACGACCTCGAGCCGGGTCAGCCCGACATGGCCGACCTCCTTGTCCTTCAGCGCTTGCGGGATGACGCCATGGACCTGGCCTCCGGCCTCCATCGCCGCATTGGCGACGATGCCCATCAGACCGACCGCACCGCCGCCATAGACCAGCGTCAGACCGCGCCGGGCGATCTCGGCCCCCATGGCGCGGGCACCCGCCGCATAGACGGGGTCATTGCCCGGGTTGGAACCGCAGAAGACGCAAACCGATCTCATGAACCGAGAGCCTGCAGGATGCGGGCCCAGGAGCGCTGGCCCTTCTGGAAGGAGGACAGGTCGTATTTCTCGTTCGGCGAATGGACCCGGTCATCGTCGAGGCCGAAACCGACGAAGAGCGTGTCGATGCCGAGCGTGCGCTTGAAATCGCCGCCGACAGGAATCGAGCCGCCGCTGCCGATCGAGACGACGCGCCCGCCCCATTCCTCGGCGAGCGCAACGCGCGCCTTCTGGAGCACCGGCGAATCCACCGGCACCGCCAGCGCCGGCGAGCCGGAATGGCTGATGAATTCGGCGGTCACGTCCTCGGGCAGGCGCTCGCGGATGAACTGGTGGAAGGCGGCGGCGATCTTCGCCGGGTCCTGATCGCCCACAAGGCGGAACGAGACCTTGGCCGAGGCCTGGCCTGGAATGAGCGTCTTGCTGCCCTCGCCGGTATAGCCACCCCAGATGCCGTTGACGTCGCAGGTCGGGCGCGACTGGATCTGCTCGATCAGCATCCGGCCCTTTTCGCCGATCGAGTGCTTCAAGCCCACCTGGCCGAGAAACTCCTTCTCCGTCAGGTTGAGATCGGCCCATTCCGCCTTCTGGGCATTGGTCGGCTCGTGCACGCCCTCGTAAAAGCCGGGAATGGTGATGCGGCCGGTCTCGTCATGGATCTCGCCGAGGATTCGCGCGAGAAGATGGATCGGGTTGGCGGCCGCGCCGCCGAACAGGCCGGAATGCAGGTCGCGGTCGGCGGCGGTCAGCGTGACCTCCTGATAAACCATGCCGCGCAGGGTCGAGGTGATCAGCGGCGTATCGCGGTCCCACATGCCGGTATCGCAAACCAGCGCGTAGTCGGCCTTCAGCTCGGCCGCGTTGGCCTTGATATAGCCGGGCAGATTGACCGAACCGGACTCCTCCTCGCCCTCGACCAGGATGGTCAGGCCGATCGGCAGGTCGCCGGTCTCGGCCAGCGTCGCGCGCACGGCCTCGATGAAGGTCATCACCTGGCCCTTGTCATCGCAGGCGCCGCGCGCCGAGATGATCTTGCGGCCGGGCTCGAGCTCGCGAACGACCGGCTTGAACGGGTCGGTGTCCCAGAGGCTGACGGGGTCGACCGGCTGGACATCGTAATGGCCGTAGAAAAGCGCATGCGGCGCACCGGGCTTGGGGCGATGGGCCAGCACGACGGGATGCCCGCCGGTCTCGCGCAATTCGGCCTTGAAGCCGAGCCCTTCCAGGTCCGCCCGCAGCCATTCGGCGGCAGCGCGCGTCTCAGCATTGAAGGCCGGATCCGTGCCGATCGAGGGGATTTCGAGCCAGGCGGAAAGACGATCGAGCGAGGCATCGAGCCCATCGTCAAGGCGGGCGAGAATAGCGGGAAGCTTGGTCATGACAGCCATCGGATGCGATTCAGATGACGCCATCATGGCAAGCGCCGCCGCGGGCGTCAGCCTCTATTCGCGCATGCCGGGCAGGATCGCGTCTCCTCTGCAGCTCTAATTGCCAATCATTCGCAATTAGGTTGACAGGGCGATCGCGAGCCGATACCCCTTATTGCAACCAAGTTGCAGCAAAGCTCCATCATGTCGCAAAGCGCCCGCGAATCCTCGTCGATCTGGCTTCGATCGCGGGGCGAGCCGTCTCTGACGGATGTCTTCCGCACCATCAAGGTCACGCCGACCTCGTCGACCTGGCGCAAGTTCCTCGCCTTCTTCGGACCGGGCTATCTCGTCGCCGTCGGCTACATGGACCCCGGCAACTGGGCGACCTCGCTCGCCGGCGGCGCCCAGTACGGCTACACGCTGCTCGTCGTCGCGCTGATCTCGAACCTGATGGCGATTATCCTGCAATCGCTCTGCGCGCGGCTCGCCATCGCCACAGGCCGCGACCTCGCCCAGGCCTGCCGCGACGCCTATCCGCCCTATATGGCCTTTCCGCTCTGGCTACTCGCCGAGCTTGCGATCTGCGCCACCGACCTCGCCGAGGTGATCGGCACCGCGATAGGCCTCAACCTGCTCTTCGGCATCCCGCTGGAGATCGGCGTACTGATCACCGCCTTCGACGTCTTCATCATCCTGTGGCTGCAGACGCGCGGCTTCCGCTGGATCGAGGCCTTCATCATCACGCTGCTCGGCGTCATCGCGCTGTGCTTCGGCATCCAGATCGCACTGGCCGATCCGAACTGGGGCGAGGTCATCCGCGGCTTCGCGCCGACGACGGAGATCGTGACCAACCCGAACATGCTCTATATCGCGCTCGGCATCATCGGCGCGACCGTGATGCCGCATAACCTCTACCTGCATTCCGGCATCGTGCAGACGCGCGCCTATGGCGAGACGCTGCCGGAGAAGCGCGAGGCGCTGAAATTCGCGACGATCGACTCCACCGTCGCACTCTGCTTCGCGCTGCTGATCAATGCCTCGATCCTGATCCTGGCCGCCGCGACCTTCCACAAGGCCGGCCACCATGACGTCGCCGAACTCGGCAAGGCGCAGGAACTCCTGCAGCCGCTGCTGGGCGCCTCGATCGCGCCCTCGCTCTTCGCGATCGCCCTGCTCTGCTGCGGCCTGAACTCGACGGTGACCGCGACCATGGCCGGCCAGATCGTGATGGAGGGTTTCCTCCGCATCCGCCTGCCGGCCTGGATGCGTCGGCTGGTGACGCGCCTCGTCGCGATCGTGCCGGCGATCGCGGTCACGCTGATCTATGGCGAGAGCCAGACGGCCAAGCTCCTGATCCTCAGCCAGGTCGTGCTCAGCCTGCAACTTCCCTTCGCGGTCGTGCCGCTTGTGATGTTCACGGCCTCGAAGCAGAAGATGGGTGCGCTCGTCGCGCCGCGCTGGCTCAGCCTGACCGCAGGCATCATCGCCGCGATCATCATCGTGCTGAACATCAAGCTGATCTACGATTTCGCCACGGGAGCGTGAGGGGCGATAGCGCCACTTGGCCCCGACAGGCGTCATGCTCGCCCTTGTGGCGAGCATCCACGTCTTGAACACTGCCCTCGATCAGCGAAGACATGGATGGTCGGGACAAGCCCGACCATGACGAAAAACCTTCAGCGCTTGCCCGACATCGACCCCAGAATGCCCCGCAGGATCGCCGTGCCCACCTGACGGCCGATCGAGGTCGCGGCCGAACGGGCAGCCGAGGTGATAATCTTCTCGGTCATGCTCTGCGGCAGCGGGCCGCCGCGCGATCCAGGCCCCGTCTTCGGGCGCTGCTGCGGCGCGCCGCCGCCGAGCCAGCCGCCGATCGTGTCGAGGATGCCGCCGCCGCCGCCATCCGTCGACGCCTCGACGGGGGAACCGTCGGGATTGAGGTTCTTGCGCTTCATCAACTCTTCATAAGCCGACTCCCGGTCGACCATCGTGTCGTACTTGCCCTTTTCCGGCGAGGCGTTGATCGCCTGCTGGCGCTGCTGCGGGGTGCAGGGACCGACCTGCGCCATCGGCGGCGCGATCAGGGCGCGCTCGACCATCTCGGGCGAGCCCTTGCCTTCGAGCATGGAGATCAGAGCCTCGCCGACGGCGAGCTGGCTGATCGCCTCCTCGGTGTTGATCTTCGGGTTCTGGCGGAAGGTCTCGGCAGCGGCGCGTACCGCCTTCTGGTCGCGCGGGGTGAAGGCGCGCAGCGCGTGCTGGACGCGGTTGCCGAGCTGGGCCAGCACGGTATCGGGGATATCGAGCGGGTTCTGCGTGACGAAATAGACGCCGACGCCCTTCGAGCGGATCAGGCGCACGACCTGCTCGACCGCCGTCAGCAGCGCCTTGGGCGCGCCGTTGAAGAGCAGATGCGCCTCGTCGAAGAAGAAGACCAGCTTGGGCTTTTCGAGATCGCCGACCTCGGGCAACTGCTCGAACAGCTCGGAAAGCAGCCAGAGCAGGAACGTCGCGTAAAGCCGCGGATTGTTCATCAGCTTGTCGGCGGCGAGGATGTTGACGATGCCGCGGCCGTCGCGATCCGTCTTCATCAGGTCGTTGATGTCGAGCGCCGGCTCGCCGAAGAACAGATCGCCCTTCTGGTTCTCGAGCACGAGCAGCGCTCGCTGGATCGTGCCGACCGACGCCGAGGTGACGTTGCCGTATTTGGTCGTCAGATCCTGCGCGTTCTCGGCGATGAAGCTCAGGATCGCGCGCAGGTCCTTGAGATCGAGCAGCAGCAGCTTCTGCTCGTCGGCGATGCGGAAGGCGATGTTGAGCACGCCTTCCTGCGTGTCGTTGAGGTCGAGCAGGCGGGCCAGCAGCAGCGGGCCCATCTCGGAAATCGTGGCGCGGACGGGATGGCCCTGCTCGCCGAAGACGTCCCAGAACACGGTCGAGAACTGGTCCGGCTCGTATTTGAGGCCGAGTTCCTTGGCGCGGTTGACGAAAGGCGGCTTGGAATCGCCGGGCGCGACGATGCCGGAGAGATCGCCCTTGATGTCGGCCGCGAAGACCGGGACGCCATTGCGGGCAAAACCCTCGGCCATCACCTGCAGCGTCACCGTCTTTCCTGTGCCGGTGGCGCCGGTCACCAGTCCATGGCGATTGGCGAGCTTGAGCAGGAGGTTTTCGGGCTTGCCGCTCTTGCCGATCAGAATCGCGCCGTCATTCGCCATTGAAATTCGCCCATCAGGTTTCAAACCGGTCCGGCAAGGGTGTAACCAAAGGACGCAGAAGGCGGAAGCCCGACGCCGTTGGAAATCAGATCGTAAATATGTAAACTATTTTTCGAAGGCTTCGTGGCGAAGCCGTTTGGCGAGGGGTTTTGGATCCATGGAAGAATTGCTGACGCGTGTGGCTGGGGCCGCCGGCATCAATGAGGAGCTCGCCCGCAAGGCGGTCGGCATCATCCTCGCCTTCCTGCAGAAGGAAGGCCCGGCCGCCGAGATCGGCCAGTTGATGGCGGCGTTGCCGGGCGCGCAGGCGCTGGCCGATGCCGAAGGCGGCGCCAAGGGCGGCATGCTCGGCGCGATCGGCGGGCTGATGGGCGGTGGCGGCGGCGTGATGGCGCTCGGCGGCCAGCTCATGAGCGCTGGTCTCTCGATGGGTCAGATCCAGACCGTTTCGAAGGAAATGTTCGCTGTCGGCCGCGAGAAGGCCGGAGAGGACGCGATGGGCGCCATCGTCGGCGCGATCCCGGGCCTCGGCCAGTTCGTCTGACCTCAGCCGAATTTTCCGAACGCCGCGGCGCCGTCTCAGGATAGCGCCGCGGCGTTTTTGTATTCTCGCACCTGCTTTGCGACGAAGTAGGGATGGCGGTGCGTGCGCGCCCATGGCAATCAGCGCTCCACGGCTGCACACTGTGCGGAAGAGGAGCATCGGCGCGCATGAACTCGGCTGCCCCATCCGACCTGCCCTATCTCGACGCTTTCGCGGCGCCGTCTCATGACGCCTGGCGCGCAGCGGTCGACAAGGTCCTGAAGGGTGCCGATTTCGAGAAGAGGCTCGTCGGCCGTACTGCCGACGGCATCCGCATCGAGCCGCTCTACCCCGCCGCCACGGCGCCTGCACGGGCGCTTCGCGCCGAGGCTGGGCGCTGGCATGTCGCAGCCCGGCTCGACCATCCGCATCCGCATGAGGCTCGGACACTGGCTCTCGCCGATCTCGAAGGCGGCGCCGATACGCTGACCGTCAGCTTCGCCGGAGCCTTGGGCGCGCGCGGCTACGGCCTCATCGCTGACGATGTCGCGACGCTCGATGCCGCGCTCCAGGGCGTGATGCTGGATCTCATCCATCTGCGGCTTGATCCGGCCCCGCAGGGTCGCATCAACGCGCTGCTGCTCGCCGCCCTGATCCAGAAGCGCGGCCACGCGCCGAGCGAGCTCTCGATCACATTCGGCCTCGATCCTATCGGCGTCTTCGCCAGCCGCGGCTCACTCGCGGCGCCATGGCCCGAACTCGGCCGCCGGCTCGCGGCCACGATCCGCACGCTGAAGGAGCGCGGCTTCGCCGGGCCGTTCATCGAGATCGACAGCCGCCCCTATCACGAAGCCGGCGCCAGCGAAGCGCAGGAGCTTGGCGCGATGCTCGCCACGGCAGTGACTTACCTGCGTACGCTCGAAGCACAGGGGATGGCCCTGTCCGAAGCGCGCGACGCACTCGCCTTCACGCTGGTCGCGGATACCGACGAATTCCTGACGGTGGCGAAATTCCGGGCCGCGCGTCTGCTCTGGAACCGCATCCAACAGGCTTGCGGCCTGACGCCGAAACCGGCGCGCATCCATGCCGAAACGGCATGGCGCTCGCTGACGAAGCGCGATCCGAACGTCAACCTGCTGCGCGGCACGGTCGCCGCCTTCGCGGCAGGCATCGGCGGCGCCGATTCGATCGCCGTCCAGCCCTTCACCGCCGCGCTCGGCCTGCCTGATGCCTTCGCCCGCCGCGTCGCCCGCAACACCCAGCTCATCCTGCTCGAAGAGAGCAATCTCTGGCGCGTCGCCGACCCCGCCGCCGGCGCCGGCGGTTTTGAGACGCTGACGCAGGCGCTCTGCGAGCAGGGCTGGCAGGCCTTCCAGGAGATCGAGCGGCAACGCAGCGGCGATCTCGCCGGCATCGTCGCAGCCCTGGTCGAGGGTCATCTCCAGAACACGCTCGCCGAGCAGCGCGCCGCCCGCGCCAAGGCCGTGGCGACGCGCCGCGAGCCGATCACCGGTACCAGCGAATTCCCGAATATCCGCGAGGAAACGGCGAAGGTTCTCCCCGTTGCCCCGGTCAAGCTCGACGGAAAGCGCGTGCAAGGCAGCCTCGCCGAGCGCAACCAGGGCGAGATCATCCGCTCCTTCGCCGGCGGCGCCGGACGGACCGATGCCCTGGCCGCGCCTGCCGCGGGCCTGCGCTCGGAGCCCCTGCCCTCACTCCGGCTGGCAGAGCCGTTCGAGGCGTTGCGCGACAAGGCCGACGCTCAATCGAAACGCCCGGTCGTCTTCCTGGCGACGCTCGGCCCGATCGCCGATTTCACGGCGCGGGCCGGCTTCGCCCGCAACCTGTTCGAGGCCGGTGGTCTTGAGGCCCCCAGCGGCGATGGGTTGGCGCAGAGCGGCGCCACCGATCTCGACGCTCTCGTTGGCGCCTTGCGTGCCTCGGGCGCGAAGCTCGCCTGCCTCTGCGGCTCAGACGCGGCCTATGCTGCCGAAGGCGCCGCAGCAGCCGAAGCACTTACGAAGGCTGGAGCGACGGTCTGGCTCGCCGGGCGTCCGGCCGAGCCCGAAGCCCTGAACAAGGCCGGCGTCACCACGTTCATCTACATGGGCTGCGACGTGGTCGAGACGCTCGCACAAGCGCAGACCATCGCAGGCGCGTGACCGGAGACTAAGAGTTTGACTGCCATCGCCCTCACCATCGCCGGTTCGGATTCAAGCGGCGGCGCCGGCATCCAGGCCGATCTCAAGACCTTCGCGGCGCATCAGGTCTATGGCGCCAGCGTCATCGTCGCGCTGACCGCCCAGAATACGAAGGGCGTCAGCGCCATCCATGCCGTGCCGCGCGACTTCGTCGCCCAGCAGATGGATGCCGTCTTCGAGGATCTCGATGTCGGTGCGGTCAAGATCGGCATGCTGGCGACCGCCGAATTGATCGAGACGGTGGCGGCCGGGCTGAAGCGCCACGGCGCGAAGAACGTCGTACTTGATCCGGTGATGATTGCGGCCTCGGGCGCGCGGCTCCTGGAAAGCGCGGCGGTCGAGGCGATCCGCACGCATCTCTTCCCGCTTGCAACCTTGATCACGCCGAACCTGCCGGAGGCCGCCGCCCTGCTCGGCACCAGCCCGGCCGAAACCGACGAAGCGATGGACGAGCAGGCCGAAAAGCTCGCGGCGCTGGGCGCAGCGAACGTGCTGGTCAAGGGCGGGCACGGCACCGGTGAGATCAGCAGCGACCTCCTGCTGCTCGCGGGTGGCACACGCCAGCGCTTCAATGCGCCGCGGCTCGAAACGCGCAACACCCATGGCACCGGCTGCACGCTGTCATCCGCCATCGCCGCCAATCTGGCCAAGGGACTGGAGCTGCCGGAGGCGGTCGGCCACGCCAAGACCTATATCTCGGCCGCCATCGCTGCCGCCGATCAGGTTGCGGTTGGCCAAGGCCACGGACCGGTGCATCATTTCCACCATTGGTGGGACAGAGCGTGAGCGCGATGGCGGCCTCATCGGGTTCTCCGTCGCCGCTGCGCCAGCGTCGTATCGAAAGATTGCGGCGCGAAATCACGCTGCTGGAGCATATGGACGGCCGGCTCTGGCGCAGAGCCATCATCGATACGCTGGTCGCGGTGGGCCTGATCGCCCTGCTGCTGATCGCAGTCGCGGCGAAGCTGCACTATTTCATGTATCATCCGCTCGCCGTGACGGCCGCCTGTCTCGGCATCGCGGCACTCGCCTGGTGGCTTGGCCGCTATACGCTCTGGATTCCGGTGGTCCTCGTCGCCCTGCTTCTGGCCATCCTGTTCGAAGGCGATGTCGGCGGCCTCGACTTCGGCGGCAGCGATGGCGGCAAGAGCAAAAACCGACCGGACAAGCGCACCAAACTCGAAGCGGCTCTGGCGAAACGGTGCCGGACCCTGGCGAAACTGGAGGCACGGGCATGACCGCGATCCCGGATTTCACGAAACTCGCTTTCGCCACAGGGGCTCGCCCCTCCGCCAGCGCCTTGCCCACCGGCGAAGCCTGGCAGACGCCCGAGGATATCCCGGTCAAGCCGGTCTACACCGCTGCCGACCGCGATGGCCTGCCTTTCGTCGAGACCTTGCCGGGCATCGCGCCCTATCTGCGCGGCCCCTACCCGACCATGTATGTCAACCAGCCCTGGACGATCCGGCAATATGCCGGCTTCTCCACGGCCGAGGATTCCAACGCCTTCTACCGGCGCAACCTCGCCGCCGGGCAGAAGGGCCTTTCGGTCGCATTCGATCTCGCGACCCATCGCGGCTACGATTCCGACCATCCGCGCGTCGCCGGCGATGTCGGCATGGCCGGCGTCGCGATCGACTCGATCTACGACATGCGCACGCTGTTCTCCGGCATCCCGCTCGACCAGATGAGCGTGTCGATGACGATGAACGGCGCCGTGCTGCCGGTGCTGGCGCTCTACATCGTCGCCGCGGAAGAACAGGGCGTGCCGCAGGCGAAGCTCTCGGGGACCATCCAGAACGACATCCTCAAGGAGTTCATGGTCCGCAACACCTATATCTACCCGCCCTCGCCCTCGATGCGGATCATCGGCGACATCTTCGCCTTCACCTCGGCGAACATGCCGAAATTCAACTCGATCTCGATCTCCGGCTATCACATGCAGGAGGCGGGGGCGACGCAGGACCTCGAGCTCGGCTACACGCTGGCCGACGGCGTCGAGTATATCCGCGCCGGCCAGCGGGCTGGCCTTTCGGTCGATGTCTTCGCGCCGCGCCTGTCCTTCTTCTGGGCGATCGGCATGAACTTCTTCATGGAAGTCGCCAAGATGCGCGCCGCCCGATTGATCTGGGCGAAGCTCGTCAAGGATTTCGGCGCGCAGAACGAGAAGTCGCTACCGCTGCGCACGCATTGCCAGACCTCGGGCTGGTCGCTGACGGCGCAGGACGTGTTCAACAACGTGCCGCGCACGATGATCGAAGCGATGGCGGCGACTCAAGGCCATACCCAGTCGCTGCACACCAACGCGCTCGACGAAGCGCTGGCGCTGCCGACCGATTTCTCGGCCCGCATCGCCCGCAACACCCAGATCCTGCTGCAACAGGAGAGCGGCACGACCCGGATCATCGACCCGTGGGGCGGCTCCTATTACGTCGAGCGTCTGACCGCCGAGCTCGCCGAGAAGGCCTGGGGCCATATCAGGGAAGTCGAGGCGCTTGGCGGCATGGCCAAGGCGATCGAGGCCGGTATTCCGAAGCTGCGCATCGAGGAGGCCGCCGCCAAGACGCAGGCGCGCATCGATGGCGGCCAGCAGGCGATCATCGGCGTCAACTGCTACAAGCCCGACAACGAAGCGGCGATCGACGTGCTCAAGGTCGACAACGCTTCGGTGCGCGCGCAGCAACTCGACAAGCTCCGGCGCCTCAAGGCCGAACGCAGCGAGACCGAGGTCGAGGCCGCCCTGACGGCGCTGACCAATGGCGCCGCCGGCAACGGCAACGTGCTCGATCTCGCGGTCAAGGCCGCCCGCGCCAAGGCCACCGTCGGCGAGATTTCATTGGCGATGGAGAAGGTCTTCGGGCGGCACAGGGCCGAGATCAAGGCGATCTCGGGGGTCTACAAGCGGGAGGTCGGCGACATGAATCCAGCCGTGACGCGCGTCCAGTTGCTCTGCCAGGATTTCGAGGAAGCGGATGGGCGCCGCCCGCGCATCCTCGTCGCCAAAATGGGCCAGGACGGACACGATCGCGGCCAGAAGGTCATCGCCTCGGCCTTCGCCGATCTCGGCTTCGACGTCGATATCGGCCCGCTCTTCGCCACCCCGGACGAGGCGGCGCGGCAGGCGGTTGAGAACGACGTCCACATCGTCGGCGTCTCCTCGCTCGCGGCGGGGCACCTCACGCTGGTGCCGGAGCTCAAGGCAGCGCTTGCCAATGCGGGGCGGCCCGACATCATGATCGTGGTCGGCGGCGTGATTCCGCCGCAGGATTTCGACACGCTGATCGCCGCCGGCGCCTCGGCGATCTTCCCGCCCGGCACCGTCATCGCGGATGCCGCCGAGAAACTTCTGCAGGAATTGAACGAGCGCCTCGGCTACGCCCAGCGGACGGCTGCGGAATAAAGGAAGGCGGGCGCTGCCAGCCGGCAGCGCCCGCCCCATGATTACGACCGACGTGGCGACACTTACCGCCAGCCGTAACCATAGCCGTAGCGCGGCGGAGGCGGCCGCATGCCGTAACCGTCGGAATAGCGGTGCCAACGGCGCTGGCCCCAGAAGCCATGGACGGCGGGCGGCGCCGGGCGCCAGCCATAGCCGTAGGCCGGGCGATCATAGGGGCGCTCATAGCGGCCACCGAAGGCCTGCGCCTCGCCCGCCCCGGCGAATGCCGAGGCTGCGAGCACCGCGCCGTTGAGCGCGAGGGCTAACAAACCGATCCGGGCGCGATTGCCAATCATGGTCTCATGTCCTGTTCCGGCAGGGAGCGCCCTGCCACGGATCGGACATTCGCATGGCGTGGCTGAACGGGCTTTGAGGGCGCCGTTCAGCCCCCGTTTAACTGCCGGACAATTGCTCGCGCTTCAAAATCAGCGAGGCTGCGATCACGACGACGGCGACGGCCCCGATCATGATCGTGCAGGCGGCGTTGATCTCGGGCGAGACGCCGAGCTTCACCGCCGAATAAAGTCGCATCGGCAGCGTCGTCGCGCCGGGCCCCGTCGTGAAGCTCGCGATGACGAGATCGTCGAGCGAGAGCGTGAAGGCCAGCATCCAGGCCGCCGCCACCGCCGGCCAGATCAAGGGCAGCGTCACGGTCCAGAAGGTGACGAAGGGCGTGGCGCCAAGGTCCTGCGCCGCCTCCTCCAGCGAGCGATCGAAACCGGCCAGCCGCGACTGCACGACGATGCAGGCAAAGCCGAGACTGAAGGTCGCGTGCGCGATCGTCACGGTCCAGAAGCCGCGCTCGACATCGACGGCGACGAAGAGCAGCAGCAGCGACAGGCCCGTCACCACCTCGGGCATGACGAGCGGCGCCAGCACCATGCCGGAGAACAAGGTGCGCCCCATGAAACGGCCATGACGCGCCAGGGCAAGCGCAGCCAGCGTACCGAGGATCGTCGCCAGTGTCGCGGAAACGAAGCCGAGCCGGATCGAGAGCCAGGCGGCATCGAGCAGTGGCTCGTTCTGCATCAGCGCGCCGTACCAATGCGTCGAGAAGCCGCCCCAGACCGTCACCAGCCGCGAGGCGTTGAAGGAATAGGCGACGAGCGTCAGGATCGGCAGATAGAGGAAGGCGAAGCCGACGATCAGCGCCAGGATCAATCCGGGACCGAGCCGGCTCATGCCGCCAGCTCCCGCTGCAAGCGCGCCCGCTGGAGCAGGACGAGCGGCAGCACCAGCACGACGAGCAGGACGACCGCAACCGCCGAAGCCAGCGGCCAGTCCCGGTTCGAGAAGAACTCGCTCCACAGCACCTTGCCGATCATCACGGTATCGGGGCCGCCGAGCAGGTCCGGGATGACGAACTCGCCAACCGCCGGGATGAAGACCAGCGCCGATCCGGCGAGAATACCGGGCAGCGAGAGCGGCAAGGTCACCGTCAGGAAGGCCGTGACCGGCGTGGCGCCAAGATCAGCGGCTGCTTCCAGCAGGCCACGGTCGAGCTTTTCCAGCGTCGCGAAGAGCGGCAGCACCATGAAGGGCAGGTAGGAATAGACCATGCCGAGCAGCACAGCCGTCTCGGTGTTGAGCAGACGCAAGGGCTCGCCATCGAAGCCGAGCAGGCCAAGCGCCGCATCGAGCAAACCTTCCGGCCTGAGGATGCCGATCCAGGCGTAGACGCGGATCAGGAAGGAGGTCCAGAAAGGCAGGATGACGAAGACGAGCAACAGGCCACGCCAGCGCGCGGGCACTGATGCCATCGCATAGGCGAGCGGATAGCCGATCGCGAGGGCGAAGAGTGTGGTCAGCGCCGCGATGCGCAGGGAGTAGAGATAGCTCTGCCAGTAGAGTGCGTCGTCGCCGAGCAGGCTGAAATTCGCGAGATCGAGCTGGGAGAGGAATTCGCCAAGCTGGGCGAGGCCCTCCCAATGCGGCGCATAGGGCGGCAGGGCCGTCGCAGCCTGCGAGAAGGCCATGCGCAGCACGATGGCGAAAGGCGCGAGGAAGAACAGCGCGAGCCAGAGATACGGCACGGCCACAACCAGCCGGCGCAACCGCTGCAACGAAGCGACCGCGCTCATGGCGGCAGCACCACGCCGGCCTCGACATCCCAGGATAGCCAGACCTTGTCGTCCCAGGCAAAGGGCCGCGCCAGCCGGCGCGTGCGGTTGGCGAGCGCGACCTTGACCAATTGACCGCCCTCCCCGCCGAGCATCACCTGGATCATGGTGGAATCGCCGAGATAGCCGATATCCCATATCTCCCCGGCGACCTTGTTGACCGCTTGATCCGGCTCGTCATGGCCGATCTCGATCTTTTCGGGCCTGATCCCGACGACGAGCGGCTCGCCCGGCTTCAGGGCCGGCGCCTCCTCGTCGAGCTCGACGGTGCCGACATGTGGGACCTCGGCGCAGACCAGTTCGCCCTCGACGGCCGCGATCCGGCCTTCGAAAATATTGATGTCGCCGACGAATTCCGCGACGTGGCGATTGGCCGGCGCCTCGTAGATCACGTCGGGTGGGCCGATCTGGACGAGCTTGCCATGGTCCATCACCGCCATGCGGTCGGCCATGGTCATGGCCTCGTCCTGGTCGTGGGTGACGACCATGAAGGTGAGGCCGAGTTCGCTCTGCAGGTCCATCAGTTCGAATTGGGTCTGCTCGCGCAGCTTCTTGTCGAGTGCGGCCATCGGCTCGTCGAGCAAGAGCAGCTTCGGCCGCTTGGCGAGCGAGCGGGCGAGCGCGACGCGCTGGCGCTGGCCGCCGGAGAGCTGATGCGGCTTGCGGCTGCCGAGACCGGAGAGCTTGACCAGCGCCAGCATCTCCTCGACGCGCCGGTCGATCTCGGCGCGCGGCAGCCCTTCCCGCTTCAGCCCATAGGCGATGTTGCCGGCCACGCTGAGATGCGGGAACAGCGCATAGGACTGGAACATCATGTTGATCGGCCGCAGATGCGGCGGGATGCCGGTGATGTCCTGCCCGTCGAGCAGGATCGTGCCGGCATCGGGCGTCTCGAAACCGGCGAGCATGCGCATCAGCGTGGTCTTGCCGCAGCCGGAGGGCCCGAGCAGCGCGAAGAATTCGCGCGGGTAGAGCGCGAGCGAAAGATCGCTCACGGCCGTGACGTCGCCGAAGCGCCTGGTCACGCCCCGGAACTCGACCAGCGGCTTCGCCGCCGGGTCGTTCCAGGGTTGGAAGGCCCGGCGCACGCTGCCGGGCGAAGTCTTCTTCATGGCGCTCGCGGCCTGTCCGGAGCCGGTCACTTGCCGGTCTTGACGCGGGTCCAGAGCCGGTTCACCAGCCGCTGGGACTTCTGGTCATAGGGCGTGATCGTATAGAGCCGCCCCATCACCTCGTCCGACGGATAGATGCCGGGATTGTCGCGCACCGCCGCCGAGAGCATCGGCTTCGAGGCGAGATTGCCGTTGGCATACTGGATGAAGTCCGAGTTCTTTGCGGCCATCTCGGGCTTGTTGACGAAGTCGATGAACTTCATCGCGGCGTCGACATTGCCGGCATCCTTCGGGATCACGAAGGAATCGAACCACATCAGCGCGCCTTCCTTCGGGATCGAATAGGCGATCTGGACGCCGTTCTTGGCCTCCTCCGCCCGCTTCTTCGCTTGAAGGATGTCGCCGGAATAACCCACGGCCAGGCAGATATCGCCGTTCGCCAGCGCGTTGATGTATTCCGAGGAGTGGAATTTCTGGATATGCGGGCGGATCTTGCGCAGGAGCTCGCCGGCCTTGTTGAGATCGGCTTCCTTCTTCGAGTCGGGATCGAGACCGAGATAGCGCAAAGCCGCCGGGAACATCTCCTCGACCGCATCGAGCACATGCACGCCGCAATTCGACAGCTTCTTGAGCTGATCGGGTTCGAAGACGATCTTCCAGGAATCGATCACCGCATCGGGGCCGAGCCGCTCCTTCACCTTCGCGACATTGTAGCCGATCCCGGTGGTGCCCCACATGTAGTTCACGGCGTATTTGTTGCCGGGATCGTACTTGCCGAGCCTGGTCTGGATTTCCGGCCAGATATTCTTGAGATTCGGAGCCTTGTCCTTGTCGACCGGCTGGTAGAGGCCCAGCGGAATGTGGCGCGGCAGGAAGGAAGCGGTGACGACGATCAGGTCGTAGCCGGTCTTGCCGGCCAGAAGCTTGGTCTCCACCGTCTCCATCTGGTCGAAGGTGTCGTAGACGACGGTGATGCCGGTTTCCTTCTTGAAGGCGTCGAGCACCTCCGGATCGACATAATCAGACCAGTTGAAGATGCGCAGCTGCCTGTCCTGCGCGACCACTGGTGTGGCCAGAAGTCCCAGTCCGATCGCGCACGCGGCAATCGCCTCGGTCAGTCGCTTCGTCGTCCTGCCCAATCCGCCCCTCCATCGTGTTGGCGCGCGCACGCTACCAGCTTTCCCCCCGGCATCAACCGCCATAGGGCGCGACGGAACGCCCGCGCACAGGCAAGGAGCGCCTGACGCAAGCGTGATGTTGCGGGTTCTTGCCGGCTCGCGCCGCCATGCACATACCGTACCGCATGCGCCTGTTCCGTCGCTTCCTGCTGTTCTTCGCAATCGCCTTCCTGCTGCCGCTCGCGAGCCATGCGGGCTGGTGGTACTGGCAAACGCATGCGCCCGACTGGCGGCGCGCCGACTGGACCAGCGCGAAGCTGCTGCCGGCGGCTTCCGCCGAGCCCGAAGCGACCGTGCATGTCTTCGCCGCCCGCGTCGGCCGCTGGCGCGGCATCTTCGCCCATCATTCCTGGATCGTGGTGAAGGAACGCGGCGCCAGCGCCTACACCCGCTTCGACGTCGTCGGCTGGGGCGCGCCGCTCAGGGTCAACCATCGCGAGGCCGATGGCCGCTGGTTCGGCAACATGCCGGAATCCGTCGTCGAAATCCGGGGTGAGACAGCGGAGCGCCTGATCCCGCGCATAAGGGCAGCCGTGGCGGATTACGCCTATTCCAGCCCCGGCAGCTATCTCGCCTGGCCGGGCCCGAACTCGAACAGCTTCGTCCAGCATGTCCTGGCCGAGGTGCCCGAGCTCCATCAGGCGCTGCCGCCGACAGCGCTCGGCAAGGACTGGCGGGCCGAAGGCCTCTTCGCCGGGCTGACCGCCAGCCGCACCGGCATCCAGGCCTCGCTTTACGGGCTTGCCGGCGTGACGGTCGGCTGGGTCGAGGGCATCGAGATCAACCTGCTCGGCCTCGTCGCCGGGTTCGACCTGCGGAGCCCGGCGCTGAAGCTGCCGGGCTGGGGACGGGTCGGGGTTCAGGAACGCAATGTCTGACAGGCTTGCAGAGCCGGCGAGCAAGCGTTACATGTAACGCTTGTCGGAGTTATCCACATGGCGAATTCCATTGCCAGACGCGTCCAGAAGCGCCGCGATGCCTTGCGGGCGGCAGGCCTGCGGCCAATTCAGATCTGGGTTCCCGATACGCGACGTCCAGGGTTCAGCGAGGAATGCCGCCGTCAAGCGCGGCTCGTCGCCGTCAGCGACAGCGCCGATCGGGAACTGGACGCGTTCCTCGACGCAGCGCTGGACGATCTGGACGACGCCGCCGAATGAAGCGCGGCGACCTCGTCACCGTTGCGATCGCAGGGGATTTCGGCAAACCGCGCCCTGCCCTGATCGTTCAGGCAGACCCGTTCGCATTGACGGCGACGGTAACCTTGCTGCTCATCTCCAGCGATCTCGTCGATGCGCCATTGATCCGGCTGACGGTCGAGCCCGACGCGACGAACGGATTACGCCTTGCCTCCCAGATCATGGTCGACAAGGCGATGACGGTGCGCCGGGACCGGATCGGCCCGGCTTTCGGCCGCCTCGATCCCGAGATGATGATCACGGTAAACCGGTCGCTGGCGCTGTTCCTCGGCCTTGGCTGAGGCAGGCGCAGCGACCGCTCTATCTCAAACCGCCTCGAAGGCCTGCGCCAGATCCGAGATCAGGTCCTCGATATTCTCGATGCCGACCGAGATGCGGATCAGCGCATCGGTCAGGCCGATCTCCTCGCGCAATTCGCGGGCGACGCCGGAATGTGTCATCGCCGCCGGGTGCGAGACCAGGGTCTCGGTGCCGCCGAGGCTGACCGCGAGCTTCATGATCTGGAGGTTGTCGAGCAACGCGAAAGCCTCCTTCTCGCCGCCCTTGACGTCGAAGGCGAAGGTCGAGCCCGCCGCCGTGCACTGGCGGTCGAAGACGGCCTTGCGCGGGTCGCCGTCCCCAAGGTTGCCGAGATAGTGGACCCTGGCGACCTTGGGGTGGCTTTCCAGGTATTCCGCGACCAGCTTGGCGTTCTCGTTGGCGCGGCTCATGCGGATATCGAGCGTCTCCAGCGAGCGCATCAGCATCCAGCAGGAATTCGGATCGGCCTGGGTGCCGAGCGAGCCACGCCAGGCCTTGACCTGCCGCACCAGCGCCTCGGAGCCGCTGATCGAGCCACCGACGAGGTCGGAATGGCCGCCGACATATTTGGTCAGCGAGAGCAGTGACAGGTCGGCGCCCTGCTGCAGCGGCTTCTGGTATTTCGGGCCGAGCATGGTGTTGTCGACGACGACGGGCGGGCGGTGGCCCTGCGACGTCTCCAGCTCGTCGGCGATCATCTTGCAGGCGGCGAGATCGACGAGGCCGTTGGTCGGGTTGGCGGGCGTCTCGACCAGGATCATCGCAACGCGGCCCTTGGCAGCCGCTTCCTTCGCGACCTGACGCATCTGCGCGATGTCGAGCCCATCGGTGAAGCCGAAGGGCGTGACGCCGAAGGCGCCCATCTGGTTCTTCAGCAGCGTCTCGGTGCCGCCATAGAGCGGACGGGAATGCAGGATCGTGTCGCCCGGGCGCAGGAAGGCGAAACAGGTCGTCGCGATCGCGGCCATGCCCGAGGCGAAGACGGCGCATTTCTCGGCCTCGTCCCAGATCGCCAGACGATCCTCGAGGATCTCCATGTTTGGGTGGTTGAAGCGCGAATAAACCAAGCCGGGCTTCTCGCCGGGCTTGGGCTGGCGCCGGCCGGAGGTGAAGTCGAAGAAGTCCTTGCCCTGCTGGGCGTTCTCGAAAACGAAGGTCGAGGTCAGGAAGACCGGCGGCTTCAGCGAGCCTTCCGACATAGCCGGCGAATAGCCGAAGCCCATCATCAGCGTCTCGGGATGGAGCTTGCGGTTGGCGATCCGGTCCTTGTGGTAGTTGTCTTCGCTCATGGCCGTCTCCCTTGCGGTCCTGCGACGCAGGCCGGTTTCTCGCACCAGATTATTCCCATCAGCGCGCCATTGCTTGGCCGATCAGCATCATCCTAATGTCCCCCGAGCAGCTTTCTGCTCAATTTTGACAGGGATGGAGCATATCGTGCTCGATAGCATCGACCGCCGGATTCTCGCCGTGCTGCGCGAGGACGGGCGCATCACCAACCAGGACCTGTCGCAGCGGGTCGGACTGTCGCCGACACCGTGCCTCAGGCGGCTGAAGCGGCTCGAGGAGACCGGCGTCATCCAGGGCTATACGGCCGTGGTCGACCCGAAGGCCTATGGCCTGCCCTTCAGCGTCTTCGTCTCGGTGAGGCTGACACAGCAGAACCAGGAGCAGATATCCGAGTTCGAGAAGGCGGTCGAAAGCTGGAGCGAGGTCGCCGAATGCTATCTCATGACCGGCTCGCAGGATTACCTGCTGCGCGTCGTCACCGACGGAATCGAGGGCTACGAGCGCTTCCTGAAGCAGAAGGCGACGCGATTGAAATGCATCCAGTCGGTCGAATCCAATTTCGCGCTGGCGACGATCAAGAAGCGCTCCGGCCTGCCGCCGGTCTGAAGGGTCTCAGCGAGCGCCGAACAGCTCGGCTGCGGCAGCCTTGGCCATGCCGCTCTGCTGATGTGCCACGTCTGGCACGACGACCTCGCGCCAACGAAGCGTCACTCCGAGGCGGCGCGCTTCGTCGCGGGCCGCGGCCATGAAGTGCTCTCCGCGCGCGAAGCGGGTCGGCCCCTGCTCCTCGGCGCCGCGGGATCTGTTGAGCTGGGGATGGCCGGGATCGGTGTCGCGGTCTCCGAGCATCACCAGCATCGGCTTGGACAGCGCGGCTGCGAGTGTGGCGTCCACAGCCGGCGTGCCCTTGAGCGAATAAGGATAGGCCCGCTCGCCTGCCCGCGCAGGCAGCGTGTAGTAGCCGGCATTGGCCGCGGCCGCCGTCGCAATCCTGGCGTCCGGCATCAGCATGACCATGCGGTGCACGAACTGGGCACCGGCGGAATGGCCGAAGATCGTATAGCTGTCGCCGGCAACGCGGCCGCTGGCGCGAGCGGCGTCGAACAGCCTTTCAATCAGCCCGAAAGTCCATCTGGTCTTGTCCGGCTCGCCGCGCACCCCGCCCTGCTGGAAGCGGCGGCTCGGAAACTGGTCCTTGTCGAAGCGTGGGGCGAGAACGAGGAAACCGCCTCGGTCGCAGCAACCTTCCAGGCGTCGCGGGCGCCTCTCGCATTGCGGCCCATGCCGTGGATCGCAATCAGCAGCGGGCAGGGCTTGGCGGCGCAGGCCGGCGGTACATAGCTCGATACCGCGACGGTGGCCGGCAGCGGATCGGCGTAGCTGCTTTCGGCCGACCCGGTCCCGGCGAAGAGCGGCGGCGTCTCGGCAAAGGCGGAGGAGAGGCCGAAGCTGAGTCCCAGCGCGACAGCCGTCAGTCCCCAGCCCAACCGCCTCATGATGCGCGCTCCCCTAGCCGCCGCGATCCATCGCCCGGCGCACGACCTGGGTGACCTCGCTGTTGGACAGGAAGAGATCGTGACGCAGCATGCTCCAGCCCCGGCCGGAGGTGTCCGCGACCCGGACGCCCAAGGCTTCCAGCCGCGAGCGGTCCGCCGCACCGGCCCGCGCGACGCCGCCGGCGATGCGGGCCGAGACGGCCAGCGCGCGGTCGCCGGGATCGATGATCACGGTCATGCGCTGCGCCAACGGGCCGATCTTCTTCACTGTCTGCTCGAAGGCGTCGATATCGACATCGGGCGAGGCCAGCACGACCGAGCCGATCCGGGCGTAGATTTCCCGGGAATCACGCAGCTCGCGCAAGCCCTCCAGCGTCAGGAAGGTTCCCATGGAGTGGGCGACAATGTGGATGCGGCCGACGGTCGGGTTGGCGACAAGCGCCTGCAGCGACTGGACGAAACCGTCCCGCGACCAGAGCGCGCTCTCCCGGTCATAGGCATAGTCGAAGAGCTTGCCGCCGGAGGGCCAGGTGAACAGCACCGTGCGACCCTGGAACTCCAGCGAATGGGACAACTGGCCGGCGCTGCGGGCGGCCGTCTCGAAGCTCTCGTTGAAGCCATGGATGTAAAGCAGCACATCGCGCCCGTTCACGGCGTCCGAGAGTGCCCGCGTCGCGTCCGCCGTCGTTTCATGCGAAATGCCGAGCACGGCCCAGTCGCCGCTCACCGCCGAGGAGACACGCCCCGCGATGCCGCGCCCGGGCGGCGACAGCTGCGCTTCGGCGAAGGTCAGCGGGCCACGATCAGTATTGAAATAAGGCGTCGCGTTGCCGGTCGAGCGGCGCGTCGTCATGACGAGCAGCCGCGGATCCTTGCCGAGCGCCGAGGTATCGGCGCGCTCCGGCTCGGAGAAGGGCGACACGCTCGCCTCGCTCTGCGCGCAGGCGGCAAGCCCGAGCGGGAGGAACGCGGCGAGCGCCAGCGAACGGCATGAAAAGGCGCGCCTTGTAACGGGCATGGGGAAAGGCATCCGGTCAGAATTTGAGGGGCCGAACTGGCAGCCGCACCTCTAAAGGCAGGCCAACGCGGCCAGAATGGGGCAAGAGCGCTGCCGCCTGCACGAAGCAGCACCCGCGTTGCGCGAAGGCGACATCAGTGCGTCGCGCCGGAAATGATCTGAATCGGCGCGGTGACGACCAGCCCGACGGTCGAGCCGACCGTGCCCACGACGCCGCCGGCGACATCGCCGAGCCTGTCGCCGAATCGCGGCCCGGCGAAGCCAATGCCCCTGTCCTGCTGCAGCCGCTGGCCGATCATCTGCACGACCTTCGGCGAGGATGCGAATTTCGCATGGTTCAGGCTGTCGGCGGAGGAGACCTCGGAGAGATCGATCAGCCGCACGCCAAGCTTTTCCAGCTCGGCGATCGTCTCGGTATCCTTGCTCGACACCGCGCCCAGCCGCTTCTTGTCGCCGGCGAAGCGCCGGGAGAAATCGAGCGCCCGGTCATCGGCCGAAACGAAGACCGTCACCGGCCGCCGGATTTCGCGCATCTGCGTCTTGAAGACGTCGAGGTCGACGTCGGGCGCTGCCAGCATGACATCGCGCAGCCTGCCTCCGAAGCTGCCGTCGCCACGGATCGCGGCCTGGCGCAACGTCTCCAGCGTCAGCAGCGTGCCCATCGAATGGGCGAGGATGTCCATGCGCGAAGCGCCGAGGTCACGGGCGATGGCCCGCAGGTTCATCTCCAGGAAATCGCGCGAGTAGAAGGCGCTTTCGCGATCATAGGGATAGGCCAGCAGTTGGCCGCGCGAGGGCCAGGTGAACAGCACCGGCACACCCTTGAAGCCGGAATCATAGACGATCTGGGCGAAGCGATAGGCCGCATCGGCGAAATTCGTGTTGTAGCCGTGGACGAAGACCAGCACATCGCGCTGGGAGGCTGGCCGCCGCTGCAGTTCCTTGCGCACATCGGCAACGACCGGCGCGAGGTCGAGCTTCTGGATATAGGTCGCGGCGAAATGCTTGGCAGGGTCGCCCGGCCCCGAATCGGGCAATTCCAGATTGCCGGACTTGTGGCTGCGCGGCACGGTGATGTCGAGCCGGGCGAAGGAGAGTTTCGGCCCGCGTTCGCCGCTGAAATAGACCGGCTGCGCCGAGGCCTCGCGCGTCGTCGCGACGTAGATCTGAACGGTCCCGGCGACATCGCCCTTCGGCGCCTGGCTCAGCTCAAGCACGCGCGGCGTGCCGCAGGCCACGAGCGCCAGCGGCAAAAACAGGGCCAACAGGAAACCACGAAGCCGCATCGCCACGCACATCATCGCCAAGTCGTCTCATCGCCGCGGCGGATTCACAAGAGGCGCACATGACACAGTGATGAAGCAAGTGGTGCAAGGACGCCTTGTCGCCCGCGCCGGCAGCTTGCTAACTGGCGCCATGGTCGACAGCAGCAGCTCCCCATCCGACACCCTGCGCGATGCCATTCTCGCCGGCGAGCGCGCTGCGCTGGCCCGCGCGATCACGCTGGCGGAATCGCGCCGCGCCGACCATCGCGAGCAGGCACAGACCCTGATCCAGCAGTTGCTCCCGCATACCGGCCGGGCGATCCGGGTCGGCATCACCGGCGTGCCCGGCGTCGGCAAGTCGACCACGATCGACGCGCTCGGCAGCCACCTGACCGCGGCGGGCCATAAGGTTGCCGTGCTCGCCGTCGATCCCTCGTCTTCCCGGACCGGCGGCTCGATTCTCGGCGACAAGACGCGAATGGCCCGGCTCGCAGTCGATCCGAGCGCCTATATCCGCCCCTCCCCCTCCTCGGGCACGCTCGGCGGGGTCGCGGCCAAGACGCGCGAGACCATGCTGCTCTGCGAGGCCGCCGGCTTCGACGTGATCCTGGTCGAGACGGTCGGTGTCGGCCAGTCGGAGACCGCGGTCGCCGACCTCACAGACTTCTTCCTCGTGCTGATGCTGCCCAATGCCGGCGACGAATTGCAAGGCATCAAGAAGGGCATCATCGAGCTCGCCGACATGATCGCGGTCAACAAGGCCGATGGCGACGGCGCCATGGCCGCGCGCGCAGCCGCCGCACAATACAAGGCCGCGCTCCATATCCTCGCCCCCGCCTCGCCCCTGTGGAGCACGCCGGTCGTGACGATCTCGGGGCTGACGGGGCTCGGCCTCGACAAGCTCTGGGCCAGGATCGAGGAGCATCGCACCCGCTTCGAGGCCAAGGGCCTGATCGCCGAGAAGCGCCGCAAGCAGGATGTGAAATGGATGTGGGCGATGGTGCAGGATCGATTGCAGGCCCGGCTGCGGCACGACCCTGCCCTGAAAGCTCGCACGCCGGAGCTGGAGGCGGCCGTCGCCGCCGGAAAGCTCCCCCCGACATCCGCCGCCGACGAGATCGCGCGGGCGCTGGGGCTGTGACTCCGGCGCGGCGAGCCTCGGTGCCAGATCGGCACAGGTGAAGCTGGCATAGAGCTTGATCCGCGCCGGCCGAACAGGAGCTTTCATGGTGCTGTCCCGACGCAACGTGCTGGCGATGGGCCTTTTCGGCACGGCCTCGGTCGCTCTTCCGGCCCATGCCCAATCGCGCGGTGCGACGACCGGCCCGCTCGGCCATCTCGGGCTAGATGCCGGCCAGCTCGGCTTACGACCAGGCGCCGCCGAGGACCAGTCGCGGCAACTCCAAGCTGCCCTCAAGCAAGCTGCCGCGCGCGGCGCGCCGCTCCTCCTGCCGCCCGGCCGCTACCGGATCGGCGGCGTCGCCCTGCCCGAGAACGCCCGGATCGTCGGCGTGCCCGGCGAGACGTATCTCATCACGGCCAGTGGCCAGCCCCTCCTGATCGCCCGCAATATCGGGCGGGCCGCGCTCACCGGCGTGAGCTTCGACGGGCTCGACATCCCCGCCGCCCAGCGAAGCGGGTTGCTCATGGCCGAGAATGTCGGCGAGATCACCGTTTCCGGCTGCGCCTTTGCCAAGGCCGGCTCGGTCGGCCTGACGCTTGACCGCTGCGGCGGGCGTGTCACCGCGAGCCGGTTCCGCGACATGCGGGACGCGGCGCTGTTCGCGATCGATTCGAAGGGCCTCACGGTCGAGCAGAACCGGGTCGAGGATTGCGGCAATAACGGCATCCAGATCTGGCGCAGCCAGCCGGGCGACGACAGCTCGATCGTCCGCGGCAACCATGTGATGCGCATCCGCACCGATGGCGGCGGCAGCGGCCAGAACGGCAACGGCATCAGCGTCTTCCGTGCCGGGGGCGTCATCATCGAGGGCAACCAGCTGCGCGACTGCGCGCTGAGCTTCATCCGCAACAATTCCGGCTCCGGCGTCCAGATCCTCGGCAACCAGGGGCGGCGCTGCGGCGAGGTCGCGCTCTACAGCGAATTCGCCTTCGAGGGCGCGATCATCGCCAACAACCATGTCGAGGACTGCGCGTCGGGCGCCTCAATGACCAATCTCGACCAGGGCGGGCGCATGGCGGTCTGCGCCAACAACATCATTCGCAAGGCGACGCGCAAGGCCGTGCCCTACAGCAAGGAGCCGACCGGAGGCTACGGCATCCATGTCGAGGCGGAAGCGACGGTGACCGGCAATGTCATCGAGGATGCCAGCGATATCGGCATCGCGCTCGGCTGGTCATGGGGCATGCGCAATCTCGCCGCCACCGGCAACGTCATCCGCAAGACCGGGATCGGCATCTCGGTCTCGCTGGTGCCCAAGGAACGCAACGCGCTGATCGCCAACAACGTCATTTCCGAGGCTCGCGACGGTGCCGTGATCGGCACCGAATACGGCAAGCCTGTCACCGGCGACCTGACGAAGGCTCCGGACGCGAGGGCCTCGGGGGTCGTGGTCGCGAATAACGCGGTGCGTTGAGGCCTCAGGCTGCGGGCGCGCGAATCCGGCCGACCTCGATGCCGTTCCAGTTCTTCAGCACGGTCTCGCGCAGCGGCGCGAAGGCGGCCTGCGTCGCATCGTCCATCGGCAGGAAGCGCGCGATCAGAGCCCCGAGCGCGATCTCGGCGGCACGGCCGGCCCCGTCATCGCATTTCAGGGCGATGCCGTAGCCGAGTTCCGGCAGGGCGGCGCAATAGACGCCCTCGGCCCCGGTCTTGGTGAAGGCACGCGCGCCGAGCAGGTCCATCAATCGCGTGTCGTAGCGGCCGGTGCCGGCGACCATGAAGGGATGCGCCGCCGCCGCGGCCCGGATGCGCGCCGCCGCCTTTGCCCGCTCCGGCCCGAAGCCGCGGCCGGTGCCGAGCCGGGCGAAGCCCAGCGCCAGCGCCGAAAGCGGCACGGCGTAGGACGGGATCGAGCAGCCGTCGGTTCCCATCCGATCGGCGCTATGGACGGCGCCGGTCACGGCTTCCAGAGCGCCGCGCACGGCCTGCTGCACGGGATGGCTCGCCTTCACATAGCCAGTGGGGTCCTCATCCATGTTGCAGGACAGGCAGACGAAGCCGGCATGCTTGCCGGAACAGTTGTTGTTCAGGGCGCTCGGCTCGGCGCCGGATTTCGCCAGGGCGCGAGCGGCGAGCTCGTTCGACGGCCAATGCGCGCCGCATTCGAGGCAGCCGGCGTCGCGGCCGGCCTTTTTCAGCATCGCCAGCGAAGTCTGCGCATGCAGCGGCTCGCCGGAATGCGAGGAGACGGCGAGCGCGATCTCGGCCTCCGTCAGCCCGTAGCGGTCGGCGGCACCGCTCTCGATCAGCGGCAGGCCCTGGATCGCCTTGACGGCGGAACGCGGAAACACCGGGCGCTCGACATCGCCCGCCGAGAAAACCACGCCGCCATCGGCATCGACGACGATCGCCGCGCCGCGATGACGCGATTCGACGACATTGCCGCGCGTGACCTCGGCGAGAACAGGGTTTTCCATGGCGACCTCCATTGCCCTTTGCGACGGGCTTGCCGCCTTTTGGCGCCGGAGCGGGGTCCTGTCAAAAGCGCTGGCGCGAAGGGCGCCGGGCTGCCACGGTGCGGCCCAGCCAAGCCACGCCCTTCAGCGATGGAAGACAGATGTCGCCGGACTACGAGACCGAATACAACAACCGCGCCCGCGTGCCGGAACATCCCGGCATCATCGCCGGCTGGCAGACGGACGCCGCCGCGTACCGGTCAGAGGCCTTCTGCGAACTGGACATCTCTTATGGCGAGGGCGAGCGCCAGGCCTACGACCTGTTCAAGCCCGATGCGATCCGCGGCAACGCGCTGGTGATGTTCATCCATGGCGGCTACTGGCAGGCGCTGGACCGCAGCTATTTCTCGCATATGGCGCGCGGGTTGAACCGGCTCGGCCTGCCGGTCGCGGTCGTCGGCTACGATCTCTGCCCGCAGGTCCATCTCGGCCATATCGTCTGGGAATTGCAGCAGGCGGCAGCGGCGCTGTGGCGGCGTTTCGGCCTCCCGGTCGTCGCGACAGGGCATTCCGCCGGCGGCCATCTCAGCGCCTGTACGCTCGCCACCGACTGGAAGAATGTCGACCCGGATCTGCCAGACCAGCTCGTGCCGGCAGCCTATGGCATCTCCGGCCTCTACAACCTGAAGCCCCTGACTGAGACCAGCATCAACAAGGCGCTGAATCTTGACCTGGCTGCCGCGGAACTGGAAAGCCCCCTGTTCTGGCCGGCGCCGTCGCGGCTGACGATGGATGCCGTGGTCGGCGGAGCGGAGAGCGACGAGTATCACAAGCAGAGCCGCCGCCTCGTCGATGTCTGGGGGCTGGAAGGCGTGGCGACGCGCTACGAGGAAATCCCCGGAGCCAACCATTTCACCGTTATCGCCGGGCTGACCGACCCGGAGAATGCGATGACCCGACGGATCGCCGCGCTCGCCGGCGCTTGATCTCATCGCATCGAAGATTCTATCCAGACCCAACAGAGTTTCGGAGCGCGCGATGCAGACCTTCTTCGTCGAGATCAAATGCAGGCTCGGCAAGACCTATGAGGTCGCCAGCGAACTGGCCGATCGCGAGATCGCCTCGGAGATCTATTCGACCGCCGGCAACTACGACATCCTGGCGAAGTTCCACGTCGCGGCCGATGTCGATATCGGCCATTTCGTCGCGCAGAAGGTGCAGTCGATCCCCGAGATCGCCGACACCCACACGATCATCACCTTCAAGGCGTTCTGAACTTCGCGCGGACGGCGCTGGGGATTTATCGAATCGTCTCCGGCGCTTGCGTGCGGTTTCTCGCATGCTGACTCAGCATCTTGCCAAATTGATTCAAGTTCGCGCCCGCTTCATCCTTTCCGCCCCGGCGAAACTGCTGGCGGCGCCGACGGCTTGACGGCGTGGGGGCTTTCGCGCGACCAGCATCCTTCGGATTGCAGGGACCATCGCGCCATGAAAAGCACGCTCTCCACGGATCTGCGCTCGGGCGCGCTCGTCTATCACCGCCAGCCTCGGCCGGGTAAGCTCGAGATCCAGGCGACCAAGCCGCTCGGCAACCAGCGCGACCTGGCGCTCGCCTATTCGCCCGGCGTCGCCGCCGCCTGCGAGGCGATCGTCGACGATCCCTCCGAAGCCGCCGAGCTGACCTCGCGCCAGAACCTCGTCGCCGTCATCACCAACGGCACCGCCGTGCTCGGCCTCGGCGATATCGGCCCGCTCGCCTCCAAGCCGGTGATGGAGGGCAAGGCCGTCCTCTTTAAGAAATTCGCCGGTATCGACTGCTTCGATATCGAGGTCGAGCAGAAGAACATCGAGAAATTCGTCGAGGTCGTCGCGGCGCTGGAGCCGACCTTCGGCGGCATCAATCTCGAGGATATCAAGGGGCCGGAATGCTTCGAGATCGAGGAGCAGCTCAAGGCCAGGATGCAAATCCCCGTCTTCCATGACGACCAGCACGGCACGGCGATCATCGTCTCGGCCGCGGTGCTGAACGGGCTCGACCTCGCGGGCAAGAAGATCGCCGACGTCAAGATCGTCGTGTCCGGCGCCGGCGCCGCCGCGCTCGCCTGCACCAACCTGCTGGTCGAGCTCGGCGCGCAGCGCCAGAACATCTGGCTCACCGATATCGACGGCGTGGTCTACAAGGGCCGCAACACGCTGATGGACCGCTGGAAGGAGGTCTATGCGCAGGAGACCGACGCCCGGACGCTCAGCGACGTCATCGGCGGCGCCGACGTCTTCCTCGGCCTCTCCGCGGCCGGCGTGCTGAAGCCCGAGATGGCCAAGCAGATGGGGCCGAAGCCGCTGATCCTGGCGCTCGCCAACCCCAATCCCGAGATCACGCCGGAAGACGCGCTCGCGGTGCGCCCGGACGCGATGATCTGCACCGGCCGCTCGGACTATCCGAACCAGGTCAATAACGTCCTGTGCTTCCCCTATATCTTCCGCGGCGCGCTCGACGTGCAGGCGACGACGATCAACGAGGCGATGAAGCTCGCCGCGGTGCGCGCCATCGCCTCGCTCGCCCGCGAGGCGACCTCCGACATCGCGGCCCGCGCCTATGGTGGCGAGGCCTCGACCTTCGGCGCGAACTCGCTGATCCCGAACCCGTTCGATCCGCGCCTGATCATGCGCATCGCGCCGGCTGTCGCCGAGGCCGCGATGGTGACCGGCGTCGCCCGCAAGCCGCTGGTCGATGTCGAGGCCTATCGCGAGCAGCTCTCGCGCTTCGTCTTCCGCTCCGGCTTCCTGATGAAGCCGCTGTTCCAGAAGGCCAAGGCCGACCCCAAGCGCGTGATCTATGCCGAGGGCGAGGACGAGCGCGTGCTGCGCGCCGCCCAGGTCGCGCTGGAGGAAGGGCTCGCCGTTCCGATCCTGATCGGCCGCCCGAGCGTGATCGAGACGCGCATCCAGCGCTTCGGTCTGTCGCTCAAGCCCGGCGTCGATTTCGAGGTGGTCAATCCCGAGGACGACCCGCGTTATCGCGACTATGTCCAGACCTATCTCGACATCGCCGGCCGGCGCGGCATCACGCCCGAGGCCGCCCGCTCGCTGGTGCGCACCAACAATACCGTGATCGCGGCGCTCGCCGTCGCCCGCGGCGAGGCCGATGCGATGATTTCGGGCCTCGAAGGCCGGTTCATGTCGCGCCTGCGGCATATCAAGGACATCATCGGCATGGCGCCGGGCGTCTGCGACCTTGCGGCGATGACCCTGATCATCACCAACAAGGGCGCCTTCTTCATGTCGGACACCCATGTGAAGCACGATCCGACGGCGGAGGAGATCGCCGACATGACCGTGCTGGCAGCGAGCCATGTCCAGCGCTTCGGCATCGATCCGAAGATCGCCCTGCTCTCGCATTCCGATTTCGGCGCGGCCGACACACCCTCTTCGCTCAAGATGCGCAAGGCGCTGAAGCTGATCCGCGAGCGGGCGCCGCATCTCGAATGCGACGGCGAGATGGAGGCCGATACCGCCCTCGTGCCGCTGATCCGCGAGCGCGTCCTGCCCTCCTCGACGCTGAAGGAGATGGCGAACGTCCTGATCTTCCCGAATCTCGACGCGGCCAACATCTCCTACCAGTTCGCCAAGGTGATGGCCGATGCGCTGCCTGTCGGGCCGATCCTGATCGGCACGGCCAAGCCCGCACATATCCTTACGGGGTCGGTGACGGCGCGCGGCGTGGTCAACATGACCGCCGTCGCCGTGGTCGAGGCGCAGGAAAGCGCGGCCGAAGCGGCCAGCCGCTGACGCCTCCGGCCAACTCCTGACAATCGAGGCAGGCTTGCATCAGCAAGCCTGCCTCGATTTTTGTTTGGAGCAGGTTCTTATCGCAAAACCGCGAAACAGTTTTGCGGAACCTGCTCGGCCGCGAAAACCGCGGCCCCGCCGTCGTTTTCGCGCTTGGCAGACTCAACGCGACAGGGTCTACTCCCCCTGAAGTCGGGCATCGCTCGCAACGACGCCCGGCTTGAGGGAGGTTGCCATGCTCGACGTCACGCGCCGCCATGCCCCTTTGGCCTTCGCCGCCATCCTGGCCGCGCCCCGCGCCGCCGCCCAGGGCCGGATTGTCTTCCACCGCGGCAATGACGGCGATCCCGAAACGCTCGATCCACACAAGACCTCCACCGTCGCCGAAGCGCATCTGCTGCGGGACCTGCGCGAAGGCCTCGTCATCCACAATATGATGGGCGAGGTCGTGCCCGGCGTCGCCGAGAGCTGGACGATCAGTCGGGACGGCAGGAGCTGGCGCTTCAAGCTGCGCGGCAACGCGAAATGGTCGAATGGCGAACCGGTCAAGGCCTCGGATTTCGTCTATTCCTTCCGGCGCATCATCAATCCGGAAACCGGCGCCAAATACGCCAACCTGCTCTTCCCGATCCGCAATGCCCAGGCGATCCACAAGGCCGCCGCCGGCTCCTCGCTCGAAGCGCTCGGCGTCACCGCTCCCGACGAGAGCACGCTGGAGATCGCGCTGGAGCAGCCGACGCCCTACCTGCTCGAGCTCCTGACCCATCAGAGCGCCCTGCCCGTACACCCGCCCAGCGTTGGCAGGGCGGCGCAGGAGCCCGGGCGACCGGAGAACTGGATCACCAACGGCCCCTATATGCTCAGGGAGCTGGCGCCGAACTCGCATATCCGGCTCGACCGCAACCCGCATTTCCATGCTGCCGCCGATGTGCAGATCGATACGGTGATCTTCTATCCGGCGTCCGACCTCGCAGCGGCGGTGCGGCGCTTCCAGGCCGGCGAACTGCATCTCACCACGGACATCCCGGCCGACCAGTTCAAGAGCCTGAAGGAAAAGCTCGGCGATCAGGTCCGGATCGGCCCCTATCTCGCGACCTACTTCCTGATCATCAACAGCGCCAAGCCGCCCTTCGACGACGAGCGCGTCAGGCGGGCACTGTCGCTGCAGATCGACCGGGAATTCATCGCCGACCGGATCTGGGGAGGCACGATGCTGCCGGCCTATGGCGTGATACCCCCGCATATCGGCAATTACGGCGAGCGGGCCGAGCTGGATTTCCGCTACGCTTCTGGGCTCGAACGCGAGGACGAGGCCAAGCGCCTGCTCGCCTCGGCGGGCTTCGGCAGCATACCGCTTCAGGTCGAATTCCGCTTCAACACCACCGACAACAACCGCCACACGGCCGAGGCGATCGCGGAGCAATGGCGGGCGATCGGCGTCGAGACGCGCTTCGTCCAGACCGATTTCCGCACGCATTTCGCCTATCTGCGCGATGGCGGCGATTTCGACGTCGCCCGCTACGGCTGGATCGGCGACTATTCCGACCCGCAGAATTTCCTGTTCCTGTTCGAGAGCGACAATGCCGGCTTCAACATCGGCAAATACAGCAATCCGCAATTCGACGCGCTGATGAAGCTCGCGACCGAGGAACTCGACATCGCCCGGCGCGCCGCGATCCTGCGCGAAGCCGACAGCATCGTCATCCGCGACGAACCGTGGATTCCGGTGCTGCACTATTCGACCAAGAACCTGGTCTCGCCAAAGCTCGCAGGTTTCGAGCAGAACCTGCGCGGCGCGATTCCGACGCGCTTCCTGAGCTTGAAGGCTTAGGCTTTCGCTGGGTCTTCCTCCGAAGTCATCCCGGACCGAGCGAAGCGAATATCCGGGATCCATGCCTGAACCTTTATCGGAAAGCCTCCGGCATGGATCCCGGGTCTCCCTCCGGTCGCCCGGGATGACCCGCGTGTTTTCACTGAAAACGATCGGGCCGGGTGAACAGCCGGCCCTGCATCAGACGCCGGGCCGTTTCCACGCCTTGAGGCTCGCAACCGGCGCCAAGCTTCGCTAGGAAGGGCGGGCGTTCCCTTCCAATCCAGCGAGTCCGCATCGATGAGCCGCATCGTCTACGTCAATGGCGCCTATCTTCCCGAGGAAGAGGCCAAGATCTCCGTTTTCGACCGCGGCTTCATCTTCGGCGACGGCATCTACGAGGTTTCGGCCGTGATCGGCGGCAAGCTCGTCGATTGCGAAGCGCATCTCGCCCGGCTCGAGCGCTCCTGCGGCGAGATCCGGCTCGGCCTGCCCTGGTCGAAGGCCGAGCTCGTCGCGATCCACGAGGAGCTGATCAAGCGCAACAATCTCGACGAGGGCGGCATCTACCTGCAGGTCTCGCGCGGCGCCTCCGATCGCGACTTCCCCTTCCCGAAGGATGTCGCGCCCACGCTGGTAATGTTCACCCAGGCCCGCAACTTCGTGAACGCACCGACGGCGAAGACGGGCATCAAGGTCGTCTCGACGCCGGACCTGCGCTGGGCGCGCCGCGACATCAAGAGCGTCAACCTGCTCGCTCCGGTGCTCGCCAAGCAGTTCGCGCTCGAAAGCGGCGCCCAGGAGGCCTGGCTCATCGAAGACGGCGTGGTGACCGAGGGCGCCTCCTCCACCGCCTGGATCGTCAAGGGCAAGACGCTGATCTCGCGCCCGCTCTCCAACAAGGTGCTGCCGGGCATCACGCGCAAGGCGGTGCTGGCCTATCTCGCGGAATCCGGCTTCACCTTCGAGGAACGCGAGTTCACGCTGGAAGAAGCGCTCGACGCCGAGGAGGCCTTCATCACCTCCGCGACCAGCCTCGTCATGCCGGTGACCACGATCGACGGCCACACGATCCATAACGGCGCGCCCGGCCCGACCGCGCAGCGCCTGCGCGAAATCTATATCGATTACGCCCGCAAGGGCGGTGTTTTGGGCTGATCCAATCGGCCCGTTCAATCGCGTCATGCTCGCCCTCGTGGCGAGCATCCACGTTTTGAACACGACGCTGCTCAAAGGAAGACGTGGATGGTCGGGACAAGCCCGACCATGACGGATGGTGTCAGCTGGCCCCTTCCGGACGCCCAGCCCGCTCCCCCATCACATAGGTCGCGGCGACATTGCGCTCGTCGCCCAGCGTGACGAGCACGAACAGCTCCTCCGCGAGATCGCGCACCGTTTCCATGCGGTGCGCCATCGCCCGCGTCGCACCCGTATCGAGCACGACGACATCCGCCTCGCAGCCGGGCTCGAAGCCCCCGATCAGATGATCGAGTCCGAGCGCAATCGCATTGCCGCGCGTGATCGCATGCAGTGCCGCGAAGGCGGAGAGCGACTGCCCTTGCAATTGCAGTACCTTGTAGGCCTCTGCCATGGTCCGGAGCATCGAATAGGAGGTGCCGCCGCCGATATCGGTGGCGACCGCGACCTTGACGCCGCGCTGCCGGGCATGGGCCCAGTCGAACAGCCCTGAGCCGAGGAACAGGTTCGAGGTCGGGCAGAACACCGCGACCGCGCCCGTCTCGGCGAAAGCCTGCCATTCGTTGTGGGTCATGTGGATGCAGTGGCCCATCAGGCTTTTCGCACCGAGCAGGCCGTAGCCGCGGTAGATATCCGCATAATCGGCAGCTTCCGGGTAAAGCTCGCGAGCGAAGGCGATCTCGGCCCGGTTCTCGTCGATATGGGTCTGGACATGGCAGTCGGGATGCTCGGCCGCCAGCCTTCCCGCCGCCGCCAGTTGCTCCGGCGTCGATGTGATCGCGAAGCGCGGCGTGATCGCATAGAGTTGCCGGCCCTTGCCGTGCCAGCGCGCGATCAGCGCCTTGGAATCGCGATAGCCGCTCTCAGCCGTATCGGTCAGCGCTTCCGGCGCGTTGCGATCCATCATCACCTTGCCGGCGATCATGCGGGTGTTGCGGCGCTGCGATTCCGTGAAGAAGGCCTCGGCCGATTGCGGATGCACCGAGCAATAGACCGCCGCCGTGGTCGTGCCGTTGGCCAGCAACTCGTCCAGGAAGAAGCGCGAGAGCTTCTCGGCATGGCCCTGCTGAGCGAGCTTCTGCTCCTCGACGAAGGTGTATTTGTTCAGCCATTCCATGAGTTGCGCGCCATAGGAGGCGACGACCTGCGTCTGCGGCATGTGGATATGGGCGTCGATGAAGCCCGGCATGATCAGATGCGGCCGGTGATCGACGATCTCCGCATCGGCAGGGAGCATCCGCAGCAGGTCCCGCGCCTCGCCCGCCGCCTTGACCAGCCCGTTCTCGATGATCAGCAAACCGTCCGCGACATAGCGATGCGCAGCTTCCCCCACAGTCTGCGGATCGTCGACGAACCAGAGCAGGCGGCCGCGCAGCGCGCGCAATCGGGTGGAGGTGGTCACGTCGGGCAGCTCCGGCACAATTCCACATCACATCTGCACCAAATCGAAGCTTCCGGCCAAGCGCGGATCGTGCCTAATCTACGGGCATGAAATGGCGATGCGAGTGGAGCGAGAGGGATGCGTGAGAGCTTGCGCTTCCTGCTCGGCGACAGGCTGGTCGAGCTCGACCGCTGCGATCCGACGCTCACCGTGCTCGACTGGCTGCGCCTCGACCAGCGCATGACCGGTACGAAGGAAGGCTGCGCCGAAGGCGATTGCGGCGCCTGTACCGTGATCGTCAGTCGGCTGGACCGCGGGCGGTTGCGCTACGAGGCGATCAACGCCTGCATCCGCTTCCTGCCGACGCTCGACGGCTGCCAGCTTCTCACCGTTGAGCATCTGAAGGGAGCGGATGGCTCCTTACATCCGGTCCAGCAGGCGATGGTGGAGTGCCACGGCTCGCAATGCGGCTTTTGCACGCCGGGCTTCGTCATGTCGCTTTTGGCGCTCCGACTGAACGAGGCAGAACTTGGCGTCGGCCGCATCGAGGATGCGCTCGCCGGCAATCTCTGCCGCTGCACCGGCTACGAGCCGATCATCGCCGCCGGCCGCCGCATGGGCGAGATCGCGCCACGCGAGGCGGATCGCTTTCTGCGAGAGCGGGAGGCCGTGGCGGCCCAGCTCGCCGCGCTCAGCGATACCGAGACGCTCGCCCTGCAAGGCGAAGGCTGTCGCTTCTACGCACCCGCGACCGTCGACGCGCTGGCCGATCTCTTTGCCGCGCATCCGCAGGCGACGTTGGTCGCCGGCGCGACCGATGTGGGCTTATGGGTCACCAAGGCGATGAAACGCCTCGATCCTGTGATTTCTCTCGGCCGGATCGAGGCGCTGCGGGCCATCACCGACGAGGGCGATCATCTGCGCCTCGGTACGATGGCTGGTCATATCGATGTCCGGACGGCGCTCGCCGCCTTCTCCCCTCAGCTCGACGAACTGATGCGCCGTTTCGGCGGCGAGCAGGTGCGCAATGCCGGCACGATCGGCGGCAACATCGCCAATGGCTCGCCGATCGGCGACCTGCCGCCTGCCCTGATCGCGCTCGATGCGACGCTGGTGCTGGCTCGACGCTCCGAGGCCGGTATCGAACGCCGCAGCATCCCGCTCGAAAGCTTCTTCATCGAATATCGCAAACAGGACCGGCGCCCCGGCGAGTTCGTCGAAGCCGTGCTCGTGCCGAAGCTGGCGGACGGCGTGCTGTTCCATGCCTCGAAGGTCTCGAAGCGCTTCGACGAAGACATCTCGGCCGTCTGCGGCGCCTTCCGGCTGACGCTCGGCAGCGATGGGCGGGTCAACGAAGCCCGCCTCGCCTATGGCGGCATGGCCGGGATTCCGAAGCGCGCGGCCGCGGCCGAAGCAGCGCTCGTCGGCCAGCGCTGGAACGAAGCGGCCGTCACAGCCGCCATCGCCGCCCTGCCCCAAGATTTCACACCGCTCGACGACATGCGCGCCTCGGCGCATTATCGATCGACGATCGCCGGCAACCTGTTGCGCCGCTTCCTGATCGAGACGACGCAAGCCCAGACGCAAACCCGGGTCGCCGGCCTGATGGCGGAGGCAGCCCATGGCTGACGCGCGCCGCAAGCTCGATATCGAACTGGAGAGCGGGCCGGTCGGCAGCTCCCGTATCCATGATTCCGCGCCCAAGCATGTCGCGGGCGAGGCGCTCTATATCGACGATATCGCCGCCCCCGAGAGACTGCTTCACGCCTATCTCGGCACGAGCACGATCGCCCGTGGCCGGCTGCTCTCGCTCGATCTGAAGGCGGTCCGCGCGGCACCTGGCGTCGTGGCCGTACTGACGGCAGCGGATATCCCCGGCGCCAACGACATCTCGTCGACGCATCTTCATGACGAACCGGTCTTCGCGACCGAGCGCATCCTGTTCCACAGCCAGCCGCTTTTCGCGGTGGTGGCCGAAACGCGCGAGCAGGCGCGCCACGCCGCGATTCTGGCGAAGGCCGAATACGCCGAAGACACACCGCTGATCGACATCGCTGCCGCCCGCGAGGCTGGCAGCAAGCTGGTCACCGCCCCGCTCAAGCTGGAACGCGGCGATGTCGCGAGGGCACTCGCCGCCAGCCCGCGCCGGCTGAAAGGCGCGATGGCGATCGGCGGGCAGGAGCATTTCTACCTCGAAAGCCAGATCGCGCTCGCCGTCCCCGGCGAGGACGAGGACATGGCCGTACTCGTCTCGACCCAGCATCCGAGCGAGGTCCAGCACATGGTCGCTGCCGTACTCGGAGTCGGCTCGCATGCGGTGACAGTCGAGGTGCGACGCATGGGCGGTGGCTTCGGCGGCAAGGAGACGCAGGCCAATCTCTTCGCTTGCGTCGCCGCCATCGCAGCCCGCAAGCTGAAGCGGCCGATCAAGCTCCGGCCCGACCGCGACGACGACATGGCGATCACCGGCAAGCGCCATGATTTCGTCTGCGACTACGAGATCGGCTTCGACGATGAGGGCCGCATCCATGCGCTCGATGCCGTCTATGCAGCGCGCTGTGGCTGGAATGCCGATCTATCCGGGCCGGTGACGGACCGCGCCCTCTTCCACATGGACAACTGCTATTTCTACCCGGCGGTGCGCGCCCGCTCCGAGCCTCTCTTCACCAACACCTGCTCGAACACCGCCTTCCGCGGCTTCGGCGGGCCGCAAGGCATGGTCGGGGCCGAGCGCTTCATCGAGGAGGTCGCCTTCGCAACGGGGCTCGACCCGCTGGAGGTGCGCCGGCGCAATCTCTATGGCGCGACTGATCGCAACGTCACGCCCTACCACCAGACGGTCGAGGACAATATCGCGGCCGAGGTCATCGCCGAACTGGAGCGGCGCTGCGACTACCAGGCCCGCAAGGCCGCGATCCGCGAGGCCAACAGGACGAGCCCGATCGTGAAGCGCGGCATCGCGCTGACACCGGTGAAGTTCGGCATCTCCTTCACTGCGACCTGGTTCAACCAGGCCGGGGCACTGGTGCACGTCTATACCGACGGCACGGTCGCGCTGAACCATGGCGGCACCGAGATGGGGCAAGGGCTCTATATCAAGGTGGCGCAAGTGGTGGCCCATGCATTCGGCATCGGGCTCGACCAGATCAAGATCACCGCGACGACGACCGGCAAGGTGCCGAACACCTCCGCCACCGCCGCCTCCTCAGGCTCCGATCTCAATGGCATGGCGGCGCTCGATGCCTGCGAGACGATCAAGAGGCGGCTGACGGAGTTTGCCGCGAAGCACTGGCAGGTCGAGGCAGAGGACATCGCCTTCCTGCCCGGACGCGTGAAGATCGGCGCTCGCGAGATCGCGTTCAGGGAGCTGATCGCCGCCGCCTATATGGCCCGCATCCAGCTCTCGGCGACGGGCTTCTATGCCACGCCCAAGATTCATTGGGATCGCAAGGCAGGGCGCGGCCACCCGTTCTACTACTTCGCCTATGGCGCGGCGGCCGCCGAGGTCGCGATCGATACGCTGACCGGCGAATACAAGGTCGAGCGCGTCGACATTCTGCATGATTGCGGGCAGTCGCTGAACCCGGCGATCGACAAAGGCCAGATCGAGGGCGGCTTCGTGCAGGGTATGGGCTGGCTGACCACCGAGGAACTGGTCTGGGACAGGAAGGGCCGGCTTTGGACCCATGCCCCCTCGACCTACAAGATTCCCGTAGCTTCCGACCGGCCACGCATCTTCAACGTGCATCTCCTCGAGAACGCGCCGAACCGTGAACCGACGATCCACCGCTCAAAGGCCGTCGGCGAGCCGCCCTTGATGCTGGCGATTTCGGTGCTGCATGCGCTGTCGGATGCGGTGGCGAGCGTCGGCGACTACCGGGTTTGCCCGCGCCTTGACGCCCCCGCGACGCCCGAGCGCGTGCTGGATGCTGTTGAGCGCGTCAGGGCGGAGGCCGGGCGATGACCCTCGCCACCTTCCTCGCCGCCCATCAGCGCGGCGGCATTGTCCTCGTCCGGATCGAGACCACGGAGGGATCGACCCCACGCGAGGCCGGCGCCTGCATGGCGGTCAGCCCCGGCGCGATCGCCGGAACCATCGGCGGCGGGCAACTCGAATTCCATTGCATCGACATCGCCCGGCACATGCTGAGCGAGGGCGCAGAGGACCAGTTGCTCGACATCCCGCTCGGCCCACAGATGGGGCAGTGCTGCGGCGGGCGGGTGCGCGTGTCGCTGCGCCATGCGGGAGCTGCCGAGATCGCCCTATTCGGCACCTGCGAGAAGGCGGAAGCCGCAGCGCGGCCGCCCGTCCTGATCTTCGGCGCCGGTCATACTGGTCGCGCGCTAGCGCAGGCACTGGCGCCCCTGCCCGTCTCGGTCTCGCTGATCGACGATCGCGACGACGTCATGAGCGGGTTGCCGGCAGCCGTCACCTGCATCCGCATGGCCGATCCCGTCGATGCAATCGCAAGCGCCCCCGCGAAGGCCGGTTTCGTCGTGCTCTCGCATAGCCATGCGCTCGACTACCGGCTGGCTGAGGCGGCGCTGGCGCGCGGCGATGCGGCTTATGTCGGCATGATCGGCTCGGCGACCAAGCGCGCCCGTTTCGAGGCGAGTTTCCTGCGCAGCGGCGGGCGGCGCGAGGCGCTGGCGCGCCTGACCTGCCCGATCGGCGGTTCGGATGTGGACGACAAGCGCCCGGAGGTCATCGCGGCCTTGACGGCGGCCGAGCTGGTGCGTTGCTTGCTTGGCCGAAGGGCACCGGCGAAAGGGAGACGGTCGCGACATGAAACAGCCGCGTGAGCAGGATGTGCCGCCGCGGCTGGCGCTCGCCCATATTTCGAAGAGCTTTCCCGGCGTCAAAGCCAATGAAGACATCAGCCTGAGCGTCGCTCCCGGCGAAATCCACGCCCTGCTCGGCGAGAACGGCGCCGGCAAGTCGACGCTGGTCAAGATCATCTACGGCGTCCAGCAGGCCGACGAAGGCACCATCACCTGGAACGGCTCGCCGGTCGCGATCCCCTCGCCCAAGGCCGCGCGCAAGCTCGGCATCGGCATGGTCTTCCAGCATTTCTCGCTGTTCGACGCGATGACGGTGATCGAGAATATCGCGCTCGGGCTCGACGAGGCCGTCGACCGCGAGGAGCTGAAGAGCCGCGTCGCCGCGATCCTGCAATCCTATTCGCTGCCGCTCGATCCGGAGCGCGAGGTGCATACGCTCTCGGTCGGCGAGCGCCAGCGCATCGAGATCGTGCGCTGCCTGCTGCAGAAGCCGAAGCTGCTGATCATGGACGAGCCGACCTCGGTGCTGACGCCGCAGGAGGTCGAGCGCCTGTTCGCGACGCTGCGCCAGATCGCGGCCGAGGGCTGCTCGATCCTCTACATCTCGCACAAGCTGCACGAGATCAAAGCGCTGTGCGACAGCGCCACCATCCTGCGCGGCGGGCGCGTCGTCGCGACCTGCGACCCCAAGGTCGAGACCACCAAGCGCATGGCCGAGCTGATGATCGGCGCGGAACTGCGCAAGATCGAGCATGGCAAGGCGACGGGGGGTGGCGCCGTCCGGTTGGAGGCCAAAGGCCTCTCCCTCCCCGGCGAGCCGCCCTTCGGCACCGATCTGGAAAGTGTTTCCTTCGAGGCGCGTGCCGGCGAAATCCTCGGCATCGCCGGTGTCGCCGGCAACGGGCAGGCGGAGTTGCTGACCGCCCTCTCGGGCGAACAGCTCGCGGCCGGAGCTGAGGCGATCAAACTCGACGGCAAGGCTGTCGGGCTCGAAGGCGCAGGCGCCCGCCGGGCACTCGGCCTCGCCTGCGTGCCCGAGGAGCGCAACGGCCACGCTGCCGTGCCGGATTTCTCGCTCGCCGATAACGGGATCCTCACGGCGCGCCATCGCCTGCCCTTAGCACCGCACGGCTTCATCAGCCGCAGTAGCGTGAAACGCTTTGCGGATGGCGTCATCAAGCTCTTCGACGTCCGGACCACCGGAAACGCCGCGCTCGCCCGCTCGCTCTCGGGCGGCAACCTGCAGAAATTCATCATGGGCCGCGAAATCGGCCAGCAGCCGGCAGTTCTCGTCGTCTCGCAGCCGACCTGGGGCGTCGATGCCGGCGCTGCCGCTGCGATCCGACAGGAACTCGTCGACCTTGCCAACAAGGGCTCGGCCGTCGTGGTCATCTCGCAGGATCTTGACGAATTGCTGGAACTGGCCGACCGGCTCTGCGTCATCAACGAGGGCCGGCTCTCGGCGCCACGCCCGGTCGCCAGCCTCGGCATCGACGAGATCGGCCTGATGATGGGCGGCGTTCATGGCGCGGAGGCGGCCCATGCTTGAATGGCGCCGCCGCCGCGAACCGAGCCTGCTGATGCTGGCCCTGAGTCCGCTGATCGCGATCGGGCTCACCATGCTGATCGGCATGATCGTCTTCACCGCCATGGGCTATGACGGCTTCCATGCGGTCGAGAGCATCTTCCTGACGCCGTTCCTGGAGCCGCAGCGCTGGGGCGATATCGGGGTCAAGGGCGCGCCACTGGTGATGATCGCGCTCGGGCTCGCGATCGGTTTCCGCGCCAATGTCTGGAATATCGGCGCCGAGGGGCAATACGTCATGGGCGCCATCGCCGGCACCGGCGTCGCCCTCCTGACCTATGACATGACGGGCTGGTGGATCCTGCCCGCAATGGCGCTGGCCGGCATTCTCGGCGGCATGGCCTGGGCCGCGATCCCGGCCTTCCTGCGGGTCAAGCTGCAGGTCAGCGAGATCCTGACCAGCCTGATGCTGACCTATGTCGCGGTGCAGTTCCTGTATTTCCTCGTACGCGGACCGTGGAAGGACCCGGGCGGCTTCAATTTCCCGCAGACGCGGATGTTCACCGCCGACCAGACGCTGCCGACCGTGCTGGAAGGGACGCTGGTCCATCTCGGCATTCCGGCCGCGCTCGTGCTCGCGGTCATCGCCTGGCTGTTGATGGAGAAGACCACGGCAGGCTACGCGATCAAGGTCGTCGGCCTTGCGCCCGCAGCCGCACGTCATGGTGGCTTCAGCGCGGCGCGCACGACCTGGGCGACCATGCTGATCAGTGGTGCGCTCGCCGGCCTTGCCGGGCTGTTCGAGGCGGCCGGCCCGTTCGGCCAGCTCACCCCGCAATTCCCGGTCGGCTACGGCTTCACCGCGATCATCGTCGCCTTCCTCGGACGGCTCAACCCGCTGGGCATCGTCTTCGGCGGCATCGTGCTGGCGGGAACCTATGTCGGCGGCGAGATCGCGCAATCGACGGTGAGGCTGCCGCAGGCCGCGACCGGCCTGTTCCAGGCAACGCTATTGTTCATGCTGCTGGCAACCGACGTGCTGGTGCGCTGGCGGATCGCCTTCAAGCGGAGGGCGACATGAAGATTTTCATACGCACCTCCCCCTGTCATTCCGGGGCTTCGCACAATGAAGAACCCGGAACCCACGACAGGGCGAAACCTCCCAACCGCATGATCGCGAACGCTCACCCAGCCGTCGGTTCCGGGTTCGCGCCTGCGGCGCGCCCCGGAATGACAAGGGGCGAGCCATGACCTCCGCCATGCTCGTCTCCATCCTGATGACGCTGATCGCGGCTTCGACGCCGCTGCTGCTCGCATCGCTCGGCGAGCTCGTCGCCGAGAAGGCCGGCGTGCTCAATCTCGGCGTCGAGGGCATGATGCTGTGCGGCGCGGTCGCCGGCTTCGCCGTCGCCTTCTCGACCGGCAGCACCGGCATCGGGCTCGTTGCGGCAGCCTTCGCCGGCGTCGCGGCCGCGATGGTCTTTGCCGTACTCGCGCTCTCGCTGATGGCCAATCAGGTCGCCACAGGGCTCGCGCTGACGATCTTCGGCATCGGCGCCTCCTCGCTGATCGGCGCGGGTTTCGTCGGGCGCACCGTGACGCGGCTTCAGCCGGTCTTTCCAGCGGCGCTGTCAGAGCATCCGATCCTGCGCGTGATCTTCGGGCACGACATCCTCGTCTATCTCTCGCTTGCGCTCGTCGCGGCCGTGAGCTGGTTCCTGCGCCGGACGCGTCCGGGCCTGATCCTGCGTGCTGTCGGCGAGAACGACGCCTCGGCCCATGCGATCGGGTATCCGGTGGTCGCTATCCGCTATGCGGCCGTCGCCTTTGGCGGGGCGCTGGCGGGGCTCGGCGGCGCCTATTTCTCGCTGGCGCTGACGCCGATGTGGGCGGATCGGCTGACAGCGGGACGCGGCTGGATCGCGCTCGCGCTCGTCGTGTTCTCGGCCTGGAAACCGGGGCGCCTCCTGCTCGGCGCCTATCTCTTCGGCGCGGTGATGACGCTCGAATTGCAGGCCAAGGCGGCCGGCATCAGCTGGATCGCGCCCGAGATGCTGGCGATGGCCCCCTACCTTGCGACGATTGCGGTTCTGACCATGATGTCGCTAGGACGGAAGACCGGCCGGCTCGACGCGCCCGCCTGCCTCGGCAAACCCTTCTCGGCGTCCTGACGCCGCAACTGACAACGGGGAGTTTTAGGACATGACCAGCATCATCACCCGCCGCAGGCTGACCTTCGGCGCGGCGGCCGCCTCCACCCTGCCGATCCTCGGGCGCGGCGCCTCGGCGCAGGCCCCGCTCGGCGTCGGCTTCATCTATGTCGGCCCGATCGGCGACCACGGCTATAGCTGGACGCATGACCAGGGCCGGCTGGCGCTGGAGAAGGAATACGGCGCCAAGGTCAAGACCAGCTTTATCGAGAACGTCGCCGAGGGCCCGGACGCCGCCCGCGCGCTGCGCCAGCTCGCCCAGGCTGGCAACCAGCTGATCTTCGCGACCTCCTTCGGCTTCATGAACCCGACGATCCAGGTCGCCAAGCAGTTCCCGAAGATCAAGTTCGAGCACGCCACCGGCTATATGCGCGCCGAGAATGTCGCGACCTATGACGCGCGCTTCTACGAGGGCCGCGCCGTGATCGGCACCATCGCCGGACACATGTCGAAGACCGGACAGGCCGGCTATGTCGCCTCCTTCCCGATCCCGGAAGTCGTGATGGGCATCAACGCCTTCCACCTCGCCGCCCGGAAGGTGAACCCGAACTTCAAGACCAAGGTCGTCTGGTGCTCGACCTGGTACGACCCCGCCAAGGAGGCCGATGCCGCCAAGGCGCTGATCGACCAGGGCGCCGACATGATCACCCAGCACACCGATTCCGCCGCCCCGCTCCAGGCGGCCGAGCAGCGCGGCGTCTTCGCCTTCGGCCAGGCCTCCGACATGAAGTCCTTCGCACCCAAGGCCCATCTCTCGGCGATCGTCGACGACTGGTCGGGCTACTACATCAAGCGCGTCAAGGAGGTCATGGACGGCAGCTGGAAGAGCGGCGCGGTCTGGGGCGGCATCAAGGACGGCTTCGTCAAGCTCGCGCCGTATAACGACGCGATCACGCCGGCCGCCCGCGCCGCCGCCGACGAGGTCACCAAGGCGATCGTCGCCGGCACGCTCCATCCCTTCACCGGCGAGCTCAAGGACCAGAAGGGCGAAGTCCGCCTGAAGGCCGGCGAGAAGGCCAGCGACGAGATGCTGTCGAAGATGGACTGGTACGTCGACGGCATCCAGGCCTGACGATGAATTCTCGCTGCGGCGGGCTGCTCGCGCCGCCGCAGCGATTCGCTGGGCTCAACCCGCCTGACGTTTGGTTAACCCGCACCGTCAATCTGTTTTCGTTCTCAACTGGGCCGTTACCGGCCTGAAACCGATGGAACGAAGGCGTTTCCTGTGCGTATCTACCGCCGCGGCCATCGTCTTTCCGCGGTAACCGTGGCAACTGCGTGAGTTGCGCGCCGCGAATGGCATCCATGTGTCGCGGTCGCTCGTGTCGGAAACGAGCATGAACGGCCGTCATCCAGCACGCGACGCCTGAACCACCTTCTCTAGGAGGAATTCATGACCAAGAACGAACTGATCGCCGCCATTGCCGACGAGACCGGCAAGACCAAGGCCGATGTCTCGGCCATCCTGGCCTCTCTCGGCGCGACCGTCGCCAAGACCCTCAAAAAGGGCGACGACGTCACGCTCGGCGGCATCGGCAAGCTCTCCGCCGCCAAGCGCGAGGCCCGCGAGGCCCGCAACCCCTCGACCGGCGCGACCATCAAGGTGCCTGCCAAGACCGTCGTGAAGTTCAAGGTCACCAAGGACCTCGCCGACGCGGTGGCGTAAGGCCATCATCGGGTTCAGGCAGCGTTCGCGCATGAAACGTGGACGCTGCTTGACCCGGCGCCCCATGCCCACACATTAGCGGCATGTTCCTTCGCCTCTTTACCGATCTGCGCGCCGCCAAGGTCCCCGTGACCTTGCGCGAATATCTGACGCTGCTCGAAGGGGTGGAAGCCGATCTCGCCGAACATCGCGTCGACGAGTTCTACTATCTCGCCCGCGCCACGCTGGTGAAGGACGAGCGCCATCTCGACAAGTTCGACCGCGTCTTCGCCCAGGTGTTCAAGGGCATGGAGACGCTGCAGCAGGCGATCGAGGAAGCCGGCATTCCCGAGGAATGGCTGCGCAAGCTCGCCGAGAAATTCCTGACCGACGAAGAGAAAGCCCAGATCGATGCGATGGGCTGGGAGAAGCTCTGGGAGACGCTGAAGCAGCGGCTCGACGAGCAGAAGGGCCGCCACCAGGGCGGCAACAAATGGATCGGCACCGCCGGCACCTCGCCCTATGGCGCCTATGGCTACAATCCCGAAGGCATCCGCATCGGCCAGGACAAGAACCGCAATTTCCGGGCGGTGAAGGTCTGGGACAAGCGGGAGTTCAAGGATTTCGACGACACGCGCGAGCTCGGCGTGCGCAACATGCGCATCGCGCTCCGGCGCCTGCGCCGCTTCGCGCGCACCGGCGCGGCCGAGGAACTCGACCTCGACAACACCATTTCCGAGACGGCCAAGCACGGTTATCTCGACGTCCAGCTCCGGCCCGAGCGCCGCAACGCCGTCAAGGTGCTGCTCTTCCTCGATGTCGGCGGCTCGATGGACTGGCATATCGAATTGGCCGAGGAGCTGTTCTCGGCGGCGCGGGCCGAGTTCAAGCATTTCGAGCATTTCTACTTCCATAACTGCCCCTATGAGCGGGTCTGGAAGGAGAACCGCCGGCGCCACGACCAGCAGATTTCGACCTGGGACGTGCTTCGGACCTACCCGACCGACTACCGCCTCGTCTTCGTCGGCGATGCCTCGATGAGCCCCTACGAGATCGCGATGCCCGGCGGCTCGGTGGAGCATTGGAACGAGGAGGCCGGCGAGGTCTGGATGGAGCGCCTGGCGACCAAGTTCCCGAAATCGGTCTGGCTCAACCCGGTACAGCAGAATCTCTGGAACTACACACAATCGATCCGCCAGATCGGCGGCCTGATGGGCGGGCGCATGTTCCCGCTGACGCTCGACGGGCTCGATGGCGCGATGAAGGTTCTGGCGCGGTGACGAAAGCGATCATGGACGAGGACGATGACGGCCCTGCCCCGAGCTGGCGCCAGCGCCCGAAGCCCGTGGGCTTCGAGATCGCCTACAAGCTCGATGGCGACACGCTCGAGGTCGACAGGACGCGCCGGGTCGACAGCATCCGCCTGAGCGCGGTCGAGCAGGTCCGCTTCGTCTATGCGCCCGGCAACATCTCCTCGAAGGGCTACAAGACGCAGCTCAGCCTCAGCGACGGGCGGACGGTGACCTTCGGCAACCTGTCCTGGCGCTCGCTCACCGATCTCGATCGCGACGATCCGCGCTATCACCGCTTCGTCACGGCGCTGTCGGCCGCGATCGCGCGGGCCAATCCGCGGGCCCGCTTCGTCGCCGGGCGGCCGAAGCCGATCTGGCTCGGCGTCGCCGCTCTCGGCGCGCTCTCGCTGCTGATGCTGACGGCCTTCACGCTGCGCGCCTTCCAGCAGGGCGCCAACAGTGCCGGGCTGCTCGGCATCCTGCTGATCGCCGCCTCGTTCTGGCAGGTCTGGCCGCTGGTCAACCTCAACCGGCCGCGCGAACTCGCGACCGGCGAGGTGCCCGACAGCCTCGTTCCGGGCGGGACGAACTGAGGCTCAGCGGACGACCAGCACCGAGCATTTCGCCCGGCGCACGATGGCCGAGGCGTTCGAGCCGATGACATAGGCGAGCATGCCGGGCTCATGCGAGCCGATGACGATGAGATCTGCGCCGCTGGCATCGGCCTCGGCCAGCACCTCGCCATGGACGGAGCCGATCAGGACCTTGGCCGAGACCTGCTCGGCCGGGAGATCGACCTGCGCTGCGATCTCGGCGAGCTTCGCCTCGGCATCCTCCTGCTGCTCGGAATCGAAATCGGCCGGCACGAATTCCATGTAGGTGACCGGGATGAGCGAGCGGACATAGACCAGACGCAACCTCCCGCCCGAAGCCTTCGCGAAGGAGACGGCCGCTGCGAGCGCCGGCTGGGCAAGCTCGGCTTCGGCGAGATCTACGGGGACCATGATCGATCTGTACATCGCATCCTCCTAGGCATCGGACCGAAAAATGGGCGTCACTTTTCGGGAATCCGGATGATATCACAAATGCCTGGATCGCTGTTGCCGCGCCCGGAGGAACGCGCGCCGATCCCGGCGGGGTGTGCAATCATCATGGAGTTTGCCAGCATCGGCGCCATGATCCAGCGCAAAATGCCGGATGCGGTGCGATGCCGCGCGCAGGCCTAGCCTTGGCGTTCGGGCGTGCGGACGATCAGGCCGTCGAGATCGTCGCGGATGCGGATCTGGCAGGAGAGGCGCGAATTCGGGCGAACGTCGAAGGCGAAGTCCAGCATGTCCTCCTCCATCGGCTCGGCAGGGCCCACAGTCGCGGTCCAGGCATCGTCGACATAGACATGGCAGGTGGCGCAGGCGCAGGCGCCACCGCATTCGGCCTCGATGCCGGGGATCGCGTTGCGGATCGCCGTCTCCATGACGGTCGAGCCGGTTTCGGCCTCGACACTGCGGCTCTCTCCATGAGCGTCGATGAAGGTGATGTTCGGCATGGGAAACTCCGGCGGCGCGATCTCCGGCACCGCTTAGAGCATTTCAAAGCGGCACGGAACGGGGTTTCGCGCCGCAGCCGTGCTCAGGCGGCGCAATCGGAGCGCGCGATCACCGCCCTCGCCTCGGCCGCCGCGAGGGAGAGCGCATCGAGCGCGCTTTCGCTCGCCTTCTGCTCCGGCCCGGCAAGACCCTCCTCGATTCGGTCGGCAGCCTCGGCGACCTGCCAGGCGCCGACGGCCCGCGCCGCGCCCTTCAAGCTGTGGGCGGCGTCCATCCGCATCTGCCGGTCGGTGCTGCCGTGGATGGCGCGCAGATGGACGACGCATTGCTGGGCGAAGAGCACCAGCAATTCGCGCTCCAGCTCGTGGTCGCCTGCGGTCTGGCGGGAGAGATAGGCGAAATCGATGGCCTTCTCGGTCATGTCAGGAACTCTTCGACATCGGTCATCAAATGGCCGCACGGGCCGGTCTCATGCCCTTCAGGAAGCGCCCGGATGGTAAACGAGGCGTTAACGACGTTTGTGAATCGCGTGGTCAAATGGGTTTCCAAGGGTCCGGGGGTCCACTACCCTTCCAATTGGTAAATGATGGGCGCAGTGTCTCCGTTCACCCGGCCAGAGGCGGCATGGGGCGACGGGGGCATCGTACGCGCCCATCGTCAGTAGCGTGACGAGGCGGCAACGATGAATCGACCCAAGAAGCTCCAGGATCCCACTGAAGCTGCGATGTCGGCGATCGAAGAGGCTCTTCGCCTTGACCAATCCAAGGACGGCACCGAGACGCCGGTCGAGACCGAGCCGCGACTGCCCTCGACCAGCGAGAACGACCTGAAGCTCGAATTGCCGCGCGTCGAGCCGGCTCCGGCGTCGCCTCCGCCGGCCCTTGCCACGCCTCCCCAGCAGCCGGCGCAGCCGCGCGCCGCGATCGCGCCCGATACCAGCCGCGTCGCCAATGACGACCGCCGCGATTCCAGCTCGCTGGTCCAGGCCTTTGCCGTGCGCCCGTCGCGCAAGCCCTACTGGTTCGCCGCGCTGTCGTCGCTGGCCTGGCTGGGAGGCGCCGCCTTCGTCCTGCTGGGCCGCTACGGCTCGTTCAGCAACGGCCTGCCCGAGCCTGTCGCCAGCTTCGGCATCGGCGAATGGACGCTGCTCGCGCTCTCGATCGGCGCGCCGGTCGTGTTCTTCTTCGTCCTGGCGGCGCTCTATCGCCGCACCCAGGAGATGCGCCTGATCTCGCGCGCCATGACCGAGGTTGCGCTGCGCCTTGCCGAGCCCGAGGTGGCGGGCGCCGATTCCGTATTGTCGCTGAGCCAGACCATCCGCCGCGAGGTCGCCGCCATGGGCGACGGCATCGAGCGCGCGGTGGCGCGTGCCGGAGAACTCGAAACCATCGTGCGCGGCGAGATCTCGACGTTGGAGCGCGCCTATGCCGACAACGAGATCCGTTTGCGCTCGCTGATCGACGAGCTCGTCACCCAGCGCGAGGCCGTGGTCGGCAATGCCGAGCGCGTCAAGATCGCGATCAGCGGCGCCCATGACGGCCTCGCCAAGGACCTCGACAGCGCCAGCCGCGCCATCGCCGAAGCCGTGTCGCAGGCCGGTGACCGCGTCACCGGTTCGCTCGGCGCCAAGGGCGACCAGATCACCTTGGCGCTCGGCCGCGCCGGCGAGAAGATGATCGAGGAGATCAGCGGCCGCAGCCACGACCTGGTCGAACGCCTCCAGATCACCTCCGGCGAGGTTTCGGAGCGGCTGGCAGGAGCCAGCGACAATCTCTCGACCATGCTCGACGGCCGGGCCAAGGAAATCGCCGGTTCGCTGGAGCGCACCGGCGCCGTCCTCACCGAAGGCCTGACCACCGGCGCCCAGGACGTCACCCGCGCGATCAGCGAGACCGGCAACCAGGTCGCCGAAACGCTGACCGGCCGCGTCGAGACCGTCAACGAACTGCTGAAGAACACCGGCGAGACGCTCGCCCGCGACATCTCGGCACGCGGCACGGAAGCGGCCGAGCGCTTCGAGGTCAGCAGCCGCAGCATGGTCGCGCTGATCGAGAGCCAGAGCGAGGCCCTGCAGGCACGCCTGGCGGAATCCGGCGAAGCGCTGCGCAGTGCCCTCTCCGACGAGGGCGAGAGCGTCACGACGCGCCTCGCCGAAGTCGGGCGCGGGGTCAACAACCTGCTCAACCGCCAGAACGAAGCCATCGCCACCCGCCTCACCGAGGTCGGCGAGAACGTCCACGGCCTGATCGGCACGCATGGCGACACGCTGGTCAGCCGCCTCAACGAGACCGCCCGCACCGTCGACGACGTGCTGCGCGAGCGCAGCGAGGCGATCATCCTGCGCGTCAACGATGCCAGCCAGTCCCTCAGCGAGTCCGTCGCGCAGCATGGTGATGCGCTCACCGGCCGCATCACCGACGTCGCGGGCCAGGTCAACGGGCTCTTCACCGATCAGGGTGGCAAGCTCGTCGACCGCCTCAACGAAACCGGCCAGACCGTCCACACGCTGCTCGACCAGCAGGCCGAGAAGCTGGTCGGCCGCGTCTCCAGCGCCGGCAGCGAGCTCGCCGATCTCGTCGGCCAGCAGAGCGACGGCGTCGTCGAGCGCGTCGCCGAAGCCGGCCGCAACCTCGCCAGCCTGATGGGCGAGCACAGCGACACAACGGTCGCGCGCGTCTCCAATGCCGGCGCCGATGTCGCCAAGCTGTTGTCGGAGCGCAGTGAAGCTCTGGTTTCCAGCGTCTCGGGTGCCGTCAACACGGTCGAAACGCGCCTGCGCGATGAGAGCGAGCTGCTCGTCAGCCGCCTGACCCAGGCCGGCCAGGAGGTCGGCACCATCGTCGGCAACGAGAGCGAGCGCCTGATCACCGGCCTGTCCGAGACCGGCATGCGCGTCAGCGCCCTGCTCGACGAGCAGGCCGGCGCGATGACCGTCAAGGTTTCGCAGGCCGGGCTCGAGATCAAGGACCTTCTCGGCAACGAGAGCCAGGCCCTGGCCAGCCGCGTCGCCGATGTCGGCCGCTCGGTGCACGGCATCCTGTCGGAGCGCAGCAACGCCCTGATCTCCCGCCTCGCCGAGACCGGCGCCAGCATCGACCAGCAGCTGGACGAGCGCGGCGCCCATCTGGCCTCCCGGATCACCGGCAGCATCGAGGCGGCGCAGAACGCCCTCGAACAGCAGCAGACCGGCTTCCTCGCCAGCGTCAGCGACACGGCCGAGAAGGTCGGCTCCCTGCTCGGCGAGCAGCGCGAGACCATGGTGCGCGACCTCGTCAGCACCGGCCGCGAGGTCCACACCCTGCTCGGCGAGCAGAGCGAGGATCTGGCGCGCCGCATGACCGAGGCCACCCGCACGCTCACCGAGACGATCAATGTCGACGGCCGCCATGTCGCCGACCGCGTCACCGAGGCGACGCAAGGGCTGCGCGACACCTTCACCGTCCATGCCGAGGACGCCCGCACTCTGCTCGCCGGCACCGGCCGCGAGATCGTGCTGGCGCTGACCCAGCAGGGCGGCCGCGTGAACGAGGCGCTCTCGGCCAATGCCGAGTCGATGCTGCGTTCGGTCGAGGGCCGCGCGCAGGCGCTTAACGAGGCGCTGGCACTGCGCCACGACGCGCTGACCAAGCTCTTCGACGAGCGTGGACATGAAATCGAAACCGCGCTCGGCGGACGCCTCTCGGCGTTTGCGGCGCTGTTCGACACGCAGGGCCGCGACGTCGAGAACGCGCTCGCCGCGCGTCTCGGCGCCTTCGAGGACCTGATCGTCGTCCAGGGCGGCACGCTCACCGCCAAGATCTCCGGCGATGCTCAGCAGCTCACCACCGCGCTCCATGCCGGAATCGCGCAGGTCGAGAAGCTGATCTCCGAGGACGGCGTCGCGCTGGCCGACAAGGCCGGGACCCGCGCGCTGGAAGCTGCCGAGCTGCTCGCCAGCCGCACCCGCGAAGCCGCGGACGCGATGGAAAGCCAGATCAAGCTGTTCGAGGACCGCTCCGGCGCCAAGAGCGCCGAGATCGCCGGCACGCTCGACAGCCTGATCGCGCGCATCGACGGCAGCCTCGGCTCGCGCGCCACCGCCCTCAACGAGGCGCTGGTCGAGCGCACGGTCGACATCGCCCGCGTGCTGGCCGAAGGCGGACGCGAGGTGACCAAGGCGCTCGCGGCCAAGGCCGACGAGATCGGCGAGGTCGTCACCTCCAAGAGCGAGTCGCTCACCCGCACGCTCAGCGACAAGGCCGACACGATCAACGCGACGCTGGGCGGACGTGCCCTCCAGATCGCCGACACGCTCGACCAGAGCGTCGCGCGCTTCGAGGAACGCGTCGTCAACCGGCTCGACACCGTCTCGCATACGCTCGACACGCGCGGCGACGAGATCGCCACCACGCTGCAGGGCCGCTCCGAGGCCATCGCCTCCGTGCTCGCCGAGCGCGCGCAGGAATTGCGCGCCCTGTTCGACGACCAGGGCGGTGGCATGGTTTCGGCGCTCGCCGGCCAGAGCGAGGCTATCGCGGCTGCGCTCACCGAGCGGGCCGAGCAGTTGCGCACCCTGTTCGACGATCGCGGGCTCGGCATCGTCGCGGCGCTCGGCCGTCGCGGCGACGCCATCTCCGGCGCGCTCGACCAGCGCGCCGAGCAATTGCGCGCGATCTTCGAGGGCCAGGGCGCCGGCCTCGTCACGGCGCTGGAGCGCCAGGGCGCGGCCGTCGCCTCCTCGCTGGAGGAACGGACGAACGCCCTGCATGCGGCCTTCGACGCCAGCGGCAGCGGTCTCGTCGCAGCACTCGGCCGCCAGGGCGAGACGATCAACCAGTCGCTCGACGAGCGCGCCGAGGCCCTGCGCGCCATCTTCGACGCCAAGGGCAACCATCTCGTCGAGGCCCTCGGGCAGCAGGGCGCGACCTTCACCCAGTCGTTCGACGAACGCGTCGAGGCCCTGCGCGCCGTGTTCGACGCCAAGGGCAACGGCGCCGTCGCGGCGCTGAACGAGCGCGGCGAAGCGCTGGCCAACGAGTTCGCCACGGTCGGCGAGACGGTGGTGCGTGCGCTCGAAAGCCGCGGCGACGCCCTCGTCGCCGGCCTCCGCGATCGCGGCACGGCCATCGCCAACGCGGTCGAGGCCTCGTCCAATGCCCTGCGCGAAACGCTGGAATCCGGTTCGAAGCAATCCGTGGACGCGCTGGTCGGCACCAACGAGCAGCTTCGCGAGGAGCTCGGCGGCATGCTCGGACGCCTCGGCGAGGCCAACAAGCTGATGCAGCAGATCGTCAACGGCGCGAACAAGAACCTCGCCGCCGTCGAGAACAGCCTGTCGACCCGCGTCGGCGAATTGCAGACCGTCATCGGCACCGTGATGGCCGAGGCCGGCTCGGCCTCACAGCAGGTCACGACGCAGATCGCCGAGCTGAAGAGCTTCTCGGAAGGCACGCTGCGAGAGACGACCGCGCTGATCGGCCAGCTCGACGATCGCGGCACCTCGCTCAACGAGGCGACCCAGGCCAGCAGCGCGGCGCTCAACGCCGTCGCCGGCCGGCTGGAGCAGATCGAGGGCCGCGTCGGCAAGGCGCTGTCCGAGCGTCGCGAGGCGCTGGAGCAGTTGCACGGGCTCATCGCCAACCGCACCGACGATGTCGAGGCGATCACCCGCTCCTTCGCCTCGCTGATCGACGACTCCCTCAACACGGCGGAATCGCGGGCCCGTCAGATCGGCACGGTCCTGTCCGACTCGGCGGAATCGACGACGAACGCGATCGCGCAGCAGTTCGAGGCGATCCGCTCCGCCACCGGCCAGGAGCGCGAGCGCACGGCGGAGGCCCTGCGTGCGGCCTATGCCCAGGTCTCGACCGAGATCGGCGGCGAGATCGCCAAGGTGACCGAGCGCTTCCAGAAGGCGGCGCAGGACATGCGCGGCATCACCGGCGACATCCAGCGTGAGCTGGAGGCGACCCGCGCCGAGCTGAAGCGCGGCGTGCTCGAACTGCCGGCGGAAGCCCAGGAATCGACCTCGGCCATGCGCCGGGTCGTGGCCGAGCAGATCAAGGCGCTGAACGATCTCACCGAGATCGTGACGCGCGCCGGCCGGCGCGGCGACGTCTCGCTGCCGATCGACCATGCCGCCAACCGGCGCTCGGTCGCGACCGCGGCTGTGACCGCCGCCGTTGCCGCCCCTGCCCCGGCAGCTCCGGCCCGGCCTGCCCAGGTGCTCTCGCCTGTGCCCCAGCCCGCCCCGGCCACGGAGGAGCCGCTGTTGCGGCCATCCCTCGATGCCACGGCAGGCGAGCCCGAACAGCCCGCCGCGCCACGCGGGAACACGCGCGCCGAGCCGGCGCCTGCGCCGAGCCGCACGGCTCCGGCGCAGGACGCGCCGCGCCGCCAGCCGGAGCCGGCCGCGCAGCCGCCCAAGGCGGGCTGGCTCTCCGACCTGCTCACCCGCGCCTCGCGCGAGGACAAGCAGCCGGAGCCGAGCAAGACGACGACGCATTCGATCGAGAAGCTCGATTCGCTCTCCGTCGATATCGCGCGGATGATCGACCATGACGCCGCGGTCGAGTTGTGGGACCGCTACAAGCGCGGTGAACGCAACGTCTTCACCCGCAGGCTCTACACGCTGCAGGGCCAGCAGACCTTCGACGAGATCCGTCGCAAGTATCGCCGCGATGCCGAGTTCAAGGATACGGTCGACCGCTATATCGACGAGTTCGAGCGCCTGCTCGGCGAAGCCGCCAAGGACGACCGCGACTCGATGGTGGCCAAGACCTACCTGACCTCGGAGACCGGCAAGGTCTACACGATGCTGGCCCATGCCAGCGGGCGCTTCGAGTAGGCGTCCGCTTCCCGGCCGAAACGAGAAAGGCCGCCCGAGAGGGCGGCCTTTGCTTTTCAGGGGCGCTGTGAAGACGCCGAACGGCCGCTCAAGCCGCGGCCTGGAAACGCGCTTCGCCCCGGTTCACGAAACAGGTCTTGTCGAACAGGGCGAGGTCGAGCGGATTGGGCAGCCGTATATCCGCGATCTCGGGAAACGGCTTGCCCGAGGCTTCATAGGAGCGGCCGATCTGCGAGATGAAGACGAGGATCAGGCCCCTCTCCCGCGCGAAGGCCTTCAGCGCCTTCACCTGAAGCGCCAGCTCCGGTGTGTCGCGGCGCTGGTCGAGCAGTTGCAGGTAATCGATCACCGCCACCGTGCCGCGCGGCGCATTGCCGAGCGCCGCGACGATATAGTCCGCGCTGATCGCATCGGAGCAATCGCAGTCGAACCGGTCCGCGAACTCACGCGGCTCGATGTTGATCGCGCGCAAGCGGGAGAGCACATCCGCCGGCGTGTATTCGAGGGTGAGGAAGATGCCCCGGCGCCCTGCCCGCATCGCCTCCGCCAGCAGGGCAAGGCTCGCCAGCGTCTTGCCCTGCCCAGGCCGCCCGGCCATCAGGACGAGATCGCCCGGTTCCAGCAGAGGCCAGAGCGCGCGGACGGATGTCATTCCGGGCTGCTTCGCCGCGAGCAGGCTCCAGCTTCGATAACCTTCCTGAGCCGCGATGCGATCAAGCGCGACGTGGAGTGGGATGCGTTCTGCGCGGCTCTGCAGCCTGGCCTTGCGCTTCAACTCATGGATCGGGGCCGACAAAGTCATGACGTGAACCTCCTATCGCGAGCAGCTGGCGCAATCCCTCCTCATGCGTGATGCCCGGACAGTGGTCGGATCGTCGGAGATGCCCTGCACGATAGTGCTGCCCCGGCTGGAGGGGGGAGGCTCGGGCCGAGCCGGAATCAGAGCCTAGCGCAGAGGCGCAGCGAAGGAAATCGCGGCCTGCGGCGAGGCGCGCTCAGCGCGCCCAGCGCACGATCTCGACCAGCACCTGCGACAGCGCCCGGTCGAGCGCCTGGGTCGCACCCGGCCCGTCGACGGCGCCGACCGGCACGCGCGCCGCGAAGAGCCGCGCCCGCTGGATCTGCCCCGTGCGGTCGCCGACGATCCGGGCGGTGATCTCGACCACAGCCGTTCCCGTCGCAGCATCGATGTTGAAGCTGCGGATATTGGTGTTGAGCTGGACGTCCGGCGAAATGCGCTGGCCCGGCCCCGAGACAGAGCCGACCCGGCCGGCATTCTCGAAGGTCTGGATCAGGCGGGCCTGCACCAGCGCCGGAACCCGGTCCGCCCATTGCGCGCCGCCGACGAAGGAGAGGGCTCCGCTCGAATCCTTGACGATGACGCGGTCGGAATCGAGCGCCTGGACCGCCGTCGGCTCGGCCACGACCATGATCGCCCGCGAGCCGCCCACCCGGCCGAAGCCGCCCGGCGCCGAAAGGTCGAAGGTCGTCGGCGTCGCCCCGCCGCCGCAGCCGGCGAGAAGCGCGGCCGCAGCCAGGGTCAGGGCCGGGAGCAAGCGGCGAGGCCAGCGGGCCGGAGGAATGTGAACCTCGGTCGTCATGGCGCTAGCGGGATCCATTGTACTGGGGAAGCGGCGGCTTGCCGCCGAAGATGAACTGCTGTGGGTTGCGTTCGAAATTCCGCAAGGTGCGGTTGAGTTCCGTCAGGGTCTTCTTGCCGTCGGCGGCCAGGGACTCGACATCGCGCAGGCCCGGCCCGGTGAAGCGGCTGATGCCGGCCGTGATCTCGGCCGTGCGCTTGTCGAGGTTGTCGGCCAGCGTCCGGATCGCCTTGGCGGCATCCGCGACCTCCTGGAAGGCGCTGCGACCATCGGGACCAGATCCGGATTCCAGGAAACCCTTCGCCGCCTGCAGCACGCCCTCGACCTGATCGGCCGCCTTGTCGAGCTTGGCCGAGATCGAGGCCGCGTCCTTGACCACCTTGGCGACGTCGGCGCTGGAGCCGCCGAGCGCGCCGGTGAACTTGTCGACATTCGCGATGATGCTGCTGACCTTCTCGCGATCGACCGAGCGGACCACGGCGGTCAGCTCCTCGCTCAGCGATTGCAGCTTCTGCGAGAGCGGCTGGATCGTCTCGGCGATGTTGCCGAAGCCGGCCATCAGCTTGTCGAGACCCTCGGCGTTGTTGCCGAGCGCCTGCGAGAACTTCTCGACATTGCGGACGGTGTTGTTGATCGGCGTGGCGTTCTGCTTGATCAATCCGTCGAGCGACGTGAGCATCCCGTCGGCCCTCTGCGCGACGTTGCGCACGGTCTCGATGATGTCCTGCAGTTCGGAGCGCTCGGCGATGATCGTCGGCATCGGCTCGCCGGGCTTGGCGATCAGCACCGGTGCAGATGGATCGCCGCCGATAAGCTGCAGCGCGACCACGCCGGCGAGGCCCTGAGCCTCGATGCGCGCGCGCGTGTCCTCGCGCAGCGGCGTCGTGCTGGCGACCTGGATCACCGCGTAGATGCGGCGCGGATCGTCCGGTTGAAGCTCGATATTGGTGACTTCGCCGACCCTCAAGCCGTTGAACAGCACGCTCGATCCGCGGCCCAGCCCTGTCACCGTGCCGGTGAAGATGACGCGGACATTTTCCTTGCGCCCGGTCCCGCCACTGTTGAACCAGTAGACAAAGCCGAAAGCCGCCGCGAGGACCGCGAGCGTGAACAGACCGACGAGAGCGTAGTTGGCGCGCGATTCCATCGTCTAGCTGCTGTGTCCCTGCTCTCCCGCCGGCAGCCTGGCCATGGCGCGCTCCCCGCCGAAATAGGCCTTCAACCATGGATGATCGGACGCCAGCATCGTCGCCAGCGTGCCGACCGCGATCACCTTCTTGTCCGCCAGAGCGGCGATTCGGTCGCAGGCATGATACAGGCTGTCGAGATCGTGGGTTACCATGAAGACGGTCAGCCCCAGCGTCTGCTTCAGGGTCATGATGAGGTCGTCGAATTCGGCGGCGCCGATCGGGTCCAGCCCCGATGTCGGTTCGTCGAGGAATACGATCTCGGGGTCGAGCGCGAGCGCGCGGGCCAGCGCCGCCCGCTTGATCATGCCGCCCGAGAGCTCCGACGGTGCCTTGTCTGCAGCGTCGCGCGGCAGGCCGACGAGATCGAGCTTCACCATAGCCAGTTCGTCGAGCAGATCCGGCGAAAGGTGAAGATATTCGCGCATCGGCACCTGGATGTTCTGCTTGACCGTCAGGGCCGAGAACAGCGCGCCCTGCTGGAACATCACGCCGAAGCGCCGCTCGAGCACGCGGCGCTGCTGCAGGTTGAGATCGTCGACATCCTCGCCGAAGACCTCGATCGTCCCGCGTCGCTTGCGCACGAGGCCGAGGATCGTGCGCGTCAACACCGACTTGCCCTGGCCGGAGCCGCCGACAAAGCCGAGGATCTCGCCGCGCAGCACGTCGAGGTCGAGCCCATCCATGATGACCTTGTCGCCGAAGGCGACCTTGAGGTCGCGAACGCGAATGACGGTCTCGGGCTCGCCGGGTGCCTGAATCCGATCGGGAGGCGGCGTGGTTTGCTGCGCCATCGTCAGAACTCGATCGAGGCGAAGAACATGGCGAAGAGCCCGTCGACGACGATGACCATGAAGATCGCCTTCACCACCGAAGCCGTGACCTGACGGCCGAGCGATTCCGCCGAGCCCTTGACCGCGAGCCCCTCGATCGAGGCGATCAATCCGATGACGAAAGCCATGAAGGGCGCCTTGATCAGGCCGACGGCGAAATGCTTCCAGGTGATGACCGATTGCAGCCGGGCGAGGAAGGTATCGACGCCGATGCCGCCATAGAGCCAGGCCACCAGCCCGGCGCCGACCAGCCCCGCCATCGCCGAGATAAAGGTCAGGATCGGCAGCGAGATGATCAGTGCGAGGATGCGCGGCACGATCAGCACCTCGATCGGGTCGAGGCCCATCACGCGCAGGGCATCGATTTCCTCGCGCATCTTCATCGAGCCGATCTCGGCGGTGAAGGCCGAGCCCGAACGCCCCGCGATCATGATCGAGGTCAGCAGCACCGCGAGCTCGCGCAGGATCAGGATGCCGGTCAGGTTCACGACGAAGGCGGAGGCGCCGAATTGCTGGAGCTGGAAAATGCCCTGCTGCGCGACGATGCAACCGACGAGGAACGAGATCAGCATGATGATCGGCGCGCCGTTGAAGGCGATCAGCTCGATCTGGTTGACCAGCGACGGCCCCCGGAACTTGCGCGGGCCGAGGACGACGCTGGCCGAGCCGACCACGACCTCGCCGAGGAACATGGCGCCGCCCACCATGTCGCGACCGAAGCGCACCACCCCCTCGCCGATATCGACGAGGACATCGACGATCCTGAAATGCCGATGCGGCTTCGGAGGGTCGTCGTCATGGACCTGGACCTCGGACAGGAGGATGCCGTGCTCGGGCCTGCTGCTGGCGAGTTCGACCGCTGCGCCGTCCCTCTCCTGCCGTGCCTTCAGGCGGTTGAGAACATAGGCGCCAAGCGTATCGAGCCGCGTCACCTCCGACAGGTCGATGCGTGCCCCGGGAGCCTCGTTCAGGCGCTCGGTGATCTCGCCGACCAGCTCTTCGATGCGGGGCGCGCGCTCGGCGCTCCACGAGCCCGAGAGCGCCACCGCGAGCGTGCCCGCATCATCGCGGAAGGTCGCCTGCGGTTCGGCGGTATCGAGGCTCGCCATCTCGCCGTGAGGTCCCTGTCCCTGGCCGAAACGGCCCCGTGCCGCCGCGCGTCGCCGGCCGCACCATCCTCCACCCCGTGCCCTGTATTGCCGTGCCGCGCGCACTTGGCAAGCGTCGGGCATTCCGGCAGCTTCCGCTCCGTTGCCAAAGACCCGGGAGGCGAAGAACAAACGCAGCTTCGCCGGCGGTTTGCTCCAATACAGGGCGCAGGCAGCGATTCCTTAAGAAATCGCAAGGCAGGCTCGGGCCATCACGTCACGACCGCCCTGATGATTCGGCCGGTCCTTCGAAGGCAGATTCGTCATGGGCGACGCACGCTCGCTGACACCATTGACCGAGGCGGATTACGAGGCCATCGAAGCCGCGGTCATGGAGACGGCGCGTGGCCGCTGGTTCATGGTCGAATATGCCAAGCGCAACCGGCAGGCGGACACGCTGCAACTGCTCGGCGCGATCCAGCGGATCGAACGGGTCGTCGGGCTCGGCGTGCAGGAGACGAGCCGGGAGACCAACCTGATCGAAGCGGCCGCGCTGATCAGCGACCTGCGCACCGATCTCGAACGCATCAGCGGCAAGGCCGAGGCCCGCTCGTCCGGGCTCGCCGCCCAGATCGAGAAGGCTGCCGGGTCGGTGCTCGCCGCGACCGAGAGCATCCAGGAGGCCGCCTGGGGCCTGCGCGAGACCGGGGCGGACGACGAAGCCTGTGACGCACTCGACCGCCGCGCCGCCGAAATCTCGACGGCGATCGGCATCGTCGACAGCGTGGTCCAGCGCATCGACAAGATCGCCGACACCATCGCCATGCTGGATTCGAGCCTGCGGGCCTTCGGCGAAGCCGCGCGAGAGAGCAGCGTCAGCTTCGAGACGATGGCTGCCACCGCAGAAGCGATGACCGTGCCGGCTCCCTCCTCCGCGCCGCGCCACTATCAGGATCTCGACATCGCAACCGGCGGCCGCGAGCCGGTCCCGCTGGAGTTCACCGGCCGGGTGGCGGCCGAAGCGCGTTTCGCCAGCGTTCCGTTGCTCGACGACGATATCGTCTTCAGCGATCCGGCCGACGCACAGCCGGAACCCGCACGCCTGACAGCGAGCCCCCGGGAAACCACCCTGCGCGAGATCGACGCTCTGCCGGCCGATCGCAAGCTCGCCTATTTCGTCTAGGCTCAGCTGCCAAAAGCTCAGTTCTCGCGCCGGATCGCGCTTTCGTGCCAGCGGTGCAGCAGCAGGTGCGATATCAGGCTCGTGGCCAGGAAGATCGCGACGCCCGAGAGCGAGATCATCACCAGTGCCGCGAAGACGCGCGGAATCTTGAGCTGGTAGCCCGCCTCCAGGATGCGATAGGCCAGCCCCGAGGCGCTGCCGCCGGTGCCAGCGACGAACTCCGCGACCACCGCGCCGATCAGCGCGAGGCCGCCGGATACCTTCAACCCCGCCAGAAAGTACGGCAGCGCCGCCGGCAGCTTGAGATAGCGCATCGTCTGCCAGCGTGAGGCACCATAGAGTTCGAACAGGTTGACGAGGTTATGGTCGGCCGAATTCAGACCCAGGATCGTGTTCGACAGGATCGGGAAGAAGGCGACGATCCAGGCGCAGATCAGCAGCGACAGGTCGATATCGTTGGCCCAGATGATGATCAGCGGCGCAATGGCGACGATCGGCGTGACCTGCAGGATGACGGCATAAGGGAGCAGCGCCATCTCCAGCCATTTCGACTGGCTGAACAGCACGGCGAGCGTCACGCCGACGATGACCGCGGCCGCCAGCGCCATGAAGGTGATCTTCAGCGTCACCCAGAGCGAGCCGGAGAGCGTGCCCCAGTCCGCGATCAGCGTCTGGCCGACGAGGATCGGCCCCGGCAGGACATAGTGCGGGATCTCGTTCCAGCGGACCGCGAACTCCCACAGCGCCAGCACGGCGACACCGATCACCAGCGGCGCGAGGATGCGCGGCCAGACGCTGGCCGGCAGGCCGAGGATGCGGGGCTCGGCCATCGCGACGGGCAGCGCCTGAGCGTCGGTGCCATCGGAGCTGTTCGTTTCGACAGGAGCGCTCATCAGCCGATCGCCTCCTTCAGTTTGGTCGAGGCGACGCGGCAGAGATGGGCGTATTCGCCGGAGGTCCGGAACAACTCGTCGCGCGGATAGGCGGCATCGACCGATAGATCGGTCATGACCCGGCCGGGCCGCGCCGCCATCACCACGATGCGCTGCGAGAGATAGACGGATTCGAAGACCGAATGCGTGACGAAGACGGCCGTGAAGCGCTCTCGCTCCCACAAAGCCAGCAGGTCGTCGTTGAGGCGATGGCGGGTGATCTCGTCGAGAGCTGCGAAGGGCTCGTCCATCAGCAGGATCTTCGGTCGCATCACCAGCGCACGCGCAATCGAGACCCGCATCTTCATACCGCCGGATAGCTCGCGTGGGTATGACTTCTCGAAACCCTTGAGCCCCACCAGCGCCAGCATCTCGGCGGCGCGCGCCTCGGCCTCGGCGCGGGCGACGCCCTTGAGCTTGAGCGGCAGCATGACGTTGGCGAGCGCGCTGGCCCAGGGCATCAATGTCGGATCCTGGAAGACGAAGCCGAGATCGCGCGCGCCATGGCCGGCGCTGCCCTGAGCTTCGCCGGTCTCGCCCGGCCAGGTGATCGTGCCGGTCGTCGGCGCGCCCAGGCCCGCGATCATGCGCAGCAGCGTCGACTTCCCGCAGCCGGAAGGGCCGAGCAGGCTGATGAACTGCCCTGCCCCCAGTTCGAGATCGACGTCGCGAACGGCAAGCGTGCCGTTGGCGAATTGTTTCGAGACATGCCGAACCGCCACCAGCGGAGTGGCGCGCGCGTTGCCTGTGGGTGTGCTTAGATAGGCCGTGTCCAAAGCCTGATGATCCAATCTCGATACCAATACCGCCGTGTCATCCCGGGCGACCGAAGGGAGACCCGGGATCCATTCCGGAACGGTTCAGGAATGGATCCCGGATCGGCGCGGCTTCGCCGCTTGTCCGGGATGACCCGCTTTCTCGCAGGAGCCTGAATCAGCCCTTGCCGATGCCCTTGTTGACGAAATCGAGGCTGTAGGCCTTCTTCACGTCGACGCCCGCCGGAACTACGCCGGCCTCGCTCATCGTCTTGTAGAAGCTCGCCCAGCGCGCATCGGTCATCGCGCCGATGCCGAGCGTCTTGGCGTCGCCTGAGACGACGATGCCGCGCTCGTTCATCACCTTGAGGGCGTAGTCGATCTTCTCCTGATCCATGTCGGGATTGTCCTTCAGGATCCGGGCGTTGGCGGCTGCGTTGCCGGGGCCGCCCTTCATGTATTCGGCCCAGCCTTCCAGCGTGGCGTCGGTGAAGCGCTGCACCAACTCCTTCTTCTCCTGGACCATCTTCCGGGAGATCGTGATCGTGGTGTTGTAGTTCTCGAAGCCGGCATCGGCGAGGAGATGCACGACCGGATCGACGCCGGCCTTGCGGATGACGAAGGGCTCGGAGGAGAGGAAACCCTGCTGCGTCAGCTTCTTGTCCGCCAGGAAGGGCGCCATGTTGAAGGTGTAGGGACGGATCTGCTCGTCCTGGAAGCCGAATTTCAGCTTCAGGAAGGGCCAGAAGCCGACACGGGCCTGCGCCGCGATCAGGATCGGCTTGCCCTTGAGATCGGCGAGCGTGTCGTTGCCCTGGCCGGGATGCGAGATCAGGACCTGCGGGTCCTTCTGGAAGATCGAGGCGATGCAGAGGAAGGGCAGGTTCTCGTGGGCGAAGCTGAGCGCCTCCAGCGAGTTGCCCATGATCATGTCGACGCGACCGCCGAGCAGGAGCTGGGTTGGGTTCTGCTGCGGGCCGCCGGGGCGGATGTCGACGTCGAGCCCGTATTTCTTGTAGATGCCGTTGGTCGCAGCGAGATAGAAGCCGCCATGCTCGGTCTGGGCGCGCCAGTTGGTCTGGTAGCTGACCTTGTCGAGCGTCTGCGCGTTGACGCGCGCGCCCGGCACCGGGATCAGCAGGGACGCGGTGGAGCCGCCGATCAGCCCGAGCGCGGCGCGCCGGTTCACGCGATATTTCATCGTCGTCATCTCGCTCTCTCCCCTCACGCTGCGGCCGACCCGGCCACTGGCCCGTCTCCTTATCCCATGCGATAGGACGACGGGACAATGCAACGCCGTGCCGCCGGGTTTCTGCACAGAAACAAGGCGATCGCACCGGCTCCTGACAGGCCTGATCATGACCGCACGTTTCTGGGGCGACCTGAAGAGCTCCGACTTCGCCACGCTTTCGCCGGAGCGCACCGTCGCGGTGCTGCCGCTGGCGGCGATCGAACAGCACGGCCCGCATCTGCCGGTTTCGGTCGACACCACCGTGATGAACGGGATGCTGGCCGAGGCGATGCCGCTGGTGCCTGATGATCTCGACGTGCTGGTGCTGCCGACGCAGGCTGTCTGCAAGTCGAACGAGCACCTGCATTCACCGGGCACCGTCACGATCGGCTGGGAGAGCGCGATCCGCTCCTGGATCGAGATCGGCGAGAGCGTGAAGCGGGCGGGCCTGCGCAAGCTCGTGCTGATCACCTCGCATGGTGGCAATGTCGACCCGATGAAGATCGCGGCGCGTGAGCTGCGCGTCGACCACGGCATGCTCGCCATCTGCACGGCCTGGATGTCCTTCGGCCTGCCGGACGGGCTCTATGGCGAACTCGACATCCGCCACGGCATCCATGCCGGCGATGTCGAGACCTCGCTGATGCTGCATTTCCGGCCGGACCTCGTCGAGATGAGCCGGGCTGCGCTGTTCAAGCCCCATACGGTGACTATGGCCGAGGAGGGCTATACCCATCTGCGCCCGACCGGCCCGCATGCCTTCGCCTGGATGGCGCAGGACGTGAACCCGGCCGGTGCCGCAGGCGACGCGACCCTTGCGACTGCTGCGAAGGGCAAGGCGACGGCTGCGCTGCAGGCGAAGGGCTTCGCCGCCCTGATGGCGGATGTCGTGCGGATGCCGCTCGATACGCTCTACAAGGCGGGCTGAGCCTCACTCCGGATCGAGGAGGCGCGGCCCCGGCCCCTCCTCGGCCAGGCGATCGAACGGATTGTGCAACGGACAATCCCGCACCGAGAGACAGCCGCAGCCGATGCAGCCGTTGAGCTGATCGCGCAGTCGCGTCAGGCGGCCGATGCGGCGCTCCAGCTCCTGTTTCCAGGCTGACGAGAGTCGCGTCCAGTCAGCGACGGTCGGCGTGCGTTCCTGCGGCAGCGCCTTGAAGGCCTCGCGGATGGTCTTCAGCGGAATGCCGGCGCGCTGCGCCACCTTGATGATCGCGACACGGCGCAGAACCTCGCGGGCATAGCGGCGCTGGTTGCCTTGCGTGCGGTGGCTGCGGATCAGCCCTTCCGCCTCGTAGAAATGCAGCGCCGAGACGGCGAGGCCACTGCGGCGCGCGACATCACCGACGCTGAGCTCGCCGGACAAACGCATCTGCCGGGCCATCGAATACGCCTCTTGACCTTAACCTTACTTGAGGTTCTATAAGCCCCGCTCCCGTGAAGCAAATCGGAGCGTTTCCATGCACCAGAAGGTCGATACGCGGATCAGGCTCGCCCTGATCTATGGCAGCAGCCGCGAGGGCCGCTTCTGCGACAAGGTCGCCGGCTGGGCGATCTCCCAGATCGCCGGCGACGGCCCGTTCGACCTCGCGGTCGTCGATCCCGGCGAAATCGACCTGCCGCCGCGCCATGTCAGCGGCAAGCACCCAGCACTTGAAGAACTCAGGAGCATCATTGGCTGGGCCGACGGCTTCGTCGTGGTGACGCCCGAGTACAATCGCGGCTATCCGGCGATCCTGAAGTTCCTGATCGACGCGGTCGGGCCGGAATGGCGCGGCAAGCCGGTCGGCTTCGTCTCCTATGGTGGCATCTCGGGAGGCCTGCGCGCCGTCGAGCAATTGCGCCTCGTCTTCGGGGAACTGCATGCCGCGCCGATCCGCGACGGCGTCGCCTTCGCCGATGTCTGGAGCCGCTTCGACGCCGAGGGCGCGCTGCTTCATGCCGACCGGGCCGAACAGGCGATGGCGACGATGTTGGCGCAGCTCCACTGGTGGGCGAGCGCGCTGCGCAAGGCACGCGAAACGGTGCCCTACGGCCAGTTCACACCGGCCTGATACGTCACGCGAACGTGGAAAGAGCTTCACAAATCCGAACTGGTCTCACCGTGGCGGGATGCGGAACAATGCCTGCCCCTGAGACGAGGAACGGATATGAAGCTCAAACTTCTCCGCAACGCGACGCTGAAACTCGAGTTCGGCGGCAGGACCTTCCTGATCGACCCCGATTTCGGGCCGCGACACAGCCGCAGCTCCTTCACGGGGCGGTCGCAGAACCCGATGGTCGACCTGCCCGAGCCGATCGAGGACATCCTCGCCGGCGTCGACACCGTGATCGTCTCGCATCTCCATGCCGACCATTTCGACGAGGTCGCCAAGGAGCGCATCCCGAAGGACTTGGCCGTCATCTGCCGGCCCGGTGACGAGGCGGCGATCGCGCAGGCAGGCTTCTCCTCGATCACGGCGGTCGACTGCTATGTCAGGCTGGGACCGATCATCCTGAAGCGGCATGCGGCTCAGCACGGCACCGGCTCGGTCGTCGAGAAGATGGGGCCGGTGATGGGCCTGAGCTTCGAGGCGCCGGGCGAGCCGACGCTCTACTGGTGCGGCGACAGCGTGCTCTATCCGCCGCTGCGCGATGCCGCGACGGCGACGGGACCGGACGTCATCGTTACGCATTCCTGCGGGGCGATGTGGGACAACACGCTGATCGTGATGGATGACGAGCAGACGCTCGATCTCGCCGAGGCCTTCCCGCTCGCGACGATCATCGCGACGCATATGGAGGCGCTCGACCACGCCACCGTCAGCCGTGCGGCCTTGCGCAAGGCGGCGAAGGCACGCGGCGTCGACACGCGACGCCTGCGCATTCCCGCCGATGGCGAGACGATCGAGCTCGGCGTGCCGGTGCTGGTTTAGGCGCTTGCGGCGACAACGACAGGCGCGGGAACCCCTCTCCTGTAAGGAGAGGGGTAGGGGTGAGGTGTAGGCCGCTCGACCAGTGCGCCACGACCTCCCCGCAGCAGCGGTCAGGCCGCCGCCTCATTTCCAACAGCCTGCACCTCACCCTGCCCTCTCCTTACAGGAGAGGGTTCCCCGCGCCTTCTCGTCACTGTCGGCGTGGCCTATTCCCCCGCCTTCATCTGCCTGGCGTAGATATCCTTGTACTGGTCGCGCAGCAGGTTCTTCTGGACCTTGCCCATGGTGTTGCGCGGCAGCTCCGCGACGACGAAGACCTGCTTGGGCTGCTTGAACTTGGCGAGCCGCTGCTCCAGCGCCGCGGCGATTCCCTTCGCGGTGATCTCGGCGCCGGGCTTGCAGACCACGCAGGCGGTGACGCCCTCGCCGAAATCGGGATGCGGCACGCCGATGACGGCGCTCTCGATCACACCCGGCATCTCGTCGATCTCGGTCTCGACTTCCTTCGGATAGACGTTGTAGCCGCCGGTGATGATCAGGTCCTTGCCGCGCCCGACGATATGGACGTAGCCGGCCGGATCGATCTTGCCGAGGTCGCCGGTGATGAAGAAGCCGTCCGGCCGGAATTCGGCGGCCGTTTTCTCGGGATTGCGCCAGTAACCCTTGAAGACGTTGGGACCCTTGACCTCGATCATGCCGATCTCGTCGCGGGCGATCTCCTTGCCGGTCTCGGGATCGGTGACGCGGGCCGAGACGCCCGGCAGCGGGAAGCCGACCGTGCCGGCCACCCGATCGCCCTCATAGGGGTTCGAGGTGTTCATGTTGGTCTCGGTCATGCCGTAGCGCTCGAGGATGGCGTGGCCGGTGCGGTCGCGCCATTCGCGATGCGTCTCGGCCAGGAGCGGCGCCGAGCCGGAGACGAAGAGGCGCATATGCTTCGTCGCCTCCTTGGTCAGGCGGGCATCCTGAAGCATGCGGACGTAGAAGGTCGGCACGCCCATCATGCTCGTGGCCTGCGGCAGGTATTTGAAGACCTGCTCGGGATCGAACTTGGGCAGCAGGATCATCGACGCGCCGGAGAGCAGGATCACGTTGGTCGCGACGAAGAGGCCGTGGGTGTGGAAGATCGGCAGGGCGTGCAGCAACACGTCGCCCTTCGTGAAGCGCCAGTAGTCGACCAGCGCCAGCGCGTTCGACGACAGGTTGTCGTGGCTGAGCATCGCGCCCTTGGAGCGGCCGGTCGTGCCGGAGGTGTAGAGGATCGCGGCGAGATCGTCCGGCCCGCGCGCGACGTCAGCGAAATTCGCCGAGGCGGCATTGGCCTTGTCGAGCAGGCTGCCGTTGCCGACGCCGAGCGTCTCCAGCTTCGCGCCGGCTTTCTCGGCATACGGACGCAGCGCTTGCGCCTTGGCGGGATCGCAGACGAAGACGGCGGGCTCGGCATCGCCCAGGAAATACTCGATCTCGGCCGGGGTATAGGCGGTGTTGAGCGGCAGGAAGATCGCTCCGGCCCGGACCGTGCCGAGATAGAGCATCAGGGCCTCGAAGCTCTTCTCGACCTGGACGGCGACACGGTCGCCCGGCTTCACGCCCAGCCCGACGAGGGCGTTCGCGAAGCGCGCGGAAACCGCGACCATGTCGCCATAGGAGAAACGCCGGCCGTCATCGAGCAGCGCGAAGGGCGCGTCGGGCGCCGGCATGCGCGAACGGATCAGGTCGAAGAGATGATTGCCCATGATTTCGGGTCCTTTCAGGCGTTTCCGTATCAGCTCGTAGCAGGGCGCAGCAGCTTGCGCACGCTGGAGGAGGCCACCACCGTGTTGCGAGTGGCGAAGGCCTCGTGATTGGTCTCGATGTCGTCGAGGTCGTAGCGGTAATTGACCATCACGCCATGCGACTCGCGCAGGCCCCGCGCGGAGAGATTGCCGCCGACATTGATCCGCTCCAGCCGCGCGCCATTGCCGAGATGGAAGCGCGCGACCGGGTCGATGACGCGACCGGACGCCGTGCGCGCCCGCAGCATGTATTGCGCCGTCATCTGGCCGAGCAGCTTGTCGCGGCGCGCCTTCGTCGCATCATCGAGCGAGATCGTCTCGCCGGCCGGGCGGGCCAGTTCGGCGCGCTCTTCGTTGGTGAGGACGAGATCGCCGGGCTCCTCCGCGACGCCGGCCAACCAGCGGGCGAAGCCCGGCACCGGCGAGAGCGTGACGAAGGTGTCGAGCCCCGGCAATTCGCGCTTCAGGTCCTCGGCTACCTGCTTGATCAGGAAATTACCGAAGGAGATGCCGCGCAGGCCCTCCTGGCAGTTCGAGATCGAATAGAACACCGCCGTCGTCGCCTGCTGCGCGGGCAGGATCGTGCGCTCGGGCTCCAGAACTTCGCCGATGCTGCGCGGGATGTCGCCGGTCAGCGCCACCTCGACGAAGATCAGGGGGTCGTCGACGAGCTGCGGATGGAAGAAGGCGAAGCAGCGCCGATCCGCCGGCTCCAGCCGGCGCCTGAGATCGTCCCAGCCCTGGATCTCATGGACCGCCTCGTAGCGGATGATCTTCTCCAGCACATTCGCCGGCGTGCGCCAGTCGATGCGGCGCAGGACGAGAAAGCCGCGGTTGAACCAGGAGCCGAAGAGATGGCGGAAATCCTCGTCGATGCCCTTGAGCTCCGGCTCGGCCGCAATGGCCTCGAACAGGGCCTCGCGCATCCGCACCAGCACATGCGTGCCCTCGGGGGCGAGATTCAGGCGACGAAACAGCTCCTGCCGGCGCGGCTCGGACGCCTGATGCAGGGCGGCGACGGTCGCCGGATAGGGCTTGGCGCGATAGGCCTCGATCGCCGCGTCGAGCCGCTCGTGATCGGGACCGAAGCGCTCCCGCAGGATGGTGAAGAAGGCGAGCCGGCCGGGCTTGTCGAGGCGCTGGAAGGCTTCCAGCACAGCCTGCGCCAGCGCCATGCCCGACGCCTCGCCACGGCCGGAGAGCAGGTCCTCGCAGAGCTTGTCGATCGGACGCGAGCGGTTGCCGAGGAAACGCTCGAAGCCGATCAGCGCGCGGCCGCGATCCGCCACGTTGGTCAGGAGTTCGCCGAGAAATGCCATATCCATGCCGGCTCCCAGTTCGGAAGGCTGATCCTATACGAGATTCAGCGCAGGCAAATCGGGCATCAGCGCAGCAGGCTCCAGGCCTTCAGGAAGAAGTCCGGTGTGCCGAAATTGCCGGATTTCAGCGCGACCACCATCTCCGGCCCGTCGACGACGCGCGTCCAGGGCACGCCGGGGTCGATTTCGGGGCCGATCTCCAGCGTGCGGATGCCAAGGCCCAGCACGGCCGCGCCCGAGGTCTCGCCGCCCGCGACGAGAAGCCGCGTCACGCCGCCCTCGGAAAGACGGCGCGCCAGCTCGGCAAAGGCGTGCTCGACGATGCTGCCGGCCCTCTCGCGGCCGAGCTTGTCCTGCACGGCCGCGACCTCGGCCGGATCGTCGCTGGAATAGACGAGGAAGGGCTTGTCCGCCGGCTGCGCCAACGCCCAGGCGGCGAGACCCGCGGCATCCTGGCTGCCATCGGCCAGCGCGAACGGATCGACCTTGAGCGCGGGATAGCCGGCCTCCAGCGCCGCCTTGATCTGGCCGCGCGTCGCAGTCGAGCAACTGCCGGAGATGATGCCGGCGCGGCCGGCCGGTGCCTTCAGCTCCGCCGGACCGGGGCGCTCCGGCAGCAGGCCGGCGCGGCGGAAATTCTGCGGCAGGCCCATAGCGATGCCGGAGCCGCCGGTCAAAAGGACATGCTCGGATACAGCGTGGCCGAGCGTCATCAGGTCTTCATTGGTGAGCGCATCGGTCACGGCATAGCGGATGCCGTCGGCCTGCAATTTGGCGAGGCGCGCCTTCACCGCGGCGGGGCCGGCGAGCACCGTGGCGTAATCGACGAGGCCGACATTGGTCTTCGCCTGAACCGACATCAGCCGCATCAGGTTCGAATCACGCATCGGTGTCAGCGGGTGGTCCTTCATCGAGCTTTCGTGGAGCGGCACCGCGCCGACGAAGAGATAGCCCTGATAGATCGAGCGGCCGTTGGCCGGGAAAGCCGGGCAGACGATGGCGAGCTTGGCACCCAGCCGCCCGGCCAGCGCATTCGCCACCGGGCCGATATTGCCATCCGCTGTCGAATCGAAGGTCGAGCAGTATTTGAACAGGATCTGACGCGCGCCGCCCTTCAGCAGCGCCTCGCAGGCGGCAAGCGAATCGGCGACGGCCTCAGTGACCGGATTGGTCCGCGATTTCAGCGCGACGACGACGGCATCGGCCTCCGGCAGGGCGGAACCGGCCGGGGGCACGCCGATGACCTGCACGGTCCGCATGCCCGCCCGGTTCAGCATCAGCGCGACATCGGTCGCGCCCGTCATGTCGTCGGCGATCACGCCCAGCAGCATACTCAATCTCCCCCAGGCCCAAGCGGGCCTTATCTTGTCGAACGCCGTTCTAGCCGCTGCCGAAACAGGTGACGACCGCCATGGCCGCATCGTGCACGTCCGCCCCGGACATGGAACCCCGGTTCCCGCGAAAGCGCTCCCTGCCCATGCGGCGGGCAATACTGCCTGCGAATTGATGCGGCGCATCATCGACGGCGGCCGCGATCTGAGTCAGGTTGGTGCCACAAGGAACGAATTGAGCAGGACGACCCGCTGCCGACGCGGCGGGAACGTTCGCCGACAACGTCCGCAACGAGGGGAAAAAGATGAAGCTTTTGAAGGTTGCGATCTCGGCTGCCGCACTCGCGCTCGCGATAGTGCCGGCGCTGGCACAGGCCCCGTCGACCCTGCGGATCGGATTGCAGGAAGACCCCGACATGCTCGACCCGCACAAGGCGCGCACCTTCGTCGGCCGCATCGTCTTCATGGGGCTGTGCGACCGGCTGGTCGACATCACGCCGGAATTGAAGCTGGTGCCGCGGCTGGCGACCGAGTGGAACTTCTCCACTGACGGCCTGACGCTGACGATGAAGCTGCGCAGCGATGCGAAGTTCCACGACGGCGAGGCCTTCAACGCCGAGGCCGCCAAGGCCAATCTGGAACGCGCCCGCACCCTGCCCGATTCACTCCGCAAGGCCGAGCTCGCCTCGGTCGACACAATCGAGGCGCCCGACGCCACCACGCTGGTGCTGAAGCTCAAGCGCCCGGACGCCACGCTGCTCTCGCAGCTTACCGACCGCGCCGGCATGATGCTCTCGCCCAAGAGTCTTTCCGGCGACGTCGCGGCGAAGCCGATCTGCTCCGGCCCCTATAAATTCGTCGAGCGCGTCCAGAACGACCGGATCGTGCTGGAGAAGTTCAAGGAGCATTGGGAAGCCGACAAATACAGCTTCGACCGCATCCTCTACCGCGCCATTCCCGACACGACGGTCCGCCTCGCCAATCTGCGCTCCGGCGAGCTCGACATGCTGGAGCGGCTGGCCCCCACCGACGTGAAATCCGCCCAATCGGACAAGTCGCTCAAGGTCGAGAGCGTCGCCAATCTCGGCTACCAGGGCATCACCATCAACACCAGGAACGGGGAAGCCGCCAACCAGCCGATGGGCAAGGACAAGCGCGTGCGCCAGGCGCTCTCCCTGTCGATCGACCGCAAGGTGCTGAGCCAGGTCGTGTTCGAGGGGCTCTATGCGCCATCGAACCAGCCCTTCAACCCCGGCAATTTCTACGTCAGCGCCGATCTGCCGATTCCGGCCCGCGACCTCGACAAGGCGAAGGCGCTGCTCAAGGAGGCCGGGCAGTCCAAGGTCTCCGTCGAGCTTTTCGTCACCAACAACCCGGTCGATGCCCAGCTCGGCCAGGTGATCCAGGCGATGGCGCAGGAAGCCGGCATCGACATCCAGATCCGCTCGACCGAATTCGCCAGCCAGCTGCGCGACCAGCAGCAGGGCAAGTTCCAGATGAGCCGCGTCGGCTGGTCCGGGCGCATCGACCCCGACGGCAACATCCACCCCTTCGCGCATTCGAAGGGCAACCAGAACGACGGCAAATATGCCAATCCGGAGGTCGACAAGCTGCTCGACGAGGCCCGCACGATCTACGAGCCGGCCGAGCGCAAGAAGCGCTACGACGCCGCGCAGAAGATCCTGCAGGACGAATTGCCGATCATCTATCTCTACAACCAGACGGTGTTCTTCGCGATGCGCTCCAACATCCAGGGCTTCGCGATCAATCCGGACGGGATGATCCGGCTGGCCGGGCTGAAGCGCTCGTGACGCTGCTCATGCCGTGACGGGTGGCCCATGGCCACGCTCATCCTCCGCCGCATCCTGATCGCGATACCGACGCTCTTCCTGGTGTCGCTCTTCGTCTTCGCCCTGCAGCGCGCGCTGCCGGGCGACCCCTTCCTCGTCATCGCGGGCGAGGAACGCGACCCCGAGGTGATCGCGCGGCTGCGCGAGATCTACCGCCTGGACGATCCCGTGATCGTCCAGTTCTTCGCCTGGCTCGGGCAGGTCGTGCAGGGCGATTTCGGCCGCTCGCTGCGCACCGGCGAGCCGGTGCTCGGGCTGATCCTGCAGAAGCTGCCGGTGACGATCCAGCTCGCCACGGCCTCGATCCTGGTGGCAATCTGCATCGGTATCCCGATCGGCATCCTGGCGGCGCGGTACAAGGGCACGATCGTCGACTATTCGGCCAGCGCCGCCGCATTGTCGGGACTGTCGATCCCGAATTTCTGGTTCGGGATCATGCTGATCCTGCTGGTCTCGGTGCACCTGAAATGGCTGCCGGCCTCGGGCTATGAATCGATCTTCGTCCACCCCTGGGAGGCGATCCAGCGGCTGATCATGCCGGCCTTCGTGCTGGGCAACGGGCTCGCCGCCTTCCTGATGCGCCATACCCGCTCGGCGATGCTCGAGGTGCTGCGCTCGGACTATGTCCGCACCGCCCGCGCCAAGGGGCTCGACGAGGATACCGTCATCCACCGCCACGCCCTGCGCAACGCGCTGATGCCGATCATCACGCTGACCACCCTGCTCTTCGGGGAGTTGCTGGCGGGCGCGGTGCTGACCGAGCAGGTCTTCACCATTCCCGGCTTCGGCAAGCTGATCGTCGATGCCGTGTTCAATCGCGACTATGGCGTGGTGCAGGGCGTGGTGCTGTGCACGGCCATCGGCTTCATCCTGATGAACCTGATCGCCGATATCCTCTACGTCGTCGTCAACCCGCGCCTGAGGGCCAGCTGATGGCGTCGATCGATTCCATCTCCTCGACCGGCGCCGCAAGCGGCGTCAGCGCCCGCCCCGGCGTGCTGTCCCGGCTGATCCGCAACAAATCGGCATTGATCGGCGGCAGCATCGTGCTGGCCTTCCTGCTGATGGCGGTGCTCGCACCGGTGCTGCCGCTGGCCGACCCGTTCAAGTCCAACTTCCTCGCCATCCGCAAGCCGCCTTCGGAACTCTACTGGTTCGGCACGGACGAACTTGGGCGCGACCAGGTCACGCGGCTGTTCTACGGCGCGCAGGCCTCGCTGCTCGCCGGCATCGTCTCGGTCTTGATCGCGGTCGCGATCGGCCTGCCGTTCGGACTGCTGGCGGGCTGGTATGGCGGCTGGATCGACATCGTGATCTCGCGCGTCACCGAGGCTTTGCTCGCCTGTCCCTTCCTGATCCTCGCGATCGCCTTCGCGGCGGTGCTTGGCCCGTCATTGACCAATGCGATGATCGCGATCGGATTGTCGGCGGTGCCGATCTTCATCCGGCTGATCCGGGGCCAGGTGATGAGCGTGAAGGCGGAGGATTTCGTCGAGGGCGCGCGGGCGGTCGGCGCCCGCGACCTCCGGCTGATGTTCCGCCATGTCCTGCCCAACACCCTGTCCCCCATCGTGGTGCAGTCGACATTGTTCATGGCGCAGGCGATCATCCTGGAAGCAGCCCTCTCCTTCCTCGGCCTCGGCCAGCAGCCGCCGTCACCCTCCTGGGGCCAGATGCTCAACGTCGCCAAGAACTTCATGGAGCAGGCGCCGTGGATGTCGGTGGCGCCGGGCATCTGCATCTTCCTTGCCGTGCTCGGCTTCAACCTGCTCGGTGACGGCCTGCGCGACGCGCTCGATCCAAAAGAAAACTAGGCTTCAGGGATACGCCCATGTTCACCACCCGCCCCGAAATCCTCGGCACCTTCGGTGTCGTCACCTCGACGCACTGGCTCGCCACGGCGTCAGGCATGGCGATGCTGGAAAAGGGCGGCAACGCCTTCGACGCCTGCGCCGCCGCAGCCTTCGTGCTGCAGGTGGTGGAGCCGCATCTCGTCGGCCCGGCCGGCGACATGCCCGCCGTGTTCTATTCGGCTGAAACCGGGAAGGTCGAGACGCTCTGCGCGCAGGGACCCGCCCCGCAGGCGGCGACCATCGCGGCCTACAAGGCGCTCGGCCTCGACCTGATCCCCGGCTCCGGCCTGCTCGCAACCGTGATCCCCGGCGCCTTCGGCGGCTGGATGACGTTGCTGCGCGACCATGGCCGGCTGAAGCTCCGCGACGTGCTCGAACCCGCGATCGGCTATTTCGAGAACGGCCATCCGATGCTGCCGCGCGTCTCGGACTCGATCCGGGAGCTGACCGACCTCTTCACCAACGAGTGGTCGAGCTCCGGCGATGTTTATCTCCCCGGCGGCAACGTCCCGGAGGCGCGCAAGCTCTTCGCCAACAAGGCCGCCGCCGAGACCTACAAGCGCATCCTCTCCGAGGCGGAAGCCAAGGGCAGCGACCGGCAGGAGCAGATCCAGGGCGCCTATGACGCCTGGTACAAGGGCTTCGTCGCCGAGGCGATGGACCGCTTCTGTCGCACGCAGGAGGTGATGGATTCCTCCGGCCGCCGCAACAAGGGCCTGCTGACCGCGCAGGACATGGCGAATTACCAGCCGACCTACGAGACGCCGACCTCCGTGACCTATCACGACTGGGAGGTGTTCAAGATCGGCCCCTGGGGCCAGGGCCCGGCCTTCCTGCAGACGCTGAAGATCCTGGAGGGCGTCGATCTCGCCGGGATGGGACCGGCGAGCCCCGAATTCGTGCATCACGTCGCCGAGGCGATGAAGCTCGCCTTCGCCGACCGCGAAGCCTATTACGGCGACCCGGATTTCGTGAAGGTGCCGCTGGCGACGCTGCTCTCCGACGACTACGCGGCCGGGCGGCGCGGGTTGATCGGCGAGCGCGCCTCGCTGGAGCTGCGTCCGGGCATCGTCTCGGGCTACGAGGCGCAGGTCGCGCATGCGCTGAAGGCGCTCAGTGCCATCGCCCAGCCTACCCAAGGTGGCGCCAGCGTCGGCGAGCCGACCATGGCCTCGATGGTCGCGGCCGGGCGCAAGGGCGACACCGTCCATATCGACGTCATCGACAAATGGGGCAACATGATCGCGGCGACGCCGTCCGGCGGCTGGTTGCAATCCTCGCCGGTGATCCCGGAGCTCGGATTCCCGCTCAATTCGCGCGCCCAGATGTTCTGGCTGGAAGAGGGGCTGCCGGCCTCGCTCGCGCCGGGCAAGCGCCCGCGCACGACGCTGACGCCGACGATCGCCTTCGAGAACGGACGCCCGCGCCTCGCCTTCGGCACGCCGGGCGGCGACCAGCAGGAGCAGTGGCAGCTCGGCCTCTTCCTGCGCCGCGTCCATCACGGCCTCAACCTGCAGGAGGCGATCGATTTGCCACTGTTCCATACGCAGCATTTCCCCTCCTCCTTCTATCCGCGCTCATCGCGGCCGGGCCATCTGATGATCGAGGAGAACATCGGCACTGCGGCGCTCGCCGAGCTCGAGCGCCGTGGCCACGCGGTCGAGAAGGCGCCGGCCTGGACGGTCGGACGCCTGACTGCGGCAGAACGCGGCGATGACGGGCTCTTGCGCGCCGCGGCGACGCCGCGTCTGATGCAGGCCTATGCCGCCGGCCGCTGAGGAAGCAACCGCATGACCTGGTCCATCGTCGCCCGCGACGCCGCGACCGGCGCCTATGGCGTCGCCGTCTCGACCTGCGCTTTTGCCGTCGGCGCCCGCGTGCCCTATGGCGGCGGGCGGATCGGGGCGATCGCGACACAGGCCTTCGTCAATCCGCTCTACGGGGTCGACGGCCTCAGGCTGTTGCAGGAGGGGCGCTCGGCCGTCGAGATCATCGCGACGCTGACGGCGGCCGACGAGGGGCGCGCCCATCGCCAGCTCCATGTCATCGACCGCGACGGCAAGATCGCCTCGCATACGGGCGCCGCCTGCATCGACTGGTGCGGCGCCGTCGACGGGCCGCAGGTCTCGGTCGCCGGCAACATGCTCGCCGGGCCTGAGGTCGTGCAGGAGACCCTTAAGGTCTATATCGCCTCCTCGGCGCTCGATTTCGACGAGCGCCTGCTCGTGGCGCTGGAAGCTGGCGAGAAGGCCGGCGGCGACAAGCGCGGCAAGCAATCCGCCGCGATCCGCATCTGGGCCGGTGAACCGGTGCCGAGCATCGATATCCGCGTCGACGACCACACGGATCCGCTGAAGGAGCTGCGGCGGCTCTGGCGCGTGGCGCATCAGCGCTCGGTGCCGTTCCAGCAGGCCTCGCCCTCGCGCGGGCGCCCCGCCGGTGTCACCGACCGGACCGAGCTCGATCGTCTCTGCACGGAATATGCGGCTGCCTGGAACGCCCGGCACCCGGAAAGCTGACCGGCCAAATCCATTCTCGACACGCTTGGCACGTGATAGGGTGACGCTTCGTCATCCTGTCATGCCGGCGAGCGGGGAATGCGATGGCCGATCCGAACACCGAAGCCCTCCAGAAGCGCATCGCCACCCTGGAGGCGCAGGTTTCAGCCCTGCTCCAGGCGATATCGGCGGATCGCGGCGGCAACGTCGTCATCAACGCGCCGGGCTCGCTGACCGTCAATTGCGGGATGGGCATCGCGCTCACCGCAGGCAGCGTGATGACGCTGACCGCGGGCGCCAATCTTGCCGTCACCGCAGGCGCCAACACCACCATGGTCGTCGGTAACCGTCTGCGCATCAGCAGCGGTCACGAAGCCTCGTTCGAAACCCGGAGCTTCAACGTCGCTGCGGCGGTGGGCTGCGATATCGACAGCGGGCAGAACTTCGCCATCACGGCCGGCAAGGAGATGGCGATGAGCGTTGGAGCGGGCATGGCCGTCAGCGTCGGCAAGACGCTTGCGATCGAAAGCGCCGATGCCGCTTCGCTGAAGTGCGGCGACGCCAGATTGAGCATGAAGAAGGACGGCAGCGTCGAATTGCAGGGGCGCGACATCACGCTCAAGGCTTCCGGACGCATTGAGGCCAAGGCGTCCGGCAATGTCACGATCAAGGGATCGAAGATCCTGCAGAACTAAGCTTACAAAAAGCCAAGAGACCGCTTTTCTGCTCAGCCCTCCTCCTGAGGAGCCGCGCAAGTGGCGTCTCGAAGGATGGTCCAGCTCGTCATGCTCGCCCTTGTGGCGAGCACCCACGTCTTGAAAACGGCCTTCGACCCACGAAGACGTGGATGGTCGGGACAAGCCCGACCATGACGGATGGGCTCAGGTCAGGCGGCCACGCGCCGCGACCGGCAATTCCCCGATCAGCTTGTCGCCGCGCACGGTGATCAGGCGATCGACCATGTTGACGACGACGCAGACATGGTTCGGCACGACGCGGACAACCTCGCCGACGAGCGGGCGCTTGTTCGAGGCGGAGAGGTCGAGGAAGCCGTGCTCCTCGGCGAATTGCGCGATCCGCGCCGCCGGGTATTCGAGGATATAGCCGTGGCCGTCGAGATTGCCCTTGTCGCTGGTCAGCGTCTTCGAGCCTGAATCAAGGATGCCGCGTTCCGGACCCGCCCGGCTCACCACCGTCGCGTAAACGGTGAGCGCGCAATCCTCGAGCGTGGCGACGCCGGCCGCGATCTGCATGCGGTCGTTGAAGATCGAGGTGCCCGAGCGGTGCTCGGTCGAGCCCTTGAGCTTGCCCATGTTGGGGATGTTGGGCGAGCCGCCGGTCGAGACGATATCGGCCTTGAGGCCGGCATCGCGCAGGCCGGCATTGACCGTGTCGAGGAAGGCTTGCGTCCGCTCCCAGCCATCCTCCGGCGGGTACATCAGCAAGCCGGCGAAGCGCAGGCCGGGCGAGGCCGCGACCATCTTGGCGAGTTCGACCGCCTCACTGGGGGTCTCGACGCCGGCGCGCTTGCGGCCGGTATCGCATTCGATGACGACTTCCAGATCGCGGCCCGCGATCTCGCCGGCCCGCGGCAGGCCGGAGATGGTGACCGGGTTGTCGGCGGCGACGATCATCCGGACGCGTCTTTGCAGGGCCCCCAGGCGCCCCAGCTTTTCTTCGCCGATGATGTTGTAGCTGATCAGGATGTCGTCGATGCCGCCATCGGCCATGACCTCGGCCTCGCCGAGCTTCTGGCAGGTGATGCCCCGCGCGCCGGCCTCGATCTGGAGCCGCGCCAGCTCGGGCGATTTATGCGTCTTGATATGCGGGCGATTGGCGACGCCGGCGGCGTCGCAGGCCGCCTGGAGGCGGGCGATATTGGCATCGACCTTGTCGAGATCGATCACCACGGCGGGCGTGCCGTAGACGCGGGCGATCTCGGCGGCGAGCGGGGTGGCGGCCGGCTGGTCGACGGCCCTGGAGGTGGTCGCGGTCACGGTCATGGCAGCACCTTGATGATGACTTCGATCTCGACGGTCATGTTGTTGGGCAGCGAGCCCATGCCGACGGCCGAGCGGGCGTGGCGGCCACGGTCGCCGAGAACGGCGACGAACAGGTCCGAGCAACCGTTGATGACCTTGGGTTGATCGGTGAAATCCGGGACCGCATTGACCATGCCGAGCAGCTTGACCACCTCGACCTTGTCGAGCGAGCCGACCGCCTTCTTCATCGCAGCGAGCAGGCCGAGGCCGGTCTGGCGCGCGTGCTGGTAGGCTTCCTCGATCGTGACGTCCTTGCCGACCTTGCCGGTCGGATAGGTGCCGTCGGCCCGTTTCGGACCCTGGCCCGAGAGATAGACCAGATCACCGACCTGCTTGAAGCTGACATAGGTCGCGACCGGCGTCGGCACGTCCGGCAGGGTCAGCCCCAGTTCCTTCAGCCTGTCTTCGGCGCTCATGGCGTTTCTCTCCTCACGTCGGTCTTTTCTCGCCGATGCCTGACGCATCAGCCGTTGATATCGCGGCGCATATAGCGGGCCGCATCGTCATAGCTCGCAAGCTTGCGATCAAGCGCGGGCTCATGCACCTCGCGAAAACCCTGCCGGCGCCAGAAGCCGGTCGAATCGTTGACCGCGACCAGCGCCAGGCTCGTATAGCCGGCACCGGCAGCGTGACGGGCGATCGCGGCGACGATCGCTCCCGCCGCGCCGCTGCCGCGCCCTGCCGGCAGCAGGGCGAGGTCGTGAAGATACCAGTTGGCGACGCCAGGCGGGACATCGCCGAGCAGGGAATTCAGGGTTGGGACGGCGCCGGCCGGCCAGGGATGGCTGACGAGGTAGCCCTGCAGCGCCCCGCCCTCGCCGGCCAGCACATGACACCCCTCGGGGGCCAGATGCAAACGCTCGGCGAAGACCGCCTCGTCCTCGGGATAGTCCGGATGCACGGCGGCCGCGATCGCCATCACGGCCGGCAGATCGGCCGGCGCCATGCGGCGCCAGCCCGGTTCGCGTGACATGGAAGCCTACGCCGCGACCTTCGGGAACTTGCCGGTCCGCTTCGGATGCCACCACTTGCCCTTGAGCACGACACCCTCGGAGACGAACTTCCTGTCGCCGATCAGGTGCTCGCCGACGACGTCGACATAGTCGAACTTGCCTTCCTTCACGGTCAGGATCGTCGCATCGCCGAGCGAACCGACCTTGAGGGAGCCGTATTCCGGGCGCTTCAGCGCCATGGCGGCGTTCACGGTCGAGGCGGCGATGACGTTGTTCAGGCTCATGCCCATGCAGAGGAACTTCGACATGGTGGTGACCTGGTCATAGGCCGGGCCGTCGATGCAGAGCTTGTGCACGTCCGACGAAATCACGTCCGGCTCGAAGCCGTTGGCGAGCATGGCGCGGGTGGTCTTGAAGGAGAACGAGCCCTTGCCGTGGCCGATGTCGAAGATGACGCCGCGCTTGCGGGCCGCCAGCACCTCGGGCTTCACCGTGCCCTGCGCGGTCGCGGGCGCGTTCGGGAAGGGGCGGAAGGCGTGGGTCAGCACGTCGCCCGGCCGCAGCATGCCGATGACTTCCTCATAGGACGGCGGCGGATGGTCGATATGGCACATCAAGGGCATGCCGATCTCGTCGGCGACCTGCAGCGCGATGTTCAGCGGCTTGGTGCCCTGGTCGCCCGAGGCATGCAGGCCGACACGGACCTTGATGCCGACGATGTAGTCGCGGTTCTCGTCGGCGACCTTGGCGCAGTCGATCGGGTTCATCATGCGCATGTCGCCGCTCTCGCCGACCATGACGCGATGGTCGAAGCCGTAGATGCCGGCATGCGAGACATGGAGATAGGCGAGGATGCGCGCCTGGCTCGGCTCGATGACATGCTTGCGGAAGCCGGCCCAGTTGCCGGGGCCGGCCGAGCCGGTATCGACCGAGGTGGTGACGCCGGAAACGCGACAGAATTCGTCCGCGTCGATGCCGAGCGAGGTGCCGCCCCAGTAGACATGGGTGTGCAGGTCGATCAGGCCGGGCGAGACGATGTAGCCTGAGACATCCCGGACTTCCTTGGCGCCCTTCAGGTCCTTGCCGAAGCCGGAGACCTTGCCGTCCGTGAAGGCGACATCGAGGATGCCGTCATGCTTCTGCGAGGGGTCGATGACGCGACCGCCCTTCAGGATGAGATCGTGGGTCATTTCTAGTCCTCTGGATGCGGATCAAACCGGGGAGACGGCGCCCTTGCGCTCGACGATCAGGCCGTAGGCCTGGGGCTCGCGATGCCTGGCGAAATTGAAGGTCGAGGCCTTGTAGCTCTTGCCGAGGTCCATGTCGCAGCGGGCGACGATGAGCTCGTCATCCTCGGTCACGGCCTGGGCCACGACCTCGCCGGTCGGCGCGATGATGCAGGAGCCGCCGATCTGGTCGACGCCGGCCTCCAGCCCCGCCTTGGCGACGCCGACGACCCAGGTGGCGTTCTGGTAGGCGCCGGCCTGCATCACGAGCTGGTTGTGGAAATTGCCGAGCCGGTCATGGTCCGGTGCCGGCGGGTTGTGCTTGGGGGTGTTGTAGCCGAGCACGATCAATTCGACGTCCTGCAAGCCCATCGAGCGATAGCTCTCCGGCCAGCGCCGGTCGTTGCAGATCATCATGCCGATATTGGCGTCCATCGTCCGCCAGACCGGCCAGCCGAGCTCGCCGGTCTCGAAATAGCGCTTCTCCAGGTTCTGGAAGGGCGCCGCCGGGCGGTGCTCGGGATGGCCGGGCAGATGGATCTTGCGGTACTTGCCGACGATCGCACCCGATTTGTCGACGAGGATCGCGGTGTTGAAGCGGCGCTTGCGGCCCTGCTCGAAGGCGAGTTCGCAATAACCGAGATGGAAGCCGACGCCGAGGCGCTTGCTCTCCTCGAAGAGCGGCGCGGTCTCGTTCGAAGGCATCGCGCTCTCGAAATGGCTGTCGATCTCGGCTTCGTCGTCGATCCACCAATGCGGGAAGAAGGCTGTGAGCGCGGCCTCCGGATAAACCACCAGATCGGCGCCGTGGCTCTTGGCCTGCCGCATGAGTTCGATCATGCGGGCAACCGCCGAAGCCCGGCTCTCATCGCGCTGGATGGGACCGAGCTGGGCGGCGGCGACGGTCAGGATACGGGTCACGTCTGGGCTCCGGATGAAGATCACCCTGCGGGCAGGGTTTCAGGCACGGAGCCGGCGCGTCAAGCGCCGGCAATGCGGGGCGTGGGTTGTCCCAGTTGCGGGGCAGGTCCTCAGAGCGTCTTGGCCAACCGCGGATCGAGCGAGTCGCGCAGGCCGTCGCCGAGCATGTTCACCGCGAGCACGGTGATCGAGAGGAACACGGCCGGGAACAGGATGATGTGCGGCCGGACCTGCCAGAGCGCCCTGCCCTCGGCCATGATGTTGCCCCAGGACGGCGTCGCCGGCGGCACGCCCGCGCCGATGAAGGACAGGATCGCCTCGACGATCATGGCGCTGGCGCAGATATAGGTCGCCTGCACGCTCATCGGCGCGAAGGTGTTGGGCAGGATGTGGCGGAAGATGATGCGCGGGACCCGCGCGCCATTGGCCACGGCCGCCTCGACATAGGGCTGCTCGCGCAGCGAGAGCACGACGCCGCGCACCAGCCGCGCGACGCGCGGGATCTCGGCGACGGTGATCGCGATGATGACGTTCTGGACCGAGCCGCGGGTCAGCGCCATCAGGGCGATGGCGAGCAGGATCGGCGGGATCGACATCATGCCGTCGATGATGCGCATGATGATGCCGTCGGACCAGCGCACGAAGCCGGCGAAGAGGCCGATGGTGAGCCCGACGATCGAGGACAGGATCGCGACGCTGAAGCCGACGAGCAGCGAGACGCGGGCGCCGTACACGACGCGCGAATAGATGTCGCGGCCGAGCATGTCAGTGCCGAACCAGTAGAGCTCGGAGGGCACGCGGGTGCGCCTCGACGGCGCGATCGCGGTCGGATCGACGGTGCCGAGCAGCGGCGCGAAGATGCCGATCAGCGCCATCAGGATGAGGAGCCCGCCGCCGACGGCGACGGAAGGGTGCCGGCGCAGATAGCGACGGAAGCGGGCGGCGCGACCGAGTTCGGCCTGCACCGGTTCAGCGGCAGGAGCCGCAGCGAGCGATTGAGCGGTCAATAGCGGATCCTCGGGTCGACGAGGGTGTAGGTCAGGTCGATCAGCAGGTTCACCAGCACGTAGACCAGGCTGAACATCAGCACGACACCCTGGATGACCGGATAGTCGCGGCGCAGGATGGCATCGACGGTGAGCCGGCCGAGGCCGGGGATGGCGAAGACGCTCTCGGTGACGACGGCGCCGCCGATCAGCAGCGCGATGCCGATGCCGATGATGGTGACGATCGGCACGGCCGCGTTCTTCAGCGAATGCAGGAAGAGCACGTCCTTCTGCGCCACGCCCTTGGCCTGGGCGGTGCGGACATAGTCCTGCTGGAGAACATCCAGCATCGTGGCGCGAGTGATGCGCGCGATCAGCGCGACATAGACCAGCCCCAGCGTGACCGTCGGCAGGATCAGGTTCCTGAGCCAGGGCCAGAAGCCCTGCGAAATCGGGGTGTAGCCCTGCACCGGCAGCCAGTCGAGCTTGAGCGCGAAAAGATAGGCGAGGAGATAGCCGACGACGAAGACCGGCACGGAGAAGCCGAGCACCGCAAAACCCATCGCCGCCTTGTCGACCCAGCTGCCTGCCTTCCAGGCCGCAACCACGCCCATCGGCACGGCGATCACGACCGCGAAGATCAGCGTCAGCACCATCAGCGAGAGCGTCGGCTCGATGCGCTGGGCGATGAGCTGCGTCACCGGCAGGTTGGTGAAGATCGAGGTGCCGAGATCGCCCTGGATCACGCGGAACGACCATTCGGCGAAGCGCACGAGATAGGGGCGGTCCAGGCCCAGGCTGGCGCGGATGCGCTCGACATCGGCAGGGGACGCCTGGTCACCCGCGATGATGGCGGCGGGATCGCCCGGCGCGATGTAGAGCAGCGAAAAGACGAACAGCGCCACGAAGGCCATCACCGGGATGGTCGTGACGATGCGTCTGACGACGAAAGCAAGCATAAGGCAGTCGGACCTCGTTCACAGCAGTAACAGGGATCGCGGCCCGGACTTCTTCCGGGTCGCGACGAAGCAAGGCAACGGAGCCGGACGACTCCGGAAGGGCGGAGCGGCAAAGCCGATCCGCGCGGGCTATCAGTCCTTCTTCACGTCCCAGAAGAACGGCAGCGGTCCGCTGACCACACCGGTGACGTTCTTCCGCCAGGCCTGGTAGCCGAGATAGAAGCCCGTCGGCGCGAAGACGACGTTCTCGACGGCGGCCTTGTTGAGGCGGCCCATCGCCGCCTTCTCCTCGGCCAGGTCCTTGGCGTTGAACCAGTTGGTGACCTCGGTCTCGACGGCGGGCACGTCGGGCCAGCCGAACCAGGCCTTGTCGCCATTGGCGCGGATCGCGGTATAGGCGGCCGGGTTGATGCAGTCGGCGCCGGCATGCCAGGTGTGGAACATGCTCCAGCCGCCCTGCCCCGGAGGCGTCTTCTGGGCGCGGCGGGAGCCGACCGTTCCCCAGTCGGTGGCGACGAAATCGACGTTCATGCCGATGCTCTTGAGCAATTCCGCCGTGACGTCGCCCATCGACTTGGTCGCGGCCATGTCCTGCGCGACGACGCAGACCACGGGCTCGCCCTTGTAGCCGGCCTCGGCGAGGAGCTTCTTGGCTTCGGCGACGTTGCGCTTCTTCAGGATCTCGCCGCCCTCCTCGGTGTAGAGCGGCGTGCCCGGGGTGAAGAAGCCGGGCAGCGGCTTCCAGAGCTTGTCGTCATCGCCGACGACGGCCCGCATGTAGTCCTCCTGGTTCATGGCCGTCAGCACGGCCTGGCGCACCTTCACATTGTTGAAGGGCGGGAACAGGTGGTTCATGCGGAAGGCGCCGACATTGCCCAGGGGATCGCCGATATCGACATTGATGTCCTTGTGGCCCTTGAGCACCGGCACGAGATCGGCAAGCGGGGTCTCCCACCAGTCGACCTCGCCGTTCTGGAGCGCGGCGGCGGCCGTCGCCGGATCGGGCATGATCACCCATTCCACGCGATCGACGAGGATGTTCTTGCCGCCGGCGAGCCAGTCGGCCTTTTCGGAGCGCGGCTTGTAGTCCGCGAATTTCTCGAAGACGGACTTCGCCCCCGGCACCCATTCCTTCTGGAGGAACTTCATCGGGCCGGAGCCGATATATTCGGTGATCTGCGTGAAGGGATCAGTCTTGGCGATGCGCTCGGGCATCACGAAGGAACAGGGCGCGTTGTTCTTGGCCAGCGCCAGCAGCATTTTCGGGAAAGGCTGCTTCAGCGACCATTTCCAAGTGAGTTCATCGACGGGCGCCAGTTCGACCTGGATGGCGCGGATCATCAGGCCCATCGGATCGCGCGCCGACCAGCGAACGAGGCTCGCGACCACGTCCTTGGAGGTGACGGGCGTGCCGTCATGGAACTTGAGGCCCGAGCGCAGCTTGAAGGTCCAGTTCAGGCCGTCGGAGGAGACCTCCTCGGCCTCGACCATCTGGCGCTGCGGCTGGAACTTGGAATCGATGCCGTAAAGCGTATCCCAGACCAGCGCCGCGGCGTTGCGGACGACGTATTGCGTCCCCCAGATCGGGTCGAAATTCGCGAGATTGGCCTGCGGCACGAACCGCAACGTCTTGCTTGGACTTTGCGCGAGGGCCGGCATTGCCAGCCCTCCTGTCGCCGCGGCCATGCCGGCGCCCGTCGCGGATTTCAGAAACGTCCTGCGATCCATCTTGCTCTCCCCTGGAACGGCGCCTCTAGACGGGCTGCCTTGGCGCGAGTTTGGGCAGAAAAACTCCGCCTGACAACACGCAGCAGCGCCCGATCAAGGCGACCTCGCCGCCTGCATGGTTCGTGCCAGACGGAACTTTCGGGCGGGAGCCCGCTGTTTCGGTTCCGGACGGCCCATTTCGGGCCCGGTTCCGGAAAGAATGAAAAATCGCGATCAGATCGGTTTGACCGGTTCATCGACACGCGCGAAGGGCCGTGCCAGCTCGAACGCCGCCGCAGCCCGCAGCACGAGCGCGTCCTTGCCGAAGGCGCCGACGATCTGAAGCCCGGCCGGCAGGCCCGCCTTCGTCAGACCGCAGGGCACCGAGACCGCCGGCTGCTCGGTGATGTTGAAGGGGTAGGTGAAGGGCGTCCAGCGCGTCCAGTCCTCGCCATAGGCGCCATGTTCGGGCGTATCGCGCCCCACAGTGAAGGCCGGCAGCGGGAGGGTCGGCGTCAGCAGCAGGTCGTATGTCTGATGGAATTGCGCCATCCGATAGGCCAGCGCATTGCGCCGGTTCAGCAGCGCGTCGACATAATCCGAGGCCGGGATACGCTCGCCCTGTTCCGCCACCGCGACGAGGCCGGGGTCCATCTGCTTGCGGCCGGCGGCGTCGATGCTCTTCAATGCCAGCGCCGCTCCCGAGGCCCAGAGGGTCATCAGGATCTCGATCGGATCGTCGAAGCCGGGATCGACCTCCTCCACGGTCGCGCCAAGCTCGGCGAAGACCTGTGCGGCCGCGGCCGTCAGCGCGGCGATCTCGGGATCGACGGTCACGTCCTGGCCAAGCCGCGGAGACCAGGCGACGCGCAGACCCCTCAGGCCGCCCTTGAGCCCGTCGACATAATCCGGCGGGCGATCGGTCAGCGCCGTCATGTCGCGCGCGTCGGGCTGGCCGATCACCTTCATCGCCAGCGCGGTGTCGGTGACGGTGCGGGTCAGCGGCCCGAGATGAGCAAGGAAACCCATGACCGAGACCGGCCAGGCCGGAACGCGGCCATAGCTCGGCTTCAGGCCGACGACACCGGTGAAAGCTGCGGGAATGCGGATGGAGCCCGCCCCGTCGGTGCCCATGTGGAGGCAGCCGAGATTGAGCGCGGCACAGACGGCCGCACCCGACGAGGAGCCGCCCGGGCCGGTGCCGGTGTTCCAGGGATTGCGGGTGATGCCGGTGAGCGGCGAATCGCCGACGCCCTTCCAGCCATATTCCGGCATGGTGGTCTTGCCGAGGAAGACCGTGCCGGCCTCGCGCAGCCGCGCGGTAATGGGGGAATCCTCGGCGAAGGGCGCGTCGGAGGCGATGGCCGAGCCGCGCTGCATCGACCAGCCGGCGACGCCGAGATTGTCCTTGATGGTGACGGGCACGCCATCGAGCGGGCCGATCGCCTCGCCCTTCAGCCAGCGCCCCTGCGAGGCTTCGGCCATGGCCAGCGTGACCGCCTCGTCACGGACGGCGAAGGCATTGACCGCGGGCTCGAAGCGCTCGATGCGGGCGAGCGCATCCTTCGCGACCTCGACGGGAGAGAGCTGCTTGCTGGCATAGAGCGGGCCGAGCTCGGCGGCGGAAAGCGAGGCGATCGTCGTCATCTGGGGACCTCTCAGGCGTTGGCGACGCGCCAGGCAGTGGTGAGCAGGATATTCGCGCCGGCGATCATGTCGTCATCGGTGCTGAATTCGGCCGGGTTGTGCGAGAGCCCGCCGATCGAGGGGATGAACACCATCGCCGTCGGGCAGAGCCGCGCCATCATCTGCGCGTCGTGGCCGGCACCCGAGATCATGCGCCGGATCGGCAGGCCGAATTCGCCGGCGCTGCGCTCGACCTCCGCGATGATCTCCTCGGCAAATGGCGTCGCCGGGAAGCGGGCGAGATCGCGGAAGGAGATTTCGATGCCGTCGCGCTCGGCGAGCTCGGCACAAAACGCACGTACCGCCGCCTCGGCCTTTGCAAGCGGCGCATCGAGCGGGTTGCGCAGGTCGAGCGTCATCACGACGGTTTCGGGCACGACATTGACGTTGCCGGGCTGGACGCGGATCACGCCGCTATTGGCGAGCTGGCTCGGAATCGTCTTGGTCAGTTCGTTGGCGAAGATATTGATGCGCGCGGCAGCAAGCCCCGGGTCCTTGCGATAGGCCATCGGCGTCGTGCCGGCATGGCTCGGGCGGCCCTTCAGGGTCAGTTCCAGCCAGCAGATGCCCTGGATGCCGGTAACGGCGCCGAGACCGCCGCCCTCGTTTTCCAGCACCGGCCCCTGCTCGATATGCATCTCGATATAGGCATGGGCCGGCAGGAAGCCCGGCTTCTCCGCGCCTTCGTAGCCGATGCGCTTCAATTCGGCGCCGAGGCCGATGCCGTCTGAATCGACTTCCCTGTGCGCCGCCTCGACGCTCATGCCGCCGGCCCAGACATAGGAGCCGAGCATGTCGGGGTGGAAGCGCGCGCCCTCCTCGTTGGTGAAGGCGACCACCGCCATGTCACGCTTCGGCGTCATCCCGGCATCGCGCAAGGCGGCGAGCACCTCGACGCCGGCGACGACGCCGAGCGCGCCGTCGAAGCGTCCGCCGGTGCCGACCGTGTCGATATGCGAACCCATGATGACGGCCGGGCCGTCCTGCTGGCCCTTCAGGATGCCGACGATGTTGCCGATGGCGTCGACACGGGTATCGAGGCCGAGCGCCTTCATCTGGCTGACCAGCCAGTCGCGCCCCTGCCTGTCCTCGTCGGTCAAGGCGAGGCGACGGCAGCCGCCTTCCGGCGTCGCGCCGATCTTCGAAAGCTCGGCAAGACGCGAGGTCAATCTCGCGCCGTCGATCCTCAGATTGGTGCTCATCGGTTCAGGCCCTCCAGCAATCTGCGAGGCAAGATGCAGACCGCGGCGACGGTTGTCGACCCGCGTCCAGCGCATCGGCTCCGAGCGGCGGACGGCGTGCCAGCGGGTGTATCGGCGCTCCGATCGGGGGTAGAAGCAGCGCCCCATGTCCGAGATCGCCGAAACCCGCCCGCATCATTCCTGGCTCGGGGAAGCCCGCGCCATGCTGGCCCTGAGCTGGCCGATGGTGCTGACCAATGTCGCGCAGACCGCGATGACGGCGACAGACGTCGTCATGATGGGCCATCTCGGCCCGGATGCGCTGGCCGCCGGCGCGCTCGGCACCAATCTCTATAATGCAACCCTGATCTTCGGCATCGGCGCGATGGGCGCGGTCTCGCCGATGATCGCGATCGAGCTCGGCCGCAACCGGCATGCGGTGCGCGATCTGCGCCGCACGGTCCGGCAGGGTTTCTGGGCCGCGGCCACCATGGTCGGGCCGATGTGGCTCTTCCTCTGGCAGGCCGAGTTCATCCTGAGAGCGATGGGTCAGGATCCCGCCCTGTCGAAGTCCGCCGCGTCCTATCTCCACACGCTGCAATGGGGGCTGCTGCCGTTCTTCCTCTATCTGTGCCTGCGCGGCTTCGTCGCGGCGCTGCAGCGGCCGCGCTGGGCTTTCATCGTCGTGCTCTTCGCGGTGGCGTTCAACGCTTTCGCCAACTGGTGCCTGATGTTCGGGCGGCTCGGCTTTCCGGCGCTCGGCCTGCCCGGCTCCGGAATGGCCACTGCCTTGTCCTCAACCCTCATGTTCCTCGGCCTCGCGCTCGTGGTCATGTGGGACAGGCGTTTCCGGCGCTATCGGCTGTTCGGCCGCTTCTGGGTGCCGGACTGGCCGCGCTACCGCGCCTTCTGGCGCATGGGCCTGCCGATCTCTCTGACGCTCTCCTTCGAATCGCTGATCTTCTACGGCGCCGCCTTCATGATGGGGCTGATCGGCTCGACCGCGCTCGCGGCCCATGCCATCGCGATCCAGATCGCCTCGCTCGCCTTCATGGTGCCGCTCGGCATCGGCCAGGCCGGGACCGTACGAGTCGGGCGCGCCTTCGGCTCCGGCGACAAGGAGGGCATCCGGCGCGCCGGCATGATGGCGCTCATCCTGGCGCTGAGCTTCATGTGCTTCACCGCGCTCCTGATGGCGACGGTGCCGCATTGGCTGATCGCTCCCTTCCTCGACCGCTCGAAACCCGGTGCGGAAGCGGTGGCCCAGATCGCGGTGGCCTTCCTGTTCTACGCCGCCCTCTTCCAGATCGCCGACGGGGCGCAGGTCATCGGGTCGTCGATCCTGCGCGGCCTCGGCGACACGCGCCTGCCGATGATTCTCGCCGGTATCGGCTACTGGGGCATCGGACTGCCGCTCTCCGCGGCGCTGGGTTTCCTGACCCCGCTTGCCGGCAGCGGCATCTGGATCGGGCTGGTGATCGGGCTTTCGCTCGTCGCCGTGATGATGCTCTGGCGCTGGTGGGCTCGCGAGAAGCTGGGTCTGCTCAAATGGGGATTGCGGGAAGCCACCTGAGCCGACGAAGCGGCCATCCGCCCTGTTGCCTAACGGCAACAGCGTTGCACGGACACAATTTGGCCATCTCCTGTTCACCCCACGGCCATCTCGGCAACCTTGAACGAGGGTGAGCAACGGCGCATGGAACCCAAGGCGCCGCCCCATCGTTCATTTCGCCCGTAACGCCGAGTTGTCCGTCGATGTCCCCCGACCGCCCATCCGCCTCCCCCCTCGCCCGGCCGACCCGCCGCGTCTTCGCTGCGCTGAGCCCGCTCTTCCTTGCCGCCTGCGTCGTGAACCGACGTCCGGAGCCGTTCGAGGTCGCGCATCAGGGGCCGCATATCAGCGCCGAATATCTGGCGATGTATGGCGAGCGGCCGAATGAGCAGCACCCGCTGCCCGCGACGGACCTTTCCGAGGTCGAGCCGCAGTTCCTGCGCCGCATCGTCTCCTACCCGACCCGCGAGCAGCCCGGCACGATCGTCGTCGATACCGACAACCGCTATCTCTACCTCGTGATGGAAGGCGGCCGCGCCGTGCGTTACGGCATCGGCGTCGGCAAGCAGGGCATGTCCTGGCGCGGCCGCGCCACGGTCGCGCGCAAGGCGCAGTGGCCGCGCTGGACCCCGACCCCGGCGATGATCGCCCGCGAGCCGGAGCGGAACCGCCCCTGGGCCGGCGGCATGGCCGGCGGCATCGAGAACCCGCTCGGCGCCCGCGCGCTCTACCTTTACCAGGGCGGCCGCGACACGCTTTACCGCATCCATGGCACCTCCGAGCCGTGGTCGATCGGCAAGTCGGTGTCGTCGGGCTGCATCCGCCTGTTCAACCAGGACATCATCGACCTCTACGGCCGCGTTCCGACCGGCACGACCGTCGTGGTGCTCAACCGCGGCACGCTGCAGGCACCGTCCGAGGTCGACGAGATGCCGCCGCCGGACGACGATTTCGGCAGCATCTGACGCCGACCTGATATTTCTCATCGCATCGGCCCGAAAAGTGGAACCCACTTTTCGGGCCGATGCGTTTGCCGGGCACCGCCTTGATACCGTCACAGGCCGATCCCACCTCTTGAGCGCGGCGCAACCGCACCGCGCAACGAGAGGAGATGACGATGACGCCGCAGGAACGCGACGTGATCGCCGGGATTTTCGACCGCCTGAAGCAGGCGGCCAATCAGCCCCGCGACCCCGAGGCTGAGACCTTTATCGCAGAGCGCCTGCGCGAGCAGCCCTATGCGCCCTATGCCATGGCCCAGGCGGTCTATGTGCAGGAGCAGGCGCTCGCCAACCTGAACCAGCAGGTCGAAAGTCTGCAGGCGCAGTTGCGAGAGGCGCAGGCGCGCGCCAGCGAGCCAGCTCAACCGCAGGCCGGTGGCTTCCTGTCCGGCATCTTCGGCGGTGGGTCGGTGCCGCGCACCGGATCGGTTCCGCCCGTGCCGCAGCGTACTGCTGACGCCAACGCGCCGTCCGGCGTCTGGAACACGCAGCCACAGAGCGCTCCCGGCCAGGCCATGCCGATGCAGGCGCAAGGTCAGCCCGGCCCCTGGAGCAACCAGCCGCAGCAGCAATCCGGCGGCGGCGGCTTCATGGCGAGTGCGCTGACCACCGCGGCCGGCGTCGCCGGCGGCATGATGCTCGGCAATGTGCTGACAAACGCCTTCGGTGGCGGCAGCAAGCCCGCGGCCCAGACCGCGAGCGACACCGGCGCGAGCTCCAGCTCGACACCGGCTGCACCGCAGCAGGCCGCAGCCGACCAGAGCGCCAGCACCCAGCCCGCAGCCGACCAGACCGCGCCGGATAGCGGCTACGGCCAGGGCTATGACGGCGAGGCCAGTTACCAGGACGCCAGCCATGACGATGCCGATCCCGGCTTCGACGATGGCGGCGGGGACGACGACAGCTGGGTCTGAGGCGCCCCCCCGCACCGACCCCCATCAAATGCAAACGGCGGCCCGCAACGCGGAGCCGCCTTTTTTCATGGGCAGTGGACGAGGCGTAACCTCAGATCACCAGCACCTTGGCGCCGACGCGGACGCGCTCGTAGAGATCAGTGACATCGTCATTGGTCATGCGGATGCAGCCCGACGAGACCGCCTGCCCGATCGTGTTCGGCTCGTTGGTGCCGTGGATGCGATAGAGCGTCGAGCCCAGATACATGGCGCGCGCACCCATCGGGTTTTCGGGGCCGCCTGCCATGAAGCGCGGCAGGTCGGGCCGGCGCTTCAGCATTTCGGCCGGGGGCGTCCAGCTCGGCCATTCCGCCTTGCGGGTGATCGTCTTCAGACCTGCCCAGGAAAAGCCTGGCCGGCCGACGCCGATGCCGTAGCGCATGGCCCGGCCGCCCGGCTGCACCAGGAAGAGGAATCGCTGCGGCGTGTCGATGATGATCGTGCCGGGCTTGTGCGGTCCGTCATAAGCGACCTCCTGCTTGCGGAAGCGCGGATCGACGATCTGCTGGATGCCCTGCTGCGGCTCGACCGGCTCACCGAGCGCGGCCATGCGGCGCGAGGTCCGCGGCTGGCGGGCCGCCTCGAACGGGTCCGGCTCGTAGCCGCCCTGCGACTGCATGCGCCGGCCATAGGCATAGCCGCCGGGGCGGTTATAGACCGCGCCGCCGCGGCCGTAAGGCGTCGGATCGCGCCCGGTCATCAGCATCTCGATGAAGCCGCCGCCATAATTGCCGTGTCCGCGGCTCGCGGCCATCGGGTCGCCCGGCGCGGCATAGCCGTAATTCTGGCGCGTTCCCTGCGCGGCAGCCGGACCGGCAACGGCCATGGCCCCGGCAACGGCGAGGAACGGGAGAAGGATCTTTCGACGCATGACGCAAGCACTCTCGACATCGACTGCCGGGAAGCCTGCGGCGCGCCTTGAAAGGAATGGTGAATCGTTGACTCTCAGGCGTAGAAACCGGTCCGAAACCGCTGAGTTCGCAGAATTAACCTTAGCAGGCGGTCAAGCGACAGGGTGAAGGAAACCTTGCCGCCTCACCGGCGCGCGGAGCGCCGGGCGAGCCAGCGCAGCTTCAGGCCGGTGCGCCAGCGGCCGACATCGCAGGCCAGGATCACCGCCGCATAGACCAGCCCGCCGAGCGCGACCTGGAGCGGGAGTTCAAGAGCCGCCGGCAGCGTGCCGCGCAGCGGCCAGATCGCGAGCCCCATCGCGGCGCCGGCGGCGAGGACGCATGCGATCTCGCGCCAAGGCGGCGATGCCGGCAGCGCGCGCAGCGCCACCACCGCGGTGACCAGCAGCGCCGTCAGATAGGCGGCGCTCTGCGCGATCGAGACCGTCGTCGGCGCGAGAGCGCCCGGCAGGGCGAAGATGATGGCGAGGTCGACGACGAGCCCCGTCAGGGCGGCGAGCGCAGCAATGAGCGTACGCTTCGCCAGCAGGAAGACCGGCGCGAGCGCCGCCTGGAACAGCGCGATCGCGGCGAAACCCGGCAGGAGCAATGCCATATGGCCGGCGAAATGGCCGCGGAAGCCTTGCGGAACGAAGAGCCGTTCGAAGGCCGGCAGGATCAGCCAGAAACCAAGCGCGACCGGCAGCACGCAGGCGACCACGACGACCATGTTGCAGGCGATGCGCTTCTGCGCGGCGACGCGCCCGCGCGTCTCGTCGAGGCGGATGATCTCGCGCAGCAGCACGATTTCCAGCATCGAGGCCAGAACGGGGAAGAGCCGCAGGCCGATATCGGAGGCCAGCGAGAAATAGCCGGCCTCGGCGAAGCCGTGGCTGTCGGCCAGGATGGCGCGGTTGATGAGCGGGATCGCGGCATAGACCGCATTGCCTGCGACCAGTGGCAGGGCGTAGCGCGCGAAATTGCGCATCAGATCGGTTCGGACCGCTCCCGGCACCGGCTTGGCATCGGACAGCCGACCGCGATTGGCGAGAACGGCGGCGCCCGCGCTGAGCACGCCGCCGAGCAGAACGACGGTCGGGTCACGGGTCCACCAGGCGCCGCCGACCATCAGCAGCAGGGCGGCAACGCTGCGGACGAGGACGAGCCGCGCATAGGCCGCATCGAGGAAGCGGGCGCGGGCGATGGCGGCGTGATAGTCGAACCAGCCGGCAGCGATACCGCCGGCGACCGCGGCCATCAGCAGTGCCGACGGCAACCCGGTATTGACCCCGGCGAGCATCGCCGCGGCAAGAAGTGCGCAGAGCGATAGGCCCACGCCGGCAAAAAGCAGGTCGAGCGTCGCGCGGATGCCGGGGTCGCTCTCGCGGCTCTGCAGGGAATAGAAGCGGACGACGGAGATCTTCAGCCAGTCGAGCAGCGCCGTGTTGACGAGCACTACGGTGGCCGCGCCGATGGCGTAGAGCCCGAACGCCTCCGGGCCGAGGAACAGGGCGACGAGCAGCCCGAGCACGAAATTCAGCCCGGCATTGACGATGAAGGGCAGAAGAACGGTCATCGTGCCTTCGCCACTCCGTCCCGATATCCACGTTGCCACGGTCGAAACGCGCGACTCAGACCGGCCGCGCAGCCCTTCGGATCGGGGGTAGCCGGACGGGGCGATATTTCCAAGGGGAAGCTGCGAAGGCGCTCCCGCCCGCCCTGCTGCCACGGCATTGCGCAACGCCGTTCCCACACCTGTACGACGGAAGGATTTGACCCTAAGGCAAGCGTCATGACCCCGCCCATCCGGCTTGCCCATGATGACGATTCCGCCCCGCTCTCCGCCCTGATCGCGGCGAGCTTCGCGGAATATCCGGGCTGCGTTTTCGTCGAGGCGGAACTTCCCGAACTGCGCCGGCCCGCGACCGCTTTCGCGGCCAAAGGCGGCATGCTTTGGATCGTGGATGGACCGGACGGCCGCATTGCCGGCTCGCTCGGCATCGTGCCGGTTCCCGAGCAGAACGCGGCCGAACTTGCCAAGGTCTATGTCGACCCGGCGTTCCGGGGCGCCGGGCTGGCACAGGCCCTCTTCGCCAGGGCGGTCGACTTCGCCGAACAGGGCGGCTTCGCCGAGATGACACTCTGGTCGGACACGCGCTTCACCCGCGGTCATCGCTTCTACGAGAAGCTCGGCTTCGTCCGCTGGCCGGGCGAACGCTATCTCGGCGACGCCTCGGAAAGCTGGGAGTATCATTCCGCAAGCGGCTGCACCCCGGCCCATGACCTTGTCCATCGCTTTCCGGGCCGCGCTCGGCATCGCCCTGCTGACTGCAATGGATGCGGTCATCAAAGGCCAGATGCAGCAGCATTCCTTCATCGTGGCGCTGTTCATGCGCTTCCTGATGGGCGGGCTCTGCGCTCTTGCGGTGCTGGCGATCGTCCGCCCGGCGCGCCCGACCCGCGCCAGCCTCATCGGCAACATCGTCCGCGTACCGATCGTCGTGCTGACGGCAGGCAGCTTCTTCTACTCGGTCTCGGTGCTGCCCTTGGCGGAAGCGTTGACGCTGTCTTTCCTCGCGCCGGTCTTCGTCGCGCTGCTCGGCGGGCTGATCCTCAAGGAGAAGATCGACAAGCGCATCCTGCAGGCGCTCGGCTTCGGGATCGCCGGCATGCTGGTGATGGTCTGGCCGCGGCTGCAGGGTCATGTCAGTGGCGCCAGCCTCGGCGTCGCCGCCGCGCTGTTCTCGGCCGTCAGCTACGCCTTCAACCTGATCCTGCTCAGGCGCATCGCTGTCCGCGAGCACCCGACCGTCATCGTCGCCTTCCAGAATTGCGGGCCGGCGCTGTGCCTCGCCATTCCGGCCTGGTACGCCTTCGTGCCGATGAGCTTCGGTGACCTCGCCGCCTATCTCTTCGCGGGAGCGCTCGGCGTCGCCGGCCATCTCACGCTGACCTCGGCCTATGCCCACGCGGCCGCCTCGCGCCTGGCGCCGATCGAATATACGGCGCTGGTCTGGGCGAGCCTGCTCGGCTTCTTCGTGTTCGGCGAGGTGCCGCTCTACACGACCTATGCGGGCGCCCTGCTGATCGTCGCGGGGGCCGTCGCCGTCAGCCGGCGCTAGGCTTCGCCGGAAAGACCAGGCAGGTCTCGGTGCCGTGCGCGAGCAGCTTGCCGCGCGCATCGACCAGCTTGCCTTCCGTCGTGATCACCGTGCCACCGCGATGGATCAGCTTGCCTTCGCAGCGCACCTTGCCGCTCTCCGGCATGACCGGGCGGACATAGTTCAGCTTCATCTCCAGCGTGGTGTAGCCCTCGCCCGGCTTCAACGTCGCGTGGGCGGCGCAGGCCATGGCGGAATCGAGGATCGTCGCGGTCCAGCCGCCATGGATCGTGCCGAGCGGATTGAAGAAGCGGGCCGAAGGCTGGCCGGTGAAAACCACCCTGCCCTCATCGGCCTCGACCAGCTCGAAATCCATGGCGTCGGCGAAGGGCGGCGCCGGATTGATGCCGGCGATGATCCCGCGCAGGAAACTCAAGCCATCGCCCGCGACCAGTTCCTCGCGAGATACCACCCCAACAGCGCGCATCGTATCGATCTCCATTCGTGTATCTGCACGATATGAAGAGAATGGCGAGCGGGTCAATCCGGGAGAGGGGCGAACCTTTCAACCCGATGCCATCCCGGACGCAGCGAAGCGGAGATCCGGGATCCATTCCGGAGCCTTTCCCGATTGAACCTCCGGAATGGATCCCGGGTCTCCCTGCGGTCGCCCGGGATGACGCTGAAAGGCTCGAATTCGACGTCAGAACCAGACCTCAGCGCTCGCCTCGCGCAGCCCGGCGCAGCGCCCTGAGGCCATCGCGGGTTTCGCGCCAGCGCTCCTCGCCGAAGCCCCCCTCGATCTTGTCCTGTGCAGCGCGCCAATAAGGGATGGCGGCCTCGATCGCGGCCCTGCCCTTTTCGGTCACGGCATAGACCGAGGCCCGCCCGCGGCACTCGACCGGCTCGACCATTCCTTCCGCGGCCAAGAGCTGGAGATTGCGCGTCAGCGAGGTCCGCTCCAGCGCGAAGCGCTCGGCCAGCTCCGTGACCGACTTCCATTGCCCGGTACTCAGCGCCGAAAGCAGGACGAACTGGGTGATCTTGAGGCCGCTCGGGCGCATCGCTTCGTCATAGGCCCGCGTCACGGCGCGTGCGGTCATGCGCACATGCAATGCGACGCAGGAGCGGGCGATGGCGTCGAGGCGCGGGTCGGGCGAGGGCGTCGTCATTCCGCCATGTTAGCGTGTTCAAGCGCTGCTGCCAGCAGGCCTGCTGCGACCTGCGACATCGCATCCGCCGGCATTCACTTTATCGCGGGGCGCTTCCTTGACTCTCCGGGCGCCCGCGCCTATCTCCCCGCCATCTGTTAGCACTCCCACCAAGTGACTGCTAACAGCCTCCCCCGGGAGCCCTTCAGCGGCACCCGAAACGAATAAGACCGAGAGGAAGACAGAACCATGAAGTTCCGTCCTTTGCATGACCGCGTCGTGGTCCGTCGCCTGGATGGCGAAGAGAAGACCAAGGGTGGCATCATCATCCCCGAGACGGCCAAGGAAAAGCCCCAGGAGGGCGAGGTCATCGCCGTCGGTTCCGGCGCGCGTGACGAGGCCGGCAAGCTCGTTGCCCTCGACGTCAAGAAGGGCGACCGCGTCCTGTTCGGCAAGTGGTCGGGCACCGAGGTCAAGATCGATGGTCAGGACCTCCTGATCATGAAGGAATCCGACATCATGGGCGTCGTCGGCTGATAGCCGCCTGACCGCTCTCTTCCGTTTCCAGTTCAAGGAGTAGCTCTGATGGCTGCTAAAGACGTCAAGTTCGGCACCGATGCCCGCGACAAGATGCTGCGCGGCGTGGATATCCTCGCCAACGCCGTGAAGGTCACGCTGGGTCCGAAGGGCCGCAACGTCGTGATCGAGAAGTCGTTCGGCGCCCCGCGCATCACCAAGGACGGCGTCACCGTCGCCAAGGAAATCGAGCTTTCCGACAAGTTCGAGAACATGGGCGCCCAGATGGTCCGCGAAGTCGCTTCGCGCCAGAACGACCATGCCGGCGACGGCACCACCACCGCCACGGTTCTCGCCCAGGCGATCGTCCGTGAAGGCGCCAAGTCGGTTGCGGCCGGCATGAACCCGATGGACCTGAAGCGCGGCATCGACCTCGCTGTCGAGGCCATCGTCGCCGACCTCAAGAAGAACTCCAAGAAGGTCACGTCCAACGCGGAAGTCGCGCAGGTCGGCACCATCTCGGCGAACGGCGACGAGTCGGTCGGCAAGATGATCTCGACCGCCATGCAGAAGGTCGGCAACGAGGGTGTCATCACCGTCGAGGAGGCCAAGACCGCCGAGACCGAGCTCGACGTCGTCGAGGGCATGCAGTTCGACCGCGGCTATCTCTCGCCGTACTTCATCACCAACTCGGAGAAGATGGTCGCCGAGCTGGAAGACCCCTACATCCTGATCTTCGAGAAGAAGCTGTCCTCGCTCCAGGCGATGCTGCCGATCCTCGAGGCCGTCGTGCAGACCGGCAAGCCGCTGCTCATCATCGCCGAGGACGTCGAGGGCGAGGCCCTGGCCACGCTCGTCGTCAACAAGCTCCGTGGCGGCCTGAAGGTCGCGGCCGTCAAGGCTCCGGGCTTCGGTGATCGCCGCAAGGCCATGCTCGAGGACATCTCGATCCTGACCGCCGGCCAGATGATCTCGGAAGACCTCGGCATCAAGCTCGAGACCGTGACGCTCAACATGCTCGGCCGCGCCAAGAAGGTGCGCATCGAGAAGGAGAACACCACGATCATCGACGGCGCCGGCAAGAAGAAGGACATCGAGGCTCGCGTCGGCCAGATCAAGGCCCAGATCGAGGAGACCTCCTCGGACTACGACCGTGAGAAGCTCCAGGAGCGTCTGGCCAAGCTCGCCGGCGGCGTCGCGGTCATCCGCGTCGGCGGCGCGACCGAGGTCGAGGTCAAGGAGAAGAAGGACCGCGTCGACGACGCCCTGAACGCGACCCGCGCTGCGGTCGAAGAAGGCATCCTTCCCGGCGGCGGCGTTGCGCTCCTGCGCGCGCTCTCCTCGGTCAAGGGCATCAAGACCCAGAACGACGACCAGAAGACCGGCGTCGAGATCGTCCGCAAGGCGATCGCCGCTCCGGCTCGCCAGATCGTCGACAACGCCGGCGATGACGGCGCGGTCGTGATCGGCAAGCTGCTCGAGGCCAAGGACTACTCCTACGGCTACAACGCCCAGACCGGCGAGTACGGCGATCTGGTCAAGGCCGGCATCATCGACCCGACCAAGGTCGTGCGCACGGCGATCCAGGACGCGGCTTCGATCGCCGGCCTGCTGATCACCACCGAGGCGATGGTTGCCGAGCAGCCGAAGAAGGACGCCCCGATGCCCCCGATGGGCGGCGGCGGCATGGGCGGCATGGACTTCTGAGGAAGTCCAGCTTCTCGCAAGCTACCAGGAAGGCCCGGCGCAAGCCGGGCCTTTTTCGTTGGCGTGCGGCCATGCGTCCCAGGCCGCCCGCTCGGGAGCCGATGCGATGTCCTCGCCGGTCCTCCTCGCCTATAAAAGCGGCAAGCGCCCCGCAATGGACGGGCGCGGAAACGCCAAACCGATCGGGAGAGGCCCATGAAAACCTCCACATTCCTTACGAGTGTCGCCTTTGCCACGACGCTGCTCGCTGCCCAGGCCGCGCAGGCCGACATCACCATCGGCCTCGTCGCGCCGCTGACCGGCCCGGTCGCCGCCTATGGCGACCAGGTCAAGAACGGCGCCCAGACCGCCGTCGACGTCATCAACAAGAATGGCGGCGTCCTCGGCGAGAAGCTCGTTTTGAAGCTCGCCGACGATGCCGGCGATCCGAAGCAGGGCGTCTCCTCCGCCAACCTGCTCGTCGGCGACAAGGTCAAGTTCGTCGTCGGCCCGGTGACCTCCGGCGTCGCCATGGCGGTCTCGGACGTGTTTTCGGAGAGCGGCGTGCTGATGGTGACGCCGACCGCGACCTCGCCGGCGCTGACGACGCGCGGCCTGACCAATGTCTTCCGCACCTGCGGCCGCGACGACCAGCAGGCCGACATCGCCGCGACCTATGTCCTGAAGAACCTCAAGGACAAGAAGATCGCGATCGTCCACGACAAGGGCACCTACGGCAAGGGCCTCGCCGACGCCTTCCAGAAGGGCATCAATGCCGGCGGGCTCAAGGAAGTGATCGCCCTGACGGTCAATCCCGGCGACAAGGACCTCTCCGCCGTCGTGACGCGCCTGAAGGCTGCGAATGTCGACGCCATCTATTTCGGCGGCTACCATCCCGAGGGCGGCCTGCTCGCGCGCCAGCTCGCCGATGCCGGCGTCAAGGCGACGATCATCGGTGGCGAAGGCCTCTCCAACACCGAGTTCGCGGCGATCGGCGGCGACCGTGCCACCGGCACGCTCTTCACCAACGCGACGGACGCGCTGAAGAACCCCGACTCGGCCCAGGCCGTCGCGGCGCTGAAGGAGAAGGGCATCCCGCCTGAGGCTTTCACGCTCAACGCCTATGCCGCCGTCGAGGTGCTCAAGGCCGCGATCGAGAAGGCCGGCAAGCTGGGCGATGCCAATGGCGCCGCCAAGGCCCTGCATTCCGGCATGCCGGTCAAGACCGCGATCGGCACGCTGACCTATGGCAAGACCGGCGACCTGAGCTCGCCGAGCTTCTCGATGTACAAGTGGGACGCCGGCAAGATCGTCGCCGCCGAGTGACCTGCGGGGGTGGCTGAGCCGCCTCTTCCAGCCTCCCGCCCCGGACGAACCTCGCTCGTCCGGGGCGTTTCGTTTTCAGGCACGCGCCACGCTGCATTTCGCAGGAGCGTAGGTCATCCCCGACAAGCTGCGAAGCAGCGCCGATCCGGGATCCATGCCGGAGCCTTTCCGATGCAGGTTCCGGAATGGATCCCGGGCCTCCCTGCGGTCGCCCGGGATGACCGCGCATTTTGCCGGAGGCCCGTCATCAGAACCGTTGCGCGCCTCGCCGCCATCTTTCCGCAAGATGACAATTTGCTCATCCGGGCGCGTCGCCATTGAAAGGCCACTCCCGCTGCGACATGGTCCGAATCGTGGCTTTCACCGTCTCCCGCCAGGATTCCCGTTCATGCGCTTGTTGAGCATCCTCGTCGCCGTGCTGGCGGCGGCCACACTGATCGTCGGCCAGCAAGCCGGCTCGGCTGCCCTTATCGGAATGGGCGTCGTCGGCCTGCTGCTGGCGGTCGTGACCTTCCGCTCGCCCACCTTGCCGTTCTTCCTGCGGATCTTCTCGGGCGTCTTCGCCATCGAGTATCTGGTGTTCGGTGCGGCCGCGATCGCGGCCCATCTCGGCTGGTGGCCTGCGGCACTCGGGATTCCGCCGATACCGACCAGCCTGCCGACGACGGTCGGCGTCTTCGCGATCCTGATCTACGCGATTTCCTTCGTGCCGGTGATCGCGCGCATCGCCCGCATCGCCTCGCCCTATTTCGAATCCGACCAGATCACCACCGCCAATCTCTGGCCGATCGGCCCGTTCAAGATCAGGCTCGGCACGCTGGCGGTCTCTCTTTTCGTCTTCCTGATCGTCCTCAACCAGATTCAGGTCGGCATCACGCTGCGCCTCTCCTTCTTCAACCGCGACATGTACGACGCGCTGCAGAACAAGGATGCGGCGGCGTTCTGGTATCAGCTCTTCTACGTCTTCTGCGTCTGGGCGGTGCTCTGGGTCGCCTCGAACCTGATCGAGCTGTTCGCCAACTACACGATCCTGATCCGCTGGCGGCAGTTCATGGCGAACGAGTACACGCGGCGCTGGCTCGACCACGCGACGCATTACCGGATCGCGCTTGCCGGCAGCGTCGACAACCCCGACCAGCGTATCGCCGAGGACACGCGTTCCTTCGTCAACTCGACCTACGGCTTCGCGCTGCCCCTGCTCTCGCAGGTCTCCACGCTGGTCTCGTTCTCGATCATCCTCTGGAACATTCAGGTCAGCTTCACCCTGCCCGGCACCTCGGTTGCGATCCCCGGCTATATCTTCTGGGTAGCGTTCTTCTATGCGGTGGCGGCAACCTGGCTCACCCATGTGATCGGCCGCCCGTTGATCCGGCTCGAATTCGAGCAGGAGAAGCGCGAGGCTAATTTCCGCTTCTCGCTGGCGCGCCTGCGCGAATATTCCGAGCAGATCGCGCTGATGGTCGGCGAACCGACCGAGCGCAGCCATCTCGCCCAGCGCTTCCGCGATATCGTCGAGAACTTCTACCGGCTGGTCTGGCGCCGGCTGAAGCTGACCAGTTTCACCCTGTCCTACAACCAGCTCAGCGTCGTCCTGCCCTACATCATTCTGGCCCCGTACTATTTCGCGGGCACGATCACGCTCGGCATCATGATGCAGGTCGCCGGCGCCTTCGACCGGGTGCAGACGGCCCTGTCCTTCATCATCAACAGCTACTCCTCGATCGCCTCCTATCTCGCCTCGATCAACCGCCTGACCTCCTTCGAAGCGGCCGTCGAAGAAGCGCAGCACGGCGCGATCAGCGAGGAGGCGCTCGGCCGCGAGACCTCTGCCGACGAGAGCCTGCATATCCGCGACGCCACGCTGCTCCTGCCCAACGGCAAGCCGATCGTGAAGCTCGGCGCGCTCGACCTCGGCAAGACACGCTCGACGCTGCTGATCGGGCCCTCCGGCTCGGGCAAGTCGACGCTGTTCCGCGCCATAGCCGGCATCTGGCCGTTCGGCGACGGCAAAGTCGGGATTCCCAGCGATGCGCAGATCATGCTTCTGCCACAGCGACCCTATCTGCCGCAGGGTTCGCTTAGGGGCGCGCTCGCTTATCCGGCCGAGGAAGGCGCCTATGACGACGCCGCGACCCGAACGGCCATGGAGAAGGTCAAGCTCGGCCACCTCGCTGACAAGCTCGACGAGGTCGACCTCTGGGGCCAGCGCCTCTCGGGCGGCGAGCAGCAGCGCCTGGCCGTGGCGCGCGCCCTTCTGAGCAAGCCGGACTGGCTCTTCCTCGACGAGGCCACCGCCTCGCTCGACGAGAAGCTGGAAGGCGAGATCTATGAAACGATCGACCGCGAATTGCCGCAGACGCGGATCGTCTCGATCGGCCATCGCGCGACGCTGCGCAGCATGCACGACGCGATCGTCACCATGGAGCCCAATGCGGACGGCACCTTCACGCCGACGCCGACCGCGAAAACGCCTGCGGCCTGACGCCGCCGCGCCCCCCGCTTGCCGAAACGAAAAGGGTCGCTCGCGCGACCCTTTTCCGATTCATCTGCTGCGCAGGAGCCTTCTCCCTCAAAGGGAAGAAAGCGCCTCGGTCAAAGCGACCGGCTGAGCGTCAATTCGCCCGCCCCGCCCTTCAGCACGAGGCGGCCGCTGACGAGATCCCATTTGTTCGTCGCGCGCAGCGCCATCAGGAACGCCTTCTCGAAATCGAGCGTGCCCTTGTCGCAACTGCGCTTGGTGATGGCGATCGGGCCGACAGCGAAACCCTGCTGGCGCAGCGGATAGGCGGAAGCCGAGAAGGTGTTGCAGCCGCCGAAGCCGGTGCCGCGCAGATTCTGGTCGACGATCAGGGTCGCGCGCCGATCCTGGACCGGCTTGCCGTTCAACGCCACGACGCTCCAGCTCGCGCCGAGCGGAAAAGTCTTCTCCTGCTGCGGCAACGGAATCGCCGTCGTCCCGCCACCAAGTTCCTCTCGAGACGGCATCTGCTGGCGGCGCTGCGCCATCGCTTCGCCCGGCATCAGCATCGGCACGGCCAGGGTCGCAAGAACGGCCGCAAGGCCAAGGCGTCGGATCATGATCGTCTTACCCGCATTCACTCGCACGGCAACGCGACGTGCCGCCAAACCGGTTAACACGCCTAGAGGCCAATTGGTTCGGGATCAAGGCTGAACCGCTGGCGATCGCGTCATTCTGATGCGGCCGCGCAGCATCAGATGCGGGCGTTCAACCGCTCCAGCAAACGGTTCGCGCGGCGGAAGACATAGGCCGGAGCGCTGACGGTGATGTCGTCGGCGCCAAGCCCGTCGAGATGTTCGACCAGCGCGAAGACCGCCTTCTCCGGACAATGCAGCGTCAGCGGCGCACCCGTTGCCGGCGCCCCGAACGGCAGGCGGGCGCCAAAGCGCTCCTCCAGCACGGCCAGCGCCTCGGCGGCCAGGTCGAGCCTGGCGCGGACCTCGCGGAGCGTGCGCCCTTCCTCCTCGGCCGCGATCCGCGACAGGATGGTCTTCGCCGCCGCCTTCGCCCGCGCGCCCCAGGGCGCCTGCATCGAGGCGACGAGATTGGCTTCGGAGGCCAGCATCACGCCGTCGTCGAGCACCTTCAGCGCATTGGCGGAGAGCGTCGCGCCGGTCGTGGTGATGTCGACCACGATCTCGGCAGTGCCGGCAGCGGGAGCCCCCTCGGTCGCGCCGAGGCTTTCGACGATGCGGTAATCGGCGAGGCCGTGCTCCGCAAAGAAGCGGCGGGTCAGGTTCACGTATTTGGTCGCGACGCGCAGCTTCTTGCCGTGACGCGCCCGCATGGCGGAGGCGACGTCGTCGAGATCGGCCATGCTGCGCACGTCGATCCAGGCCTGCGGCACGGCGACCACGACATTGGCATGGCCGAAGCCGAGCGGGGTCAACATCTCGACTGCCGCATCGGCATCCGAGAGCTGCTCGCGGACGAGGTCCTCGCCGGTGATGCCGATATGGGCGGCGCCGGACGAAAGCTGCGCCACGATCTCTGAGGCCGAGAGGAATGCGACCTCCGCCCCGTCGACGCCGGCGATGGCGCCGCGATAATCGCGCTCGCCGCGCGACTTGACGAATTTCAGACCCGCGCGGCCGAAGAAGGCCGTGGCGTTCTCCTGCAACCGGCCCTTGGAGGGTACGGCGAGGACGAGCGGAGCGTCGTTATCCGGCATCTGGCTCATGCGGCGTCTCCCGTCAGGCGGTCGAGCCAGAGCGAAGCGCCGACAGCGGGAAGTGGCTGGCGCGCGCCGAGACGGCCGAGGACATTGTCATAGCGGCCTCCGCCGGCAACGGGCTTTCCGTCGCCGCGGGCGGTATCGTGAAGCTCGAAGATGAAACCGGTATAATAGTCGAGATTGCGGGCGAAGCCGGCCGAGAAGCGGATCGCGCCGATATCGACGCCGCGCGCGGCGAGGAAGCCGGTGCGCTCGTCGAAGGCGTCGAGCTGGCGGCCGATATCGAGCGAAGCCTGATCGGCGAGCGCCCGCAGCGAGGCGGAAGCCGCGTCGGGATCGCCGGAGACGGCCAGCACCTGCGCCAGCAGCGCCTTGACGTCGCCATTGACCGGGTTCTCGCGCTCGGCGGCGCGCGCCAGGAAGCGCTCGGCGATATCGGCGGCGGAACGCCCGCCGACGGTCGAGATGCCGGCGATGGAGAGCACGTCCTCGACGAAGGCGCGGGCAGCCTTGGGGTCCTGCCCTTCGAGCGCCTTGAGCAGCCCGGCATGAGCGGCATCGCCCTCCGCGGCGGGCGGATCGAGCGCATCGACCGCGTCCGCGCCCTTACCCTGCACCACAGCGCGGACCAGACGGCGGCGGGCGCCCTGCGGCACATTCAGACCGTCGAGCAATGCGCCGAGCACGGCGACATCGCCCATGACGATGCGCGGATCGGCGAGGCCGAGCATGGCCGTCGCATCGATGGTCAGCGCCATGATCTCGGCGTCAGTGGCGGCGAAATCGTCCCGGCCGAAGGATTCGAGGCCCGCTTGCAGAAACTCGCCCGGCTCGCTGGCCCGCATGCGGAAGACGGGGCCGGCATAGGCGTAGGCCGCCGGCTCGGTCGAGCCCGAGGCGATATGATCGAGCGCGACCGGGATGGTGTATTCGGGGCGCAGGCACCAGTCGCGGCCGTCCGCATCCTGCGTCATGAAGATGCGACGGCGGATATCCTCGCCGGAGAGATCGAGAAAAACGTCGGCCGGCTGCAGGATCGCCGGCTCGGCATGCGCATAGCCCTCGCCGGCGAAGAGCGCGATCACGGTCTCGATGCTGGCGCGGCTTGCGGGCACGGCTCGTCCTGTCCTGTCCTGTTGCGAGCGTCGTCCTAGCAGTGACGTCGCAAATTTTCGAGGGATTTGAGGGAAATGGGTGAACGGAGTTTGGTGTCCTTCCCTTCTCCCCTTGCGGGAGAAGGTGGCTCGGCGAAGCCGAGACGGATGAGGGGTCGCGCGACGCTGCGAGCGTCGTGGCCAGAACCGGCGCAGACGATGGGCCACAGCGCGCCCCCTCATCCGCCTGCCGGCACCTTCTCCCGCAAGGGGAGAAGGGCGCTTACGAATGTCGTGCCAGAACCCGCTTCACGCCCTCGACCAGCTCCGCGACCGGCACGGCGAACTGGGCCTCGGCCTGCTTGGCCTTGTGCTCGGCAGAATCCTTGACGTCGCGGCTGGCGGCGGCGAGCTCGGCGCCGAGGATCAGGTCCTTGATAACGACCGTGCCCGCCTCGCGCTCCGACGAGCCTTGGATCACCGCGCAGATCGCGCCGCGCCGATCGGCATATTTCATCTGGGCGTTGAAACCGGAGCTACCCAGATAGAGATCGGCGCGCAGCAGCGGCTTGCCATCGGTATCCTTGGCCTGGCGCAGGCCTGCGACCATCGCCTGATAGCCCGGCATGAATTCCGGCGACTTGTTGTCCATCGCGGTGACGACGACGAGCGGAAGCTCGTTCTTGCTGTCGACGATCGGCGACTTCACCGCCTTCAGCGCCGAGAACAGCCGGGAGACACCGATCGAGAAGCCGGTCGCCGGCACCGGCTCGGGCCGGAAGCGCCCGACGAGACCGTCATAGCGCCCGCCACCCGCGACCGAGCCAAAGCGCACGACCTGCCCGTCATCGTTGGTGACCGGGAAGGTCAGCTCCACCTCGTAGACCGGGCCGGTGTAGTATTCGAGGCCACGGACGACGGAGGGGTCGATGATGATGCGGCCAAGATAGCCGGCCGCCGTGATCAGCTCGCGGATCTGCTCCAGCTCGGCGATGCCGGCCTGACCATTCTCGGCGCCTTCGACCAGGTCGCTGAGATCGGTGAGCGCAGCAGCCGAAAGTTTGGCCGAGCCTTCGCTGTCCTGAGCGTTCGTCTTGCCCAGCTCGGCGAGCTTCTGACCGAGTTCGAGATAGCGCAGGATGCGGTCGGACTGCGCGTCCGATAGGCCTGCGCCCTTGGTGAAGTCGCCGCTCTCGTCCTTGCGGCCTTCGCCGAGGAGCTTGCGGACTTCTTCCAGCGGGAACTTGTCGGCCTTGTCGATGGCGCGCAGCACGGTAAGGCGCGCTGCGGGCTCGATGCCAGCCGCATCCATCACGCCGTCGAGCACCTTGCGGTTGTTGACCTTCACGACATAGTCGCCGCGCCTGATGCCGAGCTTCTCCATCGTGTCGGCGGCGAGCATGCAGATCTCGGCATCGCCTGCGACGGTGCCCGAACCCACGATATCGGCATCGAACTGCATGAACTGGCGGAAGCGGCCCGGGCCCGGCTTCTCGTTGCGGAAGACGTAGCCGACGCGATAGCTGCGATAGGGTTTTGGCAGCGCGTCGAAATTCTCGGCGACATAGCGGGCGAGCGGAGCCGTCAGGTCGTAGCGCAGCGAAAGCCACTGCTCGTCATCGTCCTGAAAGGAGAAGACGCCCTCGTTCGGCCGGTCCTGATCGGGCAGGAACTTGCCGAGCGCGTCGGTGTACTCCACGAAGGGCGTCTCGACCGGATCGAAGCCATAGACCGAGAAGCTCTCGCGGATGACGGAGAGCATGCTCTCGGTCGCGGCGACATCGGCCGGGCCACGATCGACGAAGCCGCGCGGCTGGCGGGCCTTCAGCTTGGCAGGGGCGGTCTTGTCGGCGGACATGGGGGCTCGCAACTCGAATAAGTAGCAATTACTTATCCGCGGGTTAGACCCTACGGGCGCGAGGGGCAAGCGCGTCCTTCTCCCCTCGGGGGAGAAGGGAGCTATTCGGCCGCCGCCAGCGCCTTTTCCCGCAACGGCCGATCCTCGATCCCAGCCCGCGCGAGCTTCTCCGGCAGTGGCCCGCCGGTCGCCCAATCCAGCAGCTCGGCCGTATGCACCACCGGGGTCATCGCGCCCTTGTCCGCAAAGCCCTTCGCGAGCTGGGTCATGCAGCCGATATTGCCGGTCGCGACCAGCATCGGCCTGGTGCGCTCGATATTGCCGACCTTGCGCTCGCGCAGCTTCCCCGCGATCTCGGGCTGGAGGATGTTGTAGACGCCGGCCGAGCCGCAGCAGATGTGCCCCTCCGGCACCTCCTTGACCTTGAAGCCGGCGCCCGACAGCAGGCGCTTCGGCCCGTCCTTGAGCTGCTGGCCGTGCTGCATCGAGCAGGCCGAATGATAGGCGATCGGCATCGCGACATCACGAACCGGAGCAAGCTCCAGCGTCTCGACGAACTCGGTCACGTCCTTCGCCAGCGCGGAGACCTTCGCCGCCTTCTCGGCATAATCAGGCTCGTTGCGGAACATGAAGCCGTAATCCTTGATCGTCGTGCCGCAGCCGGAGGCCGTGATCAGGATCGCGTCGAGCCCCTCGCCGTCGACCTCCGCCATCCAGGCGTCGATATTGGTGCGGGCGAAGGACAGGGCATCGTGCTCCTGACCCATATGATGGACGAGCGCGCCACAGCAGCCCTCCCCCTTCGGCAGGACAACCTCGACGCCGTGGCGGTTGAGCAGGCGGATCGTCGCCTCGTTGATGGCGGGGTCGAGCACCGGCTGGGCACAGCCGGAGAGCAGCGCGACCCGGCGCTTGCGCTCGGCCGGCGGTGGAAAGTTCTGTGGGCCTTCCATGGCGGAGCGCGTCGGCAATCGCGTCGGCGCAAGCGCCAGCATCGCCTTCAGTCGCGAGCCGATGACGGGAATTACGCCCAGCACCGGCGCGAAGGGCTTGCCGATCAGCGCCAGCAGCATCGCGGCGCGGAAGCGGCCGGGATAGGGCAGGATCGCAGCCAGCACCTTGCGCAACAGGCGATCATGCCACGAGCGCGTGTAGGTCTCCTCGATATGGGCGCGGGCGTGGTCGACGAGGTGCATGTAGTGCACGCCCGAGGGACAGGTGGTCATGCAGGAGAGGCAGGAGAGGCAGCGGTCGACATGCTTCACCACCTCGGGAGTGGCGGGCTTGCCGTTCTCGAGCATGTCCTTGATCAGGTAGATGCGCCCGCGCGGGGAATCGAGCTCGTCGCCGAGCAACAGATAGGTCGGGCAGGTCGCGGTGCAGAAGCCGCAATGCACGCAGGTGCGCAGGATCTTCTCCGAGGCCGGCATGCGCGGATCGGAGGCGAGGCGTTCGGGGGTGAAGTTGGTCTGCATGGCGTGTCAGGCTCCGCCCTGCCAGGCTTTGATCCAGTCCATCGGCCAGAGCAGCATGATGACGTTGAGGGTGAGGTTGTCGCGGATCAGCCAGCCGACGATCAGCTCCATCGCCAGCGCGCTGGTCACCGTCAGCCAGACCGGCGCGAAGCGGGCGAAGAAGAAGCCCAGCACCATCGAGAGGATGTCGCAGACGGAGTTCAGGACGCTGTCGCCGTAATAGTCGAGCGAGATCGTCGCCGAGCGATAGTGCTCGATCACGGCATTGGTGTTCTCGGCGATCTCCCAGGCGCCTTCGAGCAGGATCGAGAGCAGGAGCGCGAGTCCGAAGGAGATCGGCAGGCCTGTGATGCGGCGGATCAGCCAGAACAGGCCGTAGAACAGGAAGCCGTGGATGATATGCGAGAAGGTGTACCAGTCGGCAATGTGCTGGGAGTTCTCGGAGGACATCACCGTGCCCTGCCAGAACTTGATCGTCCCGCATTTGCAGATCGGCTCGCGGCCCATCCAGAGCAGGATCGCGGCCGCGCCGGCGATCAGCAGCCCGGCCAGCAGCACAAGCGCGACGGGGCTGAGCCGGTTGGGGGCCCAGCTTGCGCGATTATCGCGGGTTTCAGCGGGAAGTGTGTCAGCGAGCGTCATCAGATCCCCGCATATATCCGGCCGGGCTCGAAGATGCCGGCGGGATCGAAGCTTTTCTTGATGCCAGCCGTCACCCGCATCAGCGGCTCGGCCAGCGGCTGGAACACGTCGACGGCGGCGCGGATCGCATCGGGCGCCCGCACCAGCGTGGCGTGGCCGCCGAGCGGTTTCAGCGCGGCGCGGATCGACGCGGCGCCAGCATCGCCATCGGCGGGAACCGCGAGCCAGACCAGCCCGCCGCCCCAGTCGTAGAAGCAGCGCGCGCCCCGGACCATGCGGGCGATCGCGGCGGCGGCCTTCGGGCCGTTGGTCGGGGCGAGCGAGAGGCGCCAGACCGCCTCACCGCTCCCTGCGAAGAAGGCGGCATCGCGGATGTCGGTCCAGAGCGTGGTCGGCGCGGTCCCTTCGAGGCGTTCCGGCACGCCGTACTCGCCCAGCAGCAAGGCGAGTTCGCTGGCACGGTATTCGATCGAGTCCGAGAAATTCTCCAGCCGCAGCAGGGTCCGCGCTTCGTCGCCTGCGACCCCTGCGGGAAGATGCGCGGCCGCCATCGGTTCGAAGGGCGAGCCCAGTGCCTTGGACAGGAGCGCGACGCCGTCGCTGTCGGACAGGCCGTTCCATTGCAGCGTGACGAGGCGCTCCGGCCGCGGCAGCACGCGGAAGGTCACCTCGGTCAGGAACCCGAGCGTGCCATGGCTGCCGCTGAGCAGCTTCACCAGATCGAGGCCGGTGACGTTCTTCATCACCCGTCCGCCGGACTTGATCATCTCGCCGCGGCCATTGACCAGCCGGACGCCGATCAGGGAGTCGCGGGCGGCGCCGGCATTGATCCGCCGTGGGCCGGAGATGTTGCAGGCCGCGATGGCGCCGATCGTCGGCTCGCCCTCGCTGCCATAGAGGGCGCGGTGGTCCATCGGCTCGAAGGGCAGCATCTGGCCGCGTTCAGCCAGCGTTTCCTGCACGAGCGCCAGCGGCGTGCCGGCACGGGCGGCGATGACCATCTCGGCCGGCTCGTAGAGGGTGATGCCGGTGAGACCGGCGCTGGAGAGCGTGCTCGCGGCCTGAGCCGGGCGGCCGAGACCGGCGCGCGTGCCGCCGCCGCGCAGGGTGAGCGGCGTGGCGCTATCGACGACTGATTTCACGACGGCGCAGGCCTGCGCCTCGGTGGTGGGAGTATGGACGATCATGCTTCACCCTTTGTCATTCCGGGGCTTCGCACAGCGAAGAACCCGGAACCCACGACTGGGTGAACCCGTTCAAGCCAGCCCGTCATAGAAATCCGTCCATTCGGGATTGATGTCCTCGATCAATTTGATCTTTCAGGCGCGGCGCCATTTCTTCAGTGCCTTCTCCCGATCGATGGCGTCGTGAACCCATTCGAATTCTTCGTACCAGACAAGTCGATCAACGTCGTATCGAGCGGCAAAGCCGGCATTTTGCTTCGCCTTGCGCTCTTGAACGCGCCTCGCGAGATCATTGGTGATGCCCAGATACAGCGTGCCGTCCTTCTTTCGGGCGAGGAGATAGACGAAGTCCGACATCCCTCTCACCCGGTCGTGGGTTCCGGGTTCTCGCTGCGCGAGCCCCGGAATGACAAAACTTACGCCGCCACCCTACCTTCCAGCGGGAACACCTTCGCCGGGTTGAGCAGCCAGCGCTCGTCGAACACCGCCCTCACCCGCATCTGCTGGGCGAGGTCCTCGGGATTGAACTGGAAGGTCATCAGGTCGCGCTTCTCGATGCCGACGCCGTGCTCTCCGGTGAGGCAGCCGCCGACCTCGACGCAGAGCTTGAGGATGTCCATGCCGGCATCCTCCGCCTTCTGCGCCTCGACCGGGTCGTTGCAATTGTAGAGGATCAGCGGATGGAGATTGCCGTCGCCGGCATGGAAGACATTGGCGACGCGCAGACCATAGCCCTTCACGATCTCGTCCATGCGCTTGAGCACATAGGGCAATTGCCCGGTCGGGATCGTGCCGTCCATACAGATATAGTCGGCGATGCGGCCGGTGGCGCCGAAGGCGGATTTGCGGCCCTTCCAGATCGCCGCCGCCTCCATCGCCGATTTCGATTCCTTCACCGTCGAGACGCCGTGTTCCCTGGCGATCGCGACGATGCGGGCGAGCTGGGCGTCCATCTCGTCGTCGGAGCCCTCGACCTCGATGATCAGGAGCGCCTCGACATCCATCGGGTAGCCGGCCTTGGCGAAGGCCTCGCAGATCTCGATCGCCGGCTTGTCCATGAACTCCATCGCGACCGGGATGATGCCGGCCCCGATGATGGCGGCGACGGCCGCGCCCGCCTGCTCGCTGGTCGGGAAGCCAAAGAGCACGGGGCGCGCGCCTTCGGCCGCGCGCAGGATGCGCACCGTCGCCTCGGTGATGATGCCGAGCTGGCCCTCAGAGCCGTTGATCAGGCCGAGCAGGTCGTAGCCTGGGGAATCGAGATGGGCACCGCCGATCTCGGCGATACTGCCGTCGAGCATGACCATCGTCACACCGAGCACATTGTTGGTGGTGACGCCGTATTTCAGGCAATGAGCCCCGCCAGAGTTCATGCCGATATTGCCGCCGATCGAGCAGGCGAGCTGCGAGGACGGATCGGGCGCATAGAAGAAGCCCTCAATCGAGACCGCGCCGGTGACCGCGAGGTTGGTCACGCCGGCCTCGACCCGCGCGACACGGTTGGCATAGTCGATCTCGAGGATGCGGTTCATCTTGGAGACGCCGACGACCACCGCGTCCTCCTGCGGGATCGCGCCGCCCGCGAGCGAGGTGCCGGAGCCGCGCGGCACCACCGGCACGCCCTCCTCCCGGCAATAGCGCAGGACGGCGGCGACCTCCTGCGTGGTCGATGGCAGCACGACGGCGAGCGGCATGCGGCGATAGGCGGTCAGCGCATCGGTCTCGTAGGGGCGGCGCTCGTCGTCGCTGGTGATCAGCGCCTGCGGCGGGACGAGGCGCACAAGGCCGGCAATGATCGATTCGCGGCGGGCGAGAATACCGGCATCCGGCACCGGAAAGGCTATCGCGCTCATCTCTCCCTCCGCTTTCAACGACTCATGGCACGCCACACACGGCATTCTCTCTGCGCGGCAGATTAGATCAATTCAATGGCACTTGCAGCGCGGCCAAAGCCAGCCATTATTTCCAGATTGGAAAAGGTGGCGTGGCGATGGACCGGTTCGGCGATCTCGACGTGTTCGCACATGTAGTGACGACCAAAAGCATGTCGGCGGCCGGCCGGCAGCTCAACCTGTCGCCGGCCGTGATCTCGAAGCGCATCCGCCGGCTGGAGGAGCGGCTCGGCGTGCGCCTGCTCCAGCGCACGACGCGGCAGCTCGCCCTCACCGAGGCCGGACAGGGCTTTTACGAGCGCGTCGTCTCGATCCTGTCCTCGATCGAGGAGGCGGAGTCCTGGGTGGCAAGCGGGGCCGGCCAGGTGCGCGGTACACTGCGCGTCTCGGCTCCGACCTCCTTCGGCCGGATGCATGTCGCGCCACATCTCAAGCGCTTCCTCGATGCCAATCCGCTGGTCACGGTCGAGCTCGTGCTCAGCGACGCCTTCGTCGATGTCGTGGGCGAAGGTTTCGACCTCGCGATCCGCATCGCCGATCTGCAGGATTCCAGCCTCGTCGCCAAACGGCTAGCCCGCAACCACCGGGTGCTCTGCGCCACGCCGGGCTATCTCGCGGAACATGGCATGCCGGCCGATATCGCCGAATTGTCACGCCACACCCTGATCGCCCATAACGCCGACCACTGGCGGCTCGACGGGCCGGAAGGGCCGGTCTCGGTGCGCGTCAACGGTCCGCTCAGGACCAATTCCAGCGAAGTCGTGCGCGAAGCTTTGCTCGGCGGCGTCGGCATCGCCTTGCGCTCGACCTGGGATGTGGGGCCGGAGCTCAAGTCCGGGGCGCTGCAGCGCGTCCTGCCGGCCTATGCCGTCGGCTCGCGCGTCGCGGTCTATGCGGTCTATCCAAGCCGCCGGCACCTGGAACAGAAGGTCCGCGCCTTCGTCGACTATCTCGGCGAGCTCTATGGCGCCACGCCGTATTGGGATGCGGGGCTTGCGTTGTAGGGCATTGCCCTGCCCTGTGCGGGCGGGGATGCTCCAGACGAAGCTTCAGGGAGATTTGGCATGTTCGGCGTGCTCGAAGGCACGGGGGTTACGGTCCTCGACCCGCGGTTCCATCGCATCATTCCGGGCTCCGCTCGGGTCGAGCGGCTCTGGTCCGGCGCGCGCTGGTCGGAAGGGCCGGCCTGGTTCCCGGCGCATAACACGCTCATCTGGTCGGATATCCCGAATGACCGCATGCTGCGCTACGACGCGCTGAGCGGTCAGGTCGGCACGTTCCGCCAGCCGGCGCGCAATTCCAACGGCAACACGGTCGACCGCGAGGGGCGGCTCGTCACCTGCGAGCATGGCGGACGACAGGTGACGCGCACCGAGCATGACGGCTCGATCACCGTGCTGGCGAGCCATTTCGGCGGCAAGCGCCTGAATTCACCGAACGACGCCGTGGTGAAATCGGACGGCTCGATCTGGTTCACCGATCCCGATTACGGCATCCTCAGCGATTATGAGGGCGACAAGTCCGCCGGCGAGATCGGCGCCTGCAACGTCTACCGGATCGATGGACGGACCGGCGAGATCGCCATCGTCGCCGATGATTTCGTCAAGCCCAACGGCCTCGCCTTCTCGCCGGACGAGAGCATTCTCTACATCGCCGATACCGGCGCGAGCCACGATCCCGAGAACGGTCCGCGGCATATCCGCAGCTTCCGGATGGGACGGGATGGCATCGCGCTCGGCGAGTCAAAGGTCTTCGCGACCTGCACCGCCGGTCTGTTCGACGGCTTCCGCCTCGATGCCGAAGGCCGGATCTGGACCAGCGCCGCCGACGGCGTCCACATCTACCACCCGGACGGGACGCTGGTCGGCAAGCTCGCGATCCCGGAAATCGTCGCGAATGTCTGCTGGGGCGGCCCCAAGCTCAACCGCCTGTTCATCTGCGGCACGACCTCGCTCTATTCGGTCATGACGCACACGAACGGGGCGGTGCGGCCTTAGGCTGGATCACGCCCTACCTAACCGTCATTGCGAGGAGCAAAGCGACGAAGCAATCCACGGGGACTGGGTTGAACGCTTGGACCCAGTCCCTCTGGATTGCTTCGCTACGCTCGCAATGACGGTGGAGGGGAGCACACGCAACGCCTACACGTCCTGCCCGACATAGCTGGCGACGTCGCTCATGCGCTTCAGCGTGCGCCAGTAGATGTCCTCCATCAGGAGATGGGCGAACTCGCCGTTGCGGCCGATGCTGTAGAGGCCGTCGACGCCGGTGCTGCGAGCGAAATCCTGGCGGCGCTCTTCGTAGCGCGAGAGATAGACGGGATAGGCCAGGGGCGTCTTCAGCATGCCGCCGGCACCGATATAGCGCTCGCGCAGATGCGGGTAAATCCGGCACAGGCCATCGAGGCAGGCCTGCGCCAGCTTCTCGTCCGACATGGTCCACCAGGCATCGCCGACCTCGCAGCCGATATCGAAGGTCAGTTGCGTGCGCCCCTCCGGCGCAAGCCAGGGCATGGAGAACGGCGCCTCGGTGACGCGGAAGAAGGGCTGCGTGCGATCCGGCACCCAGAGCATCGTGTCCGGCAGGAGATTGCGGCCCTCGAAGCGCAGGTTGACGAAGATCATCGGGCGGTAGCGGAAGCCGCCGAGCTCGTCGAGCGCATCGGTCCCCTCGACGAGCCTAGGCAGGACATGGACCGGCGCGGTGCTGATCACGGCGGAAACGCCGATCTCGCGGCCGTTGACCTTCACCGCCACCGCCTTGCCGTTCTCGACATAGACGCGCTCGACCTTCGATTCCAGCGCGATGCTGTCACCGAGGCGAGCCACCGTCGGCTCGAGCAGCTTGGCGACGCCGCCTTCCGGATAGACATGGTAGACGCGCGGGCTCTCCGGCATCTCGTGCGAGTAGCCGTTGCAGACCGCGCGGCCCGACAGGCGCGACGCCGCCTTCAGGAGAAAGGTCTTCATCACCCCGGCCGCGAGCTTGTTGCCGACGGCAGGCGAAAGCTCGCTCGCCGGCGCGCCCGACCAGGCTTCGGCGAGCGGGATCGCGACATCCTCGGCGAGCGCCTCGCCATAGGCGTTGCGGAACCAGTCGGCCGCGCTCGCGACCGGCTGCGGTTTCAGGCGCGCGGACACGGCGCTCGCCGCATAACGCGGCGAGAGCGCGAGGCCGAAGGGATAGCTGTAGCTCTTGCTGCCCAGCGCGACCGCCTCGCCGTAATGGCGGACGGTGCGCGAGATCGCGCTCGCCCCCATGACATCGGCCAGGCGATTACTGACGAAATGCGCCCCGAAATCGTAGGTATAGCCCTCGGCATCCTTGAAGGAGGAGGCCATGCCGCCGACAGCGCGGCCGCTTTCGAAGACCGTGGCCCGCAAGCCCCGACGCTCGATGTCGAGGGCGGCGGTGAGGCCGGCAATGCCGGCGCCGATAATCGCGACGGGCTTGGCGAAGCGGCGCCAGACGTTCGGAGCCTGCACGGGGGTGGTCATGGCGGTCGCTCCGCGTCCATCAACCTATCTCGACGGCTCACCATATAGCAGGAGCGAATGAATTCGGATTTGCGGAAAAGCCGCAATCGTCGAGTCCGAACATAATGGATCGTTAAGCCCAGTCCCGCCGCAGATCAGCGCGGCGGCACATTCTTCATGCGGCCCAGGACCAGCGGCATCGCCAGGCCGATGATAACGAAGCGCACCAGATGATGCGCGCCGACATAGAGCGTATCCAACCCCATCGCGAAGGCCAGCATCGCCATCGCCTCCAGGCCGCCGGGCGCGAAGGCCGCCATGCCGCTGGCATAGGAGACGCCGGCGAGCCAGGCTGCCGGCCAGGCGAACAGGAAGGCCACGACGATCGAGACGGCGAAGCCGCCGATGGCGAGCGGAAACAGTCCCTTCAGCTCGTTGCGCGGGATATGCGCGATGCGCCCGCCCATGGTCGTGCCGAGCAGGACCTGCACGGCGATCTGGATCGGCATGGGCAACGCGCCCTCGACGAGGCCGCTGCCATGCAGGGCGGCGCTGGCGAAGGTAGCGCCGAACATCAGCGGGGCGGAGAGGCCGAGCCGTTCGAAGACCAGCCCGAGCGTCAGCCCCGCCATCGTCACCCCGAACATCGTGCCTGCATCGATCGATTGCACGGCGGGTGTCGGCATGCCCGTGGCGGCGCCGCTCAATTGCATCACGCTGGGCAGAAGCGCGACCAGCACGAGCAGTCGAAACAGCTGCACGACCGAGATCCGGCCGATATTGGCGCCCTTCGCCTGTGCTACGGCGAGCACGGTCGACAAGGCGCCGGGCGCCGCGGCCAGCAGGGCATCGATCCAGGGCCAGCGCGCGACATGGCGCAGATAGGCGCCGGTCGCGAGCATGATCACGGCGACGCCGACGAGGAGAATGACGAGGGAGGCGGGATAGCGCGCCGCCGCCGCCAGCGCCTCGGGCGTCGCCGCCGAGCCGAGGATCGCGCCGGACAGGACCATGGTCGAATCGAACCAGGGCCGGCGCAGGCTCGGCAGCGGGCGGATCAGCGCCACGACCGCGCTCAGCAACATCGAACCGGAGAGCCAGGCGGCGGGCATGCCGAGCAGGGCGAAGGCCCCACCCCCGGCCGCCGCCAGCGCGATGACCAGGATTTCCCGCCAGAGCAGCGTCAGCCGGTTCGAAGGATAGCCGAACGCTTTCATCGCCTTCCCGCCGCGCCGAGGACAGGAGGCGCCGGGCGTTCATGGCGATGGTCCGGCGGCGGGTCAACCGACCGGCTGCCCGCCGGGCGCAGGGCGGCGTTGCACTACCCGCTGCGGGATCAGAGGGTGGCGAGGGCCTTCTGCAGGCGCGCCACGGCCTCGACCAGATCGGCCGAGTTGCGGGCAAAGCAGAGGCGCAGCCCGGTCTCGCCGCCGGGCCCGAAGGCGGTGCCGGGAGCGAGGCCGACATTGGCGCTGTCGACCAGATCGAGCGCGAGCTTGCGCGAATCCTCGCGGCCATCGACCGAGAAGAACTGGTAGAACGCGCCGACCGGCGCCGAGAGCGTGACGCGGTTCGTCGCCTTCAAGCCCTCGAACACGATCCGGCGCCCTTCGGCAGCACGCGCGATCTGCTCGGCGACGAAGCCTTCACCCTCGTCGAGAGCAGCGATGGCGCCGCGTTGGACGAAGACCGGCGAACCGGAGGTCGAGTACTGGATGAGGTTCTCGACGACCTGCCCGAAGGCGACGGGGACCTCGATCCAGCCGATGCGCCAGCCGGTCATCGCCCAGTTTTTCGAGAAGGTCTGGACGAAGATGACGCGGTCCTCCGCCTCCATGATGTCGTGGAAGGAGGGCGCGCGCTCCGAGCCGTCATAGATGAAGCGGCCGTAGATCTCGTCGGCGACGATCCAGATGCCATGCTTGCGCGAGAGCGCGAGCAGCGCCTCCTGCTCGGCCCTGGTCGCGGTCCAGCCGGTGGGGTTCGACGGCGAGTTCACCAGGATGCCGCGGGTGCGCGGCGTGATCGCGGCAGCAAGCCGGTCGAGATCGAGGGTGAAACGACCCTGCGCGTAGTCCATCGGGACGCAGACGGTTGCCGCGCCGCTGACGCCGACGGCGGCGCCGAAATTCGGCCAGGCCGGGGTCGGGATGAGGATTTCGTCGCCGGGGCCGGCGATCATCCGCACGGCGATCTGGACGGACTGCATGCCCGAGCCGGTGACGTAGAAGCTCTCGGGCGAGAAGGCGCGGCCATAGAGGCGCTGGTGATAGCGGGCGAGCGCCTCGCGCAGTTCCGGGATCCCGCGCTGCCAGGTGTAGAAGGTTTCGCCCGCCGCAAGCGAGCGCGCCGCCGCGTCGGCGATGAAGGCGGGGGTCGAGAGATCGCCCTCGCCCACCCAGAGCGGGATCAGGCCCGGCTTGAGCCGGCCGTGATTGACCACCTCGACAATGCCGCTTTCCGGCGCATTCCGGGCCTCGGGACGAAGCTCGGCTAGCAGGGTGCTGCCCGGCAGGATGGCGCTGTTCATCGGGATCGGCCTCGCGAAAATCAGTGCTCCACCTTTAGCCGATTGCGGCGCGGCGAGGCATGAAATCGCGAGATCGGGTCGATCGGCGGCCGTGATGAATCACGGCCGCGCGGATAACAGGATCAGGCCTGCTTCTGCTTGAGCAGGTCGCGGATCTCGCCGAGAAGGACGACGTCTTCCGGCTTGGGCGCAGGCGCCTCATCCTTTGGCGCCGGCTTCTTCTGCAGCTGGTTGATGCCCTTGACCACCAAGAAGAGGACGAAGGCGATGATCAGGAAGTTGATCGCCACCGTGACGAAGTTGCCATAAGCCAGCACGGCGCCCTGCTTCCTGGCTTCCGAGAGGATCGGCGAGGTGACGGCGCTGTTGAGGCCGAAGAAGTAGTTCGAGAAATCGACGCCGCCGAGCGCGCCGATGAACGGCATGATGATATCGGAGACGAGCGAGTCGACGATCCTGCCGAACGCGGCGCCGATGATGACACCGATCGCGAGATCGACGACATTGCCCTTCAAAGCGAATTTCTTGAATTCTTCCAACATGCTGCACCCCTTGAGAATCGGCAAGGCTACCCCAACAGCCTGGGCCGGACGCTAAACCAGCCCCGCAGAGCAGGGAAAGCCCGAAAACACACCAAAGCCGGCCCAACGGGGCGTGAAACGCAAAGAGTTGGGGATGAAACGCGTTTGAAGGCTTGCGCCAATGGCCTATGGCGAGCCGACAGGCCGTCCGATACTCTGCGCAAAATCCGGAAACCGAGCACTATGGCGCCTGCACCCCGGCCCCGTTCGCACCCAACTCCCATGAGGGCGGCATGATGCCCGCCTGGTCCGTGGTGCTGGTCGCGCTCGCCTATCTGTGCGGGCTGTTCGCCGTCGCCCATATGGCCGACACATCCGGGCGCAAACTGATGACCGGGCGGGCGCGGACGACGATCTACGCGCTGGCGCTCGGTGTCTACTGCACCTCCTGGACCTTCTACGGCTCGGTCGGCTTCGCCAATCGCGCCGGCTTCGACTTCCTCGGCATCTATGTCGGGCCGATCCTCGTCATCGGTCTCGGCCACCGCTTCGTCGGCCGCATCGTCGGCATCGCCAAGTCGCAGAACATCACCTCGATCGCCGACTTCGTCGGCGCCCGCTACGGCAAGAGCGAGCGCGTCGCCGCGCTGGTCTGCATCGTCGCGGTGATCGGGGCGCTGCCCTATATCTCGCTTCAGTTGAAGGCCGTCGCCAATTCGCTCTCGGTCTTCCTGGCCGCAACCGGCGGCCACCCTCCGACGCCGGACGTGCCGGTGCTGAGCGACCTGCCCTTCCTGGTCGCGATCGTGCTCGCCGGCTTCGCCTGCGCCTTCGGCACCCGCCATATCGACGCGACCGAGCACCAGGACGGGCTCGTCCTGGCGATCGCGGTCGAATCCCTGATCAAGCTGGTTGCCTTCCTCGTGCTCGGCTTCTTCATCGTCTACGGGCTGTTCGGCGGCCCCGGCGACCTGCTCGCGCAAGCCGCCAAACCCGCGGGCGGCGCCCTGCCGATCTGGGAGCGCACGTCGAGCTGGCCGAACTTCCTAACGCTGACGCTGCTGTCGAGCTGCGCCGCGCTGCTGCTGGCGCGGCAGTTCCACATGACAATCGTCGAGAATCGCGACGTGCGCGATGTCCGCCGCGCGGCCTGGATGTTTCCGCTCTATCTCGTGCTGATCAACCTGTTCGTGCTGCCGCTGGCGGCGGCCGGCGAGATCCTGATCCCCGGCAGCGGCGTCGACCGCGACATGACCGTGCTGCTGCTGCCCTTGCAGCGCGAGGCCGGGGTGATCGCACTCTTCGTCTTCGTCGGCGGGCTCTCGGCCGCGACGGCCATGGTGATCGTCGCCTCGGTCGCGCTGGCGATCATGATCTCGAACCATCTCGTGATGCCGCTGCTGCTGCGTGGCCGGCGCGGCCTCAGCGACCCCGGCCGCGCGGTCAGGCTGTTCGGCGGGCGCAGCGCGGGCGACAGCAATCTCGGTGGCGATCTCGGCTCCCAGGTGGTGATCATCCGGCGGCTGAGCATCTTCCTCGTGATCCTGCTCGGCTATGTCTATTACCGCGCCTCCGGCGAGGCCGCCCTGGTCTCGATCGGCCTGTTGTCCTTCGCGGCAACGGCGCAGATCGCGCCGGCCTTCTTCGGAGGCCTGTTCTGGCGGCGTGGTACGGCGCTCGGCGCCGCCGCCGGGTTGACGATCGGCACGCTGGTCTGGGCCTATACGCTGCTGATGCCGAGCCTGGCGCTGCCCGGCGGCTGGTGGAGCAGCGTCGTCGCATCAGGCCCGTTCGGAGCCGGCATCTTCAGGCCGGAAGCCCTGTTCGGGGTGGATTGGCCAGCGCTGCCGCATGGCGTGTTCTGGAGCCTCGGGCTCAACATCCTCGCCTATATCGGCTTCTCGCTGCTCCGGCCCGCCAATGCGATGGAGCGCTTGCAGGCCAACGCCTTCGTCGAATCCCAGCCGGCGACGATGGCGCAATCCTTCTCGCTGTGGCGCACCACCATCACCGAGGGCGAGCTGCAATCGACGATCGCGCGCTATCTCGGGGCAGAGCGCACGCAGCGCGCCTTCGAGAGCTTCAACAGCGGCCGCGGCGAGGCTTCCGAAAGCGGGCGGCAGGCCGATATCCATCTGCTGCGCTTCGGCGAGCACCTGCTCTCCTCGGCGATCGGCGCGGCCTCCTCGCGCCTCGTGCTGTCGCTCCTGCTGAAGCGGCGGAACCTCTCGACCGAGGCCGCCTTCAAGCTGCTCGACGATGCCTCGGCCGCGCTCCAGTACAACCGCGACATCCTCCAGCACGGGCTCGACCATGCCGGCCAGGGCATCACCGTGCTCGACCGGGATCTCCGGCTGCTCGCCTGGAACCAGGCCTTCATCCAGCTCTACGACCTGCCGGCCTCGCTGGTGCGTTTCGGCACCGGGCTCGATGAGATCGTGCGCTACAACGCGGCGCGCGGCGCCTATGGCACCGGCGCGCGCGACGAATTGATGGCGGCGCGGCTGGAAAGCTTCATCAACGATCGCGAGCCGGTGCGCCTGAAGCTCTACCCGTCGAAGAAGGTCATCGAGGTCCGCACAAACGCCCTGCCGGACGGCGGCTTCGTCACAACCTATACCGACATCACCGAGACCGTCGCCGGCGAGGAAGAGCTGGAACGCGCCAACGAGGGCCTCGAACGCCGCGTCGCCGAGCGCACCGAGGAACTGCTGCACGTCAATGCCGAGCTCCAGCGCGCCAAGGCCGAGGCGGAATCCGCCAACGCCTCGAAGACGCGCTTCCTCGCCGCCGCCAGCCACGACATCCTGCAGCCGCTCAACGCGGCGCGGCTCTACGCGACCTCGCTGGTCGAGCGCGACCGCAGCGGCGGGCAGCCCGAACTCGCGGAGAATATCGACGCCTCGCTCGACGCGGTCGAGGAGATCCTGACGGCGCTTCTGGAGATCTCCCGCCTCGATGGCGGCGCGCTGAAGCCGGAGCTCTCCTCCTTTCGGCTCGACGAACTGATGCGCCAGCTCCAGCGCGAATTCGAGCCGAGCGCCCAGGAAAAAGGCCTGAAGCTGGTGTTCATGCCGACCAGCCTGACGCTCCGCTCGGACCGGCGCCTGCTGCGGCGTCTGCTGCAGAACCTGATCTCCAACGCGATCAAGTACACGCCGGGCGGCAAGGTGCTGATCGGCTGCCGGCGCCGCGGCAGCCAGGTCGCGGTCGAGGTGATCGATACCGGGCTCGGCATTCCCCAGAGCAAGCAGAAGACCGTGTTCCGCGAGTTCCAGCGGCTCGACCAGGGTGCCAAGGTGGCGCGCGGCCTCGGCCTGGGGCTCTCGATTGTGCAGCGCATCTCGCGGGCGCTCGACCATGGGCTGACGCTCGATTCGGCGCCGGGCCGCGGTACGCGCTTCTCGGTCTCCGTCCCGCGCGCCGCGCCGTTGCCGGCGATGACGACGGCGACAGCGGCGCGCAACGCGCCGGCCGGGCAGCTCGCCGGCATGCGGCTTCTCGTCATCGACAACGAGCCCGCTATCCTCGACGGCATGAAGCGCCTGCTCGAAGGCTGGGGCTGCCGGGTCACGATTGCCGCCAGCCTCGAAGAGGCGCTGCCGCATGTCGGCAGCAAGGGCGAGGCCGATGTGCTGATCGCCGACTACCATCTCGACCATGGCAATGGGCTGACCGCGATCAGTGCGCTCCGGGCCCGCGCGCGCACGCCGATGCCGGCGATCCTGCTCACCGCCGACCGGACGCCGCATGTGCGCGAGGCGGCGAACGCGCTCGACGTCCACCTGCTCAACAAGCCGCTGAAGCCCGCCGCCTTGCGCGCGCTCCTGGCGCAGTGGCGCGCGACGCGGCTGGCGGCGGAGTAACCGTTCAGCCTGCTGCCGAGGCCGCGCTGCGCATGGCCTCTTCGGAGACGAGGAAAGCCGCGACTTCCGGGTTCGGCTGCGGACTCTCGGCGGTGATGCCGATCTCGCCGAGCAGACGCGCGACCGGGACATAGGCCCGCCCCTTCTTGTCGTAGAGCGCGGCCCGGACCAGCGCGACCGCCGCGACGATCTCGGTGCCGTCCCGGCCCTGCATCAGCATGCGATGCTGCATCACCAGCCAGCTCTCGCTCCAGCACAGGATTTTCGTCTCCACCCTGAACGGGCGGAACAGGCGCATCTCACGGCGGAAGCGGATGGTGCCGGCATTGACCACCGGCAGCCAGCGATGGCGCAGCACCGCCCGCCACAGGCCGCTGCGCAGCATCAGGTCGAGCCGGCCGAGATCCATCAGCGTCCAGTAGCGGCCATTGTTCATGTGCAGGCTTGTGTCGAGATCGTGGAACCAGACCCGGAAGGGCAGGACGGACGCCTCGTCCGGCAGGTCGAGCCCCGGGCGGAAGCGCGTCGTCAGCAGGAGCCAGATCAGGCGGAACCAGAGATTCATGGGGAGCTTTTCGGCGCTGGATCGATCGGGGCAGCGCCTCCATGTCATGGAGATGCCGGCGATGTCGATCATGCTATCGTCGGCCTGTCATCGCGGAGCCAGCCCTTGTCCAGCCTTCACGTTTCCCCGCTTTCGCGGCTCGACGAGACCGTCGCGGCCGTCCGCGCCCGACATCTCGTGACGCTGATCAATGTCGGCACGACGGTTACCCGTCCGGCCGGGATCGCGCCCGAGCGGCATCTCTTCCTCGGCATGTCGGACATCAATCAGGTACTGGACGGCCATGTCCTCGCAGGCCAGGAGCATATGGCGCGCCTGCTCGCTTTCCTGCGCGACTGGGATCGCGCGGAGCCGATGGTGATCCATTGCTGGGCCGGAATCAGCCGCTCGACGGCAGCCGCCTATATCGCGGCCTGCGCCCTCGGCCCTGAGCGCAACGAAGACGAGGTGGCCGACGCGCTGCGTGCAGCCGCACCCTCGGCGACGCCGAATGCCCGGCTCGTCGCTCTGGCCGATACAACGCTCGGACGGCGCGGCCGGATGATCGGCGCGATCGAGCGAATCGGGCGTGGCGCCGATGCCTTCGAAGGCACGCCCTTCGTCATGCCGCTCGCCTGAACTCCCGGTTAGGAGCACGCAGTTTCCTGCAAACTTTCTCCGTGAGCGCTGTGAAAACCACGACGCCTACGCCGGTTCGCTGCAGAAGATTGCTTGCATCGGGCGAATTTTGCGACGATGCATCGCGCGGGAGGCTCTTCACCGTGACCATGACGATCGAGCTCGATTCGCGCGACCGCTCCATCCTGCGGATTCTCCAGCAGGACGGACGCATCACCAATTCGGACCTTGCCGAGAGGGTCCATCTCTCGCCCTCGGCCTGCCTCAGGCGCGTGCGCCAGCTCGAGGACAGCGGCCTGATCCGCGGCTATGCGATGATGCTCGACGACAAGATCGCGGGCTTCCCCGGCACGGCCTTCGTCTTCGTCACGCTGGACCAGCAGGGCCGCGCCTCGCTGGAGAGCTTCGAGCAGGCGGTGCAGAGCCTGCCCGAAATCCTCGAATGCCACCTGCTCGCCGGCGCGCATGATTATCTGATGCGGGTGATCTACCGCGACAGCGCCGATTTCGAGCGCATCCACACCGATATTCTCACCCAGTTGCCAGGCGTGACCCGCGTGCAGTCGACGCTGACGCTGCGCACGATCAAGAAGACCTCCGCCCTGCCGGTCTGAGTCAGCAGCGCCGCGAAGCGGGTTGCGGCCGGGCTCGCTCCAGCCGATAAGCTCAGCGCAAAGAGGAATCAGGCCTGTGAGCGAAGAGAAGACCAACACTGATGTCGCCACCCTGCCCTTCGAGGCAGCGATGAAGGAGCTCGAAGGCATCGTTGCGCGGCTGGAGCGCGGCGACGTCCCGCTTGAGGAATCGATCGCGATCTACACACGCGGCGAGGCCTTGAAGGCGCGCTGCGATGCGCTGCTGAAGCAGGCGGAAGCCCGGATCGAGCGCATCACGCTCGGTGCCGACGGCAAGCCGACGGGCGCGGCCCCGCTCGACGTCGAGAACTGAACCGACCCCGGCGGCGCCTTTAGCACCTCGCAAGATCAATACGCAATGCCGCGGCGCCTCGGGTGTCGCGGCATTGCATTTCTGCCAGCGACCGGTTGCGAGCCGGCGCTTGCCTGCACGCCTCCACGGGGCCAGATTCGGCCTCAACCAAGGAGGCCATCATGTCGCAACTCCCCGCCGACGATCCAATCCTGGGCGATGCCCGCTCCTGCGAGGCGATCGAGAAGGTGATCGTGCCCCGCTCCCACGACCTCGGCGGCTTCCAGGTCCGCCGGGCGCTCCCGGCCATCGGCCAGCGCATGGTCGGCCCCTTCATCTTCTTCGACCAGATGGGACCGGCCGAATTCCATCTCGGCGAGGGTCTGGACGTGCGCCCGCACCCGCATATCGGGCTCTCGACCGTGACCTATCTCTTCGACGGCGAGATCATGCATCGCGATTCGCTCGGCACCGCGCTCGCGATCAAGCCGGGCGCGGTGAACCTGATGACGGCCGGCCGCGGCATCGTGCATTCCGAGCGAACGGGGATGGAAGCGCGCGCCACCGGCCCGAAGCTATACGGCATCCAGGCCTGGCTCGCCCTGCCGAAGACGCATGAGGAGGTCGCGCCCGAGTTCAAGCATCACGGCGCAGGCGACCTGCCGCGCATCGTCGAGGGCGGCAAGCGCATCAGCCTGATCATGGGTTCGGCCTATGGCCAGACCTCGCCGGTGAAGTTCCCGTGGGATGCGCTCTATGCCGAGGCGGTGCTCTCGCCCGGCGCAATCCTGCCGCTCGATCCCGACTATGACGAGCGCGCGATCTATATCGTCTCCGGCAAGGTCGATATCGCCGGGGACGAGTTCGGCGCCGGGCAGTTGCTCGTGTTTAAGCCGGGCGACCGCATCTCGATCCTCGCCATCGACCAGGCCCGTGTGATGATCGTTGGCGGCGAGCCGATGGACGGCCCGCGCAACATCTGGTGGAACTTCGTCTCGTCCTCGAAGGAGCGGATCGAGCAGGCCAAGCACGAATGGAAGACCGGCCGCTTCGACACCGTGCCCGGCGACGAGAGCGAGTTCATCCCGCTCCCGGAAGGCTGAGACGGCCTCACGCCGCCTCGGAGATGTCCCGCAGCTTCGGCACCCGCGAGAAGCCGATCACCAGCAACTGGACCAGGAAGCCTGTGGCCGCGAGGCCCAGGCAGGCGGCGATGCCGAGATGTGCCGCGACGGAGGCGCCGATGGCAGCGCCGATCGGCCGGGCACCGAAGGTCGCGGTCATGATCAGGGCGGAGACGCGGCCGAGCATCGCATTGGGCGTCACCGCCTGTCGCAATGTCATGGTCGAGATCGTCCAGATGATCGGCCCGACGCCGAACAGGAAGAAGCTCGCCGCGACCAGATAGACCGAGGGCATCCAGAGCGTCGCGAACATCACGCCGGCTGCGCAAAGCCCGGCGAAGGGCCCGAGCAGGATCAGCGTCCCGAAGGTGACCTGCTTCGCGATGGCCGGCGCGAGGACAGCGCCGACGATCATGCCCGCGCCGTAGATGCCGAGCGTGATGCCGACCTGCGTCGCGCTCAAGCCCAGATTCTGGACGGCATAGGCGACATAGACCGCCTGGAAGATGAACCAGGAGACGTTGAAGAACACCGCCGTCATCAGGATCGGCCTGAGCAGGTCGTGGCCGGCGACGAAGCGCGCGCCTTCCTTGAGATCATGCAGCAGGTCGCGGCGCGGACCGGACGTCGCCTCGTCCTTCGGCAGGCCAGCAAGCATGAGCGCTGCGAAAATAGAGAGCGCGGCCGCGAGGCCGTAAGCGGTGGAGACGCCGATCCAGCCGACGAGCGCCCCGCCGAGCGCAGGCCCGCCGGCATAGGCGGCGCTGCGGGCCAGCTCCAGCCAGCGATTGGCATCGGCGAGCCGCGCACGCGGCACCACGGAGGGAACGAAAGCCGGCGCCGCGACGCTGTAGCAGACCGTGCCGATGGCGCCGAGCGCGCCGAGCAGGGCAAGCCAGGTCAGGTTGAGGCTGCCCGCGGCGAGCAGCAGCGGGATCGCCAGCAGGGACACCGCGCGCAAGGCTTCCGTACCGACCATGAGCCGGCGCCGCGAGGCCCGGTCGACCATCAGGCCCGCGGGAATCGAGAGCAGGAGGAAGGGCAAGGTCTGCGCGGTCTGCAGCCAGCCGGTCTCGGCCGGCCCGGCCGCGAGCAGCAGAACCGCGGCCAGAGGCGCTGCGGCGAGCGCGATCTGCTCCGAGAACTGGGCAAAGAGATTGGACCAGCCGATGCGGCGAAATGCCGTCGGCAGGGGCGTCATATCGGTCGATTGCATGACCTGGCGTCCTCGGAAACAGTCGTCAGCGTACTGAAACGCCTTGCCGGCACGGGAACCACCCGTTTCGTGGCAAGGCGGGACGACCGCCGTCGGTCGACACGGAAACGCAACTGCGGTTTGCCAGCGCGCCGCGCAGGCTCTATTTCGAAGCACCCCAGCGAAGGATCAGACAGCCTCGTGCCCCGTCCCGCCACGCCGCTCCTCGACACGATCCACGATCCCGCCGATCTGCGCGCCCTTGACGACGCGAAGCTGCACGCGCTTGCCGACGAGCTCAGGCTCGAGACGATCGATGCCGTCTCGGTCACCGGCGGCCATCTCGGCGCCGGGCTCGGCGTGGTCGAACTCACCGTCGCGCTGCATCATGTCTTCGATACGCCGCGCGACCGGCTGATCTGGGATGTCGGCCACCAGGCCTATCCGCACAAGATCCTGACCGGGCGGCGCGAGCGCATCCGCACGCTGCGCCAGCCGGGCGGGCTCTCCGGTTTCACCAAGCGCACGGAGAGTGCCTACGATCCGTTCGGCGCCGCCCATTCCTCCACCTCGATCTCGGCCGGGCTCGGCATGGCCGTCGGGCGCGATCTTGCCGGCGGACGCAACAACGTCATCGCCGTGATCGGCGACGGCGCGATGTCGGCCGGCATGGCCTATGAGGCGATGAACAATGCCGGCGCGCTCGGCTCGCGCCTCATCGTCATCCTCAACGACAACGACATGTCGATCGCCCCGCCGGTCGGCGCGATGTCGGCCTATCTGGCGCGGCTCGTCTCGGGCCGGACCTATCGCTCGATCCGCGAGGTCGCCAAGCAGCTCGCCGAGAAGCTGCCGCGCTTCTTCCACGACAAGGCCAAGCGCACCGAGGAATATGCCCGCGGCTTCTGGACCGGGGGGACGATGTTCGAGGAGCTCGGCTTCTACTATGTCGGGCCGATCGACGGGCATAATCTCGACCATCTGCTGCCGGTGCTGCGCAATGTCCGTGATGCCGAGAGCGGGCCTATCCTCGTCCATGTCGTGACGCAGAAGGGCAAGGGTTATGCCCCGGCCGAGGCCAGCGCCGACAAGTACCATGGCGTGGTCAAGTTCGATCCGGTCACTGGGCAGCAGGCCAAGGCGCCAGCGAACGCGCCGAGCTACACCAATGTCTTCGCCAGCGCGCTGATCAAGCAGGCGCGCGAGGACGACAAGGTCGTCGCCGTCACTGCCGCGATGCCCTCCGGAACCGGGCTCGACGCCTTCGGCAAGGAGTTTCCGGGCCGCACTTTCGATGTCGGCATCGCCGAACAGCATGCGGTGACCTTCGCGGCGGGCCTCGCCACCGAGGGCTACAAGCCTTTTGTGGCGATCTACTCGACCTTCATGCAGCGCGCCTATGACCAGATCGTTCATGACGTGGCGATCCAGAAGCTGCCGGTGCGCTTCGCGCTGGACCGGGCCGGGCTCGTCGGCGCCGACGGCGCGACCCATGCCGGTTCCTTCGACATCGCCTATCTCGCCTGCCTGCCCGACATGGTGGTGATGGCCGCCGCCGACGAGGCCGAGCTCACCCATATGGTCGCGACCGCCGCGGCCTATGACGACGGGCCGATCGCGCTGCGCTATCCGCGCGGCGAAGGCGTCGGCGTCGAGATCCCGGATGTCGGCGTGCCGCTCCCGATCGGCAAGGGCCGCATCGTCCGCGAGGGCACCCGGATCGCGCTGCTCTCGCTTGGGACGCGTCTGGCCGAAGCCTTGAAGGCCGCCGAACTGCTGGCGCAGCGCGGCCTGTCGACGACGGTCGCCGATGCCCGCTTCGCCAAGCCGCTCGACGAAGCGCTGATCCTCAAGCTCGCCCGCGAGCACGAGGTTCTCGTCACGGTCGAGGAGGGCTCGGTCGGCGGTTTCGGCAGCCATGTGCTGCACCTGCTGGCGCAGAGCGGGGCGCTCGATGCCGGCCTGAAGGTCAGGAGCCTGACGCTGCCGGACGTCTTCCAGGATCACGACAAGCCGGATGCGATGTATGCCGCAGCCGGGCTCGACGCCGCCGGCATCGTCAAGGCTGTCGAGACCGCGCTTGGCCGGCCCAGCGCCGTGAAGCTGGCCTGACGGCACCGGCATGAAGAGCCGTGCCGACCAGTTGCTCGTCGAGCGCGGCTTCTTCGAGAGCCGGGCGCGTGCGCAGGCCGCGATCGCGGCAGGATTGGTCACCGTCAATGGCGCAGCCGTACGCAAAGCCTCGGAGATGGTGGCCGATGATGCGGAACTGACCGCGCAAGCGCCGCATCCTTACGTTTCGCGCGGCGGACTGAAGCTCGCCGGCGCGCTCGATGCCTTCGGCTTCGATCCGCAGGGGCTCGTCTGTCTCGATGTCGGCTCATCGACCGGCGGCTTCACCGACCTTCTCCTGAAGCGCGGCGCGCGCCATGTCGTTGCCGTCGATGTCGGGCGCGACCAATTGCATGCCTCGCTGCGCACCGATCAGCGCGTCACCAGCCTCGAGGGGCAGGATATCCGCACGCTGGACACCGAGGTGCTGCCAGAGCGGCCGAGCCTTGCCGCGATCGATGTCAGCTTCATCTCGCTCAGGCTGGTGCTTCCGGCGGTCGCGTCCCTGCTCGCACACGAGGCCCGTATCGCCGCTTTGATCAAGCCGCAGTTCGAGGCAGGCCGCGCCGCGCTGAAGAAGGGCATCGTCCGTGACGAGGCGATCCAGCTTCAGGTCTGCGACGAGATCGTCGCGGTGCTGCAGGGCTTATGCTTTGCAGTGGACGGGCCGATCCCGTCCCCGATCGAGGGCGGCGACGGCAATCGCGAGTTTCTCGTCGGGGCGCGGCGGCGTGCCTGATCAGCGGGCGAGCAGCGCGTCGATCTCGGCCTGCAGGGCGGTATCGTCGAATTTGCCGATATCGATCGTGCCGTTCGCGTTGATGAACTGGGTCGCGCGGGCGATCTGCCGGCGCAGGGCCTCGCTGGCGATCTCGACGATCTCCGGCAATTCCGGCGGAGGCGGCGTTTCCGCGAGAAGCGCGGTGACAGTGCGCACCAGCCGCGTCATCGCGTGGCAGGCCTCGTCGAAGGCTCTGGCCCTGTTCGGGTTCAGCTCGTCATAGGCGGCAAGGGCCGAACCGGCACAGCGCAGCGCCGAAGCAGCGAAATGCTCGCGGTAGCCGACAGCCTGCCAGGCGAGGAGGTCAGCAAGGACGTTTTCGTCCATCGCGACCATCTCGATCAACATCAGGGCTTCGCTGTAGCGGTTGAGAAAGTCGGTCGACAGGCGTGGAGAAGGGCCGGCGTCGAGCCGATCGGCCGCCATTCCAGCCAGCATCTCCGTCGCGATGACGCTCATCTGCTACCCCAAACCGGCGCGACTATGTTGGTGCAACCGCAAATAAAGTGTTGATTCCGAACGCTCGTCTCGACGTAAACAGTGGGCATGTGCGGACGCTATGCGATCACCCTGCCCCCCGAGGCGATGCGCGAGACCTTCGGCTATCGCGAGCAGCCGAACTTCCCGCCGCGCTACAACATCGCGCCGACGCAGCCCGTGCCGATCGTCCGGCTGCATGACGGAGCACGGCAATTCCTGCTGATGCGCTGGGGCTTCATCCCCGGCTGGGTCAAGGACCCCAGGGATTTCCCGCTCGTCATCAATATCCGGGTGGAGAGCGCCGCCGAGAAGCCGTCCTTCCGCAACGCACTGACGCGGCGGCGCTGCCTGCTGCCGGCCGATGCCTTCTACGAATGGCGGCGCAGCGTCACCGGCAAGCAGGCCCGCAGCGAAGCCTTCCTGTTCCGCAAGCCGGATCGCAGCCTCTTCGCCTTCGCCGGGCTGTGGGAGACCTGGCATTCGCCGGATGGGTCCGAGATCGACACGGTCGCGATGATGACGGGGCCGGCGAACGGCACGATGGCTCCGATCCATCATCGCAGCCCGATCATCCTCGATCCCCGCGATCACGACGCCTGGCTCGATCCGCAGGCGACACAGGAGCAGACCGGGCGCCTGCTGAAACCGCCGCCCGATGATCTGCTGGAGGCCGTCGCCATCGGCAATGCCGTCAACAAGGTCGCCAACGACGCAGCCGAGATCCAGTTGCCGCTGGCCGAGCTTCCGCAAGAGGAGGTTCCCGACGAACCGAAGCGCCATGCGCGCAAAGCGACCCGGCCTCCCGCAGATGACGGGCAAGGCAGCCTGTTCTAGCGCCGGATTCGTGCTCTGATCGTCGCCAGAAGACGACGAGGAGGAGACTGAAGATGCATGGCCGCCGCCCTACGATGACCTCTCGCCACGGCATTGTTGCCGCGGCCCATCCTTTGGCGGCTCAGGCCGGCGCAAAATTGCTGGCGCAGGGCGGCAACGCCTTCGACGCCGCTGCCGCCACCGCCGCTGCTCTGAACGTGGTCGAGCCCTTCATGTCGGGCCTTGCCGGCATGGGCCTGTCGACGATGTGGGTCGCGGCCGAGAAGCGGGTGCGCGTGCTCGATTTCGTGCCGCCGATCCCGGCGAGCTTCCCGGCCGACCGCTTCAGCAAGCGCACCGATCTGGAGCGTGGCGCGCTCGCCATCGCCTCCCCCGGCAACCTCGCAGGCTGGTGCGAACTGGTGAAGACCTATGGCCGCAAATCTCTGGCCGAGGTCTTCGCACCAGCGATCGCGCTGGCGCGGGACGGCTTTGCGCTGGCCGAGTTCGGCGCGGCGGAGTTCGAGGAGAACGACCCGCTGCTGGAAAAGATTCCGGCGCTCTATCCGGCCTGGTCGAAGAACTACCAGCCGAACGGCCCGATGCATCTCGGCTCCGTGCTCGTACAGCCGGACCTCGCGAAAACGCTGAGCGAGATCGCCGAGAAGGGACCGGACCATTTCTATCGCGGCGCGCTGGGCGAGAAGGTCATCGCCCACCTGCAAGCGCTCGGCGGCTCGCTGACCATGGCCGATCTCGCAGCGGTGAAGATGGTCTGGCGCGAGCCTATGGCGGTGAGCTTCAAGGGATTGTCGGTGCATGTGCCGCCGCCGCCCTGCGAGGGCTTCCAGTTCCTGCTGACGCTCAAGCTGCTCGACGGGATCGACCTTGCCTCGAAGCCGAGGGATGGGGCGGACCATCTCGACCTCGTCTATCGCGCGATCCGCCTCGCGGCCGGCGAGCGCATCGCCCATAACAACCCCTCGCCGGAGAAGCTCGCCGAGATCATGTCGGAGGCTTCCGTCGCACGCCTGCGCCAGCGCCTGACCGACGGCAAGCCGGTGACCGGGCCGACCGAGCAATGGGTGCCGCAGGACCAGGAAGACCCGGCGCACACGACCTCGCTCTCTGTCGCCGACAGCGAGGGCAACCTGATCTGCATCACGCAGAGCCTCGGCAGCCCGTTCGGCAGCGGCGTCGTCGTGCCCGGCACAGGGCTGTGCTTCAACAACTTCCTGTACTGGGCCGATGTCCAGCCCGGCAGCCCGAACCGCTCGAAGCCCGGCGACGAACTGCCGATGTGCATGTCGCCCTCGCTCTCGACCCGCGACGGCAAGCCGGTGCTCGCGCTCGGCACGCCCGGCAGCTACGGCATCATGCAGACGCAGGCGCAGGCCATGGTCCAGCACCTCGTCTACGGGCTGCCCTTGCAGGAGGCGATCGAGGCACCGAGAGCACGGCTCTGGGACGGCCGCCTCGTCGAGATCGAGAACCGGATCACGCCCGAGACGATCGCCGAACTGGTCAAGCGCGGGCACGAGGCGCGCGCCTTCGACGTCGGCTGGACGATGCGCTGCGGCGGCATGCAGGCGGTGGCGGTCGATCCGGCGACCGGGGTGTTTACCGGCGCCGCCGATCCGCGCCGGGATGGTTATGTCGCGACGCCTTGAGGCATCACAGTCGAGTTCAGAAAATGGCGCGGGATCCCCTCTCCTGTAAGGAGAGGGGTAGGGGTGAGGTGTAGGCCCTTGGACCAGTGGGGCATGCCCTCACCGCAGCAGCGGTCAGGCCGCGTTCAAACGTCCAACGGCCGACCCCTCACCCTGCCCTCTCCCTCCGGGAGAGGGTTCCCCGCGGTATCCGAGCCTACTTGGCGATCCGAACTTACTTGGCGGCGAGCACTGCGCCCGGGTTCAAAATCCCCTGCGGATCGAGCGTCTGCTTGATGGTCCGCATCAGGTCGAGCTCGACCGGGTCCTTCACGCCCGGCAGCAGGTCGCGCTTCAGGCGGCCGATGCCGTGTTCGGCCGAGATCGAGCCATGCATTTCGGCGACGATGGCGTGGACCGCCTCGTTCATCTCGCTCCAGCGCGCGAGGAAGCCAGCCTTGTCGGCGCCAATGGGCTGGCTGACGTTGAAATGGATATTGCCGTCGCCGAGATGGCCGAAAGGCACCGGCCGACAGCCCGGCACCATCGCCTCCACCGCCGCGATGGCGCGTGCGAGGAACTCGGGCGTCGCATGGATCGGCACGGAGACGTCGTGCTTGATCGAGCCGCCCTCATAGGTCTGCACCTCAGAGAGCATCTCGCGCAGCTTCCAGAAATCGGCGCGCTGGGTGAGCGAACCCGCCAGCGCCGCGTCGGTGACGATGCCCTTCTCCAGCGCTTCGCCGAGGAAAGCCTCGACATGCTCGTCGAGCCCGGAGGCTTGCTGGGCGGAGACCTCCATCAGCACATACCAGGGCGACGGCTCGGAAAGCGGGTCGCGCGTGCCGGAAGCGTGGCGCAGGACGAAATCCATGCCGATGCGCGGCATCAACTCGAAGGTGGTGAGCGTGCCGCCGGCGCCGGCCTTGGCGGCGTTCAGCAGTTCGAGCGCCGCCGACGGATCGGGAGCCGCGAGGAAGGCCGTGGCGCGCGCGGCGGGCAGCGGGAAGAGCTTCAGCACGGCGGCGGTGATGATGCCGAGCGTGCCTTCGGCGCCGATGAAGAGGTTCTTCAGGTCGTAGCCGGTATTGTCCTTGCGGAGCTGGCGCAGGCCGTTCCAGATGCGCCCGTCCGGCAGCACGACCTCAAGCCCCATGCAGAGCTCGCGGGCATTGCCATAGGCAAGCACAGCGGTGCCGCCGGCATTGGTCGAGAGGTTGCCGCCGATGGTGCAGGAGCCTTCCGACGCGAGCGAGAGCGGGAAGAGCCGGCCGGCGGCCTCCGCCGCATCCTGCGCGCGCTTCAGGGTGACGCCGGCCTCGACGATCATGGTGTCGCCATCGGTGTCGACGGCGCGGACCTTGTCGAGGCGTTGCAGCGAGAGGATGATCTCCCGGCCCTCGGAGATCGGGATCTGGCCGCCGACCAGGCCGGTATTGCCGCCCTGCGGCACCAGCACCGTGCCGGTCTCGGCCGCGAGCTTCACCAGTTCGGCGACTTCGGCGGTCGAGCCTGGGCGGACGATGCCTTGCGCCTTGCCACGGAAGAGATCGCGCCATTCCTTGAGATAGGGCACCATCGCGTCGGCATCGGTGATGACGTTCTTCGCGCCGACGATGCCGGCCATGCGATCGAGAATTGCGCTCATCCTGAAGCCCTAGCCCTTCCTGCCCCGCCGGAACACGCCGACGAGCTCGACATGAGCGGAATAGCGGAACTGGTCGACCGGCGTCACGGCCTCCAGCGCATAGCCGCCCGCAACGAGGGTTGCGGCGTCGCGCGCGAAGCTCGCCGGATCGCAGGAGACGTAGACCACGTCCTTGACCTTGGACGCCGCCAAGCGCTTGACCTGCGCCTCCGCGCCGGCCCGCGGCGGATCGAGCACGATCACGTCGAAACCGTTGAGCTCATGCTCCAGCAGCGGGCGGCGGAACAGGTCGCGCGTCTCGGTCGCGATCGGCTTCAGGCCTTGCGTCGCCCCCGCCCCCTTGGCGAGCGCCAGCATCGCCGCCTTGTCACTCTCGACGGCGAGAACCTGCATGCGCTCGGCGATGCGGAAGCTGAACGGACCGCAGCCGGCGAAGAGATCGGCGGCGCGCTTGCCCTTGGGCAGTGCCGCCATGACGAGCCCGGCCAGGACCTCCTCGCCTGCGGCCGTCGCCTGCAGGAAGCCGCCTGCCGCCGGCGCGACCAGTGCTTTGCCCATGTGCTGCAAGGGCGGGCGGCGCTCGACGACGATCTCGCCATGGTTGGAGAGCCTGGCCAGGTCGAGCCGCTCGGCAAGCTGCGTCAGAGCGAGCCTGAGCTTGTCGCCAAGCGGGCCGTGGCCGCGGATATCGATATCGAGCCCGGCCTCCGAAGCCGTGACCTGAATATCGAGCGGCTTGTTCGCGCCGCCCATGCGGTTCGCCAGCATCAAGGCGGCGGCCGGAGCGCGATCAAGCCCCGGGGCGAGCACCGGGCAGGCCTCGACGGCGATCAGGTCATGGCTGCGCGCCGCCATGAAGCCGACGACCATGGCCTCGCCCTGCCGGCGAGCATGGAAGGTGACGCGACGGCGCCCGGCGCCATGCGCGTCGACGAGGTCGCCGACCGGCGCCTCGATGCCGGCGCGGCTCAGGGCAGTGACCACCTGCTGGCGCTTCCATTCACGATAGAGGCCGGGCGCCATGTGCTGGGCCGCACAACCGCCGCAGCGGGTGAAAAGCGGGCAGATCGCGGCGATGCGCGACTCGGAGGGCGCGATGATCTCCACAAGCTGGCCGCGTTCGCCATCGACCACGGCGCGCACGGTCTCGCCCGGCAGCGTGTAGGGAATGAAGATGCTGCCGGAGCCGGCCAGGACGATGCCATCGCCCTTCTGGCCGAGGCGATCGACGGTGAGAACTTCATTCATGGCGAGCTTCGGAGAAGAAACTTCTCCCGCTTGCGGCTTGGCAACTGGCATTGTTCCGAACTCGGGGCGAAAGGCCCGCTCACTGATGACCGCTGAGAGGCTTTCGCCTATCAGGTCAGGGACGAATTGGGAAATCCGGCCATGACTATCCGCGCTAAGATTGACATGAAGGATGGCGTCATCGACGCCATCGGCAATACCCCGCTCATCAAGCTCGAACGTGCTTCGGCCGAAACAGGCTGCACCATCCTCGGCAAGGCCGAATTCATGAACCCCGGCCAGTCTGTGAAGGACCGCGCCGCGCTCGCCATCATCCGCGATGCCGAGGCGAAAGGGCAGTTGAAGCCGGGCGGCGTCATCGTCGAGGGCACCGCCGGCAATACCGGCATCGGCATCGCGCTCGTCGGCAATGCTCTGGGCTATCGCTCGGTCATCGTCATCCCGGAGACGCAGAGCCAGGAAAAGAAGGACATGCTGCGGCTGGCCGGCGCGACGCTGGTCGAGGTGCCGGCCGCGCCTTATGCCAATCCGAACAATTACGTGAAGGTCTCCGGCCGCCTTGCCGAGGAGCTGGCGAAGAGCGAGCCCAACGGCGCGATCTGGGCCAATCAGTTCGACAATGTCGCGAACCGGCAGGGCCATATCGACACGACCGGCCCGGAAATCTGGGAGCAGACCGGCGGAAAGGTCGACGGCTTCATCTGCGCAGTCGGCTCAGGGGGTACGCTCGCCGGCGTCGGCATGGCGCTGAAGGCGCGCAATCCCAAAGTGACGATCGGGCTCGCCGATCCGATGGGCGCGGCGCTCTATTCCTACTATACGGCGGGCGTGCTCAAGTCCGAGGGCTCCTCGATCACCGAGGGCATCGGCCAGGGCCGGATCACCGCCAATCTGGTCGATGCGCCGGTCGATACCGCCTTCCAGATCCCGGATGCGGAAGCCGTGCAGATCGTCTTCGACCTGCTGGAGCAGGAGGGCCTGTGCCTCGGCGGCTCGTCCGGCATCAATGTCGCCGGGGCCATCCGGCTCGCGAAGCAGATGGGACCGGGCCATACCATCGTGACGGTGCTCTGCGACTACGGCACGCGCTATCAGTCGAAGCTGTTCAACCCCGAATTTCTGCGCTCGAAGAACCTGCCGGTTCCCGGCTGGCTGGAGCGCGACGGTTCGGCGCTGAAGCAGGTCTTGGCCAACGTGATGGCCTGAGGCGTGAGCTGCCCGCCACAACGTCTCCCTTTGCCGCAAAAGTGATTTCCACGGAGATCGAACAGTTCTAGCCTGCACTCCGATGATCCAGCGATCGGCGAGGTGATCGCATGTCAGTGTCGGAAGTCCGGTTTACCTCCCCTGCCGCGCGGGCAACACCCCCTGCGGCCGTCCCGCTCGAACAGGGGCATCCGCATCAGGACGGCGTCATCGCGTCGGGCGTCTATGTGCATGGCGTGCGCGTCGCCGATATCCCGGTCACGGAAGCCGGCGAATGGGCGCGGAAGGATGACCATGTCGTCTGGATCGGCTTGCTCGAACCGGAACCTGCGCTGCTGCGCTGCGTGCAGCAGCAGTTCAACCTTCATCCGCTCGCCGTCGAGGACGCCACCAACGCGCATCAGCGACCCAAGCTCGAGCAATATGGCGACGCGCTCTTCGTCGTCGCCCGCACCGCCCAGTTGATCGACGGGCGCATCGCCTTCGGCGAGACCCATATCTTCGTCGGCCGCGGCTATATCGTCAGCGTCCGGCATGGCGCCTCGACCTCGTACAAGTCGGTCAGGCAGCATTGGGAGACCTGCCCGACCTCGCTGGCGAAGGGCGAGGATTTCATCCTCTACGCGATCCTCGATTTCATCGTCGACAACTACATGCCCGTGCTGGAAGCGATCCATGACGAGGTCGAGGAGATCGAAGACAAGGTCCTGGCCAGGCCGATGGCACGCTCCGATATCGAACGGCTTTACATGCTGCGCCGCGACCTGCTGCGCCTGCGCAATGCGGTGGCGCCGCTGGTCGATGTCTGCCAGCGCCTGATGAACGGCACCGTGCCTCAGGTCCGGCCGACGCTCGCGCCGATGTTCCGCGACGTGACCGACCATGTCCGCACCGTGCAGGAGAAGATCGACAGCCTGCGCGAGGTGCTGGCCTTCGCCTTCGAGGCGAGCCTGCTGGTCGGGCAGAGCCAGGAGAACGCGATCACCAAGCGGCTCGCCTCCTGGGCCGCCATTCTGGCGGTGCCGACGGCGGTGGCTGGCATCTACGGCATGAACTTCAAGAACATGCCGGAGCTGGAGATGTCGTATGGCTATTACGGCGTGCTGGCGCTGATCGTGACGACCTGCGTCGTGCTGCACTGGCGTTTCAAGCAGAACGGGTGGCTTTAGCTAGCGCAGCGGCCAGACCAGCAGGATCATCGGCACCGCGAGCAGGATGACCAGCAGGGAGAGCGGGGCACCAAGTCTCGCATAGTCGCTGAAACGATAGCCGCCCGGTCCCATCACCAGCGTGTTGCACTGGTGCCCGATGGGCGTGAGGAAGTCGCAGGCCGCGCCGATCGCCACCGCCATCAGGAAGGCATCGGGATTGTAGCCGAGATTCTTGGCGAAGCCCGCGCCGATCGGCGCCATGACCAGCACCGTCGCCGCATTGTTGAGGAAGGGCGTCACGGCCATCGCCGCCGCCAGGATCAGCGCGACGGATGCCCAGCCGGGCAATCCGCCGCCGATCATCGCCAGCCACGAGGCGAAGAGATCGGTGGCCCCGGTCGTCCGCAGAGAGTCGGAGACGGGGATCAGTGCCGCCAGCATCAGCAGGATCGGCGCATCGATGCTCTGATAGGCCTCGCGCAAGGGCACGCAGCGGAGCGCGATCAGCAGCACCGCCGCCGCGAAGAAGACGAGCGGCACCGGCGCGAGCCCCGCGGCCAGCGCGATGATGGCCGCCAGCACGATCGTCACGGTCAGGACCACGCGACGCGTCGAGCCCAGCGGCACCAGCCGGTCGGCGAGCGGCAGCAGGCTGAGCTCGGACAACTTCTCCGGCAGCAGCTTCTCGTCGCCCTGGATCACGACGATGTCGCCGGCCCGCAGACGGATATCGCGCAGACGCTGGCTGAAGCGCTCGCCCGAGCGGCTGATCGCGATCATGTTGACGCCGAAGCGGCTGTGCAATGCGATGTCGCCGGCCGATTGGCCGATCAGCGTCGAATCCGGGCCGATGATGGCTTCGGCAATGCGATCGGGGTCGAGCGCATCGTCCTTTTGCGTCGGGCGGTCCTTGCCTGTGAGATCGAGCCCGCCTTCGGCGACGACCCGTTCCAGCACGGCCGCGTCGCCGCGCAGCAGCAGGATGTCGCCGGCGCGCAACGAAGCATCCGGAAGGGGCGCCTGGACGCGGCGCTCGTTGCGCAGGATCGAGACGATCTCGATGGCCTCGCCGCCGATCGCCTTGAGATCCGCGACCGTCTTGCCGGCGAGCGGAGATTTCTCGCGGAGCTTGGCCTCGGTCAGATAGTCCTTGATGTCGATCGCCTGATCGAGCGAGACGGCGCCGCGACGATCGCGCGGCAGCAGGCGGTAGCCGACGCTGAGGAAGATGCAGCCCGCCAGTGCCACCACGATCCCTACGGGTGCGAAATCGAACATGCGGAAGGGCTCGCCGCCGAGTTCCTGCCGGACGCGCGCGACGATGACGTTGGGCGAGGTTCCCACCAGCGTGACGATGCCGCCGAGCAGCGAGGCGAAGGCCATCGGCATCAGGAAGACCGAGGGCGATTTCCCGCTCTTGCGCGCGAGCTGATAGGCGATCGGCAGCATCATCGCGAGCGCACCGATATTCTTGATGATCGCCGACATCACCGCGACGACGAGAACGAGCAGAGGCACCTGCAATTGTGTCGAGCTCAGGCCAGAGCCCAGCTTCGAGAACAGCCGCTCGATGATGCGCGAGCGCGCCACCGCGGCGCTGAGGACCAAAGCACTGCCGACGATGATGACGATGTCGTCGGAGAAGCCCTTGAAGGCTTCCGCGGCCGGAACCAGCCCGAGCGCGACGGCGACGAGCAGCGCCAGCATCGCGACGATGTCGTAACGCAGCCGCCCCCACAGAAACGCAGCCATCATGCCGGCGACAAGAAGGACGGAGAGAATCTGCGGCTGGGTCATCCGGTCTTCGACGTGTCGCGCACGCTTCTCATCTCACAGCCACTTCTTCCAGCGGAAGAACAGGTAGGGCAGCACTGCGAACAGGATCATCAGACCCACCGCCAGTGGATAGCCCCACTGCCACTCCAACTCCGGCATGGTCTTGAAGTTCATGCCGTAGATCGAGGCGATCAGCGTCGGTGGCATCAGCGCGACGGAGACGACCGAAAAGAGCTTGATGATCTTGTTCTGCTCGATCGAGACGAGGCCGAGCGTCGCATCCATCATGAATTGCAGCTTGTTGGACAGGAAGGCGGCATGCTCCTCGATAGCCTGCACGTCGCGCACGGCCGAGCGCCATTCGGCCGAGAAGCCGGTCTGAGCCTTCTTCGGACGCGTATAATTGGCCGAAAGGAAAAGCAGCACCCGCTCGACCGAAACCATGCTCTCGCGGACATTCGAGATGATATGCTCGTACTGGCCGATCTTCTGGATGACGATCTGATAGACGCCACCGCGCTCGACATCCTGGCCCCGCCCTGCGAAGACCCGGCGCGAGGCGATGTCGATCTTATCGCCGACGCCGCGCAGCACCTCGGCGGCGCGGTCGACGATGGCCTCGATCAGCCCATCCAGCACGGCTTCCGGCTGCTGGCCGCAGCCGCCGGGTTTGGTGGCCCGGTTGAGGAAGATGTTGAAGGCGCCGGGCTCGTCATAACGCACCGTGACCAGCGCCTTGTCGGTCAGGATGAAGGTGACGTCCGCCAGCAGCGGGACGATGGTGTCGGACTGGCAGATGACCCGCGCGGTCATGTAGCGCGCGCCGTTCTCGGTATAGATGATCTCGGACGGCTCGAGATCGTGCATTTCCTCGCGCGTCGGGATCGAGATGCCGAGATGCTTCTCGACCCGCTTGTCCTCCTCCGGCGTCGGATTGAGCAGGTCGATCCAGACGATGTCCTCAGGAAAGTCCGCGCCCGTGTTGAGCGTCCCGGGGCGGAGCTTGTCGCGCGAATCGGGGCACGTACCGTGGATCGTCAGCATGGGCGCGAATCTCGCTGCACGGTCGGGATGGAAACCGCAGGAACTCCGATATCGGGCGCGTGTCAAACCGATGACGCGTCTTCATCCTCACCGTCATTGCGAGCGCAGCGAAGCAATCCAGAGCGGCAGAGCTCTACGTCCCCCTGGGTTGCTTCGTCGCTTCGCTCCTCGCAATGACGGCAGAGTTTCCTTTCGTCACACGCCGCCCTTCACCCCCTGCGGCGGCAGGCTGTCGGCGGGCACGAAGAAATCCGGCATCAGCGGCACCGAGGGGTCGACGCGATAGGACGTGAAGTCGGTGACGCCCTCGCCGGCCATGAAGCTGTCGTCGATCAGGAAGTTGCCGGAGAACGCGCGGGACGGTTTCGAGAAGATCATATGGGCGGCGTCGGCGAGGATCTCGGGCGTGCGGCTGGCCTGCACCATCTTGTCGCCGCCGAGCAGGTTCTGGACGGCAGCCGTGGCGATGGTCGTGCGCGGCCAGAGCGCGTTGACCGCGATACCCTTGCGCGCCAGCTCGCCGGCAAGCCCCAGCACGCACAGGCTCATGCCATATTTGGCGATGGAATAGGCCAGATGCGGCGCGAACCACTGCGTCTTCATGTCGAGCGGCGGCGAAAGCATCAGGATATGCGGATTCTGCGCCTTCTCCAGATGCGGAATGGCGTATTTGGAGACCATGTAGGTGCCGCGCGTGTTGATCTGGTTCATCAGATCGTAGCGCTTCATGTCGGTCATCTCGGTATTCGTCAGCGAAATCGCGCTGGCGTTGTTCACGACGATGTCGATGCCGCCGAAGGTCTCGGCGGTCTTCGCGATCGCCTCGGCCACGCTCTGCTCGTCGCGGACATCGACCATCAGTGGCAGGCACTTGCCGCCGGCCGCCTCGATCTCGGCGGCGGAGGTGTAGATCGTGCCGGGCAGCTTCGGATGCGGCTCCGCGGTCTTGGCGGCGATGGTGACATTGGCGCCGTCCTTCGCTGCCCTGAGCGCGATGGCCAACCCGATGCCGCGCGAGCCGCCGGTGATGAAAAGCGTCTTACCCTTGAGCGACATCCCCGCCTCCCTGTTCATTGCTGATGACGTAGCGGGCCGGCTGCGAACCGTCCCGGTCGGTGAAGCCATAGGCGCGCGCGAGATCCGCGACATGGAGGATCCGGCCGGCATGGCGTGCGACCTCGGGGTCACCAGCCAATGCTGCGACGGCACGGCCCGCATAAAGCGGCGTCTCCGTGGTCTCGGCGCCGAGGCCCGCATCACGGACGCGTTCGGTCAGGACATGGCCCGGCGACAGGCCAAGAGCGGTGACACCGAAGGGCCTCAGCTCTTCGGCCATCGCGAAGCTCAGGCGGTTCGTCGCCGCCTTGGCGAGGTCGTAGAAGACGTCGCCGAGATAGCCCCCGGCCATATCGAAGCTCAGCGTGACGATCAGGCCCGCGCGCGCCTGCACCATCGCCGGCGCCACCGCTCGCGCCAGCAACAACTGGGCATAGACGCCGCTTTCGAAGCTCTCGCCCAGCCTTGCCGCCGGCCGGCGCCAGAACGGCGTGCCGAAGCCGGAGCCGTCCGGATAGCGCTCGCCGTCATAGCCTTCATTGCCGCCCCAGACCGCATCGACGACGCAGTCGAGCCGGCCGAAACGGCGCAGGGACCAGGCGACGAGCCCGTCGACCTCGCGCTCACTGGTGTGATCGCAGCGATACGGATAGCCCTTGCCGCCGGCCGCCTCGACTTCGCGGGCGGCATCCTCGAAGGTTTCCAGGCGCTGGTCGGTGCGGGGACCCGCCTCGCTGGAGCGGCCGGTGACGATGACGGTTGCGCCGGCATCGCCCAGCGCCCTGGCGATGCCGCGCCCGAGCCCGCGCGAGGCGCCGGCGACGAGGCAGATGCGGCCGGAGAGCGATGGTTGCATGGCGGTCATGGGCATTCCCGGCGAATCGCCGCTGGCCAGGACCGGCCGGCTGCTCTATAGCCCCGCTCCCCTCGCAACGGAGCAGCACCATGGACAGCACCGATGTCGCCGCTTGCTGGGAGGCCAATGCCGAGACATGGACCCGGCATGCGCGGGCGGGCTACGACCTTTATCGCGACGCGCTGAACACGCCGGTCTTCCTGGCGAACCTGCCTGACATCGCAGGGCTGGACGGGCTCGATATCGGCTGCGGCGAAGGCTCGAACACGCGCAAGCTTGCGCAGGCCGGCGGGCGCATGACCGCCGTCGACATCGCGCCGACCTTCATCCGCCATGCGCAGGAGGCCGAAGCCGCGAAGCCGCTCGGCATCGACTACCGCTTCGGAGACGGCACCGCACTGCCCTTCCCGGATGCTCAGTTCGACTTCGCCACGGCGTTCATGTCGCTGATGGACATGCCCGCTCAGGACAAGGCGCTGGCGGAAGCGGCGCGTGTGCTCAAGCCCGGCGGGTTTTTGCAGTTCTCTATTCTCCACCCCTGCTTCGCGCCGCCCTATCGCAAGGTGTTGCGCGACGATGCCGGCCAAATCCGCGCGATCGAGGTCGGCCGCTATTTCGATGGCGTCGACGGGGAAATCGAGACCTGGCGCTTCGGCGCCGCCCCGGTCGAGGTCAAGGCCAGTGTCGAGCCGTTTCGCGTGCCGCGCTTCCATCGCACGTTGAGCCAATGGGTGGCGATGATCGTCGCGGCCGGGCTCACGATCGAGCACATGGCCGAGCCGCATGTCGATGCGCAAACGGCGAAGGCCATCCCTTATCTCGCCGACACGCATATCGCCCCGCTGTTCCTGCATGTCCGCGCCCGCAAGGGCGCGGCCGCCTGAACGGGACGCGGCTGGGCTCATGCGGCGAAGACCGCGGTAGCGTCGGCGATGGCGCCGGCACCCTCCGTGACGGTGAGTTCGAGCGCCGGAGCCTCGGTCACGATGCATTCGGCATAGAAGCGGGCGGTGGCGAGATCGGCAGTGCCGTCGGCTTCCGAACGAGTGGCGAGCGCCTTCTTGGCGAGGCCTGTGCCGCCCTGTGCCAGCGCGAAGAGCTTGAGATAAGGCGTAGCGCCAGCCAGAGCTTCCGCCGGCCGGCTGCCGAGCGCGCCGAGCATCCATTCCGTCGCGCGCTCGAGCGCGTCGACAGCTGCGCCAAGCCGGGCCGCAGCATGGCCGAAGCCCGGATTGTTGGCCCGCTCGACCTCGGCAACGATGCCGCGCATCTCGTTGATCAGAGCATGCACCGCATCGCCCTGCGACAGCGACAGCTTGCGGGTGACGAGATCGATCGCCTGGATGCCGTTGGTGCCCTCGTAAATCGCGGCGATGCGGGCGTCGCGCAGATGCTGGGCAGCACCGGTTTCCTCGACGAAGCCCATGCCGCCATGGACCTGTACGCCGGTCGAGGCGACGTCGATGCCGATATCGGTGGCATAGGCCTTGGCGATCGGCGTCAGGATCGCGGCGCGCTCGGACGCCGCCTTGCGCTTGTCCTCGTCGGTCTCGCGATGCGAACGGTCGAGCGCCTCCGCGACCTGATAGGAGATGGCGCGGGCGCCTTGCGTCTTGGCGCGCATGTCCATCAGCATGCGGCGCACGTCGGGATGGACGATGATCGGGCTCATCGGCGCACCCTTGGGCGCATCGAGCGCCGCGCCCTGCTTGCGCTCATGGGCGAAGGCGAGCGCCTGCTGATAGGCACGCTCGGCAATGGCGACGCCCTGCAGCGCTACGTTGAGGCGGGCGTTGTTCATCATCGTGAACATGCAGGCGAGGCCACGGTTCTCCTCGCCGATCAGCCAGCCGATGGCGCCGGTATTGTCACCGAAGGCCATCGAGCAGGTCGGCGAGGCGTGGATGCCGAGCTTGTGCTCGATGCCGGAGCAGCGCAGGTCGTTATGGGCACCGAGCGAGCCGTCGGCATTGACCAGGAATTTCGGCACGAGGAAGAGCGAGATGCCGCGCGTGCCGGGAGGGGCGTCGGGCAGGCGCGCCAGCACGAGATGGACGATGTTCCCGGTCAGGTCGTGCTCGCCATAGGTGATGAAGATCTTCTGGCCGGTGATGCGATAGGTGCCGTCACCGACGCGCTCGGCCTTGCTGCGGAGCGCGTTGAGGTCGGAGCCCGCCTGCGGCTCGGTCAGGTTCATCGTTCCCATCCACTCGCCGGAGACGAGCTTGGCGAGATAGGTCTCCTTGAGATGGTCCGAGCCATGGGCATGGATCGCCTCGATGGCACCGACGGTCAGCAGCGGGCCGAGCGCGAAGGCGAAGGCGGCCGAATTCCACATCTCGATGCAGGCCGATTGCAGCAGCGTCGGCAGGCCCTGCCCACCATAGGTTTCCGGCGCCGGCAGCGCGTTCCAGCCGGCCTCAGCCCAGGCCTTGTAGGCTTCCTTCCAGCCCGGCGGAGTGGTGACGGCGCCATCCTTCAGTTTCGAGCCATGGGTATCGCCGATGCGGTTCAGCGGCGCGATCACGTCGGCGGCGAACCTGGCCGCCTCCTCCAGCACGGCCTCAGCGACCCCGCCTTCGAGCTCCGGTGCCAGTCCGTCAGTGATCAGTCGATCGAGGCCCGCGACATGGCGCATGGTCGAGAGCATGTCCGAAACCGGGGCGCGATAGCTCATCTCTCTCTCTCTCCTCAAGGCCGGCATGAGCCCGCGAGGGCAGCCGCAACCTGCATTTGCCATTGCCGCGATGGTAGCGAGGAACTATCGCCTAAGCCACGCGCAAGCGAGCGCGACCTTCGTTCGAAGGCATGCTCGCCGATTAGTTTATATATAAACTATCTTCGGTCAATCTCGTCGTGAACCATCAGATGCTCGCCTCCCGCCTGACCAAACTGCTCGCCGCCGATGCCTCCGGCATCGCCGAGGCAGCAGCGCTGCTGCAGGCGGGCGGGCTCGTGGCGCTGCCGACGGAAACCGTCTACGGGCTTGCGGCCGACGCGACCTCCGGCACCGCCGTCGCCGGCATCTACGCCGCCAAGGAGCGGCCGAGCTTCAACCCGCTGATCTCGCATCTGCCCGATCTCAACGCAGCGCGCCGGCAGGGCCTGTTCGATGCGAACGCGCTCGCGCTGGCGCAAGTCTTCTGGCCGGGCCCGCTGACGCTGGTCGTCCCGGCCTCCGCCGGCTGCACGGTGAGCGATCTGGCGCGGGCGGGCTTGCCCTCCGTGGCGCTGCGTGTCCCGGCCCATCCGGTCGCGCATGCCGTCCTCGCGGCGGCCGGGCGGCCGATCGCGGCGCCCTCCGCCAACCGCTCGGGCCGGATCAGCGCGACCAGTGCAGCCCATGCGATGGCCGACCTACAGGGCCGCATCGACGCGGTGCTCGACGCCGGCCCGACCGAGGTCGGCGTCGAATCGACCATCGTCGCCTGTCTCGACGGCGCACCGCGCCTGCTGAGGCCGGGCGGTGTTCCGCGCGAGGCGATCGAGCATGTGATCGGCCGGCCGCTCGTCATCGCGGGCGATGCCGGCCATGCGCCGATCTCGCCCGGCATGCTTGCCTCGCATTATGCGCCGGCGGCGCGCATGAGGCTCGACGCCGACGCCCCCGATGGCGGCGAGGCCTGGCTCGGCTTCGGCCCCGAGGACCAAGAACATCCAGCCTCGCTCAATCTTAGCCCGACCGGCGACCTGCGCGAGGCGGCTGCGCATCTGTTCGGCTACATGCGCCGGCTCGACGAAATGGGGCGCAAGACCATCGCGGTCGCCCGTATTCCCGAGCATGGGCTCGGCGAGGCGATCAACGACCGGCTGCGGCGGGCGGCTGCGCCACGCTGAGCCCTGCTCTCCGGGATTTGAATTCCTCCAGCTTGCAACGATGCAAGATATCGGCTTGCGTGCCGGCAGGAGGGCGCGTTGCCGATGAATGCCAAGCTTGCCTGGGACGATTTCCGGCTGATCAAGGCGATTGCCGATCATGACGGGCTGACCGGAGCGGCGGCGGCGCTCTCGGTCAATCATTCCACCGTATTCCGGCGGCTCGGCCAGATCGAGGAGTTCGTCGGCCTGCCGCTCTTCGAGCGGCGCAAGACCGGCTATGTCGCGACTGTCGCCGGGGCCGAGATGGCGGCGCTGGCGAGCCGCATGGACGAGGATGTCACCGCCTTCGCACGGCGCCTCGCCGGGCGGGACGTCGCTCCATCCGGCGAATTGCGGATCACCACGACCGATACGCTCTACCAGAACGTGCTGCTGCCGATATTCGCAGGCTTCCGCCGGGCGCACCCGCTGATCCGGCTCGATGTCGTGATCGGCAACCAGGCGCTCAACCTGTCGAAGCGCGACGCCGATATCGCGATCCGCGCCAGCGACACGCCCGGCGAGACGCTGGTCGGCCGGCGCATCGCCACCATCGCCTGGGCGATCTATGGCCGCGCCGAGGACGGGATTACCGCCGAGGAGGAAGCGAGCCCGGCGCTGCTCTACCAGCGCGACTGGGTCGCGCTCGGCGACCAGCTTTCGCATGTGAAGGCGGCCCGCTTCGTGCGCGAGCATGTCGCGCCGGAACGGATCGCGCTGAAGAGCTCGGCCGTTCTCGGCATCGCGGAGGCGGTGGCGCAGGGCCTCGGCATCGGGCCGCTGCCTTGTTTCATCGCCGATCAGCGGCCTGACCTGATAAGGCTGCTGCCGCCCAATCCGGATTTCGCCACCGGCTTATGGGTGCTGACCCATCCCGATATCCGCCATGTGCCGCGCGTGCGCGCCTTCATGGATTTCTGCAGCAACGAGCTCGCACGGCAGCGCGCGCTGTTCGAGGGATAGCCTCAGCCGATCTCGACGACGACGCGACCCTTGACCTTGCCTTCGACGATCGCCTTGCCGGTCTCGATCACGGCGTCCAGCGGAACCGTCGTGGTGATCAGAGCAAGCTTGTCGCGGTCGAGATCGGTTGCGAGGCGCGCCCACGCTTCGATCCGGCGGGGCTTCGGGCACATCACCGAATCGACGCCGAGCAAGGCGACGCCGCGCAGGATGAAAGGCGCGACCGATGCCGGCAGGTCCATGCCCTGGGCGAGGCCGCAGGCGGCGATGGCGCCGCCATATTTCGTCATCGAGAGCAGGTTCGCGAGAGTATGCGAACCGACGGCATCGACACCGGCAATCCAGCGCTCCTTGCCAAGCGGACGGCCCGGCGCGGACAGCTCGTTGCGGTCGATGATCTCGGCGGCGCCGAGGCTCTTCAGGTAATCGGCTTCCTCGGCCCGCCCGGTCGAGGCGATGACATGCCAGCCGGCCTGGGCCAGCAGCGCGATCGCGACCGACCCGACACCGCCAGCCGCGCCGGTGACGACGACCGGACCGTCGGAGGGCTTGAGACCGTGCCTCTCGAGTGCGAGCACGCAGAGCATCGCGGTATAGCCGGCCGTGCCGATCGCCATCGCCTCGGCCGGGGTCAAGCCCGCCGGCAACGGCACCAGCCAGTCGCCCTTGACGCGGCTCTTCTGGGCGTAGGCTCCGAGATGGGTCTCGCCGGTGCCCCAGCCGTTGAGCACGACGAGGTCACCCGGCTTGAAATCGGGATGGTCGGAGGTCTCGACCCGGCCGGCGAAATCGATGCCGGGGATCATCGGCCAGCGGCGCACCACCGGCGCCTTGCCGGTGAGGGCGAGGCCGTCCTTGTAGTTCACCGTCGAATGCGTGACGCGGACGGTGACGTCGCCCTCCATCAGGTCGCTTTCGGCGAAATCGGTGAAGGCGAGATTGGTCCCCGTCTCGCCCTTGGTCGCCACGAGAGCCTTGAACGTCGTCATCACCATCTCCGAAATGCACAAACACGAAGGCCGACAAGGTTGCAGCGGCGTGGCGCCACCGCAACCCCATCGGCCGTGTGTAGGTCCGTCTTCCCGATCAGGCCGGCTGCGCCTCCGGCCTGTTCACCGGCTTCTCGACGATCGGCAGGTTGATCAGGGCCGAGGCGACGCCGAGCGCGACCGAAAGCCACCAGACGAACTGATAGTTGCCCATCGATTCGTAGAGCACGCCGCCGAGCCAGACGCCGAGGAACCCGCCGACCTGATGCGAGAAGAAGGCGAAGCCGTAGAGCATCGCCATGTATTTGGTTCCGAACATCAGCATGACCAGCGAAGAGGTCGGCGGCACGGTCGAGAGCCAGAACAGGCCGATCACGATGCCGAAGGTGATAGCCGTCGTCGGGCTGGGCGGCAGCAGGATGAAGGCGGCGATCGCCACAGCCCGGCCGAGATAGATCCAGGCGAGGAGATGGCGCTTCGGCATCCGCGTCGAGAGCCAGCCCGAGGAGAGCGAGCCGACCGCATTGGCGAGGCCGATGACCGCAAGCGTCCAGCCGCCGACCCAGGCCGGCAGGCCGGCATCCTTGAGATAGGCCGGCATGTGCACGGTGATGAAGGCAAGCTGGAAGCCGCAGGTGAAGAAGCCGAGCACGAGCAGCACGTAGCTGCGATGCTTGAAAGCCTCGCCCAGCGCCTGAACGATGGTCTGGTTGGGCAGATTGGCCGCGGCGGCGCCGGCAGCAGCGCCGGTCTTGCGCGTTGCCATCACGATCGAGATCGGCAGGATCGGCAGCAGCGTGAAGGCGAAGACGACGAGCGCCTGCTGCCAGCCCAGCGTGTCGATCAGGATGTTGCCGATCGGCGGGAACAGGAACTGGCCGAAGGAGCCAGCGGCCGTGCCGGCGCCGAAGGCCATCGGCCGCCACTGTTCCGGCAGGAGCTTGCCGAAGGCGGCAAGCACGAGGTTGAACGAGCAGGCGGAGAGGCCGAAGCCGATCAGGACGCCGGCGCCGAGATGAAGCTGCAGCGGCGTCGTCGCATAGGCCATCATGACGAGGCCGCCGGCATAGAGCAGCGCGCCAACGCAGAGCACGCGCACCGTGCCGTAACGGTCCGCGATCGCACCGGCAAACGGGGCGCCGAGGCCCCAGAGCAGGTTCTGGATCGCCAGTGCCAGGCTGAACGTATCGCGACCCCAGTTGAACTGGACCGTCATCGGAATCTGGAACAGGCCGGCGCTGGCCCGTGGGCCGAAGGTGATCAGGGCGATCAGGCAGCCGGCAGCAACGATGATCTCCGGAGCATAGCTGCGCGCTGGAGTGGACGTCATGGCTATCTCCGAGGCATCGAATGTGTGGCTACACGTTAGCGCCCTGCCCGCATGGCAACCAGCGCGATTTCGTGAAATCTCGCATCACGGCGACAGATGAAAGGCAAGAGGCGCAGGCGCCGTTAACCGGCGCTCAACCTTACCGAGGCGATAACGGAATCCAACGAAGGCGCGCGGGTTCGGCTGCGCTTTTCGTTCCGTGCGATCGGGACGGGTTTTGTCGCTTTGAGTCATTGGCGTGTCCACAGGCATGGGCGGAATGCGCGCCCCCTCGGCATCAGATGGGCCGCGAGCACCGTCGCGCCCTGGGCCCTGTCCGTCGGCATGCTCGTGTCCTTCACCGCCTCCGCCGGCCAGAATTTCGGGCCGAACGGCATGCCGTCGAGTGCCATTGCCCGGGTCGCGCCCGGCCCCGTCTCGGAACTGGCCGAGGGTCCGTCCATGCTGGTTGCCGCCAGCGCGTTCCGGCTGCCCGGTCTCGCCCTGACCTCGGCCGTGACGCAGGCGAAACTCTCCTTCGAAGATCCGGAGCGCCGCATCGTCGTCGACCCGCGCGCGCCGCGCGAGGACATGAAGCGCTCCGCCGCGGCGACCTTCCCGGAGGTCGACCGCACGGCCAAGGGCGACATGCTGCCGAGCCTGCGGCCGGGCCTCACCGAACATCCTTCCGTCGAGCTGCAGCGCGTGGTCTTCGGCGAGACCGAGCCGAAGCTGATCTCGGGCGGATTCTCGATCGACGCGATGCGCGCGGCCGAAGCGATCGACGGGCCGCAGATCGGCTTCGAGCTCGATGCCAATGACGAGGGATTGACCGACCCGGCCCTGTCGGATTCGTCGCCGGTATCGCCATTGAAGCCGAAGATCCATTCGGCGCGGCAGGCCGAGCTGCATCTGGAAAGCATCGACGGTTCCTCGCCCCTGGTGCCCGCGGCAAGCCAGGCCTCGTCGTCGACGCCGCTCGTCGGCTCGGTCATGGGCACGCTCACGCCGCCGGCCCTGCCCGCTCATTCCGCGCCCCAGCAGCAGCGCGCACGCATCGCGCTCGCCTCGGCGCCGGCCAATCGCGACCTGCGCCTGGCCGAGCCCGGCGTGAAGCAGGACTACACCAAGCTGATCGCGCCGGAGAGCATGGCGAAGGAGCAGCGCTGCCTCGCGGAAGCCGTCTATTTCGAGGCCCGCTCCGAATCCCTGCAGGGCCAGGCAGCCGTGGCGCAGGTCGTGCTGAACCGGGTCAAGAGCGGGCTCTATCCGAGCAGCGTCTGCGGCGTGGTCTACCAGAACAGCAACCGCTACCTCGCCTGCCAGTTCACCTTCACCTGCGAGGGCAAGTCGCTGCGCATCACCGAGCCCGCCTCCTGGCGCGATGCGGTCAGGATCGCGCGCGAGGTCTATGACGGCACGACCTACCTGCCGGATGTCGGGGCCTCGACCCACTACCACGCGAATTACGTGCGTCCCTACTGGGCGAAGAAGCTCAAGAAGATGGACACGATCGGCCAGCACGTCTTCTACCAGCTGCGGCCGGGGCAGACCTGATCGCCCCGAACGGCCGCTCCCAGCCATTAGCACGCCCGGACCATCGCCTTCCCTGAAATGCACGGCAGGCGATGAGCTATCCGAACAGGAAGTGCCAGACGCCGTAACCGACGACACCGATCCAGCCGAGCGTCACGACCGCAGTCAGGCACAGGCAGAGCGCGACGAACGCGTTGTCCTTGAGATCGTCCATGTGACCTTCCGGCAAAAGCGACGCGGCGACGTTTTCCCTCAACGGGCCAGCCCGGCAGGCTGCGGCATGCGTTCGGGCCATGCCTTTGCGGTGTCATAGCGAGACGATCACGGGCCCGGCATCCTTCGTTCGAAGGGCACGGGATCGAGCAGGCCGCGGGCGGTTTGGATCGCCGCCGTTAATGCCATGAGCGCTCCCAGCCGCCCCGCGCACCGCCCTCAAAACTCCTAAAAATCGAACGTTTACCTTTACTTGGACGCAATCTGCATGAATGCGCGCGCCGCGCCGAACTGGTTAATTTTACCTTGTTTTAGCGTTTACCTTGCGTTCATCACTTCGAGCGGGCTTCCTGTCCTCAACGAACGGCGCTCGGCGCCGGAACCGACAGGTCAGGTCCAACATGGTGCGCTCGCTTTCCTCAGGGTTCATCGCCGCTTCCAGCCTCGCGACGGCGCTTCTGCTCGGCACATCAGTCGCCCAGGCCGGCGGCGGCTGCCGCGGCTCCGCCTGCTACAACCTGGTTACCGCGCCGCCGGTCTATGGCTCGATCGACGAGACCTACCAGGTTCGCCCGGCACAGGTGCAGCGCCGCGTCGTCCCGGCCGAATACGAGACCGTGACCGACAATGTGATGATCGCTCCCGAGCGCCGCATCCCGCATCACCGTGCCGCCGTCTATGAGACCGTGACGGAGAAGGTGCTGATCTCGGCTGCCGGCCGCCGCTGGGAAGTGACCCGCGACGCCTGGGGCAACACGGTCGGCTGCTGGGTCGATGTACCCGCCCGCTACGGCTATCAGAGCCGCCGCGTCGAGGTATCGCCGGCCACCATCGATTACGAGACGGTCCCCGCCGTCTACACGCAGCGGCAGCGCCAGGTGATGGTGCGCCCGACCCAGGTCGTGCGGGAAGAAATCCCCGCCGTCTACGAGACGCGGCAGCGCCAGGTGATGGTCAGCCCCGGCTCGCAGTATTGGTCCCGCTCCCGCTACTGAGCGGATCGGGACAGAGTTTCACGCAGACCCTTTTTTACCACGGAACGACCACTTTCACCCCGGCCCTCGCGCCGGGGTTTTTTCTTGGGCGGTCTTCCCGTCACGCGTCGTTATTCCGGACAAGCCGCGGCAGCGGCGCATATCCGGAATCCATCGGAGGGCCAGGCGCTCTACGATGGATTCCGGATCTGCGCTTGCGCTTGCCCGGAATGACGTATGGTGGGTTGAGTATGCCCGCTCAGGCGAACTTGCCGCCCAGCAGGACGACGCAGACGCCGACGACGAAGGCGAGGAAGCGGGCGGGCATGCCGACCAGCGTTCCGGGCGAACGGCCCGTCGCATAGCCGGCGAGCAACTCGACGAAGCCCAGCCCGAGCAGCACGATGGCGAAGGGCGGCAGGGCTCCGTCGGGTGCAATGAAGCCGGCCTTGACCCCATAGGCGACCACGGCGCCGAGGACGGCGCCCAGCGCGACGAACAACAGCTCGGTTCGCGACGGGCGCATCGCTATTGTCAGCGCCGGCGGAAGTTCTGGCGCGGCGGGCCGCCCGGAGCCGGACCAGCCGTCTTCTGGCGGAAGTTGATGCGGCCGCGATCGAGGTCGTAAGGCGACATCTCGACGATGACGCGGTCACCCGCGATGGTGCGGATGCGGTTCTTCTTCATCTTGCCGGCTGCGTAGGCCAGGATGATGTGCTCGTTATCGAGCTTCACCCGGTAGTTGCCGTCCGGAAGCACCTCGACCACGGTGCCGTCGAATTCAAGCAGTTCTTCTTTCGCCATCTGTCGTCCTTCGTGAGCCCTAGGGCGCGTGGGCGAGCCGTCGTCGAAGAGGCTCGCCCGGTTCTGGCCGATCGCGCGTCAGCGCGCGCGCCGCCGGGCGCCGTTGGTGCGTGGTTGCTGTGTTCTTTGCTGCAAGAACGCGACGCCGCCAAGCCCTTCTTTTGCGGAAACGCCGTCTTTTCGCTGTGCCGCCTGCTCAGGGCGCGGGGCATGCTCGGGATGGCGCGGGCGTTCGTGACGCTCCTGGCGCTGGCCGCCATTGGCCGGCTGGGCGCGCTGGCCGCCCTCACCGGGCTTGCCGCCACGGGACTGCTGCTGGCCCTGCGGACGAGCCTGCTGCTGGCCTTGCGGGCGGCCTTGTCCGCGCCCGCCGCCGTTCTGCTGCTGGCCGCGCCCGCCGCCGCGCTGGTTCTGCGGCGGCTTCTTCGGCGTACGGCCATCCCAATAGGGAACGGCGCCGATCGGCGTGATCGCGACCTTGGTCAGCTTTTCGATCGCAGCGAGATCGCCGCGCTCTTCCGGCGTGCAGAAGGCGATGGCGATGCCCGCCGCGCCGGCACGCGCCGTGCGGCCGATGCGGTGGACATAAGTCTCCGACACGTTCGGCAGGTCGAAATTCACGACATGGCTGATGCCGTCGACATCGATGCCGCGGGCGGCGATGTCGGTGGCGACCAGGATGCGGAGCGAACCGTCGCGGAAGGCGCCGAGCGCCCGCTCGCGCTGGCTCTGGCTCTTGTTGCCGTGGATCGCGGCCGCCTCGATGCCAGACGTGCCGAGCTGGCGCACGACCTTGTCGGCGCCATGCTTGGTGCGGGTGAAGACGATGGCGCGCTCGAGCTCGGGCACATTCAACGTCCGCGCCAGCAGCGCCGGCTTGTCGTGGGCTTCCGTGAAGATGACGCGCTGGTCGATCTTCTCGGCAGTGGTCGCCACCGGCGCCACCGCGATCTCGACCGGATCGGTGAGGTAGGCGGAGGCGATCTCGCGGATCGGCTTCGGCATGGTCGCCGAGAAGAGCAGCGTGTGGCGCTCCTTCGGGATCAGGGTCGCGATACGGCGCAGCGCGTGGATGAAGCCGAGATCGAGCATCTGGTCGGCCTCGTCGAGGACGAGGAACTCGATCTCGCGCAGCGAGACGGCGCGCTGGTCGACGAGGTCGAGCAGGCGGCCGGGCGTGGCGACGAGGATGTCGACCCGATCGCCGAGCGCACGGATCTGCTTGCCGACAGGCACGCCGCCAAAGATCACCGTCGATCGCAGCGTGGTGAACTGGCCGTAGGTACGGATGCTCGCCTCGATCTGGGCGGCGAGTTCGCGCGTCGGCGACAGGATGAGCGCCCGCACGGCGCGAGCCGGCATCTGGCGCGGCTTGCCGAGCAGCCGATGCAGCATCGGCAGCGAGAAGGCAGCGGTCTTGCCGGTGCCGGTCTGGGCGGCGCCGAGCAGGTCGCGGCCCTGGAGAATGTGGGGAATGGCCTGCGCCTGGATCGGCGTGGGCGTCTCATAACCTTCGGCTGCGAGCGCCTTGAGAAGGGGCTCGGCAAGGCCGAGATCGGTAAACTTGGTCAAGAAAGGGCTTTCTGGGCGCCGTGATCGCGGGGGGCGCATGTGGAATCGGCTGCGCCGCAGGCCCGCATCCGGCCTGAATTCAAGATAGTCGGACCTGCCGGCGAACCGCTAGCCACAGCGCCGGCAGGCTTGTCGTGGACCGGGATGGCTCAAGGCCCGCCCGGTCGATCAGGTATCGGCTCAGGCGACGGCGAGGTTGCCGGCCGAGGTCTTGCCGGTCTTGCGATCGGCAACGAGTTCGTAGGAGACGACCTGGCCGTCATGCAGCTCGCGCAGGCCGGCGCGCTCGACGGCGCTGATGTGGACGAACACGTCCTGGCCGCCGTTCTCAGGGGTGATGAAGCCGTAGCCCTTGGTGGCGTTGAACCACTTCACGGTGCCTTTTTCCATGGCATAGAATCCTTGCGTTTCAGATCCGCGTATCGTTGCGACCCAGAGCTCGACGCGCGGACGCCTTGCAATGGTATTGTAGCGATGTGTGGTGGATCTGAATCGTGCCCGCCGACCGGATTGCCCGCGCGGAGGATTGGCCAGAACCCGGCCGCATCTCGTCATACATCGGCATGGCTAGCACGAAATGCAAGAACCGTCCAGCAAGGGGGCCATCGCCGCTTGGAACCGAGCCGGCAAGCAGATGGTTGGCAGGAAAAGGAGGCCACACCATGCCGATCACGCTCAAGGGCTCCTGCCGCTGCGGAGCCGTGCATTTTTCGGTCGAAAGCCATGCCCCGGTCCCCTACCAGCTCTGCTACTGCTCGATCTGCCGCAAGACGGCGGGCGGCGGCGGCTTCGCGATCAACCTCTCGGCCGACGCCGCGACGCTGAAGCTCGAAGGCGAGGACAAGATCGGCAGCTTCAGCGCGGAGATCGAGCGCGATGACGGGACTTGCGAGCGCTCGCAGGCGCAGCGCCGCTTCTGCACCACCTGCGGCACCGCTCTCTGGCTGTTCGACCCGCGCTGGCCGGAGCTGCTCCACCCCTTCGCTTCCGCAATCGACAGCCATCTGCCGCGCGCGCCCGAAAAGACCCATCTGATGCTGCGCTTCAAGGCCGGCTGGGTCGAGCCGGCGATCGGGCCGAACGACCAGAGCTTCGACGAATATCCCGAGGAATCGATCGAGGATTGGCACCGCAAACGCGGCCTGTGGGTCGATTGATCCTACGGCCCGCGGGGGTAGCTTGCCACGGACGGATCAGCGAACGAGCTGTTCGATGAGGCTGCGCAGCGGGCCGAGATCCGGGATCGCGTGGTAGCGGTCATGTCCCACGGGCTCCGCGGCGTGTTCCAGCACCCAGGTCAGTTCATGCGGGACATGCACCGCCCAAGAGCCGGCCTCCAGCGCCGGCAGGATGTCGGACTTCAGGGAATTGCCGACCATCATCGCCCGCCCTGCCCCATCGCCATGCCGGGCGAAGATGCGATCGTAAGTAGCCGGCTTCTTGTCGCTGACGATCTCGACCGCGTGGAAGAAATCGCCCAGCCCGGACTGGGCGAGCTTGCGCTCCTGGTCGAAGAGATCGCCCTTGGTGATCAGCACCAGCCGGTAGCCACCCGACAGCGCCGCAAGCGTCTCCTGAACATGCGGCAAGGTCTCGACCGGATGAGCCACCATCTCGCGGCCGGCGGCGAGGATCTCGCCAATGACGGAAGCCGGGACCTGCCCCCGCGTGACCTCGATCGCCGTCTCGATCATCGAGAGCACGAAACCCTTGATGCCGAAACCGTAGAACCCGAGATTGCGCTTCTCCGCTTCGAGCAGGCGCCCGGAAATCTCGGCCGCCTCGCCGTGCTCGCCGAGCAGCGCGACGAAGCGATCCTCCGTCATCCGGAAGAACTGCTCGTTCTGCCAGAGCGTGTCGTCGGCGTCGAAGCCGATGGTGGTGAGCTTCGGCATCGCGCGCGCCTCAGCCGGAGGCGAAGCAGGAAGGCGGGAGTGTCTGCCCCTCCCATTCGGCATAGGCATCGGGCGGCAGCACCCGCACCGCCACCGGCCTCTCATCGCCCGCGGGCGCGGCGGCCGGGTCGCCGATCTCACCCGGCGGCAGCTTGATGATCTTGTCCTCGATCCGGCCGGGAATCCCGGCCAGGTCCAGATCGAATTGCGGCAGCCGCCATGGACGGATGATATCGCTCGCCGTCACCGAGAAGCGCACGGGCGTATCGGCCGGGAGCACCAGCACTCCGCTCACGACACAATCGCCGTCGGAGCCCACCCCGCCCGGCTGAAGATAATCATAGCGCCAGCCTTCCGGCGTGCCCGTCGCCAGAATACGACGCGCCGGTTCCGGCTCCTGCCTGCCGCCCTGAACAAGCAATTCCAACGCTTCGCGGCAAGACTTCTGCATCGCGGCAGGCTGCCCGCTGCAGAGATCCGGCGCCTGCGCCAGGGATGGGACAGCGAAGCCGCAGCCGAGGGCGAGCAGCAGCCCGCCGAAGCCGATGAGCCGCCCGCCCGTCACGGCTCAGCCATCCTTCGGCTTGATCGCGCCGAGCGCCGCCTGCGCGGCGGCGAGGCGGGCAATCGGCACGCGGAAGGGCGAGCAGGAGACATAGTCGAGGCCGACGCTCTCGCAGAAACCGATCGAGGCCGGGTCGCCACCATGCTCGCCGCAGATGCCGAGCTTGATGTCGCCCCGCGTCTTGCGGCCGCGCTCGGCGGCAAGCTTCACCAGTTCGCCGACGCCGTCCTGATCGATCGTGACGAAGGGATCGGCGTCGAGCAGTCCCTTGGCGGTGTAGGAGCCGAGGAAGGAGGAGGCGTCGTCGCGGCTGATGCCGAGCGTCGTCTGCGTCAGGTCGTTGGTGCCGAAGGAGAAGAACTCGGCGCTCTCGGCGATCTCGGCGGCGCGCAAGGCGGCGCGCGGCAATTCGATCATCGTGCCGACCTGATAGTCGATCTTCGTGCCGCTCTCCTCGATCACGGCCTTGGCCATGGCGTCGATGCGGGCCTTGACGAGGTCGAGCTCGGGCTTGCCCATGACGAGCGGCACCATCACCTCCGGGATCACCGGCTTGCCGGTCTCCTTGGCGGCGATGACGGCCGCCTCGAAGATCGCGCGGGCCTGCATCTCGGCGATTTCGGGGAAGGCCACCGCCAGACGGCAGCCGCGGAAGCCGAGCATCGGGTTGAACTCGTGCAATTCGGCGGCGCGGTGCTTCAGCGCATCCGGCGTGACGCCGAGCGCAGCGGCGACCTCGCCGATCTCCTTCTCGCCATGCGGCAGGAACTCGTGCAGCGGCGGGTCGAGCAGGCGGATCGTCACCGGCAGGCCGCTCATGATGCTGAAGAGCTGGACGAAGTCCTGGCGCTGGACCGGCAGCAGTTTGGCGAGCGCGGCGCGCCTGCCCTTGTCGTCATGCGCGAGGATCATCTCGCGGACGGCCTGGATGCGGTCGCCTTCGAAGAACATGTGCTCGGTGCGGCAGAGGCCGATGCCCTCGGCGCCGAACTCGCGCGCGGTCCTCGCATCCTCCGGCGTCTCGGCATTGGCGCGGACCTTGAGGCGGCGAACCTTGTCGGCCCAGCCCATCAGCGTCGCGAACTCGCCGGATAATTCCGGCTTCTGCATCTTGATCTCACCGAGCAGGACCTGGCCGGTGCCACCGTCGACGGTGACGAAATCGCCGGCCTTCAGCGTGTTCGGGCCGACCGAGAGCGTGCCCTTGGCATAATCGATGCGGATCTGGCCCGCGCCGGAAACGCAGGGCTTGCCCATGCCGCGCGCCACGACCGCCGCATGCGAGGTCATGCCGCCGCGCGAGGTCAGGATGCCCTCGGCGGCATGCATGCCGTGGATGTCCTCAGGCGAGGTCTCGACGCGGACGAGGATGACCTTGCGGCCGGCCTTCTTCGCGGCTTCGGCATCGTCCGAGTTGAAGACGATCTCGCCGGCGGCGGCGCCGGGCGAGGCCGGCAGGCCGGTGGTCAGCACGCGGCGCTCGGCCTTGGGATCGATGGTCGGGTGCAGGAGCTGGTCGAGCGCGCCGGGCTCGACGCGGCCGACGGCTTCCTCCTGCGTGATCAAGCCTTCAGTCGCGAGCTCGACCGCGATGCGCAAGGCCGCCTTGGCGGTGCGCTTGCCGGATCGGGTCTGCAGCATCCAGAGCTTGCCCTCCTGGATGGTGAACTCCATGTCCTGCATGTCGCGATAGTGCTTCTCGAGGATGCCGTAGATGCGGCAAAGCTCGGCATAGGCCTCCGGCATCTCCGCTTCCATCGAGGGCTTGTCGGAGCCGGCCTCCTTCTTGGCCGCTTCCGTGATGTCCTGTGGCGTGCGGATGCCGGCGACGACATCCTCGCCCTGGGCGTTGATCAGGAACTCGCCATAAAGCGCGTTCTCGCCGGTCGAGGGATTGCGCGTGAAAGCGACGCCGGTCGCGGAGGTGTCGCCCATATTGCCGAACACCATCGACTGGACGTTGACCGCCGTGCCCCAGCTCGCGGGGATGGCGTTCAGCTCGCGATACTTGATGGCGCGGGCATTCATCCAGGAGGAGAAGACGGCGCCGACCGCGCCCCAGAGCTGCTTCTCGGGCTCCTGCGGGAAGTCGGAGCCGAGCTCCTTCTTCACGATCTCCTTGTACTTGCCGACCAAGAGCTTCCAGTCGGCCGCCTTGAGGTCGGTGTCGAGATGGAGGCCCTTGCGCTCCTTGTAGTCTTCCAGTGCCTCCTCGAAGAGGCCGTGGTCGATATCGAGCACGACGTTGGAATACATCGTGATGAAGCGGCGATAGCTGTCCCAGGCGAAGCGCTCGTCGCCCGAGGCCTTGGCGACGGCCTCGACCGTCTCGTCGTTGAGGCCGAGATTGAGGACGGTGTCCATCATGCCCGGCATCGAGGCACGCGCGCCCGAGCGGACCGAGACGAGGAGCGGGTTGGCGGGATCGCCGAAGGTCTTGCCCGTGAGCTTGCCCATGCCGGCGAGCGCCGCCCTGACCTGCCCGTCGAGCTCGGCCGGGAAGCTCTTGCCGTTGTCGTAATAGGCGGTGCAGACCTCGGTGGTGATGGTGAAGCCGGGCGGAACGGGCAGGCCCAGATTGCTCATCTCGGCGAGGTTCGCGCCCTTTCCGCCGAGCAGGTTCTTCATGCCTGCCTCACCCTCGGCCTTGCCGTCGCCGAAGGTATAGACCCACTTCCCACCTGCCATCACATAGCCTCTTCTGTTCAACCGGACAGGGCAAACGCCGCGCCGGCGTGAAAGTTTCGTGTGCGTGCCGTCGATAACCCGGGGTCATCGGCAGCGGGGATGTTGGCGGTCATGCCCAAACCGACATGAACGATCAATGAGCGTGTGCAGCATCGCCTGATGCAGCGCAATAGCACGGCCGGGTTGCGTCAGGCTCCCTTCCCGCGCGCGGCACGGGGCCAGCGCAGCGGCCAGTTGACGATGCGCTCGGCGACCTCCTCCTCCGGAATCTCGTCCTCATTCGCGAAGACGCGACCACGCACGGAGATGCCGGCGGCGACTACGGTCTCGGGGTCGCCCGAGACCAGCGGATGCCACCAGGGCAGGTCCTTGCCTTCGGCGACAAGGCGATAGGCGCAGGTCGGCGGCAGCCAGGGCAGCGTGCGCACCTCCTCGGGCGTCAAGGTCACGCAATCCGGCACTTTCTGCGAGCGGTTCGGATAGTCCCGGCAACGGCAGGTGCCGGCGTCGAACAGGCGGCAGCCGACATCGGTCGCGAAGATGCGCCCGGTATCCTCGTCCTCGAGCTTGACGAGGCAGCAGCGGCCGCAGCCGTCGCAGAGCGATTCCCATTGCTCGCTCGACATCGCTTCCAGCGGCGTCGTCAGCCAGAACGGCTGCTGTTTCGGCGGGGTTTGCGTCATGGCAGGCTTATGCGCCCGCAGGCGGCAAGATGGAAGGCCGATCCCGCCCGGCCCCATGTGTCGATATGTGAATGCCGCGCTCGTGCATTTCCGGCTCCCGGCGATGAAATTTACCCTCCCGCCTCTTATCCGGGCGCTGAGCATGCCTATGTGTCCATTCCCCGGCGCTCTTCTGTTGCCAAGATGGCAAGCACGCGGCAGGACTAAGCCGGGGGCCATTCAGGAAGCCTGGATAAGGCCATGGAATTCAGGAAGGCGGGCTGGAGGACGCGGCTGAAGCGCTTCGCGCTGGCCGCTGATTCATGGCTGGATGCCGGCCTGTGGGGCGCCGGGCGCCGGGCCGGTGAAATCCATGAGCGCATCCGCAGCGTCGCCGATCGCCTGACCGTCACCGGCGGCAAGCGCGTCGCCGCTGAATTCGCCAGCGAAGGGCTGAATATCGGCATCGTCGGCGCGCTGATCCTGCTGATGCTGGCCTTGCCCGCTTTCCGGATCGGCAATGACGAGGCCCTCAAGAATCAGGTCTTCGCCGTCACCTTTCTCGACCGCTACGGCATGCCGATCGGCCATCGCGGTGCCCGGCACGACGATTCCCTGAAGCTGGAGGAAATGCCGGACCATCTGCTCAAGGCCGTGCTCGCGACCGAAGACCGCCGCTTCTACGACCATTTCGGCATCGACGTGATCGGCACCTCGCGGGCCCTGCTGGTCAACACGCGGGCCTCGGGCGTCGTCCAGGGCGGCTCGTCGCTGACGCAGCAGCTCGCCAAGAACCTCTTCCTGAACAACGAGCGCTCGCTCGACCGCAAGATCAAGGAAGCCTTCCTGGCGCTGTGGCTGGAGGCAAGGCTCAGCAAGAACGAGATCCTCAAGCTCTATCTCGACCGTGCCTATATGGGCGGAGGCACCTTCGGCGCGGCGGCCGCGGCCGAGTATTACTTCGGCAAGTCGGTGAAGGACGTCTCGCTGGCCGAGGCCGCGATGCTGGCCGGCCTGTTCAAGGCGCCGACGAAATACGCGCCCCATGTCAACCTGCCGGCCGCCCGCGCCCGCGCCAACGACGTGCTCAACGCCATGGTCGATGCCGGCTTCATGACCGCCGGCCAGGTCGACAGCGCCAAGCGCAACCCGGCGACGCCGATCGACCGCAAGCGCGATTCCAGTCCCGACTACTATCTCGACTGGGCCTTCGACGCGGTGAAGGAGCTCGCTTCCGAGGGCAAGCTCGGCGCCGACCGCGTGCTGACGGTCAAGACACCACATGATTCCGCGATCCAGCAACGCGCCGACGAGGCGATCGAAACGATCCTGCGCCAGCATGGCCCGGCCTATCGGGTGAAGCAGGCGGCGACAGTGGTGATGGACCCGGACGGGGCCGTGCGCGCCATCGTCGGCGGCCGGGACTACGGTGCGAGCCAGTTCAACCGGGCGACCGCGGGCCTGCGCCAGCCCGGCTCCTCGTTCAAGCCCTTCGTCTATGCCGCCGCGCTCTCGGCCGGGCTCTACAAGCCGAACACGATCGTCACCGACCGGCCGGTCTGCATCGGTAACTGGTGCCCGAACAATTACGGGCGCTCCTATGCCGGCTCGATGCCGCTCACCGTCGCGCTGGCGAAGTCGATCAACACGATCCCGGTGCAGATGTCGATCGCCATCGGCCGCGCGACCGGCGAGACCCACGAGGCGCGCGCGGCCGCGATCGGGCGCCGGAAGATCGTCGAGACGGCCCGCGCCATGGGCCTGACGACGCCGCTGACCGACACGGTCTCGCTGCCGATCGGGGCCGCCGAGGTCACCGTCATCGACATGGCGGCGGGCTATTCCGTGCTCGCCAATGGCGGGCGCCGGGCGAAGCCCTATGCGGCGATCGAGATCGCCAATTCCCAGGGCGAGGTGATCTATCGCCATGACAGCGACGAGCCGGAGCCGAAGCAGGTGCTGAGCTCCCAGGTCGCGCAGGACATGAACTTCATGCTCTCGAAGGTGCCGACCGAGGGCACCGGCCGGCGCGCCGCGCTCGAGGGCGTCATCACCGCCGGCAAGACCGGCACCACCAACGGCTACAAGGACGCCTGGTATGTCGGCTATTCCGGCAACCTCGTCGGGGCCGTCTGGTTCGGGAACGACAACTCCACCGAGACCGCGAACATGACCGGCGGCTCGCTGCCCGCGATGACGTGGAAGGAGATCATGCAGTTCGCCCATCAGGGCCTGGAATTGAAGCCGATTCCGGGCGTGCCCGCGGCCGACCCGAAGGGTGCGGCGGTGGCCAGGGCCGGCAACGCCCCAAGGCCGGCTGGGGCGACGGCCGGCCATATGCCGCGCCAATCCTTCGAGGTGCTCTCGGCCGTCGGCTCGATGTTCAAGGCCGTCGAGCCGCGGCGCAGCGCCGGCCGCCCCGTCCAGGTCGGCATCCGCGAGATCTCGGGCAGCGAACCACGGCTGCGCTGAGGGGCAGGCGATTGACGATGATGAGTGCGGACGGTCAACTCTCCCTCGTCATGGAAGCGCGGGTCATCCCGGACGCAGCAAAGCGGAGATCCGGGACCCATGCCTGAACCTTGACCGGAAGCGCTCCGGAATGGATCCCGGGTCAAGCCCGGGATGACGGCGTGTTTCTGTAGACAATCAGCAGGCCCAAGCGGAAGGACAGCGTGCGGATTCTCGACCTCGCCTATATCCTTGCCCTCGGGGCCGGGCTCGGCCTCGGGTCCGCACATTGGGCGGTGGCCGGGCGCCCGGCCATCGGCCGGGTCGAGGTCGGCGCCTGGACGGCCTGGCCACGCAGCGGCAGCCGCGAGGTCGATCCCTATATGCGCGCCTATCTCGCCCGCGGCGTCCACCTGCCATTCGGCTCCGGCGAAGGGCTCGAGCTGATCGCCGAGCGGGACGATGCAGGACAGGCGCTGGACGGGCGTTGCCGCTACCGGCTGTCCGGAGCGACGCCGACGACGCGCGGCTGGACCATCGGCATCACCGATGGCGACGGCCTGCCGTTCCGTCTGCCCCTGGAGCGCACCGGCTTCACCGATTCGGAGATCGTCCGCCCCGAGGATGGCGGGCTCGCCATCATCGCCGCAGCCACCCCTGAAGCCGGCAACTGGCTGCCCTTACCGGCGAGCGGGCGCTTCCAGTTTCGCCTGCGGCTCTACGATACGCCGATATCGAGCCAGACCGGCGAGACGCGGGCCGCCAACCTGCCGCGCGTCACGCGCCTCGATTGCCGATGAGCGCCCTCAGCCACGATCCGACGGAAAAGCGCAGCGCGCCCTTCGCCGGCTGGCGGCCAATTTTGTGTGCCGGCGTCGCGCGCTTCGTGATGACGACACTGGCCGGGCTGATCCTCGCGGCCATCGTCCACATCGTCACGATCCTGGCGATCCCTGTGCTCTCGCAGCGCGACGCTGCTCATGCCTATCGCGAGCTTGGCATCGAAGGGCATGCCGAGCCGATCCCCTCCCCCGGCAATGCCCGCGGCCTGCCCGCCCTGCGCGAGGCCGATCCCAATGTCGTCACCGCGATCTGCAGCTACGATCTCTCCGCCGGCCCGATGCGGGTGGTCGCCCGCACCGGCACATTGCCGCTCGGCCTGACGCTGCACCGGCAGGGCGGCGGCGTGCTCTATGCCATCACCGACCGGGCGGCGATCCGCGGTACGCTCGAATTCCTGGTGATGACCGAGACCCAGCGCGACGAGCGCATCGCGGCCGATGAAGAAGGCGAGACCAGCCGGGAGCTGCGCATCGTCTCCGATACCGAGCAGGGGCTGATCGTCGCGCGCGTGCTCCAGCGCCTGCCGTCCGACCGGGCCGATGCGGAGGCGCTCGCGACAGGCGTCGCCTGCGGCGCGGCGAATTGAGTTAGCCCTTGTAGACGACCGGGCGCTTGCCGCCTTCGCCGAAGGTACCGATGAGCGGCATCTGGCAGAGCGGCCTGGCTTCCATCTCCAGCGCCATGATCGCACGCTCGGCCTTCACGGCTTCGCGCGAAGGCATCTCGACGACGAGGTTGACCAGCGCGTGACGGTAGCTGCGGAGGCGGAAATCGAGGCGTTCGCAGACCCAGAAGACCAGCCCCTCGTTTTCGACGACGCGTGCATAGGCCGGTCCCTGCTTGTCGACGGGCACATCGGGAGAGGCCTCGACGGTGCGCATCCGCACCCGGTCCATGCTCACCACCCGTGCCGCATTGGCACGGAACGGGCCGATCAGCAGGCGATCGGCATTGGCATCCTCCGTCAGCCGGTTGTAGCGCGAAGCCTGGGAAGCGAAGGATATCGAAGTCAGGCCGCGGAAATAGTCGCCGACATCGGTCGACTGGGCAGCGACCGGCAGGATGCGCGTATGGGCAAGGTTGGAGACCTCGCCCTGGAACACGCTGTTCGGGCTTGCCGGCATGACGAAGCGCCAGGCGCGGTCGCGCATCTGCTCCTCGTCGTCCGTCAGCCGGAAATAGGAGGCCTGCTCGCCGCGGGCGGTCGCGGACCAGAAGCCCGCCTCGGGGGCGATGAGCTGCGACCAGACCGTCGGGCGCGGCCGACCGAGATCGCCCGTGGTGGCAGTGCAGGCGGATACGGACGCAGTCGCCAGGACGGCGAGCAGCAGCTTGGCCGGGCTTCTTGTCACGCAGGCTGCCTGCGGGCGCTTTTCCGTACGGTCACCTTGGCGGCGACCTTCCGGGGCCGGGCATTGGCGGATGTTTTTGCGGCGGGCGGCCGGGCTTCGGGCGAGCGCTCGTAGCGCACGCCCGTGAAGAACAGGATGTCCGCTGTCTGCTGCGGAAGCGGACAGGCCGAGGCCTGCTGCGGGCGCCGCTGCGGCGCAAAGGGGATGACGATGGCCATGATGCGCCTCCTTATCCAGCGCCAGAGTTGCAACGCGAGAGGCGGCGAGGTGCGGGCAGCACCGAGTCGCAGGCCCCGCAAGCCCATCAGGCCCGGACATGGTTAACGCAGCCTTAACGGTCGGGGATTAATGCTGATTCACAATCAGTTTCCTGGTCCCCCCGAGTCCGTCATGCCTGCATCCGTCTCCAAGGAACTCGCCGACCTCGCTCGCCTGGCGCGCGAGGGCGGGCTCGACCTCAGCCCGATCTCGCTGCGCGTCAAAGCGGACCTGCTGCTCACGACGTCGCATCCCTCGTTGGACGATCTCGCCGCTTTCAACGAGATGGCCGAGGCGCTTCTGCCGGGCATCGACGAGGCGACGGCGCTCATCCTGGCGCGCAAGCTTGCCGGCTGGCCGCATACGCCCGCGCCGGTCCTTGCCGGGCTCGCGGCGAAGGGCGGCGCCGTGCTGGCGGAGCTGCTTCGCCACGGCATGCCGGTATCGGCGGCCGAACTCGAAGGTTTGGTCGAAACCGGCGACGAGGCGATGCGCGCAGCCCTGGCCGTCCGCAGCGACCTCACCAGCCAGGCCGTGATCATGCTGGTGTCGAACGCGAATCGCGCGCTCGACCTTGCCCTGATCGCCAATCACAGCGCCCCGATGCCGCGCGCCGCCGTCGACAGCCTGATCGCGCGGGCGCGGATCGAGCCGGCCTATCGGCCCGGCCTGCTCGCGCGCCCGGACCTGTCCAATCTCGAACTCGCGCCGCTCTTCCTCCACGCCGGGCCGGAACGGCGCCTCGCGATCCTCGAATCGCTGATGGCGCGCGAAGCCCTTCATCCCAGCGAGAGGCGCCCCGCCTTGTCTGCTGCGACGTTCGCCGGCTGGCTCGACCTCGCCGCTGACGATCGTGACAGCGCCTTTGCCGCCATCGCCGACCATCTCGGCGGCGGCGCGGTATTGGCCGATGCCATCGCGTCCGACGCGTCGCGGGATCTGGCGGCGCTCGTCCTCACGGCGAGCGGCACGACGGTCGAGGAAGCGACGCGCTTCCTGATCCGGCTCGGCGACGATACGGCTCATTCGGTCGAGCGCATCTTCGCTCTGGTCGCACTGATACGCTCGGTCAGGCCCGCCATCGCCTCCCGCCTGGCCATGCATATCGCCGGCGCGATCGTCGCGGCACCGCAGCGGCGCGGCCAGCACCAACCTGCGATGGACCCGAGCGGGACGCCGTCGCGCGCCGGCCATACCCGGCCGGAAGCGCAGCCGGCGATGTCGGACGTCCTCGGAAAGATCGGCGCCAGGCGCGAGCGCGGCTGAGCCGCCTCGCCCCGGTCGGCCGTATCAGCCGCTCACGAGTACGAGCCGCGGATCGCCGGCCCGGTTCTCGATTTCGACCAGCCAGAGATCGCTGTCGAAGCGCAGTTCGCGCGCGACACGATCCTCGATCGACAGCGGATCGGAATCGAGCAGGAGCTGGAAGCGCCGCTCGCCATCCTCCTCGGCCAGCGCCTGCGGCGCCGGGGCGTAGAGCGCGGCGGTGCCGTCCAGCCGGTCGAGCTTGACGAAGATGGCGCCGGCCTCACGCGCGCCACGACGACGCAGCACGGCAACGAGGCCATCGAAGGCCGCCTGCCGCAGATAGGCGGAAACCCAGAAATCGCTGGTCAGCCGCGCCATGCCGGGCGCCGCCGATCAGGTGCGCGGGGCTGTGGCTGAACGGCTGGCCGCCCTGACATCCGCAGGCGGGCGCAGATCGCCGTTGATCAGGTCGGCGATCGGATCGCGCGCGGGAGCCGCCGCGGCGCGCGGCGCAGGAGCGGCGGCCCGCGGCGCGGCCTGAACCGGCGCCGGCGGCCGGGGCTGCGCCTCGCGGGTGGCTTGCGTCTGGGAGAGATCGTTCGGCCGTGCCGGCGGGCGGATCGGCTGCGCTGCGGGAGCCTCGACGGCGGGCGCAGGCGCCGGTTCGGTGCGGCGCTCACTCGTCGCCCGCGGCTGCGAGGCCGGCGCGGACGAAGAGAGGATCGGGGCCGGATGGCGCGCCTTCTGGAACAGCAGCGCATTGGCGACGATGGCGATCGAGACGATACCGAAGGTCAGCAGGACGAGCGCCCTGCCCGGCCGCTGCCCGGCGGTGCGGGCGACCCGGCCAAGCCAGGAGGTCTTGCGTCGCGCCGGCTGGGCACGGCGCACCGGGGCGGACAGGGAAGCGCCGGAATGGGCGCGGGCGGCCATGGTCACGGACATCGGTCAGCTCGTCTTCAGGCGGTCAGGCGGAGAGGTTCTTTGGTATCGATGCCGCGGCGCGGAGCCCGGGCGAAAGTCACGATCTTGGCCGGCTGTTCGACGCCCTCGGTGCCGCCGACCGGCAGCCGGACCGAGACGCGCGTGCCGATGCCCGGCGCGCTCTCGACCGTCAGGCGGCCGCCATGCAGACCGACGAGCCCGCGCACCACGGACAGCCCGAGGCCAGTGCCCTCATGGCTGCGATCATAGGCGCCCTTGGCCTGGAAGAAGGGATCGCCCAGCCGGGGCAGGTCGGCAGCGGCGATGCCGATGCCGGTGTCGGATACCGAGAGATCGATCGTGTCGCCGTCGCGCACGACGGCGAGCGTCACCCGCCCGCCGGCCGGCGTGAACTTGATGGCGTTGGACAGCAGGTTGAGCACGACCTGCTTCAGCGCGCGCCGATCGCCGTCCATCGCCGGCAGGGCCGGCCCGGTCACGCGCTCCAGCGCGATGCCACCGGCCTCGGCCCGCAGCGCCATCAGCGCGCAGCAATCCTGCACCATCGCGGCGAGGTCGAGCGGCTCGCGCTCGATCGTCATCGCGCCGCTCTCGATCTTCGAGATATCGAGCAGCGTGTTCACGACATCGAGCAGGTGATGGCCGGAGGCGTGGATGATGCGGGCATATTCGAGACGCTTTTCAGCATCGAGCCAGCCATTGTCCTCGGCGCTCAGCATCTCGGAGAAGCCGATGATCGCATTCAATGGCGTACGCAGCTCGTGGCTGACCGTCGCCAGGAACTGGCCCTTGATGTCGTTCGCGCGCAGCGCCTCGGCATGGCCGCGCTCGCGGGTTTCCTCGGCGGCCCGGCGCGCGGTCACGTCGCGCATCACGCAGACCACGGCGGCGCCATCGGCGGCAGCAGCGCCGGCAACGCGGCAGGCCTGCATCTCCAGCCAGAGCGAGACCGGCAACCGGGCCTCGCCTGCACCTTCGCGCGGCACGAAGAGCGTGCGGAAGCAGGCGGTCACGCCCTCCTCGCCATGAGCGGCATCGCTCAGCGCCTTCAGGAAAAGCGGCCGGTCGGCAATGTGGACGCGCTCGAACAGACCGCGCCCGAGCAGTTCGCGCGGGTCGGCACCAGCCAGCGCCCGCGCCGCGGCATTGGCAAAGACGACCGCGCCGTTGGCGTCATGCCAGGTGACGAGATCGCCGACATGATCGAGCAGAAGCTGCGAACGCGCATCCGAGACGCGGTGCTCGCGCTCCTCGGCATGACGCCGGCGCAGCAGAACCGCCGTCACGACCAGGGCCTGAGCCAGCGCGGACATCGCCAGAAGCGGCATCGCCTCGCCGGTCCACACCGGCGTTTCGGTGAAAAGGCCGAGCCATTGCAGCCCGATAGCGGTGAACAGCGCACCGACCGCGATCCAGCCAGCCCGCAGCATGAAGCCGCGCGAACCGAAGAAGGCCGCCTCGACCGGTACGACCGCCAGCCAGAGCAGCAAGGGGGAGGACAGGCCGCCGGTCGCGCCCGCAAGCGCCACGATGAAGAGGGACAGCGCTGCGGAGGATAGCGCATGCGCCCGATCGAGGTGGCCCGTGCGGGAGACCAGCGCCACGGAGAGAACCGCGAGCGCGGCAGCGACGATCATGGCAGCCTCGAAGGCACCAGGCGCGCCGCGCCAGGCGAGATAGGCTGGAGCAAGGCCAAGCATGCCGCCACCGACGAGCAGGCGCGACAGAACGAAACGTTCGTGACGCCGCCTTTTCGCCGGGTCCGACTGCACCGATGCATGCACCAGTGCCGCCGCCTGTGTCCTCAATGCTGTCATCGCCATACGGAACGCAACGCCTTGCTTTCGCGGATACCCCGATCCGCTTGGCCCAATCTCGCCATGGCCGGTTTAAGCGGGGCTTAAGGCGAAGTGCGGCGAAAGCCCGGACCAGCGGCAGAAAACGATTTTTTCTTTCGATTTTTCAAGTGGTTATGTAAAATCCTCTCGTTTTCCCGGCACGAGCCGATGTTCGCGGCAAGGTGAACGGAAGCTGAAGATCACTTGCGACATTCGACTCGCATTTGAGCGTTTGGAATGACGCGATTTTTCGATGTCCCGGTCTAGGTTGTTCTCGCGGCGCAAGAGAGGCGCCGACGATGGAGACCGACATGGCCTACCTGCTGCGCAAGATCGCGATCATCGGCCTCATCGCCGTGAATTCGCCTGTGCATAGCGGCAAGCCGGCCGACGCCGCATTGCCGCAGGCCATGTGGCAGGCGGCCGAGACCGTCCGGACCGAGACGCGCACGGTCGCGGGCAACCTGACCGCCGCGCGCGAAGCGGCCGAGATCCTCGCGGGAATGGACCCTGCCTTGCGCGAGCGCATCCTGCATGCCGCGGCGACGGCTGTGATCGGGAAGCAGGCGCCGCAGCGCTGAGTGCTTGACGCTCCCCCGCAATCGCGGGAAGACGCCGGTCATGACGACAAGCCTCGACGACATCGTCGCGAATTTCGAACTGCTCGACGAGTGGGACGATCGCTATCGCTACCTGATCGAACTCGGCAAGGGCCTGGAGCCCCTGCCCGAGGAGGCGCATGTCGACGCCAACAAGGTGCGCGGCTGCGCGAGCCAGGTCTGGCTCGTCGCCCATCGCGATGGCGGCAGCGGCCCGCAGACGCGGCTTCATTTCGTCGGCGACAGCGACGCCCATATCGTGCGCGGGCTGGTCGCGCTGGCGCTGGCGATCTTCTCCGGGCGGGAGGCCGCGGAAATCCTCGCGACAGACGCCTTCGCCATCTACGAGCGCCTTGGCCTCGCCGCCCATCTCACGCCGCAGCGCTCCAACGGCGTGCGCGCCATGATCGACCGGATCAAGCGCGACGCCCAGGCTGCCGCCGGGGCCTGAGCCGCTTCAGCCGGTGGCCGGGAATTCGCTCGGCCGGGCATCGGCCGCCTGCCAGCTCCGCAAGCCGGGTGGCCGGGCACGGCGGTCCAGGCCGTAATGCGTCACCAGGGTCGCCAGCGCGACACGCAGCACTACCTTGGCTGAACGCGGGGGCCAGCGGCGCTCCTTCTCGACGAGATCGAGCCCCTTGAGAAAGCCGCAGATATCGATCGCGAGACCGGAAAGCTCCGGCCCCAACCGGTCACAGGCGAGCCTGACGCGCTGACGCGCGGCGAGCGCCGTGTCTGATGAACCGGCAACATCGCGCGGGCCCGCCCCCGCCTGCTCCGGGGTGAGCGCCGCATCCCAGTTCATCGTCACGCGCGGCAGCATCCCGGCCAGGGTGATATCGGCGCGGAAGCGCTCGCCAGCCGCGAATTCCTCATCGCCGATCTGGGGCCGGCCGTCCTTGCCCGGACGGCGATAGAGCCAGAGCAGTGGGCTTTCGCGATCGTCCATGGCGGGAGCAGGTGGCTCGCCCGGCTCGGGCCGGGCCTTTTCCACGATCGGCGCGTCCGGCAGCGATGAAGCGAGGCTGAGCCTAGCCGCCCCGGCATCTTTCGACCAGGCGACGAGTCCCTCGGCTTCCAGGGCGTTCGCCGTTTCCGCGGCAACATAGCCGGCGCCCAGGCTCGTGCCGTTCACCGTCCGGTAGAGAGCGATGCGCCCACATCCCAGCGGGGAAACGAGGCCGTAGCATCCGGGTTCGGCGAGATGCCTGAGGAGACGGCCGCGTTCCTTGCGTTCGATTTCAGCGCTCATCGGCCGGCCTCCGCCGGTTGGTCGACCAGCCTCGCCCTCGTGGCCAGAAGTGCGGCTTCCAGGGCGGTCAACCCGAACTCCAGCCTCGGGTCGTCGCGGCGATCCTCGATCAGGGCACAGGCATGGCGAACAGTGGTGCGGTCCCGGCCGAAGCAGATGCCGACACGGGTGAAGCTCAGGCCGAAGGCGACATGGGCGAGATACATCGCCGTCTGGCGGGCCACCGCAATCGACTTGCGGCCTCGGTGCGCGGCCCGCAGGCCGGCCAGCGGAATCCGGGTCGCGGCCACGATGGCCACTTCCGCCAGGCGCGCAACGGCACTGGCACGCAGGGCAGTTTGAGATTGGTCGCGCTCTTTGTTCATGATATGTTCCTATTCGAGGCCAACCGCCCCTCCCGTGAGGCCTGACCGATATAGGATTATATTCTTATATTCGAACTGGCAACCCCGGAGCCGGCTTTATCCCCGCCGCTTCCCGATGAAGCGCATGAAAAAAGCCGCCGAGATCATCGGCGACTTTTTCCAGGGTCGGCATATCCAGAGCATCTTCTTCCCGCAAACCGAAGTTCGCGTCGCTCGAAAATGCCTATCGGACGCTGCTCAGCGACGCTTGCGGCGCTGCTGGCCGAGGCCCATCTTCTTCGCAAGCTGCGAGCGCGCCTCGGCATAGTTCGGCGCGACCATCGGATAGTCCGGCGGCAGGCCCCACTTCTCGCGGTACTGCTCGGGCGACATGTTGTACTGCGTACGCAGATGCCGCTTCAGCGACTTGAACTTCTTCCCGTCTTCCAAGCAGATCAGGTAATCGGCCGTGATCGACTTCTTCACGGGGATGGCGGGCTTGGGCGCCTCGGCCTGCACCACAGGTGCAGCCCCGCCAATGACCCGGCTCAGCGCCGAATGCACTTCGCTGATCAGAGCCGGCAGATCCGAGGCAGGCACGGAATTGTTGGAGACATAGGCGGAAACGATATCCGCCGTCAGCTCGATGAAGTCCGCTCCGTCGTTCTCGGCCATGGCGATGTCTCTCCTTATCGTTCTTGCTGGCGTTCTGCGCTGATCGCCCACCGTCTTGCGCCCGATAGCCTGATGAATATTACCAATAGTGGGTCAAGCACCATCGGCCCAGAATCGGAAAACGCGGACTGATCGAGATATGCGTTTATTCGATGCTGTTTAGTTACGCAAGCCAACAAATCCCAACAATTGATGTATTGAAAGGTCAATATTTCGTCGCCCGGATGCTGCGTTGCACTGAGCGGCAAAAATCAAAGCCGCAACTGGCCTGGATGTCTTGCAAGCTGATCCCGTCGCCTCTACCTGTCAGCGCCCCAGATCGGAGATCGTCATGCGCCTGGATCAGGACCGCCGCTCCCCAAGCGCCGCGCCACGCAAGTCCCGCCGGATGCCACAGCCACCGCGCGCCGAGATCCGGACCGCGGAAACGCAGGCCCACGGCATCACCTTGCGCGACGACTACGGCTGGCTGCGCGCGGGCAACTGGAAGGATGTGCTGCGGGAGCCCGACGTCCTCCCGGCCGATATCCGCAGCTATCTCGAAGCCGAGAACGCCTATTGCAAGGCCTTGATGGCGCCGACCCGCGCCTTGCAGAAGGAATTGGTCAAGGAGATGCGCGGCCGGATCAAGGAGGACGATGCGAGCGTCCCGCAGCCGGACGGGCCGTTCCTTTACTATTCGCGCTATCGCAAAGGTGCCGAGCACCCGCTGATCTGCCGCAAGCCCCGCAGCATGGCGGGCAAGACCGGCCGGGCGGGCGAGCAGATCATGCTCGATGCGGATGCCTTGGCCGCCGACAAGGATTTCTTCGATCTCGGCGACGCCGCACATAGCCCCGATCACCGCCTGCTCGCCTGGAGCGCCGACGAGGCCGGTTCCGAACTGCATGGGATTCGCATCAAGGATCTGGAAAAGGGCGACGACCTGCCCGACCTCGTCAAGGACACGACCGGCGAGATCATCTGGGCCAGCGATTCTCGCTCGTTCTTCTATGTCGCGCTCGATGACGATCACCGTCCGTCGCGGGTAAAGCGCCACCGGCTCGGCGAGCCGGCCGAGCTGGACGCGTTGCTGCATGACGAAGCCGATGCCGGCATGTTCGTCGATATCGACAAGACCCAGTCCGGCCGCTTCCTGCTGATAACGATCGGCGATCACGAGACCTCGGAGACGCGCATCCTCGATCTCGACCGGCCGGAGGCGAAGCCCGTGCTCGTCGCGGAGCGCGAGCCGGGGCGGCAGTACAGCCTGGAACATCACGGCGACGTCTTCGCGATCCTGACCAATGCCGACGGCGCCGAGGACTTCAAGATCGTCACGGCTCCCGTCGACGCGCCCGCTCCCGCGAACTGGCGCGACCTGATCGCGCACAAGCCCGGCCGCCTCATCCTCGATCATGTCTGCCTGAAGGGGCGGCTGATCCGGCTGGAGCGCGAGGACGGGCTGCCGCGCATCGTCATCCGCGATTTTGCCGATGGCGCAGAGCGCAGCATCGCCTTCGACGAGGAAGCCTATGGGCTGGGCATCGATGCGGGCTACGAATTCGAGACGAATACGCTGCGCTTCATCTATGCCTCGATGGCGCGGCCGGCCGAAACCTATGACTACGACCTTGCCACCGGCGAGAGAACCTTGCTGAAGCGGCAGGAGGTGCCCTCCGGCCATGATCCGGCGAGCTACAAGGTGCGCCGGATCTTCGCCACAGCCCCGGACGGCGCGCGCGTGCCGATCTCGATCCTGCACCGGGCCGATCTTAAGCTCGACGGCAGCGCTCCCTGCCTGCTCTACGGCTATGGCTCCTACGGCTCGGCGATGTCGGCCTCGTTCCGGACGCGGCCGCTCAGCCTGGTCGATCGCGGCTTCGTCTATGCGATCGCCCATGTGCGCGGCGGCACCGACAAGGGCTGGGGGTGGTATCTCGACGGCAAGCGCGAGAACAAGCGCAACACCTTCACCGATTTCATCGCTGCCGCCGGGGCGCTGGCCGATGCCGGTTTGACGAAGCGCGGACGCATCGTCGCCGAGGGCGGCAGCGCCGGCGGGATGCTGATGGGCGCCGTCGCCAACATGGCGCCGGAGCTCTTCGCCGGCATCGTCGCGGAGGTGCCCTTCGTCGACGTGCTCAACACGATCCTGGACGACACCCTGCCGCTGACCCCGCCGGAATGGCCGGAATGGGGCGACCCGATCCGCGACGCCAAGGCCTTCGAGACCATCCGCAGTTATTCGCCCTATGACAACGTCACGGCCCAGTCCTATCCGCCGATCCTCGCCATGGCCGGGCTGACCGATCCGCGCGTCACCTATTGGGAGCCTGCGAAATGGGTCGCGCGCTTGCGTGCGACGATGACCGGCGGCGGGCCGGTCCTGCTGCACACCAACATGGAAGCCGGCCATGCCGGCTCGGCCGGGCGCTTCGACTCGCTGAAGGAGACCGCTCTGGCCTATGCCTTCGCCATCCATACCGCGGGCGAGGGCTGGGACGCGGCGAAGGGCGTCTGATCAGACGCCCAGCCGGCTCTTCTCGCTGGCGAGATAGACCTTCAGCTCGTCCATCGAGGCGAAGCTGTATTCGCCATCGGGGGTCCGTGCCCGGATCGAGCCATCGGCGAAGATGGTGAAATGCGCATCGCCGACCTGATAGGCGCCGACGATACCCTCGTCGGAAGCCGGACGGCTGTCGGTCGTCACCGGAGCCGCCTCGGCCTGCGGCTCGACCGTCTCGACGGGCTCGGCCGCCGATTCCGGCTCGACGGTCCCTGCGTCGGATTCGTCATCCTGAAGCGGCGGATCGACGGCATCGGAAACGGCCTCGGTTTCGTCATCACCAGCCGCAGGCTCGGCCGGCGCCTCGAAAGCATGAGGCTCCGTCCGCGGCGGCCAGAGCGGAGCCGCCGCTTCAGCGGGCGCTTCTTCAGCGGCGGGCGCCGTATCGAGCCAGGGCTCCCGGCGCGGCGAAGCGCGGTCCATCCAGGTCTCCGCCGCGGCGAAGGGATCAGGCTCCCGCGAAAAGGACGGCTCGACGCGCCCGGTTGCGGGCTCCGGCTCGTTCAGATGGCCCGCCAGGCTCTCGCGCAGGGCGCTGAACTCGTCGCGCTCGGCTTCGTCGCCGGCTGCCGCGGTGGCCTCGGCAGCCTCGGCAGGAGCCGCCGCGGGCTCCTCCGCCGGCTGCTCGACCGAAGGCCGTTCGCCGAAGGGAACCGGCGCGTCATGCGCGGCGAAGGTTTCCTCATCGGCCAACGGCTGGACATCGGCCGCAGCGGATTCCGCCGGCTCATGCTCTTCCGCTTCGAAGGCGACCGGCTGTGGAGATGCCGTCGACAGCGCCTCCTCGAACATGTCGGGCAGCGGCTCGGCTTCTTCAGCCTGGGTCTGCGCGGATTCAGAGGCCGCCTCGGGCTCGCTCTCCGCAGCCGGTTCCGGCTCCGGCAGGTTCTGCGTGACGGGCGCGCCGAACAGGTCCCGGTCCCCGGATGAAGCGGGCAATTCGGCGGGAGAGGTTGCGTTTTCGGATTCGGGCGCGGTCAGGGCCTGCGCCACGGCGCTCGTCGCCGCAGCACCGGCAGCCGCGCCGATCGCAACCGGGGCCACAGAGCGTGCGAATGCGGTGTCGTCGTCGCGCGGCAGCGACACGGGCGGGGCCTCCACCGCCGAGGCGGCAGGCAGCGGCATCGCGGAACGAAGCTCGATCGCCTCGACCAGCGCGCGCCGGGTCGCCCTGACTTCCTTCAGGACCCAGGCGAGCGAGAGCATGATCAGGCCGGCGCTGCTCGCGATCGAGCCCATGATGACTTCGGTGAAGCCGCGTTCCAGCACCAGATAGGGCCAGCCGTCATAGATGGCGTAGGCGCCACCACCGAACAGGAGCAGACCCAGAATGGTAAAAATCGCGATCAAATCGGTATCCTTGGCAGGGCCGGACCAGAGCCGGCCTTTGCGTCACTATCTAACGTATTGAATAAGAGAGAGTTTCCAATCCGGGCCGCTTAGAGGGAGAAATCTGGCGCGATTGTGGCGGCCTGTCGAGAAGACATATGCTTTTCGCGATGGCAGCGGTTGTCGACCGGCGCGGAGGCGCTTAACTATCGCAGGGAATGACAGGGCCGCCGCGGCTCCGCCTGTCCCGTACAGGCCATTCTCATTTCAAGCGATTTCACAGCCCAAGGAGAGGCCTCATGTCCTTTACCCTTCCCGATCTTCCCTACGCCCATGATGCGCTCCAGCCCTTCATGTCGAAGGAGACGCTCGAGTACCATCACGACAAGCACCACCTCGCCTATGTGACCAACGGCAACAATGCCATCAAGGGCACCGAGTTCGAGGGCAAGTCGCTGGAGGAGATCGTCAAGGGCTCCTATGGCAAGAACCCCGCAATCTTCAACAATGCCGGCCAGCACTACAACCATCTCCATTTCTGGAAGTGGATGAAGCCGAATGGCGGCGGCAAGATCCCGGGCGCGCTGGAGAAGGCGATCGTCGATTCGTTCGGCTCGGTCGACAAGTTCAAGGAAGACTTCGTCGCCGCCGGCGTCGGCCAGTTCGGTTCCGGCTGGGCCTGGCTCGAGGTCAAGGGCGGCAAGCTCGCCGTCAGCAAGACCCCGAACGGCGAGAGCCCGCTCGTCCATGGCGCGACCCCGATCCTCGGCGTCGACGTCTGGGAGCACTCCTACTACATCGACTACCGCAACCGTCGCCCGGACTATCTCAAGGCTTTCCTGGAGAGCCTGGTGAACTGGGACTACGTCGCCGAGCGCTTCGACTCCGCCAAGTAAGCGGTCGCTTCCTGAATACGAAAACGGGGCCTCGCGGCCCCGTTTTTTGTTTGCGGGTGTCTTCCCGCACACGCTGCGGCGCGAAGTGCCGCTGCGCAGATGCGGGACCGTCTTCAGAAAGAGGCGCCTTCTCGTCACGCGGTCCCGTGTCTGCGGAGCATCGCTTCGCGCTGCACCGCGCACGGGATGACCCGCGCCCTAGAACCTTCCGCTCTGGGCGCTCAGGCGGCGACGTTGCGCAGAAACTGGTCGACGGTCGAGTCGAGGCGCTGGGCCTGGTCGGCGACTTCGCCGGCCGCGCCGCGCACCTGCTCGGCCGAGCGTCCGGTCTCCTCGACGCTGTCGGCGAGCACGCTGAGATCGCTCGATACCGAGAGCGCCGAGGTGCTGGCCATGGCGACGCCGCTGGCGATCTCGCCGGTGGCGATAGCCTGCTGCTCGATCGAGGTCGCGACCGAATTCGCGAATTTCTCGATCGCGTTCATCCGCTCGGCGATGTTCTGGATCGCCCCGACGACCTGGCCGGTCGCGCCCTGGATCGCGGCGACCTGCGCCACGATGCGATCGGTCGCATCCGCGGTCTGCGCCGCCAGCGACTTGACCTCGGAGGCCACGACGGCGAAGCCACGGCCCGCCTCGCCGGCACGCGCCGCCTCGATCGTGGCATTGAGGGCGAGCAGGTTGGTCTGGGCGGCGATGTCGCGGATCAGGTTGACGACCTCGCCGATGGCGCGGGCGGTCTCGTCGAGCGCCTGCACGGAACCTGCGGTATCGCGCGAAACGGAGGCCGCCTCGACGATCTCGGTGCGGACGCGGCGCACCTGGAACTCGACCTCGCGGATGGCCGCGCCCATCTCTTCGGCAGCCTGCGCGGCACTCTCGACATTGCCGGAGGCGCCATGGGCATTGTCGGCGGCGCGGGCGGCGCGCCCGGACGATTCGGCGGCGACGCGGGCAAGCCCGTCGGAAGCCTCGCGCATCCGCTCGGCATTGCTCTTGAACGCTTCAAGCGCCAGGCCGACCTCGCTTCGGAAGGAGGTGATCGCATGGTCGACGCCCTGCTGGCGCGAGAGCCGTTCGACCTCGGCCACGCTCTGCTGCTCCTCGAGCGTTGCCCGCTCGGCGAGACGAATCTTGAGGACGCCGAGCGCACGCGCGATCGCGCCGATCTCGTCACGCCGGCCCAGCGCGTCGATCGGCGTCGAAAGATTGCCGTCGGAAATGCTGACGATCGCCTTGGTCATGCTGCGCAGCGGCCGCATCGCCCGCGACAGCGAGAGCCAGAGCAGCGGGCCGAGCACCAACAGGATGAGCAGGCCGAGCCCGATCGTCACGAACTGCTCCCATGCGGCACGCGCCACGAGGCGCGTCTTGTCGAAGCGCAGGGCGACATAGCCGATCTGCTTCTGCTGGCTACCGACGCGGACCGCGTGGATCTTCGTCACATAGACATTGTCCTCGATATCGATCTCGTTGCGCGTCTGCAGAGCCTTCCAAGGCTCTTCGCCGATCTGTTCGGCGAGCCAGCGCGGCGTCAGCGACAGCCGCGCTTCGACAGTGCGTCCCGCGGACGCCAGCCCGGCGACATCGTCGGCGACGATGCCGGCATCGAAATCGGGGTCGCGCTGCAACGAGGCGAGAATGGACCCGAGCGTGTTGTTGTCCCGCGACAGGATCAGAGACGGCGCAGCATTGACCACCATCAAGGTCAGCGCCATGACCTTCTGATCGAGATCGGCGCGCGTGCGGGCATCGTTATAGCGGGCGATCGCCAGCACCACGAAGACGATGGCGACAGCGACGATCGCCACGGCGGCGGTTGCGATCTGCCGGCTGAGGGAGCCGAGGGCCTGCCTGCCCGGCTGCGCCGGCTCTCCCGCGCCGGCTGCGCGCCTGAACACCTTCATCGAGCCGACCATCTCCAGAACCGGCGCAAACTGCTGCGAAGAGCGGCGCCTCCAACCCGACGCCACAATGGCCGATCCTGGTAAACAAATCGCTTGCGGCGCGCGTCGCTCAGGGTCAGCCCGGCAGGTCGCCGAAGCGGCGAAGCGGCAAGCCGGGGGGCGGCACGAAGGCAGCGATGGCGGCGTGCTCGACAGGCCGTGATGCGACCACCGGATCGAGCATGGCAAGCTCGTCATCGACGAAGCCTGGATGGCACATGACGAGATGGCGCGGCCCCGGCGCAATCAGGAAACGGGCCAGATCCGCTGCAAAATCCCGTTGCGGATCGAAGGGCGCGACGCCAGAGAAGCCCTGGTTGACGCGCAAGCCCCGCTTCAGCGCCGCGCTGCGGAAACCGGTAGCGAGGCCGGCGATGACGAGCGCCTTGCCGACCGCGACGCCGCGCGCGCGAATTGCGGCCAGACGATCCGCCGGATCGCGCACATAGAGCGCCCCCGCCGGATAGCGCCGCGCCAAGGCATCGAGCAGCGCCCGCCGCACCCCGGGTAGAACATGCACATGCTGGTGACCGTCGACGAAATCCGGCGGCCGGCCGAGCGCGTCCTCGAAGGCATCGAGCTGGCGCGCGATCTCGGTCGCGATCTCGGCCCGCACCGCCGGCGACATGGCGGCGGCGCGCGCAACCTCATTCAGCTTCGGCAGGGAACCGCCGGGCGCCAATCGCGACATCTCAGACAGCGGCGCCCCGCAGGTCAGGTTGAGATGCAGGCCGAGATCGGCCTGGCCTGCGAAGGCTGCCAGCTCAGGCGCCAGCCGGCGCCAATGCGGGCGATTGGTCATCGCCCCGGTCGCGGTGAGCTTTCCGCGCCCAAGAAGGTCGAGAATGGCGCGGCTGACGCCGGCCGTCAGGGCGAAATCATCGGCGCACAGGATGAAGCCCTTCGCCATCGCGCGTATCGTCCCTCATTGACCGGGCTCGCGCTATAGCGCGATGCCTTTCTGATGGGAACGCACCGCCGTGAAGTCGCGCGTTTTACCAGGGCAGTTTTACCGTGCCGGACTTGTCGCCCGGCAAGCTTTGCGGTTCTGTGCGTCGCGCCTCGCCTGAGAGGTGTATGCATCCGCAGTTTGAAAGGTCGTTCGTGACGGATATCGGGTCTCAGCCGGTTCAACGTGCGCCTCGGGCCTCCCGCTGGCCCGAACTCTCGATCGTCGTGCCAGTCCACAACGAGGCCGACAACCTCGCCCTGCTCGTCGAGCGCCTGCGCGCCGTTCTGGCCGGGGAGGTCGCGTCCTGGGAAATCGTCTTCGTCGACGACGGCAGCCGCGACGAGACGCTGGCCGTGATTCGCGACCTGAACGCCGCGGACCCGCGGATCAGCGCCGTCTCCTTCAGCCGCAATTTCGGCAAGGAGATCGCAATCGCGGCAGGGCTCGACCATGCGCTCGGCGATGCCGTCATCATCATGGACGCCGACCTGCAGCATCCGCCGGAGACCATTCCCGCCTTCCTCGCGAAGTGGCGCGAGGGCTATCTCAACGTCTACGGCCAGCGCACCGACCGCGAAGGCGAGACCCGGATGAAGCGCGGTTTCGCCAAGCTGTTCTACCGCATCTTCGGCTATTTCGGCGAAACCCCGCTGCCGGAAGGCGCCGGCGATTTCCGCCTGCTCGACCGCAAGGCCGTCGATGCCCTGCGGGCGCTGCCGGAGCGGGCTCGCTTCTCGAAAGGGCTCTATGCCTGGGTCGGGTTCCGCTCGGCCGGCGTGCCCTTCCATGTCGCCGAGCGCGAGCACGGCCAGTCCAAGTTCAAGTACCGCAAGCTGTTCTCTTTCGCCTTCGACGGCTTGTCCTCCTTCTCCACCGTCCCGCTGAAGATCGCGACCTGGTCCGGTGCGATCATCGCGGTGATTGCAACACTGTCGGCGGTCTATTTCATGCTGCGGACGCTGCTTTTCGGCACCGACCTGCCCGGCTTCCCCTCGCTGATCGTCTCGATCATGTTCTTTTCCGGCATCCAGCTCGTCTCGCTCGGCATGATCGGGGAATATGTCGGGCGCATCTTCGCCGAGGTGAAGCGGCGGCCGCTCTACCTGATCGGCGAGCGCGTCGGCTTCGACGCCCGCACCGTCGACCACCCGCGCGGCGATGCCCTGCCGCCGCTGATCCGCTAGGCCTCTATGCTGAGAAACATCCTGTCGGTCGGCGGCTATACGCTGATCTCGCGCGTCACCGGCTTCGTGCGCGACATCGCGCTAGCGGCCGTGCTCGGGGCCGGCGCGACGATGGACGCCTTTTCGGTCGCGCTGCGTCTGCCCAATCATTTCCGCGCGATCTTCGGCGAAGGCGCCGTCAACCAGGCCTATGTGCCGACCTATGCCCAGATCGCCGAGAAGGAGGGGCCGGAAGCGGCCAGCCTCTTCGCCGACCGGCTCTTCACCGTCCAGTTGATCGTGCAGGTCGTACTGCTGGCGCTGACGCTGCCATTGATGCCCTGGCTGGTAAGGCTGCTGGCGCCTGGATTTGCCAAGGACCCCGCAGTCTTCGAACTCGCGGTCGCGCTGACGCGGATCACCTTCCCCTATCTGCTGTTCGTGACCATGGTCACCTTCCTCGGCGCGACCCTCAATGCGGTCGAGCGTTACGCCGCCTTCGCCGCCGCGCCGATCCTGCTCAACGTCTTCATCGTCGCGGCGCTGGCCGTGCCCTTCCTGTTTCCGAGCGCCGCCCACGCCGCCGCCTGGGGCGTCGCGATCTCCGGCGTGGCGCAATGGATCGTGCTCTATGTCGCGGCCAGGCGAGCGGGCGTATCGAGCAAGCTGGTGCGGCCGCGGGCTGATGCCGGCGTCCGACGCTTCCTCAAGATGTTCGGCCCGGCCGTGATCGGCTCGGCCGGCGTGCAGATTTCGATCTTCGCCGATACGATCATCGCCTCGCTATTGCCGCGCGGCGGCTATGCGGCGCTCTACTATGCCGAGCGGCTCTACCAGTTGCCGCTCGGGCTGATCGCGATCGCGGTCGGCACCGTCGCGCTTTCGGCGATGAGCCGCGCCATCGCCAAAGGCGACGAAGCCGCCGCCAACCGCGCGCAGAACCGCGCCATCGCGATCTCGCTCGTCGCCAGCGCCCCCTTCGTCGCGGCCTTCGTCGCCGTGCCGGAACTGATGGTCGCCGGCCTGTTCCAGCGCGGCGCCTTCGATGCGCAGGCGAGCACGGCGGCAGGTGCCGTGCTCTTCGCCTATGCGCTCGGCCTGCCGGCGATCGTGATGATCCGTGCGCAGGTCTCGGCCTTCCAGGCACGCGGCGACACCACAACGCCGATGCTGATCGCTCTCGCGGCCATCGCCTGCAATCTCGCGGTGAAGCTCCTGCTCTGGCGCGACTGGGGCGCGCCGGGCCTGGCGCTGGCGACGGCCGCCGGCGCCTGGGTCAATCTGCTGACGCTGTTCGTGCTGGCACGGCGTCGCGGCTGGACCGAGCCGGACCGGCGCCTGCCGGGCTTCGCAGCCATCGTCTGCGGCGCGGCGGCGATCTGTGGTGCACTCGCCTGGTGGGGCAAGCCGCTGGCGCTCCGGCTCACCGCCGCCCTGCCCTTCGAGCCGCTGCTGATGACGGTGCTGCTCGTGTCCGGCGTCGCGGCTGTCGTCTACGTCGTGCTTGCCGGCGGACTGTTGAAGGTGACGGGGCTGCTCAGGCTGCTGCGCTGAAGGAGGTTTCGGGCTGAGCCTTGTCATTCCGGGGCTTCGCATAGCGAAGAACCCGGAACCCACGACCGGGCGAGACCGCCCCAATCAATCCGTCGCACCCAGTCGTGGGTTCCGGGTTCGCCCTTCGGGCGCCCCGGAATGACAAGGGTGGTTCCAAAGAGACTGTCAGACGACGAAGCGCCCTGCCCCGCCAAGCAAAGCCACAGCCTCCGCCACCATGCGCTCGACGATCTCGCCGGCGCTCGGGATATCCGTGATCAAGCCGGCAGCCTCGCCGAAGATGACAGCGGCCTTGTCGGGGTCGCCGGCCATGAAGGCCTCGCGATAGGCAGGGCCCTCGGTAGCAATGGCGTCCTTCAGCATCGCATCCCGACCAGCCCAGCTTGCGATGAAGGCGTTGTCCGAGACGCGGATGTCGAAGGGCTTCGGCCAATCAAGCTGCCGGGCGATGTCGGGCAGCGAGGAGCGCACCGTCTGGTCGCCTGTCGCGGCGATGGCCGCGGCATGGTGGCGCTCATGCACCATCGCTTCGCGGCTTGCCCAGAAGCGCGTCCCGGCGAGCACGCCGTCGGCGCCGAGCATCAAGGCAGCGGCGAGCCCTCGCCCATCGGCTATGCCTCCGGCGGCGAGAAGCAGCGTATCAGGGCTTTCACGGGCGATGAGGTCCGCCGCCTCCGGCACGAAGGGCAGCGTGGCGCGGCTGGCGCCATGCCCGCCGGCTTCGGAGCCCTGCGCGACAACGATTGCCGCGCCCGCCTCGATGGCCTCCCGGACATGGGCGAGCGACTGGCACTGGCAGATCAAGGGCACGCCCGCCGCCGCGATTTCGCCGGCGAAGGGGCGCGGATCGCCGAAGGAGAGCATCAGCGCGGCCGGCTTGCGGGCCAGCGCCTGCGTCAGCAGCTCAGGCTTCCTGGCCATCGACCAGGTGATGAAGCCGCAGCCGACCTGCGTATTGCCGGCGGCTGCGAATTCCTGCGCGATCCAGCCGGCATCGCCATAGCCCCCGCCGATGAGCCCAAGGCCACCGGCGCGGGTGACCGCCGCGGCCAGCGCCCCGCCGCCTGCCAGCGCCATCGGCGCCGACAGGATGGGATGGGCGATGCCGAGGCGCTCGGTCAGTCGCGTGGCGAGGCGCGCCATGGACCCTGCCTTCCGGCTCAGGCCGCTTTCGGCTTGCTGTGGGCGTAGTCCATGTAGAGCTCGCGGGCGCGGCGGAAGAGCGGCCCGGGCTGGAGCGTGCGGTTGTCGATGCGGGTCACCGGCATGCACTTGGAGTAGTTGCCGGACATGAAAATCTCGTCGGCCTGTTCGAAATCCTCGTAGCGCAGGCTGCATTCCTCGACCGGCACGCCGCTCTCGCGCATCAGCTTGATCACGCGCTGGCGGGTGATGCCGTTCAGGAAGGTGCCGTTCGGTACGGGGGTCTTCACGACGCCGTCCTTGGCGAGGAAGATGTTCGAGGTCGCGGTCTCCGCGACATTGCCCTGCATGTCGAGCACCAGCGCGTTGTCGAAGCCGGCGGCCTTCGCCACCTTCAGCACGCGGGCATTGTTCGGGTAGAGGCAGCCCGCCTTGGCGTCGGTCGGGGCGGTCTCGTAGCTCGGGCGGCGGAAGGCGCCCTTGGTCACCGAGAAGCCGGCCGTCGGCTGCGGCATTGCCGCCTCGAACAGGCAGAGCGCGAACTGGGTCGATTCCGGATCGGCCATGATGGTCGAGGGGCCATCGGCCTCGCCCCAGTACATCGGCTTGACGTAGATCGCCGTACCGGGGGCGAATTTCTTGACGCCCTCGAACATCTTGCCGACGATGAAGTCCGCCTCGACGGTCGGCTTCAGGCCGAGCGCCGTCGCCGAACGGTTGACGCGGGCGGCATGCAGGTCGATGTCCGGTGCGACGCCGTCGAAATAGCGGCCGCCATCGAAGACCGAGGAGGCCTGCCAGAGCACATGGCTGCGCGGACCGACGATGCCGGGATTGCCCTCATGCCAAGAGCCATCGAACCAGGTCCACGTCTGAGAATACCATGCCATGACGGCGCTCCGTTTTAGCCAGTTTTGCTGTGATGCACCGTCCTCCCCCCGTCCTTCGTCGTCAACCGGTGGCGATGCATACCGGGATGACGTGATGTGATGGAAGCAATCGGCCCGCGTGATGGATCAGAAGCCGAGCGCGCGCAGGCCGGAGATCGCGGCCATGCCGACCAGCAGCGCCAGGAGCTCGCTGCGCCGCAGGATCATGGTGCCCACCGCCGCGAGAAGCGCGAGCGCCGCAGCCCAGCCCAGCCGCTCGATGAGCGGCAGGACCGTCGCCACCACGATCGAGCCCGGCAGGGCCGCGAGCCCGCGCCGGACATGGGGCGTCAGCGGGATGATGCTCATCAGGGCCACGCCGGAGATGCGGCAGAGATAGGTCGCCGCCGCCATCGCGGTGATGGCGATGAGCGGGCCCCAGGTACCGAGGTCAGGCAGCGTCATCGCGGAACGCCCCCGTGATCGCGCCGGCGAGCGAGCCGACGATGATGAAGGCATAGCCGTCGAAGAGCCGTGCGGTGACCAGCGCGACGAGGCCGGCGACGACCCAGGGCACCATCCCGCGCTTGCCGCGCCAGAGCGGCACGATCATCGCGGCGAAGAAGATCGGCATGACCAGATCGATGCCGTAGCGGCGCGGATCGCTGACCAGCGCGCCCAGCATGTAGCCGCCGCCGGTCGCGATGACCCAGACCAGCCACAGCGCGAGCCCGGCCCCGATGAGAACGCCGAGATCGCGCCCGCCTTCCGCCCGGTAACGCGTGCCGATCAGCCAGTTGGCATCGGTGAAGAAGAAGAGATGGAAGGCATTGAGCGCCTTCGGATATCTGGCGAACCAGGGCTGCAGTGAGGCGCCCTGCAGAACCATCCGGGCATTCACGGTCGCGGTGACGACGGCAATGCCGGCAATGGCGCCCCATGTCCATTCGGGGCGCCAGAGTTCCAGCGAGACCAGTTGCGCGACGCCGGCATAGACGAAGCCGCTCATCAGCAAGGTCTCGAACAGGGTGAGCCCCTTCGCCGCTGCAGCCGCCCCGAAGGCAACGGCGAAGACGACGATCCCCGGCATCAGCACGGAGACCTTGCGCAGGCCGAGCATCATCCCCGCGGCGGTGATCGGCGCTTCCGGGGCGGCTGACGACATGTTCGGATCGGCTGACATCAGCCTCCAGAAGCGGAAAGCCCGCCTGAACGTCAACGCGCATGAACGGCGCGGCTGCATGAATGCCGCGCAGGGCGCGACAGGCTTGGGCAGGAGCCATGAAGGGCCCCAGCCTCCGCAATCGTCATTGCGAGCGTAGCGAAGCAATCCAGGAGAACTGGGTGAGCGCTTCGGCCCAGTTCTCCTGGATTGCTTCGTCGCTTCGCTCCTCGCAATGACGGCTCGCGTTTCAGCGCGATCGAAAAACCGCTTACAGATGTGCCATGCACTGGTCCGACGATGCCGACACCGTTGCCCCCGCCCTGCCCGCGATCTGGCTCGTCCGGACGGATGCCTGTCCGCACAACCTGACTGAGCGCTCCGCATTGCGGCGCGGCACTGCACGGCAGGTCCTGGCGCGCCAGTTCGGCTGCCGGGAAGACGATGTCGTCATCGAACACGAGGCGGCGGGCCGGCCGCTGCTGGCCCTGCCCGAAGCGCTCCATCTGTCGCTGGCGACACGCGCGGGCGTCGTTGCCGTCGGCCTTGCCCGGCATCCTCTGGGCGTGGACGTTGAGCGCGTCGATGCGCAGGCCCTGCCCCCGCTCGACCTGCTGCATCCGGACGAGCGCAGGCTCCTGAAGGCGACGGCACCTCCCGCACGCCCCCTCGCCTTCGCCCGCCTCTGGGCCGCGAAGGAAGCCTATGTGAAGGCGCTCGGCACCGGCTTCGCACGGCCGCCCGAGAGCTTTTGCGTGTCGCTGCTGTCGGAGGCGCGGTTCGGTGTCCGCGACCCTTCGCGCGGTGCGGAAGCACAGGGCGAGCTCCGTCTCATGAAAAGCGGCGGCCAGGATGTCCTGGCCGCCGCTGCGATCGTTCTCGATTGAAGCCTGAGGCTCAGCCCGCCTGATCGATCGGCTTCTTCTTGAGGGCGTAGCCGACAATGCAGACGAAGGCCGCACCGAGCACCGCTGCCGTGTAGAACGGCACCTTCGCGGGGAGAAGGCCGGCGGGATTGACGTCGGAGACCGGCACGCTCTGGACCCAGCTCGGCATGTTCACCTGGAGCCATTGCATCACCGCCATGTCGCTGAGCAGCATCTCGCCGGCGATCCAGCCGAGCAGCGCCGCGCCGAGCCAGATCAGGATCGGGAAGCGCTCGAGAACCGACGAGAGCAGACGGGCGCCGAAGATGATCAGCGGGATCGTCAGCAGCAGGCCGAACACGAACAGCTCGAAATGGCCACGCGCGGCTGCGGCGATCGCGAGCACATTGTCGAGGCTCATCACCGCGTCGGCGATGGCGATGGTGCGCACCGCCTTCCAGAGATTATCGCTGGCGGCGATGTCGCCATGCGCCTCTTCCTCACCCTTGGCGAGCTTGATGGCGATCCAGAACAGAAGGAGCGCGCCGACGACCTTCAGGAAAGGGATGTTCAGGAGATAGCTGACGACCACCGCGAAGATGATGCGCAGGCCCACCGCCGCACCGGCGCCGAGCCAGATGCCGACCTTGCGCTGCTTCTCCGGCAGCGAGCGCACGGCAAGCGCGATCACGACCGCATTGTCGCCCGACAGCAGCAAGTCGATCCAGATGATCTGGAGCAGCGATGTCCAGAAGGTGGAAGATGCGAAGTCCATCGGTCAGGTCGTCCCTTTGCAGTTCGTCAGTGGGCCGGATCGGGCCGGCGCGATTTGATGAGGTAGCCGAGGCCGACCACGAGCAAGGCGCCCAGGATCGCGGCCGGGTATTCCAGCTTGTGCAGCAGTTCCTCGCCGAAACGGGCGATCAGCCAGGGATCGCTCTCGAACATCTCGCCCGCGACCCAGCCCAGCAGCGCCGCACCGGCCCAGACCAGGATCGGGAAGCGCGTCAGCAGGTTCGTGATCAGCGAGGCGCCGAGCACGATCAGCGGGATCGAGATAATAAGACCGGCGATCAGCAAGGGAATCGAATCCTTGGCGACGGCGGCGATCGCCAGCACGTTGTCGAGGCTCATGACGATGTCGGCGATGGCGACCGTCTGCACCGCCTTCCAGAGCTTGCTGCTGGCAGTGATCGAATCCTCGTCCTGGCCTTCGTCCTCGACGATGAGCTTCACCGCGATCCAGATCAGCAGGCCGGCGCCGACGATGCGCAGGAAGGGCGTGTTCAGCAGCGAGGCGATCAGCACCGTGAAGACGACGCGCAGCACGACCGCGACACCGGCGCCGAGCGCGATGCCCTTGGTGCGCTGCGCCGGGGCGAGCGCCCGGCAGGCGAGCGCGATCACGACGGCGTTGTCACCCGAGAGCACGATATTCAGCAGGATGATCTCGGCCAGCTTGCCCCAGACAAGCGGGTCGACAATGGAAATCGACGACAAATCCATGATCTTCAAATCCTTGCGGTCAAATTGCTGCTCAAAGCGCCTGCTCAACCGCCTTGCCGGCGGCTTCCGTGCCGAGCGTGCCGCCGAGATCGCGGGTGCGCGTCCCGGCATCGCCCAGAGCACGCTCGATCGCAGCCTCGATCCCCTTCGCAGCCTCGTGCTCGCCGAGATGGTCCAGCATCATCGCACCCGACCAGATCATGCCGACGGGATTGGCGATGCCCTGCCCGGCGATATCCGGCGCCGAGCCGTGGACCGGCTCGAACAGAGAGGGATGATCGCCCGTCGGATTGATGTTGCCCGACGGCGCGATGCCGATCGTGCCGGTGCAAGCCGGGCCGAGATCGGAGAGGATATCGCCGAACAGGTTCGAGGCGACGACCACATCGAAACGATCCGGGTTCAGCACGAAATGCGCGGTCAAGATGTCGATATGGTACTGGTCGACGGCGACACCCGGGTAGTTCTTCGCCATCTCCTTCACCCGCTCGTCCCAGTACGGCATGGTGATCGAGATGCCGTTCGACTTGGTGGCCGAGGTCAGCTTCTTCCGGGGACGACGCTGCGCCAGCTCGAAGGCGTATTTCAGCACGCGGTCGACGCCGACGCGGCTCATCACCGTCTCCTGGATGACGATCTCGCGCTCGGTGCCGGCATACATGCGCCCGCCCACCGAGGAATACTCGCCCTCGGTGTTCTCGCGCACGACGAAGAAATCGATATCGCCGGGCTTGCGGCCCACGAGCGGGCCGGGGACGCCCGGCATCAGGCGGACCGGCCGGAGGTTGACGTATTGGTCGAACTCGCGCCGGAACAGCAGCAGCGAGCCCCAGAGCGAGACATGGTCCGGCACCTGCTGGGGCATGCCGACGGCGCCGAAATAGATCGCGTCATGGCCGCCGATCTTCTCCTTCCAGTCGTCCGGCAGCATCTTGCCGTGCTTCGCGTAGTAGTCGCAGGACGAGAAATCGAACTCGTCGAGGCGCAGCTCGAAGCCGAATTTCTTCGAAGCGGCCTCCAGCACGCGCAGGCCCTCGGGCATGACCTCCTTGCCGATGCCGTCGCCGGCGATCACGGCGATGCGGTAAACGCGGTTGGTCCCAGTCATACGACTTCTCCGAAAAAGGCTTCGAACTCCGCGGCGATGAGATCGGGGACCTCCTCCGCGAGATAGTGACCGCCCGGTAGGGCGTGGCCGCGCACATCCTGCGCACGCTCGCGCCACAAGGCCAGAGGGTCGAAGCACTTGCCGATGATGCCGCGCTCGCCCCACAGCGCCAGCAGCGGACAGGCGAGCTTCCTGCCGGCATCGGCATCGTCATGGGCGATGTCGATCGTCGCCGCCGCGCGATAATCCTCGCAGCTGGCATGGATCATCGCAGGATCGCGGAAGCAGCGCAGATATTCGGCAAGCGCCTCCGGCTCGAACAGGCGCATGTCCGAGGCGCGCCGGCTCGTCCAGTAGAACTCCGGATCGCTCTCGATCATGCGCTCCGGCATCGGCGCCGGCTGGATCAGGAAGAACCAGTGCCAGTAGCCGCGGGCAAAGGCGTCGGTCGTGTCGCGATACATCTCGCGCGTCGGTGCGATGTCGAGGGTCGCGAGCTTCAGGACGCGGTCGGCATGATCGAGCGCCAGCCGGTGCGCGACGCGGGCGCCACGATCATGCGAGCCGACGAAGAAACGCTCGTGGCCCAGCGCGCTCATGACCTCGGCCATGTCCTGCGCCATGGCGCGCTTCGAATAGGGCGCATGATCGGCCGCGCTCGGCGGCTTGTCGGAATCGCCGTAGCCGCGCAGGTCCGGGCAGATCAGGGTGTAACGCTCGGCCAGCAGCGGAGCGACCCGGCGCCACATGATGTGCGTCTGCGGATAACCGTGCAACAGCAGCAGCGGCGGCCCCTCCCCGCCCGTCCGCACGCGAATCCGCGCACCCGACGTCTCAACGTCGAGCAGGCGAAAACCGGGGAACAGATTGTCCGTGGCGGGACGTTCGGTGAGAACCATAGGACCGCGAAGATGCAAGAATGCGTCAGCGCTTACCCCGAAAGCGCAGGGATTTCGCCCACGGATTATTACACAATCCTGATCAATGGTGGGAGCCCTTCCCTTCTCCCCTTGCGGGAGAAGGTGGCAGCGCGAAGCGCCGACGGATGAGGGGTCGCGCGACCTTTGACGTCATTGCGAGCACAGCGAAGCAATCCAGGAGACCGGGCTGAAGCGTTCAACCCGGCCCCCTGGATTGCTTCGTCGCTTCGCTCCTCGCAACGACGGTAGGCGTCGCGCGACCCCTCACCCCAACCCTCTCCCGCAGGGGGAGAGGGGGCAGGTCGAGCATGACGCGCTTTGGATGGCAGCTTTAGCCCCGCAGCGTCGCGCCGTAACGCTTGCCGATCTCGGCGACGATCTTGCTGCCGACGGCTTCGATCTCGGCCTCGGTCAGCGTCTTCTCGACCGGCTGCAGCGTGACCGCCAGCGCGACCGACTTCTTGCCGGCCTCGACGCCCGCGCCCTCGTAGAGATCGAAGACGCCGACATTGGCGATCAGCGCGCGGTCGGTGCCCTGCGCCGTCTTGACCATCTCGCCGGCCGCCACCGCCTTGTCGACGATGAAGGCGAAATCGCGCGTCACCGGCTGGAAGTCGGAGAGGACGAGCTTCGGCTTGACCTTGGTCGGCTTGGCCTTGGGCAGCGGCAGCGCATCGAGATGGATCTCGAAGGCGACCAGCGGCCCCTTCACGTCGAGTGCCTTGAGGATCTTGGGGTGGACCTCGCCGAAGGCACCGATGACGCCCTTGGGGCCGAACTGGAGCGTGGCCGAGCGGCCGGGATGGGCCCAGGCCGGACCGCCGGCGACAATCTGGAGACCGCCGGTGGGAATGCCGAGCCCCGAGAGCAGGCCGAGCACGTCCGCCTTGGCATCGAACAGGTCGACGGGCTTAGCGCCACCATCCCAGCGACGGCCGACGCCGTCGAGACGGGCGCTGCCGCGGCGCAGGCCCGCTGCGGCGATGAGCTGGCCTTCCGGCTCGTCGCTCTTGAAGATCTGGCCGACCTCGAACAGCGCGACATCGGGATAACCGCGATCGGCATTGCTCTGTGCGCCGCGGATCAGGCCCGGCAGGAGCGAAGGCCGCATGTCCGAGAGATCGGCCGCGATCGGGTTGGCGAGCGCGAGCCTGGGCGAGCCACCGCCGAAGAGCTTGGCCTGATCATGCGAGATGAAGGACCAGGTCACCGCCTCGACGAGGCCCCGCGCCGCGAGCGTGCGCTTGGCGATGCGCGTGCGCTTCTGCAGCACGGTGAGTACCGGCTTGATCACCTCGCCCTTGATGCGCGGCAGCGGCGTCGAGGCGACGCGATCGAGCCCGGCGATGCGCACGATCTCCTCGACGAGATCGGCCTTGCCGCCGACATCGGCACGCCAGGACGGCGGCGCCACCTTGGCCCGGTCGCCCGCGCCCGAGACATGGAAGCCGAGCGAGGTCAGTGCCAGTTTCATTTCTGCCTGCGGCAGCTCCAGGCCGGTCAGGCGCTTGACCTCGGACCAGGGGAAGTCGATCGCGCCGGGGCTATCCGGCAGGTCGCCGACGAATTCCACCTCGGAGGCTTCGCCGCCGCAGAGATCGATCACCAGCGCGGTCGCGAGATCGAGGCCGGGGCGTGTGAAATCCGGGTCGACGCCGCGCTCGAAGCGATAGCGCGCATCCGAATTGATGCCGAGCGCGCGGCCCGAGCGGGCGGTGTTCAGCGGGTCCCAGAGCGCGCTCTCGATCAGCACGTCGGTGGTCGCCTCGCTTGAGCCCGAGGCCTCGCCGCCCATGATACCGGCCAGCGATTCGACGCCGTGCTCGTCGGCGATCACGACCTGCTCGTCGGTCAGCGTATAAGTCTTGCCATCGAGGGCGAGGATGGTCTCGCCGGCCTTGGCGCGGCGCACCGTGAGGTTGCCCGTGACCTTGGCGGCGTCGAAGACGTGCAGCGGCCGGTTGCGATCGAGCGTCATGAAGTTGGTGATATCGACCAATGCGTTGATCGGGCGCAAGCCGACGGCGCGCAGGCGCGCCTGCAGCCAGTCCGGCGAGGGGCCGTTCCTGACGCCGCGCACGAGGCGCAGCGCGAAGGCCGGGCAGAGCTTCCTGTCTTCCTCGGCGAAATCGAGCGTGACCTTGACCGGGCACGGGAAAGAGCCGCGCAACGGCTGGATGGCCTGCGACTTGAGCTTGCCGATACCGGCAGCAGCGAGGTCGCGGGCGATGCCGGCGATGCCCAGCGCATCGGCGCGGTTCGGCGTCACCGCGATCTCGATCACGGCATCGTCGAGGCCGGCATAGGGAGCGTAGGGCTGGCCGACCGGCGCATCATCAGGCAATTCGATGATGCCGTCGTGATCGTCGGAAAGTTCGAGCTCGGCTTCCGAGACCAGCATGCCATTCGATTCGACGCCGCGGATCACGCCCTTGCCGAGCGTGGCCTTCTTGCCGGGGATGTAGCTGCCCGGCGGCGAGAACACGCCCTTCATGCCGGTGCGGGCATTCGGCGCGCCGCAGACGACCTGAACGGGCTCGCCCGCGCCGGTATCGACCATGCAGACGCGCAGGCGATCGGCGTTCGGGTGCTGCTTCGCCTCGATGACATAGGCGATGGTGAAGGCCGAGAGCGCGGCCGCGCGATCCTCGATCGCCTCGACCTCGAGGCCGACGCGGGTCAGGGCATCAGTGATCTCCGCAACGGAGGCGTCGGTATCGAGATGCTCTTTGAGCCAGGAAATCGTGAACTTCATGCGTCTGCGTCCATCGGGGCGAACACTTCCACCAGGCGGAAACGTTCGCAAAGCAAGGGCATGTCGGGGCTGAAGGCACCGATGCGCCGGAAATAAGTTTCGTGGGCATCCCGCCAGAAGGCCAGGGAGCGGTCGCCCTCCCCTTCGTCGAAGGCGAAGGCCTCGTCAACTTCGTCGAAGCGGCGGGCCACGAGTTCGAGCGTCTCGATGACGCAGACGGGCCGCCCAGTGCCGTCGAGCACGATCCAGAGCTCGTTGAGTTTGGGGCAATCGGGCGCATCGAGCGTGTTCACCGTCGCGGTCTTCCGGCCGCTGACGACCAGCGCCGCGAGTTCGGTGGCCAGTTCCGGACTGTCGCCGAAGGAAAAGCTCGGGCAGCCGCGATAGCGCTCGGGCACGGAGGCAATGAGGTCAGCGGCCATCGCGCGCCGCCTGTGCCGGCGCCGCCGGCAGCGTATCATTCAGCTTGTTGGCGCCGTCGGCACGGATCTTCATGGCGTTGCCGCGCCAGCTCACCTCGCCGCCGACGAAGGCATAGGCCCAGATCCCGGGAAAGGCGATGTCGCGCGCCAGCATGGCCAGCGGCGAGCGCCAGTTCAGGAACCAGCCGGCTCTCGCCGAGAGCAGGATGTCGCCGGCATACCAGATCAGCAGCACGAGGAGCGGCGCCAGCCAGGCCGGCAGGCCGAGAGCGGACGCACCGAAAGCGGCAAGCACGGCCGCCGGCATCGGCGCGGCAAGGATCTCCAGCGCGAAGAAGGGCAGGAAGGTCACGCGCCGGAGCCGCGCCCAACGGAACTGGCGCTGCACGGCGTCGGCAAGCCGGCGCGGGCCGAGCGGCTGCTCGAAAGGCTGGCCGACGAGATGGACATGCCGGCCGGCCGCCCGCACCAGCTTGGTCGAGGCCGCATCCTCGGCGATCTCGGCACCAAGCGCGGCGATGCCACCATTGGCGTCGAGGAAAGGCTTGTTCCAGAGCATCGACTTGCCCTGCGCGAAGCCGAAACCCAGCGCCTCGCCGACATATTGCCAGCGCGCCTGGAAGGCGTTGAGGAAGGCACATTCGACCTCGGCACCGAATCCCTGCGGCCAGGAGCCGGCCGGCGCCGAGCAGACGAGACCGGTCGTGGGCTGCCAGGCGGCCAGCATGCGCTGGATATAGTCCCTGGGCATCAGCACATTGGAATCGGCGAGGATGACCCAATCGGTCGTCGCCGCCTCCCAGCCGCGCACGCAGTTGTTGAGCTTGGGATTGGCGCTGACGGGCACGTCTCCGACGATCAGCCGGGCCTTTTCGGGACCATGGGTACCGATCAGCTCCTCGATCAGCGGGATGATCGGGTCCTGCGCGTCGGCGACGCAGAAGATCGTGCTGTAGCGGGGATAATCGAGTTCCAGCCCGGAAACCGCCGTCTCGCGGCTGAAGGCCTCGATGCCGCGCACCGGACGGACGATGGTGACCGGCGGCAAGGTGTCGAGCAGGGCTGAGCCTTGCAGGGGCCGGCGCAGCCGCCAGAGCGCGATGGCCTGGCTGACCAGGTTCATCGCGACCAGCAGCACGGCGATCGCCGCCGCCCAGCCCGCAGGCGTCATCGCGCCCTCCCTTGTCCGGCCGGAGCCGTCACGAGGAAAGGCCGCCTGTCAGCGTCGGCAGGTCGAGGGGACGGAAACCGTAATGCGCGAGCCAGCGCACGTCGGCCTCGAAGAAGGGGCGCAGGTCCGGCATGCCGTATTTCAGCATGGCGATGCGGTCGATGCCCATGCCCCAGGCGAAGCCCTGATAGATCTCCGGGTCGAGCCCGCAATTCTTCAGCACATTCGGGTGGACCATGCCGCAGCCGAGGATCTCCAGCCAGTCGTCGCCCTCGCCGAAGCGGATTTCGCCGCCCTTGCGCGAGCACTGGATGTCGACCTCCATCGAGGGCTCGGTGAAGGGGAAGAAGGACGGACGGAAGCGCATCTTCACGTCGTCGATCTCGAAGAACGCCTTGCAGAACTCTTCCAGAACCCATTTCAGGTGGCCGAGATTGGCCGACTTGTCGATGACGAGCCCCTCGACCTGATGGAACATCGGGGTATGGGTCTGGTCGGAATCGTTGCGATAGGTGCGGCCCGGGCAGACCACGCGGATCGGCGGTGCCTCGGCCAGCATGGTGCGGACCTGGACCGGCGAGGTGTGGGTGCGCAGCAGCTTGCGCTCGCCATTGGCGTCAGGCGCGAAGAAGAAGGTGTCGTGCATCTCGCGGGCGGGATGACCGACCGGGAAATTCAGCTTGGTGAAGTTGAGGTCGTCGGTCTCGACATCCGGCCCTTCGGCAATGGCGAAGCCCATATCGCCGAAGATCGCGGTGATCTCGTCGATGACCTGGCTGATCGGATGAATGCGACCGCGCGCTTCCGGGCCGTCCTGCACCGGCAGCGACACGTCGACGCGCTCGGAGGCGAGCCGGGCTTCCAGCGCCGCTTCGCCCAGCGCTTCCTTGCGCGCTGCGATCGCGCTCTGAACCCGATCGCGCAGGCCGTTGATCTGCGGGCCCTTCTCCTTGCGCTCGTCCGGTGTCATCGCGCCAAGCGTCTTGAGCAGCGCCGAGATCGAGCCGGATTTGCCGAGCGCGGCGATGCGCAGATCCTCGACGGCGGCTTCGTCGGCGGCAGTATCGATCGCGGCGAGGACGTCGCGTTCCAGAAGGGCGATATCGGTCATGAATTTAAGTCGCAAGCGTTTGAAGGCGTGGGAACGGGCGCGTTCTAGCGGGAACGGCCGGCTTATGCCAGAGCGAAGGCAGGCGTCTCATCCGCAAGGTTCTGGAACGCCGTCCGTCAAGAGGATAGGCCCATGCCCGACAACACCGCCCAGAAGGAATCGCCGTCCTATCGGCTGGCTGCGCTCGACCCCGATTTCATCCTGGGCGATTCGACCCGCGGCGCCCGCTTCATGCTGGAATACCAGAAAGCGGAGGATAGCCTCAGGGCCCGCGGCGTCGTCTCGACCATCGTCGTCTTCGGCTCGGCGCGGGTACGCGAGGGCAATCCCTGGTACGAGGCCGCCAGGCAATTCGGCCACATCGCCTCGGAGCGCGGCGGCGCGCTGCGCGACGGCGAGGCCGGCCGCCATCACGTCATCGCCACCGGCGGCGGCCCCGGCATCATGGAAGCCGCCAATCGCGGCGCGACCGAAGCCGGCGCGATCTCGATCGGCTTCAACATCACCCTGCCGCATGAGCAGGAGCCGAACGCCTGGTCGACGCCGGACCTGACCTTCCTGTTCCACTATTTCGCGATGCGGAAGATGCATCTGGCGATGCGTGCGGCGGCGCTGGTCGTCTTCCCCGGCGGCTTCGGCACGCTCGACGAACTGTTCGAGATCATGACGCTGGTCCAGACAGGCAAAATGAGCCCGGTGCCGATCGTGCTCTACGATTCCGGCTACTGGAAGGGCCTGCTGAACCTCGATGCGATGGCCGCAGCAGGCTTCATCCGGCCCGATGACCTCAAGCTGTTCAGCTATGTGGATTCACCGGAGGAGGCGTATCAGCGGATCGTCGAAGGCGCCGGCGAAGGCTGGAACCCGCCGCAAAACGGCAGCGTGCAGACCTGACTCGCCCACGCCCCGTCATTGCGAGGAGTGAAACGACGAAGCAATGACGAGTGAACGCTTCTGCGCAACGAAAAAGGCCGGCGTCACCGCCGGCCTTTTCCAATTCAGCGATGCAAGGCTGCTCAGGCGGCCTTGGCTTCGGCGCCCAGCACGCCCTTGACCGTCTCGACCACGGCAGCGAACGAGGCTGCATCGTCGATGGCCATGGCCGACAGGGTCTTGCGGTCGAGTTCGATGCCCGACTTGATCAGGCCACCGATGAAGACCGAATAGGTCAGGCCGTGCTCGCGCACCGCAGCGTTGAGACGCTGGATCCAGAGCGCGCGGAACGTGCGCTTCTTGTTCTTGCGGTCGCGATAGGCGTACTGCATCGAGCGATCGACGGCCGCCTTGGCAGCGCGGATCGTGTTCTTGCGACGGCCGTAGAAGCCCTTCGCAGCCTTGAAAACTTTTTTGTGCTTGGCGTGGGCTGTTACGCCCCGTTTCACGCGAGCCATGTCATGATCTCCGGAATGTCAGGTGGCGTCAGCCGTTGGGAAGGAAGAACTTCTTCACGTTGGCCGCATCGCCCTCGAACAGGACGGTGGTGCCGCGGTGATTGCGGAGCTGCTTGTTGGTCCGCTTGATCATCCCGTGACGCTTGCCGGCCTGGGCGTACATGACCTTGCCGGTTCCGGTGATCTTGAAGCGCTTTTTAGCGCTCGACTTCGTCTTGATCTTGGGCATTTGAGCTCCTCAATGGTCGTGGCTGCGCGTCTTTCGAACGCGTTGCCAATGTCTTGCTTTCAGGAAGCAAAGCACGATCGCCACGGCAGCCCTTATCAGCCGGGCGATCGAAGGCCGGGCCTATCGCAGAAAATGACCGCTATTGCAAGTGCGAAGCCGGCAATAACCGGTGAGGCTGCCCGGAAAAGCAGCAGCCCTTCGTCTGCCTTCTTCAAACGATCGTCACGCCGTAAGGTCAACAGGCGTGTTCCGCATCTGGAGACAGTTCCGTGAAGAAGCTTCTGCTCAATCTCGCCGCAGGCCTTGCCCTGACGGCCGCCGCTTCCGCTCCCGCCCTCGCCCAGTCGACGCTCGACAAGATCAAGGCGCGCGGCAATATCATCTGCGGGACCAGCGAGGGCGTGCCCGGGTTTTCGCTGCAGGACAATGGCGGGGTCTGGAAGGGCTTCGACACCGATTTCTGCCGCGCTCTGGCGGCGGCGATCTTCAACGATCCGAACAAGGCGAGCTATCTCTCGCTGTCGAGCAAGAACCGGCTCGTCGCGCTGCAGAGCGGCGAGATCGACGTGCTCGCCCGCACCACGACCTGGACGCTCGGCCGCGACATCGGCCAGGGCCTCACCTTCACCGCCGTCAACTACTATGACGGTCAAGGCTTCATCGTGCGCAAGAAGCTTGGCGTGACCAATGTCAAGGATCTCAACGGCGCCTCGGTCTGCGTGGCGCAGGGCACCACGACGGAGCTCAACCTCGCCGATTACGGCCGCACCAACGGCATCAAGTTCGAGACCGTCGCCTTCGCCACGCTCGACGACACCGTCCAGGCCTATGAGGCCGGCCGCTGCGATGCCTATACCACCGACCTCTCGGCACTGTCCGGCACCCGCAGCCGGCTCAAGGACCCCGACGAGCACATCCTGCTGCAGCAGGTCATCTCCAAGGAGCCCCTCGGCCCCTGGGTCCGCAAGAACGACGCGGCCTGGTTCGACCTCGTGCGCTGGACGGTCTTCGCCCTGATCAATGCCGAGGAGCTCGGCGTCACCCAGGCCAATGTCGAGGAGATGGCGAAGTCCTCGCAGAACCCGGAAATCCGCCGCATGCTCGGCAGCGAGGGCAAGTTCGGCGAATCCCTCGGCCTCAGCAATGACTGGGTCGTGCGGATCATCAAGGCCGTCGGCAATTACGGCGAGAGCTTCGAGCGGCATTTCGGTACCAGCACCCGCCATCCGCTGCCCCGCGGCGTCAACAAGCTCTGGACCCAGGGCGGCCTGCAATACGCCCCGCCGATCCGCTGAGGTCAGACCGACTGAAATCGGGCCGCTCCTTTCGGGGAGCGGCCCTTGGCGTTCGCGGGCCTCAGGCGGCTTCGCAGACCAGGGTTTCGGCGCGTAGGCCGAGCAGGCGGTTGTAGCCCGCCAGCACCACCAGCAGGGCAGCGACGCCCGCCCCCACCGAGATCCAGAACCCGCTAGGGGCGCCGAAGGCGTCGATCAGCACGCCGGCGGCCGAAGCGCCGGCGGCCATGCCGATGCCGATGCCGGTGATGCCCCAGGTCATGCCCTCGGTGAGCTGGCGCGGCGGCACGAGGCGCTCGATCAGGCCCATGGCGATGATGATCGTCGGCGAGACCGCCGCGCCCGCCATGAAGAAGACCAGCGCCAGCGAGGCGAGCCCGGTCACGGCGAGCAGCGGCAAGGTCGTCGCTGCCGCGAGCGCGAGCGCCGCGAGGAATTGCGTGGCGAGCGAGGCCTTGAGCCTGAGAGCCCCGAAGACGAGGCCGACGATCAGCGAACCCGCCGCATAAACGGCTAGGACGAGGCTCGCCGACGCCTTCTGGCCTTGCGCCTCCGCGAAGGCGACGGCGGTGATCTCGGCGGTGCCGAAGATCGCGCCGATCGCGATCATGGCGAGCACGACGACCTGGACGCCGCCGAGCCGGATGACCGAGATATCGGCCTCGGCAGCGCGGGCGCGGACCGGCGGCTCGGTGCGCCGCTGGGCGCAGAGCAAGGGCACGCCGACGACCAGGAAGATCAGGGCGGCGAGCGGCCCCGCTTCAGGAAACACGCTGACGCTGAGCCCGATCGCGACGATCGGCCCAACGATGAAGATGACCTCGTCGACCACCGATTCGAAGGCGAAAGCCGTGCGCAATTGCGGGGTGTCGCGATAGAATTCGGTCCAGCGTGCCCGGACCATCGCGCCGATGCTCGGCATCAGGCCGGCGAGCAATGCAAAGACAAAGAGCAGCCAGCTCGGCGCGCCCGCCCAGGTCGCGACCATCAGCCCGCCGAGCGCCAACGCCCCGGCCGCGGCGGCGGGCATCAGCACGCGGCGCTGGCCGTAGCGGTCGACCAGACGCGAGACCTGCGGCGTGATCAGCGCGCTGGCGAGCGCGAAGGTCGCGGCCACCGCGCCAGCGATCGCATATTCCCCGCGTCGCTCCGACAGCATGGTGACGATGCCCAGCCCGACCATCGAGGCCGGCAGGCGAGCGATGAAACCGGCGGAGGAAAAGGCGAAGGCGCCGGGCGCCTGGAAGATCTCGCGATAGGGATTAGACATGGCTCGGACCGGACAAGGCGGACATACGCCGCGTATGTCAGTGAGTAATTGCATACGCTTCGTATGTCAATTAACATACGGAACGTATGTGAAGAGGATGTGATGGCCCGCAGACTTCGTGCCGACATGATCGCGGAAACCCGCGCCAGCCTGATCGCCGCCGCGCGCGAGGCATTCGGCACGATCGGCTATGCGGCGGCCTCGATGGACGAGCTGACGGCGGCAGCCGGGCTGACGCGCGGCGCGCTCTATCACCATTTCGGCGACAAGAAGGGCCTGTTCGCCGCCGTGCTCGACCAGATCGATGCGGAGATGACGGTCAGGCTGCGCGCCGTCTCGGCGAGGGCCGAGGATCGCTGGGCCGGCTTCCGCGACGAATGCGCCGCCTATCTCGCCATGGCTCTGGAGCCGGAGATCCAGCGTATCATGCTGCGTGACGGCCCGGCCGTGCTCGGCGATCCCTGGAGCTGGCCCATCCAGAACGACTGCATCCGGATGATGGCCCGAAGCCTCGACGCTCTTGTCAGTGAGGGTGTTCTGGCGCCGCTCGATCCGGAAGCGGTGGCGACACTGATCTTCGGCGCGACCCAGCATGCGGCACAATGGATCGCGCATGCGCCGGAGCCGGAGGCGGCCCTGAAAAGCGCGACCGACGCCTTCGACGCGATGCTGAACGGGCTGCTGCGTTAGGCGACGCGGAGAATGGCCGGATTGCTCCCGGCCAGCCCTGTCATTCCGGGGCTTCGCGCAGCGAAGAACCCGGAACCCACGACCGGGTGAAACCCTTTCAACCGCATGATCGCGAACGCTCACCCAGTCGTGGCTTCCGGGTTCGCGCCTATGGCGCGCCCCGGAATGACAATCATCCGGTCGACATGAAAAAGGGCGCCAGCGGCGCCCTACTTCTCGATCAGAACGTGATCGCGGGTCTCTCGCGCCTCAGCGCGGCGCGAGCACCATCACCATCTGGCGGCCTTCGAGCTGCCAGTCGCTCTCGACCTTGGCAACCTCGGCGGTATCGACCTTGACGCGCTCGAGCACCTTCACGCCGAGATCCTGATGCGCCATCTCGCGGCCGCGGAAGCGCAGGGTGACCTTCACCTTGTCGCCTTCCTCGAAGAAGCCGTGCATGGCCTTCATCTTGACGTCGTAGTCATGCGTGTCGATGCCGGGACGCAGCTTGATTTCCTTGATCTCGATGGTGCGCTGCTTCTTGCGCGCCTCCGAGGCCTTCTTCTGCTCGAGAAAGCGGAAGCGACCGTAATCGAGGATCTTGCAGACCGGCGGAACGGAGTTCGGGGCGATCTCGACAAGGTCGAGACCGGCATCCTCGGCGAGCTTCAGCGCATCGAAGAACGAGACCACGCCACGGTTGGCGCCGGTATCGTCGATGAGCTGAACATCACGCACTCCGCGAATGTCGCGGTTCGAGCGGGGACCTTCCTTGGTCGGGGTCGGGGCAGCGCGGTACGGACGACGAATGGGGTATTCTCCTGTATCTGGCGCGCTTCGCGCCGTTGTTGCAGACACATTGCACAATGATGCGCGTTGTCAATGCATGACACCGCGATGGCGGACATTCCCGCGGGCTGCGGAACCTCAGCCTCCGAGCAGCGCGCAGTAGACGTCGAGCGTCTCGGAGACCATCGCCTCCAGCGAGAAATGCCGTTCGACATGCACCCGCGCCCGTCGCGCCAGCGCATCCCTGGCGGATGGCCGGAGCGCCAGCGCCTCGTTCAGGCCGGCCGCGAGAGCGGTCGCGTCGCCCGGGGGCACGCGCCAGCCGGTTCGTTCGCCCGGCTGAGCCTGCGGGGGTGCCAGAACCGTCTCGGGCACGGCGCCGAGATCCGAGACCACGACGGGTGTGCCCATCGCCTGCGCCTCCACCGCGACGCGACCGAAGGCTTCCGGGTCGGTCGAGGGCACCGCGACGACCGCTGCCGAAAGCATCGCGGCCGGCATGTCGCTGCAATGGCCGACGCGCTTCACGCGGCCCTCGAGCCCGGCCTTGGCGATCAGCGCGTCGAGTTCCTTGACGTAGCCGTCCCGCCCCTGCGCATCGCCGGCGAGGATGAAGGCGGTGTCGGTGTCCCCGCCATCGCGCATCAGCCGTGCGGCCTCGATCAGCACGCGCTGGCCCTTCCAGTTGGTCAGGCGGCCGGGCAGCAGCACGATGCGCTGATGCGGTTCGACGCCCCAGGCCTTGCGCAGCGCCTGTACCCGCTCGGCCCCGACCGCGGCCGGCGCGAAGGCGGAGAAATTGGTACCGCGATTGACGACCCTGACGCGATCGCCGGCGACCGGATGCTTCGCCAGGATCAGGCCGGCCGTATAGGCCGAGTTGGCGATGACCACGTCGCCGCGCGCCATCACCGAATTGTACAGCGTCTTCACCGTCGAGCGGCTGTTGTAGGAGCCGTGATAGGTCGTGACGAAGGGCAGCTTCAGCAGCTTCGCCGCGCCCAACGCGACCCAGGCCGGGGCGCGAGAGCGGGCATGGATCAGCTCCACCCCTTCCTGCTTGCAGAGCAGCGCGAGCTTGCGGATGTTGAGGAGCATCGCGACCGGGTTCTTCGAGGCCGCCGGGAACGGCAGCCAGACCCCGCCCTTGGCCTGCAATTCGGCCACGAGGCGCCCGCCTTCGGTCGCAACCAGCGCACGCGCGCCGGCATCGGTCAGCCCCTTGGCGATATCGACGGCGGTGCGCTCGGCTCCGCCGGCTTCCAGCTCGGGAATGATCTGCAGGATCGTCCGCCCCGCCAGCGGATGCGTTTCGGTCGAAGGCAGTGAAAGATGGGCACCCGGCTTGAAGGTCATGCTCGCTTGATCTGGACTTTCGTTTGGCGGGGCGAATATGCCCCTATCGGTTAGGCGCCGCAGCCCTTAATCGCCGCGGCCGGATGATTCGTCACAGGAGATTTGCCTTGGAGCGCCAGCCGCCGCAATGGCTCGAGGTCGGAGACGGCCCCACGAAGCGCCGCCTCGCCTATCTCCTGCAGGAGGGAACCGGCGCGCCGGTGGTCTGGCTCGGCGGCTTCCGCTCCGACATGCGCGCGACCAAAGCCGAAGCGTTGGCGGAGTGGGCCCGCACCAACGGCCGGGCCTGCCTGCGCTTCGACTATGGCGGCCATGGCGAGAGCGACGGCGATTTCGGCAGCTTCACCCTGTCGGACTGGCTCGACGACGCGATCGCCGCGATCGAAACCCAGTGTCGTCAACGCCCGATCCTGGTGGGATCATCAATGGGCGGCTGGATCGCGCTGCTCGCGGCACGCCGCCTGTTCGGCACACCCATGCAACCCGCCGGACTCGTCCTGATCGCCCCTGCGGTGGATTTCTCCGAGGACCTGATGTGGGCGCAGATGCCCGATTCCATCCGCCGGACGATCCTCGACGAGGGCGTCTGGCTGCGGCCTTCGGAATACTCCCCCGATCCGACGCCGATCACCCGCGCCCTGATCGAGGACGGGCGCCGGCACCTGCTATTCGGCGGCGAGATCAAGGCCGGCTGCCCCGTGCATATCCTGCAGGGCATGCGCGATCCCGACGTGCCGTGGCGCCAGGCGCTGAAGCTGGTCGAGCATCTCAGCGGCGACCCGGTCGTGCTGACGCTGATCAAGGATGGCGACCATCGCCTGTCCACGCCGGACGATATCGTGAGATTGCAGTCGGCGGTCGCCGGGATGGCGACCGCATCCTGAGGGTCGAAACGGCCGGCGTCAGTGGACGCTGACCATCCTCAGATCGTGCTCCCAGGCATTGGCCGTGGCGGCCTCGCGCGAATCCGTGACGAGGATCGGCGCGCCATCGGCCGAGAGCAGGGTGAAGAGCTGCAAGCCGGATTCGATCTTCGGCGCCTGCGGGAAAATCCGCATCAGCTCGTCCGAGCTCATCGACTTGATATAGGCGACCTCGCCAGCACCGAGCGCGGCGAATTCCGCGGGGGTCAGCGGGTTGGTCTGGATAAGATTGCTGTCCTGTTTCATCGCGCCCTCCTTCAGAGCAGTGCGAATGCGGTTCTGATACTGCGCCTTCAATTATGAACAGATGCGAAAACCGCTGACGCATCCTTCAAAAGCTGGACGGGTCTCCGTCCTCTACTCCCGGCTCATGATATCGATACGCCGGATGAGCCGTTCCGGTTCCGGCCTGACCAGATCAATCGCGAGCAGGCCATTCGACAGATCGGCACCGAGAACCTGCATGCCGTCGGCCAGCAGGAAGCTGCGCTGGAACTGACGGGCGGCGATGCCGCGATGCAGGAACTGGCGATTCTTGTCGTCGCCCTGGCGGCCGCGGATCGTGAGCTGGTTCTCCTCCAGCGTGATCTCGAGCTGCTCCCGGGCGAAGCCCGCGACGGCCAGCGTGATGCGCAGGCGATCGGGCTCGTCCTCTGTCCGGGGCATCCGCTCGATATTGTAGGGCGGGTACCCCTCGCTCGCGCCCTTGGCGACGCGATCGAGCGCACGCTCGATATCGTCGAAGCCGAGCAGGAACGGGTGAGACAGGCTAGGCGTACGCGTCATTGCTCCAGGCCCTCGAAAGGCGCCTCACAGACATCGGGACCCGCCGCTGGCAGCACCCCGCGGGCGAAAGGCGAACCCTTCCGCTTGAACATGATATGGCGAAGAGCAGAGGCCGCTTCAAGAGGAGCGGCCGGCAGCCGGCAACCCGTCAGCCGATGCGGAATTCCGACGATGTCCGGAAGGAGAATGGTACAGCCACCCCGGCTTGAACGGGGGACCTCTAGATCCACAATCTAGCGCTCTAACCAACTGAGCTATGGCTGCCCGTACCGAGGGCTTCGCGACCGGCCGCCGTGGCGGGGTCGTCAGCGGCGCGGACCCTAGTGCCGAGTCTCGGCTTTTGCAACCGCGTAATTCAACTCCGGCTCCGGAAATTCGGCGCAGCGATGGCGCACGCCGAATCCGGCCGCTGGATCAATCCTTGCGCAGGGCCGCGTTGGCGGTCCGGGCGAGCTCCTTCAGGTGCTCGGCATAGGATTCGTAGCTGCGGCGCACGGCCTTGGCCTGCAACGCGATCGCCTCCGAGGCGCTGTTGCTGCGCGCCAGCGTCTGCGCGTCGCCCAGCGTCGCCTCCAGCTCGGCGCAGGCATGGTCGAGCATGCGGGCCTGCAGGGCTCCGAAGGCGCGTGCCATGGTCAAGGCCTGGCTCATCGCGGTCGCCGTGACGACGGCAGCCGCTTCGGGCGGGCGCGGCAACGGCAGCGAATCGAGCGAAGCGGGTTGCGGCGGCGCCTTGGCAGCCGGCGCGGGAGCAGGCTCCGCCGGCTTTGCGGCAGGGGCGACCGGTGCGGCGGCGACCGGCGCCGATTTGGCAACGACGGGCTTGGTCACGACGGGTTTGGCGACGACGGGCTTGGCGGGTGCCGTCTCAGCGACTGTTGGCTTGACGAGCGCCGGCTTCACTTCGGCAGCGACAGCCTTGGACACCGCTGCCGCGCGTTTGGCGGCCTTTGCGGCAACCTTCGGCCCGGCGACCTTGGCCACGGGCTTCTCGATGCGTATCTTGACCGGCGCCGCCTTCTTCGGGGCGCTCGCGATGGCGGGCTTGGTCACGGGAGCAGGCTTGGCCGCCGCGACCGGCAACGGCGCGGGAACGGTGACCTTGACGGGCGCGGGCTTGGCCGGAGCGACGGCGGGCTGCGCGGGAGCGGCAACCTTCGGCTTCTCGGCCTGCGCGGCAGCGGGCGGTGTCGTGGCGGGCGCAGGCGTCAACGCCTTCACCGGGGACAGGCTGACCGGAACCTTGGACTTGGTCCGGGTCGGAGCAGGCTTGACCATGACGGCTCTCCTTCAGCGGCAAACAGCGAAGGCCGGACCCACGCGGTCCGGCCGGAAAAGCGGTATCGGCGCCATCAGGCGCCGAATCAGGAGGCCTCAGCGGCCCTTGGTCGCGTTGCTGACGGTCTCGGCCGCCTTGGTCGCGGCATCCTGCGCGGCGGTGCCGAGGTCCTTGAGCTGGCTCTGGAAGGCAGCAACCTGCGACTTCAGGAAGTCGGACTGATGCTGCATCACCTCGGTCAGGTCGCTCGACTTCACCAGCTTCTGGGCGAAATCGAACGCGGCCGCGACGTTGCTCTCGGCATAGGCGATCGCCTTGCGGGTCGCATCCTGGGTGTTGGCGCGGGCGCTTTCGGCGGTCCCATGAGCATTGTCCACAGCCTTGTTGGCCGCGCCCATGAAGCCGTCGAACGCCTTGCGGGCCTGCTCGACGCTGCGCTCGGCGAACTCGCGCATTTCTGTGGGCACTTCATAAGGCAGCTTGCCGTTCATCGAATCCTCCTGTCGGGTGGTGATCCATCCCTAGATCATTGTGCACTGCAATATCATTGTTGCGCTGCAATGACAACAGCGTGACAATTGGCGACAGCCGCCATGTTAACGCTGTTTCCATGAGAAGCGGGAGAGCGATCTTCGGTTCCATGGATTTGCCGCCGTTTGGGGTCTATTAAGGCTTTGTTAGGCATAACGGGCGCGGATCGAACGAGCAGGCAGGCATGAGCGAGGCCGGAGAGGACTGGGCGAGGTGGAGCATGGCAGCGGCTGAAGACGCAGCCCTTGCAGCCTTTGCTGCCGGCGGTGCCCTGCTGCTGTGGGACCCGGCTGCCGAGAAGCCGCATTTCGCCAATGCCGCGGCACAAGCGCTGCTCGGCGGACAGGTGAGCCTGCCGGGACCGACCCGGCAGCGCCTCAACCTGCTGGCCGGCGGCATGGCCTCCGCCAACGGCATCCGGCTGGAGCGCCTGCGCCTGACCGCAAGCTTCGCCGCGGTTCCGGTCACCTGCGGCAGCAAGCTGGTTTCGCTCCCCGACGGGCGCTCGGTTCTGGCCATTGCCGTGCAGGCCTCCGAGCTGCGCCGCCTTGGCGTCGCCGTTCCGCAGGCGGCGCCCGCCGAAGCTGCGCCGGCAGCCGCGCCCACCCCGGCTACGCCCCTGAATGAGGTCCCCGCACCCGCCAGGCCGGCCATGGTCCGCTTCCTCTGGCAGAGTGATCGCGAGGGCAAGCTGACCAAGCTCTCCGACAATATCGCCACCCTGACCGGGCAGGCTGCTGCGGCCAAGCTGATCGGCCAGCGCTGGCATGACCTGCTCGGCTCCGTCTTCGCCGACAGCGATGGCGGCCTGATCGAACGTTTCGCCAATCCCGCGACCTGGAGCGGCCACGGCGTGCTGTGGCGCACCGATTCGCCCGACGAGGCCGCGCCGGTCGAGCTTTCCGGCGTGCCGGTGCTCGATGCCGGGCGCCAGCTCGCCGGCTTCCGCGGCTTCGGCATCGCCCGGCTCAACGAGCGCTGCCCGTTCCCGATGCCCGAGGCGAATACCGCGGCGGCGGATGCGCAGGTCGAGGCGGAACAGGTTGATGCGACCGCCGAAGCCATTCAGGACGACGATGCGCAACCTGCGGCCAGCCTTGCCGCAATGGAGGATGCTCCGGCCGCGTCGCCTGCCGCCGACGACGTGATCGCGGCCGCCTCGGCCGGCGAGGAAGCCCCGACGGTCAGCGTGTCCGAGGCGGACGATCTCTCGAATCTGCCGGAGGACGACCGCGAGGAGGAGGCAGATGAAGCCGCCGCCTCGATCGATTTCGACCCGCCGCAGGACGATGCTGCGGCAGAGCCTGCTTCCGAAGCGCCTGCTGCACCGGAGCGCGAGCCCCTGCCCGGCAAGATCGTGCCGCTGCGCAACGGGCATCTCACCGCAATCCGGCCGGTGCTCGAACCGTCGAAGTCGCATCTGAGCTCGGCCGAGCGCAATGCCTTCCGCGAGATCGCCAAGGCGCTGGGCGCCAGACTTGCCGGCGATGAAGAGCCGAGCACGCCGCGCCTACCCCCGGTCGCGCCCTTGCAGGTCAAGGACAAGGAAGAGACCCCGGCGGCGAAGCCGGCCGCGGAGGCCGAAGCGGCTGCCGCCCCGGCGCGCCACCGCAATTCCCACGCCGACGTGCTCGACCGGCTGCCGATCGCCGTTCTCGTCAATCGCGGCGACGAGGCGCTCTATGCCAACCGCACGCTGCTCGAATTGCTGGATTATGCCGATCTCGCCGACCTGAAGGCCGGTGGCAAGGTCAGCCGCCTGATCAAGGAAGCCGCCCGCGCCGATGGCGGCACGATGACGCTGCTCGACCGGCTCGGCCACCTCGTCAGCGTCGATGCCGTGCTGTCGAGCGTGAGCTGGCAGGACGAACCCGCCACGCTGATGGCCTTCCGCCATCCCAACGGTGACGGCAGCGACGTGCCGGTCCTGACGCCGGAAGAAGCGGAGGAAGCCGAGCTTGCGGCCGAATTCGCGGCGGAGGAAGCCGAATCGGCGGCCCGGGTCGAGGCGCTCCGGCTCGATGCCGATGCGCGCGATGCCCGCATCGGCGAGCTCACCGCCATGCTCGACACCGCGACCGACGGCGTCGTCACGGTCGACGATCGCGGCCGCATCCTGTCGCTGAACAAGGCGGCCGAGGCGCTGTTCGGTTACGACCAGCGCGAGGTCACCGGCGAATTGTTCACCCTGCTCTTCGCCAGCGAGAGCCACGCGCCGGCGCTCGACTATCTCGAAGGACTGAAGGGCGGGGGTGTCGCCTCGGTCATGAATGACGGGCGCGAGGTGCAGGGCCGCGTGCGGCAAGGCGGCAAGATCGCGCTGTTCATGACGATGGGCCAGATCGCCCATGGCAACGAGCCGCGCTTCTGCGCCGTATTGCGCGACATCACCGCCTGGAAGAAGACCGAGGGCGAGCTGGTCGACGCCCGCAAGGCGGCGGAGATGGCGAGCGCGCAGAAATCCGACGTGCTCGCCAAGATCAGCCACGAGATCCGCACGCCGCTCAACGCCATCATCGGCTTCGCCGAGGTGATGGCGGAAGAGCGCTTCGGACCGATCGCCAACGAGCGCTACAAGGAATATCTGCGCGACATCCACCAGTCGGGCGGCTACGTCATCAGCCTCGTCAACGACCTGCTCGATCTCGCCAAGATCGAGGCCGGCAAGCTTGACCTCGACTTCGTCAGCGTCAACCTGAACGAGATCGCACTGTCGACGGTGTCGCTGCTCCAGCCGGAGGCGCAGCGCGGCCGCGTCGTGCTGCGCTCGGGGCTGTCGCCGAAACTGCCGCCGGTCGTCGCCGACGAGCGCTCGATCCGCCAGATCGCGATCAACCTGCTGTCGAACGCGGTGAAGTTCACCGATGCCGGCGGGCAGGTCATCATCTCGACCGCGCTCGGAGACCAGGGCGAGGCGATCCTGCGGGTCCGCGATACCGGCATCGGCATGGACGACGACGAGCTGCGCCTCGCGCTCGAACCCTTCCGCCAGGTGCCGACGACACGCCGCGCCGGCGGCACCGGGCTCGGCCTGCCGCTGACCAAGGCGCTGGTCGAGGCGAACCGCGCGGCGATGGCGATCACCAGCGTCAAGAAAGAAGGTACGCTGGTCGAGATCACCTTCCCGCCGCAGCGCGTGCTGGCGAGCTGAGGCGGACCGCTCCAGGTCATTCTCTGGCTTGACCTGAGAATGACGACCTCCGCAGCGCGGCGGATTGCGCATTGTACGGAAATCCCGCATATTCGAGCAGATGTCGGAAGACAGATTTGATCCCGTCAAAGACGCGGCCAACCGTGAGAAGCATGGGCTGCCCCTGGCGTTCGGCGATCGGATTTTCGAGGACGGAGATCACCTGATCGTTCCCTCCATCCGCGAGATCGACGGCGAGGAACGCTTCAAGGTCGTCGGGATCGTCGAAAAGAAGCTGTTCACCGGCATTTTTGTCTGGCGGGGCGATCTGCCCCGCTTCATCTCGGTGAGAAGGAGCAACACGGGTGAAGAACGAGCCTACCGCTCTTCCTGCTGATATCGCCGATGCCGAGGATTTCGACGCATCGGCCAAGGCACTCGACCGTGGCCAGCGCGCACGCCTGATCCGCCAGACGCGGACCCGGCTCGGCCTCTCGCAATCCGAGTTCGCCACCCGTTTCCGGGTTCCGGTCGGCACGCTGCGCGACTGGGAACAGGCACGGGCGACGGCGCCGGATTTCGCTGTCGCCTATGTAAGGGTCATCGGCCAGCATCCGGAGATGGTAGCGAAGGCCGTCGCGTAATCGCGAGCCGGCGCCTGCCAGCCGCGTAGGTCATGCTCGGGCACGACCCGAGTATCTCATGACGAGCGCGCACCCTGCCATGCCCGAGATTCCCGGGTCGAAGCTTACGCTTCGCCCGAGAATGACGGCCATCTGCCTTACAGCAGCGTCCCGGTCAGGATGAGCGCCGCCACGCCGAAATAGATCACCAGGCCGGTGACATCGACCAGCGTCGCGACGAAGGGCGCCGAGGCGCTGGCGGGGTCGAAGCCGAGCCGCTTCAGCGCGAAGGGCAGCATCGAGCCGGCGAGCGAGCCGAAGGTGACGATCCCGACGAGCGTGCCACCGACCGTCGCGGCGATCAGCATCCAGTGCGGCCCGTAATCGTAGAAGCCGAGCCATTGCCACGCGACGATCCGGGCGACGCCGATCACGCCGAGGATGCTGCCGAGCGTGAGACCGGTCGGCAACTCGCGCAGTGCGATCCTCCACCAATCCTTCAGCGTGACCTCGCGCAGCGCCAGCGCCCGGATGATCAGCGAAGTCGCCTGCGAGCCGGAATTGCCACCCGAGCTCATGATCAGCGGAATGAACAGCGTCAGCACGAGCGCCTTCTCGAGTTCTCCCTCGAAGAACTGCATGACGGATGCGGTCAGCATCTCGCCGACCAGCAGGATCGAGAGCCAGCCGGCGCGCTTGCGGATCATCGAGACGAAGCCGATCTCGTTATAAGGCTCGTCGAGCGCCTCCATGCCGCCAAGCTTCTGCACGTCCTCGGTGGTCTCGGCGATCATCGCGTCGATGACGTCGTCGAAGGTGACGATGCCGATAAGCTGCTCCTCCGCATCGACGACGGGCACCGACAGCAGATCGTATTTGGTGATGAGGCGCGCCACCTCCTCGCGATCGATTTCCGGAGTGACGCAGATCGGCTTGTGCGCCGGCACGACCGACTCGACCGGCGCCTCCGGATCGCCGCTGATCAGGCGCCTGAGCGAGACCGCGCGCACCAGCTTGCGCGTCACGGAATCGAGCACGTAGATCGCGTAGACCGTCTCGCGCGAACGCTCGACGCGGCGGATATGGTCGAGCGTCTGCTGCACCGTCCAGTTCGAGGGCACGCTGACGAACTCGGTCGTCATGATCGAGCCGGCGCTGTGCTCGGGATAGGCCAGCAGCTTCTTGAGGTCGGAGCGGGTCTGGCGATCGAGGCGCCCGCTGACACGCGCCCGCGTCTCCTCGTCGAACTCCTGGAAGACGTCGGCCGCCCGGTCCGCCGACATGGCGGAGAGCAGCGCACCGGCGCGCTGGTCGGGCAGCAGCGCCACCGCCTCGGCGGCGGCGGTGAGCTCGGGCTGGTCGAGCACCTCGACGGCGCGTTCGAACGGCAGTTCGGCCAGGACATGCGCGATGGTCGCGTCGTCTTGGTCGTTCAACGTCTCGACGATGTCGGCGACGTGTTCCTGCGCCAGCGTCTGGGCCAGCGTCACGGCAAGGAGGTCCGTCGTGGCGGCGGTGTCGTTCATGGCTCTATTCCTTGCGATCGGGCCGTCGTGGCCGGATCGCAGGCGAGCCGGGGGACCCGGTCAGGCGCGCGAGGCGGCGGCGGACGGCTTCGACTGTCGGCTGGGACTGTCGCTTGGCATCGGGTCGGGGTTTCCTGTGAGCAGCCGGCCGCAGGGGCCGGAGGCATGAGGCCAATGCACCCGCAAAGCGCCCGCGTCAAACGGTTTTTACCTCGCCCGCGAGCCGATCATTGGCATTGGCCGATGCGGCCTGCCCGGCCTATTGTGACGGGTGACGAACCGGCGCTTTCAGTCGGCCTCGTCGTCGTCCGCCCTCTCTCGCTGGATTCCGCCGATGTCCCTGACCATCTATGGCTGTTACCGCTCGCGCGCGACGCGCGTCATCTGGCTCGCCAACGAGCTCGGCCTGCCCTTCAACCATGTGCCGGTGATCCAGGCCTATCGCCTGCCCGATCCGAAGGCGCCGGGCGTGCCGCTGCATACCCGCAGCACCGATTTCCTGAAGATCAACCCGAACGGCCACATCCCCAGCATCGACGACAACGGCTTCAAGCTGCACGAATCGCTGGCGATCAACCTCTATCTCGCCCGCAAGCATGGCGGCCCGCTCGCCCCGAAGGACGCGCAGGAGGAAGGGCTGGCCGTAATGTGGTCGCTCTGGGCCGCAACCGAATGCGAGAGCCACGCGCTCAACCTGCAGTTCCATCTCGCCGCCTATCCGCCGGAGAAGCGCAAGCCCGAGCTGGTCGAGGCCGCACTCGCCGCCCTGCCCGGCCCCTTCGCCGTGCTCGACAAGACGCTGGCCGAGAACGGCGGTTATGTGATGGGCAACCGCTTCACCGTCGCCGACATCAACGTCGCGGAGGTGATCCGCTACGCCAAGCCGGCGACGCAGCTCTTCGACGCCGCCCCGCGAGTCAAGGCCTGGCTCGAAGCCTGCCAGGCGCGGCCGGCCTTCCAGGCGATGTGGCAGGCGCGCGACGCCGAAGCCGCCTGAGCGAAAGAGCGTGCAGAATCCGGGTGGCCGGGCCTTGCCCGGCCGCCTACTGACGCGGAATGACCCGGCCAGCGAGCAGAGCTTCCGCCATGACACCGCCGACCTCCGCTCCCGCGCTGCGCATGGGCCCGCTCGAATGGCTCCTGCTGATCGTCCTGTCGCTCCTGTGGGGCGGCTCGTTCTTCTTCAACAAGCTGACCGTGGCGGAATGGCCGCCCTTCGCCGTGGTGCAGGTGCGCGTCGGCCTCGCGGCGCTGGCGCTGCTTCTGGTCGTGCGAATCGCAGGCCAGTCGATGGCGGTCGGGCGCGAGCTCTGGCTCGCCTTCTTCGGGATGGGCATCCTCAACAACCTGATCCCGTTCAGCCTGTTCCTCTGGGGCCAGCAGCAGATCGCGAGCGGCCTCGCCTCGATCCTGAACGCCACCACGCCGATCTTCGCCGTGCTGGTGATGCATTGCTTCGGCAACGAGAGGGCGACGGGCCTGAAGCTCGGCGGCGTTCTGGCCGGGCTCGTCGGCGTCGCGATCCTGATGGGTCCCGACGCGATCACCGGGCTCGGCTCCAATCTGGCGGCACAGCTCGCCTGCATCCTCGCCGCCGTCTCCTATGCCTTTTCTGGCCTGCTCGGCCGGCGTTTCAGGGGCGTGTCGCCGCTGGTCGCCGCCACGGGTCAGCTTTCGGCCTCGACATTGATGATGATCCCGATCGTCTTCGTGATGCATCCGCCCTGGACGCTGCCGGTACCGTCGCAGCAGGCGCTTCTCGCCCTCGTCGGACTGGCGCTGATCTCGACGGCGCTCGCCTATCTCCTGTTCTTCCGGATCATGCGCACGGCCGGGCCGAGCAACGTCATGCTCGTCACCTTCCTGATCCCTGTCAGCGCTATCCTGCTCGGCTCCGGCCTCCTGGGAGAGGAATTGCTGCCGCGCCATTTCGCCGGCATGGCTGCGATCTTCGTCGGGCTCGCGCTCATCGATGGCCGAATCATCCGCTTCGCCCGGACTAGCCCTGCCCCAACCTCCTGACACCGCAAGCGTTTCCGGAGCCTTCCACGGCTGGGCGCCCTCATCGGCGCTCAGCCGAAAGGCTTTGTTGTCAAAAGATTATGAATTTCTGTAGGATCGACACCTTGGTCGGAACCGCTATTGGCGACGGCCACCGATAGAGATATCGCGGCAAGCGATACACGGGACAGGGGACGGCTCATGGATGTGCGGCAACTGCGATGTTTCATCGCGGTGGCGGAAGAGCTGCACTTCGGCCGGGCAGCCGAGCGGCTCGGCGTCGCGCCGCCCGCGCTATCGCGGCAGATCAGCGCCCTCGAGGACGAACTCGGCGTCGCGCTTTTGACCCGCACCACCCGGCAGGTCGCGATGACCCGCGCCGGGCTGATCATGCTCGAGGAGGCCAAGGGCATCCTGGTCAAGATGGAGCATGCCTCGCGTGCCGTGCGCGAGGCCTCGCTCGCCTCGGGCAAGGTGCTGCGCGTCGGCGCGATCGACGCGGCCTCGTCGAGCTTCGTGCCGGAGGCGCTGATGGCCTTCCGCGCCCGCTTCCCCGGCACCGAGATCAAGTTCGTCGAGGCGATGACGGCCGCGCTCGTCCAGATGCTGGAAGCCGGCAAGCTCGACCTGGCGCTGACCCGCCCGCCACGCAAGCCGACCGATTGCGCCTTCGAGATCCTGCGGGTCGAGCGCCCGATCGTGGTGCTGAACGAGAACCATCCGCTCGCCGCGCGCGAGCACCTGACCATGCTCGACCTCGTCGGCGAGCCCTTCGTCGTGCCGTCCAAGCGCATCCGGCCCTATGCCTACGATCTGGTGATGGCCTATTTCGAGAGCGTGGGCGCGGTCCCGAACGTCACCATCGAGGCGACCGAGAAACCGGCGATGATGTCGGCGGTCGCGGCCGGGCTCGGCATGGCGCTGGCGCCGGACTGGGTCTCGCGCTTGTCCTTTCCGGGCGTGACGATGCGGCGCCTGCGCGGCGCGATGCTCGATCCGCCGCCGCCGGGCGCGCTTGTCGGCGTCTCCTGGCGCCCGCAGCAGAAGCTGCCCTCCCGCGACGATTTCCTCGCGATCCTCAGGGAAAGCGTGACGCTGCTCGACGACCGCCACGTCCTGCCCTTCGTGGCACCGAAACCGCAGAAACGAACCGCCCGCACCGGGTCGCCAATCGGAGAAGCCTCATGAGTTTGAACCAGATAGAGCGGGCGCAGGGTCTGCGGGTCAGATCGACGCAGGACATGTGGGCAGGGCTGTTCATGATCCTGTTTGCCTGCGTGGCCGTATTCATGGCCTGGGATCTGCCCATGGGGAGCCTGCGACAGATCGGGGCGGGCATGCTGCCGAAATCCATCGCGACGATCTGCGGCGCGCTGGGAGTGATTCTCGCGCTGAGTTCGCTGCGCTATCACGGCGAGGCATTGACGCCCTGGTCGTGGCGGGCCGTCATCCACGTCCTCGGCGGGACCGTCCTTTTCGCGCTGGCGATCCGCGGTTTCGATCTCGGGCCGATCCATGTGCCTTCGCTCGGCCTCGTCATCGCCGGGCCGCTGGTCGTGCTGTTCTCTGGCATGGCGGCGAGCGACCGCAGCCTGAAGGAGCTGGTGATCTTCGCCGCCGTGATGACATTCGGCTGCGCGTTGCTGTTCAAATACGCGCTGGGACTGCCAATTCCCCTCGCCCCCTGGCTGCTTGGAATCTGACGCCATGGCTGAAATGATGTCTCATCTGGCGGTCGGTTTCGGCGTCGCCTTCACGTTCCAGAACATCCTGCTTTGCTTCACCGGCTGCCTTGTCGGGACGTTGATCGGGGTGCTGCCCGGCGTCGGCCCGACCGCGACCATCGCCATGCTGCTGCCGATCACCTTCGGCCTCGACCCGACCGGCGCGCTGATCATGCTCGCGGGCATCTACTACGGCGCGCAATATGGTGGATCGACCACGGCGATCCTCGTGAACATTCCCGGCGAGGCGACCGCCGTGGTCACCACGCTCGACGGCCACCAGATGGCCAAGCAGGGCCGCGCCGGCATCGCGCTCGGCACGGCTGCCCTCGGCTCCTTCTTCGCCGGCACCGTCGCGACCATGGTCATCGCAGCGCTCGGCGCGCCGCTGACGCGGCTGGCGCTGCTGTTCGGGCCTGCCGAATATTTCTCGCTGATGGTGATGGGCCTTTGCTTTGCCGTGGTTCTGGCACGCGGCTCGATCCTGAAGGCATTCTGCATGATCGCGCTCGGCCTGCTCCTGTCGACGGTCGGCACCGACCTCGAGACCGGGCAGGAGCGCCTGACCTTCGGCATCGCCTCGCTCTCGGACGGCATCGACGTCGCCGTGCTCGGCATGGGCGTCTTCGGTTTCGCGGAAGTGCTCCGCAACCTCGAAACCCCTGAAGCGCGCGACGTCGTCCGCGCCAAGATCGGCCGGCTGCTGCCGAACTGGAGCGACATCAAGCAATCGATCAAGCCGGTGCTGCGCGGCACCGGCATCGGCGCCATCCTCGGCATCCTGCCGGGCAATGGCGCGGTGCTCGGCCCCTTCGCCAGCTACACGGTCGAAAAGAAGATCGCCGACGACCCGTCCCGCTTCGGCAAGGGCGCGATCGAGGGCGTGGCGGGGCCGGAATCGGCCAACAACGCCGGCGCGCAGACCGCCTTCATTCCGTTGCTCACGCTCGGCATTCCGCCAAATGCGGTGATGGCGCTGATGGTCGGCGCGATGACGATTCACGGCATCATCCCGGGCCCGCAGGTCATGACCAAGAACCCGGAGCTGTTCTGGGGCATGATCGCCTCGATGTGGCTCGGCAACCTGATGCTGCTCGTCATCAACCTGCCGCTGGTCGGGCTCTGGGTGAAGCTGCTGCAGGTGCCCTACCGGCTGATGTTCCCGGCGATCCTGATCTTCTGCTGCATCGGCATCTACTCGGTGAACAACCAGCCGGCCGACGTCGCCTTCACGGCGCTGTTCGGCCTGTTCGGCTACGCGCTGATCAAGCTCGGTTTCGAGCCCGCGCCGATGCTGCTCGGCTTCGTGCTGGGCAAGCTGATGGAGGAGAAGCTCCGGCAGGCGCTGATCATCTCACGCGGCTCGTTCTACACCTTCATCGACTATCAGAACCGGCCGATCTCGCTGGGGCTGCTCATCGTCGCGGCGATCGTGCTCGCCATCGCGCTCCTGCCCGCGATCTCGAAGAAGCGCGACGAGGTCTTCACCGAATGACGGGGTTGCCGCCCCGGCGGCCGCCCCCCAGTTTCATTTCACGCAATCTCCAGGGAGGAATACGCATGAAGAAGCTCGCTCTCGGCCTTGCCGCCGTCGCCACGCTGGCATTCGCCGGCACCGCGCAGGCGCAGGGTTATCCGACGAAGCCGATCACCATGATCGTGCCCTTCGCGGCCGGCGGCCCGACCGACATCATCGCCCGCGTCGTCACCGACCACATGTCGAAGACGCTCGGCCAGCAGATCGTGATCGAAAACGTCGCCGGCGCCGGCGGCACGACCGGCATCACCCGCGCCGTCACCGCCGCACCGGACGGCTACACCATCGCGATGGGGCATCTGGGCACCTTCTCGGCGGCCCCCGCCACCTATCCCGGCCTGAAATACGACCCGATCAACGGCATGCAGACGATCGGGCTCGCCGGCGGCACGCCGATCCTGATCGTTGCCCGTAAGAACCTCGAGGCGCCCGACCTCAAGGCCTTCGTCGCCGCCGTCAAGGCCAACCCGGACAAGTTCAACGAAGCCCATGCCGGCCTCGGCTCGGTCTCGTGGACGACCTGCACCCTGCTCAAGGGCATCCTTGGCACGCCGAAGATCAACGCCGTCGCCTATCGCGGCACCGGCCCGGCGCTGAACGACCTCGTCTCCGGCCAGGTCGACTTCATGTGCGACCAGATCGTTTCGGTCTCCGAGCAGATCCGCGCCAAGACGATCAAGGCCTATGCCATCGCCTCGGCCCAGCGCTCGCCGGCGCTGCCCGACGTGCCCACCACAAAGGAAGCCGGCCTGCCCGACTACCAGATCGAGGCCTGGAACGGCATCGCCGGCCCGAAGGGCATGCCGAAGGAGGCCGTGGACAAGCTGGTTGATGCGCTCAACAAGGCCCTCAACGACGAAGGCACCAAGAAGCGCCTGCTCGACCTCGGCGCCGTGCTGCCGACCGCCGAGGAGCGGACGCCGGCCGGTTTCGCCGCCCTGATCAAGCGCGACGCCGACAAGCTGACGCCTGCGCTCTCGGCCGCGTCGAAGCAGTAATCAGACGCAAGACGCCAATGACCATGCGGCGGGCCTTCGGGCCCGCCGTTTGCGTTTCAGGGCCCGGCAGCGTCCCTCAGGCGCCGGAGCACGCGTTTGTCATGACCAGGCAAGGCTCTGTTCCTGAAGCTCTTTCTGCTTCCGGTTGCCGAACGTTAACATCTCGTGACCCGCTTTCCGGGAACTGTTCGAGCAGGTTGCGGTTGTCCTCGCCGAAGGTTCGCTTCGAAAGGAGACATACCATGTTCAAGAAACTTGCTCTTGTTGCCGCCCTGACCATCACCCCGGCGGTTGCCTTTGCCCAGAGCCAGCCCTCGGGCGGCGCGGTCGGCGGTGCGACCAGCGGGGCCGCGACCGGCGCAGTCGGCGGCGCGGTCGTCGGTGGCCCGGTCGGCGCGGTGGTCGGCGGTGTCGGCGGCGCTGTGGTCGGCGCGATCATCGGCGATGCGGCCGAGCCGAAGTTCCGCACCTATGTGGTGGAGCAGCGCGTCCCCTCCTACACCTATGCCGAGCCCGTCGCGGTCGGCACGGTGCTGCCGCAGCAGGGCGTCGTCTACCACCAGCTGCCGGCCGACTATGCGCCGAACGCCTCGAACTATCGCTACACGGTCGTCAACGACCGCACGGTGATCGTCGAGCCGCAGACCCGCCGCATCGTCCAGATCATCGAATAACGCCGATCCGAAAGGCGGACGGCTTCAACCCCAGACCGTCCGTCCTTCAGGCCAGGCCCGCTCCGGAAACGGAGCGGGCCGCTTCGTTCTGGGAAACTTCAGCGCGTCCCGAACATGCGGTCGCCGGCATCGCCGAGGCCCGGAACGATATAGCCGTGATCGTTGAGGCGTTCGTCGATCGCGGCCGTCCAGATCCGGACATCGGGATGGGCGCCGCGCAGGCGCGCGATGCCCTCCGGCGCAGCCAGCAGGCACATGAAGCGCAGATCCCGGGCGCCGCGCTCCTTCAGGCGCTCGACCGCCGCCACGGCCGAATTCGCCGTCGCCAGCATCGGGTCCATCACCACGATCATGCGATCGGCGATATCGGAGGGCGCCTTGAAGTAGTATTCGACGGCCTGGAGCGTATCGGGGTCGCGGTAGAGTCCGATATGGGCGACGCGCGCGGCCGGGACGAGCTCCAGCATGCCGTCGAGGAAGCCGACGCCGGCGCGCAGGATCGGCGCGAAGACCAGCTTCTTGCCGGCGATGACCGGCTGCATCGACTTCTGCAACGGCGTCTCGATCTCGATCAGCTCGGTCGGCAGGTCGCGCGTCACCTCGTAGCAGAGCAGCATGCCGATCTCGTTGAGGAGCTGGCGGAAGCTCTTGGTCGAGCGGTCCTTCTCGCGCATCAGCGTGAGCTTGTGCTGGACCAGCGGGTGATCGACGACGGTGACGCCGTCCTGGCTCGAAGTCATACGCCGGTTACCCCTCTATCTCTCGGACCTTGGCTTATCCTCAAAATACCGTGCCATCGCTGACGATGGTCAAGGGCGGCCCGCCATCCACACGCTTTTCGCGCGCGATCCGACGCCCGGCGGCCCAGGTCCCGCCTTCGAGCACCTTGGCGAGCGGGAGTTCATCGCGCGAACGGCCGAGGCGCTGTCGGATAAGAGCGCCAACTTCATCGAGCAGAGCGACGGTGAGCGCACGCCATTCGACCACGAGCGGCGACGAAACCTCATGCGCCTTCGCCCGGTCCGCCTCGTCCTTCAGCGCGATGACGCCGCTGTCGAGGAAGAGCCCGCCATTGCGGTATTCGGGCAGGCCGGTCATCTCGTCGATATCGACGACAGTGATGCCGGCCCATTGCAGCGGCTCGATCAGCGAATAGGTCAGCCATTGCGAGAGCTTGTGGAAGGGCACGAGGCCCTCCGTCGGCTTCCCCGGTGCGATCAGGGGATGGCGCCAGGTATCGCCGAGCGCTACGCCAGCGACCGTCAGGCGCGACGGCCAGATGCCGCCGAAGGTGCCAAGGACCTCGCCGAGCATATGCGGCGCCCGCAACGTCCCGGTATCTGCGGCATTGGCGAAGCGATCGAACAGCGCTCCCGGTCGGGAAAGCCCCTGCCGCTCCAGCTCTTCGCCGAGGCGGTTGAGTAGCGCGGCACGACCTTCCAACGCGAGCAACGGATTGTCCGGCCCGGCCTGGAATCCCCGCGCCAGCGCGGTCGCATCGAGCCGCTTCAGCCCGGCTGCATCGGCCTGCAGGGAATCGGCTGGATCGCTGGAGAACAGCCCTGCGGCGAACATGTCGAGCGAGGCGAGCGCCAGCCCTTCCGAGCGGCCGATCTCGCGGCCCGTCGCGGCATCGCGATAGCGCCAGTCCGGCCCGGCCCCGGCATCGAGCAGGACGCTGACGACGGCGAGGTCATAAGCGGCGCGGCTGCGCGCCGCAGGGTCGGCGAAGCCGGCGGCCCTGTCGAGCTTCTGCCAGCGATCCTCGCCATCGACGACGAAATGGCGCCAGCGGGCGTGGAAGGGAACGTCGAGCGTCGGATAATTCGCGCGGATCGTCTTCAGTACGTAATCGGCGCAGGCTTCGAGCCGTTCCGGATGAACGCTGAAATGGAGGAGCTGGCCGGCGAGCCCGAGCTCCAGCATCTCCTGCGCGCGCTCGCGCACGGCAGCGGGTTTCAACAGGGCGCGGAACGCCTCGGGATCGCGGTCGGGCATCATCATCTCGGTAGGCGTGGGCGGAATCAGAACTTGTCGAGGTCGCGGCCAACCGTCGACTTAAGGGCATTGTCGCCGGGCGCGCCCTCGGGCGAGTAGTACCCCGCGGCCTTCTTGGCCTCGATCTCGACGGAGGCATCAGGCGGGACCAGCTCGGGCGGGATCGCGACGCGCTCGCCGATGGTGATGCCGCTCTCGACCATGGCGTCGTATTTCATGTTCGACATCGACATCAGCCGGTCGATATGCGTGACGCCGAGCCAGTGCAGCACATCCGGCATGAGCTGCTGGAAGCGGGCATCCTGGACGCCGGCGACGCATTCGGTGCGCTCGAAATAGGTCGCAGCGGAATCGCCGCCCTCCTGGCGCTTGCGGGCGTTGTAGACGAGGAATTTCGTGACCTCGCCGAGCGCCCGGCCCTCCTTGCGGTTGTAGACGATCAGGCCGACGCCGCCGCTCTGGGCCTCCTTCACGCATTCCTCGATGCCATGCGTGAGATAGGGCCGGCAGGTGCAGATATCGGAGCCGAAAACGTCCGAGCCGTTGCACTCGTCATGGACGCGGCAGGCGATGCGCGTCTTCGGATCGGCAAGCCGCGAGGCCTCGCCCATGACATAGGCCGTGATCGAACCGATCGGCGGCAGGAAGACCTTGAGATCCGGCCGCGTCACCAATTCGGGATACATGCCGCCCGTCTGCTCGAAGAGCGTGCGGCGCAGGTCGCTCTCGGTCGTGCCGAAGCGCTCGGCGATGCCCGGCAGGTACCAGACCGGGTCGACTGCGATCTTGGTGACGCTGATATCGCCGGAAGCGTGCAGGATATGGCCGTCCGCCGCGAGGCGATGGGCGCCCATCGCGGCGAGGATCTCCGGCAGGTTGAGCCTGGCCTTGGTGATCGCGATCGAGGGGCGGATATCGATGCCCTCGCCGATCAGCTTGCCGAAATCCTGCGCGACCGTGTGGCCGAAGGGATCGAGCGAGACGATCCTCTTCGGGTCGGCCCATTGCGGCTGCGGCGCGATCTCCGCCGTCGGATGGGTGTTGGTCAGGTCCGGGCGCTGCTGCGGATTCATCGCGCGGGCAGAGATCGCCAGCGCGCGATAGACCGAATACGAGCCGCCATGGGCGCCGATGACGTTGCGGTCGGCCGGGTTGGTGGTCGAGGCGATGATCGGGCCGCGCTCGGCCGCGGTCGCTGCGCCCCATCGGATGGGGAAGCGCGCGGCGGCGCTGCCCGGCTCGGGATGGGAGGTCAGCCTGATATGGCCGTTGCGGTTCGGCGCATTCATCGCGGTGTTACCCCGATAGACCTTGCCCTGAAACGGAAGAAGGCCCCGGGACGGGATCGTCCGGGGCCCTCTGGACCTCTCGAAGTCTGAACCAGCGCGATAGCGCCGTCAATCGCCTTAGAAAACAGCGAGATAGCGCAGCAGCGAGATGATGCCGATCACGATCACGATGATCTGCACGACGTTCTTGATCTGCCCGTCGAGCGGCAGCATGCGCACGAGGTAGAGCACGAGGCCGATGACGAGAACGGTGATCAGCAGCGAAATCAGAATGGACATGCTTGCAGCCCTTTATCTCGGCCGGTAGCCGGCCCCCCGGAGCCCATGCCGCGACGCATTCGCGGCTTGTCAGCCCCGCCGAGAGAACGTCGCAGGGCGGGGATTGGTTCCGGGGGTGGGTTTGCCGGCGAAGAGGGGCTTCTTTTTAGGGAGAGCGCGGGAGCCGCAACAGAAAACCCCTCTCCTGTAAGGAGAGGGGTAGGGGTGAGGTGTAGGCCACTGGACCAGTCTGGCGCCGGCCCAACCGCAGTTGCGGTTAGGACGGAGTGAGGGCGACCAACGGCCGACCCCTCACCCTGCCCTCTCCCTCCGGGAGAGGGTTCCCGGCGCTGTCCTCACCTTATCCGGCGATGCGATCGAAATCCGCGACCGCGCGCGTCGCCTGGCGGAGCTGGTTGAGCAGCTTCAGGCGGTTGGCGCGCAAGGCCGGATCGGGATCATTGACCGTGACCTTGTCGAAGAAGGCATCGACCGCCGGGCGGATTTCGGCGAGCGCGGCCATGGCGCCCTCGTAATCCTCGGCAGCGACCGCAGCCTCGGCCTTCGGCGTCGCCTGCGCCAGCGCGACGGCGAGCGCCTTCTCCTCGATCAGGCCGGCCTCGGCGATCAGATGCAGGTCCGGAGCCTCGGCGAAGGCGCCCTCCCCGTCCTTCTTCTCCTCGGCCTTGAGGATATTGGCGGCGCGCTTGTAGCCCGCGAGCAGGTTCTTGCCGTCCTCGGTGTCGAGGAAACGGCCAAGCGCGGCGACGCGGCGGGTGATGAGGAAAAGATTGCAGCTTCCGGGCGCGATGACGGCATCGATGATGTCGTGCCTGGTGCCTATCTCCCGGAGATGAACCCTGAGGCGATCCTGAAGGAACAGGCGCAGGTCGTCGCTGATAGCGGGGTCATGCTCATCGACGAGCCGCAGCCATTCGGCCCCCTCGTCACGGCTCGCAGCGATCAGCGCGCGCGCCTCTTCACCGAAGATTCCGCCCGCAGCGGCTGCGGACAAGATGGCGCCGAGCTTTTCGGGAGCCGACGCTGATGAGCCGATCTGGTGACGCAGCAACTGCACGTCGTTGAAGCGGTCTATCGAGAAGTTCAGGCCGTTTTCCAGCACGATCTTGATTACGCCGAGCGCCGCACGACGCAACGCATAGGGATCCTTGCTGCCGGTCGGCTTTTCGTCGATCGCCCAGAAGCCAGTGAGCAGGTCAACCTTGTCGGCCAGCGCCACCGCAACCGAAACCGGATCCGTCGGAACGCGGTCCGAAGGCCCAAGCGGCTTGTAGTGCTCCTCGACCGCTGCGGCGACCGAGGCGTCCTCGCCCTGCAATTCCGCGTATTTCCGGCCCATCAGACCCTGCAGTTCCGGGAACTCGCCGACCATCTCGGTCGGCAGGTCGGCCTTGGCGAGCTTGGCGGCGCGTTCGGCCTTCTCGGGATCGGCACCGACGATCGGCGCCAGTTCCTTGGCCAGCGCCGCGATGCGCTGGACGCGTTGCCCTTGCGTGCCCAGCTTGGCGTGGAAGACGACGCCGAGCTTGTCGAGCTTGGCCATGCGCTGGTCGAGCGGCTTGGCCAGATCGAGCCCGAGCTTCTCGGCGCTCTCCTTGAAGGTGTCGAGGTCCGGCAGCGAGCCGCGATCGGTCTGCCAGAAATAGGCGGCATCCGAGAGGCGCGCGCGGACGACGCGGCCATTGCCGGCGGTGATCGCCACGCCGCCGTCGCTGGCAACGAGATTCGAGACCAGGATGAAGCGGTTGGCGATGGTCCCGGTCGCGGGATCGCGCAGCACGAAGCATTTCTGGTTGGCGCGGATGGTGGCGCGGATCGCCTCGCCGGGAATGTCGAGGAAACGCTCCTCGAAGGAGCCCATCAGCACGACCGGCCATTCGACGAGGCCGGCGACCTCCTCCAGCAGCCCCTCGTCCTCGACGAGGTCGAGCCCCTGCGCGAAGGCGAGGTTGCGGGCGTCGGTGAGGATGATCTCCTTGCGCCGGTCGGCATCGAGCACGACCTTCGCCTTCTCAAGCGAGGCGACATAGTCCTCCAGGCGCTTCACCGTGATGGGCGCAGGCGCATGGAAGCGATGGCCATAGGTGGTGTTGCCCGAGACGATGCCGTCGACCTCGAAGGGCACCACCTCCGGGTCCTCGACCTCGGCAGCGCCGAAGGTGCAGAGGATCGAATGCAGCGGGCGCACCCAGCGCAGGCTCGCGCCAGCGGCCGAGGCCTTGCCCCAGCGCATCGATTTCGGCCAGGGGAAGGACCGGATCACGGCAGGGACGATCTCGGCGATGGCCGCGGCGGTTTCCTGGCCGGGCTTTTCGATGATGGCGACGTAGGAATCGCCCTTCTTCGGGTCGCTGACGATGGTCGCCTGATCGAGCGAGGTCAGGCCCGCAGCCTTGAGGAAGCCCTGCACGGCGGCGTCGGGCGCGCCGACGCGCGGACCCTTGCGCTCCTCGCGCACATCGCGGCCACGCACCGGCAGGCCGGCGATATGCAGCGCGAGGCGGCGCGGTGTGACGAAGGCCTTGGCGCCCTCATAGACGAGACCGCGCTCGACCAGCGCATCGGTGACGAGCTTCTTGAGGTCCTCGCCGGCCTTGCGCTGCATGCGCGCCGGGATTTCCTCGGAGAAGAGTTCGAGCAGGAGATCGGGCATCAGATGGCTCCCCCGCCGGCCGTCTTCAGCCAGGCCGCACCGCAGGCCTTCGAGAGCTCGCGCACGCGCAGGATGTAGCTCTGCCGCTCGGTGACCGAGATCACGCCGCGCGCATCGAGCAGGTTGAAGATGTGGCTGGCCTTGATGCACTGGTCATAGGCCGGCAGAGCCAGTTCGTGGCGGGGCTGGTTGGCGCCGGCAGCCGGCTCTCCGGCAGCGAGCAGCGCCTTGCACTCGGCTTCCGCGTCCGAGAAGTGCCGGAACAGCATCTCGGTATTGGCATGCTCGAAATTGTGCCGGGAGTATTCCTGCTCGGCCTGCAGGAACACGTCGCCATAGGAGATGCGGTCCTCGCCATCGAGGCCGTTGAAATTGAGGTCGTAGACGTTCTCGACGCCCTGGACATACATTGCCAGGCGCTCGAGCCCGTAGGTGAGCTCGCCTGCGACCGGTGCGCATTCGACACCCGCGACCTGCTGGAAATAGGTGAACTGGCTCACCTCCATGCCGTCGCACCAGCATTCCCAGCCGAGGCCCCAGGCGCCGAGCGTCGGACTCTCCCAGTCGTCCTCGACGAAGCGGACGTCATGCAGGCCGAGATCGACACCGATGGCGCGTAGCGAGTCGAGGTAGAGTTCCTGCAGGTTCGGCGGCGACGGCTTCAGGATCACCTGGAACTGGTAATAGTGCTGGAGGCGGTTGGGGTTTTCGCCATAGCGGCCGTCCTTGGGGCGGCGCGAAGGCTGGACATAGGCAGCCCGCCACGGCTTCGGCCCGAGCGCGCGCAAGGTCGTCGCCGGGTGGAAGGTGCCGGCGCCGACCTCCATGTCGTAGGGCTGCAGCACCACGCAACCTCGCTCGGCCCAGAAGCGCTGCAAGGTCAGCAGCAGCCCCTGGAAGGAGCGGGTCGGGTCCATCGCCGGGGAAGAAGCCGGGATGGCGGAATGCGAGAGTGGCGCGGGGGCGGACAAGTGCCAGCAACCTTCCGATAACGAGGGAATGCTGCGGTGATTAGGGTTCGGGCCAGTCATGGTCAAGCACGAGCCGGAACCGAAAGCGGACAGCTTTCGTTCATATCGGGTCTGATATCGATAATCCCAACCGCACGGCTCGCGATGTTCGGGGCGAGCATTTGATGCCGGGCCGGCGGCTGTAAAACCAAGGAGTAAGCCCATGTTGACAACCCGCATCATTGCCGCCGCCTTCGGCGCTGCAACCTTGCTCGGTGCCGCCATGAGCACCGCCCCGGCCTCCGCGGCCCCGATTTCCGCGGGCACGGCGCTGGCTTCGGGTGCCGAGACCGGCCTCGTCCAGCAGGCCTGGCATCGCGGCCGCCCGCATTACGGCCCGCGCCGCCATTACCGCCCGCGCTGCTGGACCGAGTCCCGCCGTATCTGGAACGGCCATCGCTGGGTTCGGCGCGCCGTGCGCGTCTGCCGCCGCTGAGGCGAGCGCACATATCTGAAGACGGGCGGACGGCGCGGTTTCGCGCCGTCCGTGCAACAGGGCCCGCCATCCGCCTCAGGATGACGGGCCGGTCTCCGGCAAGGCCGGTGGCGCGATGGAGGCCAGGGATGTTCCGGACAACGCTTCTCGCCGCTGCGCTGGCGGGTTCTCTGGGGGGAGTTGCGCTCGCGGCGCCCCCGGTTTCGGCGGCGCCTGTCGCTGCCGCGGCCGGGCAATCCGCGCAGGCCGGGCAAGGCCTCGTCGAGCGGGCCCAGTATTACGGCCTGCGCCGATACCGGCGCCCGCGCTGCTTCTGGGCCGACCGCCGCGTCTGGAACGGCTGGCGCTGGGTGGTTCGCCCGGTGCGCATCTGCCGCTGAGCGGCTCCCAAGAATGGCCGCAATGTGGCCGTTGGCTGAAGGCAAGCTGAACGACGCGATTCCGTGCCGTTCAGGTTCGAGGCCCTAACATTCAACGCAAGGACGGCGTTTCCATCCGACGGCAGGGACTGCCGGCGCCATCTCATGGAGGTTTTCATGTTTCGGACACTGATCGTCACCATGGCGACCGCTGGCGCGCTGGGCGTGGCCGGCATCGCCGCTACCCCTGCTTCAGCCGCCCCGATTGCGGCAGCCCCGATCGCGGCCGCGCCCGCGGTCTCGGGCGAAGGCATGGTGCAGCAGGCTCAGTATTATTACGGGCCGCGCCGCTATTACGGCCGGCCGCGCTATTACGGCCCCCGCTATTACGGGCCGCGGCGCTATTACGGCCCGCCGCGCTTCTATGGTCCGCCGGCCTATTATGCTCCGCGGCGTTTCTACGGGCCGCGCTACTACTGGTAATCGGGCGTAAGGCGCCCGTGGCCGCGATGGACCGCATCGCTCAAGGGTGTCAGCCTGCCATCAGCGCCATTGATCACGAAAGCCGGCAGCAACGCTGCCGGCTTTCTGCTGTTCAGCACGGCCGTGACGATGATGCGGATCGCGGGCTTGTCGGCAAAGGCATGGACCGGGCGGACCGCGACCGCGCCGAAGCCGGTTTCGAGGCCGGCTAGAACTTCGGGCAGCGCCTCGACCCGGTGAATCAGCGCGAGATGCCCGCCCGGCCGGAGCAGGCGCCGGGCCGTCCGCAGCCAGGGCGCGAGCGCTCCTTCAGCGACATGGGCCGCCTTGCGGTTGGGGACAGGCGAGGCCCTGCTACCGCCCGGGGGATAGAAGGGCGGGTTCATCGCCACCGCATCGTAGGAGGCGGATGCCAGGCCCAGTTCCGATAGAGTCGCGGCCCGCGCCGTGACATCTCCGGCGATCGCCGTCACGCGCTCCGCCATGTGGTTGAGCCCGGCATTGCGCGCGGCCAGCGCGGCAAGCTCCGGATCGCGCTCCAGCAGCGTGACCTGCAATTCCGGCTGGGCCAGCGCCGCAGCGAGGCCAACCGTGCCGACGCCGGCCCCGATATCCAGCAACGCGCCGCCGCCCAGGCCCGGCAGCGCCGCGGCGAGCAGGACCGCATCGCTGCCGGCGCGATGACCCTTGCGCGGCTGGAGCAGCCTCAGCCGGCCATCAAGCAAACGATCTTCGACGATCTCGCCCAGTGCCGCGCCCGGTTCGATTTCACTCATCACGCAATTCTGACCCGTAGCCGGCCTCGATCAGCAGAGCCCGCGCGCGCCTGCGATCGGCATCGCGCACCAGCAGGCGGCGCGGGAAGGCCCCGATCATGCCCTCGAGCGAACTGATATGCTGATCGGCGATCAAGCAGTCGAGATTGGCCGAAGCCAGCAGGGCCTCGACGGCGCCGAGCAGGATAAGGTCGTTGGTGCGCAGGAGTTCGTGCATGGCTCCATGGAGCCCAAGCGCCCGGGTTTGTGCAAGAGCCCTCGGCTTTCAGGCCCCCGCTCACGCAAAGGTGCGGCGTCACGCCGGTTTGCAGGGGCTGGCGTCCCATGCGACGGTTGTGGCATGGCACAAGCGCGCCGCCCGGCGCGGGTATCTGACTCCGGAGTGTCTCCAGTGGGTGTCGTCGTCTCCCTCGAGGAACGGGAATCGAATCAGGCCAGCATCGAGCCGCTGGTCGCGCTGACGCGCGAGGACATGGCCCGCGTCAACGCGATGATCCTGTCGCGCACCGGCTCGGACGTGACGATGATCCCGGAGGTCGCCAACCACCTGATCTCTTCGGGCGGCAAACGGCTGCGGCCGATGCTGACCCTCGCGATGGCCGACCTCTGCGGCTATGCCGGCGATGGCCATGTCAAGCTCGCCGCCTCCGTCGAGTTCATGCACACGGCCACGCTGCTCCACGACGATGTCGTCGACGAGAGCGACATGCGCCGCGGCAAGCTCGCCGCCCGCATGCTCTGGGGCAACGAGGCAAGCGTCCTGGTCGGCGATTTCCTGCTCGGCCAGGCCTTCAAGATGATGGTCGAGGTCGGCTCGCTCAGGGCGCTCGACATCCTCTCCACCGCCGCCTCGGTCATCGCGGAGGGCGAGGTCCTGCAGCTCTCGGTCGCCAAGAACACGGAAACGACCGAGGACGAGTATCTGGCGGTGATCCGCGGCAAGACGGCCGAGCTCTTCGCCGCCGCTTGCGAAGTTGGGCCGGTCATCGCCGGCTCCCCCAAGGCCGATGCCGCCGCCTGCCGCAGCTATGGTCTCAATCTCGGTATCGCCTTCCAGCTCATCGACGACGCGCTCGACTATGGCGGCGTCGCCGCGAAGCTCGGCAAGAACACCGGCGATGATTTCCGTGAGGGCAAGATCACCTTGCCCGTCGTGCTCTCGTTCCGCCGCGGCGACGAGGCCGAGCGCGCCTTCTGGAAACGCACGCTGCAGGACGGCGAGATCCGCGACGGCGATCTGGAGCAAGCACAGGCAATCATGCGCCGGCACAAGGCGCTCGACGACACCATCGCCCGCGCCGAGCACTATGCGCGGATGGCGAAGGATGCGCTCGGCCTGTTCCCAGCCTCGCCGATGAAGCAGGCGCTCAATGCCGCCGTCGATTTCTGCGTCGCGCGGGCGCATTGAGGCAAGCACGTCCTGCTCGGGCTTGACCCGAGCATCTGGCAACCCAGTGTTTTCCTGTCGTGAGGTTCTCGGGTCCGCGCTACGCTTCGCCCGAGAATGACGGCTGTGTGTCTAACTCAGCAGCGTCGGCTTCACCCACCAGCCCGGCCGCTCGCGCTGCAACGCCTTGGCAGCGGCAGCGCTCGATGCGCAATCGTCGAACAGCGCGAAGCAGGTCGCGCCCGAGCCGGACATGCGCGCCAGCCGGCAACCGGGCAACGCCGCAAGCCGGTCCAGGACCTCGCCGATCACCGGCGCACCTCGCTGCGCCGGTGCTGCGAGGTCATTACTCGTGGTCGCCAATTGGCCCAGCAGGTCCGAGGCCGATGCCGGAACCGCAAGATTGTGCCCGCGCGCCTCCGACACAGCCTCACCCGGCTTGAGACCAAGCGCCCGGAATACGGCCACCGTCTCGACGCCCACGCCCGGATTGACCAGCACGGCGAAGAGCGGCGGCAGCCTGAGCACCGGGCCGAGCTTTTCGCCGATGCCGGCCATCAGTCGCGCGCGCGAATCGAGACAGACCGATACGTCGGCCCCGACCTGCGTGGCGACCTCCCGCAGGACCGGATCGCCTGGAGCGATGCCGTTCAGGCGCGCGAGCAGGCGTAGCGCGGCAGCCGCATCGGCCGAGCCGCCGCCGATCCCCGACGCGACAGGCAGGCGCTTGACGAGATGGAAGCGCCCGAGACGCAGGCCGGGGCGCGCAACCGCCAGCGCGCGGGCGGCGCGCAGGACGAGATTGCCGTCATCGACCGCCAGGCCTTCAGAACGCGGTCCCGCGAGCGTCAGAGAGAGGTCAGCGCCGGGATCGAGCGACAGCGTGTCGCCGACGCCGGCGAAGGCGACGAGGCTTTCAAGCTCGTGATAGCCGTCGGCGCGCCGGCCGAGCACGCGCAGGTCGAGATTGACCTTGGCGCGGGCGCGCGTCGTCAGCGGCGGGGCCACGAGGTCAGGCCGGCGACGCGGAAGCGTCAGCCGCCGTCCTTCTTGGTCTCCTCGACCGCATTGGCCGAAGGATCCTCCATCCCGCGCTCGATCTTGCGCAGGATCTTCTCCAGGTCCTCAGGCTCGGGCTTGAGGTCGCGGGCGTGGTTCCACTGGAACTTCGCCTCGAGCTGGCGCCCGGTGCGCCAGTAGACGTCGCCGAGATGATCGTTGATGACCGGATCGGACGGGCGCAGTTCCGCAGCGCGCTCGATCTCGCGCGAGGCATCTTCATAGCGGCCGAGGCGATAATAGGCCCAGCCGAGCGAATCGATGATGTAGCCGTCGCGCGGGCGCAGCTCGACGGCGCGGCGCAGCATGTCGAGCGCTTCGTCAAGCTTGAGATGCTTGTCGACCAGAGAATAGCCGAGATAGTTCAGCACCAGCGCCCGCTCGCGGCCGAGCGGATCGGGCAGGAGTTCCAGCGCCTTGCGCAGATCGGCCTCGGCCTCGGGCCAGCGGTTGATGCGCTCGCGGGCGATGCCGCGGAAATAGAACAGATCCCAGTTGGCGCGGCCGGGCGAGGCGAGCTTGTCGATGGCCTTGTCATAGGCCGCTGCGGCTTCCACGAATTTCTTGCGCGAGCGATAGATGTTGCCGAGCGCCGAGAGCGCGTCGACATCGTCCGGCCGCTCGGCAATGACCTTGTCGAGATGCTTCACCGCCTCTTCGGGCTTGCCGAGGTTTTCCAGGGCCAGACCGGCCTGGATCTCGGCATTCGGCCGCAGCGGCGAGGAGGCCGGCATCTTGTCGTAGACGGCGACGGCATCCTCCGGCTGGCGGGCACGCTCGAGAATGTCGCCGAGCGTCAGGATCGCGAGGTCGTGGCCGGGGTCGAGATAGATCGCCATGCGCAGGTAGAGCAGCGCGGCGGCTTCGTCGCCCTGGCGGTTGCCGGCGCTGGCGAGGCCATAGAGCACCTCGGCCGCGCCCTGCTGCGGCGTCGAGATCTGACGCGGCGGCGCATCCTTCTTGCCGACGAGCGCCATGCCCTCGCGGATGATCGGGTGATTCGGCAGCAAGCGGTCGAAGGCGGCATAGGTTTCGGCCGCACCGTTGAAATCGCCATTGCGGGCCTGGAAGCGTGCCCAGAGATCGACCAGCCGGAGCGTGGTCTTCTCGGCGTCATAGGCGGATTTCAGTCGCTTCTCGGCTTCGCCCTTGCGGCCGGCGGCGTCGAGAATGAGCCCGGCATGATAGTCGCGGAAAAGATTGTAGGACGCCTCGCCCTTCAGGCGCTCCAGCGTCTCGATCGCCCGGCGGGAATTGCCGGAGCCGAGATAGGACCAGGCTGTGAGCAGCGTCGCGGTGATGTCGGCTGCGCGCCCCCTGCCCCCGCGCTGGAGATGGTTGCGCGCCGTCCGGTAGCTCTTCTGCTTGATCGAGCGGATACCGATGACGAGCTGGGCCAGCCCGTTGCTCGGGTCCTGCTGGATCAATTTGTCGGCGGCCCGGAAAGCATCCGGCATGGCACCATCGGCCAGGAAGGCGACGAAGGCACGCTCGGTCAGGTCGTTGTTCTGCGGGTCTTCCTTGATCGCCTCGCGCAGATAGACGGAGGCCGCGCCGAGATCGCGAGAGGCACCGGCGACGATCGCGGCGAGATAGTTGCCTTCCAGACTGTCGCCCGGTTCGAGCGTGTCGGCCGAGCGCGGCTGTGTAGCGCCCTGGGCAGCAGCCACGGCTGGCAGGAACATCAAAAGCGACAACGCAGCAGCCGTGCCGGAGGCACGCACCTTCTTCAATAATGTCACGACTGCCATTCTCCCTCGGTCCGCAGCCTCACCATCTCGGGGCGCACTCTTCCAGCGGACCGTGATCGCTTCGCGTAGGCTGCCAAGATGGCGGTTTCCGGGCGGACGGGCAAGCCGGCCCCCTCCCGAATGCGGCTGTTTCGTAGCAGCCGCGCAACACTCGCCGAAATCCCGATGACGAAGAGGCCGATCGAAGAAAACGGCAATCATCCCCTAGGGACGTCGTGCCTATAGTCGGCCCGCTCGCAGTTCATGCAGCGATTCCACTGGGACTATTCCAATGAAGAAAATCATTCTGAGCGTTGCCGCCGTCGCGCTCCTCGGCGGCTTCGTCGCCGGTTGCGCCAAGACCGAGACCAAGCCGGTTGCTCCGATCGTCCGCAAGGGCTGATCTGCTCAAGGCCCGACGACAAAGGGCGCGCCGGCCGGCGCGCCCTTTTTGATTCAGCGGTGGAACTGCACGCCGGCTGTCATTCCGGGGCGTGCCGCAGGCACGAACCCGGAATGACAAAGGTGGTCTCGACCGCGAAGACTCCGGCATCGACCATGCATCAGGCGAATCGCCCGCGATCACATATTCGCGTAGCCCGGCCCGCCGCCGCCTTCCGGGACCGTCCAGGTGATGTTCTGGGCGGGGTCCTTGATGTCGCAGGTCTTGCAGTGGACGCAGTTCTGCGCGTTGATCACGAAGCGCGGATTGGTCTTCGTCTCGGCGTTCTCGTAGACGACCTCGTAGACACCGGCCGGGCAATAGAGTCGCGCCGGTTCGCCGTAAAGCGGGAGGTTCTGCGCGATCGGGACCGACGGATCGGTCAGCTTCAGATGGGCCGGCTGGTCCTCCTCGTGATTGGTCGAGGAGAGGAAGACCGAGGAGAGCTTGTCGAAGGAGATCTTGCCGTCCGGCTTCGGATAGGTGACCGGCGTGACCTCGGCCAGCGGCTTCAGCGTCGCGAAATCCGGCTTGCCGTGCTTCAGCGTGCCGAAGGGCGACCAGCCGAAAAGCTGGTTCAGCCACATGTCGATGCCGCCGAGCCCGATGCCAAGGAGCGTGCCGAATTTCGACCAGAGCGGCTTGACGTTGCGGACGCGCTTCAGGTCCTTGCCGATGGCGCTGTCGCGCCAGCTATTCTCGATCTCGATGACCTCGTCATGCTGGCGGCCCGCCTGCAGCGCCGGCACCAGCTTCTCTGCCGCCAGCATGCCCGACAGGATGGCGTTGTGGCTGCCCTTGATGCGGGGAACGTTGACGAAACCGGCCGCGCAGCCGATCAGCGCGCCGCCCGGGAACGTGAGCTTCGGTACGGACTGGAAGCCGCCCTCGGTGATGGCGCGCGAGCCATAGGCGATGCGCTTGGCGCCTTCGAAAGTATCGCGGATCAGCGGATGAGTCTTGAAGCGCTGGAACTCGTCGAAGGGCGAGAGCGTCGGGTTCTGGTAGTTCAGATGCACGACGAAGCCGACCGAAACCAGGTTGTCGTCGAAATGGTAGAGGAAGGAGCCGCCGCCGGTCTTGTTGTCGAGCGGCCAGCCGAAGGAGTGCTGCACGCGGCCCTTGTGGAACTTCTCCGGCTTGACCTGCCAGAGCTCCTTCAGGCCGATGCCGTATTTCTGGGGCTCGCGGCCTTCGTCCAGAGCAAACCGCTTGATCGCGATCTTGGAGAGCGAGCCGCGCGCGCCCTCGCCCAGGAGCGTGTAGCGACCGCGCAATTCCATGCCGCGGGTGAAGCGGTCACTGACCGTGCCGTCCTTGGCGATACCCATGTCGCCTGTGGCAATGCCGGCGACCGAGCCATCTTCATTGAAAAGCAGCTCGGCGGCGGCGAAGCCCGGATAGATCTCGACGCCGAGCGCCTCGGCCCGCGCGCCCAGGAACTTCGCGACGAGCCCGAGCGAGCCGACGAAATTGCCGTGGTTGTTCATCAGCGAGGGCATGCCGAAATTCGGCAGGCGGATGCCGTTCGGCTCGGTCAGGAAATAGAAGATGTCTTCCTTGACCTCGGTGGTCAGCGGACGATCGGGATCGTCGCGCCAGTCCGGCACGAGCCGGTCGAGGCCGATGGGATCGATGACGGCACCGGAGAGGATATGGGCGCCGACCTCGGCGCCTTTCTCGACCACCACGACCGAGATGGACTCATCGAGCTGCTTCAGCCGGATCGCAGCCGCCAGACCCGCAGGGCCCGCGCCGACGATGACGACGTCATAGTCCATGCTCTCGCGCGGTTCGCTCTGCGCTTCCTTCAGATCCATCCTGCCCTCCGCCTCACATCCCGCGCCGCGATTAGTTTATATATGAACTGTCTTGTCGACTCGTTCAACGCCCGGCTTCCGCCCAGTCTGGAACCCCTCTATCCAAGCGTGCGTTCCATTTTGCAACTGCGTCGGCTCGCAGAGAGGCTTTGCAAGGTATAGGATGCAGCGATGAGCCTGTCCGATGCAGTCGGCCCCGACGCGCCCGATCCCTATGAGCTTTTGAGCTGGTACGCCGAGATGGGCGTGACCGAGGCGCTCGACGAGGCGCCGCGCAACCATTTCGCCGATCCGGCTCCTGCTGGCGAGCGCGGCGGCGACGGGCAACCGCGCCTGCGCCCGCTACCCGGCCGCCCTGCCGCACCGGCACGGCCGATGGCGGCTGCGGCAACGGCACCGGACGACGCCACGGTCAGCGCCCGGGCGCTCGCCCGCGAAGCGCGCACGCTCGACGAGCTGAAGACCGCGCTGGCCGGTTTCGAAGGCTGCGCGCTGAAGGCCACCGCCAAGAACCTGGTCTTCGCCGACGGCAATCCGCAGGGCCGGGTGATGCTGGTCGGCGAAGCGCCCGGTGCCGACGAGGACCGCATCGGCCTGCCCTTCGTCGGACGCTCCGGGCAGTTGCTCGACCGCATGCTGGCCGCAATCGGCCTGAGCCGGAAGGAAGAGGTCTATATCGCCAACCTGCTACCGTGGCGCCCGCCGGGCAACCGCGATCCGTCCATACAGGAAGCGACCATCTGCCTGCCTTTCATACAGCGCCAGATCGAACTCGCTGACCCCGACATACTCGTCTGTATAGGCAAACCCTCAGCCCAGGCACTGCTTGGCTTCAAGAGCATTACCGCGTCGCGCGGAAAGTGGGTGGAATACGACACCGGCGCGCGGCGCATCCGGGCGATCGCGACCCTGCATCCAGCCTATCTGCTGCGACGCCCCCTCGAAAAGCGGCTCGCCTGGCGGGACCTCCGCGCGCTGAAGGCCGCACTCGACGGGAAGGCCTGACCGGGAAGCTGCGGGAACCGCCGCAGTCACCGGGCGTTCAGGAGCGGTTTGCAAAGACGACTTGAGTTCCCGGCATCTCCCAGCGAGATTGCGGGAGAGCTTCGCCGGGGATGCCTTCATGCAATGGGAAGATTACCGCCAGTCCGATAATCTCGAGGACAGGCGCGGCAGTGGTGGCGGCGGCTTCGCCGGCATGCCCGGCGGGCGCGGCGGCGTCGGCATCGGAACGATGGTGGTGCTCGGCCTGCTCGGCTGGGCGCTCGGCATCGATCCGCGCCTGCTGATCGGCGGTGCCGAGTTGATCGGTGGCATCGGCGGGCGCGAGCAGACACAGGAAACGCGCCGCTCCTCCGGCCCGCCGGAGGACCAGATGGGCCGCTTCGTCTCGGCCGTTCTGGCGCAGAATGAAGACATCTGGTCGAAGCTTCTGCCGCAGCAGGCCAATATCCGCTACCAGCCGCCGCGGCTCGTCCTGTTCTCCGGCGTCGACCGCTCGGGCTGCGGCACCGCGCAATCGGCGATGGGGCCGTTCTACTGCCCGGTCGACAAGAAGGTCTATCTCGACACCTCCTTCTTCCAGGAGATGCAGCGCAAGCTCGGGGGCGGCGGCGATTTCGCCTATGCCTATGTGATCGGCCACGAGGTCGGCCACCACATCCAGAACCTGCTCGGCATCCTGCCCAAGGCCAACCAGATTCGCGAGCGTTCCTCAGAGCGCGACGCAAATGCGATCTCGGTCAGAATCGAATTGCAGGCGGACTGCTTCGCCGGGGTCTGGGCCCATAACGTCCAGGCGATGGGCCGGATCGACCAGGGCGATATCGACCAGGCGATGCGCACCGCCTCCGCCATCGGCGACGACAAGCTTCAGAAGGCCGCGCAAGGCACGGTCGTGCCCGACTCCTTCACCCATGGCTCCTCGGCGCAGCGCATGAAGTGGTTCACCACGGGCTTCCAGTCAGGCTCGATGCAGAGCTGCGACACGTTCCGGAATCAGGTGTAGCGCAGCGCCTCCCGATCGGTGGAGAGCAGCTCAGTCGCGGAGCCGCGCCGTCTCCAGCACACGCACCGGCGGCCAGGAAACGCTTTCGATCACATCGAAGGTCAGGCTGAACGGCTCGAAGCGCCCGGTTGCCAGCACGAGCGCTTCCTCACGCCGATTCGCCGGAATGGCCATCGCTATCGTCAGGTGCGGCGTCCAAAGCCCCGGCCGATAATGTGGATCGCAGAGAGCGGGATCGACGATCTCATGGATTCGGGCGTGCAGGTCGATGAGACGCTGATCGTGCCGGGGCGACAGCCACAGGACCAGCGGATCGACATCGAACAGGCCGGCCCGGTCGAAGGTCAGCGAAATAGGTTTCTCTTGCACGCGCAAGGTGAGGGCTTCGCGCAGGATATCCGCAGAGAGATCGGCGTAGCGCGCGAGCGTGAGATGGGGCGGATAGCCCAAGGCCCTGATCGAGGGCGCCCCTTCCAAGGCTGAAGCCTTGTCGACCCATTGCCAGAACGGACGCGCTTCCGACGTCGTGCACAGGGTGATGCCGATCATCGCTGGGAGGGCCTTTGGACTCGCCGGAACCAGCGAACTCTAACAGAGCCTGCCATGTCCCGGAATTCCGTGCGGAGGGCTGCTTTCAGCCCTCCGCCTTGTTGTCATGGAGCTGCCGGATCACCGCCGACGGCGATCCGGCCCCTTTACGCAGCGCCGGATAATCCGGTGCCTAGCTCCAGAATCCTTCCTGATGAACGCGAGGCGAGAACGTATCTTCGTCCTCCCGTTGTTCCTCGCGCTTGTCCTCGTCGCGCTCCGCTTCGAGCGCAGAACAGGAATCGTGCCGTTCCAGCATGGATCTCTCCTTTCGATGTCTGAGGGAGGTGCTTCAGGCAACCGTCAACATATGAACTTATGCTGCAATGCACAAGTTCCCGATAAAAATGCGCGCCGCCATGCGTAGCCGGCATATCGATTTCAGGGACATCGCAGCCCTCCGCAGCAGCCTAGTCCGCCCGCTCCCGCAGGACCGGCAAACGCACCGGAGCCCGGTCGAGGCGGCCGGCGAGCGCCATCGCCTTGGGCATGACGAGCCCTGCTCCGAGCCCGCGTCCGCCGATTGAAAACGCGATTCGCTCGCGCAGGGATGCAGGAACCCCGCGCGCCGGAATCAGGGCCGGTTTGCCCGCAGCGACCAGCAAATGGCGCTCCACCGCCTGAACCCAATGGGCCTGCGGCACATCGCCGGCCTCGAACAGGACGAGGCGATCGCCGCGGGCATGGGCCGCAGCATCCTGCCAGGCCTGCGCGTGGCTCGCCCGTAGATAGCGCGCGCCGGTCGCGTCCGCGGCGCGCTCGGTCTCGGGCGCGCCGACCGTGTCGACGATCACCGCATGACCGAGAAAGCCTTCGGCGACCGCCGGGATCAGCACGGCGAGCGTCGCGGCAAGCGCCTGCTGGGAACCATCGCTGCGGATCACGGCTGTGAGCATGAGCGAAATCCTATGCCGCAACGCAGCATGTCACAATCCCGCCACTTGTCTTTTGTTCTCTATATGTTCACTCTACATGAGACCAGAAGGCGCCGATTCCCGGCGCGCGACGCGGTTCGACAGCCATGCCCCAGGCCAGACCCACTTCACGGCCCTTCCCGGCAGCCCAGCCCCTGCGGCGGTTCGACCGGGAGCCGAGCGTCTCGGCGCCGGTCGTCACACCCGCCGATCCGATGGCCTATATCGGCCATCAGATCGATCCCGACAGGCGGCGCGGGCGCGGTGCCACGATCAATCCCGGCGGCCGCTACGAGGCCGAACAGCGCGTCGCCGAGGACGATGGCTGGGGCTCGCTGGAGGAGCTCCCGCCGTTCTCGACCGAGATCGCCTACGAGAAGGCGCGCACCATCATCACGCGCAACGACTCGCCCGATATCTCCTTCGACCGCTCGATCAATCCCTATCGCGGCTGCGAGCATGGCTGCGTCTACTGCTTCGCCCGGCCGACCCATGCCTATCTCGGCCTGTCGCCGGGGCTCGATTTCGAAAGCAAGCTGACCGCGAAGCCCGATGCGGCGGCGCTGCTGGAAAAGGAGCTCTCTTCCCCGTCCTATCAGCCGCGGACGATCGCGATCGGCACCAATACCGATGCCTATCAGCCGATTGAGAAGAAGCTCCGGATCATGCGCCAGATCCTGGAGGTGCTGGCGAAGTTCAATCATCCGGTCGGCATCGTCACGAAATCGGCGCTGGTGCAGCGCGACATCGATATCCTCGCGCCGATGGCGGAGAAGGGACTGGTCAAGGTCGCGCTCTCGGTGACGACGCTCGATCCCAAGACCGCACGCGGCATGGAACCGCGCGCCGCCTCACCGGCCAGGCGGCTGGAGACGATTCGGAAGCTATCGGAGGCCGGCATTCCGGTCACGGTTCTGGTCGCGCCGATCATTCCGGCGATCAACGAGCACGAGATCGAGCGCATCCTCGATGCGGCGAAGGCGGCAGGCGCCGAGGCCGCCGGCTATGTTTTGCTCAGGCTCCCGCTCGAAGTCCGCGACATCGTGCAGGAATGGCTGCTGACGCACCATCCCGACAAGCTCCGGCATGTGATGTCGCTGATCCGCTCGACGCGCGGCGGCAAGGACTACGATTCGCAATGGGGCCAGCGCATGGTCGGCTCCGGCCCCTATGCCTGGATGATCGGACGGCGCTTCGAGATGGCGGCCGAGCGCATCGGCTTCAACACGACGCGCCGCCGGCTGCGGACCGACCTCTTCGTGAAGCCGGAAAAGGAGAAGGCGCAGTTGAGTTTGTTTTGAAGGGATGGGCTGCCGGACAGCGCGACAAGATGGTTGAGAACCGCGGAAACCCCTCTCCTGTAAGGAGAGGGGCAGGGGTGAGGTGTAGGCCGCTGGACCAGTTGTGCATGCCCTCACCGCAGCGGCGGTCGGGTCACGGCAGAAGCGTCCAACGGCCTACCCCTCACCCTGCCCTCTCCCTCCGGGAGAGGGTTTCTCGCGGTTCCGACGCCTATCGCGTTGGGTGCGAGCGTGTCGGGTTAGGTGAAAGGATGACGGTGGAGCACTCTCATGCCGCTCTGGCCCCGCGCTGTGCTCTGCTGCATAACCCCGCCATGCCCGCCGATTTCAACCGCGAGACATCCGCCATTGCCGACGGCCGCTGGCCGCTGGCCGGCATCGACGAGGTCGGACGTGGGCCGCTGGCCGGCCCGGTCGTCGCGGCCGCCGTGATCCTCGATCCCGAGCGCGTGCCTCACGGTCTCGACGATTCGAAAAAGCTCTCGGCCGCGATCCGCGAGGACCTCTTCGGCGAGATCATGGAGCGGGCGCTCGCCGTCTCCGTCGCCAGCGTGACGGCCGTCGAAATCGACGCCATCAATATCCGCCAGGCGACGCTTCTGGCGATGCGCCGGGCCGTGGCCGGGCTGCCGCTGGCACCGCTCCATATCCTGGTCGACGGGAACGACCCGCCGCAATTCGCCTGTTCCTGCGAGGCGATCATCCAGGGCGACGGACAGATCGCTTCGATCGCGGCAGCGTCGATCATCGCCAAGGTGACGCGCGACCGGATGATGGCGCGGCTGTGCAAGCGCTATCCGGCTTATGGCTTCTCCAGCCATGTCGGCTATGCGACGCCGCAGCATCGCAAGGCAATCACGGTGTACGGTCCCTGCCCGGAACATCGCTACTCCTTTGCGCCGGTGAAGGGTGTGTGGTTCCGATAAGCTGCGGCCTCGCGCGTCGTTCCTCGGTGGCGAGGAAGCCTCTGTCCGGCCTCCGTGAACTCGGCCGCATTTCACGCCGTCATGCTCGCCCTTGTGGCGAGCATCCACGTCTTGAACACCGCCCTTGCTGAAGGAAGACGTGGATGGCCGGGACAAGCCCGACCATGACGGGAAACACGGCTCCCGGACCTCACCGAACGCCCTCGCAAGCTGCCCTAACGGCACCCCGAGGCGTTAACCGCCGTTTACGAATTCCCCTTCATTGCCAATGGGCTAGGCAAAATCTGCAGCCCCAGAATGGGACGCATTTTTTTCAAAGCGGAAACCCGACCTTTACCCTGTCCGACCAAGATCGCGCTCGTTGAAGTTGCGTAACGGTCTTGGTGTCATGGGTATTTTGCGTACCGGGACCGCCAGTGCTCCCGTCCGGATTCAGGTTTCGCGTACCGGACGGCCTGCGCTGGGGGCTCGGATGAAGGCCAAGGGCCTTCCCGAACAGATCGGCACTCCGCGGGAGCTGCCGCTCGATCAGATTCTCGTGGGTGACTGCGTCGCCGCGATGAACGCGCTGCCACCGGCAAGCGTCGACCTCATCTTTGCCGACCCCCCCTATAACCTCCAGCTCGGCGGCGATCTGCGCCGGCCCGATGACAGCCTCGTCGATGCCGTCGACGACGACTGGGACAAGTTCGCCTCTTTCTCCGATTACGACCGCTTCACCCGCGACTGGCTTGCGGCCGCACGGCGCGTACTGAAGCCGGACGGAGCATTGTGGGTCATCGGCAGCTACCACAACATCTTCCGTGTCGGTGCGACGCTGCAGGATCTCGGCTTCTGGATGCTGAACGACATCGTCTGGCGCAAGGCCAACCCGATGCCGAATTTCCGCGGCCGGCGCTTCACCAACGCGCATGAGACGCTGATCTGGGCCGCGCGCGGCGAGAACTCGAAATACACCTTCCATTACGAGGCGCTGAAGGGCGGCAATGACGACCTGCAGATGCGCTCGGACTGGTACCTGCCGCTCTGCACCGGCGACGAGCGCCTGAAGGACGAGAGCGGCGCCAAGGTCCACCCGACCCAGAAGCCGGAGGCGCTGCTTGCCCGCGTGCTGCTCTCGGCCTCGAATCCCGGCGACGTCATCCTCGATCCGTTCTTCGGAACGGGCACGACCGGCGCCGTCGCCAAGGCTCTGGGCCGCCATTTCATCGGGCTCGAACGCGATCCGGTCTATGCCAAGGCAGCCCGCGAGCGCATCGCAGCGGTGACGCCGCTGGCGCCGGAAGCGTTTTCGACCGCGCCCTCCAAGCGCAGCGAGCCGCGCGTGCCGTTCCTCAGCCTCGTCGAGGCCGGGCTGGTGAAGCCCGGCGAGACCGTCCATGACGAGAAGCGCCGCCACAAGGCCGTGATCCGCGCCGACGGCACGCTGATCCTCGGCCCGGCCGTGGGCTCGATCCACAAGGTCGGTGCGCTGGCCCAGGGCCTGCCGGCCTGCAACGGCTGGACTTTCTGGCATGTCGAGCGCCAGGGCGGGTTGACCGTGCTCGACGCGCTGCGCGGCGAGATCAGGGCGCAGATGGCGGCTGCCTGAACCGCCGGCCTCGCGCGCCCTGCCCTATCGTCATATGTTCGAAGGATGCGCGTTGGCCACCGGCGCGCGCATCCTGAACATAGGACAGCGAGGGCGGCAGCATGGCGACGATCCTCAAGAACGGGTCCCGCGGACCCGAGGTCAAGACGCTTCAGGAAGCGCTGAACGCGAAATTGAAGCCGATCCCGAAGCTCGTGCCCGATGGCCAGTTCGGCACCATGACCCACAACGCGGTCCTGGCCTTCCAGCGCAAGAACTGGCTGGTCGAGGATGGCCAGGCGGGGCCCGCGACCCAATCCTGCCTCTACGATACCGAGGCCTTCGCGCCGATCCTGCACAAGGTCCCCTTCATCGCGCAGCCGACCAACACGACCTGCTGGGCGACCTCGACCGCGATGATGAAGAAATCGACCGTGCCGATCATCATCGCCAGGACGCCGCCGGACATGATCGCCTCCGATGGCGGGCTGCTGAACTCCTCCGAAAGCGACCAGGCGATCGTCACCGGCCAGCGCTATGGCCGCGTCCACGGGCTACGCTGCAACGCGCCCCAATCCTGGTCGGTCGAGCAGCTTCGGCAGGCGGTGGCCCGTGGGCCGCTGATGTTCGACATGCTCTGGCGCGTCGATGAATACACGGCCGGTCGCGGCAGCCCCGGCCACATGATCGTGATCGTCGGCATGCGCGGCGACGGCAACCCGGACGGCACCGGCACGACGCTGCGCATCCACGACCCCTGGCCGCCGAACCGCGGCAAGGTCTATTCGAAGGGCTATTTCAAATGGTCCGTCGAATTGCCGACGATGACCTATCGCGTCTTCGAATTGTAGAGCCCGGCGCGCTCGACCACCTTCAGCATCAGGCTCGGCAGCGGCTCGCCTGATAGCTTTGCCAACGGCGTGAAGCGCATGCCTGCCGGGGCCTGCGTGCGCTCGGACACGCTGCCGGTGAACACGGTCAGCTCCAGCGGAAAATGTGTGAAGACATGGCGCACCGGCTCCGCCACCTGCGTCCAGCGTAGTGGCAAGGGCGCATCCTGCGCCGCGCCGTCAAGTTCGTAATCGGCCCGCCATTCGCTGGTCGGCACCTCGGCCATGCCGCCGAGCAAGCCCTTGGCCGGCCGGGTCCGCAGCAGGATTGCGCCATCCGCACGCGCCAGCACGAAGGCCGCGCCATAGCGCATGACGCCGGCCTTCTTCGGCGTCTTGCGCGGAAAGCTCTCCTGCGTACCGGCGATGCGTGCCCGGCAGGGCTCCCGCCAGGGGCAGAGGCCGCAGGCCGGATTGCGCGGCGTGCAGATCGTGGCGCCGAGATCCATCAAGCCTTGAGCGAAATCGCCCGGCCGATCATGCGGCAGCAGCGCCAGAACCCGCTCGCGAATCAGAGGGCGGGCACCGGGCAATTCGTCCGCGATCGCGAAAAGCCTGCTCATCACGCGCTCGACATTGCCGTCGACGGCGGCAGCCGGCCGGTCGAAAGCGATCGCCGCGACGGCACCGGCCGTATAGGCGCCGATGCCCGGCAAGGCGCGCAAGGCCTCCTCGGTATCCGGGAAACGGCCGCGATGGCCCTCCATCACCGCCTTGGCGCAGGCGTGGAGATTGCGGGCGCGGGAATAGTAGCCGAGCCCGGCCCAGGCCTGCATGACCTCTTCCGAAGGCGCCTCGGCGAGAGCCTGCACGGTCGGGAAGCGGGCCATGAAGCGCTCGTAATAGGGCTTCACCGCCGTAACCGTGGTCTGCTGCAGCATGATCTCGGAGGCCCAGACGCGATAGGGATCGGCCCGTTCTCCCGCCTTCGCGCGCCAGGGCAGCGCGCGGCGATGGCGGTCGTACCAGGCGAGAAGATCGGCGGCGCGGGCCTCGGCGGTCATGATCCGGATGTAGCGCAGTCATGGGGGACCGCAAGCGGCTTCATGCACCGCTTGCAGGCGACCGTCCCCGCGCCCACAATAAAGCCATGTCCGCCAAACCCCTCGCAGAGCTGATCGACGACTGCATCGCGCCCGCGCTCGCCGCGCAGGGCTTCGCGGGACGCGCCATCGTCTCGCTTTGGCCGGAGATCGCAGGCGAGCGGCTGGCGGCGCGCTCGCGCCCGCTCAAGATCGACTGGCCACGGCGCCGCCCGGCACCAGGCGAGGCTTCCGAGCCGGCGACCATGGTGGTGCGGGTCGAAAGCGCCTTCGCGCTGGAAATGCAGCAGCTCGGGCCGTTGCTGGTCGAGCGCGTCAACACGCATCTCGGCTGGCGCGCCGTCGGCAAGCTCGTGCTCAAGCAGGGGCCGGTCGCGGCGCCCGTCACGTCGAAGCCGGTGCCCAAGCTGGACGGAGCGACGGCGGCCCGCGTCGAGGCGCAGGTTGCCGGCGTGGCCGACGAGGGCCTGCGCGAGGCGCTGGCCCGGCTCGGCCGGGCGGTGGCGCTCAACGCGAAAACGCGAGGCGACGACACGGCTTCGTGAGCAGCGCGGTGCGCGGCAGGATGCGCTCTTGCCACAATCGCACTGACCACTATAGCTCCAAGCGACTTTGACCTTCCGAGGATCTTTCACGATGACGAACAGGCGACAGCTCCTGACCGGCGCAGCCGGCATCGCCGCTGCCGCGCTCGCCGGTGGCAACACCGCGCGGGCCCAGACCAAGCTGCCCGATGCCGGCCCCCTCGGGGACGTCTGGCTCGGCCCGGCCGATGCCAAGGTCACCATCGTCGAATATGCCTCGATGACCTGCTCGCATTGCGCGCATTTCCACGAGACGACCTGGCCGGAGCTGAAGAAGAAATACATCGACACCGGCAAGGTGCGTTTCACGCTGCGCGAATTCCCGCTCGATCCGCTGGCGACGGCCGGTTTCATGCTCGCCCGCTGCAACGGCAACGACAAGTATGTTCCGATGACCGATCTGCTGTTCGCGCAGCAGCGCAACTGGGCCTTCACCGACAAGCCGGTCGACGCGCTCTCCGCGCTGGTGAAACAGGCGGGTTTCACACAGGAATCCTTTGAAGCCTGCTTGAAACGCCAGGACATCTATGACGCCGTCACGGTGGTGAAGGATGGTGGGGCCAAGGCTGGCGTGGATTCGACGCCGACCTTTTTCATCAATGGGCAGAAGCGATCCGGTGCGCTCACGATCGCCGAATTCGACAAGATCCTGGAGCCACTCCTCGGCAATTGAGGCGGCGGTTCTCGCGCGCGATCCCTTTTCCCCTCGGGGGAGAAGGTGTCTGCGTAGCAGACGGATGAGGGCCGGCTCGCGCTACCCTGCCCCTCCCTCATCCGACCCGGCTTCGCCGGGCCACCTTCTCCCCCGAGGGGAGAAGGGAAAGGAGGCGCGATGCATCTGACGCGCCTCAAGCTTGCCGGCTTCAAGACCTTCGTCGAGCCGACCGAGTTCCTGATCGAGCCCGGGCTGACCGGCGTCGTCGGCCCGAATGGCTGCGGCAAGTCCAATCTCGTCGAAGCCCTGCGCTGGGTGATGGGCGAAAGCTCGTTCAAGAACATGCGCGGCTCGGGGATGGACGACGTCATCTTCGGCGGCTCGGGCGAGCGCCCGGCCCGCAACATGGCCGAGGTCTCGCTCACCCTCGACAACAGCGACCGCAAGGCACCGGCCGCCTTCAACGAAGCCGATGTGCTGGAGGTCACGCGCCGGATCGAGCGCGAGGAAGGCTCGACCTACCGCATCAACGGTAAGGAGGTGCGGGCCAAGGACGTACAGCTCCTCTTCGCCGACGCCGCGACCGGCGCGCGCTCGCCAGCCCTCGTCCGGCAGGGCCAGATCAGCGAGATCATCTCGGCCAAGCCGCAATCGCGCCGGCGCATTCTGGAGGATGCCGCCGGCATCGCCGGCCTGCACAGCCGCCGCCACGAGGCGGAACTCCGCTTGCGCGGCGCGGAAGACAATCTGACCCGGCTGGAAGACGTGCTCGGCGAGATCGACGGGCAGATCGACGCGTTGCAGCGGCAGGCGCGGCAGGCGGGGCGCTATCGCAGCCTCGCCGCCGATATCCGCCGGGCCGAGGCGACGCTCGCCGTCATCGCCCTGCACGACGCCCGCGCCCAGGAGGCGCAGGCCGCGCATGTGCTGGAAGAAGCGGTGCGCGGCGTTGCCGACCAGACCGGGCTCCAGGCCGAGGCCGCCAAGCGACAGGCCATCGCCGCGCACGAATTGCCGGCCTTGCGCGAGGGCGAGGCGACGGCCGCCGCCGCTCTGGTCCGACTGAAGCGCGGGCTGGACGAGCTCGAAGCCGAGAACAGGCGTGCCCGCCTGCGCGCGGAGGAACTCGAAAAGCGCCTCGCCGAACTGCAGACCGATCTTTCGCGGCAGGAGAGTATCGGCCGCGATGCCGCCGACAGCCTCGCCCGGCTTGCGGAAGAGGACGCCGCGCTTGCGGGCGAGAACGATGGCGCCGCAGGGGATGCCGAAGCAGCGGCAACGGCACAGCGGGAGGCGGAAGATGGGCTCGCCGCGGCCGAGGCAGAGCATGCTTCGGCCCAGGCGGGATTGTCCGAGCTCACCGCGCGGCGCGATGCACTTGAACGCTCGGTTCGAGAGGCAGGCGAACGCCGCAACCGGGCGGCGGCCGAACAGGACAAGCTGCGCCGCGAACAAGGCGCGCTCGATGCGTCCGACACCAAGATTGCGCTGGACAGGCTGCGCGAAGCGGTGACTGCAGCGGAAAAGGCAGCGCAGGCGGCCGAGGCCGGGACCGTTTCGGCTCGCAACGCCGTCGCGGCGGCGCGCGAGCGCGAGGCGGAATTGCGCGCACCGCTTGCCGAGGCGGACCGGCGGGCGCAGCGGCTCGACACCGAGATCGGCACGCTGCGCAAGCTGCTCGCGCCGGCGGCCGGGGATCGCTGGCCGGCGGTCCTCGACGCGATCAGCGTCGCGAAGGGCTTCGAGATCGCACTCGGCGCGGCGCTGGGCGACGATCTCGACGCCTCCGCCGAAGCGAATGCGCCGGCGCATTGGGACGATACCGGCCCCGGCACCGGCGACCCGGCTTTGCCTGGCGGCATCGAATCCCTGCTCGGCCATGTCGAGGCCCCGGCCGCGCTGCAGCGGCGCCTCGCCCAGATCGGCGTCATCGCGCGCGGGGATGGCGAGGCCGCTCGCCTGCAATTGAAACAGGGGCAGGTCCTCGTCTCGCGCGAAGGCGATCTCTGGCGCTGGGACGGCTTCACCAGCGCTGCGGACGCCCCTTCGCCCGCGGCGCGGCGTCTGTCGGAGAAGAACCGCCTCGGCGATCTGGAAAAGGAGGCGAAGGCCGCGCGCTCAGCCGCCGAGACAACCCGCAAGGCGCTGGAAACAGCCGGCGCTGCGGCACGCGCTGCCGCACAGGCGGAAACCGCTGCGATCGAAGCGACGCGGCAGGCCCGGCGCGTCGTCGACCAGGACCGTCAACACCTGGCCAGGGCCGAAAACAAGGCCGCCGAGACGCTGGTGAAGCGCTCGACTCTGGCCGAGGCGATCAAGCGGCTGGGCCAGGCGGTTTCCGAAGCGACGGGCCTGATCGCGACCCATGAGGCCGGGCTTGCCGCCCTGCCCGCTCCGGCGGAGCTTGAAAACACGCTGCTCAAGGCCCGCGTGCAGCTCGGCGAGCGCCGCTCGGCCGCCTCCGATGCGCGAGCGCGCGTCCAGACGCTGGTGCGCGAGGTCGAATTGCGCAGCCGGCGCCGCGCCGGGATCGCCAACGATATCAAGGCCTGGACGGAACGTGCCGCAGCGAGCCGTCACAGCGCGGAAGAGACGGCGCGCCGGATCGCGGCCGCCCGCGCCGCACAGCGGACGCTGCTGGAAGCGCCCGACACCTTCCTGACCGAGCGGCGGCGTCTCGTCGCCGAGATCGAACAGGCCGAAACGGCGCGCCGGGAGGCCGCCGACAGGCTCGCCGCCGGCGAAACCGCGCTGGCTGAGGCCGACCGGCAGGCACGGATCGCGCTCGAAGGCCTGTCCGGCGCCCGCGAACGCCGCGCCTCGGCCGAAGCACGGCTCGAGGCCGCCCGCCAGCGCGTTGCCGACATCACCCGGCAGACCGAGGATGGTCTCGATACCGGTCTCGACGGGGTGCAATCGATCGCCGGCATCAAGCCCGGAGACGCCCTGCCGGAGCCGGAAGCCATCGAGCGGCGGCTCGCCAATCTCAAGGGCGAGCGCGAGCGGCTCGGCGCGGTCAACCTGCGCGCCGAAGACGAACTGACCGAGGTGAAGGCCAAGCGCGAAGGGCTTGCCAGTGAGCGCGACGACCTGACCGAAGCGATCCGCCGCCTACGGCAGGCGATCGGCGCGCTCAACCGCGAAGGGCGCGAACGCCTGATCGCCGCCTTCGATGTCGTCAACGGCCATTTCCAGCGGCTGTTCGGCGTGCTGTTCGGCGGCGGCGAGGCAGAGCTTCGGCTGGTGGATTCGGAAGACCCACTGGATGCCGGGCTCGAAATCTTCGCCCGCCCACCCGGCAAGAAGCCGCAGGTGATGACGCTGCTGTCCGGCGGCGAACAGGCGCTGACCGCGACCGCGCTGATCTTCGCGGTGTTCCTGACCAATCCCTCGCCGATCTGCGTGCTCGACGAGGTCGACGCGCCGCTCGACGACGCCAATGTCGAGCGCTACTGCGACCTGCTCGTCGACATGGCCCGCAATACGCAGACCCGCTTCATCCTGATCACGCATAATCCGATCACCATGGCGCGGATGGAGCGCCTCTTCGGGGTGACGATGGCGGAACGCGGAGTGAGCCAGATGGTGTCGGTCGACCTCGCGACGGCAGAGCGCATCCGCGAGGCGGGCTAGGCCGGGACGTGCCCTCATGCTCGGGCTCGCCCCCAGCATCTCAGGCCGAAGGAGGGTCCTATGGTCTCTCGTCCCGCGATTCTCGGGTCTGCGCGCGGCTGAACCTGAGAATGACGGCCCGGCTGTTGCGCTGCTTTGATGACGAACGCCTTGGGAAAACGCTCCGGTGCCGCTGAAAAAATGCCACATTCGCTCCCGCAATGCGGCGAGATTGTCGCACTTTGCCAGAATTTATAGATATTCCAATACGTTAGACATTATCCCCCTGTCTTGACAGCGCCGGGGGCTGCCAATAAAGGAGGCCGTGCTGACGACGGCTCGATGCGCGGGTTTGATCGTGGTTATAGTGGTTTTTCGCGGGATCGCGACGTAAACGCGATCAAGACGGAGGCCCAAGACCATGTCCGAACCCGACCCAAACGCCTCAGACTCGGAGTTGCGCGCAAGACTGGGTTCCCTGAAGACCGCGATCAAGCGGGCGGAAGAGAACGAAAAGCCGGGCGCGAGCCCGGTTGGAGAGGACAAGGCGCTTGCGGGCGCGATGTCCTCAGGCTTTCGCGCCGCGACGGATCTCGCAGGTGGCATCATCGCAGGCGCCCTGATCGGGTACCTCGGCGACCGGTGGCTGGGAACCTCTCCGTTCCTGCTGATCGCCTTCCTGGTGATCGGTGCCATCGCGGGCTTCAGATCCGTCTATCGGCTCGGTTCGCGTCCGACCTCCGGGTCGAAGGGCGGTCCGAAGGACAATTGATCGAAAGGCGGCCATCCAGGCCGCGCGACGAGGAACGAGACCATGGCGGCCGGCGGCGGAATCGATCCGATCCACCAATTCCACATCGCTCCGATCGTGGAGCTGAAGCCGTTCGGCATCGACCTCTCCTTCACCAACACCTCGCTGTGGATGGTGATCGTGCTCGCCGTCGTTTCCGCCATCATGATCTATGGCTCGAGCCAGCGTGCGGTCGTCCCCGGCCGCCTGCAGTCGCTCGCCGAGATGGCCTATGAGTTCGTCGCCTCGACGATGACCGGCGTGATGGGCAAGGACGGCCTGAAATTCTTCCCGTTCGTGTTCTCGCTGTTCATGTTCGTGCTGGCGTCGAACCTGCTCGGCCTGCTGCCCGGCTCCTTCACCGTCACCAGCCAGATCATCGTCACCGCTGCGCTCGCGCTGCTCGTGATGACCATCGTGGTGGTCTACGGCGTCGTGAAGCATGGCAGCCATTTCTTCGGCCTGTTCGTGCCGTCGGGCGTGCCCGGCTGGCTCCTGCCCTTCATGGTGCTGATCGAGGCCGTCTCCTTCCTGTCGCGCCCGGTTTCGCTCTCGCTTCGTCTGTTCGGCAACATGCTCGCCGGCCATATCGCGCTCAAGGTCTTCGGCGGCTTCGTCGTCGTGCTGCTGGGCTCGGGCGCGGCGCTGAACTACGCCATCGCGCCGCTGCCGCTGCTGCTGGCGGTCGCGCTGACGGCGCTCGAGGTCATCGTCGGCATTCTGCAGGCCTATGTCTTCGCGATCCTGACCTGCGTCTATCTCAACGACGCGCTGCACCCCGGCCACTGAGGCCAAGGGCAGCGCTCGCGAGAGTTCATCCCACCCGTCAAAACGTTCCACACTGGAGAAACACCATGGATCCTGTTGCAGCCAAGTTCATCGGCGCCGGCCTCGCCTCGCTCGGCATGGGCCTCGCCGCCATCGGCGTCGGCACCATCTTCGGCAACTTCCTCTCGGGCGCCCTGCGCAATCCGTCGGCCGCCGACGGCCAGTTCCCCCGCGCGTTCATCGGCGCGGCGCTCGCCGAAGGTCTGGGCATCTTCGCGTTCGTCGTCGCGCTCGTGCTGCTCTTCGTGGTCTGACGCTTTCGTCGACCGCTTTCTCGTCGCGCGTTCGGGCCATTCCGGCCGGCGCGCGACGGTTCCGTATCTTAAGCGCTGAAAGGCACGCTATGCCGGTTCGATCTTCAGGGTTCGCGCGACAAGGATGGCTTCTGGCTGTCGGCTCGTTCGCCACTCTGGCGGCGGGTGCGGCGCAGGCTGCCACTCCGGGCCTGAGCGGCGAGAAGGCCTCCTTCCCGCCCTTCGACCCCGCGCATTTCGCCAGCAACCTGTTCTGGCTCGCGGTCACCTTCGCGGCTCTCTACTGGCTGATGTCCAAGGTCGCGCTGCCGCGCCTCGGCTCCATCCTGGAAGAGCGCGCCGAGACGATCGGTCGGGATCTCGACCAGGCCACCGAGATGCAGGCCAAGGCCGAGGACATGGCGCAGGCCTATGAGAAGGCTCTCGCCGAAGCGCGCAAGAACGCCCAGGGCATCGCCCAGACGGCGCGCGAGGCCGGCGCCAAGGCGAGCGACGCCCAGCGTCACGCCACCGAGGCCGAGCTTGCCGCCAAGCTGGCGCAGGCCGAGGCGACCATTGCCAAGACCAAGACCGGGGCAATGGGCAATGTGCGCGGCCTCGGCAGCGACATCGCCGTCGCCATCGTCGCCAAGCTGACCGGTCAGGCTCCCAGCGCCAGCGAGGCGTCGGCGGCTGTCGACCAGGCCCTGACGCAGGGCTGAGGAGAGTTCAAATGGATACTTTCTGGGTCGGCGTCGCGCTCGTCATCTTCCTGGCCATCCTGGTCAAGTTCGGCGTGCCGGGCGCCATCGTGAAGGCACTCGACTCGCGCGGCGAGAAGGTCGCGCAGGAGCTGGCGGAAGCCCGCCGCCTGCGTCAGGAGGCCGAGAAGCTGCTCGCCGAGTACGATGCCAAGCGCAAGGCCGCCGAGGCCGAAGCTGCCGAGATCGTCTCCTCCGCCAATGACGAGGCCAAGCGCCTCGCGGCGGAAGCCGAGGCGAAGCTCGCCGATTTCGTCGCCCGCCGTACCAAGGCGGCCGAGGAAAAGATCGCTCAGGCCGAGAGCCAGGCCGAGGCCGAGGTTCGCGCCGCGGCTGCGGAGGCCGCCACCAAGGCCGCCGAGACCATCCTGCGCGGCCAGATGGCCGGCAAGGCCGGTGAAGCCGCCTTCGCTGCGGGGCTGACCGAGGTCAAGGCCAAGCTCAACTGAGCCCTTAGCCGATTGCTCGATATGATGACGCCGCGCCCGCAAGGGCGCGGCGTTTTTCTTTGCCCCTCTCCCGCCGGAATCCCGATGCGGGATGCGGCCGTCGCCGTCGTCTGCGGCGCATCGGCGATCCCAGGAGTTTCGAGATGATCGGCCGTCTTGCCCGTGTGCTCATCGCGATCGTCTCCGTCGTTGCGGCAGCCGGCCCCGCGAGCGCCTTCGAGAAGGTCAGCTTCCCGTCGCGGGACGCAGGCGATCTCGTGGGCTGGCTGGCGCGGCCTGCTGGAGCAGGTCCCTTCCCGGTCGTTATCGGCCTGCATGGCTGCGCTGGGCTCTATGCGCGCTCAGGCGAGATCAACGCCCGCGAGAGCGACTGGTCGGGGCGTCTCACTGGGGCCGGCTATGCCGTGCTCCTTGTCGACAGCTTCGGGCCGCGTGGCATCAAGACCCTGTGCAACGAGCGCGAGCGCTCGCTGACGCCGGCTGGCCGCGCTCGCGATGCCTTCGCCGCCATCGATTGGCTGGAGAAGCAAAGCTTCGCCCTAAAGCAGCGTGTCGCCCTGATCGGCTGGTCGAATGGCGGCTCGACGGCGCTGCGCGTCGCGGGGGCTCTCGAAGCGAAGCGTCTGCGCCATGTCATCGCCTTCTATCCCGGCTGCCGCGTCATCCTGAAGCGCGGCTGGCAAGCGCAGACCGATACCGCGATCTTCCAGGGCCTGGCTGATGACTGGACGCCGGCGGCACCTTGCGAGGAGCTCGCCCGCAGCGGCGGGGCGCGCTTCGTCGGCTTTCCCGGCGCCTATCACGACTTTGAACATCCGAGCCTGAAGCTGCGCGAGCGCAAGGCGGCCTATTCGCAGCGGCCAGACGGCATGGTCACGATCGGCAGCGATCCGAAGGCCCGCACCGAGGCCATCGACGCGGTGATGGCGATCCTGAAGCGGTCTTAGGCTGCCCGGATCATTGCCAAACTTTTCGCTGTTGGAGTCACCCCTGTCATTCCGGGGCTTCGCGTAGCGAAGAACCCGGAACCCACGACCGGGTGAGCGGCCCGCAGCCCGGCATCGAAATGTCTCACCGGGTCGTGGGTTCCGGGTTCGCACCTTCGGCGCGCCCCGGAATGACAATCGTCGAGCTTGAAAGGCTGTCAGTTGCTGGCGGTCGCCGTCGCTGCCGGCTGATTGCCCGAAGCCGCCATCGGTGCCGCCACAGGCCTTGCCGGCGGGATCACCACCGCCTTGGGCTTCGGCTTGCGGGCCTGGATCGTCGAGGTGACGATGCCTTGCGGCGTATCCAACCCATAGATGTCGTCGCGGAACTGGACCTGTCCGTCGGCGCCCTGCCAGCCGGTGAGATAGACCCAGGCGACCGGCACCGACTTCTTCAGTGTGATGTTCTTGCGCTCGCCCTTGGCGATCTCGTCCTCGATCGACTGACGGTTCCACTCCGAACCCTCCAGCAGCCAGGCGGCGAGGTCGCGGACGCCCTCGATGCGGGCACAGCCGGAGGAGTTGAAGCGCACATCGTTGCGGAACAGCGTCTTCTTCGGCGTATCATGCATATAGACGGCTTCGCTATTCGGCATGTCGATCTTCATCTGGCCGAGCGAATTGGTCGGGCCCGGCTCCTGGCGCACGTAGAAATAGGGGTTCTTCAGCGTCGCCCAGTTGACGCTCGCCGGGTCGATTTCCTTGTTCTCGGCGCCGAGCAGCTTCATGTTCGACTTGACGATGAAGTTCGGGTCCTTGCGCATATGCGGGATGATGTCGGCCTTCACGATCGACATCGGCGCCGTCCAGTAGGGGTTCAGGTTCACCGAGGTGATGTTGGCCTGGATCACTGGCGAGGGCCGGTCCGGGCGACCGACGATGGCGAGATGGCGCTGGGCGACCGCGCCGTTCTCGACCGCCTCGACGCTGGCGCCGGGGATGTTCACCACGACATAGCGGCTGGCGAAATTGAAGCCGTTGCCCTTGAGGCGCTCCAGCGTCGCGGTGAGCTGGTTCAGGCGCAGCTCAACCGGCGTGTTCATCGCCTTGAGGGTCAGGCGGCCGACCGTGCCGAGATCCGACAGGCCATGCCGACGCTGGAAGCGCTTCACCGCCTCGGTCACGTTGGCGTCATAGAGGTCGCCGGCGATGGCCTCGGACGCCAGATCGCCGCTGGCGAGCAGACGCTGCTTCAGAACAGTGACATCCGGCCCTTGCGAATCCGGCTTCAGCGCGGTGACGCTCGCCGGCACCTTGGGCCAACCACCGCGATTGGCGATGTCCTCATGGGCGATCAGGGCCTCGAGCGTGCGGTCATAGGTGTTGGGGCCGTAGCTCGGCTCATTGGCACGCACGAACGCCGTCGAGACCAGCAAGGCAGCAGCCGCTAGAGCGAGGATGGAGGGACGCGCAGACATGAAAACCCCCGGGCCGCAGAGAGCGGCACCGGGGGATCATTCCGCGACATGGTCAAGGAATGCTTAAGACGCGATCACCGCCCTTCACCATGCTGACGCGGGGCGTCAGCGGTGGGGGCGTGGGACATTTGTCATTCCGGGGCTTCGAGAAGCGAAGAACCCGGAACCCGCGAACAGGCGTCACGGCAAGAATATTCGATCGGCGCACCCGGTCGTGGGTTCCGGGTTCGGCCCTGCGGGCCGCCCCGGAATGACAACGGCTCTTACTCCGCCGCCTGGGCCGGCGCCGGCTTTTCCCATTTCAGCACCGGCGAACGGGCGGCGCGGGTCTCGTCGAGGCGGCGGATCGGGGCGTGATGCGGGGCGCTGGTGAAGCGCTCCTTGTCATTGCCCTTGGCCGCGATGGCGAGGTCGCGCAGCGTCGCGATGAAGAGGTCGAGCGCCGCCTTCGATTCCGACTCGGTCGGCTCGATCAGCATGGCGCCATGGACGACCAGCGGGAAATACACCGTCATCGGGTGGTAGCCCTCGTCGATCATCGCCTTGGCGAAATCGAGCGTCGAGACGCCCGAGCCTTTCAGCCATTCGTCGTCGAACAGCACTTCGTGCATCGACGGATGGTCCGGGAAGGGCAGCGACATCAGGTCACTGAGCCCGGCGCGGATGTAGTTCGCGTTCAGCACCGCATCCTCGGAAGCCTGGCGCATGCCGTCCGAGCCGTGGCTGAGCATGTAAGCCAAAGCGCGGACATACATGCCCATCTGGCCGTGGAAGGCGGTCATCCGGCCGAAGGGCTGGTTGCCCGCCGGCGCTTCAGCGCGCGACTCGATCAGATGCGGCTTGTCGTTTTCGACATGGATGAAGGGCACCGGCGCGAAGGGCGCCAGACGCTCGGAGAGCACGACCGGGCCGGCACCGGGACCGCCGCCGCCATGCGGCGTCGAGAAGGTCTTGTGCAGGTTGATATGCATGGCGTCGACGCCGAGATCGCCCGGACGGGCCTTGCCGACGATGGCGTTGAAGTTGGCACCGTCGCAGTAGAAATAGGCGCCGGCCTCATGCATCGCCGCGGCAATCTCGACGATCTGAGGCTCGAAGATGCCGCAGGTGTTCGGGTTGGTCAGCATGATCGCGGCGATGTCCGGCCCGAGCAGGGCCTTGACGTCCTCGACCGCGACGGTGCCGTCCGGACGGGCCGGAACCGCCTTCACCGAGAAGCCGATCAGGGCCGCCGTCGCCGGGTTGGTGCCATGGGCCGATTCGGGGACGAGCACGACATTGCGGGTCGCGCCCTCGCCCTTGGCGGCGATCGCAGCCTTGATCGCCATCATGCCGCAGGCCTCGCCATGGGCGCCGGCCTTCGGTGACAGCGCCACGGCCGGCATGCCGGTCAGCGTCATCAGGTAGCGGGAGAGCTCCAGCATCAGTTCCAGCGCGCCGGGCACGCTCGAGGTCGGCTGGAGCGGATGCACGTCGGAGAAGCCCGGAAGCCGCGCCACCTTCTCGTTGAGGCGGGCATTGTGCTTCATCGTGCAGGAGCCGAGCGGGAAGAGCCCGGTATCGATGCCGTAGTTCTTCTGGCTGAGGCGCACATAGTGGCGCATCGTCTCGGGCTCGGAGAGGCCGGGCAGGCCGATCTCGCCCTGGCGGGCATGCTTGCCCAGCCGCGACTTGAACGGCGCCGGCTTGTCGATATCGACGCCGGTCGACTCATGATGGCCGATCTCGAAGATCAGCGGCTCGATCTGCTGCAGCGCCTTGTTGCCGGTGAAGGTGGCGTGCTCGGCATGAGCGGCCTCGCCGGCCTGGGTGGGACGTCCCTGACGGTTCAGCATCACAGCACCTCCACGAGCGCCGCCACGAGGGCCGCCCGGTCTTCATCAGTATTCACCTCGGTCGAGGCGATGATCAGCAGATCGTCGAGCCCGGCCTTGGGCAGGAGCCGCGAGACGGGAACGCCTGCCAGGATGCCCTTGGCGGCAAGAACTTCGACGACCTCGGCGGCAGGCTTCTTCAGCTTCACGGTGAACTCGTTGAAGAAGCTGTCGTTGAGGACGGTGACGCCTTCGACGCCCGCGAGCGCGTCGGCGAGCTTCACGGCATTGGCGTGGTTCACCTCGGCGAGACGGGCGAGGCCGGTCTGGCCCAGCAGCGTCATGTGGATGGTGAAGGCCAGCACGCAGAGGCCGGAATTGGTGCAGATATTCGAGGTCGCCTTGTCCCTGCGGATATGCTGCTCGCGGGTCGAGAGCGTCAGCACGAAGCCGCGCTGGCCGGTCGAATCGACCGTCTCGCCGCAGAGCCGGCCCGGCATCTGGCGGATATATTTCGACTTGGCGGCGAAGAGGCCGACATAGGGGCCGCCGAAGTTCAGGGCGTTGCCGATCGACTGGCCCTCGCCGACGACGATATCGGCATCCTGGGCGCCCGGAGGCACGACGGCGCCGAGCGAGACGACCTCGGTGAAGACCGCGATCAGCAGGGCGCCATGGGCATGGGCCTTCTCGGCGATCGGCTTCAAGTCCCGAAGGTTGCCGAACACGTCCGGCGACTGGACGACGACGCAGGAGACGCTGTCGTCGATTTGGGAGAGGATGTCCTCTTGGGCCGAGACATCGGGCTTCAGGGCCACGACCTCGTCATTGGCCATCTCGGAGAGGGTCTCGACAACCGCGGTGTAATGCGGGTGCAGGCCGCCGGAGAGCACAGCCTTGCGACGCTTGGTGACGCGATGGGCCATCAGCACGGCTTCGCCGGTGCCGGTCGAGCCGTCATACATCGAGGCGTTGGCGACCTCCATGCCCGTCAGCGCCGCGACCTGGGTCTGGAATTCGAAGAGATATTGCAGCGTGCCCTGCGCGATCTCGGGCTGATAGGGCGTGTAGCTGGTCAGGAATTCCGAGCGCTGGATCAGGTGATCCACCGTCGCCGGGACATGGTGCTTGTAGGCGCCGGCGCCGACGAAGAACGGCACGGCCGAGGCGGCGGTGTTCTTGCCGGCCATCCTGCCGAGGATGCGCTCGACCTCGAGCTCGCCCTTGGCGCGGGGCAGATCGACCGGGGCCTTCAGCAGCTTGCCGGCCGGCACGTCGCTGAACAGCGCGTCGACATCGGAGACGCCGATCCGCGCGAGCATGTCCTCGCGGTCGGTGTCGGTGAGCGGGAGATAGCGCATGGGGTGATTCCGTTTCGGGGTGTCATCCCGTGCGCGCCGCAGCGCTTGAGCGATGCGGTGCAGACACGGGATCGTGCGACGAGAAGGCGCCTTGTCCGGATGGCGGTCCCGCATCTGCGCAGCGGCATTTCATGCCGCAGCGCGTGCGGGAAGACCGCGATCAGAGCGACTTCACGTAGTCCTGGTACTCGGCCTCGTTCATCAGGGCGTCGAGCTCGCCGGCATCCTTGATCCTGATCTTCAGGAACCAACCCTTGCCGGCCGGGTCTTCGTTGACGGTGCCGGGCGCGGCCTCGAGCTCGCCGTTGACCTCGACGACCTCGCCGGAGACCGGGGCGTAGACTTCGGAAGCGGCCTTGACGCTCTCGACGACGGCAGCTTCGCCACCCTTGGCCAACGCCTTGCCGACGCTCGGGAGCTCGACGAAGACGACGTCGCCGAGCTGGCCCTGTGCGTAGTCGGAGATGCCGACGGTGCCGACGTCACCCTCGATGCGGATATATTCGTGGTCCTTGCTGTAACGGGTCTCGGCCATGGTTTCCTCCTGGCGTCAGTTGTCTGGAAAAGGGTTCAGCGCTTGTAGCCGTTCGGCACGAAAGGCATCATCGCCACGACCGCCGGCAGCGGCTTGCCGCGCACGATCAGGTTGAGCTGCGTGCCTGGCGCGGAATGAGCCTTGGCGACGTAGCCCATGGCGCAGGGGCCGTTGAGCGTCGGGCCGAAGCCACCGGAGGTCACCACGCCGATCACCTCGCCCTCGGGCGTCGCGATCTCGGTGCCCTCGCGGGCGGGAGCGCGGCCTTCGGGCTTCAGGCCGACGCGGATGCGCGAGACACCCTCGGCGAGTTCGCGCTGGACACGCGCGGCGCCGGGGAAGCCCCCCTCCTCGCGGCGGCGCTTCTGGATCGACCAGTTGAGCGCCGCTTCGATCGGCGAGGTCGTGGTGTCGATGTCATGACCGTAGAGGCAAAGCCCCGCTTCTAGGCGCAGCGAATCGCGGGCGCCGAGGCCGATCGGCTTGACGTTGGCGTCGAGCAGCAGCGTGTCCCAGATCTCGCCGATCTTGTCGGCCGCAGCCGAGATCTCGTAGCCGTCCTCGCCGGTATAGCCGGAGCGACTGACATTGGCCTTGATGCCGGCGACCTTCATGGTGCGCGAGGTCATGAAGCCCATCTCGGCGGCTTCGGGAGCGATCGCAGCGAGCGCAGCTTGGGCGCCCGGCCCCTGCAGCGCGATCAGGCCGCGATGCTCGGCCTTGACCAGCTTCACATTGGCCGGCAGGCGGGCCTCGATATGGGCGTAGTCGGCATCCTTGCAGGCAGCGTTGACGACGACATAGAGCGCGCCGTCCTCGTCGGGATCGATCGAGCGCGTCACCATCAGATCGTCGAGGATGCCGCCCTCCTCGTTGAGGAGCTGCGAATAGCGCTGCTTGCCGGGGGCGAGATTGACGATATCGGCGGGGATCAACGCTTCCAGCGCCTTGGCCGTCGTCTCGTGATCGGGACCGATCAGAAAGCACTGGCCCATATGCGAGACGTCGAAGAGGCCGGCCTTCTCGCGCGTCCAGTTATGCTCGGTCAGGATGCCGCTCGGATACTGCACCGGCATGTCGTAGCCGGCGAAGGGCACCATGCGGGCACCCAGCGCGACATGGCGCGAATGGAGCGGGGTCTTCAGCGGCGCAGCCGCGCCGGCGGTATCGGTAGTGACCTCGGCAGCCATGGCATGCCCCTTCCAGAATCGAGCGCAAGCCCCGGACGATAGTGTCCGGGACGCGCCCCCTCTGTCTTGGGACCTGAGAGATTTCCCCGCCGGCCGCGAAGCCGGACGAGTTACACCCTTCGGTGGGCGGACATCGCTGTCCGCCGCTTTCCAGAGCGCCAAATCCCCAGCGGCCCTTTTGCCTGAGCGTTTCCGGGGCGGTTGCGCCTTCGGCGCCGAGCCCTGACGGGCCCGGTCTCTCCCGCGGGGATATGCGGCTTCGGCACAGATACAAGACGCGCCGTCTTAGTCAATCGGCGCGCCGCCGTCTTTCACGGCAAAACCGGCTTTACCGACGGCGCTTGCGCGCCGGTGCGGCAGGCCCGCCACCGCCAAGGCTGACGAAGATATCGACATCGCCCTTGCCGGCCGGCACCATGATGCCTTCCTCGACATGGGTGAAATCGACGCCGCCCTGGCCGGACGGGACCGTGCCGCCGACACGCGCGCTGCGCTTGCCGATGACGGTCGTCCCGCGCATCACGGTGGTGGTCAGCGTGGCGCCGTAATTGCCCGGGCTGCCGGCCGGGCCGAGCAGCACGCGCCCCTCGACGCCGACCTTGAGCCGGAAGGTGCCGTTGCCGGTCGCATTGCATTCGCGCGCGACGTTGGCGATCGAGATCTGGTAGCGCAGGCCGCTCGAATCCTGTCCGGACTGGGCGCGGATCGCGGCCCCACCTTCGGAGACGATGACCTCCGGGCAGACCAGTTGCTCGTCCTGATTGTCGTCCGTCGGCAGCGGGTCCGGGGCCGGCCGCGTCGCGGACTGGAACATGACGATGTTGCCGAAGGTCTGCATCGCGCCCGGCTGCCCCGACGACGACGAGGAACCGCAGCCGGCCAAGCCGAGGCAGAGCAGCGGCAGGGCTAGCCAGCGGCCCTGGCGAAGAGTTTGATCGATCACGGCAGCGCCTCCACGCCCGGGCCGAAGCCATTGAGGGAAATGGGCACGCCCACCCCCTCCTCCGGCGTCTGGAATACGATGAAAGTCGCGCTCTTGCCGCCCTTGAGCTGGCCGAGCAGGGTATCGTCCATGACGACCTCCGCCACGCAACCGGTGGTCAGGCAGCGCACGAAACCGGCGCGGCCGATATCCTTGTCGTCGATCTTGAGGCCGAGCCCCGAGGGCAGGAGCACGCCGAGCGGCGCGACGACGCGCAGGAGCCGGCTCTTCTGATCCGCCGTCTTCAGCACGATGACGAGGAGCGTGAGATTCGGCCGGTCCTCCGCCGCGACGTTCTGGACCAGTGCGCATTGCTCGGCCTTGGCGCCCGGCGGCACCTCGCAGCGCATCTGCCAGTCGCCATGTGTCGAACGCACTGCGCCCTGCGCGAAAGCGGAGCCGGCGGCGAGGCTCGTCCCCACGAGCGCCAGCGCCAGCGCGCCTGCCGCCCCGATGATCCTCATCATCCCTGCCATCCCTTCCAAACCGAACTCAGAAACCGCAGCTGAAGCGCAGAATTCAGGCAAAACGCCGACCGCACCAAAGAATCCTGCCGTCTCTCAACATAAACCGCGTTGGGACCATGGAGGTCCGGTCCTGTCAAGGCGCGATGGCGGTTCGCGGCAAAGGTCAAGGCCTCGTGCGATTATGCCGCACGGCCGTTGGGGGCAGTCTTCATTGTCCCTCTGGCGCAAGCGTGATCTTTGATTTATCGCAATCTCGAAGAATGAGGCGACTTCGCGGTCGCCCCTTCATGCGTGGGGCAAAAGCCGGTCGGTTCCCATGCAAGTCGATTGAGGAGCATGTCGGATCGATGCGATTTCTGAGCAGGACCTTTGCAACAGCGGCCGTCGCGGCCCTTGCCGTCGCCACGCTGGCGAGCGTCCCGGCGCTGGCCGGCACCGGCATGCCCACCGACTGGCAGATGAACCTGCAGGGTGCGGTCACGCCCGTCGCCGAGTTCATCCACTGGTTCCATAACTGGCTGAACGTCATCATCACCATCGTCACGCTCTTCGTGCTGGCGCTGATGATCTATGTCGTTTTCCGGTTCAACGAGAAGGCGAACCCGGTCCCGTCCAAGACGACGCACAACGCCCTGCTCGAAGTGTGCTGGACCGTGATTCCGGTCCTGATCCTCGTCGTCATCGCGATTCCCTCCTTCCGTCTCCTCAAGCTCCAGCTCGAAATCCCGAAGGCCGACATGACCCTGAAGGTCACCGGCAAGCAGTGGTACTGGTCTTATGAATACGTGCAGGACGGCGGCAATTTCGGCTTCGATTCGCTGATGCTCGACGAGAAGGCCCGTGCCGAGGCGATCGCCAGCAACAAGATCGCCGCCGCCGAGGCCCCGCGCCTGCTCGCCGTCGACAACGAGGCGATCGTGCCGGTCGGCAAGACCGTCCGCGTCCAGGTGACCGGCGCCGATGTCATCCACAAGTTCACGGTTCCGTCCTTCGGCATCAAGATCGACGCCATTCCCGGCCGCCTGAACGAAACCTGGTTCACGGCCGAGCGCGAAGGCATCTATTACGGCCAGTGCTCGTTCATCTGCGGCCAGAACCACGCCTACATGCCGATCGCGTTCCGCGTCGTCAGCCAGGAGCGCTATGCCGCCTGGCTCGCGGAAGCGAAGCAGAAATTCGCCAATGCCGAAGACGCGGGCAGCAAGCTCGCTGCCGCGTCCAAGTAAGTCGCCGAGGAGAAGAACGATGGCAACAGCGGCTCACGCTCACGGCCATGACGAGGCCCATCACGACCATCCGACCGGATGGCGCCGGTGGCTCCTGTCGACCAACCACAAGGACATCGGCACGCTCTACCTGATCTTCTCGATCATGGCGGGGCTCGTCGGCGGCTTCCTCTCGATCATGATGCGCATCGAGCTGCAGCAGCCCGGCCTGCAGATCTTCGCCAACGGCCAGAGCTACAACGTCTTCGTCACCGGCCACGGCCTGATCATGATCTTCTTCATGGTCATGCCCGCCGTCATCGGCGGCTTCGGCAACTGGTTCGTGCCGCTGATGATCGGCGCACCGGACATGGCCTTCCCGCGGATGAACAACGTCTCGTTCTGGCTGCTGGTCGCCGCCTTCATCCTGATGATCATCTCGATGTTCATGGAGGGCGCGCCGGGTGCGCATGGCGTCGGCACGGGCTGGACGGTCTATCCGCCGTTCTCCACGGTCGGCCACCCCGGCCCGTCGGTCGATTTCGGCATTCTCTCGCTCCACCTGGCCGGTGCCTCGTCGATCCTTGGTGCAATCAACTTCATCACCACGATCCTGAACATGCGCGCGCCCGGCATGACCATGCACCGCATGCCGCTGTTCGCCTGGGGCGTGCTGGTCACGGCCTTCCTGCTGCTGCTGTCGCTGCCGGTCCTGGCGGGCGCGATCACCATGCTGCTGACGGACCGCAATTTCGGCACGACCTTCTTCGACCCGGCCGGCGGCGGCGACCCGATCCTGTACCAGCATCTGTTCTGGTTCTTCGGTCACCCCGAAGTGTACATCATGATCCTGCCGGCCTTCGGCATCGTCAGCCACATCGTCTCGACCTTCTCGAAGAAGCCGATCTTCGGCTATCTCGGCATGGCCTACGCGATGGTCGCGATCGGCGTCGTCGGCTTCATCGTGTGGGCTCACCACATGTATACGGCCGGTCTGTCGCTCAACACGCAGCGCTATTTCGTGTTCGCGACGATGGTGATCGCGGTGCCAACGGGCATCAAGATCTTCTCCTGGATCGCGACGATGTGGGGCGGCTCGATCCGCTTCACCGCGCCGATGCTCTGGGCGATGGGCTTCATCTTCCTGTTCACCGTCGGCGGCGTCACCGGCGTCGTGCTGGCCAATGCCGGCGTCGACCGCTCGCTGCATGCGACCTATTACGTCGTGGCGCATTTCCACTACGTGCTGTCGCTCGGCGCCGTGTTCGGCATCTTCGCGGGCTTCTACTACTGGTTCCCGAAGATGAGCGGCTATGTGATGCCCGACTGGATCGGCCGCCTGCACTTCTGGATCGCCTTCGTCGGCGCCAACGTGCTGTTCTTCCCGCAGCACTTCCTCGGGCTCGCCGGCATGCCGCGTCATTATGTGGACTATCCGGACGCCTTCGCGCACTGGCATTTTGTGTCGTCGATCGGCTCCTACATCTTCGCGTTCGGCCTGCTGGTGTTCTTCTACGGCATCATCGTCGCCTTCACGAAGAAGCAGCTCGCCGGCGACAACCCGTGGGGCGAAGGCGCGACGACGCTGGAATGGACGCTGCCCTCGCCGCCGCCGTTCCACCAGTTCGAGACGCTGCCGCGTATCACCGGCTCGGACCACTGAGACTTCGATCATCGCGCGTCGATGGACGCGCGATGATCTCGCCGATTGCTGGAGCATCCGATTTTTCCGAAAAGTGGGATCCACTTTTCGGTCAGATGCTCGAGGCGGCGGGCTTTTCGGCCCGCCGCCGCCCTTCCCCCGAGCGCCCCGCGGCGTTCCGGAGACGGGCGGCTACCACCGCCGCGAATACCCAGCGCCCATGGCGCCGTTCACAAGAGTACGAAGACGATTCGACTGATGTCTGCTGCGTTCGAGACCCATACCGAGAGCCTGACAGCCTCCACCGGCGAAGCGCGCGACTTCTTCGCGCTGCTGAAGCCGCGCGTGATGTCGCTGGTCATCGTGACGGCGCTGACCGGCATGGCCACCGCGCCGGGCTCGGTGCATCCCGTGCTCGGCCTTGCCGCCTTGCTGGCGATCGCGGTCGGCGCCGGCGCGTCAGGCTGCCTCAACATGTGGTACGACGCCGATATCGACGCGCTGATGAGCCGCACGGCCAAGCGGCCGATCCCGTCGGGCCGCGTCCTGCCCTCCGAGGCGCTGGCCTTCGGGTTGACGCTGTCGATCGGCTCGGTGCTGGTGCTCGGCCTCATCGCCAACGCTCTCGCCGCGGCGATGCTCGCCTTCACCATCTTCTTCTACGCCGTCGTCTATTCGATGTGGCTGAAGCGCTGGACGCCGCAGAACATCGTGATCGGCGGCGCTGCCGGCGCCTTCCCGCCGATGATCGGCGAGGCCGTCGTGACCGGCGATTTCGGCTGGCATTCGATCGTGCTGTTCGCGATCATCTTCCTGTGGACGCCGCCGCATTTCTGGGCGCTGGCCCTGGTGAAATCGGCCGACTATGCCCGCGCCGGCATTCCGATGATGCCGAACGTCGCCGGTCCTGCTGCGACGCGCCGGCAGATCGTGCTCTATTCGCTGATCATGGCTCCGGTCGCCGTCCTGCCCGCGCTGATGGGCTTCGGTGGACTGCTCTATCTCGCCGTCTCGGTTTCGACCGGGCTCGTCATGATCGCATTGTCGATCCGGGTCTGGCTGCGCACGGAAGGCCCGGCCGCGACCAAGGCCTGCTGGTCGCTGTTCGGCTTCTCGATCCTCTATCTCTTTCTGCTGTTCGCCGTGCTGATCGTCGAAAACGGCTTCGGGCTGATGTGGGCCCTGCCGAAGGTGCTGGGATGAGCGACCAGCGCCCTCAGCACTCCGCTCCCGCCGCGTTCTCGCCTGAGGACATGGCGCGCCGCCGCCGCCGCTCGATCGCGCTGGCGCTGGTGCTCGGCGGGCTCGTGATCTTCTTCTTCGCGGTGACGCTGGTGAAGATCGGCCCCGCCGTCCTGAACCGGCCGCTGTGATGACGAACGCCTCTCCCCAGAAGTCCGGAGGCCACCCGGCCCGCACCGCCCTGATCTGCACCGGCGTCGCCTTCGGCATGCTCGGCGCCTCCTTCGCTGCGGTGCCGCTCTACGACCTGTTCTGCAAGGTCACCGGCTTCGGCGGCACGCCGATGACCGGCACGGCCGGCGCCGGCAGGATCCTCGACCGGACCATGTCCGTGCGCTTCGACGCCAATGTCGCGCCGGGGCTGGGCTGGAAATTCGAGGCCGAGAGCCCGGAGATCAAGGTCCAGGTCGGCGCGACCCAGACCGTGTTCTACAAGATGACGAATCGGTCGGACCGCACGGTCACCGGCATCGCGACCTACAATATCGCCCCCGAAAAGGGCGCGGCCTATTTCGTCAAGATCCAGTGCTTCTGCTTCACCGAGCATACGTTGAAGCCGGGCGAGAGCTTCGAGGCGCCGGTGGTGTTCTATATCGACCCCGAAATCGCTGATAATCGCGAGCTCGACGGGGTCCACGCCATCACGCTGTCCTATACCTATTTTGCCTCCAAGTCGGGCCAGCCCGTCGCGGAGGACAAGGCCGGCTCCGTCAAGGGTGACGCGGGCAATCCGAAACTGTAGAACGCGCTAGAGCAGAAGCGCGGACAAAAAGCCGTACGCGGAGACTGAATACGATGGCCGGGGCCCATACGAAGCACCACGACTACCACCTCGTCGATCCGAGCCCGTGGCCGCTCGTCGGCGCCGCCAGCGCGACGATCATGGCGATCGGCGCGGTGATGTGGATGAAGGCGCTGCCGATCGGCGGCATGCATCTCGGTCCGCTCGTCTTCGGCGCCGGCCTGCTCGGCGTGCTCTACACCATGCTCGCCTGGTGGATGGACGTGGTGCGCGAGGCCGAAAAGGAAGGCCACCACACCCGCGTCGTCCAGATCCATCACCGCTACGGCATGATCATGTTCATCGCCTCCGAGGTGATGTTCTTCGTCGCCTGGTTCTGGGCCTATTTCGACGCGAGCCTCTTCGCCGGCGAGGAGATCAACTATCTCCGCTACGACTTCACCGGCGGGCACTGGCCGCCCAAGGGCATCGAGACCTTCGACCCCTGGCACCTGCCGCTGCTCAACACGCTGATCCTGCTGACCTCGGGCACGACCGTGACCTGGGCGCATTACGCGCTGATCAACAATGACCGCTCCGGCCTGAAGCAGGGCCTGTGGCTCACCGTGATCCTGGGCATCCTGTTCACGATCTGCCAGCTCTACGAGTACTCGCACGCCACCTTCGCCTTCAGTGGCAATATCTACGGCGCCACCTTCTTCATGGCGACCGGCTTCCACGGCTTCCACGTCTTCATCGGGACGATCTTCCTGGCGATCTGCCTGTACCGGGCCTATCTCGGGCACTTCAAGCCGGAGCAGCATCTCGGCTTCGAGTTCGCCGCCTGGTACTGGCACTTTGTCGACGTGGTCTGGCTGTTCCTGTTCGCCGCGATCTACGTCTGGGGCGCCGGCGCGCACGCTGCCGCCGCGCACTGACCCTGCGCTCCACCGCGCTCTCGCGGTCAACGTCTGACGAGAGGCGGCCGCGAGGCCGCCTTTCCTGTTTAGGTCCTTTGATTGTGCAACGGCTTTCCCGAAAACCGCCTTCCACGTTTCGGGCCGATGCTCTGGGAGGCTGCGATGGCCAATTCTGACCCCACCCTCCCCTCTCCCTATTCGACGGGCCTGGCGGGGCGCTGCCCGCGCTGCGGCGAGGGCGCGCTGTTCGATGGTTTCCTCAAGCTCAAACCAAGCTGCAATGCCTGCGGGCTCGACTACAAGTTCGCCGATTCGGCCGATGGCCCGGCCGTGTTCATCATGCTGATCGTCGGCTTCGTCGTGCTCGGCGCGGCGCTCTATGTCGAGATCGCCTATGAGCCGCCGATCTGGCTGCACCTGCTGATGTGGCTGCCGCTGGCCATCATCCTGTGCCTCGGCCTGCTCCGGCCGATGAAAGGGCTCGCGGTTGCCCTGCAATATGCCCACAAGGCCGAGGAAGGCAGGCGCGAGCCGTGACCGCAACGTCGACACCCGCCCCCCGCAAGTCCGGGCTGCTGCTGCTGACGCTGCTGACCATCGTCGGCGCCGTCGTCCTGTGCGCGCTCGGCGCGTGGCAGCTCGAGCGGATGGGCGAGAAGCACGCCTATATCGACCGCCTCCAGCAGCAGGCAGCCGGGGCCCCCGCCCCGATGCCATCGAGTGCCGACTGGGCGAAGCTCGATCCTGCCGCGCTCGACCTGACCCATGTCGTCGCCAGGGGCAGCTATCTCGACGAACGCATCGCCGGGGTGCGCACCACTATCGCCGCCGGTCCGCCCGGCAGCCGGCAGCTTTCCGGCTTCGGGCGCTGGATCTTCCAGGCATTCAAGCTGGAGGATGGCGGCGTCATCCTGGTCAATCGCGGCTTCGTGCCGGAGGGCCGGCTCGGCCAGATCGGCCCGGCCAGCGGGCCCGATACGATCAACGGTTTCCTGCGAGCGCCCGAGGCGCGCAACAGCTTCACCCCGCAGGACCTGCCGGCGATCCGCGAATTCTACACGCGCGACCCCGCCGCGATCGCAGCCTCGCTCGGCCAGCCGCCGGCGCCGTTCTACCTGGAAGCGGCGCGCGAGGGCGACGGCATGACGCCGCCGGCCGGCGTCGATGTGCGCGAGCTGATCGGGCGCATTCCGGACAACCACCTGCAATATGCGCTGACCTGGTTCGGGTTGGCGCTGACGCTGCTCGGGGTGTTCGCCGCCTTCGTCTGGCAGGCCCGCAAGGGCGCCGCGGCGAGCTGAGCGCGCAACCTTTTGCCGAATGCGCCGGACCGGCCTATAGCAACAGGCTGAGATCATCGAGGCCAAGACCGTGCTGCATGTTTCCACCCGGGGCGAAGCTCCGGCGCTCAGTTTTTCCGACGCATTGCTGACCGGGCTTGCCCGTGACGGCGGGCTTTATCTGCCGCAGAGCTGGCCGACGCTCTCCACCGCGGAGATCGCCGGTTTCGCCGGAAAACCCTACACGACTGTCGCCGAGCGCGTGCTCGGCGCGTTGAGCGACGGCGACATCGAGAGCACTGCGCTCTCCGGCATGATTCACCAGGCCTATGCCGGTTTCCGCCATCCGGCCGTCTGCCCGCTGACGCAGATCGGCGACAATCTCTTCGTGCTGGAGCTGTTCCACGGCCCGACGCTCGCCTTCAAGGACGTGGCGATGCAGTTGCTGGGGCGCCTGATGGACCATGTGCTCGGCCAGCGCGGCCAGCGCGCCACCATCGTCGGCGCGACCTCGGGCGATACCGGCGGCGCTGCCATCGACGCCTTCAAGGGGTTGAAGAGCGTCGACGTCTTCATCCTCTATCCGGAAGGCCGCGTCTCGGACGTGCAGCGCCGGCAGATGACCACGGTCGATGCGCCGAACGTCCATGCCATCGCGGTCGAGGGCACGTTCGACGACTGCCAGAATCTCGTGAAGGCGATGTTCAACCATCACGCCTTCCGCGACGAGATCGGCCTGTCCGGCGTCAATTCGATCAACTGGGCGCGCATCGCAGCGCAGGTGGTCTATTACTTCACGGCGGCCGTCTCGCTGGGCGGGCCGGGCCGGAAGGTCTCCTTCACCGTCCCGACCGGCAATTTCGGTGATATCCTCGCCGGCTGGGTCGCCAAGCAGATGGGCCTGCCGATCGAGCGGCTGGGCATCGCGACCAACAGCAACGACATCCTGGCGCGCACGCTCGAAACCGGCGCCTACGAGATGCGCGGCGTCCAGGCGACGACCTCGCCCTCGATGGATATCCAGATCTCCTCGAATTTCGAGCGCCTGCTGTTCGAGGCCCATGGCCGCGACGGCGCTGCCGTGCGCCGTTTGATGCAGTCGCTGCAGCAATCCGGCCGCTTCGAGATCGCGCCTGAGGCACTCCAGCGCATCCGCAGCGAGTTCGACGCGGCTTCGCAGAGCGAGGACGAGATCGCAGGCGAGATCAAGAAGAGCTGGAGCGAGGCCGGCTACCTGCTCGATCCGCATACCGCGATCGGTGTCGCCGCTGCGCGGCAGGCGCTGAAGCGCGATTCGGCGACACCGATGATCGTGCTCGGCACAGCCCATCCCGCCAAGTTCCCGGCGGCGGTGAAGGCGGCAAGCGGCATCGAACCGGCGCTTCCGGCCCATCTCGCCGACCTGATGGAGCGCAAGGAACGGATGACGCTGCTGCCGAACGATCTCGGCACGATCGAGGCCTTCGTGCGCGAGCATGCACGGGCCGTGCGCGGAGCGGCAGCGTGAGCGCGACGGTTCCTCACGAGACCACCGAGCTCGCCGCCCCCGCGCGACCGGAAGGCCAGCACGATCCCGATGTCGCGCTGACTGCCCTGCCCTCCGGCCTGCGCGTCGTTTCGCAGCGCATGGACCATGCCGCGACCGTCTCGCTCGGCATCTGGATCGGAGCCGGCTCGCGCGATGAAATGCCTGATGAGCATGGGCTTGCCCATCTGCTCGAGCATATGGCGTTCAAGGGCACGGCGCGCCGCAGCGCGCTCGCGATCGCCGAGGAGATCGAGAGCGTCGGCGGCGATCTCAATGCCGCGACCTCGGTCGAATATACCTGCTACACCGCCCGCGTGCTCGGCTCCGATCTCGGGCTGGCCGTCGACATTCTCGCCGACATCATCACCTCGCCGTCACTGACCGCGGAGGAATTGAAGCGCGAGAAAGGCGTGATCCTGCAGGAGATCTCGGCCGTGCAGGATACGCCGGACGATCTCGTCTATGATCGCTTCCTGCAGGCTGCCTTCCCGGACCAGCCGATCGGCCGGCCGATCCTCGGCACCGCCAAGACGGTCAAGGGTTTCACGCCCGACGCGATCCGCGCCTATCTCGCCCGCAACTACCATGCCGGCAACATGGTGCTCGCCGCCTCGGGCGCGGTCGACCATGACGAGCTCGTCGCGCTCGCCCGCCAGCACCTGTCGAATCTTCCAGCACCGCCGGCCGAGCCATTGACCCGCGAAACCGGCGAGTATCGCGGCGGCGAGGCCCGCATCGGCAGCGACGAGGAACAGGTCCATCTGGTGCTCGGCCTGCCTGGCCTGCCCTTCACCGGAGGCACACATTATCCGCTCCAGATCTTCGCCTCGGTGCTTGGCGGCGGCTTGTCGTCGCGCCTGTTCCAGGAGGTGCGCGAGCAGCGCGGCCTCGCCTATGCGATCGATGCCTTCCACTGGCCTTTTTCCGATTGCGGCGTCTTCGGCATCGGCGCCGGGACCGCGCCGGAGGATGCGGGCGAATTGATCGAAGTCGCCCTCGGCTGCCTTCGTCAGGCTGCCGAAGACGTCAGCGAGGTCGAGGTCGCCCGCGCCCGCGCCCAGATGAAGGTCGGTTTGCTGGCTTCGCTCGAGAGCCCCGGCGGCAAGCTCGAGCAGATGGCGCGGCAGGTTCTGCTCTTCGGCCGGGCGATTCCGCGCGAGGAGCTCGCCGCCCGGCTCGATGCCGTGACGCTTGAGGATGTGCGCGCCGCCGGCCGCTCGCTGTTGGGCCACCAGCCGACGATCGCGGCGGTCGGCCCGACTCAGGGCCTGCCCCCGGCCAAGCGCCTGCGCCACGCGGCCCGGGCTGCGGACTGAACCGCAATGGCGCTCTTCCGTTTCCCGAGCGAGCCGCCGAGCCGCCCGCTGATCCGGACGCCGAATCTCTATCTGCGCGCACCGCAAGCCGGCGACCATGCAGCCTGGAGCGCCCTGCGCATGGAAAGCCGGGAATTCCTGGCGCCGTGGGAACCGACCTGGAACGAGGACGACCTCACCCGCACCTCCTTCCGGCTGCGCGCCAAGCGCGCGGCCCGCGAAATCTCGACCGACGAGGCCTATTCGCTCTTCATCTTCGAGACGCATACGGAGACCCTGCTCGGCGGGCTGACCCTCGGGCTGGTCCGGCGCGGCGTCGCCCAGGCCTGTACGCTCGGCTACTGGATGGGGCGGCACCATGCCGGCAAGGGCCATATGACGGAGGCCGTGCGCGGTGCCGTGCGCTTCGCCTTCTCCGATCTCGCCCTGCACCGAGTCGAGGCGGCCTGCCTGCCGAACAACGAGCCGTCGCGGCGCCTGCTCGAACGGGTCGGTTTCCGGCATGAAGGGCTGGCGCGCGCCTATCTCAAGATCAACGGAAACTGGGCCGATCACCTGCTTTACGGCATGCTGTCCAGCGACGTGCTGCCCGGAAGCAGACCGTGACCGCGACGGTTGACCACAGGCCAGCTCCGCCTTGCCCTTGCCATGAGCGGCCGATAGGGCTTTTCGTTAAATTTCGAATGATCGCTTCCCGCCTGAGAATCGAGCACAGCTTGTCCATTTCCGAGCGCGTCTTCCGGGCCGGCCTCATGCTGGCCGGCCTTGTCCTGTGGTTCTGCGCCGCTGCCCTGCCGGCCCAGGCCGTCGAGGCGGTCCGCGTTCCCGTCGATGCCCCCGTGATCGACCTCACCCATGTCGTCGAGCGCAACAAGTCCGACGGCGACGTCATCCAGATTTCCACCGCGCCGGGGCCGGATGGCATCGTCAGGCGCATTGCCGTGAAGGCACGCGAAGCCGGCGCCCGGCCGGACTGGATCGTCTTCGCGCTGACCAACGATTCCGACGAGCAGATCGACCGCCTGCTGGTCGCGCCCTTCCACCGGCTGATCGGCTCCGGCGTGGTCTGGCCCGATCTCGGCGACAAGCGCATCGAGGCAGTGACCGCGAGCCAGGGTCTCTCGCCCGACCGCGAGCCCAGCCCCGATGCCGATGTCTTCCTGATCACGCTCGACCCCGGCACGACGGTCACCTTCGTCGCCGAGCTGAAATCGCCGAACCTGCCCCAGCTCTATCTCTACGAAGCCGAGGCCTATCGCCAGAAGACCAACGGGCTGACGCTCTACAAGGGCATCATCATCGGCATCGCCGGCCTGCTGGCGCTGTTCCTGACCATCATCTTCGTGGTCAAGGGCGCGGTGATCTTCCCGGCCGCCGCAGCGCTGGCCTGGGCGGTCCTGGCCTATGCCGGCCTCGATTTCGGCTTCTTCCAGCGCCTGTTTCCGCTCACGCCGGCGATCGAACGAATCTACCGCGCCGGCGCCGAGGTGGTGCTGGCGGCGACGCTGCTCGTCTTCCTCTTCGCCTATCTCAACCTGTCGCGCTGGCACGTGCGCTACGGCCATGTCACGGCAATCTGGATTCTCGGCCTTGCCGGGCTGATCGGTCTCGCCGTCTTCGACGCGCCGATGGCGTCCGGCATCGCGCGCATCTCGATCGCCGCTGTCGCGGCGATCGGCTTCATCCTCGTCGTGCATCTGGCGACGCATGGCTATGAGCGGGCGGTGATGCTGATCCCGACCTGGTTCCTGCTCGCCGTCTGGGTGACCGCCGCGAGCTTCACGGTGACCGGGCAGTTCCAGCGTGACCTCGTGGCGCCTGCCTTGTTGGGTGGCCTCGTCCTGATCGTGCTGCTGATCGGCTTCACCGTGATCCAGCATGCCTTTGCCGGCGGCGCGATCTCGCAGGGGCTGGTCTCGGATACGGAGCGCCGGGCGCTGGCCCTCTCCGGCTCCGGCGACCTCGTCTTCGACTGGGATGTCAGCTCCGACAAGGTCTTCGTCTCCCCACAGATCGAGGCATTGCTCGGCCTGCCCAAGGGCGCGCTCGAAGGCTCGGCCGCGCGCTGGCTGGAGCACATGCACGTCGCCGACCGCGACCGCTATCGCGTCACGCTCGATGCCGTGCTGGAGCAGCGCCGGGGCAAGCTCAACCTCGATCTGCGCCTGCGCGCCGCCAGCGGCGCCTATCACTGGGTCAACGTCAAGGCGCGCCCGGTGATCGGCTCTGACGGCGAGGTCATCCGCGTCATCGGGACGCTCACGGACGTCACCGAGCAGCGCACCGCGCAGGAGCGGCTGCTGCACGACGCGGTCCATGACAATCTGACCGGCCTGCCCAACCGCAAGCTGTTCCAGGACCGGCTGGGGGCGATCTTCGGCTTCACCCGCGCCGACGACAATATCCGCCCGACCGTGCTGGTCATCGATGTCGACCGCTTCAAGCAGGTGAACGAGTCGGTCGGCTTCTCGGCCGGCGATTCGATCCTGCTGACGCTGGCGCGCCGCCTCGGCCGCCTGCTGCGGGCGCAGGACACGCTCGCCCGCATCGGCGGCGACACCTTCGCGATGATCCTCGTCTCCGAGCGCGACCCCGAGCGCATCCTGGCGCTGGCCGAACTGGTGCGCCGCGCCGTCTCGACGCCGATCACCTATGCCGAGCGCGAGATCGTGCTGACGCCCTCGATCGGGCTTGCGCTGTTCGATCCGGCGCCGGCCTCGCGCAAGGAAGACGCGCTGAAGAACGCCGAGCTCGCCATGGCCCATGCCAAGCGCCAGGGCGGCAACAAGATCGAGGTCTTCGTGCCGGCGATGCGGACCGACCGCAACGACCGGCTCGCGCTGGAAAGCGACCTGCGCCGGGCGATCGAGCGCAACGAGATCCAGGTCGTTTACCAGCCGATCGTCCGGCTGGAGGACCGCACCATCGCCGGGTTCGAGGCGCTGGTGCGCTGGGACCATCCGCGCGAAGGCCGATTGATGCCGCAGGACTTCCTCGCCATCGCCGAGGAAACCGGGCTGATCGTCGATCTCGGCGTCTATGTCATGGACAAGACGGCGCGCGAGCTGGAGGCCTGGCAGGCGGCGCTGGAGGTCGATCCGCCGATCTTCGCCAGCGTCAACGTCTCCAGCCGGCAGTTGCTGCGCCATGACCTGCTGCATGACGTGAAGACCGTGCTCGGGCGCCGGCGCGTGCTGCCGGGCACGCTGAAGCTGGAGATCACCGAGAGCCTGGTGATGGAGAACCCGGAATATGCCGCGCAGATGCTGCAGCGCATCCGCGATCTCGGCGCCGGCCTCTCGCTCGACGATTTCGGCACGGGCTATTCCTCGCTGTCCTATCTGCAGCGCTTCCCGTTCGACACCATCAAGATCGACCAGAGCTTCGTGCGCCAGATGGGCAATGGCCGCCCGCCGGTGATCCTGCGCTCGATCGTGCAGCTCGCCGCCGATCTCCACATGGATGTCGTTGCCGAGGGCGCGGAGAGCGAGTCGGATGCGATCGAGCTCTACCAGCTCGGCTGCCAGTATGCGCAGGGCTACATCTTCGGCCAGCCGATGACAGCGGCGGAAGCGCGCCGGCTGATGGGTGCCACGGCTGCGGCGGCGACCGAAGCGGCTTGAGAATCCTTCTCCCCTCGGGGGAGAAGGTGTCAGCGCGCAGCGCTGACGGATGAGGGCAGCGCCACATCGCAGAAACAACGAAGGGCCGCTTGCGCGACCCTTCCCTCATCCGTCTGCTTCGCAGACACCTTCTCCCCCGAGGGGAGAAGGAATTACGCGTGCCCGGCCTCGCGCGACAGGAACGCCGGGTCGATGCCGATCTTGTTCAGCGCACGCTGATATTTCGTCTCGACGCCCTCGTCGAAGAGCAGCTCAGGGTCGGCAGCGCAATGCAGCCAGCCATTGGACTGGATTTCCGATTCGAGCTGGCCGGCGGCCCATCCGGCATAGCCCAGCGCCAGCACCGCATTCTCCGGCCCGTCGCCATTGGCGATGGCGCGCAGGATGTCCAGCGTCGCAGTCAGGCAGATGCCTTCGTCGATCGGCAGGGTCGCCGATTCCAGAAAGAAATCGGCGCTGTGCAGGACGAAGCCGCGCTTGGTCTCGACCGGTCCGCCACGCAGCACCTGCATGCGCTCGGCCCGGCTCGGCAGCCGGATCAGCTCTTCCGAGGGAATCACGTCGAGCTGGACGAGCAGCTCGGGGAATTTCGTGTCGCCCGCCGGCTTGTTGACGATGATGCCCATGGCCCCATCCTCGGAATGGGCGCAGACATAGACGACGCTGCAGCTGAAGCGTGTATCGGCCATGCCCGGCATCGCGATCAGGCATTGCCCATCGAGATAGCTGCGGCCGCCGACGCGCGATTGTGAGCCGATCTTCATGGTGAGCATGCTAGAGGCTGTCGGGGAGGGTCGGCAAGGCTTGGCTTGCAGCCGCGCGCTGTCGAAGGACGTACCGGCCGGAGGTTGCGGCGTGGATCACGTTCGCGTGCGCCTGTACCATCGCGACGGGCAGCGGCCGCGCTATCGCGATTGTGCCCCAATCCTGCGCAAGGTTCGGCGCGTGCCGCATCGGCACGGACCGGCGGAGGATGACAGGTTTTGTTCGCTTTTCAGGGCCGCAATCGGTAAAGGCTGGGCCCGTGAACCGCATTCTTCCCCTGCTCGCCCTGCTGCCCCTGGCGCTCGGCTCCGCTGCTCGCGCCCAGGAGGCGATGACCGAGGCCGCCACCTCGCCCTGGTCGGCGAGCGAGCACGCGAAGCTGCGTCTGATCGCCGGGCCGACCACCGCGACCGGCAAGCAGCGTGTCGGCGTCGAGATCGCGCTGTCGCCGGGCTACAAGACCTATTGGCGCAGCCCCGGGCAGTTCGGCGTGCCGCCGGCTTTCGACTGGTCGGGCTCGACCAATATCGGCGGGCTCGACGTGCGCTGGCCGGTGCCGGAGCGCTTCCAGGATTCGGCCGGCTATTCCATCGGCTATGCCGGCGAGGTCGTGATCCCGATCTCGGTCCAGCCGGTCGATCCGACGCGGCCGGTGCTGGTCGTGCTCAAGCTCGACTATGCCGTCTGCGAGAAGATCTGCATTCCCGCCAAGGGCGAGGCGAGCCTGTGGCTCGAGCCCGGCGTGACGATGGTGACCTCGCCACGCCTCGAAAGCTACGAGGCGCGCGTGCCGGTCCCGGCCAAGCCCGGAACCCACAAGGAAAAGATCGCGATCATCGAGGCCGGGCCCGATGACAGCGTGGTCGATCCGGGCCTACGGCTCGTGCTGCAACCGCCACCGGAAGGCCGCATCGAGGACGTTTTCGTCGAGGGATCGGGCATGTGGTCCTTCGGCAAATCCCGCCTGACGGCGCAGGCGGACGGCACGGTCGTCGCCCAGATCCGAATCGACGAGCGGCCGAAGGGCGCGTCCGGTCCGACCCCGCTGATCTTCACCGTGCGCGGCACGCCGCGGCCGATCGAGACGCGGCTGGAACTCGACATCCCCGCCGGCAAGCCCTAATCCGTGAGGCCGGGCGGCCCCTCTGGCCGCAGGCTTCACGGAGAGACAGGCTGATGACCATCAAGGTGGGTGACAAGCTTCCCCAGGCGACGTTCCGCGTCATGACCGCCGACGGCCCGGCCGCGCGCACGACCGACGACCTGTTCGCCGGCAAGAAGGTGGTGCTCTTCGCCGTGCCCGGCGCCTTCACCCCGACCTGCCATCGCAATCATCTGCCGGGCTATCTGGAGAAGGCGGCCGAGATCAAGGCGAAGGGCGTCGATGCCATCATGGTCACCAGCACCAACGACGTCTTCGTCATGGACGCCTGGTCGAAGGCCACCGGCGGCGCCGGCGTGATCGAGTTCCTCTCGGACGGCAATGCCGATTTCGCCAAGGAGATCGGCCTTTCGATGGACGGCTCGGGCTTCGGCCTCGGCACCCGCTCGCAGCGCTACTCGATGCTGGTCGAGGACGGCGTGGTGAAGGAGCTCAATGTCGAGGAAGCCGCCGGCAAGGCGGAAGCCTCCGGCGCCGCGGCGATGCTCGAGAAGCTCTGAGCCTTAAGGCACGGAAACAGATTGGAGCCCGCGCAGCCGCTGCGCGGGCTTTTTTGTTGGCTGGCCGGATAGGGTAAATGTCTGCAAAGGTCGGTAGCGGACGACCTACTGATTGTGGTCTGGCCGCCAAGTTCCGCTGATCGAACTCTTTTCAGCTGAATGCTTATGACATTCTGCCTCGCGAGCAGTCCGCATGGATGGAACAAGCAAGCAGAATGCAGCTGTAAGGTTTGGCTATGTAGAGCCCCAAAAGCGCTCCGGATTGAGGCCAACCGATGCCAGAGGTCAATCTCCTGTAAAATCGAGCTTCTCGCTTTCGCGCGCCCAGCGCTTTGGCGTTGGGCTGGCTTGAACTAGCGAGCTCGCTTCGCCTTTGGGGACTTCCCTGTCTCGCGCTGCTTGATACGCATTGGCCGATCTGCTGGGTGCTCGATCTCGAAAGCGTTCGTTTTACGAACTAGGTCACTAAGCTTACGGAAGCCGTAAGTGCGCGGATCGAAATCGGAAGCAAGATTGGCCAACCGATTGCCAACCATGCCAAGCGGCACCCAACCATCCTCGCTTTCCATCTGGTCGATGATTTTCCGGATAATTGGAACCGCGTCCGATGGTTGCTGGAGGGACCTAGAATTCGGAGCGGCTTCCTGATGATTAGATGGCGGGCTGACCAGCAGATTCTCTGTGTAGACAAATCGTCGGCAAGCCTGCCGAAAGCTCTCTGGAGTCTTTTGCTCGCCAAATCCGAAGACGTCGACGCCCTGTTCTCGAATGCGAGCAGCAAGCCTAGTGAAGTCGCTGTCGGAGGAAACCAAGCAGAAGCCGTCGAACCGACCGCTATGAAGTAAGTCCATCGCATCGATGACAAGCGTGATGTCAGAGGCGTTTTTGCCGGTTGTATAAGCAAATTGCTGCTGAGGAATGATGGCGTGCTTTGACAGCACATCTGCCCATGCCTTCGAGCGAGAGCTAGAGAAATCACCGTAAATTCGGCGGACGCTAGCCTCGCCGATCTCGGCGATTTCCTCGAACAGGCGGTCGACAATCTTCGCCGAGGCGTTGTCCGCGTCGATCAGAACGGCAAGGCGAGGCGATCGAGGGCCAATTGGCATGAGTTGCTCACGAGCAGCGGATGCGTAGCAAGGGTTCACCAAACGAGATTATAACCCAAATCTCATTGGTGCGATCACCCGTCCCCACAAGGCAAGCGTGCACCAGAATGCGCGCCGCTGCGTTCGCCCTCCACCAAGCTGAAATATCCGCAACGGGTCGGAAGCCGACCTAGCTTTTGACATTGCGAGGCGTGCGCTGCCTCTTAAACTGCTCCACGTCTCTGGCGTATGCGTATGGGGGAGAGGACATGCCGTTTCAAGGCTTTGTTGTCGAACCTGCGGAGCTGGCAAAATTGGCTGGCGCTTTCGACGCGGCCTGGATGGCGGTGAACAGCGTCAACACCGTCGGCGGCCAGCAGCAGAGGCGGGCGAGAGCCCGCCTGGCAGGCATCATTCTCGATCTCTGGAGGGAAGATCCCGCTCAGGCTTTGAGCGCCAGCGCTGTCGAGCGTTTCCTGGCATCAGACCAGATCAACTGATCGATCCGATCTGCGCTTGTCATGAGACAAGCTGCGAAACCACCGCTAGCTTCCGGGCCGGAGGAGAATACCGATGGCCGAGATCACCATTCGCCCGCTTGCCGCGACCGACCGGGAGGCCTGGACCCCGCTCTGGCATGGCTACCTGACCTTCTACAAGGCGACGCTGCCCACGGAGATCGACGCCATAACCTTCGGGCGCCTGACCGGTGGCCAGGAGCCGATGGGCGGCTTCCTCGCCTTCGAGGGCGACAAGCCGCTCGGCATGGTCAACTGGGTCATCCACCGCACGACCTGGAGCGAGAAGCCGATCTGCTATCTGCAGGACCTGTTCACCGTGCCGGAATCGCGCGGCACCGGCGTCGGCCGCAAGCTGATCGGGGCCGTGAACGAGATGGCGCGGGCGAAGAACTGCTACCGCGTCTACTGGCAGACGCATGAATCCAACCTGCAGGGGCAGGCGCTCTACGACAAGGTCGCCGACAAGTCGGGCTTCATCGTCTATCGCCAGCCGCTGGGCTGAGCCTCAACGACCGCCGCTCTTGAACGGCGCCATACCGGCGCGCGCCAGGGCATCGGCGCGCTCGTTCATCGCGTCGCCGGCATGGCCCTTGACCCATTTCCACTCGATCTTGTGACGGCCGAGCGCCGCCTCGAGGCGCTGCCAGAGCTCGGCGTTCTTGACCGGCTTGCGATCGGCCGTCTTCCAGCCGTTCTTCTTCCAGCCATGAATCCAGCCGGTGATGCCCTGGCGCAGATACTGGCTGTCGGTGTGGAGCGCGACCGTGACCGGGCGCTTCAGCGCCTCCAGCGCGGCGATCGCCGCCATCAGTTCCATGCGGTTATTGGTGGTCTGGGCCTCGCCGCCCGAAAGCTCCTTCTCGACGCCGTTGAAGGTCAGGATCGCGCCCCAGCCGCCGGGGCCGGGATTGCCGGAACACGCACCGTCCGTCCAGACTTCGACCGTGTCGCTCACCGCTTCAATCCATATTCGCGAGCGTCGGCGACGCGCTGGTGGAAGGCGAGCTTGCGGTCGTATTCGAGCGGGTCATGCGGCTTGACCAGCGCGCCTGCCGGCACGTTGAGCCAGTCGACCAGGCGCGTCAGCAGGAAGCGTAAGGCGCTGCCCCGGCAGAGCTGCGGCAGCGCCTCGACCTCCGCCTCATTCAGCCGACGGACCTCCTCGTAACCGGCGAGCAGCGCCTGGCCCTTGGTGAGGTTGAAGGAGGAATCCGCCTCGAAGCACCAGGAATTCAGGCAGATCGCGAGGTCATAGGCATAGGCGTCGGTGCAGGCGAAATAGAAATCGATCAGGCCGGAGAGCCGGTCGCCGATGAAGAAGACGTTGTTGGGGAAAAGATCGGCATGGATCACGCCGCGCGGCAGGTCTTGCGGCCAGCTTGCCTCATGCACGGCGATCTCGGCGGCGACACGCCGGGCAAGGCCGGGCGAGACCTTGTCGGCGTCAGGACCGGCCTGCTCGGCCAGCGGCCGCCAGCCCGGCACGGAGAGCGCGTTGACCCGCTCCATCGCGAAATCCGCGCCCGCCTTGTGCAGCAGCGCGAGCCCCCTGCCGAGTTCCTGGCAATGCGCGGCCGTCGGGCGGCGCACCGAGAGACCGTCGAGGAAGGTGACGATGGCAGCGGGGCGACCCGCAAGCCGGCCGAGCATCTCGCCGCGGCTGTCGCTAACCGGCTGCGGGCAGATCACCCCGCGCGCGGCGAGGTGCTGGATCAGCCCGAGGAAGAACGGCAGGTCGTCCGGATTCACTCGCTTCTCGTAGAGCGTGAGGATGAAGGACCCTTGCGTGGTGCGGATCAGGTAGTTCGAGTTCTCGACGCCCTCGGCGATGCCCTTGGCGGAGAGGAGTTCGCCGATGCCGTAGCGCGCCACGAAGGCGGCCATCTCGTCATCGGGCACTTCGGTATAGACGGCCACGATTGCACTCTTTTGCTGAGATTATTCCGCCGCGTCCGGCGTCGCCTCGCCGCGCAATTCGCGCGGCAGCGGGAAGAAGACGTTCTCGTCGGCGGTCGAGACGGTCTCGACGCGAACCTCGTAGCGCGCGGCAAAGGCGTCGATGATCTCCTCGACCAGCACTTCGGGGGCGCTGGCGCCCGCAGTGATGCCGAGGCTGCGGATCTGGCCGAAGACCGACCAGTCGATCTCGTCGGTGCGCAGCACCAGCCGCGCCACCGGGCAGCCGGCGCGCTCGGCGACCTCACGCAGGCGCTGCGAGTTCGAGGAATTGGGCGAGCCGACCACGATCAGACCATCGACCAGCGGGGCGACGCGCTTCACCGCCTCCTGCCGGTTGGTCGTGGCGTAGCAGATATCTTCCTTGTGCGGGGCGATCAGCTCCGGGAAGCGGGCCTGCAACGCTTCGACGATCCCGCGGGTATCGTCGACCGAGAGCGTGGTCTGGGTGACATAGGCGAGAGGCTGGCCCTCCGGCGCCTGAAGCGTCGCGACGTCCTCCAGCGTTTCGATCAGGGTGATCGCGCCCTCGGGGAGCTGGCCCATCGTGCCGATCACTTCCGGGTGGCCGGCATGGCCGACGAGCAGGATATGGCGGCCGCGCTTGTGATGGACCTCGGCCTCGCGATGAACCTTCGTCACCAGCGGACAGGTCGCGTCGATAGCGAAGAGATTGCGCGCCTTGGCCGCCGCCGGCACCGCCTTGGCGACGCCATGGGCCGAGAAGATCACCGGCCGCGTCTCGTCTGGCACCTCGTCGAGCTCGGCGACGAAGACGGCGCCTTTCCGCTTCAGGGATTCGACGACGTATTTGTTATGGACGATCTCGTGGCGGACATAGACCGGCGCGCCATGCAGCTTCAGCGCCTTCTCGACGGCGTCGATGGCGCGCACGACCCCGGCGCAGAAGCCGCGCGGGGCACAGAGCAGGATGTCGAGCGGCGGCTTGGTCACGCGCGAAAGGTTCTCCGATCAGTCCGCGTCTTCTTTCGGCGGGATCGGGGCGATGTCAAGGAAGCGAAGCGGCGCAGGCTGGACGCCTTTGTCATTCCGGGGCGCGCCACAGGCGCGAACCCGGAACCCACGACTGGGTGGAACATCAGGTGTTCGGTTGCGAGCCGCTCACCCAGTCGTGGGTTCCGGGTTCTTCGCTGCGCGAAGCCCCGGAATGACAAGGGCGGGGCAGATCAAGGGCGATCCATCAATCACCTGATCGCCCAAGGCTGGACCGCGATGCCGATTGCCCCTCGCAGGATCGTCATCGAAAGCCTAGATAGAGCGACGGACCGCCACGCCGAGCGTCGCGCCGGACCGAAAACCCGTTCCCGAGGACCGAGACCCGCATGGCCGACGCAGCCTCGCATGCCAGCTATCTCCCGCCGATCCTGACCTTCTGCGCGGGGGCGGTGATCGCCGTGCCCCTGTTCCGCAAGCTCGGCCAGTCGGCCGTGCTCGGCTATCTCGCGGCCGGCATCGTCATCGGCCCATCCATCCTCGGCGTGATCAAGGACCCTGACGCGATCCGCGGCACGGCCGAGATCGGCGTCGTGCTGCTGCTTTTCCTTGTCGGCCTCGAATTGCAGCCCTCGCGGCTCTACTCGATGCGCAAGGACATCCTCGGCTCCGGTCTGGCGCAAATGGCGCTCAGCGCCGGCGGCATCGGCCTGTTCGGCTGGTATTTCGGCCTGTCGGCCGCGGGGGCGGTCGCCGTCGGCGTGGCGCTCGCGCTCTCCGCGACTTCGATCGCGCTGCAACTGCTGGAGGAGCGCGGCGACGGCAACGAAACCTATGGCCGGCGCACCTTCTCGATCCTGCTCTTCCAGGACATGGCGATCGCACCGGTGCTGGCGCTGCTGCCGCTGCTCGCGACCACCGGCGGGCAGGAGACCGGCAGCCCGATGATGGCGCTGGCGAGCCTGGGCATCGCGCTCGTCGCCCTCGTCCTGATCGTGCTGGCCGGGCGCTACGTCATGAACCCGTTCTTCCGCATCCTCGCCCATACCGGCGCCAAGGACGTGATGACGGCCGCCGCGCTCTTGATCGTGCTGGGTTCGGCGCTGCTGATGGAGCATGTCGGGCTCTCGATGGCGATGGGCGCCTTCCTTGCCGGCGTGATGCTGGCCGACTCGCATTTCCGGCACGAGCTCGAAGCCGATATCGAGCCCTTCCGCGGCGTCCTGCTCGGCCTGTTCTTCATGGCGGTCGGCATGTCGCTCGACCTCAAGCTCGTCGCCGACAACTGGATGCTGCTGGCGCTCGCGGCGCCGCTGCTGGTGCTGTTCAAGATCGCGGTCGTCACCTCGATCCTGCGGCTGTCCTGCTCGTCCTGGCTCGAAGCCGTCCGGGCCGGCGCCCTGCTCTCGCCGGCCGGCGAATTCGCCTTCGTGCTGCTGCCGCTCGGCCTGGCAAACGGGCTGCTGACGCCTCAGCAATCGGCGATGGTCACCGCGCTCGCCGCGATCAGCATGCTGCTCGGCCCGGTCGTCGCCAAGCTGATCGATGCCGTGCTGCTGGCGCGCATCGCGCCCGCGACGATGGACGAGGACTATGACGGCGTCGGCGACAGCCCGGTGATGGTGATCGGCTTCGGCCGCTTCGGCCAGATCGTGACGCAGGCGCTGCTGCTCCAGCATATCGACGTGACCGTGATCGATTCCGACGTGGAGCGCATCCGCTCGGCGGCGCAGTTCGGCTTCAAGATCTATTACGGCGACGGCACCCGCCTCGACGTGCTGCGCGCGGCGGGCGCCGGCAAGGCCCGCGTCATCTGCATCTGCGTCGACGACAAGCAGGCCGCGCTCAGGATCGTCGAGATGGTCAAGGCCGAGTTCCCGAGCGTGCGGTTGCATGTGCGCGCCTATGACCGCATCCACGCCATCGAACTGATGAAGGCGAATGTCGATTTCCAGATGCGCGAGACCTTCGAATCGGCGCTCGGCTTCGGCCGCGTCACCCTGGAAACGCTGGGCCTGACCCGCGACGAGGCCGATCTGGTGATCGATCACGTCCGCGACCGTGACGCGCAGCGCATGGAGATCCAGTTCCACGAGGGGCTCGCTGCCGCGATCAACCGTGTGCCGCGCGTCTCGCCCGAGCCGCTGGTCACGCCCAAGGCCAAGTCGAAGCCGCTTACGCCTGAAACGCGGCAGGTCATTGAGGATGGTGGCGCCGAGGTCGCCGTCGGCGGCGTCGGGGAACCGGAACGATGAGCCAGGCTTCGGCCCGGCCACAGGCCGTCTTCCTCGAAGGCCCGCTGATGCGCCATGTCGCGGTGATGACCGCGACGAGCTCGGTCGGCCTGATGGCGGTCTTCGTCGTCGATCTGCTCTCGCTGCTCTACGTCTCCTGGCTTGGACGGCCGGAAGCGACGGCCGGCGTCGGCTTCGCCACCATCGTGCTCTACCTGATGATCTCGGTGAATGTCGGCCTGATGATCGCCGTCACCGCGCTGACCTCGCGCAGCATCGGCGCGGGCGACCGTGCGGCGGCACGGCGCATCGCGGGCTCGACCATGGCCCTGTCGGCGATGGTGGCTCTCGTCCTCTCGCTCGCGGCGCTGCCGCTGCTGCCCTGGCTGCTCAGCTTGCTCGGCGCGCGCGACCAGTCGCATGCGGTCGCCCTCTCCTTCCTCCATATCGTGCTGCCGTCGAACGCCCTGATGGCGATCGGCATGGGCTTCTCCGGCATCCTGCGCGCGGTCGGCGACGCCAGGCGGGCGATGTATGTGACGCTCGGCGGCGGCATCGTCACGGCGGGCCTCGATCCACTATTGATCTTCGGCTTCGGGCTCGGGCCGGACGGCGCCGCGATCGCGATCGTGCTGGCGCGGGTCATCATCTGCGCCATCGGCTTCCACGGCTGTGTGACCGTGCACGGCATGATCGAACGGCCGCGCCTCTCCTTCATCCGGCAGGACAGCGCCCGAACCTTCGCCATCGCCGGCCCCGCGATCCTGACCAATCTCTCGAACCCGATCGCCAACGCGGTCTTCGCCAGCGTCGTTGCCCGCTTCGGCGATGCGGCGGTGGCGGCGCTCGCGATCATGGACCGGCTCGTGCCGGTCGCCTTCGGCGTGCTGTTCGCGCTGTCGGGCGCGGTCGGGCCGATCCTCGGCCAGAACTGGGGCGCCGGGCGCTTCGACCGGATGCGCCGGGGCCTGACCGATGCGGCGATCTTCGCCGGGGCCTCCGTGCTCGTCTCCTGGGCGCTGCTCTTCGTCTTCCGCGGCGCCATCGTCTCCGCCTTCCATGCGACGGGATTGACGGCCGAGCTCGTGCTGTTCTTCTGCCTGATCGCCGGGCCGATGTGGATCTTCGTCGGCATGCTCTTCGTTGCCAACGCCGCCTTCAACAATCTCGGCATGCCCTTCCTGTCGACGCTGTTCAGCTGGGGCCGCGCCACGCTCGGCACGATGCCGCTTGCGTTCCTCGGCGCGCATCTCGCCGGGCCGAAGGGCGCGCTCGCGGGCTCCGCGCTGGGGGCCGTCGCCTTCGGCGTGCTGGCGCTGGTCTTCGCCTTTCGTGGGATCACAAGGCTGGAGCGCAAGGCCGCGGAGCGCCGCGCCGCAATCGATTTGCCAGGCAAGGACACCCTGCTATCGTCACCCTAGGCACGGCGCCAAAGGCCGGCCGGGGAGAAGCGTCCATGATGAACCTGTTCGAGATCATGCAATCGGCCCAGAGCGGCCAGGCGCTGCCGAACCTCGCCCAGCAATACGGCCTGAGCCTGCAGCAGACGCAGGCCGCACTCGACGCCCTGCTACCGGCCTTCTCGATGGGCCTGCAACGACAGACGCGCGACCCCTATGCCTTCGGCTCGCTCGCCCAGATGATGACCGCTTCGCCCTATGCGCGTTTCTTCGAGGCCGGCGGCTACGGCATCCCGGCCGGCGCCCAGAACGCCGGCAACGACGTGCTGAGCCAGCTCTTCGGCTCGCGCGAGGTCAGCCAGGCGATCGCGGCGCAGGCCGCCGCGACCAGCGGCGTCTCGCAGGCGATCCTCAAGCAGATGCTGCCGGTCATCGCCGCGATGCTGATGGGTGGCCTGTCCAAGACATCGAACAACGAAGGCCTGGGCGGCATCCTCGGTCAATTCGCCGAGATGATGCGCGGCCAGATGCCCGGCATGCAGCCGGCGCCGCAGCAACCGCAGATGCCGGGCAATCCGTTCGAGGCGATCCTCAAGGGCATGTTCGGCCAGGGCGGCGCCCAGCCGCAGAGCAACCCGCAAGCCGCCCCATCCGACCCGTTCGGCGGCGCGTTCGGCCAGATTCTCGGCGGCATGTTCGGCGGCGCAGCAGCGCCCCAGCCCGAACCTGCGCCCGCTCCCCCGCCCCGCAGCGCCCCCAGGCGCGCACCAACGCCAGAGCCCGAGCCCGAGCCCGATGAGGCCCCGCCATCATCTTCCGCTTCCGGACCGGGATCGATCGGCCTCGACGCGCTCAACCAGATGTTCGAGCATGGTCGCCAGATTCAGGACGACCACCAGAACGCGCTGAAATCGATCCTCGACGCCATGCTCGGCGGCGGACAGGGCCGTCGCTGAGACGGATGCCGCTCTTCCCACGTTAAAGACATAAAAAAGGGCGGAAGCACGAAGCTCCCGCCCGCAGGGACGCTGACGCCAAGGGGTCAGGCGCAGCGTGCAACCGCAATATCGGCCTTCTTCGCCAGCATCGGCGTGGAACCAGCATGGCGCAGGGCATGCTCGCGCCGTGCGGCGGCGAGATCCGACGACGTGCGCGAGCGCTCCGCCAGGACGGCGGACGGATCGTCCAGCCAGGATGCCGCCAGCGCGCCATCGATATCCGATCGAACGAGGCCGATATCCTTGAGTCCACGCTCGTCGAGCTCAGCGGACAGACGCATCACCTCACGGCGATGGGCGAGCGCACGCACGAGTTGAACAGCCCCGGCAAACCCGATGGTGGCAACACGCGTGACGCCGGCCGAAACGGTCGAGAGCGACTTCGCGGTGATGGTCATGAGCAGCATGACAGCCTCCTTGGCGGTGCGGAACGTTGATCTGAGTTTCTCCCCCTGCCCGGACGCGCCATTGACAGGGAACTTCGGAGAACACCCAGACCCTAGCGAAGCTCTGGTCATCAGCCAAACGAATGGTTATGATGTCTCGCAACACTGATATTGATGGACAGTGGACGGGGATCGCCAATGGCCCATGTGCTCGACGCCGATCAGCTCAAGACCTTCGTCGCCATCGCCGATACCGGCTCCTTCACCCGCGCCGCGGAGATCGTCTTCAAGACGCAATCGGCCGTTTCGATGCAGATGAAGCGGCTGGAGGAGCGGGTGGGACGGCCCCTGTTCGGCCGCGACGGGCGCCATGCCAAACTGACCGAGGATGGCGAGCGGCTGCTCGACTATGCCCGCCGGATCGTGCGCCTCAATCTCGAATGCGTCGCATCCTTCGCCGATGCCGACCTGAAGGGCCGCATCCGCCTCGGGGTTCCCGACGATTATGCCGACCGCTACCTGCCGGAAATCCTGGCGCGCTTCGCCCATTCCAATCCGCGGGCCGAGGTCACGGTGGTCTGCGAACCGACGCCGATGCTGGCGGAGCGGATCGCGACCGGCGATATCGACCTCGCGATCATCACCCATGTCGAAAGTCGCAGCCAGGGCGAGATCATCCGCATCGAGCCGCTGCTCTGGGTCACCTCGGCGCGCCACAGCGTGCATGAGGAGGATCCGCTGCCGCTGGCGCTGGGCCGGCCGACCTGCAACTGGCGCCAGGCTGCGGTCGATGCGCTGGAATCGAAGGGGCGCCGCTTCCGCGTGCTCTATGCGAGCTGGAACTCCACCGCGGTCGGCGCCGCCGTCCTGGCCGGACTTGCGATCTCGGTCTTGCCGGAGAGTGCGGTCAGGCCGGGCATGCGCATCCTCGGCCCGTCCGAAGGTTTCGCGACCTTGCCCTCATGCAAGATCGGGCTGCTGCGGACCCGCTTCGACCCGTCGGTTCTGTCGAACGCGCTGGCCGAGCACATCATCCAGAGCCTCGACAACCTGGCGAGCTTCAAGACGGCGGCCGAGTAGAGTCTCAGGGCACCTTGATCGCGTCGGCCGCTGCCAGCAGGAACGAGCTGATCTGGTTCCCGTAGAAGGTGGCCGACGTGATGATCGTGATCGAGACGAGGCCCGCGATAAGGCCGTACTCGATCACGGTCGCGCCGCGCGCGTCGCGAGCAAACTCGAGAAAGCTGGCCTTGATCCGCCCCATGCCGCTAGGTTAGCGGCGACCTTCATCCAACTCGTTAATTTCCGAGACAAAATCCACTCGAAACGGCAGTTTTCGAGCGGAAAATCTGGTCAGGCGTCAGAGCGCCATCTCGGTCAGCACGGGCTCGACCTTGCCGTGCCAGGCATTGCGGTAACGCTCTTCCAGAGCCTGCGCCAGGTTTCGGCGGCGCTCCAGAATCCCGTGCAGCGGCGCAAGGAAGCGGGTCTCGTCCTGACCGGCGGCATTCTTGAGCGCCCGCCGGGCCAGGCCGGCGCGCGACAGTTCCACGACCTCGGCGGCAATCTCGATGAGCTTGCGCCCGCCGATGTTCGCAGCCAGCCCTTCGCGCGGGACGGCATCGCGCAAAGCCTGCCGTTCCTCCGCGCTCCACCCCTTGACGAGGTCCCAGGCCGCATCGAGCGAGGTCGCATCATAGAGCAGGCCGACCCAGAAGGCCGGCATCGCGGTCAGCATGTCTGCCGGGCCGGCATCGGCACCACGCATCTCCAGAAAGCGCTTCAGTCGGACCTCGGGAAACAGCGTCGAGAGGTGGTTGGCCCAGTCGGACATGGTCGCCTTTTCGCCCGGCAACTGCGGCAGCCGGCCGGCCAGCAGGTCACGGAAGGAGGCACCGGCGACATCGTGATAGGTATCGTCGCGCTTGACGAAATACATCGGCACGTCGAGCGCCCAGTCGACATAGCCCTCATAGGACATGCCCTCGTCGAAGGCGAAGGCGAGCATGCCCGAGCGGGCATTGTCGGTATCGCGCCAGATCTCGGAACGCATCGACTGGAAGCCGTTGAGCTTGCCGTCGAGGAAGGGCGACGATGCGAAGAGAGCGGTGGAAAGCGGCTGGAGGGCCAGCGAGACCCGGAGTTTGCGGACCATGTCCGCCTCGCTGCCGAAGTCGAGATTGACCTGCACCGTGCAGGTCCGGAACATCATGTCGAGGCCCATCGTGCCGACCTTCGGCATGTAGTTCGCCATGATCTTGTAGCGCCCCTTCGGCATCACCGGCGTCTGCGCACGGGTCCAGAGCGGGGACGCGCCAAGGGCGGCGAAGCCGATATCGTGCGGAGCGGCCACGGCGTTGACGTCGGCAAGATGAGCCTGAAGCTCGGCCTCCGTCTCATGCAGCGTCACCAGCGGCGCGCCCGACAATTCGAACTGCCCGCCCGGCTCCAGCGAGATCGCCCCGCCGCCATCCGGTCCAGCCAGCCCGATGATATGGCCGGCATCGACGATCGGCTCCCAGCCGAGCCGCTGCTGCATGCCTTCCAGAAGAGCCCGGATGCCGCCTGCGCCGGCGCGGCCTTCATAGGGAACAGGCGCGAGATCGCTGCGGTAGAACGGGAATTTCTCGTGCTCGGTGCCGATTCGGAAGGATGAATCCGGTTTCTCGCCGGCGGCGATCCACGCAATCAGTTCGGCCTTGGAACCGATCGGGGTCGAATCGGACACGTCGCGAGCCATGGGCGCTCCGGCAGATGGGCAAACAGCCAGCCCCGCGCCGAAGGCGCGGTCGAAGCCGGCAGAGGATGGACAGACATAAGCGAGCGCCGGGCGCTCGACAACGACCGGAACCGTGCATTCGCGCAAAGGCGCCCGGCGCTGGCGGCAGGTCTCGACACCCTCCCGATCAGGCTCGCGGCCAGTCGCCGAGGACAGCCTGCACCAGCGCAAGCGCTGCCACCGCGGCCGTGTCCGCCCTCAGGATGCGCGGGCCGAGCGAGATCGGCAGCGTGTTGGGCCGCGCCCGGATCAATTGCCGCTCGGCCTCGTCGAAGCCGCCTTCGGGGCCGATCAGGACGGCGAGCGGCGCGGGTTCATGCGCCGCCAGCGCCGCCACCGGGCTCGCCTGCGCCATGCCCTCGTCGCAGAAGATCAGCAATCGCTCCGGTGCCAGGCTTGAGAGCGCCGCGTCGAGCGGACGCTCCGGTTCGATCCCGGGCAGGCTCAGGATACCGCATTGCTCGGCCGCCTCGACGGCGTTGGCGCGCAGGCGATCGAGATTGAGCCGCGAAACCTGGGTGCGGCGGGTCAGGACGGGCTGGAGCAGGCCTGCTCCCATCTCGACCGCCTTCTGCGCCATGTAATCCAGGCGCGCATGCTTCAGCGGCGCGAACAGGTAATGCAGGTCGGCGGCGGGCGGCTGCGGCCTCGTCTGTCTGACCAGCTCGAGGCTCGCCTGCTTGCGCCCTTCCGGCACGAGGCGCGCCAGCCATTCGCCGTCACGCCCGTTGAAGACGAGCACCGAGCCATCGACCCGCAATCGCAGGACGTTGAGGAGATAATTCGCCTGCTCGCGATCGAGCGGCAGAATCGCCGCCGGTGCGAAGGAATTGTCGATGAAAAGCCGGTGCCGGGCGAAATCGGGAACGGGCATGGGCACGGGCGGCTCCGGGAAACGGTGGATTCATCGAGAGCGACGTAAAAAACGCCACAATCAGCTTGTAACAGGCAGCGCTTCCCACAAGGCCACCATAGACTCGCAAGAGTCGTTGGCGTTAACAGCGCCTGCTGTTAAGGACGTATTTAACGATCGGCCGGGCGGGCCGGCAATCCGGAGTAAGGACACCATGCGGCGTTGGATGGCTTCAGGCGTTATCGCGGTGCTCGGCGTTGCCGTGGCTCCGTTGCTGTCGGCTGCTCCCGCAAGCGCGCAGGTCTCCGGCTGCGAACAGATCCAGAAGCTGCTCGGCGAGCGCCAGTCGATCGTCGCCAAGCTCTCGGCCTCCCAGAAGGCCAAAAAGAAGATGACGCCGCAGGAAGCCTGCAGCGCCTTCGGCCGCCTCGCCAACAACGGCGACGCCGCAATCAAGTTCGCCACAGCCAACCAGGACTGGTGCCAGATTCCGGCATCCTTCATCGAAGGCATGCAGACCGACAACAAGAAGGTTTCCGGCTTCCGCGCGCAGGCCTGCAACGCCGTGAAGCAGCAGGCCGCGATGCAGCGCCGCGCCCAACAGCAGGCGCAGAGCGCCAACCCCTTCGGCGGCGCCGATTCCGTCACCAGCGGCGCCGGCGGCGGGATGCGCGTGCCGCAGGGCGCGCTCTGACCGGCGCCCCTCGGCGCCATGCCCGACCCGGCTCCCCTCGGAACCATGCCCGCGCGTGACGCGCGCCTTCCCCACGCGCTCCCGCCCGACGCGCCCCTGCCCGATGCGCTGACCGGGCATTGGGTCGATACGCGGGCGCCTCTCGCCACCCGACCGTTCCTGAAGCTCGCCCGCATCGAGCGGCCGATCGGCTGGTGGCTGCTGCTGATGCCCTGCTGGTGGGCGGCGGGACTTGCCGCCATCGCCGCCGGCCAGCCCTATCCCAATCCCTGGCACTGCCTGCTCTTCTTCGTCGGCGCCGTGCTGATGCGCGGGGCTGGCTGCACCTTCAACGACATCATCGACCGCAAGCTCGACGCCGAGGTGGCGCGTACCCGCGGGCGCCCGCTCCCGTCAGGACAGGTGACGGCGAAGGCCGCCGCGCTGTTCATGATCGCGCAGGCGCTCGGCGGCCTCGTCGTGCTCCTGCAGTTCAACCGCTTTACGATCATCCTCGGCATCGCCTCGCTGGCGATCGTTGCGATCTATCCGTTCATGAAGCGGATCACGAACATGCCGCAGTTCGTGCTCGGCCTCGCCTTCTCGTGGGGCGGGCTGATGGGGTGGAGCGCCGTCTTCGGCCGGCTCGATGCGCCGGCCTACCTGATCTACGCGGCCTCGATCGCCTGGACCGTCGGCTACGACACGATCTACGCGATGCAGGATCTCGAGGATGACGTCATCGCCGGCATCCGGTCGAGCGCGCGCTATTTCGGCGATCACACGCGCGAGGCGGTGGCGCTGTGCTTCGCGCTGGCGGCTCTGCTCACGGGCATCGCGATCTGGCTGGTCGGCGGCGGCCCCGTCGCCTGGCTCGGCTTCGCTGCTTTCGTTATTCACCTCGGCCGGCAGGTGACGCGCATCAACGGTGCGAGCGCGCCCGAAGCCCTCAGGATATTCCGGTCGAACCGCGATGCCGGGCTGCTGCTGGCAGCCGGGCTCGCGCTCGATGCGATGAGCCGGGGCTGGTTCCTAAGTTAAGCTTGCGAAACCGGCCGGATCGCTTCCAGTCGCACGACCTTTGTCATTCCGGGGCTTCGCGTAGCGAAGAACCCGGAACCCACGATCAAGCAAGCGGCGAGCAAATGGGCATCGAATCTCTCACCCGGTCGTGGGTTCCGGCTTCACCCCTGCGGCGTGCCCCGGAATGACAACCGCGGAGTTCAAAGCCGGCGTTTCAATTTTTGGCTGAACCTAGTCCGTCATCCGGTCGCCGTTGACGATCACCGGCAATTCAGCGAGGCGGCCGGTCTTGCGGCGCGTGAGGAAACGCGGGCGGCGACCGTTGAGCAGGCCGTGGCGGCGGCGGATACGCACCGCGCCAAGCGCCACGCGGCCGAGCTGCGGATAAGGCTCGCTGACCACGCCATCGGCGGCTTCGAGCAGCAGCGGCAAGCCGCTGGTCCGGCCGAAATCACGCCAGAGCGCGACCGCATCCTCCTGATCGGCCGAAGCGACCACGATGGAACGCCCGTCGCCGGCGGTCAGGGCCAGTTCGAAACGCTCGTCGTCACCGGCCGGATTGGCCAGGCGCAGCGCGACGCCGCGCCAGTTGGCGCTGCCGCGCAGGATCCGCACGGAACCGATGCGCTCGATCGCCGGAGCGACCGGACGGTCCGGCATCGGGTTGCGGGAAACGATCGCTGTGGTGGTCGGGCCGCCGGAGAAAACGGGCACAAAACCGCTCTCTCCGGCGGCCGGCGTGACGCTGGCCATCGGTTATAACGCCTCTCTTTAATCCCTGCTGCAACGGAGCCCTCTGTCGATGCCGGGGCTCTCGTGCTTGCCCTGCGAGGATGGCCGCCAGCCGTGTCCGAGCGCTTAAGGGGTTGGGTTAAAGGAAGGTGTTTTCGCCCTGATCCGCCCCCAAACCGGGGGTTTCCTGCCGGATGCTTGACGGAATCTTTCGATCCTTGGCCGCATTTTCGGCTTGAAACAGCGACTATCGCGGCCGATAGGAATGCCATGAACGCAACCACGCTACCGATCGCGGCCGAGCTGCTGAAGGCCGTCGGCGAAAGCTGCCTGGAAGCCGGCACGATCGCCCTCGACCTGTTCCGGCCCGGCGCGGCAACCGCGGCGCGGACCTGGGCGAAAAGCGGCGGCTCGCCCGTCACCGAAGCCGATATCGGCGTCGACACTTTCCTGCGCATCCGACTTTCGGAATTGCTGCCGGAAGCGGCATGGCTCTCCGAGGAGACGGTCGACGACGCCCAACGGCTCTCGCACCGCTATGTCTGGGTCGTCGATCCGATCGACGGCACGCGCGCTTTCATGCAGGGCTCGCCGGACTGGGCCGTCTGCGTCGCACTTCTCGACCAGGGTGCGCCGATCCTCGGCATCGTCCATGCGCCGGCCTGCCAGGCGACCTATCGTGCGCTCGCCGGCGGCGGCGCGACGCTCAACGGCGAAACCATTCGCGCCTCATCCGCGCAAAGCCTGACCGGCGCGCGCATCGCCGGCCCCAAGCCGATGCTCGATGCGCTTGCCCAGTTCGAAAGCTTCCAGGCCGTTGCCCGGATTCCATCGCTGGCGCTGCGCCTGACGCGCATCGCCGATGGCACGATCGATGCCGGGCTGATCTCCCCCGATGCCCGCGATTGGGATCTGGCGGCGGCCGATCTCGTGCTGAGCGAGGCTGGTGGGCGGCTGACCGATGGCGAGGCCGGGCCCGTCATCTATAACCGCGAGATTCCTGTCCATGGCATGCTCGTTGCGAGCAACGGCAAGCTCGCCTCGCCCCTGCAGACCGCGATCGAGCGCCTGCGCGACGGACGGACGCAGCCGGCCTGACGATTTTTTTCAACGCTTCCGGCGCGGTCCGCTCGCATGGACGACCGGGATGGCTTATGGGGGCGCCACGGCCCTTGCAGGAGAGTTCGATGAGCGCGGAACCGGAACAGAAGCAACTCCTTCACCTCGTCCTCGGCGGCGAGCTCGCCTCGCTCGAAGGCATCACTTTCAAGGACCTGGCCAAGCTCGACATCGTCGGCGTCTTCCCGAATTATGCCAGCGCCCACACGGCCTGGAAGGCCAAGGCGCAACAGACCGTCGACCAGGCGCAGACGCGCTATTTCATCGTCCATCTCCACCGGCTGCTCGACCCCGAGACCGCCAAGAACTGAGCCGGGACAGGCTCTGAGCGACAGGACCTGACGACAGAACCTATGGGTTTTTCGATCCTCAAGACGCGCGTGGCGCAGGAAACGCTCGGCCGCCTGTTGGCCGGCTACCTGCGCCTCGTCCAGCGCACCAACCGGATCGTCTTCGAACCCGCCGATATCTACGACCATGTCCGGCCGGATTTGCCGCTCATCTTCGCGATGTGGCACGGCCAGCACCTCATGATCCCCTTCGCCCGGCCGGATTGGATGCCGGCCTGCTCGCTGGTCTCGCGCCATGGCGACGGCGGCTTCAATGCGGTGGCGCTGCGCGAGCTCGGCATCGGCGCGATCCGCGGTTCCGGCGCGCTCGGCAAGAAGATTCGCGAGAAGGGCGGCGCCGCCGCCTTCCTCGCCATGGTCAGGCGCCTCGCCGCGGGCGACACCATGGTGCTGACGGCCGACGTGCCGAAGCGCGCCCGCATCGTCGGCCCCGGCATCATCGCCTTGGCACGCGCCTCCGGCCGGCCGATCCGGGCCGTCGCCGTGGTGACCAGCCGGCGCATCGATTTCAACAGCTGGGACCGCGCCTCGATCGGCCTGCCCTTCGGGCGCTGTGCTATCGTCGTCGGCGAGCCGATCCTGGTCGCGCGCGATGCCGACGAGGCCACGCAGGAAGCCGCACGCCTCGCCGTCCAGGCCAGCCTCGACGATGTCCATGCCCGCGGTTATGCGATCGTCGGCAGCCGTGATCCGGGCGCCGGCCTGCGCGAAAAGCAATTGGCCGCCGGGGCGCCGGCATGAGCGGCAAGGGCGCGATCCTCAGGACCTATCGCTACGCGACGGCGCTGCTGGAGCCGGCGGCGGCGGGGCTCCTGCTCTGGCGCCGGCGCCGCGGCAAGGAAGACCCTGCGCGGCACGCGGAACGGCGCGGCCACGCGAGCGTCAAGCGGCCGAACAAGCCTTTGGTCTGGCTGCATGGCGCCAGCGTCGGCGAGACCGTGACCCTGCTGCCCCTGATCGCCAAATTGCAGAAGCGCGGCTTCGCCGTGCTGGTGACCTCGGGCACCGTGACATCCGCCAAGCTGATGGCGGCGCGGCTGCCCGGCGGCGTGATCCATCAATACATCCCGCTCGACGTGCCCCGCTACATGCGCCGCTTCATGGAACACTGGCGCCCGGATCTCTGCCTGATCTGCGAATCCGAGATCTGGCCGAACCTGCTGATCGAAGCGCAGCGCCGCGCCATGCCCGTGGTGATGGTCAATGGCCGGATGTCGGAGCGTTCCTTCGCCCGCTGGTACAAGATGCCGAAGACCTCGCGCTTCCTGCTCTCCTGCTTCGAGGCCTGCCTGGCGCAGTCGCAGGGCGATGCCGAGCGGCTGGCCCAGCTCGGAGCGCCGCGCGTCAGTGTCGCCGGCAACCTGAAATTCGACGTGCCGGCGCCGCCAGCCGACCCCGATACGCTCGCCATCCTCGACGGCCAGACGACGGGCCGCCCGGTCTGGATCGCCGCCAGCACGCATCCCGGCGAGGACGAGCTGGTGCTTGCCGCCCATCTCGCGATCAAGCCTTACCTGCCGAAGCTGCTCACCATCATCGCGCCGCGCCATCCCCAGCGCGGCCCGGAGATCGAGGCACTGGCAGAGGCGAATGAAGTCGCCGTCTCGCGCCGGGCGACCGGGGGAAGCCCGGAACGGACCATCGACCTCTATGTCGCCGACACCGTCAACGAGCTCGGGCTGTTCTACCGGCTCTCGCAGGTCGCCTTCCTCGGCGGCTCGCTGGTCGAGGGCATCGGCGGGCATAACCCGATCGAGCCCGCCAAGCTCGGCTGTGCCCTGCTGCACGGGCCCTATGTCCACAACAACGCCGAGATCTTCGCTGCCTTCGACCGCGACGGCGGCTCGCGCGAGGCCGCCGATGCGCAGGCGCTGGCTGGTGCGGTGCATCGCTGGCTGAACAACCCGGCCGAGGCCCGGCAGGCGGCCCGTGCCGCCGCGCAGACCGCGACCGAACTCGGCGGCGCGCTCAACCGCACCCTGCACGCGATCGAACCGCTGCTGATGCGGGTCGCGATCGGCCAGCGCGAGAGCGCGCCCTGATGCTGCGGCGCGCCCCGCGCTTCTGGTGGCGGGAGAAACCCACGCTGCTCGCCCGGCTGCTCCAGCCGTTCGGCTTCCTCTACGGCCGGATTACCTTGCAGCGGATGCGCCAGCCCGGAACCGAAGCCGGCCTGCCGGTGATCTGCGTCGGCAATTTCATCGCCGGCGGCGCCGGCAAGACGCCGACCGCGATCACCATCGCCCGCCTGCTGGACGAGCGGGGCGAAAAGCCCTTCGTGCTGATGCGTGGCTATGGCGGCCGGCTCGCCGGGCCTGTCGAGATCGATCCCGACCGGCATCGCGCGGTGGATGTCGGCGACGAGCCGATCTTGATGGCCCGCCATGCCCGCACCGTCATCGCCCGCGACCGGCTGGCCGGCGCGAGGCTGGCGCGAGGGCTCGGCGCCAGCGTCGTCGTGATGGATGACGGGCTGCAGAATCCGGCGCTGGTGAAGCATCTCAAGCTGGCGGTGGTCGATGGATCGAGCGGCATCGGAAACGGGCTTTGCCTCCCGGCCGGCCCCCTGCGCGCGCCGCTCGCCGAGCAGTTGAGCGAGACGGACGCCGTCATCGTGATCGGCCCGGGCGATGCCGGGGAGCGGGTCGCGACGATTGCGCGGGCCCAGCAGAAGCCGGTTCTCCACGCCGCGCTCACGCCAGCGGGCGGCGCCGTCGCGCGGTTGCGCGGACAGAAGGTCGTCGCCCTGTCAGGGATCGGCAGGCCTGAGAAATTCGCGGCGACGCTGCGGGATGCGGGGGCCAGCGTGGCGGTAGAGCAAGCCCATGGCGACCATCACGCTTATGGGCAGGCCGATATTGTGGCAGCGATCGCAGCGGCGCAGGAGCACTCAGCCCTGATCGCGACGACGGAGAAGGACTGGACCAAGCTCGCCCCGCTCTGGCCCGCGGACAGGCATCAGGCCCTGATCGTGGTGCCGGTCTCGCTGATTTTCGAAGAGCCCGCCGACATTGCCGGCCTGCTTGCCCCCCTCGGCAAAGCGCGCTGAATGTCGGCCTTGGTCAGGCCCGGCCGGCGCGGCGCAGCCTGAGCAACGCGGCCTCGGACGAAGCATAGGCTTCCTGCCATTCGATAGACCAGTAGCGGAGATCGTCGAGGCGGATCGGCGCGCCCGTCACGGCGCAGCGCACGAAGGCGCCGGGCTTGACGACGCGGAACTCCCCTGGACCGTAGTCGACCACGGCTTCGGGGCCATGAGGCGGAAGGCGCTCGCTGATATTCATCAAAATTGCATCAAATCATTGATCGGGAAGCGGAAAGCCAGGATACTCCGGGGTTTGTGATAACCTTCTGGTCGGCGATGTCCAGTCTCCAGCGCCTCGCGGCGTGCCTGATGAGCCTTGCGCTGCTCGCAGCTCCGGCCGCCCGTGCCGGTGGCTATGAGCGCGTCGCGATTCCGGCCGACCAGGGAACGCTGACCGGCATCCTCTATCTGCCGGCCGGCCAGGGGCCTTTCCCGGCAGTGATCGCCCTGCATGGTTGCGGCGGCTTGTGGCGCGCGCAAGGCCAACTCTCGATGCGGCATGCCGATTGGGGCGAGCGGCTGGCCGGCATGGGCTTCGCCGTGCTGATGCCGGACAGCTTCGGCTCGCGCGGGCTCGGCTCGCAATGCGGCGTGAAGGACCTGACGGTCAGGGCCGGGCGCGAGCGCGTGGCCGATGCGATGGCCGCCCGGATCTGGCTGCAGCAGCGCGGCAATATCAAACCCGATTCGATTGCCCTGCTCGGCTGGTCGAGCGGCGGCCTGACCGTGCTGACAGCGATCCGCAAGGAGCGGGCTCCGGCCGACGGCAAACCGGATTTCAAGCGCGCCGCCGCCTTCTATCCGAGCTGCCGGAGCCAGTCGGAATCGCCGAGCTTCTCCGCCCGCATCCCGCTGCTGATCCTGATGGGCGATGCCGACGACTGGACGCCGGCCGCACCCTGCGGGCATCTCGCCAAGGCCGCACAAGCGCGCGGCGAGCAGGTCGGCCTCGTGCTTTATCCCGGCGCCCTGCATGATTTCGACCATCCGCGCCTCGAGGTGAAGGAGCGCGAGAACATCGCCTATTCCGCCAGCAGCACCGGCAAGGTCACGGTCGGCACCAACATGGCGGCGCGCGAGGATGCGCTGAAACGGGTCAAGGCCTTCCTGAGCGCGCCTTGAAGTAGAACGGGCGCTTTTCACGAAAACGCGTGCCATCCCGGACGCAGCGAAGCGGAGATCCGGGATCCATGCCTGAACCTCGATCGGAAGCGCTCCGGAATGGATCCCGGGTCAAACCCGGGATGACGGCGTGTTTCCGCTGACAATCAACAGGTTCTAGAACAGATCGCCCTGCGTTCCCGATGCCGGTCCCTTGCGAACCGGGCGCGGCGCCGACGGCTTTGCTCCTCCGGCCTCACCGCCCGAAACGGTGACGCCGAAGCTGCCATCGGCCAGTTGGACCGAAAGCGCCCTGCCCGGCTGGGCTGCCTCGACGCTGCGGACCAGCGCCCCGGCCTCGTCGCGGATCAGGGCATAGCCGCGGGACAGCACCGCTTCCGGCCCGAGCGAGCGGATCAGCGTCCAGAGCGAGGAAAGCCGATCTGTGCGACGGTGCAGCGCCTGGCCAAAGGCGCGCTCGGCCCGCTGTGCGAGTACCGCCGCGCGTTCGCCGCGCTGGACCAGGCTCTGGCCGAAGGCGTTGCGGGCTCGCGTCTCCAGCGTTGCGAGACGATCACGGGCGTTCGTCACCCGGATACGCTCGCCGGTGATGGCATTGCCTCTCGCGGCGGCCAGAACACGCCCAAAACCAGCAAGTTCGGCGCGCAGCCGGGCGAGGGCGACGCGGGGCGAGCGCGCCTCCAGCCGGCGAGACAGGGCCTGCAATTGCTGCTCATGCGTGCGCGCGTTCCTGGCAAGCGCCGGCGCCAGCCGCGTCGCGGCGAGGTCGAGCCGCTGACGCGGCGCAGAGAGGACGGCCTCCGGCCCCGGCAAGGCGCGGGCGAGCGCCCTGAGATCGCTGCGGCGACGATCGGACAGGCGCAGCATCGCGCCTGAATGGCGGCGCGCGAGATCGGCGACGAAGCCCATCAACTCCGCTCGGACCGGCACGACCTTCTCGGCCGCGCCCGTCGGCGTCGGTGCGCGCAGGTCTGCGGCGTGGTCGATCAGCGTCCAGTCGGTCTCGTGGCCGACGGCGGAGACCAATGGAATCGCCGAATCCGCGGCAGCGCGGACCACGATCTCCTCATTGAAACTCATCAGGTCTTCGAGCGAGCCACCGCCGCGCGCGACGATGATGACGTCCGGCCGGGGGATGCGGCCGCCTGCCGGCAGCGCATTGAAGCCGGCAATGGCGTTGGCGACCTCGGCGGCGCTGGTCTCGCCCTGCACCCTCACCGGCCAGACCAGGACATGGCGCGGAAAGCGATCCTGCAGCCGGTGCAGGATGTCGCGGATGACCGCGCCGGTCGGCGAGGTCACGACGCCGATGACGGAGGGCAGATAGGGGATGAGCTGCTTGCGTTCCTCGGCAAAGAGCCCCTCGGCCGCGAGCCGCCTGCGGCGCTCCTCCAGCAGCGCCATCAGTGCGCCGGCCCCGGCCAGCTCCAGCGAATCGATGACGATCTGGTAGCTCGACTTGCCGGCGAAGGTGGTGATCTTGCCGGTGGCGATAACCTCCAGCCCCTCCTGCGGGCGCGTCTTCAGGCGGCCGAAGACGCCCTTCCAGATCACCGCATCGATCTTGGCGTTGGTGTCCTTCAGCGAGAAATAGACATGGCCGGAGGCGACCGGGCCGCGATAGCCGGAGATCTCGCCGCGCACGCGCACGAAACCGAAATTGTCCTCGATCGTGCGCTTCAGCGCACCGGAGAGGTCCGAGACGCTCCATTCGGGCGCATTGCCGGTCGTCTGCTGCGATTCGCTGGTCATGGCCGGACCATAGCGGGATGAAAGAGACAGCAGAAGCGTTGCCCATGGCGCGCGCTGCCGCTATTGCGCCCGTGACGGAGCGGAGAGCGCCATGAAAATTCTTCTGATCGGTTCGGGCGGCCGCGAGCATGCGCTCGCCTGGGCAATTTCGGCCTCGCCGCTCTGCGACACGCTGTTCATCGCGCCGGGCAATCCCGGCACTGCCCATTGCGGCGAGAATGTCGTGATCGATATCGCCGATCACGCCGCCGTCGTGGCGTTCTGCCGGTTGCAGGGGGTCGGCCTCGTCGTCGTCGGCCCCGAAGGCCCCCTGGTCGCGGGCATCGCCGACGATCTCAGGGCGGCCGGCATCAAGGTCTTCGGACCTTCCAAGGCCGCCGCCCAGCTCGAAGGCTCGAAGGGCTTCACCAAGGAGCTCTGCGCCGAATTCGACATTCCGACCGCCGGCTTCGGTCGCTTCGGCGATGCCGCTTCCGCCAAGGCCTATGTCGCGGCCCAGGGCGCACCGATCGTGATCAAGGCCGACGGGCTCGCCGCCGGCAAGGGCGTGATCATGGCGCAGACGCTGGACGAGGCGAACGAGGCCATCGACATGATGTTCTCGGGCAGCTTCGGCATGGCCGGGGCCGAGGTCGTGGTCGAGGAATGGATGATCGGTGAGGAAGCGAGCTTCTTCGCGCTCTGCGACGGCAAGCATGCGCTGGCTCTCGCCTCGGCGCAGGATCACAAGCGCGTCGGCGACGGCGATACCGGCCCGAATACCGGCGGCATGGGCGCCTATTCGCCGGCCCCGGTGATGACGCCCGCGCTGACCGAGCGCGTCATGGCCGAGATCATCCGGCCGACATTGGCCGGCATGGCCAAGCGCGGCACGCCGTTCCAGGGCGTGCTCTTCGCCGGGCTGATGATCACTGAGCAAGGGCCGAAGCTGATCGAGTACAACACCCGCTTCGGCGACCCCGAATGCGAGGTGCTGATGCCGCGCCTCAAGAGCGACATCGTGCCGGCGCTGCTCGCCGCCTGCGACGGCGTGCTCGACCGGGTCGACCTGCGCTGGCGCGACGAGGCGGCGCTGACCGTCGTGCTCGCGGCCAAGGGCTATCCGGCCAAGCCGGAAACCGGCAGCGTCATCCGCGATGTCGAGAAGGCGGAGGCGCTGGATGAGGTTCTCGTCTTCCATGCCGGCACGAAGCTCTCGAACGGCGATCTCGTCGCCAATGGCGGGCGCGTGCTCAATGTCGTCGCGCTCGGCAGGAGCGTCGGCGAAGCGCAGGACCGCGCCTACGAGGCGGTCGACAAGATCGACTGGCCCGGCGGCTTCTGCCGCCGCGACATCGGCTGGCAGGCGGTCAAACGCGAGCAAGGCTGACAGGACGCCGCGGCCGGGGCTATGCTCTCAGGCATGGCGAACATCGACAGTCTCTTCCCCGGCTTCAAGGCGCACTGGATCGACGGGCCGGTCGGCAAGATCTTCGCGCGTGTCGGCGGCGAGGGCCCGCCACTGGTGCTGATCCACGGCTTTCCGCAGACCCATGCCGAATGGCACCGATTGGCGCCGGAGCTGGCCAAGACGCACACCGTCGTCTGCCCCGACCTGCGCGGCTATGGCTGGTCGGCTGCCCCGCATGGCGATGGTGGCCGGGAGACCTATACGAAGCGCGGCATGGGCGAGGATATCGTCGCGGTGATGCAGGCGCTCGGCCATATCCGCTTCGGCGTGATCGGCCATGATCGCGGGGCGCGGGTCGCCTATCGCCTCGCGCTCGACCATCCCGGCCGCGTCGAGCGACTCGTCCTGCTCGATATCCTGCCGACCGCCTCGATGTGGGAAGGCATGAACGCGGCGCGCGCCATGCAGGTCTATCACTGGACCTTCCTGGCCCAGCCCGAGCCGATCCCGGAAAACCTGCTCAAGGCCGATCCGGTCGGCTGGCTCGACCGCACCATCGCGAGCTGGAGCCGGGCGAAGAATCTCGACCTGTTCGATCCGCTGGCGATGCAGTCCTACGCGGAATCCTTCAGCGACCCGTCGCGGACCCACGCGGCCTGCGAGGATTACCGCGCCGGCGCCACCACCGATATCGAGCACGACAAGGCCGATCTCGCCGCGGCCAAGCGCATCCTCTGTCCAACACTCGCGCTCTGGGGCGAAGCCGGCATCCCGGCCAAGGGTGCAAGCCCGCTCGACGTCTGGCGCGAGACCTTCGCGCCGCAGGCCGAGGGTCAGGCGATCGACAGCGGGCATTTCCTGCCGGAGGAGAATCCGCAGGCGACACTTGCGGCTTTGAAGCCGTTTCTCGCACGGGCTGTGGCCTGAGCCATGCCGGCCGCCCGGCATCTTCAAAAGCGCCGTCATTGCGAGCGCAGCGAAGCAATCCAGGGGGACGGGGTGAGGCGCCCTACCCAGTCTCCCTGGATTGCTTCGTCGCTTCGCTCCTCGCAATGACGAGGAAGCCGAAACATCGTTCGGCAGGCACGCTCGAGATCGCCCTCGTGCTCGGGGCCGGCGGAGCGCGGGGCCTCAGCCATATCGCGGTTCTGGAAGCCTTCGACGAGCTCGGCCTCAGGCCCGCCCGCATCTCCGGCTGCTCGATCGGCGCCATCATCGGCGCAGCCTTCGCCGCCGGGCTCTCCGGCCGGGAGTTGCGCGAGCATGTGCTCGGGACCTTCCGCGACCGGGCACGGGTGATCGCGCGCCTGCTCGATTGCCGCGTCGGCAAGCTCGCCGATCTCGTGCGTGGCCTCGGCAATCCCGTCCTGATCGATGGCGAAAGACTGCTCGATCTGTTCTGGCCGGAAGCCGTACCCGATCGTTTCGAGGAACTGGCGATCCCATTCGCCGCGATGGCTGCGGACTATCACCGGCACACCGCAGTCATGCTGCATGACGGGCCATTGACCCCTGCCGTCGCGGCCTCGCTCGCCATTCCCGGACTGGTACGGCCGGTCGCGCTCGGCGGGCGCGTGCTGATCGATGGCGGCGCGATCGATCCCCTGCCCTATCGGGAGTTGCTCGCGCCCGGACGTGTCGTCGTCGCGGTCGATGTCAGCGCGCCCATGACCGAGCCCGGCGAAGCGCGCATTCCCGGCGCGATGGAAGCGCTCGTCGGCGCCTCGCAGATTCTGACCCGCACGCTAGTGCAACGCATGGTCGACCAGGAGCCACCGGACATCCTGATCCGGGCCGGCGCGGACGGCATCGGCGGGCTCGACTTCTTCAAGGCCAAGGCGATCCTTGCCGCGGCCGAGCCGATCAAGGACGAGGTCAAGCGAGCGCTGGAACGGGCTCTCGAAGCACGGGACTAGCCGGCTCCGGCGCATCGCAGCGGAAGCCGGGAAGCGCGGCTTCCAGTACCCCACGCCCCTCCTCGGTCAGGATCACCGCGCGGCTGTCCTTGCGGCGACGCACCCAATCCATCTCGAAGCAGCGGCACGCAAGCGAAGCCGCGAGATGGCCGGCGAGATGGGGCCTACGCTCGCTCCAATCCAGGCAAGGGCGCAGGGCGGCGCGGCGGCTCCTGGAGCTGGCATCGGGATCGAGGCCCAGCGCCGTGAAGATCGCCTTGCCCGAAGCGGTCAGCGCATAGCCGCCCTCGCTCGCCGCGAGATGACTGCCAGCCATCAGCGCATCATGGATGCCTATGCCGAGCCTTCCGGCGAAATGGTCGTAGCAGGTGCGGGCCTGACTCAGGTCGGCGCCGACGCGTGAGGGCAGGCGCCGGCTGGTGCCGTCGAGATTGGCGAGCACCATCAGACCTTCCAGCGCCGTCGCCACCTCTGGCCCGGCAAGCCGGTAATAGCGATGGCGCCCTTGCGCCGCGACGTCGATCAAGCCGCCCTGCATCAGCTTGGCGAGATGACCGCTCGCCGTCTGCGGCGCGACACCGGCGATCCAGGCGAGTTCCTTGGCGGTCAGCGCGCGGCCGTCCATCAGCGCGTGCAGCATGTTGGCGCGGGCCGGATCGCCCATCAGATGGGCGATCTCCGCGAGATAGGGACCGTGGGTGCTCATGGTTACATGATGCGCCATCCCGCCGTCGCCGCAAGCGGGAACGCTACGGCGCCGGCCGTAGCATCGGGCCGCGACAGCCGCCCGCGGCAATGCCACAAGCAGGGCATGGACAACACGACTCTCATCATCTTCGTCACCGCGACCTTCGTGTTCGCCGGCTTCGTCAAGGGCGTTATCGGGCTGGGACTGCCGACCATCGCGGTTGGCATCCTCGGCGTGGTCATGGCTCCGGCGCAGGCCGCCGCACTATTGGTCGTGCCCAATCTCGTCACCAATGGCTGGCAGATCGCGACCGGCCCGAAGCTGCCTTCGACCTTGCGCCGGCTCTGGCCGATGCTCGCGACCATCTGCCTGGGCACCTGGGCCGGCGCCGGGCTTTTACAACAGCAGAAAGACGGCTCAGCCACGCTCTGGCTGGGCGCGGCGCTCATCCTCTATGCACTGGTCGGCCTGAAGGCGGCGAAGCTGCGCGTGCCGGTGCGCTGGGAAGGCTGGCTCGGCCCTGTCATCGGCTTCACCACCGGCGTCGTCACGGCCGCGACCGGCGTCTTCGTGCTGCCGGCTGTTCCCTATCTGCAGGCGCTCGGCTTCGACAAGGACGAGCTCGTGCAGGCACTGGGCATCTCCTTCATCGTCTCGACGCTGGCACTGTCCTTCGGCCTGATCGGGGTGGGAGCCCTCAACGGCACCGTCGCCTGGCAATCCCTGCTCGCGCTCGTCCCTGCCCTGATCGGCATGGGCGGCGGCCAGTTCATCCGCAGCCGCATCTCGCCGGCGACCTTCAAGATCTGCTTCTTCGCCGGCCTGCTGGCGCTCGGTGCCTATCTCTGCTGGCGCAGCCTCGGCTGACGGCCTTAACCGGGTGCTAACCATACGGGCGCAGCCTCGACCGCCAGCAACGGGAGCGGCTCGCATGGATGCCTTCACCATGGTCGTCATGGCCTGCGTCGCCGGCGAGGCGCATTGCGCCACCAGCCGCATCAGCGAAATGGGCTTCACCACGGCGCAGGCCTGCGAGGCGCGGATCGACGACGTCGCCCGCACGATGACCCGGGAATTCGGCAAGCGCCCGGAATTCAAGGGCCGGCAGGTGACCTATGACGTCTCCTGCATGGACCGCGCGCAGCTCGCGTCGAAATTCGGCATCGCCTCGTCGGATACCTGAGCGTCAGCGCCGCTCGCGGAAGAAATCCTTGAGCAGTGCCGCCGCGTCCCGCTCCCGCAAGCCGCCATAGACCTCCGGCGCATGGTGGCAGGTCGGACTCTCATAGAGCCTGACGCCGTTCTCGACCGCACCGCCCTTCGGATCGCCCGCGCCGAAATAGAGCCGCCTGATCCGGGAGAACGAGATCGCCGCCGCGCACATCGGGCAGGGCTCGAGCGTGACGTAGAGATCGCAGCCGATCAGGCGCTCGCTGCCGATTGCCTCGCAGGCGAGCCTGAGCGCCAGCATCTCGGCATGGGCCGTCGGGTCCTTCAGTTCCAGCGTGCGGTTGCCGGCACGGCCGAGCACCACGCCGTCGCGCAGCACCACCGCGCCGACCGGCACCTCGCCGCGCGAAGCGGCGGCCTTCGCCTCGTCGAAGGCGAGCGCCATGGCGTCGACGGTGGATGAGTGTTGCGGCAGCGACATCGAAAACCCCGGTTTTGACGCTCGCAGCGAGGGAAAGCCTCTGCTACAAGCGCCGGTTATAGCGAATAAGCGAGTCAGGCCTTTCCCGCAAAGCGGTTGTGCTCGGCCGGCTCAGGAGCAGCCATGAAAGACGACGACAACAACAGAGGCCGCGGTCCACGCAAGGGCGGCGGCGCCGGCGGCCGTGGACCCGGCTCCGGTGGCAAAAGCTTCGGCGGCAAGCCCTTCGGCAGCCGTGCAGGCGGCGAAGGTCGCGGACCTGCGCGCGATGGCGAACGCAAGCCTTTCCGCAGCCGCCCGGCTGGTGATGATCGCCCCGCCCGTGACGGCGAGCGCAAGCCCTTCCGCGGCCATTCGGCCGGCGACGAGCGTCCCGCTCGCCGCTTCGAGCGCCCTGCCGGCGCCGAGGGCGAGGCTCCGCGTCCGCGCCGCTTCGATGGCGACAGGCCGGCTCGCTCCGGAGCCGAGGGCGAAGGCCGTGGTTTCCGCGAGCGCTCAGGCGATGAGCGCCCGCGCCGTCCGGCCCGCACGGGCGATCGTCCTTTCGCAGGCCGCGACCGGCCGCAGGGTGACCGGCCGCCACGTGGCGAGAGCCGCGATGGCGAGAAGCGGTTTTCGCGCCCGCGCGCGCCGCACTTCGAGGGACATGACGATCGTCCGCGCCGTCCGCGCGAGGATGCGCCCGAGCGCAAGCTGATCACGGCGGAGGAGCCGGAGCGGATCGCCAAGGTGATGGCGCGTGCCGGTGTCGCCTCACGCCGCGACAGCGAGGCGATGATCGCGGAAGGACGCGTCAGCGTGAACGGCACCGTGCTGGACAGCCCGGCCCTCGACGTGAAGCCGACCGATATCGTGCTGATCGACGGCGAGCCCTTGCCGGCCCGCGAGCGCACGCGGCTGTGGCTCTATCACAAGCCCCGCGGCGTGGTGACGACCAATTTCGACCCGGAAGGCCGGCCGACCGTCTTCGACGTGCTGCCGGAGGATCTGCCGCGCGTGCTGACCATCGGCCGGCTCGACATCAACACCGAAGGCCTGCTGCTGCTGACCAATGACGGTGGGCTGGCGCGCGTGCTGGAGCTGCCGGAGACCGGCTGGCTGCGCCGCTACCGCGTGCGCGCCTTCGGCGAGGTGACGCAGGACAGGCTCGACACCGTCAAGGACGGCGTCACCATCGACGGCATCCAGTACGGGCCGGTGATCGCCCGCTTCGAGCGCCAGCAGGGCTTCAACACCTGGCTGACGGTCGATCTGCGCGAGGGCAAGAACCGCGAGGTCAAGACCGTGCTCGAGCATCTCGGGCTGACGGTGAACCGGCTGATCCGCATCTCCTTCGGCCCGTTCCAGCTCGGCGAGCTCGAAGAGGGCGAGGCCGACGAGATCCGCTCGCGCGTGCTGCAGGACCAGCTCGGCAGCGAGCTTACGGCCAAGGCCGGCGCCGATTTCGAATCGCCGCGCCGCGATGCCCTGCCCACCGCACCGCGCCCGGCTCCGGCCGGCGACGATCGCCCGCGCCGCCGCCGCGACGAAGCCGGCCGCGATGACGAGCCGGCGCGCGCGCCGCTGCGCGGTGACAAGCCCTGGACCCGCACCGTCTGGCGCGATGCCGAGACCCAGCCGCAGCGCGAACGCAAGGCCCCGCCGCGCCGCGGTGCCGACCCGAAGCTGGAGCGGCAGGAGCGCGAGGCCACCGGCGACGTCAAGCGCCGCCGCGACACACCGATCGCCGATCCGAAAGGCCGGCGCGTGCTGGTCGAGCGCGTCAGCGCGCCCGTTTCGGAAGAGCGCGCCGCTCCCGAACGCGAGAGCAAGCGCCGCCCCGACCGCAAGCCGCGCCAGGAACGTGGCAATCATGAGCGTGGCGGCGACGAGGCGCGCGCGCCGCGTTCCTTCGAGCGGTCCAGCGGCGACGAAAGGCCAGCGCGGCGCCCGCGCAGCGATGCCGGCGAACGCGACCGCGGCGGCGATCGCCCCTGGGAACACCGCGCGCCGCGTGGCGAGCGTCCCGACCGCCCCCCGCGCGACGGCACTGAGCGCCCTGCCCGCGCCTTCCGCGAGCGTTCCGCCGAGGATCGGCCACGCAGCCGCAGCTTCGGTGACAAGCCGGGCGGCCGGGATTTCGGTGGCAAGAGCTTCGGCGCCCGTTCTTCGGAGCGCTCGGGCGAAGATCGGCCCCGTGGCCGCAGCTTCGGCGACAAGCCGGGTGGCAAGAGCTTCGGAGGCCGTTCATCCGAGCGGCCGGCCGGCGGCGGACGGCCCTTCGGCGGCAAGCCCGGCGGCGGCAGGCCGGGTGGTGGCAAGGGTCCGCGCCCCGGCGGCGGTGGCAGAGGCCCCCGTCCCGGTGGCGGCAATCGCGGCTAAGCGATGCGGATCGTCGGCGGACGCCTGCGGGGCCGGCCTCTGGCCGGCCCGAAACCGGGGATCGGCAGCATCCGGCCGACCTCGGACCGTCTGCGCGAATCCCTGTTCAACGTGCTCGCCCATGCCTATGGCGAGGCGGTCGAGGGCGCGCGCGTCCTCGATCTCTTCGCCGGCACCGGCGCGCTCGGCTTCGAGGCCCTGTCGCGCGGGGCGGGCTTCGCGCTCCTGGTCGATGACGGCACCGAAGCGCGCGGCATCATCCGCGAGAACCAGATGGCGCTGGGGCTTGCCGGCTTCAGCCGCATCTTCCGCCGCGACGCGACCAACCTCGGCCCGATCACAGGCATGGCGCCGTTCAGCCTCGTCTTCTGCGACCCACCCTATCGCAAGGGGCTAGGCGAGAAGGCGCTGGCCTCAGCCCGCGAAGGCGGCTGGCTGGCGCCGGACGCGCTGATCGTTCTGGAAGAGGCGGCGGATGCCGAGATCACGCTGCCTGATGGCTTCGAGGAGCTGGAGCGGCGGGCTTACGGCGAAACACAGGTTCTTATGCTGCGGGTCAAGGAATAGGCCTCAAGACGGCACGGCAGGCCGGCAGACGGTTCTGCGCCTGACCGCAGGCAAACTTTCCGGCCCGGGCCGCGCTTCAGGGGGCGCGGCAACCTTGTTTTCGAAAAGCGCCATCGCAGGGACTGGCCGGAGGCGCGCTTCGCGCCCGGCCGCCAAGGGCGTATTCTAGCTTCAATTGCGGCGCTGCCGGATCTGCGAGCCCATGTCGGACGTTATGGCGATGCGGAGCCTCGCTGCTGGAGCCGGGGCCAGCTCTCAGGAGCGGAAACGATGTCCGGACATGCTCTTCTGAACGCGCAGACCGTCGAGGACTGCATCATCGACCAGGGCTGGGAGCGCTACACCCCCGAGGACCACGCCATCTGGCGTGTGCTGTTCGAGCGTCAGCAGCACACTCTGAAGGGCCATGTCTGCCAGGAATATCTCGACGGTCTGGCAGCGCTCGGCATCGGCCCCAAGGGCGTACCGGATTTCGCACGCATGAACGAGCGGCTGCGGCGGCTGACCGGCTGGGAGGTCGTGGCGGTTCCGGGGCTCATCCCGTCGCGCCCCTTCTTCCAGATGCTGGCCAACCGCCAGTTTCCGGCCGGCACCTTCATCCGCAGCCGCGAGCAGCTGGACTATCTGGAGGAGCCCGACATCTTCCATGACGTCTTCGGCCATGTGCCGCTGCTGACCAACCCCGCCTATGCCGACTACATGAACGAATATGGCCGCATCGGACTTGTCGCGGTCGAGACCAAGGGGGTGAAGTTCCTCGCCCGCCTCAACTGGTACACCATCGAATTCGGGCTGATCCGCAAGCCCGAAGGCATCCGCATCTATGGCGCTGGCATCGTCTCGTCCTTCGGCGAGGCGAAATATGTGGTGGACGACCCCTCCGCCCACCACTTGGCCTTCAATCTCGAGCGCGTGTTGCGCACCGGCTATTACATCGACGATTTCCAGGCGAGCTATTTCGTCATCGACCGCTTCGAGCAGCTGTTCGAGCTGCTCAGGGGCAGCGATTTCGCCACCCGCTTCGACGAACTGCGTGCCCAGCCGGCCCACACGCCCTTCGAGATCCTGCCGCAGGACGTCGTTGTCCGGAAAGGCAGTGGCCAGTTCTGGCGCGATTTCCCGACAACGAAGACGAAGCTGAAGTGAGTTGAAGCCGTGCCGCTGCTGGGCTCGGCAGCAGACGCCGACGTCTCAGCGCCGCCCGAACAATCGCTCGATATCGCTGAGCTTCAGCTCGACATAGGTCGGCCGACCGTGATTGCACTGCCCGGAATTGGGCGTGATTTCCATCTCGCGCAGCAACGCATCCATTTCCTCGGGGCGCATGCGCCGGCCCGCGCGGACCGAGTTGTGGCAGGCCATCGTCGCCAGGACATGGTTGAGCCGGCGTTCGAGGGAGCCTGTCGTGCCGTGCTCGGCCAAGGCATCGGCGACGTCGCGGACGAGGCGCTGGAGATTGCCGCCGGCGAGCTGGCTCGGCGCCTCGCGCACCAGCACCGCGCCGGGGCCGAAGGATTCGATGATGAGGCCGAGGCTTTCGAGCTCGCTCCCTGCCGCGATCAGGCGGTCGGCATCGACCGGATCGAGCTCGACCACTTCCGGCAGCAGCAGCGGCTGGCGGGCGATGCCGTTGCGGGCGCGCTCGGCCTTGAGGCGCTCATAGACCAGCCGCTCATGGGCGGCGTGCTGGTCGACGATGACGACGCCCTCGCGGGTCTGGGCAACGATATAGGTCTCGTGGACCTGGGCGCGTGCGGCGCCGAGCGGCCGGTCGAGCGCATCCGGCGAAGGGTCGACGAGATGCGCGCGGGCATCCGCGGAAGGCGCAGCGAAATCGGAGAAGCCGGATTGCGGGGCACCTGTCGGAGCGGGGGCGCTCCAGCTCGGGGCCTGCGGAAAGGACGGGCGCGGGACCGCGTTGCCGCTGCCGCCCATCGAGAGCACGGCGCGGAAAGCGTCGAGCGTGCGGGCGCCGCCCGTCGTGGTGGCGCGGTGGCCGGCGGCGGCGAGCGCCGCCTTCAGCCCGGAGACGACGAGGCCGCGGACCAGAGCGGGATCGCGGAAGCGCACCTCGCTCTTCGCGGGGTGGACGTTGACGTCGACCGCGCGCGGATCGCAGCCGACATCGAGGAAGAGCACGGGATGCCGGTCGGAGGGCACGACATCGGCATAGGCGCCGCGTACGGCGGAGAGGAGCAACTTGTCGCGCACCGGGCGGCCGTTGACGGAAAGATGCACGCCGGCCGAGGTCCCGCGATGGAAGGTCGGCAAGCCGGCGAAGCCGGAGATGCGGAAGCCCTCGCGCTCGGCCTCGATCCTGAGCGCGTTCTCGGGGAAGTCGCGGCCGAGTGCGCGGCCAAGGCGGCGCAGCAGGCCCTCCTCCCCGATCGGCTCCGCCGGCCAGTCGAAGGCGCTGATATGCTCGCCTTCGAGCGAGAAGCGCACCTCGGGATGGGCGATGGCGAGGCGCCGGAGCATCTCGGAGACGGCCTGCGCTTCGGCCCGGTCGCTCTTCAGGAATTTCAGGCGGGCCGGGGTGAAGATGAAGAGGTCCGAAACCTCGATGCGCGTGCCGGCGGCTGCCGCGACGGGACGGACGACGCCCTTCTCGCCGGCCTCGACGACGAGGCCGGAGCCCTGCGCGGCATCGCGCCGCCGCGTCGCGATCGAGAGCCTTGCGACCGAGCCGATCGAGGGCAAGGCCTCGCCGCGGAAGCCGAGCGTGTCGATGGCGAAGAGATCACCGTCGGGGAGCTTCGAGGTGGCATGACGGTCGACCGCGAGTTCAAGGTCCTCCGGCGTCATGCCGGCGCCGTCGTCAACGACGCGGATCAGTTCGCGCCCGCCGCCCTGGATGGTCACGGCGATGGCGCGGGCGCCGGCATCGATCGCGTTCTCGACCAGCTCCTTCACGGCCGCAGCCGGCCGCTCGATCACCTCGCCGGCGGCGATACGGTCGACCAGGACGGGATCGAGGCGGCGGACGGTCATGGCTTCTTCGTCGTTACGATGCAGTGCGTTTAACCGTTGTCATTCCGGGGCTTCGCGTCAGCGAAGAACCCGGAACCCACGACTGGGTGAGGCGATCCGGACAGCGCGGAAAGGGCTAACCCAGTCGTGGGTTCCGGGTTCGGCTCTGCGAGCCGCCCCGGAATGACAACGGGCTTGCCTGCGACTCAGGCCCGCCCCTCGGCAAGATAGCGCTTGGCGAGGAGCTTCGCCTCTTCCACCGCCGGCTGGTCGAACGGGTCCACGCCCATGGCATAGCCGGTCAGGATCGTCTCCAACATGAAATGCATCAGCATCTCGCCATGGCTGGTCTCGTCGATGCGCTCGACATGGAAGCGACGCACCGCGCAACCGTTCTTGGCGAAGGTGTCGATCATGGCGATACCCTGCGCCGCCACCAGATCCCCGATGGTCTTGCCGGCGAAATCGGCCTGGCCGATCTTTTCCGCCAGGGCGGCATCGATCTGCGGGCCCTTGCCCTTCACGCTGGTGGTGATGACCGTGAAGAACTTGTCCTTGGGGCCGGCGAGATAGAGCTGCTGCTGCGAATGCTGGTCGACGGGGCCGAGCGCACCGACGGGCTGCGTGCCCTGCCCGTCCTTGCCGAGGCTTTCGGCCCAGAGCTGCATCCACCAGCGCGTGAGCAAAGCCAGCTTGTCGGCATAGGGCATCAGCACGGCGATGTTCTTTCCCGAACGCATGGCGGCGAGATGCAGCGCGGCGCCGACCGCAGCCGGCGTCTCGTTGACGCTCTTTCCGGCGAAGAGCGGCGCGACCGCGCGGCTGGCGCCAAGCCTCAGCGCCTCGATGTCGAGGCCGAGCACGGCGGCCGGCAGCAGGCCGCAATTGGTCAGCACGGAATAGCGTCCGCCGACATCGGTGTGATGTTCGAGGAAGGGCGTGCCGAAGGGTTCGAGCAGCGCGCGCAGGGGATGCAGCTTGCCGGGCGTGGCCGGCTCGGAGAGCCCTTCGAAATGCTGGCCGATCTGCTGGTCGCTGAGATGCGCGCCACGCAGTGCCTCGATCGCCGCGATCGACTGCAGCAAGGTCTCGCCGGTGCCGCCGGATTTGGAGATGGCGACGAACTTGGTCGTCTTGAGCGGCAGTTTCGCGAGCAGGGCCGCATAGGTCGCCGGGTCGAGATTGTCGATGAAATGGACATGCGGGCCGGGCGTGAACTGCGAAAGGCCGGCGATGCCGTAGCCGGTGAGCTGCGCCAGCGTCTGGCCGCCCAGGCTGGAGCCGCCGGTGCCGAGCACCAGCACATCGGTGGTGCCGCCGGATTTCAATCGCGCGGCTGCGGCTTTCACCGGGCCGAGATCGGCGGTGTCGCTGGGCAGCTTGAGGAGCGGCAGGGAACCGTCCTTCGCCTGCGCCTGCAGCTTCGCCAGCGCCGGTTTGAGATCGGCCAGGGCCTTCTCGAAGGCGGCATCGGGGATACCGCCCTTGCCGACCCTGGATTCGAGCGCGAGATCGAAGCTTTGCTGAGGCATGAACCCTATCCGTAACGACAGAAGAAGGAAGCTATTTCAGACCAGCGCGACGGGCTTGCCAACCGCCTGGACGAGCAGCTCGGGCTGGCCGAACAGGCGCTGCGCGACGCGCTTGACATCGGCCAGCGTCACGGCCGCGAAGAGGCCGTTGCGGCGAGCGAGGAAATCCGGCGTGTCGCCACGCAGCGCCAGCGCCAGCAATTCCCCGGCGATCTTCGGCGAGGTGTCGAAGCGCAGCGGGTAGGAGCCGATGATGTAGCGCTTGGCTTCCTCGACCTCGTGCTCGGTCGGGCCGTTCTCAGCGAGCTTCAGCATTTCCTCGCGGATGACCTTCATCGACTCCGCCGCGCGGTCGTTGCGGGTGGCGGTGCCGCCGACCAGCATGGCGCTCTCGCGCATCGGCATCAGGCTGGAGGAGACGCCATAGGCAAGCCCGCGCTTCTCGCGTACCTCCATGAAGAGGCGCGAGGTGAAGGCCGAGCCGCCGAGGATGTGATTCAGCACGCTCGCGGTCATGAAATCCGGATCGTCCCACATCAAGCCCGGTCCGACGAAGCGCAAAACGGTCTGCGGCACGTCGAGATCGATGACATGGGTCTGGCCGAGCCCCTGGATCGGCAGAGGCTCAGCCGGGCGGGCCCGCGCCTCGCCCTTGGGCAGGTCACCGAACAGCGCATCGAGCCGCCCGACGAGTTCGGCCGCGCTGATGTCCCCGACGACGACGACCTTAAGCCCGGCGCGATCGAGCAGCGTCGGCCGCAACGCCTTCAGCGCGGGAGCTTCCAGCTTGGAGACACTGTCGATATCGCCCTTCTCGGGCCGGCTGTAAGGGTGTCCGGGGAAGGCCGCGGCGTAGAGCGCGTTGCGGCACATCACCTCGGGATTCTTCGCCTGGCGCTGCAACCCCGCGATGACCTGGGCGCGGACGCGGCCGACGGCGTCGGCATCGAAGCGCGGCTTGTTGATTGCCAGACCCAGCAGCTCGAAAGCCGTGTCGCGATGCGTGGAGAGCGTCTGGAGATAGCCGTGGAAATCGTCGCGGCGTGCCTCGAAGCCGAGGCTGATGGCATGATCGGCCATGCGGCCCTGGAAGGCCTCGGCGTCGAGATCGCCAGCGCCCTCGTCCAGCAGCCCGGAGATCAGATAGGCGCTGCCGGCGGCGTTCTCGGGATCGCGGCTGGCGCCGCCATCGAAGGCGAAATCGACCGCGATCAGCGGCAGGCTGTGCTCCTCGACCAGCCAGGCCTCGATCCCGCCGGGCGAACGGACGGTCTGGACAGCGATGGCGGGGCCGGCCGTGTTGAGCTTGGGCGTCGGAATCGGGGCGTTCATGTCGCTTCCTGTCGGCGGAGCCTGATCTCCGCCCGTTCGATAAGACGGCGGCGTCAGGCCGGCAGCAGCAGGCCGGTGACGCTGCGATCAGGTTTGAGGTAACGGCGCGCCGCCTCGACGATCGCTCCGCGGCCGACGGCCTCGATGCGCTGAGGCCAGGCGAGCACATCCTCGACGGTCTCGCCCACGGCAAGAGCCGAGCCGAAGATGCGGGCGAGCGAGGCCTGGTTGTCGCGCGCGAAGACCGTCTCCGCCACCAGCCGCGTGCGGGCCCGCGCCAGTTCCAGCTCCGTCGGCCCGTCGGTCAGGAAGGCGGCGAGTGCCGCATCGAGCCCGGCCTCCATCGCCGCCATCTCGACGCCGGGGCGCGGGCTGGCAGAGATCTGGAAGGCCGCACGGTCGACCATCGAGGCCATGAAATAGGCGCTGGCGCCGGCAGCCAACTCGTCTTCGACGCAGAGCTTGCGGTAGAGCCGGGAGGTCGTGCCGCCGCCGAGGATCTCGGCTGCAAGTTCGAGCGCCAGAACCTCGTCGCGCTCACCGGCGGTATAGGTCGGCGTCAGCCAGCCGCGACGCAGCGAGGGTTGCTGCACGCGCGGATCGTTGAGCTGGACGCGGCGCGAGGCGCGGGGTTCGGGCTCGATCGGGCGGGAGCGGACAGGCGCCGCGCCACGCGCGGCAATCCTACCATAGGTTTCCTCGGCGAGCCGACGAACCTCGGCGGCGTCGGTATCGCCGGCGACGACCAGGATCGCATTCTCCGGCGTGTAGAAGCGCTGGTAATAGGCGAAGGCGTCATCCCGGCTCAGGCGCTCGATCTCGTGCTCCCAGCCGATGATGGGCGTGCCGTAAGGGTGGTGGAAGAACAAAGTCGCGGAGAATTCCTCGCCGAGCTGGGCGGCAGGATCGGAATCGACGCGCATGCGCCGTTCCTCCAGCACCACGTCGCGCTCGGGCGCGACCACGCCCTCGTCGAAGGAGAGGCCGGTCATCCGGTCGGCTTCGTAATCCATCATCGCGCGCAGGTGTTCCTTCGGCACGCGCTGGAAATAGGCGGTGTAGTCGAAGGAGGTGAAAGCGTTCTCCTGGCCGCCGAAGCCGGCGACGATCTTGGAGAACTCCCCGGCCGGCCAGGCTTTCGTACCCTTGAACATCAGGTGCTCGAGGAAATGCGCGATGCCCGACTTGCCCGCCGGATCGTCGGCCGAGCCGTTGCGATACCAGACCATGTGGGTGACGACCGGCGCCCGCCGGTCCTTCACCACCACGATATCGAGGCCGTTGGCCAGCCGGAACGATTCGACCGGCTGCGCCAGGTCGGTCCCTTGCGCATGGATGTTCACCTGGTGCCGTCTCCTCGATCGAAAAAGGGCGGGCGCGACGCGCCCGCCCTTCTGGACAACTTGGTCAGGCGCCCCTGCTTCGGCAAGGGGCAATCGGGCGCGGCGACCTGATCCGGGTCAGGGCGCCGTTCGTCGATGCCGTACCGCCTACTGCATCACCGGGCCGCGCCCGGTGGAGAATTCACGCGCACCGACAGCCTGCTTGTCTTCGACCGGACCGCGTTCGCCCGGGCCGAGCGCCGCCGACGAAGCCGGACGGCGATAACCGACCGGCGGCTCGGTCAGGGTGCGGCGCGGCGGCTCGGTGCCATAGGCAAGTGTGTCCTGATCGACCTGGTTCTGACGCGCAGCCAGCTCGCGGCCGATGCGGATCGGCTTGATCTGGTTGTTGTACATATTCTGCTCTTCCGAGACCATCGGCCCGGTCGGTTGACGCGCCGCGGTCCGGCCGCGGCGGATCTCCTGCGGCGACATGATCGGGTTGTTCTGCAGGCCGAGCGCCGACACGTAGGGCAGTGCGTTGGCCTCGTCCTTGCGGCGCTGGACATCCGGATCGTTCGGCCAGGCGGCATTGCGCTCGCTGGCCGCCTCCTGCGGGCGCGGCAGCGTCGAGTTCGGCGGAACGACCAGCGGCGCGCGGGCGCGATAATCGATATCGCTGCCATCGCCCTTGCCCATGATGCCTTCCATCAGATTCTTGAACAGCATGCCGTCCTGCGCGAAGGCCGGCGAAGCGGCAAGCACAAGCCCGCCGGCGATCAGCAGATGAGCCACGCGAATGCGTCCGGCCATGTCAAATCTCCCTTCGGACAATCCCGCCATGTCTGAAACCCAGACGAACGGCAAAACAATGGCGAAACCGTCGTTAAGCTGTTTTTTCTGTGCTCGGGCGGAAGGACTCATACAGCAGACCGAGCACTCCGACAACGATCGCGACATCGGCGATGTTGAAGATATACCAGCTGAAACTGCCCCAATGGAAATGCACGAAGTCGACGACCGCGCCATAGACCGCGCGATCGACCCCGTTTCCAAGCGCTCCGCCGATGATGAGCGCCAGGCTGAACACGGAAAAGCGCCGCGGCTCGCGCCACATCCAGCGCCAGAGCCAGACGGCGGCGACGAAGGAGATGACGACGAGGAACCAGCGGCCGAGATCGGTGCCCTGCTGGAACAGCCCATAGGAGATGCCGCGATTCCAGGCGAGGATGATCGTCAGGAAGGAGGCGAGATCGAACGGTCCGTTCTCGGCCAGTCCGACGCCGTAGAGCAGCCACGACTTCAGGGCCTGATCGGCCAGGAAGACGATCAGGATCACGGCGAGGCCGAAGCGGCGGGCGGGCGTCATCAGGCGCGCACTCCCAGCTCCTTGAGCGCCTTGGCGTCGCGCGGCGTCACCTGAGGATAGACCTTGTCGGCGCTCGCCGGGTCGAAATACTTCCAGGAGCGGGCGCATTTGATGCCGGCGGCGCGATGCGGCACGACCGCGACGCCCGGCACATCGGCCAAGCGGAAGGCGTCAGCCGGCCCCTCCCCACTCTCGACGCGGATGCCGGAGGTGATGCTGATCTCGGCGAGATCGGCCCCGGACAGAGCGGCATAGAGATCGCTATCGGAGACGAAGACCTGCGGCGCTGCTTCCAGCGAGGAGCCGAGGCGCTTGGCGGCGCGCTCAAGCTCGAGTGCGCCGGTGACGACACGGCGCACGCGGCGGATCTTCGACCAGCGCTCGGCCAGCTCCGGATCGAGCCAGCCGGCTTGCGCCGCGACGAAGCGCTCGAGATGGACCGAGCCCTCGCCCGCCTTCTGATCGGGATAGCGGTCGAGCCAGGCTTCCTCGGCGGTGAAGACCAGGATCGGCGCGAGCCAGGTCGTCAGGCAGCGGAAGAGATGGTCGACGACGGTCAGCGCGCTCTTGCGGACATGGCTCGACAGCGGATCGCAGTAGAGCGCGTCCTTGCGCACGTCGAAATAGAAGGCCGAGAGTTCGGTGTTCATGAACTGCGAGAGCAGGAACACGACCTTCTTGTAGTCATAAGTGCGATAGGCTTCCTCGACCTGCGGCCCGAGCTCGGCCAGCCGGTGCAGCATCAGCCGCTCCAGCTCCGGCATGGTCTGCGGATCGGAGACGCGGACATCCTCGCTGAAATGGGCGAGCGTGCCGAGCATCCAGCGCATGGTGTTGCGCAGCTTGCGATAGGTCTCGACGAAGGTCTTGAGGATTTCCTTGCCGATACGCAGGTCGTCGGAATAGTCGGCTGCCGCGACCCAGAGGCGCAGGATGTCGGCGCCGCTATCTTTGATGATGTCCTGCGGGGCGGTAACGTTGCCCTTCGATTTCGACATCTTCTCGCCCTTCTCGTCCAGGCAGAAGCCATGGGTCAGGACGATGTCGTAGGGCGCCCGGCCGCGCGTGCCGCAGCTTTCCAGCAGGCTCGAATGGAACCAGCCGCGATGCTGGTCCGAGCCTTCGAGATACATCACCCGGTCCTTGCCGCCATCGCCGCGACGGCGGGCGCGCAGGTCGGCGCGCTTCTCCAGCGTGAAGGCATGGGTCGAGCCGGAATCGAACCAGACGTCGAGCACGTCGGTGACGCGCTCATACTGCGCCGGATCATAGCCGAAGGGCTTGAGGAAGCGGGCTCCGTCGAGATCGGTGAACCAGGCATCGGCACCCTCGGCCTCGAAGGCCTCGGCGATCGCGGCGTTCACGCGGTCATCGACCAGGATCTGCTTCGTCTCCTTCTCGACGAAGACGGTGATCGGCACGCCCCAGGCGCGCTGGCGCGAGACGACCCAGTCCGGCCGGTTGGCGATCATGCCGGTGATGCGGTTCTCACCGGCGGCGGGCACCCATTCCGTTTCCTTGATCGCCTTCAGCGCGCGGTTGCGCAGCGTGTCGGTGTTGCCGCCCGCGACCGGCTGCGGATCGGCCGCATCCGGCGCGCCGGCCTCGCCGATCGGCTTGTCCATGGCGATGAACCATTGCGGCGTATTGCGGAAGATCACCGGCTTCTTCGAGCGCCACGAATGCGGATACTGATGCTTCAGGCGGCCACGCGCGATGATGTTGCCGGCCTCGACCAGCGCCTTGATGACGACGTCGTTGGCATTGCCCTTGTCGCCCTTGTCGGTGATGACCTGCGCGCCCTCGAAGCCCGGCGCCTCCTTGGTGAAGCGGCCATCGGCATCGACGGTATAGGGGATGCGGGTCTCGATGCCGCGCTCGGTGAGCTGGCGGCCATTGGCCATCCAGACGTCGAAGTCCTCGCGGCCATGGCTCGGCGCCGTGTGGACGAAGCCGGTACCGGCATCGTCCGTGACATGGTCGCCGTCGAGCAGCGGAACGACGAAGTCGTAGCCGCGGCCGCGCAGCGGATGGGCGGTGGTCAGCGACGCGAGATCATCGGCGGAGATATCGGCGACGAGCTCGAACGCCTCGACCTTGGCCGCCTTGAAGACGCTCTCGGCGAGGTTCTTGGCGAGGATATAGGTCGCGCCGGTCTTCGCCCAGTTGTTCTCCGGCGCAGCGGTGACCTTATAGAGGCCATAGGCGACCTTGTTGTGGAACGAGATCGCGCGGTTGCCCGGGATCGTCCAGGGCGTGGTGGTCCAGATCACGACGGCGGCGCCAGCGAGGGCAGCCGGGCCGTTCAGCACCGGAAACGCCACATAGATCGTGTCGCTGACATGCTCCTCGTATTCGACCTCGGCCTCGGCCAGCGCGGTCTTCTCGACCACCGACCACATCACCGGCTTGGAGCCGCGATAGAGCTGGCCGGTCTCGGCGAATTTCATGATCTCGCGGGCGATCTGCGCCTCGGCCGGATAGGCCATGGTCAGGTAGGGGTTGGCCCAGTCGCCCTCGACGCCGAGGCGCTTGAACTCCTCGCGCTGGACGTCGACCCAGTGCTCGGCGAAGGAGCGGCATTCCTTGCGGAACTCGACGACCGGCACGTCGTCCTTGTTCAGGCCCTTGGCGCGATACTGCTCCTCGATCTTCCACTCGATCGGCAGGCCGTGGCAGTCCCAGCCCGGCACGTAGTTGGAATCATAGCCGAGCATCTGCTGCGAGCGCGTAACGAGGTCCTTCAGCACCTTGTTCAGCGCGTGGCCGATATGGATGTTGCCGTTGGCGTAGGGAGGGCCATCGTGGAGCACGAATCTGTCGCGCCCCTGCCCGGCTTCGCGCAGCTTGCGATAGAGATCCATCTTGGCCCAGCGGGCAAGCAATTCCGGCTCGCGCTGCGGCAGGCCGGCGCGCATCGGGAACTCGGTCTGCGGCAGGAACAGCGTCTGCGAATAATCGACGCCGTCGGCAGCGGTCTCGGCGGCTTTGGCGGTATTGGTCTTGTCGGTCATCGTCCGGCTCGGGCAGTCGGGACGTCAGGCCGGTCGATGGGCCTCGAGCGTCCACTCTTGAAACGGGAAAAGCGGTCTTCAACCCGGACTGCGCAAGCGCCCGCGCCTTATCTAGCGCGAGCCGGCAGCCGGGCCCGTAATTCGCCGGGAAAGATCGATCAACAAGGCGCGGTTGGCGAGCATGGAGGGCTTCTAGCAGGCGCAGCTTACGGAAGGAAGGGCGGCGTCTTCGCCAGAATGTCGCGCGCGCGGGCGCTGTCGGCGTCCATCTGCACGATCAGGGCTTCCAGCGTGTCGAACCTCTCCTCGCCGCGCAGCCAGTCGACGAAGGCGACATCGACGCGCTCGCCATAGAGATCGCCTGAGAAATCGAAGACGAAGGTTTCCAGCCGCGGGGCGCCGTCATCGAAGGTCGGGCGGCGGCCGAAGCTCGCGACGCCGTCATGCCAGGTGCCGTCGATCTTCATGCGGACCGCATAGATGCCATGGCGCAGCCGGCAATCGCGGGCGAGCTGCATGTTGGCGGTGGGATAGCCGAGCTCGCGCCCGCGCTTGTCGCCATGAGCGATGAGCCCGCGCACCAGCCAGGGCCGGCCGAGGAAGGTCGCGGCACGCCCGACATCCCCGGCCTCCAGTGCCGTGCGGATCAGCGTCGAGGAGACCGGCTCGCCCTGCCAGGAATAGGGCGGCACGACCGCAACCGGAATGCCGGCAGCAAGGCCATGGGCCTGCAGCATTTCCGGCGACCCCGTCCGGCCCTTGCCGAAATGGAAATCATAGCCGCAGACCAGGCCCGCGGCGCCGAGCCGGCCGACGAGCAGGTCGTCGACGAAGCGCTCGGCGGGGATTGCCGCGATCTCGCGATCGAAAGGCAGGACGAAGACCTGGGCGAAGCCCGCTTGCGTCAGCCCTTCGAGCTTGAGCTGCGGCGAGGTCAACCGGAAGACCGGCTCGTCCGGGCGGAAGACGCTGCGCGGATGCGGCTCGAAGGTGAAGGCCGCCGGCTTCGTGCCGAGATCGTGCGCCATGGCGCCGGCCACGCGCGAAAGCTCGGCATGGCCGCGATGAACGCCATCGAAATTGCCCAGTGCCAGGACGGCACCGCGCAAGATTTCCGGAGTGGGCTTGTCGAGGTCGAGGACCACGGCCGTCGGCTCGGGGCGCGACGGCGCATCGGCTTGGAATGGCATCAATCGGGAACGTCCACGTCCACCTGCCCTGAAACGCGGGCGATGACCGTCTTTGCGGCGAAGGCCGGCGGGGCGTCAAGGCCGCGCGCGGACGGAAGACCTCAAGCTCACCGCTTCGGCGGCATCGCGACCCAGGCCTCGCCTTCCATCACGGCCTTGCCGTCGACGAGGCATTCGCAGAAGAAGCGGGCTCGGCGGCGCTCCGCCACCAGCTCGACGACCTCGACGCGGGCCGTGACCACGTCGCCGATCTTGACCGGCGCCAGGAAGGTCAGCGTCTGCGAGAGATAGACCGCACCCGGCCCCGGCAAACGCGTGCCGAGCAAGGCGGAAATCAGGCTCGCGGTCAGCATGCCATGGGCGATGCGCTGGCCGAACTTGGTATTGGCGGCGAAATGGTCGCAGAGATGGATCGGATTGGCATCGCCGGACAATTCGGCGAAGAGCGCGACATCCCGCTCCATCACGGTCCGCATCAGGCTTTCGCTCTGGCCGACGGCCAGATCCTCGAAGGCGTGGACGGTGTAGAGCCCGCCGGGCATCGGCTGAACGGTCATGGATCACGCAAGGCCCGCAGGGGCCCTGCCCTCCTGTCTGCGATCCGATTAAGGATCTCGCAACCGCAGCATGAATGCAATTGAACTTTGGTGCAGCGCACGCTTCTGCCCTTGCGTCACTTCGGCATCGAATTAACCGGTTCGCAAGGCGCTGCGGCTATCAACTCAGACGAGCGGCACGGCGCTGGTATGTCCCGGCACCGCGACCGTCATGCCTGGAGCATCGCAATGGCTCTCGACCCGTCCATGCCGATCCTCGTCGTCGACGATTACCAGACGATGGTCCGCATCATCCGCAACCTGCTGAAGCAGATCGGCTTCGAAAATGTCGACGATGCCTCGGACGGCTCGGCCGCGATCTCGAAGATGCGCGACAAGAAATACGGCCTCGTGATCTCCGACTGGAACATGGAGCCGATGAGCGGCTTCGAGCTGCTCCAGAAGGTCCGCGAGGAGACGGCGCTGTCGGAAACGCCGTTCATCATCGTCACCGCCGAGTCGAAGACCGAGAACGTCGTCGCCGCCAAGAAGGCCGGTGTCAGCAACTACATCGTCAAGCCGTTCAACGCGCAGACGCTGAAGACCAAGATCGAATCGGTCTGCGTCGCCGCCTGAAGCGCGCCGGTCATTGCGAGCACAGCGAAGCAATCCAGGTGGACTTGGCTTAGCGTTCCACCCGGTCCTCCTGGATTGCTTCGTCGCTTCGCTCCTCGCAATGACGGAGGAGCGGTCTCAATCTCACCAGACCAGATGCGGCATCGCATAGGCCGGACGATGCGTCTGCCGGCCGAACCAGCCGTGACGCTCATCCCATGACGCTTCCATCAAATCCTGGGCGTGGATGCCGGCCAGCACCATGATGCCGGCCGCGCCGAAGGCGTCGGCCCCGGCGATATCGGTGCGGATCGCATCGCCGATGGCGCAGATCCTGTCCCGTGCGATCGCGCTTCCCCGCGCCTTTTCGGCGGCAGCCACGGCCGCCTCGTAGATCGGCCGATGCGGCTTGCCGGCATAGACCACCCGTCCACCGATCTCCTCATAGGCCAGCGCGATCGAGCCGGCGCAGGGAATGATGCGCCCGCCGCGCTCGACCACGAGGTCGGGATTGGCGCAGATCAGCGGCAGGCCGCGCGCGGCGAAGCCGGCAAGCAGGTCGGCATAGGTTGCCGCCGTGTCGTTCTCGTCGTCGAACAGGCCGGTGCAGAGCACATAGGCAGCCTCATCCGGCCCGGTCTCGCGCACGTCGAGCCCGGCGACCAGCGGCAGGTCCCGATCGGGACCGAGGCGGAACATCGGCTCGCCTGCCCGCTCGCGGATCAGGGAGCGGCAGACGTCGCCGGAGGTGACGATGGCATCCCAGGCCTCGCGCGGCACGGCGAAATTGTCGAGCTGGCCGACGATGACCTCGGCCGGGCGTGGCGCGTTGGTGACGAGGACGACGCTGATGCCGCGCTCGCGCATCCGCATCAGGGCCGCGACTGCATCGCGATAGGCGGCGACGCCGTTATGGACCACGCCCCAGACGTCGCACAGGCAGAGATCGAAACGATCCGCGACCTCGGAAAAACCCGAAAGCGGAAGGGTGGAAGCGATCCCCGATGGCGACACTGTCTCGATCTCCGGCGGCTGGATGAGGAAGGCGAGCTTCGCCCCTCGGCAAGGCCTGATCTAGACGGGATTCGCCGGAAGCGGAACCGGAGACCGCGGCGGGCGGCCGCGCGTCAGGCGCTGGCGCGGCGCAGCACGGCCCGGAAGGGCAGCCGCTCCGGCGGCGCTTCCTGTGCCGCGGCGTCGGGGAAAGGCAGCGCCGCCGGCGAACCCTTGTCCTGGCCCAACAGGCGCTCGGCAATGCTCTGCGGCGGGCGCTCGGCCTCGGCAGGCGCGGGGGCAGGCGGCGTCACGCGCCCGGGCTCCGGCTCGGCGAAGACCTCGGGCTTCACCGGGCGCGGCGGCGAAAAGGCCAGGCCCTGTCCCATCGTGGCGCCAAGCTCGATCATGTCGGCGGCGGCGGGATTGTCCTCGACCTGATCGGCAACGAGGCTGATCGAGACGCGGGCCAGCAAGGCGGCGAGGTCGCCGGCCGCGATGTCGCTCTGGATCCGGCCTTCGACATGCGCCTGGAGCAGCGCGGCCGGCGCCTTCACATGGCGGATGCCCCGATCGAACAGGGCACGCGGGTCGAGGCGCAGGTCTACGAGCTGATCGAGCGCGAAACGCACGCCGTTCGCCGACATCGCGCCGAGCAGGCCGAGGCTGGTGGGGTCGAGCTCGCGGAAGACCGCCTGCGGCATCTCGATGACGAGATGGCCTGTATGCTCGCGGTATTTGTCGAGGATGCGTGTCAAGGTGGCCAGCGCCCGCGACGAACTCCAGGTCGCATTGCTGAAATTGCAGGAGACGAAGATGCCCCCGTCCTTCGAGCCGAGATGGCGGGCGATCGCCAGCGCCCGCGTCAGGACGAGCGCGTCCAGCGTCGGCCCGAAGCCGCGCGCCTCGACCGTCTCGATGAATTCATGGGGCAGCAGCAGCGTGTTCTCGTCGAGCCGCAGGCGCGCCAGCGCCTCGTAGCCGCAGGTCCGGCGCTGCGGCAGCGAGACGATCGGCTGCAGATGGATCTCGAGCCGGCCTTCTCCCAGGGCCTTGCCGATCAGCGCGGCCCGTTCGGCCTCGGCCTCCTCACGCGCCGCAGCAGCGGCGGCGGTCCGTTCGGCCGCAAGCTTCTCGGCCCGTTCCCGGCGCATTGCTTCCGGGTCGAGCACCACCTCGAGCACCGGCGCGGCAGGCACGGCGACGACAGGGGCCGGCAGGCGAGCCAGGACGTTCTCGTGATCGGCGAGCGTCGTCGCCACCTGATGGATCAGGTCGCCGAGCAGCCCGACCTCGGCCGTCAATTCATGGATCGCAGCACGCGCCGGCGCGGCATCGGCATCGCGCATCGGCATCTGCTCGACGCGCTGCGACAGGGCATCGAGGCGAATGGCGTTGGTGGCGAGACGGACCTTGACCTCGCCAAGCCCCGCCATGGCCTGTTCGTGCCGGGCAAGGCCGCGCCGCTCGAAGGCCCGCATCGCCAGCATGAAGCCGGCGCCGGAGGCCAGAAGGCCCAGCGCCATACCGAGACCGCCCGGAAGCAGGATCGCGACTGCTGCGCCGGCCGACAGGCCGGTCACGGCGCCAGCAAGAGGGTGCAGGGCTTTCAGGCGGGCAGGTGCCACGGCAGCGTTCGCGCCACGTCGAGGAATCGGATTGTCGACCGAATCACGGCCTCGGTCGACAGATTAACCTTGCCGGCGAGGTTAAGCGAGCGATCCGCCTCATTTCCGCCACAGCCGGCGCCTGCCGACCCTGACCTATGGCTTGTTCAGCCCGAGCGCGGTCAGAATCCTGTCGATGACCGGCCCGGAAAATGCCCGCCGTTCGAGAAAGGCGCGGGGGCTCTGCGCGAAAAGCGGGGATTTCTCGGTCAACTGGGCGAGCGCCTTCGCCTGTTTCTCCGGGTCGTTGTCGACAGCGGCCTTGAGCGCCTGGCCGAGCAGACTGAGCTGGCTCGTATCCGCGACCAGCATCCCGGCATGGCTTTCCGACGCATTCCTTGCCCCGGTCAGGTAAGCGCCCAGGAATGCATAGAAATCATATCGCGGCGGGCGGGCGACGCTGAGCGCGGTCGCGCGTTCCAGCAGCGGCAATCCTTCGAGCGGGCGATCGAGCCGCACGTAGAGCGCCCCCATGTCAGCCAGGATCTCCGGATCATAGGGGTTGCGGGTCTGCGCCTCGCGGCCCATCTGGATCGCCTCTTCGGTGGCGCCGCGCAGCAGCAGCACCTTCATCATCGCCTGGTAGGCCCGCGCTCCGGACGGGGCGAGGCGGATCGCCGTCAGCGCCGCGGCGAGAGAGCGGTCGAGCGGAGATCGTGCCTCGCCCGTGTCTCCCTGCGGCTCCGTGGCCGGCGAGGCCGGAGCCAGGCCGCGTTCGCCGAGCGTCATGATCGCGAGATGGGCCCAGGCCGGATAGAAACCCGGGTCCTGCTCGACCAGCTGGGCCAGGCAGAGTCGGGCAGCCTGGTGCATCTCGGGCAGCATGGCGCGGCGCGCGTCGAAGGCCTTCAGGATGCAGCGGATGGCGGGAGACGGCGAGAACTGGCGCGCATCCGCCAGAATGATGCCGAAGGGCTCGGTCAGCCGCGTCGCCAGCCGCCGCGCCATCTCGGCGAGATCGCTTTCCTGCAGCGCCGCAAGCGAGCGGCGGTTCGACGAAGTCGTCCAGACGATGCGCCCGTCCCGGACAAAGCGCAGGCGGCCGAGTCCCTCCGCCCCGCCATTGACGCCCTGGGCGTCGATCTCGAACACATAGTCGATCTCGTCCGAAAGCGTGGAGCCGGGCGACGGTGTCTTGATCGTGACGAGATCGTCGAAGCGCGCCATCGCATCGACGAGCAGCGCGGAGAAGCGACGCAGGATATCGGCCAGCCTGGGATCGGAAGGCGGATCGGGAATCGTGATCGCGACACGCACGAGGCGAGGCGCCGCTGCCGCCTCGGGCAACGCGTCGACGGCCTGCCCGACCGCAACCGATTTCGAGGCCTCGGATAAGACCGATCCACGCGGCGGCGCCAGATACCACCAGCCAAGCGCGAGCAGGCCCAGCGCCAGCGCGGCGAGAGTCAGGCCGGCCCAGCGGCGGGCCATGCGGCGATCCGGCTCGGGCTCATCTTCCGATCCGTCGGCCGCAACCCGGCTCCCCTCGCCGCCGAACCAGGTGAAGACCGGGACATACCCGCCCACCGGCATCGAAATCTGCACGGGGTCATCGCGGCCGTCCCCCGCATAATATTGCGCCAGCGACCGCCTCAGCCGCCCGGCCTCGACGCGGACGATCGGATCGATCTGGGGATTGAAGTCCGCTGGCCGGCCAAGGCCTTCGACCGCGATCGTATAGCCTTTCAGCTCGGCTGCCCGCCCTTCGACCGTACGCTCGACGATGAAGCTCAGAAACGCCGAAAGCTGAGGAGCGGCGCGAAAGGTGTCGGAGACGAGGACGCGGTCGAGACCCGCGCGAATGATCGCCGCGGCTCGGACATCCAGCCGTCCAGGATCATCTGCACCTTCCGTCATCGGGGTCCGTTCAGTTTGTCGCCCCCACCAGGGGAGCTTACGCCATTGGCGACCTAACGTCACCCGCAGCCGGCTTCGAGCCGTCATCCGCCGGACGCAGCCTTGAGCCGCCATGATGGCGATTTACAGGCTGCTGGCTCCTGCTAGCTTTAACCAAGGTTAATCCACAGGGGTCCTCGCATGACGTCAGCATCCTCCGCCATCGCCGCACCGAACGACCTCGAAGCCTACTGGATGCCGTTCACGGCCAACCGGTCGTTCAAGAAGAACCCGCGCATGGTCGCGCGGGCCGAGGGCATGTTCTACTACACGCCCGAAAACAAGCCGGTCATGGACGGCACCGCCGGCCTGTGGTGCTGCAATGCCGGCCATGCCCGCGAGCCGATCATCCAGGCGATCCAGGCGCAGGCGCGCGACCTCGATTACGCCCCCTCCTTCCAGTACGGCCACCCGAAGGTGTTCGCCGCCGCCGCGCGCATCGCGGCCCTGGCGCCGGGCGATCTCGACCACGTCTTCTTCGCCGGCTCCGGCTCGGAAGCGGGCGATTCGGCGCTCAAGATCGCGCTGGCCTACTGGAACGTCTCCGGTAAGGCCGCCAAGACCCGCCTGATCGGCCGCGAGCGCGGCTATCACGGCGTCGGCTTCGGTGGCATCTCGGTCGGCGGCATGTCGAACAACCGCAAGTTTTTCGGCTCGCTGCTCACCGGCGTCGACCACCTCGCCCACACTTACGACCGCGAGAAGCAGGCCTTCAGCAAGGGCGAGCCTGAATACGGCGCGCATTTTGCCGATGACCTGGAGCGCATCGTCGCGTTGCACGACGCCTCGACCATCGCCGCCGTCATCGTCGAGCCGATGGCCGGCTCGACCGGCGCGCTGCCGCCGCCGAAAGGCTACCTCAAGCGCCTGCGCGAGATCTGCGACAAGCACAACATCCTGCTGATCTTCGACGAGGTCATCACCGGCTTCGGGCGGCTGGGCTTCGCCTTCGCGGCCGAGCGCTACGGCGTAATCCCGGACATGATCACCTTCGCCAAGGGCGTGACCTCGGGCACCGTGCCGATGGGCGGCGTGATCGTGCGCAAGCACATCTACGAGGCCTTCATGGGCGGCCCGGACAATGTCATCGAGCTGTTCCACGGCTACACCTATTCGGGCCATCCGCTGGCGGCGGCCGCCTGCCTGGCGTCGCTCGACATCTACCGCGACGAAGGCCTGTTCGAACGGGCGCGCGCGATGGAAGACGCCTGGGCCGATGCGGTGATGAGCCTGAAGGGCGAGCCCAACGTCGTCGACATCCGCACGCTCGGCATCGTCGGCGCCGTCGACCTCGCACCCCGCGCCGACGGCGTCGGCAAGCGGGCCTTCGAAGCGATGGACCGTCTCTTCCGCGAGGAAGGGCTGATGGTGCGGACAGCCGCTGATACGCTCGCCTTCTCGCCGCCGCTGATCATCTCGGAGAGCCAGATCGAGGAGCTGATCGAGAAGCTGCGCCGGGCAATCCGGGCGGTTGCGAACTGAACAGCGGGGATACTGCTTCGTCATGGTCGGGCTTGTCCCGACCATCCACGTCTTCCTGTGAGCCACGCGGTGTTCAAGACATGGATGCTCGCCACAAAGGCGAGCATGACGTGGCAGCCGACGTTCTGCGACTTTAATCCCGCCTTAGCTTCCTGTACCTCGCAATCAGCCTGTCGCGCTTGAGCCGCGACAGGCGGTCGATCCAGAAGATGCCGTCGAGCTGGTCGATCTCATGCTGATGGCAGACGGCCAACAGGCCGTCGGCACCCTCGACATGCTCCACCCCGTCGAGATCGCGATAGCGCACGCGGACTTGGGCGTGGCGCTCCAGCTCGTCGGTCACGCCCGGCATCGAGACGCTGCCCTCGACATGGCGGATCGCCTCGCGCGAGACCGAGTCCAGCACCGGATTGACGTAGGTCCTCACCTCGCCCGGCGTCAGCTCCAGCACGACCAACCGCTGGGACACACCGATATGCGGGGCGGTGATGCCGATGCCGGGCGCCTCCCGCATCGTGTCGAGCAGATCGGCGGCAAGCTCGCGCAGATCGGCATCGAAGCGCGTGACCGCCGTGGCGGCGACGCGCAGGCGCGGATCGGGGAAGCGCAGGATCGGCCGGATGGCCATGACGGCCCGCCCGTTCAGGCCACCTTCTTCTCGGCCGTGCCGTAGAAGCTCTCGCCGGTCTTGGCCATGCGCTTGAGCAGGCGGTTCGGCTTGAAGCGCTCGCCATGGGCCTTGGCCAGCTTCTCGCAGAGCTTCACGAAGGCAGCCGCGCCCATGTTGTCGATATAGGAGAGCGTGCCGCCCGAGTAAGGCGCGAAGCCGAAGCCGATGATCGAGCCGACATCGGCCTCGCGCGGATCGGTGACGACGCCTTCCTCATAGGTCTTCGCGGCTTCGAGTGCCTGCGTCACCAGGAGGCGGTGCTGCAGCTCCTCCATGTCGACGCTGTCGGGATCGAGGCGCGGGCCTGCGAGATCGGCGAGGCCCGGCCAGAGCCGCTTCGGACCGGCTTCCGGATAGTCGTAGAAGCCCTTGCGGTTCTTGCGGCCCAGCCGCCCGTGCTTCTCGACCATGTCGGCGAGCAGCTTTTCCTGCGCCGGATCGACCGCGCTTTCGCCGAGCTGAGCCTTGGTCGCCTTCAGCACCTTGTAGGCGAGATCGACCGCGACCTCGTCATTGAGCGAGAGCGGGCCGACCGGCATGCCGGCCTGCTTGCCGGCGGCCTCGATCATCGCCGGCGGCACGCCTTCCATCAGCATCAGATGGCCTTCGCGGATATAGTTGCCGACGCAGCGATTGGCGTAGAAGCCGCGGGTATCGTTGACGACGATCGGCGTCTTCTTGATGGCGCGGACGAAATCCAGCGCCATAGCGAGCGCCTTCTTGCCGGTCTTCTTGGCCATGATGACCTCGACCAGCAGCATCTTCTCGACCGGCGAGAAGAAATGGATGCCGATGAAGTTCTTCGGGCGCTGGCTGGTCTGGGCGAGGCCGGTGATCGGCAGCGTCGAGGTGTTGGAGCCGAAGATCGTGCGCGGGCCGACGACCGCCTCGACCTTGGCGATGACCTCGGCCTTGACCTTCGGATCCTCGAACACGGCCTCGACGATCAGGTCGCAGCCCTTGAGATCGGCATAGTCTGCCGAGGCCTTGATTCGGCCGAGCAGCGCGTCGCGATCGGCGGTCTTGGCGCGGCCCTTCATGATCTGGTCGGAGACCAGCTTGTGCGAATAGGCCTTGCCCTTCTCGGCTGCCTCGATGTCCTTGTCGACCAGCACGACCTCCAGGCCGGCATTGGCCGTGACATAGGCGATGCCGGCGCCCATGAAGCCGGCGCCGATGACGCCGACCTTCTTGAGCTTCGAGGGCGGCACGTCGGCCGGGCGGCGGGCGCCCTTGTTGAGATCCTGCATCGAGACGAAGAGCGAGCGGATCATCGAAGCCGCCTCCTTCGTCCGCAGGATCTTGGCGAAGTAGCGGCTCTCAACCTTGAGGCCGAGATCGATCGGGAGTTGCAGGCCCTCATAGACCGCCGAGAGGATGGCGCGGGCCGCCGGGTAGTTGTCGTTGGTCTCGCGGCGATAAATCGCATTGGCCGGCGGCCAAATCTGCATGCCGGCCGGCGAATGCACCTTGTTGGAAGGCAGCTTGAAGCCCTTCTGGTCCCAGGCTTGAGTCGCCTGCGGGTTGGCCTTGAGCCAGTCCTTGGCGTTCTGGACGATGTCGGCGCGGGGCGCGACCGTATGGACGAGGCCGGAATTGCGCGCCGGCAGCGCCTTCACCTGCTCGCCCTTGAACATCATCTGCAGCGCGTCGCCGGTCTGCATCAGGCGCGCCACGCGCTGGGTGCCGCCGGCGCCCGGAAACAGCCCGACCTTGATCTCGGGCAGGCCGACGCGGGTCGAAGCATCGTCCGAGACGACGCGGTACTGACAGGAGAGCGAGAGCTCGAAGGCACCGCCAAGGCAGACGCCATGGATCGCGGCGGCGAAGGGCTTCCCGCAGGTTTCGAGCTTGCGGTAGAGCAGCGAGAGCTTGCGACTCTCGTCGAAGAAGCTCTGCATCGCGACCGCTTCGCCCTTCTCCTTGGCGAGCGTCACATAGAGGTCGCGCAGGCCCTGGAGCATGGTGAGATCGGCGCCGCCGGAGAAGCTCTCCTTGCCGGAGGTGATGACGCAGCCCTTGATGGCTTCATCGCCCGCGACCTTGTCGACGATCTGGTTGAGCTCTTCCATCACCTCTGGGGTGATGACGTTCATCGAGCGGCCCGGCATGTCCCAGGTCGCGACAGCGATGCCGTCGGCGTCGGTCTCGAAGCGGAAGTTGGTGAGGTTCATGGACGGTCCCTCCGGTGGGTCGGGTCATCCCGGACGCCGCATCGCGGCGATCCGGGATCGTCATCAGGAAAAGGCGGTGCTGGGGGCTAGCTCGTCATGCGGTCCCGTGTCTGCGCAGCGGCATTGCATGCCGCAGCGCGCACGGGATGACGCCTGTCACACCCGCTCGATGATGGTGGCGACGCCCATGCCGACGGCGACGCAGAGCGTCACCAGCGCGGTCTGCTTGTCCTGACGCTCCAGTTCGTCGAGCACGGTGCCGAGCACCATGGCGCCGGTTGCGCCGAGCGGATGGCCCATGGCGATGGCGCCGCCATTGACGTTCAGGACGGCGTCATCGATGTCGAGCGCCTGCTGGTAGCGCAGCACCACCGAGGAAAAGGCCTCGTTCAGCTCGAAAAGGTCGATGTCCTTCTTGGACATACCGGCCTTTTTCAGCACGAGTTCGGTGACATCGACCGGGCCAGTCAACATCAGCGCGAGGTCGGAGCCGACCGTGGCGAAGGCCTTGATGCGGGCGCGGGGCTTCAAACCCGCGGCCTTGCCGGCCTTCTTCGAACCGACGAGCACGGCAGCCGCGCCATCGACGATGCCGGAAGAATTGCCGGCATGATGGACGTGGTTGATGAACTCGACATCCGGATGCGCGGCGGTGGCAACCGCATCGAAGCCGCCCATCTCGCCCATCTGGACAAAGGAGGCCTTGAGCGCGGCCAGCGCCTGCATGTCGGTGCCCGGCCGGATCGTCTCGTCATGGTCGAGGATGGTCAGGCCGTTGACGTCGGTGACCGGGATCACCGAATTCTTGAAGCGGCCTTCCTTCCAGGCTTTTGCCGCGCGCTGGTGCGAGCGCACGGCGAAGGCGTCGACATCGTCGCGGGAGAAACCGTATTTGGTCGCGATCAGGTCGGCGGAGACGCCCTGCGGCATGAAATAGGTGTCGATGGCGACTGATGGATCGACCGCGATGCCGAAGCCCGAGGCGCCCATGCCGATGCGTGACATCGATTCGACGCCGCCGCCGATCGCCATCTCCTTCTGGCCGGACATGACCTGCGCCGCGGCAAGGTTCACCGCATCGAGGCCCGAGGCGCAAAAGCGGTTGATCTGGACGCCCGGCACTTCCTTGCCGTAGCCGGCCTTGAGCGCGACGGTGCGGGCGATATCGGCGCCGGCCTCGCCGACCGGGTCGACGCAGCCCATCACCACGTCCTCGACGAGGAGAGGATCGAGGTTGTTGCGATCCTTGATCGCGCGCAGCGCCTGGGTGCCGAGCTCGATCGCCGTCACTTCGTGAAGCGAGCCGTCGGCCTTGCCCTTGCCGCGCGGGGTGCGGACGTGATCGTAGATGAATGCGTCTGCCATCGAGGGAACTCCCTGGCGTTATTCTTGGTCGAGCCTATCCGTCATTGCGAGCGAAGCGAAGCAATCCACGGGGACCGGGTCGAAGCGTCGAGCCCTGCGGCTCCTGGATTGCTTCGTCGCTATGCTCCTCGCAATGACGGCGAGGCCGGCGGGGCTCAGAACTGCTCGGCGCTCAGCGCCATGGTGGTGTCGGCGCCAGAGGTGATACGCGCCAGATGGGCGCCGGTTTCCGGCAAGGTGCGCTCCATGAAGAAGCGCGCCGTCACCAGCTTTGCGCTCATCCGCTCGTCGGCACCGGCCTTGAGCTTCTCCTGCGCGGCCTTGGCCATCTTCACCCACATGTAGCCGAGCGAGACCAGGCCAAGCAGATGCATGAAATCGTTGGCGCCGGCGCCGGCATTGTCCGGCTTGGCGAGCGCGTTGTTCATGAACCACATCGCCGCCTGCTGGAGATGGCCCAGCGAAACCTGCAAAGGCCCGAGCAGCGGCTTCAGCGCCTCGTCCTCGGCATTCTCCTTGAGGAAGGCGCCGACCTCGTTGAAGAAGGCCATGATGCCGCGGCCGCCGTCACGGCCGAGCTTGCGGCCGACGAGGTCCATCGCCTGCACGCCGTTGGCGCCCTCATAGATCATCGCGATGCGGGCATCGCGGACGAACTGCTCGACGCCGGTCTCGGCGATATAGCCATGGCCGCCGAACATCTGCTGCGCCTTCACGGCATTGTCGAAGCCGACATCCGTGAGCACGCCCTTGAGCACCGGGGTCATCAGGCCGAGCTGGTCGTCGGCCGCCTGGCGCTCCGCCGCATCGCCGGAGCGATGGGCGATGTCGGATTTCAGCGCGTTCCACAGCACGAAGGCGCGAGCGGCCTCGTTGAAGGCCTTGATCGACATCAGCGTGCGGCGCACGTCGGGATGGACGATGATCGGGTCGGCCGGCTTGGCCGGCTCCTTGGCGCCTGTGAGCGCGCGGCCCTGCAGGCGCTCCTTCGCATAGGCGACGGCGTTCTGGTAGGCGACCTCGGACTGGGCGAGACCCTGGATGGCGACGCCGAGGCGAGCCTCGTTCATCATCACGAACATGGCGTTGAGGCCCTTGTTCTCGGCCCCGACCAGCCAGCCCTGCGCGCCGTCATAGTTCATGACGCAGGTCGCATTGCCGTGAATGCCCATCTTGTGCTCGATCGAGCCGCAGGAGACGTGGTTGTTCTCTCCGACGGAGCCATCCTCGCCCACCGCATTCCTCGGCACGACGAAGAGCGAGATGCCCTTCACGCCGGCCGGCGCGCCCTCGATGCGGGCGAGCACGAGATGGACGATGTTCTCGGTGATGTCCTGCTCGCCGGCCGAGATGAAGATCTTGGTGCCGGTGATGGCATAGGAGCCGTCGCCGTTCGGCACGGCCTTGGTCTTGAGGAGGCCGAGATCGGTGCCGCAATGCGGCTCGGTCAGGTTCATGGTGCCCGACCAGGTGCCGTCGATCATCTTCGGCAGGTAGGTCTGCTTGATCTCGTCGGAGCCGTGGACATAGAGCGCGGCGATCGCGCCCATGGTCAGGCCCGGATACATCGCGAAGGCCATGTTCGCGGCCGAGGCATATTCGTTCATCACGGCGCCGAGCGTATAGGGCAGGCCCTGCCCGCCATATTCAGGGTCCATGGCGAGGCCGATCCAGCCGCCGCCAGCATAGGCCTGATAGGCCTCCTTGAAACCCTTCGGCGTAGTCACGCTGCCGTCAGCGTTGCGGGTGCAACCCTCCTGGTCGCCAGAATGGTTGATCGGCTGGAGGACTTCCTCGCAGAGCTTGGCGCCCTCGCCGAGCACGGCCTCGATCACGTCCGATGACGCGTCGGCGAAGCCCGGCAGGTTGTTGTAGCGCTCGATGTTGAAGACGTCGTTTAGCAGGAAAAGCGTGTCGTCGACGGGCGCCTTGTAGACCGGCATCTGATCCTCCCTCTCGTCGCAAGGCGGCGGCTGGTTCCTGTCGCCGCAGCAAGATAGTTCATATATAAACAATCTGGGCGGAGTTGCAACTGCAGCGTCGCGATTTGTCGCTTGCGGGATGGCGGGAACATGACGCGGCCATAAAAAAAAGCCCCGGCGAAGCCGGGGCTTTGACTGTCGAGCCGAGAGCCTCAGGCTTTCGGCATACGAACGAGCGATGCTTCGAGCTCGGTGATCGCGCTTTCGATCTCGCCGCGCTGGCTGCGCAGCAGCTCGAGCTGCTCCACGATCTGCTCGCGGCTGAGCTGAAGCCCCCCGACGGAAGCTGCCATATCGCCGGCTCCGCCCTTCTTGTCCTCGTTGGCCAGCATGGCGCGGATCTCGACGAGCGTGAAACCGAGCTGCTTGCCCTTGAGGATCAGAGCAAGACGCGCCCGGTCGCGCGCCGAATAGATGCGGGTCATGCCGGAACGGCTCGGGGCGATCAGGCCCCGCGATTCATAGAAGCGGAGCGTGCGCAGCGTGACGCCGAAATCGCGGGCAAGATCGCTGATGCTGAAATCGCCGGTCTGGTCGGCATCGGGGGAGCGGGTTTCATGAATCGAGGAACCCGCCACAGCTAGGCTTTGGCGTGACATGAAAGCTGCAATCCTTGCGAGTGTGTCGAATCGCCGGCCATTGGCGGCGTCGATTGGTGTCGCAGTGATAGGGTGGGCGCTCCCGCAGCGTCAGGTAATACGTCGCCCCGGCGGGGTAAGTTACCGTTACATGGCCCGGAAAGGTGCCTTCCCAAAGGGCATTCTCAAAAAATTAACGATCGGAGCCCCGGTTATTAACCTGCTGTTTACCATGCCGGCCAAATGTCGGGAACGCGCATCGGCGTCGTGGCTTCGTCAACGATATCTTCACGATCAGCCAAGGTACGCGCGGAAGGTGACGGCACCAGGGGGCCTCGCCTGCCGCAGACAAGGTCCCCTTAGGCGAGCGAAATCATGGCCACGAGCTTGCCCTGGAGCGTAAAGGGCGTCGATCCCCGGACGCGCGATGCGGCAAAGGCAGCGGCCCGCCGCCTGGGAATGACGCTGGGCGAATGGCTCGACCACAAGATCCGCGACGAGAGCGAGGAGGCTCACTTCCCCGCTGCTGCCCCTGCCCCCGAGCAGCTTGACATCACGGCCCTGTCCGAGCGGTTGGCCCGCCTGTCGCAGGGCCGGACCGATACCGCACCGCGCCAGCCGGCTCCGAACCCGTCGCGCGAGGCGATCGACAGCCTCGTCGGCCAGGCCGCCGCTCTCGAAAGCATGACCCGCGAGGCCAATGCCCGGACCGCAGGCGCGCTGGATTCGATCACCCGCTGGATCGAGAAGACCGAGGACCGCCTGTCGTCGAGCGAGCGCGGTTCGGCCGAGCGCCAGGAGCGCGCCACCAACGTCATTGCCGACGCGATCAAGACGATGGGCGAGCGCATCGCCGAAATCGAGCGCCGCAGCGTCGAGACCCAGCAGAGCCGCGCCGAACAGGCGCCCCGCCTCGCCTTCAGCCGCGAAGGGCTTGCCGCCGCCGTCACCGACATCCGCACGCGCCAGCGCGTCCTCGACACCGACGAGGGCACACGGCCGGCCGCGGTCGCGCCCGAGCGCATCTCGGCCCTGCGCGAGGACCTGCGCGAGCTCGGCTCGCGGCTCTCCTACGAGGGCCGCCGCCCGGCCCAGCCGCAGCGGCCGGCCGCCCCGGTCCGCGTCGATACCAGCGCCATCGAAGCCAAGATCGGCCTGCTGGCCGAGCGCCTCGACCGGTTCGACCGGCGCGACCAGTTCGAACCCCTGCTGAAGCCCCTCACCCGCATCGAGGCGGAAGTCTCGCGGTTGTCCCAGGACCGGGCCGGCGAGAGCTACCAGCGCTTCCAGCTGGAGATCGCGCATCTCGCCGCCAAGGTCGATGCGCTCGCCACCCGCGGCGGCCAGGTCACCAATCTCGATCCCATCCGGCGGGACATCGCCGAACTCCGCGACATCCTCGGTGCCGGCGGGCAGGACCACAAGCTCGACGACCTCTCCCAACAGGTGGCGACTCTCGGCTTCGAGATCGGCCGGCTGCGCGACGTCCGCCCCGACATGGGCGAGATGCGCAGCCTGGCGAGCGCGATCGACGACGTGCGCAGCGTGGTGCTGTCGCAGCGCGGCGAGTTCCCCGGCGCCGGCCTGCTGACCTCCCTTTCGAGCCAGGTCGACGCGCTGTCGCGCAAGTTCGACGAGGTCGCCACGCAGAAGCTGGACGAGGGCAGCGCCTCCCGGCAGAGCGACTACCTCGCCAGCCGCATCGACTCGCTGCAGCAGCGGATCGACGTCCTGGTCGAGCAGGGGCCGTCCAACGTCACCCGCGAGATCGAGGCCCTCTCGAGCCGGATCGAAAGCCTTGCGGCCTCGAACCAGATGACGCGGATCGCCGGAGAAGGTGCGGCCGCGGTCGATCTCAACCCGATCGAGCAGATGCTGCGCCATCTCGCCGAGAAGATCGACGAAGCCGGCGCGCCCGGCGCGAACGCCGAATCCTTCGATGCCCTCGAACGGCAGATTTCCGGCATCGCCAGCCGCCTCGACGAGGCGTCCGCGACCCGCTCGGCCGAGAATGGCATGGAGCGCACGCTGCAGGATCTCGTCGTGCACCTGCGTTCGATGCGCGAGGAAACGGCGGCCGAACGCGCTGCCCTCGTCCAGGCCGCCAGCACCGCCGCTTCCGGCAAGGGCATCGCCGAACTGTCGAGCCTGGTGACGGGCCTGCGCGACAACCATGTCTCGTCCGACAGCCAGACGCGCGACGCGATCGGCGCCGTTCACGGCTCGCTCGAACTGATCATGTCGCGGCTGGCGAGCCTCGAAGCCGAGCTGCAGGGCGAGCGGCATCCGCCGACGAACGGACTGGCCGCAGCGATGCGCGCCGGGGATGGCGTGATCCGGACCAATCCCGTCTCGACCCGTGACAGCACGAACCTCTCGGTCGGCGTCGCAGCGCAGGACCGCTTTGCCATGCCGGCCGGCGAGCCCGTCCGCAGCGAGCCGGCCCTGCCGGCGAGCACCGCTTTCGACATTCCGCTGGAGCCGGGCTCCGGGCGCCCGCGCCCCGAGACCGTGATCGGCGCAGGCCAGGACCCGCAATCGGTGCGCCAGAGCCTGATCGCCGCCGCACGGCGCTCCGCCAAGGCCGCCAGCGAGGCGGCGGCATCAACGCCCTCGCCCGCAGCGGAGCCGACGGCGAAGAGCCCGGGCCGCCTCAAGGATATCCTGGAGAAGCGCAAGCGCCCGCTGCTGCTCGGCCTCGCCGCGCTGATCCTCGCCATGGGCACCGCCCATCTCGTCACGAATTCCCTGCGCGGCGACAGCACCAAGACCGCCAACAGCGAAGCGCGCAGCCTGATCGTGCCGCCCGCCGCCCAGCCGGAAGCGCCGGCCACGCCGGCGCAGGCCCCCGCCAAGGACCAGTCCTCGGCGCTGCCCGCAACCCCGCAGGACGCTCCCGCCCAAGCGGCCGTGAACCAGGCCGCACCCGAGCAGCCCGCTGCCGCGGCGGCCGCGCCCGCAACCCCTGCCATCGCGGAAGCCGCACCCGCAGCCACGACCGCTCCGGCCGAACAGGTTCAGGCCGTGACCGGGATCGGCGACCTGCCGGCCGGGTTCGGCAGTGCCGGCCTGCGCAAGGCCGCCCAGGACGGCGATGCACGCGCGGTCTACGAACTCGCGAGCAAGGCCGCCGACGGCCCCGCCAACCAGCGCGATCCGAAGCTGGCCCTGCGCCTGTTCGAGCGCGCCGCGGTCGCCGGCCTCGCCCCGGCCCAGTTCCGCGTCGGCAACATGTTCGAGAAGGGCATCGGCACGCAGCGCGACCTGTCGCTCGCCCGGATCTGGTACCAGCGCGCTGCCGAACGCGGCAACGCCAAGGCGATGCACAACCTCGCCGTGCTCCATGCCGAAGGCGCCGCCGGCAAGCCGGATTACGCCATGGCGACGGAGTGGTTCCGCCGCGCCGCCGAACTCGGTGTCCGTGACAGCCAGTATAATCTCGCCGTCCTGCTCGGCCGCGGCCTCGGCGCGCCGACTGATCTCGCCCAGTCCTTCGTCTGGTTCTCGGTCGCGGCCAGCCAGGGCGACGAGGATGCCGGGCGCAAGCGCGACGAGGTGGCCCAGCGCCTGAAGGCGGAAGACCTCACCTCGGCCAAAGCGGTCGCCGCGAGCTGGAAGCCGAAGACGCTCGATGCCGCCGCCAACGAGGTCGCGGCCCCCGCCAAGGGCTGGGACCCCCAGCCGACCGCAGCGGCTGCCAAGCCGGCCAAACAGTCCCGGTCCTGAGCCGCGTTGCGCAACGTCATGCTTTCGACGTGTTGACGCGGCACGAAGAACAATCGTTTCCTAGGGCGGGCCGGAAGCGGCCCGCCTTTTCCTTTCAGGAACTTGTCTTAACCCAGGCGCTCTAGTCTGGGGCCCATCAGGCGCATGCAAACGTCCATGCGCCCGCCTTGCGAGGGGTAAGCGTGCAGATCTACCTGCCGATCGCCGAGCTGCCGATCAGCGTGCTGATGGTTCTCGGCCTGAGTGGCGCGGTGGGCTTCATCTCCGGCCTGTTCGGCGTCGGCGGCGGCTTCCTGCTGACTCCCCTCCTGATCTTCCTCGACATCCCGCCGGCGGTCGCCGTTGCCACGGTCGCGGCGCAGGTCGCGGGCTCCTCGATGACCGGCGTCCTCACCTATCTCCGGCGCAAGGCGCTCGATCTCAAGCTCGGCGGCGTGCTGGTGAGCGGCGGCATCCTCGGCACGGTGCTCGGCGTGCTGTTCTTCAACACGATGAAGCGGCTCGGCCAGCTCGAGCTCGTCATCACCCTGTCCTATGTCACGCTGTTCTCGATCATCGGCGGGCTGATGCTCTACGACGCGCTGCGGGCGATGCTGCGCGTCCGAGCCGGCAAGCCGGCGCGCCTGAAGCGGCGCGGCGGCATGCATCCGTGGTGGATGGGCCTGCCCTTCCGCCAGCGCTTCTACCGGTCCGGCCTTTATTGCAGCGTCATTCCGATCGCGCTGCTCGCGGTGATCATCGGCTTCATCGGCGCCGTGCTCGGCGTCGGCGGCGGCTTCATCCTGGTGCCCGGCCTGATCTATTTCTTCCGCATTCCGCCAGCCGTGGTGGTCGGCACCTCGCTGTTCCAGATCCTGGTGACGATGACCGGCGCCACCGTGCTGCACGCCGTCACCAACCAGTCGGTCGACATCGTGCTGGCCGTGCTGCTGCTGCTCGGCGGGGTGATCGGCGCGCAGTTCGGCGGCCGCGCCGCGCGCAGCCTCAATGTCGAATCCTTCCGCCTGCTGCTGGCGCTGCTGATCCTCTCCGTCGGCCTTCGCTTCGCCATCGAGCTGTTCATCCCGCCGAGCGAACCCTTCTCGGTCGTCGTGCCGGAGAGCGGACGATGAGGTGGCTCGCTGCAACCCTCGCCGCTCTCGCGTTCGGGCTTACCGCCGGCACGGCCCGCGCCGAGACGCTGATCGCGGCAATGTCGAGCCACCAGATCCAGATCACCTCGAACTATACCGGCAGCCAGCTCACGGTGTTCGGCCTGGTCGAGCGCGACGGCAGGACGGTCTCGCGCGGCGACCCCTACGACATCATCGTCACGGTGCGCGGTCCCCGGCGCATGCTGCTGGTGCGCGAGAAAGAACGGCTCGGCCCGATTTGGATCAACCGGACGCAACGGCGTTTTCCCGACAACCCGGTCTTCCTGCATGTCGCCAGCAACCGCCCGATCGCGGAGATGATGTCGAACGAGACGGCGCAGCGCGACCGCATCGGCCTCGTCAATGCCGAGCGCCCCTCCGGCAGCTGGGTCGATCTCGATCCCGGCGCGCGGCGCTTCCGCGAAAGCCTCGTCCGGATCATGCAGGGCAAGGACCTCTACGGCTACGAGGAGCGCGGCGTCACCTTCCTGTCGAACGCGCTGTTCAGCGCGCCGGTCGACATCCCCGCCACGGCGCCGACCGGCTCCTACACCGTCGACATCGTGCTCTATTCCGGCGGTGTGCCCCTGGCCCGGCAGCAGACCAATTTCGAGGTGATCAAGACCGGCATCGAGCAGCGCCTGGCGCTGGGCGCCTATGACTGGGCCCTGCTCTACGGCCTCATCACGGTCCTGCTGGCACTGTTCCTCGGCTGGGGCGCGAGCGTGATCTTCCGGCGCGACTAGGACCTACGGACAATTGCCGGATCACACCTGGCGAGCTCCGTTGTCATTCCGGGGCTTCGCGCCAGCGAAGAACCCGGAATGAAAAGGATTTGGCTTGCATTCGCTGCAATCAAGGGGCCGCAGCCCCTAAAACAGCTCGGCATAGGGCAGGAAGGGCGCGGCCTCCCCCGCCTCGAGCCGCGCGATCTCCTCCGCCAGCACGACGAGCCCGTCCGACTGCGCAAGCGAGGCGAGCGAGCCCGCCCCCTCACCCGGATGCCTGCGCGCGATGGTCACGCCCTCGCCATCCTGCTCCAGCGACACCCGCAGGAACTCGCGCCGGCCCGGCTTCTTGGCATGCGCGAAGCCCAGCCGAACCAGCCGGGCCTGCGGCGGGGAATAAGTCTCGCCCGCCAATCGGGCGAGCAGCGGGCGCGCGACGAAGGCGAACCCGACGAAGACCGCAACCGGATTGCCGGGCAGCCCGATGAAGGGAGTGCCGGCAACGCGGCCGATCGCGATCGGCTTGCCCGGCTTGATCGCCACGCGCCAGAGATCGAGCGTGCCGCAGGTCATGACCGCATCCCTGACATGGTCTGCCTCGCCGACCGAGACGCCGCCGGATGTGAGGACGAGATCGCAGCCGGCGGCCGCCTCGCGCAGCCGTCGCTCCAGGCCCTTGGCTTCGTCGCTCAGGATGCCGAGATCGACGACTTCCGCGCCGGCTCGCACCAGCATGGCACGCAGCATCGCCCGGTTGGCGTCGTAGATCGCGCCGGGGCCGAGCGTCCAACCGGGCTCCGTCAATTCGTCGCCGGTCGAGAACAGCGCAACACGCGGGCGCCGGCGCACCGTGACATCGGCCAGCCCCAATGCTGCGAGCAGGCCAAGATCCTGCGGGCGCAGGCGCCGCCCGGCCGGCAGTACCTCCTGCCCGCGCACCACATCCTCACCGGCCGGGCGCAGGTTGGCGCCGCGTCTGATGCCGGCCGGCAGGACGACCGCATCCTTCTCCGCGACGACGTCCTCCTGCATCACGATCGTATCGGCGCCCTCGGGAACAGGCGCTCCGGTGAAGATGCGCCAGGCGCCATGTTCCAGCGACGCAGCAGCTTCGCCTGCCATCGTCCGGCCGCGGATCGGCAGACGGGCCGCCGCACCGGTCGTGAGATCGGCGAAGCGGATGGCATAGCCGTCGACCGCGGAATTGGCGAAGGGGGGCAAGTCGCGGGGCGCGACCACCGCTTGCGCCAGCACATGACCATCGGCCTCGGCAAGAGGCAGTTCCAGCGCACCGCCAACCGGATGGACGCGCGACACGGCGTCGGCCGCGGCTTCGTCCAGCGTGAGGAGCCCGGAATCGGATCTGCCGCCGCCCAGTCGCACCATCACGGTCCCCGCCTGCTTCGGCCGCCTGGACGCATCGCCGCCCGCTTCCTCCCGATCGCTCGCTTCTTCATCGTCGGCGTGGCGGAAGGGGTCAAGTGACCTGCGTCAAGGCGGCGGTTGCCGCGCCCCGAACAGCCGTCCTATGAAGCAGCATGACGACGATCGCCTCTGCGGACGCAACCCAGGATGCCATTGCGCTCGACCTGCGCGGCCTGAAATGTCCGCTCCCGGTGCTGCGTGTCCGCAAGGCGCTCATCGCCGCACAGGCCGGCAGCCTGCTCGTCGTGCGCTGCACCGATCCAATGGCGGCGATCGACCTGCCGAACCTGGCGCGCGAGACCGGCAGCATCATCGAGCGAGCGGGGGATGCGGATGGCGCCCTCGTCTTCCATATCCGCAAGGCGGCGTGAGGCCGCGAGCGAACGGAGTTCAACCACGTGAGCCTTTCCCAAGCCGATGTCCTGCGGGCGCTCGAACTGGTGAAGCTGCCGGCGAGCGGGCAATCGCTCGCCGCCTCCGGCCGGATCGGCGATATTCTCGTCGATGGCGGCAAGGTGATCTTCGCGATCGGCATCGACGCGACCGAAGCCGCGGCGATGGAACCGGTGCGCAAGGCGGCCGAGAGCGCGGTCGGCGGCCTGCCCGGCGTGACGCAGGTGCTGGTCGGGCTGACCGCCGACAAGGCCGGTCCCTCGGCCGGCATGCAGGCCCGCCAGCAGGCGCAGCGCCCCGGACCGGGCGGGCCGCCGAAGCCCGCCGGCGTGCCGGGCGTGAAGCAGATCATCGCCGTCGCCAGCGGCAAGGGCGGCGTCGGCAAGTCGACGACCGCGGCCAATCTCGCGGTGGCGCTCTCGACGCTCGGTCTCAAGGTCGGCGTGCTCGATTCGGATATCTACGGGCCGTCGATGCCGAAGATATTCGGGATCACCGGCAAGCCGCAGATCGTCTCCGGCCGGACGCTGGCGCCGATGGAAGCCTACGGGCTCAAGGTGATGTCGATCGGCTTCCTCGTCAACGAGGAGACGCCCATGATCTGGCGCGGGCCAATGGTGATCTCGGCGATCACCCAGATGCTGCGCGAAGTCGCCTGGGGCGAGCTCGACGTGCTGGTCGTCGACATGCCGCCGGGCACCGGCGATGCGCAGCTCACCATGGCCCAGCAGGTGCCGCTCGCAGGCGCCGTCATCGTCTCGACGCCGCAGGACCTCGCCCTGCTCGACGCGCGCCGCGGCGTCGCGATGTTCAGGAAGGTCGCGGTGCCGATCCTCGGCCTCGTCGAGAACATGAGCTATTTCACCTGCCCGGCCTGCGGGCACCGCTCCGATATCTTCGCCCATGGCGGCGCCCGGCACGAGGCCGAGCGGCTCGGCATCCCCTTCCTCGGTGAGATCCCGCTGGCCATGCCGATCCGCGAGACTTCCGACGGCGGGCGGCCGATCGTCGCCAGCGATCCGTCGAGCGCCCATGCCAAGGCCTATGTCGCGCTGGCGCGTCAGGTGCAGGCCAGCCTCGGCGGCGCGGTGCGGGCCGCGCCGCGGATCGTCATCGAATAGCGGCAATCCCGCGATGTCAGCGGCTTGACAGGCGCCGGAATTTGTTCTTCTTTTGTTCTAATCAATTGCTTGGGTTGGAACCGCGGCGTCATCCCGGGCTTGACCCGGGATCCATGCCGGAGCGCTGCCGATGAAGATTCCGGAATGGATTCCGGAACTTCGCTTCACTGCGTCCGGGATGACTCGCGCTTGAGTTTGGAAGGACGAAAACCATGGCCGTCCATCGCGCCCGCCATATCGGAATCGGCATCGACCGCCCGGTGGAGGAGGTCTATTCCTTCCTCGCGGACCCCGTGAATTTTCCACGCTGGGCCGAGGGCCTCGGCCACAGCTTCGTGCCGGTCGAAGGCATGACCTGGCGGGCAGAGACGCCGATGGGGCCGATGCGCATCCTGTTCAGCGAGCCGAACAACCATGGTGTGCTCGACCATGCCGTCATCCCCGAGCACGGCCCGGCGATGCACAATCCGATGCGCGTCGTGGCCAATGGCGATGGGGCGGAGGTCGTCTTTACGCTGTTCCAGCGCGACGGCATGTCCGACGACGAGATGGCACGGGATGCGGCCATGGTGAGCCGCGATCTGGCGGCGTTGAAGGCGTTGCTGGAGGGTTAGACGCGGTCAGCGCGCCATCGTCAGACGCTCGGCTTCGGCAAGATCCTCGGGCGTGTTGACGTTGAAGAACGGGTCGGAGGGCTCAGCCGGCCATTCCGCGACGGCAACGCCGTGGATTTGCGTCCAGCGGCCGAGCCTGCGTTCCCCCGCGGCCAATGCCTGGCGCAGGTCCTCCCGCAATACGACAGGCCAGAGGCCGATGGCGTGATGCTGCTGCCCCCCCGAGGCGGCGCAGGCGAGCGGCGTGCCGGCGGCGCGGCGCACCTGGTGAAGACGCGAGGCAAGATCGCCGGGGATGAAGGGCGTATCGGCAGCGACGCTGAGCAGCCACCCGGTTTGCGGCCGATGCGCGGCGACCCAGTCGAGGCCCGCGAGAATGCCGGCGAGGGGACCCGCGAAATCCGGCACGGTATCGGCGACGATCGGCAGGCCGAATGCGGCCAGACGCGCGGGATCGCCATTGGCGTTGAGCAGGAGTTCGTCGCACTGGCCGCGCAGGCGATCGATGACGTGGTCGAGGATCGGCCGGCCGGCGAGCGGCTTCAGGGCCTTGTCGCCGCCGCCCATGCGCCGGGCGAGACCGCCCGCGAGGATCAGGCCGACGGTCGATATCTCCACCAAGGCGCTCAATCAGGCTTCAGGCCGCGACGGAGGTCGCAGCGTGTGCCCAACGCTCCACCGCAGCCTCCTCGGGCAGCAGTTCGAGCCAGTCGTCGCCGGCGAAGTCGCGCCAGGCCGGCAGGAAATCGCGGCGCACCGCGATCAGGAGCGGCAGGCCCGCGAGCAGCGCGCCGGCGATCTCCTGGCGCAGCCCCCCGCCCAGGGCCTCCTGCTTGCCGAAGCGGTTGACGATCACGAGATCGGCGCGCCCGGCCAGCGCATCGGAAAAGGCTGCGGCTGCGGCCGCAAGCCCGGCTGCGTCGAGATGGCAACCGGAGGCTCCGGCTCCGAGATCCTGGCTGATCGGAAAGCGCCGGCCGCTCGCGACATCCTCCAGCGACATCGCCATGCAGCGATCGTCGCAGGTCGCGTCGTTGTGCTGGACCACGCCGCCGAGGCGCAGCCCCTGCCGCTTCAGCCTGTCGACGAGGCCGTGCATGAAGGCATCGATCGCGAAGCCGCTCGCAAAGGGGATGGCTGCCAGCATGGTCATGCCGCTTTCTCTCATGAACGCTGCCCCTCCGCCAGTGGCGGCAGCGCCGCGCCCCTGCAATCCCGCCGGAGAGATGCCGCGACAGTGTTGCGCCGCACCTACAGTCGGGCGCGCCTGCGCCCGCTAGGGTGGCAGGCTGAGGCCCCGTGACGACCGCCGGAACGCATGATCCGAAAGAACGCCCAAGCCCCGCTCGACCCGGCCACCGACGCCGCGCTGCTGCTGCGGCGCATCGGCTTCGGCACGCTGGCCCTCGTCCTGCCGCTGGCCGCGCTGGTATCGCGCCGAGCCGCCGTCGTGCTGGTGCCGATCGGCATCGCGCTGCTGATCATCGCGGCCCTGATCGAGGATCCCCGCAAATTCGTGGCGACCCTTCGGGCCTTGCTGCTGAGCCGCCCTGGCGTGATCCTGATCGGCCTGATCGCATGGGCCTTCCTGTCGCTGGTCTGGAGTCCGTTCCCGGGCGCGGCCGCCGAGAAGGCCGGCAATCTCATGCTCGCGGCCATTCTCGGCTTCGTCGGCCTCTCCGCCCTGCCCGATCGGATGCGCTCGTCGAACCTCAATCTCGTCGCACTCGGCACCGGCAGTGCCGGCATCTTCGCGCTCGGGCTGATCGCGGTCGCGGCGCTGCGCCATGCCGAAACGCCGCCCGGGGCCGTCGAGCGCGGCATCTCGATCATTCTGATCACGGCCTGGCCCGCGCTGGCCTGGCTGCTCTCGCGCGAACGCGGATTGAGCGCGCTCGGGCTCGCGCTCGTCGTGGCGCTGCTGGCGCTGACGCGGTTCGAGGACGGGGAAACGCTGGCGATGATCTTCGGCGCCGTCGCCTTCGGTGCCGTCACCGCCAGCCGCGAGCGCGCGACGCAGATCATCGCGGTCATCGTCGCCGGCTTGATGCTGCTGGCGCCGATCCTGCCCTTCCTGCTGGCGCCGCTCGTCTCGATCCTGCCGGACAGCGCCGACGACTTCGCGCAGATGCTGTCGATCTGGGCCGATGTGATCCGGCAATCGCCGATCGAGGTGATCACCGGGCATGGCCTCGATACCGTCCTGCGCGGCCAGATGAGCGGCATCCTGCCCCAGCCCGCTCCGGCAACCTTGCTGTTCGAGACCTGGTATGAGCTCGGGCTGGTCGGTGCCGCAGCCGGCGCGGCCTGCCTTTATTTCGCGATCCGCGCTGCCGGGCGCATGACCGGAGCGCTGGCGGCCGGCGGCGTCGCCGCTTTCACGACCGCCTTCGCGCTCAGCGTCTTCGGCTTCGCGCCGCTGCTGCCCTGGTGGCTGATGACCCTGACGGCCGTCATGCTCCTGTTCGGCGCCATCGCGCGGGGCCAGTACCGGACCGACCGCCCCGCCGTGCCGCTGCCGACACGCGCCCCCAACCATACGCGACCCAAAGCCTCCCAACCGCCGCATCAATAGTGGCCCAGGCTCACGGCGCTTGACGGGCCTGCACCGGCCGCGCTCTCGTGCCGCCTGATCGGAATCGCTGCGGCAGAGGACAAGAGCGCCATGACCTTCGACGTCACCCCGTTCGACGTCACCCTTGCCGACGTCCAGGCCGCCGCCGCGCGCATCGCCGGCAAGGTCCGGCGCACGCCGACCTATCACAGCGTCGGATTGTCGGAGCGCCTGGGAGTCGAGACCTGGATCAAGCTGGAAAGCCTGCAGCTTGGCGGCTCCTTCAAAGTGCGGGGCTGCTTCAACAAGCTGTCAGGCCTGAGCGAGGCGGAGCTCCGGCGTGGCGTCGTCACCGTGTCCGGCGGCAATCATGCGATCGCCGTCTCCCTCGTCGCGCGCGCTGTCGGTACGCGGGCGCTGGTGCTGATGCCGAAGGCAACGCCGGCGCTCAACATCCGCCTGACGGAGGAAGCCGGCGGGCAGGTCGAGCTCTGCGAGGATTCCATCGCCGCCTTCGCCAAGGCCGAGTCTTACGCCACGCAGGGCATGACCCATGTCCATTCCTATGACGATCCGGCGATCATCGCCGGCCATGGCACGCTCGGCCTCGAACTGGCCGCCGATGCCGGCGGGCGGCTCGACCATGTCTTCGTCTCGGTCGGCGGCGGAGGCTTTTCGGCCGGCGTCGGCGCGGCCCTGAAAGGCCTCGACCCGGCCGTACGATTGCACGGAGTCGAGACCGAAGGCGCCACGACGATGACGCAGGCGCTGGCGGCCGGCGAGCCGGTTTCGATCCGACCGACCTCGATCGCTCGCACGCTCGGCGCGCCCTTCGCGACCAGGCGCACGATGGCAGCGGCGCAGCAGTTCCTCGAGGAGATCATCGTGGTGTCCGATGCGGACGCCATCCGCGAGCTCGTCTGGGTGCTCCAGAACGGGAGGGTATTGCTGGAGCCGGCCGCCGCCTGCGTGGTCGCCGCGGCGCTGGAGCGAAAGGACAGCTTCCGGCCGGGCGAGCGCGTCTGCCTCGTGCTCTGCGGCTCGAACGTCGCGCTTGAGGATATCGAGGGCTGGCGCAAGAGCTTCGGCGTCTGAACGCCGCTCCGGAACCTGCTATGCCCCACCGATCGCCCCCGACGTTGCAGACGCAGCGCCTCGTCCTGCGCCCCATGATGGAGGCGGATTTCCCTGCCTATGCCGCCTTCCTCGCCTCACCGCGTGCGGCAGGGCTCGGCGGGCCATTGTCAAAGCGGCAGGCCTGGGGGCTGTTCTGCCACGACATCGCCTGCTGGAGTCTGTACGGCCATGGCGGGCTGATGATCGACCAGCGCACAAACGGAATCTGTATCGGCCAGGTCGGCATCAGCCACGGCCCGCTCTTCCCGGAGAAGGAGCTGGGCTGGCTGCTCTATGAGGGTCATGAAGGACAGGGCTACGCGAGCGAGGCCGCCCGTTCCTTACGCGACTGGGCGGCGCAGACGCTCGGGGTTGCCGAACTGGTCAGCTATATCGCGCCCGACAATGCGAGTTCGGCCGCCCTGGCGGAACGCCTCGGCGCCGTCCGCGACCTGGTGGCCGACAGACCCGACCCGAAGGATCTGGTCTATCGGCACAGGCTCATGTCTGCGCCTCGCTAAGAAGCGCGTCAGGCTGCGTCAGTTGCTGTTGCGGGCCACCCGCGTGTAGTGGCGGCGCTTGCCGGCGGAAGCGTAGCGGCTGCGCTTGTGGCCGTGCCAGGAGGCTTCGCGCGCACCGACATCGGCATGGACCAGACCGTTGGAATAGGTGCCGACACCGCCAACGCTCTCGATCGCACGCGCTGCAGCGGCAGCCTTGCGCGACGACGTCGCCATCGGCCGGAAATCGATCGCCCGGCCGCTGTAGTGCTGGGAGTGGCGGGCATGACGGCCGCCGCAAGTCGAGGTGATCTGGATCGGGCCGATCTTCGCAACGAGTTCGGCGATCATCGCTTTCGTCTCGGGCTTGAGGCAACCGAGGCCTTTGACCTGCGGCTGAAAGGATATTTTCTCGGGCGTGACATCAGCCAGGGCGGCAGCAGGCAAGAAGCCGCACAATAACGCAAGCAACGACAAGCGACGCATCATCTACCAGACATGTAAGGGGAGATTGGAAAGGATCAGGCCAGATATTCTCGATGGCCCGAGCGGATGCCGCCTCCGCTAATCGTCAAGCAAGGCCAAATCATGGCTGTAGGCTTTCCGGATTATTTCAGAGCCGTCATCTTGACCGTTCGTGGCCCTTGGTCATGCAGGAAATGATATCCGAGAAGCCGGTGGCGTAAGGCTGTCATCCCGTGCGCGGTGCAGCGCGCAGCGGTGCTCCGCAGACACGGGACCGCGCGACGAGAAGGCGCCTCTTTCTGAGGACGGTCCCGTGTCTGCGCAGCGGCATTCCATGCCGCAGCGCGCACGGGATGACCCGGTGAATAGCGCCCGCCATTCCGCGAAGGCCCATCCCCTGCGCGCCACCGGCTTGGACAGGCGGGTCACGGCTGGGCTAGCCTGCGCGACGGCACCCGCTTTCTGCGCGGTCGCCCCATACCATCTCAGAGGATACGATGCCCAAGACCGACATCATCGCGGCGCTGACCCCGGAAATCACCGCCATCCGCCGCGACATCCATCGCCACCCCGAGCTGATGTACGACGTCCACCGGACCGCCGGTCTCGTCGCCGACAAGCTCAAGGAGTGGGGCGTCGACGAAGTCGCCACCGGCGTCGGCCAGACCGGCGTGGTCGGCATCATCAAGGGCAAGGGCCAGAATTCCGGCCGGGTCATCGCCATGCGCGCCGACATGGATGCGCTGCCGATCCATGAAGAGACCAATCTCCCGCACCGCTCGACCGTGCCCGGCAAGATGCATGCCTGCGGCCATGACGGCCACACCGCGATGCTGCTCGGCGCCGCCAAATACCTGACCGAGACCCGCGATTTCGACGGCACCGCCGTGCTGATCTTCCAGCCGGCCGAAGAAGGCGGCGCCGGCGCCAAGGCGATGATCGACGACGGGCTGATCACCCGCTTCGGCATCCAGGAAGTCTACGGCATGCACAACAAGCCGGGCGTTCCCGTCGGCAAGTTCGAGATCCGCAAGGGCCCCGCCATGGCCGCGGCCGACCGCATCCATATCAAGATCGAGGGGCTGGGCGGGCACGCGGCGGCGCCGCACCGCGTCAACGACCCGATCGTCGCTTCCTGTGCACTCGTCACCGCGCTGCAGACGGTGTCCTCGCGCAACGCCGATCCGCTCGATTCCATCGTGGTCTCGGTGACGGCCCTGAATGCCGGCGAGGCGTTCAACGTCATCCCGCAGACCGCCGAGATCAAGGGTTCGGTCCGCACGCTGACGCCGGAGATGCGCGCGCTGGCGCAAAAGCGCATCACCGAGATCGTCGAAGGCGTGATGAAGGCCTTCGGCATGAAGTACGAACTGGAATACCATCTCGGCTATCCCGTGACCTTCAACCATGCCGGCCAGACCGATTTCGCCACCAGTGTGACGAAGGAAGCCTTCGGCTCGGACGCGATCAACACCGAGGTGCCGCCGACCATGGGCTCGGAGGACTTCTCCTACATGCTGGAGGAGCGCCCCGGCGCCTTCATCAATATCGGCAACGGCGACTCGGCCGGCCTGCACAACCCGGCCTACGAGTTCAACGATGCGGCGATCCCGGTGGGCGTGAACTACTGGGCGAGCCTCATCGAGATCGCCATGCCGCAGCGCGGCTGACGGCCGGCGATGAGCGACATCGATTGTCTGGTGATCGGGGCCGGCGTTGTCGGCCTCGCGGTTGCCCGCGAACTGGCACTGGCCGGACGCGAGGTCGTTATCACTGAGGCTACTGAGGGCATCGGCACCCAGACCTCGGCCCGCAATTCCGAGGTCATCCATGCCGGGATCTATTATCCGCCCGGCTCGCTGAAGGCCCGCGCCTGCGTCGCGGGCCGTGAGCTACTCTACCGCTACCTGCAAGAGCGCGGCTTGCCGCACAAGGCCTGCGGCAAGCTGATCGTCGCCACCTCCGAGGCCCAGAAGCCGGCGCTGGAGACGATTATGACCCGCGCCAAGGCTTCGGGCGTCGACACGCTGCGCTGGCTATCAGGCGCCGAGGCGAAGGCGATGGAGCCTGAGGTGCGCTGCGAGATCGCGCTCCTCTCGCCCGAGACCGGCGTGGTCGACAGTCACGCGCTGATGCTCTCGCTGCTTGGCGAATGCGAAGCGGCCGGCGGCTCGCTCGCCCTCAACACGCCGATCACCGGCTGGCGGCGCGAGGCTGAAGGCTTCAGCGTCGATTTCGGTGGCGACGATCCGGCGACGTATAGCGTGCGGACCGTGGTCAATTCGGCGGGGCATGGTGCGCCGAAACTGCTCGGCCTGCTCGACGGCTTCCCGGGTGAACATGTGCCGGTGCAGCACTATGCCAAGGGCAATTATTTCGCGCTGACCGGCAAGCAGCCGTTCAGCCATCTGGTCTATCCGGTGCCGGAAGCAGCCGGCCTCGGTATCCATGCCACGATCGACATGGGCGGGCGGGTCAAGTTTGGCCCCGATGTCGAGTGGGTCGGGAGCGACCAGGATCTGGTGGTCGATCCGGCGCGGGCGGAGAAGTTCTACGCGGCGATCCGAACCTATTGGCCGGCGCTGCCGGACGGGGCGCTCGTCGCGGATTATGCCGGCATCCGGCCGAAGCTGCATGGGCCGAGCGAGCCGATGCCGGATTTCCGCATCGACGGGCCGGAGGTGCATGGGGTCGCCGAGCTGGTCAACTTGCTGGGCATCGAGAGCCCGGGGCTGACAAGCTCGCTGGCGATCGCGGAAATGGTGCGGGAGAAGCTCGCGGCGTGAAGGGTGTCTTCCCGCACGCGCTGCGGCACGTCAGTGCTGCTGCGCAGATGCGGGACCGTATGACGAGAAGGCGCCTTTTTCTGCGAACGATCCCGTGTCTGCCCAGCGGCATTCGCATGCCGCAGCGCGCACGGGATGACACTCTTTCGCGCGCGCCTCGCTTATTTTCCGCGGTTATCCCCGCGCCTTCTGAAATGCTTCCTTCGCCTCGCGCGCCAGTATCTCGATCCGCTTCCAGTCGCCGGCAGCGATCGCATCGGCAGGCACCAGCCAGGAGCCGCCGACGCAGATGACCTGCGGCAGGGCGAGATAATCACCGAGGTTCTTCAGGCCGACGCCCCCGGTCGGGCAGAAGGTCATTTGCGGGAACGGGCCGGAGAGCGCCTTCAGAGCCGGCGGGCCACCAGCCTGCTCGGCTGGAAAGAACTTCGCGGTGGTGCGGCCAGCGGCGACAGCGCGCATGCAGTCCGACGCCGTGGCGACGCCCGGCAGCCAGGGCAGGCCCGCCTTGCGCAGAGCCTCATCAACGCTTTCGCTGAAGCCGGGGCTGACCACCGCCTGCGCGCCGGCATCCTTGACCTGCTGGGCCTGCGCCGGCGTCACCACCGTTCCAGCAACCGCCAAAGCCTTCGGCACCGACTTTGCGATAGCCGCAAGCGCTTCCATCGCGGCCGGGCGGCGCAGCGTGACCTCGACGACATCGATGCCACCGGCCACCAGCGCATGGGCGAGATCGACGGCGCGCGAGGCGTCCTCGATCACCACCACGGGGATCACGCCGCAGCTCTTCAACCGGGCAATCGCGGCAGTCTCGTCCATGGTCTCGTCTTTCAATCGATTTGAACTGGAAACCGGGCTCTACTCCTTCGCCCAGTAGACGTCGAGCCCTCGCGCGCTGCCGAGCAGAAGATCGACCGGCAGCGGCTGCTGCTCTCGCTCCGGGGACGCCTTAAGCACCGCCTCCTTGGCGGCGCCGGAGACGAGCAGGCTCGCCCAGCCGGCCCCGAGGAGGCGGGCGGGCGACAGCGACAAGCGTGGCGGCAAGCCCGGCGGTCGGGCGACGACGATGCCGCTATCCGGCACGGTGTTGAAGGCAGCATCGGCTCCCGGAAAGAGCGAGGCGATATGTCCGTCCGCGCCCATGCCGCTGACGAGCAGATCGATCTCAGGCAGTTCGGCGAGCTTCGCGCAGAGCACAGCCGCAGCAGCCTCGATGTCGCTGCCATGCTCGTGGAAGGACAGGAAGGCGGCCCGCCCGTCCGCCAGCGGCGCGAATTGCGCGCGGATCATGCGCTCGTTCGAGGCGGCGTCATCGGCCGCGACGAAGCGCTCGTCGGTCGGCAGCAGCGTGACCTGCTCCCAAGGCAAGTCATGTTCGCCAAGCGCCGCGAGGAAGCCGGCCGGGGTCGAACCGCCGGGCACGGCGAGAAGCGCCCTGCCCTGCCCGGCAAGCAAATCCTTCAGCCGGATGGCGACTGCCTCCGCCAGCGCTTCGGAGGCGTCGGCGAGGGTGGCGAAGCGGTGCCAGGCGAGGGGGCCGGCCATCAGACCAGATCCGGATCGGCCCAGGAGCGGCCGTCGCGCTCGATCAGGCCGATCCCCTGCGACGGCCCCCAGGAGCCGGCGGCATAGCGATGCGGGTGGGGATAGTAGTCCTGCCAGCCGGCGATGATCGGATCGACCCAGGCCCAGGCCTGCTCGACCTCGTCGCGATGCATGAACAGCGTCTGATCGCCGCGGATCACGTCGGTGAGCAGGCGCTCATAGGCGTCCGGCGTGCGCTCGTCGAAGGCGGTGGAATAGCGCAGGTCGAGCTGACGCGGCACGATCTTGAGCCGGCCGGAACCCGGCACCTTCATCATCAACTGGAGCTGCACGCCATCGTTCGGCTGCAGGCGGATGAACAGGCGGTTGGCGTCGAGCCGGTCGCCGCCGCCATTGCCGAAGATCGAATGCGGCACCGGCTTGAAGGTGACGGCGATCTCGGAATAGCGCTGCGCCATGCGCTTGCCGGTGCGCAGATAGATCGGCACGCCGGCCCAGCGCCAGTTGTCGACCTCGCAACGGATGGCGACGAAGGTCTCGGTGTTGGAGGCGTGGCCGAGTTCATCGGCATAGCCCTTGACGCGCTGGCCATCGATCTGGCCGGCGCCGTACTGGCCCCGCACGGTGAAGCGCTGGACATCCGGCCCGACGATGGGGCGCAGCGCCTTCAGGACCTTGATCTTCTCGTCGCGAACAGCGCCGGCCTCCAGCATATTCGGCGGCTCGATGGCGAAGAGGGTGAGGAGCTGCATGAGATGGTTCTGCACCATGTCGCGCATATGCCCGGACTTGTCGTAATAGCCGGCGCGCTGCTCCAGTCCGACGGTCTCGGCCACGGTGATCTGGACATGGTCGATGTCGCGGCTCGACCAGGAGCGCTCGAACAGCGTGTTGGCGAAGCGCAGGACGAGCAGGTTCTGCACCGTCTCCTTGCCGAGATAATGGTCGATCCGGTAGGTCCGGCTTTCCGGCAGGATGCGCGCGACGGCATCGTTGATCGCCCGCGCCGAGGCGAGGTCGCGGCCGAGCGGCTTCTCCAGGATGACGCGCGATGTCGGCGTCAGGATATCGGCCTTGGCGAGGTTCTCGCAGATCGGGATGAACAGGTCGGGCGGGGTCGAGAGATAGAAGGAGCGGACGCGTTCGCTCTCGCCCAGTGCCTTCTTCAAAGCCTTGTAGGTTTCCGGCTTCAGCGCATCGAGCATCACCATGGTCAGGCGGCGCAGGAAGGATTCGACCTGCTCCTTCGGGATGCCTTCTTCATCGAGGCGCCTGGCGATCTGCTTCGGCAGGCCCTCGACATCCTCCTCCTTGCGGACGACGGCGAGGATGCGGCTCTCTTCGGGCAGGACGCCCTCGCGGTTGCGCTGGGCCAGCGCCGGGAAGAGCTTGCGCAGGGCGAGATCGCCGCCCGCGCCGAAGATCACAAGATCGAAGGGCGGGACCGGCGTCCGCTCGGGAATGGTCTCGGGCCGAAGCGCGTTGTCCACGGTGGCGTCCATAGGTCCTGTAACTCCGTCAGGCGGTGCCGGTTCGCTGGACCGGCGCAAGCCTCGTCAGCCGGCTGCGGTCCGGGTCGAACCCGAAGCAGCTAGCGCAAGGCTGCGACCAGAGTGAGACGGTTTTGCCGCGCTGCAAAGAGGGCGCCACGCAGGTCCGCTGCCCTCATTGCTCAGCCCGCGCGGCGGAAGCCCGCGCTCGCAGTCAGCAATTGCCGGGCATAGGCCGTCTGCGGCTGGCGCGCGGCCAGCGTCTCGACCGTCATTTCCTCGACCGCGCGGCCGAACTGCATGACCAGCAGGCGCTCGCACATGTGGCCAACGACCGAGAGATCGTGGCTGACGAGGATATAGGTCAGCTTGCGCTCCTGCCTAAGCGCCGCGAGCAGGTTCAGCACCTCGGCCTGGATCGAGACGTCGAGCGCCGAGGTCGGCTCGTCCAGCAGCAGGATCGAGGGTTCGAGCACGAGCGCTCGCGCGATCGCGACACGCTGGCGCTGACCGCCCGAGAGCTGGTGCGGATAGCGGAAGCGGAAGGAGGCGGGCAAGCCGACATCGGAAAGCGCCTTGCCGATACGGGCCTCGGCATTGTCGAGGCCGTGGATTGCGAGCGGCTCGGCCAGCGTGTCGTCGACCGTCTTCTTGGGATGCAGCGAGCCATAGGGGTCCTGGAAGACCATCTGGACGTTGCGGTAGAAGGCCTTGTCGCGAACCTTGGGCTGCACAACGCCCTCGATCGCGACCTGGCCGCTCCATTCCCGGTTGAGGCCGGAAAGCACGCGCAAGACGGTCGACTTGCCCGAACCGGACTCGCCGACGAGGCCGTAGCTCTCGCCCTTGCGGACTTCGAAGGAGAGGTCCTTCACGACATGGGAATCGCCGAAGGAGACGTTGAGCTTGTCGACGGAGATCGCTGCGTTCGTCATGCCAGCCACGCCGGGTCACGGTTGAGGGTGGCGAGTTTCGCCCGGGGATGGTCGAGGTCCGGCAGGCATTCGAGCAGGCCGAGCGTATAGGGGTGGCGCCGGCTGCGCGCGGCCGTGTCGGCGAGTTCTGCCGCCGGCAGCGTCTCCATGACCTTGCCGCCATACATCACGATGACGCGGTCGCAGAAGGACTGCACCAGATGCAGGTCGTGGCTGATGAAGATCAGCCCCATGCCGCGTTCGGTGACGAGATCGTCGAGGATCTTGAGGATCTGGAGCTGCACGGTGACGTCGAGCGCCGAGGTCGGCTCGTCGGCGATCAGCACCTCGGGCTCGGCGATCAGCATCATCGCGATCATGACGCGCTGACCCATGCCGCCCGAGACCTCGTGCGGGTAGAGGTCATAGACGCGGGCGGGCTCGCGGATCTGCACCTGCTCCAGCATGGCGAGGCTGCGTTCGCGCGCCTCGCGGGTGCCGGCCTTGCGGTGGATGCGATAGGCCTCGGCGATCTGGCTTCCCACGGTCTCGACCGGGTTCAGCGAGAATTTCGGGTCCTGCATCACCATGGAGATATGGCGACCGCGCAGCTTGCGCCGCGCGCCCTTGTCCATGGCCATCAGGTCCTGGCCGCGGAAGCGCATGCGATCGGCGCTGACGACGCCGGGATGCGGGATCAGGTCGAGGATGGCGCGGCCGGTCATAGACTTGCCCGAACCGGACTCGCCGACGATGCCGAGCCGCTCGCGGCCCAATGTGAAGGAGAGGCCGCGCACGGCCCGGACGATGCCGGTCGGCGTGTGGAAGTCGACCTTGAGATTGTCGACTTCGAGAAGAGGCTGCTCGCTCGTCATCGACTTACCTCGCATCCATGACGTCGCGGAGCCCGTCACCGAGCAGGTTGAAGCCGAGGGCGACGATGCAGATGGCGACGCCGGGGAAGGTCGCGACCCACCACTGGTCGAAGATCTGCTCGCGGCCAGCCGAGATCATCGCGCCCCATTCCGGCATAGGCGGCTGGGCGCCGAGGCCGAGGAAGCCGAGGCCGGCGGCGGTCAGGATGATGCCCGCCATGTCGAAGGTGGTGCGCACGATCAGCGAGGACATGCACATCGGCACGACATGCTTCCAGATGATGCGCCCCTGCGAGGCGCCCTGCAGGCGCATCGCGGCGATATAGTCCTGGTTGCGGATCACCATGGTCTCGGCGCGGGCGACACGGGCATAGGGCGGCCAGGTCGTGATCGCGATGGCGATGATGGCGTTGACGATGCCGGGGCCGAGCGCCGCGACGAAGGCCAGCGCCAGCACGAGGCGCGGGAAGGCGAGGAAGACGTCCGTGATGCGCATCAGCAGACGATCGACCCAGCCGCCGTAATAGCCGGAGATCGCGCCGATCAGCAGGCCGAAGGGGCCGACGGTGACGACGACCAGCAGCACGATGACCAGCGTGATGCGCGTGCCGTAGACGATGCGGCTGAAGATATCGCGGCCGAGCGCGTCGGTGCCGAACCAGTTGGTCGCCGATGGCGGCAGCAGGCGCTTGTCGAGCGTCTGCGCGATCGGATCGAAGGGCGCGATCACCGGCGCGAAGGCGGCGATCAGCAGCAGCAGGACGATGATGACGAGGCCCGCCACCGCCATCGGGTTGCGCTTGAAGGCGAGCCATTGCCGGTAGAGCTGGCCGAGGCGGGCCTGACGGCGCGACTCAGGGCTGTCGCTGATCAGCCAGGCATGCAGGCCGGTCGAGGAGGTGTCGCTCATGTCCGCCTCCTCAGCGCACGCGCGGATCGGCCAGGCGGCCGATGATGTCGGTCAGGAGATTGACCGCGATAAAGACGACGCCGACCACCAGCGTGCCGCCGAGCACCGCGTTCATGTCGGCATTGAGCAGCGCATTGGTGAGATAGCGGCCGAGGCCGGGCCAGGCGAAGATCGTCTCGGTCAGCACCGAGCCCTCCAGCAGATGCATGTAGGAGAGCGCGATCACGGTGAAGAGCGGCACGGCGGCGTTGCGCAGGGCGTGGCGCCAGATCACGGCGGTCTCGGAGACGCCCTTCACGCGGGCCGCGATGACATATTGCTGCTGCAGCTCGGTGATCATGAAGCTGCGCGTCATCCGGCTGATATAGGCGACGGAGAGCAGGCCAAGCACGAGCGCCGGCAGGATCAGATGCGAGAAGGCGTCCCAGAACGCCTCCCATTCGCCCTCCAGCGCGGCGTCGATCATGATGACGCCTGTTCTGGTGGTGACGATGTCCTGCCAGACGACCGAGATGCGCCCCGGTCCGGAGACCCAGCCGAGCTTGGCGTAGAACAGCAGCAGCGCCATCAGGCCGATCCAGAAGACCGGGACGGAATAGCCGACAAGGCCGACGACACGGGCGACCTGATCCTGCCAGCGGCCCTGGTTGACCGCCGCGAGGATGCCGAGCGGAACACCGATCAGGACACCGATCAGCGTGCCGAGCGTTGCGAGCTCGAGCGTCGCCGGGAAGACGCGCTTGATGTCCTCGACGACCGGGTTCGAGGTCAGCACGGATGTGCCGAGATTCCCGGTGAAGACCTTGCCGATATAGATGGCGAATTGCTGCCAGAGTGGCTTGTCGAGGCCAAGCTCGATGCGCGCCGCCTCATAGGTCTCGGGCCGGGCGTTGTCGCCGACGACGGCAAGCACGGGATCGATCGGGATCACGCGGGCGATGAAGAAGGTGACCAGCAGCAGGCCGAACATGGTGATGACCACGGTCGTCAGCTCGCGCGAAAGGGCGCGGCCCCAGCGGCGAAGCCTTCCCGGCGCCGCGGCCTTGGCTGTGGGAGCTTGCGTCACGGCTGTCATGACCCGCCTCCGTTTCTAAAGTGAGTTGGTTTTCACGGAATCACCGAGTCATCCCGGGCTTGACCCGGGATCCATTCCGGAGCGCTTCCGATACAGGTTCAGGCATGGATCCCGGGTCTCCCTTCGGTCGCCCGGGATGACAGCCCCTACCGCTAAAGGAAGCCCGCCGCGATCTTTCAGGATCGCGGCGGGCTCTGGAGCCAGGGGGCTCAGTTCTTGACGATGGTCGCGTAGCGGTTGGTGTCCGAGCTCGGTCCGATGACCCAGCCGTTCACGTTCTTGCGCTCGGCCGAAACCTCGATCTGCTGGAACATGATGACGAAGGGCGAGACCTTCTGGTGGTCGCGCTGCAGCGTCTCATAGGTCGCCTTGCGCTTGGCCGCATCGGATTCGAGCACGGCGCCCTGCGTGACCTTAGTCATCTGCGGGATGTCCCAGGCATTGCGCCAGGCCAGCGTCTTCGACTTCGCTTCCTCGCCATTGTCCTCGTTGATGGCGAAGGTCTCGGCATTGGTGTGCGGGTCGAGATAGTCCGGGCCCCACTGGCCGATATAGATGTCGTGGGTGCGGGCGCGGTACTTGGTCAGCGTCTGCTTGCCGTCGCCGGGGATGATCTCCAGCTTGACGCCGGCCTGGGCCCAGGTCGCCTGGATCGCCTGGGCGATATCGGTGATCGGCGCCACAGAGCGGGTGTCCATGGTGACGGTGAAGCCGTTGGCGAGGCCGGCCTTGGCGAGAAGCTCCTTCGCCTTGGCGACGTTGAGCGAATAGGGCTTGTCCGAGATCGCGCCGAGGAAGCCCTGCGGCAGGAAGGACTCGTGGCCCTTGTAGGTGCCTTCGAGGATGTTCTTCTCGATCGAGGCGTAATCGACCAGGAGCTTCAGCGCCTCGCGCACCTCGGGCTTGGCGAGGTTCGGGTTCTTCTGGTTCAGCCCGAGATAGAGGATGTAGCCCTTGTCACCCTGGACGATCTTGATCGCGTCGTTGCTCTTGACCGCCGCGAGCTGATCCTTCGAGAGATTGCGGGCGATATCGATGTCGCCCTTCTCGACCAGCAGGCGCTGCGAGGCCGGCTCGGCGACATGGCGCACGACGATGCGCTTGCTCTTCGGGGCGCCCCGGAACCAGCTCTCGTTGGCGTCGAGCGTGTACTGCTCGTTCGGGCGATAGCTGCGGACCTTGTAGGCGCCGGAACCGGCCGAATTCAGCTTCAGCCAGCCATTGCCCCAGTCGCCGTCCTTCTCGTTGGCCTTGACCAGCTTGGAGTCCACGATGGCAGCGACGCCGGAGGTCAGGCAGTTATAGAAGAAGGTCGGGGCGAAAGGCTTCGAGACCGTGATCTGGACGGTGTTCTCGTCGACGGCCTTGACCTTGTCGAGCACGTTTTCCGCGACGAAGCCGAACTGGCGCAGGATGAAGCCCGGCGACTTGTTCAGCGTCACCGCGCGCTGGAAGGAATAGACCACATCGGCAGCGGTCATCGGGTTGCCGGAGTGGAACTTGACGCCTTTGCGCAGCTTGAAGGTGTAGGTCAGGTTGTCGGGGCTGACGGTCCAGCTCTCGGCGAGATCCGGGATCAGCTCGTTGTTCTTGCTGATATCGATATTGATCAGCTTGTCGTAGACATTCGCGCCGACCTCGACGCCCGAGAACTCGAAAGCCTCGGCCGGATCGAGCGTGATGATGTCGTCGATCTGCTTGGCCATCACGATCGTGTCCTTCGGCGTCTGCGCGAAGGCGGCGGTGGTCGACATCAAGGCCGTGAAGGCCGAAACCGCCATCAATTTGGCTACGTGACGCATCGGATTCCCCATCGTTGTGTTGCGCGGACGCTTTGCCGCCCGTTGGGCGCTATCTGCAACCAGTCCCTAGTGGCTGTCCAGTCGACGAACGGCGAGGGAAAGGGCTCGTCGCGGCATTTTGCACATCTCTTGAGCAGCAACCCGGCGCTCGGGCAGCTTTCCGGCCTTGACGATGCCTTGCGCGCGCCGACCGCCCCGCTAACCTGACGTCGCCGGCGGCTTCCGCCTGGGATTAGGGGGCGAAACTTGGCCATCATCGCCGCGCTGAACCATGTCACGCATTACCGCTACGACCGGCCGGTCACGCTCGGGCCGCAGATCGTGCGCCTGCGGCCGGCGCCGCATTGCCGGGCCGGGATCGAGAGCTATTCGCTGAAGGTGACGCCGGCGCAGCATTTCGTGAACTGGCAGCAGGACCCGGCCGGCAACTGGCTGGCCCGATTTGTCTTTCCCGAGCCGGTCATGGAATTCCGGATCGAGGTCGATGTCGTCACCGAACTGTCGATCATCAACCCATTCGACTTCTTCGTCGAAGTGCAAGCCGAGACCTTCCCCTTCGCCTATACGCCCGAGCAGACGGAGGAGCTTGCGCCCTATCTGGTGACGGAGCCAGCCGGGCCGTTGCTCGAAGCCTTCCTCGCCGAACTGCCGCGCGAGCCGCTGAACACCGTCAACTTCATCGTCGACCTCAATGCCCGCCTGCAACGGCGCATCGCCTATGGCATCCGGATGGAGCCTGGCGTGCAGGAGCCGGAGCATACGCTGTCGATCGGTTCGGGCTCCTGCCGCGACACGAGCTGGCTCCTGGTCCAGGCGCTCCGGCATCTCGGCCTCGCGGCGCGCTTCGTCTCCGGCTACCTCATCCAGATGAAGGCGGATATCGATCCGCTCGAAGGCCCGCGCGGGACCGACAAGGACTTCACCGACCTGCATGCCTGGGCCGAGGTCTATATCCCCGGCGCCGGCTGGGTCGGGCTCGACCCGACCTCCGGCCTGCTCACCGGCGAGGGCCATTTGCCGCTGGCGGCGACGGCGCATTACCGCTCAGCCGCACCGGTCTCCGGCGTGGCGAGCTATGCCGAGACGACATTCGACTTCCAGATGAGCGTGATGCGCGTGCACGAGGTGCCGCGCATCACCCTGCCCTTCTCCGACGCGTCCTGGGGCGAGCTGGACGCGCTCGGCGACAAGGTCGAGGCCGATCTGCAGGCGCAGGATGTCCGTCTCACCATGGGCGGCGAACCGACCTTCGTCTCGATCGACGACCAGACCGGCGAGGAATGGAACATCGCCGCCGTCGGGCCGACCAAGCGCCAGCGCGCGGACACGCTGATCCGGCGTTTGCGTGAGCGTTTCGCGCCGGGCGGAATGCTGCATTATGGCCAGGGCAAGTGGTATCCGGGCGAGACCCTCCCGCGCTGGGCCTTCGCGCTCTACTGGCGCCGCGACGGCCAGCCGATCTGGCGCAATGCCGATCTCATCGCCCGCGAGCCCGGCGCGCAGACCGGCGGCGACCGCGAACTCGACATCGCCTCCACCATCCGCGATGCCGAGGCGCTGGCGCAGGGGCTTTCCGAGAAGCTCGGGCTCGGCGCCGACCATGTGATGCCGGCCTATGAGGACACCGGCGTCTGGCTGCTCAAGGAGGCGCAGCTGCCCGACAATGTCGACCCGCTCGATTCGCGCCTTTCCGATCCGGAGGAGCGCTCGCGGATGGCGCGGGTCTTCGAACTCGGGCTCGGCAATCCGCGTGGCTACGTCATCCCGGTGCAGCGCTGGCAGGCGGGCGCGAACGACCGCCGCTGGCGCTCAGAGAAATGGCAGCTGCGCCGCGGCAAGCTCTTCCTGGTGCCGGGCGACTCGCCGGTCGGCTACCGTTTGCCCTTAGGCTCGCTGCCGGTCGTGCCCAAGGCCGAATACCCGCATATCCACCCGCAGGACCCGATGGAGCCGCGCCCGCCGCTGGCCGCTGCCGGCCCCGCCGGAGCGAGCTGGACCGATCATCCCGAGGCACGGCCTGCAGAACCGGCCGCCACGGAGGAACGGCCCGGTCCGGCACAGATGAGCATCGGCGCAACTGCGGCGGCGGGTCCGGTCCAGGACCGGCGCGAGCAGGAGATCGGCGGCGAGCATGTCCGCACCGCGCTCAGCCTCGAAATCCGCGACAATGTGCTCTGCGTCTTCCTGCCCCCTGTCGAGCGGCTGGAAGATTATCTCGACCTCGTCGCCTCGGTCGAGGCGGTGGCGGAGGAACTCGGCCAGCCCGTGCATATCGAGGGCTATGCGCCGCCCTTCGACCCCCGCCTCGACGTCATCAAGGTCACGCCCGATCCCGGCGTGATCGAGGTCAACATCCATCCGGCGACGGACTGGCGCGAGGCTGCGGCGATCACGCAGGGCGTCTACGAGGAGGCGCGGCTGTCGCGGCTCTGCGCCGAGAAATTCATGGTCGACGGCCGCCATACCGGCACTGGCGGCGGCAACCATGTCGTGCTCGGCGGCGTGACCCCGGCCGATTCACCCTTCCTGCGCCGGCCGGACCTGCTCAAGAGCATCATCCTCTACTGGAACCGGCACCCGTCGCTGTCCTACCTGTTCTCGGGGCTGTTCATCGGCCCGACCAGCCAGGCGCCGCGCATCGACGAGGCAAGGCAAGATCAGCTCTACGAACTGGAGATCGCGCTGGCGCAGGTGCCCAGGCCCGGCGAAAAGCCGATCCCGCTCTGGCTGGTCGACCGGTTGTTGCGCAACCTTTTGGTCGACGTCTCCGGCAACACGCACCGCACCGAGATCTGCATCGACAAGCTCTATTCCCCGGACGGACCGACCGGCCGGCTCGGGCTGGTCGAGTTCCGCGGCTTCGAGATGCCACCGGATGCACGGATGTCGCTCGCCCAGCAACTGCTGCTGCGCGCGCTCATCGCCTGGTTCTGGCGGGAGCCGCTCGACGGCAAGCTGGTCCGGTGGGGCACGACCCTGCATGACCGCTTCATGCTGCCGGAGATGGTCTGGCAGGATTTCAAAGACGTGCTCGCAGACCTCAAACGCGCCGGCTATGCCTTCGATCCCGTCTGGTTCGAGGCGCAGGCGGAATTCCGTTTCCCGTTCTTCGGCAAGGTCGCGCATGGCGGCGTCGAAATCGAGATCCGGCAGGCGCTCGAGCCCTGGCATGTCATGGGCGAGGAAGGCGCGATCGGCGGCACGGTGCGCTATGTCGACTCGTCGATCGAGCGCCTGCAGGTCAAGGCGACCGGACTGGTGCCGGGCCGCCACCTCGTCACCTGCAACGGCCGGCGCCTGCCACTGACGCAAACCGGCGTTTCGGGCGAGGCCGTCGCAGCGGTGCGCTTCAAGGCCTGGCAGCCGGCCTCGGGCCTGCATCCGAAGATCCCGGTGCATGCGCCGCTGACCTTCGACATCGTCGATCTCTGGTCAGGCCGCTCGCTCGGCGGTTGCGTCTACCATGTCGCCCATCCCGGGGGGCGCAATTACGAGACACCCCCGGTCAATTCCTACGAGGCGGAGGCAAGACGGCTCGCGCGCTTCGAGGCGATCGGTCATAGTCCCGGCCCTCTGGCGATTCCGCCGGAGGAACGCAGCGCCGAATTCCCGCTCACGCTGGACCTGAGGCGCCCGACAGGGATCTGATCAGAAGAATGCCGGTGCAGGGCCGCATCCGATCGGGACGCAGCAGGGCCGAGCGGCGCGCATCGCTGCTTGCCGGCTATCGCCCCTTGCCGGGCGTCTGCGACGAATTCATCGACGAGAACGGGAATGTGCGCCCGCATTGGGAGCCGTTCCTGTCGGGCTGGTGCGCATTGTCGCCCTCCGAGCTGAACCAGCGCTTCGGGCTCGCCGACCGGCATGTCCGCGACACCGGCGTGTCCTATCGCGTCCATGGCGATATCGACGAGCGCGATCCGGGCGTCGGCGAGCGGGCCTGGCCGCTGTCGCATGTGCCCCTCGTCATCCCCGAGGCGGAATGGCAGGCGATCGCCGCCGGCGTGACGCAGCGCGCCGAATTGCTCTCGACCCTGCTCGACGACATCTACGGGCCGGGCGAATTGATCGCGGAGGGCCTCCTGCCCGCTGCCGTCGTCACCGGCAGCCCCGATTACCTGCGCCCGATGCACGGAATCGCAGGTGGCGGCACGCTCCAGCTCTATGCGGCCGATCTCGGCCGTGGTCCGGACGGACGCTGGTGGGTGCTGCAGGACCGGACCCAGGCCCCCTCCGGCGCCGGCTACGCGCTGGAGAACCGGCTGGCGCTGGCGCGCGCCTTCCCCGACATGTTCCGCAACATGAACATCGAGCGGCTGGCGGCCTTCTTCCAGGGCTTTCGAGCGGGGCTGGTTTCCAGCTCGAAACGTGTCGAGCCGCGCATCGCCCTGCTGACGCCTGGTCCGCTCAACGAAAGCTATTTCGAGCAGGCCTATCTGGCGCGCTATCTCGGCTTCCTGCTGGTCGAGGGTGGCGACCTGCTGATGCGCGAGGGCCGCGTGCATGTGCGCACCATCGCCGGCCTGAAGCGCGCCGACGTGATCTGGCGACGCATCGACGGCGATTTCGCCGATCCGCTCGAGCTCAATTCCCGCTCGGCGCTCGGTGTTGCCGGGCTGGTCGAGGCTGCCCGGCAAGGTCAGGTCCGCATCGCCAACGGGCTCGGCTCCGGGGTCGTCGAGGCACGCGCCCTGATGGGCTTCCTGCCAGCCCTGGCGCGGAAACTGCTCGGCCAGGACCTGATCCTGCCGAATATCGCGACATGGTGGTGCGGGCAGCCGCAGGAGCGGCAGACCGTGCTCGACAGGCTGGGCGAGATGAGCATCGCGCCGGCCTTCCGCGGCGCCGGCAACGGCACCGACGCGTCTCAGGTCGTGGCCGGCGAATTGCCGGAGGCGGATCGCGCCGCATTGCGTGGACGCATCGAGGCGCACGGCATGGATTATGTCGGGCAGGAGGTCGTCAGGCTTTCGACCATGCCGGTGTTCCAGAACGGCCGGCTCGAACCGCATCCGATGACGCTGCGCGTCTTCGCCGCCGCGACGCCGGACGGCTGGAAGGTGATGCCCGGCGGCTTCTGCCGGATCTCCGACGAGCCCGATGCGCGTGCGGTCAGCATGCGCAACGGCGTGCGCTCCAGCGATGTCTGGGTCACCTCGAAGGAGCCGGTCGCGCAGGTCACCCTGCTGCCGACGCCCGACCGCATCAGCATCCGCCGCGTCACCGGCACGCTGCCGAGCCGGGCCGCCGACAATCTGTTCTGGCTCGGACGCTATCTGGAGCGCGGCGAGGCGATCCTGCGTCTGGTGCGCGCCCTGCTCGGCCGCCTGATCGATCCCGACCCTGCGCCCGGCCGCAACGACACGGTGCGCCAGCTCGCCGGCATGCTCGTTGCCTGGGGCGCCGCGCCCGCCGGGCAGGAACGCCGGGCGCCGGCGGCACAGGCCTATGCCGCGCTCTACAGTCTCGACGATTACGGCTCGGCCGCCGCTTCGCTGCGCGAGGCGCGGCGCACCGCCTCGGGCATCCGCGAGCGCCTCTCCGTCGATGCCTGGCGATTGTTCGGTGACCTCCAGCGTCAGCTCGATCCCGAGGATGGGCGCAAGCCGAGCGAGGGCGAGGCCTACGAAATCGCCGACCGGGCGCTGAAATCGCTCGCCGCCTTCTCCGGCCTCGGCCAGGAGAACATGGTGCGCGGCAATGGCTGGCGCTTCCTCGATATCGGCCGGCGGCTGGAGCGAGGCATCGCGACCTGCCGCTTTGCCCGGCAATTCGCCGACAGCAACGCCTCGGGCGACAGCCTCGATGTCCTCCTCGACCTGACGGATTCGCAGATCACCTATCGCTCGCGCTACCTGCTTGGCGCCAGCCTGCAGCCCGTACTCGATCTCATCATGCTCGACCCCTACAACCCGCGCTCGGTCGCTTTCCAGGTCGAGCGTCTCGACACCGAGATCGCCAACCTGCCGACGCTTGCCGATGACGGCATGCTGGAGGCACCGCGCCGGCTGGTGCTGCGGCTCGCGGCCGATTGCCGGACGATGGAGGCGAGCCGCCTCGATCGCACCAGCATCCTGCTGTTCGAGCAGTTGCTGATGGGGCTCTCGGGTGCGATCGCCGATCGCTATTTCCTGCAGAACAGCGGCCCCGAAGGCTCGCGGATGACGAGCATCGCGTGATCTACGAGCTGCGCCACCTCACCACCTACGGCTATAGCCGGCCGGTCCCCTTTTCCCGCTGCATCCTGCGCCTGCTGCCGCGCGATGGAGCCGGCCAGCGCGTGCTGAAGAGCGAATTGCTGATCGCGCCCCGCCCGGCCGAGCGCAATGACGGGATCTGCTTCTTCGGCAACCGCATGACCACGATCACGGTCACCAAGCCGCATCGCGAGCTGAAGCTCGAGATGCGGGCGCGGATCGAGGTCGACCGGCCGCCGCCGCCCCATGCCGGGCTGACGCGGAAATGGGAGGATGTCGCGACGCTGGCGCTCGATTCCCGGAGTCTGGCACCGGATTCGCCGGCGCATCACCTCTATCCGAGCCGGCTCGTGCCGCATGTCCCGGCCGTGATCGACTATGCGCGGCCGTGCTTCGACGCCGGGCGCCCCGTGCTGGAAGCTGCCTGCGACCTGATGGCCCGAATCCGGCGCGACTTTACCTACGACCCCGAGGCGACCGAGGTGACGACGCCGCTGGCCGAGGCCTTCGACCAGCGCCACGGCGTCTGCCAGGATTTCGCGCATATCATGATCGCCGGCCTCAGGGGCCTCGGCCTGCCGGCGGCCTATATCTCCGGCTATATCCGCACCATCCCGCCGCCGGGCCAGAAGCGGCTCGAAGGCGCCGATGCCAGCCATGCCTGGGCAATGCTGTGGTGCGGCCCCGAGATCGGCTGGGTCGGGCTCGACCCGACCAATGACCTGATCGTCGCGGACGACCATATCGTCACCGCCTTCGGCCGCGACTATGCCGATGTCGCCCCGCTCGATGGCGTGGTGATTGGGCCGGGCACGCAGAAGGTCGGCGTCGCCGTGGACGTGGTTCCGGTCGGCTGAGCGCTCAAGCCGCGAGCGCAGCGCAGGCCTTCGCACAGGCGCGGCAGGCGGCGACGCAGGAATCCATGTCGCCAACGCGAGCGCAGTCTGTCGCGCAGGCCTCGCAAACCTCGGCGCATTCCCTGGCCATGTGACGGCCGTGGACTGAGTCCATCAGCAGCAGATGCGCCGTTGTCCGGCAGATTTCCGCGCAAGCCGCCATCAGGCGCAGATGGTCCGGCTCGGCATGAGCGCCGCCCACCTGCAGGCAGTGGGTCATCGCCATACCATGGCAGTGCTTGTAGCAGTCGAGCGCGAGGTCGGCTGCGTTGCGCGTCTTCGGGTCGAGATGATGCATGTCGCGGCTCCGATCGGGAGGGGTATCCCGATCAACCGCCGCGACCTGCGCCCTGTTCCGGTGGTCAGGCCAGCGTGTAGGCCGTCTTGACCGTGGTGTAGAACTCCTTGGCGTAGGCGCCCTGCTCGCGCGGGCCGTAGCTGGAGCCCTTCCGCCCGCCGAACGGCACGTGATAATCGACGCCCGCCGTCGGCAGGTTGACCATCACCATGCCGGCCTCGCTGTTGCGCTTGAAATGCGTCGCATGCTTCAGCGAGGTCGTGCAGATGCCCGAGGAGAGGCCGAACTCGGTGTCGTTGGCGAGGCTGAGCGCCTCCTCGTAATCCTTGACGCGGACGATGTTGGCGACCGGGCCGAAGACCTCCTCGCGCGAGATGCGCATGGCGTTCGTCGTCTCGGTGAAGAGCGCCGGCTGAAGATAGAAGCCGGGGGTATCGCGCTTCAGCAATTCGCCGCCGAAGACCAGCTTGCCGCCCTCGTCCTTGGCGATCTGGATGTATTTCAGGTTCTGGTCGAGCTGGCTCTGGTCGACCACCGGGCCGATATGGGTGCCGGCCTTGAGCGCATCGTCGACAACGACGCTCTTCAGGCGCTCGATGCAGGCCTCGACGAACCTGTCATGGATGCCAGCCTGAACGATCAGGCGCGAAGAGGCCGTGCAGCGCTGGCCGGTCGAGAAGAAGGCACCGTTGACGGCGACCTCGACCGCAACCTTCAGGTCGGCGTCGTCGAGCACGACCAGCGGGTTCTTGCCGCCCATCTCGAGCTGCACCTTCTTCATAGGATTGCCGGCGATGCAGGCGGCCGCGACCTTGCGGCCGGTGGGAACCGAGCCGGTGAAGGAGATCGCCGCAACATCCTTGTGCTCGAGCAGCGCCTGGCCGACGACCGAGCCGCGGCCCATGACGAGGTTGAGCGCGCCCTTGGGCAGGCCCGCGCGCTGCAGGATGTCGACCAGCGCCCAGGCCGAGCCCGGCACGAGATCGGCCGGCTTCAGGACGACGCAATTGCCCCAGGCGAGCGCAGGCGCGATCTTCCAGGCGGGGATCGCGATCGGGAAGTTCCAGGGCGTGATCATGCCGACGATGCCGACCGCCTCGCGGGTGATCTCGACGCCGACGCCGGGGCGCACCGACGGAACCATCTCGCCGCCGAGGCGCAGGCACTCACCGGCGAAGAAGGCGAAGACCTGGCCGGCGCGGGTCGCCTCGCCGATACCCTCGCCAAGGGTCTTGCCCTCTTCCCGAGAGAGCAGGCGGCCGAGCTCGTCCTTGCGGGCGAGGATCTCGTCGGAGGCCTTCTTCAGGATCTCGTAGCGCTCCTGCGGGGTGGAGCGGCTCCAGGCCGGGAAGGCAGCCTTGGCGGCAGCGACCGCGTTGTTCAGGTCCTCGACCGTCCCTTGCGTGTACTCGCCGACGACATCGTTGGTGTTGGAGGGGTTGATGTTGCGCGAGGCATTGGCGCCGCCGGCCCATTCGCCGGCGATGAGGTTCTTGAAGGGCGCGTTCATCTCTCTCTCCCACGAAACAGGCTCGTGGTTCGGGTGTTAGCGCCTTTGGAGCGGGAAGGCCAATGCCCAGGGCGACAGGCTATTTTTCCTTGATCGAAAGCCCGTTCTTGCCGACCGAGATTTCCACGCCGTCCGGCTGCTTCTTCTCCTGGTAGAGCGAATAGCCGGTAACAGCGAGCGCGGCGACGAGAACGAGAACGAGGACGACGAGGAGATGGCGCGACGCGAGCATGGAATATCCCTGATGATGGCGGCCGAGCCGCAAGCCCGATCCCAACGCGGGCCGGGCGGCGATGTTCCGCTGCAACGCCGGGAACGTTGCTTCTCGCGCAACGTTGGCATGGCGGACAGGCCGGTTTCCATGCGACGCTGGCCATGACAAGATCGCACCGGCAGGAGGTTGCCATGGCCGACACCGAACTGCAGGATCGCATCTGGGCTGCGCTTGCCGCCCACCCGGTCTACATGGTCTCGCTGGTCATCGAGGGCGACATCAGGACCAGGCCGATGTCCGGCCATCTCGACCGCGACCACCACCGCCTGCTGTTCATCACGCACCGGCATACCGGCATCATCGGCGCGGCCTTGCGCTCGCCCTCCGCCAGCGTGGCGATCAGCCATGAGGACCGCAATTTCTACGCCGCGATCTCCTGCTCGGCCTCCGAGGTCCCGAGCCGCGAGACGCTGCGCGAGGTCTGGACGCCGATGGCGAGCGCCTGGTTCCCGAACGGACCCGACGATCCGGACGCCACCCTGCTGGCGCTGACGCCGACCTCGGCCGAAATCTGGGATGGACCGTCGAGCAGCGTGCTCGTCGCCTTCAAGCTGGCGACGGCCAAGATCCTCGGCCGTACGCCCGATCTCGGCGTCAACGCCACGATCGACATGCGCTGAACCCGTTCAGGCCGGGTCGGAAGCAGCCATCCTGCGGCCTAGCCACGCAATCACGACACTCGACCAGACGACCCCGAGGGCCCAGCCGCCGAGGACGTCTGACGGCCAGTGCACGCCGAGATAGATTCGGCTGAGGCCGATCAGGCCGACCACGACCACCGCCATGATCATGCACAAGCGGGCGATGTCGGCCTTCTGCGAGGCCAGGCCGACGAAGCCAGCGATGGTGAGCAGCGTCACGGCCGAGAGGAAGGCGTGACCGCTCGGGAAACTCGCAGTGAAGGTCAACGCCGCGTGCTCGACGATATCCGGCCGTTCGCGAGCGATCGCGATCTTCAGGCCGGTGCTCGCCAGGAAAGCGGCGGCGAGGCTGACGACGAGCCCGATCGCGAGATGGCGGTAGCCGCAGAGCCAGAGCGCCAGCGTCGCCGTCAACGCCATGAAGAACAGTCCGACGAAGCTGCCGAGCGCCGTCATGTCGCGCACCGCCTCCTGGAACCAGGCCGGCCCGAGCGGAACCGCGGGGTTGGCGGCATCGCGGAACAGCATGATCAGCGTGGTATCGAGCGAGAAGCTGCGCCCGGAGACGATCAGCAGCGCGAGCCCGAGGAAGACCAGAGCGGCCGAGGCGGGAACAAGGATGCGTGGCTGGGGCAAGAAGCGCGATCTCCGAAAGGCCTGGGGCGGGAGACTACTGGAGGGTAGCGGGGTCGAACAGGCGGCGTTCCGCCGCCTGTGACTCACGGGCTTCGTCACGCGCTCGCCGGGCGGGCGGAGATCACGCTGAGCGCCTTGGGCAGGAGGCCGTAGCGCAACGGCCCGGCCTTGCGCTCGACCTCGCCGTCGAAGGTGATGTGCCCGCGGCGCTTGTCGCGCCGGGTCAGCGTCACCGCATCGCCGGTGAAGGAGGTCAGGTTATGCGAGTCGCGCCAGCGGCCCGAGACCACCGAGAGCGCCGCCTTGCTGCGCGAATAGAGACCGCCGGCATTCAGGACATGCACCTCGAAGACACCATCGTCGAGCCGTGGACGACGCCAGTCCGCGCCCTCGAAGCAGTTCACCGTGACGAGCACGGCATCGGCCTCGACGAGGCGATGGTCGTTGCCGATGGTGATGTCGAGCATGACCGGGCGGGTGAACAGGATCGAGCGCGTCGCGGCGATGCCGAAGGCAGCCGCGCGGCTGAAGGGGAAACGCCGGCGCGCGTATTCGCGCTCGCGTGCCATCAGGCTGAAGAAGCCCATGCCGGAGAGCGAATGGAACAGCCGGTCATTGACCCGGCCGACATCCATCTCCACCGGCTCACCCCGGCAGAGCGCCCCGACCTGCTGCTCCAGCGGGCCGGCGAGCCCGAGATCGCGGCCGAGCACGTTCACCGTGCCCATCGGCAGGATGCCGACCGGGCGGTCGGCCTGGATCAGGACCGGCAGGGCGCCGTTGATCGTGCCGTCGCCACCGGCGAGAACCGGCATCGCGTGGCGATCCTCGATCGCGAGGGACAGCGCATCGTCGATCTCGCGCGGGGGAACGAGGTGTACGTCGGCGCCGCAGCCATGGGCCGCGAAGGCAGCCTCCAGCCGCGAGGCGAAAGCATCCGCGCCGGCTTCAAGGACCGTTCCGGCGCGGGCATTGACGATGACGGTGTAGCGCATGGTGCTGGGGTAGATGGGTGGCGCCCGATCACGCGCAAGAGCACTTAAGCGGCGGCCGGGCGGGCGTCGAACTGTTCCGGCATCGATGGCATCAACGGCATCGGCACATCCTCGATCTCTTCGGTCACGACCTCGAAGCGCTGCAGGGTATGAGTTCCGAAGGAGTTGATCATCGCGACATCGGTCGCGTCGCGGCCGCGCGCGATGACGATGCGGCCGATGCGCGGCTCGTTGTGCCGGGCATCGAACGTGTACCAGCGCCCGCCGAGGAAAACCTCGAACCAGGCATTGAAATCCATCGGGGCGGGATTGGCGGGCACGCCGATATCGCCGAGATAGCCGTTGCAGTAGCGCGCCGGGATATTCATGCAGCGGCAGAGCGTGACGGCGAGATGCGCGAAATCGCGGCAGACGCCGATGCGCTCCTCGAAAGCCTCGGCGGCGGTACGGGTGTTGCGGGCGAAATGGTAGCCGAAGCTCAGGTGATTATGGACGAAGTCGACGATCGCCTGCACCCGGGGCCACCCCGGCTGGACCTGCCCGAACAGGCTCCAGGCCTGATCGTAGAGCTTGTCGGTCTCGCAGTAGCGGCTGCCCAGAAGGTAGACGAGCGCCGCATCCGGGAGGCGCGACGGAGAAACCTCGCGGGCGACCGGATTGATGAGATCGGGCTCGCCGGAATCATGGACGATCCCCTCCGATTCCAGCCTGATGCCGCCGGGCGGCGCGATCATGCGCCGACGAATATTGCCGAAGGCATCGAGATCCTGCGTCATCGTGATCGGCCGCGAGGGATCGGAGAGTGCGGTCAGCTTCATCTCATCCGGCGCTGTCAGATCGTGCCGGCGCGACGGGTGCACGTCGAGCAGGGTGATCAGGGGCATGTCATGGGCACAGACCAACTCGATCCGATAGCCGTAGCGGATGCGCATCTCGCCTTCTCCTGATGTGAGGGCCGGGACCGCTTCGCACTCGGGCTGCTGCGGATCTTCGGGCGTCGTAATCCCCCGTCGGCTAGACGCGCGAAGGGGTTCGACTGTTCCCGAAACTCTTCAAAAAACGTCCATCCGCCACAAATTCCGTGGGTCTCTGAAAAGCACTCCAAACAAGAAGATGCGGGCCTTTCGGCCCGCATCCCGCCGCCACGACGGTTCGGCTGGGGGGATAGCAACCGCCGCGACCTGCGCCCTGATCGTTTCCGCGTTCCTGCGAAACACGGAAACGATTCAAATGGTCGATTCAGCGCGTATTCGCTGGCGCGAATTCCCGGTTCTTCACGCGAACCGGCATCCGCTCGAAAACGCCCGGCCGCTACATCATCCAGTAGGGCATCGTGCCGTAGTAGTCGTGGACACGCTTGCCGTAAGCCTTGTCGTCCCAGTCGGGCTCGCCTTCGCTGTCATACATCGGCGCCGCCTCGAGCTTTTCCTTGGTCAGCGGCACGACATAGCCGCCGCGTTGCGTGTCGTAGTCGAGAACGCTCCACGGGATCGGGTGGTATTTCTCGCCCAATCCGAGGAAACCGCCGAACGACATGATCGCGTAGGCGACCTTCCCCGTCAGCTTGTCGAGCATCACGTCGTAGATCTCGCCGAGATGGTCGCCGGCCGCGTTGTAGACATCGGTTCCGGCAACGCGGGCACCCGCGATGAGCGGATTGGCGGTCGCAGTGGCGGTTGTCGCACTGGAGGTCATGGGAACATCGGTCATCGTCTTCCCCCTTGTTTCGCGATGGGATGCCGGAGAAAGCGCCCTCCGGCGGGACTTGCCTCACCAACCGGCGCTACGCCGATAGGTTCCGGCGCGACCGGGAAAATTCGCGGCCTTTGTGCGGACACAAAACCCGTCTCCAAAACTGAAGACAGATGGAAGAGGCCGTCAGCGTCTTGCTGCCCGGCGGAACCTTCGTCGCCCGACACTGTTTGGTGCTTCGAGCGACCCATCATCTCACGGAGGAGGAGAGATCATGATCATCAAGAAGCTGCTGCTGGTCGCAGCCATCGGCGCCGCGCTGGGCGCCTGTACGCCCCGCGAGCAGAATGCCGGCACGGGCGCGCTGATCGGCGCGGGTGCCGGCGCCATCATCGGCGGCGCCGCCACCGGCCGCGCCGGCGGCGCGCTGGCCGGTGCCGCGATCGGCGGCGCGAGCGGCGCGATCATCGGCGGCGCGGCGACGCGCCAAAGCTGCTACGGCCGGGACGAATGGGGACGCCGCGTGGTCTACGACTGCTGAGGCAACCGCATCCCAACGAAGGCCCGCCCCACCGGCGGGCCTTTTCTCTTGCGCGGATTTGCTTGGCAGTCCTGCCCTCAGGCCGCCCCATATGGCCCGAAGCGCCCGACGAAGCGGTGGCGGAAGCCGGGATAGAGCAGGCGCACGGCCGTCACCGGCTGCGACTGGTTCCAGGTTCGCCGTTCTACCAGCAGGCAGGGCTCGCCAACCGCGATGTCGAGCAATACCGCCTGCTCCTCGCCAGCGCCGATCGCGCTGATCGCATGTTCCGCCTGCGACCACAGACTGTGCTGCAGGAGCCAGTCACCAGGCGGGGTCTCGGCAAAGTTCTCCTCCACGAGCCCGCTCACGCCAGCGGCGTCGATGACACGCTCCTCCAGCACATGCGGCTTGCCGTCGGCACGGTGAAGGACGAGGAGATGCGTGACCTTGTCGGAGCGCTTGAGCCCGAACAGCTCGGCGACTTCCGGCGAGGGCCTGCCATCGGTGCGCGCCAGCACCTCGTAGGCGTAAGCCTGGCCGAGCTGGCGCACCTCTTCCGGGATCGAGAGGATGTCGAGCATGGCATGGCTCGTCGGCGGCGTCGCGACCACGGTTCCCGAGCGACGGCGGCGGATGATCAGCCCCTCGCGGGCGAGCTGCACAAGGGCGCGATGCACGGTCATGCGCGAGGCGCCAAGCTGCTCCATCAGCGCATGCTCGGGCGGCACGCTCGTGCCCGGCTGCCACTCCCCGCTGACGACGAGGTCGCGGATCGCCCGCCGGATCTGGTCATAGACCGGCCCGGCGCCGTCCAGTTTCACCGCGTCGAGCCGGGTCTCCGTCATCGTCGTCCCTGGTTACTCCGTTGCGAGCAGGCGCCGCATCACGCCGGCAAAGCGGGTGCGCACCGAATCGCGGGCGAGATGCCGCCCCTCGGCCACCACCCTCCTGCCACCGACGACGACATCGCGCAAAGGCATCGCGTTGGCGGCGAAGATCGCACTATCGACAGCCTCGGCGCCGCCCCTGCCGACAAGGGTCGGGTGATCGGTGTCGAGCGTGATGAAATCGGCACGGTGGCCCGGCGCAATCGCGCCGATGGCGCGGCCGCAGGCGCGCGCGCCGCCGGCACAGGCGCCCTGCCAGAGCGCGAGACCGGTCGAGGCCGTCTCCTCCGCGAAAAGCGCGCGGCGGCGATCGCGCAGGCGCTGCGAATACTCGAGCTGGCGCAGCTCGGAGCCGGCATCGATCTGGATGTTGGAATCGCTGCCGACGCCATAGGCGCCACCGGCCTGCGCATAGCGGATACCGTCGAAGATGCCGTCGCCGAGGCTGGATTCGGTGATCGGGCAGAGGCCTGCAACGGCGCCGCTGCGGGCGACGCCGTCACGCTCGGCATCGCTCAGATGCGTCGCATGGATCAGGCACCAGCGCTTGTCGAGCGGGATCGTGTCCATCAGCAGTTCGACCGGGCGCCTGCCGGTGATCTTCAGGCTGGCCTCGACCTCGGGAACCTGCTCGGCGACATGGATATGCACGCGGTCGTTCGGGCGCAGCGACGACACCCAGCCGAGATCGTCGAGCGCGACCGCGCGCAGCGAATGCGGGGCGACGCCGAGTCGCGCATCCGGCAGATCGCGGATCGCGACGGCGCTGCCTTCCAGCAGGCGCTGATAGGCGTCGCGCTCGTTGACGAAGCGGCGCTGGCCATGAACCGAGGATGCCTGCCCGAAATTGCCGAAGCGATAGAGCACCGGCAGCAGCGTGAGGCCGAGCCCGGTTTCCTGTGCGGCGGAGGCGATCGCCTGCCCCATCGTCGCGATATTCGCGTAGGCGCGCCCGTCCTTGTCGTGGTGGAGATAGTGGAACTCGGCGAGCGCGGTGAAGCCGCCCTCCAGCATCTCGACGAAGGCCTGCGCGGCGATCACCTGCACATCGTCGGGATCGAGCCGGTCGAGGAAGCGGTACATCACCTCGCGCCAGGTCCAGAAGGAATCCTCCGGCGCGCCGCGACGCTCGGAGAGGCCGGCCATGCCGCGCTGGAAGGCGTGGCTGTGCAGGTTCGGCATGCCCGGCAGAGCGATGCCGGCGAAGCTGCGCGCATCGCCGGCCGGCTTCACCCCCGCCTCGACCGAGACGATCGCGCCATCAGTGACGATCAGCTTCACATCGCTGGCAAAACCTTCGGGCAGAAGGGCCTCGGCCAGATGCAGGGTCTCGGTCACCGTTTCGCTCCGTCGCTCATTGGCGCTTAATTGCATATGCAATTAGCACTTGCCAATTGCATATGCAATTAGATAGCATAGCCTCAACTCAAAGAGTAGCGGGAGGACGCACGGTGGCGAAAGCGCCTGGTGAAACGATTGTCTGCGACAAGCTCTGGACGAATGCGCGGCTGGCGACGATGTCGCCGACGGTCGACGCGCCCTATGGAGCGATCGAGGACGGTGTCATCGCCGCCCGCGACGGGCGCATCGTCTTTGTCGGGCCGCGCAGCGAAGCGCCCACCTTCCAGGCCGCCGAGACCATCGACTGCGAGGGCCGCTGGATCACGCCCGGCCTGATCGATTGCCACACCCATCTCGTCTATGGCGGCGACCGGGCGTATGAGTTCGAATTGCGCCTGCAGGGCGCGACCTATGAGGAGATCGCGCGCGCCGGCGGCGGCATCCTCTCCACCGTCAAGGCGACGCGCGAGGCGAGCGAGGACACGCTCTTCGCCTCGGCCGACCGGCGCCTCGCCGCACTGATGGCCGAGGGCGTCACCACCGTCGAGATCAAATCCGGCTACGGGCTGGAGCAGCAGGCGGAACTCAAGCAACTCCGCGTCGCGCGCCGCATCAGCCGTGAGCGGCCCGTCACCGTCCGCACCACCTTCCTCGGAGCGCATGCCGTGCCGCCCGAATACAAGGGCCGCTCGGGCGACTATGCCGCTCTCGTCGCCGGGCCGCTGCTCGATGCCGTCGCGACTGAGGGTCTGGCCGACGCGGTCGATGTCTTCTGCGAGGGCATCGCCTTCTCGCCGGACGAGACCAAGGCCGTGTTCGAGGCCGCCAAGGCCAAGGGCCTGGCGATCAAGGTCCATGCCGAGCAGCTTTCGAACCTGCATGGCGCGAAGCTCGCGGCCGAGATGGGTGCGCTCTCGGCCGACCATCTCGAATATCTCGACGAGGACGGCGTCATCGCCATGGCCAAGGCCGGGACCGTCGCGGTCGTGCTGCCCGGCGCCTTCTATTTCCTGCGCGAAACGCAGAAGCCGCCGATCGAATTGATGCGCAAGCATGGCGCGGCGATCGCGCTCGCGACCGACGCCAATCCCGGTTCCTCGCCGCTGACCTCGCCTTTGCTGGTGCTCAACATGGCCTGCACGCTCTTCCGGATGACGCCGGAAGAGGCGCTGGCCGGCCTCACCCGCCATGCCGCGACCGCGCTCGGCCTCCAGGACGACGTCGGCACGATCGAGCCCGGCAAGCGCTGCGATCTCGCGATCTGGGAGATCGAGCGCCCGGCCGAACTCGCCTACCGCATCGGCTTCAATCCCCTTCACACCCGCATCTGGAACGGACAATGACCACGGTTTCGCTGAACCCGGGCGCAGCCCATCTCACCGACTGGCGCGCGATCCTCGACGGCGCCGTCGCCTCGCTCGGCGGCGAGAGCGCCAGGAACATCGCTTCCGGCCAGAAGATCGTCGAGGAGATCGTCGCCGCCGGGACCGTGACCTATGGCGTCAATACCGGCTTCGGCAAGCTCGCCAGCGTGCGCATCGCCGATGCCGATCTCGCCAAGCTCCAGAGCAACCTGATCCTCTCGCATGCGGTCGGCACCGGCCCTGCCCTGCCTGACGGCGTGGTCCGCCTGCTGCTGGCGATGAAGGCGGCGAGCCTGGCGCGGGGCGCCTCCGGCGTCCGTCCGGTGGTGATCGAGGCCCTGACCAACGCGCTCAAGGCCGATGCCCTGCCGGTCATTCCCGCCAAGGGCTCGGTCGGCGCCTCCGGCGACCTCGCGCCGCTCGCCCATATGACCGCAGCCCTGATGGGCTACGGCGAGATCCGCCTGAAGGGCGAGACGCTGCCGGCTGCTGAAGCCTTGAAGCGCGCGAACCTCACCACGCTCGCACTCGGCGCCAAGGAAGGCCTCGCGCTGATCAACGGCACGCAGGTCTCGACCACGCTGGCGCTGACCGGGCTTGCCGCCATCGCCCGCGTCTTCGACGCCGCGCTTGTCGCCGGCGCGCTTTCGGTCGATGCGCTCAAGGGTTCCGACACCCCGTTTGATCCGCGCATCCAGACGCTGCGCGGCCAGCCCGGCCAGATCAAGGTCGCGAAAATCCTGCTCGACCTGATCGCCGGCAGCGCCATCCGCGAGAGCCATCGCCATGGCGACAGCAAGGTGCAGGACCCCTATTCGCTGCGCTGCCAGCCGCAGGTGATGGGTGCGGTTCATGGGTTGCTGGCGAATGTCGCCGCGACGCTCTCGATCGAGGCCAATGCCGTCACCGACAATCCGCTGGTGCTCGGTCCCGGCGAGATCGTCTCGGGCGGCAATTTCCACGCCGAGCCGGTCGCCTTCGCCGCCGACATCCTGGCGATGGCCGTCTGCGAGATCGGCAATCTTTCCGAGCGCCGCATGGCGCTGCTGGTCGACCCCGTGATGAGCGGCCTGCCGCCCTTCCTCGCCCGCGATGCCGGCCTGAACTCGGGCTTCATGATCGCGCAGGTCACGGCCGCCGCTCTCGCCTCCGAGAACAAGCAGAAGGCTTATCCGGCTTCGGTCGACACCATCCCGACCTCGGCCAACCAGGAAGACCATGTCTCGATGGCGACGCATGGCGCCTTCCGCCTGCTCGACATGGCGAAGAATGCCGCCAGCGTCATCGGCGTCGAATTGATGGCGGCGGCGGAGGCGATCGAGCATCACCGGCCGCTCAAGACCAGCGCGCGGCTGGAGCCGGTGCTCGCCCTGCTGCGCAGCAAGATCGCGCCGCTGACCGAGGACCGCTACCTCGCCCCCGATCTCGCGGCCGCGACCGAGTTCGTGCTCTCCGGCGCTGTCGGCAAGGCGGCGGGCCTCGACAGCTTCGCCGAGTGCAGCGCATGAGCGCCGAAATCGTCACCGTCACGCGGGGTTCGTCCCCGCTCATCCTCTCGATGCCGCATCCGGGCACCGGGTTTCCCGAGGAAGTCGCGGCGCAGCTCAACGAGCGCGGCCGGCAGGTCGAAGACACCGACTGGCATATGCGCCAGCTCTACGATTTCGCCGCGCTCTTCGAGCCGACCATCGTCGAGGCCCATCTGTCGCGCTATGTCGTCGACCTCAATCGCGACCCGTCGGGCGCCTCGCTCTATCCGGGGCAGGAGACGACCGACCTCGTGCCGACGACCACCTTCGACGGCGAGCCGATCTGGCACGCGCCGCCTGACGCGGCGGAGATCGCGCGGCGGGTCGAGCGCTATTTTCGACCCTATCACGACGCCCTCGAAACCGAGATCGCGCGCGTGAAAGCCGAGCACGGTTACTGCCTGTTCTGGGACTGTCACTCGATCGCCTCGGAGATGCCGCGGTTGTTCCCCGGCACGCTGCCGACGCTCAACCTCGGGACCAATTCGGGGGCGAGCTGCGCGCCAGCAGTCGAGGCCGCCGCCGTGACGGCCATGGCTGGCAGCGCCTTCACGCAGGTGGTGAACGGCCGCTTCAAGGGCGGCTGGATCACGCGCCATTACGGGCGGCCGAGCGAGCATGTCCATGCGATCCAGATGGAGATCGTCTTTTCGGCCTATCTGGCCGAGGAGGCACCGCCCTGGACCTTCGACGCGGCCAAGGCCGCCATCCTCCAGCCTGCCCTCGCCGCCATCATTTCCGCCGCGCTCGACGCGGCAGCCAAGCTCGAACGGAGCCGCTCATGACCCGCCTGGACAATACCCGCGTCATCCGCCCCGCCACCGGCACCGAGCTCAGCGCCAAGAGCTGGCTGACGGAAGCGCCGCTGCGCATGCTGATGAACAACCTGCATCCGGATGTCGCCGAGAATCCGCAGGAGCTCGTAGTCTATGGCGGCATCGGCCGCGCCGCCCGCTCCTGGGAGGATTTCGACCGCATTGTCGCGAGCCTGCGCCAGCTCGAGGCCGACGAGACGCTGCTCGTGCAGTCCGGCAAGCCGGTCGGCGTGTTCCGCACCCACAAGGATGCGCCGCGCGTCCTGATCGCAAACTCGAATCTCGTTCCGCACTGGGCCAACTGGGACCATTTCAACGAGCTCGATAAGAAAGGGCTCGCGATGTACGGCCAGATGACGGCCGGCTCCTGGATCTATATCGGCACGCAAGGGATCGTGCAGGGCACCTACGAGACCTTCGTCGAGGCCGGCCGCCAGCACTATGGCGGCAACCTCAAGGGCAAGTGGGTTCTGACCGGCGGCCTCGGCGGCATGGGCGGCGCGCAGCCGCTCGCCGCGGTGATGGCCGGCGCGTCCTGCCTCGCCGTCGAGTGCAATCCCGACTCGATCGATTTCCGCCTGCGCACCCACTATCTCGACGAGAAGGCCTCGAGCCTCGACGAAGCGCTGGAGATGATCGCCCGCTGGACCAAGAACGGCGAGGCGAAGTCGGTCGGCCTGCTCGGCAACTGCGCCGAGATCCTGCCCGAGATGGTCCGCCGCGGCATCCGCCCCGACATGGTCACCGACCAGACCTCCGCGCATGACCCGATCAACGGCTACCTGCCGAAGGGCTGGACCATGGGCCAGTGGAAGCAGGCGCGCGAGGCCAATCCGAAATCCGTCGAGAAAGCCGCCCGCGCCTCGATGCGCGAGCATGTCGAGGCGATGATCGCCTTCCAGGACATGGGCATTCCGACCTTCGACTACGGCAACAACATCCGCCAGGTCGCCAAGGAAGAGGGCCTCGAGAACGCCTTCGCCTTCCCGGGCTTCGTGCCGGCCTATATCCGCCCGCTGTTCTGCCGCGGCATCGGTCCGTTCCGCTGGGCGGCGCTGTCGGGCGATCCGGAGGATATCTACAAGACCGACGCCAAGGTGAAGGAGCTGCTGCCGGACAACAAGCACCTGCATAACTGGCTCGACATGGCGCGCGAGCGCATCGCGTTCCAGGGCGTGCCGGCGCGCATCTGCTGGGTCGGCCTCGGCGATCGCCACCGCCTCGGCCTCGCCTTCAACGAGATGGTCAGGAACGGCGAACTCAAGGCGCCGGTGGTGATCGGCCGCGACCATCTCGATTCCGGCTCGGTCGCCTCGCCGAACCGCGAGACGGAAGCGATGAAGGACGGCTCGGACGCGGTCTCCGACTGGCCGCTGCTCAACGCCCTGCTCAACACCGCCAGCGGCGCGACCTGGGTCTCGCTGCATCATGGCGGCGGCGTCGGCATGGGCTTCTCGCAGCATGCGGGCGTCGTGATCTGCGCCGACGGCACGGATGATGCGGCCGCCCGCCTGTCGCGCGTGCTCTGGAACGACCCGGCCACCGGCGTGATGCGCCATGCCGATGCCGGCTACGAGATCGCGCTGGACTGCGCCCGCGAGAAGCAGCTGAACCTGCCGGGTATCCTCGGCTGAGTGAGCCATATTGTCATTCCGGGGCGCCCGAAGGGCGAACCCGGAAACCACGACTGGGTGTGACGCCTTGACCGGGCTGGCCTCGCCCGGTCGTGGGTTCCGGGTTCTCCGCTACGCGGAGCCCCGGAATGACAAAGGCTGCCGCCTGAATTCGAAGGACCGTTCCATGCACATCATCCGCGCCGCCGATTGCAAGGTCATGCCGTGGAAGAACGGCGGCGGCACCACGACCGAGATCGCAGTGGCGCCGGAAAGCGCTTCGCTCGGCGATTTCGACTGGCGCATCTCGATGGCCCATGTGGGCGCTGACGGGCCGTTCTCGTCCTTCCCCGGCATCGACCGGACCTTGTCGGTGCTCACCGGAAACGGCATCCGGCTGGCCTTCGGCGATGGCGAGACGGTTTCGCTCGACCGCGCGACCGCGCCGTTCTTCTTCGCCGCCGATCGGGCGGTGGATGGCGTGCTGATCGATAGAGCGATCGACGATCTCAACGTGATGAGCCGGCGCGGGGCGTGGAGCCACAGCGTCGAACGTCTCAGCGGCGGATCGCATGAAGTCGCGGCTGAACGTGGATTGCTGGTTCTGGTCGCCCGCCATGGTGACTGGCAGGTCAATGGAGCGGCGCTGGCTGCCGGAGACAGCGCCGTGCTCGAAGCTCCCATCACCGCAAGACTCGCCGCCGAAAACGGCAGCGAGTTGTTCGTGATCCGGCTGCAGCCGGCCTGAGCCGCCGTCATTCTCGGGCTTGACCCGAGAATCTCATGACGAGAAGACACTGGTTTCCGAGATGCTCGGGACAAGCCCGAGCATGACGCTCCTCCCTCGCCTCAAGCAGCCTGCCGCGGCTGCGGGCCGACATAGACCGATTGCGGGCGGATCAGGCGGCCGCCGGCGATCTGCTCCTTGGCATGGGCGAGCCAGCCCGTCGTCCGCCCGAGCGCGAAGACGCAGGTGAAGGAATCCGGCGTGAAGCCGAGCGCCTCCAGCAGCAGCGCCGTGTAGAACTCGACATTGGTTTCCAGCGTGCGGTTGGGCTTGCGCTCGCGCAGAATGGCGAGCGCCGCCTGCTCGACCGCCTCGGCCAGTGCAAGGCGCCCGCTATCGGCGCCGAGCCGGCGGATCGCGCCCTTCAGCGCATCGGCGCGCGGATCGCGCACGCGATAGATGCGGTGGCCGAAGCCCATCAGTCGGTCGCCGCGATCGAGCGCCGTTTCCAGCCAGGCGCGGGCATTGGCGGGCGCGCCGATCGCATCGAGCATCTCGATCACCGGGCCGGGCGCGCCGCCGTGGAGCGGCCCCTTCAGCGCACTGACGCCGGCGAGCACGGCCGAGACCAGCCCGGCGCGGGTCGAGGCGACCACGCGCGACGCGAAGGTCGAGGCGTTGAGACCGTGGTCGGCGACCGTGACGAGATAGGTGTCGAGCGCGGCGGCCTGCTGCTTGGTCGGCGCCTTGCCAGTCAGCATGCGCAGCGTGTCGGCCGCCTGCGACAGCGACGGATCGGGCGCGATTGGCGCGAGGCCCTGACGCAGGCGCAACGAAGCGGCGGTGAAGACGGCCGGCGCCGCCAGAAGCCGCAGGACCGTGCCGGCATCCTCGCCATCGGGCACGAGCGCCGTCATCGCCCGGATCATCTCGACAGGGCCGAGCGTCACCGGAACAACGGCCTTCTTCACCACCGTTTCGAACAGCTCCTGCCGGGCCGCGCCCAGCGCCGCCGGCAGATCCTTCATGGCCGGCAGGTCCGGCACAAAGCCGTCGAGCATCAGCGCGGCCATCTCCTCGAAGGAGGTATGGCCGGCGAGCTCATCGAGGCTGTGGCCGCGCATCACCAGCCGGCCCGCCGCCCCATCGACTTCCGAGAGCACGGTATGGGCGGCAACGACATCTTCAAGGCCATCGGACATGGCGGGTTCTCCTCAACATCTGAGGCTTGAAGATTGATAGCTTCATCAGTAGAATCAATCTTGAACAATATAATCAATCTATTTTCCCATGACCGACTGGCTGACGGCGCAACAGGTGATGCAGCGGCTCGGGCTGAAGCCGCAGACGCTCTACGCCTATGTCAGCCGCGGGCTGATCGAGGCGCGCGGCGATGCCGGCGATTCGCGCCGGCGGCTCTACCGGGCTGAGGACGTGGCGCGGCTGGAGCATCGCAAGGCGCGGGGGCGGAAACCCGCCGCCATCGCCGAGGATGCGATCGCCTTCGGCGAGCCGATCCTGGCCTCAGGGATAGCCACGATCCAGCGCGGCAAGCTCTGGTATCGCGGGCAGGATGCGGAGGCGCTCGCCGAGGCGGCGAAGCTGGAGGATGTCGCGCGGCTGCTCTGGGATTGCGGTTCTCAGCGCTTTCCGCCGCTGTTCACGATCGTGCCGGAGGCGCCGGCGCGGCAGCGCATGTTCGCGGTGATCGCGGCGCGCGCCGCCGGCGACCCCGCCATGGCCGGGCGTACCAAGAAGGCGCTTTATCTCGAAGCCGCCTCCGTCATCGACTCGCTCGTCGACGCCATCGCCGGGCGGCCGGGACAGGGGCCGATCCATCACCGGCTGGCGCTGGCCTGGGGCTGCGACGCTGATGGCGCCGACCTGATCCGTCGTGCACTGGTGCTGCTCGCCGACCATGAGCTCAACGCCTCGACCTTCGCGGTCCGGGTCGCGGCTTCGACACGCGCCTCGCTTGCCGCCTGCATCCTGGCCGGGCTCGCGACGCTGTCCGGGCCGCTGCATGGCGGGATGACGCCGCGCGTGCTCGGGCTGATGCGCGAGATCGCGAGCGAGGGCGTGGAGATGGCGGTCTCGGCCCGGCTCGCGACGGGCATGCCCCTGCCCGGCTTCGGCCATCCGCTCTATCCGGATGGCGATGCAAGGGCTCGCGCGCTGCTGACCGCGTTCAAGCTGCCGCCGGCCTATGAGGAGACGCGCCGGGCCGTCACGGCGCTGACCGGCGAGGAGCCGAATATCGATTTCGTGCTGACGGCGATCGCGAGCGAACTTGGCCTCGGGCCGGATGTGCCGTTCCAATTGTTCGCCGCCGCGCGCTGCGCCGGCTGGATCGCCCATGCGCTGGAGCAGGGCGAGACCGGACGCCTGATCCGGCCTCGCGCCCGCTATGTCGGGCCGGAGCCGGCTTAAGCCGGCTCGAACGACCGTTGTCATTCCGGGGCTTCGCGTAAGCGAAGAACCCGGAACCCACGACCGGGCGAGCCACTCGCAGCCGAACACCTGATGTTCCGCCCAGTCGTGGGTTCCGGGTTCGCGCCTGTGGCGCGCCCCGGAATGACAAATGTGGAGCTTGTCTAAGCCGCCTTCCGCCCAAGCTCGCCCTCACGCTTCTCGATATAGCCACGCGTGATCGGCAGGCCGTCGAGCTTCTTGGCGAGCTGGAACTGAAACACGACGAGATCGTCATGCCGGAAGCTCGCCTCGCAGGCGGCGAGGTAGAACTCCCACATCCGGGCGAAGCGCTCGTCATACATCGCCACCGCCTCGTCGCGGCGGGCGAGGAAGTTCTCGCGCCAGACCTTCAATGTCTCGGCATAGTGCAGGCGCAGCACCTCGACATCGGTGATGACGAGCCCCTCCTGCTCGACCGCCGCCGCCACCTCCGACATGGCGGGGATATAGCCGCCGGGGAAGATGTATTTGGCGATGAAAGGATTGGTCGCGCCCGGCGGCGTCGAGCGGCCGATGGTGTGGACCAGCGCCACGCCGTCATCGCTGAGCAATTCCCGGATCTTGCGGAAATAGTCGCGGTAATAGCCGACGCCGACATGCTCGAACATGCCGACCGAAACGATGCGGTCGAAAGGTTCGGCGAGATGGCGATAGTCCTGCAGGCGGAACTCGACCGGCAGGCCCGATTCCGCGCCGCGCCGCTGCGCAATGGCGAGCTGTTCCTCGGAGAGCGTGATGCCGGTGACCGAGGCGCCCGTGTCGCCGGCGATGGACAAAGCCATGCCGCCCCAGCCGCAGCCGATATCGAGCACGCGCTGGCCCGACTTGAGATCGAGCTTGCCCATGATGTGGCGCTTCTTGGCCAACTGCGCCTCGGCCAGCGTCATATCGGGCCGCGCGAAATAGGCGCAGGAATACTGCATGTCCGAATCGAGGAAGAGCCGGAAGAAATCGCTCTTCAGATCGTAGTGATGCGCCACGTTGCGCCGGGCCAGCGCCGGCGTGTTGTGCTGGTGGAAGCGGCGCACTGCGGTGCGCAGGCCTTCCAGCACCTTGCCCCAGCCCCTGGGGCGGGCGCGATGCACGGCGGCGACCAGCGCATCGAGCAGGTCGTAGAGCGAGCCCTGCTCGACCACGACGCGGCCGTCCATGACGGCCTCGCCCAGAGCGAGCTCGGGATTGAGCGCGAGTTTCAGTTCCGTCGGGGAATCGACGATGCGCATGCGCAAGCGCGGCGCAGCGCCCTGCCCGATCGACTGCAAAGTACCATCGGGAAATACGACATCGATACGTGGCTCGATCGCGAGCCGAGACAACATTCTGGCAATCAGCGAGTGCATTGGCCCCACCTTCGGCAGCGCCCCTTTCCCTGAAGATGGCAATTCGGCGTGCGGCCGTAACGGCCCTTACGCGCAACACAGCCCCACGCCTGCGGCATGACAACGCAGGCGAGGCCGTTCGGTTCCGCTACGGAAGCATGGCGGCGGCGGGCTAATGATCCGCAGCGATGACCTCGGCGCGGATCTCCTCGACCAGCCGCTCCTTCAAGGCGACGAATTCCGGCGTCGTCTTGATGGTATAGGGCCGCGGATGGGGCAGATCGACCGCGATATCGGCCTTGATCCGCCCGGGACGCGCGCTCATCACCACAACGCGCGAGCCGACGAAGATCGCCTCCTCGATGTCGTGGGTGACGAAGAGCACCGTCTTCTGCTCGCGCTCCCAGATGCCGAGCAGCATCTCCTGCATCAGGGCGCGCGTCTGGTTGTCGAGCGCGCCGAAGGGCTCGTCCAGCAGCAGGATCTTCGGATCGTTGGCCAGCGCGCGGGCGATTGCCGTGCGCTGCTGCATGCCGCCGGAGAGCTGCTTCGGGAAATGGTCAACGAACTGGCCCAGCCCGACGCGCGCCGCCCAGTCGCGGGCGACCTTCATGCGCTCCGCTTCCGGTACGCCCTTCTCGCGCAGGCCGAAGGCGATGTTCTGCTGCACGGTGAGCCAGGGGAAGAGCGTGTAGCTCTGGAAGACGAAACCGCGATCGGCACCCGGGCCGGCGACGGGGGCACCGTCGAGCAGGATGCGACCCTCGCTCGCCGTTTCCAGCCCGCCGATGATGCGCAGCAAGGTCGACTTGCCGCAGCCGGAGGGGCCGAGAATGGTGATGAAGTCGTTGTCGGCGACGCTGAGCGAAGTCGGCATCAGCGCTCGCGTCGGCTCAGCCCCGCGCTGTGCCGGAAAGACCTTGCCGACATTCTCGATGACAAGCTTGCTCATGCGCGCGCCCATGGGAACAGGCGCTGGTTGATCGCCTTGAACAGGAAATCCGAGATCAGGCCGATCAGGCCGATCACGATGATGCCGAAGATGATCTGCCCGGTGTTCAGCAAGGCCTGGCTGTCGGTGATCATGTGGCCGATGCCGGAAGAGGAACCGATCAGCTCGGCGACGATGACATAGGTCCAGGCCCAGCCGAGCACGAGGCGAAAGATCTCGGCGATCTCGGGCGCGGCATTGGGCAGCATGACGCGGCGCACCACCGAACGGTCGGTCGCGCCCAGCGTATAGGCGGCATCGACAAGATCGCGCCGGATCGAGCCGACCGAGACCGCGATCATCAGGATGAGCTGGAAGACCGAGCCGATGAAGATGACGAGCAGCTTCTGGGTCTCGCCGATGCCAGCCCAGAGGATCAGCAGCGGGATGAAGGCCGAGGCCGGCAGGTAGCGGGCGAAGGAGACGAAGGGTTCGAGGAAAGCCTCGATCGGCTTGTAGGCGCCCATCAGGATGCCGAGCGGCAGGGCGACGATGACGGCGAGGACGAAGCCGCCGAGGACGCGCCAGATCGTCATCATGATGTCGAAGCCGAAGCCGTATCGCACCATCAGGTTATAGCCCTCGCCGACCATGGTCAGCGGATCGGCGAGGAACAGGCGCTGGACATAGCCGCCGAAGGTCGCGACCGACCAGAGCGCGACGAAAAGCGCGAAGAAGGCCAGGCCGTAGCCGATGCGGGCCGAGGCCGAGACGGGTTGCAGGGGTCTCATCGCGATAGGGTTCCGGTCACGGCCATGGCCAGTTGCTTCCAGGGTTCGAGCGACCAGAAGCCGGCTGCGGCGCCTGAAGTCGAGGGGAGGACGTAAATGTCGGCATCGGCCAGTCTGTGCGCCTGCGGCCCGTAGACGAGCCGGCCCTCCCTGATCCCGAGGGCGGCCTGGGCCGCACGCTTGCCGTTGAAGGCGAGGATGCGGGGCCGGTTCGCAACGATCCGCGCGGTGAAGCCCGTCACGTCGAAATGGCTGCCGCGCAGCGCGGAATCCGGACCCGAGCTGCGCTTGGCGACATCGGTCAAACCGATGCCGTAGTGCGGCAGGGTCGCGAATTCCTCCGGCTGGAGCCTCACCGGGACAAGCCCGATCTGGTGAAGCACCGGCCAGAACTTGTTGCCCGGCCCGGCATAATAGGCGCCGCGCCTGGCCGAGACGGCGCCGGCCTGCGTGCCGCAGAAGACGACATGCAGGCCGGGTTCCAGAACATCCGGGAGGATATCGCCGGTCATGCGCCGATGGTTACTTGCCGGCGACGAACCGTGTATCGACCAGCGAGGCGAGATCGGGCTTGGCCTTGAGCAGGCCGATCTCGAGCAGCAGGTCGGCGGCCTTGGCCGAGAAGGCCTGCCAGTCGCCCGCAAAGAACTTCTTGTTGCCCTCGGCATCCGACCAACGCAGGAACGCCGCCGATTTGCCGAACTGCTCGCCGGTCTGCTTCACGTCGGCGCCCATGATCTCATAGGCCTTGGCCTGGTCCTTCCTGATCATCTCCAGCGCCTCGAAATAGCTCTGGGTCAGCGCCGCTGCGGCCTTGTCGTTGACGAGGAAGGCGGGTGTGCAGCCGAAGGTGTCCATCACCATCGGATAGTCGAGGGTCGTCGCGATGATCTTGCCGGCATCCGGCTTGTCACGGACGGTGGAGAGATAGGGCTCATAGGTCATGGCGGCGTCGTTCTGGCCGGCGATGAAGGCTTGGGCGGCCGGGCCCGGCTCCATGTTGACGACCTTGACGTCCTTCACCGAGAGGCCGTTCTCCTTGAGCATCCAGGCCAGCGCGAAATAGGGCGAGGTGCCCGGCGCCGAGGCCGCGACCGTCTTGCCCTTCAGGTCCTTGATCGCGGCGACATCCTTGCGCACGGCCATGCCGTCAGCGCCGTAGCTCTTGTCGAGCTGGAAGATCTGCTTGGTCTTGATGCCGGCCGCATCCCAGACGATCCAGGTCTCCACCGTGGTCGCGGCGCACTGGATGTCGCCCGAGGCGATGGCGAGGTGGCGGTCCTTCTGCGGGATCTTCTTGATGGTGACGTCGAGGCCGTTCTTCGCGAAGATGCCGGCTTCCTTGGCGAGCACCAGCGGCGCGAAGCCGGTCCAGCCGGAAATGCCGATATTGACCTTGGTCTGTGCCTGGGCACCACCCGCCGCGAGAAGCACCGCGAGGCCGAAGCCGACGCCCACACCGATGCGCTTGAAAACTGTCATGATTGAAACCCTTCCCCGGTTTTTTGGCCGATGCACCGCTTTGACGCCCGGAGCGTCATTCGCGGCGCGATGCAACCTTCGTTCCAAAACAGCCTAATTGCATATGCAAACAGGTCAAGCCGCCGATCAGCGCCGCTTGGGGAAGTCATGACATTCTCTCGTTTGACAGGGCAGAGGGAATTTCCTCCTCTTTCGCCCGCCGGCGCGGCAGCGCCCTTATTTTCTGTGAGTCGAGGTTTCCCAATGAACGGCGCCGACCGCCTGTGCGACACGCTTCTGATCAACGGCGTCGATACCTGCTTCGCCAATCCCGGCACCTCCGAGATGCATTTCGTCGCGGCGCTCGACCGCAAGCCGGAGATGCGCTGCGTGCTCGGCCTGTTCGAGGGCGTGGTGACCGGTGCGGCCGACGGCTATGCCCGCATGGCCGACAAGCCGGCGGCGACGCTGCTGCATTGCGGACCGGGCATGGCGAATGCGCTCGCCAACATGCACAACGCGCGGCGCGCCCGCACGCCGATGATCAACGTCGTTGGCGACCATGCGACCTACCATCTCCAGCATGACGCGCCGCTGACCAGCGATATCGAGAGTCTGGCCGAGCCGATGTCGCATTTCGTCCGCCGCATCGCGACGCCGGAGGATGTCGGCCCGGCGATCGGCGAAGCCTATGTCGCCTCGCTCACCCTGCCCGGCGTCACCACCGTGATCCTGCCGGCCGATTGCGCCTGGGGCAGCGTCGAGCCGGCCACGCTGAAGCCGACCGAGCTGCCGGCGCTGAAGAGCATCGATGGCGCGACGATCCGCGAAGTCGCGGCCGGGCTGCGCAAGCATGGCAAGCGCGGCGCAATCATGCTGACGGGTCTGGCGCTCCGCGAGAAGCCGATGGAGATGGCCGCCCGCATCTGCGCGACGACCGGAGCCCAGATCTTCAGCCAGATGTCGAACGGGCGCATCCAGCGCGGCGCCGGCCGCGTCGCCATGCCCAAGGTGTTTTACCCGATCGACAAGGCGCTCGAGCAGCTCAAGGACGTCGATTATCTCGTGCTCGTCGGCGCGCAGGTCCCGGTCGGCTTCTTCGCCTATCCGGGCAAGCCCGGCCGCCTGATCCATGACGGCTGCGAAGTCGCCAAGCTGGCGATCCCCGGCGACGACCTGCCGGCGGCGATCACCGGGCTCGCCGAGGAGATGGGCGCGACGAAGACGGCCCCGCTCTACATCGCCCCGCCGCGCAAGGAGCAGCCCGGCCTGCCGACCGGCAAGCTCGATGCCGACAAGGCCTGCGCCATCGTCTCGGCGCTGCTGCCGGAGAACTGCATCGTCTGCGACGAGTCGGTCTCGTCCGGCCGCAGCTTCTATTACGACTGCCACAGCGCGCCGCAGCACGACTATATCCAGCTCACCGGCGGCGCGATCGGCGAAGGCATCCCGCTCGCTGTCGGCGCGGCCGTCGCCTGCCCGGACCGCAAGGTCATCGGCATGCAGGCCGACGGCTCGGGCATGTACACGGTGCAGGGCCTGTGGACGCAGGCGCGCGAGAACCTCGACATCGTCACCGTCGTCTTCGCCAACCGGACCTACCAGATCCTGCATGGCGAGATGCGCGCCGTCGGCGTCAACGATTTCGGCCGCAACGCCACGCTGATGCTGAACATCGACGAGCCGGCGCTGGACTGGGTGATGATGGCCAAGGGCATGGGCGTCGAAGCGGCACGAGCCACGACGGCGGAAGAGTTCGCGAGCCTGTTCAAGGCGGCGCTGAGCCGCAAGGGGCCGTTCCTGATCGAAGCGGCGATCTGAGACGCATCAAAGGGTGCCATCCCGTGCGCGCTGCGGCATGCAATGCCGCTGCGCAGACACGGGACCGCATGACGAGAAGGCGCCTTTTCCGGGGGACGGTCCCGTGTCTGCGCCGCAGCACTTCGTGCCGCAGCGCGCACGGGATGACCCGTGTGGCTACGAAGACAGTCGCTACTTGAACCCGTCCAGGAACGCGTCGAGGCAATCGCCGATCGCCTCGATCGCGTAGCCGCCCTCCTGCACAACCAGCGTCGGCAGGCCAAAACCCTTCACCTGCCGGCCGATCGTGCCGAAATCGCTGGCCTCCAGCTTCAACACGCCGATCGGGTCGTCCTTGTGGGCGTCGTAGCCGAGCGCGATCACCACGACCTCGGCGCCGAAATCGCGGATCGCCTTGCCGGCCTCCATAACCGCAGTTTCCATCGCGGCGCCGCCCGCACCATGCGCCAAGGGCAGGTTCAGGTTGAAGCCTTCGCCCGGGCCGTTGCCGTGCTCGTCGGCATAGCCGGTGAAGAACGGGTAGTAGTTCGTGGGATCGGCATGGACCGAGATCGTCAGCACGTCGTTGCGGCGGTAGAAGATCTGCTGCGTGCCGTCGCCGTGATGGGCGTCGACGTCGAGAATCGCGACCTTGCCGAATTTGGAACGCAGGCGCTGGGCCGCGATCGCGGTGTTGTTGAGATAGCAGAAGCCGGTGGCGCGATCGGCGCGGGCATGGTGGCCGGACGGGCGGCAGAGCGAGTAGACGGCACGCTCGCCTGCGAGGATCGCATCGGCCGCGGACACCGCGGTCTCGGACGAGCGCAGCGTCGAATGCCAGCAATGCTCGCCGATCGGTACCGAGAGATCGCCGAGATACCAGCCGAGCTGGCCGATGAAGCCGGTCGGGCGGCAGGGCGGGCGGACATCCTCGTCCGGGCGGCCGCTCCAATAGGGGAAGGTGCTCGGCCAGACTTCCGGACCGCGCTCGGCCGGCAGATCCTGCCAGCGCGCCCAGGCGGTCTCCAGGAACCTGACGAAGCCGGCATCATGGATCGCGAGGACCGGGTCCGTGCCATGTGCCGCCGGCTTCTCAGGCGTGATGCCGTGCTTCTTCAGCGCGCCGAGCAGGCGCTCCGTCCGTTCCGGAAGGTCCTTGGGGGCCACGACCTTGCCGAAGCGCATATATTGCTGGGGATCGTGAAGGGCTTGGTCGGGGTGATAGAAGGCGCGCATCAGGCGAAGCATCCTCGTCAGATCGCGAGGCGACCGTCAGCCCCGCGAAGGCGATGCTAGCAACCGCCAGCGCGCCGGTCAGCCATGACGATGCCGCCCGCCCCTGCGTGAGAGGCGGGACTGATGCTCAATGCGGCGAAAGCAGCGCCACGAATTCGCGCGCTAACGCGTCGATCGCGTAACGCTCCGGCCGGTACCAGTCGGTCGAGCCGTTGAGCGCGCCGAGCAGGAAGAGCCTGAGCACATCGGGCGAATTGCCGGCGGGCATGCCGCCCGCCTGCTGCCATTCGGCGATCAGGCGGCGCCAGACCTCCTCATAGGCGCGACGCACGGCGCGCACGCTCTCCGGCACGGGCGCGGCGCCGAAGGTGAAGACCTTGATGCTGGCCGAAGTGTAGTCACCATGGCCGTGCAAGGCAGCGAGATGCGCGCGGACCGCGGCCTCCAGCCGGACGCGCGGCGAAGCCCCCTCCTCCGCGGTGAGCGCCGCGACGACAGCCTCATGAACGAAGCGGACACCGTCATTGACGACCGCCTCGACGATCTCCTCCTTCGAGCCGAAATGGTAATAGAGGCTGGCCTTGCGGATGCCGACAGCCTCGGCGATCTCGCGCAGGGTGGTCTGGTGATAACCGCCGCCGCGCAGCAGCCGCGCGGCATGGTCGAGGATCAGCCGGCGCGAGCCGCCTTCGGCGGTTGACCGAGTGGTGATCGGAGCGTCACTCATAAAGTGTCTTCCCGTGCGCGCTGCGGCGCGCAGTGCTGCAGCACAGACACGGGACCGCGTGACGAGAGGGCGCCTTTTCCTGAGGACGGTCCCGCATCTGCGCAGCAACACTGCGTGTTGCAACGCGTGCGGGATGACAGCGCCTCTGGCTCACAGCCGCTTCGCCACTTCCTCGAGCATCACCTCGGTCGCGCCGCCGCCGATCGACTGGACGCGTGCATCGCGGGTCATGCGCTCGATCGCGCTTTCGCGCATGTAACCCATGCCGCCATGGAACTGCAGGCAGTCGTACATGACTTCGTTGACCAGCTCGCCGCAATAGGCCTTGGCCATCGAGACCTCGCGGGTGGCGTCGAAGCCCTGCGCGTCGAGCCAGGCGGCGTGGTAGACGAGCTGGCGGCCGGCCTCGACCTTGCCCGCGAGCTCGGCGAGGCGCTGGCGGATTGCCTGCTTCTCCCAGAGTGGCGCGCCGAAGGCCTTGCGCGTCTTCACATAATCCAGCGTCAGGTCGATCGCGGCCTGCGCCTCGCCCATCGCCATGGCGCCGATCACCGTGCGCTCATTCTGGAAATTGCTCATGATCGCGTAGAAGCCGCGGCCTTCCTGCCCGAGCAGGTTCTCGGCCGGCACGCGGCAGTCGACGAAGGAGAGCTCGGCGGTGTCGGACGAGCGCCAGCCATGCTTGTCGAGGGCGCGCGAGACCGAGAAGCCCGGCGTGCCCTTCTCGACGACGAAGATCGAGACCGATTGCGAGGGGCGCCCCTGCGGGTCCGTCTTCGCGGCGACGCAGTAGAGATCGGCATGGACGCCGTTGGTGATGAACATCTTCGCGCCGTTGAGGACATAAGTGTCGCCCTCGCGCCGCGCCGTGGTGCGGATGCCCTTCACGTCCGAGCCGGCATCGGGCTCGGTGACGGCGACCGCGACGATCTTTTCGCCGGCGATGATGCCGGGCAGGTACTTGTCCTTCTGCGCCTGGCTGCCGGCATTGGCGATATGGACCGAGGCCATGTCGGTATGGACGAGCGCCGTGATCGCGACGCCGGAGAAGGTCGAGCGACCCAGCTCCTCGGCCAGTACGACGGTCGCCATTGTATCCATCTCGGAGCCGCCATACTCGCCGGGATAGCGGATGCCGAAGAAGCCGAGCTCGCCCATCTTGCGCAGCACCGCGCGCGGGACGAAGCCCTCCTCCTCCCATTGCAGGGCATGCGGCTTGATTTCGGCCTCGACGAAGCGGCGGACCTGATCGCGCAGCGCCTCATGCTCCTCGGTGAAATAGGGCGAGCGGCGAGCGCCCTCCACAGCAGGCTTCCCGACGGCCGACATCGCCTTCTCCCGTTTTCTGCAGCGCCACCAGCGAGCTACCTGCCGGACGGTAGGTGAACACCGCGCCGAGATCAAGTTACCTTCCCGCTATGGCGATGTCAGGCGACGTCGTCCCAGTGGGCGACCATGCTGCGGCCCTTGCCGGCGCGCTTGGCGCCGTAAAGGGCCTGATCGGCCGCGCGCGTCAGGACCTCGGCTGTCCAGGGAGTGGTATCCTGTTCCGACTTGACGGATACCCCGACGCTCGCGCCGACGGTGACAAGCTGACCCATCAGCATGAACGGCGCCATCACGACGGATACCGCCCGGTCGGCGATCTCGGACAGCGCGACCGCATCCTCGACGCTGCGCACGACGAGGGCGAACTCGTCGCCACCCAGCCGCGCCACACTGTCACCCGGCCGGACGACGCCCTTCAGGCGCATCGCGACCTGCTTGAGCAGATCGTCGCCGGCCTGATGGCCGTGGCGGTCGTTGATCAGCTTGAATCCGTCGAGATCGAGCAGCAGGAGGCCGAGCGCCTCGCCGCTTTCGCCGGCCTCGCGCAGCACGCGATCGAGCCCGCGGCGATTCATGAGCCCGGTCAGGGAGTCGTGACTGGCGGCGAAGTCGAGTTCGCGGCGCACCATCAGCAATTCCTCGAACTGGCCGATGATGTAATCCGAACTCTCATAGATCGAGTAGAGATAGACGAGGAGCAGCACGCTCAGCGCCTGATAGAGCGGATCGCCGGAAGCCAGGAAGGCGACGACCAGCGTGCCGATCGCGATGGTCGAGAGCACGGCGCAGATCCAGTAGCGGAGCGTGCGCAGGTAGGAGCCCGCGGTCAGCGCCATGGTGAGCCCGAGGCTGAGCACGAAGCCGCCGGCATGGTCGACGGCAGCGGCGGCCAGGGTCAGCGCGGCGATGACGAGCGTGAAGGCGAAGGCGGTATAGGCGTAGCCCGCCTCCCAGCGCCGCGCCTCCGCGAGAGTCAGCTTGCGTGCGGGGTCGCGCCGCTTGAAGCCGACGATGTTGGCGATGCGCAGCAGCGTCGTCACGACGCCTGCCGCCGTCAGCCACCAGAACACCGTCTCACCCGTCTGCACGGCCATGATGGCGGAGCCGACGATCAGCCCGGCCGCGATGCAAAGGATCTGAGGCAGGGCCGCGAAGAGACGCGAGATGATCTCGATCTCGATATCCGCGGGAAGTTGCGCGGCGCGTCTACGGGGCCTCATCAGCAGATGCATGGCGCAGGCTCTACGCATGATGCTCTAAGAACCCGTCAGCCCGATCCCGGGTATTTTAGGGATCGCATCGCTTGCTCGATATCGGGCAGAAGCGAAAAGGGGCCGGCACATGCCGGCCCCGTTCCAGGCTCCGCGTCGAAGGGCGGACGCTGCGATCAGTTGCAGCCGCAGCCGTGGCCGAAGCCCCCGAGCAGGCCGCCGACGAGGCCGTTGCGGGAGACGATCGCCTTCACCGGGGCGACGACGCCGACCCTGTTGCCGTTGGCGATGCCGTTGCCGCTGAGCACGCTGACATTGTTGAGCGCATTGATCTTGACGCCCGACACGGCCGTCGTCACCGGGGCGATGATGCCGCCGAGAAGCGAACCGCCTCGGCCACCGGCCATGGCGGGGGACACGGCGAAAGCTGCAACCATAGCGAGAACAAACGCGTATTTCATCTTGCTTCTCCCTGTTTCGCCCCCGGGCTGGAAGCGATAAAACACGTATAAGTTGCAACAACCTCTGCAAGCAACCTTCTCTCAACATTAACCATACCGAGTAAAGTTAACCTGCAATCAGAAATCATATTTAAAGATCAATATTCAACCTACTCTTGGCATAAACAAATCTACTCGAATACAGCTCAAAGCAAATATGGTATTATTTACACTCGATTAACCGCCATAATCCATGATGTTAAAATGATTTCTAGATTACGGCGATATCGATGCGAAAGATCATCCTTTTTGTCTTGATCGTTCATTCTTCCCTTGCGCTCGCAGCTGAGAAATCGGCCGAGGAACAGGAAGGCTCGATCGCCGTTATCGGGCTTCGCGGCGGCTTCGACAGTAATCCCGCTGGCGCTCGGGGGGCCAATGGCACTCCTGTCGCCACAACCTATGCAACCTGGGATTACCTGCGCGGCACATTGCAGGACGGCTACGGGCTGAACCTGTCGCTTGTCGAGACACATTACGATCCGCGCGCGCTCGCCTCCGCCCGCGCCCATTCTCTGACGCTGAAGCACGGCTTCAGCCTCGGCGAGGCCAGCGCGCTGCGTTCCTCCCTGACAGCTAGCAGCGAGCAAACCTGGTCACGCCGGAAAAACAGCCTGTCCTGGCGCGAACGGTTCGATCGCAGCATCGGCTCGTTTCGCCTCTTCGCCAGCGGGGAAGCGCGGATGACGGCTCTGAACGAGCGCAACGTCTTCAATCTCGGCGATTTCCTGCCGCGCGACGAGAATTTCGGCACGCTGGGGCTGACGACGGGCGCCGCCTGGCGATCGGGCGAGACCGAAATCGGCCTCTCGTTCAGCGCCGCGCGCGTCCACTCTATCGAGGGCATCGACTATCTCGGGTTCCGGCGCGACCATAACCGGCTGCAACCCAACCTGTTCTTCTCGACAGTGCTCAAGGGCGCCGCCATCGAGGCCTCGCTCTCGCCGTTCCGCGCCTATTTCCCGGAGAAGGAGTTCGATGCAGTCGAGAGCCTGCTCTATACGGCGAAGCTGCGCCTGCCTTATGAGCGGTTCACGCTCGATCTCGGCTCGCTGCGCACGGTGGAAGACACCACCCTGCCCTTCTCCGTCATCGACCTGGTGACGGCGCATGAGGCGAAACTGACGACCCGGATCGACGACGACAATGCCGTCAGCCTGTCGGCCCGACGCAAGACCGACGACTATGTCGGGCTCGATGCCCGCTCGGACCAGAAGGGTATCGGCATCGACTACCAGCGCAGCCTGGGCAAGGGCCTGATCGGCACGATTGCCGGCGCCTGGCGCAAGACCAAGGAGACCGGGCTCACCCCCGTGACCTCGTTCAGCGTGATGCTCGGCCTGCAAAAGCAGATCGATCTCAGCCGCAGCGGCAAGGCGGAGAAGAGCGACGGGTAGGTTCGCGGCCGTTCAGAAAGCCAGCACTGTCACACCGGGCGCGTAGCGGGATCCATCGACCAGCTTCGCGTTTCTTTCCCTTGCCTCCTGGCCGCCTCAGCCTGCGTTCATCATGAACCCGCTAGGAGACAGCGAAACGTCTCGCCCGGCCCACTCGCCTGCGAGGAAACGGAAAGGAAGAACCATGCTGCTTCGCCAGCTCACGGTTTCGGCCCTCGCCTGTGCCGTCCTGCTCAGCGCAATCCCGGCCCAGGCCCAGTATTACGGCGGCCCCTATCGCGGCGGACCGTCCTATAACGATGATGACGACGACGATGACGACGATCGTCCGCGGCGGCGCTATTACCGCCGCGACTACGGCTATGAGCGCCCGTATTACAGGCAGCCGCGCTATGGGAATATGTGCGTAACCGGCCGGGGCGATTGCCCGACGCCACCCCTGCCCTACGGCTCAAGCTGCGGCTGCAGCATCCCCGGCTTCGGCAGCAAGCGCGGCATCGTGCAGTAAAGCCGCGCCGGCCGCGTTCAGGGCCGGCGCCGGCTCTCCGTCCCGAGGTAGCAGATGCCCTCGCCGGGCTTGGCCTTCGGATTCGGGAAGATGATGAAGCCGTCGCGCGGCATCGTCACGACGGTGCCGTCGGCGCGGCGGGCGATCGGCGTGCCCTTGGCGACGCGGTCACCGGTTTTCCACGCGCCCTCGACGCGGTCGCCCTCGGCTTCGCAGATCACGAGGTCGTCCATATGCACCACGGTGCGCGCGGCTGACGCCAGCGGCGGCTCGTCGGTCAGCCCGAGATGCACAAGCACGTTGCGGATCGCCTTGTAGCCGACATCGACCGAGACCGGGGCGTCATGACGCCCGCATTCGAGCGTCACGCCGTAACCACCGGCGAAGCGCATGAACTCCGTCGTGCCGAAGCCCTCGGTGACGGCGAGCCGTGGCAGGTTCAGGCGCTCGCGCGCCGCGATCAGCCGGACATAGATGTCGAGCCAGCCATGAATCATCAGGTCGACGCCGAGGCAGGCGGCGAAGGCAGCCTCGGCCGCACCATGGCGGAAGGGTTCGAGCGCGCCGCGATTGTCATCCGGCCCGAAGAAGACGAACGGGACGCCCTCCCCGGTGAAGGAATGGACGTCGAGCAGCATGTCGTGCTGGCGCAGGATGGCGGAGAGACGGTTGCCGATCCGGTCCTCGTTGTCATCGGGCTGCGGCCGCTCGCGCAGGTCGCGGTTGAGGTTGCGGTCGCCCTCGCGGGTGTTCTGCCGATAAGCCTTCGGATTGGCGACGGGCAGGAAGGTGACCTCGCCGCGCTGGATCGCGACCCGGCCGGCGCGACAATCCTCGATCACGCGGGCAATGGCGTTCGGCCCGCAGGTCTCGTTGCCGTGCACGGCCCCGAAGACGAGGAGCTTCGGTCCCGCCTTCAGCCCGTGGAAGCGGATGGTCTCGAGCGGCGGATCGATCAGGTCTGGCGTGGTCATAGGCTCTACTGTCAGGCTTTGCGAAGCTGGGAGTGCGGGTCGAGGATATCGCGCAGGCCGTCACCGAGAAGGTTGAGGCCGAGCACGGTCATGAAGATCGCGAGACCCGGGAAGATCGAGATCCAGGGCGCCGTGGTGATCTGGTCGCGCGCGTCCGAGAGCATCGAGCCCCAGCTCGGGAAAGGCGGGCGGATGCCGAGACCCAGGAAGGAGAGCGCCGCCTCCGCCAGCACCGCGCCGCCCATGCCGAGCGTGCCGATGACGATGATCGGGCCGGCGATGTTCGGCAGGATCTGCAGCAGCATGATGCGCAGATTGCTCGAGCCGAAGGAGAGCGCGGCCTCGACATAACCCTGCTGCTTGATCGACAGCGTCGCGGCCCGCGACAGCCGGCAGGTATAGGACCAGTTGGTCAGGCCGAGCGCGATCAGCAGGCTGGTCAGGCCCGGCTGGAGGATCGCCATGATGGCGAGCGCGAAGACCAGCGAGGGAATCGACAGCATGAGATTGGTCAGGCCGTTGACGAAATCGTCCCACCAGCCGCCGAAATAGCCCGCCGACATGCCCAGTGCCACGCCGATCACCGTGTTGATCAACTGCGAGACGATGCCGACCGTCAGCGAGATGCGTGCGCCGTAGAGCACCCGGCTGTAGATGTCGCGGCCCTGCGCATCGGTGCCGAACCAGAACTCGGCGCCGGGCGGAACCTCGGCATTCATCAGATTGGCGTCCATGACGGGATCGGTATGCGCGAGGAAGGGCGCCAGCGTCCCGCCGATCACGACGGCAGCGAAAAGCGCGCCGCCGATCCACAGATTAGCCCGGAATTTCATCTGCTGCGCCGCCCCTAGGTGTATTTGATGCGCGGATCGATCAGAGCGCAGAGCACGTCCACGATGATGTTCACGACGAGGAAGAAGAGCACGAGCAGCAGGATGCAGGCCTGAACGACGGGAATGTCGCGCAGCGACACGCTGTCGACCAAGAGCGAGCCGATGCCCGGCCAGGCGAAAAGCTTCTCGATCACGACGGCGCCGCCCATGATCGAGCCGAATTGCAGGCCCAGCGTCGTCAGCACGATGACCATGGCGTTGCGCGCCACATGCCAGCGCATCACCCGGACCTCGCTGTTGCCCTTGGCGCGGGCGGTGCGAACGAAGTCCGCGTTCATGACCTCGAGCACGGCAGCGCGCGTGGTACGGGCGAGCAATGCGAGCGGCGCCACGCCGAGCGCGACCGCAGGCAGCACGATGTAGCGCGGATTGCCGTCGCCATAGCCGAAGCTCGGGAACCAGCCCAGCACCAGCGCGAAGGCATACATCAGCATCAGCCCGAGCCAGAACTGCGGCAGGGACAGGCCGGAGACGGCGACGAACATCGATTGCATGTCGAGCCAGCCGCCCGGCTTCAGCGCGGCCAGGAAGCCGAGCGGAATGCCCAGCGCGATGGCGAAGGCCATTGCCGCGATGGCCAGTTGAAGACTGGGCCAGATCCGCTCGAGCAGAGAATCGATCACCGGCTGGCGGGTGCGAAACGAGGTGCCGAGATCGAGCGTCGCAAGCTTCCCGGCATATTTCGCGAAGCGCACATAGACGGGCTCGTCGAGGCCGAACTGCTTGTTCATGCGCGCGACCTGCTCGGCATCGACCACCGAGCGGCCATCTGACATCTGGGTCGAGGCGAAGTCGCCGGGAATGACGCTGAACATCACGAAGACGAGCCCAGCGACTGCAAGCAGGATCGGGATGGCCTGCAGCAGGCGGCGGAAGACATAGGGCAGCATGGTCAACTCCTGATCGCCGCCGCAGGGCGGACTCAGGTCAAGGCCCGAAAGTCTCCGTCACCCCGGACGGACGGCACGGCCGCACCGATCCGGGATGACGGATGTCTTCGAGCTGGCGGAAACCTCCGCGGAGGCGCGCTTACTTCGCTGCGGGCGAAGACGCGTCGACCCAGAGATCCTCGTAACGCTGGAGCGCGAGCTCCGTGGCGTTCGCCTGCAGACCGTGCAGCCAGGGCTGATAGGCCATTACCGCCTTGTTGTAGTTGAAGAACCAGACGGGAGCCTCTTCCTGCAGCAGCGCATTGGCCTTCTTCATGAGCTCGATCTTCTTGCCGGCATCCCTCTCGGCCGCGGCCTCCTCGAACAACTTGTCAAAAGCGGCGCTCTTGAAGGTGGTGTAGTTGCAGGACGAGCGCGGCGTCGCCGAGTGGAAGCACTTCAGCGCGGTCAACGGATCGGGGCCGGAGGTGTTCGACCAGATATAGGCCTGGAAGTCGCCCTTCGCGATCACGCCGCCGAGCGCCGAGGTTTCGACCGGCTTGACCTTCACCTTGATGCCGACCTTGGCGAGCATGGGAATGGTCGCCTCGACGATCGGAATGCCCCAGCTCTCGTTCGGCGTCGCCGTCCATTCGAACTCGAAGCCATCGGGATAACCGGCTTCAGCCAGGAGCTTCTTGGCCTTCTCCGGGTCAAAGGCATAGGGCTTGGCGTTCTTGTCGAAGGCCGGGACCGAGCTCGGCAGCCAGCTCACCGCGCGATAGGCCTTGTCGCGAACGAGGCGCTTGATGATCAGGTCGCTGTCGATCGCGTAGTTGATCGCCTGGCGGACGCGCTTGTCGGAGAAGGGCTTGAACGCGGGGTTCATGCCCATGTTGCGGGTGAAGACCTCCGCGACCTCCAGGATGCCCTTGGAGAGGTTCGGATCGGCCTTGTACGCAACGTACTGTGTCGAGCCGAGGATCGAGACGTCGATTTCCTTGTTGCGGAAGGCGACGTCGCGCGCAGCCGCCTCGCCCATCGGCGAGATCACCAGCTTGTCGGCATAGGGCTTGCCGGGCTTGTAGTATTTCTCCCAGCGCTCGAAGACCATGCGCGAGCCGGGCACATGCTCTACGAACTTGAACGGACCGAGGCCGATCGGCTTGTTGAAGAAGTCCGGCTGCTGGGCCTCCTTGGCTGGCATGATCGCCGTGGTGGCAGCATAGAACAGGAAGCCGGGATCGGCCGGATCGGTCAGCGTCATCTCGATGGTGAAATCATCGATCTTCTTGAGGCCGGAAATCTCCTTGGCCTCGCCCTTGCGAACGGCCTCGGCGCCCTTGATGCGCACGACGCGGCTCGCACCCGGATAGTTCTTGGAACCATCGACAAGACGCGTGAACGACCAGATCACATCGTCGGCCGTCATCTTGCGGCCATTGTGGAAGAAGGCGTCGTCGCGCAGCTTCAGCGTGTGCGTCAGCCCGTCCGCCGAGGTGGTCATGCTCTTGACGAGCTCGGGCTCGGGCTTGCCGGCCTTCGAATCCCAGCGGAACAGCATGCTGTGCAGGGCGTAACCGTAGATCTCGTCCTGGATCTGGTTCGAGACATGGCTGTCATTGCTGACGAAGGAGGCGCCGTAGGGCGCCGTGAAGCGGATCGTTCCGCCGCGGCGCGGCTCCTGGGCCTGCGCCGAGATCGTAAAGGCTGCCAGCGTCAGCGCGGTGGCGAACGCAAATTTCTTCAACAACACGATTTCTCCTCCCGTTTCCCATCTGCTCCGGCTGATCCGGAGTTGTTTGTTTCAAGTGGAACCATAACGGCTTTGCCGCGCTTGTCTTCCCCCGCGCGGTCAAATTCCCGAAACGCTCCGCGATTCACGGCGTCGCGGAGCTTCTCGGGATTCTCTTTCGCATTTTCTTCTCGCGAACCGGTCCTTTTCGCTCGAAAATGCGCTCAACGCTCGTAGACGACCTCGCCGCCGAGAATGGTGAGATCGCAGCGCGTGTCGCCCAGGATAGCGGCCGGATCGGCGGTCAGCAGATCGCGCGAGAACACCGCGACATCGGCCAGGAAGCCCGGCGCGAGGCGGCCCTTCACCTTCTCCTGCTTCTGCGAGAAGGCGCCGAACTCGGTATAGGCCTGCAGCGCTTCCTCGATCGAGACGCGCTGGGCAGCATCCATCACCGTGCCCTTCCACGTCTGGCGGGTCAGCATGGTGTGGAAATTCGGGAAGGGGTTGGGGTCGCAGACCGGTGCGTCGCTGCCCGTCGCCGGCTTCAGGCCGAGGTCGAACCAGGTGCGGAAGGGATAGCTCGGCAGCGCGCGCTCGGGGCCGAGCACCTTGACGTAGGCATCGCCGAAATCATGGATGAAGACCTGCTGCGGACAGGGATAGATGCCGGCCTTGACCATGCGCTCGTGCTGCTCGGGGGTCGAGAAGCCGCAATGCTCGATACGGTGGCGACGGTCCGGGTCGGGGAAGGCTGCGAGCGCCTTCTCATAAGCGGTGATGAGCTGCTCGATCGCGGCGTCGCCGATGGCGTGGCAGACGAGCTGATAGCCCTTCTTGTGGGCATCGAGCACCATGCGCTCGAGCTCGGCATCCTCCCACATCCAGACGCCGGTGGTCTTGTCCTCGCCGAGATAGGGCTCGGTCATCCAGGCGGTGCGGCCACCGGCCGAACCGTCGAGGAAGAGCTTGACGCCGCCGATCATCAGCATCTCGTCGCCGGTGCCGGAGATCAGGCCGGCGGCGTAGCACTCCGGCACGATCGAGCGGCCGTCGTCGCCGAGCAGCGTCAGCCAGGTGCGGACCGGCAGGCGGCCGTCACGCTTGGCGCGATGGTAGGCGGCGATCTCGCGGAAGCCGCCCTTCTGGCCAACCGCTGCGTCCATGCAGCTGGTGATGCCGAGCGAGAGCAGATACTGCCCGCCGCGCTCGATGCCGGCGATGATGTCCTCCTCGGTCGCCGCCGGGATCGCAGCCTGAACCGGCGCGCGGGCGTTCTCGGCGAGCAGGCCGGTGAGCCGGCCGTTCTGCTGCTCGATCAGGCCGCCCTGCGGCGTGGGCGATTTCTCATCGATGCCACCGAGGCGCAGCGCCTCGGAATTGCAGATCGCGATATGGCCGCAGGCGCGCACCAGCATCACCGGGTTGTTCGGCGCGGCGCGGTCGAGCTCCTCGCGATAGGGATGGCGGCCGGTATCGAGCTTGGTCTGGTCGTAGCCGCGCGACAGAATCCATTCGCCGGGCTTGGCTGTGGCGGCGCGGGCCGAAATCGCGCCGAGCAGGGCCTCCAGCGTCGGCGCGGCCTCGGGCTTGGAATCGACCCAGCCCATGGTCATGCCGAGCGAGACCAGATGCAGGTGGGAATCGTTGAGGCCCGGCGTCGCGAGCCGGCCCTTGAGATCGATGACGCGGGTCTTCGGCCCGATCAGCGGCTTGATCTCGGCATCGCTGCCGGCCGCCAGCACCTTGTCACGGAAGATCGCCAGCGCCTCGACCACGCCCTCCTCGCGACCGCACCAGATCGGCCCGTTGCGCAATACGATATCGGCCTGAATCGCCATGGTGTTCTCCTCAAATCCAGTCGTCGCCGGCGCCTGCGCGGCGGTCAGATATCGTCGAGCGGAAAGATCGGGCGGCGCACCTTTTTGTAGGGCCGCTCCTTGAAGTTGCGGGTCGAGAGCGCGCCGGTATCGACCTCCAGCACCTCGCGCGCAATCGGCTCGAAGGCGGCGCGGAAATGCTGCATCGACTTGACGATCACCGTCGATTTGCGGGTCGGGTCGACACCGAGCGAGGTGAATTGCGCGAGGTCGGTCGCCTGGCCGTTATGGGTGATGACGATGATCTCGACATCGTCGACGCGCAGCAGGGCCGAGAGCCCGTAATTGCGCCAGACGCCGCCGGCCATCGGGCCATGGCAGAGGAAATAGCCGTCCGTGATCGCGACCACGTGAGCGTCGAGATCGAGCGGCGCGCCGCCCATGGTCGGATCGACCTTGCCGCCGAGCTTGATCCGGCCCCGCTTGCCGACGCCGATCGCCTGCGCGGCGAGCACGGCTTCGGGATCGTTGATCGCGTGGAAGCCGACATTCTTCAGCCCGGCATCGAGCACGGCGCGCAGCAGATTGGTGGCGTCGCCATAGGCGCCGGAACCGGGATTGTCGGAATAATCCGAGATCACCACCGGCTTGTAGCCCGGCTTGCCCGTATCGGCCTCGCCGGCCTTGGCGCGGGCCATGGCTTCAGCCAAGGGCGTGAAATGGATCGAGGAGAAGCGGCGCTGCTCCCAGGCGTAATCCATCAACTCCTCGGCGATGGCTTGAGCCTTGCCCCGATCATCGGCCGTGACCGCAATCGAGGGGCCGATATCGTGAACATCAGCCGAGGAGAAGCCGGCCTGGACGCTGACGACGAGCGCGTCGCCGGAAGCTTCCAGCGCGTCGCCACGGCGGAGCAATTCCAGGAACGGCGGCGAGGTCGTGCGCCCGCCATCGAGCGCGTAGAGGATCGGGCGCCGGGCAAGCGCGACCCTGGGCTTGATCTCGCCCTTCAGCGCGCGCTGCAGCAGCGCCGCCGCCTGCCAGGTCCGCTCGTATTGATCGATATGCGGATAGGTCCGGTAGGAGATCAGCGCATTGGCGTTGTCGGCCATGAGCTCTGTCACCGTCGCATGCAGGTCGAGCACGGCGACAACGGGAATGTCCGGGCCGATGCGCTTGCGCAGCCGCGCCAGCAACTCGCCCTCGCCGTCATCCGAGCTTTCGGTCGACATCGCGCCGTGGAGATGCAGCAGCACGCCGTCGACGCCTGGGGCAGCATCGCAGATCTGGCCGGCGAAAAGATCGAAGGCCGCGTCGGTGACACGGCCGGAGGGGTTGGCGCCGGTCACCAGCGGATGAACAAGGCTCCAGCCGAACTTGTCGGCGGCCTCGAAGGCCGCGCCCATCGAGGTGCGCGTGCCGCGGAAGGCGCCCGGGATTTCATTGTCGCGGTAGGCGCCATGCGCCCTGAAGGTGGCTTCGTCCGTGAGCTGAACACTGAAGGTGTTCGTCTCATGCATGAACTCGGCGATCAAAACGCGCGGCACCGTCATCTCCCCAAACATATCGTTCAATTTTTTTGACAGTCTTGGCGAGCCCACTCGCGATTTGCCACTGTTTTTCGCGCATGCATCCCCAGAAACCTGCGCGCTTGTCGAAATGTGGTGAATATGCTCGACTGAGCGGAACCAACTGGCCGATGGCGCCGTTTTCGCAGCGGACCCCCGCGAGCACCCGCCCATGCCGGTTTCCCCACAGGCTAAACGCCCTGCCGCAGCAACGCGACTGCGGCGCGTTTCATCAGACGAACTCACGATCCGTCGCGTTCGCCACGGCCGCTCTTTCGGCTACCGGGACGCGGAGGGCGGCAAGATCAGCGACGAGGCCACCCTCGCCCGCATCCGCTCCCTCGCCATCCCCCCGGCTTATGAGGATGTCCGCATCGCGGCCGATCCGCGCGCCCATCTGCAGGCGATCGGCCATGACGAAGCCGGCCGCATCCAGCATCGCTACCATCCGGACTGGGAGAAGGTGCGCGAGCGGCGCAAGCTCAAGCGGCTCGCCCGCCTGATCGAAGCGCTGCCGAAACTGCGCGCCCGCATCGCGGCCGACGTCAAGGCGCGGACGCTGTCGCGCGACAAGGCACTCGCTTGTGCGGCGGCCATCATCGACCGCTGCCATCTGCGCGTCGGCAACGAGACCTACGCCAAGGAGAATGGCAGCCATGGCACATCGACGCTGCTCAAGCGGCACGTCGCGCTGACAAGCACGCGGGTCGCGCTGCATTTCCGCGGCAAGAGCGGCAAGGACATCTCCTGCGCCATCGATGATGCGCCGCTGGCCCGCGCGATCGCCCGGATCACCACCCTGCCCGGCCGGCGATTGCTGCAGTATCGCGGCGATGACGGATCGGTCGCACCGATCCACGCCGGCGAGATCAACACCTATCTGAAGCGCGCCTGCGGCCTGCCCATCAGCAGCAAGGATCTGCGCATGCTCGCCGCCAATGCCGCCGCGGCGGAGCTTCTCCTGGCCGGCGAGGCGGTGGCGAGCGAGGCCGGCCGCAAGCGCCAGCTCGCCGACATCATGCGCGCAATCTCGGAGAAGCTGGTCAACACGCCGGCCGTCGTCCGCAAGAGCTATGTCCACGCGATCGTCATCGATGCCTATGCCAGCGGCCGTTTGCAGAAGAGCTATGCGAAGGCGCGCGCCAAGCCCGGCTGCTCGCGCATTGAACGCGCGCTGGGGCTGCTGGCGGCCTGAACCTCGGGGGAACAATGCCACCCTTGAGAGCTTGGTCCTGAAAACCCCCTTTTCAGAGGAGAGCCGCCATGGCCCCGGCCGACAGGAAGCGCGAGAACCCAGCCCTGCTCGAGGATGAGCGCAGGCCCGCGAACGCCAACCAGACCGCCGTCGACGCCGATCCGACCCAGAGCCGCCGCGTCAGCGACCGCACCAATGTCCATGATGCCGGCAGCGATGCCAACGACACCCCGGACGGGCTGACGGAATCGGAAGAGGCCGTGCGTCAGGCCGCCGAGGACGTGCCTGTCGGCAGGCCATTGCGCGGCAAGGCGGAGTCGATCCCGGTCTTCGACCGCGGCTCGCTTCCGCCCAAGGCCTGAGCCGGAGAGGACAAACCCATGACCGGCGATTGGAGCTTTCTCATCTGGATTGTCCTGATCGCCGTGCCGATCGGGATTGTCCTTGCAACCTTCTGGGCGCGCTCGCGCGGTCCCGGGGAGGTGATGCTGGGCAAGCCCAGCGTCGACGACCCGCGCGATCCAATCTAGCAAGCGCCTCGAACCAAGGTTCCGCGCTCAGGATAGCGGCGGTTAGATCGACTTGAAGCTCGGATAATGCCCGCGATAGCTCTTCTCGAGGATCGCGACGCCGCCGCGCTCCTTCAGGATCCGGGCAACAGCGAGGCCGAGCTCACGCGCCTGTTCCGGTGCGGCGCTCTGATCGGCGACGACGCGCTCCGTGCCTTCGATCGAGGTCACCTGCGCATGCAGCGTCAGGCGGCCGTCCTGCCATGTCACACAGGCGCCGACCGGCAGGCTGCAGCCGGCCCCGAGCGCATGCATCATCTCGCGCTCCGCCTCAGCCTCGGCACGGGCCTGCGGACACTCGATCGCCTTCAGCACCTCGATCACCGCCGTATCCTCGGCGCGGGCCTCGAGCCCGAGCGCGCCCTGGCCGACCGCATAGGGGAACAGGGACGGGGCGAGCGCCTCCGACGAGGCTTCGTCCATGCCGAGCCGGCGCAGGCCGGCCTGTGCGAGAATGACCGCATCGAGCGCATCCTCGCCGCCGATCTTGGCGAGGCGCGGGCCGACATTGCCGCGGATCGGCACGACGGTGACGTCCGGCCGGAGGTTCAGGATCTGGGCGCGGCGGCGCAGCGAACCGGTACCGACGCGGGCGCCCTGACGCAGCGTGGCCATGGTCGCGCCGCAGAGCGCATCGCGCGGATCCTCGCGCGGCGGCACCGAGGCGAGAACGAGGCCTTCATGCAAGGTGGTGGGCAGGTCCTTCAGCGAATGGACGACGAAATCGACCTCGCGCTTCACCAGCTGCTGCTCATGCTCGACGGCGAAGACGCCGACCATGCCGAACTGGTGGAACTCGGAGACGCGGTCGCGGTCCGCGATGGTGGCGATCTGGCAGAGGGTAAATTCCGCCTGCGGGAACTTCTCCCGGATCAGGCCCATGACGTGATTGGTCTGGGCCATCGCCAGCGGGCTGCGGCGCGTGCCGATCCTCAGATGCATGACTTGAAGCTTTCGGTCCTGTCCGGCCGGGCCGGTTATTGCGGCGGTCTATAGCAGGGGGGCGACGGGCTGACGAGTGCGGCGCAAGCCCGCGCCGAAAGCAGTGCCGGGCTTCAATCGTAGCCGGGGCTCGGCGCCGCCCGCCGCATGGCGGCCATCGCCTGCCCCAGCACCTCGATCACGCGCGGATCGCGGGATTGCGCTACATTGAATCGCATGAAATTGCCGGCCACCTGGGCGACGCTGAAGACATTGCCCGGCGCCAGCACCACGCCCTGCATCACGGCAAGGCGGGCAAGCTCGGCGGAATCCACGTCCTCCGGCAACCGGCACCAGAGATAGAAACCGCCGCGCGGCATCAGCCAGGGGCGTATCCCGAGCGTCTCGAGCCGGGCTGCGACCTCGCGCCGGGCCTGAGCCAGGCGCCTGTGCAGCTCCTCCATATGCTTGCGGTAGCTGCCGCCGGCGAGGACACCCGCCAGCAACTCCGTCGAGACCGGCCCGGGGCCGCCGAAGCTGGTCGCGACCTGCAGATCGACCAGCCCCTCGACCCAGTCGGCCTGCGCCGCGATGTAGCCGCAGCGGACGGCGGCGGAGAGTGTCTTCGAAAAGCTGCCGATCCGGATGACGCGCTCCAGCCCGTCGAGCGCCGCCAGCCGCGCCGAGGGCTCGGGCTCGAAATCGGCGAAGATGTCGTCCTCGACGATGATCATGTCGTTGGCTGCGGCAGCGCTCAGCACGCGATAGGCGGCCTGCGGCGACAGACTGGCGCCGGTGGGATTGTGCAAACCGGAATTGGTCAGGTAGAGGCGCGGGCGCTCCGCTGCGACCACCGCCTCGAACGCCGCGATATCCGGCCCGGTCGAAGTATAGGGCACGCTCAGGATCCGCACCTGATGCGCCCGCAGCAGCGCCTGAAAGTTGAAATAGCAGGGGTCGTCGACAAGGACGGCATCGCCCGGCCGCAACAGGAAGCGACAGATCAGGTCGAGCGCCTGCGTGCCCGAGCCGGTCAGCATGAGCTGCTCCGGCGAAACCGTGAGCCCCGCCTCGGCAAAGCGTCCCAGCAAGAGCCGGCGCAGCACGGAAGCGCCGCGCGTGCCGCCGTAATCGGTCAGGATCGCGCCGTCGGCCCGCGCCAGAGCCCGGAAGCCCCGGCGCAAGGCCTCGTCCGGCATCCAGTCGGCCGGCAGCCAGCCGCAGCCAGGTTTCAACGCACCCGGCTCGGCATCGAGCGACTGGCGCGAGACCCAGAAGGGATCGACCACGAGCTCTTGCGGCGAGGCCGCCTGCGTCAGCGCCAGGGGCGGCAGGCCGCCGCCTGTCACATAGAAGCCGGAACCCCGCCTTGCGCGGATCAGCCCCTCGGCCGCGAGGCGGTCATAGGCCTCGACGACGGTGGAGGGTGACACCTTCATCGTCGCAGCAAAGCCGCGGATCGAAGGCAAGCGATCGCCGGGCGTTAGCGTCCGCGCCGCCAGCCGGCTGCGGATCGCCGCCATCACGACAGCCGTGCGGGTGGCCCCGTCTTCGCCTTTGCTGATTGTATGGCCATCCATAGCCATACAGTTTGCCATGAATGTATCGGTCTGTCGCTGGCGATCTGGAGGACAGACGCATAGAGCACGGCTTCCGGCACATCAGCAGAGTGGATCAGATGTTCAGGGATTGGGGCGGCAAGGGCTGGGGCAGCGGGCTCATCGGCGTGCTGATCTTCAGCGGCTCCTTGCCGGCGACGCGCGTCGCGGTGGCCGGCTTCTCGCCTCTGTTCCTGACCGGTGCCCGCGCCGCGATCGCGGCGCTGCTGGGCGCGATCTGCCTGATGCTTTTACGCCAGCAATGGCCGAGCCGGGCGGATATCCGCCCGCTCGCGATCGTCGCGCTCGGCGTCGTCCTCGGCTTTCCGCTGCTGACGGCGCTCGCCCTGCAGCATATCCCCTCGGCGCGCTCGATCGTCTTCATCGGCCTCTTGCCGCTCGCGACCGCGCTGTTCGGCGTGCTGCGCGGCGGCGAGCGGCCGAAGCCGGTGTTCTGGCTGTTCTCGGGCATCGGCAGCGCGACCGTTGCAGGCTTCGCGCTCGCCAACAGCGATAGCGGCTCGCTGACGGGCGATCTGCTGATGGTCGCTGCCGTCCTGCTCTGCGGGCTTGGCTATGCCGAAGGCGCGACGCTCTCGCGCCGGCTCGGCGGCTGGCAGGTGATCTCCTGGGCGCTCCTGCTGTCGCTGCCGGCGATGGCCGTTCTCGCCCTGCTGTTCTGGCCCTCGACCTGGCAGGGCATCGGGACGCCGGCCTGGATCGGCCTTGCTTACGTTTCGATCTTCAGCATGCTGGTCGGCTTCGTCTTCTGGTACCGGGGCCTTGCACTGGGCGGCATCGCCAGCGTCGGCCAGCTCCAGCTGCTGCAACCGTTCTTCGGACTCATGCTGGCGGGCTGGCTGCTCGGCGAGCCGATCGCCTGGACGATGATCGCCGCGACTGCCGTCGTCGTGCTCTGCGTGGCCGGGGCGAAGCGCTTCGCCTGATCGCGACCTCCCCGAACTCTTGGAATTCCCGCCGTCCACGGCCATCTTGTGACTATTGGAGGTTGCGTGATGGCAAGCGGATGGGCTCCAGACGGAGCGGTTCAGGACCAGATCGACGGCTCGATCACGGATGCCGTTCGGTTGGCGCGCTCGCGGCTGCCAAGCGGCCCCGGCGAGATCTACTGCCAGGAATGCGGCGAGGAGATCCCCGAAGCGCGGCGCCTCGCCATGCCCGGCGCCCGGCTCTGCGTCGCCTGCCAGTCCGGCCACGATCGCTCGGCGGCACAATCCGGCTACAACCGGCGCGGCAGCAAGGACAGCCAGTTGAAGTAAGTTTGGCTGCAGCGGAACGCGCCGCGTTGCTTCCGCTGCCCCCAAGGACGGGCACCCACCAGAAGCGATGGCGATGACGCGCTGCGATGTCGGGGAGAGTGGTGCCGCAAGAGGGATTCGAACCCCCGACCCCCTCATTACGAATGAGGTGCTCTACCAGCTGAGCTATTGCGGCAACGGGTGGCGCTGTACCAGCAGGCGGTTAGCTTGGCAAGCCAATCTCACCGTCATGCACAGTGCCTCGACTTGACGGCACACAGCAGCCGTCAATCCTTGCGCAGCTTCTCCGTCTCCGGCTTCTCCTGGCCAAGCGCGACGATGCCGCGGCGGATCGTGCGGGTACGGGTGAAATGCTTGTGCAGCGTCTCGCCATCGCCATAGCGGATGGCGCGGGTGAGCAGGGCCAGATCCTCGTTGAAGCGGCCGAGCATTTCCAGCACCGCTTCCTTGTTGTGCAGGAAGACGTCGCGCCACATCGTCGGGTCGGAGGCCGCGATGCGGGTAAAGTCGCGGAAGCCGCCGGCCGAAAACTTGATCACCTCGGATTGCGTCACCGCCTCCAGATCCTCGGCCGTGCCGACGATGTTGTAGGCGATGAGATGCGGCAGGTGGCTGGTGACGGCCAGCACGAGATCATGATGCTGCGCGCTCATCACCTCGACGAGCGCGCCCATGCCTTCCCAGAACTGGCGGGTTTTGGCGATGGCCGCAACGTCCGTGCCTTCCGGCGGCGTCAGGATGCACCAGCGATTGAGGAACAAGCTCGGGAATCCGGCATCAGGGCCGGAATTCTCGGTGCCCGCCACCGGATGGGCCGGCACGAAGGCGACGCCCTCGGGCAGATACGGCGAGACGGCGTCGACAACCGAGCCCTTGACCGAACCGACATCGGAGACGATCGCGCCGGGCTTCAGCGCGGAGGCGATCTCGGCTGCGACCGGGCCGCAGGCGCCGACCGGCACGCAGAGGATGATGTGATCGGCATCGCGGGCCGCCTCCGCCGCCGTCTCCGTAACGGCATGGCCGAGCCCGAGCTCGCGCGCCCGCTGGCGGACGGCTTCGTCGCGATCCGCCAATACGATCGTGCCTGCGAGGTTCAGCTCCTTCGCCGCGCGCGCGATCGAGGAGCCGATCAGCCCGATGCCGATGATGGCGAGGCGGGCGAAGACCGGCTCAGAACGGCGCGGCGCGAAGCTTTCCGCCATCTCGGTCACGCCTTGAGGAAGTCGGCGAGCGCGGCGACGACGAGGCGGTTCGCCTCCTCGCTTCCGATGGTCATGCGCAGCGCGTCCGGCAGGTCGTAGCCGCCGACGGCGCGCAGGATCAGGCCGCGTTGGGTCAGGAAGGTATCGGCGTCCCTGGCGGTCTTGCCGGGCGTCCTGGTGAAATGGATCAGCACGAAATTGCCGACCGACGGGGTGACGGTCAGGCCGAGCTTCTCCAGCTCGGCCGTGGTCCAGGCGAGCCACTTTTCGTTGTGTTCGAGGGCGGCAGCGACATGCGCCTCGTCAGCGACGGCGGCGGCACCGGCCTCGATCGCAGCGCCATTGACGTTGAACGGGCCGCGGATGCGCTCGAGTGCGTCAATGATATGGGCCGGCGCATACATCCAGCCGATGCGCAGATTGGCGAGACCGTAGATCTTCGAGAAGGTGCGGGTCATCACGACATTCTCGCTCTCGGCAACGAGCTCGATGCCGGAAGCGTAGTCGTTGCGGCGGACATATTCGGCATAGGCCGCGTCGAGCACGAGCAGGACATGCGGCGGCAACCCGGCCTGCAGGCGCTTGACCTCGTCGAAGGGCAGATAGGTGCCGGTCGGATTGTTGGGATTGGCGAGGAAGACGATCTTCGTCTTCGGCGTCACCGCGGCGAGGATGCCGTCGACATCGGCGGTGTAGTCCTTCTCGGGCACGATCACCGGCTTGCCGCCCGCAGCGAGGATCGCGATGCGGTAAACCAGGAAACCGTACTGGCTGTAGATGCCCTCGTCGCCGGCGCCGAGATAGGCCTTGGTGACGAGCTCCAGCAATTCATCCGAGCCGTTGCCGCAGATGATCCGCTGGGGGTCGAGGCCGTAGCGGCCGGCGATCGCCTGCTTGAGCTTGGTCGACGTGCCGTCGGGATAAAGCTCCAGCTTGGCGGCAAGACCCTCGAAGGCGGCGATCGCCTTCGGGCTTGGGCCGAGCGGGGTTTCATTGGAGGAGAGCTTGTGCAGCTTCACGCCGGCAGGCGCGGCGGATTTGCCGGGGACATAGGCCTCGATATCGAGAACGCCGGGACGCGGGACGGGACGGGTCGCCATGACGATTGACCTTGCAGCAGGAAACGATGCGAGCCCGCTCAGCGGGCGGATTTGACGGAGAACCGGGCGGCGTGGCTGCCGACCTCGGCGAAGTCGCTCAAACCCGCCGGCACGAGGGCCTGGCGGATCGCGGCCTGATCGACCTCGCCGGAGGCCGCGACCAGCAGCGACAGATGCGAGCCATCGGCGGCGGAAGCCGAGACCTCGGCCAGATGCTCGGCGAGGCCCTGACGCAGGTTCTCGGACCAGCGCTCGACGCGGGCGGCATAGAGGACGATCTCACGCACGGCCGCATCCGCTAGCGGCTTGGCGATGCAGTAGACCGGCGTTCCCGCGGGATGATCGGGCCGCTCGACGAAAGGCAACCGGGCGATGATCTTGGGCGCATCGGCCCCGATCAGGTCACGCCACCAGATCCCGGCGCTGGCGCCCTGGTCCATGCGGAAGATGCCGAGATCGCCGGCCGATTCAGCGACAGCGCGGATGACGGCACGGGCATCCTCATGCGTCACGAAAGGCACGGTGAAGCCGAAATGGAAGCGAGCGGAATCGCGCATCGCCGGGTCGCCGCCAGAGGTGTCGGCATGAACCGAATAATTCGCCTGCACATAGGTGAAGGTCGCGATGATGATGCGCCAGACGCTCTCGACCGTGTCGAGCGGCAGCAGGCCTTTATGGCTGAGCGCGAGCCGCTTCATGATGTCGGCCTCGCGGCCGGGACGGAAGGCGGAACCGGAGGCCTGCGTCTTCTTGATCGAGATCAGCGTCTCGATGACCTGCGAGCGCTCCATCAGCAGCGCATGCATCGCGCTGTCGATGCGATCGATTTCACCGCGGAGATCGGCGAGGGACGTGGGAGCGGCTTCGGTCATGGCAACGCGCTTTCCGGCAAGGCCACGCTCCTTAGCGCTCCCGCCGCGCCTTGGCAAAGCCGGCTGCGCAGTCCCGCGTTGACAGAAGCGCTCTGGCGCGGCATCGCGCGAGCCGGATCTGATCGGGTTGACCAACCCGATCAGTGAATCCGCCTCGCTACTTTGAACAAGAGAACGCGTGATCCAAAAGGATTGCGTTGCAATCCTTTTGGCGCGTGCTCTAGAGTTCGATTTTCCGAACGCCTGGACCGGCAAGACAAATCCCACTGCCGAAGCGGACGACATGAGCGATCTTTCCCCCGGCCTTGCCGATCCGCAGAAGGAGGCGAACGAGCCCTCCAGTTCGGTCGCGCGCTTCGGCCCTGACACGCCCTTGCTGATGGATTGCGGCGTCGTGCTCGACCACTGGCAGATCGCCTACCAGACTTATGGTGAGTTGAACGCGTCTCGGTCCAACGCGATCCTCGTCTGCCACGCGCTGACCGGCGACCAGTATGTCGCGAGCCGCAATCCGATCACCGGCAAGGGCGGCTGGTGGACGGCGATGATCGGGCCGGGCAAGCCTGTCGATACCGACCGCTTCTTCGTGATCTGCGCCAATGTCATCGGCGGCTGCACCGGCACGACCGGGCCGGCCTCGACCGACCCGGCAACGGGCAAGCCGTGGGGGCTGTCCTTTCCGGTCGTCACCATCCGCGACATGGTGCGGGCGCAGGCCGCGCTGATCGACTCGCTCGGCATCGAGACATTGTTCTGCGTCGCCGGCGGCTCGATGGGCGGCATGCAGGTGCTGCAATGGGCGGCGAGCTACCCCAACCGCGTATTCTCGGCCCTGCCGCTCGCCACCGGCGCCAAGCATTCCGCCCAGAACATCGCCTTTCACGAGGTCGGCCGACAGGCGGTGATGGCCGATCCGGAATGGCGGCGCGGGCGCTATCTCGAAGAGGGCACTCGGCCCGCCAAGGGACTGTCGGTGGCGCGGATGGGCGCGCATATCACCTATCTCTCGGAGCAGGCGCTGCACCGCAAGTTCGGCCGCAAATTGCAGGACCGGGAGGCGCCGACCTTCTCCTTCGACGCAGACTTCCAGGTCGAGAGCTATCTGCGCCATCAGGGCCTGAGCTTCGTCGAACGCTTCGACGCCAATTCCTATCTCTACGTGACGCGGGCGATGGATTATTTCGACCTCGCCGCCGACCATGACGGCGTGCTGGCACGCGCCTTCGCGGGGACGAAGACGCGCTTCTGCGTCGCGTCCTTCACCTCGGACTGGCTGTTCCCGACGGCGGATTCGCGCGCGATCGTGCATGCGCTGAATGCCGCCGGGGCCTCGGTCTCCTTCGTCGAGCTGGAGAGCGACAAGGGCCACGACGCCTTCCTGCTGGAAGAGCCCAATCTCTTCGCCACGACGCGCGGCTTCATCGGCGCGGCGGCGCGGGCACGCGGACTTTAGACCATGGCCTTCAGCGACAACCAGACCAACCGCATCGACCTCAAGCTCGTCGCCGAGATGGTTCAGCCCGGCACGCGCGTGCTCGATGTCGGCTGCGGCGATGGCGCGCTGCTCGCGCTGCTGGCCGAGAGCCGGCAGGTCGATGCGCGCGGTATCGAACTGTCGCGCGAGGGCGTGGCCGGCTGCGTCGCGCGCGGGCTTTCGGTGATCCAGGGGGATGCCGACACCGATCTCGGCGACTACCCCGACGATAGCTTCGACTACGTCATCCTCTCCCAGACGATCCAGGCGACGCGCAATCCCCGCCTCGTGCTGGAGCAGATGTTGCGCATCGGCCGGCACGCCATCGTCTCCTTCCCGAATTTCGGGCATTGGCGGATGCGCTCGCAGGTGTTCTTCCAGGGGCGGATGCCGGTGACGGATTCCCTGCCCTATGCCTGGTGGGACACGCCCAATATCCATTTCTGCACGATCCGCGACTTCGTCACGCTCTGCGACCAGATCGGCGCCAAGAAGGAGCGCGCTGTCGCGCTCGACGCGGCCGGCGGCAAGGTCGGCGTCAACGCGCCCTGGTGGTTCTGGAACCTGTTCGGTGCACAGGCCGTGTTTTTGCTGAAGCGCGGCTAGCGCCGACCTGCCCCCTCTCCCTTGCGGGAGAGGGTTGGGGTGAGGGGTCGCGCCACGCCGTATCGTTGGCACTATTTCACCGGCGATTATTCTCAAAGGCCGGGAGACCCCTCATCCGTCTCGGCTTCGCCGGGCCACCTTCTCCCGCAAGAGGAGAAGGGAAGGCCAGCCGGCTCAGTTCAGCGCGACGCCGGCCGGCCGTTTCTCCTTCACGGCTGCGACATCGCCCAGCATCAGCGAGCCAGGCCCGACGGTGATCGGCACATCCTCGCCATCGACGATCTCTCCGGCGAGAATGGCTTCAGCCAGCGGGTCCTGCACCGATTTCTGGATCACGCGCTTCAGCGGGCGCGCGCCATAGGCGGGGTCGTAGCCCTTCTCCGCCAGCCACTCGCGCGCCTCCTTCGAGAGCTCGAGCGTGATCTTGCGGTCGGTGAGCAGCTTCGCGAGCCGGGCCATCTGGATATCGACGATCGCGCCCATGTCCTGCCGCCGCAGGCGGTGGAACAGGATGATGTCGTCGATCCGGTTCAGGAACTCGGGCCGGAAGGCGTGGCGGACCACGCCCATGACCTCGTCGCGAACCGCGTCGCTGTCCTGCCCCTCGGGCTGGTTCACCAGGAACTCAGAACCGAGATTCGAGGTCATGATGATCAGCACGTTGCGGAAATCGACTGTGCGGCCCTGGCCATCGGTCAGGCGGCCGTCGTCGAGCACCTGCAGCAGGACGTTGAACACGTCCGGATGCGCCTTCTCGACCTCGTCGAAGAGCACGACCTGATAGGGCCGGCGCCGCACGGCTTCCGTCAGCGCCCCGCCCTCCTCATAGCCGACATAGCCGGGAGGCGCGCCGATCAGCCGGGCGACCGAGTGCTTCTCCATGTACTCGGACATGTCGATGCGCACGAGCGCGGTGTCGTCGTCGAACAGGAACGAGGCCAAAGCCTTGGTCAATTCGGTCTTGCCGACACCGGTGGGGCCGAGGAACATGAAGGAGCCGATCGGGCGGTTCGGGTCCTGCAGGCCGGCGCGTGCACGGCGGACCGCGGTCGAGACCGCTTCCACCGCCTCGCGCTGCCCGACGACGCGGGAGCCCAGAACCTCCTCCATGCGGAGCAGCTTCTCCTTCTCGCCTTCGAGCATCCGGTCGACCGGAACGCCGGTCCAGCGGCTGACGACCTGCGCGACATGGTCCGGCGTCACGGCCTCCTCGACCATACCGGCATCGTCGCCCTTTTCCTCGACCTCGGCCAAGGTCTTCTCGAGCTGCGGGATTTCGCCATAGGCAAGCTCGCCGGCCCGCTGATACTCGCCCTTGCGCTGCGCCTGGGCGAGCTCGTTGCGAGCATTGTCGAGCCTGGTCTTGATCTCCGCGGCGTGGCCGAGCTTGTCCTTCTCCGCCTTCCACTTGGTGGTGATGGTGTCGGAGCGCGTCTCCAGATCGGCCAGTTCGGATTCGAGCCGCTTCAGCCGCTCCTTCGAGCCGGCGTCGCTCTCCTTCTTAAGCGCCTCCTGCTCGATCTTGAGACGGACGATCTCGCGGTCGATCGAATCCAGCTCCTCGGGCTTGGAATCGACCTGCATGCGCAGGCGAGCCCCGGCCTCGTCGACGAGGTCGATCGCCTTGTCCGGGAGGAAGCGGTCGGTGATGTAGCGGTTCGACAAGGTTGCAGCAGAGACCAGCGCCGAATCCGTGATGCGGACGCGGTGATGCTGCTCGTATTTCTCCTTCAGGCCGCGCAGGATCGAGATGGTGTCCTCGACCGTCGGCTCGTCGACGAAGACGGGCTGGAAGCGCCGCGCAAGCGCCGCATCCTTCTCGACATATTTGCGGTACTCGTCGAGCGTGGTCGCGCCGACGCAGTGCAGTTCACCGCGCGCCAGAGCCGGCTTCAGCAGGTTGGACGCATCCATCGCGCCGTCGGTCTTGCCGGCGCCGACCAGGGTGTGCATCTCGTCGATGAACAGGATGACGCCGCCATCCGAGGACGAGACCTCGGTCAGCACGGCCTTCAGCCTCTCCTCGAACTCACCGCGATATTTCGCGCCGGCGATGAGCGAACCCATGTCGAGCGCGAGCAGCTCCTTGTCCTTCAGGCTCTCGGGCACGTCACCGTTGACGATGCGCAGCGCGAGGCCCTCGGCGATGGCGGTCTTGCCGACGCCGGGCTCGCCGATCAGGACAGGATTGTTCTTGGTCCGGCGCGACAGCACCTGGATGGTGCGGCGGATCTCCTCGTCGCGGCCGATGACCGGGTCGAGCTTGCCCTCGCGCGCCGCGGCGGTGAGGTCGCGGGCATATTTCTTCAGCGCGTCATAGGCCTGCTCGGCCGACGCGGAATCGGCGGTGCGGCCCTTGCGGATCGCCTCGATCGCAGCGTTTAGCGCCTGCGGCGTGACGCCGGCCTTGGAGAGCGCCTTGCCCGCGTCGGTATCCTTCTCGATCGCGAGCGCGAGCAAGAGCCGCTCGACCGTGACGAACGAGTCGCCGGCCTTCTCGGCCGCCTTCTCGGCGGTGTCGAAGACACGCGCCAAGCCCGGCGTCAGGTTGAGCCCGCCCGAGCCGCCCGAAACCTTCGGGAGCTTGGCCAGCGCCTGGTCGACAGACTGCAAGGCGACGCGCGACTGGCCACCGGCCCGGTCGATCAGACCGGCCGCCATGCCTTCGTTGTCGTCGAGCAACGCCTTCAGAAGATGTTCGGGCGTGAACTGCTGGTTGCCCTCGCGCAAGGCGATCGTCTGCGCCGCCTGGAGGAAACCCTTCGCCCGATCGGTATATTTCTCGATGTTCATTCAGCTATCTCCGCCCGCAGGCCGCGCCCCGTAGCGACGTGAACCTGCTGCCTTTCGTCAGGATGGAGCGCCGCGATGGGCCGCCCCTCGCCCTCCAAGATAGTGTGACATTGGCGCAACGGAAGAGGCTCTACCCAGAATTGACCTGGCGCAAGCGGCAGGCACAGATCGGGCATGGCCGGGACCAAGCGACAACAGGCGATTCGGAAAGCCTTGAGGGCGCTGGCGCCCGGCATTCCGCTCTCCGATGCCGAGGCCGTGGTGACGCTGGCCGAGCGGCGCCACATGAAGGATCTGCCGCCCTCGACGGCGCTCTGGCTCGCGCTCGGCAGCCATATCCGCCATGTTCATACCGATTACGAACGCCTGCTGGGCGAGGGCTACGATCGCGACGCCGCCCGCTTCTTCGTCGCCGACGAGACCGACGCGGTGCTTGCCGGCTGGGGCTGCCAGCGCTCGGTGAGCGATGGCGAAGACGAATGATGCGGTATCGGCTTTCCCAAAAACCGGTTCCCACTTTTCGGGCCGATGCCGAGGACTGATCGAAACGGATACAGAATTTGATCTGTCAGAAAGCTGGAAGGCAGATATGGTCCCGACCAGCCTGAATATCCTACTCCCACAGCCCTCATCCTGAGGAGCCGCTGAAAGCGGCGTCTCGAAGGATGCTCCAGGAAGCTCCGAAGACATCTGGAGCATCCTTCGAGACGCAAGCCTGTGGCTTGCTCCTCAGGATGAGGGCTGTGGTATCTGACTACATTCCAACCGCCGGACCCGACCATGCGCATCGAAACGCTCTACCGCTATCCCGTGAAGGGCCTCTCGCCGGAACGGCTCGCGCGCGCCGCGCTCTCGGCCGGCGGGTATTTCCCCGGCGACCGGCTGTTCGCCATCGAGAACGGCCCATCGGGCTTCGATGCGGCCGAGCCCGTGCACCAGCCCAAGATCAAGTACCTGATGCTGATGCGCAACGAGTCGCTCGCCCGGCTCAAGACCCGCTACGACGATGCCAGCGGCGATCTCGTCATCCACGAGGGCGGGCAAGAGGTGCTGCGCGCGGCGACCGCCAACGACGATGGCCGCGCCGCGATCACGCGCTTCTTCACAGGCTTCATGCCCGAGGAACTGCGCGGCGACCCGAAGCTGCTGACGGCGCCCGCGAGCTATCGCTTCACCGATTCGCGTTCCGGCTTCGTCTCGATCATCAACCTCGCCAGCGTCGCGGACCTGGAGGGGCGCCTCGGGCAGCCGGTCGATCCGCTGCGCTTCCGCGGCAACTTGATGGTCAGCGGTCTCGCGGCCTGGGCCGAGAACGACCTCGTCGACCGCGAGCTCACAGGGCCCGGCGGCCTGCGCTTGCAGGTCATCAAGCGGATCGAGCGCTGTGCGGCGACCAATGTCGATCCCGAGACCGGCGCGCGCGACATGCAGATCCCGAAGGCGCTGATGAAGAACTACGGCCATGTCGATTGCGGCATCTACTGCCGTGTCCTCGCCGATGGCGCGCTCGGCGAAGGCGACGGGCTCACGGTCGCGGACGCACCGGCGCGGCTCGGCATCGCCTGATACCGCCTGCCGTCATTCTCGGGAGATCGGCAAATCCCAGACAAGAAAAAGGGCCCGAACGGGCCCTTTTCCATATTCGATCGATGATGCCGGAGCAGCTTACTCGGTCGAGCCATCCGTCTCCGAACCCAGCGCGTCCATGACCTCGCGCGGCGAACGGCGGCGGCGGGGGCGCTTGGGCGCAGCCTCAGCGACATCCGCAGCCGGTTCCGCCGGGGCGGCCACCGGTTCGGCGGCGGGGGTCTCGACCGGTTCCGGCGCGGGGACGCGCACGGGGTTGGTCAGGAAGGACGGCAGCGCCGCGGCAACGTCATCGCCGGCTTCGCTCTCGACCTCGCGCTCGCGGCGCGGGCGACGCTCACGCTGAGGGCGCTCGGCCCGCTCGGGACGCTCGAAACGGCGCTGTTCGCCCTGAGCCTGCTCGGAAGCAGCCTCGACGGCACCGCCCTCGCTGACCGGGATGTCAGAACGCGGCGCATCGGGACGCGGGGCGTAACCGCCGGGAGCCCCCTGGCCTTCGGCGTTACGGTCGAAACGGCGCTCGCCGCGATCCGGGCGATCGAAACGGCGCTCGTTGTTATTGCTGTTGTTGCGGTCGTTGTTGAAACGCTCGCGACGGGGCGGGCGGTCGAAGCGCTGGCCGCCCTGCGGCTGGCCCTCGCCACCGTTCTCGCCCTCAGCGCGCTGGCCGCCGCCATGGCCATTATAGCCATTGGCATAGCCGTTCGAGCGCATCTCCGGCTGCGGGCCGGTACCGGGCTGGAAGGACTGGTTCTCATCCTCGCCCTCTTCCTCGCCCTCGTCCGCGTCTTCGACGAAGGCGCGATTCGGCGGGAAGGAATGGCCGAACTGCTGAGCCATCTGCTCCTGCGCCGCGAGCAGAATGCGGTAGTAATGCTCGGCGAACTGGAAATAGCTCTCGGCAGCAACGGTATCACCCGAAGACTGGGCATCGCGCGCAAGCTGGAGATATTTCTCGGCGACATTCTGCGCCGTGCCGCGAACCTTTACGTCCGGTCCGTTGGATTCGTAGCTACGCTGCAACGGATTGGGAGATTTGCGATTGCCGTTATTGTTGCCGCCACCGCTATTGTTGCGGCCGCGCATACGCCGGTTCTGACCTGGTCTCATTCGCGTCTGTCTCGCGCTTCTGTGTTCAAAGCAACCGTGGTGCCGTCATGCGCGTTGCGATGCACAGCGGGTTGCGACGCTGTGTCGGACGAAGGTGACCTGAAGGGGCGATCCGCCGTTCCTGGTCTTCACGCGCTCTTTTCCAAAAAGGGGGTTTCAACCCCATGAGCCGATCGGCGCCACGCGCCTTCGGGGCTCCATCCGGCTTGTCAGTTGCATCGCTGCGGGAACACGCCCTCAAACGATGCCGTACTCGAGCAAATCCTGTACGATCGGGAACTGCCCAGAGGCCCGGCTCTGACGCCACCAGCTTCGGCTGGATGCTGCTTAGCTCGTTTTGGCTGCTTCTCCAAGCGAAATCGACCAAAAGCCTGTGCATTATCAAGCGAGCGTGAAGATCAACGCCCGCTCATGCCCTCCCAGATCGTTCCGGCTGCCACTGAATTCAAGCCCGCCGGCCCGCATCAGCGCAACGACATCCGGCCCCTGCCCGGCTCCGATCTCGAAAACGATAATCCCGCCGGGCGCGAGCAAGGGCGGCAGGGACGAAGCGAAGAGGCGATAGGGTGCAAGCCCGTCGGCGCCGCCGTCCAGAGCCAGCAGCGGATCGTGCTCGCGCACCTCGACGGAGAGCGTCGCAATCTCGGCCGAGGGGATATAGGGCGGGTTCGAGACGATGAGATCGAAGCGGCCGGCGAGACCTCCGGTCCAGCTGCCTTGCTGGAACGCAGCGCGGCCTTCGACGCCGTTGAGCGCGGCATTGCCAGCCGCGGTCCGGCAGGCCTCCTCGGACAGATCGATGCCAAGGCCGTGCGCCTGCCGCAACTCGCTGAGCAGGGCGATCAGCAGGCAACCGGTGCCGGTTCCGAGATCGAGCAGCGCCAGGCTCTCGCCGCCGCGGCCGGCAAGCTGTGCGAGTGCCGCCTCGACGATCGTCTCGCTGTCGGGGCGTGGCTCCAATGTCGCCGGCGACAGACGGAAAGGCAGCCCCCAGAATTCGCGCTCACCGAGAATGCGCCAGACCGGCTCTCCCGCGAGGCGACGCGCCGAGAATTCGTCAAGCCAGGCGAGTGCTTCCGCCGGCAGGACCATATCCGGATCGGCGTTGGCAGCGCCCAGGCTGCCTTCAACCAGTAGACGCGCATCGAGCCCCGCGCTCGGCGAGCCCGCCCGCAGGAGGCTCTGCGCAAGACGACGCCGCGCCTCCCTGACGGTCGGCGCGGCGCCCTCCCCTTGTGCGTTTCCGGCAAAGCCCATCACGAGCCTTGCCCGTCCCTGCGCTTGAACTAGTTGCCGTTCATCTTCAGGTTCATGCAGGTCTTCATCTTGGTGTTGAGCGAGGCCTTGCTTTCGCGGGTCCCGCTCAGCTCTGTCCGGCAGGCCTTGCGCGCCTGCGCCTGGGTCATCGCGCCATTCAGCGCAGCCGGCTGCCCCGCGGTCATCTTGCGGAAGGTTCGTTCCTGAGCCTGCGAGACGCCGCTCATCGCCAGCGCCATCAGTCCGGCCATTGCCATCGTCGAAAACGTCTTGATCATGAGAGCGTCCCCCGTTTGCTGGTGTCGATACACCCTCAACGCGGGACGGATGATTTGGTTTCATCATCCATCCCTCACGCGATGCCCTCGGCCGCCAGCAGCTTCGCCTGATGCTCGGCCGTGAGCGCATCGATGATCTCGTCGAGCACAAGCCCCTGCATCATCTCGTCGAGCCTGTAGAGCGTCAAGTTGATGCGGTGGTCGGTGACGCGCCCCTGCGGGAAATTGTAGGTGCGGATGCGCTCCGAGCGATCGCCCGAACCGACCTGCGAACGCCGGTCCGCCGAGCGCTCGGCATCGATGCGCAGGCGCTCCATGTCGAAGAGTTTTGCGCGCAGCAATTCATAGGCCCGCGCCTTGTTCTTGTGCTGGGAGCGCTCGTCCTGCACCAGCACGACGGTGTTGGTCGGGATATGGGTCAGGCGCACCGCCGATTCAGTCTTATTGACATGCTGGCCGCCGGCGCCGCCGGAGCGCAGCGTGTCGGTGCGGATGTCCGCCTCGTTGAGGGTGACATCGACATCGGTGGCGAGCGGCAGCGTCGCCACCGTCGCAGCCGAGGTGTGGATGCGCCCGCTCGCCTCGGTATCCGGCACGCGCTGGACTCGGTGGACGCCGGATTCGAACTTGAGACGGGCATAGACGCCGCGGCCGTTGATCTCGGCGATGACCTCCTTGTAACCGCCGGCCGTGCCCTCGCTCTCGGAGAGGATATCGAGGCTCCAGCCCTTCTGGGCGGCGTGGCGCTGGTACATGCGCAGGAGGTCTCCGGCGAAGAGCGCGGCCTCGTCGCCGCCGGTGCCCGCCCTGATTTCGAGAATGACGCCGCGCTCGTCGGCGGCATCCTTCGGCAGCAGGGCGACGAGGATCTCGCGGGCGCGCGCCGCGATCTCGGAGCGGGCGATGTCGCGCTCCTCATAGGCGAGATCGCGGAACTCGGAATCGGTCGCGGGATCGGCGATCAGCGCCTCCGCCTCGTCCAGCGAGACCTGCGCCTGCCGCCAGGAAGCGATCGCAGCGACCACGGGATCGAGCTCGGCCAGTTCCTTCGCGAGCTCGACAGTGCGCGCCGCCTCGGTGGCATGGTTGATCTCGTCGGTCGCGGCGGCATGGCGCGCCACGATGACGTCGAGACGATCCTGGGGAAGCTGGAGGGACATAAACTGAACTCGTGAAACGAAAGGAAAAAGCGGCAGCGGCTGCAGAAGCAGCGTCGCTAGACCGGGACCTTGAACTCGGTCGCGAAGGCGGCGAGTTGCGGGCGCAGATTGGTGGCGCCTTCCGGAGAGGCCAGCATCCAGTCCATGCGCTCGCGCAGCTTGCCGGCGTCGAGCGCGCGCAGCATCGCCTTGACCGGCCCGATCGAGGCGGCCGACATCGAGAAGCCGCGATAGCCCAGGCCGATCAGGGCCATGGTTTCCAGCGGCTTGCCGCCCATCTCGCCGCAGACAGTGACGGGGCAGCCGGTCTCGGCGGCAGCCTCGACGATACGCCTGAGAGCCCTGAGGGCGCCGACGCCGAGCGGATCGAAGCGGTCGGCGACACGCTTGTTCTCACGATCGGCGGCGAACAGGAACTGCATGAGGTCGTTGGTGCCGATCGACAGGAAATCGGCCTCACGCGCGATCTCCCCCAGCTCGAACAACAGCGACGGCACCTCGACCATGACGCCGACCCTGAGATCGCGCGGCGGGGCAACGCCCTGCTTCTCCAGCATGGCCTGCTCGCGACGGATGATCATGCGGGCACGGCGGAACTCCTCGGTGGTCGCGACCATCGGCAGCATGATCTTGAGATCCCGCCCCGCCCCGGCCCGCAGCATCGCGCGCACCTGCGCCCGCAGCAGCCGCGGCTTGTCGAGGCCGATGCGGATCGCGCGCCAGCCGAGCGCCGGATTCTCCTCCTCGACCCGCTCCATATAGGGCAGCACCTTGTCGCCGCCGATATCGAGCGTGCGGAAGGTCACAGGCCGTTCCGCAGCGGCGTCCAGCACCGTGGCATAAAGCGCCTGCTGCTCGGCGGTGGTCGGCATGTGCTGTGCCACCATGAACTGCAATTCGGTGCGGAACAGGCCGATGCCGGAGGCCGCGGTGGCTTCCAGATTCGGCAGATCGACGAAGAGGCCGGCATTGATCTGCAGGGTGATGTCGACCCCGTCGCGGGTCACCGCTGGAAGCTCCTTGAGCTTCTGGTACTGCTTCTGCTTGCGGGCACGCAGCCGCGCCTTGTCCTTGTAGGCGTTCTCGACATCGGGCTGCGGGCGGATCTGCACCTCGCCGGCCTGGCCGTCGACGATGATGGCATCGCCCGCCTCGACCAGCGCCGTCGCATTGACGACCTCGCCGACGGCGGGGATGCCGAGCGCGCGGGCGACGATGGCGATATGGCTGGTCGGCCCGCCCTCCTCCAGCACGAGCCCGCGCAGATGGGCGCGATCATAGTCGAGCAGGGCCGCCGGCCCCATCGAGCGGGCGACGAGGATGGCGTTCTCCGGCAGGTTCTCGCGGGCGACGCCGTTGGCCTTCCCGACCAGCGTGCGCAGCAGCCGGTCGGCGAGATCGTCGAGATCGTGCAGCCGCTCGCGCAGATAGGGGTCGGTCTGGCGCAGCATCTTGGCGCGCGTGTCGGACTGGACGCGCTCGACCGCCGCCTCGGCGGTGAGGCCGGTCAGCACGACCTCGCGCATGCGGCGCAGCCAGCCCTGGTCATGGGCGAACATGCGGAAGGTCTCGAGAACATCGCGATGCTCGCCGGTATGGGCGACGTCGCCGCGCTCGACCAGCTCGTCGATCGAGGCCCGCATCTCCCCGATCGCCGCTTCGAGCCGGCCGACCTCGGCAGCCGGATTCTCGGCGATGAGATTGGTGATCGCGACGCGCGGCTCGTGCAGCACGACATGGCCAAGGCCGACGCCATCGGCCAGCGCCACGCCGACGCCGTGGATCGGACGATCGAGGCCGATCGAGGCGCCGGGCGCCGCCAGCGACTTGAGCCCGCCGGCCGCGATCATCTCCGCCATCAGCATGGCGGTGGTCTGAAGGGTCTCGATCTCGTCTTCGGAATAGAGTCGCGAGGCCCGATTCTGGATGACGAGCACGCCCATCACGGCGCCGCCACGCAGGATCGGCACGCCGAGGAACGAGCGGTAGACCTCTTCGCCCGTCTCCGGACGGTATGAGAAGGAAGGGTGAGCCTGCGCGTCCGACAGCGCCAACGGCTCGGCCTCGCTCGCGATCAGGCCGACGAGGCCCTCGCCCGCCCGCATGGTGGTGAGGTGGACCGCCTCGCGGTTGAGGCCTTCGGTCGCGTAGAGTTCAAGCGAGCCGTCCTCGCGCAGGACGTAGACGGAGCAGACTTCGGCGACGAGATTGCCGGCGATCAGGACAACGAGCCGGTCCAGCCGCTCCTGCGGGCTGATCGATGCCGCCATAACCTCGCGGAGACGGCGCAACAGAACGCCCGGTCCTCCGAGAGCGCCTCGCATCGATCTCAGCCCTCCGCCCGCCTCCTCAGCCATCGACGATACGATGCCTGTCCAGACCTGAGTCGCCCACTCCGGTCATGCTGCCTTCTAGCGACCAAAGACCTTATTCGGCAAGGGCCGCGAACAGGGCCCGCAGCATCACCCCAGGATTTCCGTCGTTTTTGGGCTCGCGGCCGAAGTCTCAGGGCCGCACCAAAACGAGGTGAGAGGTCTCGGCGGCACTCCGCTTCCGGCGCGATCCTGCCGACACCTTGCGGACACCGGCTTCCGGGGCAGCCGATGACGCGGCCGATGTCTCGCCCCGACCTGCCCGCCGCGTGCCGGCACGTGGTTCCTTGCGCTCTTTACCCACGGCCAATGCCTCGGCCGCCCCGGACAGGGCCAGCAGGTATTGCCGTGTCCACCAGTCGATATCGGTGGCCGCGATGATGGCATAGAGTTTCTCGAAGCGGCGGATGCGCTCGGTCTTGGGCATGGCGAGCGCGGTGCGGATCGCTTCTGCAACCTCACGGGAATCGAAGGGATTGACGATCAGCGCCTCGCCCATCTGCTGGGCCGCACCGGCGAAGCGCGAGAGCACGAGCACGCCCGGATCGGCCGGATCCTGCGCCGCGATATATTCCTTGGCGACGAGATTCATCCCGTCGCGCATCGGCGTGACCAGGCCGACCTGGGCGCGGCGGTAGAAGCCGGCCAGCGCCTTGCGGGAATAGGCCTTCTTGACCACGCGGATCGGCGTCCAGTCGAATTCGCCGAGCTGGGCGTTGAGGCGGCCGGCAACTTCGTCGGACTGGCGGTCCAGGTCGGCATATTCGGGCACGTCGCTGCGCGAGGGCGGGGCGATCTGCAGCAGGCTGACGCGCCCGCGCTCCTCCGGATGGTCGCGCAGGAACTCGCCGAAAGCCTCCAGCCGCTGGACGATGCCCTTGGAATAGTCGAGCCGGTCGACCCCGATGACGAGCTTGCGCTCGCCAAGGGATTCCTTGGTGGCGCGCAGCGGCGTCGTCGCCTGTCGGGCGGAGGCGGCGGCGAGCCGGCGGAAGCCCTCGACGTCGATCCCGATCGGAAAGGCCTGCACGGAGGTTTCGCGCAGCCCCAACCGCACGCGCTTTCCATCGGTGCGGGCGCCGCAAAGGGAGACGAGCCCGTCGATCAGGTTACGGGCGTCGACCTCGGTCTGCATCCCGACGAGGTCATAGGCTGCCATGGTGCGGATCAGCGTCGCACTGAAGGGCAAGGCGGAAATGACCTCCGCCGCAGGCCAGGGGATGTGATGGAAATAGCCGATGCGGTTCGTGATGCCGCGCCGGCGCAACTCCGCCGCCAGCGGGATCAGATGGTAGTCGTGGATCCAGATCATGTCGTCAGGCTTGATCAGCCCGGCGAGCGCGCGGGCAAAGCGCCGATTGACGCCGAGATAGCCCATATAGTCGCTGCGCTGGAACTCGGTGAGGCCAAGCCGGTAATGCATCAGCGGCCAGAGCGCCCGGTTCGAGAAGCCGAGATAGTAGCTCTGGCGCTCGGCCTCGCTGAGATCGGTCACGGCATAGGTGACGTTGCCCTGCTCGACCTGCCGGACCGGCGCCGGCGCGCCTTCGCTTACCGCTCCGCTCCAGCCGAACCACAGCCCGCCGCGCTGCTCCAGCGCTTCGCGCAGGGCGACGGCCAGCCCTCCCGCCATCACCTTTTCGTGGCGATCGGGAATCGTGACGCGATTGGAAACGATGACAAGACGCATAAACTCGCATTCTCCGGCAGGGGCCGCCCGCATTTCGCCATCGGCGGCAGGAACAGAACGCTTCCGAAAGCGTAATGTTTCCGTGGTGCGGACGCGGTCACATGGCAGCGCTGTGGCAGCCGTGCGGTGAAATCGCGACGACATGGTAGGCTTTCGACAGATCGAGGCAATCCCTCGACCTTCATTTTCGCCGCGGCTATGGCTAGGCGACAAGACAGAAAAGGATGTCCTTGGTCGCTTGGCCGCTCTTCTGCCGCCTTCTCTGCCCAGATACGAAACGATGACGACATTGATCGAACCCGATACTGCCGCGAGGCCCGATGAAACCGCTTCCCCGGGCAGCGAGATCGCTCTTTTTTTGGATTTCGACGGAACGCTCGTGGAAATCGCTCCCTCACCGGAAGACGTGCATCTCGACCGGCGGGTGGCTCCGGCGCTGATGGCGCTGCGTGCCCAGCTCGGCGGCGCGCTGGCGCTCGTCTCCGGCCGGCCTATCGGCTTTCTCGACGGCGTCCTGGCACCGCACCGTTTCGATATCGCCGGGCTGCACGGGGCCCAGATTCGTGTCGACGGCGAGATCCGCTCCCAGGCAGATACGCATGAGGACATGCATGGGGCGCTGCGCGATCTCGTCCGCTTCGCCAACAGCCATGTCGGCATCATCGTCGAGGACAAGCGCATCTCGATCGCGCTGCACTGGCGGCTGGCGCCTTCGCTGGAGGCCGAAGCCCTGGCGCTGATGCGCAGCATCGCCGTGAAGCTGGGGCCGGGCATGCGCCTGCAGGAAGGCAAGGCCGTCGCCGAACTGGTTCCCGCCGGCGCCAGCAAGGGCAGTGCCATCGCCTGGCTGATGGCGACGCCGACCTATGCCGGCCGCCAGCCGGTCTTCATCGGCGACGACATCACCGACGAGGACGGCTTCGAGGCGGTCAACGCCATGGGCGGCGTCTCGGTCCGTATCGGCGCCGACCGCGAGAGCCATGCCACCTGCCGGCTGGCCTCGCCGACCGCCCTGCGGCATATCCTTCTCGAAGCCGCCGAAGGCGGCAGCCTGACTGCCTCAAGCTTCAAGCAGGACTGATCATGACCGTAACGACTTCGGCCGCGGGGCAGCACTCCGCCTCGCTCGACCTCGGCGTGATCGGCAATTGCTCGATCGCCGCGCTCGTCGACCGACGCGCCCGCATCGTCTGGGGCTGCTTCCCCCGCTTCGACCGCGACCCCGTCTTCTGCTCGCTGATCAACAACCAGGCCGAGGACGGCGACGCCGAGCCCGAAAAGGGCGTCTTCGCCATCGAGCTCGTCGGGATGACGCGCTGCGAGCAGAGCTATCTCGACAACACGGCGATCCTCTCCTCCGTGCTCTCCGACGACCAGGGCAACGCGATCGAGATCCTCGATTTCGCCCCGCGCTTCGTGCGCTACGAGCGCTTCTTCCGGCCGCCGCAGCTGGTGCGGCGGGTCCGGCGCGTCTCGGGCCGGCCGCGCATCCGCGTGCTGGTCAGGCCCTGCCTCAGCATCGGCGAAGAGCCCGACGAGATGACGCGCGGCTCCAACCATGTCCGCTTCGTCGGCGCCGACCAGACGATCCGGCTGACGACCAACGCACCCCTCTCCTATGTCGTGGAAGGCACGCCCTTCGCCGTCGACCAGGCGTATTCCTTCTTCATCGGCTCGGACGAGGCGCTGCGCGCCGAGATCGAGACGACTTCGCGCGAGTTCCTCGACAAGACCACCGACTACTGGCGCGACTGGGTGCGCTCGCTCTCGGTCCCGTTCGAATACCAGAAGGAGGTCATCCGGGCCGCGATCACGCTGAAACTCTGCTCCTTCGAGGAGACCGGCGCGATCGTCGCGGCCTTGACGACCTCGATCCCCGAGGCGCCGGGCACGCAACGCAACTGGGACTACCGCTATTGCTGGCTGCGCGACGCCTATTTCGTCGTGCACGCGCTGAACCGCCTCGGCACGACACGGACGATGGAGGACTATCTCGGCTTCATCACCAATATCGTCGACACCTTCTCCGAAAGCGGCGCCGAGCATCTGCCGCCGCTCTATCCGATCACCCGTGGCGGCGCGCTGGACGAGTTCGAGGCCAGCAACCTGTCGGGTTATCGCGGACACAAGCCGGTGCGGTTCGGCAACGGTGCGGCGACACAAATCCAGAACGATGGCTACGGAGCCGTCGTGCTGGCCGCGACACATTCCTTCTTCGACCGTCGCCTGATCCAGCCGGGCAAGGACACGCTGTTCGGGCAGCTCGAACGCATGGGCGAGATCGCGATCGCCGTCTTCGACAAGCCCGATGCCGGCCCTTGGGAGCTACGCGAGAAGGAGGCGGTGCATGCCTTCTCCAGCGTGATGTGCTGGGCGGCCTGCGACCGGCTCGCCCGCATCGCCGGGACGCTCGGGCGCGCCGACCGGAAGGAATATTGGAAGAGCGAGGCCAAGCGCCTGAAGAACACCATCGCCGAGCAGATCTGGAACGAGCAGAAAGGCCATTTCGTCTCGACCTTCGGCGGTGAAGAGCTCGACGCGACCTTGCTGCTCCTGGCCGAGCTCGGCTTCGTCAAGCCGGACGATGCCCGCTTCGTCGCCACCGTCGAGGCGATCGGCCGCGATCTCAAGCGTGGCGACCTTCTGCTGCGCTACGCCACGCAGGACGATTTCGGCTACATGCATACCGGCTTCCTGATCTGCGCCTTCTGGTATGTCGATGCGCTGAACGCGATCGGGCGCAGCGATGAAGCTAAGGAGCTGTTCGGGCGCATCCTGAAGCGGCGCAACAGCTTCGGCCTGCTCTCGGAGGATGCCGACCTCAAGACCGGCGAGCTCTGGGGCAATTTCCCGCAGACCTATTCGCATGTCGGCCTGATCAACTGCGCGATGCGCCTGAGCCGCGATTGGGAAGAGGCGTTCTGAGGCGATCCTATCTACAGGCGAAACCCTTTTCTCTCTCCTGAAGAGCTGATCCTTCTCAGCGCGGCGCGCCGAAGCGGAAGGCGATCGGGATCACCCCGTAGACCATCGCCAGCACCATGGGCGGCACGGCAAGCGCCGTGACGCCAAAAATGGGCCACCCCGCGGTGAAGGGCGCCAGCACGGCCAGCACGAGATTGATCGCTGCATAGGCCCCGACTGTCGCCACGACGAGAAAGCGCAGACGCGAGGCAAGGCGCGACAGGAAAGACTGAGCCATCAAGCTTCTCCACTTAACGAAACGTTCCGTTTCTATTCGTTGAACTAAACGGGCCGTTTCGTTATGTCAAGGCGCGAGCGGTACGTGCGAGGAGTTCGACGGGATGGAGCCAAAACCGAAGCGGCGCGCCTCAATCGGCGCCCGCCGCAGCCCCGAGACGGAAGCCGCGGTGAAGGCGGCAGCGCGGGAACTGCTGGCCGAGAAGGGCTATGCCGGCTTCTCGATCGAGGAAGTCGCGCGGCGCGCCGGCGCGGGCAAGCCGACGATCTATCGCTGGTGGCCGAACAAGGCCGAGCTCTTCATCGCGATCTACGGCGTCGAGAAGGACGCCGCCATTCCCGTCCCGGACGAAGGCTCGCTGCGCGCCGACCTGCTGCGCTACACCAGGGATCTCTGGCGCTTCTGGCGCGAGGATGCGGCGGGGCGCGTCTTCCGCGGCCTGATCGCCGAGGCGCAGACGAGCGCGGACGCACTCGCCGCCCTGCGCTTCAAGTTCATGCCGGAACGCGTCGCCTCACCACGCCGGATGTTCGTGCGCGCCGCCGGGCGCGGCGAGTTTTCGCCGGACGAGATCGACGACCGGCTGGAGCTCTGGGTCGGGTTCAACTGGCTGCACGTGCTGACCGACCGGCTGAGCGAGGACGAAGCCTCACTCAGCCGCAAGATCGACTTGCTCTGCCGCTGACGGCGTTCACTCCACCTTGGCGGCAGCCCGCATCACGGAGAGCGCCAGCACCTGCGCTGCCGGGACGATGCTCTCCACCTCCAGGAACTCGTCCGGGGTATGGGCCATGCCGCCGATCGGGCCGACGCTGCACAAGGTCGGGGTGCCCTGCGCCGCGGTGAAGCCGGAATCGGCGCAGCCGCCGGTGAATTCCGCGGTGACGCCGATCCCGAAGGCGGCGGCAGCCTCGCGATAGGTGTCGTAGAGCGCGGCAGAATCCGAAGAGCGCTCGAGCGGCAGGAACTCGCCCTTGATCGAGAGCACCGCGCTGGTGCCGACCACCTCGGGCGCCTCGATGATCGCCTTGATCTTGCCGACCATCTCGCCGCGCTGGGCGGCGGTGACATAGCGCAGGTCGATCTCGCACCAGGCGCTGGGAGCGATGGTGTTGACCGTCTGGCCGCCGCCGATCAGGCCGACATTGACGGTGATGCCCTTCTCCAGATCGGTGAGGCCCTGGAGCTTCGGGATCTTGTGGCCGAGATCGACGATGGCCGAGGCGCCCTTCTCGTAATTCGCGCCGGAATGGGCGGGCTTGCCGGTGAACTCGGCGCGCATGAAGACGCCGCCCTTGCGGCCGCTGGTGACAGACTGTCTCTGGTCTTTCGCGAAATCGGTTCCGGCCGGCAGGCGGCTGGGCTCGGCATTGAAGACGCAGCGCGACTCGCGCGCCGCCGCCTCGATCACCGGCCGCGAGGACGGCGAGCCGATTTCCTCGTCGCTGGTCGTCAGCATCAGCAGCGGCGCGGCCAGGCCGCCGCATTCGGCGAAGGCGGCGGCGACGAAGGCCGAGATCATCACGCCCGCCTTCATGTCGGCGACGCCCGGGCCATAGGCGCGGCCACCCTTGATGGTGAAGGGCCGGCGCGTCGGCTCGCCCTGCGGGAAGACGGTGTCGCGATGGCCGAGCAGCATGACCGGGCGCTGGTCGTTGGCCGTCGGGTTGGGCAGGCGGGCGCGGACCGCATCGCCGAAGCGGCTGTCCGGCACGATCTCGACATCGAGCCCATTCGCCCGATGGAAGCGCGCTACGACGTCACCGGCGCGGTCGACGCCCGCCTTGTCGTAGGAGCCCGAGTCGGTGTCGACCAGCTCGCGCAGCAGCGCGACCATGCCTTCCTTGCGGCTTGCCAGCCACTCGGTGACCTTTTTCTCCTCGGGGGTCAGGGCGCTCATCGCTTCACTCGCATTCGTTCCGGATGGGACAATGCGAGTGAGCTTATCGCCATTGCCGTGAGCGGCAATGGCAGGCGGCGATGGCCATGCCATTCATGCCGCGCATGGCCTCTACCGATCGCCTATTTCGGCGCGGCCATCCGGCGGATCAAGGTGTCACGGGCCGTGCGAGCCGCGTCGCGGATAGCCTCATCGGATGGAGCGCGGTTCGGCTGCTCCAGCGCCTTGGCGTAATAGCCGAGCGCGAGCTGGTCGGAGGCGATCCCGGCATAGAGATCGCCCAGACGCTTGTTGGCCTGGAGCGACGCTTCCGACCTTGCCGCCGCGGCTTCGAAAGCGCCGATCGCTCCGGGCACGTCGCCCAGCTTTGCCTTGAGTTCCGCCCTTGCGAGCAGGAGACGCGGGTCGCCCGCCTTCACGCGGATCGCCGTCTCGACATCGGCGAGCGCCGCGGTTGCATCGCCCTGCCCGAGCCGGGCATCGCTCCGCAGCAGCAGGGCATCCGCATCGCCGGGAGCCACCGCGAGCCGGGCCGTCGCATCCTCCGCCGCTTCAGTGAAGCGCCCGAGGCCGAGCCTCGCCTTGGCGCGCAACAGCAGCAGATCGGCTTCCGGCGAAGGCGCGACCAGTGCAGCGCTGGCGAAGCGCTCGGCCGCCGCCGGATCTCCGGTCGCGAGATTGATCCGGGCGGCGAGGGCCTGCCAGCGCGGCTCGTTCGGCTCGATCCGCAGGGCCATCGCGATATCGGTCAGGGCGGCCGGATTGTCGGAGCGCAGGTTCAGCGCCGCGCGTTCGGCGTAGGCACGCGCACGGTCCGGTGCCCGCTTGATCACTTCGGCGAAATCGGCGCGCGCGGCGTTGACCCGGTTCAATTGCACGCGGGCGATGCCGCGCCAGAGGAAGAGATCGGCAACATGGCCCGGCGTCAGCCCGGAGGTGCGGGCACGGAACGGGATGGGCACGATATCGTCGATGACCTTGCTCAGGTCTGTTTCCGCGCCGAGCGCATCGCTCAATCGGGCGGCGGCAAGTCCGCGCACTGCCTGCGCCCCGGCGTTGAAGCGGTTGTCAGTGAGCGCCGCCGCGGCCAGTTCCCGCGCGGCCGCCGCGTCGCCACGGGCCAGCGCAACGCGCGCCCGCAGGGCCTGCTCGGCATAGGCGCCGGGCAGGCGGTTGGTCCGCCAGTGGTCGAGAACTGTGACAGCCTCGTCGAGCGCGCCGGTTTCGATGAGCGCGACGACGAGATCATCCTCGCCCTGCAGCCCTTCAGGCACGTCCGTCGGCAGGCGCGCCTTCTCGCGCAGGTCCTCCAGCGCCTGCGCGGGCTTGCCGGCCATCAGGAAGGCGCTGGCGCGGTCCGCGCGATAGAACCGTGCCTTCGGATCGCTTGCGACGAGTTCGGTGAGGTCGGCAACTGCCGCCTCGTAGTTCCCCCTGCCCTGGGAGACAGAGGCGCGCGCCAGCATGGCCTGCGCCCAGATGCCCTTGTCGGCGCCGGAACGCCGCACCGCGCTGTCGGCATCGGCCCAGGCCCGGTCGAACGGCGTCAGGTCCTTGTTGTAGCGATAATCCGCCATATGGGCGTAGGCGCGAGCGAGCGTGGCGGGGAGATAGTCGGGCGCGGCCGCCACGGCCAGATCGAAATCACCCATTCGGCTGTCGAAGGGCCGGGCGTTGGCGCGCTGGATCAGCCTCTCCGCCTTCTCCTGCGGCGTGGCCGCCGTTTCGACGAGACGGTCGCAGCTCTGCATGCGCAAGGGATCGTCGCGGGTCGTACAGCGCTTCTTCAGCTCGGCTTCGTCGAGATCGGCGACGACGATCGGCTTCGGCTTGTCGAATTCCGCGACGCGGGCCGCATGGCGCTCTCGCGAGGCGATGTCATAGGCCATCTTCGCATCGGTCCGCGCCGCGGAGCGGGCGAGAACGGCGCGCGCGCCGGGCTGGTCGCCCGAAGCGAGCAGGATGTCCGCCTTGAGCTCATGGGCATCGAACAAGCCGGGATCGAGTTCGATCGCCTTGTCCGCATCTGCGGTGGCCCCAGCAACATCCTTCATCGCGAATTTGACCGTGCCGCGTGTCGCATAGGCCCGGCCGAAACGGGGCTGCGCCTCGGCCACCAGCTCGGCATCGGCGAGAGCCTCCGGCCATTCGCGGCGCGCCGAACGCGCCCGCGCGCGAATCTCGATCAGGTCGACCTGCTTCGGAAAGGCAGCAAGTCCCTCGGTCGCCTCCTTCGCGGCGGTCTCGAAGCTACCGAGATAATACAGGCTGCGCGCCCGTGTGATGAAAGTCTCCGAGCTGCGGAAGCCGCCTCCCCGCGCCTTGTCGACATACTCCACCGCATCGGTATAGCGGCCGGTGGCATAGGCGAGCAGGCCGAGGAGATAATCGCTGCGGGGATGCTGCTTCTGCCAGAACAGGCCCTTGCGCAGATCCTCGTTCGCCCCGGCGAAATCATATTGCAGCAGCCTGAGATAGCCGCGATTGGCGTGGTTGTCCGGATCGAAAGGGTCTTTCTCGATCGCGGCGGTGAAATCCGCCATCGCCCCATCGCGATTGCCGAGGGTGAAGCGGACGCGGCCGCGATCCCGGTAGAGCGCCGCGAAATTGGGCGCGATGGCCAGCGCCTCCGTATAGTCCTTCTCGGCCTCGGCCGGACGGCCAAGCGCGAGCTGGGTATGGCCGCGCGCGACATGGGCCATCGCCTTGGCCTTGCGGTCGGGGCGTCCCTTCAGGATGGCGTTGCAGGCCGCGAGCCCTTTTTCGGTGCGGTCATCCTTGCAGAGCGCGACCGTCCCGGCCTTCTGGGCTTGCGCCGTCTGGGTGCCGAGCATCGAGAGCATCGGCAGCATGAGGACAAGGAACGCCATCCGCGAGAGCAAGCTGGGCATGCCGATCTCCCTGACAACGTCCCCGGAGTGACGTTGGGAGATGCTAGCATGGCGGCAGGGTGGCGTCATGCCGTCCCCTGAATGCACGACCTAACGCCAGGACGGTTCGCGCTCAGGCGATGCCGGCATACCAGGCGACGACATAGGCGATTGTCCCGACCGCCATCGGAACGAGCGGATTGATCTTCGAGCGATAGGTCACGAGCGCGCTCACCGCCGTGATCGCGTAGCCGACGAGGCCGGCATCGGCGGCCAACGTCGCGACCACGCCACTCGCCACCATCAGGCCGAGCGCGATCGGCACCAGCGCGAGCGTGACGATGCGGACGAGGCGGCTGCCGCCATAGCGCTGCAGGCCACGGCTCGAGGCGAGTGCCAGCAGGCAGGAGGGCAGCAGGAGGGCCGTCGTTGCGACCAGCAGACCGGCCGTGCCGGCGACATGCCAGCCGATGATGCTGCCGAGCATGATGTTGGGGCCAGGCGCGGTCTGCGCGATGGCGAAGAGGCGGGCGAAGGTCGGCGCATCCATCCAGCCGAGGATCTCGACGACTTGCCGGTGGATCTCCGGCACCACGGCATTGGCGCCACCGATCGCCATCAAGGAGATCGTGCCGAAGGTGACGATCAGCTGGAAGAAGACGCCGCGCTCCATCAGACCCGCCGCGCTCCCAGTGTCGCCGCGACGAGACCGAGCGGCACGAGCACCAGCAAGGTCGGCAGCATCGGCAAGCGCAGCAGGCCGACCGCGACGAAGGCGGCAGCAGCCATCAGCCAGGCCCAGCGCGCAAGGCCGGCCTTCGTCAGCAGCCGCAGGGCGGTGCCGAGGATGAGCCCGGCGGCGCTGGCGGCGGCGCCTGTCAGGGCGATCTGCGCGAGGGGATGGCCGGAGACCGCATCATAGCCATTGGCGAGTGCGACCAGGCAGAGCAGCGGCATCGCCATCAGCGCGAAGACGCAGGTCAGTGCGCCGATCCCGCCGCGGAAGCGGTCGCCCAGCATCACCGCCGCATTGACGGTGTTGGCGCCGGGCAGCGCCTGGCAGATGCCGATCAATTCGGCATAGCCGCGATCGTCGAGCCAGTTGCGCTCGGTGACGATGATATGGCGCGCGATCGGCCCCACGCCGCCGAAGCCCATCAGGCCGATCTTGAGGAAACCGGTGAACAGGTCCGGCAGGCTCGGCCGGCGGGCTTCCGATGCGGTTTCGAGGGACATCCCGGCTGCTAACGCCGCGATTCCATTGCCATGCGCAGCGCGAAGCCGGCGAGCACCGTGCCCATCAACCAGCGCTGGACCAGCGACCAGAACGGCCGCGTCCTGAGGAACAGCGCGATGCTGCCGGCCGCCGTCGCGATCAACGCGTTGACGCTGCCGCTGATCGCGATCTGGACGAAGCCGAGCACGACCGACTGGCTCAGCACATGACCGGCGGCCGGATCGATGAATTGCGGCAGCAGCGCGAGGTAGAACATCGCGATCTTGGGGTTGAGCAGGCTGGTCAGGAAGCCCATGGCGAAGAGCTTGCGCGGCCCGTCATGGGGCAAATCGCGGACGTGGAAGGGCGAGCGCCCGCCCGGCCGCACCGCCTGCCAGGCGAGCCAGAGCAGATAGGCCGCGCCGCCGAGCCTGAGCACGTCATAGGCATAGGGCACCGCGAAGAGCAGCGCCGTGATGCCGAAGGCGGCGCAGAACATGTAGACGAAGAAGCCGAGGATGACGCCGCAAAGCGAGATCAGGCCGGCGCCCCTGCCCTGCGCGATCGAGCGCGAGATCAGGTAGATCATGTTGGGGCCGGGCGTCAGCACCATGCCGAGCGCGATCAGCGAGAAGGTGATGAGGGTCGTCGTCTCGGGCATGGAAGAGCGCTCCGGGGGAACTCAGCGCTTGGACCATGGATCGCGAGAACCGGCAATCGGCTGCGTCATGGGAGCGGCCATGCAAGCCCCGCCATGCGGAACGCCCTGCCCCGCCGCAACGGAACCCACCGGTCTACCGATGGTTGTCGCCTGCAAGCGCATCGGGGGGAAACATGACGCTGTTCAGCCGGCTTCTCTACACCATCATCTCCTGCGCGCTGCTCGGCGCTTCGATCGTGCTGATCGGCGTCGCGGTCTGGCGGACTTCGCAGGGCTTCTGGACCGGCGAGGGCGCGCTCGACACGATGCTGGACGCGATCGGGCTCGTGATCATCGCGGTCGCCGTCGCCGATGTCGGCAAGTTCCTGTTCGAGGAGGAGGTCGTCGCGGATCGCGAGATGCGCCGCCCGGCCGAGGCGCGGGGCTCGCTGACCAAGTTCATGTCGATCATGATCGTGGCGCTCTCGCTGGAATCGCTGGTGCTGATCGCCAAGACCTCACGCGAGACCATGGGAGACATCGTCTATCCCGGCCTGCTGATGCTGCTTGCCGTGCTGGCGCTGGTCGGCCTCGGGTTGTTCCAGAAGCTCAGCCAGAACGCGACGGCGGCGGTGCCGCCGGATCGGGAGGATGGGAAAGAGGGCGAAACCGACGATCGTCCGCTGGCAATCGGCAAGCCACCCCCACGTCCCAGACGCCGCCCGGCTGCGCCTGCTGCGGACCCTGCCTAACGCGGCTCGTCGACCAAGAAGAGGTCGGTATCTTCAGGCTTCGCGCCCGCCGCCGTGAGCATGGCGTGGATCTGGCCGCGATGATGGGTCTGATGGTTGAAGAAATGCGCGATCACGAAACCGCGCGGCCTGCCCATCTCGCGGCCTGCCGCGCCCGAGTACCAGATCAGCGTACCGCGCAGCCAATCGGCCGTGACCTTGTCCGCCCAGTCGAGAATAAACTCGTCGCGCTGGCGCCGGCGTGCGCAGAACTGCGGCCAGCCCTCGAAATACACAGCCGAGTCGCGCCCGCCGACGGAGGGCTTCTCGCTGCCGGCAAGACGGCTGAGCCAAGCCTCGTCGCCCCAGAGGACATGATTGAAGGTACCGTGGATCGACTTGAAGAAGGCACCGCGATCGAGCTTGCGAGCTTCGTCGCTCAAGCCGTCCGCCGCCGCCATCAGGCTGCGGTTCTGCCAGGCGTTGTAACGGGCCATGGTCTGGACGAAAGCGGGATCGACCATGGCGGCCTCCTCGTCAGATGACGTTGGCCTCCTTGAGCGGCCGGCCTGCAACGATGCGCTCGTGGCCAAGATCGGCAAGGTCGAGCGAGCGATAGCGGCCATGCGCGATATGCTCGGCGAGGCCGCGGCCGACCGCCGGCGATTGCTGCAGGCCATGGCCGGAGAAGCCATTGGCGAGATAGAGGTTCGGCAGGCCGACCGCCGGGCCGATGATGGCATTATGGTCGAGCCCGCACATGTCGTAGGGGCCGGCCCAGGCGCGGCCGGGCTTGATCTGCTCGAAGGCCGGAATGCGGGTGGCGAGCGAGGGCCAGACCACCTCCTCGAAGAAGCCCCAGTCGACATCCTCTGCTGCGGGATCGTTCTCGATCCACTCGACATCCTGCTCGGGCGTCAATGGCGAGCAGCTGCCGATGAAGAGCTGGCCTTCAGCCGTGCGCTTGCCTTCCTGCCTGCACCAGGCGCCGGTCGTATCGATCAGGAGCGGGCAGCCATCGACGTCGCCCTTGCAGGTGAAGGTGAAGACATAACGCTTCATCGACTTCACGGGGATCGAAATGCCCGCGGTGGCGGCGAGCTTTGCGCCATGGGTGCCGCTGGCGTTGACCACCGCGCCGCAGGCGATGCGGCTGCCATCGGCGAGCTCGACCGCGGTGACGCGGCCGCCTTCGGTAACGTAACCCGCGACCTCGCCCTGCCGGTACTCGACGCCGAGGCTGCGCGCGTTCTTGCGGAAGGCCTGGAGCAGCGCCCAGCCGTCGAACCAGCCCTCGCCGCTGACGCCGAAAGTGCCGCAGGCAAGGTCCTCGGTGTTGAGCCAGGGGAAGCGCTGCTTCAGCGCGGCAGGATCGTAAAGCGCGATGTCCGCACCTTCGGCCGCCTGCAGCTTCTGGTTGGCTTCGAGGATCGGCGCGCCGGCTTCGCTGGCAAGATAGAGATAGCCGCCCTCATGCAGGTCGATCGCCGGCACCTCCCCGTCAACAGCAAGGTGCTTCCCGATATTGCGCAGGAAATCGACGCCGAAGAGCGAGATGCGGATGTTCACCGCACTCGAAAACTGCTGGCGGATCGAGGCGGCCGAAAGCGCCGAGGCGGAGAAGCGATAGGTCGGGTCCTTCTCGATGACCACGACCTTGCCGGTGAAGCCGGGATCGGCGGCGAGATGATAGGCGACGGAGGAGCCGATCGCGGCGCCCCCGCAGATCACGACATCGGCGCTTTCGGAGACGGGCGGCATGGCAGGCCTCGCGCAGCCGGCTTCGCTGGGAAAAGCCGGGTTGGTGAATTCCGCGCATGAATGAACGAGCGCGAGGCGCTTGTCGAGAGGTGCCTTAACCCGCTGGCGCGCATTCCCCGAGCAGCCAGTCGCGGAAGGCAATCACGGTCGGCAGATTGGCCTTCTCCTCTGGGTAGACGAGATAGTAGCCGTCCTTGCCGGTCACGGGCCGGTCGATCGGAATGACGAGCGAGCCGGAGCGCAATTCCTCCTCGACCAGGAAACGCGGCACGATGGCGAGCCCGAGCCCCGCCACCGCCGCCTGCGCGATCATGGCGAACTGCTCGAAGCGCGGCCCCATCAAGGCCCGCTCCGGCGCCAGCCCCTGCTGCTCCAGCCAGTTCGCCCAGGCACGCGGCCGGGTCGATTGTTGCAGCAGCGGCGCCCGCAGCATGTCGGCCGCCTCCGTGATGCCGACGCGCGCCAGCAGGGAGGGCGCCGCGACCGGCACGACCTCCTCGCCCATCAGGCGATGGAGCCGTGCACCCGGCCAGTTCTCAGCGCCGAAATGGACGGCGGCATCGACCGGCTCGCGGGCAAAATCGAACGGTACCAGCCGCGTGGTGAAATTGATGGTGATGCCGGGATGGGCCTCGGTGAAGCGCGGCAGGCGCGGGATCAGCCAGCGCGTACCGAAAGTCGGCAAGGTCGCGAGATTGAGCACGCCTGCGGCGCCGCGAAAGGCCATGGCGGAGACGGTCGCAGCCGCCAGCCGGGACAGGCCGTCGCGGATATCGTTGGCATAGGCCGCGCCTGCCGCAGTCAGGCTGACGCGCTTCTTGACGCGCTCGAACAGGCTGACGCCGAGCACCTTTTCGAGATGCGCGACCTGCCGGCTGACCGCGCCCTGCGTCAGGTTCAGCTCCTCGGCCGCGCGCGTGAAACTGCCATGCCGGGCAGCAGCCTCGAAGGCGGCGAGCGCGGAGAGCGAGGGCACCGAGAGGCGGCCGGGAACGAGTGCGTCATCCATGATAAATACTCACCAAGTGGTGAGAACATATCGGTTGCTCAAGCGACGCGAAAGAGGGCATTCTGCCGGCCTCAAGCGCGGCGACCCCGGTTCCCGCGCCTTTATGTCATGTGCCTTGGGGCATGCGCCCTTCAGGCTCCCGCTCGCGACTGCTGGAAGACAAAGATGGCCACATCCCTGCCGAAAGACACGCTCGCCCTGCTCAAGCGCCTCGGCGTCTCCGAGAGCGCCTATGCCGATGCCGGCCTTTCGGCCCGCTCGCCGATCACCGGCGAGACCGTGACCACGCTGCGCGAAACCTCCCCGGCCGAGGCCGAGGCCGCGATCGGCCGGGCGCAGTCCGCCTATCTCGCCTGGCGCAAGGTGCCGGCGCCACGCCGCGGCGAGTTCGTCCGCCTGCTCGGCGAGGAGCTGCGCGCTGCCAAGACCGATCTCGGCCTGCTGGTGACGCTGGAAGCCGGCAAGGTCACCTCCGAGGGCCTCGGCGAGGTCCAGGAGATGATCGACATCTGCGACTTCGCCGTCGGCCTGTCGCGCCAGCTCTACGGCCTGACCATCGCCACCGAGCGCCCGAACCATCGCATGATGGAGACCTGGCATCCGATCGGCATCTGCGGCGTGATCTCGGCCTTCAACTTCCCGGTCGCGGTCTGGTCGTGGAACGCGGCGCTCGCCTTCGTCTGCGGCGACAGCGTCGTCTGGAAGCCCTCCGAGAAGACTCCGCTCACCGCGCTCGCCGTGCAGGCCATCGTCGAGACGACGATGAAGCGCTTCGGCCCGGAAGCTCCGATCGGCCTGTCGGAAGTCCTGATCGGCGGCCGTGAGCTCGGCGACATACTGGTCCAGGATCATCGCGTCCCGGTCGTCTCGGCCACCGGCTCGACCCGCATGGGCAAGGAAGTCGGCCAGAAGCTGGCGGCCCGTTTCGCCCGCGCTATCCTTGAGCTCGGCGGCAACAATGCCGCGATCGTCGCTCCCTCGGCCGATCTCGACATCGCGCTGCGCGGCATCGCTTTCGCTGCGATGGGCACCGCCGGCCAGCGCTGCACCACTTTGCGCCGCCTGATCGTGCATGAGGATGTCTACGACAAGCTCGTGCCGAAGCTCGCCAAGGTCTACGGCTCCGTGAAGATCGGCGATCCCCGCGAGGCCGGCGTTCTGGTCGGCCCGCTGGTCGACGAGGCCGCGTATCAGGGCATGCAGAAGGCGCTCTCCGAGGCCAAGGCCGAGGGTGGCAAGGTCCATGGCGGCGAGAAGGTCGATATCGGCTCCGGCGGCTTCTACGTTCGTCCGGCCCTGGTCGAGATGCCCAGCCAGTGCGGCCCGGTCGAGCGCGAGACCTTCGCCCCGATCCTCTACGTGATGAAGTACAAGTCCATCGACGAGGCGATCTCGATCCAGAACGCGGTTGGCGCTGGCCTGTCCTCCTCGATCTTCACGCTCAACATGCGCGAGGCCGAGCTCTTCGTCTCCGATGAGGGCTCCGACTGCGGCATCGCCAACGTCAATATCGGCCCCTCGGGCGCCGAGATCGGCGGCGCGTTCGGCGGCGAGAAGGAGACGGGCGGCGGCCGCGAGGCCGGCTCGGACGCCTGGAAGGCCTATATGCGCCGTGCGACCAACACCGTGAACTACGGCACCACGCTGCCGCTGGCGCAGGGCGTCAGCTTCGACGTGGATGCGTGATCGGTAGGGTCTAACAACATCCGCGTCGTCATCCCGGCCGGAGCGAAGCGCAGAGCCGGGATCCATGCCTGAACCGTTCAGGAATGGATCCCGGGTCTCCCTCCGGTCGCCCGGGATGACATCGCAACAAGTTCAAGGGAGACGAACACCATGGCCGGCAGCCACAAGCTCGCGAAGTTCACCTGGGACGATGCCTATCTGCTCGACGAGCAGCTGAACGAGGACGAGCGGCTGATCCGCGACACCGCCCGCGCCTATGCGCAGGAGAAGCTCGCTCCCCGCGTCACGGAAGCCTATCTCGACGAGAAGACCGATCGCTCGATCTTCAACGAAATGGGTGAGCTTGGCCTGCTCGGCGTCACCGTCCCCGAGGAGTACGGCTGCGCCGGCGCCAACTATGTCTCCTACGGGCTCGTTGCCCGCGAGGTCGAACGCATCGACTCCGGCTATCGCTCGATGATGTCGGTGCAGTCCTCGCTCGTGATGTACCCGATCTATGCCTATGGCAGCGAAGAGCAGCGCAAGAAGTACCTGCCCAAGCTCGGCTCGGGCGAATGGGTCGGCTGCTTCGGCCTGACCGAGCCGGATGCCGGCTCCGATCCCGGCGGCATGAAGACCCGCGCCGAGAAGGTCGCTGACGGCTACAAGCTGACGGGATCGAAGATGTGGATCTCGAACTCGCCGATCGCCGACGTCTTCGTCGTCTGGGCGAAGTCAGCCGCGCATGACAACCAGATCCGCGGCTTCATCCTCGACAAGGGCATGAAGGGTCTCTCGGCGCCGAAGATCGGCGGCAAGCTTTCGCTCCGCGCCTCGATCACCGGCGAGGTCGTCATGGACGGCGTCATCGTGCCGGAAGAGAACCTGCTGCCGAACGTTTCGGGCCTGTCGGGCCCGTTCGGCTGCCTCAACCGCGCCCGCTACGGCATTTCGTGGGGCGTGATGGGTGCCGCCGAGGACTGCTTCCATCGCGCGCGCCAGTATGGGCTCGACCGCAAGCAGTTCAACAAGCCGCTCGCCCAGACGCAGCTCTACCAGAAGAAGCTCGCGGACATGCTGACCGAGATCACGCTCGGCCTGCAGGGCTCGCTCCGCGTCGGGCGCCTGCTCGACGATGGCAAGATGGCCCCGGAGATGATCAGCCTCGTCAAGCGCAACAATTGCGGCAAGGCGCTCGACATTGCCCGCCAGGCTCGCGACATGCATGGCGGCAACGGCATCCAGATCGAGTATCAGGTGATGCGCCATGCCGCGAACCTCGAGACGGTGAACACCTATGAGGGCACGCATGACGTCCACGCGCTGATCCTCGGCCGGGCGATCACCGGCCTGCAGGCGTTCTTCTGAGCGCCGTCAGCCGTCATGCCCGGGCTTGACCCGGGCATCTCGTCCCACGCGAACCTCCCCGGAGATGGTCGGGTTCAGCCCGACCATGACGCCCGAGCCGAACCCGCCATGACGACCTCTCCCCTCGCCGGCCTGCGCGTCCTCGAACTGGCGCGCATCCTCGCAGGTCCCTGGATCGGCCAGCTCCTGGCCGATCTCGGCGCCGATGTCGTCAAGGTCGAGGCGCCCGAGGGCGACGACACCCGCAAATGGGGCCCGCCCTTCGTCGAGGGCACCGGCGACGAGCATCTCTCCGCCGCCTATTTCCACGCGGCCAATCGCGGCAAGCGCTCGATCACCGCTGATTTCCGTACCCCGGAAGGTCAGGCGCTGGTCCGGCGTCTCGCCGCGCATGCCGACGTCGTGATCGAGAACTTCAAGGTCGGCGGCCTCTCGAAATACGGGCTCGACGCGGCCTCGCTGCGCAAGGAATTCCCGCGCCTGGTCTATTGCTCGGTCACCGGCTTCGGGCAGGACGGCCCCTACGCGCCGCGCGCCGGCTACGACTTCCTCGTCCAGGGCATGGGCGGCGCGATGTCGATCACCGGCGAGCCAGCGGGCGCGCCGATGAAGGCGGGCTATGCCGTCGCGGACATCTATACCGGGCTCTACGCCACGGTCGGCATCCTCTCGGCCCTGCGCCAGCGCGATACCATCGGCGAAGGCGCGACGCTCGATCTCGCCTTGCTCGACTCGCAGGTCGCGGTGCTCGGCAACCAGGCGATGAACTATCTGGTCGGCGGCAATCCGCCACCGCGCCTCGGCAACGCGCATCCGAACATCGTGCCCTATGACGTGTTCCCGGTCGCGGACGGCCATATCATCATCGCGACCGGCAATGACGGGCAGTGGCGCAAGCTCTGCGAGGTGCTGGGCGAGCCGGCTCTGGCCGACGACCCCGACTATCTCGACAATAAATCACGGGTGAAGAACCGCGTCGCGCTGACGGCCAAACTGCATCTGCTTTGCCAGCGCTACGCCAAGCTCGACCTGCTGGCCGCGCTGGAGAAGGTCGGCGTGCCGGCCGGCCCGATCAACGATATCGGCGAGGTCTTCGCCGACCCGCAGGTGATCGCGCGCGGCGTCAGGGTCGACCTGCCGAGCGCAGCCGCCAAGGCGGGTAGCATTCCGACCGTCGCCTCGCCGATCGTCATGAACGGCGTGCGGCAGGTGGCGGGGCGTCCGAGCCCGCGGCTCGGCGAACATGCCGACGACATCTTGAACGACCCGGCCTGGGGAGGGCCGCATCATGGCTAATCGCACTGGCGGGCAAATCCTCGTCGACCAGCTTCTGATCCACGGCGCCACCGACGCCTTCTGCGTGCCGGGCGAGAGCTATCTCGCCGTGCTCGACGCGCTGCACGACGCCTCGATGAAGGTCACCATCTGCCGCGCCGAAGGCGGCGCCTGCATGATGGCGGAAGCGGCCGGCAAGCTCACCGGCAAGCCCGGCATCTGCTTCGTGACGCGCGGTCCCGGCGCCACCAACGCCTCGCCCGGCATCCATATCGCCGACCAGGACTCGACCCCGCTGATCCTCTTCGTCGGCCAGATCGACGGCAGCATGCGCGAGCGCGAGGCCTTCCAGGAGCTCGACTACCGCGCCGTCTTCGGCACGATGACCAAGTGGGCGACCGAGATCGACGATGCCGCGCGCATCCCGGAGATCATCAGCCGCGCCTTCCATGTCGCGACTTCCGGCCGTCCTGGCCCGGTCGTGATCGCGCTGCCCGAGGACGTGCTGACCGATCTCGCGGATGTCGCCGACGCCGAGCCCTATCAGGTCACCGAGCAGCACCCCGCCCCGGCGCAGATGGCCGATCTCGCCAAGCGCTTTGCGGCTGCCAAGTCGCCGGTCGCGATCCTCGGCGGCTCGCGCTGGAGCCCGGAGGCGATCGCCGACTTCCAGGCCTTTGCCGAGCGTTTCGATCTGCCGGTCGCGGTCTCGTTCCGCCGGCAGATGCTGTTCCCGGCTGATCATCCGAACTTCGCCGGCGATCTCGGCATCGGCCCGAACCCGAAGCTGCTCGCCCGCATCAAGGAGAGCGACCTCGTCCTGCTGGTCGGCGGGCGCCTCTCTGAGATGCCGAGCCAGTCCTACACCCTGTTCGGCATTCCCAATCCGGGCCGGCCGCTGGTGCATGTCCATGCCGATCCGGAAGAGCTCGGCCGGGTCTACCGCCCGACGCTGGCGATCAACGCTTCGCCCGCCGGCTTCTGCGCCGCGCTCAAGACGATCGAGCCGCCCAAGGCTCCGGCCTGGAAGGGCGCCGGCGCTGCCGCGCATGAAGCCTATATCGCCTGGAGCGAGCAGCCGGCGCCCGTGCCCGGCGAGTTCCATCCCGGCGAGATGGTGCGCTGGCTGCGCAGCCAGCTCCCTGACGATGCCATCATGTGCAATGGCGCCGGCAATTACGCGACCTGGGTGCATCGTTTCCACCGCTTCAACAAGTTCGCGACGCAGCTCGCCCCGACCTGCGGCTCGATGGGCTATGGCGTGCCGGCCGCGATCGGCGCCAAGCGGATGTTCCCTGACAGAACGGTGATTGCCTTCGCCGGCGACGGCTGCTTCCTGATGAACGGCCAGGATTTCGCGACGGCCGTGCAATACGACCTGCCCGTCATCGTCATCGTGGTCGATAACGGCATGTACGGCACGATCCGCATGCATCAGGAGCGCGAATATCCCGGCCGCGTCTCGGCGACGACGCTGAAGAACCCGGACTTCGCCGCCTATGCCAAGGCTTTCGGCGGCCATGGCGAGCGGGTCGAGAAGACCTCGGAGTTCGCGCCTGCCTTCGAGCGCGCGGTGAAGAGCGGCAAGCCCGCAATCATCCACTGCCTGCTCGATCCCGAGGCGATCACCCCGGCCAAGTCGCTCTCGACGATCCGGGCCGAGGCTTTCGCGGCCCAGAAGAAAGACTAAGAACGGCCGAACCACATCCGCTGCATCAGCCCGTCCCTCAGGACGAACTGGTGCAGAAGGGCCGCGCCGGCATGGATGAAGGCGAGCGCGGCCATGATGTCGAACAGCGTCGCATGCGCCCGCAGCATCGCGTCATAGATGGCCTGATCCGGGCCGATCGGATGCGGCACGGAAAATAGTCCGAAGAACAGCGTCGGGACCTGGATCGGCGCCGCGGCCGCCATCAGGAAGCCGGTGACCGGCAGTGCCAACAGGCAGAGGTAGAGTCCGCCCTGCACTGTCGCGGCCGCGATCCGCTGCCAACCCGGCATCGTGACCGGCCAGGGCGCCGGCAGCAGGAGCCGGGCGGCAAGGCGCAACAGGACGAGCCCGGCGAGCGTCAAGCCGAAGGATTTGTGCCACTGGTAGAGCGCGAAGCGGGAAAGCAGATCGCGCGCCTCGTCGCCCATCAGGCGAGACAGCCCGTATTGCACGGCAATCAGCACCACCGTCAGCCAATGCAGCAGGACGAAAAGCGGATGCCATGAGCGGGAGCGCATCGCCGGCCATCCTAGCGCGAGATCACGCCCTTGATGTCGATCTCGACCTGATCGTCGACGATGTTGACCTCACGGCCGATCGCGAACGCAGCCCGCGAGAAACTCGCGCTGGCATGGAAGGGCAAAGTGCCGCCCGCGCGTATGCCGGCCGGATCGCTCTCGGCGACGGCGATGACCGTGACGGGCTGCGACGCGCCCCGGATGGTGAGTTGGCCCGTGATCGAGAGGCTGCGCTCGCCGGTGCGCGCCACCTGCTGGGAGACGAAGCTGGCGACCGGATAATGCGCGACGTCGAGCATCGTCTGACCCTTGATGAAGCCGTCGACGAGGTCGGCGCCTGTATGCAGGGAGGCGGTCTGGATCGTCATCCTGATCCGGCTGCGCTCCGGCCGGTCGAAATCGAGCGCGAAGGTGCCGTCGACAGCGCCGAAACGACCACTCGCCGTCTGGATACCGAAATGGCGGGCGACGAAGACGACCTCGCCCCCTTGCGAGAGGGACCAGTTATCCTGCGCAAAGGCCGAAGCGGAAAACGGCCCGAGAAGAGCCGCGGCAAGCAGCGCACGCATCATCATGGCATGGCTCCTCGGCAGCCGGATCACCGACATCCTAGGCCAAGATGCCCGGCGGCCGGCAGGGGCCGACACGCAGTTGTGAGGAAGCCCGTTTTCCGCGGGAAAGATTCTTAACCGCTTTCTTGAACCCGGATCGAACCTTTCGCGACCACTCGTCGTTGGTACGACGACGACGTGGAGGCGAGACGATGACGCGGGCTTGGATGATGCGGTGGGTGGTAGCCGTGGCGCTCGTCTTTTCGGCTGCGCCCAGCGCCCAGGCGGCCGGCCTGTTCGACGATCTCGCCCGCGCGCTGTTCGGCGGGGGGCCGCGCCTGCGGGCCTCCCCGATCTATGAATATGACGACGAGCCGCGCAGGCGGGCGCCGCGCGCCCGCGCGCCGGAGGTTTCCTCGAAACCCAAGCCGCCCGTCGTCCAGCTCGATCCCCAGACCGACCGGCAGTGGTATCTCAAGGATCCGACGCTCCGGCGCGGCGACATCGTCGTCACCGCCGGCGGCGTGCTGGTCTATCAGGGCCGCGATGCCGATGCCTCGCGCCCGGCCGATTTCGTCGCGCTCGGCGGCAAAGACGCGAAGGGCTGGAAGCAGCAATTGCAGACGGCGGCAGCCGGCGGGCGCGCCCGCTTCAGCGATCTCAGCACGCCGGCCAAGGCGGCCGTGACGGCCGAAGCGGCGGAGTAAGCCGCTTAGAAACTAGCGCGGCTTCACGCCATCGAAGGTCGAGCGGATCGTGCGCGCCAGCGCGATCGCCGCCCAGCCCTGGAAGATCAACTCGATCGCCAGGAAGGTGCCGAGCACCCACAAGCTCGACCCCGGCCATTGCGCCAGGATCATGCCGCCCAGAAGCAGGGACAGCACGCCCGAGAAGGCGACCCAGCCCCAGGCGGGCAACTCCCGGTTCTGGAAGGCCATGATGAGGCGCAGCACGCCGGTGGCGACCAAAGCCGCGCCGGCCAACAGCGTCAGCGAAGCCGTCGCTACCAGCGGATTGACGAAGGTCATCACGCCGACCGCGACATAGAGTACGCCGATCAGGATGTGCCAGAGGCGGCTTTTCCAACCCTGATGGCGGAACGCATCGATCAGCACGACGATGCCTCCAACGAAGATCATCGCGCCAAACCAGATCGCGCTGGCGAGACTGAGAAGCGCCACGGCGCCCAGCCCCAGCACGCCCAGAATGACGAGCACAATGCCCTCAGCCAGCAGCCAACCCGAATTGCGCCGAAGCGGGACGAGATGGGTGGCGAGCGAGGAGCCCGAGCGGGGCGCGGATTCTGCGGGGGTGGTCATGGCCGACTCCGGTTGGGCGGGCCGCAACAGCCGGGCGGCCTCGTCAGTGCAGGCCGCTATCAGAAGCCCGCACGCGAGCCGCGTCAATGATCTACCGCAACCTGTGCTTCAGTAGGTCGCGCGACCGCCCGAGAGGTCGAAGACCGCGCCGGTCGAGAAGCTGCAGCGCTCGCTCGCGAGCCAGGCGACGAGTTCCGCCAATTCATCGACCGTCCCGAGGCGCTTCAGCGGGCTCTTGCCGATCATGGCCGCAACCGTCTCGGGGCTCATCTGCTGAAGCAGATCCGTCTCGATCGCGGCCGGCGCGACGGCATTGACGAGCACGCCCGTGCCAGCCAGCTCCTTGCCATGCGCCTTGGTGAAGGCGATGACGCCGGCCTTGGCGGCGCTATAGGCGGAAAGCGTCGGCGTGCCTTCCTTGCCCGCGAGCGAGGCGATGTTGACGATGCGGCCGTAAGCGCGCGGCACCATCACATTCGCCACGGCCTGCGAGCAGAGAAAAGTACCGGTCAGGTTGATCGCCTGCACCTTCTGCCATTGTGCGAGCGGCGTCTCCGCCACTGGCGTGGACGGGCCGGTCAGGCCGGCATTGTTGACGAGCACGGCGATGGGGCCGTGCTCGCGTTCGGTTGCGGCCAGGGCCTGTGCGACGGAAGCCTCGTCCGAGACGTCGCAGGCGAGATGGCGACGGCCGGCCATTACGGGCGCGGCGATATCCCAGACGACGGCGGTCAGACCGTCCTGCTCCAGCCGATCGGCCACCGCGGCGCCGATGCCCTTGGCGCCACCGGTGACGACGGCGATCCGCCGTTCCGCCATGGCCGGCTCAGCCGAGCTTTGCGGCGACAAGCTTGCGCAGGCCGCGCAGGTCCTTGACGAAGCCGCGGATGCCTTCAGCCAGCTTCTCGGTCGCCATCGCGTCCTCGTTCATGGCGAAGCGGAAGGCCTTCTCGTCGTAACCCAGCTTCTTGGCGACGCCTCCCTCCATCTGCGGCGACGAGGCCGGCGAGAGGCGCCGCGGAAGATCGCCGGTTGCGGCGGCGAGCTCGTCGAGCAGGCCCGGCCCGATGGTCAGGCGGTCGCAGCCGGCCAGCGCCTCGATCTCGCCGGTATTGCGGAAGGAGGCGCCCATCACGACCGTCTTGATGCCGAAGGCCTTGTAATAGGCATAGATGCTCTTCACCGAGACGACGCCGGGATCGGTCTCGGCCGTGTAGGGGCCGCCGCCGGCCTTGACGTGCCAGTCCAGGATACGACCGACGAAGGGCGAGATCAGGAAAGCGTTGGCCTCGGCCGCCGCGACCGCCTGCGGCAGCGCGAAGAGCAGGGTCAGGTTGCAGTCGATGCCCTCGCCCTGCAGCACCTTGGCGGCCTGCAGGCCCTCCCAGGTCGAGGCGATCTTGATGAGGATGCGGTCCTTCTCGACGCCGCGCTCCTTATAGGCGGCGATGACGGCACGCGCCTTCGCGATGGTCGCGTCCGTGTCGAAGGAGAGATCGGCGTCGACCTCGGTCGAGACGCGGCCGGGGACGATCTTGGTCAGCTCTGCGCCGAAGCTCACGGCGAGGCGGTCACAGACGGCATGGACGGCCTTCTCACCGCTGCCCTGCTTCTTGCCCCAGCCGATCGCCTCGTCGACGAGATGCGCATAAGCCGGCGTCTCCACCGCCTTGAGGATCAGGGTCGGGTTCGTAGTGCAGTCGACGGGCTTCAGCCGGCGCACGGCCTCGATGTCGCCGGTGTCGGCGACGACGGTGGTCATCCGGCGGAGCTGGTCGAGCTTGGAGGCGGTCATCGGTCTATCCTCGGCAATTCTTCTTGTCGTAACGCATTCAATGTGGCGCCTGTTCGCTTTCATTGCGAGAGCGATCGAGCAGCCCTGCCATGCGCCTCAGTTCCCGTCATGGTCGGCCTTGTGCCGACCATCCACGTCTTTACCGGCTGGAGTTCGTGGTCAAGACGTGGATGCTCGCCACAAGGGCGAGCATGACGGTGATGGAGAAGGCGGGCCGTCGCCTGCCTCAGCTCTTCACCGCGCCGGAGGTCAGGCCACCGACCATGTTCTTGCGGAACAGATAATAGATCACCGCCGGCGGGATGGCATAGAGCAGACCCGCCGCCATCAGCAGGTTCCAGGGCGCGTCGTCGGCCGAGAGGAAGAGGCCAAGCCCGACAGCAAGCGGCACCGCCTGCTCCGAGGAGAGCAGCAGGAAGGCATAGAGATACTCGTTCCAGGCGAGCAGCATCGCGTAGATGCCGATCACCACCATCGAGGGCTTCATCAGCGGCAGATAGACCAGCCGGAAGAGCTGGATCGAGGTCGCGCCATCCATCACCGCGGCCTCGTCGAGCTCCTTCGGCAATTTGTCGGAAGCCTGCTTCAGCACCCAGATCGCATAGGGCGAAGCGAGCGCAACCATCGCGAGGATCAGCGAGGCCTGGGTATTCAGCAGGCCGTAGGAGCCCATCGCCTTGTACATGGGGATGGCAAGGAAGGCGGCCGGGATCAGATAGGTCGCCAGCGCCAGGTTCATCATCGTGCGCCCGCCCCTGACCTTGAGCCGCGCGATGGCGAAGGCCGCGAAGGTGGCGACGAACAGCGTGATCAGCCCCGTCGCGATCGCGATGAAGAAGCTGTTGAACATCTGCCGCCAGAAATTGTGCAGGTAGTAGTGCTGCTGGGCGAAGACGATCTGGAAGTTCTGCAGCGTCGGCTGATCGGGCCAGAGCTTGCCGGCCAGCATCGATTCCTGGTTGGAGATCGACAGCACGAACAGGTGGTAGATCGGCAGCAGCGTCCAGACCAGGACGGGGATCGCGATCAGCAGCAGCTTGCCTTCGTCGAGGAGCTTTCTCATGCGTCGGGCCCCTTCGACAGGCGCTTTACCATCACGAAGACCATCGGCAGGATCAGCGGCATGGCGACGATGATCGAAGCGATGCCGAGATCGAGATTGTTGTTGCGCATGTAGCGGATGCCGAGCGTCGCCAGGACATGGTTGAGGTCGCCCGGCCCGCCGCCGGTCAGCAGGTAGACGCTGTTGAAGTCGCCCAGAGTCCAGATCATCGAAAGCATCGTCGAGGTGACGTAGAGCGTCGCCAGCGAGGGCCAGGTGATGAACCGGAACTGCTGCCAGCGATTGGCGCCGTCGACGCTGGCGGCCTCATAGAGGTCCTGCGCGATCGCGAGCCGGCCGGTGATCAGGATCAGCGTCCAGAACGGCAGCGACTTCCAGATATGGACGAAGATCGAGGAGATGAAGGCGAGCGTCGGGTCGGTCAGCCAGCCCGGCCCCTCCATGATGCCGAACCACTGGAAGAGCTGCTGGTTCACCATGCCGTTCTCGGGATTCAGCATCACCCGGAAGGACAGGATGGTCGGGATCGACGGCACCGCCCAGGGCAGGATGAACAGCACCAGCACGATGCGGATCCAGGGCCGCTGCTGGATGAAGAAGCCGGAGAGAGCGAGCGCGATCAGGAATTTCAGGTTCACCGCCACGAACAGGAAGATGACGGTGTTGACGACGGTGCGCAGGAAGATCGGGTCGGCGAAGAGCGCCCGGTAGGAATTCCAGTTAAGGCCGAGCCAGAGGCCATAGGCCACCGGGTAGACCACCATGACGGCGAAGACGAGGACGTAAGGGGCCAGCATGATGGCGCCCCACATCGCGCGGTCGCGCGTGAAGCCTGAGGTATCCTCGCGCGGTGCCGCAAGCGGCGCTGTCATGACGGCTGAGCTCATGGACTCTCCGTAGAATTGTCACCCTGTGAAAGATACGCCGCGGCAAGGATTGCCGCGGCGGGTCGTCGACGCAAGCGGAACGACGGCGAGCGTCAGCCGGCGATCTGCTTGATGCGGGCGATCATCTCGTCCACGGCCTGCTCGGCCGGGATCTTGTCCTGGACGACGCGGTTCACCGCCTTGGCCCAGACGTTCTCGGCATTCACGGTCGTGAAATTGTAGTTGTAGACGAACTGGAACGGCACGGTGCCGTCCTTGTACTGCTTGTAGACGACCGCGCGATGCGGGTCCTTGCCGTCGGACCAGAACGGCGCCTCGATCGCCTTCAGAGTCGTCGGCACCCAGCGCCCGGCCGAGCCCTCGACGAAGGGCCGCAGGTTCTCGTCCTTCATGAAGAAGGCCATGAACTCCTTGGCGCGCTTCTTGTTCTTGGCATCGGCGAAGATCACTGCGGTCTTCACGGCGGCGAGGTTGGTCATCTTGCTGCCGTCCGCCTTGAGCGGGAACTCGGCGGTGCGGATGTTGTCCTCGTAGTTCTTCTTGGCCGTCGCCCGCTGCTCGGCGGTGAGCGCCTGGTTGCTCATGTCGTCCATGTGCTTGCCGGCGATCGAGATCGTGGCGTTGTGCGTGGCGACAGTCGTGCGGTTGTGGAAGGCGACGTTGTTGTCGGGGTCGAGCCAGTTCACCGAGGAGGGCGGGGTGCAGCCGCGCTGGAAGATGTTGGCATAGGACTTCACCGCCTCGACCATCGCCTTCTTGTTGGCGGGCTGGTCGAGCACGATCTTGCCGTTCTCGTCGACGACCTGGGCGTTATAGGCGTTGGCGAAGGTCAGGAACGAGTAGAAGGTGTCGGACGCCGCGATGCCCATCGGGTGGCCGATGCCGTAAACGCGCTTGCCCTTGGCGCGCATCGCGCCCTGGACCTTGTCGCACCAGAAATCCCAGTAGCCGTTCCAGGTCTTCGGGATGTCGGCCTCCTTGAAGCCGGCCTCCTCCAGCATGTCCTTCCAGTAGGTGATATGCATCATCTGCTGCTCGACCGGGAAGGCATAGTATGACTTCTTGCCGGTCTTGCCGTTCATCAGGAAGGTGGTCGAGACCGCCATCGGCTGGAACTCGGCCTTCATCGGCTCGATCACGTCCGAGACGTCCTCGAGCTTGCCGTCATAGGCCCATTTGCCGGTGGTACGGAAATCATAAGTCGTGCAGAAGCCGACATCCGGCGGCGTGCCGGCATCGACCGCGCCGACCGATTTCGTGACGCAATCCTCGGTCGCGTAGAGCGAAAGCTCGACCTTGACGCCCGTCGCCTTCTGGAATTTGTCGACGACCGCCAGCAGCGCGTCGTCCTCGCCCTTGTAGAAGCCCTTGGTGAACCAGGCCGTCAACGTCTCCTGCGCCATCGCGGCGCCGGACCAGCCCGCGACAACAGCCGCGACAGCCGTTCCCATGGCGAAATGCCGTACAAGCTTCATCCGATATCCTCCCATTTAAACCGTTTTAAAGCGACCTTATGGTCGTCTTGCCGCGACCCTAATCGAAAAGCCCCGCCCGAAACAAGCCGGGTGAGTCCCGCTAAATAGTATTTCTAATTCCAGAGTGCGCAACCGGTCCGCAGCGTGGAAACCGGGGACCGTTTCATGGAACTGTCATCTGCCGGGACTACCGGCAGCGCCATCTCGCAGACGCGATCAAGAGATGGAGTTCGACATGCAGCGCAAGGCCCTGAGCGCCTTCATCATCGCGGCCGGCCTCGCGGCCGCGCCGCAGGCTTTCGCCATCGAAGGCAGGCTGGTGCTCTATACCAGCCAGCCCAATACCGACGCCCAGCAGACCATCGACGCCTTCAAGGCGAAATACCCGAAGGTCGAGGTCTCATTCGTTCGTGACGGCACGCCGCGCGTGATGGCGAAGCTCAAGGCCGAGTTCGAGGCCGGCGCCCCGCAGGCCGACGGGCTCCTCATCGCCGATGCCGTGACCATGGAAGGGCTGAAGAAGGACGGGCGCCTGCTCACCCATGACAAGGCCGACCTCACCGCCTATCCGGCCGGTATCCACGACCCGCAGAAGATGTGGTTCGCGACCAAGCTGATCACCACCGGCATCGTCTACAATACCAAGGCGGCGATGAAGCCCACGAGCTGGACGGACCTCGTCAAGCCGGAGGCGAAGAACCAGCTGGCGATGCCGAGCCCGTTGAACTCGGGCGCCGCGCTGATCCACACGATCACCTTGACCAGCAATCTGAAGGACGCCTGGGGCTTCTATGAGAAACTGAAGGAGAACGGCACGCTCGCGGCCGGCGCCAATGGCGACATCCTGCGCCAGGTCGCGACCGGCGAGAAGCTCTACGGCATGATCGTCGACTTCATGCCGATCCGCGAGAAGGCCAAGGGCGCGCCGGTCGAGTTCGTCTTCCCGAGCGAGGGCGTCTCCGCCGTCAGCGAGCCGGTGGCGATCCTGAAGAGCAGCAAGAACCCGGAAGCCGCCAAGGCCTTCATCGACTTCCTGCTGTCGAAGGAGGGCCAGGAGCTGGCGCTGAAACAAGGCTATGTCGCGGCGCATCCGGATGTCGCCCTGCCGGCCGGCTATCCCGCCCGCAGCGCGATCAAGCTGATGGCCTTCGACGCCGCCAAGGCGCTTGCCGACGAGACCGCCGCCCGCAAGCGCTTCGGTTCGATCTTCGAGTGATGACGGCTTCGCTGCCGCGGTGGCTGGCGCGATGACGCTGGCCATCGCCCGAAACGGCCAGCGGGAGCCCGCGATCGCGGCCCCGCCGGCTCCACGTTTGCGCCTCCCTGAAGGCTGGGGCCTGCCTGCGCTCGTCGTCGCGGCCGCGCTGCTGCTTGGCGGCCTGCCCTTCTTCAGGCTGGTGCTGGCGGCCTTCGCGCCCGGCTGGCAGTTCGCGCCGGGGGAAGCCTTCGCCGAGATGACGAGCCGCGCGGCTGTCACAGCGACCTGGCATACGCTGGAGACGGCCTCGCTCTCGGCGCTCGGCGCGCTCCTCGTCGGCGGCATCGTCGCGCTGGCGCTCGGCGTCACCGATGTCAGGGGCAAACGCCCCCTCGCCTTCGCCTTCGTCTTTTCGATGATGATCGCGCCGCAGGTGGCCGCGCTGGCCTTTCTCAGCCTGCTGGCGCCGAACTCGCCGATCCTGTCGCTGATCGGGTTCGCGCCGCCGCCGGGTACGCCGAACCCGCTGATCGGGCGCGGCGGCATCATCCTCGTCATGGCGCTGCATCATGCGCCGCTCGTCGCGATCACGCTCTGGACCGGCCTGCGCAGCATCCCGCAATCGCTGGTCGAAGCCGCGCAGATGGAAGGGGCAGCGCCTGCAACCATCACCGCCCGGATCGTCATACCCGTGCTGCGACCGCAGATCATCGCTGCCGGGCTCATCGCCTTCGTCGCGGGCGTCGGCAATTTCGGCATTCCGGCCCTGCTCGGCCTGCCGGTGAACTACCTGACGCTGCCGACGCTGATCTACCGCCGGCTGTCGAGCTTCGGCCCGGCGAGACGGCGGCGCTGGCCGTGCTCGTCGGCATCGTCGCAGCGCTTGGCATCGTCCCGGCCGCGCTCGCCGCCCGCAACCAGCGCGGCAAGGTCGAGATCGAGCGGCCACTGGAACCGTATTGGCTGCTCGGCCCGGTCCGCCCCTTCATTGCCGCCGGCCTCTGGCTGCTGCTGACACTGAAGCTCGGCCTGCCGTTGCTCGCGTTGTTGAGCGAGGCGCTGACGCCAGCGCTCGGCGTCGCTCTCTCCTGGCAGACTCTGACTTTCGACAAGTTCACGGAAGTTCTGTTCCGGCAGGCGGTGACCATGCGCGCCTTCCGCAATTCGCTCATCTTCGCCGGCAGCGCCGCGCTGATCCTCGCCATCCTCGCGATCGTTTTCGCCTATGGGCTGGAAAGGCGGCTCGGCAAGTTCAGGCGTGCCGTCGAGCTGATGATCGAACTGCCCTATGCCCTGCCCGGCATCGTGCTCGCCATCGCCTGCATCCTGATCTTCCTGAAGCCGCTGCCGCTGGTCGGCGTCAGCATCTACGGCACGCCCTTCATCATCCTCTTCGCCTATCTCGCGCGCTTCCTGCCGCTGGCGCTGAAGGCGCCGGTCGCAGCGATGGCCCAGATCGAGGCGCATCACGAGGATGCGGCGAAGCTCGACGGCGCCGGCCTCACGCAGATGCTGCGGTTCATCGTCGCGCCGATCCTGGCGCCGGCTGCCGCCGTCTCGGCGCTGATGGTCTTCCTCGTCGCCTTCAACGAGTTGACGGTCTCGGCCCTGCTCTGGTCCTCGGGCACCGAGACGCTCGGCGTCGTGCTGTTCAGCCTGAAGGAGGCCGGGCTTGCCGGCGAAGCTGCCGCTGTGGCGATCAGCGCCTGCGCCATCATCCTTGCCGTGATGCTGACGCTCGACCTGATCGGCAGGAACCGACAGCACAACATCCTGCCCTGGAGGATCTGAGGCATGCCCGCTCTCACCGCTGTGGCGTCGTGATCGCAGCGGCTTTGAGCCACCCTTGTCATTCCGGGGCGCGTCACAGGCGCGAACCCGGAACCCACGACCGGGTAAGACATCTATGCCGCGTTGCCCGCGACGCACCCAGTCGAGGGTTCCGGGTTCTTCGCTGCGCGAAGCCCCGGAATGACAAGCGTGGTTGTGAACACGAAAGACTCGGCGATTGTCCCTGCACAGGCCGTCAAAGCGCAGCTGTTGCCCCAACAGATGTGACGGAAAATTAAACTTGGGGGCACCCTAGATGGAGCATGGGTGCCCATCAGACATTACAGGCCAGGCCGGAGCCCGTGCCGGACGACCGCCAGATTCTCGTCATCGAGGATTCACGAACCTTCTCGCTAGCGCTGCGGCAACTTCTCCAGGCCGAGACCGGACTGCCCGTCACGACCTGCGCGTCGCTGAAAGAGGTCAGCGACCTCATCATCGCGGCGCCCGGGGCCTACGCGATCGCCGTGGTCGACCTCAACCTGCCGGATGCTCCGCGCGGCGAGGCGCTCGACTGGACCGTGTCGCACGGCATCCCCTCGGTCGTCTTCACCGCGACCTTCGATCTCGCCACGCGCGGCCGGATCATGGAGCGGGAGGTGATCGACTACGTCCTGAAGGACAATGAATTCGCGCTTCCCAACATTGTCGGCACGGTCAAGCGGGCGTTGAACAACCGCAACACCCGCATCCTCGTCGTCGACGACACCCGCACCACCCGCAAGGTGCTCGCGCGGATGCTGTCGATCCAGCAATATGCCGTGGTCGAAGCCGGTTCCGGGCAGGAAGCGCTGGCGATGCTGGAGAGCAATCCCGACATCCAGCTCGTGGTCAGCGACTACTACATGCCCGACATGGACGGGTTCGAGCTGGCTCGGCGCATCCGCCGCCAGCGTCCGGACGTGCGCGTCCTCGGCATCTCCTCCTCGACCGATCGCCAGACCTCGGCCGGCTTCCTCAAGGCCGGCGCGCATGATTTCGTCTCGCGCCCCTTCGTGCTGGAGGAGCTGCAATGCCGCATCGCCTCCAATGTCGAGGTCCTCGACCAACTCAGGCAATTGCAGGACCTTGCGGCGCGCGATTTCCTCACCGGCCTGTTCAACCGCCGCCATTTCTTCGCCCGTGGCCGGCAGCTCGTCGGCGAAGCGCGCGATATGGGCCTCCCGGTCTCGATCGCCATTCTCGACATCGACCATTTCAAGCGCCTCAACGACCGCTACGGCCATGACGGCGGCGACCAGGCACTGACGGCGGTTGCGAGGACGCTGAGCATCATGGCCGAGCGCGGCTTCAACCTGCTCGCCCGCATCGGCGGCGAGGAATTCGCCATCATCTTCCCGGGCGCCGATCTCGCCGAGGCCGAGCGCCTGTGCGAAGGCATCCGGACGGCCATCACCGGCGCGCCGCTGACCATCGAGGGAGAAATCCTGCCGCTCACGGTCTCGATCGGCGTCGCTTCGATCGGCCCCGGCGATGCGCTCGAAGCTGCCCTCGGGCTGGCCGACCAGGCGCTCTACACAGCCAAGCAGGACGGGCGCGACAAGGTCCGCACCGCTGTCGCCTGAGGCTATTCCGCTGCGATGCGCGAATCGGGCCTGTGCTCGCCCATCAGCAGGGCACGCGACGCCTTCACCTCGCGGACGACGAAGTCGACGATGGCGCGGACCCGCGCGACATCCTTCAGGTCGGCATGGACCAAGAGCCAGAAGGAGCGCGTGATCGAGACCGTCTCGGGCAGGACGGGCACGAGCCGCCTCTCTCCTTCCGCCATGAAGTGATGGATCACGCCGATGCCGGCACCGGCGGCGACGGCATTCATCTGGGCGATGACGCTCGAGCTCTGGACATGGGCGCGCAGGCCCTTGGCAACCTCGTCGAGATAGTCGAGCTCGGGCGAGAAGATCAGGTCGTCGATATAACCGATGATGCGATGCTCGAAGAGGTCCTCCGGCTTGGTCACCGGCGGCATCGTGGCGAGGTATTCCGGCGAGGCGTAAAGCCCGAGACGGTAGTCGGAGAGCTTGCGGGCGACGACCTTGCCTTCCTTGGGCGGAGCCAGCGTAATCGCGACATCGGCCTCCCGCTTCGAGAGCGAGAGCAGCCGCGGCATGGCGATGAGCTGGATCTCGAGGCCCGGATAGGATTTCGCGAACAGGGCCAGGCGGGGCGCGAGGAACGAGGTGCCGAGACCATCCGGCGCGCCGATCCTGACCGTGCCCGACAGCGCCATGTCGGCGCCGCCGATATCGCTCTGGATCGCGAGCGCCTCGGTCTCCATGCTTTCCGCCTTGGCGAGCAGGCGCTCGCCATGAGCGGTCAGCATGTAGCCCTGCGGGCGGCGCTCGAAGAGCTTGGCCTTCAGCGCCTCCTCCAGCGAGGTGATGCGGCGCGAGACGGTGGCATGATCGGCGCCGAGGCGGCGCGCCGCCGCGGTCAGCCGCCCGGAACGCGCGACGGCAAGGAAAAAGCGGAGGTCGTCCCAGTCGAAGCGCTCCAAGGTCCTCTCCCCGTATTTGTGTTTTCGCACGGCCGACGTTTCACTCTCGCTATAGCCGTGCATAAACGAGAATGGTAGGGAGGATGCGGGATCATCGCACCATCAGTTCGTAGGGAGGGCGCCATGCGTCAGGTTGGACATTTCATCGGCGGCAAGCATGTCGCGGGCACTTCGGGTCGCACGGCCGACATCTACCAGCCGATGGACGGCACGATCATCGGCAAGGTGGCGCTGGCCTCGACGGCCGAGCTCGACGCCGCCGTCCGGAACGCCGCCGAGGCGCAGCCGAAATGGGCCGCCGTCAATCCGCAGCGCCGCGCCCGCGTGCTGATGAAGTTCATCGACCTGATCGCGCAGAACAACGACGCGCTCGCCGAACTGCTCGCCCGCGAGCACGGCAAGACCATTCCCGATGCCAAGGGCGACATCCAGCGCGGCGTCGAGGTCCTGGAATATTCGCTCGGCATCCCGGGCCTGATGAAGGGCGAGTTCACCGACGGCGCCGGCCCCGGCATCGACATCTATTCGATGCGCCAGGCGCTCGGCGTCGTCGCCGGCATCACCCCGTTCAACTTCCCGGCGATGATCCCGCTCTGGAAACTCGGCCCCGCGATCGCCTGCGGCAATGCCTTCATCCTGAAGCCCTCCGAGCGCGACCCCGGCGTGCCGATGCGCTTCGCCGAACTGTTCATCGAGGCCGGCGGCCCTCCCGGCATCCTCAACGTCGTCAACGGCGACAAGGAAGCGGTCGACGCCATCCTCGACCATCCCGAGATCAAGGCCGTCGGCTTCGTCGGCTCGACCCCGATCGCGGAATACATCTACGCCCGCGGCTGCGCGGCCGGTAAGCGCGTGCAGTGCTTCGGCGGCGCCAAGAACCACATGATCATCATGCCGGACGCCGACATGGACCAGACCGTCGATGCGCTGATCGGCGCGGGCTACGGCTCGGCCGGCGAACGCTGCATGGCGATCTCGGTCGCCGTCCCGGTCGGCAAGGCCACCGCCGACGAACTGGTCAAGCGCCTGATCCCGCGCGTGGAGAGCCTGAAGATCGGCCCCTCGACCGATACCAGCGCCGATTACGGCCCGGTCGTGACCAAGGCGGCGATGGAAAAGATCAAGTCCTATGTCGATATCGGCGTGAAGGAAGGCGCCAAACTTCTGGTCGACGGCCGCGACTTCAAGATGCAGGGCTATGAGAACGGCTTCTATGTCGGCGGCTGCCTGTTCGACAACGTCACCAAGGACATGAGCATCTACAAGGACGAGATCTTCGGGCCGGTGCTCTCGGTGGTGCGCGCCGAGACCTATGACGAGGCGCTGAAGCTGACCAACGACAACGAATACGGCAACGGCACCGCGATCTTCACCCGCGACGGCGATGCGGCACGCGACTTCGCCTCGAAGGTCCAGGTCGGCATGGTCGGCATCAACCTGCCGATCCCGGTTCCGCTGGCCTATTACACCTTTGGCGGCTGGAAGCGCTCCGCCTTCGGCGACCTCAACCAGCACGGCCCGGACGCGATCCGCTTCTACACCAAGACCAAGACGGTGACGGCGCGCTGGCCGAGCGGTATCAAGGACGGTGCGAGCTTCGTCATCCCGACGATGAACTGAGGCGCCACCGACGGAGGAGGCCATGGAGCGACCGCTGCGCATCATCGCATCGTCGCTCGTCCTCCTCTGCGGTATTCTGCCCGTCCGCGCGACAGAACCGGTTGCAGACGCCGCAACTGGGGAAACGCTCTGCGACGCGGCTGCCGATGGATCCTTCCATACGGATGACGCACGGCTCGCCCGCTGCCGCCAGCTCTGGCAGCAGCGGGTCGAGGCGGCCCGGGCACGGAGCCAGGATTATCTCGAACGGGTGATCGAGGAGAGCCGGCTCAGGCGGGAGCGGGACGCAAGCCTGCCCCCACCTTCTCTCCCGCCCGTCACCGTCGAGACCTTCCTGAGCGGCGACCTCGCCTATGGCGATGTCGTCGTGACCGACAAGGGACCGCGCGTCTTCGTCGGCAAGGCCGGGGAACCGGCGACGGCCGCTGATTTCGTGGTCCTCGACGCGGCCCGGTCGCCACATCGCGGCCGCGCGCAGCCCTATGACGGTGCTTATCCGCAGCCCAAACGCCCTCAGGCCGCGCAGCCGCGGCCCGCCTTCCCAAGCCAGCAGGAGCGCCAGCCTTGAGCCCGTTTTCTCTGACCGAGGACCAGATCGCGATCCGCGACATGGCGCAGGACTTCGCCGCCGAGACATTGGCGCCCCATGCCGCGCGCTGGGACGAGGAGAAGCATTTCCCGGTCGAGGAGATGCGCGCCGCCGCCGCACTCGGCATGGGCGGCATTTATATCCGCGACGATGTCGGCGGCTCCGGCCTGACCCGGCTCGATGCGGCCCTGATCTTCGAGGCGCTCTCAACGGGCTGCCCGACGGTCGCGGCCTATATCTCGATCCACAACATGTGCGCCTGGATGATCGACCGCTACGGTTCGGACGAGCAGCGCCAGCGCTTCCTGCCGAAGCTCTGCACCATGGAGCATCTCGCCAGCTACTGCCTGACCGAGCCCGGCGCCGGCTCCGACGCCGCCGCGCTCAAGACGAAGGCGGTGCTCGACGGCGACCACTACGTCCTCGACGGGCAAAAGCAGTTCATCTCGGGCGCCGGAGTCTCCGACATCTATGTGGTGATGGCGCGCACCGGCGAGGCCGGCCCCTCGGGCATCTCGACCATCGTGGTCGAGAAGGACACGCCCGGCCTCTCCTTCGGCGCCAACGAGAAGAAGATGGGCTGGAACGCCCAGCCGACGCGCGCCGTGATCTTCGAGAACTGCCGCGTGCCGGTGGCGAACCGGCTCGGCCCGGAGGGAATCGGCTTCAAGATCGCGATGGCCGGGCTCGATGGCGGCCGGCTCAATATCGGCGCCTGCTCGCTCGGCGGCGCGCAAGGCGCGCTGGACCGATCCCTCGCCTATGCCAAGGAGCGCAAGGCCTTCGGCTCGGCCATCGCCGATTTCCAGGCGCTGCAGTTCAAGCTTGCCGACATGGCGACCGAGCTGGAAGCGGCCCGCAGCCTGCTCTGGCGCGCGGCGGCGGCACTCGACGCCAAGACACCGGATGCGACCAAGCTCTGCGCCATGGCCAAGCGCATCGCCACCGATACCGGCTTCGAGGTCGCCAACCACGCCCTGCAGATTCATGGTGGTTACGGTTATCTCGCCGATTACGGCATCGAGAAGATCGTCCGGGATCTCCGCGTCCACCAGATCCTCGAAGGCACCAACGAGGTGATGCGGATGATCGTGGCGCGCGGGCTGGTCGGCCGGTCCAAGGGAAACTGACGCCGGCGGCGTCATCCCGGACGCCGCAAGGCGATCCGGGATCGTAAGACGAGAAAGCGCTTTTTTCTGATGACGATCCCGGGTCTGCTCTGCGAGCAGCCCGGGATGACACCAAGAACGACGACAATAACGACGAGAGGATACGACCATGACCAGCATCGCCTTCATCGGTCTCGGCAATATGGGCGGCCCGATGGCCGGGAACCTCGTCAAGGCCGGGCACGCCGTCAAAGCCTTCGATCTCGTGCAGGCCTCAAAGGACGCCGCCGCTGAACTGGGCGTCGGCATCGCCGGCTCGGCGAAGGAGGCCGTGGCCGAGGCGGAAGTCGTCGTGACCATGCTGCCGGCCGGCAAGCATGTGCTGAGCGTCTGGGCCGATATCCTGCCGGCCGTGAAGCCCGGCACGCTGCTGATCGATTCCTCGACCATCGATGTCGAGAGCGCCCGCAAGGCTCATGCGCTGGCGGCCGAGCGCGGCTGCCTCTCGCTCGATGCCCCGGTCTCGGGCGGCACCGGCGGCGCCAAGGGCGCGACGCTGACCTTCATGGTCGGCGGCACGGAGGATGCCTTCGGCAAGGGTGAGCCGATCCTCGCCCAGATGGGGCGGCGGATCGTGCATTGCGGCGGCGCCGGCAACGGCCAGGCGGCCAAGATCTGCAACAACATGATCCTGGGCATCTCGATGATCGGCGTCTCGGAAGCCTTCGTGCTCGGCGAGAAGCTCGGCCTGTCGCATCAGGCACTGTTCGATGTCGCCTCGACCTCGTCCGGCCAGTGCTGGTCGCTGACGACCTATTGCCCGGTGCCGGGGCCGGTGCCGACCTCGCCCGCCAATAACGAATACAAGCCGGGCTTCGCCTCGGCGCTGATGCTGAAGGACCTGAAGCTTTCCCAGGAAGCGGCGCAGGCTGCCGGCGCCTCGACCCCGCTCGGCGCGGCAGCAGCACAGCTCTTCGGGCTGCACAATGCCTGGGGCGAAGGTGGCACGGACTTCTCCGGCATCATCCACCTCCTGCGGGGACGCGGGCAGGCGTGAGACGCGCTTGCGCGGCACGGCGTCGCGGGTCTAGACCCGAAGCATGAACGACGCCCTGCCTCGCCGCGAACGCTCCTCCTTCACCGGCTTCGCGATCAACCGGCTCGACCGGCGCGAAGACCTGCGCAACCAGCCCAATGCGGTGACGGCCTTGCGCCACCGCTCGGATACGCGGATCGCCGTGGTTGCCGGCGAGACGCCCATCCTCAAGCGTCTCGACGGCGATGCTTTCTCGGTCTGGTTCAGCCATGGCGAGACGGAGATGCTCGGCCCGGCCGCCGAGGAAATCTTCATGGGGATGGCCGAGGACGGCACGCCCCGCTTCGGGCGCCTGCTCGACAAGGCTCTGGCCGAGACTCTGAAGGAAAGGGCCGAGCTGTTCGTCACCGATCTGCGCTCGGTCGCGCTGAAGCGCATCGTGCCGGAGGACGAGGTCGGGCCGCTTGGCGAGGCCAAGGCCGTACTCGACTGGCATGCCCGCCACCGATTCTGCGCCCAGTGCGGCGGGCCGACCGTCGCCGGCGCCTCGGGCTGGCGGCGCGAATGCACTGCCTGCGGCGCGATGCATTTCCCGCGCACCGATCCGGTCGTGATCATGCTGGTGACGCGTGGCGATGCCTGCCTGCTAGCGCGCCAGGCCCGGTTCGCACCGGGCATGTATTCCTGCATCGCCGGCTTCGTCGAACCGGGCGAGACGATCGAGGACGCGGTCAGGCGCGAAAGCTGGGAGGAAGCGGGCTTAAAGGTCGGCGCCGTCCGTTACCTCGCCTCGCAGCCCTGGCCCTTCCCCTCCTCGATCATGATGGGCTGCATCGCCGAGGCGCTCGGCGACGAGATCACGCTCGACATGACCGAGCTTGAGGAAGGCCGCTGGTTCCCCCGTGAAGAGGTGCTGCAGATGCTGGACGGCAAGCATCCCGACGGGCTCGCCTGTCCGCAGCATATCGCCATCGCCAACACGCTGGTGCGGGCCTGGGCACTGGACGGCGAGCGGATCTAGCGGGACCCTTTACCATTCCTTAACCGTGAAGGGCGTCCCCTTGCGCTGTCCACCGGGGCTTTTGGGGGCTCGGAAAGGACCGCGACCATGCACGAGCTCGACCCTGAGCAGACCATCATGGAGCAGCTCGTCGGCCTGCCCGTTGCCGATGTCGAACGTGATCTGATTCTCGCCACCTTGCGCGAAACCGGCGGCAACCGCACCCACGCTGCCAACCTCCTCGGCATCGCCATCCGCACGCTGCGCAACAAGATCAATAGCTATACGGCGGCAGGCTACGAGGTGCCGGAAGCGCTCCAGCCGTCGGCGCAGTGAGCGGCCATGCGCATCACGGCATCGAACGCGGCGGCGGCCGGCCAGTTGGTCGCCGCGACGACCACGGCGGCGCTGCTGCGCTGCCTGCTCCACAAGGGGGTCCTGGCGCCCCACGACATCCGGGAAATCTACGAGGCCGCCCTTCTCCTGCTCGAAGAGCAGCAGGGGGCGGCGCCAGAGCACTCCGCCGCATTCGTTGCGGCGCGGGAGACCATCGAAGACGGCCTCAAGGACTGAGGCGGTCTTCCTGCGCAGCGAACAGCCGTCGCTTGTTCACAAGCGACTACTCGCCGGCTTCCTCGATCGTCGAGCGGAAGTCGTTGGCGGCATAGACGCCCATGATCTTCATCTCCTTCGAGAAATAGGAGAGCTCGTCGAGCGCGCGCCGAAGCGCCGGGTCGTCGGGATGGCCCTCGACATCGGCATAGAACATCGTCGCCGAGAAATGGCCGTCGACCATGTAGCTTTCCAGCTTCGTCATGTTGACGCCGTTGGTGGCGAAGCCGCCCATCGCCTTGTAGAGCGCGGCCGGAATGTTGCGCACGCGGAACATCAGCGTCGTCACGGTCTTGGCCCCGCCCTGGCGCGCATATTCCGGATATTTCGAGAGCACGACGAAGCGGGTGGTGTTGTGCTTCTCGTCCTCGATGTCCTCCATCAGGATATCGAGGCCATAGACCTCCGCCGCGATGCGCGGGGCGATGGCCGCGCGCGTTGGATCGTTGGCCTCGGCGACCTGGCGGGCGGAGCCCGCGGTGTCGGCGGCGACCTCGGCCTTGAGGCCGAGCTTGCGGATGATCTTCCGGCACTGGCCGAGCGCGTGGATATGGCTCTGGACGGTCTGGATCGTCGCAAGCGTCGCACCCTTCACGCCCATCAGGTGGAAGCGGATCGGCAGGAAATGCTCGCCGATGATGTGCAGCCCCGAGCGCGGCAGCAGATGATGGATATCGGCGACGCGGCCGGCGATCGAGTTGTCGATCGGGATCATGCCATAGCGGGCCTTGCCGTCGCTGACGGCCGAGAGCGCGTCCTCGAAGGTAGCGCAGGGCAGGAGCTCGCAGTCCGGAAACACCTGAAGGGCCGCCTGCGAGGAGAAGGCTCCGGGCTCACCCTGATAAGACACGACGAAGGACATGGGACGACTTCAGGCTCCAGCTTCTTGTTATCAGCCACTCCGGAGGGGACAACGATGCGGCCCCTGCGGGAACGGCTTTATCGGGACTTCAGCAATGCACGAGCGCGATCGAGATCGGGCGGCGTGTCGACGCCGCGCGGCACATGGTCGATGACCATGACGTCGATGCGCATGCCGTCTTCCAGCGCACGGAGCTGCTCCAGCTTCTCGCGCAGTTCCAGCGGCGATTGCGGCAGGCTGACGAAACGGTCGAGCGCGGCACGGCGATAGGCGTAGAGGCCGACATGGTGATAGAGCGGCCCCTCGCCATAAGGCGCCGTGGCGCGCGTGAAATAGAGCGCGCGCAGGTGGCCGGGCGCAATCTCGCTGCCGACGAGCTTCACGACACTCGGCGCCGTCTTCTCCTCCTCGTCGTCGATCACGCCCGCCAGCGTCGCGATATCCACAGCCGGATCAGAAAGCGGTTTCACCGCGGCGGCGATGGCCGAGGGAGCCAGCGTCGGGAAGTCGCCCTGCACATTGACGATGATGTCGTAATGCCTGTCAGGGTCGAGAATGTCGGCCGCTTCCTTGATCCGGTCCGAGCCGGTCTGATGCTCGGCGCTGGTCATCACCGCCTTGCCCCCGGCGGCTTCGATCGCGGCCGCGATTTCCGGCGCATCGGTCGCCACCGCCACATCGCCGGCCCCGGATTCGACCGCCCGGCGCCAGACATGCACGATCATCGGCTCGCCATGGATATCGGCGAGCGGCTTGCCGGGCAGGCGCGTCGCCTGCATGCGGGCCGGGATCAGGATCAGCGGATGGGCCATTTTCGGATCGTGCTCGGCATGGGCACCACCGGCAGAAGCCGGCGGCGGCAAAAAGTCTCAAACGGTGCGTGCTTATACGAGTTGCAATGAAGCGCGCAAAGCGGTTAAGCAACGGCGGAAGCTGGAGCCTTTCAAGACTCCGGCCAAGCGCTATCTCGTCTCCCGCGCCTCGGACGCGGAGGGCACCAGGGTTCGGATACGATGAACATCGAAGCCAACAAGATCGCCGGCGCGGTTCTCTCCACGCTGCTCGTCGTGCTGGGCCTCAATATGACGGCCGGTATCGTCTTCGCGCCGAAGAAGCCGGCAGTGACAGGCTTCGACCTGCCGAGCGAGGAGCCGGCTGCCGCAGGTGGCGCCGCCGCTGCCCCCGCAGCCGAGGAGCCGATCGCGGTGCGCCTCGCCAAGGCCGATCCCGCCAAGGGCGAGAAGGCCACCGCCGCCTGCAAGGCCTGCCACACCTTCGAGAAGGGCGGCGCCAACAAGGTCGGCCCGCATCTCTACGACGTCTATGGCCGCAACGAAGGCACGGTCGCCGGTTTCGGCTACTCGGCCGCGATGAAGGGCCGCAACGACAAGACCTGGGATGCCGAAGGGCTCGACCATTTCCTGAAGGGCCCGAAGGCGTATGTGCCCGGCACGATCATGGCGTTCGCCGGCATCGCCAAGCCCGAGACCCGCGCCGATGTGATCGCCTATCTCAACAGCCTCTCCGAAGCGCCGAAGCCGCTGCCGAAGCCCTGAGACGGCCCGGCAAACAGCCGATCAGCGATCACGAAGCCGGGCTCTGCCCGGCTTTTTCGTTTCGTGCCTTGCTCCCGCCCTGCGGCTGCCCGCACAATCCGCGCCTCACCAGCCATTGCGGTCGCGCCGCACGCAGGCGACACAGGACAACGGCGAATCAGACGGAGACGCGAAACGATGGCGATGCGCATCACACGCCGCAGATTGCTGGAAGCCGCAGGCACGGCCGCGGTCGCGGGCACCCTGCCCGGGTTTTCCGGCACGGCGCTGGCGCAGGATGCCGAATCGCATGGGCTTTCGACCTTCGGCGAACTCGCCCTGCCGCCGGACTTCCCGCATTTCGCCTATGTGAATCCGAAGGCGCCGAAGGGCGGCATGCTGACCGTCCAGATCAAGCGCGGCGGCGGCAACCAGAGCTTCGACACCTTCAACACGCTCAACACCTTCGTGCTGCAAGGCGATGGCGCTGCCGGCATGGATGCCTGTTTCGACAGCCTGATGGCCGGCTCGGGCGACGAGCCGGGCTCGCTCTACGGCTTGCTGGCCAAGAGCGTCGCGGTCTCCGCGGACAAGCTGACCTATCGCTTCCGCCTGCGGCCCGAAGCGAAATTCCATGACGGCTCGCAGGTGACGGCGCGCGACGCCGCCTTCTCGATGAACATCCTGAAGGCGAAGGGCCACCCGTCCTACCGCCTCCTGCTCAACGAGCTCGTGTCGTCGGAAGCGGAGGGCGACGACATCCTCGTGGTGAAGCTCTCGCCGAAGCGCGGGCGCGACCTGCATCTCGTCGTCGCCGGGCTGCCGGTCTTCTCCGAAACATACTGGTCGACGCGGGACTTCACGGCGTCGACGCTGGAGCCGCCGCTCGGCTCCGGCGCCTACAAGGTCGGGCGCCTCGAGCAGGGCCGCTTCATCGAATTCGATCGCGTGCCGGACTACTGGGCCAAGGACCTGCCGGTGAATGTCGGCACCAATAATTTCGACCGGGTGCGCTGGGAGTATTTCCGCGACCGGCAGGTCGCCTTCGAGGCCTTCAAGGCGGGCGCCATCACCTTCCAGGAGGAGTTCACCTCGCGCATCTGGGCGACGGGCTACGACTTCCCCGCCCTGCACGAGGGCAAGGTCAAGAAGGAAGCCCTACCGAAGACCGAGCCGGTCGGCTCGCAGGGCTGGGTCTACAATACAAGGCGCGAGAAATTCGCCGACCCGCGCATTCGCGAGGCGCTGGGGCTCGCCTTCGATTTCGAATGGACACGCAAGAACATCATGTTCGGCTCCTTCGAGCGCATGACCTCCTATTTCGAGAACTCGGATTCGAAGGCGGTCGGCAAGCCTTCGCCGGAAGAGCTCAAGCTGCTGGAGCCCTGGCGCGGCAAGGTGCCGGACGAGGTCTTCGGCGAGCCCTTCCTGCCGCCGGTCTCGGACGGCTCCGGCAGCGACCGCGCCCTCCTGCGCAAGGCCGACGAGATGCTGCGGGCCGCCGGCTGCAAGCGCGACGGCAACGTGATGAAGCTGCCGAACGGCCAGCCCTTCGAGATCGAGTTCCTCGATTCCAGCCCGGCGCTCCAGCCGCACACCCAGCCCTTCCAGGCCAATCTCAAGCGGCTCGGCATCAACGCCACTTCGCGCCTCGTCGATCCCGCGCAGTATCAGCGGCGGCTTCAGGAGTTCGATTTCGACATCATCAGCATGGCGCTCTCGGGCGGCGCGATCCCGAGCGATACGCTCAGCATCGTCTACGGCTCCGAAGCCGCCAAGACCAAGGGTTCGCGCAATGTCGGCGGCATCAGCCACCCCGCCATCGACGCGATGATCGAGACGATCGGCCAGGCCAAGACCTATGCCGACTGCATCGTGGCCGCAAAATGCCTCGACCGGCTGCTGCGCGCCGGGCGCTACTGGATCCCGATGTGGTGGAACGACGAGGAATGGCTGGCCTATTGGGACATGTACGACCGGCCGGCGACCAAGCCGAAATACTCCTCCGGCGCGCCGGGCATCTGGTGGTACGACGCCGAGAAGGCCAAGCGGATCGGAAAGGCGTGACCCGGGCATGCTGAGCTATATCGCCCGGCGCCTCGCGCTGATGGTGCCGACTTTGTTCGGCATCCTGCTCGTCTCCTTCGTCATCGTGCAGTTCGCGCCGGGCGGGCCGGTCGAGCGCGTGATCTCGCAACTCCAGAACCCCAATAGCGGCGCGGCCGACCGCGTCGGCGGCGGCCAGGGCGGCGATGCCGGGGCGCAGGGCGACGGATCGGCCTATCGCGGCGCGCAGGGGCTCGACCCCGCCTTCATCAAGGAACTGGAGAAGCAGTTCGGCTTCGATAAGCCGGCGCATGAGCGCTTCCTGAAGATGCTCGGCGACTATGCCCGCTTCGATTTCGGACGGAGCTATTTCCGCGACGCGCCGGTGCTGCAGCTCATCAAGGAAAAGCTGCCGGTCTCGATCACGCTCGGGCTTTGGATGACGCTGATCTCCTACGCGATCTCGATCCCGCTCGGCATCCGCAAGGCGATGAAGGAGGGCTCGCGCTTCGACACCTGGACGAGCGCCGTCGTCATCGTCGGCTATGCCATCCCGAGCTTCCTGTTCGCGATCCTGCTGATCGTGCTCTTCGCCGGCGGCTCGTTCTGGCAGATCTTCCCGCTGAGAGGCCTGACCTCCGACAACTGGGCCGAGCTCAGCCTGATCGGCAAAGCGAAGGACTATCTCTGGCACATCACCCTGCCGGTGCTCGCCATGGCGCTCGGCGCCTTCGCAACCTCGACGCTCCTGACCAAGAACTCCTTCCTCGACGAGATCAGGAAGCAATACGTCCTGACCGCGCGGATGAAGGGGCTCAGCGAGCGGCGCGTGCTCTACGGCCATGTCTTCCGCAACGCGATGCTGATCGTCATCGCCGGCTTCCCCGGCGCCTTCGTGCATGCGCTCTTCGCGGGATCGCTCCTGATCGAGACGATCTTCTCGCTCGACGGTCTCGGCCTCCTCTCCTTCGAGGCGATCGTCAATCGCGACTACCCGGTCGTCTTCGCCAATCTCTTCATCTTCTCGCTGATCGGCCTCGTCGTGCACCTGATCACCGACCTGACCTATAGCTGGGTCGACCCCCGCATCGATTTCGAGAGCCGGGAGGCGTGAGCATGGACACGCTGATCGACGCTCCCCCGCCGGCCCTGCGCAGCGACGTCCCCCTCGCGCCGGCCGAGGCCAAGCAGGGCTGGCTCAAGCTCTCGCCGATCAACCGGCGCAGGCTCAACAACTTCAAGGCCAACAAGCGCGGCTGGTGGTCGCTCTGGCTTTTCCTCGCGCTGTTCGTGCTGACGCTCTTCGCCGAGTTCATCGCCAACGACCGGCCGCTCGTCGTCCGCTACAAGGACGAATGGCTGTTCCCGGTCGCGGTGAACTATCCGGAAGAGAAATTCGGCGGCTTCCTCGCGACCACCGATTACCGCGACCCGGTCATCGCCAAGGAGATCGCCGCCAACGGCTTCGCGATCTGGCCGCCGATCCGCTACTCCTATCGCACGCACAACCTAGACCTGCCGGTGCCGGCCCCAGCTCCGCCGACCTGGCTGCTCAAGGACGAGCAGTGCAAGCCGATCGCGGAACGCACGGGCGGATCGAGCTGCCGCGACCTCGAATGGAACTGGCTCGGCACCGACGATCAGGGCCGCGACGTCGTGGCGCGACTGATCTACGGGTTCCGCATCTCCGTGCTGTTCGGGCTGATCCTGTGCGCCTTCTCCTCGGTGATCGGGATCACGGCCGGCGCGATCCAGGGCTATTTCGGCGGCTGGACAGACCTGATCTTCCAGCGCCTGATCGAGATCTGGACCTCGATCCCCGCGCTCTATCTGCTGATCATCGTCGCCGCCATCATCACGCCGAGCTTCTTCGTGCTGCTCGGCATCCTCCTGCTGTTCTCCTGGGTGGCACTGGTCGGCGTGGTGCGCGCCGAGTTCCTGCGGGCGCGCAATTTTGAGTATGTCCGCGCCGCCCGGGCGCTCGGCCTCTCCGACCGCACCATCATGATCCGGCATCTGCTGCCGAACGCGATGGTCGCGACGCTGACCTTCCTGCCCTTCATCCTGAACGGCTCGATCACCACGCTGACGTCGCTCGACTTCCTCGGCTTCGGCCTGCCGCCGGGCTCACCGTCACTCGGCGAGCTATTGGCGCAGGGCAAGGCCAATCTCCAGGCGCCCTGGCTCGGCCTCTCCGGCTTCATCGTGATCGCGCTGATGCTGTCGCTGCTGATCTTCATCGGCGAGGCCGTGCGCGACGCCTTCGACCCGCGGAAGACCTTCGCATGAGCGCACCGCTGCTTTCCGTCGAAGACCTCTCCGTCGCCTTCCGCCAGGGCGGGCGGGAGACGCTTGCGGTCGATCATGTCTCGTTCTCGATCGCCAAGGGCGAGACGCTGGCGCTGGTCGGCGAATCCGGCTCCGGCAAGTCGGTCTCGGCGCTCTCAATCCTGAAGCTGCTGAACTATCCGGCGGCGCATCATCCCTCCGGCAAGGTGATGTTCAACGGGCAGGACCTGATCGCGGCCGACGAGGACGCGATGCGCAAGGTGCGCGGCAACGACATCACCATGGTCTTCCAGGAGCCGATGACCTCGCTCAACCCGCTGCATACGATCGAGCGGCAGATCGGCGAGATCCTCGAACTGCACAAGGGTTTGCGCGGCGAGAAGGCGCGCGCGCGCACGCTGGAACTGCTCGACCTCGTCGGCATCCGCGACGCCGCGAGCCGGCTCGATGCCTATCCGCACCAGCTCTCGGGTGGGCAGCGTCAGCGCGTGATGATCGCGATGGCGCTCGCCAACGAACCGGAGCTGCTCGTTGCCGACGAGCCGACGACCGCGCTCGACGTCACCGTGCAGGCGCAGATCCTGACGCTGCTCAAGGAGCTGCAGGGCCGGCTCGGCATGGCAGTGCTGTTCATCACCCACGATCTCGGCATCGTCCGGCGCATCGCCGACCGGGTCTGCGTGATGCTGAAGGGCAAGATCGTCGAGCACGGCCCCGTCGCCGAGATTTTCGGCAATCCGCAACATGACTACACCAAGCGCCTGCTCGCCGCCGAGCCGAAGGGGCGCCCTGCCCCGGTTCCGGCAGATGCCGCGACGCTGCTGGAGGCCGGGCCGGTCAAGGTCTGGTTCCCGGTCAAGTCCGGCCTGCTGCGCCGCGTCAGCGGCCATGTGAAGGCGGTCGACGGCATCTCGGTGAAGGTGCGCGAGGGCGAGACGCTCGGCGTCGTCGGCGAATCCGGCTCGGGCAAGACCACGCTCGGTCTCGCCATCCTTCGCCTGATCGCGTCGGAGGGACCGATCGTCTTCCTCGGCGACCGCATCGACGGCTTGTCCAGCAAGCAGGTCAGGCCCAAGCGCAAGGATTTGCAGGTCGTCTTCCAGGACCCCTATGGCTCGCTCTCGCCGCGCATGTCGGTGGCCGAGATCGTGGCCGAAGGGCTCGCCATCCAGCAGCCGAACCTGAGCTATGAGCAGCGCCGCGAGGTCGTGGCGCAGGCGCTCGCCGATGTCGGACTCGATCCCACAGCGATGGACCGCTACCCGCACGAGTTCTCCGGCGGACAGCGCCAGCGCATCGCGATCGCGCGGGCGATGGCGCTCGATCCGAAATTCGTGGTGCTGGACGAACCGACCTCGGCGCTCGACATGTCCGTGCAGGCGCAGATCGTCGAATTGCTGCGCGGCCTGCAAGCCAAGCGCAAGCTGGGCTATCTCTTCATCAGCCACGACCTCAAGGTCGTCAGGGCGCTGTCGCACCGGGTGGTGGTGATGCAGAACGGCAAGGTGGTCGAGGAAGGCCCGGCGGAAGAAATCTTCGCTTCGCCGCGCGAGGCCTATACGCAGGCGCTGCTGGCGGCGGCCCTCAACCTCGATACCGCCAGTACCGCCGCGGTGAGGGACTGAGCATGGCCCGCGCGCTCCTGATCGTGCTGGACTCGGTCGGCTGCGGCGGCGCGGCCGATGCGGCTGCCTATGGCGATGCCGGCTCGGACACGCTCGGGCACATCGCCGAGGCCTGCGCGAACGGGCGCGGTGATCGGGAGGGGCTGCGCAGCGGGCCGCTCAAGCTGCCGAACCTCGTTCGCCTCGGGCTCGCCCATGCCTGCGAGGCCTCGACCGGCCGACCGCTGGCCGGCGCGACGAAGCCGGCCCAGCCCGAGGGTCGCTGGGGCTATGGCGTCGAAATCAGCCAAGGCAAGGACACGCCATCGGGCCACTGGGAGATCGCCGGCTGCCCCGTACCATTCCAATGGGGCTATTTCACCGATCTGGAGCACTCGTTCCCGGCAGAGCTGATCGCCGGCATCGTCAAGGAAGGAGCGCTCCCCGGCATCCTCGGCAACAAGCATGCCTCGGGCACCGCCATCATCGACGAGCTCGGGCCGGAACACATCCGGACCGGCAAGCCGATCTGCTACACCTCGGTCGACTCGGTGCTGCAGATCGCGGCGCATGAGGAGCATTTCGGGCTCGACCGGCTCTATGCGCTCTGCAAGGTCACGCGCGGGCTCGTCGATCCGCTGCGGATCGGTCGCGTCATCGCACGACCCTTCGTGGGATCGCCGGAGGACGGTTTCACCCGCACCGCGAACCGCAAGGATTTCGCCATTCCGCCGCCGGGCGAGACGCTTCTCGATCGACTGACGACGCAAGGGCGGACGATCGTCACCGTCGGCAAGATCGGCGACATCTTCGCCCACCGCTCGACAGGGACGGAGATCAAGCCCTTCGGCAATGCGGCGATGCTGGACGCGGCGCTGGAGGCTTGGGATGGGCTGCCGGATGGCGGATTCTGCTTCGTCAATCTCGTGGATTTCGATACCGAGTTCGGCCACCGACGCGACATTCCCGGCTATGCGGCGGCGCTTGAAGCCTTCGACCGCCGCCTGCCCCATATCGAAGCGGCGCTGAGAGCGGGCGATATCGCCGTGATCACCGCCGACCACGGCAACGATCCGAGCTGGCCCGGAACCGACCATACGCGCGAGCATGTGCCGATCCTGGCCTTCGGCCCCGGCATCGGCACTGAGCCGCTCGGGCGCCGCGGCAGCTTCGCCGATATCGCGGCGAGCCTCGGCAGCTTCCTCGGCATCGGGCCGGTCGGCCCCGGCCGTCCCTGGTAGAATTCAGCCTGTAGCGACCCGGCCGCAGAAGCTCGCCACGTCCTGGCGGATTTCCTGCGCCTGCCGCGCGAGCGCGCTGGCCGCGTCCTGCAATTGCTGGGCGGCGCCATGGGTCTGGCGGGTCATGACCTCGAAGCCGCCCGCGACATCGGCGCTGCGCTGCGCGCCCTCGAAGGACAGACGGACCTGATGGGCGATCTCGGCCGTGGCGCGGCTCTGCTCATCGACGGAGAGCGCGATCGCATTGGCGACGCTCTCGACATCGCCAATCGCCTCGACGATATCGCGGATCGCCTTGAGCGAGCGCTGCGAGGCCTGCTGCATCGTGCCGATCTGGTGCGAGACCTCGTCAGTGGCCTTGGCCGTCTGGGCCGAGAGCGTCTTGACCTCGCTGGCGACGACTGCGAAACCGCGCCCCATCTCGCCGGCGCGCGCCGCCTCGATCGTGGCGTTGAGCGCCAGCATGCTGGTCTGGGCGGCGATGCCGCGGATGATCTCGACGACGGCGCCGACATTCTCGCTGCTCTGGGCGAGATGCTCGATCTCGGCGCTCGCGCGCCGCGCCAATTCCGCCGCCGCCTTCGAGCCATCGGCCGATTGCCCGGCATTGCGGCCGATCTCGCCGATGGAGGCGACGAGCTCCGTGCTCGCAGCCGATAGATGGTCGATGCTGTCCATGGTGCCGGCAGCGGAATCGGAGACCATCGCGGTCTGGCGCCGGACATGGTCGGAGGTTTCGGTCAGCGCCCCGGCCTCGGTGTTCATCGCCGCAGCGGAGTTGTCGAGCACGGCCATCGCCTGCTCCATCTGCAACCGGAAGCCGGCAACGACGTCGCGCAGCATCTCGGCGCGCCGCCCGAGTTCCTCGGCGAGATTACGCTCCTTCTCGCCGGCCACGCGCTCGCGCTCCGCCACTTCCTGCGCCCGCGCCAGGTTCTGCTCGTTGACGGCGAACATGCGCTGCAGCACCACGGCGAAGACCGCGAGGAACGACGTCTCGATGATGACGATCACCGCATGGAGCATCACGCGCCACAGGTTGCCGCCCTGGTAGAAGACGGCGGCCGGCAGGGCGTATTGCAGCACGAGATGATGCGCGGCCGTCAATGTCGCGCCCATCAGGATCGGGCGCCAGTCGCAGAAGCCGGCCAGCAGCGCCAGCACGGCGAAATAGTACATGTGGATGTCCGGCTGCCAGGGATGGCCGGCGAAGCTGAACACCAGGATCGAGACCTGCCCGATCAGCACAGCCGCGATGACGAGCTGCGTCACGATCGCCGGGCCGGCGAAACGATAGACCAGCACGGCGGCAAGGGCCGCCAACCCCGCCATGACGGCCGGGACCGCGCCAGAAGCTCCATTCGCCCAGAAGCCCAGTGCGATCAGCGGGACATGGAGCAGCCCGAGCGCGAGCAGGGCCTGCGTGACCCTGTGGCGTACCGCTGACAGGGACCAGATCATGACAATGCTTCCGTTCCGGCTGGGCTGTCGAGGCATCCGGCAAGGCCGGCCAGGACGAGGGAAAGCCACGCGCCTTTCGGCAAGGCCGGTGCCTGCCCGTTCAGGGTCGGGGCGACGACGACGATCGCACTGAAGCGGCCACTGCGCAGGACGCGGTGGCCGGCGGCGAAGCTCCGTACCACGGCTTCCGCGCCATCGACCCAAGGCGGAAAGACGATCGCGACCGGCGCGGTGCCGTCGGTCGCCCGCGGCAGGCTCGCAAGGGCTCCGACACTGACCAGCAGGCAGACCAAAGCGACGAGAAGACCGCCGCCAAGCGACAACCGTTCCGCGCCAGCCGCACCGGGTTCCGCAGGAGATGTGGAGGGCATTGGTGGTGAATCACTCGGAGCGACGGCGGCGTATCGGCGAAGCAAACCCACTCGCGTAAAATTTTACTTAAGCGATTCACGCGCGTGGAACGGCGATTACCCGCTCTGGCCCGCATTTACCTTTCATCAACAGGAGAGATTTACAACCACTAGTTGCATTGATTGATTGAGGAACGGCCATGCTCCGCGCACTGTCCCGCCTCTTGCGAAACCAGCACGCGACCACCGCGATCGAGTTCGCCTTCATCGCTCCGATCCTGCTGCTGCTCCTCGTCGGCATCATGGGATATGGGTATGTCTTCGGCATCTATCACAGCATTCAGCAGATCGCAGCCGAAGCGGCACGCTCGTCCGTATCAGGCCTCAGCGACACCGAGCGCTCCCAGATCGCGCGCGATTTCATCATGGCTCATGCCGGCGCCTACGCCTTCATCGATCCGGCGAAGCTGCGCATCAGAACCGGTCAGACCGGCCCACAAATGCAGAGCTTCGAGGTCTCCGTCGCCTACGACATGAGCGGCTCGATCTATGACGACCTCAGCCGGCTGGTTTCGCTTCCACAACCCATGATCGAACGCCGGGCCGTCGTCCAGCGCGGCGGATACTGAACGCTTTTTCGTGGGCTCAAGGCCAAAAGGGGGCCATCCATGCTCAGGCTCGTGAACTTCGCCGGGAATCAGAGAGGCGGCGCAGCCATCCTCTTCGCGGCCTCCGCGACAGTCCTGTTCGGCTTCGGTGCGATGGCCGTCGATGTCGGCAATTTCTATTACGAGAAGCGCAAGCTGCAGACTGCCAACGATCTTGCCGTTCTCGCGGCGGCCAGCGACCTGCCGCGCGCCCAGGCCGCGGCCCGGGCCAGCGCGATGCAGAACGGTTTTTCCGGCAGCGCGATCCAGATACTGCAGACCGGCATATACACACCCGATCCGAAGCTGGCGGTGGGGGCACGCTTCGTCCCGAGCTCGGCCGCCAGCGTCAACGCCGTCAGGATCGACATGCGGACCACCACGCCGCTGCTGCTCGGCCGGGTCCTGGCATCGTCAACCGCGACATCGCCGACAACGGGCGCGGCCCCGAGCCCTGCCGGGGCCCCGCAGCCCGTGGCGAGCCTCCGCGGCGGGGACGTGCCGATCGGTTCCAGCGCCATCGCCTTCCAGGATGCCCAAGCCTCGTTCGCCGTCGGTTCTCGCCTGCTCAAGCTCGATGGCGGCCTGCTCAACAGCCTGCTGGGTGGCCTGCTCGGGGGCGGCGTCTCGCTCTCCGTGATGGATTACGACGCCCTGATCAAGGCGCGGGTCGACCTGTTCGACTTCTCGAAGCACCTCGCCACCCGTCTCAACCTGACCGCGGCGACCTATGACGACGTGCTCAAGGCCGATGCCCGCCTCGGCGACGTACTGGCGGCGATCGTCGACGCTTCGCGCGATCACGACACGCGCAGCGGCACCGCCACCGCGGCACTGGGCCGGCTCGCGAGCGCGTCGGCGAGCAACCTGCCGGTCAATCTCGCCTCGCTGATCTCCTTCGGCCCGGCCGGCGACAAGCCGCTCTCCGGGCCGAAGCCGCTCGCGGCCTCGCTCTCGGCGCTGGACATCGTCTCGGCGGTCGCGCAGATCGCCAATGGCAACCGCCAGATCGATGTCGGGCTCAACCTGAACCTGCCCGGGGTCGCGGCCGTATCGCTGAAGCTCGGCATCGGCGAGCGGCCGATCGGCACCAGCCTGGTGCGGGTGGGCCGTGCCGGCGCCAGCGTCCACACGGCGCAGACCCGGCTGCTGCTGACGGTCGACCTCCTGGGCTCGGGCGCTGCCTCGCTGGTTCGGCTGCCGCTCTATCTCGAACTTGCCGCGGCGACGGCCCGGATCACCGGAATCCAGTGCTCGCCGGGCGACGTCTCGACCTCGCGCGTCACACTCGGCGTCACGCCCGCCGTGGTCGACGCCTGGATCGGCCAGGTCTCGATGGCCGAGTTCAACAATTTCAGCAGGGCGCCGAATCCGCCCGCCGCGACGCTCGTCAACGCCGCCGGGCTCGCCAAGGTCACGGGCCGCGCCCATGTGACGATGACCAATCTCTCCGAGGCCGCCGTCAGCTTCAGCTATCCGGAAATCCAGCGCAGCGACAAGAAGACGACCTCGACCCAGAATTTCGTCGCGACCTTGCTCGGGCGGCTCGTGGGAGATCTGGAGCTGCGCGTGGAGGCCCTGGGGTTCGGCCTCGGCCTGCCCGGCCTCGACGGGCTGGTCAGCGGCGTCATCGGCAATGCGGCGACGCCGCTCGACCAGATCCTGAACGGCGTGCTCGGCACGCTCGGCATCGGTCTCGGCCAGGCCGATAGCTGGGTCAGCGGCGTGCGCTGCGGCGGGGCCGTACTGGTGCGGTGAGCACCGTCAAACCTGGAGGCGGTGCTTGATCCGCTTGATCAGGCCGTCCCGGACATCGCGATAGGCGTCGAGCTTCTGCTCGCGCGAGCCCTGGAAAATGGTGGGATCGACAGTGGGCCAGTATTCCACCTCGGCGGCATGGGTCCGCGTCAGGTCCAGAGCCTTGTGATGCGCTTCCGGCGAGAGCGTGATGATCAGGTCGAAGTTGAGCCCCTCCCATTCCTCCAGCTCTTCGATCGATTTCGGCTTGTGCTTGCTGAGATCGATGCCGATCTCGTCGAGCACCGCCAGCACGAAACCATCGGCCTCGCCTTTGCGGGCGCCGGCCGACTGGACATAGATCGACTTGCCGAAGAAGTGCTTGGCCAGAGCCTCGGCCATCGGCGAGCGCACGGCATTCATCGCGCACATGAACAGCACGCTTTGTACCTTGCGCGGAACGTCACGCGCATTCGGCGCATTTTCGACAGGCGAGCCGGGGGCCAATTCGCTCGAAAATGCGTTGGGCTTCAAGCGCGTCAGCCCTTCCAGTGCAGGGCGTAGATCAGCGTGAAGAGGCGGCGCGCGGTGTCGAAATCGACCTCGACCTTGTTCGCCAGCCGCTCTGCCAGGATGCCGGCTGCCTCGTCATGCAGGCCGCGCCGGCCCATGTCGATCGCCTCGATCTGCGCCGGCGTCGAGGTCCGGATCGCCGCATAATAGCTGTCGCAGACCATCTCGTAGTCCTTGATGATGCGCCGGAACGGGCTGAGCGAGAGATGATGCGTCACGACCGGCGCGCCATCCGCCTGCTTGATCTCGAAGACGAGGCGCCGCTCGACCATGGCCAGATGCGCGAGATAGGGGCCGCCATCATGCTCGGGAATGACGAAGCTGTTGCGCTCGATCAGGTCGTAGATCGCGACCGCGCGCTCGTGTTCCTGGTCGGGCGAGCCCCGGCCGAGCGAGGTCTCGTCGAGGGTGAGGCCGACCAGGCGCCGGTTGGTGTCAGTCGAGACGTCGGACATCGCTCCTCCGGCCATGGCGCCGCCTGTCGGACGGAGCTCAGATATTCAGTCTGATCGTCACGGATCGGCCGTGCGCCTGCAAGCCCTCTGCCTCAGCCAATCGCGTCGCGGCCGAGGCCAGGACGCGCAGGCCTTCCGCGCCGCATTTCAGCAGCGAGGTCCGCTTCATGAAATCGCCGACGCCGAGCCCAGACGAGAAACGAGCCGAGCGCGCCGTCGGCAGGACGTGATTGGGGCCGCCGACATAGTCGCCGATCGCCTCCGGCGTGTGGCCGCCGAGGAAGATCGCGCCGGCATTGCGGATCAGCCCCGCAAGGCGCTCGGGATCGGCCGTCATGATCTCGAGATGCTCGGGCGCGAGCCGGTCGACCAGCGGCACGGCGGCTTCGAGATCGGCAACGAGCAGGATCGCGCCGAATTCCTGCCAGCTCCGGCCGGCGATCGCCGCCCGCGGCAGCGTCGCGAGCTGGGCCTCCACCGCCTTCTCGACCTCGGCGGCCAGTGCGGCATCATCGGTCATCAGGATCGACTGGGCGGAGACGTCATGCTCGGCCTGCGCCAGCAGATCGGCCGCGATCCAGTCGGGATTGGCGCTGCGGTCGGCGATGACCAGCACTTCGGAAGGGCCGGCGATCATGTCGATGCCGACCTGGCCGAAGACGCGGCGCTTGGCGGCGGCGACATAGGCATTGCCGGGACCGACGATCTTGGCGACCGGCGCGATCGTAGCCGTGCCATAGGCCAGCGCCGCGACGGCCTGCGCACCGCCGATGCGGTAGACCTCGTCGACGCCGGCGAGCCGGGCGGCGGCGAGCACGAGCGGATTGGTCTCCCCGCGCGGCGTCGGCGCGACCATGACGATGCGCGGCACGCCAGCGACCTTCGCCGGAATGGCGTTCATCAGCACGGAGGAGGGGTAGCTCGCGGTGCCGCCGGGCACATAGAGGCCGACCGCCTCGATCGCGCTCCAGCGCCAGCCGGCCCCGACGCCCGCCGCATCCTCGACCCAGGAATCGGCCGGCTTCTGGCGGCGGTGATAGCTCTCGATGCGCTCGCCCGCCGTCTCCAGCGCCGCCAGCAATTCGGGCGAGCAGGCGGCGACGGCCGCATCGATCTCGGCCTCGGAAACGCGCAAGGTTTGAGGCGTCAGATCGAGCACATCGAAGCGGGATGTGTAGTCGATCAGCGCCGCATCGCCCCTCTTCCGGACATCTGCGATGATATCGGCGGCGACGCGGTCGACCTCCTCCGACACTTCGCGCTTGGCGGAGAGCAACGCCGCGAAGCCCTCAGTGAAGCCGGCATCCCTATCGTCGAGCCTGATCGGCATCGCTGGTCCTTGGACTATTGTCGAGAAAGGGCGTTGGAGACTCAGGCGCCGTCGGGATGGCCGGGTGTCGCCACGGCTTCCCAGACCGGGCCGAGATCCTTCATCTGGGCCTCGATGCATTCGACGGACAAGCGGATCGCTGCCCCTTCCGAGAAATGCAGCGTCACCTCGCCGGCCGGGTCCTCGCCGAGATCGAAGGTAATGGCGAGGAGATTCAGGACCTTGTCCGGATCATTCTTGTCCAGCTTGGCGCTACGCACCGTCTGGACGCGGTCGAAATGCAGCGCGGTCAGGCGCCGCCGTCGCTGGCCGTGCTGAGCGCCTTCCCAATCGAAGCGGCGCAGCGCGAGCGCGAAGCGCTGCTCGCGCGGCAGGTAGACGAGGTCGGCCGCCTTCAGCACCGCATCCTGGAGATGGGCTGAGACGATCGCGAGATCATCGGCGTCGAGTGCGATGAGCTTCAGCGGGTCGGCGGCAGCGTCTGACATGGTTTTGTTCTGACGAGCCGCCCCGAGAAAATCAACTGCTGATGCGTTCCACCAGCGCGCCGCAGCGGCTGAGCTTCGCTTCGAGCGCCTCGAAGCCGCGATCGAGATGGTAGACGCGGTTGATCGTGGTGTCGCCCTCGGCAGCGAGACCGCCGATGACCAGCGAGACCGAGGCGCGCAGGTCCGTCGCCATCACCGGCGCGCCGGTCAGCTTCTCGACGCCCTCGACATGGGCGACATCGCCGTCCAGCCGGATCTTCGCGCCGAGGCGGGCGAGCTCCTGCACATGCATGAAGCGGTTCTCGAAGATGGTTTCGCGAATGCGCGAGGTACCCTTGGCCTTGGTCATCAGCGCCATGAACTGCGCCTGGAGATCGGTCGGGAAGCCGGGGAAGGGATCGGTATCGATGTCGACCGCCTCGATGCCATGGCCGTTGCGGCGCACGCGGATGCCCTCGTTGGTCGAGTCGATCTCGACCCCGGCCTGACCCAGCACATCGAGCGCCGATTGCAGCAGCTCCGGCCGGGCGCCTTCGAGGACGACGTCTCCGCCGGTCATCGCCACGGCCATCGCATAAGTGCCGGCCTCGATGCGATCGGGCAGCACGGCATGATGCGCGCCGCCGAGGCGCGCCACCCCGGTGATCACGATGCGCGAGGTGCCTGCGCCCTCGATCTTGGCGCCCATCTTGACGAGGCAGGCGGCGAGATCGGTGACCTCCGGCTCGCAGGCGGCGTTCTCGATCACGGTGGTGCCCTGGGCGAGCACGGCCGCCATCAGCGCGGTATGGGTGCCGCCGACCGTCACCTTCGGGAAGACGATCTCGCCACCCTTCAGGCCCTTGGGCGCGCGCGCCAGCGCATAGCCGTTCTCGATGACGATCTCGGCACCGAGCTTTTCCAGCGCCATCAGCAGCAGATCGACCGGGCGCGTGCCGATGGCGCAGCCGCCCGGCAGCGAAACCTTGGCCTCGCCCATCCGGGCCAGGATCGGCGCGATCACCCAGAAGCTCGCCCGCATGGTCGAGACCAGTTCATAAGGCGCGCAGGTGTCAACGATCTGGCGGGCCGTCAGCGAGATGGTCTGGCCGGTCTCGGCGGACTGGCCGATGCGCTTGCCGGCGACAGTGCGGTCGACGCCCTGGTTGGACAGGATGCGCGAGAGCGCCGTCACGTCCGAGAGGCGCGGCACATTGGTCAGCGTCAGCGTCTCGTCGGTCAGCAGGCTGGCGATCATCAGCGGCAGGGCGGCGTTCTTCGCGCCGGAAATCGGGATGGCGCCATTGAGGCGCTGGCCGCCGGTGATGCGGATCTTGTCCATCGTCGGGTCCTGCTCGGCCGGCCGGGCACAGGGCCGGCGGCGCATGGGAGAATAAGGGAGTTCAGGTCCGGGAGGAATCGGCCTGAGAGGGCGGGGCCGGCTCACGCGCTTGCGCTTCGTCCGAACGACGAGCGCGAGCCTGGGCCTTGCGGCGCTTCAGGTTCTCGCGGAGCGCGGCGGCAAGGCGCGCCTGCTTCTCGTCCTCGGCTGTCTGGCGGGTCACGGCATCAGCTCGGCAAAAGATGTTTGAACGCGGGAACGCGGCGAATTCGCGGCGGTATCGTTAGACCCACAGCCGCCGGGGGACAAGCGCTGTCGATCGCCGACCGCCCTGCCCCATGACGGGCCAGCATCGTGCCGGAGCGAGCCAGCTCCGATCCGGTTTTCCCGCCGGGGAACGATCCTTCCCCTACCGGCCGCGACAGGGACCGTTTGTTTCCGGATTCCAGCCCTCCACGCAATGATCGTTCGCATCGCGGCGGCGCGGCTCTTGCCTGGTCGGAGGCCGAGCGTCCCGGAACGCATCACATGACGCAGCGTCATCGAAAAAAGCTTAATGCTATTAACCATTTCCGCCTGATTTCGTTTACACTTCGTTAAGCTCGTTTACGCTGCGGGCATCAAGGAGTTCGTGGGGTAGCGTCATGTTGCAGTCCTTGAAGACCAGAGCAGGAAGCCTTGCGCCGACCCTGCTGGAGAGTTGCGAAGTCATCGATGCGATCCGCTACAAGGCAGGCTTCCTGCCGGAGGTGGAGATCGCCTACGAGCCGGACATCAAGACGCTCTGGGTCACGATCCGGCCGGAGCTGAAGCCGGTCTTCACGCTGCAGCTGCTCGACAGCCTGGTGAAGATTCAGAGCGCGATCGTCGCGCTATGGGGCGCGCCCGACCAGTATCACCGCGCCCCGGTGCGCTTCCTCGCCTTCCGCGGCACGGGGCCGTTCTTCACGCTCGGCGGCGATCTCGATTTCTACCTGGACTGCCTGGCCAAGAACGATCGCGCGTCGCTGACCGAATATGCCCGGCTCTCGGCGGAAGGCGCGATCTTGAACTCCGGCGGCCTCAACGGCCTTGTGGTGACGCTCTCGACGATCCACGCCAAGGCGATCGGCGGCGGCATCGACGCGCCGCGCTCATGCAACGTCATGATCGCCGAAGAACAGGCCTCGTTCGTCTACCCGGAGATCAAGTTCAACCATTTCCCGATCACGGCGGTGGCGATCCTGTCGCGGCGCATGGGCCAGCGCGCCGCCGAGCAGATGCTGCTCTCCGGTGAGGAGATGAGCGCGCAGGAATTCATGGCGGCGGGCGGTCTCGAGGCCGTGGTCCCGGCCGGCACGGGCGAGGACTGGATCCGCAAGTACTGCGCCGACTCGCTGCCGATCCACGCGGCCAAGACCGCGCTGTTCTCGGCCTTCAACCGTCGCCATGGCGACCTGCGCGAAGAACTCGGCCATCTCGGCGATATCTGGACGAACTGCATGCTGCGCCTCAGCCCGAGCGCGATCTCGAAGTTGCAGCGCATCGCCCAGACGCAAGACCGGATGCTGGCCCGCGTCTATCAGCGCCACCTCGCCCCGGTCTGATCGAAGGCGCGTATCAGGTCCCGCCAGATTTTCGAGGGAACGGCCCCCGGAAAACCACACGAAGCATTTACCTCTGCTCTCGTACAACCCTTCGGCACGATGCGCGACGTGCGAGCTTCGCGCGTTGTAATGCGCGGGGCGGCAAAGGCAGGAGTAGATGGCAGGCGCGCTCAAGCGACTGATGACAGCTGGCGAGCGCGAGCAGGGCGAGACCGTCGACCTGACCGGCTATACGCTGCTGGTCAGCTCGCTGTTCTCGTCGCCGGCCTCGATCGTCCCCGGCGGCATCGCCGGCATCCTGACGCCGTTCCTGTGCTGGGTGTCCACCGGCATGGACATCTTCATGGTCCTTACCGTGCTGGTGACGCTCATCGTCATCCTGCGCATCATGACGGTGATCGCCTATCGCCGGCGCAACCACGCGCAGGACAGCTATGCCGAGACCCGCCGCTGGGACCGCGACTATTTCATGGGCGCAACGGCGTTCAGTGCCGTCCTCGGCTACAGCTGCTATGTCGCGCTGGTCCAGACCGACGATGCCGCCGCGCATATCACTTCGGTCGCCTCGACCATCGCGCTCGCCTCCGGCTATGTCGCGCGCAATGCCGGCCGGCCGAAATTCGTCGCGGTGCAGCTCCTCACCTTCTGCATCCCGATGGCGATCGGGCTGATCGGCGCCCATAATCCCTATTACCGCTATATCGGCTATTTCGCCTTCCTCTACGTGGCGGCCAATATCGCGATCACCAACTCGCTGCATCGCAACCTGCTCGCGCTGAGCGACGCCAACAAGCAGTCGAAGGCGCTCGCTTCCGCCCTGCACTCGCAGAACCTGACGCTCGATGCCGCGCTCAACACCATGATCGACGGGCTGGCGATGTTCGACCGCAGTCTCAAGCTCGCGGTCAGCAATGCCCCCCACAGCACGCTCTACGGCCTGCCGGAGACGCTCGCCCTCCCCGGCACGCCCTTGACGGCGATCGCGCGTTTCCTGGTCGAACGTCAGGTGATCAGCCAGGACCAGTTGCGGGACATCCGCACGGCACTGACGGAGGTACAGGCGACCCAGCAGGCGACCAGCCGCGAGCTGGTGACTCGGGGCGGCCTCGTCCTGGTCGTGACGCTGGCGCCTGCTGCCGAGGGCGGCATCCTGATGCTCACCGAGGATGCCACCCAGCGCAAGGCGACCGAGGCGCGCATCGAGCAGATGGCGCGTTTCGACGAGCTCACCGGGTTGGCGAACCGGTTCGAGTACAGCACGCAGATCGCGGAAGCCTTCGCCAAGCTCGAGCGCACCGGCGATGCCTTCGCGCTGCTCTACCTCGACCTGGACGGCTTCAAGCAGGTCAATGACAGCCTCGGCCACGATACCGGCGACCACGTGCTGATGGAGACCGCGAGCCGCCTGCGCAGCGCGATCCGCAGCAACGACCAGCTCGCCCGCTTCGGCGGCGACGAGTTCCTGCTGATCCTGCCCTCCGCAGACCATGCCGTCGTCACCGCCATCGCCCATCGCATGATCGACGTGATGGCGCGGGCCTTCGACGTCGACGGCAAGACCATCTACGTGACGGCGAGCATCGGCATCGCGATGGCGCCACACGACGGCGCCAATCCGGCCGACCTGCTGCGCCATGCCGATACCGCGCTCTACAAGGCCAAATCGGCTGGCCGGAACACCGTGATGTTCTTCAACCCGGCCATGGCCGAGGAGATGATGGAGCGGCACGAGATCGAGATCGATCTGCGCAAGGCCTGCACCGACGGCACGCTCGAACTCTATTACCAGCCGATCATCGACCTGAAGACCCAGAAGGTCGTGTCGCGCGAGGCCCTGATGCGCTGGCGCCACCCGACCCGCGGCATGGTGCCGCCCGGCGTGTTCATCCCGATCGCCGAGCAGTCCGGCCTGATCGCCGGCATGGGCGACTGGGCGATCCGCCAGGCCTGTCGCGATGCCGCAAGCTGGGAGCCCGGCATCGGCGTCTCCGTCAACGTCTCGCCGCTGCAGTTCCGCGAACCGCGCCGGATCGTCGAGACGGTCAAGGAAGCGCTCCTCGCCTCGCATCTCGAATCGCGGCGATTGATGCTCGAGGTCACCGAATCGCTGCTGATCGAGGACGACAAGCTGGCGTTGTCCGTCCTCGACGAGTTGCGGGCTCTGGGCGTCACTTTCGCGCTGGATGATTTCGGAACCGGCTATTCCTCGCTCGCCTATCTCTCGACCTACCCGTTCGCGCAGGTGAAGATCGACCAGAGCTTCACACGCGAGGTCCACACCAACGAGGCCTCCAAGGCCGTCATCGAGGCGGTCTGCCAACTGGCGCGCCGCCTCCAGATGAACGTCGTGGTCGAGGGCATCGAGACCGAGCAGCAGCGCATCGCCGTCCAGCTCCTCGGCGCCCATCGCGCCCAGGGTTTCCTGTTCGGCCGCCCCGAGCCGCTCGCCGGCATCAAGGCCAGGAACGGCAGCCGCAGCGTGGCCTGAACGGGCGAGCACCGTTCTTTTTCCGAAGCGCCTGCGCAGCGGCCTTGATTCCGCCGGCCCGGCAACGCATCAGCGATTGGACAAGCGAGCGAAACGGGACATCCGGTGAGCGACGGCACGGCCAAGGCGGCGAAACCAGCCGCGTTGACACCCGATATCTGCGTCATCGGCGCGGGCGCGAACGGCATTGCGCTCGCGATCGCCGCGGCGACTTTCGGCGTCCCGGTCGTTCTGGTCGAGCGCGACGCCATCGGCGGAAGTCGCGGACCGCTCGCAACTCAAGCCCTTATCGCGATCGCCGCCCGGGCGCAGGCGCTGCGCGATGCGGCACGCTTCGGCCTCGCGGCGGCCGAGCCGCAGCCGAACCCGGCCCAGATCCACGACCATATCCAGCGCGCCCTGTCCGCCGACGGCGCCAATCATTCAGCCGAGCGCCTGGCTGCGCTGGGCATCACCATCGTCCAGGGCGAGGCCCATTTCACCAGCCGCAGCACGGTCACCGTCGATGGCCGCCCGATCAAGGCACGCCGCTTCGTGATCGCCACCGGCGCGCATGTCGTGCCGCCGGCGATAGCGGGGCTCGATTCCGTCCCTGTTCTCCATGAGGCGGACCTCGCCGGCCTGACCCGATTACCCGAACGGCCGATCGCGATCGGCGGCGGGGGCATCGCCCTGGCCCAGGCCCTGCGCCGCCTCGGGTGCCTCGCAAAGCTTGTCGCTCCGGACGGGCTGCTCGCAGGTCACGACGACGAAGCTGCAACGATCCTGCGGCGCCGGCTGCTGCGCGAGGGGCTGGATCTCCATGAAGGCTGTGAGCCGCTGCGGGTGGAACGCAGCCGCTCGGGGCTTCGCCTCGTCCTCGCGACGCCCGCGGGCGAAACCACGATCGAAGGCTCGCATCTTCTCGTCTGTGGCCAGCGCCGCCCCGAGATCGGCAGCCTCGACCTCGATCTCGCCGGGATTCGGCACGATGCATCCGGTGTCAGCGTCGACCGGAGCCTGCGGACGAGCAATCGCCGCGTCCATGCTATCGGGGCCTGTGCGGGTGGCGCAGCCGCCGCCTCGCCCGACCGGGCCGGCGACGACCATGTCGGACTCGTGCTGCGCAACGTCCTGTTTCGCCAGCCGGTGAAGATCGATCTGGCGAGCGAGCCGCGCGTCGTCTGGAGCCGGCCCCAGGTCGCCGCGATCGGTATGACGGAGGCTGACGCCCGTGCCAGGGCCGGAGCGATCCGGGTGCTGCGCTGGCCGTTCTCCGAGAACGCGGCCGCACAGGCTGCCGGTGATACGGAAGGTTTCGTCAAGGCGGTCGTCGACCGCAAGGGCCGCATCCTCGGCGCCACCATCGTCGGCGACGATGCAGGGGAGTTGATCGCCCCCTGGTGCATCGCAATGCGGGCCGGGCTCGGCGTCGGCGAGCTCGCCGGCATGCCGCTGCCCGCAACCGCCCGCTCCGATGCCTCGCGCCGCGCCGCGCTCTCGTTCCATGCGACACTGACCACGCGGCCGGCCTTGCGCCGCCTCATCGGCTTTCTCAGGCGTTTCGGCTAAGATCACCGACGATGCATGCACCCAAGTCAGCCTTGTCGGTCAGCCAGCCGCGCGGCCTCACGCGCCTCGGCCTTTCGGCCAAGCTGCTGCTCGTCACCGTGCTCTTCGTCATGCTGGCGGAGGTGCTGATCTATCTGCCCTCCATCGCGAATTTCCGCCGCAACTGGCTGCATGACCGGATCGCCGCCGCCCAGGTCGCGGCGCTGGTGCTGGAGGGCGCGCCGGAGGACGGCCTGCCCGAGGGCAGCGAGAACCGCCTGCTGATGGGCGTCGGAGCCCGCGCGATCGCGGCGCGCGTCGGCGGCGCACGCCGGCTGCTCAGCCTCGACTCGATGCCGCCGCCGGAGGTTTCCCGCTCGATCGACCTGCGCAGCCTCGACTGGATGAATGCGATCAAGGAGGCGCTCGCCGTCCTCGTCGCACCCGCGACCATGCCGATCCGCGTGGTCGGCGAAGCCGTCGGCGGCGCCGATTTCGTCGAGATCGTCATCGATGAGGCGCCGCTGCGCCGGGCGATGCTGAAATTCTCGTGGAGCCTGCTGCTGATCTCGCTGCTCATCACCGGCCTGACGGCCTTGGCCGTCTATATCGCGCTCAATGCGCTGATCATCGGGCCGATCCGGCATCTGGCGGCCAATGTCATGGAATTCGAGGCCGACCCCGAGAATCCGCGGCGGATCATCGAGCCCTCGCTGCGCGCCGACGAGATCGGCGAGGCCGAACGCGCACTCGCCCGCATGGAAGCGACGCTTGCCGATGAATTGCGCACCAAGAAGCACCTCGCCGAGCTCGGCCTCGCCGTCTCGAAGATCAACCACGACCTGCGCAACATGCTGGCGGCGGCGCAGCTCATGTCCGACCAGTTGATCGAGACCCGCGACGCGAAGATCCGCCGCTTCGCGCCGCGCCTGATCGCGACGCTGGGGCGCGCCATCGATTTCTGCCAGGCGACCCTCGCCTATGGCCGTGCCGCCGAGGCGACGCCCGCGATCCGCGATGTCCCGTTGCGGCAGCTCGTCGCCGAGCAGGCGGAGATGCTCGGCCTCGGCGACGGCAAGCAGCCGCGCTTCGAGAACCGGGTTCCGCCCGAACTGTCGGCGCCCTGCGATCCCGACCAGATGGCGCGCGTGCTGACGAACCTGATGCGCAACTCGATCCAGGCGCTGACGCGGGCCGGGGCGGAGCCCGGCGACCTGCCAGTGCTGACGGTGACGGGCGGGCCGGAGAACGGCTCGGTGGCTTTGCGCATCATCGACAACGGCCCCGGCGTGCCGGAGCGGGCGCGGGCCAATCTGTTCCAGGCCTTCCGGGGCTCGGTGACCCCTGGCGGGACCGGCCTCGGCCTTGCGGTCGCGGCCGAGCTGGTCCGGCTCCATGGCGGCTCGATCGCGCTCGAGCCATCCGATGCCGGCGCGGTCTTCGCAGTGATGCTGCCGGCCCGCCGCGCCAACGGACACTGACGGATCATCTCCGCCTACTGGCTTGCCCAGATCACCCGCGCCATGAAGGCGATCTCGGCGAGGTTCAGCACGCGGTCGGCATGCTCCGGGTTGAGCGAGGCGAGCTCGATCGTCTTGGCGGTCTGGCGCCTGAGCTGCTTGGCCAGCACCTCGCCCTCCACCGTCTTGACCACGACCCGGTCGCCGCGCCGAACCGTCGCGGTCGGCGAGACGATGATGGTGTCGCCGTCGCGATAGAGCGGCAGCATCGAATCACCGGAGATTTCCAGCGCATAGGCCTTCTCGTCGGCGACGCCGGGAAAGGCGACCTCCTCCCAGCCCGTGCCGGCCGGAAAGCCGCCATCGTCGAAGAAGCCGCCCGAGCCCGCCTGGGCGAAACCGATCAGCGGGATCGTCCGGGCAGGCGCGGGATCGCGGCGCAGCACCACGCTCATGAACTCGTCGAAGGAGGCGCCGGTCGCGGCCAGGATCTTGGAGATCGATTCGGTCGAGGGCCAGCGCTCGCGCCCGTCGGGGGCGACGCGCTTGGAGCGGTTGAAGGTGGTGGCGTCGAGCCCGGCCTTGCGCGCCAGCCCCGAGGCGGTGAAGCCGTAACGCTGGGCCAGCGTGTCGATCGCCCCCCAGATCTGGTCATGTGACAGCATCGCTGAGGGCCTCGCTTCGCTCTTGCCGTTCGGCGGGGATTGAAGATAGGAAATATCCCCTATCCGATAAGATTTCAATCCGAATCTTGCCGCAATCCGACAGCGACTTGCGGAATCCTCCTGCCAGCGTTTAAGCCGGTGCCCGACATGCGCGTGCGAGACCTCCGGTGACCCTGATCTACAAGATATGCCCTGCCGCGCTCTGGTCCGAGGCAGAGGCCAAGGGCCGCTTCGACGGCGCCCCGATCGACCTCACCGACGGCTACATTCATTTCTCCACGGCCACCCAGCTCGCCGAGACCGCCGCGAAGCATTTCGCCGGTCAGGACGGGCTCCTGCTCATCGCCATCGACGACGGGCGCCTCGGCCCGGCCTTGCGCTACGAGCCTTCGCGCGGCGGGGCGCTCTTTCCGCATCTCTACGCCCCGCTCGATCCGAAGGCGGTTCGCTGGGTCGCTCCCATGCCGCTGAAGCGCGACGGCAGCCACGCCATTCCGGAGACGCTCGCATGATTGGCGGCCTGTTCAACCTCGCCCGACCGCTGATCCACCGCATGGATGCGGAGACGGCCCACCGCCTGACCGTCGCGGCCCTGGCCGCGGCGCCTGCCCTGAGGCCAGGTGCCGACGACCCCGTGCTCGCGACCGAGGCCTTCGGGCTGTCCTTTCCCAATCCGGTCGGCCTCGCCGCCGGCTTCGACAAGCATGCGGAAGCGGTCGACGGCGCGCTGGGCCTGGGCTTCGGCTTCGTCGAGATCGGCGGCGTGACACCGCTGCCGCAGCCCGGCAATCCGCGCCCGCGCGTCTTCCGGCTGCTCGAAGACGAAGCCGTCATCAACCGCTACGGCCTCAACAGCGAGGGCATGGAGGCCGTCGCCAAGCGGCTCGAAGCCCGGCGGGGACGTGGTGGTCTCGTCGGCGTCAACCTCGGTGCCAACAAGGATTCGGCGGACCGTGCCGCCGACTACGCTACGCTGGCGCGCCGGCTGGCACCGCTCGCCGATTTCCTGACGATCAACGTCTCCTCGCCGAACACGCCGGGCCTGCGCGACCTGCAGGCGGAAAGTGCGCTCGACGACCTCGTGGCGCGCACGCTCGCCGCACGGGACGAGGCGACAGCCGGCGGCAAGCGCACGCCGGTCCTCGTCAAGGTCGCGCCGGACCTGACCCTGCCCGAGCTCGACGGCATGATCGCGGTCGCACGCAAGCGCAACATCGATGGTCTGATCGTCTCGAACACCACGGTCACGCGCCCGCTGACCCTGCGCAGCACCAGCAAGGCCGAGACGGGCGGGCTTTCCGGCAAGCCGCTCTTCACCGCCTCGACCCGCATCCTGGCCGAGGCCTTCCTGCGCGTCGAAGGTCAGCTCCCGCTGATCGGCGTCGGCGGCGTCGATTCGGCCGAGACGGCCTTCGCCAAGATCCGGGCTGGGGCTACGCTGGTGCAGTTCTATTCGGCGATGGTGTTCAAGGGGCCGGGCCTCGCCAAGCAGATCAAGGCAGGGCTCGCCGCCCAGGCGCGCCGCGCCGGCCTGACGCGCCTGACGGCCCTGATCGGGCGCGATGCGGCTGCTATCGCGCGCGGCGAGGGATTGTAAGGCCTACTTCCGCGCCGCGAAGAGCCGCATCAGCAGCCAGAGCGGCACGACGATCAGGGCGCCGGCGATCAGCCACTGCGCGACCTCGCGCACCGCGCCGAAGCCGAGCCCGGTGATTGAGCGCAGGAAGCGTGCGGCCGCCTCGTATAGGCTCTGCGGCGAGAGGCCAAGAAAAGCCATCGCCGCGCCGACCAGCAGCGAGATGAAGATCAGGCGGACGAGGACGCTGAGGGGCGAGCCGCCGAGAAACCGTTCCATGGAAGCCATCGTCATCCCGTTGCGCCCCAAGCCGTTCCGGGGCGCTTCCGCGCTGTCTTAACCTGAAACCCGCCGCGCTTGAATGGCGCCTGAACGGATGGCTTCAAGCTGTCGCGCTGGCGCCCGCCGTCGCCCAGGCGGTGCCGGCGATCTTCGAGGCGGCGATCACCGCCTGCGTGCGGCTGTCGACGTCGAGCTTGGTCAGGATCGCCGAGACATGGGCCTTCACGGTCGCCTCGGAGACGCCGAGCTCATAGGCGATCTGCTTGTTGAGGAGCCCTTCCGACAGCATCATCAGCACGCGCACCTGCTGCGGCGTCAGCGTCGACATGCGGCGGACCATGTCGGCGATCTCGGCATCGACCGGGGCCGAGAGATCGACGCCTGGCGGAGTCCAGACCCCGCCGTCGAGCACGGCGCGGATCGCCTCGCCCATCTGGGCGACGTCCGCGGTCTTGGGCAGGAAGCCGAGCGCGCCGAACTCGATGCAGCGGCGAATCACCGCCGGATCGTCATTGGCGGAGACGACGATGACCGGGATCTCCGGATGGTCCGCCCGCAGGAAGAGCAGGCCGGAAAAGCCCTGGACGCCCGGCATGGTCAGATCGAGCAGGACGAGATCGGCATCGCCGCCGCTGGCCAGCGCCTCGGTCAGGGCTTCCAGCGAGCCGACCTCACTGACCTCGGCCCCGTCGATCGCGCTCGACACGGCCTGGCGGAGCGCGCCGCGAAACAGCGGATGATCGTCCGCGATGACGATCCGCGTCGAAGGCTGCTTGCTCATCGCCCACTCCTTGAAGCCTGCATCGCACCACCCGAAAACCGCGTGACCCGTCCCGGGCCGATGCATTCGTCCGACCCGGGCATTTTGCCCCAGGCCGGCCGCGCATCACAAGCATTGCCAGCGCAGGGCTGCAACCCATTCCGGCTCAACCATTGGTCGGCAACAGCGCTTCGAGCACCTCGATATGGTCGGCCTCAACAGGCGGCTTGTCCCAGCGGATGCGGTTGATCCGGGGAAAACGCATGGCGAGACCGGATTTATGCCGGGTCGAACGCTGCAAGCCTTCGAAGGCGACCTCGAAGACGAGGCCGGATTCAGCCTCATGCGTGACCTCGCGCACCGGGCCGAAGCGATTCAGCGTGTTCTTGCGGACATATTTGTCGATCTCGATCAGCTCCTCGTCGGTGAAGCCGAAATAGGCCTTGCCGACCGGCACGAGTTCCTCGCCGCCATCCTCGCCCACGCGCCAGACACCGAAGGTGTAGTCCGAATAGAAGGAGGAGCGCTTGCCGTGGCCGCGCTGGGCATACATCAGCACGCAGTCGACGAGCCGGGCATCACGCTTCCATTTCCACCAATAGCCCTTGGGACGGCCGGGCAGATAAGGCGAATCGCGGCGTTTGATCATGCAGCCTTCGACGGCTTCCGCATCGGCGCCCGCCCCTGCTCCGGCCGGATCGGCGCGGGCCGCCGTCAGGTCCTCCCAGGAGGCGAAGGGAATCACCGGCGAGAGATCGAAGCGGATGCTGGCGAGGCGCGACAGGAAGCCTTCCAGCCGCTGACGCCGCTCCTCCAGAGACAGGTGGCGGATATCTTCCTCACCATCGACGAGCAGGTCGTAGACGCGGATATGGGCGGGGAACTCGCCCAGCATCTTGGCGGTGACGGTCTTGCGGTTGAGCCTTTGCTGCAGCGTGTTGAAGCTCTGGACGGCATTTTCGCGCATCACCAGCAACTCGCCATCCAGCGCGCCGTCGATCGTCAGCTCCTCGACGAGATCGGGGAAGGCGGCGGCGATATCCTCGCCGGTGCGGGAATAGAGTCGCGTCACGCGCGTGCCGTCGGCCTTGCGGCCGCTGACGGCCTGGACGCGGATGCCGTCCCATTTCCATTCGGCGGAGAATTCGGCCGGGCCGAGCTTGTCGAAATCGCCGTCCTCGATCGGATGCGAGAGCATGACCGGGCGGAACGGCGCAGGATCGCGCGCCTCGGGACGCGGTCCCCTGCCCTCCAGCCAGGCGAAGAGCTCGGCATAGGGCGGCTCCAGCCCGTGCCAGACCTGCTCGACCTCATCGGGTGCGACGCCGCCGAGGCTGGCCGCGGCCGTCTTGGCGAGGCGGGCCGAGACGCCGATGCGCAAGGCCCCGGTGATGAGCTTCAGCAGCGCCCAGCGGCCGGTCTCGTCGAGTGCGTCGAGCCAACCGGCGACGAGGCGCGGCAAGTCGGTCTTGCCGGCCTCGCGCAGGCTTTCGACCACCTCCGGCAGATGCGGTACCGCGTTGGCGCCGTGCCGGGCCGGCCACATCAGCGCGACCGTCTCGGAGAGATCGCCGACATAATCATAGGACAGCGCGAAGAGCACGGGGTCGGTGCGCTCGGCGATCAAGGCGCGGATCAACCCGGCCTTGGCATTGCGGAAGACGAGCCCGCCCGTCATCGCCGCCAGCGCATAGCCGCGATCGGGGTCGGGCGTGGTGCGCAGGTAATCGGCGATCAGCGCGATCTTGGCGTTGCGGCGCGGCTCATAGGCGAGGCGGTCGAGCAGCCAGGCGAAGCGGTTCATGCTGTCGCCTCCGCGCCACAGTGCCTGGGTTTGTTCCTGCTGCAGCGCATCGTTCAGATACCGTTCATGAAGCAAACCTTAACGGCAGCGGAGTAGCCGGGAGAGAGACGCCGATGCGCGCCGCGATGCGGTTCCTTGCCTTGCCTGTCATCGCTGCAACGCTTTCGGTCGGAGCCCCCGCACAGGCGGCGAGCTTCTCCTGCCGCGAGACGCCGATCGTGCACTCGAATGCCGCACTCGCGCCGCTCTCCGCCAAGGTCTCGCAGGGCAAGGCCCTGACGATCCTCGCCATAGGCTCCTCCTCGACGGAAGGCATCGGTGCCAGCGCCAAGGACAGAACCTATCCTGCCCGCCTCCAGGCGCTTCTCGCCAAGTCCTGGCCCAAGTCCCAAATCGAAATCGTCAATGCCGGCATCGGCGGCGAGACCGCTCCGCAGACACTTGCCCGCCTGAAGACCGCGCTTGCCGCGCGTTCCTATGATCTCGTGATCTGGCAGGTCGGCACCAATGATGCCGTTAAGGGCGGCGATCTCGACGCCTTCAAGGCGATGGTCGGCGAGGGAATCGCGCTCGTTCGCGAGGCCGGCCCGGCGCTGGCCATCCTCGACCCGCAATATTTCCCGTCCGTGCGCGATCCGCAGCGCTATGGCCGATATGTCGAGGCGGTCGGCGAAGTCGCCCGCAGCGAGGCCGTGCCGGTCTTCGGCCGCTATGACGCGATGCGCGAATGGCACCGCAACGATGCCGAGGCCTTCAAGGCCGCGCTCTGGACCGACGGCTTCCACATGAGCGATGCGGGCTATGACTGCCTCGCCCGCGACATGGCGAACGCCATGGTCGGCATGGCCGCGCCGTCGCGCCCGGTCGTCGCAGCGTCGCGCTGATCGGAACCTAGACGGCCGCCGCATCCGCAGCCTCCTCGACCGGATCGGCCTCGCCCTCGTCGCCATAGCCGACGAGATGCAGCGGCTTGGCCTTGAGGCCGGCTGTGCCGCACCAATGGACGAGCGCGTCGGCTTCGCCATGCGTCACCCAGATCTCGCCGGCCTGGACCTCGCGGATCGTCGCAAGCAGGTCGTCCCAATCGGCGTGATCGGAGATGACGAGCGGCAGTTCGACGCCCTTCTGGCGAGCGCGTGCCCTGATCCGCATCCAGCCCGAGGCGAAGGCGGTGACCGGATCGGGAAAGCGGCGCGCCCACAGATCCTGCGTCGCGCTCGGCGGGCAGATGACGATCTCGCCGCCCAGCGTCTTGCGATCGGTCTCGGAGACCAGCCTGATCTCGCCAAGCGGGATGCCCTCGGCTTCGTAGAAGGCCGTGATCTTCTCGACCGCGCCGTGGATATAGATCGGACGCTCGTAGCCGGCCTCGCGGATCAGGGCCATGACGCGCTGCGCCTTGCCCAGCGAATAGGCGCCGACGATATGCGTGCGCTCGGGGAAGAGCCTCACGGATTCCAGCAGCTTGGACACCTCACCCGAAGCCGGCGGATGGCGGAAGACCGGCAGGCCGAAGGTCGCCTCGGTGATGAAGATATCGCAGGGCACGGGCTGGAAACCGGCGCAGGTCGGGTCGCGCTCGCGCTTGTAGTCGCCGGAGGCAACGATGCGCAGGCCACGGCTTTCGACCGCGATCTGGGCGGAGCCGAGGACATGGCCCGCCGGCACGAAGGTGAAATCGACCTCGCCGATGCGGATGGCCTCGCCGGACAGGGCAACCTGCTGCGAGCCGGCGAAAGCCTCGCCATAGCGCAGCGCCATGATGGCCAAGGTCTCGCGCGTCGCCAGCACGGCGCCATGGCCGGCGCGGGCATGGTCGGAATGGCCATGGGTGATCAGTGCCCGCGCCACGGGCCGGACGGGGTCGATATGGATGTCGGCAGGCGGGCAATAGAGCCCGGCCGGCGTCGGCAACAGCAATTCGGAGGGGCGCCAGCGGGCGCTTTGTCTGGCCAGCGTCACACTCCTGGGCTAGATCGGTCGGTATGACCGATACAGGCTCGACCACGCATTTCGCCTCGTCCGGCGACCCCGTGCTCGACCGCCGCTATGGCTGGGCCGAGGCTGCGCTGAAGGACGGGGACGCGCAAGCGGCCGTCGAAATCCTCGACCAGACCCTGTCGCAGGCCTACCATTTCACTGCGGCCTGGCATCTCTACGGGCTGGCGCAGGAGGCGCTCGGCCACAAGGAAGACGCCGCCACCGCCTGGCGGCAATGCCTCGATCTCGATCCCAACGACCATTTTGGGGCACGGCTCGACCTTGCCCGCATCGGCGCCCTGCCGGCCGAACAGGCGACCTCGGAGAATTTCTCCGGCGCTCTGTTCGACGCCTATGCCGACCGCTTCGACAGCCATCTCACGCAAACCCTGCATTACAACGCGCCCGACCTGCTGAAGGCTGCGCTCGTCCGCTGCTGCAACAACGCCGGCCGGCCCTTCCGGTTCGACATCGTCTATGATCTCGGCTGCGGCACCGGGTTGATGGGCGAGGCGATCCACGAGCAGAGCGGCTTCATCGCCGGCTGCGATCTCTCGCCACGCATGATCGAGCGGGCGCGGACCAAGCTCGCGCCGGATGGCACCCCACTCTACGACAAGCTCGCCGTCGCGGGTCTCACGGCCTTCCTGACCAGCCGGCCGGATGCTTCGGCCGACCTCGTCGTCGCGGCCGATGTCTTCGTCTATCTCGGCGAACTTGCCGCCTGCTTCGCCCAGAGCGCGCGTGTGCTGGAGCCGGACGGATTGCTGGCTTTCACGGTGCAGAGCCATGACGGCGATGGCGTCGTGGTGGGCGATGACAGGCGGTTTGCACATGCGGAAGGCTGGCTGAGGGAGCGGCTCGCGGAAGCCGGGCTTACCCCCGTACTCGTCGAGCCCGCCAGCACGCGGCAGGATCGCGGCGCGCCCGTGCCGGGGCTGCTGGTCGTGGCGGAGCGGCGGTGAAGACAACCAGCCTCGACGGCTAAATGTAAGAGACCCGGCCGCAAAGGGGGGTTCGCGACCGGGCCAGCCCCAGATGCGGCTTTGAGGAGGGGCCACACCTCACAACCTATACGTCGCGGCAGCGCCTTTGGATGCGTGGCGGCAGCGATGCTCCCGACTCTTTGACCCGATCGACTATGGCGGCGCCGCCATTCCCCTTTCGTTCCCCCTCGCCACCGCCTATCTTCGGCCGGCATGACCGCCCCCTCCCCGCTCCCTCCCGCTTTCGAGGCCTGGTTCACTGGGCGCGGCTGGAGCGTGCGGCCGCATCAGCTCGCCTTGCTGGAGGAAGCCCGCGCCGGGCGCTCGACCTTGCTGGTTGCCCCCACCGGCGCCGGCAAGACGCTCGCCGGATTCCTGCCCTCGCTGGTCGAACTGGCCGAGCGCAAGGGCAAGCATGATGGCCTGCACACGCTCTATATCTCGCCGCTGAAGGCGCTCGCTGTGGATATCGCCCGCAATCTCGAAGCGCCCGTGCGTGAGATGGGGCTGCCGATCACCATCGAGACCCGCACCGGCGATACCTCCGCCGCCAAGCGCGTTCGCCAGATCCAGCGCCCGCCCGATATCCTGCTGACGACGCCGGAGCAGCTCGCGCTGCTGGTCTCGCATCGCGACGCCGCGCCGTTCTTCGCCAACTTACGCCGCATCGTGCTCGACGAATTGCATGCGCTGGTCACCTCGAAGCGCGGCGATCTGCTCGCGCTCGACCTCGCGCGATTGAAGGCCCTGGCGCCGCAGGTCTCGGGCGTGGGCCTCTCGGCGACGGTGCGCGAGCCTGCCGACCTGCAGCGCTATCTCGGCGGCGCCGAGACACCGGCCGGACTCGTCACCGTCGCGGGCGGCGCCAAGCCGCGCATCGGCATCCTCGACACGGAACGGAACCTGCCGATCGCCGGGCACACCACCCTGCATGCGATGGCCGAGGTCTATCAGGCCATCCGCACGCACAAGCTGACGCTGGTCTTCGTCAACACGCGCATGCAGGCGGAGTTCGCCTTCCAGGCGTTGTGGAACCTCAATGACGACAACCTGCCGATCGCGCTGCATCACGGCTCGCTCGATGCCCAGCAGCGGCGCAAGGTCGAGGCGGCGATGGCAGATGGTCGCCTCAAGGCCGTGGTCTGCACCGCGACGCTCGATCTCGGCATCGACTGGGGCGATGTCGACCTCGTCGTCAATCTCGGCGCACCGAAGGGCGCGAGCCGCCTGATCCAGCGCATCGGCCGCTCCAACCACCGCATGGATGAGCCTTCCGAGGCGCTGCTGGTGCCCTCCAACCGCTTCGAATTGCTGGAATGCCGCGCCGCGCTCGAAGCCGTGCACGAGGCCGCGCAGGATACGCCGCCGCCGCGCCTCGGCGCGCTCGACGTGCTCGCCCAGCATGTGCTCGGCGTCGCCTGCTCGGACGGTTTTCAGGCCGACACGCTCTATGAGGAGGTGCGTACCGCCTCGCCTTACGCCGATCTGACCCGCGAGGATTTCGACGCCGTCGTCAATTTCGTCGCCACCGGCGGCTATGCGCTGAAGAGCTATGAGCGCTTCACCAAGCTCCGGCAGGACAAGGCCGGACTCTGGCGCGCCAGCCATGCCCGCGTCATCCAGCAATACCGCATGAATGTCGGCACCATCGTCGAGGCGACGATGCTGAAGGTCCGGCTCGGCCGCGCGCGTGCCGGCAGGCCGGGCCAGCCCGGCATGATCACGCGCGGCGGCCGCATACTCGGCGAGATCGAGGAGTATTTCGCCGAGACCATGGTGCCGGGCGATACCTTCGTCTTCGCCGGCGAGGTTCTGCGCTTCGAAGGGATCGTCGAGAACGAGGCGGTCTGCTCGCGCGCCGCCGCCGGCACCGATCCCAAGATCCCCTCCTATGACGGCGGCAAGTTCCCGCTCTCGACCTTCCTCGCCGCCCGGGTGCGCGCCATCCTAGGCTCGCCCGGCCTCTGGCACACGCTGCCGGAGGAGGTCTCCGCCTGGCTGCATGCGCAGAAGCGGATATCCCGGCTGCCACAGCCCGGCGAGCTCCTGGTCGAGACCTTCCCACGTGGCGGGCGCTTCTATCTCGCCGCCTATCCGTTCGAGGGGAGGCTCGCCCACCAGACGCTCGGCATGCTGCTGACACGCCGGCTGGAGCGCGCCCGCATGCGCCCTCTCGGCTTCGTCTGCAACGATTACGGCATGGCCTGCTGGACACTCGGCGACATGAGTGCCGCGATCGCGCGCGGCGCGCTCGATCTCGACGAGCTCTTCGCGCAGGACATGCTCGGTGACGATCTCGAAGACTGGATGGCGGAATCGGCGCTGATGAAGCGCACCTTCCGCTCCTGCGCCATCATCGGCGGCTTGATCGAACGGCGCTTCCCCGGCCAGGAGAAGAGCGGCCGGCAAGTGACGATCTCGACCGATCTCGTCTACGACGTGCTGCGCCGGCACGAGCCTGACCATATCCTGCTCAAGGCGGCCCGCGCCGATGCGGCGACGGGTCTGCTCGACATTCGCCGGCTTGGTGAGATGCTGACACGGATCAGCGGCCGAATCGTGCATCAGCCGCTCGATCATGTTTCGCCACTCGGCGTCTCCGTGATGCTCGAGATCGGGCGGGAGGCAGTCTATGGCGAGGCCGCGGACGAGATTCTGGCGGAAGCAGAGGCGATGCTGACGGAAGAGGCGATGGCGTGACGGTTGCAGCGGCAGCCCTGCTCGCGAAGACGAACGAGGCCTTCATGCTGGGCCGGCTCGCGCTCGTGCCCGATCTCTCCGGCGCGCTCTGGCTGCCGGAGGAGCGCACGCTCGTTGTCGCCGACCTGCATCTGGAGAAGGGCTCCGCCTATGCGGCGCGCGGCGTGATGCTGCCGCCCTATGATTCGACCGCGACGCTCGCGGCGCTCGCCCACGCGATCCGGCGCCACCAGCCGGCGCATGTGATCGCGCTCGGCGATTCCTTCCACGATCGCGATGCCGAAAACCGCCTTGCGCCCGAGACACGGGCCGCGCTCAGCCTGATGCAACAGGGCCGCGACTGGCTCTGGATCACCGGCAACCACGATCCGGCGATCAGCCGCGCCATGGGCGGCGAGAGTGCGGCGGAGATCGTACTGGCCGGCGTGACCCTGCGACATGAACCAAGCGCTTCCGAAGGCAGCTACGAGATCGCCGGGCATCTGCATCCGGCGGCAAAGGTCAGGATGCGCGGGCGGGCGATCCGGCGGCGCTGCTTCGCGATGTCGGCCCGGCGTTGCGTGATGCCGGCGATGGGCGCCTATGCCGGCGGCCTCAACCTGCGCGACGCCGCTTTCCGGCCGTTGTTCCGTGCGGGATTGAGCGCACATCTCATCGGCGACGGCCGGCTCTTCCGGATCGATCCACGGTTATTGCTGCCGGATTGAGAGAGCGGGTTGCGTCCGTCACAAGGTTGTGGCATCAGGGCGCCGCTTCGGAACGACGCCAGCGCCCGCAACCGCCTCAGAGCGACCGCGAACGCTTCGGCCGCCGGACCTGCTGCGGTAGCTCAGTGGTAGAGCACTCCATTGGTAATGGAGAGGTCGCGAGTTCAATCCTCGCTCGCAGCACCAGCCATTCTCCGGATAACCTGCGAGTTTCCGACGGCGTGGAAAAGCCGTGGCTTTATCGTCATTTATGAACTGCGCAGCCGATATCTGGAACGTCCGCTCTCGGGCGGCCTATCCGGGCTCATTTGGATGAGGCTGGCGGACGGCTCATTCCCGCTGCTATGCGGTTTCAAGGAAGCCGGCTGCCAGTGTGCAGGGCGTGCTCCGGCTTTTCATTCTGCGGGATTTGATGAATTTCGTGCGGAATTCGGCTGGCCGCATGACACATGCTTTCGCAGCGCGCGTCGAGCGCGGACAGGCTCCGGCAACCGTTCAACCGAGGTCATTGCAAGGTTGCGGTAAAGGTATAGCCGACGCCGTAGACGACCTTGATCGGCGCTGGCAGGCTGGTGCGCTCCTCGATCTTGCGGCGCAGCCGGCTGACGATGGCATCGAGGTGACGGTTGCCGAAATTCGACCTCGGGCGGGCAAGCGTCTCCATCAGTTCCTCGCGCTGGCAGATGTCGCCACCGCGGCTGCACAACGCACTCATGAAGGCGAATTCGGTCGCGGTCAGCTTGAGCGACCGGAGATTGGGTGCGACCAGCATCCAGTTCGTGCCGTCCAGCAACCATTGATCGCTGCTGCCGCTCGCCGCGCTGGGCAGGTTTCCGCTCCGCCGCAGCAGGCTGCGAATGGCCGCCTCGATCTCGCGCAGCGTGCTGTGCTTGACGAGGTAGATGTCCGCCCCGCTCTCGAAGCCACGGATGCGGTCGTCACTGTCGCCGAGCGCCGTCAGCATGATGATGCCGCAGTGATGGGATTCGCGAATCTGGCTCGCGAGCTCGAAGCCATTTCCATCGGGCAGGCCGACATCGAGAATGATGATGTCGGCGGCGTGGCCGGTTGCGAGCGCCTGGCGCAATTCCTGCGCTGATGCGACCCCGCTGGCCGAGAAGCCGCACAGCCCCAGGAAATCGACCAGGTCCTTGCGCAGCCGTGTTTCGTCCTCGACGATCAGAATCTGCGTCACGCTGCGGTCTCCTCTGGCAAATCGGCGGCGGAGGCCTCACGCGACGAAGGCAGGCGCACGATGGCCGTCGTACCCTCGCCGTTGTCGGAGACGAGCTGCAGGGTTCCGCCGTGATAGGCCAGGAACTTGCGCGCTGCGTAGAGCCCCAGGCCGGTGCCGGTGATCGCCTTGGCATTGGAGGCGCGAAAGAAGCGGCGCCCGATCTTGCTTTCTTCGGCGTGGGGAATGCCGATGCCACGATCACGAACCTGGATCACGATGGAATCCGCTTCCTCCCGGGCTTCGATGCGGATCGCCGGGTCGTCGGGTGCATATTTCAAGGCGTTGTCGATCAGGTTGATGATAACCGTCCCGAGCATTTCCGGGTCGGCATGAAGGGAGGCGGCTTCGTCGGCCACGGCAAAATGGAGCCTGCCGCCGCGTGCCGTCATCTCGAAATGCAGGCGCGCATCCCCGATCAGGGAGCCAAGCTGGATCGGTTCGGGCTGGAAGCCGTTCTCGCGGTCATCCGCCATGAATCTGTCGATGAGGGCGAAGAGGCGATTGAGCGCCTCGCCGATGCCGGAGAGGCGCTCTCGCGTGGCTTCGGGCGACCTGTCGCCGACGAGACCGATCATGTCGACGGCGTTGCGGATGATCGCGAGCGGCGTGCGGAACTCATGGCTCACCACGCGCATGAAATCCGCCTGTTCATCGCGCAGGGCCCGCTCGGCCTCGATGCTGGCATTCAGCCGGCTTGCGAGCCTGCGGCGCTCCTCCACTTCCTGCAACAGGGCGTCGTGCTTCCTGCGCAGATCGGCCGAGAGCCGCGAACTGACCATGAAGAGCAGGCAGGCGAACAACGCGATCAGGAAAAGTGTGCCCTGCAACAGGTACCAGGCGTTGCGGTCCGCCAGAATCGGGCCACCGTCGAAATCGGCGGGCAGGCGATATTCGAGGACGCTCTGCAGGATGCTGGCCGCCATGTACTCGGCGAGAATGGCGATGGTGATCAGGCGCAGGAGCGGGGGTTGCGTCCGGTCCCGCACGAGGCCCAGGCACATCACCGACATCATGATCACGGTAAAGACGGTCGAGCTGTAGATCCGGGTCGCGATGTCGTCCGGGTCGATCGCGACGGCCGCGCTCCAGACGACGACCTGGAAAACCAGGAGCGAGACGCCGATCCAGGTATAGCGCGGCTGCCCCAGGAAGCGGGCCAACCCCTCCGCGAGCAGGACGAGCCCCAGCTTGATGACCGTGTTGTGCAGCACGATAGCCAGGGCACCCGGCTCCGGACCACGGATGATCATCAGGAGGAGGCCGAGGGCGATCGCCCCGAAGCCCGCGGCGAGAAACCTGAGCTCGTAGAGATGGCGCCAGGCCCGCCAGACGAAGATCCAGGCCACCGCCTGCAGGCTTGCAGTCGCCAATGCCACGATCAGGACCGTTTTGAGATCAAGCATCTCGCCGCATTCTCATGCCCCAGCCAATACTCGATATTGGATAAAATTCTACCCTTAATAACCTATGTATAGATTCAGTAGAAGATATTCATGTTTGATTCCGTCAGAATCTGAATGAATTCATAGGTAGAAATCCGCTCCTTCTTTGATCTATCCAATACGAAATACTTTTGGCGCCCTGACTGAGGCAAAGTTGACCGACGGTCACAGGGCAGTGGCCCGATCGCCTCGCGAAAAGACACCCTGCCGAAACCGCTCTCACAAGGGGGAGATTGCGGATGCGTGTTCGCGTGCTGTTGGGGGCCGTCGAAGCCCTCAAGTCCAGGTTGCTTGATCGCTGGGCCGCCGGCTGGTCGGTGCCCACCGACGAGGTCTTCGTCCCGGCTCGCCTTCCGTTGCGCGATGTCGAGGCGGGAGGTGGCATCGCCGAATCCTGGTTGCGGATGGCGGCGCGATCCGCCGCCATGAAATGGCGCAGCGAGGTGTGCGGCGTTCATCGGGGCCGGGTCCGGAGCGTGGTGATCGCCGGAGCGGGATTGCCGCAACCGGCGTCGAACACGGTGCATGGAGCCGTGCATGTCACCGCCCGCTACTGTGGCCGGGTCCCGGATGGAGGCTTCTGCTTTCGGCATGGCCTCTGCGATACGAACGGCTCCGAGGTCCTGCATTTCGTCTCTCAGGTTTACTTCAACCCGCCACCGGATCTTCCCGCGTATCCGGCTCTGAAATTCGATTTCGACGATGATTCCGGAGCTTCGTACCAAGTTTCCAGGCATTCAACTATGGCTTCTGCAGCATTATCCGGCGTCGATTTCTCCGAAAATTCGGCTATCGCCCCGATTGATACGAAACAACATGCCGTATCGTCAGGCGTTTCGTAAGAATCTGTCAGAATTCAACTGAATTCAACGGTAGCCTGACCAGAGGCAGAAATCTAACCTGAGAATCGGCTTGCTTCGTTCTTCGCCAGGCGGTTGCCGGAACCGTCGACGCGGCGCCGAGCGCGGCGCCAACGACAATATCGCGAGATGAGTGGCAAACGGGCTCTCGCTCCAGTCGCTCGGCAGGGGGAATGATGACGCTTCGCAGCCGCGATTTGCCGATATGCGCGCTCACTCCCCGCAGCGCCGCGACGCCGGTGACCTCTATGCTGGGATTGCATGCCATCTCTCCGGCCAGCGCCGATCGAGAGATTGGCACGATCTCCAGTTCCCTTGCCCAGCAGCGCAGCAGCCTGCGCACGACCACTTCCGGGATCTGCCTGACCCTCGCCTTGTCGCTCGGTGCGGGATTGCCGTTGTGGCCGCACGCTGCTTCTGCGCAGCAGATCACCCAGGGAGGCGGCAACGGCGCGGGCGACCGCTTCGGCCTGGGCGGCATCGCGGGCGGCGGCGGCGGCGGCGGCGACCGCACCATCGGCTTTTTCGGGGGCGATGGCGGTTCGGCAGCACAGACACCCGGCGGTTCGGCGACCGCGGGAATGCGTGGTTACGACGATGTCGGTGGGTCCGGCGGAGCAGGCGGGGCGCCGGGCGCTCCCAATGACCTCTCTGCCGGCGGCGGCGGCGGCGGCGGCCGCGGCGGTTATGATCCCGGTTTCCCCAGCAATGGCGGAGCGGGCGGAGCCGGCGGCGGCGGCAACCTCCTCACGACAACCTCTCCGCTCTCCCTCGGCTTGGATTATGCTGGTGGCACAGGAGCGACCGGGTCCTTTGGCGCCGCCCCAGCGGGCAGTGGCGGCGGTGGCGGTGGCGGTGGCGGCCTCATCCTGACGGGTGCCGGCGTCACCATGAATACGAACGGGTTCGCTGTCTCGGGCGGCGCGGGCGCTGGCGGTGCGGGCGCTGGCGGCGGCGGCGCCGGGCTGGTGCTGCTGAACGGCGGCACGATCACCGTCGCGGCCGGAGCGGGCGGCACCAGCGTCATTGCCGGCGGCGAGGGCAGTGACGAATATGAGGGCGGGCACGGCGGCGCCGGGCTGTTCCTGTACAATGGCGGCAGCCTGTCCCATCAGGCCGGCTCGATCACCGGCGGCGCGGGCGGGGGGTGGGCCTGGGCCGGCTCCGGCGGTGCCGGTGTGCTGAGCAATCTCGGCATTATCGACAATCGGGCCGCGATCACAGGCGGCAAGGGAGGCGACTCGAACGCAGGCGGGACCGGCTATGGCCGAGGCGGCGCTGGCCTGGAAGCCTGGGGCGGCTCGATCGCCAATATGACAGGCGGCAACATCACCGGCGGGGCGGGCGGGAACCAGTCCGACCTCAATCCTGTCTATGTCGCGGGCGTCGGCGGAGACGGCATCGTCTTCCGTGATGGCCAGATCGCCAGCCTGGACAATGCCGGGACGATTTCAGGCGGCAGTGGCGGTATTGCCGCTTCCACCAGCCATGGCGCCGGCGGTGTCGGCATCGTCGGCGCAGCGAGCGGCGGCATCTCGATCGTCAATTCCGGAGCGATCGCGGGCGGGCTTTCCGGCGACGGCGTGACGTGGGCCAATGCGGTCGCGCTCTTCGGCAGCAATAACCGCTTCGAGATCCGAGCCGGCTCGACGACCACAGGCAATGTCGTGGTGCAGGGCGGCGGCGCCAACAATGTGCTGGCGCTGGGCGGGGCCACGAATGGCAGCGTCGACATCGGCAATCTCGTGGCTTCACATACCGGCTTCACAGCTTACGAGAAGACGGGTTCGTCGACCTGGACGCTATCGGGCAGCGGCAGCCAGAGCTGGTCCATCCGGGAGGGGACGCTCAGCGGCAATTCCTCCAGCATGGCCGGCGACCTGACCTTCGATACGGGAGCGGGCACGCGCGGCGTCGTCTTCACCCAGGCATCGGGTGATAGCTATTCCGGGACCATCTCGGGGGATGGCAGCTTCACCTTGACGGGAGCGGCAGGCGGCGGCCTCACTCTGACGAGTGCGCAGAGCTATACCGGGACGACCACCATCCAAAACGGGACGCTGCGGATGGGCGCCGCGAACGCCCTGTCCTCTTCGGCCGGCATCGACGTTCAGGGCACCAGCACATGGGATCTCAACGGCTTCGATCAGACGGTCAGAGGATTGAGTGGAAATCCCGGTACGACCGTTGAACTCGGTACTGCAACGCTGACCGCCGATATCGCCGGCGCCGGCGGCTACTATGGGACCATTTCCGGCTCGGGTGGCTTGACCAAGCTGGGGTCGGGTTGGCTCAACATATTTGGGGCCAGCACCTATTCCGGGCCGACCAATGTCACTGGCGGGACGCTGGGAATCGGCCATGGTGGATCCATCCGCAATTCGACCGCGATCAACATCTCCAACGGCGCCCGGTTCAACGTCTATGAGCCCAACGCCCTGTCGCCCGTGGCGGCCGTCAACCTGACCGGGACGGGTTCGGAGTTCTCGCTCATCTTCGACCAGCAGATCGGTTCGCTCAGCGGCGAGGCGGATACGCAGGTGCGCTTCAATCCCGGGATTGTCCTGACGACGGGGACGAGCAACACGGATGCCGTCTTCGATGGCAATCTCGGGGCCAGTTCCCAAGGGGCCTTGACCAAGGTTGGCACGGGCAGCTTCACCCTGAACGGCACGAACTTTTACAATGGTGCGACGACGGTCAGCGCCGGTTCGCTGATCGTGAACGGCTCGATCGCGTCGTCCTCCGGCGTGACGGTGGCGGCCGGCGCGCTGCTGGGCGGCTCGGGCGTGGTCCCGACGACGATCATCAACGGCGGAACTCTTTCGCCGGGCAACTCTCCCGGAACGCTGACGGTCCGGGGGAACCTGACCTTCAATCCCGGCTCGACCTATCTCGCCGAGATCCAGGGCGCGAATGCGGACCGCGTCGACGTGACCGGCACGGCGGCACTGGCAGGCACGCTGCGGCTGGTACCGCTGGGCGGCGCCTATGCGTTCAACAGCGCTTACACGCTGCTCTCGGCTGCAGGTGGGCGAACCGGCACGTTCAGCCCGGTCGACACGACGGGAACCTTCGGCGACGGCGTCACCACGACGGTGAGCTACACCGCCAACGACGTGCGGCTGACGCTCACGCCGAAGCCGCTGACGCCCGAGATCCCCGGTGATCCCGGCTCGCCGCCGGGCTCGCCGACGCTGGGCGTGACCCATCCGCGCAACGCCTATGCCATCGCGCGCTCGATCGATACGGCGGTCGAAAATGGCGGCGACCCATCCTCGCTGTTCGGTATCTACAACCTCCCCGCAGCTTCGATCCCGGCCGCGGTGAACAGCCTGTCGGGCGAGATCCATACGGCGGCGCCGGCGATCGCGAGCCTCGCCTCCGACCAGTTCCTGCGCACCATGCTCGACCCGTTCGCGGCCGGGCGGTTGAACGGTGCCGGCGTCGGACCGGGCACAGCGGCCTTCTCCGGTCTCGTGCGCAAGGGCGCGGACGAACCCGCCCTTCCCTCGCGCCTCGACACCCCGTTCTATTCGGTCTGGGGCTCGGCCTATGGCTCCTATGGACGCATCGACGGCAATGCCGCCATCGGCTCGGCGAAACGCACGATCGACGATGCGCATCTGGCGACCGGCGTCGATATCCGGCTGATGCCCGGGACGGTCGCGGGCGTCGCGGTCTCGGGCGGCAGGGCGCAGGCCTCGCTGCCGGGCGTGCTCGGCAAGATCGATGCGGATGTCTTCCAGGCCGGCCTCTATGGCGTGACGCAGCTCGGCCCGGTGAAGCTCGGCGGGGCGCTGAGCTATGCGAGGCTCGAAAACGAGGTCAGCCGCGGCATCCCGGCGTTGGGCTCCAGCCTGTCCTCTTCCTATGCGACAACGGCCTGGAGCGGCCGCTTGCAGGCGAGCGCGGCACTGCTCTCCTGGAATGGCATCTCGGTCTCGCCGCTGGCGGCCGTGCAGGCGACGCGGGCGCGCAGCCCGGCGGTGGTCGAGGCGAACTGGGCCGGCGCCGAGGCCGGGGCACTGGCACTGCGTCGGCGCGACGACGCCACCGCCCGCAGCGAGCTCGGCCTGCAGCTCGATGCCGATACGGTGCTCGGCTCGGTCCCGGTCACCGGCTATGTCCGGGCGGCCTGGGCGCATTATTTCCGGCGCGACGCCGACCTGACCGCAAGCCTGATCGGGCTGCCGGGCGCGAGCTTCACCGCGACCGGCGCGCAGACCGACCGCAACAGCGCGCTCCTCAGTGCCGGCCTCAACGCCAGGCTCTCCGAACGCGTCACCCTCGGCCTCAACCTCGATGGCGAGCTCTCCGCCAACAGCAACCGCCTCGGTGGATCGGCCCGGATCAGAGTCAGCTTCTGAAGGCCGCGATGGTCGAGTGGGCGCCGGCGCGCCTGCGCCATTCGGTCCGGGCCGGCACGACGCCGGCGATGTTCGAATGGCTCGGGCGCGCGCAAGATCGCGCAGGGCTGACCGGCCTTCAGTCCACGGCCTGTTATTGGCGCAGGACAGCGGAATGCGTGCGCATCCAGTCCGCCGGCAGAACCCGCTCGTCCCGGCCGATCGCCCGAAAATCGACGGCCTCCAGAATGTTCGCAATGGCGATCAGAGCGGTCGTCAACGGCGTCGCGGCGCCAACCAGCCGACCGAGAACTTCCAGCGGCACGAGCGAGCAGGGCACATCCTCATGCAGGAAACGCTTCTGCAACTTGGGTCCGAAGCGGGGGATGGCGCCGAACAACCGCGTTCCCGCCGGATAGGCCCGCTGGGAGAAGGTGGCGGACGGCAGCGGCGTGAGCCCGGCGGCGCGCATGACCTGATCGCGCTCCTGCTCCAGCGCGGCGGCGATGACATTGACCCGGCCCATGCGCGCCTCGTCGAAATGCAGGATCCCGGTCGTCAGCTCGCCCATGTCGCGGTCCAGCGTCATCGCGCCGCCGATATAGGCGGGAACGTGGCCGATACAGTTCGGGTTGTTCAAGCCGCTTTCAAGCACGTTCGCGGAATAGGTGAACTCCGGGAACTGCTCGAGGAAGGCCGCGTAGTGCGGATTTTCTTTCGCTTCAGGCAGGCCGGCGAGCTCGAGCCAGCGCTTCTGCCCCTTGAGCACGACGGTCGCTGGATTGAGCTTTCCGGCCAGGTGCAGCGTGTTGTTGAGCTCGAAGATCGCGACGCCCTGAGGCCCCCCTGCTGAAACCAGCGCGTCGGCGAAGACCTTGGAACCGCCGACATAGCCGCAATGGAGCACAACCATCTGTCCGGATGCGAGGCCGGGCGCAATCTCGCGCGCCACGGCCGCATGCCGGTCAGCCGTGGTGGAGACCACGACGACATCCGCTCCGGCGACGGCCGCTGCTCCGCTCGCGGCACTTTTCGGCAGCGCGACGGCGCCCTGCCCCCCGAGCCCCTCGAAAGATAGGCCCCCGGCCATGTCGGTCGACGAACGCACCGCATCGTCGCAGTCATACCAGCCGCAGATGTGCCCGCCCCGCGCCGCGGCGGCAACGGCGAAACCAGCGCCTGCTCCGCCGAGTCCGATCAACGCGTAGTTCAAAACCGCCATGCCTGCTCCCCCTTGCGCACCGTGCATGATCATGTTGTCATCCGGTCGTCCGTACGTTTAATGTTCATCAAAATAATGTCAAACAAGCGAGGGGAATTCCAATGTCTCTGAATGTCATCGCTTTGCTGCGAAGGAAAATCGGCCTGGCAGCCGGCGCCGCCGGTCTCCTGGCTGCGACCCTGTCCGGCGCAGCAGCGGAACCGCTGAAGATCGCGGCCGATGTCGGCTATGCGCCGTGGGCGATGCGCCAGCCTTCCGGCGAAATCGAAGGCTTCTCGATCGAGGTCGCGAAGGACATCGCCCGGCGCATCGGCCGCACCGGCGTCGAAGTCGTCGACGTCAATTTCTCCGCCATCTTCGCCGGCCTCTTCGCCAGCCGCTACGACATGATCGTGGCGCCGATGTCGATGACCAAGGAGCGCGCGGCGCAGATGCTCTTCACCGAGGGCTATATGACCGGCGGCATCGGCCTGGTCACGCGCTCCGACGATGACAGCATCACCAAGCCGGAGGACCTGCGCGGCAAGGTGCTCGCGACCAATAGCGGCAGCTTCACCGATACCTGGGCGACGGCGAACGAGGCCAAATACGGCTACAAGATCCAACGCTACGACAAGGACAGCGACGCATTGCAGGCCGTGATCGCCAAGCGCGCCGATGCCGATGTGGTCAACCTCAATGTCGGCCAGTACGCGGCCTCGAAGAACCGTCGCATGAAGGTCGTGCACCGAATCTTCGTTGACTACGATCTCGGCTACGGCTTCCGCAAGGATGCCCGGGAATTGCGCAACCAGGTCGAGAACGCGCTGGAATGCATGAAGCTCGACGGTTCGCTGCAGGGCCTGCACGAGAAATGGTTCGGCGAGCAGCCCGATCCGGCCGATTCCAGCATGAAGGTCTTTGCCGGATACGGTCCGATCGGACTGGAAGGCTACGAGCGCAGCTATCACAAGCCGGATTGCAAGTGATGGCCGCAAGCGCGCCTGCCAGGGCCCTGCTGAGGATGCGGAGGATCGAGAAGAGCTTCGGTGCCGTCCCGATCCTGAGGGGTATCGACCTCGATGTCGACGCCGGCGAGCTGGTCGCGATCATCGGCCCGTCGGGCTCCGGCAAGTCGACGCTTCTGCGCTGCATCAATCGCCTGGAGGAGCCGCAGGCCGGCTCCATCCACCTCGACGATGTCGAGATCACCGGAAAGCGCGTCAACCTGAGCAAGATCCGGCGCGATATCGGCATGGTCTTCCAAGCCTTCAATCTCTACCCGCATTTCACGGCCGAGCGGAATGTCAGTCTCGCCCTGTCGAAGGTGCTGAAGCTGAAGGCGGTGGAAGCCTCGGCGCGGGCGCTGGCGGCGCTCGAGCAGGTCGGCCTGCGCCACAAGGCCAAGGCCTTTCCGGCCGAGCTTTCGGGCGGCCAGCAGCAACGCGTCGCCATCGCGCGCTCGATGGCGATGGCGCCGAAGCTCTATCTCTTCGACGAGCCGACCTCCGCGCTCGACCCCGAACTCGTCGGCGAGGTCCTTGCGGTGATGCAGGAGATGAAGGCGAAGGGCCAGACCATGGTGGTCGTGACCCACGAGATGGCCTTCGCCCGGCAGGCCGCCGACCGGGTGATCTTCATGGATGAGGGCGTCATCGTCGAGCAGGGGACGCCCGACGAGATCTTCCGCACCTCCGTCAATCCGCGCCTCGGCAGCTTCCTGCGCAATTATCGCGGCAAGGAGGCTTGAACATGGGCGAGATCGGCAAATTCTTCTTCGACGGCCCCATCGCAGCCGCCGTGCTGCCCTTCCTGTTCCAGGGCTTCCTCGTCACGCTGCAGTTGTCCGCCCTGACGATCCTGTTCGGGCTGTCGCTCGGTCTCGCGCTCGCCTGCGCCCGCGCCTATGGCATCACGGCGCTGAACCTGCTGATCGTCGCCTTCGTCGACATCCTGCGGTCGCTGCCGGCGCTGGTGATCCTGATCTGCATCTATTTCGTGCTGCCGGAATACGAGATCCGGATCGACGCCTATTGGGCGACGGTGCTAACGCTCGGCCTCGTGCTCGCCGCCTTCTCCGAGGAGATCTTCTGGGCCGGCATCACCTCGGTCCCGAAAGGGCAATGGGAAGGCGGACTCTCGACCGGCCTGACCTTCACCCAGACGCTGTTCTACATCGTGCTCCACCAGGCGGTGCAGATGGTCATCCCGCCACTGACCAACAAGACGATCAGCATCACCAAGAACACGGCGCTCGCCTCGGTCGTCTCGGTCTCGGAACTGCTGAACCAGGCCTCGAGCCAGCAGGCGCTCTATGCCAACCCGACGCCGCTTACCGTCGCCGCCTTGTTCTACCTGGCCGTGTTCGCGCCGCTGGTCGTGCTCAGCCGCCACATCGAGAGCCGCTATGCGGTGAAGAGGTAGGCACCATGTTCCATCCCGACACCGTCGCGCTGACCATTCCCTACCTGCTCTCGGGGCTGAAGGTCACGCTCCTGCTCGCCGTCCTGATCGTGCCGCTGGCCTTCGGCGTGGGCACGCTGGTCGCCATCGTCGCGAATTCGAGATCGCGGCCGGCGCGGATCGTCGCCTATCTCTATATCGACTTCTTCCGCGCCTTCCCGCCGCTCGTCCTGATCATCTTCGTGTTCTATGCCCTGCCCTTCCTGGGCCTGCGCCTGCCGGAGATACCGGCCTTCGTCCTGGCGATGACGCTGAACGGCTCGGCCTATTTCGCCGAGATCGTCCGGGCCGGGCTCGCGGCGGTACCGAAAGGCCAGTACGAGGCCGCGCAGGCCACCGGCCTCACCGGCTTTCAGGTGCTCGCCTATGTCGTCCTGCCCCAGGCGCTCAAGAAGGTGCGCCCGCCGCTGCTCAGCAATGTCCTCGAACTCGCCAAGGCGACCTCGCTTGCATCGGTCGTCGCGATCGCCGAACTGCTGCGCAACGCGCGAATCGCGCAAGGCGTCGTCTATGATCCCACGCCCCTGCTCATGGTGGCCCTGGTCTATCTCGTGATGTTCTGGCCTTTCGTGCGCCTGCTCTCGCTGATCGAGAAGCGCCAGTCCTTCAAGCCGGCATGAAGACCGGCCCTCGCAACTCTGGAAACGCCATGCCCGTGCCGCTTCATCTGCAGATCCAGGCCGACATCATGGGAGCGATCGAGCGCGGCGACTTCCCGGTCGGCGAGCAGCTCCCTTCGGAGACGGAGCTGCAGGCCCGCTACGGGGTCAGCCGAGCGACCATCCGCAAGGCGATGGAGGAGCTGTCGGCCGGCGGCGTCGTGATGAAGCTCCAGGGGCTCGGGACCTATGTCAACGATCGCGTCCAGGTCGGCCAGAGCGTGCGGCTGCGCGGCTATCTCGACGATATCCTGATCTCCGACGAGCGCCTGAGCTTCCGGACGCTGGCGATCGACGACGTTGAACCGGCGCCCGATATTGCTGCCCTGTTCGCGCCGGCCGACCGGGGGGCCGCGACCCGCTATCGTTCGCTCATCCTGCAGGCCGGCAAGCCGCTGATGATCGGCACGTCCCATATTCCCGTCTCGGTCTCGCCCCGCGTCGACGACGCGGAACTGCCGCCTGGCGAACAGCAGACCGTGGTGCGTTTGCGCCGGGCCGGGCTCGCGATCCAGCGCGGGCAGCAGACGCTGGGCGCGATCGTCGCCGATGCCGAGCAGGCCTCGAATCTCGGCGTGCCCGCAGGCACCGCTCTGGTCGCCTCGCGCCGCCTCTATTACGACCGCTCCGACAGGCCGCTCATCGTCATCGACGGCATCTTCCACCCGACCAATTACAGCCTCGTCGTCGATCTCGTGCCCAGACCGGGCGGTCGCTTCGTCAGCCCAAGCCGGTAGAATCCCATGTTCGATCTCGTCATTCGCAATGCCCGCTGCGCCAGCTCCAGCGACGTCTTCAACGCCGATATCGGCATCCGCGACGGCCGGATCGCCGAACTCGGCGCCATCGGCGACAAGGCGCCGGAGATCATCGATGCGGCGGGCCGGCTGGTTATGCCGGGGGGCGTCGACAGCCATCTCCATATCGACCAGCGCAAGGGCCATGGCCGCATCAATGCCGACGACTTCTATTCGGGGACGGTCTCGGCCGCCTGCGGCGGCACGACGACGGTCCTGCCCTTCGCCCCGCAGCACCGCGGCGAAGGGATCGCATGGGCGGCGGCCGACTATCACGAGCGCGCGCGGAAGTCGGTGCTCGACTATAATTTCCACATCGTCGTCACCGACCCGTCCCATCCCGATTTCGACCGAGACCTCGCTGAGGCCGCGGCGGGGGGCCTGCGCTCGCTGAAGATCTTCACGACCTATGCCGCCGTCGGGATCGCCGATCGCGACATCGTCACGGTCTTCGCCGCCGCCCGCCGGCACGGCTTCATGATCATGGTCCATTGCGAGAACACCGACATCATCGACCATGTGACCCAGCAATTGCTGGCGCAGGGCCATGTCGCGCCGAAGTTCCATCTCGCCTCGCGGCCGACCATCGCCGAGGCCGAGGCCGTGTTCCGGATCTGCGCCTACGCCGAACTGTTCAACGTGCCGACCATGATCGTGCATGTCTCGACCGGGCGGTCGCTCGACGTGGTCGCGCTCTCCCGCGCGAAGGGCACCACGCTCTTCGTCGAGACCTGCACGCAGTACCTGACGCTCGATGGCAGCCTGCTCGACAAGCCCGGTCATGAAGGCGCCAAGGGCATCTTCAGCCCGCCGATCCGCGACGCCGCCAATCGCGCCGAACTCTGGCGCGCCGTCGCCGACGGGCGCATCGACGTGCTCTCCTCGGATCACTCGCCCTATAGGTTCGACGAGGTCGAGAAATTCCCGAACGGCTTCGGCGCGAGCTTTGACAAGATCGCCAGCGGCGTGCCCGGCGTCGAGATCCGCATGCCGCTGCTGTTTACGCAATGCGTCAAGGGAGGCCGGATCAGCCTGCCTGAATTCGTCCGGCTGACATCGACCAATGCCGCACGGATCTACGGGCTGGCACCGCGCAAGGGCGATCTCACCATCGGAGCCGACGCCGATCTGTGCATCTGGGACGAGAATTACGACCGCGTCATCGACAACGCGATGATGCATCACAATGTCGACTTCACTCCCTATGAAGGCCTGAAGGTCACGGCCTGGCCGGCGGTTACGCTGAGCCGTGGCGAGGTGATCAGCCGCTATCACGCGTTCTGCGGCACGCGCGGGCGGGGACGCTTCCTCCCGGCGACGGCGACGGCCCCTCATCAGGACCGGACGGATGCGGAGAAGGAGCTGGAAGCCTTCGGTCTCGCCTGGTAAGGCAGTCAGTGGCCAGTTGATTCCCCATCAAGCCGGGCTGAACAATTTTATCTGTTCAGCTCCGACGACGGCGGCAAGACCGTCGTCGTCAGCGTCCGGCGCATCATGTCGCGCAGCGCATTGGCATTTCGGTAGCCGGCGGTCACTGCCGCCTGCCGCAGCGGGACGCCGTTGGCCTGGAGCGTCAGCGTATGGAGCATGCGTAACCGCCGCCGCCACTCCGCGAAGCTCAATCCGGTCTCGCCGCGAAAGCGGCGCGTGAAGGTGGAGCGGCTGACGCCGGTCTGCTCCGCCCAGCCATCCAGGTCGTGGGCCAGCGCCGGCTTCTGGATCATGTCGCGCGCCAGTTTCCGCAAGGGCGGCGTCTGCGGCATCGGCAGCGCGATCTGGATCTCGCTGGCTTCGCGGATCTCATCGACGATCAGCGCCGCAAGATGCCCGCCGCGGCCACCGAGATCGTAGAGCAAGGGCCCGCTCGCCAGGGCTCGCAGCGAGACATCGAGCAATTCCGAGACGGCGATCACACGACAACTGTGCGGAACGGCATCGCCGAGCGCCTCGTCGGTGAAGAAAGCCGCACGCATTTCGCAACAGCCATAGGCCGCGAGCTCATGCGGCAGATCGGCCGGCACGAGGAGCGCATAGCCCGACGGGACCGTCCAGGTGCCGATCTCCGTATGGAGCAGGAGCAGCCCGCCGGAGGCATGCAGGAGCTCGATGCGGCGATGGCTGTGCCAGCGGGTGCGGGCGCCGTTGAGAAACGACTGGTGCAGGACCGTGACCGGACGAGGCGTTTCCTCGCTCAGCCACAATCTGTCGATGGTCTGCGGCCCCACTTGATCCGAACTCGGTGCTTTTGCCTGAACGCGCATGAGGGCGACCAAATTTGACCCGAACACGGTCAATTATGATCCACGTCCGTAGAAGGATCGCAGTTATAATTCAAGAGCAGTCGAGCTAGTTTATAATCGATTCAAACTAGATCGACCTAAGGATATCCGTCAAGCAACGTTAGATTAAATTCAAATCCAGGGCCGACGACGCGTATGCTATACACCACCGTATTCCGGCGCTTCACCGCGATACAAAGAAGCGTTCGCGCCTGTGCCCTGTCACAGATTTCGCTGTCGACCCTGTTCGTTGCGCTTGCCACGGGCGCCTCGGCCCAGCCGGGGGAGCCGGCGATCCGCCTCGACACCATCGAGGTGCAAGGCACCCGCGAGCAGGCGCTCGGCCCGGTCAATGGCTATGTCGCGACCCGCAGCGCCACCGGCAGCAAGACCGACACGCCGCTCATCGAAGTGCCGCAGACCGTCAACGTCGTCACGGCCGACCAGATCAAGGCGCAAGGCGCCCAGAGCGTGAGCGAGGCCTTGCGCTATACGGCGGGCGTTCGCGGCGAAACCTATGGGGCCGCCTCGCAATTCGACAGCTACACGCAGATCCGCGGCTTCAAGGGCGATCTCTTCCTCGACGGATTGCGCCTGCCTGACGGCGCGGCCACGGCCGACTGGACGACTTCGGTCGTCGAGCCCTATGGGCTGGAGCGCGTCGAGGTTCTCAAGGGCCCTTCCTCCGTCCTCTACGGCCAGAGCGGCCCGGGCGGCCTCGTCAACATGGTCAGCAAGCGCCCCACCGCCACGCCGCTGCGCGAGATCCAGCTCCAGACCGGCAGCTTCGGGCGCCTTCAGGGGGCCTTCGATCTGTCGGGGCCGATCGATCCGCAAGGCACCTTCCTGTATCGCCTGACCGGGCTCGCGCGGAATTCCGGAACGCAGACCGATTTCATCGACGACGACCGGCTCTTCATCGCGCCGGCCTTCACCTGGCGCCCAAGCGCCGACACCACGCTGACGGTGATGGGCCAGTACCTGCGCGAGCGCAACGGCAAGACCAGCTTCAATTACCTGCCGACCTCCGGCACGCTCTATCCCAATCCGGTCAATGGTCGCCTGCCCTGGAACCGCTATGCCGGGGAGCCGGGCTTCGATCGCTTCGAGCGTGACCAGGGCTCGATCGGCTATGCTTTCGAGCATCGCTTCAACGACAGCCTGACCTTCAGCCAGAACCTGCGCTACACCCAGAACGACGTCTACCTGCGGGCGCTCAACCGCAACGGCGAATTGCTGGCCGACAACCGCACGCTGAACCGCGCCGCCTTCCGCATCGACGCCGCGGCGCGCGCCTTCACGCTCGACAACCGGCTGGAGGCCAGATTCGGCACCGGGCCGCTGTCGCATACCGCGCTCATCGGCCTCGATTACCGCAACGAGATCAGCCAATACGATGTCGGCCGCGGCCCGGCGCCCTCGATCCAGATCTTCAACCCGGTCTATGGCGCGCCCGTCGCCGATCCCGGCATCAACTTCCAGCGCAAGGATGCGGAGCTGCGCCAGCTCGGCTTCTACGCGCAGGACCAGATCAAGCTCGACCGCTGGATCGCGACCTTCTCCGGCCGCTACGACATTGCCGAGACCCGGACACGCACGCAAACCCTGACGACCAATACGCTGGCCCGGACATCGACGACGGACCGCGCCTTCAGCGGCCGTGCCGGATTGAGCTACGTCTTCGACAACGGCATCGCGCCCTATGTCAGCGTTTCGACCTCGTTCCAGCCGACGGCGGCGACCGACTTCTCCGGCGCGGCCTTCAAGCCGCTGACCTCCCGGCAATACGAGGCCGGCGTCAAGTATCAGCCGACCTGGATGAATGCCTCGCTGACCGCGGCGGTGTTCGACATTCGCCAGGACAATACGCTGACGGGCGATCCGAACCCGGCGCATCCCTTCGCGCAGGTCCAGCTCGGCGAGGTTTCCGTGCGCGGCTTCGACGTCGAGGCAAGGGCGCAACTGACCGAAGGCCTCGGGTTGATCGCCTCCTATGCCTTCCTCGACCACGAGATCACCAAGAGCTCGATCGCAGCCGATACCGGCAAGCGCCTGCCGGGCACACCGATGCATCAGGGATCGCTCTGGGCCGACTATGCGATCCAGGGCGGCCCCTTCGCCGGCCTGTCGCTCGGCGGCGGCGTCAGGTTCGTCGGCAACACCTACGACACCAACAACACCGTGCGCATCCCGCCCTACACGCTGGTCGACGCCACCATCGGTTACGATCTCGGCAAGCTGATGCCAGCCTTGAACGGCGCCAAGCTGTCGGTCGTCGCCAAGAACCTGTTCGACCGCTACTACGTCTCGCAATGCGGCAACGTCCCGGGCTGCACGCTGGGCTCTCGCCGCACGGTGCTGGCAACGCTGAGCTATCGCTGGTGAGAATGATGAACCGCGCGACCGGACTCGTGAGGCGCGCGGCCGCGCTGGTCGGCCTCGCCGTCTCGCTGGCGCTTGCTACGCCGGCTGCGGCGAAGGATATCCGCGTCACCGATCTCGCTGGCCGCGAGGTGGTCCTCAAGGAGCCGGCGAAGCGGATCGTGCTCGGCGCCTGGGTCAGCCTCGATGCGCTGTCGCTGCTGCATCCCGATCCCGTCAGCCTGCTCGCAGGCTGGGCGGAGGGCGGCGCCAATGCGATCCAGCCTGCGATCCTGCGCGGTCGCTTTCCGGCGATCGACCAGATCCCGGTCGTCGGCCGTGGCTCTTTCGAGGCCATCGGCATCGAAACAATCATCGCGCGCCAGCCGGATCTCGTCCTGCTCAGCCGCTTCGACGCCTATCGCTACGGTTCCGACGCCGCCCCGGGCATCGCGAAGCTGGAGGCGGCGGGCATCCAGGTCGCCATCGTGGATTTCTTCCTTGACCCCGTGAAGAGCACGGAGCCGAGCCTGCGCATCCTCGGCAAGCTCATCGGGCGCGAGGCGCAGGCCGAGGCGTTCATTGCCTTCTATCGCGAGCATCTGGACCGTATCGCGACACGGCTGGCCAAGGATACTGCCGAGCGTCCTTCGGTTTTCCTGCATGCTTTCGCGGCAAGGCCCGAATGCTGCTTTTCCGCCGGCCCCGGCACGGTCGACGGCTTCATTCGCCTGGCCGGGGGCGAAAACATCGGCGCGGAGAAGATTCCCGGCGCGGTCGGACAGCTCAGCCTGGAGTTCGTCCTGACGCGCAATCCCAAGGTCTATGTCGCAACCACGACCTCCGACAATGCCGACGCCGAAGCCTTCGCGCTTGGCCCCGCCGTGTCGGCCGAGAAAGCCGCTCGCAGTTTCGCCAAACGCCTGGAAGCTCGCGACCTCGCGGCTCTGGATGCAGTCGCGCAGGGCCGCGCCCATGGTCTCTGGCACCTCTTCGTCCATACGCCCGCGCATGTCGTTGCAATCGAGGCTTTGGCAAAATGGCAGCACCCAGGACTCTTCGCGGATATCGACCTGGACGCCACGCTGCGCGAGATCAACAGCCGTTTCCTGGCGGCACCGCTGGAGGGAACATTCTGGGTCTCCGCCGGAGGACATGCCCCCCGGCAATGAGCCAGATCGGTCCTTGCACATATCGATCAATCGGCTCGCTCGTGCCACTATAGGTCGCCCAGTGTGACCGCGAAGCGGAGTGGATTGTGACCGAGCGATTTGAACGGCATCGTCAACCCTGGACAGCCGAGGAACTCCAGAAGCTGAGGTTGCTGGCCGGAAAGGGCATGGCCCTGAAGGCGATTGCGAAAGCGATGACACGAAGCGAAGAGTCCATCAAGGACCGCGCAAAGCTCGACGGAATCAGGATCGCGAAGCTCCGCTAGACCGCATCGGGGCGCCCGACCGCGAGGGAGCCATGGCCTCAGGCCGGCCCTGCCTGACGCCGCTTCCATTCGGCATAGAGATCGGGCCCGCCTTCAAGGCGAACCGGCCTATAGGCGATCTTCATCGACTGCTCGGCGAAGGGCTTTGCCAGATCGGCATAGACCGCCGCGCTCGACAGGCCATAGGGCGCGCCGTCATCGTTGGAATAGGCGTAGTAGACCTCGCTCACGCCGGAGATCCGCATCGCCGCCATGCACATCGGGCAGGGATGGCCGCTGGCATAGACCGCGCAGCCGGCGAGGCTCGGCGAAGCCAGCTTGCGGCTCGCCGCGCGCAAGGCAGTCAGCTCGGCATGGGCGGTCGGGTCGTTGGTCGCGACGGTCTCGTTGACGCCGGTCGCGATCACCTCGCCCTCCCGGACGATCACGGCCCCGAAGGGCCGGCCGCCCTTGTCCATATTGGACCGCGCGAGTTCGATCGCCTCGCAGAGAAATCGCTGTGCCTGATTCATGATCGCACCCTTCAGTTCAACGCCCCCCGGCCGCGAGCAGGATCTGCTGCATCCTGGTCTGGCCGCGGCTGCGGGCATGCTGGAGCGGGGTCACGCCATCGCGGTCGGCCAGGTTCACATCCGCACCGGCCGCGAGCAGGTCCTTGACGATCTGTTGATGCCTGTCACCGCCATCGCTGAGGATGATCGCCTCCAGAAGCCCGGTCCAGCCGAGATTGTTGATGTGATCGACCGCAACGCCGGCCGCGATCAGGGTGCGGACCGTCTCGACATGGCCGCGCTCGCAGGCCGGGATCAGCGCCGTGCCACCGTAGCGATTGGTGCTCTTCAGGTCCGCGCCATGCTCCAGCGTCAGCTTGAGGATGGCGAGGTGGCCCCGCGCGCCGGCATAGAGATAGGGGCTGTCGTTCATCCCGTCCTTGGCGTTGACGTCGGCGCCGGCCTCGATCAGGGCGCGGGCGGCGTCGACGCGGTTCTCATGGGTCGCGACCAGCAAGGCGGTCCGGCCGCGCGCGTCGCGCGCGTCGATGGCTGCGCCCTCGACGAGGAGGCGCTTGATCGCGGCGACGTCATCCCTGGCCGCGGCGGCATGCAATCCGGCTTCGGTCATGGCTTGTCCTGAGGCTGACTGCGGGCCGAAGGCCAGCAGGAGAATAACGAAGGCCAGGATCGGCGAAAATCGGGGCAATTCCGTCTCCCTGGGCCGCAACCGGCGCCGTTCCGATCGATCGGACCCGACACGCTTCGACGGGAAAGATAGCCGGAGACATCGGACATGGCACCTGGACTCATGGCCGCCGGGCCGGAACCAGGATCGCGCCGGAGGCTGCAATCACCAGGGCGAGACCGAACCAATCGGTCGGCGTCGGTCGCTCGCCGAGCAGCAGCACCGAACCGAGCACGCCGATCGCGGGGACCATCAGCGTGCCCAGGCTGGCGATGCCCGCCGGCAGGCGCGCCACCACGGTGAACCAGAGGAAATAGGCCAGTGCCTGCGCCCCGATGATATGGAAGCTCAAGGCCGTCAGCACGCGCGGCGAGAGCAGCTTCGGCACGGGCAGGCCTTCGAAGACGAGCATGCCGATGCCCGCGACCACGCCGCCGATCAGCAATTGCCAGGCGGCGATCGCGAGCGCCGGGGCCGAGACCGGCCAGCGCTTGATCACGATCGTGCCGAGCGCCCAGCTCACAGCCGCGAGCAGCGCCAGCATCAGGCCGAAGGAGAGCTGCCCGGCCAGGATCAACGGCAGGCCGAGACAGACGAGGCCGGCGATGCCGAGCGCGAGCCCGGCGAGGCGGCGGCCGTCGAAGGCCTCGCCCAGCACAAAGCGGGCGAGCAATGTCGCCCAGATCGGCATGGTGAAAGTCAGGATCGCCGCGCGCGAGGTCGGCGCCGCGAGCTGCGCGAAGGCGAGCAGGACGTTGAAGGCGGCGATCGAGAGGAAGCCGGCAACAACCAACCGCAACCACTGCGCACGCGGCACCGAAAGCGGGATGCCGCGTGCCAGCGCGACCGCGACAAGGACGAGCCCGGCGAAGCTCATGCCCGCCGCGCGCAGGGTCCAGGGCGCGATCTCGGTCAGCGAGATCCGTACCGCCGGCCAGTTGAAGCCCCAGAGCAGCCCGAGCAGCGGGACGAGCAGCAGCGCCCTGCCGGATCGCCCCGCGTCCTCCCGGGCGCGCGGCGATTCCGTTTCTGGCTTCAGCATCGGATGCTCCGAAAACCGGTTCCCACTTTTCGGTCCGATGCCCGGACCTCGCTCACCCCTCGATGCTTTCGAGCCCGCACCACTCGGCGACGAAGAGCGCCATGGCGCCGGTGATGCGCTTCACCGAAGCGAGGCTGACGCGCTCGTCGAAGGCGTGGATGTTCTCGCCCATCGGGCCGTAGCAGAGCGCCGGGATCTTGTCGTAGAGCGCATGGACGCGGGTATCGAGATAGGCCGCCGTCATGAAGCTCTTGAGCGGCTTGCCGAGCGCCGCCTCATGGGCGCGGGCGAGCACGGCCTCGGCCTCGCTGCCGGGCTCCAGCACATAGCCCTCGGCCCAGAAGCCGTTGAACGTCACCTTCGGCGGGTTGTTCGCCAGGAAGGAATCGGCCCGCGCGGCCTCGCGGATGCAGTCCTCGATGCGCTGCGCCGTCTCCTTGGCGGTGACGCCGGGATAGAGCCCGACGCGGCAATCGACGCGGCACCAGCACGGCACGGAAGAGGCCCAGTCGCCGCCCTCGATCTTGCCGATATTCAGGTTGATCGGATGCGGATCGTTCTCGAAATGCTCGCGGCCGGCCTTCTCGAGATTGAACTGCTCCTCGAGCTTGCGCAAAGCCGCGACGACGCGATAGGCGGCGTCGATCGCATTGGCACCGGTGCCCATCTCGCGGACATGGGCGGGGATGCCGCGCACCTCGAACTGGAACCAGAGCACACCGGCATTGGCGCGGGCGAGCATCTCGTATTCCGGCTCAGGGATCAGCGCGGCCTCGGCGCGATAGCCGCGCAGATGCGTCATCAGCGCGCCGTTGCCGGTCGATTCCTCCTCGACGACGGATTCGACATAGACCGTCGCCGCCGGCTGCATGCCGATGCGCCGGAGCGCATCGAGGCAGAAGAGATTGGCGGCGGAGCCGGCCTTCATGTCGGCGCTGCCGCGGCCATACATCCAGTCGCCCTCGATGACGGGATCGAAGGGCGCGTGCTTCCATTGATCGGTGGGGCCGGCCGGGACCACGTCGACATGAGCCTGGAGGATCAGCGAGCGGCCCTTCTCCTCGCGGGGCCGATGGATGCCGACGACGATCGGGGCTTCGGAATGCGTGTCGGAAAACGGCGCGCCGCCGGGATGAGCCGCGATCAGCTCCCTGTCCATGGCGAAGCGGTCCATGGTGAAGCCGCGCTGCTTTAGGGCGCGGAAGATGAAATCCTGGACCGTGTGCTCCTGCCCGCGTGTCGAGGCGAAGCGGACTAGCTCCTGCGTATAGGCGACCTGCTCGTCGAAGCCCGCTTCGACGGCGGCGAGGATTTTTTCGCGCAAGGCGGGATCGAGAGGCATGGGGCAGGTCTCCTTTAGGCCAAATCCGTCATGCTCGGCCTTGTGCCGAGCATCCACGCCTTGCGACATGGATGAAGGGAAAGACGTGGATGGTCGGGACAAGCCCGACCATGACGCGGAGCGTGGTTCGCTCCATTAGTGCCCGAAGCGCCCGCCGCCCGGCACCGCCGCCAGCAGTTGCCGCGTATACGCGTGCTGCGGGTCGGCGAAGATCGCGGTGGTCGGCCCGCTCTCGACGATGCGGCCGCGCTGCATCACCGCGATGCGGTCGCAGATCTGCGCGGCGACGCGCAAATCATGCGTGACGAAGAGGATCGCGAGGCCGAGCCTGGCCTGGATGTCCTTGATCAGCGTGAGGATCTGGGCCTGCACGGAGACGTCGAGGGCCGAGACCGCCTCATCCGCCACCAGCACATCGGGCTCTAGCGCCAACGCCCTTGCAATGCCGACACGCTGGCGCTGGCCGCCCGAGAATTCATGCGGGTAGCGGTCAATGGCGTTGGCGGAGAGCCCGACGAGCTCCAGCAATTCCTTCGCCCGCGCCAGTGCATCCTTGCGCGGCGTGCCATGGGCGACGGGGCCGTCCGAGATGATGCGGCCGACGGTCTGGCGCGGATTGAGCGAGGCGAAGGGGTCCTGGAAGACCATCTGGATGCGCTTGCGCTGGCGGCGCAGTTCGGCCGGCTTGAGCTCGGAAAGGACAAGATCGCCGAGCGCGATGCGGCCGCGGTCGGGCTCGATCAGGCGCAGGCAGCAGCGCCCGACCGTCGACTTACCCGAGCCGGATTCGCCGACGAGGCCGAGCGTCTCCCCACGGACGAGCGCGAAGGAGATGTCGTCGGCTGCCTTGACCTCGCGGGCGACGCCGAAGAGCGAGCGCTTGCGATAGGTCTTGCCGAGACCCTCGACGCTGATGACCGGCGCGGTCTCTGGCAGCGGCGGCAGCACGGCCGGCGTCAGCGAAGGCACCGCCGCCAGCAGCTTCTGCGTATAGGGATGGCGCGGCGAACCGAGCACCTGATCGGCCGTGCCCTCCTCGACGAGCACGCCCTTCTCCAGCACGGCGATGCGGTCGGCGATCTCCGCGACCACGCCCATGTCATGGGTGATGAAGAGCACGGCCGTGCCGTGGCGATGGCGCAGGTTGTCGATCAGCTTGAGGATCTGCGCCTGCGTGGTGACGTCGAGCGCGGTGGTCGGCTCATCGGCGATCAGGAGCTTGGGTTCGAGCGCCAGCGCCATCGCGATCATCACGCGCTGGCGCTGGCCGCCGGAGAGCTCGTGAGGATAGGCTTTTGCGAGGCGCGGCGGATCGGGCAGGCCGACCTCGGTCAGGAGATCGATGGCACGGGCGCGGCGCGTCGCCCTATCGTGCAGGCCGTGGGCCTCGAAGGTCTCGACGATCTGGTCGGAGATGCGCATGACCGGATTGAGCGAGGTCATCGGCTCCTGGAAGATCATGCCGACCTCGCGGCCGCGCACCTCCTGCATCGCCTGTTCGTCGAGGGCGAGGAGATCGCGACCAGCGAGCCTGATGACGCCCGCGACCGGCTTCACCGCCTTGGGCAAGAGGCCCATCACGGCATGGGCGATCATCGACTTGCCGGAGCCGGATTCGCCGACGACGCAGAGCGTCTCGCCGGGCTGGATGGCGAGCGTGATCGTCTCGACCGCGTTCGGACGGTCGGCCATGGTCGGCAGGGCCAGCGTCAGGCCTTCGATGGAGAGCGCCGGAGCGGTCATTCGCGCCATCATTCCCGTCCCCTGGCCAGACGCGGATTCAGGGCATCGTTCAGCCCCTCGCCGGCGAGATTGAGCGCGAGCACCGTCAGGAAGATCGCGAGGCCGGGGAAGAACGAGATCCACCAGGCATCGAGCAGGCGCGTGCGGCCGGCGCCGACCATATAGCCCCAGCTCATCAGGTTGGGATCGCCCAGCCCGAGGAAGGAGAGCGAGGATTCCAGCAGGATCGCCGAGCCGATCATCAGCGAGCCCATGACGATGATCGGCGCGATGGTGTTGGGCAGGACCTGGCTGAAAATGATCCGCGGCGTCGACTGGCCGATGGTGACGGCCGCCTGGACATATTCGCGACTTCGCAGCGAGAGCACCTCCCCTCGCACCAGTCGCGCTACAGGCGGCCAACTGACGACCCCGATCGCGAGCACGATCGAACCGAGCTGCGGCTGCAGGATCGCGACCAGCACGATGGCGAGCGCGAAAGAGGGAATGGTCTGGAAGAACTCGGTGAAGCGCATCAGCGCGTCATCGACGAAACCACCGGCATAGCCCGCGGCCGCCCCCAACGGTACGCCGATGACCAGCGCGACCAGCGTCGAGACCACGCCGATCATCAGCGAGACGCGGGCGCCATGGACGAGGCCGGAGGCGAGATTGCGGCCGAGCGTGTCGGTGCCGAGCGGGAAGCGCTCCATGGTGAACGGCGCGAGGAAGGGCCGCGCCACCGGGCGCCAGGGTGATTGCGGATAGAGCGTCGGCGCCAGGATCGCGAAGGCGACGACGGCGAGCAGGATGACGATGCCGATGACGGCGCCGCGATTGCGGGCGAAGCGCTTGAGGAAGTTCAAGGAAGCGCCTCCAGCATCATGCCGCACTCGACGTCATGCTCGCCCTTGTGGCGAGCATCCACGTCTTGAACACAGCCTTCGACCAGCGAAGACGTGGATGGTCGGGACAAGCCCGACCATGACGGAAAGGACCGGTTCATGCGTGCGCCTCGATGCGCGGATCGACGATCCGGTAGACCAGATCGGTCGCGATGTTGAAGCAGACGACCATCGCCGATGAGACGAAGAAGACGCCCAGCAGGACCGAATAGTCGCGCTGGACCAGCGCATCGAACATCAATCGCCCGATGCCCGGCCAGGCGAAGACGGTTTCGGTCAGCACGGCTCCGCCGACGAGCTGGCCCGCCTGCAAACCGGCCAGCGTCACCACCGGCAGGATGGCGTTGCGGGCGACATGCCGCCGCCAGACGCGGGATTGCGAGACGCCCTTGGCGCGCGCCGTCTTGACGAAATCGGCGCCGGCCACCTCCAGCATCGAGGCGCGCATCATCCGGGCATACAGCGCGGTGAAGAACAGGCCGAGCGTCAGCGCCGGCAGGATGAGGTGCTGGCCGATATCGAGCGCGCGGGCCAGGCCGGTATAGTTCGCGCCGATGGTCTCGTAGCCGACATTGGGCACGAGCCCGAGCTTCAGCGCGAAGACGATCTGGCTCATCAGCGCCACCCAGAACAGTGGCGTCGCGTAGAACATCAGCGCCAGCGTCGTGATCAGGCTGTCCGACCATTTTCCGGCGCGGCGTGCGGCGAGCGCGCCCATGGCGGTGCCGACGACGAGCGACACGAGGAAGGCCGCGCCGGTCAAAAGCAGCGTCGCCGGCAGGCGCTCCATGATCAGGTTCAGCACCGGCTGCTGCTGGCGATAGCTGAAGCCGAGATCGAAGGTGAGATAGCCCTTCAGGTAGATCCAGAGCTGGGTCAGGAAGGGCTGGTCGAGGCCGAAGCGGGCACGCAGTTGCTCAAGGAGCTGCGCGTCGGCGGCACCTGCCTCGCCGGCAAGCACCTGCGCTGGATCGCCCGGCGCGGCGCGGATCAGCAGGAAATTCAGGATCGCGATCGCGAAGAGGACGATGATCCCCTTCACGAGCCGGCCGGCGAGGAATTGCGCGAGGTTCATTCAGGACTTTCGTGAAGCTGTCATCCCGCGCGCGCCGCGGCGCGAAGTGCCGCTGCGCAGACGCGGGACCGTCACCAGAATGGGGCGGCCCTGGAACCTAACCCCGATACGATCCCGGATCGCCGCTTCGCGGCGTCCGGGATGACGCGCCCCTCGGAGCTGACCTTACTCCTTCCAGGCGTCGCGGAAGCCGTCGTTCACGCCAACGCCGGTCGTGACGAGGTTCTTGACGTTGCAGCGATAGATGGTCGGGAAGTCCATCTCGAGCAGCCAGAGCACCGGCAATTCGTCGGCGAGAACCTTCTGCACCTTGGTGTAGAGCTCCTGGCGCTCCTTGTCGGTCGGTGCGATCGCAGCGTCGGCGAAGAGCTTGTCGACTTCCGGATTGGAATAGCCGCCGACATTGGCGAAGGGATTGCCCTTGGCAATGTTGGAGGAGATGTAAGAGCGCGCCACGCCCATGGCGGGGTCGCCGAGCTGGTAGAGGAAGTTGAAGTTCAGGTCGAAATCCCAGTTCGACGCCTTCTGCGTCCAGCCAGGCACGTCGGTGTTCTCGATCTGGATCTTGACGCCGACATCCTCGAAATTCTGCTTGATCGCCTCCGACCAACGGCTCCAGGTCTCGCCATAGGGCAGGTTGAGCAGCTTGATCGTCTCGCCCTTGTAACCGGAGGCCTTAATCAGCTCCTTCGCCTTGGCGGGATCGTAAGTGTATTTCGGCACGTCGGCCGAATAGAACTTGGTCTTGGACGAGATCGGCCCGGTCGGCAGCTTGCCGAGGCCGCCCCAGACCACGTCCTTCCCGAATTCGCGGTCGATCGCGTACATCAACCCCTGGCGGAACTGCTTGTTGCCGAGGATGCCGTTGCGCACGTTCGGCGTGATCCAGGCATGGGGGGCGAACATCTCCCAGCCCTTGGTGGTCATGCAGGTATTGGGCAGCTTGGAGAGGCGCGCGACGTCGTAGACGTCGACCGAGCCGCCGGTCAGCACGTCGACCTTGCCCGTCTCGTAGGCAACGGCGCGGGCGGCTGCATCGGGAATGATCTGCCAGTAGATCTCGTCGAGGTTGGGCTTGCCCTTCAGCCAGTAGTCCTCGTTCCTGACGAGGTGGATATAGGAGCCCTTCTTCCACTCCTTGAGCTTGAACGGGCCGGTGCCGATCGGCGTGTTGTTGGCGGGGTTGGCGCGATAATCCGTGCCGTCATAGATGTGCTTGGGGATCATCGGCGCGGAGGCGACCTCCTGCGTGATGATCAGCGGGCCGAAGGGCTGCTTCAGCACGATCTTCACGGTGAGATCGTCGACCTTCTCGATCTTCTCGACCTGGGCGTTGACGATCGGGCGCCAGCGCGGGTGAACCTCGCGCAGGAACTTGTCGAGCGTGAAAACCACGTCGTCGGCCGTGAACGGCTTGCCGTCATGCCATTTCACGCCTTCCTGGAGCTTGAAGGTGTAGGTCTTGGCGTCAGGCGAGATTTCCCAGCTCTTGGCGAGCGAGGGCTGCGGCTCGAGCTTCTCGTTATAGCGCAGCAGCGATTCGTAGATGTTGCCGGCGACCATGTTGGTCGGGCCGTTCTGGTTGAGGCCCTGCATCAGCATCGGCGGCTCGGGCTGGACGACGACATGGACCGTCCCGCCCTTCTTCGGTTCCTGGGCCTGCGCGGCGCCCAGCGCGAGAACCGACGCCGCCAGCGCCAAACCGAATCTCAAGCCCATAGCCCTGGCCATCATCTGCTCGTTCCCCTGTCTCATATCGAGATCATATCGTTTGAAGCGGATCCGTTCGGATCGTCGGATGCCATCGCACCCGATCATGCGTCTCTTGGCAAGCGCCGCGCCAACCGGCCGGGCGCGTCAGCGGGCCATGCCCGTAAGCGCATCGCGCATCGAGGCGCTGGAAATGCCGAACAACCCACCATAATGCGTCTCGAGATCGGTGATCACGAACATCACCGTGGAGATCGAGACGATGCCGATCGCCAATACGATCGCGGCGAGGCGCCGGCGCGGGATCTGCAACCCGAAGCTCAGGAAGACCAGCATCAGCCAGAAGGTCATGACGCTGGTGAACAGTGGCGAGACCGGGCCGCGCACATCCTCGATGACGGCCCAGCGCCGCTGCTGCACCCTCTGATAAGCCGCCCGGCACTCCGTAGCGACATTGGCATGAAGCGTGTCGCCGGGAGCCAGAGCGTTGATCGCCCGGCCGATGCGCGCGAGGAGAGCGCCGAGCGAGGGGTCGGCGCCTTCGCGGGCCATGGCAGTGGTATCGGGGTAGGAGACGCCCGCTGGGCGCGGTTCCAGCGGCCAGGTGCTGGCGATGACCGCGGCCGTATAGCTGCGCAGGTCGAACCGGATCGGATCGGCCTCGGCCCCGTAGCCGCGCAGGCATTCATCGAATTGGGCGAGTCCGGCCGCATCGGCATTGCGATCGCGATAGGCCGTATCGAAGGCCGCCTTGACGCTGGAAAGCTGCAGGCTGAGCACCAGGGCGGCGAAGGTCACCAGCAGGCTCGTCACCAGCCGGATCGCCTCCATCGTGCGTTCGGAGAGATGCTCCTCCGACAGCCAGCCCCGTAGCTTGACGCCGAAGATGGCGCTGCCGCTGAGCAATGCGCAGAAAATGAAGGCTGCCAGCGTCTCGGCCATGGTCGCGATCGCTCCGGACGGATGCGGTCCCTGCGCATACCGGCCCAGATGGGCGTGCGACCACAGGCCCTGTCAACAGAGGCGACGGATTCTTCGCCATGGAGCCCGCGTGCTCAGCGGAGTTCCTCGACATAGGTCGCGACGAAGCGGACGAGTTCGCTCTGCCGGGCCGTGCCGGTCTTGGCGAAGAGGCGCTGGAGATGGGTCCTTGCGGTGGTCGGCGCGATGCCCAGCCGCTTGGCGGCGATGATCGTATCCAGCCCCTCGACCATCAGGACGAGCATGCGCTCCTCGGTCGGCGTCAGGCCGCAGGCCTCGCTGACACGGGCGATGTTGCGGTCCATCGCGCTCTCGGGATCGTCCACCGTCAGGACGAACAATTCGATGCTCGTCAGATGAACCGCGTCGATCGCGATCTGCCGGCCATTGCGCAGCACCAGCGGCAACCGCATCTCGCCGGCCGCACTGCCCGTGCGGCAACGCTTCAGCCAGAGCTGCAACCGCGCCATGAAATCCTTGTCGCTGGCGGTGAAGCGGTCGATACCACCCAGACCGTCGCGGGTCAGCGCCGCCGCGCCGCAGTTGCCGAAGCGCTGGTTCAGCTCGGCATCGATGACGAAAACCGGCCTGGAAGCCCGCCCGAAGGCATCGGGGTCGACATGGGCGCGTGCGTGAAACGGGCTGTAGCTCGTCCTGGCGGCAATCGAGACGTGAAGCGACATCGCAATATCCATCCCTGCAATCGACGGGTCGCCGCACCCTGTTGCCGGAGAACCGAAAACCCGGCCGGATGCAGCTCCGTTCTCCTTGGTCGCGGCAAGGCGCGAGCAGGTTCAATGCTCGTCTCAATTTTGGACTGTTATTGGATATCGAATTCGGGCACCCGCGGCAGGGGCCTCGACCGCCCGCGTCAGGCGGTCAGCGTCAGCTTGTAGGTATAGGTATCGCCCCGGAACAGGCCCTCGACATATTCGAGCATGTCACCGTCGGCGCCGTAGCTGCGCCGCTTGATCAGCAGGCAGGGCACGGGAGCATCGAAGCCGAAGATGGCGCGCTCCTCGGTCGTCGGCGCCGCCGCCTCGATGGTCTGGTCGCAGCGCGTCAGGGGCAGGCCGAGTTCGGCGAGCCGGGCATAGACCGAGCCGGAGAGATCGCTCTCGGCCAGGTCCGGCGCCCGCTCCAGGTTATACCAGGCGACCTCGCGCGACATCGGGATGCCGTCGCCGGAGCGAATGCGGACCAGCTTGAGGAAGCGCGCATGCGAGGAACGACCGAAGATCGAGGCGATCGAGCGGTCGTTGACCACGGAGCGCTCGACGATGCGGGAGGACGGCACACGGCCGAGCTCCTGCATCTCCTCGGTGAAGCCCTTCAGCCGGTCCATGCCGGAATGCAGGCGCGGCCCGGCCCCTTGCACGATCGAGCCCAGCCGCCCCTGCGCGCTCAGCAATTTGCGCTCGCGCAGGGCGTTGTAGGAGCGCTGCACGGTGGCGCGGCTGATGCTGAGGCGCTCGGCGAGCTGGCGTTCGGCCGGCAGGGTCGTGCCCGGCGGCAGCGTGCCGTCGCCGATCAGCTGAGTCAGCTGGTCCTCGAGCTGCTGGTAGAGCGGCTTGGCGGTGTCGGTGCGCAGTTCCAGCAGGTTCTGGAAGGGCGGTTTTGCAATCTGCTTAGGCACTGTCATCGATGGCATGAGCGTGACACAACCCGCGTAGCAGTTCGTGAATGGGAAAATCAAACCCTATGACCGGCAAACCTGTTTTCGTGCTGGGAAGCTTCGTCGTCTCCTGCTCGGCGAAAGTCGTCCGCTTCCCGCGCCCGGGCGAATCGCTCGCGGCCGAAACCGTGACGATCGAGCCGGGCGGCAAGGGGCTGAACCAGGCGATCATGGTGCGCCGCCTTGGCGCCGCGGTCGAGGGCCTGCTCGCCGTCGGCGACGACCTCGCCGCAGCCTTCGCGCCGCCGGCGCTCGAACGGGCCGGCCTGCCGCAATCGATGCTGGTCCGTCTCGACGGCGCGACCGGCAGCGGCATCGGCTTCACGGACGCCAGCGGCGAGACCTGCCTTGCCGTCGCCTCCGGCGCCAATCTCTCCTTGTCGGCCGCGAATGTCCGGCAGCGGGCGCCGGCCATTGCCGATGCGACGCTGGTGACGGCCCAGTTCGAGGTCGGCGATGCACCGATCGAGGCGGCCTTTGCGCTGGCCCGACAGGCCGGTGTCCCGACCCTGCTCAACCCCTCGCCCTTCCGGCCGATTCCCGCCGCCATCCTGGCGCTGACCTCGATCCTGATCATCAACGAGACCGAAGCCCGCGGCCTCGCGGCCACGCTCGGCCGGGAGCAGGACGAGGCAACCGATCCGGACCGCTTCGCGAGGGAACTCGGGCCAGCACTCCTGAAGCACGGCCCGCGCCTCGTCGTCCTGACCCGAGGTGCAGCCGGAGCCGTGGCCGTCACGGCGGATGGTCCCGCCATCGTGCAGGCGGGCTTCCCCGTCGAGGCGATCGATTCGCTCGGCGCCGGCGACGCCTTCGCCACGACGCTCGGCGTCCGGCTGGCGATGGGACTGGCCTTGCCCGAAGCCCTGCGCGACGCCGCGGCGGCGGGCGCGCTGACGACCACCCGCCACGGCGTCTTCGAGGCGTTGCCCACGGCCGAGGCCATCGCGATGATGAGCGGGAGGTGAAGCGACCTCCTCGCGATGAGAAAATTTGGATTGCTTTTGGACTTTTCCTGAACGGTCCATACTGCTAGTTTCGGGATTGCGCATCACGCATGCGCCTTCCGTGGCCAGCCGGGACCTCTCATGCCGCGCCTCGACGTCGATACCGTGATGTCCGCGATCGACCGGTTGTTGGTCGGGGCGATGGACGAAGGGCAGATGCAGGCCGCTGCGGAAACGATGCGGCAGCTCTTCAACGGCTCGAAAGCCTGCTTCGCCGGGTTCGGCCCCAACGCCGAGGACTGGGCGTCCTACGCGACCAATCCCGACCCCGCGCTGCAGGAGCGCTGCTTCGGCGAGCTCGCGCCCGATTTCATCGAGATGGGCGACGCATTGCGCGACATCCCGTTCGGCGCGATCTACCGCGATCACGAGGTGTTCGGCGCGGAAGCCCTGCGCAGCTCCCGCGTCTGGCAGGAATGGATGCGCCCGCAGGACATGTTTGGCGGCCTGGCCTGCCGGCTTGCCGGGAATGGGCAGGCCTTCTGGTTCTTCGACGTGCAGCGCGGCCGGCATCAGGAGGGTTTCGACGCCGAGGATGCCGCCCTGCTCGAAAAGCTCTATCCGGTGCTGCGGCGCGTGGTCGAACTGCGCCGTCATATCGGCCGGGTGACCATCCAGCGGGACGAAGCCCGCGGCGCTCTCGACCGGATCGCCATCGGCCTCGCAATCCTCGACCAGGACATGCGCATCACCTATGCCAATGAAGGCGCCGACGAGATCCTGGCCGACCCTGACGGCGCGCTCGGGCTGCGCCAGGGCCGCCTGTTCGCGCGCCAGCCGGCCGACCAGCGCCAGCTCAGGCGATTGGTCGAAGGCACCCTGCGAAGTGCACTGGACCCCCTCGCCCATCATCAGGCCAGCATGATCCTGCATGGCGAGGATGGTTCTCATTCGCTTTCGGCCTGCGCCATGCCAGCGCCCCCTTCGCCTGCTCAGGATCACGCGGCCGGCCAGGTCCTGATCGCGCTGCGGCGCCTGGAAACAGCGACCAATCTCGTCGCCTGCGCGCGCCAGCTCTTCGACCTCACCGATACCGAAGCCAAATTCGCCTCCGCGCTCGCGAGCGGATCATCCCTGACCGAGGCCGCCGAAGCCCAGGGTGTCCGGATTTCGACCGCCCGCACGCATCTGGCGCGGATCTTCCAGAAGACGAATACCCGACAGCAAAGTCAGCTCGTTTCACTGCTGCGCAGCGCCGAACTCCCCCTTCGGCCGCGCTGAACCCTCGACATCCCCGGCTGAAGCCAAGCAATATTTGCCGATTCTTTGGCCCGTTTTCCTGTCTTCCTCTCGGTCAGGTTATGAAAACGAGCCTAGACGAAGCGCCGCGGCCGTTTCGTCATCCAAATGACGGAGAATATCCGGCAGGTCGATGAAACCGCCCGCCCGTCATCGGCTTGGGCACGCCGGTGGTCGAAGGCAGGCTCAGCGGCAGTCCCTTCACCGAGCGTATGGCGAAATAGGCAAAGATCTGCGCCTCCAGCGCATCGCCGTTCCAGCCGACCGCCTCCACCGGCTCGACCGGCACACCCAGCCGCTCGGCGAGCCGCGTCATGAAATGCCGGTTGAGCCGGCCACCACCGCCGACGAGCCAGCGCTGCGGCCGGCGCGGGACATGGCGCAGCGCCGCAACGAGGCTCTCGATGGTAAAGGCCGCCAGCGTCGCCGCGCCATCGGCATCCGAGAGCCGCTCGACGACCTGGGCGCGGCGATGGAAATCGTTGCGGTCGAGCGATTTCGGCGCAGGCCGGTCGAAGAAGGGATTGGCCATGAAGCCGGCAACGAGATCGTCATGCACGCGCCCGCTGGCCGCCAGCGCGCCATCGGCGTCATAGGGCCGGCCGAGCCGGCGCAGCACGAAATCGTCGAGGATCGCGCTTGCCGGACCGGTATCGAAGGCAACGACGGTATCGCCGTCGATATAGGTGACATTGCCGACGCCGCCGAGATTGAGGACCATCACCGGCTGCTCGAGGCCCTGAGCGAGGGCGCGATGATAGAGCGGGGCAAAGGGTGCGCCCTCCCCGCCGGCCGCGACATCGGCATCGCGGAACCGGTCGACCGTGGGGATGCCCAGCGCATCGGCCACCGCCTGACCGTCGATGAGCTGGCGGGTGAAGCGCTGCTCCGGCCGGTGGTAGACCGTCTGGCCGTGCAGGCCGACGAGATCGATGGCGGCGAGAGCGAGCCCCTGATCGGCGATGTAAGCCCGGATGGCGGCGAGATGGTCGGCGGTGACAGCGGCCTCGAGCTCCGCCAGCGGAGCGCGCCCGGCCCGCTCGGCATCGGCGATCACGGCCTGAAGCTCCCGGCGCGTGGCGTCGCGGTAGGGATAGGAGGCGCCGGCGCCGAAGGAGACGACGTCACGCCCGTCGCTCGTCACCAGCGAGACGTCGATGGCATCCATCGACGTGCCGCTGATCACGCCGATCGCGGTCAGGCTCTCCTGCGGCAGGTCGGCCTCAGGCCTCGCGCCGGACAAGGCTATTCGCCCGGCTGCGGCCCGTCATAGCCGCCGATGATCACGAGATCGGACTGGCCGGCGCTGCTCAGGTGCTTCACCGCCTCCTGGTACTCGGGCGAAGCGTAGCAGGCGCGGGCCGTCTCCTCGTCCTTGAACTCGATGACGACGTTGTGCTTGCGGCCCTCGCCGCGGGCGAGCTTGTATTCGCCGCCGCGCACCAGGAATTTCGCGCCGTATTTGGCGAAGGCGACAGCGTTGAGCGAACGGTACTTGGCATAGGCCTCGGCGTTCTCGACGTCGACGCGCGCGATCCAGTAACCTTTGGCCACGGTCAGGCTCCCTCGACGGCGACGAGATCGATCTCGCCGGCACCTTCGCGCAGCTTTCGCGCCTCGGCATATTCAGGCGAGAACAGATAGGCTCGTGCCGATGCGAAATCCTTGAACTCGATGATGATGTTGCGGGCGCGGCCCTCGCCTTCGCCTACCGTCATCTGGCCGCCGCGCACGATCGGCGTGCCGCCGTAGATCTTCATGACCTCGGAGGCCTTGGCGGCATAGCCCGCCCATTTGGTCGCGTCGGAGACCTTGGCGCGGCCGATGACATATCCCTTGGGCATGGTGCAGTCCGTTGGCTGAATCGGGTTTGCGATCGGCGGAGCTTACGAAGCCGCGACGATCTCGTCCATGACCGCGCCCGCCGCCGCACGCGGGTCTGCCGCGCGGATGATGGGACGCCCGACGACAAGGTGATCGGCGCCGACGCGGATCGCCTCGGCCGGGGTGAGCGTGCGCTTCTGGTCGCCCGCCGCGCTGCCGGAAGGCCGGATGCCCGGCGTCACGATGACCATGTCCGGCCCGATGACCTCGCGCACGATCGCCGTCTCGGCAGCCGAGCAGACGATGCCATCGATGCCGGCCGTGCGGGCCTGCTCGGCGCGCAGGCGCACGAGATCGCGCACCGCGAGCCCATAGCCTGCATCGCGCAGGTCGCCATCGTCATAGGAGGTGAGCGCAGTGACCGCGAGCAGCTTCAGGTCGGCATCGCCGCGGCCTTCGACGGCGCCGCGCATGGTCTGCGGATAAGCGTGGACCGTGAGGAAGGTGACGCCGAGCTTGGTCAGCGAATCCACGCCCTCGGTCACGGTGTTGCCGATGTCGTGCAATTTGAGGTCGAGGAAGACCTTCTTGCCCTCGGCGACGAGCTGACGCGCGAGATCGAGGCCGCCGGCGAAGGCGAGGCGATAGCCGATCTTGTAGAAGGTGACGCCATCGCCCAGCGTCGAGACCAGGCGGTAGGCATCCCACACGGTCGGTACGTCGAGGGCGACGATCAGGCGGTCGCGGACATCGTTGATCTTCGGGTTCATCAACCGGCTCCCTGAGTTTCGAGGGAAGGCGCATGATTCGAAGCAGGATGCAAGCGCGGGAAGCGCGAGCCCGGCACGGAGAACATCCTTCTGCGCATTGCTGCCTTTCCGAGAAACCTGTTTCCCCCGACCGGCCGACCCTCTAGGCCACATGCTCCGCTTCCTCGGAGACGCCGACGATGTCCTGGGCTGCCCTGACCGGGTTTCTGCTGCTGACCGGCATGGCCGCCTATGTCCAGACGCTGACCGGTTTCGCCTTCGGGCTGATCACGATGGGCGGCGTCGGGCTGACCGGTCTGCTCTCGCTGCCCGATGCCGCCATGCTCGTCAGTGTTCTCACGCTGGTCAACGCGGCGCAGATGCTGCTCAAGGGCTGGCGCGATGTCGACTGGCGCAGGTTCGGGCTGGTGCTGATCGCGAGCTGGCCCTTCCTCTTCATCGGCTTCAATCTGCTGGAATGGCTGGCCGCGAGCCGGGCCGATCTGCTGCGACTGGCGCTGGGTTTCGTCATCATCGTCTCCAGCCTGCAGCTCGCACGGAAGCCGGACCCGCTCCGGCAGCCGTCGCGAGCTCCCAGCTTCCTGTTCTTCGGTGGCATCGCCGGATTGATGGGAGGCCTGTTCTCGACCGCGGGCCCGCCGCTGGTCTACCATTTCTATCGCCAGCCGATGCCGCTCGTCGTCGTCAGGGAAACGCTGGTGACGATCTTCGCGCTGAACGCCCTGTTCCGGACGGGGCTCGTCATTGCCTCCCAACAGATTCCCGCGGCATCGACGCTATCGGCTCTCTTCGCCATTCCGGCAGTGATCGCGGGAACGCATCTGGCACGCCGCTATCCGCCCCCGCTTTCGCAAGCCGTCATGCGGCAGATGGTGTTCCTGCTGCTGTTCCTGTCGGGCGTGTCGCTCGGTGCGCCAGCGGCCGTCCACCTGCTGGGCTTTTGAAACGTCATGCTCGCCTTTGTGGCGAGCATCCACGTCTTGAACACCGCATTGCCTGAAGGAAGACGTGGATGGTCGGGACAAGCCCGACCATGACGGGAGCGGCCGCGCTTAGAACTGCGGCTCCTGCGGGGCCTGCGCCGTCAGCACCTGCTGGAAGACCTGCGCCCAGACTTCCGGCGGCTGCGCGCCCGAGACCGCGAGCTTGCCGTCGACGATGAAGAAGGGCACGCCTGTGACGCCGACCTTGCGGGCGTGATCCTCCAGCCCGATCACGGTCTCGCGCAACTCGTCATTGGCCAGCTCATCCCGCGCAGCCTGCTCGTCAAAACCCTGCTCGACCGCAATCTGGATCAGCGTCTCGAGATCGCCGATATCGCGCCCATCCTGCCAATAGGCCTTGAACAGGGCCGCCGTCATGTCGCCGCCGCGCTGCACCGTCGAGGCAGCCGCGACCAGCATATGCGCCATGCGGGTGTTGACGCTCTTCGTCACCTTCGCCCAGTTGAAGGTGACGCCGCTCTCCAGCGCCGCCTCCGACAGCCGAACCTCGATTTCCTTGCGCTTGCCGGGGCCGAACTTGCTTTCGAGGTATTGCGTGCGGTCCATGCCCTCTTCAGGCATCTCCGGGTTGAGTTCATAGGGCAGCCAGGTAATGGCGAAGCGCTCGTTCAGGCCGTAGCGCTCCAGCGCCGTCTCCAGCCGCGCCTTGCCGATGAAGCACCAGGGGCAGGCGATGTCGGAGACGATCGCGAGCGGCATCTTGTCCTGCATGTCGATATCCTCATGCTCGTCTCGGCATCGGCTTTTCCCGAAAACCGGATTCCACTTCTCGGGCCGATGCCTCAGGCCGGCGGGTAGCGATGCTGCCCGCCATGACGGTCTTCGGCGAGCGCTTCCACGCCCGGCGTCTCGCAACCGGAGAGGAAGGCAGGGCCAACCGGAATCTTGCCGGCACCGCCGGGGATGTCGAGGATATAGGTCGGCTGGCACAGGCCGGAAAGGTTCCCGCGCAGGCTTTTGACCAGCGCCTGCCCCTCTTCCAGCGTCAATCGGAAATGCGAGGTGCCGGGCGCGAGATCGGGATGGTGCAGGTAATAGGGCTTGATGCGGTTCTCGACGAAGGCCCGCATCAGGGCGCCCAGCGTCTCGACATCGGCATTGACGCCCCTGAGCAGGACCGACTGGCTGAGCAGGACATGGCCGGCATCGGCCAGCGTCGCGATAGCGGCGCAGGCATCCTCGGTGAACTCGCGCGGATGGTTGGCGTGGATGGCGATATAGCTCGCCTTGCCGGGGATGCGCAGTGCCTTCGCGTAATCCGGCGTGATCCGGCCGGGATCGACGACGGGCACGCGGGTGTGCCAGCGCGCGACCTTGATATGCGGGATCGCGCCAAGGCGCTTCGCCACCTCGCGGACGCGGCGGGCGGAGAGGATGAAGGGATCGCCGCCCGTCATGATCACCTCCCAAATCTCGGGCCGGGAGGCGAGATAGCCGAGCGCGGCGTCGAGCTTCGCGCCGGTCAGGGCATCGCCGCCGGGGCCGACCATCTCGCGGCGGAAGCAGAAGCGGCAATAGACCGGGCAGGCGTGGACGAGCTTGAGCAAAGCGCGGTCGGGATAGCGATGGACCACGCCTTCGACCGGAGAGTGAGCGTCGTCGCCGATCGGATCGGCAAGCTCCTGCGGCAGCGTGACGAGCTCGGCGACATCGGGAATGAACTGGCGGGCGATCGGGTCGGCCGGCTTGGTGGGATCGATCAGCCCGGCAACGGCCGGCGTCACCGAGACGGCATAACGCTCGGCGACCTTCTGCAGGGCATCGCGGCGCGCGGGCGTGGCCAAGCCGACCTCGATGAGCGCGTCGATGCTGCGCAAAGGCTGGCCGCCGGGGGGCTGGTGAACGGTCATGCCCTTCCCCTGCCCGGTTCCGCGACCGGCGTCCAGAGCACGTCCTCGATCCGGCGCGCGCCGACGCAGAGCATGACGAGCCGGTCGAAGCCGAGCGCGATGCCGGAGGCCGCCGGCATCAGCGCCAGCGCTTCCAGGAAATCATCGTCGACAGGATAGCGCTCGCCATAGATGCGCTCCTTCTCGTCCATATCGGCCTCGAAACGGCGACGCTGCTCGGCCGGATCGGTGAGCTCGCCGAAGGCGTTCGCAAGCTCGACGCCACAGGCATAGAGCTCGAAGCGCTCGGCCACGCGCGGATCGCCGGGCTTGGGCCGGGCGAGCGCGGCCTCGCTGATCGGATATTCGCAGAGGATCGTGGCGCGGCCGCGACCGAGATGCGGCTCGATGCGCTCGGACAGGATGCGGCTGAAGATGTCGGACCATGTGTCGTCTTCGGCGACCCGGATGCCGGCCTCGATTGCATCGGCCGCGAGCCCGTCCCGATTGACCTCCCGGTCGGCCGTGACGGTGCGTAGCAGGTCTATGCCGGCATGGCGCTTGAACGCTTCCTGCAAGGTCAGACGCTCGGGCTCGGCGAAGGGGTCGGCCTCGATGCCCCGCCAGCGCAGCATGGTGGCGCCGGCGGCACGGGCAGCCTCGGCCATCAGCGCCGCGCAATCCTGCATCAGCGCCTCATAGTCCTCGCCGGCGCGGTACCATTCCAGCATCGTGAATTCGGGATGATGCAGCGCCGTGCGCTCACGATTGCGAAAGACGCGAGCGAAATCGAAGATGCGGGTCTCGCCGGCCGCGAGCAGCTTCTTGGCGGCGAATTCCGGCGAGGTATGCAGGTAATAGGGGTGTGGCTCAGCCGCGTTGTCGATCAGCGTCGTACCAAAGCCGTGCAGATGCGTCTCGTTGCCGGGCGAGAGCTGGAGGATCGCCGCCTCGACCTCGGTGAAGTCTCGGACCTCGAACCAGCGGCGCAGCGCCGTCTTGATCCGCCCGCGCGCCAGCAGAGCCGGCCGGCGGTCGGCATGGACATCTGGTCGCCAGAACGGCGTCGGGGACGAACTCATCGAAACTCGCATCGAATGCGTCGGAAAGCTTTCGTTTCGCGCGCGAATGCGGTAGTTGCGCGGCGACAGAATTCGCATAGAGCATCGCGCGAAAAAGTGGGAACCGGTTTTTCGCGATAGCGATGCTCTGAATTTCAGATTTGCGCGACAACGCTGCGCACCAGAAGGACATTCACGTGGTCAAGGTCATCGCCTCTTCCGTCCGCAAGGGCAACGTCCTGGATCTGGACGGACATCTCTGCACGGTCATCTCGGCCGAGAGCTTCTTCCCGGGCAAGGGCACGCCGACGACGCAGATCGACATGCGCCGCATCTCCGACGGCACCAAGATGACCCAGCGCTACAAGACGACCGAACAGGTCGAGCGCGCCTATGTCGAGGACCGCGACTTCACCTATCTCTACCAGGACGGCGAGCAGTACGTCTTCATGAACCCGGAGACCTACGACCAGATCCCGGTCGACAAGGACGTGATCGGCGATGCCGCTCCCTATCTCCAGGAGAACATGAAGGTCTCGCTCTCGGTGTTCGAGGACAAGGCCGTCGCGATCGAATTGCCGCAGCGCGTGACACTGGAAGTCGTCGAGACCGAGCCGGTGACCAAGGGCCAGACGGCCTCCTCCTCCTACAAGCCGGCGATCCTCTCGAACGGCGTGCGCAGCGCCGTGCCGCCGCATGTCGGCGTCGGCACCCGCGTCGTCGTGATGACGGCCGACGGCTCCTATGTCGAGCGCGCGAAGGATTGATCCAAGACGCCGCCGTCAACGCTACTGCGGCGGCCGATTGACGGCGCTTTCTGCGCTTCCGGTGCTCACGTACTGAGGTACGCTCCGCTCCGGTTCTCGAAAGCACCGCCATTCGCCTCCCCGCAGCGCATTGCCGACAACCTCTTGTGCGCAGAGCCCTGGAGAAAGTTCTCCTCTATAGCTTTACGCGGCGGGCCCTTTCCGGGCCCGTTGTCGTTTCCGAGGACATTCATGACGCTCACAGTCAAGGCCGCCGCCCTTTCCGGCTTCGTGCAGACGCTCAAGGCGCTCGACGCCATTCTCGACAAGGCCGTGGACCAGGCCGAGACCCGCAAGATCCAGCCGGAAGTGCTGCTCTCCGCCCGCCTCGCGCCGGACATGCTCGCCTTCACCCGCCAGATCCAGCTCTGCTGCGACTTCGCCAAGAACGCGGTCGCGCGCCTCTCCGGCGGCGAGAACCCGCGCTTCCCCGACGAAGAGAAGAGCTTCCCGGAGCTGAAGGAACGCATCGCCAAGACGCTCGCCTTCATCGCGACGGCCGATGGCGCCACGCTCGATGCCGGGCTTGCCCGCGAGGTCACCTTCCCGCGCGGCCCCTCGGCGACCGTGACGATGACCGGCGAGGCCTATCTGACCCGCTTCGCCATCCCGAATTTCTATTTCCACGCCACGACGGCCTACGACATCCTGCGCCAGAACGGCTTCCAGATCGGCAAGCAGGACTTCCTGCTCGGCGTCTTCGACGCCTGAGGCCTGCCTTCGGGCATGAGCGCGACGCCTGCCGTCACGATCGAACGCGCCTCTCCCCGGGATGCCGGGGAGATCGCGGCGCTTTACCTGGCGTCGCGCGCGGAGGCCCTGCCCTATCTGCGCCGAGTCCATAGCGACGACGAGGTCAGGGGCTGGATCACGCATGTCAGGCTCGCCACCGGCGAGACCTGGGTCGCGCGCGAGGCCGGGCGCATCCTCGGCTTCCTCTGCCTCGACGGCGAGGATCTCGACCAGCTCTATCTGCTGCCAGGGGAGTTTCGGCGCGGCATCGGCTCGCTGCTTCTCGCCAAGGCGAAGGAGCGCAGCCCGCAACGGCTCCACCTGTTCACCTTCCGGCGGAACGCGGCTGCGCGGGCCTTCTACGAGCGCCACGGCTTCCGCCTCGTCGACCTCAACGACGGCGAGCGCAATGAAGAGGGCGAGCCGGACGCGCTTTACGAGTGGCGCAGTTCTTTTTCGACCGGGGACTTGTAATCGGGAAGCGCCCTTCCCATTTCAGAATCACGGCGATGTCGAGAGCGTTCCACAGCTCTCCAGCGCCGTTGAAGACGGCCATGAGCCGAACGTTTGACGCCGGATGTACGCGCACCCGTTCAGGACATGGCCGTTGGTTCATTCCGAGGCCCGTAGCGGACATCCGCTGCGGGTCTTTTCGTTTCCACCTCCCGTCTCGGCAGGTTGGCGACCAGACGCGGATGCTCGCCACAAGGCGAGCATGACGCCATGGCTTTCTCTCAACCCTGCAGGAACGGATTATTCTGCCGCTCTTCGCCGAGCGTGCTGGCCGGGCCGTGGCCGGGCAGGAACTGGACGTCATCGCCGAGCGGCAGGAGCTTGGTCTTGATCCCCGAGATCAGCGCCTCGTGGTCGCCATAGGGGAAATCGGTGCGGCCGACGGAGCCGGCGAAGACGGTGTCGCCGGCCAGCAGGAAACGCAGGTCCTTTTGGAAGAAGGTGACATGGCCCGGCGAATGGCCCGGCACATGCGCGACCGCGAAGGTCAAATCCCCCAACGAGACCGTGTCGCCCTCCTTGAGCCACTGCGTCGGTGTGACCGCCTTCATGCCGGGGATGTCGAAGCGCAGCCCCTGCGCCGGCAACGCGTCGAGCAAGGGCTTGTCGCCCTCATGCGGGCCGATGATCGGGAGCGACAGCGTCTCCGCCAGCTCGGTCGCGCCGCCGGCATGGTCGAGATGGCCGTGGGTCAGCCAGATCGCCACCGGCGTGACGCCGAGCTGCTTCAGGGCACCCAGGATCTGCGGGACGTCGCCGCCAGGATCGACGATCGCCGCCTCGTTCGACTTCGGCTCCCAGACGATCGAGCAGTTCTGCTGGAACGGCGTCACCGGCACGATGGCGATCTGGAGCGGCGGCTGCGGCTGGTCGGTCATGGAAGGCCTTTCGACTGTCTCAGAAGGCTACTACCACGCCGCGACGTCATTGCGAGCGCAGCGAAGCAATCCAGGGAGACCGGGCTGAACGGTTCTACCCAGTCTCCCTGGATTGCTTCGTCGCTTCGCTCCTCGCAAGGACGGATGCGCTTACCGCCCGCCGCAGCGATTGGCGATCAGGGCGCGGTAATTCACGAGTTCGCCATCCATCTCCCCGACATTGCGCGCGCGCTCCGCTCCGCCCTGGCAGGTCGCGAAAACGGTGCGGGCCTTCTGGAGATAGGCAACGTGCTCGCGATAGGCGCGGCACTGCGTCGCCTGATCGGCGCTCGCAACCCCCGCGAGCCGCGTCTGCTGCTGGCGGAAGCCGGCCTCGTTCTGGAAGAGGTCGCGCGAGCAGGTCGCCGGGCGCGGTTGCTGGGCCGACGCGGGAGCGGCCAGCAAAAGCGCCGCAACGGCAAGGACCAGCCTCATCCGAGGTTCAGCTCCTTGAAGAAATCATTGCCCTTGTCGTCGATGACGATGAAGGCCGGGAAATCCTCGACCTCGATCCGCCAGACCGCTTCCATGCCGAGCTCTGCATATTCGAGGACCTCGACCTTGCGGATGCAGTCCTGCGCGAGACGCGCCGCCGGGCCGCCGATCGAGCCGAGATAGAAACCGCCATGGGCCTTGCAGGCCTCGCGCACGGAGGCCGAGCGGTTGCCCTTGGCGAGCATCACCATCGAGCCGCCGAAGGACTGGAACTGGTCGACGAAGGAATCCATCCGCCCTGCCGTGGTCGGGCCGAAGGAGCCCGAAGCGAAACCCTCCGGCGTCTTGGCCGGGCCGGCGTAGTAGACCGGGTGGTTCTTGAAATAGTCGGGCATGCCCTCACCGCGCTCCAGCCGCTCGCGGATCTTGGCATGGGCGAGGTCGCGGGCGACGACGATGGTACCGGTCAGCGACAGGCGAGTCTTGACGGGATGCTTCGATAGCGTGGCGAGGATCCCGCTCATCGGCTGGTTGAGGTCGACCTTGACGACGTCGCCGCCGAGCGAGGCGTCCTCGACCTCCGGCAGGTATTTCGACGGATCGGTCTCCAGCGCCTCCAGGAAGATGCCGTCTTTGGTGATCTTGCCCTTGGCCTGGCGGTCGGCCGAGCAGGACACGCCGAGGCCGATCGGCAGCGAAGCGCCGTGGCGCGGCAGGCGGATGACGCGCACGTCATGGCAGAAATACTTGCCGCCGAACTGCGCCCCGACACCGAGCGCCTGCGTCATCTTGTGGACCTCTTCCTCCATCTCGATGTCGCGGAAGGCATGGCCCGAGGGCGAACCCTTCGTCGGCAGCGCGTCGAGATATTTGGTCGAGGCCAGCTTCACCGTCTTGAGGTTCTGCTCGGCCGAGGTGCCGCCGATGACGATGGCGAGGTGATAGGGCGGGCAGGCGGCGGTGCCGAGCGTCAGGATCTTTTCCTTGAGGAACGCCATCATGCGGTCCTTGGTCAGAAGCGAGGGCGTCGCCTGGTAGAGGAAGGTCTTGTTGGCAGAGCCGCCGCCCTTGCAGACGAAGAGGAATTTGTAGGCGTCCTCGCCCTCGGCATAGATGTCGATCTGCGCCGGCAGGTTGGTCGCCGTATTCTTCTCCTCGAACATCGAGAGCGGCGCGAGCTGGGAATAGCGCAGGTTGCGCTTGAAATAGGCATCCGCCACGCCCTCGCCGAGCGCCGCCTCGTCGTCGCCATCGGTCCAGACCTTACGGCCCTTCTTGCCCATGACGATCGCGGTGCCGGTGTCCTGGCACATCGGCAACACACCGCCTGCGGCGATATTGGCGTTCTTCAGCAGGTCATAGGCGACGAACTTGTCGTTCGAGGTCGCCTCGGGATCGTCGAGGATCTTGCCGAGCTGCGCGAGATGACCGGGGCGCAGCAGGTGGTTGATGTCGATGAAGGCCTGCTCGGAGAGCTGGCGGATCGCCTCGCGCGAGACGTTCAGGACCTCGCGATCGCCGATCTTCTCGACGCTGACGCCTTCGCTGCCGAGCTTGCGATAGGGCGTGGTGTCCTCGCCCAGCGGAAAGAGATCGACATGCGTATAGGCCATGGCCAGCGGCTCCGAAACAGGGTGCACCGCGATCAGGACATGGAAGACGCGGCAACGATCCAGCCGGCGTCATAGCCCGTCGGCCGGCATCGTCCAAGCAGTCTTTAATGCGTTTAAGCCTAGGCCGCCTGCGCGGCTGATTCGGCGAGGATCGCGTAGATCGCGGCGGGATCGCGCGCCTTGCGGACCTGTTCCAGAACGGTCTGGTTGCGCAGCACGCGCGCGACACGGGCGAGCGCCTTGAGATGATCGGCGCCGGCACCTTCAGGCGCGATGAGCACGAAGATGATGTCGACGGGTTGACCGTCGAGCGCGTCGAAATCGATCGGCTTCTCGGTACGGGCGAAGAGCCCGACGAGACGATCGATCGCCGGCATGCGGCCGTGCGGGATCGCGATACCATCGCCGATACCGGTGGAGCCGAGCCGCTCGCGCTGGAGCAAGGCTTCGAAAAGCTCGCGGTCCGGCAGGCCCGTCAGCGAGGCGGCATGCTGCGCAAGCTCCTGCAGAGCCTGCTTCTTGCCGTTGGCCCGCAGCGGCGAGATCACCGCTGCTGGGCTCAGAAGATCGGTCAGCGTCATTCGCCCGTCCATGCATGTCCCGTGCCGGTCGAAAAGCCGGCGGCACGGGTCAGGTTCGACGGCCGGAGCGGATCGCCCGCCGGCCTCAGGACAACGATGCCGGCGGGTCGATCCAGCCGATATTGCCGTCGCGGCGGCGGTATACGACGTTCATGCGGCCATTGCCAGCGTGGCGGAAGATGACGACCGGCGCGCCCGTCAGGTCAAGCTCCGCGACGGCGTCGCTCACAGTCCGGATATGCAGGGATTTGGTCGATTCCGCGACGATCACCGGGTTATCCCCGACGGAGCCCCCATCGATTTCCTCGATATCCTCATCGGGAGCCGCGATTACGTAGCTGGGGATTTCGATGCCGACGTCGCGGCCATTGCCCGCCGAACGATCCTTCAGCCGACGCTTGTAGCGTCGCAGCCGCTTCTCGATGCGCTCGGCCATCTTGTCGAGGCTGGCATAGGGATCATGGGCAGTGGCAGAGGCTTCCAGCGTGATTCCCGAGGAGAGGTGCAGGACACCGTCGGTCCGGAAGGCGGAGCCGTCCTTGTCCACCGTGACGTGGCCCTGGTAGCCACCCTCGTAATATTTGCTGACCGCCGCAGCGACCCGCTCCTCGGCCTGGCCGCGCAGGGCCTCGCCGACATCGAGATTCTTGCCGGAGATTCGCAAGCTCATGGAGTGCTTCCCCTTGGTTTAGCCATGGCCCTGTTCGGCCATCCCTAGGAGCTAAGAACCGCGAGTCGGGGTTGTCAATGAGCCGGCGCACTCATGACGCGCATGCGCCAGCGCTTTGGAACAAAATCGCGCGACGCTACCCCAGCGCCATCGCGACTTTCTCGCGCCGGCGCTCCATGGAGGACGGGATTCTGAGGGATTCGCGGTATTTCGCCACGGTGCGCCGGGCGATATCGATTCCGCCATCCTTGAGCCGGGTGACGATGGCATCGTCCGAAAGGACCGCCGAGGGCGCCTCGTCGTCGATCATCTGCTTGATCCGGAAGCGGACAGCCTCGGCCGAATGCGCTTCGCCATAGCCGGTCGCGGCGATCGCTGCCGAGAAGAAATACTTCATCTCGAAGACCCCGCGCGAGCAGGTCAGGTACTTGTTCGAGGTCACGCGCGAGACGGTCGATTCGTGCATGCCGATCGCATCCGCCACGGTCTTGAGGTTGAGCGGGCGCAGATGCTCGACGCCATGGGCGAAGAAGCCGTCCTGCTGGCGCACGATCTCGCTCGCGACCTTCAGGATCGTCCGGGCGCGCTGCTCCAGCGAGCGGGTCAGCCAGTTCGCGGTCTGCAGGCATTCGGCGATGAAGGCCTTGTCCGAATCGTTGCGGGCGGCCCGGGAAACGCGCGCATGATAGGTCTGGTTGACCAGCAGGCGCGGCAGGGTATCGGGGTTGAGGTCGATCAGCCAGGAGCCGTCTGGCGCGGCGCGGATGAAGACGTCCGGCACCACGGTCTCGGCGGCCGAGCCACCGAAGGCGCGGCCGGGCTTGGGGTCGAGGCGGCGGATTTCGCCGACCATATCGGCGATATCCTCGTCATCGACGCCGCAGAGGCGCTTCAGCGCAGTGAAATCGCGCCTGGCGACCAGCGGCAGGTTCGCCACCAGCGCCTGCATCGCCGGGTCGAAGCGGTTACGATCGCGCAACTGGATGGCCAGGCATTCGGCGACGTCGCGGGCCGCGACGCCAGACGGATCGAAACCCTGGACGACGCGCAGCACCGCCTCGACCCTGTCCAGGTCGATGCCGAGCCGCTCGGCGATCTCCGCAAGAGGCTCGCCGAGATAGCCACTGTCGTCGACGGCATCGATGATGTGGCGGCCGATGATGCGCTCGACCGGCGCGATCACGACGAGATCGAGCTGCGCGATCAGGTGATCATGCAGCGAAGCGTCCGCCGTCAGGCTGCTTTCGAAACCCTCTGGATCGCCATCGAAGGAGCCGCCCGACGCGCCATAGGCGCCGCCGACGATCGGCAGGCTGTCGGCGCCGCCCGCCTCGCTGCGGGCCGGGGTCGGCTGCTCGTTCTGGAAGACGTTGTCGAGCCCGGTGCCGAGCCTGCCCTCCATGCCCTCCTGCGTGTGCAGGCTCTCGGCACGGGCGAAGCTCTCAGCGTCGGCGGCGTGAAGGCCATCGGCATCATCGGGCCGGGCCGGCAGGTCGTTCGCCTCGTCGCGCTCCAGCAGCGGATTGCGCTCGAGTTCGCCCTCGACGAAATTCTGAAGCTCAAGATGCGAGAGCTGCAGGAGCTTGATCGCCTGCAGGAGCTGCGGCGTCATCACCAGGGATTGCCCCTGGCGCAGCTCCATGCGCGGCATCATCGCCATGCGCCAAAGGCCCTTCCTGCTCGCGCGCCATCGGCACGCTTCTTGCTTGCGAAAGGGACACTAGCGCCGGCTTACCGCCGCGTCAAAGGTTCAGCCATGCCTGCAGCCGGAAAATTGATGCACCGCAACAAATCCGCAGCGGAGCAGGCCAAAGCGCCTCAGAGGCGGAAATCCTCGCCCAGATAGACGCGCCGGACATCCGGATTGGCGATGATCTCGGCCGGCGAGCCCTCGGTCAGCACGCGCCCGGAATGGATGATATAGGCGCGGTCGACCAGGCCGAGCGTCTCGCGGACATTGTGATCGGTGATCAGCACGCCGATGCCACGATCGGTCAATTGCCGCACCAGCGCCTGGATGTCGCCGACCGCGATCGGATCGATGCCGGCGAAAGGCTCGTCGAGCAGGATAAAGGAGGGCTTGCCGGCCAAGGCCCGCGCGATCTCGCAGCGCCGACGCTCGCCGCCCGAGAGCGCGATCGAGGGCGCCTTGCGCAGGCGGGCGATGGTGAATTCCTCGAGCAACTGGTCGAGCTGGCGCTCGCGTGCCTTGCGGTCGGGCTCGACCACCTCCAGCACCGAGCGGATATTGTCCTCGACCGACAGGCCGCGGAAGATCGAGGCTTCCTGCGGCAGGTAGCCGATGCCGAGGCGCGCGCGCTGGTACATCGGCAAGGCCGTGATGTCGTTGCCTTCGAGCGAGATGATGCCGGCATCGGCCGCGACCAGCCCGGTGATCATGTAGAAGATCGTCGTCTTGCCAGCGCCGTTCGGGCCAAGCAGGCCGACCGCCTCGCCCTGGCGCAGATGGAGGCTCGCATCCGAGACGACGGCACGCCCGCCATAGCTCTTGCGCAGTCCATCGACCGCAAGGATGCCCGGTCCGCCGATCGCGGCGACGCTGGACGAGGCCTGGCGGACCTCCTCCTTGTCACGATTGCCGAACAGTCCGCGCAGCCGGCCGAAGACGCCCGGCTGCTGCGGGCGTGGAGCCGGCCGCGCCGGCGCGGCCGTGGGACGAGGCGCTTCGGAAACAGTCACTGCAGCACGATCAGTTGGTGGGCTTGGGCGCCGGCTTGGCGCCGGGCTTGCCGGCCTCGGTCTTGTTGGCGTCTGCCGCATTCGGAACGAACAGGCCCTGCACGCGCCCGCCCTGGACATTCGCGATGCCGGTTGTCGTGTTGTAGATCAGCTTCTCGCCACGGGTCACGTTCGGCCCGTCGTTGAGGGCGACATTGCCGGTCATGATCACGACATTGTTGGCGCGATCGAACTCGGCATTGTCCGAGGTCGCGGCCTGCGTCTTCGAGACCACCGTAACCGGCCCCTTGCACAGAATGCGCTTGATCGAGCTGTCATTGGCCTGGCCACCCGCGCCCGCTGCTGCGGGGCTGGGAGCCGGCGCGGGCGTCGCCGGGCGTCCGGCGGTTCCGCCCGGGCCGCCACGGCCCTCGTAGAGCACGGTCATCACGGTGCAGCGAACCGTCGTCTCGCCCTGCACGGCGACGACATTGCCGGAGAAGACCGCCTTGTTCTCCTTGTCGAGCACGTCGAGCTTGTCCGCGTCGATCTTGATCGGCTCCTTGCTGTCGCCGCCGAGACCACCCAGCGCCGAGGATGCGCCCCGCGGCTTGGCGGGGGCGGCCTGCGCGAAGGCCTCCTGCGGCGCGCCGAGCAATGCGAAACCCGCCGCAAGAAGCAGCGCAGCGTCGCGGACATCTGCGAAACGGAGCATCTGGCCAGCTCTGGTCATGTCACTGTCTCTTCCCATTACCAGCGTCGCCTGCCGGTGCTGCATCCGCGGGAGGAACCCGATTCGCGTTCAGCAGTTCCGGCATCGGCGTGCTGCCCTCGCGTTCGGGGCCGGCGAGCGTACCTGCTGGCGCGTTCCGGATGAAGACCCGCACCCGTCCCTCGAAGGCGATCAACTCGCCATTGTTCTTCACGTCAAGGGTGTCGGCGTCCACCGTGGTCTCGCCGAGGCTGACCTTGACCGGCTCCTTCGAGACGACAGTGCCGGATTTGAAGTCGACATCGGCCGTCTTCATCTGCATCTCGTGGTTGCTCTCGGTGCGGATCCTGACGTCGTCGATGAGACGCAGCTTCTCCTTCTGCGTATCGAACACCCCCGTCTTCGCGTTCACCGTCACCCAACCCTCGCGCTCCATCTGGATTCGCGCCGTCAGGGTCTGGAGCTCGATCTGCGTCGGGTTCCTGATCTCCTGGAAGGCGTTCACGGCCGTGACCTGGTAGGGCCGGTTGTCCTTGCGGTAGCCCGAGAGCTTCGGCGTCTCCATCCGGACCTTGCCGCCGGTAATGCCGACGGAGCTGACCGAGACATTCTCCAGCTTGCCGCCAAGCGGCGACAGGAAAGGAATGACGACGAGCGCCAGCACGAGCACGATCGCGGCAAGGGGAATCACCCGGCGCAGGAGGTGCACCAGTTGCGTATGGCGCCGCGCCGCGCCGAAGGCCGCGCGCCGGCGCAGCGCCTGCGCGGCCAGCCCCGCAGCCGGGTCGTTGAAGGTCATTGCCAAAGTCATGTCCCGCGCAATGGCAGCCGCTGACGGCATTTTCGTGTCACTGGACAGGCCACATCGCGCCCCCGCGTGGCTCGTCCATGTCGGGGGCGCGCTTGTCCGCGCGCTCCGCCCGCGCGCAGACTGACGCAAGAAGCCTTGGAAATTGTCAAGTGTGCGCGAAGATATCGGTTTCGCCCCAGCCGGCAAGATCGAGCTCGGCACGATAAGGCAGGAACTGGAAACAGGCCTGGGCGAGGTGCCCGCGCCCTTCGCGCGCCAGCATCGTCTCGAGCTTCTCGTGCAGCGCGTGCAGGTGCAGCACGTCGGAGGCGGCATAGGCGAGCTGGGCCTCGCTCAGCGTATCGGCGCCCCAGTCGGATGATTGCTGCTGCTTCGACAGGTCGACGCCGAGCAATTCGCGCACGAGATCCTTGAGCCCGTGCCGGTCGGTATAGGTGCGGGTCAGCTTCGAGGCGATCTTGGTGCAATAGACCGGCGTGGTGACCACGCCGAAGGCGTGCTTGAGCACCGCGACATCGAAGCGGGCGAAATGGAAGAGCTTCAGAACGGCCGGATCCTCGAGCAGGCGGATCAGGTTCTTCGGACGCTCGCCGTCCTTGGGAATCTGTACGACATCGGCGGTGCCGTCGCCGCGCGACAGCTGGACGACGCAGAGCCGGTCGCGGTGCGGATTGAGGCCGAGCGTCTCGGTATCGATCGCGACGCTCGACCCGGCCTCATAGCCGTCCGGCAGGTCGCCGCGATGGAAACGGATGGTCATGCTCGAAACCTCACTGGGGCCGCACGGAGGCGCCCTTCAACTGCACTTCACGACAAGGGGAACGGCAGGCCGCGAGCCGAAAGCAGCGCGCGTTCCGCAGCTAACCGCCAGCCCCGCCCCGTTCAAGCCCTTTCTGAGCCGACATAAACTCTTAAGGGGCGCGTTAACCTTTTATTCACCATAAGCTTCACCCTCGCGGCAAGCCGTGCGACAAAGGCCATCGGAGCTTGCCTGATGTCCCTGATCCGCCTCTTCAGCGATTTCGATGGCCGCATCGGCCTGCGGACCTTCTGGCTCGGCAGCATCGCGGTCGCTCTGACGCTGCTCGCCATCCAGCGCACCGTGCCGCTTCTGGTCGGTTACCGGGACGCGATCATGGTCGTCGCCTTCGTCAAGGCCTTCGCCCTGTTTCCCTGGGCCGCGCTGGCAGCAAAGCGCGCCACCGACCGTGGCAGCACACCGCTCTTCGGCATCCTGCTGATCTGCGCGATCGTGCTGCCGGAGCATCTGCGCGTCGTCATGCCGTTCGGCTGGCGCCCGTCGCTGGAAGCGATCTCGACCATGGCCTGGGTCGTCGCCTTCATCGATCTCGGGCTACTGCCGTCGGCAACGAAGCAGGATAGGGTTCCGGCCACGCCAGCGGGGGCTAGAACATCGGATTGAAGACCAATCCGATGTTCTAGATCTTTGATTCTGCATCGGCTTTCCCGAAAACCGCATTCCACTTTTCGGGCCGATGCTCTAAAGCGGCGGAATGAGCGCCGCACCGACCTCCCCCGCCCTGCCTTTCGACCCGACCGACCCCGTCGCCCTGACGCAGGCCCTGGTCCGCTGCCCCTCGGTGACGCCTGCGGAAGGCGGCGCGCTCGCGCTGCTTGCCGCCGTGCTCTCGGCGGAAGGCTATGATGTGCATCGCCCGGTCTTCAGCCAGCCCGGCACGCCCGATGTCGAGAACCTCTATGCCCGCATCGGCAGCACCGCTCCGGTCTTCGTGATCGCCGGCCATACCGATGTCGTTCCTGTCGGCGACGAGGCCGCCTGGACGCGCGAGCCCTTCGGCGGCGCGATCGAGAACGGCACGCTCTACGGGCGCGGCGCCTGCGACATGAAGGGCGGGCTCGCCGCCATGGTCGCAGCCGCGATCCGCTACGGCCGTGACAATCCCGATGCGCCCGGCTCGATCGCCTTCCTGGTCACCGGCGACGAGGAAGGCCCCTCGGTCAACGGCACGGTGAAGCTGCTTGCCTGGGCGCATGAGCGCGGCGAGCGCTTCGACCACTGCATCCTCGGCGAGCCGACCAATCCGGCTGCGATGAGCGACATGATCAAGATCGGCAGGCGCGGGTCGCTGACCGGCAAGCTCACCGTGCAGGGCACGCAGGGTCATGTCGGCTATCCTCATCTCGCCGACAACCCGATCCGCGGCATGGTGCGCCTGCTCGCCGCCCTCGACGCCACGCCGCTCGACGGCGGCACGCAACATTTCGACCCGAGCAATCTCGAAGTGACGACGCTCGATGTCGGCAACCCTGCGACCAACGTCATCCCGGCCCAGGCGAAGGCAGCCTTCAATATCCGCTTCAACGACACCTGGACGCCGGAGACACTCGCCGCCGAACTGGAACGGCGCCTGCACGAGGCCGCCGGCAACCAGGTTCGCTACACACTCGAGGTCCAGCCGACCAATGCCGTCGCCTTCCTCACCGAGCCCGGCCCCTTCGTCGCGATGGTCTCTGAGGCCGTTGAGGCCGAGACCGGCAAGCGCCCGGCGCTCTCGACCACAGGCGGCACCTCGGACGCGCGCTTCATCAAGAATTACTGCCCCGTCGTCGAGTACGGCGTCGTCGGCAAGACGATGCACCAGATCGACGAATCCGTCGCCGTCGCCGATCTCGTGGCGCTCGAACGGATCACGCATCGCTTGATTGCCAGCTATTTCGCCGCGCACCGTCAGGCTTGACGCGGCGGAACCACGGCTCATTATCGCAGTTAGACGAAAGTCTAAGATCGCAGATGATGGAGACCGTGATGAGGCTGGCAGCCGATGACGTCGCGCGTTCGCTGCGCGGCTCCTGGCACCTCATGACGCGGGGCGCCGAAGCTCTCCCCGAGCTCGACCTGACGCGGGATGGGTTCTGGCGCTCCTTTCTCGCCTTCGCGCTGATGCTGCCGGCGACGGTCGCCATCCTCGCCGCCGCGCGCCTGGTCGCCGGGCTGCCGAACAGCGCCGGGCTGTTCGCCGCGCCGACGCTCGCCCTGTCGGTGATCGCGGCGATGGCGCTGACGATCCTCGCCGTCCCGGCCCTGCTGATCGTGCTGCGTCCGGAGCTCGCGCAAAGCCCGCGCTTCACCAGCTTCGTGATCGCCTGGAACTGGGCCGGCATCGTCTCGGCCAGCCTGATGGCGGTTCCGGCGGCGATCTTCGCGATCGGCTGGGCGCCGCCGAAGCTCGCGATCGTGCAGTCGCTCTTCTTCGCCGCGATCGTGCTGAGGCTGCGCTATTGCGTGGCGCGGGCGGTCTTCGGACCGGTAGCCCGCGGCATCGCCCTGCCGCTGGTGATTGCCAGCCTCGTGCTCGACTACAGCGTCACGCGGCTGTTCGGCCTGTTTTGAACCGCTTGGGTCTCAGGCCGGCTGTTCCACATAGTCGACGCCCGCGAGATAGAGCCCGCAGGACGGCGCCAGCGCCGCGCATTGCGACCGGTCGCGGGCGGCCAGGACCTTGCCGACCTTGTTTTCCGGCCAGCGTCCCATCCCGACCATCTTCAGGCAACCGACGATCGAGCGGACCTGATGATGCAGGAAGGAGCGGGCATGGACATAGATCACGATCTCGGAGCCCTCGCGGCGGACATCGCAACGATCCAGCGTGCGGATGGGGCTGTTGGCCTGGCATTCGGCGGCACGGAAGGTGGTGAAATCGTGCTGTCCGAGCAGCGCCTTGGCGGCGCGATCCATCGCCTCGTGGTCGAGCTTGACGGGCACATGCCAGACCCGGTCGCGGTCGAGCGCCGGCTGGGCCCGGCGGTCGAGAATGCGGTAGACATAATAGCGGCGGCGCGCCGAGATGCGGGCGTCGAAATCGCCGGGCACCAGCTCGGCGCTGAGCACCGCGACCGGAATCCGCTTCAGCCGGGCATTGGTGGCATCGCGCACGACATCGGTGCGCCACTCCCGGTCGATATCGACATGGGCGACCTGATGCGTGGCGTGGACGCCGGCATCGGTCCGCCCGGCGCAATGCAGGCGGACGGGATGGCCGCAGAAAGCCTCGACCGCCTCCTCGACGCTCTGCTGCACGGACGGGCCATTGAGCTGGCGCTGCCAGCCCGAGAACGGCGTGCCGTCGTACTCGATGACGAGCTTGTAGCGCGGCATCAGAGCCGGCCACCGAAAAGTGCGGAGCGGTTTTCGGACAATGGCCTGCTCATCTAAAGCTTGCTGCCGGCTCCGAGCCGGGCGCCGCGCAGGAACTCGGCCCCGCTCATCGGCGCCTTGCCGGCGCGCTGGACCTGAAGCAGCTTCACCGCGCCGACGGCGCAGGCGACGGTGCCCTCGTCATCGAGCAGCGTACCGGGCTCGGCCGCACCGCCCGCACGAGCCGTGCGCAGGATCTTCAGCCGCTCCGGCCCCTTGCCGAGATCGATCTCGGCGAAAGCGCCCGGGAAAGGCGAAAGGCCGCGCACGAGGTCATGGACCTGCTGGGCCGGCAAAGACCAGTTCAGCTTCGCCTCGGCATTGGTGATCTTGCTGGCATAGGTAACGCCCTCTTCCGGCTGCGGCGTGAACTGCAGGCCGCCGCGTCCGAGCGCCGCCAGCGCGCGCACCATCAGGTCGGCGCCGAGGGGGCTCAGCCGGTCGTGGAGTTCGCCGGCCGTCATGTCCGGGCCGATGGCGAGGCTTTCGACCATGGCGACGGGGCCGGTGTCGAGGCCGGCCTCCATCTTCATCACGCAGACGCCGCTCTCGGCATCGCCAGCCATGATCGCACGCTGGATCGGGGCGGCACCGCGCCAGCGCGGCAACAGCGAGGCGTGGAGATTGAGGCAGCCGAGTTCAGGCAGATCGAGGATCGCCTGGGGCAGGATCATGCCATAGGCGACGACGACGGCGACATCGGCGTCGTGCGAAGCGATGATCTCGGCCTGGTCCGGCGTCTTCAGCGTCGTGGGGGTGAAGACCGGGATGCCGAAACGTTCGGCGGCGCGGTGCACCGGCGAGGGTTTCAGTTCGAGGCCGCGGCCGGCCTGCGCCGGAGCACGGGTGTAGCAGGAGACGACCTCATGCCCCTGCCCGACGATCTCGGTCAGCACCGGCACAGCGAAATCCGGCGTGCCCATGAAGATGACGCGCAAACTCATATGCTGAACATGTCTCCATAGCAGCGGTCATCCCGGGCGACCGCAGGGAGACCCGGGATCCATTCCGGAACCTCTCCTGCCGGCGCTCCGGCATGGATCCCGGATCTGCGCTTCGCTCCGTCCGGGATGACGGCGCGCGGATTGGAAAACCTCAGGCAGCCCGCTCGCGCTTGGCTGCCTTGGCGAACTTCTTGGTGACGCGCTCGCGCTTCAGCCGCGAGATATGGTCGATGAAGAGCACGCCATCGAGATGGTCGATCTCGTGCTGCAGGCAGGTCGAGAGCAGGCCATCGGCCGCGATCTCATGGGTCTTGCCGTCGAGATCCATGTAGCGGACCTTGACCTCGGCCGGGCGCTCGACCTCCTCGTAATATTCCGGGATCGAGAGGCAACCTTCCTCGTAGGCGCTGAATTCGTCCGAAGACCAGGTGATTTCCGGGTTGATGAAAACCTGCGGCTTCTTCGGCTCGGGCTCCTCGCCCTCCTTCGTCTCGGGCTTCGACAGGTCGATCGTCACCACGCGCAGCGGCACGCCGATCTGAATTGCGGCCAGCCCGATGCCAGGCGCGTCGTACATCGTCTCGAACATGTCCGCGACCAGCGTCCTGATCTCGGGCGTGACGGCCTCGACCGGCTTCGAGACGAGGCGAAGCTGGGCGTCGGGCAGGATGACGAGCGGGCGAACGGACATGGGTTTCCAAAGGAAAAGAGCTGTTGAGCCCGGGACATAAGCATTTGTGGAGGAGCGGTCAAACTGTTCCGCTTTCGTTCGCAATTCTCTGTCGAATCGGCTAGGCTCCCGCGCATGAACGAGATCGCCTTCACCTTGCTGGGACGCCCGGTGACATGGGCCGAGGCCGCGCTCGGCTTCGGTATCCTGAGCCTCGCCCTGCTGCTGATGGCGGTGATCGCCGGCTGGCGCGGCGGCCGGAGCCGCGCCATCGAGGCCGCGATGGCGACTGAGCGCGCCCGCGAAATGGACGACAAGGTCGCCGAGATGAACCGCCAGCAGGCCGAGCTCGCCGGCCGGATGCAGTCGATGGCCGAAATCCTCTCGACCCGGCAGGGCGATCTCGCGCGGCTCGTCGCCGACCGGATGGACGGCTTGAGCCATAAGGTCGGCCAGGGCCTTGAGCAGAATGTCCGCCAGACCACCGAAAGCCTCGGCAAGCTGCAGGAGCGGCTGGCGGTGATCGACAGCGCCCAGAAGAACCTGACCGACCTCACCTCCGAGGTCGTGACGCTCCGGGACGTGCTCTCCAACAAGCAGGCGCGCGGCGCCTATGGCCAGGGCCGGATGGAGGCGATCGTCCGCGACGGCCTGCCCGCCGCTTTCTTCGCCTTCCAGCCACAATTGTCGAACGGCAAGCGGCCGGACTGTCTGGTCACCCTGCCCGGCGACGGGCGCGGCCTCGTCATCGACGCGAAGTTCCCGCTGGAGAGCTTCACGCTGCTGCGCGAGGCGCGCGGCGACGACGCGAAGAAGACTGCCGGCCAGCGCGTGCGCAGCGATGTCGGCGTGCATGTGAAGGATATCGCCGAGCGCTATTTCCTGCCCGGCGAGACGCAGGATATCGCGCTGCTCTTCGTGCCCTCCGAATCGATCTATGCCGACCTGCACGAGCATTTCGACGACGTGGTCCAGCGGGCCCACCGGGCGCGCATCATGATCGTCTCGCCCTCGCTGCTGACGCTGGCGATCCAGCTGATGCAATCGCTGGTTCGCGATGCCCGGATGCGGGAAGAGGCGCAGGTGATCCAGACCGAGGTCGGCAAGCTGCTCGACGACGTGCGTCGGCTCGGCGAGCGCGTCGACAAGCTCGACAATCATTTCCGGCAGGCACAGGACGATGTCGGCCAGATCAAGACCTCGGCCGGCAAGGTGACGAGCCGCGCCGAGAGGATCGGCGCGCTCGATTTCGACGACGAGAAGAGCGAGCCGAAGCTGCCCTTCGCCAAGGGGCTGGAGCTGAAACGCGCCGCCGAGTGATCAGCCGCGGTCGAGCGCCGCTGACAGCTCGGGCTTCACGTTCAGGGTCTGGAAGACCACGCAGTAGCGCTCGGTGAGCTTGAGCAGCGTATCGAGCTTCTCCTGCGGCGCATCGGTCTCGACATCGAAGAACAGGCGGATCGCCTTGAAGCCGACCGCGGCATCTCTGGCAACACCGAGCGTGCCGCGGAAATCCAGATCGCCCTCGGCACGGACCACGCCCTTCTTCAGGTCGATTTCCAGCGCGGTCGCGACCGCCTTCAGCGTCACGCCGGCGCAGGCGACCAGCGCCTCCAGCAGCATGTCGCCGGAGCAGAGCTCGGCGCCCGAACCGCCCGTAGCGGGATGGAGGCCTGCGAGCGCGATGGCGCGGCCGGTCTCGACCTTGCAGGCGATATGCTGGTCGTCGAGCTCGCCATGGGCCTTCAGCGTGATCACCGCCGCCTCGGGATTGGTGCGGTATTCGTCCTTGAGGGGGGCCTGCAAGGCACGCAGTGCGGTAACGTCCATAATCGGTTTCCTCGACGCGAAACGGGAGTGGGTTTCCCTTAGCGGGTCACCCGCACTCGCACCACTGCGGCGCTGAGTGGCTTTCAAGTCTGCGCTGCGGCTGCGCCCCGGCAACAGGCTTCGATATTGTTCCCGTCCGGATCGAGCACGAAGGCCCCATAATACGCGCCCGCTCCCTCGCGCGGGCCCGGGGCGCCGTTATCGGCGCCGCCGGCTGCGAGCGCCGCCCGGTAGAATGCGTCAACCGCATCCCGGCTCGGCGCGATGAAGGCGACGTGCATCTGGTTCAGGCCGGCGCGCGAACCCTCGACCCAATAGGACGGGCGCGTCGTGCCGATCCAGAGATAGGGGATCGGATCCTCGGCGCTGCGGCCGAACAGGAAAGACTCGGGGCTGTTGCTGGCGGTGCTCAGGCCGAGCGGCCTGGCGATGGCGTCGTAGAAGCGCCGGGCGCGGCCGAGATCGGTGACGACGATGCCGGTATGGTCGATCATGACCGGCCAATGCGATGGATCACGGGCAGGTTCCGCCACCAGCGTCACCACCACATGCCCGCGGTCTCGGCCGCCCTCTCCTGATGCGGGGCCTCGTCGCGCAGCGAGCGGTCGAGCGCGCGCAGGGCCTCGCGCTTCGCCGCCTCGAAGGCTGGCGAGAGCCGGTCGCGCGGCCGGGCGAGCGGGTTGTCGAGCTCGTCGAAGACGCGGCCGGGCTTGGGCTGCATCACGACGATGCGGTCGGCCAGCGTCACGGCTTCCTCGACATCATGCGTGACCATGACCACGGTCGGCCGGCTCTCCTGCCAGAGCGCCAGCAAATGGCCGTGCAGGCTCGCCCGCGTCGTCGCGTCGAGCGCCGAGAAGGGCTCGTCCATCAGCAGGAGCTTCGGCCGGGTCACGAGGGCACGCGCGATGGCGACGCGCTGTTGCTGGCCGCCGGAGAGTTCGCGCGGCCAGCGCTTCTCATGGCCGGCGAGACCGACGCGGACCAGCGCGTTCGTGACCAGCCCCTCGCGCTCGAAGGCCGAGAGATGCGACAGGCCGAAGCCGACATTCTCGGCAACGCTGAGCCAGGGGAAGAGCCGCGGCTCCTGGAAGATGACGCCGACATCGGCGCGCGGCTCGGCGATCGCCTCGCCGTCGAGGCGGATCGCGCCCTCGCTCGGCCGGTCGAGCCCGGCAATGAGGCGCAACAAGGTGGTCTTGCCGCAGCCGGAGCCGCCGAGCAGGGCGACGATCTCGCCGCGCCCGACATCGAGCGCGATCGATGCCAGCGCATGCGTGCCGTCCGCATAGGTTTTGGAAAGCCGGTCGAAACTCAGCACGGGTTCAACCTTCAGAGCTTGTCGCGCGCCGTATCCTGCCAGGCGAGGAAGGGCCGCGTGATGGCGACGAGCAGCCCATCCGCCAGCTTGCCGAGCACGGCGAAGCTGATGATGGCCGCGATGATGGAATCGGGGCGGCCGAGCTGCTGGCCGTCCACGAGCAGATAACCCAACCCCTCGCTCGCCCCCATGATCTCGGCCGCAACCACGAACATGAAGCCGAGGCCGAGACCGGAGCGCAACGCGACGATCCAGTCCGGCAGAATCGCCGGCAGGAGCACGCGCCTGACCATGGCGAGGCGCGAGAGGCGGAAGACCCGGCCGACCTCGACGATCTTGCGGTCGATGCCCTGGATCGCCGCGGCGACGCCGAGATAGACCGGAAAGAAGACGCCGGCCGCGATCAGCGCCACCTTCGAAGCCTCGAAGATGCCGAACCAGAGGATGAAGAGCGGCACCCAGGCGATCGAGGGGATCGCGCGCAGCGCCTGCAAGGTCGGGTCGAGCAGGCTGCGGGCGACGGGCAGCGCGCCCGTGACAGCGCCGAACACCGTGCCGGCGAGCGCGCCCAGGCCGAAGCCCGCCCCCACCCGCCAGAGTGTCGCCCCGGCATGGGTCAGGAGTTCGCCCGAGGCGGCGAGACCCCAGAGCGTGCGCCCGACGACGCTCGGCGGCGGCATCAGGCGCCCGTTGGCGATGCCGGCAGCGACGAGCCATTCCCAGAGGATGGCCAGCACGACCGGCAGGACGAAGCCGGCGATCGCGAGGCCATAGGAGCGGCGCGGGGCGGCAGGACGCCGCTCCGGCTCATCCAGGGCATTTGCGATCTCCAGGATGCTCATCGCCTAGGGCTTGTGCCGTCAGTTGGTGGCTGCGAAGCGCCGGTCGAGCAGCGCGTCGACCGCGGCCTTCACATCGGTCGAGGCCGGCAGCACGCCGGCATCCTTCAGCGCGATGCCGGCGGCGGTGATGCCGTCGATCTGGGCCTGGCCGATGCTGGAATGGGTCAGCTCTGTACGGGTGAGCTGACGCTCGATTACGGCGTCGGAGAGCTTGGTGGCGTCGACCAGCACCTTCTTGACCTCGGCCGGATTGGCGAGCGCATAGGCGCGCGCTTCCTCGTAAGCCGCCAGCACCTTCTTCACCAAAGCCGGGTGCTCGTTGGCGAAGGCCTCGCGGACATTGAGGATGCCCCAGGTGTTGTCCTCGGGCTTGCGGTAGAACAGCTTGGCGCCGCTCTCGACCTCGGCGGCGGCCATCATCGGGTCGAGCCCGGCCCAGGCATCGACATCGCCGCGCTCCAGCGCGAGGCGGCCGTCGGCATGCTGGAGCAGGACGAGCTTGACGTCCTTCTCGGTCAGCTTGGCATCGGCCAGAGCGCGAACCAGGAAGATATGCGGGTCGGTGCCGCGGGTGACGGCGACGCGCTTGCCCTTGAGATCGGCGACCTTGGTGATCTCGCTCTTGGCGCCGGTGACCAGCGCCGTCCATTCCGGGCGGGAATAGACATAGATCGACTTGATCGGGTTGCCGTTGATCTTGCCGATCAGCGCGGCGGCGCCAGCGGTCGAGCCGAAATCGATCGAGCCGGCATTGAGGAACTCGAGGGCTTTGTTCGATCCGGCGGACAGGACCCAGCGCACCTTGATGCCGTCGGCCTCGAGTGCCTTTTCGAGAATGCCGCGCTCCTTCAGCAGGAGGCTGACGGGATTATAGGTCGCGTAGTCGAGCCGGATTTCCTTGGGGGCCTGCGCGAAGGCCGGCGCGGCGAGACCGGCGGCAGCGATGACGGCGAGCGCGAGGCGGCGGGTGATGCTGGTCATGGGGCTTGTCCCTCTGTCGATGGTGCGAGGGATCGGGACGGGTCAGGTCCTTGGCCCCACGCTTTAGCTGCACTTGTTTCGCGCCCGCAAGCTGGTGGCTCAAATCGGCGCGTATCCGACCTTTAGGTCCAATCGTTCTGTTTGTCAAACAACACAAATGCAGGTGTCTTTTTCTGCATTTCACATTCATGTATGTTTAATTTTGCACTCTCCCTGCCTTCGCCGCCATGTTACGAAAGGCGATGTCCGCCGCAACGGAGCTTTCGTGACCGCGCCTCCCGCAAAGCCTGCCCTGTCGCTCGCCGAGATGCTGCAGAGTCCCGAGGCCGAAATCGTGCGGCTGTTCGAGACGGTCAACCGGCGCGACAAGGCCAGGATGCGTCAGCTTCTGATCGCCGGTCTCCGGGAGGTGCTCGACGCCGGGCACGCCTCGGCCCGGGCGATCCTGGCCGGCCCGCGCGGCGGGCTGGCCTGCGCGCGCCGGCTCTCAGCCGTGATGGATGCCGTGGTGCGCGCGCTGCACAGCGCCGCGACCAGCTATTTCTACCCGGCCGACAACCCCTCGCAATCGGAGCGGATCGCGGTCGTCGCCGTCGGCGGCTACGGGCGCGGCACGCTGGCGCCGGGCTCGGATGTCGACCTGCTCTTCCTGTTCCCGCACAAGCAGACGGCCTGGGGCGAGAGCGTGGTCGAATCCATGCTCTACCCGCTCTGGGACCTGAAGCTGAAGACCGGCCATTCCGTGCGCTCGATCGACGATTGCGTGCGCGAGGCCCGCGCCGACATGACGATCCGCACCGCCCTCCTGGAAGCGCGCTTCCTGGTGGGGGACCGCTCGCTGTTCGACGAGATGGTCCGCCGCTTCGATGCCGAGGTGGTCGAGGGCACGGCTCCAGCCTTCACCGAGGCCAAGCTTGCCGAGCGCGAGCTCAGGGTGCAGCGGGCGGGTGCTTCGCGCTATCTGGTCGAGCCCAACGTCAAGGACGGCAAGGGCGGCCTGCGCGACCTCAACACGCTGTTCTGGATCGCCAAATACGCCTACCGCGTCCATGACGTGCGCGAGCTCGTCGAGGCCGGGCTGTTCGACGAGCAGGAGCTCCAGATGTTCCAGCGCTCGGAGGAGTTCCTCTGGCGCGTGCGCTGCTGGCTGCATTTCATCACCGGCCGGGCCGAGGAAAGGCTGTCCTTCGATCTGCAGCGGCAGGTCGCGGCCGCGATCGGCTATGCCGGACGCAGCGGGCAGGCGCCGGTCGAGCGCTTCATGAAGGCCTACTTCCTGATCGCCAAGGATGTCGGCGACCTCACGGCTATCGTCTGCGCCGCGCTGGAGGCGCGCCAGCAGAAGCCGCGCGCGAGCCTGTCGAAGCTGCTCGGCACCTTCGCCAAGCGCAAGCGCGAGCGTTCGCTCGGCCACACCGACTTCAAACTGACGAACCAGCGCCTCGACGTCGTCGACGACAGCGCCTTCGAGCGCGATCCGGTCAACCTGCTACGGCTCTACGCCATCGCCAGCCGCGAGGATCTGGCCATCCATCCGGATGCCAGCCGGCTGGTGACGCAGTCGCTCAGGCTGGTCACGCCGGGCCTGCGCAACGACCCCGAAGCCAACCGCATCTTCCTGGAGATCGTGACCGGCCGGCGCTCGCCCGAGGTGGTGCTGCGGCGAATGAACGAATCCGGTTTGCTCGGCCGGTTCGTCCCGGATTTCGGCCGCATCGTCGCGATGATGCAGTTCAACATGTACCACCACTATACGGTGGACGAGCATCTGATCCGGGCCATGGGCGTGCTGGCCGAGATCGATGCCGGCGCGCTCGAGGCCGAGCATCCGCTCTCCAACGAGATCATGCCGGCCATCTCCAACCGGCGCGCGCTCTATGTCGCGCTCCTGCTGCACGATATCGCCAAGGGGCGGCCGGAAGACCACTCGATCGCGGGCGCCCGGATCGCGCGCAAGCTCGGCCCGCGCTTCGGCCTGACCAGCGCGCAGACGGAAACCGTCGCCTGGCTGGTCGAGCACCATCTCGACATGTCGACGGTGGCGCAGAGCCGCGACCTCGGCGACCCCAAGACGATCGAGAGCTTCGCCGCGACCGTGCAGACGCTGGAGCGGTTGAAGCTCCTGCTGATCCTCACCGTCGCCGATATCAAGGCGGTCGGGCCCGGCGTCTGGAACGGCTGGAAAGGGCAATTGCTGCGCACGCTCTACTACGAGACCGAGCTCGTGCTCACCGGCGGGCATTCGGCAGTCGAGCGCAAGGCGCGCGTCGCCATGAAGCAGGACGAATTGCGCCGGCGCCTGTCCGACTGGAACACCGAGGAGCGCGATGCCTATGTCGCGCGGCACTACCCCGCCTATTGGATCAAGGTCGATCCGGAGCAGCAGGAGAAGCATGCGCGCTTCCTGCGCGAGGCGGAAGCTGCCGGGCGGACCACCGCGACCATCGTCGAGACCGACCAGTTCCGCGGCGTGACCGAACTGACCGTGCTCGCGCCCGACCACCCGCGCCTGCTCGCCATCGTCACCGGCGCCTGCGCCGCGGCCGGCGGCAATATCGTCGACGCGCAGATCTTCACGACCAGCGACGGGCTGGTGCTCGACACCATCTCGGTCTCGCGCGCCTTCGATCGCGACGACGATGAATTGCGCCGGGCCGAACGCATCGCCGCCGCGATCGAACGGGCGCTGAAGGGCGAGATCAAGATCGCCGACCTCGTCGCGCAGCGCCGCGCCCCGCCGCCGCGCGGCCAGACCTTCCAGGTCGAGCCCGAGGTCGTGATCGACAACGTGCTGTCGGCGCGCCACACCGTGCTGGAGGTCTCCGGCCTCGACCGGCCGGGCCTGCTCTACGATCTCACCACCGCGATCGGAAAGCTCAACCTCAACATCGCCTCGGCCCATATCGCGACCTTCGGCGAGAAGGCGGTCGACGTGTTCTACGTCACCGACCTGACCCATGCGAAGATCGTCTCGACCGGCCGGCAGCTGACGATCCGCAAGGCCCTCATCGACGTCTTCAAGTTCGAGGCGGAGAAGCCGGCCCCGGCCAAGGCGAAAGTGCCGGCCCGCGCTTGATTTAAACGACCATAAGGCCGATATCCGGCACGAACGCGGCTGCGGCCCCGCAAGGGGCGGCGCAGCCAAGTCTTTATTTGCCGCATTTTCGCTGACGCGGACCTTCGGTTCTTCACGCGAACCGGCATCCACTTCGCTCGAAAATGCTGAGAAAGGGACGTGACGATAAAATGACGCAGAACCCTGCGACGGAAGACCCCAACCTCGAAGCCGGCGCGGACGCGCCCGAGCAGGCGGCCACCGCCGAGGCAGGCCTCGACGCGCAGCTCGCCAAGCTCCAGGCCGAACGCGACGATCTCAAGGACAAGCTGCTGCGCACGCTCGCCGAGATGGAGAACCTGCGGCGACGCACCGAGCGCGAGATCGCCGATGCGAAAACCTATGCCGTGACCAGCTTCGCCCGCGACATGCTCGGTTCCTCCGACAATCTCCGCCGGGCGCTGGAAAGCCTGCCCGCCGATGCCCTGAAGGCGGCCGATGCTGCCGTGAAGGCGCTGCATGAAGGCGTCGAATTGACCGAGCGCGAGCTCGTCAAAACGCTGGAGCGTCACGGCGTGCGCCGTATCGATCCGCAGGGCGAGAAGTTCGATCCCAACCTGCACCAGGCCATGTTCGAGGCGCCCGACGCCGAGATCGCCAAGGGGCTGGTCTCGAAGGTCGTGCAGACCGGCTACAAGATCGGCGAACGTGTCCTGCGCCCGGCGCTGGTCGGCGTCTCCGCCGGAGCCCCCAAGGCCCCGGAAGCGCCCGCCGGCGAACCGACCCAGCACTGACCCCGTGTTCGAGGTCGCCGGCGTCGCCATCTTCGCGCTGACCGGCGCCATCGTTGCGACCCGCAAGGGCATGGACCCGTTCGGCTTCATCCTGCTGGCGACCGTCACCGGCGTCGGCGGCGGGACCTTGCGCGACGTCCTGCTCGGGCGTGGGATCTTCTGGGTACGCGACCCCGGCGATGTCATCATCTGCACCGTGGTCGCGCTGAGCGCGTGGGCCCTCGCCTATGCGAGGCCCGGCGTCCTCGAAGGCTGGGCCGGCCGCAAGCTGCTGATCTGGGCCGACGCTGCCGGCCTCTCGCTCTTCGCCGTGATCGGCACGCTCAAGGCCCTCGACGCTGCAACGCCAGTGCTTTCGGCGGTCGCGCTCGGCGCGATGACCGCGACCTTTGGCGGCCTCCTGCGCGACATCCTCGCCGGCGACCGGCCGATGGTGCTGTGGAGCCGCGACTTCTACGTCACCGCCGCAACCGCCGGCGCCGGCACCACGGCACTGCTCGCCGGCCTCGACCTGTCCGGCCCGGTCGTGATGCTCGGCGGGCTTGCAGCCTGCTTCGGCCTGCGGGCAGGCTCGCTGCTGTTCGGCTGGTCGTTCCCCAGCCTGCCCGGCAAATCGACCGATTAGGCGGCGCGCTCCACCTCTGTCATTCCGGGGCTTCGCGCAGCGAAGAACCCGGAACCCACGACCGGGCGAGCCCTTCACATATCGAGCCTGAAAGTTTCACCCAGTCGTGGGTTCCGGGTTCGCGCCTGCGGCGCGCCCCGGAATGACAAGGGGCGTGCCTGGTGAAAGCGGCGTCTATTTCGGCTTCGTCACCCGCCGCAGCGTCAGGTTGATCCGCCCGCCCTCGGGCAGCAGCGTCGAGGACCCCGTCAGGATGCGGTCGATGCCGTGATAGGCGAGCCGCGCCTCGCCTCCGAAGATCAGGACATCGCCCGACGCCAGCTTGAGCGAGGTGGTCTTGCCGCCGCGCGTCGTGCCGCCGATGCGGAAGAGCGCGGCATCGCCGAGCGAGACCGATAGGACCGGAGCGTCGAAATCCTGCTCGTCGCGGTCCTGATGCAGCCCCATCTTGGCACCGGCAGCGTAGAAATTGACGAGACAAGCCTCGGGTGGATGCGGATAGCCGGCCAGTTCGCGCCAGAGATCGAGAAGCGGCGCCGGCATCAACGGCCAGGGCTCGCCCGTGTCGGGGTGCTCCGGCTGGTAGCGATAGCCACGCTCGTCCGAGACCCAGCCGAGCGAGCCGCAATTGGTCATGCGGACCGAGAAGGGCGTACCGGTCTTCGGCATGCGCGGCTGGAAGAACGGCGCCTTCCGCGCCACGGCACGCAGCTCCGCCACCAGGGCGGCCTGCTCCTCCGGCGCCAGCCTACCCGGCCAGTGGACGACGCCCGGTGCGACGGTGACGCGCGTCATCGTCAGAGCGCGTCGAGGCCGAGCACGTCGGCCATGGAGTAGAGCCGCGCTTCACGCCCCCTGCCCCAGAGCGCGGCCTTGACCGCGCCCTGCGCGAAGAGGCTGCGGTCCTCCGCAACATGGGCGAGTTCGAGCCGCTCGCCCGCGCCGGCGAAGATCACCTTGTGATCGCCGACGACCGTGCCGCCACGCAGGGCAGCGAAGCCGATCGTGCCAGCCTGGCGCGCGCCGGTGATGCCATCGCGGCCGGCGACGCGCTGCTGAGCGAGATCGACCGCGCGCCCTTCCGCCGCCGCCTCGCCAAGCAGGACGGCCGTGCCGGAGGGGGCATCGACCTTCATGCGGTGATGCATCTCGACGATCTCGATGTCCCAGTCGATCCCGAGCGTCGCGGCGACCTTGCGCACCAGTGCCCCCAGCAGGTTGACGCCGAGGCTCATGTTGCCGGAGCGGATGATCGGCGTGCGCTTCGCCGCCTCGGCGAGCTCGGCCAGATGCTTGGGCTCAAGCCCGGTCGTGCCGACCACATGCAGGATGCCGGCCTCGGCCGCCAGATCGGCGAAGGCGACCGTCGCATCCGGCGCCGTGAAATCGAGCACGCCGTCGGCGGCGGCGAAAGCTGCGGCGGCGTCGCTCGTCACCTTGATGCCGGCTGCCGGCAGTCCGGCGAGAATCCCGGCATCCTCGCCGAGCGCGACAGAGCCCGGCCGCTCGATCGCGGCCACGAGCCTGCAGCCGTCGGCCTGATCGATGGCGCGGATCAGCATCCGGCCCATCCGCCCGGCGGCACCGACGACGACGAGACGCATATCACTCATGGAAGGCGGGCTCCGGGCTGGGTCTGCGACGAAAGCAGATGCCTTCGCCAGTACCGCAATAGCCTTGGGTTCGCCAGCGGCACACCCGAAAGCCGGGCATGGAAAAACGGCCGGGTCGCCCCGGCCGTTCCTGTTCTCTCAAGGGATCGGCGCTCAGGCCGCCTGCTGGATGCCCGAGAGCTTCCAGGTGGCGCCGCGCTCGCGCAGGAAGGTCCAGTATTCGCTGACCTCCTGGGTCTGCGTGGCACTGCCCTCGACGACATTGCCGGACTTGCGGTCATAGAGCGCGTTGATCAGGCTGAAGCGCATCGCCACCGTCGCATAATCGGCATCACCCTCGTGCCAGGCCTGCGACAGGTCGCCCTGCAGCAGCTTGACGTCGGAGACGCGGTCGACCACGCCGCGGCGGGCGTTATCGCTGAGATCCTCGTCGAAATAGCCGAACATCTCGGGTGTCGTCCGCTGACGCAGGCCGGCCTCGTCCTCGTTGGAATAGGCGGTGTTGACCTCGCCGAGCAGGCGCTCGAAGGCGTTGAAATCCTCACCCGAAAGCTCGATCGGCTGCGGCTGCGCGGCGGCAGCGCCGCCACCGAAACCGCCCATGCGAGCCATGGCAGGCTGCGACTGCGGAGCGCCATGGCCCTGACGGGCATAGGGCGCGCCCGCGCCGGCGAGCTGCGGCTCGGAACGACGGCGGAAGAAGCGGATCGCGAGCATGATGATGCCGGCGATCAGGCCGATCTGCAGCAGGAAGCCGAGCATGCCCGCGAGCGAGGCCAAGCCACCGAAGAAGCCCGAGCCCGACAGCATGCCGAACAGGCCGGCGCCAAGCAGGCCGGCGCCGATGCCCATCATCATGTTGCGCGCGAAGGACGGGCGGGCCGCCTGGGCAGCCGCACCGGCGGCCGAGGGGCCAGCCATCGACGGCGAAGCCGGCGAGGACGGGGCCGAGCGCTGGAAAGTCTGGGCGCCGCCCGGCGTCGTATTGGTCGACGGCGGCGCGCTATTGGTGAACGACCCACGGCTGCCCGAGCTGCGGCCACCGCCCGGACGGGCTTCGGCAACGAGCGGCACGAGCAACAAGGCCCCGGCGACCAGGGCGACGGCACGTCCACGACGGGCGAGCGAAATCAGAGACATTGTTCCTCCCGGGGCCCCAAATGGGCCCACCGCCGACCAATATGGAGAGAGCCCGCATCCCGCGCAAGGCCCCATCCGGCTAACATGTTGAAATGGCTTATTATTTCAAATCGGTACATAATTATTCGTTGCGATCGGACCGGTATGGTAAACTCCTGAGCCGTCTCGCCATGCGAGGCGCAGGGAGAGAGCCATGACCGGATCCGGACCGAGGCCTCACCGACATCGCGTGCTGAGCTGCATGCTCGCGCTCGCCGTGCTGTTCCTGTTCAGCGAAGCGGCAGCCGCCGGCGAGCCGGCCGTCGCGCTGGACAAGCCGCGCCTCGCAGGGGCGCCGGAGCCGCTCTGTTTCTGCTGGAACGACGGCCGCAAGATCGCGGAAGGTTCGATGTCCTGCATCAGGACCACGCAGGGGCGCCGCGTCGCGACCTGCGGGCGGGTGGTCAACATGATGTCCTGGCAACTGACGGAAACAGCCTGCCCGGAGAGCTGAGCGCTCCAGCCCGAGGCGTGAGCCCAAACAGAAACGCCGCCGGGACTTCTTCCCGGCGGCGTTGTTGTCATTGCTCTTGTGGTCCTAGCGACTTCGAGACTGACCCGTTGTCAGAACGCTCCCAGAACGATCGCCATCATGAAAACGAAGGCCGCACCCATGATCAATCGGTCGAGACGTAGCGTGACACTCATCACACCCTCCTGTGTCATTGACCTGTCGTGGAGGCTATCAGAACTGACGAAGGCCGCAAGGGGGCAGCATCGTGGCAGGGCCGGGACGGAGGGTACAACATCCTTAATCAGGGGTTAAACCATTGATTAGATTTGGGGATACTCCTGACTGCGAAATTTCGTCGCGAGTCTGCTCCAACGCGGCGCCACAGCTTCGCCACGGTTCGACCTCGGGCCCCATGGCCTGATCTTGGCGACATCTGGGAGATGGTTCGAGACGGCGAAATCCGCCCTGGTTAAGGCCGGGAACGGCGCATTAAGGCGCGATTCACCACGGCGCCAAAGTTAATCCGCCTGTGGCGGCCGGAGCGCAGTCGGTTGAGAAACCGTTCACCAAGCGGTTCGCATTTGAATGGTCATGCGACGCGCTCATCTCGCCCTCATCGCACTCGGCATCGCCGGCGCAGCCGGCCTGGCAGGATGCGGCAAATTCCAGAAGCCGCAGCGCGCCGCCTGGCGCGACCAGGCGGAAGCCGCCTGCATGGCCTCCCGGCAGGTGCAGATCTCGTCCTATGTCAGCCTGCGCGGCAAGGCGATCGACGGGCCGGGAACCTGCGGCATGCAGCAGCCGCTGAAGGTCTCGGCCTTCTCGAATGGCGGCATCGGCCTGACCAGCTCGGCCACCCTCTCCTGCCCGGTCGTCGCGACCACCGACAAATGGCTGGCGGAGGTGGTGCAGCCGGCGGCGATGAACGTGCTCGGCGCGCAGGTGATCGAATTGCGGGCCGGCTCCTATTCCTGCCGGGCGATGAACAACGGCACCAGGACAACGCGCACCTCGGAGCATGCCTTCGGCAATGCCGTCGACGTCTTCTCCTTCCGGCTCAACGACAACCGCGTGATCACGGTGAAGGATGGCTGGCGCGGCTCCCCCGAGGAGCAGAATTTCCTGCGCGAGGTCTTCGTCGGTGCCTGCCAGCATTTCTCGACGGTGCTCGGCCCCGGCGCCGACCCGCTGCATTACGACCATTTCCATATCGACCTGGCCCGGCACTCGAAAGGCCGGCACATCTGCAAGCCGGTGATCAAATACACGCCGAACTACAATCTGCAGCCGCCGGACCCGGCGCGGCCCTACGCCTCGTCCCAGTCGCAGCCGCGTGACATGGCGCCGGCGGCCGGCACCATGGTCGCGGATGGCAGGCTGCTCCGGCAGCCCAGCGACGGCTTGCGGCCACCCGGCGCGATGCAGGGCGGCTACCCGGTCGCGAACAATGGCCGAGGCCAGGCCCAGGGCCTCGATGCGCAGCAGCGCTTCCTGGAGCAGTACGACGCGCGCCAGCGGCAGGGACACTTCCAGCCGCAGCCGCTGCCCAGCGAGAACCGCGGGCCGCTGACGCTGCCGGGGGCCGTGCCGCCGACCGAGGAAGCCGTTCTCGGCGACGAGGGTGGGACGGGCGTCGTCGATATGGAAGGCGAGGACCAGGCCCAGCCGATGATCACGCCGCAGCACGACCCCTTCGCCTACAGCTCCGGGCGGGTGCCGCCGCGGCGCTGAGAAGCGCAAACGGCAACCTGTTCGTCATTCCGGAGCTCCGGAGCCCTCCGATGGATCCCGGGTCAAGCCCGGGATGACGGCTTGGTTTGGAACCAAGAAGATCGACCCAACCCGCTCAGCGCGAGACCAGCACCTGCCGGCATTCCGGCGGCAGGGCATCGAGCGACATCGGCGGCTTCGGCTTGGGTTTCGGTCCCGGCCTGGGCTTCGGCGGGTTGAAGATGGCCTTGTGCTGGCGCTCGATCCAGCCGCTGAGCTCGGCGCCGCAGCCATCACCGAAGTTCGGAGGTTCCTGGCCCTGACAGCTCGCCATGCCGGCCGGGCAGGCCAGCCGGATATGGAAATGGTAGTTGTGGCCCCAGATCGGGCGCACCTTGCCCAGCCAGCTCTTGTCGGCGCCGGCCTCGCGGCAGAGCGCGACCTTGAGCGCCGGGTTGACGAAGATGCGCTCGACCTTCGGCTCGGCCGCGACCGTGCGGATCAGCCTCGTATGGGCCGGGGTCCAATGGCGGGGATCGACATCGCGCCAGTCGGAGCGGGCCATGTTGACCGCCGACATGTTCTCGCGCTGCTCGCGGTCGAGCCGGCCCCGCGGCATCGGCGTCAGCCAGACATCGGCATCGAGCCCGATCTGGTGCGAGGCATGGCCGGTCAACATCGGCCCGCCGCGCGGCTGCGACATGTCGCCGACGAGCAGCCCGGCCCAGCCGGTGATGCGCGGCACGTCGCGCGCCAGCTTTTCCAGATAGTCGATCAGGGCGGGATGGCCCCAGTTGCGATTGCGGTTGAGCCGCATGACCTGCCAACTCGGCCCATCGACCGGCAGGGCTTCGGCGCCGGCGAGGCAGCCGCGCGCATAGGAGCCGATGGCCCGCGCCTGCATGCTCGCCGGCGCGGTCTTCTGGCCGAAGAGCGTGCGGGCGGCATCGGGCCAGGCGGCAATGTTGGCGGCGCGGTTCTTCGCCTCCTGATCCGCCGTCGACTGGGCGAGTGCTGCAACCGGCAGCAAGGCGAGCGGAACGAGGAGAGCTGCGATTCGGGCGATGGTGCGCATATCCCGGAGAATCACCGCGACCCGCCATCGCGGTCAAGCGCCATGGCCGGACATGCGGCGCGGCGAATGGCGCCTTGCGCGACGGCGCCGCGGAGCACCGCCAGCCGTCATCCGCACCAAGGTGGAATGATCCGGAGCCGCCCGGGCGGAACCGAGGCTTCGCGGCCGGCGTTTCCCGCTAGACCTCGCCCGAAACGGGCACTGCTTTACGGGAGTTCGCCATGTCCACCGTTCTCATCATCGTGCTGCTCATCCTGCTTCTCGGCGGCGGCGGCTATTACGGCCATCGCAGCTATGGAACGGCAGGGCTCGGCGGCGTGCTCGGCCTCGTCCTCGTGATCGTCCTGATCCTGTGGCTGCTCGGAGCCATCGGCGGAGCGCGCATCGCCTGACGCTCAAGCAATGACGACCTGACCAAATCGTCATTGCGAGCGCAGCGAAGCAATCCAGGGAGACGTAGAGCTCTGCCGCCTCTGGATTGCTTCGCTGCGCTCGCAATGACGCAACCGGTTCAGCCTGCGGCGCGGCTTTCCCAGACCGCGACGGCCGCGGCCAGATCCTCTAGCGCGACGCCGACGGACTTGAACAGGGTGATGCCGCCGCCCTCGACCGGGCCGGCGATCCGGCCATGGCAGAGATCGGCGAGCGTGCCCGCAACCTTGTCGGCGCTGTAGCTGCCCTCGGCGATGGCGACGGCGACATCGCCGCCCTCGTCGATCGCCTTGCTGGAATCGACGATGACGCGGGCCCGGTGCAGCGCATCGGCATCGGCCTCGCGCATCTGCATGGTGAAGCCGCCGATCAGGTCGAGATGGGCTTCGCGCTTCAGCCAATGGCCCTGGATCAAGGGCTCGGTCGCGTTGGTCGCGCAGGAAATGATGTCGGCCGTGCGGGCCTCGCCTTCGAGATCGGTGGTGGCGCGGGCCTCGATGCCCTCCTTCGCCAGTTCGGCAACCGTTGCCTCGGCGGCTTCCGGCCGCCGCGCCCAGATCGCGATCTCCGTCAGCGGCCGGACGGAGCGATGCGCCTTGATGATGAAGGGCGCGAGCGCGCCGGCCCCGACCATCAGCATACGGCTGGCCTCTGGGTTGGACATGTAGCGCGAGGCCAGCGCAGAAGCGGCCGCCGTGCGCCAGGTCGTCAGGCGGTTGCCGTCCATCACCGCGAGCGGCTGGCCGGTCGCGCCGTCCATCAGCAGATAGGCGCCCATGACGCCCGGCAGGTTGCGCTTGCCGTTGCCGAAGAAGACCGAGACGATCTTGGTGCCGATATAGGGATTGGCGACATCCGGCCCGCTCCAGGCCGGCATGGTCAGCAGGATCGCATCGGTCTCACCGGGCCGCTCGATCGCGTATTGGCCGCGCTTGGGCGCGATGACCTCGCTGCGGAAGGCGTCGTCGAGAAGGTCGATCAGGCCGGGATAGCTCAGGGCCGCATCGATCTCGGTCCCGTCGAAAAGTCGCATCAATTCCGTCCGTTGGTCAGTGCCGGCAGCGCGGAGTCGGGCACCGCCGAGCGCAGCGCCTGGGTTTCGGAGCGCAGCGCTTCCGCCTCGCGGCGGTTGCGGCGCGCCGCCTTGCGGTGCTTGCCCTGCGCGACCCAGGAGGCCAGGCCGCCGACGAGGACGCCGACGGCGATCGCCGCGAGCACCACCGCGAAGAGCGGCAGCTCGATCGAGAACATGGGTAAGTCGCGACTGAAGGGATCGAGCGAGACGCGCACGGTGCCGCGGTTGGCGACCGAAAACAGCACGATCACCAGCGCGACGGGAACCAGCACCAGTGCCTTGAAGAAGGCCTTCATCACAATCTCCGTGTGGCCGCGGGACCGGCGCCTCAGCTCAATCCTTGCCGTTGAGGCGCAGCCGCAGCTCCTTGCCCGTCTTGAAGACGGGGACGAACTTCTCCTCGACTTCGACCGCGTCGCCCGTGCGGGGATTGCGACCGATGCGGGCCGAACGGCCCTTGCGCGAGAAGGCGCCGAAGCCGCGCAATTCGACCCGGTCGCCCCGGGCCAGCGCCTTCACCACCTCGTCCAGAATGGCCGAGACAATGTTCTCGATATCGCGCTGGTAGAGATGGGTGTTGCGGTCGGCGATCCGCTGAACGAGTTCGGATTTAATCATCGCTGGAGCATAACCATTTGTATCAAAATCACTTTTCAGCGGCAGGCTGCCAGAGCGCCAAGGGCGCGTCAAGCCGCAAGCCGAGCGGTTGATCCGCCGCGCGTGCGATCGTCGCGGCGAGCGCATCGAGGCCGGCGCCGCGCGCCATCGCCTCGGCGAGGCTCCACAGGCCGAAGGAGGAGGATTCGCTGCGGCGGCGCCAGTCGCGGACCTTCAGGTCCTTGGCGACGCTTTTCTCGCGCTCCATCCAGGCAATCGCCTCCGGCTCGCCGCCGATCTGGTCGACGAGCTTCAGCCCCACCGCCTGGCGGCCGGAATGCACCCGCCCATCGGAGACCGAAGCCACCTCGCCCTCGGCGAGATGGCGGCGATCGCGCACCATGTCCTTGAACCAGGTGTAGTTGTCGTTGACGACGCGCTGCAGCGCCTCGCGCGCCTCGGGCGAGGTCGGCTCGAAGCCGTTCGGCGCCGCCTTGAGCGGGCTCGACTTGACCGTTTCGACCTTGACCCCGACCGTATCCAGCAGGTTCGACACGTTGGGGAACTGGAAGAGCACGCCGATCGAACCGACCAGCGAGGTCTGGCGGGCGACGATGCGGTCCGCCCCCATCGCCGCGATATAGCCGCCCGACGCCGCGAGGCCGTCGACAACCGCGACCATCGGCTTCTTCGCCGCGAGCTGGCGCAGGGCCGTATGCACCGCCTCGGAGCCGGAGGTGGTGCCGCCGGGACTGTCGACGCGGAGCACGACGGCCGAGACCGCCTTGCTGTCCTCGACCGACTTGATCAGGTCAAGCGTGCGGCGATCGCCCGAGATGAAGCCGGAGATGGTGATGCGCGCGATATGCGCGCTCGACAGGCCGGCCGGGCCATCGCCCTTCCAGGCGAAACCGCCGACCACCGCTGCGACGATCACGCCGAGCACGGCGAGCACGCGCCAGAGCGTCAATTTGCGGCGCAGGCTGCGGCGGTCTGCAAGCAGATCGGCATCGGACGACATCGGTTACTCCCGGAGCATGTTCGGTCCGAACATGCTCAGCTTTTTGATTTCGCGCGAATTCTTTTCGTTCGACCGGTTCCGGCCGAACGGAAAGCGCGCGGCGGCTGCGGGTCCGTGATGTAGACCCGCCGCGCCGGGCGGGCAAGGCGGGAGGCGCTGCGTCAGGCCGCGACCGAGGCGCGCGCCCGGTCGAGCGCGAGCAGCGCAAGCCCGCTGGCGACCGAGCGGAAGGCATCGCCGATATGCACCTTGCCGGCGCCGAAGCGGCGGTCGAACAGGTTGCGTACGGCCGGGACATAAGAGGTGCCGCCGGTCATGAACACCGCCTCGATGCGGTCGCCGCCGAGCCCGGCCTCGGCCAGCGCGCGGTCAAGCGCGGCCTCGATGGCGCCGACATCGTCGGCGATCCAGCGCTCGAAATCGGTGCGGCGGATCGGCTTCTCGATGGTGACGCCCACCTGGCTGAAGCTCAGCGTGGTCGCCTCGTTGTCGGAGAGCGCGACCTTGGCGGCGGAGACGGCGCGGTAGAGCTCGTAGCCGAGATCGTATTCGATCACCGTCAGCAGATCCTCGAGCTTGCCGGGCTCGACCGCCTCGCGGATCAGGGCGTTGAGCTCGGCCATGGTCTCCCGGCTCTTCATCAGCGAGAGCTTGTGCCATTGCGCGAAGGCAGCGTGATAGTGCGCCGGGACAGGCAGCAGCTTGTCGAAGGAACGGTATTCCGTGCCCTTACCGAGCGCCGGCGAGACCGCGTGTTCGATGATCCGGTAGTCGAAGGTGTCGCCGGCGACGCCGACGCCGGCATGGGAGAGCGGGATCGCCTCCAGGCTGCCATTGCGGCCGGGCTCGAAGCGCATCACCGAGAAGTCGCTGGTGCCGCCGCCGAAATCCGCGACCAGCATGGTCTGCGGCTCCTTCAGGTCGCGCGCATACCAATAGGCGGCGCCGAGCGGCTCATAGGCGAAATCGACCTGAGCCATCCCGGCCTTGCCGTAGGAAGCCTTCAGGCGGCCGACCGCCAGTTCCTCGTCCGGCCGTTCGCCGGCGAAGACGACCGGGCGGCCGGAGACCAGCGGCAGCGCCTCGCGATCAGCGAGCCCCTCGGAGAGGTCCGACAGGAAGACGCCGATCAGGTCCTCCAGCCGGAAGAGCTTGCCGAAGAGCCGGGTCTCCTGGAAGGCGCGGCTGGAAAGATGGGTCTTCAGCGATTGCAGGAAGCGATGCTCGGTCGTCATGCCGAGCGCCATGTCGAGCGCATCGGGGCCGCTGACATGGGTGATGCGGGTCTGCGGCGGGCGGCCCTCGCGCCAGAACATCAACGCCGAGCGATAGGCATCGACCGCGCCCTGCTTGGTGGCGAAGGAGCGCGTCATGACCGATCCGTCAGCGCCAGCCAGCGCGACGACGCTGTTGGTGGTGCCGAAGTCGATGCCGATGGCGGCGGGGGTCATGGCGGGCTCCTTTTTGCCGTGAGCACGCTGTCATTCCGGGGCTTCGCGTCAGCGAAGAACCCGGAATGACAGCGTGGTTTCGAAACAAAAGCCCGCGCGGATCGCTCCGCGCGGGCCGAATTCAAAGGCCGGCCGCTTCACGCGGCCGAAACCTCACTTCTTGTCGGTGGCCTTCTTGAGCGCTGCACCCAGGATGTCGCCGAGCGAGGCACCGGAATCGGCGGAGCCGTACTGGGCCATCGCTTCCTTCTCCTCGGCCATTTCCAGGGCCTTGACCGAGACCTGGATCTTGCGGGCCTTCTTGTCGAAGAGCACGACGCGGGCGTCGATGCGCTCGCCGGCCGCGAAGCGCTCGGGGCGCTGCTCGGAGCGATCGCGAGCCAGCTCGGCGCGCTTGATGAAGGTCATCATGTCGGTGTCGGCGATCTTCACGTCGAGACCGGACTCCTTCACCTCGACCACCTCACAGGTGACGATCTGGCCCTTCTTGAACTCGCCGGCATCCACGAAGGGATCGCCGCCGAGCTGCTTCAGGCCGAGCGAGATACGCTCCTTCTCGACGTCCACATCGAGAACGATCGCCTGCAGGACGTCGCCCTTCTTGTATTCCTCGATGACCTGCTCGCCCGGACGGTTCCAGTCGAGATCGGAGAGATGGATCATGCCGTCGATATCGCCTTCGAGACCCAGGAACAGGCCGAACTCGGTCTTGTTCTTGACCTCGCCCTCGACCGTCGAACCGGCCGGGTGCTGCTCCGCGAAGAGCTCCCACGGGTTGCGCAGGGTCTGCTTGAGGCCGAGCGAGATGCGGCGCTTGACCGGATCGACCTCGAGGATCGCGACGTCGACTTCCTGCGAGGTCGAGACGATCTTGCCGGGGTGGACGTTCTTCTTGGTCCAGGACATCTCGGAGACGTGGATCAGGCCTTCGATGCCCGGCTCCACTTCGACGAACGCGCCGTAATCCGTGATGTTGGTCACGCGGCCCTTGAGACGGGTGCCGACCGGGTAACGCTCGGCGATGCCATCCCACGGATCGGCCAGCAGCTGCTTGATGCCGAGCGAGATGCGATGCGTGTCCTGGTTGATCTTAATGATCTTGACCTTGACCGTCTGGCCGATGGTCACGACCTCGGACGGGTGGTTCACGCGGCGCCACGCCATGTCGGTGACGTGCAGCAGGCCGTCAATGCCGCCGAGATCGACGAACGCACCGTATTCGGTGATGTTCTTGACGACGCCGTCGATGACCTGACCCTCTTCGAGCGAGGCGACGAGCTCGGAACGAGCCTCGGCGCGGGTCTCTTCGAGGACGGTGCGGCGCGACACGACGATGTTGCCGCGGCGGCGATCCATCTTGAGGATCTCGAAGGGCTGCGGCTGGCCCATCAGCGGGCCGACGTCGCGGATCGGACGGATATCGACCTGCGAACGCGGCAGGAAGGCCACGGCGCCGTCGAGATCGACGGTGTAGCCGCCCTTGACGGTGTTGAAGATCATGCCGCTGACCTTCTCGCGGGCCTCGAAGGCCTTCTCGAGCTTGACCCAGCTCTCCTCGCGGCGAGCCTTGTCGCGCGAGATGACGGCTTCGCCGAGGGCGTTCTCGATCCGGTCCAGATAGACCTCGACCTCGTCGCCGACATTCAGTTCCTGCTCACGGCCGGGGCCGGTGAATTCCTTGAGCGCGACGCGTCCTTCGGTCTTCAGACCGACGTCGATGATCGCCATATCCTTCTCGATGGCGACGACCTTGCCCTTGATGACGGAGCCTTCGAGGGCATCGTTCTTGCCGAAGGATTCCTCGAGCAGGGCGGCGAAATCCTCGCGACCCGCGCTGTAGCTTTCAACTGCTGACATGTAATCTCCTGGGAGCCGGCCGCGTATCCCGCGGGTGTCCGGCATGGGCGCCGTGGTTGGTGCTGCGTTTCCGGATCGCGGCCGTCGGCACCTCCTCTCGGAGGTTTCCGCCTCCCCGTCAGGCGGGGTTGGCGGAGGCGCCAGGACCAGCGGCTCGATCCGTATCCGGACGACCTGCTTCAAACACGAAACGGGAGCAGGTCTTGCAGACCGCCCCCGGCGCATGATCGATCACGGCCCTTCGGACAGGGGCGATGTAATGCAAACCGGCCTTCAGGGCAAGGTCGAAGCCCTGCCCGGGGCACCGATTTGGCCAACATCATCCCGCCCCCCTATTTCGAGGGAGCCCGCACCACCTGATATCGCGTAGCTTCCCCGGCGTTACGCTTCGTGCAAGGCTGCGGACGGATTTCATCCGCGATTTGGGAGGGGTGCCATGGGCTGGGCCATTCTGGGGCTGATCGTCGTCCTCGTCGTCTATCTGATCATGACCTATAATGGGCTCGTCGCGATGCGGCAGCGCACGAACCAGGCCTTCGCCGATATCGACGTCCAGCTGAAACAGCGCCACGACCTGATCCCGAACCTGGTCGAGACGGTGAAGGGCTATGCGACGCACGAGAAGTCCACGCTCGATGCGGTGATCGCCGCGCGCAACGCGGCGCAGGGCGCGAGCAGCGTGCATGACAAGGCCGCGGCCGAGCAACAGCTTTCCGGTGCAGTCGGCCGGCTGCTTGCGCTGGGCGAGGCCTATCCCGACCTCAAGGCCAGCGCCAATTTCCAGCAGTTGCAGGTCGATCTCGGCAATGTCGAGGACAAGCTGGCGGCGGCGCGGCGCTTCTTCAACAATGCGGTCGGCGAGTTCAACGCGGCGATCCAGGCCTTCCCGGCGGTGCTGTTCGCGCCGCAGATGGGCTTTACCCAGCGCGAATTCTTCGATGTCGGTCCGGAAACCCGCGCCCAGATCGAAGTCGCGCCCAGCGTGAAGTTCTGACGGCGGCAAGACATTCACGGCAGCGGGAGCGGCTGCGATGGCCGAGGCCTTCGGGCTCTATACCCACCAGCGCAACAACCGGATCAGGTCCAATCTCCTGATCGCCGGGCTTTTCCTGCTGGTTTATCTCACCGCCTGGGGCCTGCTGCTCGTCGCCTTCGGCTATGGCGGCGTGCCGCGCGGGCGCACCGCCTTCGGCGAGGCCGGCCGCGTCTTCCGTTCGTGGTTCCCCTTCATCACGGCGGCGGCGATGCTCTGGGTTTTCATCGGCTTCCGCATGAATGTCGCGATGATCAACGCGGTCACGGGGTCGAAAGGGCTGGCGCGCGAGGACAATCCCAAGCTCTACCGGATGCTGGAGAACCTCTGCATCTCGCGCGGGCTGCCGATGCCGAAGCTTGCCATCGTCGAAAGCGAGGCGCTCAACGCCTTCGCCAGCGGCGTCAACGACAAGCAGTTCACCGTCAGCGTCACGACCGGGCTGCTCGCCCAGCTCAACGACGCCGAGGTCGAGGCGGTGCTGGCGCATGAACTGACCCATATCCGCAACGGTGACGTCCGGCTGATGGTGATCGCGGTGGTGATCGCCGGCATCGTCTCCTTCGTCGGGGAGCTCGTCTTCCGCGGCTTTGGTCGCGGCCGGGTCAGGGTCTCATCGGACGATGCGAAGAAGGGCAACGGCCTTGCCATCATCATCGGCATCGCGGTGATCGCGATCTCCTGGTTCCTGGCGGTGCTGATCCGGCTGTCGCTGTCGCGCTCGCGCGAGTACCTCGCCGATGCGGGGGCGGTCGAACTGACCAAGAACCCGGATGCGATGATCTCCGCCCTTCTCAAGATCTCCGGCCGGGCCGATATCGAGGGCGTGCCGTCGGGCGTGATGGACATGTGCTTCGAGAACGACCCGGACGATTTCGCCGACCTGTTCTCAACCCACCCTTCCGTCACCAAGCGCGTGCAGGCGCTGGTCGAGACGGCCGGTGGGCGCATGCCGGCGATGCCGCCGCACCCGCCGAAGATCGGCGAGCGGCAGGACCTGCCGACCATGGTCGAGGAAACCGCGGCGCGCGGACCCTGGGCAAGGCCGCCGCAGGCGCCGGGCTCACATTAGAGCTCAGGCGACGAGCTTCCCCGGATCGATCTCGAAGACCAGCGGATAGAAGGTGCTCCAGCGATTCCAGCGCTGCGTGCCGGCCTCGCCGACCGCCCAGAGCCTGCCGTCGGGCGCAAGCCCGAGATCCTCGATCCCGCCGGGAGCGGGGTAGCGCGCAAGCACGGTGCCCGTGGCGGGGTCGAGTTGCGACAGGAAGGCCGGCCGATTGCCGGAGCTCTGCGAAATCCAGACCTTGCCCGCCTTGTCGAAGGTCGCGCCCTGCGAAAGAAGCGGCAGCGGCAGGATGGCCCGGCTATCGGCAAGACCGATCGGCGTCTCGCCGCCGGCAAGGACGCGATCGATGGGAACCGCGTGCAGGTTCGGTGCGCCTTCGCGGCGGTACGGCCCGAACCAGAGCGCGTCCCCTGACGCGCTCAGGAAGGACGGCCCCATCGTCTTGTCGACACGCACTTCCTTGAGCGGCACACATTCGCCGTTGCGGCAGGATTCCTTGAAATCAAGCGCAAGCAGCCGGCCGGAATTGGCGACGAACAGCGTATCCCGCGCCGTTGCGAGCCCACCGGGATGGCCATAGGTCGCCGGCAGCGCGAAGCTGCCGAGCAGGCGCCCGTCCCCGCGCGAGAGCCGGAACAGCCGCGCCGGGCCGTTGTCCTGGTCGCGTTCGGTGCTGCGATAGGCAGCGATCAGGATCTCGTCGCCGAAGACGGTGAGTCCCTGCGGCACATAGCCCTCGTTGAGACCGGGCGACCAGTAGCGCCGGCCGATCGCGGCGGCATTGGGTACGGCCGTCAGCTCGCGCGCATCATAAGCCGGAGCCTCACCGGGCAAGGCGGGGCGCGCCCGCGCCGCCGAGCCCAGGCACAGACCGGCGCCTGCCATCAGCATGTGGCGCCGGTTCACGCTCATCGCCTCAACGCCCTTCCGTCGCCCATTCGAGAGCTTCCTCGAGGCGGTCGTCGCCCCAGAACAGTTCGCCATCGCCGGCGACGAAGAAGGGCGCGCCGAAGATGCCGATCGACTTGGCATATTCGATCTCGGCGCGCAGGCGGCCCTTGACCTCCTCGCTGCGCGAGAGCGGGATCGCGACATTGGGATCGCTGCCCGCCTCTTTCAACGCCGCGCTCAGCACCGCTTCCTCCGCCATGTTGCGGCCTTCGCAGAAATGCGCCTGGAACAGCGCCTTCGAGAAGGCCGGCGTCCAGCCGCCATCGCGGCCGGCGAGCGCCAGCCGCGCCGCCGTCAGGGAATTCTGGGGAAAATTCTCGGGCTTGACGATGGCGACGCCCTGCCGCCGCCCCCGCCGCGCGGTATCGCGCCACATATAGCGGCCCTTGCTGGGGTAGAGCGCGAAGGGCGAGGTGTTCCAGCCCTGCGCCGCGAAGATCGGCCCGAGCAGGAAGGGCCGCCAGCGCAACGCGACGCCGGCTTCATCGGCCAGCTTCTCGATCCTCAGGGCACTCAGGCAGGAATAGGGCGACGCGAACTCATACCAGAAGTCCAGAACGGGACGATTCGGCATTCAGCCTCCGAACAGGTCGTCATGTCGTGTCGCGCCCGATCGAGCCTGCGCCCTTCGTAACGCGACCGCAAGCGCCACGAATGGGCGCCTGTGGAAGGGAAGGACGACGCGCGCTCCGGCGCCCATCCATCAGCGGACGACGCGGGATCGATCAGAAGGTTCCGATTGCTTCGCCCCGAGCGCTGGGATAGTGCGCCATTGCGTCCGAAACGCGGCCCATGGGGGCTGTTGACGCATCTTCGCGCTCCGAGGACCGCGGAGATGCTCTAGGTCGTTGTTTTGTCGCATTTTCTTCGTGCGAACCGGCATCCACTTCGCTTGAAAATGCTCTAACAGGAAAATGAACAGATGGCTGACAGCAGCGTGAAAAAGGTCGTCCTCGCCTATTCCGGCGGTCTCGACACCTCGATCATCCTCAAATGGCTGCAGACCACCTATCGATGCGAGGTCGTGACCTTCACCGCCGATCTCGGCCAGGGCGAGGAGCTCGGGCCGGCGCGCGACAAGGCGCTGCTGCTCGGCATCAAGCCGGAGAACATCTATATCGAGGACCTGCGCGAGGAATTCGTGCGCGACTACGTCTTCCCGATGTTCCGCGCGAATGCCGCTTATGAGGGGGTCTACCTGCTGGGGACCTCGATCGCGCGGCCGCTGATCGCCAAGAAGCTGATCGAGATCGCCGAGGCGACCGGCGCCGACGCCGTCTCCCATGGCGCGACCGGCAAGGGCAACGACCAGGTCCGCTTCGAGCTGACCGCCTATGCGCTGAAGCCCGACGTCGTGGTGATCGCGCCCTGGCGCGAATGGGACCTGCGTTCGCGCGAGCAGCTGATCGCCTTCGCCGAGCAGCACCAGATCCCGATCGCCAAGAACAAGCGTGGCGAGGCGCCGTTCTCGGTCGACGCCAACCTGTTGCACGCCTCCTCCGAAGGCCGCGTGCTGGAGGATCCGGCGGTCGAGGTGCCCGACTACGTCTATTCGCGCACGATCTCGCCGGAAGACGCGCCCGACAAGCCCACGATCATCACGGTCTCCTTCGAGAAGGGCGATGCAGTCGCGATCGACGGCGAGAAGCTCTCGCCCGCGACGCTGCTGGCCAAGCTCAACGATCTCGGCCGCGACAACGGCATCGGCCGGCTCGACCTCGTCGAGAACCGCTTCGTCGGCATGAAGTCGCGCGGCATGTACGAGACGCCCGGCGGCACGATCCTGCATGCGGCGCATCGCGCGATCGAGTCGATCACGCTCGACCGCGGCGCGGCGCATCTCAAGGACCAGATCATGCCGCAATATGCCGAGCTGATCTATAACGGCTTCTGGTTCTCGCCGGAGCGCGAGATGCTGCAGGCGCTGATCGACAAGAGCCAGGAATTCGTCACCGGCGACGTGCGCCTCAAGCTCTACAAGGGCGGCGTCCACGTCATCGGCCGGTCGAGCGATTACTCGCTCTACGACCAGGACCTCGTCACCTTCGAGGAGGGCGCGGTCGCCTACGACCATCGTGACGCGGCGGGCTTCATCAAGCTCAACGCGCTGCGCCTGCGCACGCTGGGACAGCGCAAGAAGAAGCTGGGCCTTTAGTCGCTCGCTCCTGAAGCGCGTCATCCCGTGCGCGCTGCGGCATGCAATGCCGCTGCGCAGACACGGGACCGCCCACCGATAAAAGCTCCGATCACCCGGCGAGGTCAGACCACGCCGGGTTTTCCTTTTCGATCAGCGTGACCTTCCAAGCACGGCTCCACGTCTTCATAACCTTCTCGCGCTCGATAGCTTGATTGGGATCGTCGAAGGTCTCGACGTAGACGAGCCGGTCTATGTTGTATTTGGCCGCGTGGCCCTTGATCGCATGGGCTTTGTGCTCCGCGATCCTGCGTTCGAGGTCGTTGGTGATGCCGACATAAAGCGGGCCGTCCTGGCGCGTCGCGAGGATGTGGACTGCGTAGATGCGGGCGGTCATCCGGAGCCTCGCGTCGAGGGCGAGATGGCACCTTATTCTGCACACGGTCCCGTGTCTGCGCAGCAGCACTCCGTGCCGCAGCGCGCACGGGATGACACCGCTCTTTGAACCAGCGGCGCGCTGAAGCGTTCAGCACTCACCGATCAACCTGAGTGCTCCTCGCATGCTTCGCTTCCTCGCCCCTGCCCTGATCTCCGCAACCCTCGCCACGACCGCCATCGCCCAGGAAATCCCGCCGAAGGGCGAGAAGCCGGCAACGCCGGAGATCGCGACCTGCAAGAGCGCCGCGCTGCAGGCGCTCCACGCCAAGGAGCCGGAGATCAAGGACATCTATATCGACGAGGACGCCGCCACGGTCGCGGTGTCCGAATCGAAGATCGAAAACATCCCGGTCACGCGCATCGTCATGGCCGAGGCCTATCTGAGGACCGACCGTTCGGACAAGCCGCGCCGCTTCCTCTGCCTGCTCGGCGAGAAGAACAAGGTGCTGCTGACCTTCTTCACCGCGCGCTGAGGCCTGCCGCCAGGCAAAGCGAAAGGGCCGCTCAACGGCCCTGTTGCTCTCCTGGGAACGAACGGCCCCTCAGCCGCCGTCGACGACCCTGGTTGCGGGCCGGTCATGGCCGTCCGCCAGCTCCTCGTGCCAGCGGCCGTTCTGATCCTGATAGACGATCCCGTCGGTGTTTCCGGCGACCGTCTGCCGGGCAGCGGCCCGGTTTGCCGCCTTCAGCGCCGCATCATGCGTCGGAAAGGTCTCCGACAGCGCGCCGCCGACCTTGTAGGCCCAGCCGCCATCATGCTCGACCACCTCGTACTTGACCATGACCATCGCGCATCCTCCTTTCGCTCGAGGGAAAACCGCGCCCCGGCCATGGAGTTCCGGCTAGTCGCCGTTGCCGCTATCGGCCGCGCGCAGCGAATCCAGCGCCGGCATCGAGGTGATGTGATAGCCGGCATCGACATGATGGATATCGCCGGTGACACCTCCGGAGAGATCCGAGAGATAATAGAGCGCCGAGCCGCCGATCTCTTCAAGCGAAACCGACTTGCGCAGGGGCGAATTGGCACGCTGCCAGGACAGCATGGCGCGCGCATCGGAGATGCCGGCGCCGGCCAGCGTCCGCACCGGCCCAGGCGAGAGGGCGTTGACGCGGATGCCGCGCGGGCCGTAGTCGCCGGCGAGATAGCGTACGCTCGCCTCCAGCGCCGCCTTGGCGACGCCCATGACGTTGTAGTTCGGCATGATCCGGGTCGAACCGCCATAGGTCAGCGTGATCATGCTGCCGCCCCTGGGCATGCGCTCCGCCGCGCGCCGGGCGATTTCCGTGAAGGAGAAACATGAGATCACCATCGTCCGCGAGAAATTCTCGCGGCTGGTGTCGGCATAGAGCCCCTTCAACTCGTTCTTGTCGGAGAAGCCGATCGCGTGGACGATGAAGTCGAGCGTGTTGCGCTCGGGATCGCCGCCCCAGGCCTCGTCGAGCGTGGCGAAGGTGGCGTCGACCGAAGCGGCGTCCTCGACATCGCAGGGCACGACCAGCTTCGAGCCGATGCTCTCCGCCAGCGGCCGGACGCGCTTGCCGAGCGCATCGCCCTGATAGGTGAAGGCGATCTCGGCGCCATGGGCGTGAAGGGTGCGGGCAATGCCCCAGGCAATCGAATTCTGATTGGCGACGCCCATGATGAGGCCGCGCTTGTTGTGCATCAGCGGGAGCATGGCAAACTCGGAAGGGGCTTCAGGAACGGGTCCGAAGGCGGGGGCATGGAGGGAAGTCGGCTGGTCGGGTCGGTCGAACTCTGAACGGCATAGCAGCATTGCCGGGCCATTGACGGCCCGCAGACGTCTAGTCGGTCTTGGTGATCGCGGCAGCCGCCGCCTTCGAGGTGGAAACCGGCACGATCTCGAAACGCACGAGATCGTTCCATTGCAGGACCCATTCCTGCAGCAGCGCGACATCGTCGCATTCCATGATCTGGAAGCAGCGGCCGAGATCGGCCGAGACCCAGCTCTCGACATAGCGCACGCCGGCCGGAGCCATCCGCCCGCTATGCTGGAAGCGGGCGTAGACATCCTTCACGCGGGCCTGATCGAAATGCTCGATCACCATGAAGAGCATGGCGCTCTCAGACCTCCAGGCGCTTCATCACGATGGTGGCGTTGGTGCCGCCGAAACCGAAGGAGTTCGAGAGCACGGTGCCCAGGCCGGCATTGTCGATGCGCTTGCGCACGATCGGCATGTCGGCGAAAGCCGGGTCGAGCTCGTCGATATGGGCGCTTTCGCAAATGAAGTCGTTGTTGAGCATCAAGAGCGAGTAGATCGCCTCCTGCACGCCGGTGGCTCCGAGCGAATGGCCGGTCAGCGACTTCGTCGCCGAGATCGGCGGCGACTTGTCGCCGGCGCCGAAGACCTCGCGGATCGCCTCGATTTCCTTGGCGTCGCCGACCGGGGTCGAGGTGCCGTGCGGGTTGATGTAATCCACCTTGGACTTCACGCCCTCGAGCGCCATCTTCATGCAGCGCACCGCGCCCTCGCCCGACGGAGCGACCATGTCGTAGCCATCAGAGGTCGCGCCATAGCCGACGATCTCGCCATAGATCTTGGCGCCGCGCGCCTTGGCGTGCTCCAGCTCCTCGAGCACGACGACACCGGCGCCGCCGGCGATGACGAAGCCGTCGCGGGCCAAATCATAGGCGCGCGAGGCGCGGGCCGGGGTGCCGTTGAAGTCCGAGGACATCGCGCCCATGGCGTCGAACAGGACGGAGAGCGTCCAGTCCAGTTCCTCGCAGCCGCCGGCGAAGATGACGTCCTGCTTGCCCCACTGGATCAGCTCATAGGCATTGCCGATGCAGTGGTTCGAGGTCGCGCAGGCCGAGGAGATCGAATAGTTGACGCCCTTGATCTTGAACCAGGTCGCCAGCGTCGCCGAAGCGGTCGAGGACATGCCCTTGGGCACGGCGAAGGGGCCGACCTTCTTCGAGGAACCGCTCTCGCGCGCCTTGTCATAGGCATCGATCAGGGCGCGGGTCGAGGGACCGCCGGAGCCCATGATGATGCCGGTGCGCTCGTTGCTGATCTCACCCGTCTCCAGGCCGGCATCGGCGATCGCCTGCTCCATCGCGACCTGGTTCCAGGCCGAGCCGCCGCCATGGAAGCGCATGGCACGCCGATCGAGCACCGTCGCGGGGTCGAGCGTCGGCACGCCGGCGACCTGGCTGCGGAAGCCGTGCTCGGCGAAATCCGGCACGAAGGAGATGCCCGATTTGGCTGTTTGCAGCGAGGCCAGGACCTCCTGGGTGTTGTTGCCGATGGACGAGACGATGCCCATCCCGGTGACGACGACGCGTCTCATGCTCGCTTACTCCAGCTGTCAGCACGCGGCGAGCTGAGCCCGTCGCTCTGGCATTGATACCGCGCAAATGGACCGAGCGGCAGCTGCGCGCAAGGTCGCGGTGCGCTTTTCCTCAGGCCGCTTCCGGCTTGAACAGGCCGACGCGCATGTCGCTGACCGTGTAGATGCGCTTGCCGTCGGCCTCCAGCCAGCCATCGGCGATGCCGAGGACGAGCTTGGACTTGAAGACGCGCTTGAAGTCGACGCCGTAGACGACTTTCTTGACCGAAGGCAGGACCTGGTCGGCGAACTTGACCTCGCCGACGCCGAGCGCCCGGCCGCGGCCGGGCAGGCCGAGCCAGCCGAGGAAGAAGCCGGTGAGCTGCCAGAGCGCATCGAGCCCGAGGCAACCCGGCATCACCGGATCGCCCTTGAAATGGCAGTCGAAGAACCAGAGATCGGGCTTGATGTCGAACTCGGCGCGGACCATGCCCTTGCCGTGCTCGCCGCCCTCTTCAGCGATCGCGACGATGCGGTCGAACATCAGCATCGGCGGCAGCGGAAGCTGCGCATTGCCCGGCCCGAACAGTTCCCCACGACCGCAGGCGAGGATCTCCTCGTAGCTGAAAGACGACTGACGCTGCATTCCCGTGAGGCTCCCTCGCACCGGCCGGATGCAGCCGATGTCTCCGCCGCCGTGCCTAACACGGAGGAAGCCGGAAACGAAAGAGCAGCGGGCGTGTCGACCCACACCGCAACGCCGAAAACCACAACGAAACCGCGCCGGATCAATGCAGGAAGGGCCGCCCGCCGCCTGGAAGCCGGCGCGACGCTTGCGACGGGAAGCCCGACGCCCTACATTTCAGTTGAAATCATTCAAGAGACGGAGCCTCCAGGACATCCGTTAGGCAAAAGGGCACGCGAGCACGGCATGAGCGACCTGACCTCCCAGGACCAGGGCTATGGAACGCCGGCGCGGCAGGGCTGTCCCTTCCACGATATCCGCCAGAAACTGCGGCGCGTCGGGTTGCGCCCGACCCGCCAGCGCGTCTCGCTCGGCTGGGTGCTCTTCGCCAAAGGGCAGCGCCATGTCAGCGCCGAGATGCTGTTCGAAGAAGCGATGAAGGAGCGCATCCCGGTCTCGCTGGCGACGATCTACAACACGCTGCGCCAGTTCACCGAGGCAGGCCTGCTGCGCGAGCTCACCCTCGACGGCGCCAAGGCCTATTTCGACACCGCCGACCATGATCACCATCATTTCGTCGTCGACGGCGAGAACCGGGTGATCGACATCCCGGCCGACGAGATCGATATCGCCACCCTGCCTGTGCCGCCTGCGGGCTACGAGATCGCGCGGGTCGATGTCGTGGTGCGGCTGCGCAAGATCGACGGCTGATCGCCGCTCCGCCGCTTCCGGAGACGATATTCATGCGCTTCACCGATTCGCCGCTCTCGCGTCGCGCGCTGGCAGGCCTCCTGCTCGCAGCGGCTGTCCCGGCGACACCGGCGCTGGCGGCGCCGCGCACCTTGCGCGGCACCGTCGCCTGTCGCGAACGCATGGCGCTGCCGCCAGGCGCCATCGTCGAGGTCAAGCTGCTCGACGTTTCGCTGGCCGATGCCCCTTCCCGCACGATCGCCGAGACCCGCGTTTCCGGTCGGCGCATCCCGGCGCGCTGGACGCTGCGCTTCGATTCGCGGCGGATCGAGCCGCGGCACAGCTACGCGCTGCAGGCGCGCATTCTCGACGGCGACCGGCTGCTCTTCATCACCACGGAACGGCACAGCGTCTTCACAGGTGGGCCGGACAAGACCGATATCTGGGTCCAGCGCGTCTCGGGCGAGGACCGGCCGCCCGCCGCAGCGCCCTCCCCGATCGGAAGCTGGCGTCTCGCCAGCCTCGGCAGCAAGGACGTTCCCGGCTCGATCGCCACGACCCTCGCGATCGCGGCGGACGGCAAGGTGTCAGGGCGCGGCGGCTGCAACGGCTTTGGCGGCCATGCGACGCTCAAAGGCCGGACGATACGCTTCTCACGCATGGTCTCGACGATGATGGCCTGCGCGCCGGACGTGATGGCGCAGGAGCGCGGCTTCCTCGACGGACTCGCGAAAGTCCGCCGCTGGGATATCCATCGCGGCTCTGGCGCGCTCGCGCTGCTCGACAGCCGCGGCCGGCCGGTGATGATGCTGACTGCGCAGTAGCGCAGGCGGCCGCTCAGTCGACCTTCTCGTTGGGATAGACGCCCCAGAGACGCTCCTGGCGGATGAAGCCGTCGATGTTGCCGACGCTGACGTGGCACCAGGCACTGACGCAGGACGAGACGCTGGTGACGACGCCCGGCTGCAGCCTGGCGACCACGGCAGCCTCCTCGTTCGCGGCACTGCGCATCGGGAAATTCTCGTCTTTCTTCTTCGACCAGGGCGCGACGAGCGCCGTCCGGCGGCCGGAGAGCAGGCTGTGCAGCACCCAGCCCTCGGTGCCGTCGGCATCGCGCACGCGGCGCCAGGTCTCGAATTCCGCGGTGACTTCCATCGGCAGGCCAGCGCGCTGATAGACCCAGCGCGTCCGGTGCTCCTTCGAGGGGCCTTCGCGCAGGTTCACGCGGTCCGTCTTCAGGCTGACATAGCGTGGCACCGGCAGCCCGGTGACCGACCCGGCCTGCATGTCCTGGGCAGAGGCGACCGCAGGCAAGCCGAGGAGGGCGAACGTCGCCAGAACCAGGCAGCGCATCGACGAGACCTTCATGCCGCCACTCTCCTTCGCGTCCGCTTACCCCCGGCGAAGGGGCAAGTTGTCATCCGGTGCGCTGCCGCCTAGACAACGATCATGGTGCCGCGCAACAATTCCCATTCCTGGGCCACCAGGGTTAATGGCGGGTTGAGGATATCAGGCCGATACGGCCAATGACGGAAGGGTGACCGCCATGTCGAAGAAGAAGCCCTTGGTGGTGGTGACGCGCAAACTGCCCGCCGTGGTCGAGACCCGGATGCGCGAATTGTTCGATGCCCGGCTCAACATCGACGACAAGCCGATGTCGCAGGCCGCGCTGGTCGAGGCCGTGAAGACCGCCGACGTGCTCGTCCCGACCGTGACCGACAAGATCGACGCCGCCATCATCGCGCAGGCCGGCGACCAGTTGCGCCTGATCGCCAATTTCGGCAACGGCGTCGACAATATCGACGTCGCCAGCGCCGTGCAGCGCGGCATCACCGTGACCAACACGCCGGGCGTCCTGACCGACGATACCGCGGACATGACGATCGCGCTGATCCTGGCCGTCGCCCGCCGCATCGCCGAAGGCGCGCGCGTCATCCCGGACGACGACTGGGCCGGCTGGTCGCCGACCTGGATGCTCGGCCGGCGCATCACCGGCAAGCGCCTCGGCATCGTCGGCATGGGCCGCATCGGCCAAGCGCTGGCGAAGCGCGCCGCGGCCTTCGGCCTGTCGATCCACTACCATAACCGCCGCCGCGTCGATCCGCGGATCGAGGAGAAGCTCGACGCGACCTATTGGGATTCGCTCGACCAGATGCTGGCGCGGATGGACATCGTCTCGGTCAATTGCCCGCATACGCCGGCGACCTATCACCTGCTCTCGGCCCGCCGGCTCAAGCTGATGAAGCCGGACGCCATCCTGGTCAACACCGCCCGCGGCGAGGTCGTCGACGAGACAGCGCTTGCCCGCATGCTGGAGGCCGGCGAACTCGCCGGCGCCGGGCTCGACGTGTTCGAGAGCGAGCCGGCGGTCAATCCGCGCCTGCTCAGGCTGGCGCGCCAGCACAAGGTCGTGGTGCTCCCGCATATGGGCTCGGCCACGCATGAAGGCCGTGCCGACATGGGCGAGAAGGTCATCGTCAACATCAAGACCTTCATGGACGGCCACAAGCCGCCGGACCGCGTGCTGCCGAGCATGCTCTGACGCGCCAGTCTCTCACCCCCCCTGTCATTCCGGGGCGCGCCACGGGCGCGAACCCGGAACCCACGACCGGGTGAGACAGTCCATGCCGCGCAATTTAAGACTCACCCAGTCGTAGGTTCCGGGCTCTTCGCTGCGCGAAGCCCCGGAATGACAAGGGTGGTTGAGGCCACGAGTGATCCGGCAGGCACCTAGGCCGGCAGCTCAGGCGGCGCGCAGTCCCGCGAGCCGCGCGGCTTCCGCCGGCCAATCCCTGTAATCGTCGATAACGCCCCCCGCTCCAGCAGCCAGCAGGCGCTCGCGCATGCGCGCCTTGTCATGGGCCACGCCGGTAAAGCCGGCGACCTGCATGCCCGCCGCCCTTGCCGCCAGCACGCCCGGCACCGAATCCTCCAGCACCAGGCAACGCCCGGCATCGGCGCCCATCTGCGCGGCCGCGAACAGAAAGACATCCGGCGCCGGCTTGCCGCGCGCCACTTGCGAGGCCGAGAAAACATGGGGATCGAACAGATCGATCAATCCTGCCAGCGCGAGATTGCGGCGCAGCGGCTCGAGCACCGTCGAGGATGCGACGCAACGGCGCCCGGCCAGAACGGTCAGCGCTTCCCGCACGCCGGGCAGCGCGCGCAGCTCGGTTTCCAGACGCAGCGTGACCGCATCCTCGATACGCGTTTCGAAATCGGCCGGAAGCGGCCGGCCGAGCTCCGCTTCGATGATCTTGAGGCCATCGACCCAGGGAATGCCGACGAGCTGCTCGACATAATGGTCGAGCGTCCAGTGACTCAGGCCGATCTCATGGCATAGGGCGAGATTGACCTCGCCATAGAGCGTCTCGGTATCGATCAGCGTGCCATCGCAATCGTAGATGACAAGGTCGAACGACACGGGCCTTGCTCCCGGCCGCTTAGCGGGCCTGGAGCGCGTCGAACTGGCCGGTCTTGCGGAAACGCCAGAGATAGGAGGAGATGACCGCCTCGGACGAGGTCGGCGCCAGCCCGAGCCCGGCGAAGTCGCGGCCCTCGGCCTTGGCCTCGGCAGAGACGACATTGTCGCTTTCGAGCAACGTCACCTGATCGCGCGTCATGACGAGCTCGTCCGGGATCAGGCCCAGCGTCAGGGAATCGGCGACCTGCAGCACGCTGCCCATGATCCGCGCCAGCGGGAAAGGCAACGGCGCGAACAGGCGCTTGCGGCCGGTCACCTTGCAGACCTCCTCGACGATCTCGCGCAGGCTCTGCACCTCCGGCCCGCCGAGCTCGTAGACGCGACCGCCCTGGACCGTGCCGTCGACGGCGCGGGCGACGATCTCGGCGACATCGCCGACGAAAGCCGGCTGGAATTTGGTCGCGCCGTCACCGACCAGCGGCACCACCGGCAGCATCCGGGCGAGCGAGGCGAAGCGGTTGAAGAAGGTATCTTCGGGCCCGAACATCACGGACGGCCGCAGCACGACCGCGCCCGGCACGGAGGCGAACATGGCTGCCTCGCCCTCGGCCTTGGAGCGGGCATAGGCCGAAGCCGATTCGGCGGAGGCGCCGAGCGCCGAGACCTGGACCAGACGGGCGATACCGGCAGCGGCGCAGGCCTGGGCGACGGCACGCGCGCCATTCGCCTGTACGGCCGGGAAGCTCTGGCGACCCTGCTCCTGCATGATGCCGACGAGATTGACGACAGCATCCGCCCCCTTCACGGCGGCAGCGACCGAGGCGGGATAGCGCAGATTGGCCTGAACGGCATGGATCTGGCCGACTGTGCCGAGCGGCTGGAGGAAATTGGCGAGATCCGGCCGGCGCACGGCGACGCGCACCCGGTAGCCGCGCTTGACGAGCGCGCGCACGACATGGCGGCCGACGAAACCGGAGCCGCCGAAAACCGTGACGAGTTGCTGGGCCGGGGCTTGGGAAGCCATCGTGAAAGCTCCGTTTAGAATGCTTCTGCCCTCCTAGATCATGTTCCGCCAAAGTGGAAATGCCTTTTGCGGCAGAGACCTCCTGCGCCCAGGCCCTGCGGCGTTCCGCCCTACTCCCAGACGCCGCATCCCCCATTCAACGCCGATCAGCCGCTTTCGGACCGGAACGGCCCGGAATTCGCTATGGCCGCTGAGGCTATTTCCACAGGGCTGCAAAAACAAATTCGTTTCGTCGCGACAGGGCCGTTGACAGGACGACTCGCCCCCCGTAAACGAACCGCCGTTGCCCAGGTGGCGGAATTGGTAGACGCACCAGCTTCAGGTGCTGGCGCTCGCAAGGGCGTGGAGGTTCGAGTCCTCTCCTGGGCACCACATTTACCTTCGCCGGCTTTTCGCCGGTGACCGAAAAGGCCTCCGGAACCTAGTGTTTCGGAGGCCTTTCTCTTTACCGGCCTTCGTTGACAGCCGCCGAATTTATTGGCCTCGCGGGGCCATAAGGCCATCGGCCCGAAGGCATGGATCCTGAGCGCGAGAACCTCGCGCAGCACGGTTGGCGCTTCGGCCGGCGGCGGCGCGTTCGTATAGCTGCATCCGAGTATCGTGCGGCAGCGCCGACCCTTTTCCGCCCGGAAGGCCGCCGCGGCGCCTTCTACTGGATATTCTTCGCCGTCAATCGCGGCCAATTGCCGTCGGCTCGGGCGATATAGGTCTTTGTTCGCCCGAGCCAGATAGTCCTCACGCCGAGGTCGTAGTTGAGATAGAGCCGGCCATCCACGATCGACCAGGCCTCCGGCTCGATCTTGACGAGATAGCCGCGCGAGGTTCCGTAGGCGCAGAAGCCGCCATAGGCTGGCAGGTAGCGCTCCGGATCGGCCACGAACAGCGCCTTGTGCTCGGCGCTGGCGAAACGCCAGGTCGCGCCGCCATGCCGGGCAGTGAATTCGGGCTTGCCGAGCCGAGGACCGCCGTCACGGAAATAGGCGACGGGGTCGTAGCCGCGGATCGCGAGACCATCCGGGGAACCCAGGGTGTTGACGGGGCGCGGCGCCTCCGCCCCGGCATCGCTCGCGGCGGCCAGAGCTGCCACGGCGAAGGCGATGAACAGGCGTCTGTCGAGCATGGTTTTCCCTCCCGCTCTCAGGTCCGGCGCGCTTCGAGCGTCTCGAAGACATAGGCCGCGAGGTAGCCGTAGATCGCGTGGCCGATCAGGCTCATGAAGGAAAGGCGCGGCACGTCGTTCAGCAGGAAGTGCTGTCCGGCGAGCGGCGCGAAGAAGGCGAGCGCGATGAAGTAGGTGATCACGCCCCAGATCCAGCCATCGGCCGGCATGCCGAAGCTCTTCACCCAGCGCGTCAGCCCCCAGTAGCCGAGCGGGTAGAACAGGAAGCCGGTGATGAAATGCAGCAGCTTGGCGGTGGGCGTCGAGATCGTCAGTCCGAGCTGATGGTAGAAAAGCGACTTCACCAGTTCCGGCGGCTCCAGCGGATATTCGGCGAACCAGGCAGTCGGCACGGCCGAGAACAACTCCCAGAAACCGAGGCCGGCAAAGCCGCCAAGGGCCAGATTGATCACGGTGCGGGTCGAGGGCAGTGCGAAGCGATAGGTCATGGTCGCGGTGTTCATGGCATGCCTTCCTGTGCGGATCAGTGAGCGATGGCGAGCGGGGTGGAAGCCACAGCGAGTGCAGCGAGCCGCCCGGTGCCGCGGCTGCGCAACTGAGCCAGCCGGCGCGCGGCGAAGAGATTGCTGCCGCCGCGCCGTGCCAGGCGTCGGCCGAGGATATCGGCGGCGCGGTCATGCTGGCCGGCGCGGATCAGGCTCTCGGCATAGGCCTGCTCGAACAGGTCACGCTGGGCGTGGCTGCCGCCGATGGCGATCAATCCACCGCGCGCGGCGCCGAGCAGGCGGGCGGCTTCGTCATAGTCGCCCTCGTGGAAGGCGATCAGCCCGAAGGCGGCGAGCGCCCCGTTGCGGGCGGCGGCGCGCCGCTCGCCGTCCGGATGGACCCTGGCGTCCTCGATCAGGCTGCGGGCGATGGTCTCGGCCCCGTCGGTATGGCCAGCACCGAGCAGCGACAAGGCATAATGCAGGTCGGCAAAGACGAGGCGGCCGTCATGGATGCGTCCTTCGGCCTTGCCGGCAAGCTCCTCCCAGCGCTCGCCGACATCGACGCCGGCATAGTCGAGCCGGGCGAGCAGCGAGGCGCCGTTGGCGATGTCGCGATAATCGTCGGTCGGTTCGGCCCGGATCTCCTCGTCATAGAGCCGCAGCACTTCGGCGGTCTCGCCGCGCTCCAGCCGGAACAGGGCGAGATGCCAGACGATATGGAAGCGCAGATTGTTGGCATGCGCGAGATTGCGCCCGTCCCCAAGCCAGACGATGCCCTCGTCGGCGCGACCGGTCATCTCGAGCACATGGGCAACCGCGTGGCGGCCCCAGGCGTCGCGCGGGCTCAAGGTCACGGCGCGGCGACCGACGCTCTCTGCCTCGGCATAAAGGCCCTGCTCCTCGAGCGCGAAGGCGTGGCAGCCATGGACGAACCCGGCGAGGGGATGGCTTTCGCCGAAACCCGGCGCGATCAGGCGCAGGGTCGCGAGCATTTGCGCCTGATCGCCGAGCATGAAGCGCAGGCCATGCGAGAGCTTGAGCGCCAGCACGTCGAAAGGATGGGCGAGGAGGATCGTCTCCAGTCGTTCGGCCGCACGGCGCGGCGCATCGTCCAGCCAGAGCGCCAGCGCCTCCGCGACCATGGCTTCACGGCGCGTGATCGGGCGCAGACGCGCGGCCGCCCGTGCTCTGGCGAGGCAATCGCGGGCCGGAGTGACGAGCTCGGCACGCGCCAGCGAAAGCAGCATCAGCCCCTTGGCGGCATGGGCCAGAGCGAAGTCCGGGTCGGCGGAGAGCGTGCGGGCGAGATGCTCGGGCGTGGCGGCAGCATGGGCCATGAGCGCTTCGAGTGTGTCGTTCCAGGCCAGGCGCGCGGCCTCGTTCGAGACCGTGATGCAATCGCCGGAGAGATCGTGATGAGTGGCGTAAGACATGGTGGCGTAAGACATGGGCTGCTCCATTGCCGCACCGCGAAGGGGGCTCTTCAGGGAGTTCGCAAGCGCTCGATCAAGCGGCGTTCAACTCGCTTCACGGACCCGTGTTGTCAGCGGAGCCTGCGCAGCCGGCTCAGCGAGCGGCTTGCGCGCCGGGCCGGCCCAGGGCGCGCTCTTGAACCAGCCAATCGTGAGCGCTGTGGCGAGGATCAGCGCGAACCCCGCCAGATTGAGCAGCGCCACAACGAACTCGCCGCGCCCGACCGTATCGGCAATGGTCCCCAGCAGCCGCGCGAGGACAACGCTGGCCACGAAACAGGCCAGCGACTGCCGCCCGATCAGAATGAGCAGATGGCCCACGCCGCGATCGAGCCGGCCTCGCCAGGGTTCGATCAGGCTGAGCACGAGATAGGCGAGCACCAGGAAATGCAGCACGCGCAGGATATGCAGGTCGGTCTTCTCGCTGGCGGGGATGACGAGGTCGCGGGCCGCCTGCGCGAGTGGCCAGTTCTCCAGAACGCCCCAGAAGGACAGCGGCACCGAGAACAGGATGAAAAGCGCAGCAGCCATCATCAATCGCCGGTCGCCGAGCCGAGGCACCGGCAGCCATTTCATGGCGATGAAGAAGCCGATGAAGAAGATGAATTGCCAGGCGAAGGGATTGAGGAACCAGCCGGCGCCATTCCACGGATTGCCGGACAGGTTGAGGCCGGTCGCCCAGACCGCGGCATAGAGCGATGTCGCGATCAGGAAAGGCAAGGCGGCATGGACCCGGCGCGCCAGCATCATGACCGGCACAAGCGCCAGGATGACGAGATACATCGGCAGGATGTCGAGATAGTCCGGCTGCCAGCTGAGTGTGGCCAAGCCGAGCAGCGCGTTCTCGGGATCGGCCAGCAGCGGCTGGAATTGCTGCGCAAGCACAGCAAGGCCGAAAATCCGGTCGAGCGCGGCGGCGAGCGCGATCAGCGCCAGGACGAGACCGATCTGGGCCCAATAGACCTGCCAGATCCGGTGGGCGATGCGTGCCGTGCCCAGCCCGAGCCCGCGGCGGGTGAAGACACTTCCGAAGGCGAGCGCGCTGGCGATGCCCGAGCAGAAGACGAACAGTTCGGCGCCCGAGGAAAAGCCGAAGCGTGCGGGAATCCAGGCGTTCCAGCTGTTCTCGGGCAGATGCGCGACGCAGATGATCAGCATGGTCAGGCCGCGAAACACGTCGAGCCGCTCATCGCGCGGCCGCTTCGCCGGCATGGCGGGGAGAGCGGTCATCAGAACGCTCCCTCGTAGCAGGAGGCGTCGATGCGGCAGGCCAGCAGCGTGAAGCCATCGCGTCGAAACGCCGCCCCGGCCTCGCGCGCAAGCGTTTCGCGATCATCGATCGTGGCGCCATGCCCACCCAACGCGCGGGCAACGGCGGCGAAATCGGTTTCGCCGATATCGACGCCAGCGCGGGCCAGGCCGAGCTGGCGCTGCTTGAGCGCGATCAGCCCGAGCGCCCGATCGACCAGCGCGACGATGACGACCGGCAGGCCGAGATCGCGCAGGGTCGCCAGCTCGCCCAGCACCATTTCGAGGCCGGCGTCGCCGACGAAGCACAGCGTGGGCCGGCCGGAGCCGAGCGCATGGCCGGTCGCCAGCGGCAGGGCGCAACCCATGGTGCAGAGCCCGCTCGATTGCAGCATGCGGCCGGGGCCATCGCAGTTCCACATCTGGCTGAGCAGGATGCGGTGCGCCCCGGAATCGGCGGTCGCGACCGTGCCGGGCGGTGCGACGCCGCGCAGGGTCTCGAAGACGGCGTGCGGCCCCCACGTCCCGGGAACGGCAAAAGCGACGCTGAAGGCGCGGCGGATCGCGGCCGGCTCGCCGCCCAGCCAGGTCTCCTGCGGCGTGCGCCCCTCCGACAGGCGTCTCAGGATTGCGCCGACATCGCCTTCCAGCAGCAAGCTGGAATGATGCATGCCGTGTTGAACCGGCTCGGCGACGATATCGATGACCCGCTTGCCGGCCGGCCAGGGGTTCCGCCAGTTCTGCCGCATCTCGATCGGGTCATAGCCGGCGAGCACGACCAGATCGGCGGCCTCGATCAGCGGCCGGACGAGCGCATCGGCCCTGGGCGAGAGGCCGACGGCGCCGATCACGCGCGGATCCTCCTCCGGCACCAATCCCTTGGCCTTGTAGGTGGTGAGCAGCGGCGCGCCGGTCGCGGCCAGGAAGCGGCCGAGTGCGGCCGCGCCACCATCCTGGTTGACGAGGTCGAGTCCCACGATGACGAGAGGTCTCTTCGCGGTGGCGAGCAACGCCTGCGCGGACTGGAGATCGGCCGGAATCGCCGGCGCGGCAAGCGGCATGACGAGAGCCGGGCGCGAGGGCGCCCGGGCTTCCGCAACCGCGATCGGCAGGTCGATATGGACCGGCCCCGGCCGGCCACGCCGGGCCAGCGCGACGGCCTTGGCGACGACGAGGTCCTCGGTGCCCGGCGCGACCCGGAAGCTCGCCTTGACCAGCGGGCGCAGCACGGCCTGATGGTCGAAGACCTGATGGGTATAGCTCTCGGCCAGGGCCTGATCGACGCAGCCGGTGATGAAGAGCAGCGGCACGCGATCCTGCTGGGCATTGGCCACGACATTGACCGCATTGGCGACGCCGGGGCCGAGCGTCGCGACCAGCACGGGCAGCGCGCCGGTCGCGTGCCAGAGCCCTTCGGCCATGAAGCCGGCGGCGTTCTCGTGCCGCGAGAGACGAAAGCGGATGCCGGCGCGTTCCAGCGCATCGACCAGCGCCAGCACCTCGCCACCGGGGATACCGAAAGCGTGCGTCGCACCGGCTGCTGCCAGCCCAAGCGCCAGGAGATCGGCGCCCGTCACGAATCCTGTCGGGCGAACTCCAGCCGGCTCCGCAGCCGCCATCGTTTCGTGACGCATCGTCTCTCTCTCCGCTTCGCCGCTGCAGCGGCCCTGCCGGAGAGATCGCGCGGTGCCCCGGTTTGGTTACACGATCACGGAGACGTGACGCTGCTTCGCCCGGCTGCGACGGGCGAGCCCACCGGCATCGTCAGCCGCCAGGCGCGCTCGACCCATGCCGGGTCGGCCTCGTGGCCGCCGCCATGCAGGCAGAGCTCCAACCGGGCGGGATCGTCGCAACTCGTCGCGACCGCGCAGATCAAGCGCCCCGGTGCAGGCGTGGCGCGAGCGGCTTCTGCCCAGCCGGCGGTACAGCCTCCTGGTGCGAAGATTGCGAAGCTCTTGAAGACATCGCCCTGCCTGGAACCCTGCCGCAGCGTGCGGCCGGCGAGCGGCACCGTCCTATCGCTCGTGCCATGGACATGGATCAAGGGCGGGCGCGGGCCTTCGCAGCCTTCCGGCAACGGCTCCCAGAAGGCGCCGGCGATCGGGGCGAAGGCGGCGAAACGCTGCGGCATCCGGCAGGCGAGATACCAGACCATCGACCCGCCCTGCGAGAAGCCGCTCGCGAGGATGCGGCCGGGATCGACGGGAAAGCGCGCGACGACATCGTCCAGAACCTGACCGACGAAGGCGAGTTCGTCGCGATGGCGCGCGGGCGAGCCGGGGAAGGACCAGGAGTGCCCGGCACCGTCAGGTGCGATCAGCGCGACGCCGAGGCGCCCAGCGACAGCGACGAGGCCCGGATCGGTCGTCACCTCCTCGGCCGAACCCTGATAGCCATGGAAATACAGGATCGCGCCGACAGGGCGCCCTGCCGCGGCCTGTGACGGCAGCACGATGCGATAGCTGCCGCTCGCCACGCTGCAGCCCGCAGTCCCGACACAGGCCTCGCCGGGCTTCGAAGGCCCGGGAGGGTCTCGAGCGTCCGCCGCGCCGGCAGCCAGGAGACCGACCAACGCAGCCACGAGCGGCAGCCTTGTCGCCATCGACCATCTCTCCGCTGCACCGTCGAGGTCTTGCATTCCCGCGCCAACGTAACCGGGCGGCGCACGCAACTCACCTCGGCATCGCGGGCTTGTGAGCAGGCGTCCGCCATGCAACGGACTGGGTGCGAACCTGCCTTCCGAAAAGCGCAATACGTGTCGCTGATAGAACTCGAAACCCAGCTCCGGCCTGTCTTCATCGCCGCGCTCGCAGGCGATGCTGCAGCCTATCGCCTGTTCCTCGATACGATCAGCATGCGGCTGCGGGGCTATCTCCGCCAGATGCTGGCGCGCGCCGGCCGGACCGAGGCCAGCGAGGCCGAGGACGTGTTGCAGGAAACCTTGCTGGCGCTGCACCTGTCGCGCCACACCTACGATGCCGCGAGCCCGGTGACGGCGTGGGCGCATGCGATTGCCCGCTACAAGCTGGTCGACCATCTGCGCCGCACCGGCCGCCATGCCGGCGCCCTGCCGCTCGACGACGAGGCACAGCAGCTCGTCGGGCCGCCGGAGGGCGTCGCGGCCGAGGCGAGGCTCGACCTGGAGCGCGCCATGGCCGCCCTGCCCGAGCGCACGCGCCATCTGATCGATCAGGTCAAACTCCAGGGCGCCAGCGTCGTCGAAGCGGCCAATGCCGCCGGCATGACGGAGACGGCGGCGAAGGTCGCGATCCATCGCGGCCTGCAGGCCATGGCGAAATTCCTCTCGAAACGCGGGGCGAAACCATGATGAAGCGCTGGCATGACCGACGCCCCGTAACCTTTCGCCAGCTTCTCGCGAACTCCCGATAGACCGTGAAACCACGAAGACCGGACATGCAGACCAACGATCTGATCTCCCTGATGAGTGCGAGCGCCCGCCCGGTCGATACCGGCTGGCTGCGCCGTGCGACATGGCTTTGTGCCATCGCGGCGGTCTTGGCCACGATCGGGCTCGTGCTGCTCACGCTCGGCACCAGGCCGGATTTCGCCAGTGCCTGGACGACACTGCCGGTCATTGCCAAGGCCGCGCTCGGTACCAGTGTCGCGGCCATCGCGCTCGTGCTCTTCCAGAGCAGCCTGCGGCCGGGCCTGAAGCCGGCGCGGCGCCTGCCGCTCGTCGCGATCCCGTTCCTGGTGGCGGCCGGTTGGGCGCTCCTGACGCTGGTGCAGGCGCCGGCCGAGCAATGGAGCGCCTTGATCCTGGGCCGCCACTGGCGAGCGTGCCTGATCGCGGTGCCGCTGTACGCGCTGCTTCCGCTGATCCTGCTGCTGTTACTGGCGCGCCGCGGCACTCCGGTGGACCGTGTCCTGACAGGGGCTCTTGCCGGTCTTGCCTCCGCTGGCCTTGCCACTGTCGCCTACAGCCTGCATTGCCCGGATGATACAGCGCCCTTTCTGGCAACCTGGTACGTGATCGCGACCGTGATCGTTGCAGCGCTCGGCGCACTTGTCTTTCCGCGCCTTCTGCGCTGGTGAGATGAAACACCTCCGACGCGCGAAGCAGCCAATCACGATGATTCAGCTTCTGGTTCGGGGCGAAACATCCCTCCCGCACGAGCCTTGATGCGTTTTAGGCGAGCGCTCGTCAGGCGCCCGCTTTCGGACCATCAGTCAATGCCTGGGGGATGGCGCATCCGGCGCGTCAGAAGGAAAGCGATCGCTCCTTCGGGCTTTGGCCGGCGACATCGAGCCTCGTGGATCGATGGAAAACGGCGACTGGGCACAATCACATGCCGTCAGCCAGCCCAATCCAGTAACCAGGCCGATACTGGATTGGCAGAAAGCGCTCGTGCAGCTCTCGCAGAGTCGCCTCTGCATCGAGCCCATCGAAAAGCTTCGGATGAAGCCAACTTGCGATGCGCTGCAGTGCCACGAACTGATAGGGGCTGTTGTAGAACTGGTGCCAGATCGCAAAGACGCGCTGTTCGGCGACGGCTTTGCCATGCGCGAATGCCGGACGCTTCGCCAGCGCCTTGAGCTTGCTGCGAGCTGCCGACAAGTCAGCCCCCGGACCGAGGCCGACCCAGCCGCCGCCGGGAGCCAGCGCGTCCCAGTTTCCGCCGGTTACGATGACGACGTCAGGGTCCCGCGCAATGATCGTTTCGGGATTGATCGTGCCGAACGTTCCCGGAAAGAGTTCCGATCCGAGATTGCGACCGCCAGCCATTTCGACCATGAGGCCGAAATTCTCCTTCCCGAAGCTCATGCAGCAGGCGTCCGAATATCCGGGGATGCGATCCAGCATGACGAGCGGCCGCTTGATGTCCGGGTTTCTCGCTATGGGGCCAGTCACGCGCGCGATCTGGTCTCTGCGGAAGGTGATCAACTCTTCCGCGATTGCCTCGCTTCCGAACAAGCGTCCCAGCAAGCGCAAGGATGGCTCCGTGTTGCGAAGCGGCGCATGGCGAAAATCGACATAGAGCACCGCGATGCCCACGGAGGCGAGCTTATCGACGAGCTGGATCTCGGCGCTCGCCCGCTCGGCTTCGTAGTTGAGGAGAAGCACGTCGGGCTGAAGCGAAATCGCCTTCTCGATGTCGAAATTGCCAGCCCCCACGCTGCCGAATTTCGGGATGCCGGCGACCTGCGGAAAGCGTTCGGCATAGGCGCGGTAGCTGTCGGGGTCGGACTTTTCCAGGTCCTCCCCCCAACCGACGATCCGCTCGAATGGGTTGCCGCGGTCCAGCGCCGCAATGGCATGAATCTGCCGCCCTTCGCCGAGCAGGATCCGCCGAACAGGAAGCTGCACCGCGACCTCCCGTCCAAGGACGTCGGTGACCTTGATCGGCGCGGCTGTCGGCCGGCCAGCCGCGATCAGCGGCAGGCCCAGGCCGACGGCGCCGAGAAGACCGCGGCGAGAGAGGGGCAAGCGCGCCATCACAGGTCCATGGACATGGACAGGAGATATGTCCGCGGCGCCCCTTGCGTGAACGTCCCGAAGGAAGCGGCCCCTGCCCAGTATTTCGTGTCCGTCACATTCACGACATTCGCCCGGAACGTCGTCTTTCGGCCATTGAGTTCGGTCGCATAGCGCAGCCCGAGGTCGAGGCGCGTCCAATCAGGCAAGGCCTGTGTGTTGGCGGCATCGACGTACTGCTTGCCGGTGTGGATGATCGCGGCATTGACGGTCAGGCCTGCAATCCAGGGCACGTCCCATTCTGCACCGAGATTGAGCTGGATGCGCGGCACGCCGATGGGCGTATTGCCGATATTGGCGATGGCGGCCGTCCGGGTCAGCTCCCCATCGAGAAGGGTCACGCCACCGAGCACACGCCATTGCGACGAGATCTGACCGAAGGCCTGGAGTTCGAGGCCCCGGACTCTCTGCTCTCCCGTTTCGGCGAACCTGCCGGCAGGGCTGAGTTCGCCAACAGGCCGCGTGATCTGGAACGCTGCGAGCGAGGCTCCAAAGCCATTATAGTCCAGCTTGACGCCGGCCTCGATCTGGCGCGCCACGTAGGGAGCGAGTATCTCGCCGGCATTGGTGGCCGTAACCGGCGCAACGTCGCCGCGGCTCAGCCCCTCGATATAGTTTCCATAGAAGGAGACATGCTCCCAGGGACGGATGACCAGGCCGACGAAGGGCGTCGTGGCGCTCTTGTCGTAGGAGGAGGCCAGGGTCCCGACATTGGACACATAGTTCCGTGCCTGAATGTTCTGGCGCCGGACGCCGAGCGTCATCAGGACGCGCTCGTCGAAAGCCGAAAGGGTATCGGCCGCCGAGAGGCTGGTCAGCGTGCTATCGGACAGCGGTGCCTGCCGCCCCACGCGCAGAGCCGCGATTTCCGGCACGCGCACGGGATTGTAGATGTTCGAGATGTAAGTCCCGCTAACGGGACCGAACTCGCGCTTGGTCTCCTCATGATAACGGGATGCCTGCACGGTCAGGTTATGGCGAATGAAGCCTGTCTCGAACTTCGCCCTGATGCCGCCCTCGAAGGTTTGGCGATCGATACCCATGCCGTAGAATTGCGGCGAGGTGCTGGTTGTCCCCAGCACGCTGGTGATCATCGGCGCGGAAGCGAAAAAGCGCTCGACATTGCTGTGGGAGGCACCTGCGTTGCCGAACACGGTGATGCCGTCAGTGACGTCGTATTCCAGCTTGAGCAAGCCGCCACGGTCATCGACGTCCGAATATTCCCAGGGCTGAGTGACGTTGCGGCGACCATCCGGAGCTTTGGGAACCGGCACTCCCGCACGCATGAAGAACGGCCGGGCAGGCGCGTTGAAGCGGTCGGATTGAGCGAGGACATAGGCCCATGCACGGAACCGCTCGCCCTGATAGTCGATGGCCAGAGCTCCGACGCCCGACTGCTCCTTCTGATGGTCGACAGCTGTCCTGCCGTCATTCAGGCTCGTGATGGCCCGCACACCCCATTCCCGATTGGCGCCGAAGCGTCGGGAAACGTCGAGCTGCCCGCCGCCTCGTGCGTTCGAACCATAGTTCAGCGTAAAGCGCGTCAGGTCGCCTTCAGCACGCTTCGGAACGATATTGACGACGCCTCCGATCCCGCCATTGGGTGAAACGCCGCTGATCGCTGCCGAAGGTCCCTTCAGCACCTCGATGCGCTCGGCGTAATCGGAAAATACGCGGAAGCTCGGCGCGATGCCGTAAACGCCGTCGAACGCGATCTCGCCGCTGGTGCCCTCATTGATCGGGAAGCCGCGGATATAGAGCGAATCGAACGGCGCGCCCGTGCCCTGGGTTGCCCGTACGGATGGATCGAGCGCGAGGGCCTCGGAGGCCGTCCTGGCCTGGCGGTCGCGGATGAACTGTTCGGTGTAGCTGGTGACGCTGAACGGCGTCTTTGCAATATCGGTGTTGCCGAGAGCGCCGATGCGAGCCCCGGTCGCAACTTGTCCGCCTGCGAACGGCGCCGGAACCTGCGAGGAACGCGTCCCCTCGACGACGATCTCGTCGAGTTGGACCTGGCTCTGCTGCTGAGCGATGACTGGCGTGCAGGACAGGGAAAGGCTCGCGGCGACAATCGCCGTCGCGCTCACCGCCGGCGGCGCCACAAGCTTTCCGCTTCGCGCCATCATAACGACGGAGAATTTCATGAGATTCATTCCAGCACCACAAGCCGCAATCGAAACTAAAACGCTCCGACCTGATGATATCTGCGGTGCAGTCTTGTCAATAATCCGGCCACATATCTGATCATAAACTCGGCGATAGCCCGGATACGCATGATGTTTTTTTAATTACTCAAATTAACTTCATGCCAAGGCGCGATGGGGATGCGCCATCGACACACGCTGCACAGCACCTGCAGCAGCATAGCGAGGTCAAGCAGGCCTTCGTCGATGGCAGTTTCGGGAGGCCGGCCTCCCATGAGCCCGCATTCGGACCTCATAAACCGTGCTGGACCACTGGCCCGGCTGGAATGAGCGCAAGGTCTACCGGCTGATATTGCGCCAGCTGGCGCAATCCTGCGATGTCCGGCAGTTCCATGAGACGCGAGGTGCTGACGATCAGCCGCTCGGCACGCAACTCCTGCATCACGCGATTGAGATGCGGAACGCTGAGCCCCAGCACATCGGCCAGGATGCCTTGCGAAAAGGGAAGATCGAACCGCGTCTGTTCGGCGCATCCGACCTCCAGCAGGCGGTCATGAATCTCGAGCAGGAAATGCGCGAGCCGCTCGATCGGCGTGCGCCGGCCGAGATTGACGATGTGCTCCGCGCAAATCGCGGCTTCCCGGGCTGCGAGCCAGGTCAGGACGAGGCCGAATTCCGGCCGCTCGTAGCAAAGGCGCACGTATGAACTGAGCGGGCAGGCGCTGTAACTGAGATTGCTCACCGCCACGACCGCATAGGTCGAGCGGTCGAAGAAGCTGACGGGAAAGCCGATCACATCGCCCGGCAGAATCACGTTGAGAATCTGCCGCTTGCCGTTCCGCAGCAGCCTGTAGCGGATCGCATAGCCGCTCCGGACGAAGCACAGGTCGCGATGCTCCGCGCCGTGGACGATGAGATCGTGCCGCTTCGCTGCCATTCCCTCGCGCTCCATGATCGCCTCGAGGCTATCGATGGTCCCGGCGGTCATATCCATGAGACGAGAAATCTTCGTGACGAAGGGATGTCCGGTCAGCGGCATGATGCGGTTTACACCCCTTATCGACTGGTTCTCATGGAGTATTCTGCGGCTGATTATTAATCGAGATCAATAATCAATATTATCGGACGAAAGTGGCATTGACCATATAGCCAATGCAGCGGGGAATGGCCGCGACGTGTCTTCAGATATTCGGTGCCGACAGCACGTCCAAACCCCCGCATGACGAAGGGGAGGATCGGACACCAGAGGGGAAGAACGCACATGACATCCGACAATCGCAAGCTCACGAACCTGTCCCGGCGCACGCTGATCCAGGGCGGGCTTGGCGTCGCGGGCGGCGCGATCCTGCCGGCGGGCCTGTTCCCGGTCTACGCGGCCGGCCAGCCGGCGATCGGCACCTGGCCCGAAGGGTCGAAGGGCGACACCGTCAATATCGGCGCCGCCGTACCGCGCACCGGCGCCTATGCGGTGCAGGGCGAGGACGAGCTCAAGGGCTGGCAACTCGCCGTCGAGCACATCAACACCAACCATGAGCTGATGAAGAAGCTCGCGCCGAAGATCAACAACGGCGTCAACGGCAAGAAGGTGAACCTGCTCGCGGCCGACTCCGCCGCCAAGCCGAACCAGGCGGTGCAGGAACAGCAGACTTTCATCAACCAGAACAAGATCGTCCTGATGACCGGCTCGACCTCGTCGGCCGTCGCGGTGGCGCTCAACAAATTCGCGCAGCGCGAGAAGGTGCTCTACGTCGCGGCCATTTCGGGCTCGAACGACACCACCGGCAAGGATTGCGTGCGCTACGGCTTCCGCCAGAATTTCTACGGCGAGACCGCGGCGAACGCGATCGGCCCGCAGCTCGTGAAAGCCTACGGCAAGAACCGCAAGGCGGCGTTCATGACGCCGGACTACACCTACGGCCACACCGTGACCAAGTCGGTCAACGACTACCTGACCGAGAAGGGCGGCTGGACGCAGGTGACCAACCAGGTCTCCCCGCTCGGCACCCAGGATTTCAGCCAGTACCTGACCAATATCGCCAATTCCGGCGCGGAGTTCATCATCAACGTCAACTGGGGCCGCGACGCCGTGCTCTCGGTGCAGCAGGCCAAGCAGTTCGGTCTGACGCCGGCGATGAAGATGGTGATCCCCTACCAGATCCCGTTCCTCGCCAAGGAAGCGGGGCCGGAGCTGATGGAAGGTGTCTTCGCCGCGACCGATTACTGGTGGACGCTCGAGGACAAGTATCCGCTGGCCAAGATGTTCAACGAAGCCTTCGTGAAGAAGTTCGGATATCGCCCGGAATGGGGTGCCGAGAACGCCTATGTCAGCTTCGCGCATTGGGCGCGCATGGTGACGGAGGCCGGCAGCTTCTATCCGCCGGATGTGATCAAGCAATACGAGAAGGGCGAGACGATTCCCTCGCTGCTCGGCGACGTGCGCTATCGCCCTGAAGATCACCAGTGCATCCGCCCCGTCGTCATCGTCCGCGGCAAGGCCGTCAAGGACATGAAGAACAAGGAAGACTTCTGGGAGGTTCTCGAGATCCTTCCCGGCGAACCGCTGATGCAGAAGCCGGATGCGTTCGGCTGCAAGCTCGGCGATTACACCTGACCGATCGAACCCGCCGCCGCGCTGGCTGAGAAGGCGGGTTCTCCGGATTGCGGGAGGGGGTGCGGGGGGCCGAACGTCGGCCTCCCGCGGCTCCCTGCCCGGGTCCCCGTCCGACGACAAGACAAGCGCAGAAGCCGGCGCGAGGCCGGACTCTACCCGCGTTCAGGCAAACGGATAGCATCGTGGTCAACTGGGCGAACTTCATCTCGCAATGCTTCAACGGGCTCGTGCTCGGCGCGCTGCTCGCGCTGATCTCGTCCGGCCTGACGATCATCTACGGCACGCTCGGCGTGCTGAATCTCGCGCATGGCGCGATGTTCATGCTCGGCGGCTATGCCGGCTGGGTCGCCTACACCTATACCGGCTCGTTCCTGGTCGCGGTGGCGGCAGGCTCGCTGTTCGTGATGCTGGTCGGCATCGTGGTCGAGCGGCTCATCATCCGGCATTTCTACAGCCGGCCGCATGAGGACCAGCTCCTCGTCACCTTCGGCCTCAGCATCGTGTTCGTCGAGGCGGTCCGGTTCTTCTTCGGCAGCCTCTCGAAAATGGTGCCGCCCCCGGGCCCGCTCGTCGGCATCACGCCGCTCGGCTTCATGATGTATCCGACCTACCGGCTCGCCCTGCTCGGCATCGTCGCCGTCGCGCTGCTGGCGCTCTATTTCGTGCTCTACCGCACGCGGATCGGCATGATCGTTCGCGCCGGCATCGAGGATTCGGTGATGGTCGATTCGCTCGGCATCGACGTCTACAAGATCTTCATGCTGGTGTTCGGCATCGGCGCCATGGCCGCGGGCTTCGCCGGCATCGTCAATGCACCGGTGGTCTCGATCGCGCCGGATGTCGGCGAGGCGATCCTGGTGCAGACCTTCGTCGTGGTGGTGATCGGCGGCGTCGGCTCCTTCCCCGGCGCGATCCTCGGCGGGCTGATCGCCGGCCAGATCATCTCCATCACCTCCATGTTCAACCCCGGCTATGCCTACATCATGCTGTTCGTGGCGATGACGCTGGTCCTGGTGCTGAGGCCCTACGGGCTGCTCGGCGCAGCCGGCCGCGAGTGACGCCGATGCGCAGCCAACGCCCCTTCCTCGTCGAGACCATCACTGCGATCGCGCTGATCCTGGCGCCGTTCGTGCTGCCCCATCTCGGCTTCACCCCGAACACCATCAACCGCATTCTGGTCTGGGGCCTGTTCGGCCTCGGCTTCGATATCCTGTTCGGCTATACCGGCCTCCTCTCCTTCGGCCAGTCGGCCTTCTTCGGCACCGGCGGCATGTTCGCTGCCTATCTGCTGACGGAAGCCGGCTTCGGCTATGTGATGGCCGCCGTCTTCATCGGCACGATCGTCGCGGCGGTCGTCGGCTACCTGATCGGCCTGATCGCGTTGCGCCGCACGGGCATCTATTTCGCGATGATCACGGTCGCGATCGCGGAGGTCTTCTTCTTCGTCGAGTTCAACCCGCTTTCCGCCTTCACGGGCGGCGAGAATGGCCTGCCGGGCGTGCCGAGACCCAGCATCTTCCTCGGCTTCACGACGCTGGAATTCAACACCGATTTCCAGGTCTACGGATTCCTCGCGTTCTGGTACTTCGTCGGCCTCGTCATCGCGCTGCGCATCGTGCGCTCGCCGGTCGGCGCGATCCTCTCCGCGATCCGCGACAATCCGCAGCGCGCCGCCGCGCTCGGCCACGATATCCACAACTACAAGCTGACCGCCTTCGTGGTGGCAGCGGCCTATGCCGGCTTTGCCGGCGGCATGCTCGGCCTGATGCAGGGCTTCATGCCGCCGGATGCCTTCATGTTCGAGACCTCCGGCCAGCTCGTGATGCAGACGGCGATCGGTGGCGCCGGCACTCTGTTCGGCCCGCTGGTCGGGGCGGCAGTCTGGCTCTATCTCAGCGACTTCTTCCAGAACACGCTGCACCTGGGCGCCACCTGGAAGCTCGTCCTCGGCATCGTGTTCGTGCTGCTGGTCTGCTTCCTGCGCCACGGCATCGTCGGGGCCGTGGCCGATCTCTACCGTCTCGCCGCCGGCCGGCGGGCGGAGGCGGCTCCCGGGGCGGACGTCGCCCCTGCCGCGAGCCTGCCCGCCACCGCTCCGACTGCCGCGATGATGCCGGCCCGCCGCCGCGACACCGACCGCTCCTCCGGCCCCATCCTCCAGGCCACCGGCCTGACCAAGCGCTATGGCGGCGTGGTCGCCAACAGCGACATCGACTTCACCGTCAACCACGGCGAGTTGCGCGGCATCATCGGCCCCAACGGCGCCGGCAAGTCGACCTTCTTCAAGATGCTGACCTGCGAGGTGCCCCCGACATCCGGCCAGATCCTGTTCGAGGGCAAGGACATCACCGGAATGGGCGTGGCCGATGTCTGCCAGCTCGGCCTCACCAAAAGCTACCAGATCAACCAGCTCTTCAACCGGCTCACGGTCCGCGAGAACCTGATGATCGCCGCGCTCGCCGAAACCCGTGGCAAATTCAAGCTCGACCTGTTCAGCAACCCCAGGAACAATCCCGAGCTGACCGAGCAGGTCGACCGCACGATGGCGCTGGTCAATCTCGCCAGCCGGGGCGATGCCCAGGTGTCCGAACTGGCCTATGGCGAGAAGCGGCGGCTCGAGATCGGGCTGGCGCTCGCCACCTCGCCGTCGCTGCTGCTGCTCGACGAGCCGCTCGCCGGCATGAGCCCGGCCGAGCGCGTCGAAACCGTCAAGCTGCTCAAGTCGATCAGCCGGGGGCGCACGATGATCGTGATCGACCACGACATGGACGCGCTGTTCGAGCTCGCCGAGCGCGTCACCGTGCTCCAGGAGGGGCGCGTGCTGGTCGAAGGGACACCCGACGAAATCAAGGGGAACACCAAGGTGCAGGAAGCCTATCTGGGCGGCGTGCACGACGTGTTGGCGGCCCAATGAGCATGCTCGAAGTCACCGGGCTGAATGCCCATTACGGCGACAGCCACATCCTGTTCGATGTCGCGCTGCGCGTCGATCGCAACGAGGTCGTCGCGCTGCTCGGCCGCAACGGCGCCGGCAAGAGCACGATGCTGAAAAGCCTGATGGGCGTGGTGAAGCCGAGCAGCGGCTCGATCCTGTTCGACGGGGAGCAGATCGCCGGCCGCAAGAGCCACACGATCGCGCGCGCCGGCATGCAGCTCGTGCACGAGGACCGTCGCATCTTCGGCAGCCTGAATGTCGAGGAGAACCTGGTGCTGGCCGGGCTGACGGCCAAGGGCCGCTGGCCGCTCGAGCGCATCTACGAGATATTTCCGCGCCTGAAGGAGAGGCGCACGAGCCGGGGCACCGATCTCTCCGGCGGCGAGCAGCAGATGCTCGCGATCGGGCGGGCGCTGGTGCGGGATCCGAAGATCGTGCTGCTCGACGAACCCTTCGAGGGGCTGGCGCCGGTGATCGTGCAGGACCTCGTCAGGACCTGCCGCACGCTCGCGGATGCCGGCCAGACGATCATTCTGGTCGAGCAGAACATCGCCGCAGCGCTCACCCTGGCGACGCGCGCCTACATCATCAACAACGGCCATATCGCCCATGAAGGCCCGACCGGCGAGATTCGGGCCCAACCTGAACTCCTGCAGCGGTATCTGGGGGTCTAGGACACCGGACTGAATACGGTATTCAGTCTGGTGTCCTGGGCTTTTGATTTGCATCGGCATTTTCCGAAAACCGCGTTCCACTTTTCGGGCCGATGCTCTAGGCGTCTTGCCCGGCCATTGCGCCTGACGCGCGACAGGCGAGTGTGGGCGCATCACATCGGCCCGTTCGGGGGCGGTTCGCCGCGATGCGCGGACGTCGTCTCGTATCCGGCGAGCTCTTCGCGCACGACGGCAAGAAAGCCATCGACGAGCGGATCGGCGCGGTAGTGGCTGGGAAACATCGCGTGGCCGTGGAACATGACCTCCGGCTTGAACGGACGGAAGGCGATGCCGCTGCGCCGGTAATCGTCGGCGGCGATCGGATTGACGATGCCGATGCCGAGCCCTTGCTCGACAAGCGCGCAGATGGCCGCGCTGAAGGGCGTCTCGATCGCGAGATGGCGGCGCACGCCCGCATCCTGGAAGATGCGATCGACGCGTGCCCGCGCACCGTCCTCCAGCGAGAGCGAGATGAAGGCCTCGCCTTCGAGATCCCTGGGCGTGATGCGATCGCGCTTTGCGAGCCGGTGCCCCGGCGGTAGCGCGCAGACGCCGGGGATCATGTAGAGCGGACGATGCTCGACGAGCGGAATGTCGATCACATTCGCGATGAAACCGATGTCGCAATAGGACGACGACATCCAGCGCGTCACCGTGCCGTCATGGCCCATCTGCAAGGAGACGCTGACCTGCGGAAAGCGCTCCTTGAAGCGCCGGATGCAGCGGGGGACGAAGCCCAGCGCCATCACCGGCATCGCCGCGATGCGCAGGCGCCCGGTCCCGAAGTTGCGGATGTCACGCGCGGCGTAGGAGAGGGTCTCCAGCCCGATATAGCTGCGTTCGACCTCGCGATAGAAGGCAAGGCCCTCCTGGCTCGGTCGAATCCGCCCGGCTTTTCGCTCGAACAGCTTGAGTCCGATCTCGGTCTCCAGCTCGGCGATCAGCCGGCTGACGCTCGGTTGGGAGGTCCGCAATTCCTGCGCGGCCGCCGTCATCGAGCCGCGCAGGATGATGGTTCGGAACGCGTCCACCTGCCTCAGATTCATGGGCACACTCATATCACCAGTGAATAGAAGAGCTAAAAACTGAGATTTGACCAGATAGATGGCCGAAGCAATACTTTTGGCCATGTCAACGCGCCCAAACACCGCTGTGACGTCCCGCCTCACCGGCATGGCCTGCCTGCGCTGCGCAGAGCCCTGGCCGGTTGCGGAATACGAGGCCGGGTGTCCGCGCTGCGCGGCCGAGGGACATGCACCCAATCTGCGGCTGACCTACGCGCCCGGCGAGCGCGGCGTCTCGCTCCCCTATCCTGACGCGCCATGCTTGGGGGAAGGCACGACGCCGCTGGTCGAGCTGCCTGAACTGGCGCGCGCGCTGAAGCTCGGCAGGCTGTCCGCCAAGATCGAATGGTGCAATCCGACGGGGTCCCACAAGGACCGGATGAGTGCGCAATTGATTGCGCGGGCTCTCGATCGCGGCGCCGCGCGCGTCGTGGCGGCCTCGAGCGGCAATGGCGGCCTCTCGGTGGCAGCCTATGCGGCGCGCGCCGGGCTCGCCGCAGAGATCGCGACGACCGATGCCCTGCCGCCGGTTTACCGCAGTGCCATCACCGCACATGGCGCGAGCATCGCCAGCTTTGCCGACAGCATGGCCCGCTGGCAGCATCTCGCGATGCGCGTCGGCGAGGGAGCCTTCGCGGCGACGAACTACAAGGTGCCGGCCATCGGCACCAACCCGTTCGGCATCGAAGGCTACAAGACGCTCGCGGCCGAGCTGGCGTCGGAGACCATGCCCGATCTCGTCGTCGTGCCCTGTTCACGCGGGGATCTCCTGTCAGGCATCCGCCTCGGTTTCGAGGAGATCGGCGCAGGCTTGCCCATGCTGGTCGCGGCCGAGCCCTTTGCGCGCATCGAGCGGGTGCTCGCCGGCGCCGATTATCGCGAGCATTTCGCAGGCGATACCGCCCAGGCCTCGATCGCCGGCAGCACGGTGACATGGCAGGCCGTCGCGGCGCTCCGCGCCAGCGCCGGCCGTGCCGTTTCTGTCGATGATGGCGCGGCGCGGGCGGCACAGCGCCGTCTCGCAGCCTGCGGCCTCCATACCGAACTGTCCGCAGCCTCCGCATTGGCTGCGCTCGCCGTCATCGCCGCGGATGGTGGGCTCTCCGGCCGCCACGCCGTGATCGTGCTCACGGGGGCAGGCTCCCGTGATCCCGGCGATACCGACCTGGCCGCAAGGCCCTGGAACGAAGCTGCCTCCCAAGAGGCGCTCGCGCAGCCGGCAACGACCGGCGCCTTACCACAGAGAACCGATCCATCGGTCCAACAGAAGAGGGAAAACGGATGACCACCCATGTCTCGCACCTGTCGGCGCTCTCGGCTGCCGCAGCCGCCGTCTTCGCGCTCTCGGTCGGGGCCCAGGCCCAGGGCCTGCCCCCGCTGCCGGAAGCGATCAAATCCGCAGGCGTCCTGAAGGCCGGCGTCCGCTGCGACCAACCGCCCTATGGCTACAAGGACGAAACCGGCAAGTTCGCCGGTGTCGAGACCGACATGGCGATCCAGATCGCCGCCTGGGCCTTCGGCTCGCCGGACAAGATCGAGCTGACCTGCGTGACGGCCGAGAACCGTATCCCGCAGCTTGCCGGCAAGAAGGTCGACATCCTGATCGCCACGCTCGGCGTCACGCCCGAGCGCGCCCGCGTGGTCGATTTCTCCAAGCCTTATCGCTGGGGCGGCTCGGACATGCTCGTCGCCAAGGACAGCCCGATCAAGAAGCTCGACGATGTCGCCGGCAAGACCGTGATCATGCTCAAGGGCTCGACCCAGGCGAAATGGTTCGAGGACAACATGCCCAAGCTCGAGAGCATGCGGCTGAACACGGCGTCCGACGCGCTGCAGGCGCTCAAGCAGGGCCGCGGCGACGCCTATACCCATGATGCCGCCACGCTCGTCGTCATCGCCGCCAAGGATCCGAGCCTGCGCCTTGTCGGCGAATCCTTCGCGGTCTCGGACGCTGCCGTCGGCGTGCGCAAGAACGAACCTGAATGGCTCGCCTATGTCGATGCAGCCCTCGATCGGATGAAGGCCGAGGGCCTTTACGCGAAATGGGTCGAGAAGTGGATTCCGGCCGAGATCAGGCCCTTCTACGTCGACGCCTTCACCAAGCCGAAGCCGACCGCGCGCTGAGCGAAAGGCAAGCGCCGGGAGCGGTTCCGCGCTCCCGGCAACCCGATACCTGGCAGCGGAGGAGCGCGTGCCATGGAATTCGACGTCGCCTATCTCAACGCGCAGTGGCCCGCGCTGATGCGCGGCCTGTGGCTGACGGTGCAGGTCAGCGCGCTCTCGATCGTGCTCTCCATCGCCGTCGGCGTGCTCGGAGCGGCAGCGCGCGTGCTGCAGGTTCCGGTGCTCGGCAAGCTCGTCGTCGGCTATGTCGAGTTCATCCGCAACACGCCGCTGCTCGCCCAGCTCTTCTTCATCTTCTACGGCCTGCCGGGCCTGGGCCTCAGGCTCTCGCTGTTCTGGTCGGGCGTGCTCTGCCTCACGGTCTGGGCCGGGGCCTACCAGATCGAGAATGTCCGCGGCGGGCTTGAAACCGTGGGCAAGGGTCTGCGCGAGGCCGCCTTCTCGCTGGGCCTGTCGCCCTGGCGCTTCTTTCGGCTCGTCGCCGCGCCGATGGCGATCCGCGTCGGCCTGCCGTCGATGCTCAACACCTCGATCTCGCTGCTGAAGAACTCCTCCTATCTGCAGGCGATCGGCCTTGCCGAGCTGACCTATGTCGCGATCGACCGGATCTCGATGGATTTCCGCACCATCGAGATGTTCGCCGCGATCTGCGTGATCTACCTCCTTCTGGTCCTCACCCTCTCCTTCTTCGCGAGCCGGCTGGAATACCGGCTCAACGCCCCGTTCAGGCTTTGAGGGGGGCGAGATGGACCTGCTGATCCGCAACCTCCCCTTCATCCTGCAAGGCCTTGCCATGACGCTGGGCCTGGCGCTGGCGACGCTGTTCTTCGCGACGATCATCTCCTTCCTGCTCGGCACGCTGGCGACGCTGCGCTTCGGCTGGCTGCGCGTGCTGGTGAAGATCTATGTCGAGCTCTTCCGCGACATCCCGCTGGTCGTGAACATCTTCTTCGTGTTCTTCGTGGCGCCGCTGTTCGGGCTGGAACTTTCGCCCTTCGCGGCCGTGACGGTGGGGCTTTCGGTCTGGGGCAGCGCCAATGGCATCGAGATCGTCCGCGGCGGCTTCAATGCGGTGCCGCGGCATCAATGGCAGAGCGCTGCCGCACTCGGGCTGAAGACCTGGGAAATCTATCTCTTCATCACCGGTCCACAGGCGTTGCGGGCAATCCTGCCACCCTTCGTCGGGCTGCTCACGCTGCTCGTGCAGGCGACGTCGCTCGGTGCACTGGTCGGGGTCAACGAGTTCTTCAAGGTCGGCCAGATCATCGTCGAGCGCACCACGATGATGGAGGGCTGGAATCCGGCCTTCACGGTCTATGCCGCGGTGCTCCTCACCTATTTCGTCATCTGCTCGACGCTGAGCTGGTTCGGCCGCTGGCTGGAGCGCCGGCTGAAGAGCGACCGCCCGCAAGCCCGGCCGGAGGCGATCGCCCCGGCCGAGCCGGCAGCGCAATTGCCCTGATCCTTCGCAAACTACCTGCATATCGGGAAAGCCGCCATGGAATCGAAAGTCAGCCGCCGCCTGACCGAAAAGGTCGCCGAAGAAGTCTGCGAGCACATCTATGCGCCGCGACTTGCACGGGATTTCCGCACGGTCTTCGACCATATGAGCGACCTCAACCAGGCGCATGTCCTGATGCTTGCCCGTTGCGGGCTGATCTCCCCGCAGGCCGCCAAAGCGCTCGCCGGCGGGCTCCTGCGCATGGAGGAGGAAGGGCCCGAGGTCGTCGAGCTCGACCCGCAGCGCGAGGATGCGTACTTCAATTTCGAAGCCCATCTGATCAAGCTGATCGGCACCGAGGCCGGCGGGCGGATGCATATCGCCCGCAGCCGCAATGACCTGACGGCCGCGATCGACCGGCTGCGGGCCCGCGACCTGCTGCTCGATGCGAGCCAGGCGCTTCTCTCGGTCGAGGAGCATGCGCTCGACGGTGCCTTCCGCTTCCGCGACGTGGTGATGCCCGGATACACCCATCTCCAGCCGGCGCAGCCCATCACCTACGGCTTCTATCTCGCCGGCGTCGCACAGTCGCTCGAACGCGACCATGGCCGCCTCGCGGATGCCTGGGCACGCACCAATATCAGCCCGCTCGGAGCAGGCGCGCTTGCCGGCACGACCTTCGGGATCGACCGGGAGGCAGTGGCGCGCTCGCTCGGCTTCGAGGGGCTGGTGGAAAATGCCCTCGATGCCGTCGCGACGCGGGATTTCGGGTTGGAGATCCTGTCGGCGCTCACCCAGATCGCCTTGGGCTGGAGCCGCGTGGCGCAGGACTATCATGTGATGGTCTCGCACGAATTCCAGACGATCGAGTTCCCCGACCGCGTCACGGGAACGTCGAGCATCATGCCGCAGAAGAAGAACCCGGTGGTGCTCGAACATCTCAAGGGCAAGGCCGGCCACCTGCTCGGCCTCTATGTCGCCTCCGCGACAGCGGTGAAGGGCACGCATTTCACCAACACCATCGACGGCAACCGCGAAGGCATGCGCGGCGTCTGGGAGGCGGGCGAGGAGACGCTGCGCTGCCTCTCGCTCTTCGATCTCATCATCGCCACGGCCCGGCCGAACGCGGCGCTGATGAAGCGACGCGTCACCGAGGATTTCGCCGCCGCGACCGATCTCGCCGACCTGATGGTCCGGGAAGCCGATCTCTCGTTCCGTGAGGCGCATCATGTCGTGGGCGGCGTCGTCCGCGCCGCGATGGATACCGGCCTGGCGGCTGACGGCATCACCACCGGGATGGTGGACGCGGCAGCCCAGGAGCAGCTCGGCCGGCCGCTCGGCTTGCCCGCCGACCATGTCCGCGAAAGCCTCGACCCGGCGGCAAGCGTCGCCGCGCGTCTCGTGCCCGGCGGACCGGCCCCGGACAGGGTCGCGGAGGCTGTAGAGGCGGCGCAGGCACGGCTCGAAAATCGCCGCGGCATTCTCGCACGCAAGCGCAGCGACCTGAAGGATGCGCGGGAGGTGCTCAAACGCGCGATGCGGGAGCTCGCCGCATGAGCTCCTCGCCGCTGATCAGCCTGCGCGGCATCGCCAAGCGCTTCGGCGCGCATCAGGCGCTGCACGGCATCGACCTCGATGTCGAGGCCGGGAGCGTCGTGGTGCTGATCGGGCCGAGCGGCTCCGGCAAGAGCACGCTGATCCGTTGCATCAACGGCCTCGTCAGGCCGGACGAAGGCATGCTCCGCGTCGCCGGAAAGCCGGTCGACATCCATCACGAGAGTGCCTGGCAACAGATGCGGACCGAGGTCGGCATGGTCTTCCAGGACTACGCGCTGTTCCCGCACCTGACCGTCCTGCGCAACATGACGATCACGCCGGAGCGCCGCCGCGGCGTTCCGCGCGCGAAGGCCGAGGAGGAGGCACGGGCGCTGCTGACGCGCGTCGGCCTCGCCCACAAGGCGCTGGACTATCCGTCCGCCCTGTCGGGCGGGCAGCAGCAGCGTGTCGCCATCGTCCGCGCGCTCGCCATGCGGCCGAAGGCGATCCTCTTCGACGAGCCGACATCCGCACTCGATCCCGAGACGATCGGCAGCGTCCTCGACGTGATGAAGGACCTCGCCCGCGAGGGCACGACCATGGTCGTGGTCACCCACGAGATGGGCTTTGCCCGCGAGGTCGCCGATCGCGTCGTGTTCATGGCCGAGGGACGGATCGTCGAGGAGGCGCCGCCGGGCGCCTTCTTCGACGCACCCCGCCACGAACGCACCCGCGCCTTCCTGTCCAGCATCAGATCCTTCGGAGAGGCCGCCCATGCCTGAGCCTGCCGGCGTGCTGGCGCCGAACTTCACCACCGATCCCTATTGGTGGGACGCAGCCCCGCCCGAAACCGCGCGCGACCCATTGCCTAAGGAGACCGATGTCCTGGTCGTCGGCTCCGGCTATTGCGGGCTCTCGGCGGCGGCCGAGTTGGCGCGCAACGGCGTCGACGTCACCGTCGTCGACGCCGAGGAACTCGGCGCCGGTGCCTCGACGCGCTCGGGCGGCATGGTCTCGAGCGGTCAGAAGCTCGTCATCGGCGGAGCGATCAAGGGCGTCGATGCCGCCCGCATGGAGCGGCTCCTGGAGGATTCGCTGTCCTCCTACGAGCATCTCAAGTCCCTGATCCACGAGAAGGAGCTCGATGCCGATCTCGGCGTCTTCGGCCGCTATTTCGGCGCCCATGTCCCCCGTCACTACGACCGGCTGCGCCGCCATGGCGAATTGCTGGCAAGGCACACCGGCGTCACCGTCCACGACATCCCGAAGTCACGGCAGCACGAGGTGACGAAGACGGATTTCTACCATGGCGGCATCGTCATCGACGACTATGGCGGCCTCCATCCGGCGAAGTACCATCGCGCCCTGCGCCGCCTCGCGCAGGCCAATGGCGCCAGGCTGCGCTCGCATGCGCCGGTTCTCGGAGTTGACCCCGTCGCCAATGGTTTTTACGCGGTACGGACCGGCCGCGGGATCGTTCGCGCCCGCCACGTCTTCTTCGGCACCAACGGCTACACCGACAAGGCGAGCGGCTTCCTGCACAAGCGCATCGTCGGCGTGCGCAGCTACCAGATCGCGACCGAGCCGCTGCCGCCGGAGCTGATGGCCGAGATCAATCCCGGCCGGCGCATGATCACCGATTCCAAGCGCGAGCTGATCTATACGCGCCCGTCGCCGGACGGCACGCGCATCCTGTTCGGCAGCCGGCCGGGCCTGTTCACTCTGCCGGAACGCGAGGCCGCGCCGCGCCTCCACGCCATGATGCTGAGGGTCTGGCCGCAGCTTGCAGGCTACAAGGTCACCCATTGCTGGAGCGGCAAGGTCGGCATGAGCGCCGACAAGATCGCCCATATGGGCAAGCTCGGAGGCATCGATTTCGCCGTCGGCTGCAATGGCAACGGCGTCGCGCTCATGACCTATCTCGGCCACCAGTCAGCCCTCAAGCTGCTCGGGAAGCAGAACCGCAAGAGCGCTTTCGACGATCCTGCCTTCCCGGAGATTCCGGTGCCGCTCTATGATGGCCGCCCATGGTTCCTGCCGATCGTCAGCGGGTGGTATCATCTCCAGGATGCGATCGATCGCCGTCTGGCACGTCTCTGAGAGGTGATTGCGAACAAGGATTGCAGGTCCGGCGCGGCAGGCCGTTCGCCATCGCTTGAAAGGCGCGTGGAACGCGTTCGCAGAAGACGTCTGGCTTGACGGCCGGGAATCGCGTCTGCTGGTCTTCCCGCGAACGGAAGCCGCCGACAGATGACGCTCGCCCTGCTCAGACGCGCGCTTGAACCCCGGACGGTCACGGCGATCGCCGGCTCTCCCGAAACGGATGTGCTGGTAGCGCAGATCCGCGCGGAGCCCTATCGCGGCGAACTCACCGTGCTTGCCGATCCGAGTGCTCTGCCGGCGCTGCCGCCCTGCGATCTCCTCATCGCCCCCGTCGCGTTTGCGGAGCAGGTGCTGGCTGCCGCAGCGGGGCGCGGTTGTGCCGGGCTTCTCGTGCCCGATGGCGCAGCCGCCGATTACGATCGCCTCCGAAGCGCGGCACAGGCCGCCGGCCTGCGCCTGATCGGGCCGTCCTCGCTCGGTCTCGCCGCGCCGCGTCTCGGCTTCAACGCGACCGCCGTCCCGGTGCATCTGGCTGCGGGTTCGCTTGCCCTCGTCGCGCAGTCCAATTCCGTGGCGGCCGGCATCATGGCCTGGGCCGCCAGGCGCGGTGTCGGGCTCTCCGGCGCCGTCGTCCTGGGCGAGGGCGCCGATGTCGATATCGCCGATTGCCTCGATCATTTCGGCGCCGATCCGTCGACGCGCACCATCTTGCTGGCGATCGACGACGTCACCGATGCCGCGCGCTTTCTCTCGTCCGCCCGCGCTGCGGCGCGGCTCAAGCCGGTGCTGGTGCTGAAGCCGCCGCGCCAGGAGCCGGCATGGCCGGCCCTGACGCATTCCGCCCTGATCGTGACCAGCGACGCCGCGCATGATGCCGCCTTCCACCGGGCCGGTCTGCTGCGGGTCAGCGATCTCGACGAGCTCTTCGCGGCGGCCGAGACGCTGGGACGCGCCCGCGCCGCCGATGCCGGCCGGCTGGCGATCGTCAGCAATGGCGACGGGCTGGCGGCGCTCGCCGCAGCGCGATTGCGGCAGGCCGGCAGCGTCGATCGCCTGGACCGGGAACCGGAGGTCGTCCGCACGGCGCAGGATTATCGCGAAGCGGTGACACGCCTGCTGGCCGAGAGCGATGTCGACGCCGTCCTGGCGCTCAACGCCCCGCTCGCACCGGACGAACCGGCCGATTGTGCCCGTGCCGTAGCCGAGGCCCGCTCGACGTCGCCGGCGCATAAGCCGGTTCTGGCCGTATGGGTCGGGGGCGGCGAGGAGATGGCGGGGATATTCGCAGCCGCCGGCATTCCCTCGTTCGCGACGGAGCAGGACGCGATCCTGGGTTTCCAGCATCTGACCCGCCATGCCCGCCTCATCAAGGAACTGATGGCGACGCCGCCCGCACGCGATGAAGGCGATCAGCCGGACATTGCCGCTGCCACCGCGCTCGTCGACCGGGCGCTCGGGCAAGGCCGCAGCTGGCTCGAACCGAATGAGGTCGCGCAGTTGCTCGCCCTGTTCCGGATTCCCACGCTCGGTCTCGTCATCGCGGCGGATGCCGCAGGAGCCGCCGAGGCTGCCAAGGTGCAGTTCGCAGCCGGACGCACGGTCGCCCTCAAGATCGTCTCGCCGGATATCGCCCATAAATCGGACGTCGGCGGTGTCGAGCTCGACCTTGCCAATGAACAGGCTGTGCGGGAGGCGGCCGGCCGCATGATCGCGCGCTTGCGGGAGTTGCGGCCGAAAGCGCGGTTGGCCGGCTTCATGGTGCAACCGATGGCGCATCGTGCCAAGGCACGCGAGTTGATCGCCGGCTTTGCCGTCGACCCCTGCTTCGGCCCGGTCATCGTCTTCGGACGCGGCGGCACGGCAGCCGAGCTCATCGCCGATACGCATGTCGCATTGCCGCCGCTCGATCTCGCCTCGGCCGAGAACCTGATCGCCCGGACGCGGGTTTCCCGCATACTCGCCGCCTATCGCGACGTTCCCGCCGCCGACCGGCGCGCCATCGCCGCTGTCCTGGTGGCGCTGGGAAACATCGCCTCCGCCCTTCCGCAAATCCGCGCGATGGACCTCAACCCGATCCTCGCCGATGCCAAAGGCGTCATCACGGTCGACGCGCGCGTCGTGCTGGAGCCGGACCCGGCGCGCCGATGCCGCCCGGCGATCCGGCCCTATCCGGCAAGCTGGACCTTGCAGCTTGCGCTCGGCGAGCGGCGCTTCTTCATTCGCCCGATGAAGCCGGAGGACGAGCTTCCGATCGGCGCGATGCTGGCCCGGGTCACGCCGGAAGACCTGCGATTGCGCTTCTTCGCGCCGCTGAAATCATTCAGCCACGCCTTCCTCGCCCGCCTGACCCAGCTCGACTATGCGCGGGAGATGGCCTTCCTCGCCGTCGAGGAGGACAGCGGGGACGCGGCCGGCGCCGTTCGCCTTCACGCCGACCCCGGCCATGTCGAGGCCGAATATGCGATCCTGCTACGCTCCGACCTGAAGGGCATCGGGCTCGGCCGTGCGCTGATGGAGCTGATCATCGACTGGGCCAAAGCCGAGAAGCTGGAGCGCGTCCATAGTCAGGTGCTGGCCGAGAACGGACCGATGCTCGCGCTCTGCCGCGATCTGGGTTTCGAGGTGAGGCTCGATCCCGAGGACATTTCGATCAGGCGCGTGACGCTCGACCTCGGCACCATCGACGGCAAGGCACAGGCAAAACGCTGATCTGCCGTCCGTTCCGACGGCCAACATCACCACTCAAGGCAGGCATTCGCTGAGCGCGCCGATCTGGCTCTCGACCCAGTCGTCGGTCATCATTTCGAGCGGCGCGTTGAAGGAGACGGCCATGTTGACGTCGTGGGGGGCGTGGCTCGCCCGCGGCAAGCCGATGCCGCCCTGCCCCGGAAAATAATAACCCATGTTGAGCGCGTAGCCACGGCGCTGCGCATCGGCGACCTGTGCCCGGATGACATCGCCATCGACATGGCGTCCCGAGGGATGCTTCAGGTAGCGCTCGGCATTCGCCTCGATGATCTGCTGGATCGCGGCGTCCGGCAGCAGCGACATCAGGGCGAGACTGCCCGCGCCGACGCCCATCGGCACGCGGTAGCCCACGCCCATCGAGAACTGGCGCCGCGTCGAACGGCTGATCATCTCAGCGCAGACCGCATCAACCCCGGATTGCACGATCAGGTAGACGGTGAAGCCCGTCCGGCGCGCGAATTCGGTCATGCCGGGGCGGATCTTCTGCACCTGCGGCTCGAGCCGCTCCTGTCGCCGCGCCAGCATCGGCACAGCCGAGCCGAGGCGGTAATGGCCGTATCGGCCCGTCGGCTCGGCGAAGCCCTTCTGCAAGAGGGCGACGAGGCTGCGATGCGCCGCCGACTTGGCGCAGCCCATGCGCTCGGCGATCTCCGCCAGGCTCAGACCTTCAGGTCCGACCTCGCCGAGCGCCAGGACGATGTCCAGCGCCCGCTCGGCATTCGACGAGGAACTGAGGGCCTTTGTCACGTTGACAATTCCGATTATCAGAACAAATCATATCATATTATACCGAATACAGGAATTTGTTGACAAGGGCCGGTTTGTCCGTTCCGCTAGGGACGCTGCCGGAGCGTCGAGACGTCTAGGAGCGCTCGCGAACCGGCCGCCAAAGGCAGCCGCCAGCTCCATCGCTGGTCGGACAATGCGGGGGCGAACCGGATGGTGTCATTCCTGGCGAGGCGTCTGGGCTTCGCCGTCGTCACGTTGTTCAGCGTCCTGACGCTGGTCTTCCTGATCGTGCGGATCCTGCCGGGCGACCCGGTGCTGGTGATCCTCGGCGATCAGGCGAGCCCCGCCAGCGTCATCGCGCTGCGCCAGCGGCTCGGCCTCGATCAGCCGCTCCTCGTCCAGTACGGGCGCTTCCTGCTCCAGGCGATCCAGGGCGACCTCGGCACCTCGATGATCTCGGGGCGGCCGGTGACGGAGGAGATCCTCGCCGTCCTGCCCTATACGCTGGAATTGACCATCGCGGCCCTGATCCTGGGCGCCGCGCTCGGCATCCCCGCCGGGGTCTGGGCCGCGGTCCGGCGCAACCGGCTTCCCGATTACGTGCTGCGCCTGCTCTCGCTGCTTGGCCTGTCGCTGCCGGCCTTCGTTGCCGCGATCATCCTGCTGATGGTCTTCGCCATCCAGTTCCGCTGGTTCCCGGTGATCAGCGCCGGCGGCGCCGACACGCTCGCCGAACGCCTGCGGCAGATGGCGCTGCCGACGCTGGCGCTGGCGCTGATCATGATGGCCTACATCACCCGCGTCACCCGCTCGGCGATGCTGGAAGTTCTCAGCCAGGATTTCGTCCGCACGGCGCGAGCCAAGGGCGCCTCCGCCTCGGCGGTGATCTGGTCGCACGCGCTCGGCAACTGCCTGATCCCGATCACCACGGTCATCGGCCTCTATCTGGGCATCCTGATCGGCAATTCGGTGCTGACCGAGATCGTGTTCTCGCGCCCCGGCCTCGGCAAGCTGATCCTCACAGCGTTGAGCCAACGCGACTACACGCTGCTGCAGGGCATGATCGTGGTCTACACGCTGATGGTCGTCGTCGTGAACCTGCTGACCGACCTGACCTACGGCTTTCTCGATCCGAGGGTGCAGTACAAATGAGCGAGACTGCAGCGGAAACCGCTCGCCCTGCCGAGCGTCAAAATGCCTTCCGCGGCGTATTGGCCCGGCTCAACCTCACGACCTGGATCGGCGTCGCTATCGTCGTCCTGCTCGTGCTCGCCGCGATCTTCGCGCCCTATCTCGCGACGCATCCGCCGGCAAAGCAGAGCATCATGGACCAGCTCGCGCCGCCCGGCGGCGGCTACCTGCTCGGCGCCGACCAGTTCGGCCGCGACATCTGGTCGAGACTGCTCTTCGGCGCGCGCTATTCCCTCACCATCGGGCTCTTCGCGATCCTGACCGCGCTGGTCATCGGCTCGCTGATCGGGATGACCGCGGGCTATCGCGGCGGGCGCACCGACATCCTGCTGATGCAGGTGATGGACGTCATCCTCGCCTTTCCCTCGCTGATCCTGGGGCTGGCGCTCGTTGCCCTGATGGGCGCGACCATGACGAACATCGTCATCGCCATCGCCTTCACCGCAACGCCGGCCTTCGCCCGGATCGCGCGCGCCGCGGTCATCGCCCAGCGCGACCGCGAATATGTCCAGGCCTGCCGCGCCATGGGGTTCTCGGGCGGGCGCATCCTGTTCCGCCACATCCTGCCGGCAATCCTGCCGGAGGTGATGGTGATGACCTCGCTCTGGATGGCGACCGCAGTGCGCACCGAGGCCTCGCTCGCCTTCATCGGGCTCGGCCTCGCGCCGCCGACGCCGACCTGGGGTGGCATGGTGCGCGAGGGCTTCGAGAACATCCTGAGCTCGTTCCATCTCGCGCTCTTCCCGAGCCTCGCGATCCTGATCCTGGTGCTGGCCTTCAACCTGATCGGCGACGGCCTGCGCGACGCGATCGATCCCCGCCTCAAGGACGCCTCGTGATGGACGGCAAGAACACGAGCAGCAAGAACACGAGCGACAAGCCGGTCCTGTCGGTCAGCGGGCTGACCATCGCCTTCGGCTCCACCACCGTCGTGCATGATCTCGGCTTCGAGATCGCCGCCGGCGAGACGCTCGCCGTGGTCGGCGAATCCGGCTCGGGCAAGAGCGTCACCTCGCTTGCCATCATGGGCCTGCTACCGGAACGGATCGGGCGCGCGAGCGGCTCGGTCAGGCTCGGCGACCGCGAATTGCTGACCCTCGACGAATCCGAGATGCGCAGCGTCCGCGGCGGCCAGATCAGCATGATCTTCCAGGAGCCGATGACCTCGCTGAACCCCGTCCAGCGCATCGGCGACCAGATCGGCGAGGCGATCCGCATCCATCGCGGCCTCAAGGGCGCGGCGTTGCGCGAGGCGGTGCTGGAGATGCTGCGCAAGGTGCGCATCCCTGACCCCGAGGAGCGCATCGACAACTACCCGCACACCTTCTCCGGCGGCATGCGCCAGCGCGTGATGATCGCGATGGCGCTGGCCTGCAACCCCGCCCTCATCATCGCCGACGAACCAACGACCGCGCTCGACGTCACCGTGCAGGCACAGACGCTGGCGCTGCTCAAGGAACTCCAGCGCGAGACCGGCACCGCGATCCTGTTCATCACCCACGACATGGGCGTGGTCGCGGAGATCGCCGACCATGTCCTCGTCATGCGCCGTGGCCGCGCGATCGAGCAGGGCACGGTCCACGAGGTCTTCTCCAACCCGCGCGACGCCTATACCCGCAGCCTGATCGCGGCGGCGCCGAGTCTCGTCGGCAAGCTCGCGGACGGCGCCACCGCGGCGCGCGGCGTCGAGGGCGTTCCCCTCTCCTTCCGCGGCGATGCGCCGGTGCTCGAGGTGCGCGACCTCTCGGTCCGCTTCCCCTCGCGCGGCGGCCTGTTCGGCCGGCTCAAGGGCGAGGTCCATGCCGTCGAGCAGGTTTCCTTCGCCATCGGCAAGGGCGAGACGCTCGGCCTCGTCGGCGAATCCGGCTCGGGCAAGTCGACCATCGGCAAGGCGATCATCGATCTGGCCCCGCGCCATTCCGGCGAGATCACCGTCGCCGGCCGCAGGATCGACTATGCCGATCCGCGCAGCCTCGCGAGCTTGCGCCGCGACGTGCAGATGATCTTTCAGGACCCGTTCGGCTCGCTCGACACCCGCCAGAGCATCGGCTCGGCGATCATCGAGCCGATGCTGGTCCATGGCATCGCCTCCGGCAAGGAGGCGCGCTCCAAGATGGAATGGCTGCTGGAGCGGGTCGGTCTCGACCCGGCACGCGCCATGAGCCTGCCGCATGAGTTCTCCGGCGGTCAGCGCCAGCGCATCTGCATCGCCCGGGCGCTCGCGATGTCACCCAAGCTGATCATCGCCGACGAGGCCGTCTCGGCGCTCGATGTGGCGATCAAGGCGCAGATTATCGACCTGATGATCGACCTGCAGAAGGAATTCGAGGTCTCCTATCTCTTCATCAGCCACGACATGGCGGCGGTCGAGCGCATCTGCGACCGCGTCGCCGTGATGTATTTCGGCGAGATCGTCGAGATCGGTGCGCGCGACGACGTAATCGGCCGGCCCGGCCACGGCTATACCCAGCGCCTCCTCTCCGCGATCCCGATCACCCATCCCGACCAGCGCAACGTCCGGCCGCCGCAGCGCGTCGACGCCACGCCGCCGCGCAGCCCGATGAAGCCCGTCGGCTACCGCCCGCCACCGCAAAGCTGGGAGATGATGGCTGAGGGCCATTTCATCCGCCGGGCGAGCTAGTCATCCAGGAACTGGAACGCGAATCATGCACGCCATCGAGGAACTCGCCGCCTTCGTCGCCGACCACCCTGAGGGCGCCCTGCCGGCAGAGGCGCGGGAGAGCGCCTCGCTCCTGATCGCCGACCTGATCGGGGCCACCGCCGCCGGGCTGGATTCGCGGCTGGCCCAGGCCGCCCGCATCGCCGCCGAACAGCTCTATGGCTCCGGGCCGGCCGGCATCTGGCTGACGGACAGCAAGCTCAGCGTTGCCGGCGCCGCCATGGCGAATGCGGCGGCGGCGAGCGCGCTCGATATCGACGACGGCCATCGCGGCGCGGCCGGTCATGCCGGGGCGGGCATCATCCCGGCCGCCTTCGCCGTCGGCCAGGCGCTCGACGCTTCCGACGCGCGCATCTTCGACGCGATCGCGCTCGGCTACGACGTCGCGCTCAGGGTCGGAACCTCGCGGCCGACGCCGACCATCGAGACCTATAGCAGCGGCCGCTGGGTCAATTACGGCGTCGCCGCCGCGGCCGGGCGCCTGCTCGGGCTCGACGCCCCGACACTCGCCCATGCCATGGCGATCGCCGGGGCCGAAGGGCCGATCAGCTTCCCGATGGGTTCTTCGAAATATCAGGGCAGCACGGTGAAGGAGGTCATCCCGCCGGCCGTCGTCGCCGGCCTGACCGGCGCCTACCGGGCCCGCGCCGGTGCGACCGGCCCGCGCGACCTGCTCGACCGCGACGACCGTTTCACCCGCAGCGTGCTGACAGGCGGGCTCGGCGAACGCTGGTGGCTGCAGGATTGCTATCTCAAGCCCTATGCCTGCTGCCGCTACATGCATGCCGCCGTCGACGCGATCCTGGCGCTGCGCGAACCGGGCAAGCCGATCCTGTCGCTGCGCATCGAGACCTTCCCGCGCGGGCTCGGCCTCTCCAACGAGCGCGCGCCGCAGACGCTCGAAGGCGGGCAGTACAGCTATTATTTCAGCTGCGCTCTGGCCGCGATCCATGGCGCCGCTGCCTTGCAGCCGGTCGACCCCGCCCATCTCAACGATCCGCAGGTGCTCGAACTCGCCGGCCGGATCGAGCTCTCCGCGCATGATGATTTCGCGGCCGCCTTCCCGAAGAGCACGCCCTGCCGCGTCGTCATCGACCAGGGTGATGGTCCGCGCAGCCTGAGCGTGCCCTACCCGCTCGGCGACGTCGCCAACCCGATGAACCGGGCGCAGGTCACCGAGAAATTCCGGCGCATCGGCGCGGCCAATGTTGCTCCCGATTGGCAGGATGCGATCCTGACTGCGCTCGACGGGCTGACGAGCAGCGGCTTCCGGCCACTTTTCGCCGCGCTCGGCACGCAGCCGGCGCGGCTGCGACTGGTTTCAACAGGGGAAGGCTAACAATGAAAAACACCACATTGACCAAAGCCGGACTTCTCGCCGGCGTCCTCGGCTTCGGCCTGCTGGCATCCATGCCGGCTTTCGCTGCGAAGACCGAACTCACCTTGGGCGCCGCCGCCGTGGATGTCGGCACGCTCGACCCGCATTACGCCAGCAGCACCTCCGACCGCATCCTCTCGGCCTGGATCTTCGGCGGGCTCGTCCGCTTCGCCCCGGGCTCGACCGACCCGGCCACGATCGAAGCCGATCTCGCCGAGAGCTGGCAGGCGAGCGACGACCGCCTCGTCTGGACCTTCAAGCTGCGCCCCGGCGTGAAATGGCAGCATGGCTATGGCGATGTCACGGCCGACGACGTCGTGTTCAGCCTCGACAAGGCGCGCGATCCCAAGCGCTCGGCCTTCGCCAGCGATTATGCCGCCTTCCAGAAGATCGAGGCGGTCGATCCGCAGACGGTCCGGATCACGCTGTCGAACCGCGTGCCGAGCCTGCTCGGCCTGCTCACCAACTATGCCGGCGGCTTCATCATCTCGAAGAAGGCCTTCGAGGAGCGCGGCGAGAACTTCCGGCGCAGCCCGGTCGGGTTCGGACCGTTCGCGCTCGATGCGATCACCCCCGGCCAGGCCGTAACCTTCAAGGCGAACGACGCCTATTTCCGCGGCAAGCCCAAGCTCAGCAAGATCACCTATCGCTTCCTCAACAACAACGCGGCGCGGGACCTCGCCTTCGTCGCCGGCGAAGTCGATGCCGCGACCGGGCTCGCCGACCAGCGCTGGCTGCAGCGCACGCTCGCCAATCCCGGCGTGGTCGTCGACAGCTTCGACCCGGCCGAACTGACGACGCTCAGCGTCAACGTGACGAAGCCGCCCTTCGATAACATCAAGGTTCGCCAGGCTCTCGCCCATGCGATCGATGCGCCCAAGATCGCCCAGTATCGCGGTCCCCGCTTCACCCGCGCCGGCAAGTCCGCGATCCCCTCGAACAATCTCGGCTTCACCGAGGATGCCGGCGTCCTGCCACATGATCCGGCCAAGGCCAAGGCGCTGCTGAAAGAGGCCGGATTCCCCAACGGCCTGACCGTGACCATGCTCGCCAGCCAGTTGCCGAGCCTGGAATCGACGGCGCAGATCATCCAGGGGCAGGTCGCCGAAGCCGGCATCACGCTCAATCTTCAGCCGGTCGAGCACGCCACCTGGCACCAGATGATCCGCAAGGACCTGAGCCCGCTCGTCATGTACGGCGCCGCGCGCTTCCCGATCGCGGACAACTACCTGACGCAGTTCTATCACTCGAAGAGCGCCATCGGCCAACCCGGCCAGGTCGTGAACTTCAGCCATTGCGACGTCGCCGACAAGCAGATCGAGGCGGCCCGCGGCGAGACTGATCCCAAGAAGCAGATCGCGCTCTGGCAGGAGGCGCAGAAGCTGATCATCGGCAATGTCTGCGTCATCCCGATCACCGAGACCGGACAGGTCTGGGCCCGCCGGGAGAAGCTCAAATGGGGTTTCGATCTCAAGGGCTCGATGTCGCTCGGCCCGCTCGTGACCGAACAGACCCATTTCGTCGACTGAACCGATCGGCCGCGCCCATTCGGGCGCGGCCTCCTCCATCTGCGGCCGAGCCATGTCCAAGCTGACCTATCCGACCTACACCAACCATTGCGGCTGGAACGCGATGCTTCCCGCGCGTACGCCGCACGCCCCGCTGAGCGGGGACATCACCGTCGACTATGCCGTCGTCGGCGCCGGCTATACCGGCGTCGCGGCGGCCCGCCGCCTGCACGAGCTCGACCCGCAGGCCCGGATCGTCCTGCTGGAGGCGACGACGGTCGGCGAAGGGTCCTCGGCCCGCAATTCGGGCTTCACCGCCCCCGATGTCCTGCCCCGCACGGCGTCGATGGAGATGGCCGAGAAGGCCCGCAACCAGACCCGCCTCTTCACCGAAGCCTTCGACTGGCTGACCGGCATCCTCCGCGACAACGACATCTCCTGCGACATGCAGAAGGTCGGTTCGATCCGCACTGCCGCAACGGAGGCAGGAGAGGCCTCGCTGCGCAAGGTCGCGGAGGTGGCGCGGGCCAATGACCTGCCTCACACGATCCTGAACCGGGCGGATATCCGCGACCGTATCGGCGCGGATTATTATCGCTACGGCATCTACCTGCACGACACCTGGTTGCTGCAGCCGGCGGCGCTGATCCGCGGCCTCGCCGATGCGCTGCCTGAGGGTGTCACGCTCCATGAAAACAGCCCGGTTCGTGAGATGCGCCGGGAAGGCTCCGGTTGGCGGCTCGTCACCGAAGGCGGTGCCGTCCGCTGCCGGACGGTGGTCCTGGCCAATAACGGCTTCATCCCGAGGCTCGGCTTCCTGAAATCGCGGATGGCGACGATCTTCACCTATGCCGCCGTCACCGAAGCGGTGAAAGAGAACGATATCGGACATCTCGGCCAGTCCCCGGCCTGGGGCGTGCTGCCCTCGCACCGGCTCGGCACCACCTTGCGTCGCATCGGCCGCGACCGGCTCATGGTCCGCTCGCTCTATGCCCATGACGCGGAAATCGCGCAGGCCACGGCGGTGCGGGAACTGCGCGATCGCTTCCATCGCCGCTGGCCCGGGCTGCGGCATGTCGATTTCGAGTTCGTCTGGGGCGGGACGACGGCCTTCACCATGAACGGCGCGCCCTGGTGGGGGAAGCTCGAGGATGGGCTCTATGCCTCGGGCGGCTGCAATGGCAGCGGCATCGCCAAGGGCACGATGCTCGGCCGCAAGCTCGCCGATCTGATCCGTGGCGTCGGCACGCCCGGCGAGGTCGAGGCGGTGATGGGCGCGGCAAGCTGGATCGCGCCCGAGCCGTTCCGGTCGATCGGCTTCCAGATCATCTCGGCGCTGGAAAGCCGCAAGGCGGGGCTGGAGGCCTGACGATTGTTCCGGTAACCCGATAGACGATGAAGACCCTGATCGACTCTACCCATGCGCTGATCGGCGGGCTGGCCGCGATCCGCGGGCAATTCAACGTTCCCGAGCAGTTTCCTCCCGCGGTCCTCGCGGCAGCCGACAGCGCTGCCCGGCGCCAGCCAACCGCGCATGCCGATCGCACGGACCGGCCTTTCGTCACGCTCGACCCGGCGACCTCGACGGATCTCGACCAGGCCTTCACGATCGAGCGCAGCGGCAACGACCTGCTGCTGCACTACGCCATCGCCGATGTCGCCTGGTTCGTCGGGGATGGCGACGCGATCGACCGGGAAGCCTGGCAGCGCGGCACGACGATCTACCTGCCGGACGGCCGGGCCGGGCTGTACCCGCCTGTTCTCGCCGAAGGCGCCGCGAGCCTGCTGCCCGCCGTCATCAGGCCGGCCGTGATCTTCACGACCCGGATCGACGGGGATGGCAATGTCCGCCTGGACGGTGCCGAGCGCGCCATCATCCGCAGCCGCGCCAAACTCGCCTATGATGCGGTCAAGGCTTCGGACCTGCCTGCCGATTTCGATGAGCTGGCCCGCCGCATCGAGGCTGCCGAGAGCCGGCGCGGCGCAGCGCGCGTCGACCCGCCCGAGCAGGAGGTCGACGCTCTCGGCGACGGCCGCTACCAACTGCTGTTCCGCCCGCGCCTGCGCTCCGAGGAGCAGAACGCGACCCTGTCGCTGGCCAGCAACATGGCGATCGCAGACGCGCTCCTGGCGGCCCGGACCGGCCTGTTCCGGGTCATGCCGGAGCCGGACGAGCAGGCCGTGCAGCGCCTGCGCCAGAGCGCGCGGGCACTGGGGCTGTCCTGGCCCGAGATGGAAACGCTCGTCCAGTTCGAGAAGACGCTCGATCCTGCCGACAGCAGCCACGCAGCCTTCATGCTGGCAGTGCGCCGGGCCAGCGGCGGGGCGAGCTATGTGCCCTATCGCGACGACATCGTGCCCTGGCATGCCCCGATGGCGGCGACCTATGCGCATGCGACAGCCCCGCTGCGACGCCTCGCGGACCGCTATGTCGTGCGTGCCGCGCTCGCGGTCGCCAACGGCCAGCCGGTGCCGCCGGAGGTATCGGCCGCGTTCGAGGAGCTGCCGGCGGTGATGGCGCGGGCCGATGCGCGCGACGGCCAGATCGACCGGAACGTGATCGACCTGGCCGAGGCCCTGATGCTTCAAGGCAGCGAGGGCACCGCCTTCGATGCGGTGGTGACCGATGCGGACGAGCACGGCCTGCGCATTCAGCTCTGCGCGTTGCCCATCGTCGCGCGGGTTCGTGGGCCAGGCGAGAAGCCCGGCGACAGGATAAGGGTCAAGCTGACCTCCGCCGATCCGCTGCAGCGCAGGATCATCTTCGAACGCGCGGGCTGACCCGGCATCGTCCGGCGGTGTTCTAACGCCTGGCCCAGGCGGAAACCGCCTCCGCCATGGTCGCGAGGTGGTCGGCGGCTGAAAACCCGGAGATCCGCTTGCGGGGTTTCAGATCATGGTCGCCATCCTCCAGCCACAGGATGTCGATCCCAGGCGAAAGCCCGTAGGTCGAGACCTCCTCGCGTGTGCCAAACTCGTCCCGCGTTCCCTGCACGATCAGCGTCGGGGTCTTCAGGTCCGCGAGGTGCGCGGTTCGCAATTGCCCGGGCTTGCCGGGCGGATGGAAGGGATAGCCGAGGCACAGAAGGCCGCGGATCCGGCCCTGCGCGAACAATTCGTCGGCGACCATGCTCGCGACGCGGCCACCCATCGACTTGCCGCCGATGAGCAGCGGCCCCGTCGCGCCAAGCGCATCGACGGCGGCGATGTATTGCGGATTGAGCTTCTCGGCGCGCGGTGGCGGGGTCCGCACCGCTGCGGTCCGCCGCGCCGCCATGTAGTCGAACTCGAAGCGGGCCACGCGAAAACCGGCGCCGGCCAGCGCTTTTGCAGCCGCCGTCATCGAGGCCGAATCCATCGGCGCTCCGGCTCCATGCGCCAGCAGGATGGTGACATCGGCCTTCTCGGGACCGTCGAAAAGAAACATGGCGCTATCCTGCCTCGGCGAGCCGTGCGCCCGGTTTCGGGCCCCTCATCGGCAGCCTAGCCCGGCAGCCCCTTCACGTCGAAGGCTTCCCGGCCGCTGGTGGCAGATTTGCAAGCGCCTCGCCAAGGCGCCGGCTGCGTATCAGCCCTGCAAAGCCCGCGTTGACCTGCTCATGCCCGAATTTTATATAGATGCTTATGATCAGCATGCCTAAGACCCCGCCGCCGACCGTGGGCTTCCTGCTGCACGACGTCGCGCGCCTGCTGCGCAAGCGCTTCGAGCAGCATGCGCGCGATTCCGGGCTGACCCGTTCGCAATGGCAGGTGCTGGCCTATCTCGACCAGAATGCCGGCATCCAGCAGGGCGCCCTGGCCGAGTTGATGGATGTCGAGCCGATCACCGTCGGGCGCATCCTCGACAAGCTCGAAAGCTGCGGCCTGGCGGAACGCCGCCCGCACGCCACCGACCGCCGCATCTGGCAGCTCTACCTGACCGAGAAGGCCAGGCCGAAGCTGACGGAACTCCGCGCGCTCGGCGACGTCACCCGGTCCGAGGCCTTCGGCGCGATTTCAGCCGCCGATCGCGAGCAGCTTCTCGCGACGCTGGGGCAGATGAAAGCGAATCTCACGGCCGCCTGCCAGATGCCGGTGGCCGAAAGGCAGGCCCACCATGGATGACGCAGCCAGAAACACCGAAGCGACCGCCCGCGAGGAGGCCGAGCAAGGCGCCTCGGGCGGCGGGGCGGAAATCCGGCAATTCGAGCCGAAAACCCTGCCCCGCGCCGAAACGGTTGCGAAGGAGGTGCCGGAGACGAAGCCGGAGATGCCTGCGCAAGTCGCGCCCGGCCCGACGCCGCGGCATCGACGCAACCGCACGCGCCGGCTGCTCTTCGCGCTGCTGCCGATCGCATTCGTCGTCGGAGGCTATTACTACGTCACCGGCGGGCAGGTGATGTCGACCGACAACGCCTATGTGCAGGCGGATATCCTGGGCATCTCGACCGATGTCGCCGGCATCGTCGGCGAGATCGACGTGCGCGACAACCAGACGGTGAAGGCCGGCGACGTGCTGTTCCGCCTCGACGACAGGCAGTTCCGCTTCGCGCTGGAGCGGGCCGACGCCCAGATCGGCGTGGTCGGCAACGATCTCGCGGCGCTGAAGGCCAGCTACAAGGGCATGCAGAGCCAGATCGAGCAGGCCCATAGCGACATCGCCTTCTACGAGACCGGGTTCAAGCGCCAGCAGGACCTCGCCACCAAATCGGTCGCCTCGCAGGCGACCTTCGACCAGGCCAGGCATGATCTCGACAGCGCCCGGCTGAAGCTGGCGCAGCTCGAAAGCCAGCTCGCCGGCATCGCCGCCAATCTCAACGGCAAGCCCGATGCGCCGGCCGAGGATCACCCGCGCTACAAGGATGCGGTCGCGGCCCGCGCCGAGGCCCAGCGCCAGCTCGACCACACGACGGTGCGCGCGCCGATGGACGGCATCGTCACCAATGTGCCCTCGCTGCAGAAGGGCCAGTATCTGGAGGCGGCCACCAATGCCTTCAGCCTGGTCTCGACCGACCATGTCTGGGTCCAGGCCAATCCGAAGGAGACCGAGCTCACCTGGGTGAAGCCCGGTCAGGAGGCCGAGGTCTATGTCGACACCTATCCGGGTGCCGTCTGGAAGGGCACGATCGACAGCATCAGCCCGGCCTCGGCCGCGAGCTTCTCGCTGCTCCCGGCGCAGAACACCAGCGGCAACTGGGTGAAGGTCGTGCAGCGCATCGCCATGCGCGTGAAGATCGAGACACCGCCCGACCAGCCCCGCCTTCGTGCCGGCATGAGCGTGACGCTCGACATCGACACCGGCCATGCCCGCGGCCTGCCAGGCTTCGTCGGCGAGGCCGTCGGCAAGGTCAGCCAGTAAAAGAGGCCGCCTGCCATGGCCAGTGCTGCCACTCCGGCCGGAGCTCCCGTCGCCAATCGCGGTGCCATCACCGCCTGCGTGATCCTCGCGGTCATCATGCAGGCGCTCGACACCACCATCGCCAATGTCGCGCTGCCCTATATCCAGGGCAGCGTCTCGGCGAGCGCGGACCAGATCAACTGGGTCCTGACCTCCTATATCGTCGCCGCGGCGATCATGACGCCACCCTCCGGCTTCCTCGCGGCCCGCTTCGGCCGCAAGCGCGTGCTCTCGGTGGCGATCATCGGCTTCGTCGTGGCCTCGATCCTGTGCGGTGCCGCGCAGTCGCTCACGCAGATCGTCGGCTTCCGGCTGATGCAGGGCTTCTTCGGCGCCTCGCTGGTGCCGCTCTCGCAAAGCATCCTGCTCGACATCTACACCCCTGAAGAGCGCGGCTCGGCCATGGCGCTGTTCGGCATCTCGGTCATGGTCGGGCCGGTGCTCGGGCCTGTCCTCGGCGGCTGGCTGACAGAGAACATCTCCTGGCGCTGGGTGTTCTACATCAACCTGCCGCTCGGCATCCTGGCGCTGGCGGGCGTCTCCGCCTTCGTCACGGAGACCCGGTCGAGCGCGCTGGCCAAGCTCGACTGGACCGGCTTCGGGGCGCTCAGCATCGCGATCGGCGCACTCCAGCTCTTCCTCGACCGCGGCGCCCAGCTCGACTGGTTCGACTCGCCGGAGATCATCGTCGAGGCGGCGATCTGCGTCGGGGCGCTCTACATCCTCGTCGTGCACACCTTCACGGCGGAGAATTCCTTCATCAAGCCGCGGCTCTTCCTCGACCGGAATTTCAATGTCGGCCTGATCTTCATCTTCATCGTCGGCATCTGCTATCTCGCCTCGCTCGCGCTGCTGACACCCTTCCTGCAGACGCTGCTGGGATACCCCGTGGTGACCGCCGGCATCGTCATGGGCCCGCGCGGCCTGGGCACGATGGCCTGCATGTTCCTGGTCGGCCGGCTGATCGGCAAGGTCGACACGCGCATCCTGCTCGGCGCCGGCTTCCTGGTCAGCGCCTGGGCGATGTACGACATGGCCGGCTGGACACCGGATGTCTCGCAGCAGCGGATCATGTTCACCGGCTTCGTCCAGGGCGGCGGGCTCGGCCTGCTCTTCGTGCCGCTGACGACGATCACCTTCGCGACGCTGCCGGCGGAATATCGCGGCGACGGCACCGGCCTCTACAACCTCTCGCGCAATATCGGCTCCAGCGTCGGCATTTCGCTGGTCAGCTATCTCCTGACCCGCAACGTGCAGGTCAACCATGCCGAGATCGCCAATTACGTGACGCCCTATAACCGCATCTTCGAGATGCCAGCGATCAAGCATGCCTGGGATCCGGCGACGCTGGCCGGACGCGCCGCGCTGGACGAGGTCATCACCCGCCAGGCGACGATCATCGCCTATGTCAACGACTTCAAGCTCCTGATGATCCTCTGTCTCGCCGCCCTGCCCTTCCTCGTTTTGCTGCGCACGCCGCGCCGGGAGGCTGCGCCAGCCGACGATCACGCCATGGTCATGGAATAGCGGAGGGCCGTGACGACACGCGCCGAACGCGTGCAACAGTGCAGGCAAGGCCAGGGGCGCCGTCAAAAATAGTCAGTCCAATGAACCGGCACATGGTTGCCGTGGCCGCCTGCCGGCAGCAAAGGAAAAGCCAGCCTCGGCTGGGAGGGAAGTCCTTTGCACATGTCGAAGATTGCCGGCGCCGCGATCCGTTCGGGAATCGGACGCGAGCCCGAGGCGCCGCTCATGTCGCGCCTGCGGGCCGGCACGGGCCTGATCCTTCTGGCGGCGAGCCTTGCCGTCCCGACATCGGCCTTCGCCCAATCCGTGACCGGGACCGGCGGCATCGACCCCGGCCTGCCGGGGCCGCCGCTGAGCCATTGGAACGTCGGTTCGGACCTCGACGTCGGGCGCGAGATCGATGCCACGCTGACCATCGCGGGCGGCGGCACCGTGACCAGCCAGACCGGCCGGATCGGCTACTCCCTGAACCGAAGCGGCACGGTCGCGGTCACCGGCCCCGGCTCGACCTGGACCAATAGCGGCGACCTCCATATCGGCTATTTCGGCGCCGGCAGCCTGACCATCGCCAATGGCGGCAAGGTCGGTTCGGTCGCGACGTTCCTGACCACCGACGCCGCGTCGAGCGCCACGCTGGGGCTTCTCGGAACTGCCGCGAGCGGGCGCGGCGTGCTGGAAACCGGCCAGCTCGTCAACGGCCCGGGCAATGCCACGCTCACCTTGAATGGCGGCATCCTGCGGGCGACGCGCAATGAGGCCGCCTATCTCAGCGGCTTCCCGGCGCTGGCAATCGAAGGCAACGGCGTCTCCTTCGACAGCAACGGCCATGCTATCGGCGTCGCAACCGATCTTTCCGGCTCCGGCGGCCTCACCAAGCTCGGCACCGGCACGCTCGCCCTGTCCGGCACCAACAGCTACACCGGCGATACGGTGATTCAGGCCGGCCGCCTGGTCAGCGACAGCGCCGCGAGCCTCTCGCCGGATTCTAATGTCGCGATCGCGACCGGGGCCACGCTGGACGTCGCCGGCTCGCCCTTCCTGCTTGCCACGGTCGGCTCGCTATCGGGCACTGGCGCCGTCGCGATCGGCTCCGGCGCGACCCTGATCACCGGTTGGACCGATGCGAGCCGGACCTTCTCGGGCCGTTTCTCCGGCGACGGCGCGCTCGGATTCACCGGCGCGGGAACGCAGGTCTATACGGGCACGGGCACGCTGGGCGGCGGCTTCACCACCTGCGCCTGCACGAGCGGCCAGTTCGTCATTCGCGGGGGATCGCTGAGCTTCGGCGACGACATCCAGCTTCTGGGCGGGTCGCTTCGCGTGGACCAGGGCGGCCGCCTCGACAGTAGCGGCCGGACGCTCTTCATCGCCTCCAGCGCCACGGTCGACGGCATCGGCTCCTCCGTCGCGACCGGCATCACGCTCGTCCAGGGCTTCACTGGCACGACCTCGCTCACGGTCTCGAACGGCGCGGCCCTGACCGGCAGCGGCGGCGCCAGCCTGATCGGCTTCGGCGGCACCGTCGAAGCCCTCGTCACCGGAACCGGCTCGCTCTGGAGCATCGGTGGCGGCGGTCTCTCGATCGCTCCCGGCGCGATCACCGCGACATCGGTGACGGTCGCTGAGGGCGGCGAGCTCCGCGTCACATCCGGCGACCTCCAGATCGCAGCACCCGGCCGGCTGAACATCGGCACCGGTGGCCGCGCCGGCAGCGTCAATGTCATGGCCGGGGCGATCGTCAACGATGGCGCCATCGTCGCCAATTTCGCCGACAGCTATACCCAGCCCGGCGAGATCGCCGGCAGCGGCTCCCTGACGAAAGCCGGTACGGGCACGCTCATCCTGAGCGGAACCAGCAGCTATACCGGCGCGACGACGGTCAATGGCGGCGCCTTGCTGGTGAACGGCTCGATTGCGGCGTCGTCCGGCGTTGCCGTGGCGGCCGGCGCCCTGATCGGCGGCGCAGGCGACCTGCCCTCGACGGTCATCAATGGCGGCACGCTCTCGCCCGGCAACTCACCGGGGACGCTGACGGTGAACGGCAACCTGACGCTCAACCCCGGCTCGACCTATCTGGCCGAGATACAGGGTGCGAATGCCGACCGCGTCAACGTGACCGGCACGGCTTCGCTGGCGGGAAGCTTGCGGATCGTGCCGCTGGGCGGCGCCTATACCTTCTCCACGCCCTATACCCTGCTCTCGGCAGCAGGCGGGCGGGCGGGCGCCTTCAGCCCGGTGGATACGACCGGGACTTTCGGCGACGGCGTGACTACGACGGTGAGCTATACCGCCAATGACGTGCGGCTGACGCTGGCGCCGAAGCCGCTGACGCCGGTCGACCCGCCGGTCAGCCCCCCGCCCGCGCCTCCCGGTCCGAACCTGATCGGGGTGACGGGACCGAAGAACGCCTACGCCGTCGGCAAGGCCATCGACCGGGCCGTGGCGGGTGGAGCCGACCCGTCCATGCTGTTCGGGATCTACAACCTGCCGGCGGCCTCGATCCCGGCGGCGGTGAACAGCCTCTCGGGCGAAGTCCATACGGCGGCGCCGGCGATGGCCCATGTCGCCTCTGACCAGTTCCTGCGGGTGATGCTCGACCCGACCGCGGCCGGGCGGCTCGGCAGCGGCGGCGCCGGTCCGGGCATGGCAGGCTATTCCGGCCTGGTGCACAAGGGCGCGGATCAGCCGGCCGGCGCGTCGCGGCTCGACATGCCGTTCTATTCTGTCTGGGGGGCGGCCTACGGCTCCCATGGCCACACCGACGGCGACGCCGCCATCGGCTCGGCCAGACGCATGATCGACGACGCGCATCTGGCGACGGGCATCGATGTCCGGGTGCTGCCGGGCATGGTGGCGGGCGTCGCGGTCTCCGGCGGCAAGGCGCAGGCTTCGCTGCCGGGCCTGATCGGCAAGATCGACGCCAATGTGTTCCAGTCGGGCCTCTATGGGCTGGCTCAGTTCGGGCCGGCAAAGATCGGCGCCGCCTTGAGCTATGCCCGGCTCGAGAACGACGTCAGCCGCTGGATTCCGGCGCTGGGCTCCAGCCTCTCCTCCTCCTATGCGACCACGGCCTGGAGCGGACGCTTGCAGGCGAGCACTGCACTGTTGAGCTGGAATGGGCTGTCGGTGTCACCGCTGGCCGCGTTTCAGGGCACGCAGGCCCGCAATCCGGCGGTGGTCGAGGCGAACTGGGCCGGCGCCAATGCCGGAGCGCTGGCACTGGCCAGGCGCAACGACATCACCGCGCGCAGCGAACTCGGCCTGCAGGTCGATGCCGACACGGTGCTCGGCCACATCGCCGTGACAGGTCATGTCCGGGCGGCGTGGGCGCATTATGTCCAGCGCGATGCCGACCTCACCGCCAGCCTGGCCGGGCTGCCCGGCGCCAGCTTCACCGCGACCGGCGCCAGGCTCGACCGCAACAGCGCGCTCGTCAGCGCCGGCATCACGGCCCGCCTCAGCGAGCGCATGACGCTCGGCTTCAACCTCGACGGGGAATTCTCTGCCAACAGCAACCGCATCGGAGGAGCCGCACAGCTCAGGGTCAGCTTCTAAGGGACGGCGGCTTGCAGCGCTCAAGCCGTGGCCGGCGCCCTCTGTAGCCCCTCAAGAGGCCGCCCGGCCACGACAGCAAGACCCGCCCCTCTGGCGGCGGACATATCCGGGCCCAGGGACGGGTTGTTGCGAGACGAAGCGCGGGGCGCCGTATCAGTTCCAGCCGGATTCCTGCTCGCAGGCCTTGCGGGCATTGGGATTGGCCTTTTCCCATTGCGTGATCGAGCGGGTTTCATTGTCGCTCATCTTGTTGTTCATGCAGCCGCAGTAGGACGCCACGACGGCGGCCGCGACCTTGGCCCCCTGGTTGTCCGCCAAGCACTGATTGATCCACTTCTTGTCATCCGCAGACTGCGCGAAAACGGTCGAGGCAAAGCAAATGCCGCCGACGAGCAGCGGCGCCAACAATTTGAGTTTCATGATGAGCCCTTGAAGTTTGGCCGCCAATCATGACGGCGGCTTCGACAATTCATTCGCTGCGCTGCTTCAGTCAATACGATCCGACTTCATAAGCGGCGCGATTCAAAAATAGTCAGATGCACTTCCCTCAAGTGCAAAATCTCCCGTACCTCGCCAAACTGTCTTTCGATCAGGAGATCCTGTTCAGCCGACCGGGCAAAAACAACGACTTGGCTCGCGCTAGACATCATCATCGGCACGCGCTTGAAATCCAGGCTTGGTTCGATGCCCCTGCCTCTCCGGCACCTGGCCAGACCCCACCGGCACAAGCAGCGCAGAGAGTGATTGCGCCGCGGGGGTCTCCCGGGCCAGAACGGGGCATTGGACACCTTATTCGTTTCACGGGGCCGCCGCGCGCTGCCTGGAAGGTCAGATGGTCACACGCGCCGAATTGGCATCCGGGGTAGAACGCGCATTCCTCGACTACGGCTACCAGTACCTGACGATGACGGCCCTGGCCGATGCCATCGATGTGACGCGGCGAACCGTCTACAACTACTTCCGCTCGAAGGAAGAGGCCTTCAGGTTCCTGATCGAGGACGCCAATGCCCGCGCGGTGGAAGCCGGGCTGGCCGCAGGCCGGGCCGGCCTCGACCAGGAGCAGGATCTCGTCGAGATCCTCGCGACGGTGCTCGACGTCCGATACGGCGATAACCGCCGCCGCCTGGCGAAATCGCCACATGCGGTGGAGATCAACGACCAGGCCTTCCGCCGCTGCCGCGATCTCATGATCGCCTCGGCTGTCGCCTTCCAGGCGGAACTGGCTGCATTCATTCGGGAGCTGCAGGCTCACCGGCCGCTTCAGCTGAAATCGGAGATCGATGCCGACGTCCTGGCCCAGCTGCTCGCCGACGGGGCGCGCGGCACCAATCAAAGCCTGCCGCCGACCGATCCCGAGACGCTGAAGCTGCGCTACCGCGCGATGGTCGCCGCGATCCTGTATGGAACGACGGTCCGGCCCTGAGCCATTGCCAGACCGACGACGCGGCAACACAAGCCACCCCTTCGCCATCGCAGGATTTTCAGGAAAGCACAGCTTTCTCAGGTTTTGAGCGGCTACACCCGCGCAAGCCGATCCCCGTGCGCGCGCCGGCCATGCCGTGCTCAAAAATTCTCAAATTGCACGATAATGTGCAATCTGCTTTTAATAGCCTCAAGCGGCGGGAAAGCCGCATGGGATTGGGGGAAAGCATGAGAACGATGGAAGACCGGACCGCGAACCTGCTCGCCTTCCCCGGGTTCGATCGCGTCGCCCATGGCCTTGCAAGCGGGTTTCTTGCCGTACATGAAGCCGCACCGCGGCTGGCCTCGCTGTTCTCCACGCAACAGCGCTGGCTGATGTCGCATGTGGCGCTCGCCCGTCATTTCGCCGGGGTTCGGGCCGGCAGGCCCGGCCTGTCCCGGCGCGAATTCCTCGAAGACCTCCAGCCCTTAGGCCTGGCGAGCCGCAATACCGCAGCAGCTTTCTTCACCGAAGCCCTGCACTACCGCATCGTCCAGCCCAGCCCGGCTGGCGGGCGCACGACCGATCTCTTCGTCCCGGCGCCGGCGACGCTATCGGCCCTGACCGAGTGGTTCGCGCTGCATCTCGGGGCACTTGATCTGCTCGACGGAGGGAACCGGCTCGCGCATTTGCGCCGGAGCGAGGAATCCTTGCTGGCGAACATGCAGCCTCTGGTCGCCGGTGCGCTGCTCGGCAACCGCACGGTCCGGATGCCGCCGCCGACCTACGCGATCTTCGCCTCCATCGATGATGGCGGAAGCCTGATGGACCGCCTCATCTCCGGTCTCGATGTCGATGCCGCGCCGCGCCAGGAACGCGCGCTCACCAATGTGACCTCGGTTTCGGCGCTCGCCCGGCCGCTCAATCTTTCGCGCACCCATGCCGGGCGGACGCTTGCCGCCGCGATCGCGATCGGCGCCCTCGGCTGGAGCGGCGCGCCCGGCCATTCCCGGCTCTGGCTTTCCCGGGCGTTCCGCAGCGACTACGCCCGGATACAGGCCGAAAAGCTCGCCATCATCGACGTCGCTTTCAACGCAACCGTCCAGAGCGAGGAACCGGAGATCGGCCCGGAGGTGCTTGGCAGGCACTTCGAAGACGCCGGGATCAACCCGGCGCATTGAACGAGCGCGTTCGCCGGCCGGGCTCAGGCGACCGGACGCCGCGTTCGCCCCTGTGGCCCGATCGTGACCACGAGCAACGCGCTGAGGCCGATGGCGGCGGCGATCAGACCGAACATCGCCCACGGGCCGAATCTGTGGAGCAGGGCGAAGAAGACCAGCGGCACGAAGATCGAGACGAAGCGCCCGATGCCCCAGGCCAGGGCGGTCCGCGACGAGCGCAGCGCGGTTGGAATGATCTCAGCCGCATAGACGCCGAGGACGCTGGCATAGATCGCGCTGCAGAACGCGAAGGCGACACCGATCGTGACCAGCGGCAGGAATTCGGTGGCGGCGGCGAAGCTCAACCCCAACAGGGCCATCGCGATGGCGGTGGCGACGAGGCTGGCCTTGCGGTCGATCCGGTCGATCACGAGGGCCATGAGCAGGTTGCCGATCACCGGGCCGAACATGATCAGGCCGGCCGCGACGACGGAATCACCGACGCTGAAATGCTTCTTCAGCATCACCGCCCCGCTCATCAGCAGGAAGCCGATCGTCGCCCAGGGCGAAAGCGCATAGAGCGTGCAGAGCAGGACGAACCGGCGGCGCACGCTGATTTGATCGCTGTCGCCGGGCGCAGCGGCCGGCAGCAGCGCCGCACTCGGCGCGATGGCCGCCTCGGCACCAGACACCCCGAAGCGACGCAAGGCCGCCTCGGCCTCCGCGATGCGGCCGGCGGCAGCCAGCCAACGCGGTGATTCCGGCAGCAGCAGCAACAGCCCCGCGGCGATGATGGCGAGCAGGGAGCCGCTACTGAGGGCCCAGCGCCAGCCCTCCAGCCCGAGAAAGCTCGGCGACGTCCCCCGCATCAGGAAGATGATTCCCGGCGCCCCGAGAAAGGCGAGGCCGGCGCAGATGCAGATGAGAGCTCCACGCCAGCGCGGCGGCATGACATCGGCCAGATAGGCGGCAATCAAAGGCGGGCAGGCACCGATGCCGAGCCCCGAGAGGAAGCGGAAACCGATCAGCGCAACCGGGCCATCGCTCGCCGCAGCGCCGAACGAGCCCGCCGCGATGACGAGAAGGGCCAGCTGCAGGGCCAGGCGCCGGCCTGTCCGGTCCCCCAGCAGGCCGAAGACCGGGGCTCCGGCCGCGCCGCCTGCGAAGATCGCAGCCAGGAACACCGAAACCTCGGCCCGCGTCATGCTTTGCGGCGGCGCCTGGAATACGGCGCCGAGCGCATTGCCCAGGGCGACCTCGGCGATATCGGCAAAAAGCGCGAGGGTCATGACGCAGAGGATCGCGAGCCGCAGCCGGCAGAACGGTGCGCCATCCAGACGCGCCGCTATGGTCGCCGCCGCCGGATGGGCGGGTGAAGATGTCTCCTCCGGCTTCCTCAGCATCCCCGACGGCCCCGGCGCCAACCGGGGGGCTTTGCGAAAACCGCACCGCGAGCAGGCTTCCACGTTCGCGACCGCTCTCGCCTGGAAGCTCGTTCAGAGCCCAGGCTCGCCCCTATCCTGTCCATCAGCCTTCATCCCCACCGCCGTGAATACAGCACAGATCCGCGGCGATCGACACCTCGCATGCGCGCCGGGGAATACCGGCCGGCCATCGCCGATCGCGCCCGCTGTGGAAGCCCGTTTGCGAGGATGCGTCTCGAGCCACGATTTACCACGATCGCATATCCTGTCTTTACGTATCCATTACAATTTGAACGTATAAGTTGCATAAAACAGAAAGCCCTCTTCTTTCGATGCCTCTCCTGCTCCTCCCGGACGCGCCAGCCATGACGAGGACCATGCCGATGCCCGGTCGCCACGCTCCTGCATCGAAACCGCGCCGCAATCCGACCTCGAAGGTCACGGCCTGATGCTGCAGCTCCAACAGCAGAGATTCGCCGATGCGAGCCCTGTGCATAAGGGCGTGGTCAGGTCGATCAGGCCTTCGGACGTGCCGGCGGTCGCCCGGCTGTTCCTGAAGATCTTCAGGCATGCCGACAAGCCGGCCGGCGCCGAGCTCCAGAGCTATCTGCGCACGCTGCTGCTGGCCTCACCGTCCTATAGCGAGACCGCAGGCACGCAGGTTTATGAACAGCATGACGGGCGGATTCGGAGCGCATTGCTGGCCGTGCCGATGCGCTTCGTCGCCTGCGGGAACATTCTGCCCGGAAGGCTCCTCGGCGCCTTCATGACCGATGCCGACCGGGAGGCTGCAGGCGCGGCACAACTCATCCTCGCGCTGCGGCCAAGGCGTGCCGATTTCGCCTTCTGCGACAGCGCCTCGCCGACGAGCTGCAACCATCTCCTCGCCATCGGGGGCAAGCCGATCGCGCTGCAAAATCTCGAATGGACCCGCAGCTTCCGCCCCTTCGGCGCTCTGGCCGGGCGCTTCGACAAGCGCTTCCTGCGCGGCAAGGTTCCCGGCCTGCCGGCTCTCGCGCAGCCGCTCGACAGCCTGCTGCGCCGCCTGCTGCCGCAGCGCGATACCCGGGACCACGGCGACACGCGCATCGCCGAGATGCCCGTCGCCACCTTCCTCGTGCATGCGCCGCGCCTCATCGCCCATTACGCCGTGCGGCCCCTCTGGACCGAAGAAGAGCTCTCCTGGCTGGTGTCTCAGGCCGCGCAGAACACAGGGCTCGGCAGCTTCACGATCCGCTCGGTCATCGACCGCGGCAGCGCGATCATCGGCTGCTTCGTCTACTACGCGGCGCCAGGGCGGACGGCACATGTCCTGAATGTCCTGTCGCTTCCCGGGCGCGAGCCCGCCGTACTCGACGCGATGTTCCGCCATCTCGACGAGACCGGCCATGTCGCGGCGCGGGGCCGCGCGCAGCCCGCCCTGATGATCGGGCTGTCGCTGCAGCGCTGGCTCGTTTTCCGGCATCGCGCCTTCACCCTCGCGCTGACGCGGCTGCCCGAGGTCAACGACGCGATCGCACGCGGCGATGTCTATCTCGGCGGCCTCGCCGGCGAGGACTGGAGCCGGCTCCTCAGCGATTTCCACTGAGGCGGGCGCGATGACGGTCTCGGTCATCGTCAAGACGCTGAACGAAGAGGCACGGATCGGCGCGGCCATCGAGAGTGTTGTCTCGGCACTCGACGGCATCGGCGGCGAGATCATCGTGGCCGATGGCGGCTCGCGCGACCGCACCCTCGCCATTGCCGCGGACTATCCGGTTCGTATCGTCCAGCTCGACCCGGCGACGGCCCCGAGCTGCGGCAGCGGGCCTCAGCTCGGCTTCCAGTACAGTCGCGCGCCCTTCATCTGCCTGATGGACGGCGACATGCTGCTCGATCCCGGTTTCCTGCCAGAGGCGCTTGCCTTCCTCGCCACTCATCCCCGCGCCGCCGGCGTGACCGGCCATGTCGAGGAGATGAACGACACGAGCCTCGAATATGTCCGGCGCGGGCGCCGCGTCTCGCCGGAGAACCGGACGGGGACGATCGACCGCATGAATGGCGGCGGCCTCTACCGGCGAACGGCGATCGAGCAGGCCGGCTATCTCTCGGACCGCAATCTGCACGGTTACGAGGAATTCGACCTCGGCGTGAGATTGCGGCTGCATGGCTGGAGCCTGCACCGCCTCGACCGCCGCTTCGTCCGGCATTTCGGGCACCAGCTCAACGCCTATGCGCTGCTGCTGCGACGCTGGAAATCCGGCTATCTGCGCGGGATCGGGGAATTGCTGCGCGCGGCGCTCGGCAAGCCGCACTGGCGGCAACTGGTCCGGGACCTGCCGGAGCTGAAGCTCTGGGCCGGCGTCTATCTCTGGCTGGCGGCGATGATCGTGCTGCCTCTTGCGATGCCGAGCGCCCTCCTCGGCCTGGCAATCGATCTCGCCCTCACCGCCGGCATCGTCGGCGTGATGAGCCTGCGGCAGCGCAGCCTGTCGCTCGGGCTCTATGCCGTCGTGGCCTGGCTGTTCCACGCCGCCGCCTTGCCGCTCGGCTTCTTCCAGAGACGGAAGGCTCCAGAGGCGTGGATCGAGAGCCGGATCGTCAGCGACATCTCATAGGGCTGGTGTTGCCGCGCTCGCCTGCAGGCGGCTGCGCCGTGCCAGGCGCAACAGCACCAGCCATGCCGCCACGACGATCGCGCCGTCGATCAGATAGAGCGCCATGAAGGTACCGAGCGGGGCTGCCAACCATGTCGCGGCCGCGATGACGGCGCTGCCTAGCAGGTTCGCCCCGTTCAGGATCCAGGCCCGCGCATCCTGCCGTCCGGAGGCGCCGAGCAGATCGATCGCCGCCGCCCAGGCACCGACGAGGACGATGGTGCCCGACAGGCAGCGCACGAAGAAGGAGAGCTCCTGATATTGCCGGCCGAACAAGTTCGGAAGCCCGGGTGCGAGCAGGAACAGGGCGAGACAGGTCATCAGGCCGAGGGCCAGCGCCGCGGCGAGCGCCCGCTTCGCCAGGGGCAAGGCGAGATGCAGGCCATCGCGACTCTCCCGTGCCAGGCGCGGATAGAGCAGACGGTTGAAGGCATCGACCGCGAGATAGCTGGAATCCATGATCCGCCGGGCGACGCCATAGCTCCCGACGGTCGCAAGCGGGGCGAACAGGCCGATCATGAGCAGGTCGACATTCCCGCGAACAGCCCGCATCGCGAATTGCGAACTGAACAGGAGGCCGGGCTTCAGCTCCGCGCGCTGGATCGTGAATCGAGGCCGGCCCAGCGGCCGCAACCAGACGACGCCGACTACGGCATAGAGAAGATGCCCGGCGCATTGCCAGAGTGCCCATTCCGCCAGCGTCGAGACCCCGAACATCAGACATGCGAGCGCCGCAGTCGCCATGCGCGCCAGGGCGAAACCGACGACGGCGCGATTGGCCTGATGGAACCGGCCAAAGCCGAGGAAGATGGTCTCGACCAGCAGGATCACCCTGAGCACGACGACATTGCCGAAGAGCAGCAGCACCAGGGTGACCGCGTCGACGGTCGGACCGGCACTTATCCGGAACCAGGCCGACAAGGCGGCGACGCCGCCGGCGACAAGGACAACTCCGGTCAGCGCGATCAGGCAGAGATTGTGGCCGAGCAGGCCCGCATAATGCTCCGACTGGCGCGATACCCCGCGCAGCAGGCAGTCGGAGGCGCCAAGGCCGCAGATCTGCACTGCGACAGCGGTCGCGGCCGAAATCTGGACGAACAGGCCGAACTCCGCCGGCCCGAGCGCACGCGCCAGAATGGCGAAGGTCACCAGCTGCGACAGCGCGGCCGAGGCCAGGGAAGCGCTCGACAGCAGATAGCTGACGAAAGCCGGGCGGGCCGACCGCAATCTCCAGCGCGCAAGCAGCCTCAGCATCGTCGGCGCGATCCCCGCGTTAAGGTTAAGGTTTAATTAAAAATACTACCTATGGTTGTATTTCACTATCAGTAAAGGATTACTTCAATCTGAAGATGTGATTTCGACAACGACGCGCGACCGGAGGACCGATGCTCACGATTGCCGCCACCAGTCTTGCCGGGCCGCCCAAACCGACCCCGGTCAGCTCCCCCTCTCACTGACGCAGACCGACATGTACGTCACGACCGACACCAGCCCGATGCCGGGCGGGAACGACCTCCCTTATCGACAATCCGTCGAAGGGGCTCTCCCGCCAGCGCGTGCGATCAGCCCCACGCGGGTCCTGGGCTGGCTCATGCGCGGCTGGCCCTGGCTGGCGATCGCTGCGCTTTCGGGCGCGGTTGCGGGTCTCGGGGCAGGCCAGATCGTCACGCCGCGCTTCACCGCAACGACGGAGCTGACAATCGCGCCGTCCAACCTGCTGATCGCGCCGAACGACCTCTACGCGACCAATATCCAGAGCGACAGCCAGATCCTGGATGTCGAAAGCAAGATGCGGATGATCGCCTCGGGCAATGTCCTGCGGCGGGTCGTCGAAAAGCTCGACCTCACAAACGCCCCCGAATTCGCGCCCAGCCCGTGGCTGCCGGATTTCCTGCGTGCCTCCGACCGGCCGGCCGATGCGGCCGATCTCGCCCGCACCGTCGCAAGGCGCGTCACGGTGACCCGCCAGGAACGCTCCTATGTCGTGTCCGTGTCGGCCTGGGCCAGCGATGCGGCCCTGTCGGCCCGGCTCACCAATGCCATTGCAGAGACCTTCCGTGCGGAAATCGTGCGGGCCGATGCCGAGCGGGTCGGGCGGGCCGCACAGGGACTGACCTCCCGGCTCGGCGAGATCAGGGCCGCGGCGGCCGAGGCCGAAGACCGGGTCGAGGCCTTCCGACGTGCGCATGGCCTGCAGCAGGGTCTCTCGAAGCAGCCGCTCAGCGCGGAAGCGCTGGAGCGGATGAGCGCCAAGCTGACCGATGCAAAGGCACGGTTGGCCGAGGCGGAGGCGCGCTACGACGAGGTGTCGCGCTCGGTCTCGATGCAAGGCGTGCGGGGCGGCGCCGTCCAGTCGCAGACGCTGGCCGGATTGCTTGCCGACGAGGCAGGCCTGCGCCGGCAGCTCGCAGCGCTCTCCAAGACCATGGGGCCGCGGCACCCTTCCCTGCTGAACCTGCACGCCGAAGCCGATGCATTGGCGAAGGCGATCACATCCGAAGCCGAGCGTTTGCGCCGCGCCGCCCGCATCGATGTCGACCAGGCCAGGCGGGCGCTCGACACGCTTACCGGCGAGACACGCGCCCTGCGCGGCAGCGTGTCGGCAGACGATCAGGCCCTGGTCAAGCTGCGGGAACTCGAGCGCGAGGCCAGCGCCCGGACAGCGCTCTACCAGACCTTCCTGACCCGCGCCGGCGAGACCGCGCAGCGCCAGCAGATCGACGCGACGGATATGCGCGTGATCACGCCCGCCGTCGCGCCCTTGCGGCCGACCTGGCCGCCCCGTCCGATCGTCGCGGCGGCGGCCGGCATGGCGCTCGGCCTGCTGCTCGCGGCGGGCGCGCTGACGGGGCTCGGCTACCTCCGCACCATCCGCAGGAGCGCGACGCCATGATGGGCGATTCCCAAGCGCGCTCGACCATGGGCCTCGCGGCCCCGCTGCTCTTCACGGCGACGCTGCTGTTCTATCTGGTGACGCTGACGCCGTTCATCGACCTCTCGGCCGTCACCACGGGCGAGGCCGCGACGGCCAAGTCGAACACGCTCAACCAGATCGTCTATCTCGGGCTGACAGCGGCGCTGTGGCTCACCGTCTCCCGGTCGAGCGCACGCCACCTCGTCGCCCGCCCGCGCGGCATCCTGATCGTGATGCTGATCTGGTTCGGGATCGCCTCGGCTTTGTCGGCGCAGCCCGACCTCGCGCTGAAGCGCGTCTTCCTGGCCATGCTGACGATGGTGAACGGCAGCGCCCTGCTGCTGCTGCCGCGCTCCGAGCGCCAGTTCGCCGGCATGCTGACGCTCTGTTGCCTCGGCACGCTCGCGCTCGCCTATCTCGGCGTCGCGCTGATGCCGCATCTGGCCATCCACCAGGCCAGCGAAATCCGCGAGCCGATGAATGCCGGTCTCTGGCGCGGCCATTTCGCCCATAAGAACGTCGCCGCCGCGGCGATGGTGGTGATCAGCTTCGCCGGGCTTTACCTGTTCGGCACGGGGCGGCGCCTGGTCGGTTGCGTCATGGTCGTGCTGGCAGCCGTGTTCCTCGCCAAGACCGGCGGAAAATCCGCGATCGCGGCGCTGCCGGGCATTCTCGCCCTTGCCTGGATCTTCGAGCGCTGGCGCGCCATCCGCATTCCGATGGTCGCCCTGGGGATCGCCGCCATCAACATCCTGACGATCGGCTGCGCGATGTCGCCGACCGTGCGGGGCCTTGTCGCCCGGCTCGGCATCGACCCGACCTTCACCAACCGCATCGACATCTGGAAGATCGGCACCAGCGCCGCCCTGGACAAGCCGCTGACCGGCCATGGCTTCCAGCTCTTCTGGCAGACCGACGCGATGGTCCACAAGGGCGGCGCGGCGGCGGGCTGGGCATACGCTGCCTTCAACGGCCACAACGCCTATCTCGACATGGCGGTCACCACCGGCATTCCCGGCCTCGCGCTGACGCTCATCCTCATCGTCTGGCTGCCGCTGCGCGACATCGCCCGAGCCGAGACGACGACCAACGACCCGGCGCTTACCCGTCTGTTCGTGCGGATCTGGCTCTACGGGATCCTCGCGGCCTGCGTCGAGAGCCTGTTCTTCCAGTCGGGCAGCCTGATCTGGTTCATGCTGGTCGTCGCGATCTTCGGCCTGCATCTCCAGGCCAGCGCACACGAGATCCGCGAACCGGCGAACCATCCCCGCAGCCTAGAGCCGGCCCATGCGTGATCCCGCCCTGACGATGCCCCCCGCCCCGGAGCATGCGGCCCGCCTGCCGGCGCTGATCGACCGGCTCGCCGCCCGCCTGGAGAACCGCCTGATCCGCGCCGTCGCGCGGAAGGGGATGGAGGTTCCCACACAGGAGCCGGTCGTCTCCTTCACCTTCGACGACGTGCCGGATTCCGCGCTCGATATCGGCGCGGCGATCCTCGAAGCGAACGGCGCCCGCGGCACCTTCTACATCTCGGGCGGCATCGAGGGGCAAGTCGAGCCCGGCCGCACCCTGATCGACCGGGCCGGCTGCCGGGAGCTCGCGGCGCGCGGCCACGAGCTCGGCTGCCACAGTTTCGGGCATCGCGACCTGCGCCATCTCGATGGCGACGCCCTGGCCGAAGACCTCGCCCGCAACGCCGATTATCTCGCAGCGATCGATCCGCGGCCGTCTCGGCGGAATTTCGCCTATCCCTACAATAGCGGCTCCTTCGGCAAACGCGCGCTCCTCGCCCGCACCTTCCGCAGTTGCCGCGCCGGCGGCGAGGGGATCAATCGCGGCCCGACCGACCCGGCTTTCCTGCGCGCGGTCGAGATCCGGCAACCGCAACAGCATGTGCTGGGGCTCGCCCGCTGGATCGACGCGCTGGTCGCGGATCCCGGCTGGCTGATCTTCTTCACCCATGACGTCTCGCCCCGGCCGACTCCCTTTGGCTGCACGGCGCCGAGCTTCCATCTGCTCGTCGCCTACGCGGTCACGCGCGGCTGCCGGGTGCTGACCGTCGATGCGGCGCTCGACCGGATGGGCCTCAGGGAGCCACGGCGATGACGCAGTCCCGGCGCCTTCTGGCGATCAACAACTACTTCTACCGGCGCGGCGGCGCCGAAAGCGTCTTCCTGGACCATATCGACCTGTTCACGGCCGCCGGCTGGGACGTGGTGCCCTTCGCGATGCAGCACCCTGCCAACCTGCCGAGCCCCTGGTCCGAGCATTTCGTTTCCGAGATCGAATATGGCGGGGACGGCGGGCCGCTCACCAAGGCACGGCAAGCCGCCAGGATCGTGTTCTCGCTGGAGGCGCGCCGGAAGATCCGCACCCTGATCGAGCAGGCCCCGCCAAGCGTGGCGCATGCCCATAACGTCTATCATCACATCTCGCCCTCGATCTTCAGCGCCCTCAAGGCCGAAGGCGTGCCGCTGGTGATGACAGCGCATGACCTCAAGGTCGCCTGCCCGGCCTACAAGATGCTGAGCGGCGGCCGCGTCTGCGAGCGCTGCCGGGGCGGGCGCATCCACAACGTCCTGCTGCATCGCTGCGTCAAGGATTCGGCGGTGGTGAGTGGGCTCGTCCTGCTGGAGACGCTGGTCCATCGCAGCCTCGGGCTCTATCGCGAGACGCTCGACCGCCTGATCGCGCCGAGCCTGTTCTACCGCGACAAGCTCATCGCCTGGGGCTGGGACGCGGATCGCATCGTCCATATCCCGAACTGCATCGATACGAGCGGGTACGTGCCTGCGGCCGACGAGGGCGGATACTTCGTCTATGCCGGGCGGCTTTCGCCGGAGAAGGGGCTGGCCACGCTCCTGCGTGCCGCCGCGCTGGCGCGCCAGAAGCTGGTCCTCGCCGGCAGCGGCCCCGAGGAACCGCGCCTGCGCCGGCTCGCGGAGAATTTCGGGACCGATATCTGCTTTGCCGGGCATCTCGGCAAACCGGCCCTGCAACGCCTGATCGGGGAAGCGCTCGCGCTGGTCCTCCCCTCCGAATGGTACGAGAACGCGCCTGTCAGCCTGCTCGAAGCCTACGCGCTCGGGCGCCCGGTCATCGGCGCGCGGATCGGCGGCATCCCCGAACTGGTCGCCGAGGACGAAACCGGCCTGCTGGTCGAATCCGGGAATGCCGCCGCCCTCGCCGAAGCACTCGTCGCCATTGCCGCGCTTTCCCCAAACGCGCGGGCCGGATTGGGCGCCAGCGGCCGCGACTGGGCCGCCCGCGAGTTCTCGCCTGATCGATACCGCGAAAGCACCCTCACCCTGTACGAGGCGATCTGCTGATGTACACCCTGATCCCGCCGATCGGCACCAATCCGCCCGAACGCAAAATCGTCTTCATCGGCCTGCGCGGCGTCCCCGAAATCCAGGGCGGCGTGGAAACCCATGTCGCGGCGATCTCGACGCGCCTGGCGGAGCGCGGCTGGCAGGTCGAGGTGCTGGGCCGCGCGCCCTATCTCGCCTCGCGAAAGCCCTATCTCTGGAAGGGCGTCACCGTCACCCCGGTCTGGGCGCCGCGCTCGCGCAGCTTCGAGGCCTTGATGCACACGGCGCTGGGCCTGTTCGTCGCAGCCCGGGAAAACCCCGACCTCGTCCATATCCATGCGATCGGGCCGGCGCTGCTGACCCCGCTGGCGCGTCTGCTCGGCCTGCATGTCGTGGTAACGCATCACGGCTTCGACTACGCGCGCCAGAAATGGGGGCCCGCCGCCAGATCGATCCTGCGGACCGGCGAAGCGATGGGGATGCTGTTCTCCCATGCGAATATCGGCGTGTCGAAGGCGATCGCCGACAGCATCCGCCACAGGTTCAGCGTGAACGCGACCTTCATTCCGAACGGCGTCGAGAGCCCGCTCACGCAACTCGGCACGTCCCATCTCGATCGCATCCAGGTCCAGCCGCAGCGCTATATCCTGAGTGTCGGCAGGATCGTCGAGGAGAAGCGGCATCTCGACCTGATCGAGGCCTTCGCGCGCCTCGCCGATCCCGGCCTCAAGCTCGTCATCGCCGGCGCGGCGGACCATGCCGGAAGCTATCAGCGCGCTGTCGAGGCTGCGGCGGCTGCGACGCCCGGCGTGGTGATGGCCGGCTTCCAGCGCGGCGAGGCCCTGTTCCAGCTTTACCGGCACGCCGCCCTGTTCGTCCTCCCGTCGAGCCACGAGGGCATGCCGATGGCGCTGCTCGAGGCGCTCAGCTACGGCGTGCCCTGCCTGGCGAGTGATATCGACGCCAATCTCGCGGTCGATCTCGGGCAGGACAGCTATTTTCCGCTGGGAGCGGTGGACCGGCTCGCGGAGGCGATGCGGGCCAAGCTCGCCACGTCCTCCGCGGCCGAGAGCGCCGCGCGCGCCGCCCAGGTCCTCGAGTCCTTCGGCTGGGCCGCGATCGTCGACCGCACCCTGGATGTCTACGAGAGCGCCCTTCTCGGCTGGCGGCCCGCCAGCCTGCGCCGGCACGGCGCCGGGCTCGGACAGCGCGTCGAATTCGGAGGCTGACGATGAACCCCGCCTTGAGAACCCTCGAAATGACCGTGCTCGGCCTCGGCTTTCTCGGCCTCGCCTGGGGCAAGAACAAGCTCAACGGCTACACCACGCCGAACGGCGTGACGCGATCCGATCCGGACGGTCAGATCGCCTATCTCCTCGATATCTTCGCCTCGCTGCGCCGCTTCATGCCGCCGGATTTCGACCTGCAGGGGCGGGACGTGCTGGAGCTCAGCCCCGGCGCCTCGCGCGGCAACGGCGTGCTCTTCCTCGCGCTCGGCGCCCGGTCCTATCACGCGATCGACGTGTTCGACCTGGCGGGCGGCGAGGACCCCGGCTTCTATGAGCGGTTGCTCGCCCGGTTTCCCGAAGGCCGCGCAGAAGACCGGGCGCGCGCCCTGTCCCTCGTCGGCATGCCCGGCTCCCGTGCGTTCGGCTATGCGGTCGGCCGGGATTTCGATATCCCGCGGCTCGCGGAAGGGCGAAGCTTCGACCTGATCGTCAGTTGCGCGGCCTTCGAGCATTACGACAACCCGGCTGCCGCCATCGCGGCGATGACGCAGGTCGCACGGCCCGGTTGCGAGGCCGTTCATATCATCGACCTGCAGACGCATTCGCGCTGGATTCGCGAACGGGACCCCAACAACATCTATCGCTATCCCGAGCCGCTTTACCGGCTCTTCGCCTTTCCCGGGCAGCCGAACCGGCAACGTCCCGCCGACTACATCCGCAGCTTCGAGAACGAAGGCTGGAACGATGTCCGCTTCGTGCCGTCGCGGACGGTCGACCCCGCCTTGCGCGCGGCTTCGCTCTGCGGCTTGTCCAGACCGTTCGCAGGCCAGCCTGACATGACGATCCTCGACGGCGCCCTGACCGCGCGCTTTCCCGGACAAGCGGGCGGGGAGCCGTCGCCGTGACGAGCCGCCGCTCCGTTCTCGCTGGCCTGGCCGGCCTCGCGACGCCTGCATCTCTCCGGCCGGCGCAAGCGGCAGGCCATCCCGGCAACGACATCCCACGGTTCCATCGCGGCATCGGCGTTTCGCATGCCCTGGGCTGGGCCGAGATCGACGCTGACGGCTCTTATGGCGATGCGCCCTTCTCGGCATCGCGCTTTCGCTTCGATGCGGCCCAGCGGCAGGCGATCCGTAACGCGGGCTTCGACTTCGTGCGCCTTGCCGTCGATATCGGCCCCTTCCTCGCTTTCCGTGGCGCGGCCCGCGATCATCTCGACTCGCTTCTCCTTGGGACGGTTCGCGACCTGCTCGATGCCGATCTCGGCGTGATCGTCGACCTGCATCCGAGCGCGATGAACCCGGCCTACCGGCCGGCCGCTTTGACCGCGGGCGTGGATACGCCGAACTTCCAGGCCCTGCTCGCGCTGCAGGAGCGGCTGGCCGGCCTTCTGGGCCAACTCACCGAAGATCGGGCGGTCGCCGGAGCGCCACGGCTCGCCTTCGAGCTGATGAACGAGCCGGAGATGCCGCAACCGCTCTGGCAACCCATGCTCGAAGCCTGCTATCGGGCCGCCCGCGACGGCTCCGCCCGCCTGCCGCTCGTGCTGGGCGGCGGCTCGATGAACGCGGCTGCGGCCCTGACGACCATCGATACCCGGCCGTTCGCCGGCGATGGGCGCCTGATCTACACCTATCACGACTACGCGCCCTGGCAGTTCACGCATCAGGGCGTGCGTGGCAGCCCGGCCCATGCACTGGATGCGATCCCCTATCCGGCGCCGCCCTCGGCCGAGGCAATGATCACCGCAACGCGTCGACGCATCGCGAGCCTCGGTCTCGAGGGTCCCGCCCTGGAGCAGGCACATAAGGCCCAGCGATCGCTCGCCCGCTATGCCGGCTTCGACCAATCGAGCCTCGAACGGACCTTTCGGCAGGCCAATGCCTGGCGCATTGCGCAGCGCCTGCCCGCCCATGCCGTCCTGCTCGGCGAGTTCGGGATCCACCGCACGCCCTACATGGCAACGCCCGAAGGGAGCGGCGCCCGCGAGCGCTGGCTGCGCGACATGCGCGAGCTCGCCGAGGCTCACGGCTTCGCCTGGGCCTGCTGGACCTATGCCGGAGCCGGCGGGTTCGCGCTCGCCGATAACGAGACCGGGCCGGGTTTCGATGCGGCCACCCGCCGCGCGCTCGGGCTGCGATGAGCCCTGGCATGATCCGACAACGCTATGCCCATCTCGACGGATTGCGGGCCATCGCGGCGCTCGCCGTGATGGTCGAGCACCTCTTCGGCGACCTGCTCCGGCAGGCTCCATCCGCGACGGGGCCGATCAGCGTGATGGCGCGATCGGTCGTCGAGAACCTCAGCCTCGGCCGCTTCGGCGTGGCCCTGTTCTTCCTGATCAGCGGCTTCGTCGTGCCGTTCAGCATAGACGGCGAGCGACCGCTCCGGCATTTCGCGATCTCACGGCTGTTCCGGCTCTATCCAGCGCTGTGGCTGGCGCTTGCCGTGCTCGTGCTGACGGCCTGGCTCTCCGGCGACGCACCGCCGATCGCGACCGTGCTGGCCAATATGACGATGGCGCCGCCGCTTTTCGGCCAGCCCTGGCTCTCGCCGATCTACTGGACCCTGTTCGTCGAACTCGCTTTCTACGGCCTCGTCGCGCTGCTGTTTGCGGCCGGGCTTTTGCGAAATCTCGGTGCCCTGCTCTTCCTGAGCCTGGGCCTGATCGCCGCCACCGCCCTGCCCGTGCAACTGCGCACGCACGGGATTGTCGGGCTGCCGGTCCAGTATCTCGGCATGCACCTGTCGTTCCTGTTCCTCGGGCTGCTGCTGCGGCTCGGGATGGTCGAGCGGAGGCCGGGGGCAGGCCTCGCGGCGCTGGCCCTCGGTCTCGCGCAGCTCGCGGGAGTACTCGCGGTTTCGTCGTTCTCGCTGGCGCGTGGCGACAATTTCATCATGGAGGGTCTCGCGCCCGTCCTCAGCGCCTATCTGCTCGCTTGTGCGGTCTTCCTAGCCGCCGTCAGGCTGGAGCGGCCGCATTCCGTCCTGCTCGCCCGGATCGGGCTGATCAGCTATGCGATGTATCTGTTCCACGGGCCGGTCAACGCCGCCGTGTATCGCATCCTGCCTCTGACGGGGCAAAGCGGCGACCTCGCCACGATGCTGCTCTGCATCGGCCTGACCCTGGCGCTGTCCTGGCTCGTCTATCGCCTGGTCGAACGCCCGATGATCCGGCTCGGGCGCTCGCTATCGTCGATAGGCGATGCTCCCGCCGGCTATTCCATCGCCTTGAAGCGGTTCAGATAGGTTTCCTTGTTCGTCGCGGCCTGCGACGGCGGCAGCCTGAACTTCCAGGTCTCGGTCAGCGTGCGGTCGCCCAGCTTCAGGACCGCATCGAGATCGGACGAGGCGGCCGGGTTCTTCAGCTTGACCCGATAGGTGAGACGCCAGCCCTGTGTCGCCGGATTGGGCTGCAAGTCGGTGCCGACGATCTCGACATTGTCGCTCGCGTTGACCACAGCGGTCGGCCGAACGCCTTTCGGCAGCTTGCGCAGCGACGGCCCCTGGAAATCGACCAGGAAGGCGAGCGTGCCGTCGCCGGCACGGATCAGGTTGGATTGATAGATCTCGCCGGTCGCGCGCATCGTCTGCGCGACATGGGAGACGTCGCCCTTCATCAGCGCCGGCTCGTCCATCGTCCAGTGCATGCGATAATCGAACTGCATCGGCTCGCCGAACGGGGGCCTGCTCTCGGGCACCCAGAGCGTGACGATATTGTCGTTGGTCTCGTCGGCGGTGGGAATCTCGACGAGGCGGACATTGCCCTTGCCCCAGTCATTGGTCGGCTCGATCCAGGCGCTGGGGCGCAGATCGTAGCGATCCTTCAGGTCCTCATAGCGCGAGAATTCGCGTCCGCGCTGGAGCAGGCCGAAGCCCTTCGGATTCTCCGCCGCGATGTCGCTGATCGCCACCATCGACGGGTTGACCAGCGGGCGCCAGATCCACTCGCCATTGCCGCCGCGGACGGCAAGCCCGTTGGAATCATGGATCGCAGGGCGGAAATTCGGGGTCTGCGACGGCTGCTGCGGGCCGTAGAGGAACATGCTGGTCAAAGGCGCGATGCCGAGCGTCGTCGGCGAGGCGCCCTGCCGCAGGAAAATGCGCGCCTTGACGTTGAGCACGGCGTCCGAGCCCGGCACCAGCGTGAACTCGTAGGCGCCGGAAGCCCGCACCGAATCCATCAGGGCGTAGAAGGTCAGGTGCCGGTCCTTCGGCTTCGGGCGGCGCAGCCAGAATTCGCGGAAGGCGGGGAACTCCTCGGCGATCGGCAAGCCGGTATCGATCGCAAGGCCACGGCCCGACAGGCCGTAGATCTGCTTCTTGCCGATCACGCGGAAATAGCTTGCGCCGAGCACGCTCATGATCTCGTCGAGCTTGCCGGGCTGGTTGATCGGATAGACCACGCGGAAACCCGCCCAGCCGAGCTTGCTCGTCGCCTCGCGGTCGAAATGCAGATCGGCGAAATCGAAGCGCCCGGCATCGTAGGGGATTTCATGCGCGGCGCCGTCGACGATCTCGCTGATCTTCACAGGCGTGTTGAACTGCATGCCCTGATGGTAGAAAGCCAGCTTGAACGGCGTCTTGTATTCCATCCAGGCGAAGCGCTCGGGCTTGGGCTGCATCTTCTGGTAATCGGCGAACTGCATCTTGCTGAAGACGTCGGGCAGGTTGCTGACCGGCGCGACATAAGGCGCCTCCGCCAGCGCCTTCGCCTTGGCGACCACGTCATCGAGCCCGAATTTCGGACGCTGCTGCGCGAAAGCCGCCGGCCCGGCGAAGGCCGCCACGGCCAGCCAGCCCAGCGCCATGCCAAGCCGTGCGACGCCAAGCCGTGCCATGCCGGGCCTGCCCCGGACCGATCCACACCAGGCCAATACCGGCGTCAGCAGGCTTCGAGCCGAGGACGAAAACCGGGCCGCGATGCGGGCCCCGCCAGCGGAACGGGTCGACAAGTTCAAGCTAGCTCCTTAAAGGTGACATTGACGGGCCGGAGCGCGCCCGCCCGACTTTGGCAGTGGCGCACCCGAGCACAAATGCCCATCATCGCCACAAGGGTCAAGGAATGAGCGCCGTTCTCCCCGAACCGCTCCCGCGCTATTCTTCGCCGCCCTCCATCCAGCCGCCCTCTCTTCTCAAGTGAACGAACTCAGCATGGATCATTCGAACGGTGCGCCGGCTTCCCGTGAGCTGGAGACGGTGTCCTGCAAGGACGAGACAGGGAACGGCCTGTCCCGCCGGCAGGCGCTCGGCGCCATGGCGACGGCGGCCTTTGCGGCCGGAATGGCCGCGTTTCCCGCCGCTGCCAGGCCCGGAAAGGCCCGCGCCACCGATCCGGCCGGCGCGAAGAAGGCCTTCGTCGACAAGCTGCTCGCCCGGATGACGGTCGACGAGAAGGTCGGCCAATTGCGGCTGATCAGCATCGGCCCGGAAATGCCCCATGCCAAGCTGATGGACGAGGTCGCGGCCGGGCGGATCGCCGGCTCGTTCAACACCGTGGTCCGGCGCGACAATCGGCCGCTCCAGGAGGCCGCCGTCAACCGCAGCCGCCTGAAGATCCCGCTCTTCTTCGCCTATGACGTGGTCCACGGCCATCGCACCACCTTCCCGATCCCGCTCGGCCTCGCGGCAAGCTTCGACATGGCCGTGATCGAGCGCATGGCCCGCGTCTCGGCGGTCGAGGCCTGCAATGACGGCGTCGACATGACCTTCGCCCCGATGGTCGACATCAGCCGCGATCCGCGCTGGGGCCGCACCTCGGAGGGCTTCGGCGAAGATCCCTATCTCGTCAGCGAATGCGCCCGGGCCAGCGTGCGCGGCTTCCAGGGCACCTCGCCCGACCAGCCGGACACGATCATGGCCGCCGTGAAGCATTTCGCGCTCTACGGCGCGGTCGAGGGCGGGCGCGACTACAACACGGTCGACATGAGCCCGCTGCGCATGCACCAGGTCTATCTGCCGCCCTACAAGGCGGCGATCGATGCGGGTTCCGGCGGCGTCATGGTCGCGCTCAACTCGGTCAACGGCGTGCCGGCCACGTCCAATACCTGGCTGATGCAGGATCTGCTGCGCAAGCAGTGGGGCTTCAAGGGCGTCACCGTCAGCGATCACGGCGCGATCACGGAGCTGACGCGCCACGGCGTCGCCCGCGACAACCGCGAGGCGGCGAAGCTCGCGATCAAGGCCGGCATCGACCTCAGCATGGCCGATCAGGTCTATCTCGCCGAGGTCCCCGGCCTGATCGCCTCGGGCGAGATCAAGATGGCCGAGCTCGACGCCTGCGTGCGCGAGGTTCTCGGCGCCAAATACGACATGGGCCTGTTCGCCAATCCGTTCCTGCGCATGGGCAAGGCACAGGACGATCCCGTCGATGTGCGTTCCAACGACCGCCTGCATCGCGAGCCCGCCCGAGAAATCGCCCGCGACACCATCGTGCTGCTGGAGAACCGCAACCAGACCCTGCCGCTGAAGAAGCAGGGCACGATCGCGCTTGTCGGGCCGCTGGCCGATTCCGGGCTCGACATCCTCGGCAGCTGGTCGGCGCAGGGCGTCGCCGAGCAGGCCGTCACGGTCAAGGCCGGCATCGAGAAGGCGATCGAGGGCAAGGCGCAGCTCCTGACCGCCCGCGGCTCCAACGTGCTCGACGACCCGAAGATCGTCGAATACCTGAACTTCCTGAACTGGGACAAACCCGAGGTCATCCAGGATCCGCGCCCGATCGACGTGATGATCGAGGAGGCCGTCACTGTGGCCAACCAGGCCGATGTGGTGATCGCAGTCGTCGGCGAGGTGCGCGGCATGTCGCACGAATCCTCGAGCCGCGTGACCATCGAGATGCCGGGCTCGCAGCGCAAGCTGCTCCAGGCGCTGAAGGCGACCGGCAAGCCGCTCGTCGTCCTGCTGATGAACGGCCGGCCTCTCGCGATCGGCTGGGAAAAGGACAATGCCGACGCGCTGCTGGAAACCTGGTACACCGGCACCGAGGGCGGCAACGCCATCGCCGACATCCTGTTCGGCGACCACAACCCCTCGGCCAAGCTGCCGATCAGCTTCCCGCGCTCGGCCGGGCAGATCCCGACCTATTACAACGCGCTGCGGATCGGGCGCCCCTATACGGAGGGCAAGCCCGGCAACTACACCTCCCAGTATTTCGAGGAGGCGCAGGGCGCGCTTTATCCGTTCGGGTTCGGGTTGAGCTTCAGCACGTTCACCCTGACCGACCTCAAGCTCTCGGCCAGCCGCATCAAGCGCGGCGAAACCCTGACCGCCGAGGCGACGCTGACCAATACCGGCAGCTTCGAGGGCGCCAATGTCGTCCAGCTCTACATCGCCGACCCCTATGCCTCGATCGCGCGGCCGGTGAAGGAGCTGAAGGGCTTCCAGAAAGTCTCGCTCAAGCCCGGCGAAGCCAGAGTCGTGCGCTTCGAGATCGGTCCCGACCAGCTCAAATTCGTCAACGGGGACCTGAAGGAGGTCATCGAGAACGGGCAGTTCAACGTCCAGCTCGGCCTCGATTCCCGCAATGTGCTGGAGCAGTCATTCCTGCTGGCATGAGCGGGCCAGGCAGGAGCTCGGGTCGTGATCGCGGCACGAAGGAGGCCCGTATCGCGTAACGTCGTGGAAAGGTCACCTGCGGTATTGTGAGGCCACACTCCAGGAAATTCTCCTGACTCATGGAATGATCGTTCGATATGCTCGATCGAACGCCCGCCATAGAGAGCCGTGCAGGTCTATCGCCCATGTCTTCGAAGATTATACCTGTCGTGATGTGCGGTGGCTCCGGGACTCGGCTGTGGCCGGTTTCGCGCGACACGATGCCGAAGCAGTTCATTTCGCTTTTCGGCCAGGATTCCACCTTCCAGCGGGTCATGAGGCTGGTTTCGAACGACAAGGTCTTTGCGCCTGCGATCGTCATCACCAATGTCGCGTATCGCTTCACGGTTCAGGAGCAGATCCAGGCCTGCGGGGCGACGGGGCAGATCGTGCTCGAACCGATGCGGCGGGATTCCGCGGCAGCCGTCGCAGCCGCGACCGAGCTCGCGCTTGCACGCGACCCTGATGCCATCGTCGGCGTTTTCGCGGCCGATCATGTCGTCCAGGATGGCGATCTTTTCGTTGAAACCTGCCGCGTCGCGGGGCTCGTCGCCGCAGGGGGACAGATCGTCACGATCGGCATCCCTCCGACCTCCCCGGCCACCGGCTACGGCTATATCCAGCCCGGCGACGAGCTTCAGGACGGAGCCCGCCGCATCGCCGCCTTCGTCGAGAAGCCCGATGCGAAGCGCGCAGCACAATATCTGCTCGACGGATATCTCTGGAATTCCGGCAATTTCATTTTCGACGCGGCCACCATGCGGGCCGAACTCGAGACCTTCGAGCCGGATGTCATGACCCCGGTTTCCGAGGCCATTGCCCGGGCCGAGCCCGATCTCGATTTCCTGCTGCTCGATTCCGCGGCCTTCGGCCAGGCCAAGACCATCTCGATCGACTATGCGGTGATGGAACGCACCCGGAAGGCGGCCGTCGTCGCCGGCCATTTCGGCTGGTCGGATGTCGGCGGCTGGTCGGCGGTCTGGGAGCTTTCCGAGAAGGATCCGGATGGCAACGTCATCGACGGGCGCGGCTATGTGCTGAACGGCGCGAACAACCTCATCCGCTCCGAAGATGCGGTGGTCGCGGTGATCGGCCTCGACGACATCGCGGTGATTTCGACACGCGACGCCGTTCTCGTCGCGCCCAAGGCGAGAGCCGACCAGGTCAAGGAGATGGTGGCGCTGATCACCGCCCATGGCGAGTCGGAAGCCGGCGCCCATCGCGAAATCCAGCGCCCCTGGGGGAAATATCTCTCGGTCGACACCGGCGCGCGCTATCAGGTCAAACGCATCACCGTGAAGCCGGGCGGCGTTCTTTCACTGCAGAAGCACTATCATCGCGCCGAGCATTGGGTGGTGGTGCGCGGCACCGCCGAAGTCACGCGCAACGACGAGACCATCGTCGTGCATGAGACGGAATCGATCTATCTGCCGATCGGCTGCCTGCATCGCATGGCCAATCCCGGCAAGATACCGCTCGAACTGATCGAGGTTCAGGTCGGCTCCTATCTCGGCGAAGACGACATCGTTCGTATCGAGGACATCTACAGGCGCGTCTGAGAGGCGCTGCGAAGCACCTCCCAGGATCGCCTCGGATTTCTGAGCTGCGGCTCAGCCCTGCGCCGGCTTCCAGTCGGCGGTGGGGATGGTGTTGATCATCCAGGGAATGCCGAATTTATCGACGAGCGAGCCGAAGCCCGGCGACCAGAAGGTTTCGCTAAACGGCATGACGGCCCGCCCGCCGGCACCGAGCTGGTCGAACCAGCGCTGCCCCTCTGCCTTGTCGCCGGTATGCAGGGTGACGTCGAAGCCGTTCTTGGGCTTGTCGACATTGGGGGCCCAGGCGGTATCCATATCGGCGCCCATCAGGGCTTGGTCACCGACCTCGAGCCAGCAATGCATCAGCCAGGTCTTGTACTTTTCGTCGGTGATCGGCATGCCCGGCGGCGCATCGCCATAGGGTATGGCGGCGGTGATCTTTCCGCCGAGGACCTGGGCGTAGAACTCGAACGCCGCCCGGCAGTCTCCTCGGAAGCTCAGGCTGGTCACGATCTTCATGGGTCGTCTCCCTTCTGTTGGGGCCTCGGCGCTCCTCCGGCGGAGCCGAGGAGCGCGACAGCTCCCCGATTGGATTGATATCAAGATATCCACCCCATGTGTGTCAGCATACGAATTCCGGCCACGGCCGAACGTTCCCTGAAAGCCGAGCGCACATCCCATCACCCATCGGGATGGCAGCACGATCGTTTCCTCTTGCTCAACTGCCTACCGGCAGGTAGGTAAATGATCGTACCCAGCTGGCGACTTGGCCGGCAGGAGCGTCCGTGGAGGCTCAGACACATGCCGGTCATCGAAACCAGGGTCGGCACCGGAGCCGGGCAGCAGGAGAAGCGAGCCGCCTATGGGGCGCTGATCCAGACCTTGCGCGAGCGCCACGCGCGTGTCCTCGGGGGTGGCGGCGAGAAGCTGCAGGCGCGCCATCGCGAGCGCGGCAAGATCCCGGTGCGCGAGCGCATCGACCTGCTCGTCGACCCGCTCTCGCCCTTCCTCGAACTCTCCCCGCTCGCCGCCTGGGAGCTCTATGGCAACGAAGTGCCGGGCGCCGGCATCGTCACCGGCATCGGCGTTGTCGCCGGCACGCCCTGCATGATCATCGCCAACGATGCGACGGTGAAGGGCGGCTCCTTCTTCCACGAGACGGTCAAGAAGCATCTGCGCGCGCAGGAGATCGCCTTCGAGAACCGGCTCCCTTGCCTCTATCTCGTCGATTGCGGCGGCGCCTTCCTGCCGGAGCAGGATCGCGTCTTCCCCGATCGCGATCATTTCGGCGGGGCCTTCCTGCAGCAATGCCGGATGTCGGCGGCCGGCCTGCCGCAGATCTCGGCGGTGTTCGGCGGCTGCACGGCGGGCGGGGCCTATATCCCTGCGCTGTCCGACGAGGTCGTGATGGTGCGCGGCACCGGCCGCATCCATCTCGGCGGGCCGCCGATCGTGAAGGCCGCGATCAACGAGATCGTCGATGGCGAGACGCTGGGCGGGGCCGAGATGCATACGCAGGTGTCGGGCGTCAGCGATTATCTCGCCGAGGACGAGTTCGAGGCGATCGCCAAGCTCCGCGACATCGTCGGCGCGCTCAACTGGCCGGCGCCGCCGCGCATCCCGGCACGTCCTGTGACGGCGCCGCTCTACGATCCCGCGGAGATCGAGGCGATCGTCGGCACCGACCTGAAGCAGCCCTGCGACGTGCGCGAAATCATCGCCCGCATGGTCGATGGCAGCGTCTTCGATGCCTTCAAGCCGGATTTCGGCGCGACGCTGGTCACCGGCTTCGCCCATATCCATGGCCAACCGGTCGGCATCATCGCCAATAACGGCGTGCTGTTCTCCGACAGCGCGCTCAAGGGCGCGCATTTCATCGAGCTTTGCGACCAGCGCCGCATCCCGCTGCTGTTCCTGCAGAACATCACCGGCTTCATGGTCGGCACCGAGGCCGAGCGCGGCGGCATCGCCAAGCATTCGGCCAAGCTGGTCTATGCCGTCTCCAATGCGCGGGTGCCGCGCTACACGGTGATCATCGGCGGCTCCTACGGCGCCGGCAATTACGGCATGTGCGGCCGGGGCTTCCAGCCGCGCTTCCTGTTCGCCTGGCCGAATGCACGGATCGCGACGATGTCGCCCGATGTCGCGGCGACGGTGGTGACCGAGCTCCGACGCTCCAGCCTGACGCGCGGCAACGCCAACGAGGCCGATATCGAAAAACTCGACCGCGAGACGCGCCGCCAGTTCGAGGAGCAGAGCACGCCCTATTACGCGACGGCCCGGCTCTGGGACGACGGCATCATCGAGCCGGCGCAGACCCGTGACGTGCTGGGCCTGTGCCTCTCGCTCGCCGCGCGCGAGATCGACCTGCCCGGGCATCGCCCGGTCTACCGGATGTGACCCCGATGATTGGTTCCCTTCTCATCGCCAATCGCGGCGAAATCGCCGTGCGGATCATGCGGACCTGCCGTCGGCTCGGCATCCGCACCGTCGCGGTCTTCTCCGATGCCGACCGCGACGCCCTGCACGTCGCCTTCGCCGACGAGGCTGTCCGCATCGGCCCTGCCGCCGCGCGCGACAGCTATCTGCGGGCGGAAGCCATCATGGAGGCCGCCGCGCGCAGCAGCGCCGAAGCCATCCATCCGGGCTACGGCTTCCTCTCCGAGAAGCCGGACTTGCCGCTGCTCTGCCGGCAGGCGGGGCGCATCTTCGTCGGCCCCTCCGCCGAATGCATCACCGCGATGGGGCCGAAGATCGGCTCGAAGCTGATCGCCGAGAAGGCGGGCGTACCGAGCGTGCCGGGCTATGCCGGCGACGACCAGTCGAATGCGGCGCTGACGGATGCTGCTGCGCGGATCGGCTATCCCGTGATGATCAAGGCCTCGGCCGGCGGCGGCGGCAAGGGCATGCGCCGCGTCTTCTCCGCCCAGGAACTGGTGCCGGCGATCGAGATGGCGCGTGCCGAGGCGCAGGCCGCCTTCGGCGACCCCGCCCTGCTGATCGAGAAGCTGGTGATGCGGCCGCGCCATCTCGAGGTACAGGTGGCCGGCGACCAGCATGGCAATGTCGTGCACCTGTTCGAGCGCGACTGCTCGGTTCAGCGCAACAACCAGAAGGTTCTGGAAGAGGCGCCCGCCCCCAATCTCGATCCGGCGATCCGGGGCAAGCTGCTGGAGCGCGGCGTCGCACTCGCGCAGGCCATCGGCTACGACAATCTCGGCACGGTCGAGTTCATCCTGGAGGACGGCTTCGACGAGCCCTGGTTCCTGGAGATGAACACGCGCCTGCAGGTCGAGCATCCCGTGACCGAGGCGATCACCGGCTACGACCTCGTCGAATGGCAGATCCGGATCGCCGCCGGCGAGCGGCTGCCGGCCTTGCAGCATGAAATCCGGGAGAGCGGGCACGCAATCGAGGCCCGCATCACCGCTGAGCGCGCCGATCAGGGTTTTCGGCCCGATACCGGGCGGATCGAGGGCTATGCCGAGCCGGCCTCGATCCGCATCGACAGTGGTGTGAAGGCAGGTTCCGAGGTGACGCTGTTCTACGATTCGCTGCTGGCCAAGGCGATCGCCGCCGCGCCGGACCGCGCCACGGCCTGCGCAAGGCTGGCAGCGGGCCTGCGCGATTTCGCCCTACTCGGCCCCGCGACCACCCTGCCCTTCCTGATCGATGCGGTCGAGCACCCGATTTTCGCTGAGGGCCGAGCGACGACGCGCTTCATCGAGGAGGCCTTTCCCGATGGCTGGACGGCGAAGCGACCGCGTCAACGGCTGGCACGAGCCGTCGCCGCCCTGCTCTGGCTGGAAAAACAGAAGGCAGCCCTTCCGAACGTCGATGCCTGGAATGCGCTGGCGGGCTTCCGCCTGCTGGCGCCTGCCGGCGGCGTGGCGACGAGCCGGCTGATTGCCGAGGAGGAAGACGAAGCACTGAAGCTGGAGGTTCGATTGCTGCCGGATGGTCGGCGCCGCGTCAGCGACGCCGGTGGCGAGATCGAGCTGGCCTTGCGCGCAAGTTCCGAAAGCTTCGAGCTCGCCTTCGAGGATCGCATCCTGCGCGGCAGCCATGCGACGGCCGGCGGGCGCATCCGATTGACGCTCGACGGCGAGACCTTCGATATCGGGATCGGCAGCGAGGCGCGGCCCGCAGCAGCGGCTGGCGGCGGCGGAGCCGGTTCTGGAGCGGTGCTCGCCCCGATGCCGGGCGTGGTCGCCGAGATCCGCGTCGCGCCGGGCCATAAGGTCGAGGCCGGGCAGGTCGTCGCCGTGCTCGAATCGATGAAGCTCTTCACGTCGCTCTCGGCCGGTGTCGACGGCGTGGTCGCCGATATCGCCTGCCAGCCGGGGGACACAGTCCAGGCCGGCAAGAGGCTCGTACTGATCGAGCCGTCCTCGCCCTGAAGCGCCAGCGCAATTGCTCTCTGCTTGCGGGATGGCAAGAAAAATGTCTTTTTCTTGCGATTAGAACCATAGCAGCAAAGAAGCGATGGCCGACATGAGCGACGCGTCCCGCCCCGGAAAGGCTGCGGCCAAGCCGAGCGGGCTGCACCTCTCGCTGGCAAGGCGCATCGCCGCGCTGGCCGCGGAGCGGCGCTGGCCCGCCGGCTTCCATCTGCGCGAGATGGAGATCGCCCGCGCCTTCGAGGTGTCGCGAACGCCGGTTCGGGCAGCGCTTGGCGTGCTGGCCGCCCGGGGCATGGTCGAGAACCGCACCAATCTCGGGTTTTTCCTGTCGCGCGATGGCGCCGAGCTCGAAACAGCGGAGCGATCGCTGCCGGCGGCGCAGGAAGACGATGTGCTGCAGGCAATCCTGCGCGACCGCGAGGCCGGGCGGCTCCCGGAACAATTGATCGAGACCGACCTGCAGGAAAGCTATGGCATCGGTCGCAGCGGCCTGCGCAAGGTCCTGCTGCAACTCGCGGAAGACGGGCTGATCAAGCGGCGCAGAGGCCATGGCTGGAGCTTCGTGCCGTCGCTCGCTTCGACCGAGGCCCGCGAGGAGAGTTATCGCTTCCGCCTGATCATCGAGTGCATGGGGCTTCAGGAGCCCGGCTTCCATGTCGACAAGCACCAGTTTGCGCGCAGCAGGGCTGCGCATGAAGCCTTCATCGCCGACCTGCATCGCTCGCCCTCCGTCGAGCGCTTCTTCGAGATCAATGCCGGCTTCCACGCCATGCTGGCGGCCTGCTCCGGCAACCGCTTCCTGCTGCAGGCCATGGAGGCGCAGAATGCGCTGCGGCGCCTGACGGAATATGCCGATTACGGCGAACTGGACGCCGCGGCACTGCTCAAGTCCTGCCGCGAGCATCTCGCCATCCTCGACGCACTCGAGCAGGGCGACCTCAACTGGGCGGTGATCCTGATGCGCCAGCACCTGACCCGACCGGCAAACGGCGGGCCGGCCCCCACAGGCTGATCACAGCGGCGACGGCACTTTTCTCATCGGCTCTCACGCTCGCTTGACATTGTATTTTTTCTGCAAATAATTCATTTCATCGTCATCCAGCCGCGAGACTTAACGTGCCCGCCATCGCCGCCCGCCCCAATGATCTCGATGCGCATTGGATGCCCTTCACGGCGAACCGCCGCTTCAAAAGCGCGCCACGGCTCTTCGTCGGGGCGGAAGGCAACTATTATCTCTCGTCGGACGGGCGCCGGATCCTCGACGGCATGGCCGGCCTCTGGTGCGTCAATGCCGGCCATGGCCACCCGCGCATCCGCGAGGCGATCAAGGCACAAGCCGACGGGCTCGACTACGTCTCCTGCTTCCAGATGGGTCATCCGGAGGCCTTCACGCTGGCGAACCGCATGGTCGGCATGCTGCCTGACGGGCTCGACCATGTCCTGTTCTCCAATTCCGGCTCGGAAGCCGTCGATACCGCGTTGAAGGTCGCGCTCGCCTATCATCGCCAGCGCGGCGAAGGCGGCCGTTACCGCCTGATCGGGCGAGCGCGCGGCTATCACGGCATGGGCTTCGGCGGGCTCTCGGTCGCCGGCATCAGCCGCCACCGCCGCGATTTCGGGCCGCTGCTGCCTGGCGCCGCCCATCTGCCGCATACGCTCGACCTCGCGCGCAACGCCTTTTCGCGCGGCGAGCCGGAGCATGGCGTCGAACTCGCCGACGATCTGGAGCGGCTCGTCCAGATCCATGACGCCTCGACCATCGCCGCCGTGATCGTCGAGCCCGTCGCCGGCTCGACCGGCGTGCTGCCGCCGCCGAAGGGCTATCTCAAGCGCCTGCGCGAGATCTGCGACAAGCACGGCATCCTGCTGATCTTCGACGAGGTGATCTCGGGCTTCGGGCGGCTCGGTGCCTCCTGCGCGTCGGAAGCCTTCGGCGTCACGCCCGACATGATCACCTGCGCCAAGGGACTGACCAACGGGGCCGTGCCGATGGGCGCGACCGTTGTCGGCAAGCATATCTACGACGCCTTCATGACCGGGCCGGAAGCCGCGATCGAGCTGTTCCACGGCTTCACCTATTCCGGCCATCCGCTGGCCTGCGCCGCCGGCCTCGCCACCTTGCAGGTCTATGAGGAGGAAGGGCTCTTCGAGCGCACCCGCAAGATCGCGGATCATTGGGAACAGGCGGCGCACGCGCTGAAGGGCGCACCGCATGTCATTGACATCCGCAATATCGGGCTCGTTGCCGCGATCGAGTTCGCGCCGCGGCCCGGCGGCCCCGGCCAGCGCAGCGCCGAATGCGCCGAGGCCTGCTACCAGGACGGCGTGCTCGTCCGGGCTGGCGCCGATCTGATCGTGTTGTCGCCGCCGCTCACCATCGAGCCCGACGAGATCGACCGGATTTTCGCCAGCATCCGCAAGGCGCTCGACACGATCGCCTGAGCCATCAGGCCAGCCAGAGGCTCATTGAAGAGAGGGCGGAATGCGCAAGGGGCACGGCGAGACCATCTCCTACTACCTGATGGGCCGCACGGCGTTGTCCGCCTGCCGGGCCGACCAGCGCTTCTCCTATTGCTGCTACCTGCCCGAAAGCTATGAGGAGGCCGGCACGCGGCGCTATCCGCTTGCCGTCCTCGTCCATGGCAGCCTGCGCGATGCGACCAATCTGCGCGACCAGTTCATCGATTTCGCCGAGGCGAACCAGTGCGTGCTGCTGGCGCCCTTGTTTCCCTGCGGAATCGAGGAACCGGGCGATACCCATAACTACAAGCGCATCCTCTATCGCGGCATCCGTTACGACGAGATCCTGCTCTCGATGATCGACGAGATCGCAGGTCTCTACCGGCTGGAGACCGACAAGCTGCTGATGCACGGCTTCTCGGGCGGCGGCCAGTTCGTGCACCGCTTCTTCTATCTTTATCCCGAGCGGCTTGCCGCCGTGTCGATCGGTGCGCCGGGCGTGGTGACATTGCCGGATCCGGACAAGCCGTGGTGGCGCGGCACCGGCGACATGAAGGCGATCTTCGGGCGCGAGCCCGACCTTGCGGCAATGCGCGAGGTCGCCGTGCAGATGGTCGTCGGCGGTGACGATATCGAGACCTGGGACGTGACGGTCTCGCCGCAATCATCGAACTGGATGGAGGGGATCAACGACACCGGGGCGACGCGGGTCGAGCGCCTGCGCTCGCTCGAAGCCGCCTTCCAGAAGCGCGACATTCCCGTGCGCTTCGACGTCGTGCCCGGCGTCGAGCATATCGGATACCTCGTTCATCCGCCGGTGAAGGACTTCTTCGCCGATGTCCTGCGCCGCCGGCGGGAATAGCGGCGAAGCCGGCCACGATTTCTGCGGTGACACCGGAAAGCCGGGCCCGCCTCTTGGGAGAAGCAGACCATGAAGCTTGGATGGCTCGCGGCCGTCGCCGCATTCGCCTGCCTCACGCCGGCCGCCGCACAGGAACCGAAACCCGGCGGCGAATTGCGGATCGCGATTTCCGGCGACATCACCAGTAGCGAACCCGGCGTGCGCCGCAGCGGCGATGCCGACACGGTGCTGCACCATGTCGTCGAGGCGCTGGTCGCCTATCGCGAGGATCTCAGCATCGCGCCGATGCTGGCGGAGACCTACGCGATGTCGCCGGACGGGCGCAGCTACACCTTCAAGCTGCGCGACGGCATCACCTTCCATAACGGCGCGCCGATGACCTCGGCCGACGTCAAGTGGAGCTGGGATCGGATGCTCGACCCGGCGACGCGCTGGCAATGCCGCGGCTGGTATGACGGCACGCAGGACATGAAGGTCGAGGCGATCGAGACGCCCGATCCGAAGACGGTGGTGTTCCGGCTCGCCGCGCCCTCGGCGCTGTTCCTGCACTACGTCGCCAACATCCAGTGCATGACGGCGATCCTGCATCGCGACTCCGTCAATGCAGCGGGTGAATGGGTGAAGCCGATCGGCACAGGCCCCTTCGCCTTCACGGAATGGCGCAAGAACAGCTTCATCCTGCTCAATAAATTTGCCGGCTATAAACCCAGAACAGAGCCGACGAGCGGCTATGCGGGAGCGCGCAAGGTCTATGTCGATCAGGTGCGCTGGATGGTGGTGCCCGACGATGCGACGCGGCGTGCCGGATTGCAGGCACGGCAGATCGACTGGATCATCACCGACGTCGCAGATATCGCCGAGTTGCGCGCGGCCAAGGGCATCAAGGTCGCGACGGCGCAGGGGCTGAGCTGGAACGTCCTGCTGATCCAGACCCGCGACCCGCTCCTCGCCGATCCCCGCATCCGCAAGGCGCTCGCCCATGCGATCGACCTGAAGACACTGGTCGAGAACCGCACGGACGGGCTGGGCAAGCCCAACCCCTCGGCGATCCCGACCACCAGCGGCAGCCATACGGCGGTGCATGACAAGGGATACGCATACGATCCGGAGCTTGCCCGCAAGCTATTGAAGGAGGCCGGCTATGACGGGCGCCCGATCAAGCTGCAGACCTCGCAGAAGCTGGTCCATCTCTACGACACCGCCATCATTCTGCAGGCGATGCTCAAGCAGGTCGGCTTCAACGTCGAGCTCGACATGCTGGAATGGGCAACGCAGCTCGACCGCTACAGCAAGGGCAATTTCCAGCTCCAGTCCTTCCGTTTCACCGCACGGTTCGACCCGTCGTTCAACTACAAGACCTTCGTCGGCTCGAAAGACGAGGATGCCGATGTCCAATGGGAGGACAAGCGCGCGGTCGAACTGCTGCTGGCCTCGGCGATCGAACTCGACCCGGCGAAGCGCCAGGCCATGTTCGACGAGATGCACAAGCGCATGATCGAGCAGGTGCCGATCATCAGCCTCTACAACACCCCACTCGTCGAGGCCTCGACCGACCGCGTCGCCGGCGTCGAACTCACCAATTCCGGCAAGACCCGCGCCTGGGGCGTCTGGGTGACGAAGTAGGACAGCCCACGGGGCTGCGCCGGAGCCCGCATGCTCCTGACGCAGCCCCGTCAGCCCATCAATCCATCTCGACCGCTCGCAGCCCTTGCCGGAAGAACGATCCGACGCCCCGCTTCACCCGCTCGACCCCAGAAGCGGGACGAGCGCGCGGCGACGGGATCGGGGGAACCGCCTTGAAGCTGCCTTTGTGGGGAAGCGCGCTCAGCGCCACTCTGCTCGTCCAGGTCGTGAGCTCGTTCGCCGGGGCCGCCATCCCGCTTCTCGGTCCGCTCCTCACCCTGCGCTGGGGCCTTGCACCCGAAAGCATCGGCTATGTTTCGGCGGTGGTCTCGACGGGCATCTGCTGGTTCCTCGCCTGCGGCAATCCGATGCTCGACCATCACGGCCCGGTTCGGGCACTGCAGATCGGGCTGGCCTTCGTCGCGGCCGGCCTTCTGCTGCTGTCGCAGCCCTTCGGGCTGATCGGCCTTGCCGGCGCGCTGCTGGTCGGGCTCGGCCTCGCGCCCAACACTCCCGCCGGCAGCCAGATCCTGATGCGCACGGCGCCTGCCGACCACCGGACCCTCGTCTTCTCGATCAAGCAGGCCGGCGTCCCGCTCGGCGGCGCCATCGCCGGCTTCGCCGTCGCGCCGATGGTGCTGGGTTTCGGCTTCAGCGGGGCAATCTGGGCCATGGTCGCCATCGTCCTGGTCAGCGCGCTGGCGGTCCAGCCCTTCCGAGGAAGTCTCGACGCGGAGAAGGGCACGCAGAACGGGGCCTGGGCGCGGATGTTCCTGTCGCCGTCGTCGCTGGCGCGATCGGCTCGGGTGTTGAGCTCCCATTCCTCGCTGCCGATGCTTACCGCACTGGGCGTCTCCTTCTCGATCACGCAGGCCTGCATCACCGCCTTCACGGCGACCTATATGGTCACCCAGCACGGCAAGACGCTGGCCCAGGCCGGGCACCTCGTCGCGGCCCTGCTGGTGGCGAGCACGATCGCGCGCATCTTCTTCGGCTGGCTAGCGGACCGGATGGGCGGCGGCCTGCGGCTGCTCTGCCTGCTGGCGCTCGCCGCCGGCTCGACCATCGCCCTGCTGATCGGCACGGCAAGCACGAGCCCCTGGCTGATCTATCCCTGCATGGCCCTGGTCGGCGCGACCTCGATGGGCTGGAACGGCGTCCACATGGCCGAGCTGGCGCGGGTCTCGCCGCCCGCGCTGATCGGCGACGTCACCTCCGCCGCGAGTCTGTTCGGCTTCGTCGGCTCGATTTGCGGGCCGCTGGTCTTTGCCGTGGTCGCACACCGGACCGGCAGCTTCGACTGGCCCTTCCTGCTGGTCGCCGGCCAGCTTGCCGTGTTCGGCACCTTCGCGCTCTGGCACCTGCGCCGCTCGGCGCAGGTCTGATCGCTCCGCAAATCCAGATAACATCAGGTTATACCTGATCCCGAATAAAGCATGAGAACAATGGAGGCAGGGCCTCTAGACCTTATCCTGGGTCCGGCCCGTCGCGTCCGGTCCCGAGGTCATACGCCAATCCAGGAATCCGTCGATGCCCCGCCTCATCACCGTTGCCGCCGCACAACTGGGTCCGATCCAGCGGGCCGACAGCCGCAAGCAGGTCGTCGACCGGATGATCGCGCTGCTGGAGAAGGCGAAAGCGCAAGGCGCGACCTTCGTGGTCTTCCCCGAGCTCGCGCTGACCACCTTCTTCCCGCGCTGGTACCATGAGGATCGCGCCGAGGCGGATCAATGGTTCGAGCGCAGCATGCCCGGCCCGGATACGCAGGCCCTGTTCGACAAGGCAAAGGAGCTCGGCCTCGCCATGAGCTTCGGCTATGGCGAGATCACGCCCGAGGGCCGGCATTTCAACAGCTCGATCCTGGTCGACCGCGGCGGCCGTATCGTCGCCAAATACCGCAAGATCCATCTGCCCGGCCATGTCGAGTTCGATCCCGAGCGGACGCATCAGCATCTCGAGAAGCGCTATTTCGAGCCGGGCGATCTCGGCTTCCCGGTCTGGGAATTCGAGGGCGGGCTCTTCGGCATGGCGATCTGCAACGATCGGCGCTGGCCCGAGACCTATCGCGTCATGGGGCTGCAAGGCGTCGAGATGGTCGTGCTCGGCTACAACACCCCCTCCGCCAATTCGCAATCGCCCAACGAGACGGCGGCTGATCGCCTGTTCCACCATCGCCTGTCGGTGCAGGCCGGCGCCTACCAGAACTCGACCTGGGTCGTGGCCGTCGGCAAGGCCGGAACCGAAGACGGGCACCATCTTTTCGGGGGAACGCTGATCGCGGCGCCGGACGGCAAGATCGTCGGGGAGATCGACCATGAGGAAGACGGCGTGCTCGTCCATCCCTGTGATCTCGACGATACCCGCTTCGGCAAGGCGACGATCTTCGATTTCATCCGCCATCGCCGTGTCGAGCATTACGGCCTGATCACCGAGCGCACCGGCGTCGGCGCCCCGCTCGGAAAGCCTGAGGGCGCCTGAGCGCCCTCGTTGCCCGCTTCAGCCGAACGGGTCGAACGGGGTCGGGAAGCGGCCGGTCGGCGCGATCTCGGCGTAAGGCGCGCGCGCCAGCAATTGCCCCTGCCCCGGCTGCGCCAGCACGCGCTCGCCATCGAAGACGAGGCGGCCGCGCTGGTAGGTCGCGGTCGGATAACCCTGCACCACCATGCCCTCATAAGGCGTGTAGTCGCTTCCGTGATGCTGCATGGCATTGGTCAGGGTGACGCGCCGGCTGGAATCGAACAGCACGATATCGGCATCGGCCCCGACCGCGAGCGCGCCCTTGCGCGGGGCGAGCCCGAAGCGGCGGGCCGGGTTGGTGGCGGCGAGATCGACGAAACGGCGCAGGTCGATGCGCCCCTTGGCGACGCCTTCCGAGTAGAGGATGGGCAACCGCGCCGCGAGACCGGGCACGCCGTTCGGGATCTTGTTGAAGGGCGCGTTCTCGCCGTGCTGCTTCTTGCCGCGCGGATCGTCGTAACGCAGCGGCGAATGATCGGACGAGACGATATCGATGACGCCGTCGCGCAGAAGCTGCCAGAGCGCCTCGCGGTCGGAGGAGCTGCGCAGCGCCGGCGAGATCATGAACTTGGCGCCCTCAAAACCCGGCCGATCCATATCGTCCGCGTCGAGCACCAGATATTGCGTGCAGGTCTCGGCCCAGGCCTTCTGGCCGCGCTTCTGCGCACGCTCGACCTCCTCGCCGGATTGCCGGCCCGAGACGTGGAAGACCTGGATCGGCGTATCCAGCGCCTCGGCCAGGGCGAGAATGCGATGCGTCGCCTCGCGTTCGACCACCATGGGCTTCGCCCAGGCGAGATGGCGCGGCGCCGTCTGGCCCGCCGCCAGCAGCGCCTGCGTCAGCCTGGTGATCAGTTCGTGATGCTCGGCATGGACGCAGACCAGCGCGCCGGCGCGCCGCGCTGCGGCCAGCGTCTGCAGGATCTGCGCATCGCCGAGGCGGTTGCTGTCATAGGTCATGAAGATCTTGACCGAGCGATGCCCGGCCGCGACCAGCGCCGGAAGCTCCTCCCCCAGAACTTCGGGCGTCGGATCGTTGACCAGCAAGTGGAAGGCGTGGTCGATCCGGGCCTGCTTCGCCTTCTCGGCATAGGCAGCAACCGCACCGGCGAGCGAGCCGCCACGGACCTGCGGGGCATGGCAGACGACCGTGGTCGTGCCGCCCGCCGCGGCAGAGGCCGTGCCGCTATCGAAGCCGTCGGCGATATCGGCGCCCGAGGAAAAGGGCTGGTCGAGATGGACATGACTGTCGACGCCACCGGGCAGGACGAGCAGGCCCTTTGCATCGACCTCCTCCTTGCCGCGCGGCAGCCCCGCGCCGATCGCGGCGATGGCATCGCCGACAATGCCGATATCGAAGGGTCCGATATCGGTGGCGGTGACAGCCGTGCCGCCGCGGATGACGAGATCGAATTCGCTCATGGTCTTTCTCTCCATGCGGCCGGGGCCGTGAAACGGCAGCCCGCAGCGCGCGCAACAGCGACGAGGACAGGATGAAAACGGAACTGCGCGTCGCGCTCGGCGACAGGCTCTATGGCATCGAACGTCCATGGGGCGCGCTGCCCGCGACGCCGGGGCGGATCACCGATCTCGCAGTCGGCCAGGACGGGCTGGTGCATGTCCTGCTGCGGCGCGACAGCGCCGTCGATCCCGAAGGGCCCTGCGTCGTCACGCTCGCGAACGATGGCAGCTTCGTCAGGAGTTGGGGCGAGGAACTCTGTGTCGATGCCCACAAGATCGCGACGATGCCCGATGGCGGCCTCGCCATCGTCGATCGCGACGCGCATCGCATCTTCTTCTGTGACGTCGAAGGCCACGTCCGGCAGCAGATCGGCGAAAGCCATCGGCCCGGCCAACCCTTCAACCATCCCAGCGATATCGCCTTCGCGCCCGATGGCGGCTTCTATGTCGCCGATGGCTATGGCAATGGCCGCATCCATCGCTTCGACGCCGAGAGCAACCTGATCACAAGCTGGGGCTCCGTCGGGACCGCGCCCGGCGCCTTCCTGACGCCGCACGGCATCTGCGTGCTCAGCGATGGACGCGTCATCGTCGCGGACCGCGAGAACAGCCGCGTGCAGAGTTTCACGGCCGAGGGCGAGCTTCTGGCGGTCTGGGATGCGTTCCTGCGCCCGCAGGATGTCGTCGCCGATGCGGATGACCGAATCTATGTCTGCGATTCCATCCCGACGCTGAGCCTGCTTTCGGCGGAGGGTGCCCTGCTCGGCCGCTGCCGGCCGGTGCTCAACGGCGCCCATGGCCTGTGGCTCGGACCTGACGGCGACATCTTCCTGGCCGAGACCAATCCGAACCGCATCACGCGGCTCTTTCCCGTCGCAGCGTAGAAAGCGTCTGTTATCCCGGACGCAGCGAAACGGAGATCCGGGATCCATGCCTGAACCTTCACCATAGGCGCTCCGGAATGGATCCCGGGTCAAGCCCGGGATGACCGCGTGGTTCCGGGCACGACCGGCAAGCATCGCGCCCGCCGCGCCCTCATGCGGCGGAGACGGCCGTGCGGTTCTGCAGGCGCGAGACCAGCCGCACGAAGGGCCAGAACATCAGGAAATAGACGATCGCCACCGCGATCAATGGCGTCGGGTTATAGAGCAGGCCCTGGGCGAGCTGGGCCGAGCGCAGCAATTCCTGCAGCGCGACGGCGGATGCGATCGAGGTCTGCTTCACCAGCTCGACCGTATTGCTGATCAGGTCCGGCAGCACGTTGCGCGTGCCCTGCGGCACCACGACATGGATCATGCTCTTGTACCAGCTCAGGCCCGTGGAGCGGGCGGCCTCGCGCTGGCCCTTCGGCACGGATTCGATGCCGGCGCGGAAGATCTCGGCGAAATAGCTCGACCCGTTCAGGGTCAGCGCCAGCACGGCGGCGGTGAACTCGTTCAGCTTCAGGCCGAGGAAGGGCAGGCCGAAGAAGATGAAGATCAGCAGCACCAGCGGCGGGATCGCCCGCATCACGTCGACATAGGCGATCAGCAGGAAGCGCAGCAGCCGGTTCGGCACGTCCTGCGCCATGGCGATCGCGATGCCTGCGAGCACCGAGAGCGGCACGGCGACGGCAGCCAGCGCCAGCGTCATCCAGAAGCCTTGCAGCAACAGCGGCCAGACCTGCTTGAGGACGTCGATATTGAGGAAGGTCGTGACGAGATCGTCCATCATGACCTCGGATGCGCATAGGCGCGTTCGAGCCAGCGCGTGAAGCGCACGAAGGGCAGGAACAGCACGAGGAAGAGCAAGGCGCCGACGGTCAAAGCGGTCGGGTTGGCGACATTGGACTGGATGCTGGAGGTCACGTTGAGCAGTTCGGGCACGGCAACGACCGAGCCCAAGGTCGTGCCCTTGCTGATGCCGATGGCCCGGTTGGTCAGGGGTGGGATCGAGATGCGCACCACCTGCGGCAGGATGATGTAGGTCAGCGTCTTGCTGAAGCTGAGACCGGTCGAACGCCCCGCCTCCCATTGTCCCTTATGCACGGCGTTGATGCCGGCCCAGAAGATCTCCTCGGCAAAGGCCGAGAGCACGATCGCCAGCGCCAGCACCGTCGCGGTGATGGGCTCCAGCACGAGCCCGAAATAGGGCAGCGCGAAATAGGCCAGCACGATCAGCACGAGCTGCGGGATCGAGCGGAAGAAATCGATATAGAAGATGATCAGCCAGTTCAGCGGCCGGATGCCGTAGAGCCTGAGGATCGCCAATGCGAGGCCGAGCGGGATGCCGATCAGGATCGTCAGGATCGACATCTGGACGGTGATCAGGAAGCCGCGCAGGATGTCCGGCCAATAGGCCGACATCAGCGAGAAATCGAAGAAATAGCGGACGATCTGGTCCATGCGCCGTCAGCCGTGCGAGCGCATCACGAAGTCGCGGATGCGCTGGTGCTGCGGGTTGATCAGGATCTCCTGCGGCGTGCCCTCGGCCAGGATCGCGCCATGGTCCATGAAGACGACGCGGTCGGCGACGTCGCGGGCGAACTTCATCTCATGGGTCACGACGATCATGGTCATGCCCATTTCCTTGGTCCGGACCATGACGTTCAGCACTTCGCCGACGAGCTCGGGATCGAGCGCCGAGGTCGGCTCGTCGAAGAGCATGACCTGCGGCTCCAGCGCCATGGCGCGGGCGATGCCGACGCGCTGCTGCTGGCCGCCGGACAATTCGGCCGGATAGGCATCGGCCTTGTGGGCGAGGCCGACGACTTCGAGATGGTGGCGGGCCTTCGCCTCGGCCTCCTGCTTGCTCAAGCCGACGACCTTGCGCAGCGCAAGCGACACATTCCCCAGCGCCGTCTTGTGCGGGTAGAGATGGATGCCCTGGAAGACCATGCCGATGCCGCGGCGCAGGCGGTCGAGATCGACCTTGGGGCCGGTAACCTCCTGCCCGCCGAGGCGGATCGTGCCCGCCGTCGGCTCCTCAAGCCGATTGATGCAGCGCAGGCAGGTGCTCTTGCCCGAACCGGAGGAGCCGACGATCACGACGGCCTCGCCCTTGCCGACCTTGAGGTCGACACCGCGCAGAACCTCGACATTGCCGAAGCTCTTGCGCAGGCCCTCGATCGAAACGATCGTTTCGGAAGGCTTAGCCGTCATGGCGGGCGCTGAGGTCACTTGCAGGCGGCCTTGTGCGGGGTCGCGTCGTAACCCTCGAAATCCGGCGCGCCGACGCCCGGATAGGTCTTGGCGCTGGAGGAATCGGCGGCCGGCTTCACGCCGAACCACTTCTCATGGATCGCGGCCAGCGTGCCGTCGCTCTTGATGCATTCCAGCGCAGCCTCGACCTTGGCGCGGAACGCCGCGTCCTCCTTGCGGAAAGCGATGCCGAAATTGTTGCCGCTGTTGAGCACGAAGGCGACCTCGGCCATCGGCGTCTGCGTCGAGACATAGCGCGAGACCGGGACGTCGGCGACATTGGCGAAGGCGCGCCCGATCATCACCGCCTGCACGGCGTCGGCGTTCTTGTTGTAGCGCTGGATGGTGTAGCCGTACTTGGCTTCGTTGTCGGTCAGCCACTTGTCGGAGATCGAGCCGTTATTGACGGTCAACGCCTTGCCCTTCAGCTCCTCCAGATTGGCGATCTTGGCGCCCTTCTTGACGAGGAAGCCGAGGCCCGTCGGCATATAGGGCTCGCTGAACAGCATCTGCGCGGCGCGGTCTTTCGTGATGTTGGTCGGCGCCGGGATCATCTCGTAGCGCTTGGAGAACAGGCCCGCGAAAATCGCCGAGAAATTGGAATCCGTCACCTCGACGCCGGGGCGCCCGAGCTGCTTGGCCAGCGCCGCCGACATGTCATAGGTGAAGCCCGTCGCCTCGCCGGCCGGCGTCTTGAAGCAGAACGGCGCGAAGCCGAGATCGCAGGCCACCTTCAGCTTCTCGCCCTGCGGATGATCGGCATCCTGTGCCATGGCCGGCATGGCGAGCATGGCGCCGAGCACGGCGCCCGCTGCGAAGGCACGCGTCAGCTTGATCGAATTCAGCTTCATCTTTCCCGCTCCCGTTATGCGTTGTGGCTACGCCGCGATTGCTGCCCCCTGTCCCTGCAACAATCCGGCCATGTCCAAGGGGGAGCCTAACAGGGTGAAATCATGCCCAGCCAATCATTTATTGTCGGGTGGCCATAACCTGATGTTAAGTTCCGGCCTCACCGTCCTCGCCGGATGTGGCGGGAGGCGACGGTACCAGACCTCGCAGGATATCGACGAAAGCGTTCGCCGTGCGCGACAGCGGCTCGAAGCGCGGCGTCAGCAGATGGGCGCGGACGCGCGTCTTCGGTGCGAGCGGGCGCGACACCAGTTCCGGCCAGGTTCGCCCGCGCAATACGAACTCGTCGACGACTGCGACGCCGGCGCCGGCCCGCACCATGGCGCAGGCGACCGGCGTGAAACGGACGACGGTGCTGATCCTGAGTGGTGCGGATTTCAATGTGAGAGCCCGGCCGACGACATCGCCATAGGGCGTCTGCGGCCCGAAGCCGATCAGCGGATAAGGCGCGAGGTCGGCCGGGCGGACCACGCGCAAGCGCGCGAGCGCATGATCGCGCGGCATAATCACCATCAGCCGCCCTTCCGTCAGGATCTCCGTATTGAGCGTCGGCTCATCGACCGGAATGATCGAGACGCCGAGATCGGCACGGCCGGCCACGACCTTGGCGACAACCTCCAGCAGGGTCAGCACCTCGAACTCGACGCGCAGGTCCGGGAAGCGCTCGCGCAGCCGCGCGATGGCATCCGGCACCAGCGCCTGGCCGACGCTCGGGCTCGCGACGATCCGCACCGAGCCGGTACCGCGCTCGCGCAATTCCTCGGCGAGCTCGTTGACCCTGACCACGCCCTGATGGACCTGATCGACCTCCTGGAACAGGCGGCGCGCCTCCGGCGTCGGCTGGACGCGGCCGCGCACGCGCTCGAACAGGCGCAACGCCAGTCGGTCCTCGGTATAGGCCAGCAGGCGGCTGATCGCCGGCTGCGAGACCGAGAGCAGGCGGGCGGCGCCGCTGATCGAGCCGGTGATCATGATGGCCCGGAAGACTTCGATCTGCCGGAGATTGAGACGCATGGCGATAACATCCGATTATGGTCGGCCGCATAATAAGCATGATTCATTTCGCGCCTAGCGCTCTAAGCTCGGCTTCGCCGGCAACGACCGGGGCATGAGGGACGAGGCCGGCCGATGAGACGCTTTCTGACGGGCAGGGATGTCGAGGCCGCGGTTGCCGGCGGGTCCGTCTTCGCAGCGGGCGGCGGTGGCTGGGCCGATCACGGCCGCATGCTCGGCACAGCCGCGGTCAATACCGGCAGGCCCGAGCTCGTCACCATGGACGAGATTCCCGACGACGCGATCATCGCCACCGCCGCCGCCATCGGCGCGCCCGGCGGCACGACCGAGTGGGAGATGTGGGGCATCGACTACGTCAAGGCCGTGCAACTCCTGCAGGAGGCGCTGGGCAAGCCGATCTACGGCCTGATCATCGGCCAGAACGGCATGTCGAGCACGCTGAACGCCTGGCTCCCGAGCGCGATCCTCGGCGTCAAGGTGGTCGATGCGGTCGGCGACATCCGTGCCCATCCCACCGGCGACATGGGCTCGATCGGCCTCGCCAACAGCCCGGAGGCGACGATCCAGGTCGCGGTCGGCGGCAACCGCTCCAAGAACCAGTACATCGAACTCGTGACACGCGGCGCGACCGCCAAGATCTCGCCGATCCTGCGCACCGCGTCGGACATGTCGGGCGGCTTCATCGCCTCCTGCCGCAACCCGGTTCCGGCGGCCTATGTCCGCAAGAACGCCGCACTCGGCGGCATCTCGATGGCGCTGGCGCTGGGCGAGCGCATCCTCGCCGCCAAGCCGAAGGGCGGCAGTGCGGTCATCGACGCGATCTGCGACGAGACCGGCGGCTCGATCATCGCGCGCGGCACGGTCGCGAAGAAGGACGTGCGCTACACCAACGAGGCCTTCGACATCGGCACGATCCAGGTCGGGACCGGGGCAGCCGCCCGCACCATCCATGTCATGAACGAATACATGGCCGTGACCGATCCCGACGGCGCCCGCCATGCCTGCTTCCCGGACGTGATCACCACACTCGATACGGACGGCCAGCCGGTCAGCTCCGGCCATGTCCGCGAGGGCATGGAGCTCTCGGTGCTGCGCGTGCCCAAGGACAAGATCCCGCTGAGCTCCAGCGTCACCGACCCCAGCGTCTATCCGATCGTCGAGAAGGCGCTCGGCATGAACTTCACCGACTACGCGCTCGGCCGCGCGGACTAGTCCGCACGGCTCTCCGCCCACCCCTCAGGATCAACCGGATACCCTGACATGAGCGATTTCGATCTCGTCCTCCGCGGCAACATCGTGCTGTCCGACCGGATCATCGAGGACGGCTATGTCGCCGTCAGCGGCGGCAAGGTCGGCAAGGTCGGCCAGGGCACGCCGCCGGCAGCCCGCGAGACGCAGGACTTCCGCGGCCAGTGGATCATCCCCGGCGTCATCGACGGGCAGGTCCATTCCGGCAGCCAGGCCAATCACGAGGGCATCGGCATGTGCTCGCGGGCGGCGGCGGCCGGCGGCGTCACCGTGATGGTCGACATGCCCTATGACGAGCCGGAGCCCGTCACCAGCGCAAAACTCTTCAACGAGAAGGTCGCAGTGGTCGAGCGCGATGCTCATGTCGATGTCGCGCTCTATGCCACGATCACCATCGAGAACGGGTTACATGCCATTCCGGGCCTCGTCGAGGCCGGCGCCTGCGCCTTCAAGTTCTCGACCTTCGAGGCCAACCCCACGCGCTTTCCCCGCATCGGCGACGACACGCTCTACGAGGCCTTCAAGCTGATCGAGCCGACCGGGCTGCTCTGCGGCGTCCATAACCAGGATCAGGAGATGACCCGGCGCAATATCGCGAAGCTGATCGAGGCCGGCGATACCGGCCCGGACGCCTTCCTGCGCGCCCATCCTCCTCTCGTCGAGAACCTCGCCACCGCCCGGATCTACGAGATCGGCGCCGAGACCGGGGCGCGTGCGCATGCCGTCCACGTCTCGACCTCGCGCGGCTTCGAGATCTGCAACATGTACAAGCAGGCCGGATACAAGGCGACGGTCGAGAGCTGCGTGCAGTATTTCATGCTCAATGCCGAGGAGCATGGCCCGCGCTTCGGCGCCAAGATCAAGCATTACCCGCCGATCCGCCCGAAGGCCGAGAGCGACCTGCTCTGGAGCCATCTCGCCGCCGGCCATTGCGACTTCATCTCGTCGGACCACGTCTCCTGGGGGCTGGAGAAGAAGGGCGACCCGATGATCTTCAAGAACACCTCGGGCGGGCCGGGCATCGAGACCCTGCTGCCGGCGCTCTGGACCGGCTGCGAGGAGCACGGGCTGTCGCCGACCATCGTGGTGAAGCAGCTCTGCGAGGGACCGGCCAAGGCCTTCCTGCTCGCCGACAAGGGCCGGCTCGAAGCCGGAGCCGACGCCGACATCACCGTGCTGGAGCCCGGCCGCTTCATCCACGACCCCAGCAAGAGCCTCGCGGCGGTGAAGTGGAGCTCGATGGAAGGCCGCGAATTCCGCGTCCGCGTCGCTGCGACCTATGTCCGGGGCCAACTCGCCTGGGACGGCAAGGAGATCCGCAACAAGGCCGGCGACGGCCGCTTCCTGCGCCCGGCGGCGTAAGCGCCATGTCGATCGATCAGGACCGGCTCTGGCGTCGCATCGAGGCGCTCTCGGGGATCACCGACCCGGAGCGGCCGTGGACGCGCCGCTCCTTCACGCCGCGCTTCCTCGAAGGCCGCGAATGGCTGGCGGCGGAATTCCGCGAGGCCGGACTGGAGACGGAGCTCGATGCGGCCGGCAACCTGATCGGCCGGCTCGCGGGCGCCGATCCGAGCCTGAAGCCGATCCTGATCGGCTCGCATTCCGACACGGTGCCCTCGGGCGGGCGCTATGACGGCATTCTCGGCGTTCTCGCGGCATTGGAAGTCGCGCAGAGCTTCAGCGAGCGCGGCGATCGCCTGCGCCATACGCTGGAGGTCGTCGACTTCCTGGCGGAGGAGCCGAGCGAGTTCGGCCTCTCCTGCATCGGCAGCCGCGCGCTCGCGGGAACGCTGAGCGAGGAGCATCTGGCAATGACCCGGCCCGACGGCATGACACTGCGCGAAGGCATCGCCTTCGTCGGCGGGCGGCCGGCGGAGCTGGCCTCGGTCAAACGGCCGGCGGACGGCATCGCGGCTTATGTCGAGGTCCATATCGAGCAGGGCCGCGTGCTGGAGAACGAGTGTATCCCGATCGGCATCGTCACCGATATCGTCGGCATCCGCCGCGAGCGCATTATCGTCACCGGCCGGGCCGACCATGCCGGCGCGACGCCGATGCCGCTCAGGGCCGATGCGCTGGTCGGCGCCGCCAAGCTGATCGAGGCCGCCTATAAGCGCGCGCTCGCGACTTCGCGGGACAACCAGCCGCTGGTTGCCACCTTCGGGCGCATCGAGGTCAGCCCCAACGCCTCGAACGCCGTGCCGGGCGAGGCCGTGATGACGCTCGAAGTCCGCTCCGGCAACGAGGCCGCGGTCAAGGCCTTCGGCGAGGCTCTGGTTCGCGACCTCCGCCCTGCCCTGGAGGAGCTTCGCCTCACCATCGCCGTCGAGCCGATCAGCCATGTCGCGCCGACGGCCTGCGCGCCGGAGGTTCGCTCGGCGATTGCCAATGCGTCCGCCTCGCTTGGCCTCGCGACGCGCGACCTGCCGAGTGGGGCCGGCCATGACGGCGTCCACATCGCCCATATCGGCCCGGTCGGCATGCTCTTCGTGCCCTGCCTCGAAGGGCGCAGCCATGCGCCGGAGGAATCGATCACGCCGGACCAGGCCGGCGACGGTGCCCGCGTGCTGGCCGAGACGGTCCGCCTGCTTGATACAAGTCTGAGCTGAGCCGATGGACTGGGCCGCGAGCGATCTCAAGGAGCGCGATCTCTACAAGCTCCTCGTCAACACGGTGCTGCCGCGCCCGATCGCATTGGTCACCACGGTCGACGAGAAGGGCCGCGCCAATGCCGCCCCCTTCAGCTTCTTCAATGTCTTCAGCCATGCACCGCCATTGGTCGTGCTCGGGATCGAGGGCCGCAGCGGCACCGCGCCCCTGAAGGACACGATGCGCAACATCCGCGAGACCGGCAGCTTCGTCGTCAATCTGGTCGACCGGGCGATGGTCGCGGCGATGCAGGTCTGCGCCATCGATTTCCCCTCGGATGTCGACGAGATCGAAGCGGCTGGCCTGACAACCACGGCGAGTTCCAAGATTGCGGCGCCGCGGCTCGCCGCCTCCCCTGTCCAGCTCGAATGCCGCGAGACGGTGTCGCTCTCGCTCGGCACGCGGCATCGCAATCTCGTCGTCGGCGAGATCGTGCATCTCCATATCCGCGACGGCATCGTCGACGAGCGCCTGCATGTCGATATCGACAAGCTCGATCTCGTCGGCCGCCTGCATGGCGCCGACTGGTATCTCGGCCTGGGCGATCGTTTCCAGGAACCGCGCCAGACACTGGACGGCTGGCGCGAGCGGGGTCGCCCCACCATTCCCGAAGGAGAGGCCTCGTGAGCGGCACGATCTACGTCATCAACCCGAACTCGACCGAGCGCGTCACACGGGGCATCGATGAAGCCGTCACGCCGCTGCGCATGGCCGGCGGGCCGGCGATCGAGTGCCTGACGCTGGCCGACGGGCCGCCCGGCATCCAGTCGCAGCGCGATGTCGACGGGCTGATCCCGGCCCTGCTCAAGCGCGCCGCAGGGCTCGAGAACGAGGCCGCCGCCTTCGTCGTCGCGTGCTTCTCCGATCCCGGCATGCATTCCCTGCGCGAGCAGAGCTCGAAGCCGGTGCTCGGCATCGCCGAATGCGGCGTGCTGACCGCGCTGACGCTCGGCCAGCGCTTCGGCATCGTCGCCATGCTGCAGAATTCGATCCCGCGGCATCTGCGCTATCTCGGCGCGATGGGCATGATGAGCCGCTTCGCCGGCGACCTACCGGTGAACCTCACCATCCAGGAGATGGCCGACGAACGGATCACGCTGGAGCGGATGATCGGCGTCGGCCGGGCCTTGCGCGACACGCACCATGCCGATGTGGTGGTGATGGGCTGCGCCGGCATGGCGCGCTTCCGCGAGCCGCTGGAGCGGGAACTCGGCGTGCCCGTCGTCGAGCCGACGCAGGCCGCGGTGACGATGGCGATCGGGCGCGTCCAATTGGGTTGGGGCGGGCGTCCCCTCGCCAGAGGCTGAAGCATGGACAGCCTTCCCGGCCAGCCCTCCAGCGCGATCGCGTGCATCATTCGGTGTCGGCTTATCGCTTATAAGACTGAAGAGCATTTGCAATAAAAGCCTCCCGCGAACTCCGTGAGGCATGACATCGCGCGAACAGGCACGGACGCACCCGCGCCGATCACGCTCACGGGACGTTTCAAACCAGGCAGGCTCCTGCCCCTTTTCCACCAGCAACTGAGGACCACCATGGCTCTGCTCGATGAAACCGCTGATGGCGTCTACGTCATCGCGGTCACGCCCTTCACCGAAACCGGCGCGCTCGATCTCGACAGCACCGACCGCATGGTCGATTTCTATCTGGAGAAGGGCGCGACCGGCCTGACCGTGCTCGGCATGATGGGCGAAGCGCCGAAGCTGACGGCGGAAGAATCCCGCATCTTCGTGCGTCGCGTGCTGAAGCGGGTCGACGGCCGCGTGCCGGTCGTCGCCGGCGTCTCGGCAGCGGGCTTCGCCGCGATGGCCGAGCTCAGCGAGAGCGTGATGGGCGATGGCGCCGCCGGCGTCATGGTCGCACCGCCCTCCAATCTGCGGACCGACGACCAGATCCTCTCCTATTACGCGATGGTCGCGGAGACGCTGGGGCCGAAGGCGCCCTTCGTGCTGCAGGATTTCCCGCTGGTGACGCAGGTGCAGATCACGGCTGCCGTCATCCTGAAGATCGTGGCCGCCCATCCGTCCTGCGTCATGCTCAAGCATGAGGACTGGCCGGGGCTCGCCAAGATCTCGGCGCTGCGCGCGGCCAGTGACAAGGGCGGTCGGCGCATCTCGATCCTCGTCGGCAATGGCGGGATGTTCCTGCCGGAAGAGCTCTCGCGCGGCGCCGACGGCGCCATGACCGGCTTCGCCTATCCCGAGATGATGGTCGATGTCTGGAAGGCGCATGCCGCCGGAAAGGTCGAGCGGGCGCATGACCTGTTCGACGCCTATCTGCCGCTGGCGCGCTACGAGCAGCAGCCCGGCCTCGGCCTCGCCATCCGCAAGTATACGCTGGCAAAGCGCGGCGCGATCGCGTCCGCCACCCTGCGCAAGCCCGGCGGGGCATTGTCGAAGGTGGATATCGCCGATATCGAACGGCTCGTCGCGCGGCAGGAGCGCCGCCTCAAGGAGATCGGCTGATGGATCTGGGACTTCTCGGAAAGCGCGCCCTCGTGCTGGGCGCCAGCCGCGGGCTCGGCGCAGTGATCGCGCAGACGCTCGCCGCGGAGGGCGCAACGGTGATCGCGGCGGCGCGCAGCACCGATGCGACGGAGAGCTGGATTGCCGGCCTGCCGGCCGAGCAGCGCGGCCGCGCCAGCGCCGCCAAGCTCGACCTCACCGACCTCGCTTCGGTCGATGCCCTCGCTGAAAAGCTGATCGCAGAAGGCGGCGTCGACATCCTGATCGGCAATTCCGGCGGCCCGCCGCCCGGCGAGGCGCGCGACGCCAAGCGCGAGGACTGGCTGAAGCATTTCGAGGGCATGGCCGCCAACCTGTTCCATCTGGCGCAGCGCCTGCTGCCCGGCATGACGGAGCGCGGCTTCGGCCGCATCGTCACCATCGCCTCCTCCGGCGTCGAGCAGCCGATTCCGCGGCTCGCCCTCTCCAACGGCATCCGCGCCGCCGTGATCGGCTGGTCGAAGACGCTGGCCTCGGAGGTCGCGGGCAGTGGCGTCACGGTCAATGTGGTGTTGCCCGGCCGCATCCACACCGAGCGCGTCGACCAGCTCGACGATGCTGCCGCAGCCCGCAGCGGCGGCACCCGCGAGGCGGTCGCCAAAGCCTCGATGGCGGCGATCCCGGCCGGGCGCTATGGCAAGCCGCAGGAATTCGCCGATGTCGTCACCTTCCTCGCCAGCGAACGCGCGAGCTATGTGACGGGCGCGAAGATCCGCATCGACGGCGGCTTGATCCGCGGAATCTGACGCATTGGCGAAGGTGCGGGTCGGTTCGCCGGTTCCCGCACCATCGCCCGCACGCGATGGCCGAAGGGCCCGACGCCTTGACTGGCCCTTCCGGCGGCTGTCCCTCTATGCGAGATCGACAGCGCTTCTTCGTGAAGCGAGCGGGAGATCGCGTCGGGAACCTCTGTGCGCTACCTCGATGAATAGCTCGCGATGGCGGGCAAGGCTGTGGCGGGCGGCCTTCTGCCGGCTCCACCTCGCTGCAGAGGTGAATTGGCGGCAGTCTCATTGCAGGAGCTGATCGCGCCGGGAACACGCGCTTAGCCTTTGGCTACACTCCGGATAAGCTTGGCTGCCCCCAAGGAAGCGTGATACCCCAAGGCACGACAGCGATCGAACAGCGGAAGGCGAGCCCCAATTTGTCCAGCCAACGCACCCTGCGCGATACGCTAGCGGTCAAACAACGAGTCTACCAGGCATTGATCGTACGCTACCTTGTCGGGCGATACGGCCGAGGGAATATAGGCTTCCTCTGGGTCATTGCCGAACCGATGCTGTTCTGCAGCGGCGTCATGATCGTCTGGTCCGTTACAAAGGGCAGCCTCACGCACGGCACCAACGTCGTCGCTCTCGCCTACACCGGATACCTGCCCCTGCTTCTGTGGCGGCATCTGTCGTCGATGCAACTCCTTCTGAGAGGGAGCAAGCACCTCGTCATTTTCCGGGATATCCATCTCCTGGATGCAATCTTCACGCGATTTATACTCGATTTCATTTCCATTTCAGCAAGCGCCCTGATTGTCTACTTGTTCCTACAGGCGACCGGCTCCCTACCCGAAGCCTATGATTGGTCCGACATGCTCCATGGGTGGTTCCTTATGGGGGCGCTCGGCTTCGGGGCCGGACTCCTGATTGCGGCGCTTAGTGAACTCTCGGAGGTCGTCGAGAAGCTCGTCGGGCCGTTCCAGTATTTCCTTCTGCCGTTTGGCGGAGCTTTTTTTATGGTGGGCTGGTTACCCGATGCCGCCAAGGATGTTATTTGGTACGTACCCCTCGTTCACAGCTATGAATTGATTCGAGGCGGATATTTCGGCCCAGAGATCCCGACCTTCGCAACGCCCGCCTATGCTTGGGCATGGGCGCTGGTGATGACAGGCCTCGGCTTCCTGACCTTCCGCATGGTCGAAGACCATGTCGGCCAGAATTAGCAGAGTACACCGCCCCCTGCGGCGTTGGAGCACTGCGATCCGGGCGGCGGCGTTCATGTTCGGGACGCGAATTACCGCAGCTATCAGCCACGCCGGAGCTATTGCGGGGCTTCTTGTCGCCGCACTCGCCTCAGCGCTGGTTCGGACGCTCGGCATGGAACTCCCGGCCGAGCCTATTCGGCGCGATGGCCGATCGCTGGCCACCGTCCTTGGGCAGGCTGCGCCGACGCGGCCTGGCACGCAAAGCTTGGGCACGCATCAGCCTCTCGATGCGATGCAGGCCGCAATCGATACCTACCGCCAGACACGCCTGGCACCATAGGTCCGATCCGAACCAAGGAAGCTTGCCCGACCCTGTTGCCGATCTCCTCGTCGTCGCGTGCTCGACGGCTCGGTGATCGGTTGAACCAGGCATGGAAGCCTGAGCGCGACACATCCAGCGCTTCGCAAAGCCGTGCCACCGGCCAGATTCCCCGGTGCTTCGCAATGAACGTGAACCTCATGTCACGTCCTTCGCGAAGTAGGCTGCGGCCTTTTTTTAGGATATCGCGCTCCGCCTTGAGCTTGGCCACCTCGCGCCGCAGCTTCTCGATCTCAAGCTGCTCCGGCTTCATCTGGCCGTGGCCGGGAAAGGCTTGCGCTGGATCGGCAGAAAAGAGCTTCACCCATTTGCGCAACTGGTTCTCATGGACATCCAGGTCCCGAGACGCCTGCGCCACACTCACTCCGCAATCCTTGATCAGGCGAACCGCCTCGATCTTGAACTCACGCCCAAACTGTCGTCGCCGCATACTCCACCTCCGGTTTCATGAAACACCCAATCTCGGTGTCCACGAAACCGGCAGCAGGCCATTCAGGACTATTCGGTGATACCTGCTAGCCCTTCTGGCGATCGGCCAACATCCGCGCTAGAGATTCCTCCCGGCTATTCGCCCAAACTACCATTGTCTCGGTCACTCCATCCAGATTGTCTCGCTTCTCAGGAGCTCTAAATGCCGCCACTGTGTCCCCCCAATATTGGCTAGGGGCAGCTTTCGTGTAGTCATAAGCTCTACCCTGTGGAACTCGAGGCGGAAAATCCGTGTGAACCTCCAGCAGATCGAGGTTGGCAAAAGCTCCCAGCGCTCTCATTGAGTCAGGGTAGAACCGCCAGCAATCAAATTCCTGCTTCGATGCATGCACATGCCCACGTGACGGCGCGGTCAAGAATATATACCCATTCGGCCTCAAGATACGCGCCATTTCCATAAATGTTACCCAAAAAAAGGGAACATGCTCGAAAACTTGCCCACTTATCACTACGTCGACCGAGGCGGTACTGAGCGGAATTCTATAGGGTTCGCGCATCACAACATCGACATTCAGACCCTCCTCAACGTCAAGCCCAATATAACTGTGCCTAAAATCACCCAATAATGTGCGATGACTCAATTTCTGCTCGTCTACAATACGAGAACCGATTTCTACAATGTCATATGGCTTTCCGGGAACGAGATATTTTTCAATCTTTGCTTTCATATGATTGTAAGCAGAGGAATGCACTGAAAATCTCCATCCATTAAGCCACTAAATGCAACCCCTCGCTCCATTTTCCAGAGTAAGGCGGCCTCGTATTAGTCCGTGACACTATACAGGCTCATTAAATTTCCAACAATACGATTTGCGCATGTTCGTCCCATGGGGTGACGTTGCCCCTCGGTTCTAATCCGGTTCGAAGTTCGTTCTGGCTCCTTGAGAGGATCAGAACATGAAGCGCAGCCGTTTCTCGGAAGAGCAGATCATCGCGATCTTGAAGGAACAGGAGGCTTGGGTCTCGGTCGCCGATCTGTGCCGCAAGCACGGTGTGAGCGACGCCAGCATCTACAAATGGAAGGCGAAGTTCGGCGGGATGGACGTGTCTGAGGCCCGGCGTCTGCAAACTCTTGAGGACGAGAACGCCAAGCTGAAGCGGATGCTGGCCGATGCGATGCTCGACAATGTCGCGCTGAAGGATCTGCTGGGAAAGAAGTGGTGACGCCCGCCGCCGAGCGGAAAGCCGTCGCGCATCTCGTACAGCATCACGCGATGAGCGAGCGGCCGGCGTGTAAAGCCATCGGCTGCTGCCGCATGACCGTCCGATACCAATCCGCGCGTCCTGACGATCGCGCTCTGCGGGATCGCATGATCGCGATCGCCCGCGAGCGGCGGCGCTTCGGCTATCGGCGCCTGCATGTGCTGCTCAAGCGCGAAGGCCATCTTGTGAACCAAAAGCGGCTCTTCCGGCTCTATCGCGAGTAGAAGCTGACGGTGCGCCGGCGCGGGGGCCGCAAACGGGCGATCGGCACCAGAGCCCCGATGCCGGTTCCCCTCGGGCCGAACGAGCGCTGGTCGCTCGACTTCGTCTCCGATCAGTTCACCGACGGCCGCCGCTTCCGGATCCTGGCCATTGTGGATGACTGCACGCGCGAGAACCTGGCGCTGGTCGCCGACACATCGCTGTCGGGCCTTCGGATCGCACGCGAACTCGACCGTGTGATCGCCGAGCGCGGCAGGCCAAAGATGATCGTCAGCGACAATGGCAGCGAGTTCACCAGCAACGCGATCCTGGCCTGGGCGGATTAGGCTCGCGTCGACTGGCACTATATCGCGCCCGGCAAGCCGATGCAGAACGGCCTCATCGAAAGCTTCAACGGCCGCCTGCGTGACGAGTTGCTGAACGAGACGCTGTTCTCATCGCTGTCGCAGCCGCGCACGGCATTGGCCAACTGGCGCACGGACTTCAACACCGCCCGGCCTCACTCCCAGCTCAGATGGCAGACGCCTAAGGCCTTCGCTTCAACCTTCACCCCGCGCCGGGCCCTGGCACCGCGCTGTGCGACAAGCACAGCGCCAGAGCTCGTCGCTGCGCCTGCCGGAACGGGCTCCACGATCGCCGGAAACGAACACAGCGCTGGATAAAAACTGGGGGGGCAACGTCAGGGGAGCTGCCTTCGAGGGAGGCATCGGCCATTGATAGGAACCTGGAGGCATCGAGGCATTCCGCACGTAAGCGGGCGTTGAACGCCTCAATGTACGCACTATCCGTAACCAACCCGGGCGAGAAAACTCGATCTCGACGAAGAGCCGGCCCCACATGAAGTCGAGGGCCCTGACCGCGTTGGGAGCGTCGATCGCCGATCACGCCTGAGGGTAGCGACAGGCCCGCTTGCGGTGCGGCAACTTCGCGCGGATCGACAATCCCTCCTCGCGATAGACGCGGTCGGTGCGCATATGGTTCACGAACCTGCCCTCCCGACGCAACAGGATGTGCAAACGCCGATAGCCGTAACTCCCCGCGCCGCGGCGGGTTCGCCAAATCTCTGGCAAAGCGCCAACTGAGGATCGGACCGCCTTCGATAGCGCTGGCTCGGCCGCTGAAATCCGGTCGCCCGACAGGCCCGCCGCTCGCTGACGCCAAAGGCCGTCCGCAGATGGCCTACGACCTTTCGCCGAGCGGCGGGCCTCACCACGTTCTCTTGAAAACATCCTGCAACATTGCTCGGTCAAGCGTCAGATCCACGACCTGCGGCTTCATCTTCACATTCTCATCTTCAAGCTGCTTGAGGCTCCGGATCGCGGGGACCTCATCCCGGAACTGCTTCTTCAAGCGATAGAAGTTCGGTTCCGAGACGCCCATCTTCCGACGAATCTCCGCCACCGGCGCGCCGCTTTCCGCCTGCCGAAGGGCAAAGGCGATTTGCTCATTCGTGCGTTGATCGCGTGGCATAGCGTCCGCCCTCGATGAGACTCAGAATGCCCAAAAATTGCACGACAACTGAACCCACTTCCAGGAGCAGGCCCCACCTCGGTTTCCGAGCATTTGACCACAATCCGGAATCCAGACTACAATAGGAAATCGACGCGGCCATGTATATACGTTTATTCTGGCCATCAATTCCATCCAAAATACTACTCGAGGGCGGCCGTGAAGATTGATACGTTGAATTCACCGGAAAGGATTCTAGAATTCGGCTCTGCTCGCTTTGGAAACAACCTCCCGATCGCCGTTATAGCGGGCCCCTGCCAAATTGAGAGTCGTCAACACGCATTAGAAGTAGCATGTGAAATTAAAACAATAGCTAATTCCCTTAAGATAGGTATCGTTTACAAGACATCTTTCGATAAAGCCAACCGAACGAGCGCTAGTGCGCACCGGGGCCTTGGATTACGCCTCTCCATTCCAATCTTCGCTGAAATTCGGGAACGCTTCGGCCTGTCGGTTCTGACAGATGTACACAGCATCGAGCAATGCAATTTATTATCCGATGTTGTCGATATAATTCAAATTCCTGCTTTTCTCTGCCGCCAGACCGACTTGTTGATTGCTGCAGCTGCGACGATGAAAGCGATTAATGTTAAGAAAGGGCAATTTCTCGCTCCGTGGGATATGAAAAACGTAGTTGATAAACTCACTGGCACTGGAAATAAGAAAGTGATGCTGACTGAGCGTGGCAGCTCATTTGGATACAATACACTCGTAACCGATTTCCGTGGCCTTCCTTTAATGGCCGAGACTGGAGCTCCGGTGATCTTCGACGCTACTCACTCAGTTCAACAACCCGGCGGGCTTGGAAAAAGCTCGGGGGGACAACGTGAATACGTGCCGGTGCTGGCACGCGCGGCTGTCGCAGTTGGCGTCGCCGGCGTCTTCATCGAAACACATCCAGATCCGGATAAGGCGCCGTCGGATGGACCTAACATGATTCCGCTGAAACAGTTTGGGGCGTTAGTTGGCTCTCTGATGGAGATCGACGCGGTTGTTAAAAAGCAGAGGCCAGACGGCGCATGATGCCGGTTGCATTAGTTCGCGTAAGACTTGACCCAACGCTCTTGCCACGAAAGCCTCTTCCAGATATCGAGCACGCCCGGACCGCCCTAACAGCGGGTACGCTTGTCCGATTCTAAATTTTATTCGGAGATTTAGGTCATATGGCACTTGCAGCGTCGCTATCCGGACGTCTCATTACGGCCGTCGATGAAGCTCGCCGGACTTTGGATCTTGAGACACAAGGCTTGATGGCGTTACGCGCTGCGTTAGACGGGCCACTTGGCGAGCGCGTCGAACTCGCCTGCGCGGCCATCCGGTTAGTTGGGCAATCACATGGCCGGGTGATCGTCACGGGCATGGGCAAATCCGGGCATGTCGGTCGTAAGATTGCGGCGACATTGGCCTCGACCGGAACCCCTGCGCATTTCGTACATCCGGGTGAAGCAAGTCATGGCGACCTCGGCATGATCAGTGCTGCGGATTTGGTGCTCGCCCTCTCCTGGTCGGGCGAGGCGCCCGAGTTGGCTGACATTATCGCTTATACACGGCGCTTCCGGGTTCAATTGGTTGGCATTACATCTCGCGCGGACAGCGCGCTCGGCTCCGCATCCGATATAACTCTTTGCCTCCCTTCCATGCCCGAAGCATGTCCGAATGGGTTAGCGCCAACCACGTCATCGTTGATGCAAATGGCGATTGGAGATGCGCTTGCCGTAGCGTTGCTCGCGATGCAGGGATTTACGGCAGGGCAGTTCAGGCAGTTCCATCCTGGAGGGAAGCTTGGCGCGCGGCTGAAGAAGGTCTCCAATCTAATGCACAGGGAGGCAGAGTTACCGCTGGTGAGCGGCGGCGTCTCTCTTTCTCAAGCGATCGTCGAGATGACGGCAAAACGGTTCGGAATTACCGGTGTGCTAAACGAAAACGATGAACTCATCGGCGTGGTGACTGATGGCGATCTTCGGCGAGCTTTCAGCAACGGCTTTGTGGATCAGCCCATCACATCGGCGATGACCGTTGCTCCGCTCCACATTGGACCAGATACACTGGTAGATGAGGCGCTTCACCTGATGAATCAGGCAAAAATAACATCCATATTTATTGTTGTCGATAGGCGACCGACCGGGATCCTCCATATTCATGATTTGTTGAGAGCAGGCGTCGCTTAGCTTCATCAAATTGTCAAATTCGAACGATGCCTTTGACGTACAAATGGGATGCAACCAAGCGCAGATCTTTCAAATATGCGCATTTTGAATTCTCGCGATTGAGCATAGCTACGGTGGATCTGCTAATGAAAACTGAGGAAGTTATTTGCAGGGGAATTCGTTTTCCTTACGATAGTGCAATTTTGAGTACCAGAGTACTCGACTCTCTGAGAGCTCAAAGATACGAGCAAAAGGAGGCGAAGCAGCTCGCATCACTTATAGCGCAGGGCGAACGAGTACTCGAACTGGGTGCTGGTTTGGGCTTCATGTCAACGTTAGCAGGCCTTAATCCGTACACGGAGCAGGTGCTATCGTTCGAAGCTGACCCGCGTCTAGTAGGATACATTCAGCGCGTCCATACATTGAATGGTGTTGAGAATGCCGAAATCAGAAATGGTGTTCTCACTGCCGAAGGAGCAGCCTCGACGATCCCGTTCTTTGTCAGACAAAATTTCTGGGGCTCTTCACTGGAAGAGAAATCTGGTGACTATGTTGACAAGGTCATGGTTCCATCGATCTCGTTGACCGAGGCCGTGATGTCATTCCGACCTACGATGATAGTTTCAGATATTGAGGGAGCCGAGGTCGCGACATTCCGAGATGCCGCACTTGCGGGGGTCAAAAAAATTATCGTTGAGCTTCATACCAATGTTGTTGGCCGGGAAGGTGTAGCTTCTTTATTTTATTCCATGATGTCTCGTGGCTTTGTATATGATGAGTATAATTCTAATGGCTCAGTTGTTACATTTATACGCGACGCTAAAAATTACGCCAAACTGGAGACGATGGCGTGAATTTAGTATTTGCAACAGATGAATTGTACGCAAAATACACATGCGTTACAATTGCATCTATTCTGCAAACCGTCGAACGCTCACGCGATATCGCAATATACTTACTTGTTGCTGAGCCAATAAGCCACGAGACGCTACGCAAAATTGAAAGACTACGAGACGTACATAATTTTTCATTACACCAGATTGTCGTTGATGCTACTAAATTTAAAAATGTAAGAACCACGCCTGGGATTTCTATTGCGACCTATTTTAGACTCCTGATGCATGAGATGCTCCCGCCCGGAATCGATCGCGCTTTATACTTAGATAGCGATTTGATTATTAAGTGCGACATTTCACCTCTTTATGACCTAGATATGGGAAATAACCTATTCTCCGGAGTCGAAGATTCGATCAGTAAATTATATAACTATAAATTTGGGATGGCCGAGAAATCTCGGCATATCAATGCCGGCGTAACGTTATTCAACCTTTCTCAGATCCGCGGAATTAATTTTTCGTGTATCATCGATAACTATATAGATAACAATTTACATAACATTAGCTTGGGTGATCAGCAAATAATTAATTGCTGCTTTTCCGACCGCATTTTGTATGCTCCGCTCAAGTGGAATGTACATGGCTCGATGTTTGATCCCGTTTGGGCAACTAAGAACGTTGGGATCAATAACTACTATAACAAGCTTGAATTTTCTAGCGCGATAGAAGCTCCCGGTATTATTCACTACACCTACAAGCGAAAGCCTTGGCAGTCTTTTGATCACCCTAAGACGGCCGATTGGCTTGCGGCGGTCGTACTAACAGAGTTTCGTGAAGAGATTGAACGGTCATTGCCTGAAGGGCCGAGGCCACAAATGAATCTTGCCCTTCCTTCTCAACGAAAATCTACGTCAAATTCCACAGCATTCGACAAACGCCCGGAGGTGCACCAAATCATGGCCGCTGTTCCAGAGAAAAACAATTCTATTCAATCACAGGTCGACGCCCTCAAAGAAGCTGTAAAAAAATCGTCTGACGAGCGTGTCCCATTTCAGGTTCTCATCGCCACTAATACAATCCAACTCCGAGATATTGGACGCCAGAGGTCCGAGCGCCGGTTCATCCCGTCTGAGTTTATTAACGGCTTGGCGGAAAATTGCAATATTTTTACGAATGGCGAAAAGCATGACTTGGAGGGCGGCTTTCATACCAATATTAAGCCGATCTTTAAAACGTCCCGCATTTCCAGAGATTTTAGCCCAAGCACTTGCGCCATTAGTCTTGTTCTCGTGCAGCGCTTGAGACAGGATTTGTATTGGCAGTGTCTCAATAGCAGCTTTTACGGGAAGGAATTGTTGTTTGCTGAGACATCTTTTTTTGGTGCCTACGCTGGTTATTATGACCAGAAAGGCCCTGGCTGGCAAAGACAGTGCTTTGGATATATTGTAGATGACATGGGATTTTATTTTGATGCACGGAATCCGTCTCGTCTTGAAACGATATTAAATTGCAAAGATTTCAAGCTAACAGAGCCGGAGTTAAAACGTTCGAGGAAGCTGATAGATCGTGTGGTCAATGAGAGCATTACTAAGTATAATGCCTATGCAGGCGGGCGAAGGAAGCACGTTCTCGAGCAAGGCGCTGTCGTGGTCATCGACCAGAAGGTCAACGACGCCAGCATAGAGTTTGGCGGGGCCGATCGCAAAACCTTTAGCGAGATGCTGCAGTGCGCAATCGATGAGAATCCTGACGCTACAATCTATTTTAAGCGCCATCCCGATAACGTTCGTGAGCCATTGCCATCAAATATAGATGAACGCTTTATATTGCTGCCTGATAATATCGATATAACTTTTGTGCTGGAGACATGCTCTAAGGTATACACTGTTTCTTCCCAGGTCGGATTCGAAGCCCTTCTACGTTCAAAAGAAGTAGTTGTATTCGGAATCCCATTCTACGCCGGCTGGGGATTGACAAATGATCGCCAAACACTACCGCGCCGGCAGCAAAAGCGAACTATCGAAGAGCTTTTTTTCGCCGCGTGCGTTCTCATGTCGGTTTATATCCATCCAATCTCGGCGCGCATGATTACGATTGAGGAGGCCTTTGATCTTATAGGAGATATGCGGAACAATCGGTTGCCAGAGGATTGGCTTCCTTTGATGCAAGTCGGAGCGTCCGGAGTGCGTGACGCCGGAGCGCCTTTTATCAAGTCTCGCCCTAGTGTTTCGGGCCATATTATGTACGGCCCTTATCGGCGCCTTGATCCTGGATCATATCATGTTGACGTGGTCATCGCTCCAGTCAGTCTGCCTCCTACTGACGCAAGCGCTTCCGCTGCACAGACCTTTGTATTGGAGGTCGTAGATGGCAGTGTTGAATTGGCACGCCATGAATTGAATGGCTGGTTAACCGATCACGCGGTCACAATTCCGATCGATTTTGCGCTACCTTCAAATACTGGAGGCGGAGCTTCGATTGAAATTCGGCTGTGGACCTCTGGAGTTCAACAAATATCGATCCAATCTTTGACGTTAAGGGGAATGAGGCCCGGCGCGTGAGTGCCGAGCTTGTACCATACCGCCCGCCGCAGCTATGGAAGGCCGTTTTAGCGTTTCCAATCATGCTGCTGCCTATTGGATCCGATACGATTGCTGAGGAACTCGAACGAAAGGAAGTGTTTTCTGAGGCTCGGGTGCATGGTGACGCGCTCCGCTTAAGGGCGCCCCTGCATCTCGATAGGAGCCTTTCAATTCAATCAAATGAAGTATTGAGTGCGGGAATATTAATTGAAGGGGCGGTAACGGGCATTGTTCTCGATTGCCACGGCGGCGCGATTCGTCGCTACGATCGGGGCACACGGAGGACCCCAGCAATCGAAATTCGATCACGCCGGCGGGAAGGTCCTGACGGCGCTGTTGTTTGGGAGCGACCGTCTGGCGTTAGCATCCGAAACTGTCGGATCGAAGGCCGAGTCCAGATCTCCGGTATGCCCGGAAACGGTGAGGATTTGCGTCAGTCTTCCCGACGCCAAGGGCATACGGTTCGGACCCAAGCTGCTGCGCCGTTCGGTATCTCTTTAGAGAGCGTTTCAATTACAACCGATGACGATATTCCTATTTATGTCGGATCAGGTGTAACACGTGTAAATATAACGAAGTCGCGAATTGATGGCTTTACGCGATCAGTTGCCATTTATCTTGATGCCGAAAGCGGAGATAACTTTATTAGCGGAAATGAAATTACAACAAAAACTGGCCGCGAGGTTATAGCAATAGATGGATCTGCCAATAATAGAATAATTGAAAATAAGATTTACATTGATGAGTTCCCTGGCATATCGTTATATCGTAACTGCGGCGAAAAAGGAGTCATTCGACATCAAACACCTTCTTTTAATATTATCGACAGAAACCATTTTGTAAATAATTCTAAGCATCGACCACGTCATGTTGTAGAAAATTCTCGAGGCGGTCGGAGCCCTTACTGCCACGAGGATGACGGCTACCCTTTCGGCAGCAGTATCGACAATACGGACGGCGGGGTTGGCAATATCATACGCTAGTAGAAATTGATTTGCATACCGATCGATTGTTCTGGCCTGGAAGGCGGGCGCCTGCCTTGGTGGGACTTGCACCAGCCGGATACCACTAACAATAATGCCGCAAAAAATCGCTTGACATGGAATCTCGGGTGCGCCGTCCGGTGCTGGGCCGCAATCGAACGCCGAAGCAGAATTTGATAGAGGCCAGGCCGCCCAGATGCCAAAGTCCATCCTAATCGTCCGAACAACTGGCGAGGAATCCCATCGGAACGCCTTAGAATTGGCGCGGACCATCGAACAAGGTGGATACCAACCCAGGATTCTCACATACTGGCTCGATAGCGAGCACAATAGTACGAGCGCGGACTGGGCCGTGCCACCATTGCTCCGAACCGAGATTGCAGACGCGCCACGGTTTTCCGATTTCGCATTCGTTTCAATCTACGGTTACCGATTGGACCTGCCGCAGCTCATGAGCCATTCCTACGGCGTCGGAGAGCTTCGCCCCGACACGCTGCTTCCGGAATCGCCTTGGGCTCAGCATTTGCGGGGGGTCGCACATTGTTTCACGCAGACGCTTGTGGCTCTTAACCCTGCATACGTTCTAGTTCCGAACGGGGCCGAAGTAATTTCAGCAATAATCGCCGATGTTTGCTCGCACAATTCCGTAAATTTTCTTTACTGGGAAAGCCCCTTTTTCTCCGGACATCATTTTGTTGACCCCTATTCTCCTCATTTTTATCGTGGACTCAGTCTATTCGACAAATCCTGGCCGCCGACAATTACGGAGAAACGGACTCTCAAAAAGGCGAGGGCGTTTGTCCGGCGCTTTATGTCCGAACGAAGATCGAAATACGACCAGACCAGCGAAATAGACGATCTCACCCGCCTTCAGAATTGGATTACAGCCGATACTCGGCCGATCGTGTTTATCCCACAGCAGGTTCCAACGGACGCAAATGTTGTCGTCAACCTCGGAGCATACGACGACTACGAAGCGTCGCTTCAGGCCGCGATTGATAGCATCCCGCCCGATTGGAGATTGCTAATGAAGAGCCATCCGAAAGGTGGGCTCCGACGCCTGCCCCGAATTCGCATGCAGGATTCGTTTGATGCCACCGGCATTGCGATTCACGATATCCTTGAAAGAGTTGCGGTCGTCGCGACTATGAGCTCCAATGTTGGATTGGAGGCACTGCTGTACGATTTGCCGGTCGCCGTATGGGGCCAGCCAATTTACTCGAGAAAGGGTTGCACGACTGAACTTAGCGATCCATCTCGCTTAGGCGCGTACCTCTCTGCTCCTCTGCCTCCTCTTGATCCAATGAAACGGGACATTCTGGTCCATCATGTACTTGAAACTGGTTTGGTGCGCCATCGAAATATTGATCAGCTAAATGAACGTTTGGGTATGGCGACGAATATCCCTCGCTCGTTCGCGAATTTTTATCCGGACCGGATACGGCGAATTTCCAAAGCGGCTCGCGCCTTAGAGGCGCAGCTCAAAATCGATCCTCGCCTTGAAACCGCTCTTACGAAGCTTGACGGTGCAGATCGCGACCTGATCGAGGCGGTGGCCGGTCCGTCCTTGTCCAAGCACTCCTATGGAGGGGCTATCTGCTCACCAAAGGCCGACATCGTCGAGCCGAATTATCGGTCGCTCTTCTCAGCGAAAGCCGCCCAGGAACTTGTTCGGTACAGGGGGAATCTGCAAAATCACCATGCCCCCGATAATTTGTTGAGAAGTTTGTGTGACAGGTGCTCAACGTCCACGCTTGTTGCCTTAGAGATACGTAATCCCGGCGTTCAAGGTGATTATGTTCAGAGATTAAATGCAGATAATATAGTTTCTATTATAAGCGAGATCGACCCCAGCATTCAGGTCGAAGTTCGGGGAAGAGCGGGAAGAGAACTAACGCAAAGTATCGATGGCGCTTCCATTGCATTTATTTTGCTCCGTAGGAGGCAGGGCTTATTAGAGCCAATCATTTCACGGCTCGTTTCCCGACGCTTGCGATCCGTGCTTCGCTATGAGCGATCCTATCTGGAAGCCGCGCTGTTTTCTACGAAATGCCAGCGCTCACGTGATGGCGCTACAATTTGGATCTCCGGGCCGATCAACCGCGGACATGTCATTTACGGTCCTTATCGAAACCTGCCTGCTGGCAACTGGCGCGTGCAACTCCTTCTATCATCGAACAGCGAGGCCGCTCAGACACAGTGGACCTTCGATGCGGTCCTGAATGGCGAGATTGTTTCTATCGTCGAGTGGTTCTGCCAAGACAATAAACCGCCGCCAGCTTTCGAGTTCGATACCGAGACCGGCGGCATAATAGAGTTTAGAATCTGGTGTCATAGCCTTGGCAAGGGCGAAACATTCGCATTTCAAGGGGTGGAGCTGCAAGATGCCACAAGCTAGCGTATCGTTACCTCCTGACCTGAGACTGATCCGAGACCGTTTGATCCGAGACCGTTTGCTGGACCGCCGGAGGCTGGAGTTTCCGGCCTTCTGATCCGAGACCATTTGCTGGATCGCCGCAGGCTTGAGTTTCCGGCCTTCATCACGGCGGCAGGCTGGGTGTTCCGCCGGGATTCTGCAGCAGGATCGGAGGCTTGTTGCCGATGGCCCCGTGCGGCCGATCCTTGTTGTAGTATCTGAGCCAAGCCTCCATCTTTTCCGTCGCATCCGCAAGCGTCAGGAACCAATGCGTGTTCAGGCATTCGCTGCGGAAGCGGCCATTGAACGCCTCGATGAAGGCGTTGTCAGTAGGTTTCCCCGGGCGCGAGAAGTCGAGCGTGACGCCCTTGGCATAGGCCCACAGGTCGAGGTCTCGGCTGACGAACTCGGAACCCTGATCGACCCGGATCGTCCTCGGATAGCCAAGTTTCGCGCAGACCCTTTCCAGCGTGGCGACGACGTCCTCGGCCCGGTAGCTGAAGCGCGGATCGATCGCCGGCGAAAAGCGCGAGAAGGTGTCGACCACCGTCAGAACCCGGATCTTGCGACCTGTGGCGAGCTGATCATGGACGAAGTCCATCGCCCAGACATCGTTGGGCCGTGTCGCCGGCGCGCGATCCTCGCGCAGCTTCGCCTTGACCCCGCGCTTGGGCGTCTTGTTCCTGAGCTGCAAGCCTAACTCATTGTAGATCCTTCGAATCCGCTTCTGATTGACATGCCAGCCCTCGCGCCGCAGCAGCACGTCCACACGGCGATAGCCATAGCGGACTCGGGTCTCGCAGATCGCCTTGATCCGGGCAGCCAAGGGGGCCTGGTCGGGCCGGAACGACTTGTAGTGGTAGCTCGACGTGTCGAACTCCAGGACCGCACAGGCCCGCCGGATCGACACCTGCCACTCGCCACACATCACGCCGACGAGCTCGCGCTTGCGACCAGGCCTCAGAGCTTTCGGCGGATGACGTCCTGCAGCATCTCACGGTCCAGCGCGAGATCGGCGACGAGCTTGCGCAGCTTCGCATTCTCGTCCTCGAGCTGCTTCAGCCGACGCATCTCGGCCGGCAGCAGACCCTCATACTTCTTCTTCCAGTTGAAGTAGGTCGCCTGGCTGATTCCGGCCCGTCGGCAGATCTCCGCCACCGGAATTCCATCCGCGCCCTGCTTCAGGATGAACGCCTTCCGCGCGTCTGAGAACTTCGAATCCTTCATTGTCTTCCGCTCCTCCCAGCCCATGGGAAACGACGCGGAAAACTCTAACCCAAAGCGATCCAGTTTTAAGGGCTCAGATCAGGCTCAGATCATAGATCAATCAGCCAGGGAAGAAGTTAAGGTTAGCGCCCACCGGTGCTCGCTGCGCGCGGCCCAGTGACCAAGTCGCCAGCGCTGCTTGATCGCTTTGCACGCTGCATTACAACTCGTATAAGCACGCACACCATTTAAACCCTTTGCCGCCAGCGAGCTTTCCGAGCCAATGTCCAACCCGCTGATCCTGATCCCGGCCCGCATGCAGGCGACGCGCCTGCCCGGCAAGCCGCTCGCCGATATCCATGGCGAGCCGATGATCGTGCATGTCTGGCGCCGGGCGGTCGAATCCGGGGCCGGCGATGTGGCGGTGGCGACCGATGCGCCGGAAATCGCGGCCGCGATCGAAGCCGCCGGGGGCAAGGCGGTGATGACCAGCGCCGAGCATCAGACCGGCTCGGACCGGATCAAGGAAGCGGCCGACATTCTCGACCCTGACAGGCATTACGACATCATCGTCAATGTGCAGGGCGACTTCCCGACGCTGGCTCCCTCGGCCATCGCCGCCGCGGTGAAACCGCTTTCTGATCCGGCTGTGGATATCGCGACGCTGGCGGGCGTGATCGACGACGAGGAGGAGAAGACGGCGCCGAGCGTCGTGAAGCTCGTCGGCAGCGAGATTGCGCCCGGCCAGCTGCGCGCGCTCTATTTCACGCGCGCCACGGCGCCTTATGGCGAGGGGCCGCTCTATCACCATGTCGGCCTCTACGCCTATCGCCGTGCCGCGCTCGACCGTTTCGTCAGCCTGCCGCAATCGCCGCTGGAACTGCGCGAGAAGCTGGAGCAGCTCCGTGCGCTGGAAGACGGCATGCGCATCGACGTCATGGTCATCGACCATGTGCCGCGCGGCGTCGACACGCCGCCCGATCTCGATCGCGCTCGTGCGTACCTAGCCGCCAAGCCATTTTGATCGGGCGTGACAGGCGTGTGAAGACCAATACGGGCTGGGCGGATTGAGCCCATGTTCATGAAGCGCAAACAAGAGCCGATGATGATGCCGATCCAACCAGGTAGCCTGCTATCGCTCGACGAGTTGCGCGGGCCGGACCGCTATCGAACCGATTGCGTTTGTCAATCGGCAAGGCAGCTCGCCCATCTCGGCAGACATGCGGTGCTTTCGCGCGTCTTGGCGTGACAAGATGTTCCTCGACACACGGGGCCGAGGTTTCGGCGCGCATGTCATGTTCGGCGGTATTGGGAAATGTGGTTGACGGAATCCATTGCCTGCCTGGTCGCCCCTGGCATGCAACCTCTCGCCATCCTGCCGCGTGGTGTTCTGGATCCGTAACTGCTTCGACGCCTTCCTGGTGACCTGAGACCCTGATCTTCCTCCAGATTTGAGTAGAGTCCGTCACTCGCTGATCCGAGACCATTTGCTGGACAGCGGGAACTGGCGGCGCGCCGACGAGAGCTGGATGTCCTCCGAGCGCGAATGCGCGCGCTTTCGCGAGCATACCGGACTACCGACCCGGCTCCTCAGGATCGCGACCAATCTGGACCTGTTCGGGGCCGCTCAGCCCGACGCCGAGCTCGCCTGCGACATCTGCTTCACCGGCTCCTACTGGGGCGTTCATCGCGAGATCGCATCAGCCTCGTGCCCGAAATACTCGATGCCACCGTACGCATCGTCGGCGCCGGCTGGGAGGCGGTGCCAGAGTTTACTGCGGCCACGCAAGATCTGGCGCCCTATAAGCAATGCCGGCGATCTACGCGAGCGCCAAACTGGTGATCGACGACGCCAACCATGTCACGGTCAATAACTGCTCGGTAAACAGCCGGGTCTACGACGCGATCGCCGCCGGCGCCCTGCCGATCACCAACGGCATCGCAGGCGCATATGAGGCTTTCGGGGACCTGTTGCCGACTTATCAGGATGCCCATGGCCTGACCGGGCAGATTCGCCGATGGCTGGCGGACGAGCCAGGTTGCCAGGCGCGCGTCGCCGCGCTTCGCCGCCTGGTCATAGAGAAGCATGGCTTCGAGCACCGCGCCCGGGATGCCGTGTGTTCTCTGTCGGAGCCGGCCGATGTGCCGTCCATCGCGGTGACGGGAGACGGGCCGTGTGCCCGAGCAGCGGACCAGGCCCCGCCCGTCGCGCTCGGCCCGCTCATGGCCGCGCTGGCCCGCGCCAGCTGGATCCCGCCATCGGATTGGAACGGGCCGCTCGCGGCGGCTGCCGATATACGCCTGCATGTCGGCGTCGCACCACCCCTGCCGTACGGCCCGGTCAGAGCTCCGTCGCTGGATTCTGTCCGATGCTGACATGTTGTCGCTCCGCACCGCCGGGCACGAGAACGCCGTCTTCGTTCCCGCCGAGACAAGGCGCGCCATGTCCGACCTGCCGGAGGCAGTCCTGACCCTGGATTGACCGGACCAAGAAGCAGGGTTCGAGGCGTTCACGGCCCGTTAAGCAACCTGCTCAGATGGAACGCACCATCCCGGAAGCGTTGAATCCGCCGCGAGGTCCCTGTAACTATGCCCGCTTGGACAGGTTTTCTGAAATCTCGGATATCGCGCAGCGCAATGACTCCCCGTCGTGGTCAGTTTCGGTCTATTGCACCATGATGTCGGCAGTATCCCTGCTTTATCGCAGCCCGCAGACGACCGAAGAGCGTGGCCTCGACGCGCTCATCCCTGCCCATCCCGAGCCCTTGCAGCATGACCCCAATCTGCTCCAGATCATCATCGGAGCCCGCCGCAATCTGATCGCGGGCTGGACCGAGGGCCACTATCGCTCCAGCATCGACAGCTTCCGGATCCTGGGCCGGCAGATCGTGTTCGTGAACAGTCCCGAACATATCCGCTACGTCGTCGTCACCCGGCACGACAATTTCGAGCGGAAGAGCCCGCAGATGCGGCGCGCGCTCGAAGCGCTTCTGGGAGACGGCCTCTTCATCAGCGAGGGCGAGACCTGGAAAAAGCGTCGGCCGCTGGTCGCGGACATCGTCCATAAGCGCCGCCTGCCCGAATTCGGCCAAACCATGGAAGATGCCGCGCTCGCCGTTGCGGCCGAATGGGCCGACCTGCCCGCCGGGGCGGAAGTCGAGCTCACCGAGGAAATGGGCCGCCTCACCGCGGCGATCATTTCGCGCGCCGTATTCGGCAAGAATATCGCACGCGAAGCCGCCCAGCAAGTCATCGACGGTTTCAGCGCCTATCAGCGCCATGCCGATTCCTTCAATCTCGGCTATTTCCTCGGCGCGGACGAAGGCTGGCCGGCCTTTGGCGGCAAGCGCCGGCGCCAGGCGATCGCGATGGTGCACGGCGTCGTCGAAAACGTCATCAACGCCCATCTTGCCGGCGAGGGCGATGCCGGCTCGATGGTCGACCTGCTAATCCGCCGCAACCAGAAGAGCGGCGGGGCGCCGCTGGACGTCGCGGCGCTCCGCAACGAGGCAGCGACGATCTTCATGGCCGGGCACGAGACCACGGCGACGACGCTGAGCTGGGCCTGGTACCTGCTGGCCAACGCCCCCTGGGTCCGCCAGAGCGTCCATGACGAGATCGCCACGGCCTGCGGCGACAGGGCGCCGGCGCTCGCCGACCTGCCGCAACTGCGCTGGTGCCGCGCGGTGATCCAGGAAACACTGCGGCTCTATCCGCCGGTTCCGTTGCTGCCGCGGCAGGCGCGCGAGGCCGACCGCATCGGCCATATCGACGTCGAGAAATCGGCGCTGGTGATGATCGCGCCCTGGCTGCTGCACCGCTCCCCCGACCTCTGGGACAAGCCGAACCATTTCCTGCCGGAGCGCTTCCTGTCCGGCGCCCGGATCGATCCCTTCGCCTATATCCCGTTCGCGGTCGGCCCGCGCATTTGCCCCGGCATGAATTTCGGCCTGGACGAGGCGACGCTGTGCCTGGCCATCCTCGCCCAGCGTTTCGAGGTTCTGCCGCGGGAAGGCTACAAGGTCGAGCCGGTCTGCCGCTTGACCCTGCGCCCCAAGGGTGGTCTGCCCGCTCGGGTGGTCGCGCGCTCGCGTCCTCCAGAGAGCTGACGAGACGATTGCCATGCAGGCCCTTGAGAGAGTGCTGCATCGTGCCCTGCGGCGCCTGCCGATCCCGCTCGTTTCCGATATTGGCGCCCGGCTGGCCTGGCTCAAGATCCGGCTCATCGATCCCAAGGTCGCCCGGAAGGCCCGCGACAATATCCGGCGCCATTTCCCGGACATGCCCGCGGCCGAGGTCGAGCGGCTCGTCTGGCGCTTTGTCGATAATGTCGGGCGTCTGATGGCCGAATTCTCCATCGTCCACCGTTTTGCGGAGTCGGGGCGACTGGAATTCGTCGGCCCCGAAGCGGCCCGGGCCCAGGTCGGCAAGGTGCCGACGATCGCGCTCTGCCTGCATCTCGGCAACTGGGAGGTGCTGGCTTCGGCCATGCAGATGATCGGCGTTCCGGTCGCCTCGATCTCGGAGGTGCCCGAGAATGCTGCCCATCGCGACATCGCCGACGCGACGCGTAGCGCCTTCGACGTCAAGGTCCTGCCGCCCGACCGGAACGGGGCACTCCGGGCCTTGTCCATCCTGAAGGGCAACGGCGTGCTGGCCCTATTCCCCGACGAGAAGCGCGTCGGCACGATGATGGCGCCCCTGTTCGGGCGGCCGCCACACGCCAAAGGCAATCTCGCGCTGGCGGCGAAGCTCGCCCGGCGTACCGGGGCGCAGCTCGTGGTGGTCTATTGCGAGCGGCTGGACGGCGTGCGCTTCCGGCTGCATTTTGAGGGGCCGTTCCACATGGATACCGGTCCGAGCGATCCGCTCGTGGATGTCGCCTTCCTCAACAGCCGGATCGAGCCTGCGATCCTGCGCTATCTCGACCAGTGGTACTATCTGGACGACTCGATCGGCCCGATCGCGTAGACCGGACGCACCGCAATCCCCCACGGAGAACGCCCCGTGCCAGCGCCCTCCCCGCCGAAAGTTGCCGTCATCTCCGGCGGCTCCAGCGGTATCGGCCTGGCCTGCGCGCGCGTGCTTCTGGGGCGCGGCTACCACGTCGCCCTGCTGGCCCGCGACCCGGGTCGACTACACGATGCCGCGGCCACACTCGGCGCCGAAGCGTGCGTCGATCTCCTGCCTGTCGATGTCGCCGATGCGACAGCCTGTCAGGCAGCCATCGCCGAAATCGCGTCCCGGCACGGGCGGATCGACTGGCTGATCACCTCGGCCGGCGTCGTCGAGCCCGGTCTGTTTCGCGATCTCGACCTCGCCGCCCATCGGGTGCAGATGGAGACCAATTATTTCGGGACACTCCATCTGATCCAGGCCGCCGTTCCGGTCATGCGCAGGCATGGCAGCCGGATCACGCTGGTCTCTTCCGGCGCAGCCTTCATCGGAATCGCCGGCTATAGCGGCTATGCGCCCGGCAAGTTCGCCGTGCGGGCCCTTGCGGAGATCCTGCGCCTCGAGCTCGCAGAGGACGGCATCGTCGTCAGTTTCGTCGCACCGCCCGATACCGAGACGCCGCAGCTGGAAGACGAGAGACCGAAGCGCCCCGCCGTGACCCGTCTGATCTCCGAACAGGGAGGCACGATTAGCGCAGGACAGGTCGCCGAACGGATGATCGCCCAAGCCGAAGCCGGAGCGTTCTTTCTCGCTCCCTCGCGTACGATGGCGTGGCTGGCCCAGTTCCATAGCCTGTACAGGCCGGTCCTCGCATGGCAACAACGGCGCATTCTCAAGCGGAACCGGATCAACGATCCCCAATCATGAGCGCCTCGACATCCGACCGGATCCCGGTGCAGCACAGGTGTTACCCGCGGTACAACGCATGATCTATATCTGCTACGGCATCACCAAATCCGCGAGCACCTTTCTCTATCAATTGACCGAGGAGGTCTTTCGCGCGGCCGGCAGGCCGATCGTTCGGCTTGGCAAGCCCTTCCGGAAGCCCGACTCGATCGAAAACTATTTCAACTTCATCGATCATGAACTTCTGGCCGAGATCGAGAGCCATGCTGCCCCCAAGGATGTCGTCCTCAAGACCCATGGCCCGCCCTGCGGCAACGTCGCTCAGATGGTGGCGGAGGGCCGGATTCTGGCGAATGCTTCGATCCGCGATCCGCGCGAGGTGGCGCTCTCGATGATCGATCACGGCGACCGTTCACGGCGCTGGCGGGTTTTCTCATTCTCGGAGTTTGCAACGGTATCGGACACGCTGAACGCGATCGATATCCAGCTCGGCGTCTTCAGGGACTGGGCTGCCGCCGGCCCGGTCGAGGTCTTCACCTACAACGAGATCTGCTATGATAGCGCCAGCGTCGTGCAGGCCATTGCGCGCCAGATCGGGGCGACGGTGGACAGCGCCAGCGTTCTCGACCGGTTCCGCCACAAGGGCAGCATCGGACAGTTCAGCAAAGGCAAGGCACTGCGCTATTCGGAGATGGCCGTCACCGATCAGGCGATCTTCCTAGAGCGTTACGCCGAGCTCTACGCCGCGTTCACCTTCGATACCGATGCCGCGCGCCGGGTGGCGGCCGAGCAGGCCTCGCTCACGCTGCGCCCCACCGGCGAGCTCGCCCAGAGGATCACCAATATCCGGCGCCGTTTCCGCATCTGAGCGTGGACGCCGACAGGCTCGCGCCAGCCGAGCCTGTCTCAGCCGAGGACGCGGTCATAGACCGCCTTGACCCGCTCGGCATGCCGCGCCGGCGAGAAGAACTCGGCACGTTTGCGCCCTCGGGAGACCAATTCAGCGCGCAGGTCCGCATCGGCATCAAGGGTCCGGATCGCATCGCGGATCTCCTCGATATGGTAGGGATTGACCAGCATCGCCGCATCCCCGGCCACCTCCGGCAGGGAGCTGGTGTTGGAGGTGATCACCGGCGTCCCCAGTAGCATAGCCTCAAGGATCGGCAATCCAAACCCTTCATAGAGCGAGGGGAAGAGGACGCCGCGAGCGCCGCGGATCAGGGACAGGAGCGAACCCAGCGGCACGTAGGGCAGGCGCTGGACGCGCCGCTCCGGCCGGATATGCGAACCGTCGAAGCGCCAGCTCAGCAGGCGCTCGTCCTTGAGCATTTCGACATCCTGCTCGTAGAGCCAGCCCAGGCCGCCGACCAGGACCAGTGGTCGCGTCGACCCCGAAGCGGCATAGGCCTCGACCAACCGCGAGATGTTCTTCTTAGGTTCGACGGCGCCAAGGAACAGGAAATACTCCTTGAACGTCAGCCCGTATCGATTGTCGACATCGCGCGCCGCCTCCTCGTCCGAAACGGACAGCGCCGCCTCGCTCATCGAAACGGATTGCCAGGTATTGGTGATGCGATCGTCCGGTATCTTGAAGAATTCCTGGACGTCCTTTCGCGTGAACTCCGAGACCGTGACGATATGGTCCGCTTTCTCCGCGAGATGCTTGATCATCGTGTAGAAGTATTTCTTCTTGTCCAGCGTCGCGTAGGGCAGGCGTAGCGGCACGATATCATGGATCGTGTAGATATTCGCCGCGCCCTTGACGAAGGCCGGCGTCGGGCGCGTCACATGGAACAGGTCATGCCGCCCTTCGGGCCGTACCGGCATGCGATGCCCGAAGCGGTTGAAATGCATAGAGGCGCGCTCCCAGAGGCGCACCGCGCCATAGGTCGGATGGCTACGCTCCGTGGAGACGCCGGAGCTCCGGTCGACAACGATCCGCGGGGCCGGCAGGCGCTGCGCCTTGACGCCGCCCAGGACGCCGGTCGTCCAGTCGATCGCGCGGGCGACCTGCTTCAGCGGATCGATGGCCTTCGGATCGACGGCATCGTTGAGGACGACTTCCGACAGAAGCGGGTCCCGGCGGTTGATGCGCTGCTCGGTACCGATCAGCAATTCCACATCGTAGCCCAGCCCGGTCGCCGTGCTCGCGAGGTTGCGGGCATAGGTCGCGATGCCAGTGCCCTGCTTGAGCTGGGTCGCGTGGGCTTCGAGGAGGATATTCTTCGGCACCGGCTCTGGTCCCTTCTCTGACGGTCTCGTTTCAAGCGGTCGCCCGCAGAATGATGCGGCCAGGCACGCTTCATCAAGCTCCGATCCGGACAGACCGATCGAGCGCCGATCGATGTCCGGCTCAGCCTTGCAGGATCTGTTTCAGCGACGCATCGCCGAGATTGCGGATTTCCCGGACAAGACTATCGACGGCATCGTCGATCTGGCTGTCGGTATGGCTCGCGTTGATGAAGAAGCGCAGGCGCGCCGCCTTCTCGGGCACGCCCGGCGGAACGATCGGAAAGGCGTTGATGCGCTGATCGAGCAGGCTCTGCGCCAATATGACGGTCGGCACGGTCTCGCCGATGACAATCGGCACGACGCCGAAACCCCAGCTTTCGCCGGTATCGAGCCCGGCATTCCGCGCCCGCGTCCGAAACCGCTGTGATTGCTGCTGGAGCCGCGCAATGCGATCCGGCTCGCGCACCATCAGATCGAGCGCGACAGTGGCAGCAACCGCATTCGATGCGGGCATGCCGACGCTGTAGACGAAGCCCGGCGCCTGATGCTTCAGCAGATCGACCACGACGGCGCAGCCGGCGACATAGCCGCCGCAACTGACGAGCGACTTCGACAGCGTCCCGAGCCAGAGGTCGACGCTATCCGGCGCGACGCCCTGATGCTCGAAAATGCCGCGCCCGGTGGCGCCGAGCACGCCCAGGCCATGGGCGTCGTCGATCATCAGCCACGCGGAGAAATCCTGCTTGATCGCGACGAGGCGCGCCAGATCGGGGCCGTCGCCATCCATCGAGAACAGGCCTTCGCTGACGATCAGCACGCGCTCGAAACGATGCCGGTCCGCCGCCAGCATGGCTTCGAGCGCATCGAGATCGTTATGCGGGAAGAACCGCCGCGTCGCGCCGGACAACTGGGCGCCGACCACGACGCAGTTATGGATCAGGGCATCATGGAGGATCAGATCCTTCGGGCCGAGCAGCGTCGCGATTGAGGAGACCGCGCCGGCATGGCCGGAGACGAAGGCGATACAGTCCTCCGTCTCGTAGTTGCGGGCCAGCGCCTGTTCGAGATCGCGATGGACGCGGCGCTCGCCGGCCGTGATCCGGCTGGCCGAGACCGAGGTCCCGAACGCCGCCACGGCCTCGCCCACGGCATCGGCGATCTCGCGGTGGCCGTTCAGACCGAGATAGTCGTAGGAGGCGAAATTGACGACGGGTTTGCCAGCGATCACCGAGGTCGCGCCGGCCTGGGCATCATGCAGGCGGTAATAGGGATTCTGCAGTTTGGCGAAATCGGCAAAGCCGCGCTGGAACTTCATCTGCTGGTAGAGCGGATGATCCTCGAAGGCCATGCTGACGCGCGCTCGCGGCCGGGCGTTTCGCGCGGCCGCAGGCATCGCGCTGCGCGGCGCCTCGTTCATCTGCGCCAGCAGATCGGAAAGGGCGCCGTCGGACAGGGGCTTGTTCTCGTCACTCATTCTGCGGCGCCGCGGCTGGGCCGGCGAACCATCTCCTCGATCTTACTCGCCTGTTCCGGGGAGATGTCCATCTTCGAATGGACATTGGCGAGCCGGATGATGGTCGCCTGCATGTTCTCCGAAGAGGCAGGCTCGGCCGCTTCCTCTCCCTCGGTTTGATCGAGCTGGTCGACGATCGTGCCGGCCATGTCGAGCAGGCTGCGGTCGCCGGTGCCGACCACGGCGATCTGGACGCCGATGGCGGCTTCCAGGGCCATGTGAAGCTCCAGCGCCATCAGCGAGTCGAGGCCGAGATCGGCAAGCGGACGCGAGAGATCGACCTTGCCCTCCGCCATGCGCAGGATTTCGGCAACCTCGCGGCGCAGCACACCGGTGACGATCCCGACGGCCTCCTCGCGACTCTTGCCGCGCAAGGTTGAGCCGAGATCCTCGGCATGCATCGTTCGTGCCTCGCCTCCGGGCTGGGCCAGTTCGAGGAAGGCCGCGCTCTTGAGCAGGCCGAGCTTATCCGCTCCGGAGCTGGACGAGAGACCGGCATAGAACTGCACGGGATCGGCAGCGTTGCCGAGGCTGAGCAGCCGGCCGAGATGCGCCAGCGCCTCGAACGCGCGCATCGGCACCACGCCCGTCGCCCGGCGCAGGCGCTGTCCGAGCTGCTTGTCGCGCGCGATCAGGCCGACATCGGAGATCGCACCCCAGCCGATGGCGAGACCGGGCTTGCCCCGGCTCCGGCGGCCGCGCATGAAGCCTTCGAGGAAACCATTGGCGGCGACATAGGCCCCCTGTCCCGGGCTGCCGATCAGCGTCGTCGCCGAGGAATAGGCGACGAAGACGTCGAGCGGGTGTTCTTCGGTAGCATCAGCCAGGCTGATGATGCCGTCCACCTTGGTCCGCAGCACGGCCCGCAGGCGCTCCGGCGACAGATTGGCGATCAGCCCGTCATCGAGATGCACCGCCGCATGGACGACCCCCCTGAGCGGGCCATGCTTCCCGGCCAGGCGGCCGATCGTTTCCGCGACAGCGGACTTGTCGCAGACATCGAGTGCCTCGACGACGACTTCGACGCCGCTCGCGCGCATCTCGGCGAGCTGGGGAGCGAGATCGTCATCGACGGCGCCGCGGCGGGACAGAAGAGCGACCTGCGAGGCTCCCTTCCGCGCCAGCCATTGCGCCGTCGCGAAGCCGAAGCCGGTCGTGCCGCCGACCACGACATAGAGACCGGGGCGAGCGGCATAGTTCAGCGAGGCCAGGTCGGTCCGCGCGGCACGGGGCGGGCGGATCACGATCTTGCCGACATGTTCGGAGGCCTGCATGGTCCGGAAAGCGGCCCCGACCTCATAGGCCTCGAAGCTGCGATAGGTCAGCGGCCGCAGGCCCTCCTTGCCGAAAGCCTCGGATAGTTTCGCCATCATCTCGCGCACGAGAGCAGGGTCGGCAGCCAGCAATTCGTCGAGATCGACACCGCTATAGGCGATGTTGCGCAGGAACGGCCGCAGGGCGAGCTGCGTATTGTCGAGGAAGTCGCGCTTGCCGAGCTCGAGGAAGCGCCCGAAGGGCTTGAGCAGGCGGAAACTCGCCAGCATCGCCGGCCCCGCCAGCGAATTGAGCACGATATCGACATTGCCGATCTGCCTGCGAATCTCGTCAGCGAAGCGCTCCCGCCGCGAATCGAAGACGGCATCGGCTCCGGCAGCCATGGCGATGGCGCGCCGCGCATCGTTGCTTGCGGTGCCCAGGACCTCAGCGCCGTGCAGCTTGGCGATCTGGATCGCGGCAAGTCCGACGCCTCCGGCCGCACCATGCACCAGCACCTTCTCGCCGGCGCGGACATGGCCGCGCTCGACCAGAGCATACCAGGCCGTGGAGAAGGCGACGGGGATCGTCGCAGCGGCCTCGAGGTCGAGGCCTTCGGGGACCGGGAAAAAATGCCAATCGGGGCAGATGATGTGGGAAGCGAAGGCGCCGGCGGCGAAGCCCATCACGGGATCGCCCGGCTGCAGGCGCGTCACGTCGGGCCCGACCCGGCTCACCCGTCCAGCGCATTCGAAGCCGAGCGCCGCGCGCGTCAATCCAGCGCCGAGCAGGTCGTCGTCGAGGAGACCAAGGCCGACCATGAGGTCGCGATAGTTCAGACCGGCGGCAACGACCTCGACCTCGATCTCACCCTCTCCCGGCTCATGGCGTGCTTGCCGCAGCCATTCGAAGCCGTCGAGGCCGACGCCGTCGGCAAAGTGCAGGACGGCACGCTCGTCGGAGCCGAGTGGCGCATCGCGCTCCATGCCGCGCCGGACACGGCTAACCTCGATCCCGGAAGCGGTGATCCGCAATTCCCGCTCGGCGTTTTCTGCCTCAAGAATGTCGGCGAGCCCCGCCGCCGGCGAAGACGAGGCGATATCGACGAAGCGCAAGTCGATCTCGGGGTACTCGTTGATCGCCACCCGCATGAAGGCGTGGATACCGGCCTCCTCTCCCGCACGGATGTCGTCACCGGCCGAGGCAGCCTCGGCCAACACCAGCATCCGGCAAGGACGCTGGGCGGCGGCCAGCAGCTTCAGGACGACGATGAGCGTATCGATGCGCCCGGACAACCGGTCGAGCGATGTCGGATTCGCGGCTTCAGGCGCCACGACGACCGTCGCACGCGCGCCTTCCGGCAAAGCTTCGAGCCATGCGGCAAGCTGCCCGCCCCCGTCATCCATGAAGAGCGGAGCCGCCATCAGGCCGTAGCGGCCGCGCGGATCGGCAGCCCCCTGCCCGGTCATCACGGCGACCGCGTTCGGAGCATGATGGGGCGCTTCGACCGAAGCGCCCCGCGCGCTGATCAAGGCCAGCGCCCCATCCTGACTCTGCCCCGACTCCACTGCGGTGGCGCCGGCCTCCTCAAGCTGGCGGCACATGCCAGCCAGCCCACCATGAGGCAAACTGCCATGCCCCTGCCAGATGGCAGGCGTTGCCGCGCCGAGCAGGAATGAAAGGTGAAGGTCGTCGCCGGGCTGGGCGAGCAGGATCGGCGCATCACCGGCGAGCAGCCCCAGGGCACCGCGGATCGCCAGCGCATTCGTCTCGAGGAACGGAGACAACGGCATGTCGAAGCCGATCAGCGCATCGAAACGACTCGGGGCGGATTTCTCGATACCGTCAATCACGAGCATGTCGAAGACACTGCCCATTCCCGGCCCATGCCTCTGCTCGTCGGCCCTCTCGACATTCGCCACTGCGAAGGTCGCCTGGATGCGCCCGGCCTGGACGGCCTCCGCCAACGCCTCGGTCAACCCGCCATTCCAGCCGCCGGCGACGAGCACGCGCAAGGGCCGTGAGGCCGCCGCGGTCCAGCCGTCGAGTACCTGCTTTGCCACGTCGCGCATCGACGCGCAGATGCCGCGCAGATCCCACTGGTCATAAGCGAAACCGGCGGAGCGGGCGTCGATCTCGCCCCGCCGCAGAAAGGGGCCGGCTTGGACCAGCGCCTGTGCGGCCAGGCGCAATTCACGGTTTGCCGCCGAGAAACGCTGCTGGAGCGTGCCGAGCAGGGCCTGAGGCGACGGCATGGCGAATGTCGCGGAGAGCCGCGTGCCATCCTCCGTGCTGTCCAGACCACCGGCCCTCGCGAGAATGTCCCTGGCCATGCCGAACAGCGGCTCGGCAACGGCTGCGACCTTGCCCTCGATGACGACACTTTCGAAACTATCGCCACGCTCCGATGAGAGCAGATCGCGGCCGAGGCTCCGCGCCAGGGAAATGGCGAAGGCCTTCAGCAGCAGCGACAGCTGCTGCGCCTCCTCGGACGGGCCGCCAGCTTCATCAAAAGCGGGAGCCGGCAAGGCGACCGGTGCGATCGCGAGACGGTCCTCGCGGAAGGTCCGCTCGATCATGAAAGGCTTGACGAGATGCACGGAGCGCAGGACCGCGGCCTCGATCGAGGCGACGCGCCCGCCATCCTCGTCCATCAACGCGACGGAAAGCGTCTTGAAGCGGTCGGTCTCGGTCTCGAGCTTCGTCACCGAACGGGCGACACCCACGCCCGGCTTCCAGACGCGGATATGCCGGAAGCGGATCGGAAGATGCGCCTTGCGCTCGCCATCCCGGTTGGGGCGGGCCAGGAAGAGTCCGTGGAAGCTGGCATCCAGAGAGACCGGGTGCAGCACATGCCGGTCGTCATAAGCGCCGGTTCCGCCCTCGGGAACCCGGAGACGGCTCTCGCCGACGGTCTCGTCCCTGAGAGTCGAGATCACCGACCGGAAGTGCGGTCCGTAATCGAGCCCGGCACGCTCGGCCGCGGCATAGATTTCCGCCGCCTCGCTCAGAATAGGCTCATGGACGGTGGGAAGCGGGAGCAACGGCAACGCCGCCGCATTCTGCAAGGGAGCGAGCGCGCCCCGCGCGTGCATGATCCAGTCGCCGGTGGCGAAGCGGCGCCGACTCCAGATCTCAACGGTGCCGGTATGCTCGAAATAGCGGGTCGAAACCTCGCGGGTCTCGTCATCGCCGAAGGTCATCGCCTTGGTAATGTCGAATTCCGCGATCTCGAGCGACACCTCTCCAAACAATTCGCGGCCGGCGGCCAGCGCGAATTCGATCAGCGCTGCGGCCGGCATCACCACGCCACCATCGACGCGGTGATCGTCGAGATAGGGCAGCAGCACGGGATCGAGCAGATTGCGCCATTCCGCCGAGCCGTCCGAAACGCGCGGCCCGAGCAGCGGATGCAGCGGCAGGCTCGCGATCAGGCGGCCATGGACGCTGATCGCCTCGACCGTTTCGTCGAAGCGATATTCCTCCGGCTGGAAAGGGTACGGCGGCAGAGATTCGACCATCGTCGGGGCAGACCCGAAAGCCGCCTCCCGGTCATGGGCGACACCGTTGACCACCAGGCGCACGACAACGCCGCGGATCGGGTCGCGGTCGGCAAGATCATTGGCCGCCAATGTCGGCAACACCGGATTCTGCGCCTCTCCTGCTCGCAGGATGTCCGAGATCGGCCCGACCAGGAGCGAGCGCGGCGCGATTTCGACAAAAGCCGCATCCGGGTGAGCAGCCAGTACGGCCGCAACCGCATCGGCGAAGCGGACGGGCCAGCGGATATTATGCCACCAGTAATCCGCATCGAGCTCATCGGGGACCAGTAGTTGCCCCGTCACCGTCGAATAGAACGGCACGCGCGGCGCCTGAACAGCTATAGTGCCGAGATCGGCGACAAGCGCCTCCTGAATCTCGTCGAGCGCCCGCGAATGGAAGGGATAGTCGACATGCACCGGGACACCGGCGATGCGGCTCTTGCGCGCTAGCCGCGCCAGCGCCTCAAGCTGGCCGGCAGGGCCGGAAACGGTCGTCGAGGTCGCGCTGTTATAGGCGGCGATATCGACATCCTGCATGCCGGCTTCAGCCAGCAATTCCTCCACTTTCAGTGCCGGGCAAGCCAGGACCAGCATGCGCCCCTTGCCACGCACCGTTTCCTGATGATGACTGCGCTTGTGCATGATCCGCAGCGCGTCACGCCGGGAGATCAGGCCGGAACATTCCACCGCCGCGATTTCCCCGACGCTATGGCCGAGGCTGCCGACGGGACGAATGCCGTATTCGATCAAAGCGAGGGCGAGCGCGGACTGAACCGCGAAAATCAGGGGTTGTGCGATCGAGGTCTGTTCGAGCTGCTCGTCCGAAACCCCGTCGCGCAAGCGATTGGCGATCGACCAGCCGGCAATCTCCGCATAGATGCGGTCGATATCGTCGATCTCCCGCCGGAAGATGGCATTGGTGCGATAGGCTGCGCGCCCCATCCCCACGAATTGCGCACCATTGCCGCTGAATACGAAGACCGCAGGCCGCTCGGCGCCATGGACCACGGCGGCAGAACTGTCCTTGCGGGAAGCGGAACCTTGAGCGAATGCCCGCAGGCTTGCCGCCACATCCGCTGCGGCGGGCGGTTTCTCCTGGATGGGAACGGCGAGCCGATGCGGCAGCAGCTCGCATTGATAGGCGAGCGCACTTGCAACGCGCGCGACAGACAGATCGCCCGAAACCGCCCCTGCAATCTGCAGCGCGCGCTCTTTCAGCGCATCGGCAGTGCTTGCTGAGACCAGCAGCACCTCGGCCGGACGGGGAGCCGCGCCATTCGCTCTGCCCCGCTCTCCACCACGCGCCGAGCGCAGGATCGCATGGCCATTGGTGCCGCCGAAGCCGTAATTGCAGATACCGGCGAAGAGGTCGCGCCCATCGGACGGCAAGGCGAGAGGCTGGGCGAGAGGCTGTAGATTGAGATCGCGGAAAGGAATCGCCGTATTGGGAGCTTCGGAAAACAGCGATCGGGGAACGAGACGCTGTTCCAGTGACAAGCTCGCCTTCAGCAAGCTCGCGAGCCCGGAGGCCGCCTCCAGGTGACCGAGATTAGACTTGATCGACCCGATCGGCAGTGGCGCCGTGCGATGTCGGCCGAGCGCCTCGCCGATGGCGGCCGCCTCGATGGGATCGCCAATCTTCGTTCCGGTCCCGTGCGCTTCCACAAAGGCAAGGGCCTCGGGATCAAACCCGGCATTCCGATAGATCGTCTCGATCAGATGCTGCTGGGTTTCCTGCGACGGCAGCGAGATGCCGTTGGTGCGGCCATCTGCATTCGTGCTGGCGGCGACGACGACGCTGCGAACGCGGCGGCCGGCTGCGATCGCTTCGGTCTCCCGCTGCAGCACCAGCACGACCGCGCCCTCGGAGCGCACATAACCGTCGGCGGCCTCGGAGAACGGCCGGCACAGCCCCGTCGCAGACAGCATGCGCGCCTGCGAAAAGCCGATAAAAGGCACCGGCGAGAGTAGCATGTTCACGCCGCCGACGATCGCGAAATCGACTTCGCCGGCACGAAGCGCCGCCACGGCCTGCGCGAGCGCGATGAAGGAAGAGGAACAGGCCGCATCGACCGTGAAGCTCGGCCCCTTCAGGTCGAACACGTAGGATAGCCGGTTTGCCAGAATCGACAGGGCGTTGCCGGTCATGAAGTGGCTGCCGATGACGGCCGGATCGAAGGCGCCGGCACTCTGGTAGTCGGCGAGCGAGGCGCCGACATAGACGCCGACATTCCCGCCGGCCAGCGTCGAGGGCGGCAGGCCGGCATCCTCGAAAGCGCGCCAGGCAGTCGTCAGCAGCAGGCGCTGCTGCGGATCCATCTGCTGGGCCTCGCGCGGGGAGATGTTGAACGGCGTCGGGTCGAATCCGAACGCATCGTCGAGATAGCCGCCGGCGAAACTATAGGAGAATCCGGGAGCGGGATCGCCCGGCCGCAGGAAGCGCTCGACATTCCAGCGCCCGCGAGGCCGCTCGGAAACAACGTTGCGACCTTCCAGCAGCAGCTTCCACAGCGCTTCCAGGCTATTCGCGCCGGGTAGAATGCAGCCGGCGCCGATAATGGCTGCCTCTACGGCAGTTGATTGCTTGTGAAACGACATAGACTTCGACAATCCCAGTGCTCTCACGCAATCACGGCCGATATTTTACGGCACACTAGTCTCGCTCCGATCCTTGCTCGCTGATACGGGGCATTGCGAAAAAAAACAATCCAAACTCAGTCTAAACCTGCTTCACAGTCTTCGATCCTCCGAATGAACGACGACAGCGCGGCGAAGTACTCGGTCCAAGTCAGGCTGGCATACCCCGAAGAGGGCGCCAAACGACGCGGCCCGACCGGCAGGAACGAGGCAATCGCCGCCTCCCAGCCGAGACCGTCGATGGGGTCGACAAAAACGGTCTCGGGATGGCCGACTTCACGATGAGCCGGAATATCGGAGGCGACGACCGGCGTACCAAGCGCCGCCGCCTCCACAACCGGCAAGCCGAACCCCTCGATGAAGGACGGCATCAGCAATGCACGCGCGCCGCTGATCACCCGCTTCAGCGCTGGCGTGGAAAGGCCTTGGACCGCATGGATATAGGTGCTCACACCGCCGGAACGCCGCAGGCGATCGAGAATCAGATCGCCCTGCCAGCCCTTGGCGCCGGCGATCACCAGATGCGGGGTTGCCGCGCCAAGTCGGCGGTGCAGCCGCTTCCAGACCTCCAGCAGCAGGAGATGGTTCTTCCTGAGTTCGATCGCGCCGCACACGACGAAATACGGGATCGCAGCGAGCGTTGGATCGGGGTCAGATGGCTCTCGGAAGATGGAGGGAACAGGAAGAGGCAGCGCCAGCGTCGGCAGCGTCCTCGCACCGCGACGCTCGAGTTCAAGTTCGATCGCCAGCTGGGCAGTGCGGGTCGTGACGATCAACCCGGCGGCATAACGCGCCGTCTGATCGACCATCGCCGCGTGAGCCTTGACCGCACCGGGCGAGACATATTCCGGCATCTCCAGCGGGATGACGTCATGCAGCATGAAGAGTGGGCGCACGTCGGGGCGCTTGTTTAGCCAGCGCAGCAGGTAGGGGACCGCGAGGCCGATCTGGCCGACATTGACGTAGACCGTCCCAGGTTTGAGGGTTTTCACGACGTCTTTACCGAATCCGATGCCCGTTGCCTTGAGTAGCGAGGTCATTCGGGTGGACACGGCGAGACCGCCGTTCCGCGGAAGATGCCAGGACGACTTACCTGCCTGCATCGTCGGCGCTAGTGACATCCAGGCGCCGTCGGCCGCCGGCTGCCTGTTCTCGGCCCAAAGCTCTTCGAGCCGCGTCAGCCCACGTAGAGCTCTCTCCCGAGGGAACGCGCGCGTGCCCCAAGCCGTGGGCAGGATCGCCCAGCAGTCATCGTTCGAATGCTCGAAAAAATGGCGTGCATAGGCGAGATCGACCCGATCGATCCCGCGAGGCGTCAGGGATAGTGGCCCCAAGAATAGCCGTGTCGCATCATAGGCGATCGGCACAACAAGACCCTGGCACAGTCAGCTGAAATCGGTTGCCGATCGTCACAATCTTTACACAGCACAACGAGCCGGAATGCCCAACAGTCGCATGGCATACGTTTCTCGCAATCGCAACACTTGAAACGCATTGCTAGCTCGGCAATAGCTAGCCGACCTCTTCCGCACCGAGCAGTCGACTTCATTGATACGCATCAATAACAGCCTCGTCGGCGCCATCGAGCGTAGGGCCTTGGCCTGGCTCGTCCGGCGGATGCCGCGGAGCGTCACCCCCGACAAGCTGACCGCCTTCGGCATCTTCGGCGCGGCACTCACGCTGGCGGGCTATGGCCTGACGGTCTGGTCGCCAAGCTTCCTGTGGCTGGCCTCGCTTGGCCTCGTCTTCCACTGGCTGGGCGATTCGCTCGACGGCAGCCTCGCACGCTTCAGAATGATCGAGCGGCCCAAATACGGCTATTTCCTCGACCAGACCATCGATGTCGTTGGCAACCTGCTGATCTGTGCGGGCATGGGTCTGTCCGCCTACGTGCGCATGGACGTCGCCCTGCTGGCGCTCGCCGGCTATCATGCCTTGTCGATCTATTCGCTGGTCAAGGCCTGCGTTTCCGGCGAGTTCCATATCTCGCTGGTCGGCTGGGGTCCCACAGAAATGCGTCTGCTCATCATCCTGATGAACACGACAATCTTCTTCTTCGGCGCACCACCCTTCACAGTCGTCGGCCTGACCATGACCTGGTGCGACGTCACCATCCTGCTCATGGCAGCCGGTCTGTTCACGACCTTCGTCTGCCTGCTCGCGGGCTATGCGGCCCAGCTTGCGCACGAGGAAGCCGCCAGCCACAAATAGGGACGAAACGGCCGGAAGAGGCCGTTTTCGCCCCTCTTATCCGTAATAGGCGATATATTTCCGGAAATAATCTTCCCAGGTCAGCCATTCGCCGCGCACGAGATATTTGCGCCTGGCATCCGCCCAGCCGATCCCCAGCGCCGCCGCGACCTTCGGATGGATTGGCACCTGCAGCCGGCGCAGCGAATTGAGCGATCCCGGCAGCCAGAAATTCAGCGACAGCCCCAGTTCCTTCGTGACCTGCCTGACCAGCATCTTCATGATCCGGCCATTGGGATGGGCCGTCGTGTAGAAGGTCTGCTTCGTCCTGAAATTATCGAGGATATAGGCGCCGATTCCCGCGGGGAACTTCCGATCCATCTCCTCAAGCCTTGTCTGCTCGAACTGATGCAGGCGCTTGAAATCGATGACCCGCTCGATCGCGAGCGATTCATAGGTGCGAAAGCGCTGCTCCGGATCGGGGATCTGGCGCCGCAGCCGCCCGAGCAGTCCGTCGAAATAGGTGAACTCGAAATTGGGGAGGTCGCGGTTGCGGGCGAGCCTGTCGTCCGGCCCGTTGAAGGCGTCGAAAGGCCAGGGTGAGGCGAAGCGCACGCAAGGGTAGCGCAGCGTCGGCAGGTCGCTCGGAACATCGGCGCGCAATGGATATTGCTCCCATTCCCGGATGTCCTGGATCAGGAGAAGGTCGCATTCCTGCAGGTCGCGCCGGCCTTGCTCATGCAGGTTCACCGGCAATTCCATGTAGTGATGCTTGACCGAGAAATGTCGCGTGAAGCCGGAATGATAGCGCAGCGCCTCGGCCAGGAGATTGCCCTGGCAATTGCCGAAGATGACGATCTGCTTCTTTCGGCTCCCGGAGAAAGCGGTCACCCCGGACGGCGCCGGCGACGCCACGGCCGGGGCATCGGCCGAGACGCGACGCAGATCGAGTGAGCGCAACAACAGGCTCGCATTGCGGAAATGGCGCAGGCGGATATCGATCGTGCGCGGCACGCCGGCATCGAGCCCGATATCCTGAGGCACGGTGAATTCGAACGAAACACGGCCTGTTTCCAGCTCGCTCGCCAGGAAGCGGCCCTTTCCGAGCCGAATGCCGTCCCGGGTTTCGACCTCAACCGCCAGAGCAGCCTCCGACGGACGCCGGGCTCGCTTCAGTTCGCAACCGATCTCGGCGCGATAGAGGCCGACCGGTAGCCGCAGGATCGCCGAACTGCGCCACAGTTTCAGGGGCGTGATGGAAAGCGGCGACAGACGAACCGCGCCGGGCAACGGCAAGGTCCGCAGCCGGCCGAGCAGGCGCCAGGGTTCGAGCTCGGCCGCAACGTTGTCGAGCTCCGTCGCTGCCGGTTCTCTATGCAACGTCACCGCGACCATGGTCAGCAGGGCGTTGCCGAAATGCGTGAAGCGGAACTCGAAGGGAACATCGGCACCGCCTTCGATACCCAGCTCACGCGGCACCTCGAAGGCCAAGCTCTGCTCGCCACCGCGCAGCTCCGCCGCGCTGTAGTCGCGCCAGGCGCGCAGGATGCGGTTCTGCGCGACGATTTCGAGTCCCATGACCGGGTGGTCGCCCTGAAGGGGCATGCGCACCCGGCAATGGAAGGACAGGCGATAGCGCCCCTCCGGCAAACGCAGGAAGGGGCCGTAGAGAAAGGCCTGGGCCGGGACCAGCAGGACGACGGAGACCGAACCATCCGCCCAGCGCCTCGCCGGCTCGCGCACCTCCATGACGGGCAGCAGCGAGCGGGAAGCGCCGTCATCCGGTTTCGGCATCGGTTCCAGCGGCGTTTCCGCTTGAGCTAGCGTATCCATCCTCGGTTCCAGCGAGTCGCTTTCGGCTTTCATGCGTCCATGACGAAGCTGATCGGCGCATGGTCTAGCATCACTCGCGCGAACATGCAGCCGGCAGCTTCGCACGGATGCGGGTTGATCTCGCCGGAAGTGCACTCCATAGAAGGGAACACGCTTTCTCGACCTCATCCCGGCACGGAAGAGCAAGCGACAGTTGCAATATACTCCCGGCCACTGGCGATGCTTGTTCCGTAGATCGATTGCGATGAGCCATTTTTCGTCACTGGCCGAGGTTCTGCAGCACCAGGCTATGTCTCGGCCGGATATCGCCGCCGTGACGGTCTATTCCGATCGCCCCGGCGAACGGCCGAGCCTGACCTTCGCCGCGCTTCACGCACAGGCCGCGCATCTCGCGCGCCAGCTCGCGGCCGAAACCGCACCGGGCGATCGCGCGCTGCTGATCTTCCCCTCCAGCGTCGAATTCGTCGTCGCCTATTTCGCCTGCCTGATGGCGGGCGTGGTCGCGGTGCCGATGATGCAGCCGCGCCGCAACGCAAATCACGACGCCAGCGCGGCGATCATCGCCGATTGCGCGCCGCGCCTCGCGCTGAGCCCGGCTTCCGATCCCGATCCGCGCGGCCTGCTGCGCGAGCGCCTGGCCGCGCATGGCATCCGTCACCTCCCGGTCGCGCTGGCGTCGGAGCCTGCGCCCCTCGACGCCTTCCGACCCAATGCCGACGGCCTCGCTTTCCTGCAATACACCTCCGGCTCGACCTCATCGCCCAAGGGCGTGATGGTGAGCCACCGTAACCTGATCGACAATCTCGCGATGATGCGGGAGCGTCTGGGGAACCACGCGGCTTCGGCGCATGTGAGCTGGATTCCGCTCTATCATGATCTCGGCCTGATCATGAACCTGCTGCAGCCGATCTATCTTGGCGCGCCCTGCGTCCTGCTGACGCCGTCAGGGTTCATGCATCGCCCGCTGAACTGGCTTCGCGCCATCCACGAGCATCGCGCCGAGGTCGGCGCCGCCCCGAACTTCGCCTTCGATCTCTGCGTCGACCGCTTCCGGCCGGAGCAGATGGAAGGCATCGATCTCAGCAGCTGGAAGATCGCCCTCAACGGCGCCGAACCGGTGCGGGCCGCAACGCTGGAACGTTTCGCCGCGACCTTCGCCCCCTACGGCTTCGCGCCGGAGACGATGCGCCCGGCCTATGGGCTGGCCGAGGCAACGCTGCTCGTGACCGCCGCCAAGCGGGGCTCCCTGCCCCGCACGCTCGACGTCAGCGGGAAGGCGCTCAAGGCCGCCCGCATCGCGCCGCCCGAGGACGCCGCCGATCGGCATGTCAGTGCCAGCTGTGGCGCGCCCATGACCGGGCTGACGATCGCCATCGCCGACCCGGAGACGCGGCGCCCGCTGCCGCAAGGGGCGATCGGCGAGATCTGGATACAGGCCTCCAGCATCGCCGGCGGCTACTGGCAACGCCCCGAGGAGAGCGAACAGACCTTTCGAGCCAGGCTGGAGACAGATGCCCCTGGCTCCGGCGGCTCCTGGCTGCGAACCGGCGATCTCGGGCATCTCGACGAAGCCGGCGAGCTCCATGTCGTCGGCCGCATCAAGGACGTGATGATCATCCGCGGCGTCAATCACTACCCGCAGGATATCGAAGCGACGGTCGCAGCCAGCCATCCCTCGCTGCGACGCGACCACGGCGCAGCCTTCACGATCATCGACGAGCACGACATCGAGCGCATCATCGTCGTCCAGGAGGTCGAGCGCACGCAGCGCCGTAACATCGCCGAGGCGGAAGTCGTCGCGGCCGTGCAGGCGGCGGTGGTCAACAATCACGATGTCGCCCTGCACAAGGTCGTGCTGATCCGGACGGGCTCCCTGCCGAAGACGACCAGCGGAAAGGTCCAGCGCAGCCTGACCAGGCTCCGGTGGCTGGAGGGAACGCTCGAGCCCTGGAACCTGTCGGGAGATGCCGAACACCGCAGCACGGCCTCCGCTTGACGGAAGTCCGCCAGCGCGGCAAGCGAAAGCCCCGCGCCCAATCCCAGGGATCATCATGCCGCCCGCTTCCGAGATCGAACGCTTCTGCCGGTCCAGTCTGGCCGCGATGCTCGACATCGACGAGGCCGGGATCGTGCCGGCAACGACCTTCGCCGGCCTCGGCCTCGACTCGGCCGCCGCCGTCCATTTCGTCCTGGAAGTCGAGCAGGAATACCGCGTTGAGCTCTATCCCGGCGTCACGCAGGACTACCCGACCGTCGCCCAGTTCGTGGACTATCTCGGCACCTTGAAACCACTCTAAGCTACGGGCGTTTCAATCGAATTTTGCAGGACAATCCTGCATCAACTGCCCTTTTCTGCGCGATCCGACCTCGACGGCACCGATGATCGGCGGTAGGTAGGCCCGGCCGACAGACCGATGCGGCAGGACGCTCCACCGGATGGACCAGCGCTGATGGCACATGCTTCAAACACGGCAGGCAGCCAGCACATGGGCAATGCCGAGGACATCATCCCGCGCGATATCCGCTTCGGCATCCTGGAGAACGCCCAGCGTCACTGGCTGGAAGACGACATCATCAAGACCGTGCTGATCGACGGGCTGTCGATCTTCCTGCCCGAGGGCGAGCGCTTCTTCATCCGCTCGCTGAAGCATTACGGCCCCAAGCTGCAGGACAAGGAACTCGCGACCGAGATCAACGGCTATTCCGTGCAGGAAGCCTATCACACGCGCGAGCACGAGGAATACAATCGCGCGATGATGAAGCTCGGCTACGATGTCGAGAAGATGGAGAAGCCGATCCGGCAGGGCTTCGAGATCGTCAAGAATCCGCTGCACCGGCTCTCGATTACCTGCGCGATCGAGCACATGACGGCGACCCTGTCGACGCTGACGCTGCGTCATCCAGAACTGATGGAGAAGGCCGCGCCGGCCTATCGCCGGCTGTGGATGTGGCATGCGCTCGAAGAGCTGGAGCACAAGGCCGTCGCGCTCGACGTGCTCAAGGCGGCAACGCCGGGGATGTCGAGCTGGAAGCGCTATTTCGTCCGCGTCCTCGGCATGAACGGCACGTTGTTCCCCTTCCTCGTGCTCTTCCTGCGGAATGTGCCGATCTATGCGACGAACGACGGGGTCAAGACGGGCCTGCGCTTCTGGCTGCGCTTCTTCTGGGTGACCATGGTCTATCCCGGCTATTGGCGGCGCTGCCTGCCAAACACGCTGCGCTACTACCTGCCGGGCTTCGACCCCCGCAACAGCGACGACCAAGAGCTGATGCGCAAGGGGCGCGACTGGCTGGCGGCCAATCTGCCGCCGCCGCCCGCCACGGCGGCCCCCAAGCCCGGCGTCTGAGGCGCAGCACGGTGGCAAGCCAAGCCTTCTCCCGCCTGCTGGAGGCCATCGACAGAGGCGCCTTTCCGCGAACCCGGAAATGGCTCTGGCGCGGCCTCTACAACGTCCTGTCGCGGCGCTGGCACGACGATGACTGGCGCTTCATGAATTACGGCTTCCTGCCGCCGGGAGCAGCCTTTCCGCTTGAGGCAGGCGACGAAGCCGACCGCCCTTTCATCGGTCTCTATGCCCAGGCCGTCGCGGGCCTGCCAATGGAAGGCGCGCGGGTTCTTGAGATCGGCTCGGGCCGCGGCGGCGGCGCGCGCTACATCGCCCGCTATCACGGCTCCGCGGCTGTCATCGGGCTGGATTATTCGCCGGCAACGGTGCGGCTGGCGCGCCGCCTCAACCAGGACACGGCGAGCCTGACCTTCGAGATCGGGGATGCGGAGAAGCTGCCGCTCGCCGATGGCTCGGTCGATATCGTCGTTAATATCGAATCCTCGCATTGCTATGGCGATGTGCCGGCCTTTGCACGCGAGGTCGCGCGTGTCCTCGCTCCCGGCGGCTGGTTCACCTTCGCCGACATGCGCGGCAAGAGCGCGCTTCCCCTGCTGCGCCAGCATCTGGCGGTTCCCGGCCTCACGCTGCACACCGAGACCGATCTGTCGCAAGGCGTCATCGCCGCGCTTGACGCGGCCGAGCAGCGCAAGCGGGCGCGCATCTCCAGGATCCGCTTCATGCGCGGCTTCATCAGCGAATTCGCCGGCGCGAAAGGGTCGGTGCTTTATCGCGAGCTGAGCGAGGGGGGTGTCGTCTATCTCGCCCAGCGCTATCAGAAGAACGGCGGCGCCTGAACGCAGACCTCCAGCCGTGATGCTTCACGGACGCTCCGGAGCACGCGACTCGGGCGCATCCGGCTCATTCCCGCTCGGCTCGAAGCTTTTCAGCGTGTTGTCGTAGCGCGGATGCAACGTGCCCATCCAGCGATCCCAGAGCGAGAAGGTATGGCCGTAATTGAACCTGAACGTGCCGTGATGCTGGTCGTGGAACACCGTGCTGGCGAGCGGCCAGGGCGAACGGCCGGCCGGTGAGGCGAAATGCTCGAAGCCGGCATGGCCGAGCATCCCGCTGATCTGATCGTAGAGCTTCTGCAGCACGAGCATCTGCCACGGGATCGGCAGGACGAAGACGATGATCGCGTAATAAGCCTGATTGAGAAGCGCCTCGACAAAGCTCTCGTGATGGTTGCTCCAGACTGTCGGCGCCACGCTCTTATGGTGAAGCGCGTGGAAGCGATAGAAGACGCGGCTGTGAAGTAGGCGGTGCACCCAGTAGAACCAGGCATCGTAGAGCACGACCGAGATCAGCAGCATCAACGGTCCGGACCACCAGGAAAGTTCCAGCGGTACCAGAGACCAGCCCTGCTGCTGCGCGAACAGCCCGAAGGCGAAGCAGACCGAGAGCGTGAGGATCGAGATCGGCGCCTGCCGCAATTCCTTCCATTTACGCCGGTTGACCCGGTCCTTCTGGATGCGGCGCTCGGGATGGCGGGCATTCATGATCTCGAAGAACAGCCCAGTCAGCAGCATGACCGCAACGACTGCCCCGACCACGAGGCCGAGAAGGCGAAGAAAATCGAGCAGCAGCGCCACCATCAAACCCTATTCCGATCACCAGCCGCAGGCACCCTTACGTCCACACTTGACGAACCTGCCCGCGTTGCAGCGCCGCCGGTCGAGGACCGCGCCTATGCAACACCATCCAGGTAAAGCAGGCGATCCTCGCGATTGGTCGGATCGAGCAGCTCCTGGTCCGAAACCGGAGCAACCTGCGCATAATAGTCGAGGCTCCTCAGCACGGGGTAGGAGGCCCGCAGCCTGACGAGCAGCGCCTGGGGATCACGACACCGCCCGGGGTTGAACTCAAGCACGATCCGCGGCCGCCAACGCTCGATGACCTGGCTCAATCCGATGATGATGTCCTCTTCCGCCCCCTCGGCGTCGATCTTGAGGAAATCGACGCGGGGAAAGGCGCGGAGGAGCGAGTCGAGGCTATGGATAGGGACAGCGACCGCTTCCGCCTCGTCGTTCGGCAAGGCCTTGCTGACCAACGTCGCATTCTTCGGCTCTCCCGCCGGGATCATGAGACGTCCCTCGCCTTCCCCCGAGCCTGCCGCAGCCGCCACAATGGCGCTGCGGGTAGCAAAGCCGTTGAGCTCCAGGGTGCGCTTCAGCGTATCGGCAACGGGGGGGTTGGGCTCGACAGCCAGCAAGCGGCCATCGGGGCCAACGAGATCGGCCAGCAACAACGAATAATAACCGAAGTTAGCGCCGATATCGGCGACATGCATACCGGGCGCGACGAGGCGGGCAATGAATTGCGTCAGCCACATCTCCCAGTAGCCGTCGAGCATGACATGCGCACCGAAGCCTCGGTCCCGCGTGTCAAGGAACATCTTGTAGCGCCCCAGAACGCGGGCGAGGACCGCATGCTCGCCAAGATAGACGGTCTGGCTAGCCGCCCGGCAAATACACTCGGCGCGGTAGCGATCCGGCCCGCGCAACTCCTCCAGCGACAGGAGGCCTCCGGGTTGGATCGGCAATGGTGCCGGGATGTGCTTGTTCTTCATAAACCTGCCTACTCCGGCCAGACATCCCGGCACATGAAGGGCTTCGACGGGTAGCCCCATCAGATCATCTTCTTCATGTGGGCGGACCCCTCTTCGCTCGACGCCGCCCCGGAATCCACCAGGGACCATCGGATGATCCGACGCCGACGTCTGGTGCTAATCCAAGGTGCCAAAGGACGCAAACCTTCCGGAGTGTGACGAAGAGCGATACGGCAGCCGCGCAAAGGCGCAAGCCCTGCCGACAAGCTCAAATTGCTTCCATGGCCTTAACAGCCTCTGGAGCCGGATTCGAAAAACCGGTTCCGGCTTTTTCGAGTCAGACTCTAGGTGGCGATACCCTGCTCCATCAGGAGGCGCACGATGCGATCGGCCAGCTCGTCCGCTCCGTATCGGCCGGTATCGAGGTGAAGGTCCGGCGCGCCCGGCTGCTCGTAGGCGGAATCGAGGCCTGTGAAGTTCCGAATCTCGCCACGCCGGGCCTTGGCGTAGAGGCCCTTGGGATCGCGCTGCTCGCAGATGTCGAGCGGCGCATCGACGAATATCTCGAAGAACGGCGTGCCGGCCAGACGCTCGCGCACCATGGCGCGATCGGCTGCGAAGGGCGAGATGAAGCTGCACAGCACGATCAGCCCCGCATCCACCATCAAACGCGCGACTTCTGCGACCCGGCGCAAGTTCTCGACACGGTCGCCCTCGGTGAAGCCGAGATCGCGGTTGAGCCCGAGGCGGACATTGTCGCCGTCGAGCAGGATTGTCAGCTTGCGCTTCGCATGCAGCCTGCGTTCCAGACCGTCCGCAATGGTCGATTTCCCCGCCCCGGACAGGCCGGTGAACCAGAGCACCGCACCCTTCTGCCCGAGCAGATCCTCGCGCGCCTTGCGATCGATCGTCAGAGCCTGCGCAAAGAGGTTGCTGCCGCGGTCGAGGGCGTTGCGCACCATGCCTGCCGCGACGGTCTCGCCCGTCGCCCGGTTGATCAGCAGGAACCCGCCGGTGGCCGGGCATTGGGCATAGCTGTCGAAGGCGATCATCCCGGGCGTCGCCAGGTGGCAGATCGCGATCTCGTCGCGCGTGATCTCGGTGGCCGCGATGCGAGCTCCGCCGATGATGTCGAGCTTGCCCCGGATCGCGGTCACCGTCACCGGACTCGTCACGGTTCCAAGACGCAACTCGTAATCCCGCCCGGCGAACAGGGACTGCTCGGCGAACCAGACCACATGGGCCGAAAAATGACTGGAGCAAGCGGGGGCGCCCGGTCCGGACCAGAGGAGGTCGCCACGGCCGAGATCGATCTCCGGCGTCAGGGTCACGGCCACGGCCGTTCCCGCTTCGGCGCGCTCGACAGGGCCTTCGCTGCCGATCAGGCGCTGGATGACAGCCTCGGCGCCACCGACGGCAACCTTGACGCGGTCGCCCAGGGACAGCCCCCCCGCCGCGATCGTGCCGGTATAGAGCCGCTCGCCCTCCGGCGTACGGCTCATGCCCTGGATCGGCAGGCGCAGGCTCGCTTCGCCCTCGCTCTGGGGGACCTCGAGCTGTTCGAGATACTGCAGGAGCGTGACGCCCTGGTACCAGGGCATCGCGGCACTGATGCTCACGACATTGTCGCCGCGGCGGGCGGATATCGGAATCGCGACCATATCGAGCTGCAGATGCCTCGCTGCCGGAGCGAACGCCTCGACGATCTGGCCCAGGCGCTCTTGCGAGAAGCCGACGCCGTCCATCTTGTTGACGGCCAGGACGACGTGCCGGATGCCGAGAATGCTGCAGATCGCAGCATGCCTGAAGGTCTGCGGCCGGAGGCCGCGAACGGCATCGACCAGGATGATCGCGACCTCGCATTGGGAGGCTCCGGTAGCCATGTTGGCGGTATATTGCTCGTGGCCGGGCGTGTCGGCGATGATGAAATCGCGCCTCGCGGTCGACATGTAGCGATAGGCGACGTCGATCGTGATGCTGCGCTCGCGCTCGGCTTCCAGGCCATCCGTCAGCAGGGCGAAGTCGATCTCGCCATCGGCGGCACCGTAGCGGCGGGAATCCGCCACAAGAGCCACGCTCTGATCGTCGGGAACGGCACCCGCTTCGTATAGCAGGCGCCCGATCAGGGTCGACTTGCCATCATCGACCGCGCCGCAGGCCAGAATGCGCAGCGCCGGCGGGCGGGCGGTGGGCAAACCGTGTTCGGTCTCACCGAAGACGGCGTGGTAGGCCGCGGAAACGGGGTTCAAAAATAGCCCTCCCGCTTCTTGGCTTCCATCGAGGCGGCACCCGCGCCGTCGATCAGCCGGCCCTGTCGCTCGGAGGTCGTGGCCGCGTCCAGCTCCGCGACCACCTCGGCGACAGTCGCGGCCGGCGATTCGACGGCTCCACAGAGCGGATAGCAGCCGAGAGAGCGGAAGCGGACGGATCGCATCTCGGGGATCTCGTCCGGCTCCAACGGCAGGCGCTGGTCATCCACCACGATCAACGAGCCGCCCCGCCGCACCACGGGGCGCGAGCGCGCCAGATAAAGCGGTACGATCGGAAGGCCTTCGGCGAGCGTGTAACGCCAGATGTCGCGCTCGCTCCAGTTCGACAGCGGAAAGACCCGCATGGTTTCGCCGGGGCGCAGATGCGGATTCGCCAGCCGCCAGAATTCCGGGCGTTGGCTGCGTGGCTCCCAGCCATGCTGCGGGCTGCGCAATGAGAACATGCGCTCCTTCGCGCGGCTCTTCTCCTCGTCACGCCGGGCACCGCCGATCGCCGCGTCGAAACCGCCCTGCTCCATCGCCTGCTTGAGTGCATCGGTCTTCATGATGCGCGTATAGGTATTCGCGTCGACGGAAAACGGCGTGACGTCGCGCGCGATCCCGTCCCGATTGATGTGCACCCTCAGGTCGAAACCCAAGGCCGCGGCGAACCGATCGCGAAACGCGATCATCTCGCGGAACTTCCATGTCGTATCGATGTGGAGCAGCGGAAACGGTGGCTTCGCGGGCCAGAACGCCTTGGCAGCCAGATGGGCGAGGACCGTCGAATCCTTGCCTATCGAATAGAGCATGACCGGGTTCCGAAACAGGGCGGCCGTCTCCCGCAGCAGGAATACCGCCTCCTCCTCGAGCCTCTGGAGCTGGTTCACGTTCCGCTTCTTCGTCCAAACACCGCGCTGTCTTCGACGAGCGTCGCGCAGTGGCGACGCTCGTATGTTTCGCCTCGTCTCGCCTATGAGAACCTGGCGGCGACGCTGGTCCCCTGCACGATGGGCGAGGTCAGGCTCTGGAAGATGGAGAAGGCCTTCTGAACATCGGTCAGAGGTGCGTTCGAGACGTAGAGGATATCGCCCCGCTGCATCCGCAACCCCTGCGCCACGAAGAGCCCGTTGGGATCCCGCAGATTCACGCGATAGACGACCGGAATCAGGCGGCGGCCCTGGCCGAGAAGCGGACTATCCGGCTTGATCCGCCGCAGCGTCTCTGCGTTTTCGAACCGGTACAGGAACACGCCCTGCGGGTCCGCCCGGAAGTCGAGCAGACCGCCTGCCTTCGCGATTGCCTGCGCCAGGTTCATGGCGTCGGCGTTGAAAGGAATCTCGGTATTCTGACCGGTTGCACCGGCCGCGATGAAAGTCTGCGGGTTGCGCACCAGCGTCAACGTATCGCCGCCGCGCAGGTAGATGTTCTCCCGCGGGTTGTTGACAATCGTGATCATCGGCACCGCGAGTGTGCGCGAGCCGCGCGTCAACCGGACTTCCGTCTCGTTGACGGGCGCGCGGATACCGCCGGCGGCAGCGATCACCTCGAGGACACGGTCGCCCTTGTTGGACAGAGGAATGCGGCCGCCCGATGCCACCTCGCCAGTGACGGCGACCGAGCTGCTGATCGCCCGGCTCAGCGTCACCAGAACCTGCGGCTGGATCGCCTTGCCGGCAAGCCGTTCCTGGATCGCGGCCTCAACCTGAGCGCTCGTCTTGCCGGCCACGCTGACGCGCCCGGCATAGGGCACGGAAATCGTACCGTCACGGGCGACGGCCTGTTCGGGAATCGTCGCCGTACGCGATCCAGGCGTGAAGCGATCTGTCGTCAGCGGCGCGGAGAAGAGGCCGCCGGCGCCGGCTTCCCAAATCGTCACCGCGAGAAAGTCGCCGATTCCAATGCGGGTCTCGGTCGCTCCGCTCCGGTCGCCAAAGCTTCCGCTGAAACTGTGATCCGAGCGGCCATTGATCGCGACCAGCGAAGTCGGCGCCAGATCGACCAGCTCGAAACCGGGGTTTACGTCCTCCCCCTGCGGGGAGACGATATCGGCGGTGGACGGACCACTGGCGGGCAAATTAGAACAACCCGCCAGCGCCATGGCGGACAAAATCGCGACTATCCCAACCCACACCGATCCCATCTCCTACACTCCCCGCCGACTACCATTGATCGCCCGATTTGAAAACCAAGCCAGGGCGACGGGGGGCCGTTCGCCGAGGAGTGTGGTCTCCTCGCATCGCCGACCGGTTACGAAGGCCGCGACTTCGGTAAACATGATTACTAAAATGCCAAGGAACCGGCCGAGTGTCGGCCGCCCGCATCGGACGCAGTGTCCCTACCGACGAATGCTGGATACCTGCAGGGGGCCAGACGCCGCGCCCAGCCGCCCCCGTGCGGCAAACCCGCAGCCTATTTCATCTTGATCGCGTGCTCGCGAACACCGGCGAAGAGCAGCCAGCCCACGAAGAACAGGAGCAAGCTCCCGGCGAAGGTCAACAACACGCCTCGCAACCGACGCGGCCGCTCGGCGAAGTCGGCGATATGGGGTTCCACCACCCGCTCGAGATAGAGCTGCTGGCGACGCGCCTCGTTTCGAGCGACTTCGAGGCTGCTCATGGCGGAAGCGAGAGCCTTGACCGCAAATTCACGCTGAAGGTTGAGCCTTTCATAGCCGGCGACCTTCTCCGCCAAGCCGTCCGAAGCATTGGACACGCGCCGGCGCTCCAGCGTGATCTGACCTTCGAGAGCTCCTATCCGGCGTTGCAGGCCGGAAATCTGAGGAGAATTCGGGGACGAAGCCTCGATTTCCCTGAGTTGCGCCGTCACGGCGGCGAGCTCGCTCGACAGGCGGCCGATGAGCTCGGCAACGAAGAGCGAATTTTGCGACGGGTCGAACATCAACTCGCGATTCCGGAATTCCGTAATCGCGATCTGAGTCTCGACCAGTCGTTCCTCGCCCCGCTTGACCTCCGTCTCCGCGAAGCGGATGGCATCGGCGCGAATCCGTTCGTTCATCCGATTGACCACCGCTTCACCCAAGCCGAGCAACGTCCGGTTGATCTCGACCGAATCTTCAGGGCGAAATGTCTCCACGCTCAGGGCCGTCAGACCGGTCGTCGCGCCGTGGACGACGGCCACGCGCGACTTGTAGTATTGGAACAGTTCTTCCTCGCTGGGTCCGCGAATCAGATTGGGATATCGTGCGACAAAATCCGCGCCCGGGCGGTTGAACATCTCTCGCAACGGCAAGCGTTGCGAGAGCGCAGTCACCGCGTCACGCGACAGAAGATATTCCTGCACGGAATAGCTGTCGTCCTGTGACCGGGTGATGCCAACGATCTGCAAGAGCCCACCGAGCCCGCCGGACAAAGGCGCCTTGGCCGAGCGAACCACAAATGTGGATTCGGACACAAACCGATCCGTGGCGATCAGGCCGAAATAAAGCGCCGAGACCAGCGTCGGCAACGCGACAAGCAACAGAAACGCGGCGTGGCTCCAACTGAGGCGAATGATGCGGCGGGGTCGCGGCGCGGCATCCGGCACCGTCTCCAGGTCGTCAGCCGCTCCGGGCAGCGGCAGGCGAAAGCGTTTGGCGGCGAGCGGCCGCGCTACATGGACGACCGGGCGCAACCGGCGAGAGAGCTTCTCAAAGCGCTGCCTCATGCCGGTACCATATCATCCTGGACGATTCTCGAAGGTGAACTCATCGCACATATATACCCATGGCCGCGGCAACTCCCGGTTCGCCATTCCTATCGAGTGGCCAGCCTGCTATCTAGCATCCAAGTGTCGAGATCAGAAGACGACGATGTCCCAAGGTATAATAGAGGAAAATGTCACCGATTATGTTGAACTCGTTCCCCTGCGAGTCAACGAAACCGGTGTCGACTTGCCTTTGCGGAAGCCTCTACCGGGCTGGCTGGTCGCACTGCGCCGGCATGCGCTGATCCTCGTCACATTTGCCCTGCCATGCCTTCTGGCCGTTCTCTATTTCGGATTGATCGTAGCGGACCGCTACACGTCCGAGGCGCAGTTCGTGGTTCGAAGCCCCAGCCGGTCGGGCCTCGGTCAGTTGGCAGGTATGATGCCGGCGACGGGAACGGAGCGCGCGCCCGACGAGGCCAGTGCCGTCCATCAGTTCGTACAGTCTCGCGACGCCGTCGAACTGCTCGTGCAGAAGGCGGATCTGCGCGCCATTCTGTCAAGACCGGAAGGCGACCCGTTCTGGCGCTTCCCCGGATGGCTCTCCAGGGACCTGCGGGAAAAGCTCTTCGACCGCTATCTGGATTTCGTTTCGATCAAGCCGGACAGCAGCACCGGCATCAGCACCTTGATGGTACAGAGTTTCAGGCCCGACGATTCCGTGAAGATGGCTCAGGTCCTCCTCGAAGGGGCGGAGGCGCTGATCAACCGGCTGAACGAGCGCGCCCGAACCGACACGATAAGCGCCGCCGAACGCGAAGTGGAAATAGCCAAAGCCCGCGCCTTCGACAGGCGTGAGGAACTTACAGCCTTTCGGATGAAAGCCGGAACGGTCGATCCGGCGAAATCCTCCCAGAACCTCCTGGAGACGATCGGAAAGCTTTCTTTCGAGGTCGCGCAGCTCAACGCCCAACTCGCCGAAGCGCAACGGAATTCGCCTCAGGGGCCACAGATCGCGAATCTTCGCAATCGCATCCAGGCAATTGAACAGCAGATCATCGAGGAGAAGCGGCAGATCGGCGGCTCGGCTCAGGCCTTGGCCCCGATCATCGCGGATTACGAACGCCTGGTTCTCGAGCGCGAATTCGCGGACCGGACGCTGGCCTCTGCTCTCGTCTCCCTCGAAAATGCCCGCATCGAATCCCAGCGCCAGCAACTCTATCTCGAACGCGTCGTGGAACCGCACGCCGCCGACTACCCGAGCCAGCCGAAACGCCTGCTCTGGATCGGCATCGTTTTCCTGCTCAGCTTTTCAGTCTATTCGATTGGACGCTCGCTGGGCAATTACCTCCGCCAGCGCGAGGATTGAGGCGATGCCGCCCACCGCCGCTCCGTCTCGGCCCGATGCCGCCCCGCAGGCACGCATCGAGCGCGCAGTGCGCGCCGACAACATCGTCAAGGAATTTCATACCGAACACGGCCCCCGGCGCGTGCTGGACGGCATATCGTTCAACGTCGGCGTCGGCGAGCGGATGGCGATCTTGGGCCGCAACGGCGCCGGCAAGTCGACGCTGATCAAGATCCTCGCGGGTGTCGAGCGGCCGACCCATGGCACGATCCATCGCGGCTTGAACATGTCGTGGCCGCTGGCCATCGGGGGCGGTTTCGAAGGACAGATGACCGGCTACGACGCCTGCCGCTTCATCTCCGCGCTTTACGGCGCGCCCCTCAAAGACACCATCGAATACGTCGCCGATTTCACCGAACTTGGCAGCCAGCTCTTCACCCAGGTCCGCTTCTATTCGGACGGGATGAGGGCGCGCCTGGCTTTCGCTCTCTCGCTGGCGATCGACTTCGAATGCTACCTCATCGACGAGGTCATCCTGGTCGGCGATCGACGCTTCCAGCAACGCTGCCACGACGAACTCCTCGTCAAGCGAAAGAGCCGGGCCATGCTGATGGCGATCCATTCCATGGAGTTCGCCAAGGAATTTTGCAGCTCCGCATTGGTTCTGAAGCAGGGGCGCGGCCGCGTCTTCTACGATCTCGACCTTGCCTGTTCGATTTATGCGACCTTGTGAATCGACAAGCGGCGCGCTCCGTCTCCCGGTGAGTTTCCCGATATGACCGTCATCGTTCTCGGCGTCCCGAGCGCATTCTCCGCCTGGGGCTTCGATGTCATGCGCCGGCTGGCGAAGGCAGCCCGGCCCACAGCAAAACTGCGCTGGATCGATCGCGGCGATGTGTTCGAAGACGATCCGGACGCCAACGAGATCATCTGTTCGCAATTCCCTTCACGCTCACTGCGCGAAGCGGCGCGGCGGCCGCAAACGCGCCTCATCGTCTTCACCGCCGACAGCCTGGAAGCCGTCAGCTTTCAGCGCCAGCGGCAGCCGAAACTGCTCGACGCCGTGCGGACGGTCGGCGCCAGCGTCGCCATGATCGGTGACTGCCAACCGCAGCAGCGGGCGCTCTTCCTCAGCGCTGCCGGGCTACCTTCGGCCGAACTGGCGACGCAGCTCATCGCCAGCCACATCGATTGGCCCCTGCCTGCCAATTTTGCAGGCGTTTTGGCATCCGCGGGTCCGATACCGACCAGCTCCGCGCCGGCCTCCTCTCTGACCGAAGCAGAGGAAGGCATCGTCACGCTCGTCCTGGAGAATGGCATCGCGCATCTGCGTGACGCCAGCATTCCCCTGAAGTCGATCTGGCCGCACCGCGTCTTCTTCGCGGGGGACCGGCCGAACGAAGAGGCTCCGCTCGTGACCGACGCCACCGGCGGATCACGCATCCTGTACTACGGTCCCTATTTCCACCTCGCCGAGGGCAGGTGGCGAGCCAAACTGACCCTCGGCTTCACCAAGGAGGCCGTCGGGTTGCCGCTCAAGATGTCGGCATACGGGCCGAATGCTCTAGGCGAGGCACGGCTGCGGCCGCGCAAGGAAGGGATTTTTGCGGCCCATTTCACCTTCTCCGTCACGAAACCGGAAAACCCCGTGGAATTCCACGTTCGCACCGAGGAAGGTGCGATCGAAGGGCGGATAGCGCTCGGCCAGGCGGAACTCAGCTATCTCGGCCCTGAGCCTGCCCTGCCATAAGCGCCTGCGCGCCGGTCCACCCGCTTGCCGGCTATACTCTGAAACTTTGGCCCGCTGCCGGTTTCCGTGGGCACCGAGATCAGGTGATTCATGAAACCGGAGATGTCATATGGAGCAGAGACGACGATATTGTCGTCAAGCGGCCGGCATCGCTATGAGTTGGTTTACGGTCTCGGCAAAGCTAAGCAAGGGTGCGGCAGCTCATGCCCGATGAGGAGACCGTTCAGCCATGACAGGCGAGACACCCAGGCTCACGCTCGATTTTTTGATAGGGATGCTGAAGCAGGTTATCGATCAAAATTCATCGCGCGATTCCGGAAAAATCACGAGCGCGACGTGGGGACCGGAGACCTTGCTGGAGGACACCGGCTTCAACTCTTATGATTTCGTCGAGATGATATTCAAACTCGAAGATCATTTCGACATCGAGATCGACTACAATGCCAATAACAACATCAACGACGTGAAGACAATCGGCGAGCTTTACAACGAAGTCCTAAAGCTGCTGGCAAATAAGCAGGCGGCATGACGCGTATCGTCGTTTCAGGCCTCGGCATCGCCTCCCCGATCGGCAATGACACCGGCAGCTTCTGGGGGACTCTGCTAACCGGAAGCGGAAATTTCAGGGAAGCCTCGGCCTTGCCAGGCAAGGGCATTCGCGTCGCGGACGTCCAAGACGAAAGCTTCATGGAAGGGCTGGGCCTTTCTCCATCGGCTTGTGACCGCAACGCGCTGTTCGCCGTCGCAGCGGCGCGCCAGGCCCTGACAAGCGCCGGCCTCGGCACCGGCTTGCCGCACCCCGAGCGCGTTGGCGTCATCCTCGGGAATTCCGCCGGTGGGCAATGCAGCACCGATGAGCAGTATGCCCGGCTCCTTACCCAGAACAAGCGACCGCACCCGATGACCGTGGCCAAGGTGATGGTGAGTTCTTCCGCCAGCTGGGTATCGATGACATCGGGCGCAACCGGCCCCTGCTTTGTGACGTCAAGCGCCTGCGCCTCGTCCAGCCACGCTATCGGCACCGCCATGCAATTCCTGCGCACGGGCCTTGTCGATATTGTCATTGCGGGGGGTACGGAAGCCCCCCTCTCGGCAGGGACCCTGCACGCTTGGGACGCTATGAAAATCATGTCGCGCACCGCCTGCCGGCCGTTTGCCCTCGGTCGCGACGGCCTCATGCTCGGCGAAGGCGCCGGTATCATCGTGTTGGAGACAGAGACACATGCCCGCGCCCGCGGGCTCAATCCTACGATTGAGGTCGCTGGCTTCGGCTTCAGCGCCGATGCAGGCGATATTGTCGCGCCCAATCTCAATGGCATGACGCGCGCCATGTCCCTTGCGCTGGCCGACGCGGGGATCCAAGCTAGCCAAATTGCCTATATCAATGCCCACGGTACCGGTACCCGTGCGAATGACCGCACCGAGGCGCGGGCGCTGAAGCGCCTGTTCGGGGATCGGCTCGTCCCCCCGACATCCTCTATCAAAGGCGTGACCGGCCATGCGCTTGGCGCCGCCGGTGCCTTCGAAGCGATCGCGACAATCATGGCAATCGAGATGGGCGTAGCTCCGCCAACAGCCAACTTCGATGTACCTGACCCTGAATGCGATATCGACTGCATCCCTAATCAGGGCCGTGTGATGCCAATACCGATCGCCATGTCCAACTCCTTCGCGTTCGGCGGCCTTAATACGGCGCTGATCTTCAGGGATATACGTTAGGTAGGGCGCGCAACCAAAACATTGTCAAGATTGAGAGATTCTCTGCTGGTGTGGTCGCGGGGGCATGGGGACGGCATGCCTGATCTCTATTGGTTGTCGGGCGATGCCTGGGCGCGTCTTGGACCCCATTTAGCTCACAACCAGCCGGGCCGGCCCCGCGTCGACGACCGGCGCGCGATCAGCGACATCATCCACATCCTGAAGATAGGGGCGTGCTGGCGTAACGTGCCGGCCCAATACGGCCCGGCGAAGACGATCTATAATCGTTATATCCGCGGGCGCATCGCGGTGTCTGGCAGCGTCGCACGGCCTATCGGCATCGAAATGTCATCGAGCGCATGTTCGGCAAACTCAAAAAAGGGAACCGCATCGCCACCCGATACGACAGGCTCGCCGTAAACTTTCTCGCCACCATCGCCCTCGTCGCTCTTGCGACGCAGTGGCGCGAATGAATCTCCAACTGAATTCTTACGCTGCGTTAACATTCTCTGCGCTAACGGTATGCTGATGATTGAGTCGTTTGGTTGCTTTTGCTTGAGCGCAGATTGCTAACCACTGTTCTTGAGCTTCCAAAAGGGAACCTTCGGATGGACGACCTCTCCTACGAAATCCCTGAGATGCTCGAGCGGATCAAGCGTCGCTCTCTCCTTGCCGTCGCCTGGGTCGCGTCTGCGACGACTTTTGTGCTTCTGAATTGGATGATTTGAAAATTTACTTTGGGCTCGTCTTCTTTGGCCGGATCAACCCCAACTCAACCGTTAGCTCGACATAGAGACATTCAAGACGCTCATCTTCTGATTTCTTAGGTGTTGAATTCAGAGCCGTAGCCGCCGGCTGCTGAGGTAGGTGCAGCGGGGCGGCGGCAGGCAGGCGCAGTTCGGCCGACATGACCGACACCCAGATCGAGCGCTATTCCTCAGCGTCAAGTCAATCAATCCGTTCGATCCGCGCCAAAATCAAACCTGCCTTTTCAGAGCCCCACATTGCCGCTTCCGGGTGGCTTTTTCACTTCCACATCAGCGCAATCGTGAGTGCTCCGGCGAGATTGATCAACGTCAGCAACCATTGCGGTACCGCTTCTATGGCGGCGTCGAAGTTTGGGCCGCTGCCGGCAGGCGTGGGTTCGTCGGAATGGAAGGACCGGCTGATCACAGCGATATAATCATCGGCAGCGCAATAATGACCGCCAGCGCGATGACAATCCCGGTGCGCATCCACACCCCGGCATTACGGCTACTCAACAGCACAGCACGCCTCCCGGCCTTTGAATAACGTAGCGGAACATAAGCAGAGCTCTGTCGCAACATTTTTTCACATTCGGAAACATCGACGGCGAGCAGGCGTGAGACCATCCAGCGGGCGGCGAAGCGCGCGCCGAATCCCGCCAATGTCCATTCCGCGGTCATCGCGTTCGATCGCTACGGCGCGCTGTTCGGCCTAGATCAGCCGCGCCGGCTGGCGCAGTTCCTGCCGCGCTTCATGCATGAGAGCGCGGACTTCCGCTACGATCGCGAGATCTCGGGCCGGCCTCGGCACAGGAGCACTACGACACCCGGACGATATCGGCAACACGCCGGTCTGTCGTCTCCGCTGGATCGATCAGGTGGCCCATTCGTAGAGCTTGAGCGCTCCAACGCAGAGCGTCATGACCCATGCTGCCTCTAGTACAAGCGCGGACAGAAGAAACACGGTCCGCATCGGCTTGTCGCCAAGCCGTTGCCGGAGCATCTGTCTCAATCTGATCCTTGGTCGCCTCAACGTGGGTCACCCGAAATGCTGTTTGGCATCTCGGGACAATTTCTGAGCCGCGATTGGACGAACCTATAGGTAGCAGCATGGTCTGATTAATGCTTTCCTAATGCCATACCAACATATCGGTAGGTGTGATGACGCTCACGATCCTTTGGCTTGCCGCACTGTACGTGTTTCTGGAGTTGGCAGAGCGCGCGCCGACGCTTGACTAGCGCCCCGTGCGCACTTTCGTCGGACCACTCAACAAAGGCCAAACTCGAAGATCCGCTCTCTGGATTCCGCGTCAGCGTTCGCTTTTCATCGCGACGCTCGACCTCTCTGCTCCGATCTCGACACCCGCCTCCTCCAGCGCGAGTTTGATCCCGCGCAGGTTGTTATGTGTTGGCACGCGCCTGCTTTTCTCGAAGTCGCGGATGGTTGAGAGGCCAAGATGAGCGGCCTTGGCGAGGTCTTGCTGGCTCCAATCGAGGAGCGCACGGGCAGCGCGACACTGGGCTGGTGTGATCATGCCTCCGACATAGCTTGATCAGCGTTTTTCGTCGAGTGTCGACCTTTCCAGTTGACTGATAGCCCCATAGGAAGGGAACCGTCCGTTACCGACGATTTTCGTCGCTGGAGGACGATGATGACTCTGATCCTGGAGTTCGAGCGCAAGCTCATTTTCTACAAGCCCGGCATCCTGCGCTACGCCATGCGGCAAGCAGGGCCAGAGTTTTCTGCTGCGCAAAACCAGGCGCAACGACGCCGGTTGCTCTCGCAATACCTCAAGCGCGGATGGGCCGAGGCTCGAGCTGAGCTGGCGGCCTTCCAGCGGGTGCAGGCGCTCGTACCAGAACGCCATGCCGGGCCGTCTCCCCATCACACGGGCTTCGTGGCCGCTTCGCCGCACGCAGCCTCCCCGATCACCTCCGGCTATCGCCAGCTTCACTGAGGAATGGCCATGATCTCCACATTGCCACCCCGTTTCCTTGTGACCCCACAGTCGCCGCCGAGCGAGATAACGGTTGAGCCCCTGCCCTCAACCGCTCGTCTCAGCCCAGCCGATCTCGCCCAATCCTACCGAACCTGGTGGTTCGGCGTGGCGCGCACCGTATCCCGCGATCGCCACACCGCGAGGGCCAGGCTATGACGAGCACAGCGCGCCATCGGCGCTCCTCCGCAGGTGTTCGACTGACCGAGTTGCGCCCTGCCCCTGCGATCACCCCGTTGAGCCTATTGAGCTCCGCGCTCGACCGCGGTGTCGACGAACACGTCCTGGCACATTTGATCGGTCTGCATGAACGTAGCCGTGCGGATGATGCGCGCTGCGCCTTTGAGGCAGCGCTCGCGGCAGCCAAGGCCGAGCTCCCGGTGATTGCCAAGACCCAAATCGCCAGCATCGGCACCAAACACTATCGGCATGAGGATCTGGCCGAGATCGCCCGCACAATCGGACCGATCCTGGCACGACACGGGTTGGCCTATCGCTTCCGCTCGAACAGCGACGGCGACAAGGTGACCATCGCTTGCGTGATCTCGCATCGCGAGGGTTACAGTGAAGACAACAGCCTCTCGGCCGCAGCCGATCATAGCGGTGAGAAGAACGCGATCCAGGCGATCGGCTCGACGCTGACCTATCTGCAGCGGATGACGCTGAAGGCGGCGCTCGGTCTCGCTGCCGCCGATGACGATGACGGCAAGACCGCTGGAACCGGCCAGACCATCACCCGTCAGCAGGTTCGCGAACTGCTTGGTCTGATCGACGAGGTCGGAGCCGAAGCGGACGCCTTGCTGCGCTTCTTCAAGATCAAAGCCTTTGCCGAACTACCAGCACGCCGCTTCCGGCAGGCGCTGGTGATGCTCAACGCCAGGAAGGGACGGGCCTGACCATGCTCGAGATTATCAACTGCACCCAAGGCTCACCGGAATGGGCGCAAGCGCGCCTAGGCATCCCAACCGCATCCGAGTTCGCCTCGATCCTAACCAAGGGCCGAGGTGGCGCTGAGAGCCGAACCCGGCAGACCTACCTCTACAAGCTCGCCGGCGAACGCCTGACCGGTGAGGTGATGGAGAGCTTCACCTCAGCGCATATGGAACGCGGCAAGCTGATGGAGGAGGAAGCCCGCAGAGCCTACAGCTTCGTCACCGGGCTGGACTGCGAGAGCGTCGGATTCTTGCGCCGGGGGCGCGCTGGCGCTTCACCTGACGCGCTGATCGGGCAAGACGGCCTGCTCGAGATCAAGACCAAGCTACCACATCTCCTGATCGAAGCTCTGCTCAAGGGCGAGTTCCCGCCCGAGCACAAGGCGCAGTGCCAGGGGCAGCTCTGGATCGCCGAGCGCGAGTGGCTCGATCTCGCGATCTATTGGCCGGGTTTGCCGATCATGATCACGCGCACTCATCGCGACGAGAGCTTCATCGCCGAGCTCAGCGCCGCCGTCGTAACCTTCAATGATGAGCTCGACCGGATCGTGACGCAGGTTGCCGCCCACGGTCAGATGGAGGCGGCTTGATGGCTGGGCGTCGCGAGTTCACCCGCAGCCAGAAGGTCGCCATGCTCAAGCGCGCCATGGACACGCGCGGCTGCATCCGCTGCGAAGGCTGCGGGCTCAACGTCTCCGGCAAGGTCGTCGAGTTCGACCATGTCATCGCGGAAGCTCTCATCCTCGACAAGACGCGCGAGCTTTCGATCGACGATGGTCGTGTTCTCGGCCGTGACTGCTGTCATCGCGCACCAGGTGCCAAGACCGCTCGCGACCTGGCCGCAATCGCCGAAGCCAAGCGTCGCGAAGCCCGCCATCTCGGGATCAAGCCAATGGCTTCGCGCGGGTTCAACCGAGCGCCGCCGCAGATGAAGGCCTCCCGCCCGCTCGCCAAGCCAGCGATCTGGCGCCGCGACGATCATTGATCCCGATATTTCCAAGGAGCTCGCTTCCGTGTTCTCTCCTGCTCTCGCTCGACATCCCGGCCGCCGTCGCTGGTCTTCCCTCGTCATCGCCATCATGCTGGCCAATGCCGTCAGCGCCTGTACCTCTCGCACCATCATGCGCTTCGACCGTTACGACGGACGTAGCGATGCCGGTGCGGCCGCGCAGTTCCAGCAGGATGATGCCATCTGCAAGGGCGAGGTCGCCAAGGCGCAGGCCATGGCGGCCCCGATCTATTCCGGCCGAAGCCTCGCCGATGCAATGGAAGCCGGCATGCTCGAAGGTCAGCGGAATCAAGCGCTCAGCCGGATCATGGTCGGCTGCATGGCCGGCCGCGGCTACAGCATGACGCCTGTGACGGTTAAGCCCTAAGCTACGACAGGGCCGTGCCCGCCGGGCGGGCGGGGCCCGCCCCGGGGGGGCCCCACGCGCGGCGGGCGCGCCCCCCCCGCCCGCCGTCTCGCGGGGAGGGGTTGTGTGTCTTATAAAAAAAAACCAGCCCCCCAGAACCAAAAAAAAA